>NZ_PCQD01000009.1 GCF_002979975.1 Pseudomonas sp. MYb185 | reverse complement strand
CCCTCCCCCCGCTCCGCGCCCCGGCCCTTCGCAGAGCTCAGGGCGCTCAAGCGGGCGAAGCAGTGCTTCGCTTTTTCCGCTTTCGCCCCGCAAGGGGAGAGGGGAGCTGGCACAGTAAACATGGATTGACTTCGCTCTCTTTGAAAGCAGGGCACCAACGACTCCAGTGTTCTGCAGAATAGTTTCAGCGAGCAGAGCCTACTCCCCTCTCCCCTTGCGGGAGAGGGGTTGGGGGAGAGGGGGGAGGGTTTTCCGGCTGAAACTGCCGCAGTTGCTCCTCCCGAATATGCCGCAGATAATTGCGGAACAGCGTGCCCAGCACCTGGGTGGCGGTGCCGATTTCTTCGTGACTCATTTCCTCTGCCAGCAGGTCGCTGGCGTCCATTGCCGCGTCTTGCCCATTGACCGCTGCCATCTTCAGCATGATGTAGGCCTGCGGCAGGTTGCGCTCCACGCCCTCGCCATTCATGTGCATCAGCCCGAGACGGTACTGGGCATCCGGATGCCCCTGGATCGAGGCGCGTTCATACCACTTCAGCGCGGCCGCCAGATCCCGCTCGGCCCGCTCACCGTGATAATACAGCTCGCCCATCTCGAACTGCGCCTGCATGTCCTCGGCCTCGGCCAGTTCGATGCAGTTCTCCAGCGCCAGGGTCAGGCTGTCGTCGTCGACGCGGTTGAAGGCGCAGCGCTCCTCGGTGCTGATCACCAGAGGTGCCTGGGACTGGGCGAGGGCGGTGGGTACGCTGCCTGCCCCGGCCAGGGTGCATAGGATGAAGACACAGCGAAGAGCATTGGTCATGGTCGGCTGGCTCGCTGACTGGGTACATGCATGGCGCCATTGTGCGCCGGATCGGCGTGCAGGCCAACCACCGGGGTGGCTGGCCGCACCGCTGGCGGCAGCGATGAGCGCGCCTTGATCATAGTGCCGCGAAGGCCCGCTCGGCGGCGTCCAGCGTCAGCTGCAGCTCGGTCTCGCCGTGGGCGATGGAGGTGAAGCCGGCTTCATAGGCGCTGGGGGCGAAGTACACGCCCTGGTCGAGCATCTGGTGGAAGAATGCCTTGAAGCGTTCGGCATCGCTGGCCATCACGTCCTCGAAGGTCTGGATGCTGTCGGCGCCGCTGAAGTACAGGCCGAACATGCCGCCGGCCTGGGTGGTGACGAAGGGTACGCTGGCGGCATCGGCACGATCCTGCAGGCCCTGCAGCATACGGCTGGTGTAAGTGTTCAGTTCGTCGTGGAAGCCCGGGCGGCTGATCAGTTTCAGGGTGGTCAACCCGGCGGCCATGGCCAGCGGGTTACCCGACAGGGTGCCGGCCTGGTACACCGGGCCCAGCGGCGAGATGCACTCCATGATCTCGCGCTTGCCGCCGAAGGCGCCGACCGGCATGCCACCGCCGACGATCTTGCCGAAGGTGGACAGGTCGGGAGTCACGCCGTAGTGGGCCTGGGCACCGCCGAGGGCAACGCGGAAGCCGGTCATCACTTCGTCGAAGATCAGTACCACACCATGCTCGTCACACACCTCGCGCAGGCCTTCGAGGAAACCCGGTACCGGCGGCACGCAGTTCATGTTGCCCGCCACCGGTTCGACGATGATGCAGGCGATATCCTTGCCGGCGGTGCTGAGGGTCTGGCGCACGGCTTCGATGTCATTGTAGGGCAGGGTCAGGGTGTGCTGGGCGAAGGCGGCCGGTACCCCGGGCGAGCTGGGTACGCCGAAGGTCAGGGCGCCGGAGCCGGCCTTGACCAGCAGGCTGTCGGAGTGGCCGTGGTAGCAACCCTCGAACTTGATGATGGTGTCGCGACCGGTGTAACCGCGGGCCAGGCGAATGGCGCTCATGGTCGCCTCGGTGCCGGAGCTGACCATGCGCACCATGTCCATCGACGGCACCATGGAGCAGACCAGTTCGGCCATCTCGGTTTCCATGGCGGTCGGTGCGCCATAGGACAGGCCATGTTCCAACTGGCGGCGTACCGAGTCCAGCACATCAGGATGGCTGTGGCCGAGGATCATCGGGCCCCAGGAACCGACATAGTCCACATAGCGCTTGTCGTCTTCATCGATGATATAGGCGCCTTCGGCGTGCTTGATGAACAGCGGTGTGCCCCCGACGCTGCGGAACGCGCGTACCGGGGAGTTGACGCCACCGGGGATGTGTTTCTGGGCACTGGCAAAAAGGGTTTCCGAACGGGACATGGTGTGGTCTCTCAGTTCTCAAACAGTTCATTGAAAGCCTGGGCGCGGCGCTGTACCTCGGCGGCCGAATCGGCGCCGAACAGGCCATGGATCACCGCCAGCAGGTCGGCTCCGGCGGCCAGCAGCGGCGATGCATTGTCCAGGGTGATGCCGCCAATGGCGACGATCGGTGTATCGAAGCGGGCGCGCGCCTGCTGCAGCAGCGCCGGCGTGGCTGCCGGTGCGCCGGGCTTGGTGACCGATTGAAAGAAACGGCCGAAGGCGATATAGCTGGCGCCGTCGGCGATGGCCTGTTCAGCATGGTCCAGGCTGGCGTGGCAGGTGGCACCGATGATCGCCTGCGCGCCCAACTGCTGGCGGGCTTCGCGCAGGCAGCCATCGTCGCGCCCCAGGTGCACGCCGACATTCAGCGCGCTGGCCAGGGGCAGGTCGTCGTTGATCAGCAGATCGGCACCATACTGCTCGCACAGGGCCTTGAGCCGGCCGGCTTCATCCCGCCGGCGCGTGGCATCTCCGCTCTTGTCGCGGTACTGCAGCAGGCGGGTACCTCCGGCCAGTGCGGCCTCGACCCAGGGTAGCAGGCGGTCGTCCGCCAGCAACTGGCTGTCGGTGATGGCGTACAGGCCGTGCAGGGTCATTGGCAGAAATCCAGCGGCAGGCGCCGCGGTACATACTGGCCCTGGCCGGGCTGTTCGGCATCACGCAGGGTGCGCCAGGTATAGTCCAGGGCGGTTTTCACCGCGCTGACCAGATCCTCGCCCAGGGCCAGACGACCGGCCAGGGTGCTGGCCAGGGTGCAGCCGGAGCCGTGGTAGCTGCCGGGCAGGCGCGCACAGGTGAAAGTGTGCCGGCTGCCGTCCTGGCAATAAAGCCGGTTATGGATGTCCTGCTCATCGCCATGGCCGCCGGTGATCAGCAGGTTCTGGCAGCGCTGCAGCAGTTTGTCCGCGCACTGGTCGGCGGTGCCGTCGGGCAGCTCGGCGAGGATGCGGGCTTCCGGCAGGTTGGGGGTGACGATCCGGGCCAGCGGCAGCAGCTTTTCGCGCATGGCATAACCGACTTCATCCTTGCCCAGCGAGCCGCCACCACCGGCGCGCAACACCGGGTCGCAGACCAGGGGCAGCTCGGGATGGGCGAGCATGATCTCGACCACGGTGTCGACCATCTCCAGATTGCCGAGCATGCCGAGCTTGACGGCTGACACCGGCATGTCATGGAGCACGGCGTTGGCCTGGGCCAGCACCCATTCGCGATCCAGCACGCGGAAGTCGATGACATCAACGGTATTCTGCACGGTCAGTGCGGTGACCGCCGGCGCGGCATGGCAACCCTGGGCAATCAGGGCTTCGATATCGGCCTGCAGGCCGGCGCCACCACTGGGATCATGGCCGGACAGACAGAGGACAACAGGGCGAAAGGGAGTAGGTGTAGTCATGGGGCAAGCTTACCATCAGCGGGCAGGTTATCGGTATGGCGGCGCGATTCCGGCGCGCCCTTTTCATGGCATAAACAAGCTGTTTTGCAAGAACCAGGGAGTATATCAAGAACCGTCGGCGGAAGCTGTGGGGGAGGAGGGCGCGGGTGGGGGAAGGAGGCTTGCGGAACTCGCACCCCGCCATCCATGGCGCTCGCCTACGGCCATCCCTGGCCGCAGACGGTTCCGCAAGCCTCCTTCCCCCACCCGCGCTGACACAGACCCTGTCAGCTTTGCACTGCAGGATCAGTCAGTACGCGCCAGCGCCCCATTCAGGAACATGTCCTCGAACAGCATCTGCATGTCCGCCCGGGCAATCCGGCCGCGGTGTTCCGACTCGCACAGGGTATAGATGAAACCGAAGTACAGGTCGGTGAGCCAGCGGCAGGGCACATTGGGGCGGAAGACGCCGGCGGCCTGGCCCTGCTGGAAGAAATGATCCAGGCGCTGCTCGTGCACGGTGCATTCATCCGGAATCGGCGTCTTGGAGTGGACCTTAATGTAGGGGTCGAACTGGGTCATCATGAAAGCGCAGAATTCCTTTTCCGCGATGTAATTGGCGGTCAACTGGCGCAGCGCCTCCAGCGGCGGGCGGGTTTCCAGCCCGGCGGTGTCGAGAATCTGCGCCATGACCTGCAGTACATGCTGCTTCACCGTATCCAGCAACTGTTCACGGGTGGCGGCGAAGCGGTACAGGGTGGCTCGGCTTACGCCGGCTGCCTTGGCCAGCTCCTGCAGGGTGGCACCGGGATTCTCGCTCAGGGCCAGGGCGAGGGGGCGTAACAGGGATTCTTCGGTATTGGGTGTCATCTGATTGGTAACGGAATGGTGGACGAGCTGTCACTAATAACGGACTCGTGTCAATGGCCGCGAGTTTACACATAACTACACAAACAGTCATATGAATCAAATTTGATTCATATGACTCAGAGGAGTAGCATCGCGTTCTCCAAATTCTGTCCACCTCCGTTTGCAGTACTTCGTACTCTTTGACCCAAGGAAATGCACAATGCGCAGTTCATGGCATCTTTCCATATCCACTACTCTCGTTTTGCTGACCATGCTGGTGCTCGCCGGGTGCCAGCAGCAGAGCGATGCCGAGCAGGATCAGCCGCCGCCCCAGGCCCGGGTGCAGATCATCGAGCCCGCCGCGCACATGCTGACCGGCGACTTGCCGGGCCGTATCGAACCGGCGCGAACCGCCGAAGTGCGGGCGCGGGTTCCCGGTATCGTGCTGGAACGCCTGTTCGAGGAGGGGGCCAACGTGCAGGCGGGGGATGTGCTGTTCCGGATCGATCCGGCCCCGCTGGAAGCTGCCTTGGCGCAGGCGCGTGGTGCGCTGGCCCGGGCCGAGGCCAATGTGTATCAGGCGGACAGCCTGGTACGGCGCTATGAGCCGCTGGTCGAAGCCCGGGCCATCAGCCAGCAGGACTATGACAACGCCATCGCCTCACAGAAGAGCGCCCAGGCGGAGAAGCTTTCCGCCGAGGCGGCACTGCAGACCGCCCGCCTGAACCTGGATTACGCCACGGTGAAGGCACCGATCGACGGGCGCATCGGCCGGGCACTGGTTACCGAAGGGGCGCTGGTCGGCCAGGGCGAGGCCACGCCCATGGCGCGGATACAGCAACTGGACCCGATCTACGCGGACTTCACCCAGTCGGTGGATGAATTGTTGCGCCTGCGCGCCGCCGCTGCCGATGGGCGTATCGAACTGCAGGAGGACGGTGCCGCCCGGGTGCGCATTACCCTGGGGCGCGATGGCTTCAGCCAGGAGGGACGGTTGCTGTTCTCCGATATCTCGGTGGACCGCAGCACCGGTCAGGTGACCCTGCGCGCGGAGTTGCCCAATCCCGATGCGGTGCTGCTGCCTGGCATGTATGTGCGGGTACAGACCGAGCTGGGCGTCGAGCCGTCGGCCGTGTTCATTCCCCAGCGCGCCGTGCAGCGCGGCACCGACAGCATTCCCCGGGTGCTGGTGGTCGACGGGGAGAATCAGGTGCAGGAACGCCAGGTGGAACTGGGCGCCATGCGAGGCAGTGACTGGCAGGTGGTGTCCGGTCTGGAGCAGGGCGAGCGGGTGATCGTCGATGCCGTGGCCAAGTTTCAGCCCGGCAGCACGGTGGAGCCGGTGACAGCCAAGCAGTCGGAGGGCGATACGGACGAGTGAGCCAGCCGCCGGGCTCATATCGACGAGCCCGGCCTTTGATCCCGACCGATTGCCCAATGCAGAGGAAAGAGCATGCCGCAGTTTTTCATCAATCGCCCCAACTTCGCCTTCGTGGTGGCGATCTTCATCTGTCTGGCCGGCCTGCTGGCGATACCTTCGCTGCCGGTAGCCCAGTACCCCAACGTGGCACCGCCACAGATCATGATCTATGCCACCTATCCCGGCGCCTCGGCGACCATTCTCAACGAGACGGTCACCAGTCTCATCGAGGAGGAGCTCAACGGTGCCAAGGGGCTGCTCTACTACGAGTCGTCCAGCAGCTCCAATGGCATGGCCGAGATCAACGTTACCTTCGCCCCGGGCACCGATCCGGACATGGCCCAGGTCGATGTGCAGAACCGCCTCAAGCGCGCCGAGGCACGCCTGCCGCAGCCGGTATTGCAGCAGGGGCTGCAGGTGGAGCAGGCCAGCAGCAACTTCCTGATGATCTACGCCCTCAGCTACAAGAACGGTGACAAGGATCCGGTCGGGCTGGCCGACTACGCCGCGCGCAACATCAACAACGAGATCCGCCGTCTGCCTGGCGTCGGCCGGGTGCAGATGTTCTCCTCCGAGCGGGCAATGCGGGTCTGGGTCGATCCGTCGCGGCTGGTCGGCTACGGCCTTTCCGTCGACGACGTGAACCGGGCTATCGCCGCGCAGAACGTCCAGGTGCCGGCGGGGAGCTTCGGCGAACAGCCCGGCACCAGCGAACAGGAGCTGACCGCGACCCTGATAGTGCAGGGTACGCTCGAAACCGCCGAGGAGTTCAGCGACATAGTGCTGCGCGCCAACCCCGACGGCTCCACGGTACGCCTGGGAGATGTGGCCCGGGTGGAGATGGGCCGCGAGGAATACCGCTTCAGTTCCCGCCTCAATGGCCAGCCGGCGGCCGCGGCGGCGGTACAGCTGACCTCCGATGCCAATGCGATCGCCACCGCCAATGCGGTCAAGCAGCGGCTGCAGGAGCTATCGGCGCTGTTCCCCGAGGACATGGAGTATTCCGTTCCCTACGACACCTCGATCTTCGTCGACGTGGCGATCAAGAAGGTAGTGGCGACCCTGGCCGAGGCCGTGGTGCTGGTGTTCCTGGTGATGTTCCTGTTCCTGCAGAACTTCCGCTATACGCTGATTCCGACCATCGTCGTGCCGGTCTGTCTGCTGGGTACCTTTGCGGTGATGTCGGTGATCGGCTTCTCGGTCAACATGATGACCATGTTCGGCATGGTATTGGCGATCGGGATTCTGGTGGACGATGCCATCGTGGTGGTGGAGAACGTCGAGCGGATCATGGCCGAGGAGGGCCTGTCGCCCAAGGAGGCCACCCGCAAGGCGATGAAGCAGATCACCGGGGCCATCGTCGGTATTACCATGGTGTTGTCGGCGGTATTCTTCCCGCTGGCATTCATGGGTGGCTCGGTGGGGGTGATCTACCAGCAGTTCTCCCTGTCGCTGGCGGTCTCCATCCTGTTCTCCGGCTTCCTGGCCCTGAGCATGACCCCCGCGCTGTGCGTGACCCTGCTCAAACCGGTGCCCAAGGGGCAGCACGCCGAGAAGAAGGGCTTCTTTGGCTGGTTCAACCGCCGTTTCGGGGGCCTGACCCGTGGCTATCAGCGCACCACTGGCGGCCTGGTCAAGCGCTCGGGCGCCTTCATGCTGGTGTATCTGGCCATCGTCGCGGCACTGGCCTTCTCCTACCTGCGCCTGCCCGAAGCCTTTCTCCCGGCCGAAGACCAAGGCTACATGATCGTCGACGTGCAACTGCCGCCGGGTGCCACCACCCCGCGCACGGAAAAGACCGTCGAGGCGATGGAAGAACACTTCCTGTCGCGGCCCAGCGTGGCCGGGGTCGTCTCGGTGATGGGCTTCAGCTTCTCCGGCATGGGGCAGAACGCGGCGCTGGCATTCCCGACCCTGGTCGACTGGTCCGAGCGCGGCAAGGACGAATCGGTGCAGGCCGAGACCCAGCGCGCCAACCAGACCCTGGGGAGCATCGCCGATGGCACCATCTTCGCCGTACAGCCACCCTCGATCGACGGCCTGGGCACCTCCGGCGGCTTCGCCCTGCGTCTGCAGGACCGCGGCGGGTTGGGGCGTGAAGCCATGCTCGCGGCGCGCAACGAGCTGCTGCAGAAAGCCAACAGCTCTCCGGTCATCGCCTACGCCATGATGGAAGGCCTGGAGGATGCACCCCAGTTGCGCCTGCATATCGACCGACAGAAGGCCGAGACCCTGGGCGTCGGTTTCGACGCCATCAGCTCGACCCTGTCCAGCGCCTTCGGCTCGGCGCTGATCAACGAGTTCACCAACTTCGGCCGGATGCAGAAGGTGGTGGTGCAGGCCGATGTGGACAACCGCATGACCCCGGAAGACGTCACCCGCCTGTACGTACCCAACCAGTTGGGCGAGCAGGTGCCGCTGTCGGCCTTCGTCGAGATGGAATGGGAAAATGGTCCGGTGCAGTTCGTCCGCTACAACGGTTACCCGGCGTTCAAGATCTCCGGGGATGCGGCGCCGGGCTACAGCAGCGGTGCGGCCATGGCCGAGATCGAGCGCATCGTCAGCGAACTGCCCCGCGGGGTGGGTTACGAATGGACCGGGTTGTCCTTCCAGGAGAAGCTGGCCGGCGCCCAGGCGCCCATTCTGCTGGCGCTGGCGCTGATCGTCGTGTTCCTGTTGCTGGTGGCGTTGTACGAGAGCTGGGCAATTCCGCTATCGGTGATCCTGATCGTGCCGATCGGCGCACTGGGCGCGGTATTGGCGGTGACCGTGCTGGGTATGCCCAATGACGTGTACTTCAAGGTCGGCCTGATCACCATCATCGGCCTGGCGGCGAAGAACGCCATCCTGATCGTCGAATTCGCCAAGGACCTGTACGCCGAAGGACGAACCCTGACCGAAGCGGCGGTGGAAGCGGCGCGACTGCGTTTCCGCCCGATCATCATGACCTCGCTGGCCTTCATGCTCGGCGTCTTGCCCCTGGCCATCGCCACGGGTGCCGGGGCGGCCAGCCAACGCGCCATCGGCACCGGGGTGATCGGCGGCATGCTTACCGCGACCGCGCTGGGCGTACTGTTCGTGCCGGTGTTCTTCGTCTGGGTCCTGTCACGCAGGAAACAGGAGCGGCAGGCGGTGGCGCAGGGCAGTGAAGGCTGAGTACTTATGCCATGCTTCGGGGCGCTCCACCGCACCGGGTTGTCGCGCACCCGCGCGACGACGGGGCTGTGCAGCGGCTGAGAACCTGCAGGCGTAGCGCCCGAACGCGGACCGGGGGCTCGGGTTGTCGCGCACCTGCGCGACGACTAGCGTAGCCCAGCCATTGCGCCGCGCCCTGGCGTAGCCGGGATATTGGACAGATATATCCAGTCCCGAGGTAGCTAGTTCAGACCTCCCGCCATTGCCCCGGCTGCAGCTCGCCCAATTTCCATTCCCCGATACGTACCCTGACCAGCCGCAGCGTTGGCAGACCGACAGCAGCGGTCATCCGCCGCACCTGGCGATTGCGACCTTCGCGGATGGTGATCGCCAGCCAGGCGGTAGGAATGCTCTTGCGGAAACGGACCGGCGGATCGCGTGGCCAGAGCGACGGCTCGGCAATCTGCTCCACGTCGGCGGGCCGGGTAGGACCGTCATTCAATAGCGGCCCGGCGCGCAACTGCTCGAGCTGCTGCTCGCTCGGTTCACCTTCCACCTGTACCCAGTAGGTCTTGGCCAGCTTGTGCTTCGGATCGGTGATGCGTGCCTGCAACCGACCATCGTTGGTCAACAGCAACAACCCCTCGCTGTCCCGGTCCAGCCGGCCGGCAGGGTAGATGCCCGGTACATCGACAAAGTCCTTCAGCGTCGCGCGACCCTGGCCATCGGTGAACTGGGTCAGCACATCGAAGGGCTTGTTCAGCGCGATCAGTATCGGATTTGCCGGCGGTGACGCAGCCTGGCGACGGGGTTTGGCCGGGCGGCGGGGTGGGGCAGCTTTGCGTGGAGGTTGCTTCATGGTCGATCGAGCTGATGAGTGGGGGATCATGCTAAAGAGCTTTGCCCGAGCAGTCCAGAAAACAGGCGAAGCATCATACGGCCAGTCCGCTGTGGATTGCCGCGCCCTTCGGACTCGCAATGACGAGCAAATAGATTGCCGCGCCCTTCGGACTTGCAATGACGAGCAAATAGATTGCCGCGCCCTTACGGGCTCGCAATGACGGACAAGAGGATGGGGAAATGATGCAGATCAGCCGTTCCTCTTCGTCATTGCGAACCGCGATGCGGTGAAGCAATCCACGGGCACGGAATCGCCGGCGCACTCGTTCTGGATTGCCGCGCCACTGCGTGGCTCGCAATGACAATGCTGCTCATCGCGGTGACTCCGCGCCTGCCGTAGACCCAGCCCCCCAACCTGGAAGCACCAACGCCGGATAGTCTACCAGCCCCCCTGCGGCATACTACGCTCAACCAGCCCCCGCACATCCACCCCACGGGGCAGGGTGCCATACACCCGGCCATGCCCTTCCAGCCGACTGGCAATAAAGGCGTCGGATACCATATTGTTGCCGGCCTGCAGCAACAGTCTCGCCTGCAGCGCCACGGCGATATCCTCGGTCAGTTGCCGGGCGCGATACTGGATATCGTCCTTGTCGGCGAAATGCTGCTTCAGCTTGTCTACATGGGCCTGCAACCGGGCATCACCCTTGCCATCATCCAGTTCGGCAAACAACATCTCGACCACGCCCGGCTCCTTCGACAGTGCCCGCAGCACATCCAGACATTGCACATTGCCGGAGCCTTCCCAGATCGAATTCACCGGCGCCTCGCGATACAGCCGCGGCAGAATGCTGTCTTCCACATAGCCCGCGCCGCCCAGGCACTCCTGCGCCTCATTGATCATCGCCGGGGCCCGCTTGCAGATCCAGTACTTGCCGATGGCGGTGGCCAGCCGAATGAAACCGGCCTCATGCTCGTCATCGGGGGTGTCCAGTGCGCCGGCCATGCGCATGGTCAGCGCCAGCGCCGCCTCGCTTTCCAGCGCCAGATCGGCCAGCACGTTCTGCATCAGCGGTTGCTCGACCAGCACCCGGCCGCCAACCAGTCGGTGCGCGCAGTGATGTGTCGCCTGGGTCAGCGCCTGGCGCATCAACGAACTGGAGCCGATCATGCAATCGAAGCGGGTCATGGCCACCATCTCGATGATGGTCGGCACACCGCGACCCTCCTCGCCGAGCATCCACGCCAACGCCCCGCGAAACTCCACTTCGCTGGAGGCATTGGCCTGGTTGCCGAGCTTGTCCTTCAGCCGCTGGATATAGAACTGGTTGCGACTGCCGTCGGGACGATGGCGCGGCAACAGGAAGCAGCTCAGGCCCTTGTCGGTCTGCGCCAGGGTCAGAAAGGCATCGCACATGGGCGCCGAGCAGAACCACTTGTGCCCGACCAGCTCATAGGGCTGGCCGGGACCGCCGCTGCCCACCGGCAAGGCACGCGTGGTATTGGCGCGCACATCGGTGCCGCCCTGTTTCTCGGTCATCGCCATGCCGATGGTCAGGCCGCTCTTGCGTTCCATCGGCAGATTGCGCGGATCGTACTCGCGGGAGAGAATCTTCGGCAGCCACTTCTCCGCCAGATCCGGCTGCAGGCGCAGTGCTGGAACACAGGCAAAGGTCATGGTCATCGGACAACTGGTACCGGCCTCGGCCTGGTTGTGCAGGTACATGGTCGCGGCCCGGGCCACCTGGGCGCCGGGGCGCGGGTCGGTCCAGGGCGCGCTGGTGATGCCATGGGCTATGCCGGCACTCATCAGCTCATGGTAGGCGGGGTGGAACTCCACCACATCGATACGGTGGCCATAGCGGTCATGACTGTGGAACACCGGTGGGTTGGCGTTGGCCAGGAAGCCGGCCAGCATCAGCGGACCGCCGGCCAGTTGACCGTAGGCCGATAGCTGCTCATCGGCCCAGTCGCCCCGGTAGCGATGCACCCACTGTTGCAGTGGCAGATCGCTGCGGTAGAGGTTGAGACCGTCCAGCGGGGGGACTTGATTGGTTACTTCATGGGTTTCGGCACAGGTATTCGGTGTCATGATCGCGGCTCCTTCTCCTTGCCAACAGTATGAGCGCAGTGAGTCAGGATTCAAGGGAGTGGCCGAGGCCGATGGAATCAGCCGATGACTGTGATCACGATTTCCTTGATCACGAAGGCGGCTACCCCCAGCCCCAGCGCGAAGAACAGCACCATGGTGCCATAACGGCCGGCCTTCGACTGTTTGGCCAGATCCCAGACGATAAAGGCCATGAACGCCACCAGGGCGAAGAGGGTCAGGGGCAGGGCAAGGGCTTCGAATTCTTCGTAGGACACGACGGTCTCCTGTAGTGAAGGGAAGAGGGTGGTTATTTATTGATCAGATGGTTGAGCGGCAATTCCGTACTGGATACCACCTGGTTCAGCACGAAGCTGGAGCGTACGCTGGATACACCCTCGATGCGGGTCAGCGTACCCAGCAGGAACTGCTGGTAATGGTCCATGTCGGGCACGACCACGCGCAACTGGTAATCGGCATCCATGCCGGTGACCAGGCTGCAATTGAGTACCTCCGGACACTTGCGGATGGTGTCCTCGAAGCTGGCGAAGCGATCCGGCGTATGCCGGTCCATGCCGATCATCACGAAGGCGGTCAGGGTCAGTCCCAGCTTCTGTGGATCGAGCAGTGCCACCTGGCGGGTGATATAGCCGGCGTCTTCCAGCTGCTTGACCCGTCGCGAGCAGGGCGAAGGTGACAGGCCGATCCGCTCGGCCAGTTCCTGGTTACTGATGCGCGCATCCTGTTGCAATGCCGCGAGGATTTTCAGGTCATAACGGTCCAGATTGTTGTCATGCATGAAGCCACCTTTGATTATTGCGGTAATATCGTGATTTGGGAGATATTATTGCGCAGTATGCTCCTCTGTGTGCAATAAAAAGCAAGAAATGGCGCGACTGCCTCGGTACTATAACCACATGTTTTCAAGCCATAGCCGGCGAGTCCAATCAGCTGCCGCGAACCAGCAGCGCTGAGACGACAGGTCCTACCGGACCCGATCGTCACCCGGCTACCCCGCCCACAAGGCCACGGGACAGGCAGTATTCCACGAGGATATCCAGCGGACCCAGCGCAAACGGCCGACTTTGTCGGCCGTTTGCGTTTGTGCATGGCGTCTGGTCAAACCGGGTCCTTGTGCACCAGTACCTCGGCCTGGGTAAAGCGTCGCTGGATCGCATGGCGCACCTGCTCGCCCAGCTCATGGGCCTCGGTCAGCGGCAGCTCGCCGGGCAGCTCCAGGTGCAACTGCATGAACCACTGCTGGCCCGATTGGCGGGTGCGCAGATCATGTACATCGATCACCCCCGGCACGGCGCGGGCCAGTTCCAGAGCCTCCTTGCGCACCTCATCAGGCAACTCATGATCCATCAGGATCTGGATCGCATCACGCCCGATCTGCAGTGCACCGAAACCGATGAACAGTGCAACGCCGATACCGAACAGGGCGTCGGCACCGGGCAGGCCATACCAGGCGAGTATCAGCGCGACGATGATGCTGGCATTCATCAGCAGGTCGGAGCGGTAATGCAGGGCATCGGCACGGATGGCGGTAGAGCCGGTACGCTGGATGACATAACGCTGGAAGCGCAGCAACAGCAAGGTGGCCACAATCGACAGCAGCATTACCGCAACCCCGTACCAGGCCGCTTCCACAGGCCTGGGATGCAACAGATGATCGATCCCCTGCAGCAACACCAGTACCGCAGAACCGGCAATGAAGGCGGACTGGGCCAGCCCGGCCAGGGCCTCGGCCTTGCCATGGCCGAAGCGGTGGCCCCGGTCCGCCGGAGTCAGCGCGTAGCTGACCGCAAACAGGTTGATCAGCGAGGCGCCGCCATCCATCAGCGAGTCGATCAGCGAAGCCAGCAGGCTCACCGAGCCGGACATGAACCAGACCACGGCCTTGAGGGTGATCAGAATGACCGCGACTGTCACCGAGGCATAGGTGGCCAGGCGCAGCAGCCGGGCGTTGCGCTGATTCAGTTGCTGTGCCGCTTCGTTCATCAACCGCGCGCCGGCAGGCCGAGCAGCGCCAGTTGTTCAGTCGGTGGGTGCGACAGTTGATAGGCCTGCTCCAGCGGCAGCTGCAGCCCCAGGTCCTGATCCAGGATGGCCTTGAGCTTGAGCGGGTCGACCTGACCATCGGCATCGAGCGCCTGGTTCAGGCGTTCAGGTGCCAGGGTGTAGCGCTCGTCCGGGAAATAGATAGCGCCAGTGGCAAAGTCCACGGCGAAGGCGATCAGGCCGGGGATGATATAGAACAGCAGCCCTATGCCATTGAGAATGGCCACGCCGGGATCGATCTCACCACTGATCTGGCCCCGGCGTTCGGGGTAGAAGATGGTGCCGCAGGCGGATAGCTGGGTGATCAGAGTGGTGCTCAGCAGAACGCTGGCCAGAGCCTTCAGGCGCATTTGATTCCTCGTGCATGGTGGGGTGATGACTCAGATTGTCACTATACGCCGCTGGCGTCTCGGCTTGAAGCTGGCGGCGGGTATAATGCCGCCTTTACCCCGATTGCGAGAGCCGATGAGCGACCTCCTTCCCGTATCCGCCGTGCTGGGCGAACTGGACCAACAGCTGGCGACCCATCCCAGCGTGGTATTGCAGGCGCCGCCAGGGGCCGGCAAGACCACCCTGGTACCGCTGGCATTGCTGCGTAGCGACTGGCTGGCGGGACACAAGATCATCCTGCTGGAGCCGCGCCGGCTGGCCGCCCGCGCCGCAGCCGAGCGCCTGGCGCAGATGCTCGGCGAACCGGTAGGGCAGACCGTGGGGTATCGCATCCGCCTGGAGACCCGGGTCAGCGCCGCCACCCGTATCGAGGTGGTGACCGAGGGTATTTTGCAACGGCTGCTGCAGGCCGACCCCGAGTTGCCGGGCGTTGGCCTGGTAATCTTCGACGAATTCCATGAACGCAGCCTGGATGCCGATCTGGGCCTGGCGCTGTGCCTGCAGACCCAGCAGTACCTGCGTGACGACATGCCGCTGAAGCTGCTGGTGATGTCGGCGACCCTGGACGCCGCCGGAGTCAGCCGGTTGCTGGATGATGCGCCGCTGGTCAGCAGCGAAGGGCGGCAGTATCCGGTGCGCGTCGAGCATGGCGCTGCCGCCATCCCCGGTCAGCCCCTGGAGCCGCAACTGGAACGGCTGATTCTGCAGTCATTGGCCAGCGACAGCGGCAGCCTGCTGGTGTTTCTGCCGGGCGCCGCGGAAATCCGCCGTTTGCAGGCACGTCTACAAGCGGCGTTGGGTGACCGGTCCGAGGTGGATATCACTCCCTTGTACGGCGACCTGGATTTTACCGCCCAGCGTCAGGCGATCAGTCCGCCGCTGCCGGGGCGGCGCAAGATCGTATTGGCCACGCCGATTGCCGAGACCAGCCTGACCATCGAAGGCGTGCGCGTGGTCATCGATTCGGGGCTGTGCCGGGAGCCGGCCTTCGATCCGGTATCCGGCATGACCCGGTTGCATACCCGGCGTATTTCCCGCGCCGCTGCCGAGCAGCGCGCCGGTCGTGCCGGGCGCATGGAGCCTGGCGTGTGCTACCGGCTGTGGTCGGCGGACCAGCACGCGCAACTGGCTGCCCAGGGGCAGGCCGAGATCCTGCAGGCAGACCTGGCGCCACTGGCGTTGCAACTGGCGCAGTGGGGGATCGAGGATCCGGCGGAACTGCAGTGGATGGACCCGCCTCCGGCCGCTGCCTTGCAGCAGGGGCGGGATCTGCTGGTGCAATTGGCCGCGCTGCAGACAAATGAGCGCGGCTGGCAGTTGACCGAGCACGGCGCGGCGCTGGCCGCGTTGCCCATGCATCCGCGGCTGGCGCATATGCTGGTGCGTGGCCAGCAGTTGGGGTTGGGCAAGCTGGCCTGCCGGCTGGCGGCGATACTGGGCGAAAGGGATCTGCTGCGCGGCGTGGAGGACGCCGATATCGGTCGGCGTCTGGCAGTGTTCGACTCACCTCGCAATGAGCCTGCACTGGATCGAGGCGCATTGCAGCGCGCCCGCCAACTGGCTGAGCAATGGCAGCGATTGATTGGCCGATCTGATGTGAAGCAGCCGCTGGCGGAGCCAGACAGCGAGCACTGGGCTGGCCTGTTGCTGGCGCTGGCCTACCCGGATCGCATTGCCCGACGCCGGGGCGAGCAGGGCAGCGACTATCGCCTGGCCAATGGTCGCTCCGCTGCCTTTGCTCAGGTCGACAGTCTGCAGCAGCAGGAATGGCTGGCCATCGCCAGCCTCGGCGGGCATGCCAGCCAGCGCAACGCACGCATATTCCTCGCTGCTGCACTCGATCCGCAATGGCTGCCGCAGTACTTGCCCGAGCTTCTGCAGCAGGAGCAAACCCTGGAGTGGGATGCACGCAGCGAGACCCTGGTCGCCGAACAGCAGCGTCGCATTGGTGCGCTGGTCTTCAGCCGCGAACCGCTGAAAAGTATCGACCCGGCCCAGCGCAACCGCGCACTCTGCGCCGTGGTGCGCAAGCAGGGCATCAACCTGCTGCCCTGGAATCCCCCGTTGCGCCAATGGCAGGCGCGTATTCTGCTGCTCCGTCAGTTGGATGTTGACCAGCAACAGGAATCGATCTGGCCCGATATATCCGACCAGGCGCTGCTCGATACCCTGGAGGACTGGTTGGCATCCTGGCTGGACAAGGTCAGCCGGTTGGCGCACTTTGCGGCGCTGGATCTGACCGCGATCCTCGCCAACCTGCTGCCCTGGCCGCTACCCAGACAACTGGACGAGCTGGCACCCACGCACTGGACAGTGCCGACCGGCTCGCGCATCCGCATCGACTACAGCGAAAACCCGCCGGTATTGGCGGTGCGCCTGCAGGAAATGTTCGGCAGTGTTGACACCCCGCGTATCGCCGGTGGGCGACTGGCGCTCAAGCTGCACCTGTTGTCGCCGGCCCGCAGGCCGGTGCAGGTAACCCAGGATCTGGCCGGTTTCTGGGGCGGTAGCTACGCCGAGGTGAAGAAGGATATGAAGGGCCGCTACCCCAAGCATTACTGGCCGGATGACCCGCTGCAGGCGGAGCCGACTACCCGGGCCAAGCCGCGCAAGCCGGGTGTATAGCGCTTTCGGGGTGTAGCCCGGCCCGTGTTCGGGCGCCATGCCTGCGGCCGCGGAGCCAGCCCGTCGTCGAGCAGGCGCTCGACAACCCATGGTTTGCAGGTCCATGGCTGTCGTCGCGCCGGCGCGACAACCCAGGTAGGTGCAGTGCTCGGCTTTCAGCTCTTGCGCGCCGCGCGTACAATGCCCGGCCCGGTTCACCTTCGGAGTACCCCCATGGACAACACCAGCCAGATTCTTCAACGCAGCGCCGAGCTGTTTGCCGGCCAGCGTCTGCTGCTGGTCAACCCACCAGCGGATGAACTGGCCCGGGAGCTGCCGGCGGATTGGCATGTCTGGAGCTGGGACTATGCGGCGTACCTGGGGCTGCGCAACAGACTGGATGAGCAGCGCCTGGACTTTTCCCACCTGTGTCCAACACTCGATGGCCTGGATGGCGCGGTTCTGGTCATGCCCAAGGCTATCGAACGGGCTGAATATGCGCTGGCGCAGATAGCGCCGCTGCTCAAGACCGGCTGTCCGCTGTATCTGGTCGGCGAGAAGAAGGGCGGGATCACCCGGGCGGAGAAATTGCTGGCACCCTATGGCGGTACACCTGAAAAACTCGACTCGGCGCGTCACTGCCAGTTGTGGCGCACCGTCGTGCACGGTCAGGCGGCACCCTTCCGCCTGGCAGACTGGCAACAGGGCATCACCCTGGAATTTCCCGACCAGCAGGTCGAGCTGGTAAGCCTGCCGGGGGTATTCAGCCACGGCAGGCTGGATGAGGGCAGTCAACTGCTGCTGGAAGAACTGGCGCCGTTGCCCACCGGTAAGGTGCTGGACTTTGGCTGCGGCGCCGGGGTACTGGCCACGGTATTGGCGCGGCGCAATCCCACTAGCCGCTTCGAACTGGTGGATGTCGATGCGCTGGCGCTGCACTGCGCCGCCGAGACCCTGGGCCGGAATCAGGTGCAGGCCGAGGTCTACCCATCCGATGGGCTGAGCGATGTGCACGGCCGCTATGCCGCCGTGGTGAGCAACCCGCCGTTCCATACCGGCATCCGCCATGACACCAGCGTCGCCGAGCAGTTCTTCAACGAGGTTACGCGTAATCTGCTGCCACGCGGCGAGCTGCGCATCGTGGCCAATGGGTTTCTCAAGTACCCGCCGCTGATCGAGGCGCACATCGGTCAATGCCAGGTGCTGCGCGAGAATAGTCGGTTCAAGGTGTACTCGGCGGTGGTGCCGGGTTGATTTGGCCTGCGGCCCTTGCTAGAGTTGCCGCCGTCTTAGGGGAGTAGTCTCTCCGGAAGCCTGCCTTCCACGGCAAACGTCAACATATTCGGCCAACAGGCCGTGGCGTTTGCGACCCGCCGTCACCTTGGGTGACTGGGTCTGACGAGACCTTTGACATATGCACACCAGCCGAGGGCGGGGGTGTTCATATGTCATTGGAATGGTCGACCCGCCCTCTTATGGAAAATCCGTGGAAGCTTTCTTCGTTTCAACCGGGGTAGTCACGCTGGCAGAGATCGGCGACAAGACCCAATTGCTGGCGCTGCTGCTGGCGGCGCGTTTCCGTCGGCCATGGCCGATCATCTGGGGTATTCTGCTGGCCACCGTGGCCAACCATGCATTGGCTGGTGCCGTCGGGCAACTGATCAGCGACCTATTGAGCGATACCTGGTTGTATTCGCTGTCGGCAATCAGCTTCCTGGCCGTTGCCGCCTGGACGCTGGTGCCGGACAAGCTGGATGACGACAACACCCCGCCAATCAGCCGTTACGGTGCCTTCATGGCTGCGCTGGTGGCGTTCTTCATTGCGGAAATGGGCGACAAGACGCAGATTGCCACGGTGGTGCTGGCGGCCCAGTTCGACGCCTACCTGTGGGTGGTGCTGGGTACCACCCTGGGCATGATGGTAGCCAACGTGCCAGTGGTATTCCTCGGCAACGCGGCGGCCGGCAAGCTGCCGCTGGGACTGATCCGGGTGATAACCGCGCTGATCTTCCTGGCACTGGGTCTTTATGCCGGATGGCTGGCGTTGGGATAAACCGGCTGGCTGTCTCTCGGCAGTATCACCGGGCGTAGCGCCCGAACGCGGACCGGGGCGCTACAGCTCAAGGGTTGGCGAGCGCCTGCTCGCCGACAGCGTCCGCGCCGGCAACACCCCAAGCGCGCTACGTCCCTCGTACTGCATCCTTCTGTGCCGTATATTCTCTAAAGGAATATTCAAGTTCCAAAATAGTATTTTTGGCTATAACTGAGCTCGTCTACTATCTGCCCGTCGATACGCAAGTATCAATCCATGATCCGGAGCAAGACCATGACCGCAACAACACAACTTCATGCGGCTGTGGACGATCAGAAGGTATTGGCCGCCATTGCTGAAGCGTTGAAGAGCATTCAGTTCGGTGCAGTGGAAATCACCCTGCACAACGGCCAGGTGGTGCAGATCGAGCGCAAGGAAAAGATCCGCTTTCAGCCGCCAACCAGAGCGTCCTGAATCACCCGACTACGGGAACGTGCCAACAGATTAGCAGTAAACACCCGCCGACTGGATAACCAGAGGTGTGTGCAACCGACACTACAACATGGAGAACACCATGACACGGCTTGCCGCATCCAGTCAGACCCGCCTTGGTAAAAGCGCCACCGGACGAATGTGTCGGTAATCAAAACCGACCCTGAACGACTTTCCATATTGCTTTTATCGAGTGCTTATCATGAAGAAAATTCTGCGCAATACCCTGGTGGGTGGTCTTGCCACCCTGTTGAGCGGCTCCGTGCTGGCAGCCAATATCACGCTGCTGAACGTGTCCTATGACCCTACCCGCGAGTTCTATCGCGAGTACAACCAGTCGTTTAGCAACTACTGGAAGCAGGCTGCCGGCGACAACGTCACCGTGCGCCAGTCCCATGGTGGCTCCGGCTCCCAGGCCCGTTCGGTAATCGATGGCCTGGACGCCGATGTGGTGACCCTGGCATTGGCCTATGACGTGGATGCGCTGCGTCAGCACGCCGATCTGATTCCGGAGAACTGGCAGAGCCGGCTGGAAAAGAACAGCTCGCCCTACACCTCGACCATCGTGCTGCTGGTGCGCAAGGGCAACCCGAAGAACATCAAGGACTGGGATGACCTGGTGCGCGATGACGTGCAAGTGATCACCCCCAACCCGAAAACCTCCGGTGGCGCGCGCTGGAACTATCTTGCCGCCTGGGGTTATGCGTTGAAGCACAACAATGGCGACCAGGACAAGGCCTATGACTTCGTCAGCAAGCTGTTCGCCAACGTACCGGTGCTGGACCCGGGTGCCCGCGGCGCGACCAACACCTTCGTCCAGCGTGGGCTGGGTGATGTGTTCATCGCCTGGGAAAACGAGGCCTACCTGTCGGTAGAGCAACTGGGCAAGGGCCAGTTCGAGATCGTCGTGCCCTCGGTCAGTATCCTGGCCGAACCGCCGGTCACGGTGGTCGACAGGAACGTCGACCGCAAGGGCACCCGCACCGTAGCTGAAGCCTACCTTGAGCATCTGTACAGCGACGAGGCCCAGCGCCTGGCAGCCAAGCACTACTACCGTCCGAGCAATCCGGAGATCGCCAAGGAGTTCACCGACAAGTTCGTCGATGTCGAACTGTTCGGTATCGACGAGGTGTTCGGTGGCTGGGAAAAGGCCCAGAACGAACACTTCAACGACGGTGGCAAGTTCGACAGCATTCTGGAAAGCATTTCCCGACGCTGATCCGAATCGGTCTGCAGCTAACCCGGGCGCCATACGCCCGGGCTTTTTCCGAGGTGATGAATGTTTTCTGCCACCAAGCAACGACGGGTCATACCCGGTTTCGGGCTGACCATGGGGTTCACCCTGTTCTATCTGGGGTTCATCTTCCTGATTCCGGTGTGCGGGCTGCTGCTGTACACCTCCATGATGAGCTGGGATGACTTCTGGAAAGCCGTCAGCCATCCTCAAGTGGTTGCCTCCTACAAACTGTCCTTCGGCGCATCGCTGATTGGCGCGACCATCAACCTGGTGTTTGGCGCGCTGGTGGCCTGGGTGCTGGTGCGTTACACCTTCCCGGGCAAGAAGATCGTCGATGCGCTGGTCGATCTGCCTTTCGCCCTGCCCACAGCGGTGGCCGGTATCGCACTGGTGACGCTCTACGCCTCGACCGGCTGGGTCGGGCAGTACCTGAATGTGTTCGGTATCAAGGTGGCCTATTCGCAACTGGGGGTAGTGATAGCGCTGACCTATATCGGCCTGCCATTTGTGGTGCGTACCGTGCAGCCGGTGCTGGAGGACCTGGAGGCCGAGCGTGAGGAAGCCTCCGCCAGTCTGGGCGCGAGCCGCTTTACTACCATTCGCCGGGTGATTCTGCCGTCACTGTTGCCGGCGCTGATGACCGGTTACGCACTGGCCTTTGCCCGTGCGGTCGGCGAATACGGTTCTGTGGTGTTCATTTCCGGCAACATGCCTTATCGCACGGAAATCACCCCGCTACTGATCGTCGCCAAGGCCGAGCAGTACGACTACCCCGGCGCTGCCGCCATCGGCACCGTCATGCTGATTGCTGCGTTCCTGTTGCTGCTGGTGATTAACGGCCTGCAGTGGTGGACCCAGCGTCGTGGCCTGTGAGGAAACAAGGATGACTACACAAACCCTGCCCCACGTGGCGAACCCCGAGCTGGCCGCACGCTGGCGCCGCGCTACCGAAGAACCTGTATGGGTACGCTGGACACTGATCGGCATTGCACTGACCTTCCTGGCGCTGTTTCTGGTACTGCCGTTGGCGGTGGTGCTGTATGGCGCCTTCGAGCAGGGCCTGCAGGTCTGGTGGGCCGCGATCAACGAGCCGGATGCCCTGGCGGCGATTCGCCTGTCACTGCTGGTGGTGCTGATCGTGGTGCCGATCAACATGGTGTTCGGTGTGGCCGCAGCCTGGGCCATCGCCAAGTTCGAGTTCCGTGGCAAGCCGATCCTGATCTCGCTGATCGACATGCCCTTTGCCATCTCGCCGGTGGTGGTGGGGTTGATCTTCGTCATCCTGTTCGGCTCCCAGGGCTGGCTCGGTCCATGGCTGGCGGCGCATGACATGCGCATCATCTTCGCCGTGCCCGGCATCATCATCGTGATCGCCTTCGGCACCATGCCCTTCATTGCCCGCGAGCTGATCCCGCTGATGCAGCAGCAGGGCAAGGAAGAGGAGGAGGCCTCGCTGACTCTCGGGGCCAACGGCTGGAAGACCTTCTGGTACGTCACCCTGCCGAACATCAAGTGGGGGCTGATCTACGGGGTAATCCTGTGTAACGCCCGGACGTTGGGCGAGTTCGGTGCGGTGGCGGTGGTGTCGGGCCGTATCCGCGGTGAGACCAATACCATGCCGCTGCATATCGAGGTGCTGTACAACGAGTACATGTTCACTGCCGCCTTTGCCGTGTCGTCACTGCTGACCGGGCTGGCGCTGGTGACCATCGCCATCAAGAGTTTTGTCGAGTGGCAGGATGAGCGCAATGCGCAGGCGTAATCAGGAAATCGCCATCGAGGGCACGCCATCCTCAAACCCCGTCATTGCGAGCCTCGCAGAGGCGTGGCAATCCATCCTGCCGGTTACGCCGGAGCCATTGGATTGCCGCGCTGTGCTCGCAATTTCCCCTTTTTCCTTGAGTCGAGAATCCCATGAGTATTGAGATCGATAGAGTCAACAAGCGCTTCGGTGACTTTGTCGCCGTCGACAATATCAGCCTGAGCCTCAACAACGGTGACCTGACCGCATTGCTCGGCCCGTCGGGCTCGGGCAAGACCACCCTGTTGCGGATCATCGCCGGGCTGGAGCAACCGGACAGCGGACGCATCCGCTTCCATGGCCAGGACACCACCGATCTGCACGTGAGTGACCGTGGTGTCGGCTTTGTGTTCCAGCACTATGCGCTGTTCAAGCACATGAGCGTGTTCGAGAACGTCGCCTACGGCCTGACGGTCAAGCCGCGCAGCCAGCGGCCGAGCAAGGCGGAAATCCGCAAGAAGGTCATGCACCTGCTGGAAATGGTGCAGCTGGACTGGACCGCCGAGCGCTTGCCTTCGCAACTGTCCGGTGGCCAGCGTCAGCGCATTGCCCTGGCCCGGGCGCTGGCGGTGGAACCCAAGGTGTTGCTGCTGGATGAGCCCTTCGGCGCGCTGGATGCCAAGGTGCGCGCCGAACTGCGCCGTTGGTTGCGCCGGCTGCATGACGAGATCCACGTCACCAGCGTATTCGTCACCCATGACCAGGAAGAAGCGCTGGAAGTGTCGGACCGAGTGATCGTGATGAACCATGGCCGGGTCGAGCAGGATGGCAGTCCGGAAGATGTCTATGACACCCCGGCCAACCCCTTCGTCTATCAGTTCCTCGGCAACGTCAATCTGTTCCACGCGCGGGTCCGGGATGGCGTGGCGCAGATCGGTCAGTTCCGCATCCCGGCGCCGGAATATGCCGGGCAGGGCGAAAGCCCGGCCATCGCCTATGTGCGGCCACATGATATCGAGGTACTGGGCGCCGCCAATGATGAAAGCCTGCATACCCGCATCGACCTGGTGTCGGTGGTCGGACCAACGGTGCGGCTGGAGCTGCAGGCAGACGACAGCAGCCAGACGGTGCACGTGGAGATGTCCCGCGGGCGCTTCCGCGAGCTGGGGCTGGTGCAGGGAGGGGATGCCTGGATTCGGCCGATGAACAGTCGGGTGTTTCTGGAGGATGGGGCATTAGGGGCCCACTGAGGTACTGGGAGGACCTGTCAGGTGCCTCCCTGTTTTTCCTGGGTTTCGGCCTGATCGACATTGATGGAACTTGACTGGAGAGGGGGGTTCGTAAAAAAGGTAAGCAGATTCTCGTCAAGGAGATATCGATGCCGTCTTTTCCCCCCTTATCAAGCGGACGCGCAGTGTCTGGTCGCGCACTGGCTGTCGCTCTGTTGTCCTTCCATCTGGCGTTCACCGGCAGTGCCGTTGCGCTGCCACGACTGGATGTGCCCTATGTCCCGACCCCACCCGATGTCGTTGACCGCATGCTGGAAATGGCCGAGGTGCAACCGGGTGATCGCCTGATCGACCTCGGCTCCGGTGACGGTCGCATCGTGATTGCCGCGGTACGCGATTGGGGTGTGAGCGATGCCCTGGGTATCGACCTGGATGCGGAAAGGGTCGCCGAAGCCGAGGAGAACGCGCGGCAGGCCGGTGTCGAGGACCGGGCCATCTTCGAGCAGGGGGACCTGTTCGAGAAGAATTTCTCCGATGCGACGGTGCTGACCATGTACCTGCTGAGTTCGGTCAATTATCGGCTGAAACCGGTGATTCTCGACACCATGGCGCCGGGTACGCGCATCGTCTCCCATGCCTTCGATATGGAAGACTGGGAACCTGATCAGTTCGATATCGTTGGTGGTAGCAGTGTCTATCTGTGGATAGTGCCGGCCAAGGTGGCGGGGAACTGGCAGCTCACGGCGGCGGACGGCAGTGAGCTGACCCTGGTGCTGGAGCAGATCAACCAGCAGATCGAGGGCACCGTGATCGACGGTGAGCGCAACGTGCCGCTGGGCGAGGCGAGTCTGCGGGGCGACGAGATTCGCTTTTCCGTCGGTCCCGAGCACTATGTGGGCAAGGTAGACGGCGACAGTATTGTCCCGCAGGAAGACTCGGCCAGCCAGGATTGGCATGCCCGGCGCATCTAGACAGACACACTCCGCCGCACTCGGCGCCCCGCGTGGCAGTCTGACAGTCGTCGATGGTGTTGCGGTACTGGTCGGCGTGGTCATCGGTATCGGCATCTTCGGTTTTCCGCCATTGGTGGCCCAGCAGACCGACAGTTCCCTGGTCTATATCGGTCTGTGGCTGGCGGGTAGCCTGGTGATGCTGGTGGGTGCACTCTGCTATGCGGAACTGGGCTCGGCCTATCCGCATGCGGGCGGCGAATACCATTTCCTGCAACGCGCCTGGGGCTCCGGGCTGGGGCTGCTGTTCGCCTGGGCGCGGGGTACGGTTATCCAGACCGGCTCGATTGCCGCGGTGGCATTCATCTATGGCGATTACGCGCAGCAACTGGTACCCCTCGGCTCCTGGGGCAGCGCCGTGCACGCGGCCCTGGCGGTGGTGGTGCTGACCGCGCTGAACATGATCGGCACGCGTGAATCCAAGCGCCTGCAACTGGTGTTTTCGGTGCTGACCGTGGTGGTGCTCGCCGGCGTGATCGGTGCCGGCCTGCTGGTGGCCGATCCGGACATGGCCAGGCCGGTTACCGCTGCCGGCTCGGTTGCCCTGGACCGCAATCTGGCCGGTGCCCTGGGGATGGGCATGGTGTTCGTGCTGCTGACCTACGGGGGCTGGAACGAGGCGGCCTATCTGTCCGGCGAGCTGCGTGATCCGGCGCGCAATATGCGTCGGGTGTTGTTGATCGGCACGGCCATCGTCAGCCTGGTCTATGTGCTGGCGAATCTGGCGTACCTGAAGATATTCGGCCTCGAAGGGCTGCGCCAGGCCGATGCGGTCGGGGCGCAACTGATGCATATCGTGGCCGGGCCGCTGGCCGCCGCATTGTTCAGCCTGGTGGTCTGTCTGGCAGCCTTGAGTACCATCAACGCCTGCATTCTGACCGGCGCGCGGGTCTACTACGCCCTGGGCCGGGATGTGCCGCGCCTGGGCATGCTGAGCGCCTGGAACGATCGCGGCGAGACGCCGGTGCGGGCGCTGCTGCTGCAAGGCGCCATCACCCTGGGCTTGATCCTGTTCGGCGCCATGACCAGGGATGGCATTGCCACCATGGTCGCCTATACCGCGCCGGTGTTCTGGCTGTTCATGATGCTGACGGCGGGCTCGGTCCTGATGCTGCGTCGCCACGATCCGCAGCGGGCGCGCCCGTTCCGGGTGCCGCTGTATCCGTTGACGCCACTGCTGTTCGCCGCCACCTGTCTCGGCCTGTTGTGGTCGAGCATTCTGTATGCGGGGCCGGGCGCCATCGTCGGTCTGATCGTGCTGGTTGCCGGTGTGCCCTTGCTGTTGCTGCGGGATCGGCGAAGAGGCCTGGAGCGGGATTTTTGACAGCAAGGCAAGTGGGTACTTGAAGGGCATCTTCTGCAGAACGGGGTGACGGCGTTCTGATTTCGACTGGCAGTACGATAGGCCCAGCAATGATGCATGTCAGGCCCCTTTCTCTCGCGTTTTGATCAACCCATGATTGGTTAATAATGTCCGCATGGCGTTGCGGGTTATACCAAGCAGAGCAGCACTGCGCACCTGGTTGAATCCACTCCATGCAAACGCTTCACGTGTCAGCAGCTCTTGTATATCGTCGAATAGCGATTGTCCGGGAAGCTCGAACAGGCGGTGCAACTGTTCACGTATGACATCCTGAGGGAACTGCGTATCGAGGCTTTCGCTTTGGGCAAGTTGATTGGCGGAAAGCACTGCTGAGAGTTTCAAATGCTCCGTGCGTATCACCTTGTCAGGGGTGACTAGCAGGGCCAGATGCACAACATTCTCGAGTTCGCGAATATTGCCTGGCCAGGGGTATTTCAGTAGTGCATCTGCCGCAGCATCAGAGAACACCGGAGCGTCAATCTTCAACCGTTGGCAATAGATCCCGCGAAAGTGCTCCGCAAGAGGCAGGATATCGAGTGGTCGTTCACGCAGGGGGAGTACGCGCACCTGCGCCACATGAATCCGGTAGTAGAGATCCAGTCGAAAATTACCTGCTTCTATCGCCTGTTCCAGATCGATATTAGTCGCGGTTATCAGCCGCAGCTTGACCCTGATTGGCTTGCGCGAGCCTACCCGGACAATTTCCTGCTCCTGAAGAGCCCGTAGCAACTTGACCTGCAAGGACATGGGCAGGTCGCCAATCTCGTCGAGAAACAGGGTACCGCCGTCGGCTTCTTCGAACCAGCCAATGCGTCGGCTTACCGCCCCGGAGAAAGCGCCGGCCTCGTGTCCGAACAGCTCGCTTTCTGCCAGATTCTCATTGATTGCTCCGCAATTGACCGCAACAAAGGGGCCGCTTCGATTACTTTTCAGATGGATATGGCGGGCAATCAGCTCCTTGCCAGTCCCTGTTTCTCCGTTGATCAGAACAGGCGCATCGCTGGGCGCGACACGCTCAACAAACTCCAGTAGCTGGCGTGACACGGGGTCGTTGAAAACCAGCGCTTTGGCCCGCACGGACAAGGGTTGTTTTTCCGCATCCGGGAGCGTCAGCAGGGGAGAGGTGTGTGTATAGGTGCTACTCATGTAATAGCTCGCAGTCAGTTGCATAGACTAAAACGACACGTTATCTCGCTGTCTTTATAACAACAAATACTATATTGGCATTAGGAAATAACCGCGCCGTTGTTCGGGGCGGAGGCATGTCTGTCGTGAGACAGTTTTCATGGGGGGCGTCGGAGATCAAGGTAGGGAGCGGATGGGGCTTTGCTGATATATCAGCATACCGTGCTGCGCAATCCACATTCTGTCGACTTCCTCAGTGCCACAGATAGCGGCTAAGTATTGAGGCTTGGTTAATAACTAACTGAAAAAACAGGAAATAACTCGGCAGATTCTGGTTTGGCATGGTTGCTGCTTTGGGAGACATATCCCACCAGGAAATTCAGATGCTGGTGGTAGGTTCTGCAGCCAAACCAATGACGCAAGGGTGACAGTCATGCCTAAATCCGCAAACAGAATTCACAGTTCTCCATCAGCCCGGATCCGGAACAACTTGGGCTATCCGGTCATCGATACCGATGTACATACTTCCGATTACACACCGCATATTGAAGACCATGTCGCCGAGTATGGTGGGGCAACGCTGGTGGATGCTTTACGTAAGGCCCATTCGAGCCGCTTGGATCGGGGTGGGGTAAGCGCTGGAAAGAGCTGGTATGAGCAAACACCGGAGGAGCGCCAGTATCATCGAACTATTCGCTCTCCCTGGTGGGCCAGGGTGACCAGAAATACCCTCGACGTGGCGACCTACAGTCTGCCGGAGCTATTCCATGAGCGGCAGCAGGAGCAAGGCTCGGACTATTCAGTGTTGTTCCCGAACAATGTATTGGCGCCGTTGGGGGTATCTGACGCTGAGGCCAGAGATGCATTGCAGCGTGCGGTGAACAGCTATCACGCTGAGCTTTGGCGGCCTTACAGCGCTTCAGTAACACCTGTGGCAGGTATTTCTCTGAATACCCCAGAAGAAGGCATCGCTCAATTGGAGCATGCGGTAAACACGCTGGGCTTGAAGGCTATCAATATCGCGGGTGGTGTGCGGCGGCCGATCCGTGCGTTGGCGGAAAAGTTCCCCTCAGATAAGTATCCTGAGTTGCAGAAGTACATTTCCTATATCGATTTTTACGGGCTGGATAGCGAGTATGACTATGATCCGTTCTGGGCCAAAGTCGTCGAGCTGGGTGTTCCGATTCTCACCCACTATGGCAGTCAGGGCTGGGTAGGGCGCAACTCGATCAGTAACTATATGAATAATCATATCGGACATTTCGCCGATGGCTCCGAAGCCTTCGCCAGGGCGTTGTTCTTTGGCGGCGTAACCAGGCGCTTCCCGCAACTGCGTGTTGGCTTACTTGAAGGTGGTGCGGATTGGGGCGCACGGGTCTTCACGCATCTGGTGGACCGTTGGGAGAAGCGCAGCCCGGAAGGCCTGAAGAATTACGATCCCGCCGCGACCGATCGCAAGCAGCTTACTCAGTTGTTTGAGCAGTACGGCAAGGAACTGACACAGGGGCGTTCAATCGAGGGCGAAGACCTGATCAGGGATACGCTCGGGGCCCACTACACGAAGGACGCAAAACAGCCCACGGCAGATGAGGCCAATGACTTTGCTGCGGCTGGTATCACCAAAGTTGAAGATATCAAATCGCGTTGGGTGGACAACTTCTTCTTTGGCTCGGAGGCTGATGATCGAACCATCGCTCACGCTTTTAATGACAAGGCCAATCCCCTGGGAATCAAGGTCAATGCGATCTACTCTTCCGATGTAGGTCACTGGGATGTGCCTGATTTCACCAAGCCGCTGGCGGAGGCATACGAACTCGTACAGGAAGGGGTTATTACAGAAGATGATTTCAAGAATTACGTTTTTCGCAACCCTTATAAACTTTATACCGAAGCCAACCCGAACTTTTTCAAGGGCACAGTGATTGAACGTGAAGTGGACAGGGGCATTGCCATCCAGGCGGATGTGGCGTGAGATAGCAATGGTGGGCAGTGATTGATGCTGCCGCTGGTTGATTTAAAAGGCTCCTCACTGCAGGAGCCTTTTTTGTTTGGAAAAGACTGGTGAAGAAATGCTGGGAATCACACAAGAGGCTGCTTGTTTTCCAGCTTTAGCCATCCCTTGAAAGCACTATTTTTTCGTAACTAACTGATAAATAAAGATAATTTTTTATGGCATGGTGCTTGCTTTGTATAGATAGCCGTTGGGGGCAAACATTCGTACGGAGCAAGGATATTTGGGTATGGGGAAAAGTTTTTTGCGGGGAGGGGTAATTCTGGGCGGGTTGCTACTACCAGCGTATACGTTGGCGAACGACGCGTCCGTAGAGAGTCTGGAGCAGCAGGTAAAGGGGCTGGAACAGGCGGTTATTGAACTCAAGAAGCAACTGGACGCGGTGCAAGCCAGGAACGAAAGCACGGTGGCACCAAGGAATGCATTGGATGCACCTGCCACACGCCGTGACCTGAATGGAATAAGAGCTGATCTTGAGAACTATAAATATGATCAGGAGAGGCAATATGAAAGAACAACAGCCAGAACCCGTAGGGGCACGGCTATAGGTGGGACTGTTGTTAGCCGAGCTTCGTGGAGCAATCCGGAGAGGGTCGCCAGCAATAGCAATACTACGGCTGACGAGTCGCACTCGAGTTTCGAGATCCCTGCCGCGCAGATCAATTTTACCGGAAGCCTCTATCGTGACTATGCAGAGGGCAAGAACCTGGACTACCGGCTTCAGTTTGCCTATGCCCGAAACGACCCGTCGAATAACAGTAGCAGTCAGTTCAATCTGAATGATGCTTATCTGGTCTACAGCTTTTTGCCAACGGTGACCGGGCTGGAGGAGAACCAGATCACCGCGACCTTTGGTCAGCAGCAGATGCCTTTTGGGTTGGAAGCACAGGTTGGAGAGGAATTGAGGCCAGTGATCGATTCGGCACAGTTCCTGTCTGGTCTGGGGGTGGGAACCAGACAGATTGGTATGGTGATCCGTGGTGACTATAAGCCTTATGTGGACTATGGCTTTAACTACCGGGCGCCATTGCTGGAATATGCATTTGGGATCGTCAATGGCAATGGCCCAAACAAGTCAGATAACAATGATCAGAAGGATTACATTCTTCGCTTGGCATCGACGTTGCCGGTCGACTATCACTCCATTTTCCGGGAGCTGAAGGCTGGCTTTTCCTATTATAAAGGTAAAGACAATATTGTTTATGACGTCGGTGGTATTCAAGAGATAGGTCAGGGTGATGCGGATCGCATAGGATTTGATCTTTATTACAACCATGATCCCTTTGGATTCACTTATGAATGGGCAAAAGGGAAATTTGATACGGCTAACGGCGAGCGTGAGTCTGTAGGTCAATATCTAACCCTTTACTACACCATTGGAGAGCAGTGGGTACGTTCGATCCGAAGTCAGGGGAAGTATGACGACTGGTGGCCTACTTCATACCAGTTTTTCATTCGTGGGGATGAATACGACCCGGATCGGCGGCTGGATGACGATAAGACCGTTATCTATACCGCTGGCCTGAATGTGTTCTTTGCCGAGACAACAAAGTTTCAATTCAACCTGGCACAGCATAAATATAGCAACGATGACCCTGATTCATTGCGAGCCACTGCACAATTTCAATATGGCTTTTAAAAAAAGCTGCTGGAGATATGAACCATGCTCTATGTAATAAATAGCTCTCTTTTAAAAGTGCTGACAGGTGTTCTGGGTTTCGTCACCATGGGGTTGCTTACCGCGCAGCCGGTATTCGCTCAGGCAGCGGATCAGCCGAGAGAAATCAGAATTGCCTATTCCAGTGCGGGTGCTGCCGGGCGCCCACTCGGTGGTGGGAATCCATTGGCGGTCGCGCACCAGCACCAATTGTTTGAGGACGAGTTTGCCGCGGATGGCATCAAGATCGTCTGGAATTTTTTCCCGGGGGCTGGGCCGGCTACCAACGAGGCCACGGCGCGGGGGCTGATTGACTTCGGCCACCATGGGGACTTGCCCGTCATTGTTGGCCGCTCTACGGGACTGAAACACAAGATCGTGGCAGCGTTGGGGCGCTTTGGTGATACGCACTTCGTGGTGCCATCCGGCTCAACTGCGCGCTCACTGGAGGACCTGCGGGGCAAGAAAATCTCTACTTTCAAGGGCACTGCCGGGCAATTGACCCTGGCAAGGGTGCTGGCGAAATACGGCTATACCGAGAAGGATTTTCGGGTGATCAGCCTTAACGGTGAAACAACACGTGCCTCGCTGACCACCGGTGATATTGATGGCTCCATTACCGCCCCGTATTCGCTGGAAGCAAGGGGCGTGGCGAAAAGGCTGTTTACCATCGATCGGGATCCGGACATTACCAGTGTCACCAGTTTCTGGGTATCGGAAGACTTTGAAGAAAAGTACCCGGACATTACCCAGCGGCTGGTCACGACGCTGGTCAAGGCAGCGCACTGGGCGTCACTCGAAGAGAATCGTGAAGACTTCTTCGCGTTGTCTGCACGCCAGGGGGTAACGACCTATGACGACTATCAACAGGAATATGCTAGTTACACGCTGAAGGAGCGCCATAGTCCATTACTGGATGAATATTTTGCGGCGACTATCCAGCGCTCCATCGATCATGCCCTGGAATACAAACTGATTCGCCGACCGGTCAGTATCGATGGCTGGATTGAACCAAAGTATCTGTTGAATGCCTTGGATGAGTTGGAGTTGCAGACGTTCTGGGATGAGTACGATGACACCGGCAAGATCAAGAATGTCCATGAAGTGGTGAGTGCCGATCAGCAGGGGACTGTTGTCCAGTCGCAATAGAGTCTCCAATGATCTGCATGTCGCCTTATATCGAAAATGTTCTGCTGGCCGGGGTAGCCGTTGAATAGATTTATTGTTGAGCATCAGTTCCTGTTGCGTTTTGCACTGCTCCAGGTATTTGCCGGAATCAGTGTGGGTGTGGCCAAACTGACAACCAGCCTATTTGCGGTGAGTCTGCAATCTTCGCCAGCGGAGCTGGGGATCATTGCGGCAGCACAAAGTGCCGGCATTCTGGTGATGAGTTTGCCCATGGGCGTGCTGGTGGATCAGTTTGGCCCGCACCGGCTGTTTATCACTGGTTCTTTGCTGGCGGCGTGTGTTTACGCGGTGATCGGGTGGGCTACGGGGCCGTTGTTGCTGGCGCTGTGCACCTTCCTGATCAGCTTTTGTATGCCGTTCCGGTTTGTGTCGATGAACGCGGTGTTCATGCACCAGTTGACTCGGGTTGGCCTTGGCAAGGCAGGCTGGTTCAGAGCAACGCACATGATAGGCATGTTCCTGCTTGGCCCTTTCATCGCGATTGCCTGCCTGGAAGCGTTTGATGTCAAGGCAACGTATCTGTTGGTCAGTATGGCGTTCCTGCTGACCGCCTTGATGGCGCCATCGGTGATGCGGGTTTACCGACCCTTGACGCAGCATACCGAGGAGAAGTTCAGCCTGCGCGAATGGGGCAATCAGTTCCTGCTCATGAAAGAAAACCACGAGTTGCGCACGATCAGTCTGATCGAGTTTTCAAGTCAGGCGGTAATGCAGTTCTACAGCTTCTTTATCGTGGTTATCGCAATTTCGGCATATGGCTTCAGTGCCGCCGCCGCTGCTGGCCTGGTGACCTTGCAGGGGGCCGTGTTTGTTGCACTGTTGTTCGGCTGGGGGCTGCTGGTATCCAGGGTCGGGATTGCAATGAGCTATCGACTTGCGTTCGTACTGATCGCGATATCCCTGCTGCTGCTGGGTACCGGCGGCGGTACCTGGACGCTGTGGTTGGCTGCGGGCACCTTGGGTATTGGTATGGGCGTACTGCAGGTAGTGAATATCGGGCGCTTTGCGGTGATAGGTAGCGTGCTGGGGCGTGGCCGCATCGCCGGTGTTAACGCCTTTGTCGGGCCTGCCGGTGGACTGTTCGGCGGCATTGCGGGGGGGGCTCTGGGGCATCTGTTCGGGCTACAGGTACTGTTTCTGCTGTTCCTGCCCATTTTCATGTTCTTCATCTGGGACCAGTTCAGAAAGCCATTGGTTGCGGAAGCTGAGTTGCAACCGTCCGAGGAAACACAAATGGAAGCTGGAGGATAGTGTGAAGGTTGAATCGACATATTCGGCAGCGACGGCGGGCGTGGCAGCTGCTGGTAGTGAATGGCCTGGTTATCGGGGCGTTATCCCTATCAAGCTTAATCGAGTGCTGTGGGCCAGCAACGGTTTGCTGATTCCCGGGATGGTGTTCTTCCTGTGGCAGTTGGCTGTCACGCGGCACTGGGTACCGGAGCAGTTGTTACCACCGCCATCGCTGGTATGGAGCTCGTTAGTGGAGATGCTGGCCTCCGGCGAATTGTGGGAGCACCTGTCGATCAGTCTTGGTCGACTCGGGCTCAGCTTGCTGATTGGCTGCATAGTGGGGCTGCTACTGGGGGCGATGATGGGCGTGTCCCGCCAGGCGAGAGCTTATATCTATCCCAGTTTCAGCGTGCTGGCACAGTTCCCGGTCATCGGCTGGGTGCCGCTGCTGATCATTTTCGCAGGTATTGATGAGGCGCTGAAAGTGGCGGCGATTACCATAGCCGTGGTTCCGCCGGTGGCCATCAATACCTTCAATAGCATCGTCAATATCTCGGGAAAGCTATTGGAGGCAGCCAGGGTCTTTGGCTTCAACCCGCTGCAGGTGGTGTTTCGTCTGATTGTGCCGGCCACGGTTCCCGGGGTCTTCAATGGCCTGCGCCAGGGGATCATGCAGGCATGGTTGGCGCTGGTATTCGTTGAGCTGTTGGCTTCCAGCGAAGGTATTGGCTATCTGATGGTTTGGGGTCGCCAGTTACTGCAGATGGATCTGATCGTGGTTTCCATGCTGGTTATCGGTCTGGTCGGGCTGATATTGGAGCTGCTACTTGGCTGGCTGGAGAAGCGCGTGCAGCCCTGGCAGCCAGCCGTTTCCGAGAAGAGGCAAGGCCTGTGAAATCACTCCTTCATCATCTGGCCGTGACCTTTCAAAAGCACGATCTGCGTGGCTGGGTATTGCCGTTGCTGGCATTGCTCGTCTGGCAGACAGTTACCTGGTTTGAATGGGTGGACACCAGGCTTATTGTTCCTCCTGGAGGGGTATTCGCGGTTGCCCACGCGGAAATGCAGAGTAGCGCATTCTGGTTGGGGGTGGCTGCCAGCCTTGGCCGGGATCTGCTTGGCTTTGCGCTGGGCAGTATTGCCGGGATTGTGTTCGGCTGCGCGCTGGCACTCTCGCGGGTGGCTAACAGCCTGTTATCCCCCAGCTTTCATGTGATCCGGCAGATATCGCTGTTTGCCTGGGTTCCATTACTGTCCGTTTATCTTGGCTATGGCGAGTTGTCGAAGTTGGTACTCATTGCTCTGGCCGTGTTTTACCCGGTGGCATTGAGTACCCATGAAGGTGTCGCTGGTATAGAGCGAAAGTGGCTTGAAGTCGCGCGTGTATATGAGTTTAACCGGAAGCAATTTGTGTGGCGTCTGCTGTTGCCGGCAGCCTCGCCGCAGATATTTACCGGCCTGCAACTCGGTTTGATCTATGCGTGGCTTGGCACTATTGGTGCCGAGTTCCTGTTGCGTTCGTACGACACTATCGGGCTGGGTGAAACCATATTTCGTGGCAGAGCGGCGTTCAACATAGAGCTTATTGTTTTTGGAATGCTGGTGGTTGGTCTGATTGGTTACTTGCTGAGCCAGGGCGCCATGCATTTTGAGCGCCAAGCGTTGCGCTGGAGAAGTTCTTACTAGTTAGAACAAGGTTGTGGATTCTGTCATTACGTCATAAGAGTAGAAAAGTCATGCCTTCATCCTCTGGGTCATCAGGTCAAACGCTGGGGCCGTTGATTAACGGAAAGCGGTCACTGCTGCGCGAGCTGTGCAGCGGAGTGAAAGTCCCCAGCTGGGCAAGGAGCAGCGATGTCTATCTTGCCTGGCCGTTTCCGCTGGCGCTGCTGCTGTGCTGGTTTCTGATCAGCCATTTTGAATGGTTGCCGATGCAGATCCTGCCTTCGCCACTGCTGGTCGTTGATACGTTCTTCGACATCCTGGGCACGGGTGAACTGCAGACTCACACCTGGATCAGCTTCAAGCGCGTGTTGGCCGGGTTTGCCCTGGGTTGTGGCCTTGGGCTGATGCTGGGTGTGGTGATGGGATTGTCGGAAACGGCCAGGGATTACCTGTATCCGACATTCAAGATCTTTGCGCAGGTGCCGTCCCTTGGTTGGCTGCCGCTGCTGATGATGCTCGTGGGTTTGGAGGAGGCTTTGAAAATCATCCTGATTTCAAAGTCTGCCTTCGTGCCGATTACCCTGAATACCTTCAATGGACTGCGATCCGTTCCGACCAGGTATATCGAGGTGGCCCGCGCCTTTGAGTTTTCCAGATATCAGTTACTCACGAAGGTGGTGTTTCCCTCGGCATTCCCGCCGATCTGGAATGGCGTGCGCTATGGCCTGACCCACGCCTGGTTGGCGCTGGTGGGGGTCGAGCTATTGGCGTCCACAGAGGGGTTGGGCTACTTGATTGTCTGGGGCCGGCAGTTGTTCCAGCTCGACCTGGTGTTGGCGGCGGTCTTTGTCATTGGTTTTATCGGCTTGTTGCTGGACAAGGTTCTCGGGTTGGTGGAATCACACATTCTGCGTTGGCGTAAGGCCGCGTTCTAGGGAGCAACCATGAGCACTTCAGCAAGCATCTTTTCGCGCAATATCGCCACCCTGGTACCAAGGAGGCTACGTGGTTGGGTGTTACCGACTGCACTGCTTGGCTATTGGTGGGCGGCCTATTTCTTTGGCTGGACTGACTCCCAACTGTTTGTTCCGGTGCAACGGGTATTCGAACGGGCCCATGAGCTGTCCGCGTCCGGTGAGCTATGGCTGGCGCTGAGCTCAAGCCTTGGAAGAATGGCCAAGGGGTTTGTTATTGGTGCCAGTGCCGGTTTGGTATTCGGTGGCGCGCTGGGGCTGTTGCGTCTGTTCGACAGGATGGTCGGCCCCACCTTCCATACCTTGAAACAGATTTCCCTGTTTGCGTGGATTCCCCTGATATCGGTCTGGTTCGGGATGGGCGAGCAGGGCAAAGTGGTTTTTCTGGCCTTGTCGGCATTCTTTCCGGTTGTGCTGAATACCTATGAAGGGGTCAGGGGTGTTGCCCGGGAGTTTGTCGAGGTCGGCAAGACCTTTGCCTTCTCGCGGTTACAGGTGGTGACCAGGATAGTGCTGCCGGCAGCCATGCCGTCGATTTTTACCGGTATTTATCTTGCACTGATCTATTCCTGGCTGGCTTGTCTCGGTGCGGAATATCTACTGAGCGCTGCGCCGGGCATTGGCACTTTATTGATAGATGGTCAGGAGCACTTCTGGATGGATCAGGTGCTGCTTGGCGTGATCATTGTCGGTGCAGTAGGTCTGGTACTGAACCTGTCGGCCAACTTTATTGAATCGCGTCTATTACGTTGGCGTGGTGCATCAACCGCGTCCTATTGATATGTGTTGGACATTCACGATTAGAGTTATTGGAGTCTGTTATGGCTAATGCCGCTACGCTGGATATCAAGAGTTTAAGTAAGCAGTACGCAGTGAAGGACAAGGTATTACCGGTGCTTGAGGATGTGTCTTTGACCATTACGCCCGGCGAGTTCGTCAGCATTGTGGGATCCAGTGGTTGCGGAAAATCGACCTTGCTGCGGCTTATCGTCGGACTTGAGGAGGACTATCAGGGCCATATTCTGCTGAATGGCGCGCGGATTTCCGGTACCAGCCTGCAACGGGGCATCGTCTTTCAGGAGCACCGCCTGTTTCCCTGGTTGACGGTGGAAAAGAACATAGGGCTGGGGCTGCTCAATAGCGATATCCCTGCTGCAGAAAAGAAAACCCTGATTCAACAGCACATTGATCTGGTTGGTCTGGGTGGATTTGAAAAGGCCTATCCTTACCAGTTATCCGGCGGCATGAGCCAGCGGGTCGCTATTGCCCGTGCGTTGGTGAATCGACCGGAAATTCTGCTGCTGGATGAGCCCTTCGGCGCGTTGGATGCCTTGACCAGAAGCCATCTGCAACAGGAGCTGCTGGATATCTGGCAGAAGGAAGGGATAACCATGATTCTGGTCACCCATGATGTTGAGGAGGCGGTCTATCTTGGTGACCGGGTGGTGATCATGGAGCCGCGTCCCGGGCGGATCAGGAAGATTGTCGATATCGATCTGCCCCATCCCAGGGATCGTAACTCCTTTGCCTTTTCCCAGTTGCGCGAAAATGTTCTGCGCGAATTCGGTGACGACAGTGCCGAGCCCATTGCGGTGGTGCCTGAGCATGAACGGCCATCCGGTATAGACCTGTGGCGGTTCAGTTGGTGATGGGCGGCGTCAATCCTGCCTTGTCGTCAGAGGAACCCATGGCTGATACAGCGTTCATGCGTGCGCCGGGTAGCCCGTCGTTGCCGAGTACGCCGTTCCGTTTCATTCTGTATTTCGTCGCGCGCTACCGTTGGTGGTATGCCGCGATGGTGCTGTTTGAAACGCTCAACGCCAGCTGCGGCATCCTGATTCCTTATGCCCTCAGTAGAATCATCAGAAGTGTACTTGGGGCTGAAGATCAGACACTAGACCTGATAGTCGTCTTGACCCTGCCAATCATGATCTTCATTGGCCTGAGTATTGGCGAGGTGGTATTCGGCCGGCTGGCGGGTGCCATCCAGATTCGCCTTGGGCCGCGGCAACGTCAGAATGTGACGCGCCAGATATACCACTATCTGCAATATCATTCGCACAGTTACTTCAGCAATAATTTTGCTGGTGCGCTTGCTCATCGTATAAGTGAAACATCCATGGGGGTGACACAAACCCTGTGGTCATTGATCACAGAGTTCTGGCCGATTGTCATCGTCTTCAGTGTCTCGATCTTTCTTTTGTTGGGTGCGCACTTCAAGTTGGCTCTGTTCGTCTGCCTCTGGGCAATTGCCTTCGTCAGTGTTTCCTATGTTCTTGCCAGGCGCTGTCAGCCCTACGCGCTCAAGGCATCCGCTGCCCGCAGTGAAACCACAGGCAAGATAGTGGATTCGGTCAGTAACCTGACCAGCGCTCGGCTGTTTGCGCGGCTCGGGTTCGAGCGGGAGACACTGGAGCATGCCTTCACTCGGGAAATGAAGGCCATCAGGAAGTCCAATGGCTATTCGGAAAAGGTGCGCTGGTTTCAGTTTTCCGCTGCAGCGCTGTTGAAAATAGGCGTGCTGTATTACGCCTTGACCCTATGGGGAAGTGGTGAGATTGATGTGGCGGACTTTGTCATGGCAGTGAGTCTGTCCTTGCTGATCATTACCGAGGCGCGCAATCTGTCCCGCCGCTTTCTCGAGTTCTTTGAATATATCGGTAACGTGGCCAATGGTGTGCAGACGATTGTGCGTCCCCATGAGCTGGTCGACAAACCGATGGTACCGGCGGCGGTGATCAAACGGGGCGCGATCGAATTCAAGGGCGTCAGCTTTGCTTATAACCCCACCCGTCAGGTCTTCGATTCGCTCGACCTATCGATTCCGGCCGGCCAACGGGTTGGGTTGGTTGGCTTTTCCGGTTCAGGCAAGTCTTCCTTTGTCAGTCTGATTCTGCGTCTGTATGACATTCAACAGGGGCAGATCCTGATTGATGGGCAGGACATTCGTGATATGCCCCAGGAATCATTGCATTCCCAACTCAGCCTGATCCCGCAGGATCCCAGCCTGTTCCATCGCACCCTGCGGGACAACATTCGCTACGGGCGGTTGGATGCGAGTGACCAGGACATCGTCGATGCGGCAAAAAAAGCCTATGCCCATGACTTCATCACGCAGATCAGTGGCGGCTACGACTCGATGGTAGGGGAGCGTGGCGTGAAGCTGTCAGGGGGGCAGCGTCAACGTATTGCCATTGCCCGAGTGATTCTGAAAGACGCCCCCATCCTGATACTCGATGAAGCCACGTCGAGTCTCGACTCCATCACCGAGAAAGCCATTCAGGACACCCTGGATCAGGTCATGGTCGGCAAGACAGTGCTGGTTGTGGCGCACCGGCTTTCCACCATTGCCCACCTGGATCGAATCCTCGTGTTCAGTGATGGCAGGATCGTCGAGGACGGTAGCCATCAGCAGTTGTTGGCGACGGGAGGCGCCTACTGGCAACTTTGGAGCAGACAGTCCAACGGTTTTTTGCCGGAGGAGGCCAGTGGTGCTGCCCATGTCGCGCCGCTGGTGGCGGCAGAAGAACCCCGCAGCGAGCGGGATATAGGGGATGAGGTGAACCCGCCGGATAGATCCGCAACCACCTACACCTGAGCGATTGAGCACTCATTTTCCTGGTATTTCGAAGGAGCTATCCATGACATTGCAGAACGACGCCATTGATTGGCGCAGCATAGAGCAGCTGTTTATCAATGCCCGCTCAGCGCATGACTTTACTGATGAGCCGGTGACCGACACGGTTCTCCACCAGCTGTATGAATACGCGAAACTGGGGCCCACCGGGTTCAACACACAGCCTGGCCGCTACCTGTTCGTACGCACAGAGGAGGTCAGGCAGAAGCTGGCTGCACGGTGTTCCTCCAGCAATACGCAGAAGGTTCTGTCGGCTCCGGTGACGCTGATTGTTGCCTACGACTCACACTTTCATCAGTTCCTGCCGACCCAGTTTCCGGCGTTTGATGCCAAGGGCTTCTTCGAGAAAACACCTGCGCTGATCGAGCCTACGGCGCTCACCAATGCAACGCTGCAGGCGGCTTACATGATTTTTGCCGCCCGTGCGCTGGGGCTTACCGCCGGGCCCATGTCCGGGTTCGACAATGAACGGGTCGATACGCTGTTCTTCCCGGATGGGCGCTGGAAAAGCCTGTTATTGATCAATCTTGGCTATGCCGATGCCAGTCGCCTGGCTCCCCGAGGTCCCCGCCTCGAATTTGCCGAGGTCGCGCAGATTCTGTGATGAAGACAAACCTAATCATAAGCCTGCTGGCGATCAGTCTGGCCAGCCCGATGACCATGGGACAATCGGCAACGCGACCTGCCTCGGCGGGTGTTCCGGTTCATGTCGCTGAAGTCCGGGTTGAGGACGCCAGTTATCGGCTGGATGTCATCGGCCAGATCAAACCATTACAGCAGGTATTGCTTCGCCCCATGATCGAAGGGGTCATTGATGAAGTGCTGTTCACCGACGGTCAGGCCGTGAGCAAGGGCGATCTGCTGGTCAGAATTGATGATCGCAGCTGGCGTTCGGCGGTGGATGAAGCACAGGCAACACGTCAGGCACTGGTGGTGCTGTTGCGTGAGGCGGAGCAGGATCTGGCGCGTTACCAGTCACTGCATGCCAGAGAGGGCGCCTTGTCGCAGCAGCGGCTGGCCCAGGAAGAATCCAGGGTGGCTCAGTTGAAGGCGCAGCTGCAAGGCAGTGATGCGCGGCTTGAGGCATCCCGTATTGCCTTGTCACATACTCGGCTGGTGTCGCCATTGAGCGGGCGCGTGGGTTTCCGCTTACAGGATAGCGGCAACCTTGTGCGTGCTGGCGATAGCACCGGGCTGGTTGTAGTCACCCAGATCGATCCGGTCGGGCTGGAGTTTTCCGTTTCCCAGGATCTATTGCCGAAGGTGCAGCATTGGCGTGAGCACGGAGTGACGCTGCAGGTGCTGGATCAGAAGACCGGGATGCAGATCGCCACGGGGCAACGGGCACATATAGAGCCGGTGATCAGTTCGGCAACTGGCACATTTCGTATCAAGGCGGAACTCGACAATAAGGACGAAGTGCTATGGCCCGGCCAACTGGTACGCGTGAGGTTGGAGGTTGAACAGTATCGGCAAGCGACGGTCATTCCCAGTTCCGCAATCATGCAGGGTGCGGTTTCGCCCTATGTGTTTCGTAAAAAGGATGATCGGGTGGAGGTCGTGCCCATTAGCCTGGTACGTGATCTGGGGGAGCGTTCGGTGGTGGCGGGTGAGCTGAGCGTCGGAGAGCAGGTGGTGGTGGACGGCCAGGTGAAGCTGCGCGATGGCGCCATGGTGTCCGCGGTAGTGGTTGATGCCAGCCCCGATGGGCTGACAGCAGATACCCATAACTTGGCTCGGTGAGATCACCGGGCGACAGGGGAATTCGATGGCTGTACATGATCAAGGTCTGGGCTGGTTCATCAGGCGCCCAGTGGCCACTGTTCTTCTGGGGTTGGCGATTACCTTGCTGGGACTTTTTGCGTTGCCGCGCTTATCAATCGCGCCGTTGCCGGAAGTCGACTTTCCCAACCTGCAGGTGAATGCGCTACTGCCCGGAGCCAGCCCGGAGGTCATGGCATCGGCGGTGGCGACTCCGCTGGAAGTACAGTTGAGTCAGGTGCCCGGTATCAGGGAGATGACCTCCAGCAGCTCGCTGGGTAATACCTCGATCCAGTTGCAGTTCGAGCTGAACAAGCCGCTGGATACTGCGGTGCAGGAGGTGCAAGCGGCGATCAATAATGCCGCCGGCCAGTTGCCTGCTGAAATGCCGGCTCCGCCTTCCTGGCGTAAGCTCAACCCGGCGCAGTTCCCGGTGTTGTTACTCGGTTTGCAGTCGGATCTGATGACCTCCACCGCGCTCAGTGATGTGGTCGAGAATCTGGTGGTGCGCCAGCTCAGTCAGGTGGATGGTGTTGCCGATATTCGTATTTTTGGCCAGCAGAAGCCAGCAATCCGCGTGCAGGTAAAGCCCGAGCAGCTTGCTGCCAGCGGCCTGACAATGGCTGATATACGCCAGGCCTTGCAACAAGCCAGCCTCAACTTCCCCAAGGGGGCATTGTACGGAGAGCAGCGAGTAGTGACGCTGGCGGCCAATGACCAGATATTCACTGCGGACCAATATGGCGCGCTAGTGGTTGGCTATCAGCAGGGCGCTGCTCTGCATTTGCGCGATGTTGCCGAGGTCGTCGTTGGTAGTGAAAATGCCTATATCTCTGCCCACCAGAACGGCAAGCCGGCGCTGACATTGGCGGTATTGCGCCAGCCCGGAGCCAATATGGTGGAGACCGCCGAAAGGATTCGCGCATTGTTGCCCGGCCTGCGGGAGCAGTTGCCGTCCAGCGTCAATCTGGAAGTGATGGTCGATCGCACCGTTCTGACCCGCGCCTCACTACACGACGTGGCTCTGACGTTGGCCATTGCGATCCTGTTGGTGGTCGCAGTGATGGGGTTATATCTGCGTTCCTGGGGCGCCACGCTGGTAGTGGCTTCGGTGCTTGGAGTATCCCTATTTGCCACTCTGGCGGTCATGTATGTTCTGGGTTTTAGCCTGAACAACCTGACGCTGATGGCCCTCGTGGTTGCGGTGGGTTTTGTGGTGGATGACGCCATTGTGGTGATCGAGAACATCCATCGTTATCGAGAGCAGGGCTTATCGCCTTTCAAGGCGGCGTTGGCCGGGGCCAATGAAATGGGCTTTACTCTCGTGGCCATTACCCTGTCGTTGATTGCTGCCTTTTTACCGCTTTTGTTGATGGATGGTGTGGTTGGCCGGTTGCTGCGCGAATTTTCGATCACCCTGGCGACCACGGTGGTCATCTCGATGATGGTGTCCCTGACCCTGGCCCCCAGTCTGATCGCTCGCTTCAGGCATCAGCACCGGACTCAGGCTGATGAGCCGTTTGGCGTGCGGTTATATGCTCGTACGCTGGCCATGGCACTTGATCATGGTGGTGTCGTTCTGGTTTTCTTTGCCCTGACGGTGGTGGCTGGTGCTGTCGGTTATTGGTTCATTCCCAAGGATTTCTTTCCCGAACAGGACGCCACCTTCCTGCAGGGGAGCAGTATTGCAGCGCAGGATATCTCCTATCCGGAAATGCGCCGCAAGCACCAGCAGTTGTCCGCGATCCTTCAGCAGGACCCGGACGTGGATGTGGTATTCGAGATGGTCGGTGTCCAGCCCGGAACGGGCCAGACACTGTCACGCGGCCGTTTCTGGATATCGCTCAGGGATATCAGCGAGCGGCAGTCTTCCGCCCAGGAGATAGTCAATCGGCTGCGTCCCCAACTGGCGGCCGTACCCGGGATTAGCCTGCTGAACCGTCCAGCTCAGGATATCAGTATGGGGGGAGGGCGTGGCCCGGTGTCCTATCAGTATCTGCTGCGCGGTACAGACGCGGAGCAACTATATGGTTGGGCAAGCCAACTGACCGAGCAACTGCACAGCCTGCCCCAGTTCAGCGATGTCAGCGATGATCTGCAGATGGGAGCCGCTGTTCAGCATCTGCGTATTGACCGCGACGCGGCAGCACACTTTGGCGTGACCGTACGGGATGTTGACCAATTGTTGTTCGACTCATTCGGCCAGCGTTCAGTGAACGAGTACCAGACCGAGGTGAATCAGTACAAGGTCATTCTTGAGCTGGCAGAACCGGCCAGGGGCAGTCTGGCCAGTACCGAGTTCCTCAAGCTGCGTTCCCAGACAACGGGCCAACTGGTGCCGTTGTCCTCGGTGGTGCGGGAAGAGCCGGTGATGGCGGGGCCTGTAGTGATCAATCGCAGTGGTCTGGCTCCGGCGGTCACCATATCGTTCAATCTGGCTGCCGGCGTGTCGCTGGGAGAGGCGGTCAAGGTATTGGAGAAGGCCCAGCAGGAGCTCATCATGCCTGACCAGATCAGTGGTGCTTTCAGCGGTAGCGCCCAGGTATTCAAGGAGTCACAGGCCAGCCAGGGACTGCTGATTCTTGCTGCGTTGCTGGCGGTCTACATCATCCTTGGTGTGTTGTATGAAAGCCTGATCCATCCGCTCACTATCATCAGCACCCTGCCATCCGCTGGTGTCGGCGCGCTGCTGCTGCTGAGTCTGGTGGATATGACATTCTCGTTGGTTGCGTTGATTGGTGTCCTGCTGCTGATCGGCATTGTAAAGAAAAACGGCATCCTGCTGGTTGATTACGCGATCGCAGCCCGCCGCGAGCAAGGGTTGAGTCCGCGGGATGCCATATACCAGGCCTGCCTGACGCGCTTCAGACCGATCATGATGACCACCCTGGCGGCCCTGCTGGGAGCCCTGCCGCTATTGATCGGTTTTGGCCACGGATCCGAAATCCGTCAGCCGCTGGGTGTCACGATTGTGGGTGGCCTGCTGTTAAGTCAATTGCTCACGCTTTACTCCACGCCAGTGATCTATCTAAAACTCGAACAATGGGGCGAGGGGCGTAGGCGGCCAGCACCTGCTGCGGTGATGCCGCTGTCCAATGCCGTATGAATGGGGCAATTCCGTGCTGCTTTAGCAGCAGGCTGAAATGTATCTGTGTGGAAAGTTACAGCGTTTCTACCTGCTTGAATCGTAACTTACTGATAAATATATGAATTTTTAATGGCATCCATATTGCTTACGGTGAAGGGTGGCCTGTGGCAGCAATGTCTCTCGGCACGCTTTGAGTAGAACCCATGACTGGAGCAAACGATGCAATATACACAACTGGGCAATACTGGCCTGACGGTCTCGCGTCTGGCCCTGGGCACCATGACCTTTGGCTATCAGACAGACGAATCCACAGCTGCCCGTATCCTGGGCAAGGCAGCGGATGCGGGTATCACTTTTCTCGACACCGCCGATGTGTATCCATTGGGTGGTGGTCTCGAAAGAGTCGGCCGCACCGAGGAGATCGTCGGGCGCTGGCTACATGGGCAGCGTGACAACTTTATTGTTGCTACCAAATTTGTTGGTGCGGTGGGCTCGCGGCCATGGAATCAGGGCGCCTCACGCAAGCATATACACGAGGCGGTGAACGCTTCGCTAACGCGTCTGAACACTGATTACATCGACCTGTATCAGTTGCACTCGGATGATCCCGCTACGCCGCTGGATGAAACGCTGTACACGCTGGATACCCTCATTCATTCAGGCAAGGTGCGTTACATAGGGGTATCCAACTTTCTCGCCTACCGTCTGGCCCTGGCATTGGGCCGGTCGGATATTCATCGTTATTCCCGCTTTGTTTCTGTGCAGCCTCGTTACAGCCTGTTGTTCCGTGAGATAGAGCGGGAGTTGCTGCCGCTGGCGCAGGAACAGGGGGTGGGCGTGATTCCCTACAACCCGTTGGCTGGTGGGCTGCTGACCGGCAAACACCGCTATGGTGCGCCAACCGAAGGTACCCGCTTCACGCTGGGTACGGCAGCCGAGCGTTATCAGCAACGGTATTGGCACGAACGCCAATTTGAAACCGTGCAAACCCTGGCCTCCTTGTCAGACAGCGTGGGGCTGTCACTGACCACGGCAGCAGTGGCGTGGGTGTTGGCAAACCCGGTGGTGACCTCCGCGATTATTGGCGCGAGCAATCCCGCTCAACTGGATGCCACTTTGGCGGCGATCAACACGCCGCTGCCGTTCGAGTTGAAGCAGCGCTTTGATGAGCTGACCCAGGAATACCGTAAAGGTGACGCCGCACGTTGAGCCCGGCGAGTTTCATAATGAACACTGAGCGTCAGCCAGCGGCTTATGGCCTGGCGCTTTCGCAACAGGAGAGAGTTGAATCATGCCTTCAATTGACATCCCCCAACGCAGGCTTGGGCATTCCGGATTGAAAGTGTCCCTGGTGGGACTGGGAACCAATAATTTCGGTAGCCGGCTTGATCTGGATGCATCGAGAAAAGTGATACATGCCGCACTGGACGCAGGGATTACCCTGCTTGATACCGCTGATGTCTACGGCAACAAGGGCGGCTCGGAGAGTATTCTCGGCAAGGTGCTGGGTGAGCAGCGCAAGCATGTGGTATTGGCGAGCAAATTCGGCAATCCGTTCGATGAGCAAGGCAAGCTGAGAGGCGCATCGAGGCGCTACATCTTTCAGGCGGTGGAGGCCAGTCTGCGGCGATTGCAGACAGACTGGATCGACCTGTATCAGGTGCACAGGCCAGACCCCGGCACACCGATCGAGGAAACCGTGGAAGCGCTCGACAACCTGGTTCGCCAAGGCAAGGTGCGTTATCTGGGGCTATCCAACTTTGCCCCCTGGCAGATCGTTGAGGCACAGCGCGTGGCGCGCGAGCGGGGGCTGGCCGCTTTTATTTCGGCCCAGGATGAATACAGCCTGCTACAGCGTAAGGTCGAGGGCGAGCATGCCGTTGTGCTGGAAAGGTACGGGCTGGGCTTGCTCCCGTACTTTCCGCTGGCCAGCGGGTTTCTCTCCGGCAAATACCAGCAGCATGCGACGTTACCGGAGAACAGTCGCTTGACCACTACTCCGCGGTTGGGTGAGCGATACCTTAATGAGCATAATTGGGCCGTGGTGGAGCAACTGCGCGCATTCTCCGAGAGCCGGGGGCATAGCCTGCTTGAGCTGGCATTCAGTTGGCTGGCTGCAAGGCCCTGGGTTGCCAGCATCATCGCAGGCGCCAGTACGGTAGAGCAGATCGCGGCCAACGCAACGGCGGCCAGCTGGCAATTGACGACGGATGAGCTGCTTTCGATTGATCAGATCACTGCTGCCCCAGCGCTCTGGGACAGGAAATGATCATGAGCATAGGCAAGGTTATTCCGCGCAGGTTGGTGTTGGCGTTGCTGCTGGTCATTGCTCCGCAGCTGGCATTGGCTGAGCCACCCAGGACCATTCGTTTTGCTGTGTCGTCCGCAGGGGTTGGCAATCCGCCACGAATCCAGACTGGTGCGTTGGCCATCGCACAGGCCCACCGTTATCTGGAGCAGGAATTCGAGAAGGATGGTATCGAGATCGAGTGGGTGTTCTTCAAGGGGCAGGGGCCTGCGGTTAATGAGGCGTTCAGTAGCGGCTCGGTGGACTTTGCCACCCAGGGTGGGTTGCCGTCCATCGTTGGCCGTTCGGTGGGTTTGAAGACCCGGGCCATTATGGTGACCGGCGGGCGAAGCAATACCTTTCTTGCAGTGCGGCCGGATTCCGAGATTGCTTCCATCGCCGATCTCAAAGGCAGGCGCGTGGCATTTCACAAGGGCACTGCAACCCATCTGGCCGTCAACCGAATCCTTGAGAACAATGGCCTGGCAGAGCGGGATCTGCGAATAGTCAATCTTGAGCCGCAGACAGCACTCGCTGCGTTCCAGTCGGACGATCTGGATGGCCTGTTCGGTGGACTGACTCTGTTCCGTCTGCGCGATCTGGGGCTGGCCCGTGTTGTTTACACCAGCAAGGGTGATGTGGACGCCATGCAACAAAGCCATGTGCTGGTGCATGAGCCTTTCGCAGAGCAGTATCCGGACATCGTGCAGAGGGTGGTCAAGGCCATAGTCCGGGCTGCGCACTGGGGTTCTCTGGAGGAAAATCGTGACGAGGTTATCGGCCTCTGGGCTATCGGCAGCGTTACCGAGCAGGTGGTACGTGAGGATCTGGATGACGAACCACTGAGCCTACGTCTCACCCCTCTGTTCGATGAGCTGGCGGTGGTGTCGGATCAGCAATCAATCGATGACTCGGTACGTTATCGATTGATTCGACGTGGTTTCTTGCTGGATGACTGGAAGGATGACCGTTTCCTGGATGCGGCGTTGAAGGAGCTCGGTCTGGAAGACTTCTGGCCGACTCATGATGCCAAGGGCAATCTCATTACCGGGGTAGCCAGCAACCCATGAGCAAGCGAGCTGCTTGGACGCTGGGTCAAGTTGATGCCGGCGTCCAGACAGCAATGGGCAGGGGACTGGGCTACAGGCTACAGGCTACAGGCTACAGGCTACAGGCTACAGGCCGGTTACTGCTCCTGTTTCCGGATGGCTGTTCTGGTCGAGGGGTGGCCAGTAGTCTTCAAGCTGCAGGTTGACCAGTGACTGTTGCAAAAAGCTGTCATCTATCCACCTGTCCAGATCAATATTCCTGCGGATCAACCGGAACTCTCTGGCATCGGCAATGGATTGGCGGTACAGCCCGGTGGTGTAGGTATCGAATAGCGGCGATATTTTTTCACGGATGGAAGCGCCCGCCAGCTCACGTTTGAAATGGTCTACGGTGATGCTGCCGGTGGCCCAGGATTGCAGCACTTCCTCTTCGTGTTCTTCGAGTGCGTTGTAATGCGCTGCCCGCACCAGCGCCTGCACTACGCGTTGGGTAATATCCGGATAGCGCTGGGCAAAGGTGTCATCAACCAGAATGTGGGTCTGTCGCACGAAGGCAGGGTCCTGATGGGTGTCGTAGATCAACCGCGCACTGCCGAGATCTTCCAGTCGGAACAGATTCAGCCCGCCGAACAGGGCATCCAGATCGCCGGACAGAAAGGCGCTGAGCGAGGCGGCGGAATCCAGGTTGAAAACCTTCAGATCCCGTTCGGTCAATCCGCCCTTATTCAGGATGCGGCTCACGCCCAGGTGGATGTTGGTGCCCTTATGGAAAGCGATAGTCTTGCCGCGCAAATCGCTGATTGTTTGAATGGCGCTGTCCTTTTTTACCGCTATATAAGAATGCGACTTGCCCAGCGACATCAGCAGCCGGGTATTCAAACCGGCTGCCTGACCAATGATCGACGGCAGGTCGCCCTGGGCAGCAAAGTCGATCTGTCGGCTGGATAGCGCTTCATTAACGGCCGGTCCCGCACCCTTGAAGAATATCCATTGCACCTTGATGTTGTCGTTGGCCAGTTCCTGCTCGATCAATTGATGTTGCTGGGCAATGCCAAGAGGGCCGATGGCGGCTCGGGGTGGGCTTCCTGCGCCAGCATTGGCAATGCCCAGCCTGATTACCTCCGGCAACGGATCGGCGAATGAAAAGGGCGAAAACAGTAGCAGGATCAGCGGTAAGGCGAATCGCAATATGGGGGGGAGTCATGGCAATGTCCTGATTGGTCAATCGGTTTGCATGGGAATTGACGGATGGGGATGGTCGGCTGCCAGGCAGAGCACTAGCAAAGCTGACCGGATGGCTCCGGTCAGCGGTCAGTACCTTTTCAACCGGCTTTCCGGGCTTGATCAGCCGCATCGGCGTAGCGGTTGGCCGGTCGTTCCAGACCAAGGTTTTCACGTAGCGTGGTGCCTTCGTACTCGGTGCGAAACAATCCCCGACGTTGCAGTTCTGGAATGACCAGCTCGACAAAGTCATTCAAGGACTCTGGAAGAACTGGCGGCATGACGTTGAAGCCATCCGCTGCGCCGTTTTCAAACCAGCTCTGAATTTCGTCAGCAATCTTCTCAGGCGTTCCTACCACTACCCAGTGACCACGAGCACCAGCCAGATACTGGTAGAGTTGGCGAACGGTGAACCTTTCTCGTTGTGCCAGCTCAATCACCAGGTGCTGGCGACTGTTGATGCCAGCCGGTGGGGTGGGGTAGTAGGGGGGTAGGGCGTCGAGATCCCATTTGCTGAGATCCTCATCGGGCCAGAAGTGGGCAATGGTGCCCAGACCAACCGACGGATGAATCAGATCCTGCAAGGCCTTCCATTTCGCTTCGGCCTCCTCCTGGGTACGGCCGACCACCGGGGAAATACCCGGGAGAATTAGTAGCTGTTCAGGCTTACGACCATATTTGGCCAGCCTGGATTTGACATCCTGGTAGAAGGCTTGTGCCTCTTCAAGTGTATTCCATGCGGTGAAGATGGCCTCCGCTGTGGCAGCCGCCAACTCCCGGCCATCCTCGGAAGAGCCGGCTTGTACTATGACCGGATACCCCTGCGGTGGACGCTCCAGGTTGAGCGGCCCCTTGACCTTGAAGTGCTTGCCTTCATGGTTGAGAGTGTGCAGTTTTGCTGGATCGAAATAGACACCTGACTCCGCATCGCGGATAAAAGCATCATCCTCGAAGCTATCCCACAGGCCCTTCACCACCTCGACGAATTCATGGGCTTTTTCATAGCGGGTTGCCGGATCCGGATGCTGATTCAGGCCGAAATTGCCATGCACGTTCTGGGCCGCAGTGGTGACCACGTTCCAGGCTGCCCGCCCCTTACTGATATGGTCAAGGGAGGCGAACTTGCGAGCCAACAGGTAGGGATCCTCGTAGGTCGTGGAGGCCGTCGCCACGAAGCCAATATGCTTGGTAACGGCGGCAAGCGCAGACCATAGGGTCACCGGCTCAAAATGCGAGACGCGGCCTTGCCGACTGAAGGACTCCTGATCTTTGCCACGGTACGACAGGCCCGGGCTGTCTGCTACAAACACCTGATCAAACAGACCTTTTTCCGCGATCTTTGCCACTTCGATGTAATGGTCAATATTGACGCCTGAATCAATCTGCGAACCCGGGTGTCTCCATGCAGCGATATGATGCCCGGTAGCCATGATAAAGGCACCGAGGCGTAATTTACGTTGAGTCATTAAATACTCCATTAGTCGAGTGAGTTAATAGCAAACAGATACTCAGCAACAAATATGCCAGACGCGCTGAACCAGGCTGGTTGGTTGCTGTTATAAGGGCGGGGAGAGGTGTGGTGCTTGTTATCCAGCAGTCTGTTGGCAAGTGGTTGTATTTCGACAGGCGGGACAGCCTCTGAGTAAGGCTGCAGGACGTTTTTATAATTCTTTTTTCGGCTTGTTCACCTAATCATGGCTCGCTCGCAGGTCATCCTCGCCGTTACTGCTGTTGATAAAGCGGCGGTGCGGGTAATTTCTGTTGGAATATGAACAGGCTTGCATGAGGCCCGAATATCGGCTGGCCCAGTTGTTGCTTATTGCTGTACTTCCTTATTGATCCCGCCATGGCAGGGAACTTCATGACTTGTTGGTTTCTGTTTGGAATCCCTGTGTCGGCTGGACTCAATAAAACTTACTTATTCAGGAAATTGCATGATGAAATATCGTACTTTGGGGCGCACGGATCTCACTGTCAGCTTGATCGGACTGGGCACCATGACCTGGGGCGAACAGAACACCGAAGCAGAGGCGCACGCTCAGCTGGACTACGCACTGGGGCGCGGTATCACCCTGATTGATACCGCCGAAATGTACCCAGTGCCACCCACGGTTGAAACTCAGGGGCGCACCGAGTCATATATCGGATCCTGGTTGGCCAGAACCGGTAGACGCCATGAGGTGGTATTGGCCACCAAGGCCGCTGGGCCGGCCAGTGGCAACCGGCCCCGACATCTGCGTAATGGTGAGTCCAGGCATGACCGTAAGAATCTGACGCAGGCATTGCACAGCAGCCTTGATCGGCTGCAGACCGACCATGTTGACCTGTATCAACTCCACTGGCCTGACCGTTCCACCAATACATTTGGTGCGCTGTCCTATGCCTGGCTAGCAGAAAAGGAAGCCAGCATTCCAATCGAAGAGACTCTGTCTGTGCTGGCGGATTTCGTGCGTGAGGGCAAGGTGCGTTATATCGGTGTCTCCAACGAAACGCCCTGGGGGCTGGCTCAATTCACCAAAGCTGCTGAGAACCTGGGACTGCCGCGGATCGTCAGCATTCAGAACTCCTATAGTTTGTTGAATCGGACATTCGAAGTCGGCCTGTCGGAGTTCTCACAACATGAACAGGTCAGCCTCCTGGCCTATTCGCCGCTGGCTGCCGGCACCCTCACTGGCAAATATTTGAATGGGCAGCGTCCGGCAAACTCACGCTTGACACTGTTCGACCGGTTTGTGCGGTATTCCAGACCTCTGGCGGAAGAATCCATCAAGCAATACATTGCGTTGGCCAACGAGGTGGGTGTGACGCCTGCGCAGCTTGCACTGGCGTTCGTGAACTCCCGGCCCTTCGTGGGGAGCACGCTGATTGGTGCTACCAGCCAGCAGCAGTTAATCGAGAATATTGACAGCATCAACATCGATCTAAGCAGCGAGGTGCTGGATGAGATCGAGAAAATACATTTGAGACTGCCCAATCCGACGCCATGATCAGTCTGACTCCCTGTTTGAAGGTGGAGCCATTACCGGAGTTAGTTTGGGCGTTTTTGCTATAGAAATGGGGGCAGGCAGAGCCTGGTTGCCCGGCTCTGCCTGACTAGCGGCGTTCATACTTGGGCACCGCTTGACCCCCAGGTCGTGGACCTCCCCTAGATCACCTGAAAGCCATGGGTGCCATCGCGTCCCAGTTGCTCGACCAGGCCGAACTCCCAGTCCAGATAGCCCTGCATGGCCTCCTTCGGGTTGTCGGTGCCTTCATAGGGGCGCTGGTAGCGGTCGGTGCGCGGGACCGTCAGGCGGGTCGGGCCTTCCTCGCGGGGCAGGCCGGCGGCCAGCCAGTTGGCGGTTCCGCCTTGCAGCAGGAATACCGGTTTGCCGCTCAGTTCCCGCAGCTCGTCAACCGCGAAGCGCGCCAGCAGGCTGCTGCCGCAGGTCAGCACGTAGCGCTGGGCCGGCGGGATGTTTTCCAGCGCCTGGGCCAGTTGGGCGCGCAGTACCCAGTGGGCGCCGGGGATATGCTGCTTGACGTAATTGGCGCTGGCGGTGAAGTCCAGCACCTGGGTATCGCCCGCAGCCAGCCAGTCGGCCAGGGTGGCCGGGGTGATTTCCTCCGGCTGGGGCAGTGGCGGAAGTGGTGCCTTCCAGGCGCCTTGCTCGCTGAAGGCGCTGCTGTCCAGTTCGTCCAGCACGGCGACGTCCCAGCCCATCTGCGCCAGCCAGGAGGCGCTCATGTTGGCGCGTACGCCATCGTCGTCGGCCAGCACGATGCGGGCGCCGCGCACGCTGGCGAAGTGGTCGGTTTCCTGCACCAGCTGCCCGCCGGGGGTGGAGCGGGCGTCGGGCAGGTGCCCTGCTTCGAATTCTTCCGGCGTGCGCACATCGAACAGGTAGGTGGTCCGCTCCGGCTGCCGTTGCCAGGCCTGCAAGGTCGCCAGGGTGGCGCGCTGCACGCCGGCCTTGTCGGCTACCTTACGGGCCGCTTGCGCGGCCTTGTCGCGGGTTTGCTCGCTGACCTCGGTAAAGCGTCGGTCCTGGCCATGCTCCAGTTGCTGGCCGGCCAGGGTCCAGCCGATGGTGCCGTTACGCAGGGCGGCAACCGGATTGACGGTGCCGGCGTTGACCAGCGACTGGGTGCCGATGATGCTGCGCGTGCGGCCGGCGCAGTTGACGATGATCCGGGTGTTCGGGTTCGGAGCCAGCTCAGCCAGCCGCAGTACCAGCTCCGCCCCCGGCACGCTGACGCTGCCGGGAATGTTCATGGTCTGGTATTCGTCGAAACGGCGGGCATCCACCACCAGCACGTCGGCCTGGAGATCGAGCAGTTCCTGCACCTGTTCGGCGGACAGCGAAGGGGTGTGCCGCTGGCTTTCCACCAGTTCGCCAAAGGCCTTGCTGGGTACGTTGACGTCCTTGAACAGTTCACCGCCGGCGGATTGCCAGCCGGCTAGTCCGTCTTCCAGTAGCGCCACCTGGGTATAACCCAACGCCTCCAGCCGCTGGGCCGCGCGCTGCGCCAGGCCTTCACCATTGTCGTAGACGGTGATGGCGGTATCGCGGCGGGGCACCCGCGCATGGATCTCCAGCTCCAGTTTCGACAGCGGGATATTGGCGGCGAACAGCGGGTGGGCTTCGGCGAATGGGGCCTCTTCGCGCACATCGATCAGGGCGACCTCCTGCTGGTCGAGCAGGGCCTGGCGGATGTCATGGCAGGAACGCAAGGTGGGGCGGCTCATGGAGTCTGGCTCTCTTTGGATACATCCCAGATATTGGGAAGGTGGTGGTTGGAATAACCGGAAATGAATACTTTTTCGCTGCCGTCGCGCTGGTAGACGGCGCGCTTGACTGCGCCGATATTGGCGCCGTACACATGGATGCTGATCGACACGCGGTCGGTGTGGGCGTTGCTGACCTGATGGACGTCGCCCACGCTGGGCGAGACAGCTTCCACCTGGCCCGGCTCGAGGCGAATCCGCGGGCCATGCTCGAGCAGTTCGCCATTGGCCGCGCGTTCGAAGCCCTGGGAATACTCGGCGCCACGCAACATGCCGATCAGACCCCATACCCGGTGGTCATGGATGGGCGTCTGCTGACCCGGCCCCCAGACGAAGCTGACGATCGAGAAACGCTGGCGCGAGTCGGCATGCAGCAGATACTGCTGATAGCGTTCCGGGTCGGGTTGGGCATAGGCTTCCGGCAGCCAGTCATCATGGCTGACCAGGGCCTGCAGCAACTGGCCGCCCTGCTCGAGAATGGCGTTTTCTTCGCTCGTCTGCTCCAGCAGGGTGGCCAGTTCAGTGATGAAGTGACGCAGTCGCTGGTGGTTGGGTAGTGTCGGCATGGGCCTCTCTGAATAACTGACGAACAGGATTTTCCTATTAACCTAGCAAGGTTTTTATTATTCTTTAAGAACATTTTTCTTATAAGCTAATATGCAATTACATGATGAAAATAGATGATATAGCCGCCTTCGTCGCGGTCATGCGCAGCCAGTCGATCAGTCAGGCCGCCGAATCCATGCAACTGACCCAGCCGGCCATCACCCGGCGCGTGCAGAATTTCGAAGAGACCCTCGGCGCGACGCTCTTCGATCGGCAAACCAAACCACTCAAGCCCACGGCCATTGGCATGCGGGTCTACGAGCAATGCCGCATCATCCTGCGCGAAGTGGGGGCGCTGGGCGAACTGGTGGCCAGTGGCGGCGAACCGACCGGCATGCTGCGCCTTGGCGTGCCGCAGACCATTGGCGACATGGTGTTGCTCGATGCCCTGCAACAGCTCAAGGAAACCTATCCCGCCCTGCAAACCCAGGTCTCCAACGGCTGGGGCAGCACGCTGCTGAGCAAGATCGAACTCGGCGAGCTGGATGCTGGCTGTGCGCTGTTCCCGGCCGGCAAGATATTCCCCGAGGGCATCCAGGGCCAGTCCCTGTCGCGGATGAAGCTGCTGGTCGTCGCGGCCAGGGGCAGTATCAGGCGCAAGCAGAGCAAGCTGGCCGACTGTCACGCCCAGGGCTGGGTGCTGAATCCCGACGGCTGCGGCTTTCGTGCCGGGCTGCAGCGGGCGCTGGCCGAGCAGGGGCTGGCGTTTCAGCTGAATCTGGAGACCTTCGGCACCGAACTGCAGCTGGGTCTGGTCGCCAATGGTCTGGGCCTCGGGCTGGTGCCCGAGCCGCTGCTGCACAACAGCCAGCACCGTGATGAGCTGGACATCATCAACGTGGCGGACTTCAAGCCGCTGATCGACCTCTGGCTGATCCAGCCACGCTTCATCGGCAATCTGCAGGGCCCGGTGGAATTGTTCAGCAGTATCGTGGCCAAGCGGCTGCGGCAGTAGCGGGGTTGGCTGGGGCGGGTATTTGTAATATGTTAATTTTGCATATTGAATAATATTTTGATCAAAATAATTAATAATTAGCATATAACTAAAAAGTCTTTCCTGTGCTTATTTTATAAGAATAACCTTCTATCTCAACGTGGCATCACGAGCAGACGGTTAAGGAAAGAGCCTACCCCCATGTCTTACGCAACCCACCATGCGGACTCGCTTTCGTCCGCCCTGCCACCGGTCGATTGGCTGGATCAGGCCCAGGCCGCCGAGGCGCTGGCCGGCCTGAAGCGCACCTTCCAGGCCGGCGCCGAGGCCCTCGATCGCAGCGCGGCCTTTCCCTGGGACAATTTCGCCGTGTTGCATCAGCAGGGGCTGCTGGGCCTGACGGTGCCCAAGGCCTATGGCGGCCTTGGCGGTTCCCTGGCCGATGCGGCGCGGGTGATTGGTGAAGTCGCCTACGGCGAGCCTTCCACCGCCCTGATTCTGGTCATGCAATACATGCAGCATGGCCGTCTGCACAGCAGTCCCCACTGGCCCGCCCACCTGCGCGAGCGCGTCTCGCTGGACGCGGTGCGCAACGGCGCGCTGGTCAATGCCCTGCGAGTCGAGCCGGATCTCGGCACTCCCGCCCGTGGCGGCCTGCCCGCCATGCTGGCACGGCGAACCGATGAAGGCTGGCGCCTGTCCGGCAGCAAGATCTACTCCACCGGCAGCTATGGCCTTACCTGGTATCTGGTCTGGGCCCGCAGCGATGATGCCGATCCGCTGGTCGGCGCCTGGCTGGTGCACAAGGACAGCCCCGGCATCCGCATCATCGAGGACTGGGACCATCTGGGCATGCGCGCCACCTGCAGCCACGAGATCCGTTTCGACGATGTGTTGGTGCCACTGGATCACGCGGTCAACGTCAGCCCCTGGAGCGCGCATCGGCCGGAGCTGGATGCCGAGGCCCAGCTATGGATGGCGGTACTGATTTCCAGCGTCTATGACGGTGTTGCCCGGGCGGCCAGGGACTGGTTCGTCAACTGGTTGCAGGACAGGAAACCGGCCAACCTGGGGGCCGCGCTGGCCAGCCTGCCACGTTTCCAGGAGATCGTCGGGCGGATCGACAGCCTGCTGTTTTCCAGCCAGCTGTTGCTGGAATCGGCGTCCCAGGGGCGGGTAGCGCCCGAGCGAGCGGGGCAGGTCAAGTTCCTGGTAACCAATCAGGCCATCCAGACGGTCGAGCTGGCGGTGCAGGCCAGTGGCAATCCCGGCCTCAGCCGGCGCAACGCCCTGGAGCGCCACTACCGCGACGTATTGTGCAGCCGTATCCATACCCCGCAGGACGACACCTTGCTGATCAACAGCGGCAAGGCGGTTTTTGCCCAAGCGGCCGAGCCCGCATCCCATTCCGGCAGAGGAGTTGTGTGACATGAGTATTCAGTTCATTGGCATGATCGGGCACCGCGAGACCTCGGAAACCATCGAGCCTAGGGGCAGCATTTTCGACAAGCAGTATATCCGCCGGTTTGCCCAGGCCCATGAAGAAGCCGGTTTCGACCGGGTGCTGGTGGGCTACTGGTCCGATCAGCCGGACGGCTTCCTGGTGGTGGCGCTGGCGGGGCTGGCCACATCGAAGATCAAATTCCTGCTGGCCCATCGCCCCGGATTCGTTGCCCCAACCCTGGCGGCGCGCAAGCTGGCGACCCTGGATCATCTGCTCGACGGCCGTCTGGCGGTGCACATCATCAGCGGCGGCAGCGATGCCGAGCAGCGCAAGGACGGCGACTATCTCGACCATGACCAGCGTTACGCGCGCACCGATGAGTTCATCGACATCCTGAAAAGGGTCTGGACCAGCGACCAGCCCTTCGATCATCAGGGCGCGATCTACCGCGCAGAGGGTGCCGGTTCGGCCATCAAGCCGATCCAGCAGCCGCATATCCCGGTGTTCTTCGGAGGCTCCTCGCCGGCGGCCCTGCGCGTGGCGGGCAAGCATGCGGATGTGTTCGCGCTGTGGGGCGAGTCGCTGGAGCAGACCGCGGAGACCATTGCCAGGGTACGCGCCGAAGCCGCCCGGCATGGTCGCGAGGTGCAGTTCAGCGTGTCGTTCCGGCCGATCATCGCCGACACCGAGGCGGCGGCCTGGGCCAAGGCCGAGGGCATCCTGCGGGCGGCTCGCCAGCGTATCGAGAACGCCGGGCAGGTGCTGCCGAAGAAGAGCGAAAGCGTCGGCGCCCAGCGCCTGCTGGAAACCGTGGCCAGGGGTGAGCGGGTGGACAGCTGCCTGTGGACCGGTATCGCCGCGCTGGTCGGCGGCAGCCACAACTCCACCGCGCTGGTCGGCACGCCGGAACAGGTTGCCGATGCCTTCCTGGCCTATTACGACCTGGGGGTGACCACCTTTCTGATCCGTGGTTTCGATCCACTCAATGATGCCGTGGATTATGGCCGCGAGCTGATTCCGCTGACCCGCGCCAAGATCGATGCCCGGAGGAAAGCCCGTGAATATCAGTCTGCATAAGCCCCACGACGCCGTCGCCGGTGGGCTGTTCATTCTGATTGGCGCCGGTGGCGCATGGATCGCGGCGGGTTACCCGCTGGGTACCGCCATGCGCATGGGCGCCGGCTATTTCCCGACGCTGGTAGGCGTCTGCCTGGCTCTGCTCGGGCTGCTGGTGTTGTTGCGCAGCCTGAGTTTCTCGCGTGCGGAGCGCGAGGAGGTCGGCGATCTGTTCCGCATCCGTCCGGCGCTGTTCATCGGCGGCAGCGTCGTGGCCTTTGCCCTGCTGGTGCCCAGCCTCGGATTGCTGTTGGCCACCGTGGTGATGACCGTCATCAGCGGTTATGCCCGGCGCAAGACGCACCTTGGCGAACTGGCCGGCATCAGCGCGGCGCTGGCCTGTTTCGGTGTGCTGGTTTTCGCTTATGGACTGGGCCTGCACTTGCCCGTCCTGCCGGTATAAGGGGCCTCTCGCATGGAACTGCTGGCGAATCTGGCGATAGGCGTCGAGGCGGCGCTGACCTGGAACAATCTGCTCTACTGCCTGATCGGCGTGACCCTCGGCACCCTTGTAGGGGTATTGCCGGGCCTGGGGCCGGTCGCCACCATCGCCATGCTGCTGCCGATTACCTACGGCCTGTCGCCGGCCGCCGCGCTGATCATGCTCTCGGGTATCTACTATGGCGCCCAGTATGGCGGCTCGACCACGGCGATCCTGGTGAATCTACCGGGGGAGTCGTCATCGGTGGTGACCTGTCTCGACGGCCATGCCATGGCTCGAAAGGGCAGGGCCGGCGCGGCCCTGGGTATCGCCGCCATCGGCTCCTTCATCGCCGGCAGCTTCGCCATCCTGCTGGTGGCGGCGGCGGCCACCCCCCTGGCGGCCTTTGCCCTCAAGTTCGGCCCGGCCGAATATTTCTCGCTGATGCTGCTGGGGCTGGTCGCCGCGGTGGTGCTGGCCCAGGGCGACCTGCTCAAGGCGGTGGCCATGACCCTGCTAGGGCTGCTGCTCGGCCTGATCGGTGTGGACGTCAATTCGGGCGAAGAGCGCTTTACCTTCGGCTTGCCGGAGCTGGCCGATGGCATCAGCTTCGTGGTCATCTCCATGGGCATCTTCGGCATTGGCGAGATCATCTCCAATCTCGAGCGCGATGAAACCCGCAAGATCAGTGTCAGCAAGGTGGGCCGCATATTGCCCAGCCGTGACGACTATCGGCGTTCCTGGAAGCCGATCGCCAGGGGCACCGGTCTGGGCTCGATCCTGGGGATATTGCCCGGCGGCGGGGCGATGCTCAGCGCCTTCGCCTCCTACATGGTCGAGAAACGCCTGGCCAAGGACCCGTCGCGCTTCGGCAAGGGCGCCATCGAGGGGGTTGCCGGGCCGGAGTCGGCCAACAATGCCGGCGCCCAGACCTCCTTCATTCCGCTGCTGGTCATGGGCCTGCCGTCGAATGCGGTGATGGCGCTGATGGTCGGCGCGATGATGATCCACGGCATCGTGCCCGGCCCGCAGGTGATAACCGAGCGGCCCGAACTGTTCTGGGGGGTGATCGTCAGCATGTGGGTGGGTAACGTCCTGCTGCTGATGCTCAACCTGCCGCTGATCGGTATCTGGGTCAAGCTGCTGTCGGTGCCGTATCGCATGCTCTATCCAGCCATCCTGCTGTTCTGCTGCATCGGTGTCTACAGCGTCAACAACAGCCTGTTCGACGTGCTGCTGACGGTGGGTTTCGGGGTGCTGGGCTATCTGTTCATCAAGTTGCGCTGCGAGCCGGCGCCCCTGCTGCTGGGTTTCATCCTCGGGCCGATGATGGAGGAAAACCTGCGCCGCGCTATGCTGCTGTCGCGTGGCGACGCCACGGTGTTCTTCACCCGGCCACTGAGCCTGACCTTGCTGCTGCTGGCCGTCGGGCTGCTGGTGATCATGCTGCTGCCGACGTTTCGCCGTACCCGTGAGGCCGCCTTTACCGAGGAATGACACCACTATTTTCTGCCGGACACTTCGCTGATTTCAGGGCTGCCAACAGTACTGCCAATGACGGTCGGGCTTTTTCTCAAGCAATCGATTACAAGGAAAGCAAGCATGTCTCTGATTCGTTTCGCCCGGCGCATTCTGCTGCCGCTGCTGTCTCTCTCTGCCCTGGCTGGTGCGTTGCCGGCCCAGGCCAGCGATTGGCCGACCAAGCCGATTACCTTCATCGTGCCTTACCCGCCCGGTGGCGCCGCCGATACCGTGGCGCGGATCTACGCCGATGCCCTCAGCGGCTCGCTCGGACAAACCGTGGTGGTGGAAAACAAGCCGGGCGCCGGTACCGCGATTGCTGCCGAGCTGGTGGCCAATAGCCCGGCTGACGGCTACACCCTGTCACTGGTGCCCACCGGCCAGTTGACCGTGCTGCCGCATATCGTCAACAACCTCAAGTTCGACCCGTTCAAGAGTTTCGCCCCGGTCTCGTTGCTGGCCTCGACCGGCGTGGTGATCGCCGCCAATGACAAGGTGCCGGTACAGAGCCTGCAAGAGCTGATCGAGCTGGCCAAGGCCAAGCCCGGCGAGCTGTCCTACTCGTCCAGCGGCAGTGGCACCATCATCCACCTGGCGGGTGAGTATTTCCTCCAGCAGACCGGCACCGAACTGCTGCACGTTCCCTTCCGCGGCAGCGCGCCGGCGGTGACCTCGGTGCTGGGCGGCAATGTCGATCTGGCGGTGGATACCCTGACCATCCTCGCGCCGCAGATTCAGGGCGGCAAGCTGCGTGGCCTGGCCATCGCCTCGGCGGAGCGTTCGGCGCTGTTGCCGGATGTACCCACGGTGGCCGAGCTGGGTTATCCCGGCTTTGAAGTGACGTCCTGGTTTGGCCTGGCCGTTGCCGCGGCTACCCCGGCGGATATCGTCGAGCGCCTCAACCAGGAGATCAACCAGGCTGCCGCATCCCAGCAGGTGAAAGACAAACTGGCGACCCAGGGGCTGACGGCCTGGCCATCCACGCCGGAAGCCTTCGCCACCCAGATTCGCAGCGATTACGACAAGTACGGTGACGTCGTGCGCTCCGCCAACATTACCTTCGACTGAGACGCCGCAAGGCGTGAGGACATCGATCATGAGCAAGATCCGTTTCTCCCTGGGCGCCCTGGGCCGTGCCCTGGCGCTGGGCAGCGTGGCGCTGTTCGCCAGTGCCGCCAGCGTCCAGGCCGCCGACTGGCCGACCAAGCCGATCACCCTTATCGTGCCGTTCCCACCCGGAGGCGGCGCCGATACCGTTGGCCGCTACTATGCCGAGCAGTTGTCTGCCGCTCTGGGCCAGCCGGTGGTGGTCGACAACAAACCCGGCGCCGGCACCGCGATAGCCGCCGAGGCGGCGGCCAAGGCCAGCGCGGATGGCTACACGCTGTCCCTGGCGACCGCCGGGCAACTGACCATCCTGCCGCACCTGGCGACCAACCTGCGCTTCGATCCGCTCAAGGACTTCGCGCCGGTTGGCGTGCTGGCGTCGATTCCCAACGTGATCGCGGTGAACGACAACCTGAAAGTGGACAGCCTGCAGGAGCTGATCGCCGCGGCCAAGGCCCGGCCCGGGGATATCACCTATTCCTCCTGCGGCAACGGCACCCTTTGCCACCTGTCGGGTGAGCTGTTCAAGAACCTGAGTGGCACTGATCTGTTGCACATTCCCTATGCCGGCAGCGCGCCGGCGATCACCGGGCTGCTGGGCGGGCAGGTGGACGTGGCGGTGGATACCCTGACCATACTCGCGCCGCAGATCCGTGCCGGCAAGGTCAGGGGGCTGGCGCTGAGCTCTGCCGAACGTTCGCCACTGCTGCCGGAAGTGCCCACCGCCGCGGAGGCGGGGCTGGAGGGGTTCGTCGTTTCCGGCTGGTTCGGCATCGTCGCACCGGCAGCTACGCCGGCGCCGGTGATTGAACGGCTGAGCCGGGAAATCGCCATCATCGCCGCCTCGCCGTTGACCGCCGAGCGTTTTGCCGAGAACGGCATCAGCGTGGAAAACACCACGCCCGAGGAGTTCGCCAACATCATCCAGGCGGATTACCAGCGCTGGGCCGGGGTGATCGCCGAGGCGGGCGTGAAGATCGAATGATGGCTGGCAGACACTGTGGATCGACATCGCAAGGGGAGCTCAGAACATGAGTGTTGAAATTCTCGGCATGATCACCGCCTCACCCAGCTCCGAGGTCGACCAGCCTCTGGGCGAGGCGGTCGATCCCGCCTTCGTCAAGGGTTTTGCCCGCGCCCACGAGGCGGCGGGATTCGACCGGGTGCTGGTCGGCTATTTCTCCAACGGGCCGGAGGGGGCGGTGGTCAGTTCGTTCGCCGTGGCCGCCACCAGGAAGCTGGGCATTCTTCTGGCTTACCGCCCGGGCGTCATTGCGCCGCCGCTGGCGGCCCGGCAACTGGCGACCCTCGACCAGTTCAGTGGTGGACGGCTGGCGCTCAACGTGGTCAGCGGTGGCAGCGATGAGGATCTGCAACGCGATGGCGACTACCTCGATCATGACCAGCGCTATGCCCGCACCGATGAATATCTGCAGGCGCTGAAAGCGATCTGGACCGCCGAACAGCCGGTGGACTTCAGTGGGCGTTTCTATCGCTTCCAGGGCGCCTCGCCAGCGGTGCGCACCGTGCAGCGTCCGCATATTCCGATCTACTTCAGCGGCTCCTCCGCCGCGGCGATCGAGGTGGCATCGCGGCATGCCGACACCTACATGCTCTGGGGCGAACCCTTGGCGGCGGTGGCCGAGCATGTTGCCAAGGTGCGCAGCGTTGCCGAGGCGCAGGGGCGTAGCCCGCGTTTCTCGGTGTCCTTCCGGCCGATTGTCGCCGACACCGAAGAGGCCGCCTGGAAACGCGCCGCCGAGGTGCTCGAGCAGGTGCGCGAGAACCGTATCCGCCTGGGCCTGCCGCTGGCCGATCACCAGCCGGAAAACGTCGGCTCGCAGCGTCTGCTGGCCGCGGCGGCCAAGGGCGACGTGCTCGACCAGCGGCTATGGACCGGGGTGGCGAAGCTCACCGGCGCCAGGTGGAACTCCACCGCGCTGGTCGGCACGCCCGAGCAGGTGGCCGATGCCCTGGGCGAATACTACAAACTGGGTATTTCCACCTTTCTGATTCGTGGCTTCGATCCGCTCAACGATGCCGTGCTGTACGGCAAGGAGCTGATTCCGGCCATTCGTGAACGTACCACCAGCCTGTTCGAACGGCTGGCTTATTGAGGAGTCGAGATGAAAGCATTCAAACTGTTGCGTACCGCCGTGGCCGGCCTGCTGCTGGCGGCGCCACTGGTTCATGGCGCCGATCAGGTATTGAGAATCGGTGACCAGAACTACTATAACGTGCGGGCATCGGTGGAAGCCTCCGGCGTGCTGGAGGGCGCGCCGTACAAGGTCGAGTGGAAACACTTCCAGTCCGCCGCGCCGGTAGCCGAAGGCCTGGATGCGGGCGCGCTGGATCTGGGGTTTCTCGGTGATTCCGGTTTTCTGTTCCTGGCCGCCAAGGGCGCGCCGGTCAAGCTGATCGGTGTTTCCCGGCAGAATCTGCAGACCATCGCGCTGCTGGTGCCCAAGGATTCCCCAGCCCGGAATATCCATGACCTCAAGGGCAAGAAAGTGGCCTACTGGCCCGGCGCCTGGAGCCAGCAGCTGACCCTGCGCGCACTGGAGCAGGCCGGGCTGCCGCAGGATCATGTGGATTTCATCAAGCTGATGCCGATCGATGCCGCCGCCGCGTTGCCGACCGGCAGTATCGATGCCTTCCCGGTCTGGGAACCCTACATCTCCCAGCAGATCGTGTTTTCCGGCGCCCGGCCGATCATTACCGCCGAGGGGCTGATGCCCGGCTTGTCCAGCATTGCGGCGAACGCCAACTCCATCGAACCCAAGCGTGAGGCCATTGCCGACTTCCTTGGCCGCCTGAAACAGGCGCGGGCCTGGGTCGAGGCCAACAAGGACGAGTATGCCGATCTCTGGGCCAAGCGCGCGAATCTGGATCAGGCGGTGTCACGCCACTGGATCGGCCAGGCCGGCATGACCGTCGAGGCTATCGATGAACAGGCCGCCAGGGACTATCAGGAAACCGCGGACTTCCTGCTGGAAACCGGGGCCTTGCCCGAGAAGTTCGAAGTCGGCGAGATTGTCGATACCTCATTCAGTCAGGCCTATCGATAAGCTTGCATGAATACCAGCCAATCGCTCCGGCCCCCGGTTACCGCCCATGCCTGTGGTTGGACACCAGAGCAACGGCAGTGCTGGGCTGGTAACGACCATCGGGCAGACGGTAGTATCCCTTCCTATCGCTGTCTCCGACTGGCAGTCTGCAGTTGGAACCACCATGGGAGGATATGATGACCAAGCACACTTACACCCCACCCCGGGTCTGGACCTGGGATAAGGAAAATGGCGGCCAGTTCGCCAGCATCAACCGCCCGATTGCCGGCCCGACCCACGACCGTGAGCTGCCGCGCGGCAAGCAGCCGCTGCAACTGTATTCGCTGGCCACGCCCAACGGCGTCAAGGTCACCATCATGCTCGAGGAACTGCTGGAGCTGGGCATCAGCGAGGCCGAGTACGATGCCTGGCTGATCCGTATCAACGAGGGTGATCAGTTCGGTAGCGGCTTTGTCGAGGTCAACCCCAACTCGAAGATCCCGGCCATGCTGGATACCAGCGTCAACCCGCCGCTGCGGCTGTTCGAGTCCGGCTCCATCCTGCTGTACCTGGCGGAGAAGTTCGGTCAATTCATTCCCCAGGACATGGCCGGGCGCACCGAATGCCTGAATTGGCTGTTCTGGCAGGTGGGGAGCGGACCTCTGCTCGGCGGCGGCTTCGGTCATTTCTATGCCTACGCACCGGAGAAGTTCGAGTACCCGATCAACCGCTACACCATGGAGGTCAAGCGCCAGCTCGATGTGCTCGATCGGCAGTTGGCCAGGCATCGCTATGTGGCGGGTGAGCAGTACAGTATTGCCGATATGGCTATCTGGCCCTGGTACGGCGGAGTAGCGACCAACCAGGTGTATGAAGCGGCGGAATTCCTCGAAGCCCATACCTATACCCATGTACTACGCTGGGCAGAAGAGATCGGGCAGCGTCCGGCAGTGCAGCGCGGCCGCAAGGTCAACCGCACCTGGGGCGAGCTGGACGAGCAGGTACCGGAGCGGCATTCGGCCAGCGATTTTGATTGAGTGATGGAATTGTGGTGCGTCTACGCCACGCTTGTACGGAGTGGCCAGCCGGTACGCAGTCGGCGAGCAGGGGCTCGCCAACCCGGGATGGCGTTGGGGCGTAGCGCGCCTGCGCTCAAAAGCGCTCCAGCTGCATCTCCTGTAACCGGCTGAGGGTGCGGCGGAAGGGGAAGAGCAGGGCGCCTTCGGTGTACAGCTCGGTCAGCGGCACAGCTGCTTCGATATACAGCGGCACCCGCCGGTCATAGCATTCATCCACCAGCGCGATCAGCCGCCGCACGCTGTCATCCTGCCTGGATAACGGCGGCAGCACGCGGTCGCCGGCGGCGACCTGTTCCACCGCGTCCTCGGTGCCACGGGCGATCCTGGCCTCGCGCTGGGCACTGCTCAGTGCCGGCACGTCACCGAGCAGAATGGCGGGATAGCTGTCACACAGCGCCATGAAGTCACTGGCGGCCAGTGGGCGTTCGCACAGTTCGGTGAAACTGAACCAGATGGCGCGGGGGCAATGCCGGATCGGTCGCAGCAGTTGGTGGTTGAGCTGCAGCGGTTCGCTGGTGACCGCATGGCCTTCGCAGACTCGGTCGAACACGCCGGCCAGGGCCTCGGTGTCCTGCACCCAATAGCGCTGGTGCCGATGCCCCGGATGCAAGCGGTGATCCTGGCCGCCATCCACGTTGAACACCTGCATGTGCTGCTCGATCGCGGCCAGCGCCGGCAGCAGGCGTTCGCGGTTGTGGCCGTGTTCATACAGCTGCTGCGGGGGTTGGTTGGAGGTGGCGACCAGTATCATGCCCTCGGCGAACATGGTCAGGAATAGCCGACCGAGGATGCTGGCGTCGCCGATATCATTGATGAACAGCTCGTCAAAGCACAATACCCGCACCTCGGCCGCCAGCTCCCGGGCGATGATGGCAAGAGGATCGGCGCTGCCGGTCAGCTCGAACAGGCGGCGATGCACCCACTGCATGAAATGGTGGAAGTGCTGGCGTCGGCTCGGGACTTGCAGGCTGTTGTGGAAACTGTCCATCAGCCAGGTCTTGCCCCGACCCACCGGGCCCCAGAGGTAAACGCCGACCGGTTCTGTGCCGCTGAACGGGTCATGCAGGGTCTGGTGCAGAGCTTCAAGCGTCTGTACCGCTGTGTATTGAGCTGCATCGGGGATGAAACCCCGGTCCAGGGCCCGCTGCCAAGCCTGGAGAGGAGTGCAAAAGGTGGCTGTTTTCATGGTGACAATGGTGGCCCAACTGCCAGTGCGATACCAGCCTCTGAGCCAATCGCTGGATGGCGATGAGTTTGTCTTCAGGTCTGCGAGTGAGGTCGATTGACCGTGTTTGCAGTACCATGTCCCTGGTGCGTGCAATTCTAGCGGATTGCCACACCGATAGGGCCAGCAAGGGGAAATCGATGTGTGAATTGATGGGCATGAGTGCCAACGTACCAACGGATATCTGCTTCAGCTTTTCCGGGCTGATGCAGCGCGGTGGTCGAACCGGGCCGCATTGCGATGGCTGGGGTGTGGCCTTCTACGAGGGGCGTGGCGTGCGCTGTTTCCATGACCCGGCGCCCTGTCACAGCTCGGCCGTTGCACAATTGATCGAGAGTTACCCGATCAAGTCGGAAAATGTGATCTGCCATATCCGCCAGGCCAATGTCGGCCGGGTCAGCCTGGCCAATACCCATCCGTTTACCCGTGAACTGTGGGGGCAGTACTGGACCTTCGCCCATAACGGTCAGATCAGTGATTTCGCCGCCGGGGACGGACCGTTTCAACCCGTGGGTAACACCGACAGCGAAGCGATATTCTGCGATCTGCTGAACCGCCTGCGTGCCCGCTTCGTGCAGCAGCCGAGCCAGGCCGAGATCCTCGACTGCCTGACCCAGGCCTGCGCGGACTACGCGGCCCGTGGCGTGTGCAACCTGCTGCTGAGCAACGGCGAATGGCTGTTCACCCTGTGCACCAGCAAACTGGCCTGGATCACCCGGCGTGCGCCCTTCGGGCCAGCACAACTGAGCGATGTGGAGTTGGTGGTGGACTTTCAGGAACACACCACGCCGAATGACGTGGTGACCGTGATCGCTACCGAACCGCTGACCAGCAATGAGCAATGGCATGCCTACCAGCCGGGCGAGTGGCGCCTGTGGCAGGGCGGCGAGACCGTACAGCAGGGCAATCTGCCCGGCTGAGGGTCTCTATTGCGTGCTCGCCGACTGGTTCTTCAGGCTGGCCTGGGACACGTTGCTGCCCGGCGGCAGGCTGCGAGTCACCCACACATTGCCGCCGATGATGGAGCCGGCACCGATGGTGATGCGTCCGAGGATGGTGGCACCGGCATAGATGACCACGTCATCCTCGACGATCGGGTGACGTGGCTGCCCCTTGAGCAGCTTGCCCTGGTCATCCGACTCGAAGCGCTTGGCGCCCAGGGTGACCGCTTGGTAGATGCGCACCCGCTCGCCGATGACCGCAGTCTCCCCGATCACCACACCGGTACCATGGTCGATGAAGAAGCTCGGGCCGATCTGCGCGCCGGGATGGATATCGATTCCCGTATCGGAATGGGCCAGCTCACTGATGATCCGGGCCAGCAGGGTCAGCCCCTCGCGATACAGCAGATGAGCCAGACGGTGATGGATCACCGCCATGACCCCTGGATAGCACAGCAGCACCTCATCCACCGACTTGGCCGCCGGGTCACCGTGATAGGCGGCCATCACATCCGTATCGAGCAGCCGGCGCAGGCAGGGCAGGGCGGCGGCAAAGCGCCTGACCGTATCCCTGGCCTGCTGCACGAGCTCCTCATGCTGTACCGGCTGCTTGCGGTTGGCATGACGCAGTTCCAGTACCGCCTGCTGCAATAGCGCGTTGAGCGCCAGGTCCAGGGTGTGGCCGACGTAGAAGTCCTCATTGGCCTTGCGCAGGTCGGCTGGCCCCAGGCGCATGGGAAACAGCGCCCCGGCCAGTGCCTCGATGATTCCCTTCATTACGGTACGTGAGGGAAGCTCCCGGTCCCCGGGTTCATGGGTGCGTCCTTGTGCTGAGCGCCATTCGGAGCGGGCCTCGTGCAGCTGTTTGACGATGCCGTCGAGCTGCCAGTCGTGATCTCGTTTCATGATATAGGCTGGGTTGCGGAGAATGCCCCCATGGTAGCACTCCAGAGCGTCGCGCCAAGCCCGAACCGGGCCACGAACGCGTAACGGATCCATATCCCGGAAGACGGGCGGCAGCGCGGGTGCCTTGGCGCGTCCCGGCATCGTTCTGTCTGAACTCCCTCGCGCTTATGCTCGTCGTAACAGGTATGGGACGCCATAGCCCCCGTTCCGCCTGGCGGAACGGCATGTCCAACCACGATGCGAGGTACTGCCATGTACGAACACATCACGCAATCGGCATTGTCGGAACTGCTGAAACAGCAAGGCCACCACACCTTCCTCTCGCTTTACATGCCCATGGAGCGCACTTTCCCCGGACGCGAACAGAACCCGATCCGCTACCGCAATCTGTTGCGTCAACTGCGTGAGCAACTGGATCTCGCTTCCGGCGCCGCAGCGCCGCACGACCTGCTCGAACCCTTCGAGGCCCTGCTGGGCGACGACCGGTTGTGGAACAGCCCGCGCAGCGGTCTGGCGATCGTGGGCAGCGACAATCTGTTCCAGGTGTTCTCCCTGCACCAGCCCGTGGCGGAACAGGTTCGGGTGGACCGGCAGCCCTATCTCAAGCCATTGCTGCGTATCAGCCAGTCTGCGGGGGCCTTCCAGGTGCTCTGCGTGACCCGCGATGCGGTGCGCCTGTGCGAGGGGGACCAGGATGTGCTGCATGAAGTCGAACTGCATCCGGCCGTGCCGCGCAGCCTGGAGCAGGCGCTGGGCTCGGAACTGACCGAGAAGAACCAGTCCGGGCATCCTGATGGCTTCAGCCGGGCTGCGGAAAAGACCGGCGGCATGACCATGCATGAGTCCGGTGGTGGCGGCAAACAGGATGAAATCGATATCGACCGCGAGCGCTACTTCCGCGCCATCGACAAGGCCATTGCCGAGCACCACTCGCGCCGCTCGGGACTGCCCCTGATCCTGGCCGCGTTGCCGCGCAACCAGGCGGCCTTCCGTGCCATCAGCCACAATGCTCAACTGCTGGATGAAGGCGTGGCGATGGACCCGTCGCTGATTGATGCCGCCGCGCTGCGTCAGCATTGCGGCGAGATCATGAGCAAACGCTACAACGCCTGGCTGGATAAGGTGCTGGAGCGCTATGGCACCGCCCAGGGCAAGCAACTGGCATGCGAGAACGTCGCGCAGATCGGCGAGGCAGTGTACGCGGGGCGGGTTTCGGTACTGCTGGTCGAGTCGGGGCGCAACCTGCCCGGGGTGGTCAACCAGCAAAGTGGTGCGGTCGATCTGTATGAAACCGATGGCGATGACAAGGCGGCAGGGACAGGCGCCGATGTACTCGACCAGTTGATTCCCAAGGCGGTGCAGAATGGCGCCGAGGTGGTAGTGGTGCCTTCGGGACTGTTGCCGGGTGAATCCGGGGCGGCGGCGGTGTTCAGGTTCTGAGGTGGTCTGTGGTTCCCCCTCTCCCCTTGCGGGGGAGAGGGGGAAAACGACCTCACAACTTGGCGATCGACACCTCCGTCGATTTCACGAAGGCGATCACTTCCGAGCCGATCTTGAGATCCAGCTCATCCACCGAGCGGGTGGTGATCACCGAGGTAACGATGCCAGCGGCGGTCTGCACGTCGATTTCCGAGAGGACGTCTCCGCGCAGAATCTCGCGGATGTGGCCCTTGAACTGGTTGCGTACGTTGATGGCTTGAATGGTCATGTTGGTGGTTCCTTTTACTTGATGGGAGTTAGAGTGCCCAGCGCAGTTGCGTGGGCAGGGGTGATAGTTTTTCCGGCTGTTCGGGATTGCCCGGCCTGGCCAGAACCCGGTCGAGGACCTGGGCTTCCAGCTGCGCCAGGCGGAAGGAGCCATGGGCCCGGGGTCGGGGTACGTCGATGGTCAGATCCAGGCCGATCTCGCCCTCTTCGATCAGGATCACCCGATCAGCGACACTGACTGCTTCGCTGACATCGTGGGTGACCAGCAGCACGGTGAAGCCATGCTGCTGCCAGAGGCTTTCGATCAGTTGTTGCATTTCGATCCGGGTCAGTGCATCCAGCGCTCCGAGCGGTTCGTCTAGCAACAGCAGGCGCGGCTGATGGATCAGCGCGCGAGCCAGGGCCACGCGTTGCTTCTGACCACCGGACAGGGTGGCCGGCCATTGCCAGGCCCGGTCCGCCAGGCCTACCGCTCTCAGGGCCTCGAAGGCTTTGGGACGCCAGTCGCCCTTGAGACCCAGGCCCACGTTGTCGATGACCTTTTTCCACGGCAGCAGCCGCGAATCCTGGAACATCAGGCGGGTGTCGGCGCGGTTGTCCGCCAGAGCTGTACTGCCGGCCAGCAACTCGCCGCTGCTGGCCTGATCCAGCCCGGCCAGTAGCCGCAGCAGGGTGCTCTTGCCGCAGCCGCTGCGACCGACCACGGCGACGAACTGGCCAGCGGGAATCTCCAGATCGATGTTGTTCAATACCTGCAGGTCACCAAAGGACTTGCTCAGCGCCTGCACCGTCAGCGCAGTGCCGTTCTTCGGCCGGGGTGGCTGTTGGGCGGTCATGCCTTGGCTCCTTTTTTCTGATAGGCCGGGTGCCAGCGCAGCCACAGCCGCTCCAGCAGGCGGGCGGCGGTGTCGGCCAGCTTGCCGAGCAGGGCGTACAGCACGATCGCCAGCACCACCACATCGGTTTGCAGGAATTCGCGGGCGTTCATCGCCAGATAGCCGATCCCCGAACTGGCGGAAATGGTCTCGGCAACGATCAGCGTCAGCCACATGAACCCGAGGGCGAAACGCAGCCCAACCAGGATCGAGGGCAGGGCGCCGGGCAGGATCACCTGCCAGAACAGGCTGAAGCCGGACAGGCCATAGCTGCGTGACATCTCTACCAAGCCGGCATCGACGTTACGAATGCCGTGGTAGGTATTGAGATAGATCGGGAACAGCGAACCCAGTGCGACCAGAAAAACCTTCGCCGACTCATCGATGCCGAACCACAGGATCACCAGAGGAATCAGTGCCAGGTGTGGAATATTGCGGATCATCTGTACCGAGCTGTCGAGGAAGCGCTCGCCCCAGCGTGACAGGCCGGAGATAAAGCCCAGCACCAGGCCGAGCCCGCCACCGATAGCCAGACCGACCCCGGCGCGCCAGCTGCTGATCGCCAGGTGAGACCAGATCTCCCCGCTTTGCAGTAGCGCCCAGCCGGCAGCCAGGACCGCCGTGGGCGAGGGCAGAATACGGCTGGACAGCCAGCCGGTGCTGACGGATATCTGCCAGGCCGCCAGCAGCAGGATGGGTAGAGCCAGTGGTGCCAGCCGCTCCAGCCATTGATCGGAGGTTCTCATCATCGCGTCCTCAGCTCTGCGCAGCGGCTTTGGGCAGGATGTCGTTGGCCAGCATCTCACCGAACGGGCTGATGTACTGCTTGCCGCTTGGCTGCTCGGGTTGCGCCAGTTCCAGATGCGGGAACAGCAGTTCGGCCACCCGGTAGGACTCTTCCAGATGCGGATAGCCGGAGAAGATGAAGGTATCGATACCCAGCTCGGCATACTCCTTCACCCGCGCCGCTACCGTCGGGCCATCACCTACCAGCGCGGTACCCGCGCCACCACGTACCAGACCCACGCCCGCCCACAGGTTCGGGCTGACCTCGAGGTTGTCCTTGTTGCCACCGTGCAGGGCAGCCATGCGTTGCTGGCCGACGGAGTCGAAGCGTGCCAGCGAGGCCTGGGCGCGGCTGATGGTGTCATCGTCCAGGTGGGCAATCAGCTTGTCGGCCGCCTGCCAGGCCTCTTCGTTGGTTTCGCGTACGATCACATGCAGACGGATACCGAAGCGCACGCTGCGGCCCTGCCTGGCGGCCTTTTCCCGCACCTGGGCGATCTTCTCCGCAACGGCAGCTGGTGGTTCACCCCAGGTCAGGTACAGCTCGACCTGCTCGGCCGCCAGGTCCTGCGCGGCCTCGGAGGAGCCGCCAAAGTACAGTGGCGGGCGTGGCTGCTGCACCGGCGGGAACAGCAGTTTGGCACCCTTGACCTGGATATGCTTGCCGTCATAGTCCACGGTTTCGCCTTCCAGCACCCGGCGCCAGATGCGGGTGAATTCGACGGACGCTTCGTAGCGTTCGGTATGGCTGAGGTTGAGGCCATCACCGGCCAGCTCATCCGGATCACCGCCGGTGACCAGGTTGAACAGGGCGCGGCCATTGGACAGCCGATCCAGCGTGGCCGCCTGACGCGCCGCAACCGTGGGGGAAATGATCCCGGGGCGCAGCGCGACCAGGAACTTCAGCCGCTGGGTGACCGGGATCAGTGACGCTGCCACCAGCCAGGAGTCCTCGCAGGAGCGGCCAGTGGGAATCAGCACCCCGCCGTAGCCGAGCTTGTCGGCGGCCTGGGCGATCTGCTGCAGGTAGCTGTGGTCCACTGCCCGTGCACCCTGCGTGGTACCCAGGTAGCGGCCGTCGCCGTGGGTCGGCAGGAACCAGAAGATATTCAGTGACATGTTTCATTCTCCAGCTGTTGTGATGCATATGTGGTCAGGTGCGATGGATTGCCACGCTGCTGCGCAGCTCGCAATGACGAGCAAGGGGTTGGGCGCCCTGGTCCTCCCTGCCATTGCCATGGTGAAAGTGGGTGCCGGCAGACTGTGATATGGCTGCCTTCCCCCACTCCGTCATTGCGAGCCCGAAGGGCGCGGCAATCCATCGGTTCTCAAGGCGCCTTCGCCGTCTCGATCTGCGGTGTCCAGATCACCTTGCTGATATCCACCTTCTTCGGAATCAGCTTGAGCGAATGGAAGGTGTCGGCGATGTCCTGCTGCGCCTTGGCGACCTCCGGACTGATCAGGCGGGTGCCATAGCTCTGGCGTTGGATCGCGGTGCGGGTGATGTCCGGGTTCAGGCCAATGACCGGCGCAAGTTGCGCGGTAGCCTCATCGATGTTGTCCAGCGTCCATTGGCCGATGGCATCGATTTCCTCGATCAGGATCTGGATCACCTCGGGGTTGGCCTGGGCGTAGGAGCCGGTCGACAGATAGAACTGGTGGTTGCTGACCAGCCCGCTGCCGTCGATCAGGGTGCGCGCGCCGATCTGTTGCTCGGCGGCTGCCTGGAAGGGATCCCAGATGACCCAGGCATCCACCGAGCCACGTTCGAATGCCGCGCGGGCATCAGCCGGAGGCAGGTAGATGGGGGTGATATCGGTGATGCTCAGCCCGGCGTCTTCCAGCGCGCGAACCAGCAGGTAGTGCACATTCGAGCCCTTGTTCAGGACGATCTTCTTGCCCTTGAGCTCGGCTACGCTCTGGATCGGTGAGTCCTTCGGCAGCAATATCGCTTCGCCGGTGGGCGCCGGCGGTTCATGGGCAACATACAGCAGGTCCGCGCCCGCCGCCTGGGCGAATACCGGCGGGGTTTCACCGGTGGTGCCGAAGTCCACCGCACCGACATTCAGGCCTTCGAGCAGTTGCGGGCCAGCGGGAAACTCGGTCCAGGTGACATTCACGCCCTGTTCGGCCAGCCGCTGGTCAAGGGCGCCACTGGCCCGCAGCAGGGTCAGGGTGCCGTATTTCTGATAGCCGATACGCAGGGTGTCGGCAGTGGCTTGTGTTACAGCGCCGAAGGCAAGGGCAGCGGTCAGTAGCGCTGCCAATCCCCGGCGCAAAGTGACCTGTTTCATGGTCGTCTCCTTTGCGTGTGGTGTTGGTAGCCTGCTGACCCGTTGGCGGGAGAGTAAGGCGGGTGGCCGTGACCGGCCTATTACGTGGTCAAATGCTCCAGTGAGCGTTGATCAATCGGTCATTCAACAGCTTGGGATCAATCGGCGCCGGCCGGCGGGCCAGCGCTGCGGCGAAATACTCCAGCGCTTCCTGGAGTCGTAGCAGCAACTGATCATCGAATGTCGGCGGCTCGCCATACTGGATCTGGTTGTCGGTAGCGAACACACCGTGCAGGGTTTCCTGCGCCTTGAGTGCGGCCAGCACCGGCTTCAGCGCATAGTCGACCGCCAGCATGTGGGTCGGGGTACCGCCGGTGGCGATGGGCAGCACCACCTTGTGGCTCAAGGCCCGTTCCGGCAGCAGGTCCAACAGCACCTTGAGTGCCCCGGAGAAGGACGCCTTGTACACTGGCGTGCCGACAATCAGGCCATCCGCCCGGCTGACCTGGTCAGCAAGGTGGCGGATAGCGGGGCTATCGAAACGGGCCAGCAGCAGATCGGCAGGATCGAACTGGTGAATATCAAAGTGCACCCGCTCGATGCCGCGTTGCTCCAGCCAGTGTCCAGCCCTATCCAGCAATAGACCGGTGCGGGATCGTTGGCTTGGGCTGCCGCCAATGGTTACAACCAGCATGAAAGGCATTCCTTATATTGATCGGTTCTAAAAGTCATATTGTTCCCAAGTGGATGCAACATTATCAGGAGACATGTATTACCTGAAATCATATGTTTTCATTTTATAATTCTTTTTTGTTCTAAGTGGGTTGCTGATACAGTGCCGTCAGGGCCTCGCCCTTGAGGAAGGCCAGCTCTACCGCTCGACGGTCTCGGGGATGGGCAAGAGGCACAGCCAGCTCGGCCACGATCCGGCTGGGTTGTCCGCCGAGGATGATTACCCTGTCGCTCAGGTATACCGCCTCATCCAGATCATGGGTCACCATCAGCACACTGATGTCGTACTGGGCCGCCAGCTTGATCACCAGGTCCTGCAGCTTCATTCGGGTGAAGGCATCCACCGCGCTGAATGGTTCATCCAGCAGCAGCACCTGAGGACGGCCATAGAGGCCCCGGGCGATGGCCACGCGCTGGGCCATGCCGCCGGACAGCTGCTTGGGCAGGGCTTCACCCCGGCCCTCCAGCCCGACGTCATGGAGCAGTTGCTGAGTCCAACGGTGATCGGCCTTGCGTCCATCAACGAAGCCGATGTTTTCCGCCACGCTGAGCCAGGGCATCAGACGCGGTTCCTGGAACACCACTCCAATGCCGGAGCTGGAGCCGAAATCCAATAAGGGATTGCGTTCCAGCTCCCCTTCAAAGTGCGCATCGAGTCCGGCGGCGATACGCAGCAGGGTGCTCTTGCCGCAACCACTGGGTCCCAGCAGGCTGACGATTTCTCCCGCAGCCAGTGCCAGGCTGACGTTGTCCAGTACCGTGAGTTCGGCAAAGGATTTTCGGATATTGTGCAGACGTAGCAGCGCGCTCATGGTTTCTGCTCCTGTCCCGAGAAACTGTCCCGCCAACGCAGCATGCGTTTTTCTGCATGCTTCAACAGGCTGTCGGTCAGCTTGCCCATCAGGGCTAGAGTGATGATGGCGGTCAGTACCAGATCAGGACGGGACACCTCCCGCCCGTCGGTAAGCAGGTAGCCAATGCCTTCAGTGGCGGCCAGCAACTCAGCGGCGACCACGCACAGCCAGGCCATCGACAGGCCGTTGCGCAAACCAGTGAAAAGGTAGGGCAGGGCGGCCGGTACCATGATCCGGCGCATCAATGTCGCCTGGCAGAAGCCGAGCTGAGCCCCCACTTCGACGAGCTTGCGATCCACATTGCGTACGCCCGCCACCATGTTCATGTACACCGGGAAGAAGGAACCTATGGCAATGAGGGTAACCTTGGATACTTCATCAATGCCGAGCCAGATCAGTAACAAGGGAACCCAGGCCAGGCCCGGTACAGCTCGCAGCGCCTGGAAGGTGGGGTCGAGATAGGCTTCGAGACGCCGGCTCATGCCCACCAGGGTTCCCAGCAGTATTGCCAGCCCGGAGCCTATGGCAAAACCCAGCAGAACCCGCTGGGAACTGGCAAGGATATGACTCCACAACGGCCCGGCTGCCAGCTCATGAAAGGTCAGCACCAGCGCACTCGGGGCGGGCATCAGATAGGCCGGAATCCAGCCGCTGTACACGCTGAGTTCCAGCAGGAGGATGAAGGTCAGTGGCAGCAGCACCCCGACCGGGGTGAAACGCACCAGTCGCCTGGCGGGCTGCCATACCGATGCTGGTCGTTTGAGAGGCTGAACACGGGTATTCATGGTGCCTGGCCTTCGACAACACGTTGGGCGATGTCTGCTGCCAGCAGCGAGGTCAGAGTGCCCTCGGTATCCGCGGTGCTGCGCAGGATGTTGTCTGCCTGCAGTAACGGAACGACCGGCCTGATGGCGTCGAGATGTGCCTGACCGGGAACGGGGCGACTGAAGTCATAGCGCGCGAGCTGCAGCCGAATCACCTCCTCCGGCAGGCCAGTTTCCCGTGCGACCAGCTCGGCGGTTTGATCCGGGTGATCAATGATCCACTGGCGCGCCCGCTCATAGGCGTTGACTACCGCTTCCACCGTCTCTGGCTGGCTCTCCAGAACCCGTTCGCTGGTATTCAGGAACGCCGCCAGGCCAAAGTCAGGGTTACGGTAGAGGAACCGGGCGCCGGCTGCCTCCGAAGCCGCCATATGCGGGTCCAAGCCGGCCCATATGTCAACCCGGCCTTGCTCCAGAGCGGTTCGTCCCTCCGGGTGTTGCAGATGCACGATACGTACATCCCTTGAAGTCAGGTTGTGGCGCTCCAGGGCGCGCAGCAGAAAGAAATAGGGATCGGTACCCTTGGTGGCGGCCACCCGTTTTCCGCGAATATCCTCGAAGTCACTGATCTCCGACTGTTCCGGTACCACCAGGGCGCTGGGTTCGGCCCATAGATAGCTGTAGACGGTCTTGACCGGTTGGCCATTGGCGCGACTGATGAAGGCTGAGATGCTGGAGGTCAGTGCGAACTGCGTGGCGCCACTGTTGAGAAACTCGAGGGAGTTGTTGCTGCCGCGGGACAGCACCCACTTTACATTTCTACCCTGTTCGGCAAAGTGTTCCTCCAGCCAGCCCTGATCGCGGATTACCAGGCTGGGTGGCGAGTAGTAGGCATAATCGAGGCTGACCTCGCCGGTGTTGCTGAAGGCGGACAGGGGGGTTAACGCAATAAGGGCGGCGGCAAGGCGTCGACGCCAGGATGAAAGCGGCATGTTGGCTCCTTTCTTATATCAATCGCATGGTTTTCTCCTTCTTGAGGTCAAGTCAGGCAAACAGCCGCCTGGTCGAAACCAGGCGGCAAAGGGGGTAAATCGGGTGCTGTCAGGCAGTCTTGCGGTTCGGTTGCGGTGTCAGGCGCAGGTACGGGCGCACCGCGCGATAGCCGGCCGGGAAGCGCTGACGGATTTCTTCCTCGTCCTGCAGCGACGGCACTATCACCACTTCGTCACCATCCTTCCAGTTACCCGGGGTGGCGACCTTGTAGTTGTCGGTCAGTTGCAGCGAGTCAACGACGCGCAGGATCTCATCGAAGTTGCGCCCGGTGCTGGCCGGGTAGGTGATGGTCAGGCGCACCTTCTTGTTCGGGTCGATGACGAACAGCGAACGAACGGTCAGGGTGTCGTTGGCATTCGGGTGGATCAGGTCGTACAGCTCGGATACCTTGCGGTCATGGTCGGCAATGATCGGAAAGCCGACGACGGTGTTCTGCGTCTCATTGATGTCCTTGATCCATTCGATGTGCGAGTCGACCGGGTCCACCGACAGGGCAATGGCCTTGACGTTGCGCTCGGCGAACTGATCCTTCAGCTTGGCGGTCAGGCCCAGTTCAGTGGTGCACACCGGGGTGAAATCCGCCGGGTGGGAAAACAGAATGCCCCAGCTGTCGCCAAGCCATTCATGGAAACCAATGCGGCCCTCGCTGGAGTCCTGCTCGAAATCGGGGGCGATATCGCCGAGTCTGATGCTCATGGTGCTCTCCTGTGATCTGTCTGGATGCCTGCGCGCTTCGGGCGCCGGGCGATGAGAGCACTATGCATGGCTATGGATTGGAATAAAAAGAATAAATAGTGATTTTAATATTCGATTGCAGAATAAGAAGGTGTCCGCACCAACCTCGACAAGTCGGCATAACTTAATTCCAAAAAAGTATTTATTCTTCTGTTTTTAGATTGTTTAGCTTTGTTCTACCGGATCACCGGACAGTATTGAGGCCAACCTCACTTGTTCCCGATCCGGCTCTGCTTCTGTGACGAGACGGATCATCCCTGTCACGTTGTAGAGAGAGTCCCATGTCCACTCCAAGCAAGACCACGCATCGGAAGCGTCGCACGCTGTTGGCTTCCCTGTTTACCGCTGCCAGCCTGCTGTTCACCGGCGCGGTAGCTGCCGATACCACGGTGCGTATCGGCTTTCAGAAGTCCTCCACCTTGATCACCCTGCTGCGCAGCCAGGGCACCCTCGAACAGGTGCTGGGCGAGCAAGGGGTCAAGGTTTCCTGGCATGAATTCCCCAGCGGCCTGCCACTGCTGGAAGCGCTGAATGTGGGCAACGTGGATTTTTCCGCTGATGTGGCGGACACCGTTCCGGTGTTTGCCCAGGCTGCCGGTGCGCGCCTGGTCTATGTTGCCCAGGAAGCGCCATCGCCCACCGCCCAGGCCATTGTCGTGCACAGCGATTCGGGCATCGACCAGCTGAGCGACCTGAAGGGCAAGCGCGTGGCGGTCACCAAGGCGGCGGGCAGCCATTACCTGTTGATTCAGGCGTTGAAAAAAGCCGGGCTGAGCTTTGCCGATATCCGTCCTTCCTATCTGACGCCGGCTGATGGGCGTGCCGCCTTCGAGAATCGCAATGTGGATGCCTGGGTGGTCTGGGAGCCCTTCCTGACCAGCGCGCAGCGCCAACTGAACCCGCAGGTGCTGGCCGATGGCAGTGACGGCCTGGCTGATTATCAGCGTTACTACCTGAGCTCGGTCAGTTTCGCCCAGCAGCACCCGGACATTGTCGCAACCATCTTCGAGGAACTGCGCAAGAGTGGCGAATGGCTGCGGGCGAACCCCAGAGAGGCTGCTGACATCCTTGGGCCGCTGTGGGGTGGCCTGGATCCGGAAATCGTCGAGGTGGCCAACCGCAAGCGCAGCTATGAAGTGCGCCTGGTGCAGCGCGACAGCCTGGCTGAACAGCAGCGTATTGCTGACACCTTCCATGCCGAAGGACTGCTGCCGGTGAAAGTGGATGCCAATGATGTCGACATCTGGGCACCTTGAGGAGCGAACATGAGCATCTCGAGCGCACCCTTGCAATCGTCCCTTGAAGTGGCCCCGGTCATCAACCCGCGGCTGCTGGCGCTGGATGACAACGCCTGGCGCCAGGCCACACTTTCCCTGGCTGCACAACTGGCCGAGAGCGCCGTGCAGCGGGATCGCCAGGGTGGTTCGGCACAGTCGGAGAAGCAGCTGATTCGCCAGAGTGGACTGCTGCGGTTGAGCATTCCCCGGTACCTGGGCGGTCACGGCAGCCGTTGGCCGGAGATCTACCGTACCACCCGCTATCTGGCGGCGGTGGATAGCTCGCTGGCCCATCTGTTCGCCTTTCACCATCTGCAGGTAGTGACCCTGCAGTTGTTCGGCAGCGCGCAGCAGCAACAGCAGTGGCTGAGTCGCACGGTGGAACAGGACTGGTTCTGGGGTAATGCCACCAATGGGCGCGATACCGGCCTGCAGCTGCGCCGCGAAGAGGAGCACTACCAGTTGCACGGCAGCAAATCGTTCTGCTCCGGCGCACTGGGTGCGGACGTATTGATGGTCAGCGCGCCGCGCGGGCCGCGTCCGGAAGACCGGGTATTTCTGGTGGTGCCGGCGCAGCGTGACGGCCTGCTGGTCAACGACGACTGGGATGGCTTCGGCCAACGCCAGACCGACAGCGGTACGGTGAACTTCGAAGGTGTGTTCGTCGACCCCAAGGATCTGCTGGAGCAGGGGCTGGGCACGGTACGGGCGAGTTTGCGTACCTGTTTCTCGCAACTGGTACTGGTGCAGATCTATCTGGGCAACGCGGTGGGCGCACTGGACTCGGCGGTGCGCTACATCCATGAGCGGGCGCGCAGCTGGCCCGGTTCGACGGCGGACCGTCCGACTGCGGACGTGCTTATCCAATTGCGTCTGGGGGATCTATGGACGCAACTCCAAGCCGCCAGTGTATTGGCTGACAGGGCCGCAGAGCGCCTGCAGCAGCTATGGGAAAGCTCCGATCCGACTGCGCTGCAGCGCGGTGAACTGGCGCTGCAGATCGCCGAAGCCAAGCTGCTGTCGGCCCGCGCGGCGCTGGATATCACCAGCCAGGTATTCGAAACCATGGGCGCACGGGCGACCTCAGCCAAATTCGGCTTCGACCGCTACTGGCGCAACGTGCGGGTACACACGCTGCATGACCCGCTGGATCACAAACAGAAGGATATCGGCCGCTGGCTGCTGACCGGGGAGCACCCTGCGCCCTCGGTCTACAGCTGACGGCAGAACGGAGACTGACCGGCGCCGGTGTGGCGTCGGCAGCTTGAGCAGCCCGCACGGGCTCACCCTGAAAGGCAAGGAGAAGGTATGAACATCAAGCAATGGCTCGGAGCCGGGGTATTGGCTGCCGCAGCAGTAGTGCAAGGGGCGCAGGCTGCCGCCAGTGATGTACTGGTGAGTACCGACTGGCTGGAGAAGAACCTGGATCAGGCTGATCTGCGCATTATTGAAGTCAGCGTCAATCCCGGCCAGTACGAGCGGGGGCATGTCCCCGGCGCGGTGAATTTCAACTGGCATACCGATCTGGTCGATCCGGTACGCCGGGATATCGCCTCGCAGGACAGCTTCCAGAAACTGCTGCGTGAGGCGGGGATATCGCAGGACAGCACGGTGATTCTCTATGGCGACAGTAACAACTGGTTCGCTGCCTGGGGCGCGTGGATCTTCGACGTGTATGGCGTGGACAACGTCAAGCTGCTGGATGGTGGTCGGGCCAAGTGGGAAAGCGAAGGCCGCCCGCTGACTACCCGTCAGGTCGCCCATGCCGCGGGTGATATCACGCTCGGTGAGCGTAACGAGGCGCTGCGTGCGCGCTTTGTCGATGTGGTCGCGGTGGCCGAGGGCAAGGATCAGGCCAGGCTGATCGATATCCGCTCGCCGGATGAATTCAACGGGCGCATCTTCGCCCCTGACGGCGTGCAGGAGCTGGCCGTCCGGGCAGGGCATATTCCCGGCGCGGTGAATGTGCCCTGGGGTTCGGCGGTGGCTGCCGACGGCACCTTCAAGTCGGCGGATGAGCTGCGCAAGGTGTATGCCGCGGTGGGCGTGGACGGTTCCGAGCCGATCATCACCTATTGCCGCATCGGTGAGCGTTCCAGTCATACCTGGTTCGCCCTGAGCAAGATTCTCGGTTACGAGGTGCGTAACTACGATGGTTCATGGACGGAATACGGCAATGCCGTAGGCGTGCCGGTGGTGAATGTCGCTGGCACGGTATGGGGCGGCAAGTAACCGCAGTGCTTTCAACCTTTCCAGTACCCCGGCTCCGGCTTGAGTGAACAGCATTGCTGCTCTGACCGGGGCTTTTTTGGAGGGTCGAGTTCCATCTCGACCATTGGGGTTGTCTGAGCCTCCGCTGGCCGGGATGGAACCCGGCCCTCCATGTGTGGGCCGGGTGTAGGGACAGACTGGTAATACAAGGGAGGACTTGCGGATGATGAAGCACACAACGGCAGACCGGCCGGCCAGCGGCGCTCTGCTGCTGGCGCTGGTATTGGCCAGCGGCATTCTGGGCTGGGCCTGGTTACTGTTCGAGCCGACCCCGGCGGGGCGCGCCTTGAGCTTCTCGTTATTGGCCGGGGCGGTGTTCGGGGTGCTGCTGCAGCGTTCGCGCTTCTGCTTCTTCTGCATCACCCGGGATTATGTGGAGCGCCGCGACCCCAATGGCCTGCTCGGTCTGCTGGCGGCGCTGGCAGTAGGCAGCCTGGGCTATCACGCGGTGTTTGGCACCTTTGTGCCGGACCCGTCCAGCGGCCGTCTGCCACCGGATGCGCATATCGGCCCGGTCAGCGTGGTGCTGGCGTTGGGTGCAGGCCTGTTTGGTCTGGGCATGGCGATCTCCGGTTCCTGTATCAGCGCGCACCTGTATCGGCTGGGTGAAGGCGCCTTTGCCTCGGTATTTGCCCTGCTGGGCGTGCTGCTGGGGTTCGTGCTCGGCTTCCTTAGCTGGAATCCGCTGTATCTCACGCTGATTGCCGATGCGCCGACCATCTGGCTGCCAGGCCGACTGGGCTATGCCGGTTCGCTGCTGGTGCAGTTGGCGCTACTGGCGGTGCTGGCCTGGCTGTTGCTGCGCTTTGCCCGGACCCAGCCACATGAGGCAGCAGCGCTGTCGGTTGGTCAGCGCATCTGGCGTCGGCGCTGGCCGACCTATGTTGGTGGTCTGCTGATTGGTGCGCTGGGGGTGATCTGCTACCTGCGGGTGGCGCCGCTCGGCGTGACCGCTGAACTGGGCAGCATCTCACGCACGGCTGCAGATAGCCTGGGCTGGCTGCCGGGTCGACTGCACGGGTTGGACGGGTTCTCCGGCTGCGCCACGGCGGTCAAGCAGGCGCTGCTGTCGAATAACGGGGCCTTTATCAGTGCTCTGGTGCTGGCGTCCTGGGCGAGTGCGCTGATCTCTGGCGATTGGCAACCGAAACGTCCGGCTGTTGGTCAGTCCCTGCGCGGTCTGCTGGGCGGGGTACTGATGGGGTGGGGCGCCATGCTGGCGCTGGGTTGCACCGTGGGCACGCTGCTGTCCGGGATCATGGCCGGTGCGCTGTCGGGCTGGGTATTTGCGTTGTTCTGTCTGGCGGGTCTGCTGGTCGGGTTATGGCTGCGGCGGCGGTTGGGCTGGGTGTGAACGTCCGGTTCACACCAGGTGCAGATCCTGCTCGCTGATCAGCCCATTCTGGCTGGTCAGCAGGGCAAGGTGCACCACCTGTTCCAGTTCGCGGATATTACCCGGCCAGCGATGGGCCTGCAGGCGACTGGCTGCGCCCTCGTCAAACGCGGGCAGCGGCAGTTCCAGCCGTTGCGCATGAATGGCGAGAAAATACTCGGCCAGCGGGAGAATATCGGCCACCCGCAGACGCAGCGGCGGCACTGGTAGCAGGCCATCGGTCAGGTACTCATGGAGGTGGGCGTTGAAGGTGCCGGCCTGCACCGCTCGGGCCAGATCGAAACTGCTGGAGGCGATCAGACGGACATCCACCGGTGTGTAGTGGCCCGTGCCGACCGGGCGGATTTCATGTGTCTGCAATGCAGTAAGCAGCTTTGCCTGCAGGGCACGCGGCAGATCGCCGATCTCGTCCAGATACAGCGTGCCGCCATTGGCTGCGCCGTACCAGCCGGTTCGGCCGCTGGGCAGTGCCTGCAGTTGCGTGCCGAACAGTTCTTCCTCGGCCCGGCCTTTGCTCAAGGCACCGCAGTTGATGGCCACGAAGGGGCCGGGTCGCTGGCTGGCACTGTGCAACTGGCGGGCCAGCAACTCCTTGCCGGTGCCGGTTTCACCCTGGATCAGCACGGCCAGCGGGGTGGCAGCCAGGCGTTCCAGCTCGGTGTGCAGGTGCCGCGAGGCCGGGTCAACGAAGACCAGTGCCTTGGCGCGTATGCTCAGCGGGCCGGGTGCGACCTGCTCGAGCGTGAGGATGGTGTCAGGTGACTGATATAGGGTCATGGGTATCTATGTAACCGGTCAGGCGCGCTGACGTCGTTGTTCCTCGATTCGGCTCTGCAACTGATACAGGTGCACGAAGCCGTCTTCCCAGCGGGTATAGCCCGCCGCCGTGTTGATATGGCCCGCCTGGTCCAGGATCACTGTCTGGCTGCCCCAGCCGCTGCCCAGGGTCACTGCGCGGTGTTGGCTGGCGGCGTGGTCATTGCTCGAACCGACCAGCACGCTCGGAAAACCCAGGAGCTGACGCGGGATGGGGGCAAAGTCGCGTAGCGGCTCGGCGCAGGTGTCACGTTCCACATCCGCGGGTGCCACCAGCAGCGCACCGCGCACCCGGCTACGCAAGGCTGGTGACGTCGCGGCGGCCCAGTGTGCGACGGTGATGCAGCCCAGGCTATGGGCGATCAGCACCACTGGAGTCGGATCGGCGGCCACGTTGCGCTCAAGCTCAGCCACCCAGTCGCTCCGCTGCGGGTGCTGCCAGTTCGCCTGTTCCACCCGCTGGGCGTTGGGCAGCAATTGCTGCCAGTGCGTTTGCCAATGGTCGGGGCCGGAGCCTTGCCAGCCCGGCAGGATGAGATAGCGGATCAGTTCGTTGCGCATGGGTATTGCCCCCGTATGGAAATTTGGGTATTGCCAATTCAGTACCGAGCCCCGGGCGCCTTGCGGCGCCAATCGCGGCGGGGCGCCGCTCCCACCGGTTTGGCTGGGTTCTGTGGGAGCCCCGTCTCGGGGCGATTGGGGGCTCCGCCTGCCTGTTACAGCAGGGTAAAGGTGTAGTTGACGATGGCACGGACCTCATCGCGGTCGCGCTGTACATCGCTGCGCAGGCTGGCATGCCGCAGGGAGAAGCCGACATCCTTGAGGAAGCCGTCCTGTATCGTGTAATCGATCCGCAGATCGCGTTCCCATTCGGTATCGCGAACGCCGGGGGCCGTATCGATGTCCTTGCCGCGCAGATAGGTCGCCGAGGTTTTCAGACCGGGCAGGCCGGCATTGGCGAAGTCATAGCCGTAGCGCGCCAGCCAGGTCTTCTCGCCGGCGCGTTCGAACTTGCCGATCTGCGAGTCGGTAATCAGGTAGGCGGTGGCGCCGTCGCCGTTGTTGATGAACGGGAAGTTGCTGTCGCCGCTCAGTCTCTGATAGCCCACACCCAGGTTATGGCCGCTGTGGCCATAGCTGAACAGGATGCTGCTGGCGCGGTTGTCGACCTCGGCGCCATAACCGGCATCCTGATCATCGTTGGCGCCATGGGCATTGCTGTCGAAGTGGCGCAGGTCGGTGCTCAGCTTGCCGCCACCGAGGGTGATGTGATGCACAGCACCCACATAATGCTGGCGATAGTAGTCTTCCAGTTCGCCAAAGTAGTAGCTGGCGGTCAGGTTGTCGGTCACCTTGTAGTCTCCGCCGACAAAGCGGAACTGATCGACCCGTTCGGTACCGCCGGCGATGCGCAGTTCCTCATAGTCGCTGGATGCACGGCCCTTGGCCTTCTCGATCTGGCCGGCGACCAGGCTCAGGCGATCTATATCGGTGGAGCTCAGCTGGCCGCCGCGGAAGGTCTGTGGCAGCAGGCGACCATCGTTCAGCGTCAGTACCGGCAACTTGGGTAGCAGGGTGCCGTATTTCAGTTCGGTATTGGAAATCTTGGCCTTGGCGGTGAAGTCGATACGACTGAAATCGCTTACTGCGCTGCCGTCACTCTCAACCGGGAATACGATGCCCGGATCACGGCTGCGGTCGGCTTTGCCCTGGCGTCCACCCGAATCCAGGCGGATCCCCACCTGGCCAAGCGCATCGAGACCGAAGCCAACCGGGCCTTGCGTATAACCGGATTGAAAGTCCAGCAGGAAACCCTGGCCCCATTCTTCCGCCTTGGAAGGGGCTGCGTCGCCACTGCGGTTGTCCTGGTTGATGTAGAAGTTGCGCAGCCCGAGGGTTGCCGAGGCGCCTTCGACAAAGCCTTCAGCGGCAGAGGCCAGTGAGGGCAGGGCGGTGGTCAGGATACCGGCGGCCACAGCGCGGGTAAGCAGGGAATAGTTCATGGTTCAAGCTCCGTTGATATGTTGACGATGCGTCATCCGGCTCTGCGTGGTCGAGTGGCACCCTGACGTAGAGCTGTAACATAAACGACAGCTTGACTTTTAAAAAAGAATAAAAAAGAATTTATTTATTCTATATTTGCATATGTGATCGATGAAGCCGTTGATGTGGGCCTCCCTGTCGCAAGTCTGCGCCTTGATATCCAGGGCCTTGAGTTCGGGTCTTCGAGAAAGGCAGCTTTGACTCGCCTGTCAGTCAGGCTGGTCGGTTCTGACGGGGATGGGGCTGAACCACCTGCCCATGGTCTGGCGGGTGCGGTCCTTGATTTCGTCGGTGATGTACATGGATACCGTGGCCAGTGCCGCGGCCAGCACACCGAGATCGTCGGTATAACCTACTACCGCAGCAAAGTCGGGAATGGCATCCAGGGGGAAGATGAAGTAGCCCAGCGCGCCGTAGATGGCGGTCTTGGCCCAGCGGGGTGTATCCGGGCTCTGGGCTGCGTAGTACAGCCATAACGCCTTCTCCACCACCTCATGGCCGGCGGCGCGGGCGTATCTGCCCAGTTTCCAGCGAAAGCCGGTGTGGCTGAAGGCTTTGCCGAAACCCTGCGGTTGGTCGTTCATGGTGGTCTCCGGTTACTGCCTGTACATGGAGACCATGGTACACCCGAAAAGGTGCCCTGGTGATAGCAAAGCCCCGGCGCTGGGCCGGGGCTTTGGGTAGATCAGAGCAGAACGAAGTTGTAGGTCAGGTAGACCCGCAGCTGGTCCTGGTCAGCCTGGGCTGCATCGGTACGCAGGCTGGCGTGACGCAGGGATACGCCCAGGTCCTTCAGGAAGCCCTGCTGGACGGTGTAGTCCAGGCGCAGGTTGCGTTCCCATTCCTTGTCACCGTTACCGGGTGCGACATCGAAGTCGCTGCCGCGCAGGTACTTGGCGCCGAAGCTCAGGCCGGGTACATAATCGGCGAAGTTGTAGCTGTACTCACCCACCCAGGTCTTCTCGCCGGCACGCTCGAACTTGTTGATCTGCGAGTCGGTGATCAGGTAGGCAGTGGAGCCGCCACCATTGTCCAGGAAGGCGAAGTCGCTGTCGCCGCTCATCTTCTGGTAACCCAGGCCCAGCGCGTGGTTGCTCAGCTTGTAGGTGAACATGGCGCTCATTGCGCGGTTGTCCACTTCGCCATTGTTGTTCACGCCGCGAGCGGTGTAGCCATTGGCACGGCCAGTGGCGCTGCTGTTGGCACCGTGGGAGTCGCTGTCGAAGTAGCGCAGGTCGGTGATCAGTTGGCCGGCACCCAGGTCCAGGGTATGTACCGCGCCCAGGAAGTGCTGGTTGTAGTAATCCTTCAACTGGGCGAAGTAGTAGCTGGCTACCAGGTTCTCACCCAGCTTGGCATCACCGCCGAGGTACTGGAACTTGTTGACATCTGCATTGACGTTGCTACCGCCGATGCGCAGACCCTCATGAGAGGTGGCAGCGCGTCCGCTGGACTCGTCCAGGTGACCGATGCGCAGGGTCAGGTTGTCGATTTCGTTGGAGGTCAGCATGGCGCCGCTGTAGGTCTGCGGCAGCAGACGGCCGTCATTGCGCACCGCGATCGGCAGGTTCGGCTCCAGGCCGCGACCGGCTTTCAGCTCGGTGTTGGAAATCTTGGCCTTGGCAGCGAAATCGATCTGGCTGAATTCCTCTACGGCGCTGCCGTCATTTTCCAGCGGGAACATGGTGCCGGGTTGGCGGCTGGTATCGGCTTTGCCGCGGCGGCTGCCGGAATCCAGGCGGATACCCGAGCGGGCGAACACGTCCAGACCCAAACCGACCGGGCCCTGGGTGTAGCCGGAATTGAACTTGAGCATGAAGCCCTGACCCCATTCGCGATCACTCGGGGAATTGGGGCTGTTCTTGTAGTCACCATCGAAATACAGGTTGCGCAGGCTCAGGTTGGCCTTGGCGTCTTCGACAAAACCGCCGCCCTGGGCAACGGACAGGGTTGGCAGACTCAGCAGACCAGCGGCAACGGCGCTGGCGATTAGTGTTCTTTTCATCATGCTACTCCTCGGGTGCTTATGCAGGGTGGCCCACGGGGCGGCCGGATATTCCGGCCGCTGTAACATAAATGAAATACCTGAAAAATCAACCACTAATTACGGAAAATAGACTAATGTCGGGGGCAAGTTGGTGATTTACCCGAATATCCAGGCGCTATTTTGCTCCTTCGTAGAGTGGCTGCACCTTGGGAATGTTGCTCTGCAGGTTCTGGATACGGCCCGATGAGGACGGGTGGGTACTCATGAAGGCCGGTGGCTCGCCCTGGGCGGCACTGGCCATTTTTTGCCACAGCGAGACTGCCGCTTCCGGCTTGTAACCGGCACGGGCCGCCAGCTCCAGACCGATCAGGTCGGCTTCGGTTTCGTTGGAACGGCTGTTGGGCAGGGTCAATCCATACTGCACCGCCATGTCCGCCGCCTGGCGGGCGCCTTCGCCCAGCCCCAGCAGCGAGCCGATCACCTGGGTACCCATCTGGGTGGTATAGGCGCGGGAAATGGCTTCACGGCCATGTTCACGCAGAGCGTGGGCGATTTCGTGGCCCATGATCTGGGCAATTTCGTCATCGGTCAGCTCCAGCTTGCTGATGATGCCGCTGTAGAAAATGATCTTGCCGCCGGGCATGCAACTGGCATTGAGCTCATCGCTCTTGATCAGGTTGACCTCCCAGGCCCAGTTGGTTGCATCCGGGCGGAAGTGGGCGACTTCCTTGATCAGCCGGTCGGCGATGGTGCGCAACCGCTTGAGCATGGCCGCATCGGTATTGAGCAGGTTCTTGCTCTTGGCGGCGTCGAGCATTTCCTTGTAGGACTCGGCGGCCATCTGGTCGACCTCGGCACTGGACAATGCGCTGAACATATACTGGCTGCGGTCCACACCGACGGCCCCACCCTGAGTGGTCTGAACGCTTTCACAGCTGGCCAGCAACATGAACGGCAGGCAGCAAAGTAGACGACGGGTACGCATGACGGATTTCCTTCCGTGATTTCGGAGTTTCGGAGTTGAAGTTAACGGCTTCGATTTTTCGAACAATAGCAGATCGGATTGAAGGTTTGACTGTGGCTGCCGATAAAGCGTTCATCAGACCCCTGGCCGAGGCTCTCATGAAATTCAAATCTATCCAGTTATCCATTGCCGCGCTGGCAGGTGCCTGTCTGTTCGTGGCGGTTGCTATCACGACCTTGTATGCGCTGTTCGCCTTCGAGCGCAATCAGAGCGTGGTTATCGAACGCAGTGAGCAGATGCTGGAGCAGCGTATACGCAGCCAGGTCGAGGCCATCGCCTCAGCCGAGACCCTGCGCATCCAGCGACAGTTGGAGCAGCCCCTGCTGGTCACCGAACAGTTGGCATTGCTCAACCAGCAGTTGGGCGAGGAGCAGGAGGATGGTCTGCCGGCGTTGGCCATGAGCCGCGAGGAAATGCAGCGCTACGTCCGCCGGATACTGGAAGAGCAGCCCACGCTGCTGGCGACCTATGTCACCTGGGAGCCAGGTGTATTCGATGACCTGGACGACTTCTATCGGGGAAGAGGTGAGCCGGGGCATGACGAGAATGGTCGCTTCATGCCTTTCTGGTTTCGTGAGGCGGATGGTGCGGTGACGTTGGATCTCCTGGCCGAGTTGACCGATGAAAGCATGCTGGAAACCGGTGTGCGGGCCGGTGAGTATTATTTCTGTCCGCGCGATGAGCAGCGTGCCTGCGTGATCGATCCGGCGCCCTATGATCTGGGTGGTACCAGCATAATGCTGTCATCCTTTACCGTGCCGATCATGCTCGATGGACAGTTCGCGGGTATCGCTGGTGCTGATCTGTCGCTGGCGTTTCTGCAGTCCATGCTGGAGCAGAGCAATCGTCGGCTGTATGACGGGCAAGGAGCCCAGGCGCTGGTCAGCACCAATGGTCGTCTGGTGGCCTGGACCGGCGATGGCGCAGCACCGGGCGATCCGGCAGCGCAGGTACTGAGCAGGGCACAGTTGAGCAGCCTGCAGCGTCTGGGTGAACAGTCCCTGTATCAGGTGGATAGCGAGGCGGGTCGAGTGGACCTGTGGATGCCGGTGCCGATCGGTGACACCGGCACCCACTGGTCGCTGTTGATCAGTCTGCCGCTACAGGTGGTGATGGCCGATCTGCAGGCGCTGGACGCCGAACTGACACAGCGCCAGACCGGCGAAGCGATTACCCTGGCGGTGATCGGTGTGGTCATCGCTCTGGCCGGTCTCGGCATCATGCTGGCGGTGGGCTACGGCCTGGCCCGACCGGCCCGGCAACTGGCTGCCATGCTCAACGATGTGGCCCGCGGCGAGGGCGATCTGACTCAGCGGCTGGATGATCGGCGTAGCGACGAGTTCGGTGATATAGCCCGTGGTTTCAATGCCTTTCTCGACAAGTTGCAGGGCATGATCCGCGAGGTGGTCGGCTCAGTGCAGCAGGTGACCGATGCCGCCGAACATACCGCCGACATCGCCATGCGTACCAACGATGGTGTGCAGCGTCAGCTCAGTGAGATCGAACTGGTGGCGACGGCAGTAACGGAAATGACCGCCACCGCCCAGGATGTGGCGCGCAACGCCAGTCTGGCGGCCGAGGCGGCGGGCAATGCCAATGGCTCGGCCAGTCACGGCCGGCAGGTGGTGCAACAGACCGCAGAAACCATCCAGAACCTGGCCGGGGATATCGAGCGCGCCGCCGAGACCGTGCAGAGCCTGGCCCGTGACAGCGAGAACATCACCTCGATCCTGGATACCATCCGCGGTATTGCCGAGCAGACCAACCTGCTGGCGTTGAACGCGGCGATCGAGGCCGCACGGGCCGGCGAGCAGGGGCGCGGCTTTGCGGTGGTCGCCGATGAGGTGCGCACCCTGGCACAGAAGACGCAGAACTCCACCGCGGAAATCCAGAAGATGATCGAGCAACTGCAGGCCGGTACCCGGCAGACGGTCAAGGTCATGGAGCAGAGCCGCAGCCGTACCGGCGAAAGTGTATTGCAGGCCGAAGAGGCGGATGCGGCGCTGACCTCGATCACCCAGGCAGTGTCGGTGATCAACGACATGAACATCCAGATCGCCAGTGCAGCGGAACAGCAGAGCGCGGTGGCCGAGGACATCAACCGCAACGTCAGCACCATCGGTGCGGTTGCCAATGCGGTAGCCGAAGGTGCCGGTGAATCATCCACCGCCAGCGCCGGCCTGACCAAACTGGCCGAGCATCAGCGCCGGCTGATCAATCAATTCAAGGTGTAGTCTTGTCGGGTTGGCGAGCGCCTGCTCGCCGACGTTATTGACTGGCAGGCCGCCCGGTCAGTCCAGTCGCACGGCCAATCCGGTCGGATTGCAGCACTGCGGCCCCTGGGTGGCGGGGCTGCTGACCGCCGGGTTGACCGGATACATCAACTGCACTTCGGAGTCGGCATTGAGCAGCAGCGGTTGCAGCGCCCGTGGCGCGGTGGCAGCGGCCAGCCAGATGGCCTGCTCCGCCCGGTTCAGGGTGACCGGCATGCGTTCACCGAGGCGCGCCGGCAGGCCCTTGGCCGGCGCGGTGATCAGGGTACAGCTGTCCCAGTAACTGCCGTCGTCCAACGCGTAGCGTTCCCACAGCCCGGCCAGCGCCAGGCCGCCTTGCTCGCGGCGCAGATACCAGGGCTGCTTGCGCTGGCCCTGCTGCTTCCAGATGTAGAAGCCATCCACCGGGATCAGGCAACGGCGCTGTACCAGCGGTTCGCGGAACATCGGCTTGTCGTGCAGGAACTCGGCCTGTGCACTGAAAGGCGCGCGGCTCAGGTCGCGCAGCCAGCCGGGGGTCAGATTCCACAGCACCTCCACACATTCCAGCTGGTTGTCGACCTTGCGCAGGATCAGCAGGCGCTGACCAGGGGACAGGTTCCAGCTGGGCTGCCAGCTGTCCGGCACGCTGGCCAGCGGGGCGCTGAACTGGGCTAGCCGGCCACTCACAGGGCGTCCTCCTCCCGGCGCAGATCCAGCTGATAGTTCTGCAGGTTGGCATCCACCCACAGATTCACGTGGATCGGCTGGCAGCACACCTGACAGTCTTCTATATAGCTTTGCGAGCCGCCACTGACATCGACCAGCAGACTGATCGGTTCACCGCAGTGCGGACAATAATCGGCATGTTCGTCCAATAGCGGCATGGGGAGGCTCCGGGGTAGGGCGTGGGATGCGTAGTTTAGCCCATGTTGCGGCCCTGGATTGGACGAAACCGTCACAGGGGAATTGTGAGTCCATCCGCTGCGCCGCATAATGCGCGCTTTATACCCAAGGTAATGAGGAATACATGGGCGAGTTCGATGCCATCCGGCCCTATGGAGATGATGAAGTGCCTGCGGTCATGCAGCGGCTGCTGCAGGACCAGGAGCTATTGCAGACGCTGGCCGGCTACCGCTTTCCCCGCCTGAGCCGGTGGCTGCCGGGCGTGACATCGAAACTGGTCGGCTCCGCGCTGCGCCGCGAGGCACAGGGAGTGGATACCGTGGCGGCACTGCAGCAGCGCCTCGAACCCTGGCTGGACAAGGTGATCGAACGCAGCACGCTGACCGTTACCTACAGTGGGCTGGATAATCTCAGCAAGACCCAGCCCCATCTGTTTCTCGCCAACCACCGGGATATCGCCATGGACCCGGCCTTCGTCAACTACGCGTTGTACCATGGTGGGCACCCGACGCCGCGTATCGCCATCGGCGACAACCTGCTGCAACGCTCCTTCGTCAGTGACCTGATGCGACTGAACAAGTGCTTTATCGTGCATCGCTCGGTCAGCGGGCGGCGGGAGAAGCTGTCGGTCTACCAGACGTTGTCGGCCTATATCAGCCACTCGATTCTCGGCGGCCACTCGGTGTGGATCGCGCAGAGCGAGGGGCGGGCCAAGGACGGCTGCGATCGCACCGACACGGCGATCATCAAGATGCTGTGCATGAGTCGCAAGAACGAGGACTTTGCCGATGTGGTGCGCTCGCTGAACATGGTGCCGGTGTCCATTGCCTACGAATGGGACCCGTGCGACCAGATGAAGGCGCGGGAACTGGAACAGCGTGAGCGTACCGGTAGCTACCAGAAGCAGCCGGGCGAGGATGACAGTTCGATTGCCAAGGGCCTGACCGGCTACAAGGGACGGGTGCATATCGCCTTCGGCACACCGTTGACCGGCGATTATGCCGATGCCAAAGCGGTGGCGGCCGAGGCGGACCGGCAGATTCTCAGCCTGTACCGCCTGTATCCGAGCAACTATCTGGCCGTTGAACACCTGGGAGCAGAGACAGGCGTGGATATCAGCGGCTGGCGCGAGCAGTTCGAGGCGGCGGTGCTGGCCGAGGAGCAGACCCGTTTTGCCCAGCGCCTGGCCGCCTGCCCGGCGGATCAGCGTCAGTGGTGGTTGCGCCAGTATGCCAATCCGGTGATCAGCCGGCAGCAGGTGTCAGACCAGTCGGGAGACCAGGCTCAAGCCTAGCGCCAGCGCCAGGCAGACGCCGCCGACCAGCATGAACAGCCGGTTGCTGCGCTGGGTGGCCAGCGGCAGGCTGGATGCCAGCACCGCGGTCGGGCCGCTTACCAGGCGCAGCGCGCGGACGGTACGCAGCTGGGTGGCGAGGATCAGCCAGCTGCCACTCAGGGCATAGAACAGCGCCAGGCCGTTGAGCACCAGGGCGCTGTTGTTCAGGTAATAGATCCACGCTGCCTGAAATATGGGCATGCAATTGTCTCCGATAACGTCGGTGTTCGTGACCTGCGGGCGTTGTTATTATTCTGGCGGGTACAGCGAGAACGGAAACCTGCGACAATGGCCGTTGATTGCGGCAGGCATTGGAGCGGTGCATGGTTCGCCATGCCGCTAAAAACTGGCGCGTAGTCTAAAACAAAGCGCAGTCGATCTCGACGGGATGGCGGGTAAAACCGATGAAAGGCCATGCGCAACATTTCCGTCTGTTTGCAGTCCAACGGTGAGACACAGACAGCGGGCACAAGCGCATAATCGAGTGACCTGAAGAGGGTCTCACACTGGAAACGGGATGGTGAAACATGAACACACGAATTCTCATGAGCTGCCTGTTCGGTGCATTGCTGGTACTGGGTGGTTGCGCCTCGAACCTGACTGGCGACACCTACAGCCGCTCTGAAGCACGGGCGCCGCAGACCGTACGCATGGGCACCGTCGAATCGGTTCGGCTGGTGCAGATCGAGGGTACCAAGACCAATATCGGCACCGGTGCTGGTGCGGTGATCGGTGGGGTGGCCGGTAGCTCGGTCGGTGGTGGCCGTGGCAGCATCATCACCGGGGTACTGGGTGCGGTGGCCGGCGGTATGGCCGGTGCGGCCGCCGAAGAAGGCATCACCCGCAACCAGGGTATCGAGATCACCGTACGCGAGGATGGTGGAACGACCCGGGCCTATGTCCAGGAAGTCGATCCGAATGTGTCCTTCGCTGCCGGTGAAAGGGTGCGCATCCTCACGGTCAATGGTGTTTCGCGGGTCAGCAAGTAGTTCATCTCTTGTCAGGTCGAGATGAAGCTCGGCCTGACATGCTCTTGCGTCCGTAGGGACGCGAGGCATCCCTCTTAGTCCCTGTTCGTCCGTGCCGTTGATGCCACGGCAATCCTCCCATGGTCTATGTTTGTTTCAGCGGTACGCTCAAAGCGGCCCGCGCTGAGACCTCGTCAGATCCATGGAGTATCCGGGATGATCCTGGCACTGATCGTTCTACTGCCGATGGTGTGTGTCGTACTGCCACTGCTGACGCACAACAGGGGCCGTTCACTGTGTGCGCTGGCGACCATGCTGGCACCGATAGCGGGTCTGGTACTGCTATGGACCCGGGCGCCCGGCGTGTTCGCGGGGGAGGTTCTGGTCGAGAGCTGGCCCTGGATCGAACGGCTGGGCCTGAGTATCAGCTTTCGCCTGGATGGCCTGGGTTTCCTGTTTGCGCTGCTGATTCTCGGCATCGGTATCCTGATCATCCTCTATGCCCGCTATTACCTGTCGAAGCAGGACCCGATGGGGCGCTTCTTTTGCCTGCTGCTGATATTCATGGGCAGCATGCTCGGCGTGGTGCTGTCGGAAAACCTGCTGTTGATGATATTCTTCTGGGAACTGACCAGCCTGTCATCCTTTCTGCTGATCGGTTACTGGTCGCATTCCACCGAGGCGCGCAAGGGGGCGCGCATGTCCCTGGTGGTTACCGGCGGCGGCGGACTGGCGCTGCTGGCCGGCGTGCTCCTGCTCGGGCAGGTGGTCGGCAGCTATCAGCTCAGCGATGTGCTGGCGGCGGGAGAGGTGATCCGCGCCCACCGGTTGTATCCGCTGATCCTGGTGCTGGTGTTGCTGGGTGTGTTCACCAAGTCGGCGCAGTTCCCGTTTCACTTCTGGTTGCCGCATGCCATGGCTGCACCGACCCCGGTATCGGCCTATCTGCACTCGGCGACCATGGTCAAGGCCGGGGTATTTCTGCTGGCGCGCCTGTATCCGGCACTGTCGGATACCGATCTGTGGTTCCTGCTGGTCAGCATCACCGGCCTTGTCACGCTGCTGGTGGGGGCCTGCACGGCGCTGTTCCAGCATGATTTCAAGGGCTTGCTGGCCTACTCGACGATCAGCCACCTGGGACTGATCACGCTGCTGCTGGGGCTGGATACCCGGCTGGCGGCGGTCGCCGCGGTATTCCACATCATCAATCATGCGATCTTCAAGGCCTCGCTGTTCATGGCCGCGGGCATCATCGACCATGAGACGGGCACCCGCGACATGCGCCGCATCAACGGTCTATGGCAGTACATGCCGCATACCGCGACCCTGGCCATGGTCGCTGCCGCAGCGATGGCCGGTGTGCCGCTGCTCAACGGCTTCCTGAGCAAGGAAATGTTCTTTACCGAGACCCTGCAACAGCACCAGTTCGGCAACTACAGCTGGGTCATACCGCTGCTGGCGGTGGTCGCCGGGGTGTTCTCGGTGGCCTACTCACTGCGCTTCATCCATGACGTGTTCTTCAATGGCAAGCCGGTGAACCTGCCGAAATTCCCGCCGCATGAACCGACCCGCTACATGAAGGTACCGGTGGAAATCCTGGTGGCGCTGTGTCTGCTGGTGGGGCTGTTGCCTGGCGTCACCGTGGCCGGTTTGCTGGCGGTGGCGGCAGGTGCCACTTTGGGCGGCGAGCTGCCGCCCTACAGTCTCGGACTCTGGCACGGCTTCAACCTGCCGCTGCTGATGAGTGTGGTAGCGCTGCTGCTGGGCTGCCTGATCTACTTTGGTCGTCGGCGACTGCTGGCCTGGCACGTGCATCTGCCACGGCTGGATGCCAGGGATATCTTCGAACAGCAGGTGCAACGGCTGGTGAATCTGGCGGCGCTGTTCACCCTGCGCTTCGAGGGCGTATCGCTGCAGCGCTACCTGGTTTGGCTGCTGCTCACGGCGCTGCTGGTCAGTGGTTTCTGGCTGCGTCAATTGCCGTCGGTGCGTGGCGCGGTGCCGATGACCCCGGTGGATGGTGCAACGCTGGTCGGTGCACTGATGCTGATGGTTGCCGCAGCGGCGACCGCCTGCTGGCATCGGCGGCGGCTGGTAGCGCTGGTCATGCTCAGCGTGGTGGGGTTGTTCGTGGCGCTGGCGTTCGCCCGCTTCTCGGCACCGGACCTGGCACTGACCCAACTGTCGGTAGAGTCGGTGACCATCATCCTGATGATGCTGGCATTGTTCTTCCTGCCGTGGCGCACGCCGCGGGAGTCCTCCGCACGGCGGCGCAGTCGCGATGTGCTGATTGCCGGGTTGGCCGGGCTGCTGGTCACGGTGCTGTGTCTCGCGGTGCTTACCCGCCCCTATGACAGCATTGCCGGTTACTTCCTCGCCAACAGCCTGCCCGGTGGTGGGGGGACTAACGTGGTGAACGTGATTCTGGTGGACTTCCGCGGCTTCGATACCATGGGCGAGATCACCGTACTGGCGATTGCCGCCACCGCGATCTTCGCCCTGATCGACGGCCTGCGCCTGCGGCGACCCTTGACCGATACCCAGGGCCGACCCTGGGCGCAGGATCGTCAGCCTTTCCTGTTGAACAACCTGTCGCGGTTGATCCTGCCGCTGGCGCTGATGGTCTCGGTATTTATCTTCCTGCGTGGGCATAACCTGCCGGGGGGCGGCTTTATCGCCGGGCTGATCACCGCGGTGGCGCTGATCCTGCAGTACGTGGCCAGCGGCAATGCCTGGACCGATCAGCGCTGGGCGCTGAACTACCACTGGCTGGCCGGTGGTGGGGTGATCATTGCCGGCCTTACCGGGCTGGGTGCCTGGCTGTTCGGTTACCCATTCCTGACCAGTGCCTTCGGCCATGTCGACGTTGCGCTGGTGGCGGACATCGAGCTGGCCACAGTAATGTTGTTCGACCTGGGCGTGTACCTCACGGTAGTCGGCGCCACGCTGTTGATCCTGTCCAACCTGGGCAGACTGTCACCCCAGGCTGGCAAGGAGGCCGACTGATGGAACTGCTCTATGCCCTGACGCTGGGTGTGCTGACCATGTCCGGTGTCTACCTGATGCTGCGGGCGCGGACCTTTCCGGTGGTGGTGGGGCTGACGTTGATCAGCTATGCGGTGAACCTGTTCCTGTTCGCCATGGGCCGTCTGCATACCGGCATGCCGCCGGTCATTGGCCAGGTGGCGGCGCACACCGACCCGCTGCCCCAGGCGCTGGTGCTGACGGCCATTGTGATCGGTTTCGGCATGACCGCCTTTTCCCTGGTGCTGGCGTTGCGGGCCCAGGGCGAGCTGGACAATGATCACGTGGACGGCAGGGGAGAGCAATGATGGATCACCTGGCGGTTGTGCCGATTATCCTGCCCATGTTCTGCGGTGCGCTGTTGCTGCTGGCCGGGCCGCGGCGACTGCGGCTCAAGCGCATTCTGGGTCTGCTGGCAACGCTGTTGCAGTTGCCGTTGGCGATACTGTTGATGGGGCAGGCCACCGGCGGCCTGCAGGTCTATGCCGCCGGCAACTGGGCGCCGCCGTTTGGCATCGTATTGGTGGTGGATCATCTGGCGGCGCTGATGTTGCTGGTGAGCGCGGTACTGGCTGCGGCGGCGATGCTGTACGCGGTGCGTGGAAACGATGCGCTGGGTGCGCATTTTCATGCGCTGTTCCAGTTTCAGCTGATGGGCATCAATGGCGCCTTCCTGACCGGCGACCTGTTCAATCTGTTCGTGTTCTTCGAGATTCTGCTGATCGCCTCCTACGCGCTGTTGCTGCACGGCACCGGCTCGGCCCGGGTCCGCTCGGGGCTGCATTACGTAGTGCTCAACCTGTTCGGCTCGGCGCTGTTCCTGATTGCGGTAGGTACCCTGTACGGGGTGCTGGGCACCCTGAACATGGCCGATCTGTCCCAGCGCGTCGCGCAGCTGGCGCCGGCCGACATCCCGCTGGTGGGTGCGGCAGCCATGCTGCTGCTGGTGGTGTTCGGCCTCAAGGCGGCGGTATTCCCCCTGTACTTCTGGCTGCCCAGGGCCTATGCGGCAGCCACGCCGCCGGTGGCGGCGCTGTTCGCGATCATGACCAAGGTCGGTATCTATTCCATTCTGCGGGTCTACACGCAGATCTTCGGCGAGAGTGCTGCCGGGCCGCTGGCGCAACTGGCTGACGCCTGGCTGTGGCCGGCGGGCCTGCTGACCCTGGTGCTGGGCAGCATAGGTGCGCTGGCGGCCAGTACCCTGAACGGTCTGGTCGCCTATCTGTTGCTGGTGTCGGTGGGTACTCTGCTGGCCGGGCTGGCGATGAACAGTCACGCGGCCCTGGTCGGCAGCCTGTTTTATCTGGTGCACTCCACCTGGATCTGTGGCGCGCTGTTTCTTTTGGCCGGGGTGCTGTCGCGCTGTCGTGGCTGGCGCTTCGTCGGGCGGCTGGTGCCGGGGCCGGCGCTGCCCAGGCCAACGCTGTTCGGCGGCCTGTTCTTCCTGGCGGCAATATCGGTGATCGGCCTGCCGCCGCTGTCCGGGTTCGTCGGCAAGCTGCTGTTGCTGCGCGCCGCCGGCACCGGAATAGCTGCCGCCTGGTTCTACTCGCTGCTGCTGGGTAGTGGCCTGCTGGCGCTGATCGCCATGAGCCGGGCTGGCACTACACTGTTCTGGCGCATAGACCCGGCAGCTCCTCCGGGCGAGCCGCTGGACCGGGTGCGCCTGCTGGCAGCGGTAGCGCTGCTGCTGTGCTCACCGCTACTGGTGGTATTCGCCGAACCGCTGCTGGGCTACCTGGATGCCACCGCGGCGCAGTTGCTGGAGCCGAGCGGCTACGCCCGGCAAGTGCTGGGCGGGAGGGGGCCATGGTGAGCCGCAGACGCTGGTTGCCCCATCCCTGGCTGAGCCTGCTGCTGCTGATCATCTGGCAGCTGCTGGTCAACCAGCTGTCGCTTGGCTCGCTGCTGTTGGGATTGCTGCTGGCGCTGCTGATCCCGCAGCTGACCCGGCTGTTCTGGCCGAATCCGCCAACCCTGTACAGGCCGGGGGTACTGGCCGGTTTCATGCTGCGGGTGCTGGGCGATATCGTCATCGCCAATTTCCAGGTGGCACGCATGGTGCTCGGGCCGAATGCCCGGTTGCGTCCGGCATTCGTGGTCTACCCGCTGGAGTTGCGTGACGAGTTCGCCATCAGCGTGCTGGCCAATACCATCTCCCTGACCCCGGGCACGGTGTCGGCGGATATCAGTGACGATCACCGCAGCCTGTTGATTCATGGTCTGGATGTACCGGATGCGCAGGAACTGATCGACGTGATCAAGCAGCGTTACGAGAAACCTCTGATGGAGATATTCGAATGCTCCAGAACGTGATCATCCTCTGTCTGGGCATGGTGTCGCTGGCCATGCTGCTATGCCTGTTGCGGCTGCTCAGGGGGCCGGACATGCCCGACCGGGTACTGGCACTGGACACCCTGTATATCAACGCCATCGCGCTGCTCATCCTGTTCGGCCTGCTGTTGCGGTCGAACCTGTACTTCGAGGCGGCACTGCTGATTGCGGTGATGGGGTTCGTCGGCACCGTGGCCGTGGCCAAGTACCTGCTGCGCGGCAATATCATCGAATAGGAGCGAATATGGAAGGCCTGATCGAATGGCTGGTGGCGGGGTTGTTGCTGATCGGCAGTCTGTTCGCGCTGATCGGCTCCTTCGGCCTGTTCAAGTTGCCGGATTTCTACATGCGCCTGCATGGTCCGACCAAGGCCACCACCCTTGGGGTCGGTGCGCTGGTGCTGGCATCCATGCTGTATTTCAGCAGTACCGGCGAAATCGGTCTGCATGAGCTGCTGATCACTGTTTTCCTGTTCATGACCGCACCGACCAGCGCCAGCATGCTGGCCAAGGCGGCCATGCAACTGCAGGTCAGGAGGGAAGGGAGAACCCGGGGCGAGCCCTGGAAACACTAGGAAAGGCGTTGTGTGGCGCTATTCCGCCAGAAGCTCCGCCGCCTGGGTTGTCGAGCGGCTCGGGCCGTGATTGGACCGGGTCGTGATCGACTCGACGACGGCTGCTGCTGGAACGGCTGGGAGTTCGCCGGCGTAGCGCAGGCGCGCTACACCCCGGCCTTGCTCCCGGCTCAGCCCTGCTCCGGGTTGTCGAGCGCCTGCTCGACGACAGGCCTCAACCGCTTGCTTGTTCAGGCTATCACTCCGCCAGGGCGACGCTGGTGGCCTGGTACGGGGTGAGAATGATCTCCACCCGCCGGTTCAGCTTGCGCCCGGTATAGGTGCTGTTATCGGCACGGGGCTGGTTCTCGGCCATCGCCCGCAGGTGCATGCGCTGACGCTCGATACCACCGAGGCGCAGCACGTTGGCCACCGCCTGGGCCCGTTCCAGGCTCAGCTTCTCGTTCAGTTCGTGACTGCCGTCGCTGTCGCTGTGGCCGACTACGGTGAGGCGGCTGGCGCTGTCGATCTTCAGCGCCTGTGCTACCTTGCTCAGTGGCACCAGGCCGGACGGCAGCAGCAGGGTGCGCTTGGGATGGAAGTTGCCATCGACCGGGATCAGCAGGCGGATCTGTTCGCCTTCACGCTCGATCTCGTAGCCCTGCTGGGTAGCCAGCGTGGTGAGGTTGTCGATGCGGGAGTCGGCCCAGGAAGGTGCCGGGGGAGCCTGTACTACTTCCTGCTTCGAGGAACAGGCCGTAAGGAAAACCAGCGAAGCCAGCGTCAAGGTTTTTATGATATTCATGTTCTATCCAGACAGTGGGAAACCCGGGCCAATTGGAAAAGTGGTCACAGATTACCACTGCAAACACGGAATGTGACCATCAAACACAAGCAATTCATCGGTTTATAGACGATTCTTCAAAGAGGTTCACACTATGGCGGTATGGAAAGGCCGATTTTCGCTTTTTGCGGCCCTGGGAATGGCGTTCAGCCTCAGCGGCTGTGCCTCCTGGTCACTATGGCCGTCCGGGGGCGAGTCGGAGGCACAGCGGGTCGCGGGGATGCTGGAGCGCGGGGACAAACACTGGACATTGCGCGCCTGTGGCCGGGAGCATGACCGGCTGCTGCAGCCGACTCCGGAGTTGCGGCGCCTGTTCGATGATGTCGGCCAGCCAGGGCAACAGTCGATGTTTGCGGAGTTGGAGGTGGCCGAGGAAGATGGCCGCTGGATAGTGCACAAGACCCACCGCGTGCAGTCCACCGGGCGGGGCTGCATGGACAGCAGCGCGGCGACGAGCCAGTGGGTCGGTTTCAGTTTCGATCCGGCCTGGCGGGTGGATATCACCGCGAAGGGCATGCAGCTGACCACCGAGGATGCGGAAAGCGGCCGCCAGCTGTCGATGATCAGCGAGCAGATGCCTGACGGCGTGCTGGGCTTTCGGGGCGTGCATGAGCAGGGGCTGGAGCTGTGGCTGTATCCATCCGGTTGCATCGAGCGCAGCACCGGTGACTACTACCACCTGAGTGCTACCCTGGTGCGCGATGGGCAGCGGTTCAAGGGTTGTGGCTACCAGGGAGGGGAAATATAGCCCCCATTGCGGCGCAGCTCGGCTTGTCGAGCGTTTACTCGACGACGGCTGCTGCTGGAACGGCTGGGAGTCCGCCGGCGTAGCGCAGGCGCGCTACACCCCGATATTGCTTCCGGCTCAGCCCTGCTTCGGGTTGTCGAGCGGCTCGGGCCGCGATCGGGCCGGGGCGCGATCGACTCGACGACGGCTGCTGCTGGAACGGCTGGGAGTTCGCTGGCGTAGCGCAGGCGCGCTACACCCCGATATTGCTTTCGGCTCAGCCCTGCTCCGGGTTGTCGAGCGGCTCGGGCCGCGATCGGGCCGGGGCGCGATCGACTCGACGACGGCTGCTGCTGGAACGGCTGGGAGTTCGCTGGCGTAGCGCAGGCGCGCTACACCCCGATATTGCTTCCGGCTCAGCCCTGCTCCGGGTTGTCGAGCGGCTCGGGCCGCGATCGGGCCGGGGCGCGATCGACTCGACGACGGCTGCTGCTGGAACGGCCGGGAGTTCGCTGGCGTAGGGCAGGCGTGCTACACCCCGATATTGCTTCCGGCTCAGCCCTGCTTCGGGTTGTCGAGCGCCGGCTCGACGACGGGCTTCAGCATCGCTGAAGCGGGGTGGCGTCCGAAGCGACCTTCACGCCCCCAGATAGGCCTCCCGCACCTGCGGGTTGGCCAGCAGTTCCTCGCCGCTGCCTTGCATGAGGATATGCCCGTGCTCCATCACATAGCCGCGGTCGGCCAGTTTCAGTGCCTGGTTGGCGTTCTGCTCGACCAGGAAGATGGTCACTCCCTGGCGGCGCAATTCCTCGATGATCTCGAAGATCTGCTGGATGATGATCGGTGCCAGGCCCAGCGAGGGTTCGTCGAGCAGTAGCAGCTTGGGTTTGCTCATCAGTGCCCGCCCGATCGCGAGCATCTGCTGCTCACCGCCGGACATGGTGCCGGCACGCTGCTGGTAGCGCTCCTTCAGGCGCGGGAACAGTTCCAGGGTGGCCTGCAGCTGTGGCTGTATCTGCTGCCGGTCGAGGAAGAAGGCACCCATGGCCAGGTTCTCCTCCACCGTCAGCCGGGAAAACACCCGCCGGCCCTCGGGCACGATGGCGATATCCCGGCGCATGATGTCGCAGGTGTCCATGCCGGCCAGTTCCTCGCCATGGTAGCGGATGCTGCCGCTGGTCGGACCGGGATCACCGCACAGGGTCATCAGCAGGGTAGTCTTGCCCGCGCCATTGGCGCCGATCAGGGTGACGATCTCGCCCTGTTGTACCTCCAGGCTGACATTGTGCAGCGCCTGGATCTTGCCATAGAAGGTATTGACCTCGGTGAACGACAGCATGCTTCAGGTTTCTCCCAGGTAGGCCTTGATCACATCCGGGTTGCAGCAGACCTCCTCCGGCGTGCCGGCGGCCAGCGGGCAGCCCTGGTTGATCACCACCACATGATCGGAAATGCCCATCACCAGTTTCATGTCGTGCTCAATCAGCAGGATGGTCAGCCCATGCTCGCTGCGCAGCTCGGCGATCAGCTCCTGCAGGTCGACTGTCTCGCGCGGATTGAGCCCGGCGGCGGGTTCGTCGAGCATCAGCAGGGACGGTCGGGTGACCATGCAGCGGGCGATCTCCAGGCGCCGCTGCTGACCGTAGGCCAGGGTGCCGGCGGTACGGTTGGCGAACTCCAGCAGCCCGGTACGCTCCAGCCAGTGCGCCGCGCGCTCCAGTGCTTCCTTCTCGCTGCGGCGAAAGCCCGGTGTCTTCAGCAATCCGGCGAGCATATTGGTGTTCATGTGATGATGCTGGGCTACCAGCAGGTTCTCCACCACGCTCATCTGCTTGAACAGGCGGACATGCTGGAAGGTGCGCACCATGCCCTTGCGCGCCAGCTTGAAGCCGGGCACGCCGCTGACCTCCTCGCCGCGAAAGCGGATGCTGCCGGCGCTGGGCTTGTAGAAGCCGGTCAGGCAGTTGAATACCGTGGTCTTGCCTGCACCGTTGGGGCCGATCAGCGAGACGATCTGGCCTTCATGGACCTGCAGCGCCACCTCATTGACCGCCAGCAGGCCACCAAAGCGCATGCACAGGCCGGCAACATCCAGCAGGGGAGTCGTGGCGTTCATGTTCTCAACTCCAGGTGCGGACGCTTCATCGGCAGCAGGCCCTGGGGCCGCCAGATCATCATCAGCACCATCAGCAGGCCGAACAGCAGCATACGGTACTCATCGAACTGGCGTGCCATCTCCGGCAGCAGGGTCATGATGACAGCCGCCAGGATCACGCCCAACTGCGAGCCCATGCCACCGAGCACCACGATCGCCAGGATGATCGCCGACTCGATGAAGGTGAATGATTCTGGGCTGATGAAGCCCTGGCGCGCGGCGAAGAAGCAACCGGCGAACCCGGCGAAGGTCGCGCCAATGGTGAAGGCGTTGAGCTTGACCGCGGTGGGGTTGATGCCCAGTGAGCGGCAGGCTACCTCATCCTCGCGCAATGCCTCCCAGGCGCGGCCCACCGGCATGCGCAGCAGGCGATTGATGACGAACAGGGTCAGCAGCACCAGCAGCAGGGCGAGAAAGTACAGGAACATCACCCGGTGCACCGAGTTGAACTGGATACCGAAGAACTCGTGAAAGGTCTGCATGCCCTCGCTGGCGCGGCGGCTGAACTCCAGGCCGAACAGGTCGGGCTTGGGAATGTTGCCGATGCCATTGGGCCCATTGGTCAGGCTGGTGAAGTTGTTCAGCAGAATGCGGATGATCTCGCCGAAGCCCAGGGTGACGATGGCCAGGTAGTCACCGCGCAGGCGCAGCACCGGAAAGCCCAGCAGAAAGCCGAACAGCGCGGTCATGGCCCCGGCGGCGACCAGTCCGGTCCAGAAGCCGATACCGAAATACATCGACAGCAGTGCGTAGGTGTAGGCGCCCACGGCATAGAAGCCGACATAACCGAGATCCAGCAGCCCGGCCAGACCGACCACGATATTCAGCCCCAGGCCGAGCATCACGTAGATCAGCACCAGGGTAGCCAGGTCGATATTGCTGCGGCTGCTCAGAAACGGCCAGATCAGCGCGGCGGCGATCAGGAAACACCAGAACAGCCGGTGTGCCGCCGGCCGGGCGGCGAGGATGCTGAACGCCGCCGGTGTGCGGGGCAGGGCGGGCACCTTCAACCACAGGCTGGTCAGGTGATCGCGGAACAGGTTGAACAGGAAGATGAACAGCGCAGCGCCGGCGATCTTCACCGCCACATCTGCGCCGGCACCCACCAGTACCAGGCCGGTGCCCTGCTGACTCAGGCGTATGCCCATCAGCAGGCCGCTGAGAATCACCACCACCACGGCGGAAATCAGGGCAGGCTTGAGGTTGCGCATCATACCTTTTCCACCTCCGGGCGACCGAGAATGCCACTGGGGCGGAACAGCAGCACCAGGATCAACACGCTGAAGGCCACCACGTCCTTGTACTCGGCGCTGAAATAGCCGGAGGTCATGGCCTCGGCCACCCCCAGCAGCAGACCGCCGAGCACCGCGCCGGGGATGCTGCCGATACCGCCAAGCACGGCGGCTGTGAAGGCCTTCAGGCCGGCCATGAAGCCGATATAGGGATTGATCACCCCGTAGTACATGCCCAGCAGCACCCCGGCCACCGCCGCCAGCGCGGCGCCGATGACGAAGGTCAGGGCGATGATGGCATTGGTGTTGATGCCCAGCAGGTTGGTCATCTTCAGGTCTTCGGCGCAGGCGCGGCAGGCACGGCCCATGCGTGAACGGGTGATGAACAGGGTCAGCAGCGTCATGCTGATCAGCGTCACCACGAAAATGACGATCTGCATGTAGGACAGCGTGGCGTGGAAGCCGGTGGAGGGGCCGATATCGAGGCCGCCGCGCACCAGGTTGGGCATGGCGATATCCCGCGAGCCCTGGGCCAGACGTACCAGGTTCTGCAGGAAGATCGACATGCCGATCGCGGAAATCAGCGGAATCAGCCGGTTGCCGCCGCGCAACGGGCGATAGGCGACCCGCTCGATGCTGTAGCCGTAGGCGCTGGTGACGATCATGCTGACCACCAGCGCGCCGATGATCAGCAATGGCAGCGACTCGATGCCCATCAATGCCAGCGCGGCCAGCACGATGAAGGCGATGTAGCTGCCGATCATGTACACCTCGCCATGGGCGAAGTTGATCATGCCGATGATGCCGTAGACCATGGTGTAGCCGATGGCGATCAGGGCATAGGTACTGCCGACGGTCAGGCCGTTGAGCAGCTGTTGCAACAGGTAGTAGAACGAGTCGGGCATGGCGACATCCTTGACAGCGGGCCCGGCGTGAACCTCACCGGGCCCGGGGCGGGTGGAATCACTCGGTCAGTGCCGTCTTGCTTCCGTCTGCATGCCATTCATAGACCACGAAGTTGAAGTCCTTCAGATCCCCTTTCTCATCGAACGCCAGCTTGCCGGTGGGGGTATCGAAGGTGTTGTTGCGCAGTGCCTCGGCGACCTCGGCCGGGTCGGTGCTTTCAGCCAGGCGGATACCGTCGGCAATCACCTGTACCGCTGCGTAGGAGGGGAACACGAAGGGACCGCGCGGGTCCTGCTTGCGTTCCTTGAAGGCTTCCACCAGATGGGCGTTGGCCGGGTCTTCGTCGAAGGCCTTGGGCAGGGTAACCAGCATGCCTTCGGCGGCATCACCGGCAATCGCGCTGATATCGCTGTTACCCACACCTTCGGGACCCATGAAGGGGATATTGAGCCCCTGCTCGCGGGCCTGGCGCAGGATCAGACCGAGTTCCGGGTGGTAGCCACCGAAATAGGCGAAATCCACCCCGGACTGGCGCAGGCGGGCGATCAGCGAAGAGAAGTTCTTGTCACCGGCGGTGACGCCATCGAAGATCGGCACCTCGATGCCGGCCTCGGTCAGCACCTTGCGCACCGCGGTGGCGATACCTTCGCCGTACTGCTGCTTGTCATGGATCACCGCGACCTTGTTCGGCTTGACCTGCTCGACGATGTACTTGCCGGCGGTCGGACCCTGCAGACTGTCCAGGCCGATGGTGCGGAACACCAGCTCGTAACCGCGGTTGGTGATGTCCGGACTGGTGGCGGCGGGGGTGACCATGAGGATGCCTTCATCCTCGTAGATGTCGGTGGCCGGCTGGGTGGAACTGGAGCAAAGGTGGCCGACCACGAAGCTGATGCCTGCGTTGACGATACGGTTGGCCACGGCGACCGCCTGCTTCGGATCGCAGGCGTCATCGAATACCACACCTTGCAACTGGCTGCCGTTGACGCCGCCGGCCTTGTTGATCATCTCGATGGCCATGTTGGCGCCGGTGAACTGCATGTCGCCATACTGCGCCACCGGCCCGGTAACCGGACCGGCCAGTGCGATCTTGATGGTGTCGGCAGCCAGCGAAAGGCTGCTGACCCCGGCCAGAGTGGTGATCGCCAGAAACTGGGAAAGAGCTTTTCGATGTGTCTTTTTCATACCCTTTGCTCACTCATGTTATTGGAGTTGTGTAATGAACTGTAGCGGAGCCGGTGCGATACAGCCAACCTCTGCCTTGGTCGCATGGAGATGTGGCATGGAGATATTGCATGTCGGGCTGCGATGGTTACCATGCGCTGGATCAATTTACTGAAGGAACACAAGCCATGTCCGCCCCAAGCGAAACCTATGCCGCGATTCTCGGCGCCACCGCCCGGATTGAATGGAAAGACCTGGAGCCGCATTTTGCCCGTGGCGAACTGCTGGTGGTGGATCGCGCGCTGGATCTGGTGAGTGCTGCCCAGGCCCTGATCGACGATGACAGCGCCGCGGTCAAGGGCTGGATGGAGCAGGGGCAGTTGGCCAATGCCAGTGATGCCCAGGCCGCCGACTGGCACCAACGCAACCCGGACAACCTGTGGGCGGTGGTCATTCGGCCCTGGGTATTGGTGCAGGAGCGTGACTGAGTGGGGTTACCGGGGTGTAGCGCCCCTGCGCTACGCCGACCGCCAGCGGGCAGGGAGCTTGTCGTCGAGCGGGGGCTAACCTGGGGGTGTAGCGCCCCTGCGCTACGCCGACCCCCCAGCGGGCAGGGAGCTTGTCGTCGAGCAGGGGCTCGACAACCCGAGATCAGCCCAGGCGGTTGCGCAGCCAGGCACTCAGCGCATCGACCAGCAGCACCAGTACCAGCATCGCCAGAATCACGCTGGCGGCACGGGATTGCTGGAACAGGCTGAGGGTGAAATAGAGCATCTGCCCCAGCCCGCCGGCACCGACAAAGCCCAGTACCGCAGCCATGCGGATATTGTTCTCCCAGCGGTACAGGGTATAGCTCAGCCACTGCGTCAACACCCCTGGCAGAGTGCCGTAACAGAATGCCGCCACGGGTCCGGCCCCGGCCTGGCGCAGTGCCAGTGCCGGACCGGGTGGGGTGTTTTCCAGGGCCTCGGCGAACAACCGGCCCAGTACCCCGGTGGTATGCAGCGCCAGTGCCAGGGTGCCGGCGAAGGGGCCGAGCCCGGCGGCCAGCACCATCAGCGCCGCCCACACCAGCTCCGGTACCGAGCGCAGCGCATTGAGCAGCAGCCGGGACATGGCCTTGGCCAGCATGCCGAGGCGGCCGGCGGCCAGCAGGCTCAGCGCGGCACCAGCCAGGGCGGCGAGCAGGGTGCCGATGGCCGAGATCGCCAGGGTTTCCAGCGCACCCTTGAAAATCTGCCGCAGCCAGGTTGGCGAGGTATCCGGGGGGAAGAACGAGCCGGCATAACTGCCCATCTGCTGCAGGCTGTCCTGGCGCAGCAGGCGGACCAGGTCCAGTTGCAGCCAGTTGAACGACCACACCAGCGCAGCGCCGACCAGCGTCAACCAGAACAGCGCCTCGATATGCCGCTTCATGCCAGCCGCCGTCGCAACAGACTGCTGAGCTGGTCGGCTGCCAGCACCAGCAGCAGGAAGGTCAGCAGGATGGTGACTACCTCGCCGCCAGCGAACATGCGGATCGACAGATCGATCATCTGCCCCAGCCCGCCGGCACCGACAAAGCCCATGATCACCGAGGCGCGCACCGCGCACTCCCAGCGGTACAGGGTGTAGGAGGTCAGTTCCTGCGCTGCCGTCGGCAGGATGCCGTAGCAGAACGCCGCCAACCGTGAGCTGCCGGCCTGCAGCAGGGCGCGGGCTGGTCGCTGGTCGACCGACTCGTAGATCTCCGCATAGACCTTGCCGAGCATGCCGCTGTAGGTGATGGCGATAGCCAGGACCCCCGCGGTCGGCCCCAAGCCGACGGCGCGGACGAACAGCAGCGCCCAGACGATCTCCGGAATGCTGCGCAGCAGGATCAGCAGCAGACGCGCTGGATAGCGCAGCATATCGGCCAGCCAGGCCGGTCGCCCGGTCAACAGTGCCGAAACCGACAGCGCCCGGCTGCACAGCAGGCTCAACGGTACTGCCAGCAGTAGTGCCAGAGCCAGCCCGGCGGTGGCCATGGCCAGGGTTTCCAGCGTCGCGCGGCCCAGCAGCCGGAGAAAGTCGGAGGACAGGTCCGGCGGCCAGAAGCCAGCCAGGAAACGGGCGAATACATCCAGGTTGCGCGACTCAACCAGCGTGGCCGGCTTGAACTCGGTCAGCACCAGCCCTGGCCACAGCAGCACAATGGCAAGCACGGTCAGCAGCAGACGCGGCAGGGCAGCCGGATCCCGCGGATCGGCCTTGGCACGGCTCAGGTGCATCGGCGCGGCGCCTGTTCGGTTTGCGCCGACTCGGCTGAGGGCCGGGGGGGAGTGTGTCCGGTCAGGCTGTCGTTGACGTACAACTGCGCCAGGTGGGTCTGACTGACCTCGGCTGCCGGCAGATCGAACAGCACCCGGCCGTCGCGCAGGCCGATCACCCGGGGGAAGTGCCGTAGCGCCAGGTCCACCGCGTGGAGGCTGGCGACCAGGGTCAGCTTGCGTCGCTCGGCGAGCTGGCTCAACAAGCCGAGGGTATGTTCGGCCAGCACCGGGTCCATGGCCGACACCGGCTCATCGGCCAGCAGCAGATCAGCCTGCTGGTACAGCACCCGGGCGATACCGACTCGCTGCAGCTGGCCACCGGACAACTGATCGCAGCGGGTGAACAGCTTGTCTTCCAGGTCCAGGGGCTCCAGCGCGGCGCGAGCACCGGCCGCATCCAGCGGATAGCACAGCGAGGCCAGCGCCCGCAGCAGCGACCATTGGCCGAGGCGGCCGGCCAGCACCGCAGTGACCACGCGCTGGCGGGGTGGCAGTGGCGGGCTCTGATGAATCAGACCGATACGCGCGCGCAGCCGGCGCAGGGCGCGGCCACGGAGGGTAGCGGGCTGTTCGCCGAGCAGTTGCAGTTGCCCGGCGCTGGGCATCAGGCCGGTGCCCAGCAGCCGCAGCAGACTGGTCTTGCCCGCCCCCGACGGCCCGATAATGGCGACTCGCTCGCCGCTGACGATGCTCAGGTCGATCTGCTGCAGGGCTTGATATCCGTTGGCGTGGGTCAGTCCCACGCCATCAAGCCGTATGCTCACTGCAGCAGGCCGGCGGAGCGGGCTGCCTCTTCGATACCCTGGTAGTTCTCGGGGCTGGTCTCGACAAAGCGGGAGGCGCGCTGCAGGTCGAGAATGGCCTTGTGCTCGGGGTTTTCCGGGTCGAGCTTGAGGAACGCCGCCTTGATGTCCTGCACCAGTTGCGCCTCGAGGTTGCCGCGCACTGTCCAGTTGTAGTCGAAGTAGGTCGGGGTGACGCTGTAGACGCGCACCTTGGCGGTATCGACCTTGTTCTCCTCGATCAGTTTCTCCCACACCGAGGTGTTCAGCACCCCGGCATCCACCCGGCCAGCCTCGACCCAGGCAACGGTTGCATCATGCGCGCCGGAGAAGGCGGTACGGCTGAAGAAACTGTCCGGCTCGATGCCATCCTGCAGCAGGAAGTAGCGCGGCATCAGATGCCCGGAGGTGGATGACACCGAGCCGAAGGCGAAGCTCTTGCCTTTCAGATCCTGATGGCTGGTGATTTGCGGGTCGGCGGTGATGAAGGTGCTGGTGAACACCTCATCCTGCTCGCGCTGCACCAGTGGGATGGCATCGCCGGTGCGCAGTTTCGCCTGCACGAAGGTGAAGCCGCCCAGCCACACCAGGTCGAGATGCCCGGCGCCGAGCGCCTCGACCACACCGGCATAATCGGCCACCGGCTGGAAGCGCACCTGCATGCCCAGTTCCTGCTCCAGGTACTTGCCCAGCGGCTCGAACTTGCGCAGCAGCTCGGTGGGTGCCTCATCGGGGATGGCCGAGACGCGCAGAACCTTGGCATCAGCGGCGTGAACAGAGGAAAAGCTGCTGGCAAAAGCCATGCAGATACCAGCCAGCACGGCCAGCGGACGCTTGAAAATCGACATGTGATGCTCCGGTTCAATAGTGGAAGACTCCCGTCCGGAGGTCGGAGCCGGACGGGGCAGGGCGCCAGTTTACTGTAAGCGCCGGAGCGCGGGAACCGTCGGGTACCGATGGCACGGGAACGGGGCGTAGCGCGCCTGCGCTACGCCTTGGAGCCGGTAAAAAACTGTACCGTCGAACTCACGCCATGACATTCCAAGCGTAGCGCCCGAGCGTGGACCGGGGCGCTACACTCCGTAGAGGCGAGACGGCCGGGACGTCTTGTCGGCTGGCTCAAACCCCTGGCCCGCAACGCAGCACCTGCGCCCGCGCCAGTTGCTCGCCGGCGGCATTTTCCAACCGGGCATGGGCACGCCAGCCCAGGCGCCAGGCGCTGATCCGGTAGCGCTCGCCGGCGCTGAAATCACCGTCCAGGGCTAGGATGCAGCGGCGCCAGTGCGATCCCGACAGCCGCTCTCCCATGCCGGAGCTGCTGCCCGGCACCTCGAACTGGTAGCGTACCTCCAGCCGGTGTGGCCCCGGTGGCAGATCGGGGAAGCGCAATTGGCGAATCAGGTTGCCATCCAGGCGGTATGCCTGCAGAGAGCCGCGCGCGGTATTTTCCAGGGTTACCCGGGCCAGTTCATTGCCCAGCGGTGGCTGCACCGGCTGGGCACAGGCGGCCAGCAGCAGAACGGGGGCGAGCAGGGCAAGCTTGAACATGGGCTACTCCGGTCAATGGCGGCAACCTACAGGCTACGCCAGAAAATGCCGGTGAGGTAACTTGACCTTGTGCGGGGCAAGCGGGTGGGAGCACCCGCCACAAAATAAATACGGCTGCTGCACCCTGATCAACCAGGCACATAGCGCTGGCGGGCACCGGGCGGGCGCGGCATGCTCCGGCAATCGGCATCAACAGCGCTGCGCGGGACGACAACAGACGACAGCCAGCGCCCCAACAGGAGAACTCAGGCATGCAGGAATTCAACAACAAGGTCGCAGTCATCACCGGCGGCGGCAGCGGGCTGGGTCGTGAACTGGCGCTGTGCTGCGCGGCACGTGGCATGAAACTGGTACTCGGTGATGTGGACGAGGCCGGCATGCAGGAAACCCTGCGTCTGGTCGAAGCAGCGCATCCGGGCACCGAGTCGGCCACCATGCGTCTGGATGTATCCAGGCTGGAGCAGGTGCAGGAACTGGCCGAACTGTGCAAGAGCCGCTTCGGCGGCGCACACCTGATCTTCAACAACGCCGGTGTCAGCGTCAACGGCCCGATCTGGCAGAATACCGTGCATGACTGGGACTGGGTGCTGGGCGTCAACCTGTATGGCGTGGTCTGGGGCATCAAGGCCTTCACGCCGATGCTGATCGAGCAGAACGAAGGGCACATCATCAACACCGCTTCCGCCGCCGGTTGGCTCAATGGCCCGAGCAGCGGTATCTACAACGTCAGCAAGACCTCGGTGGTGGCGATTTCCGAAACCCTGGCACTGGACCTGCGAGATGCCCAGGCCAATGTCGGCGTGACCGTACTGTGCCCGGCGTTCTTCCCCACCGGCATTCACCAGTCCGATCGCAACCGCCCGGCGGACAAGGGCGAGACGGTGGAAAAGAGCGAAATGGCACTCAAGCGCGCCGCCGCACTGAAGTACGCCGTCGAGCACGGTCGCATCCCGGCCAACGAGATCGCCGAAATGACCCTCAAGGCGGTGGAAAAGGACCAGTTCTACGTATTCCCGCACCGCAAGATCAAGCAACTGATCAAGCTGCGCGCCGAAGCGGCGGATCGGGAGGAGGGTGTGTTCGACTCGATGAATCCCTGAGCCGGGGCTTCATTCGTCCTGCGCCCTCTATAAAACGAGGGCGTGGGTGCGGTAATAAAAAAACACTGCACTTTGGTGCAGCAGCCAGGGTCGAAATCCGGGAGGCCCCTCAACCTGGAGAAACCCTTATGCGCCTGACTTACCTTTGCATACCGTTGTTCGCCCTGCTGCTTGCTGGCTGCGGTGATGACGAGCCCAATCGCCCAGTCGACACCACACCCCCCGCCGTACCCGCAGACGAAGCCTACGGCACGCCGGTCGATCCCGCGGATGATGCCTTGCCGCCGAACAGCGGCGACATGCCGCCGCCGACTACTCCCGATCCCGACGACGGCCTCGGCACCGAATACGGCACCCAGCCGGGCTCCACTCCGCCGCCCAGTGACGGAGCGGACACGCCGCAATAACCGTTGTCAGCTTGCTTTCCGCAGACCGGTTACCCGGTCCGCGGCTAAGAGGAACCGCTCGACCGCCTGGCGCACATCCTCCCAGGCGGTCTGATGTTCCATTTCCAGAAAATGGCCGGTATTGCGGATGGTCACGTACTCGGAGCGCTTGGCCAGATCAGCGAAATACAGCGCATCGGTGGGTGTGGTGTATTCATCCAGTTCGCCATTGAGAAACAGCAGCGGCACATCCACATTGCCCACGCATTGCATGTAGCGATCCGTATCCAGGCTCAGCACCTGGCGGATGTGATGCAGCATCTGCGCGTATTCATGCACTTCCAGCGTCGATACATGGCGGAAGTTGCAGCGCTTGAACAACGGCGACAGATGTTTGCCGATGGTCTCGTTCACCAGCGTGGCGATCTGATGACGGTCACAGGCGGCCATGTACTCCTGGCCGCGCTTGAGATAGTCCATCATCGGCGCATTAAGCACCGGTGAAAACGAACTGATCACCGCCCGCCTGATCCGTGCAGGCCGCTGCGCCAGGGCCAGCAGGGTCGACACCCCACCCCAGGAAAACGACATCACCTGATCAGCGCGGAAGTGCTCGATCAGATCCAGCAGAATCAGCGCTTCGTCCTCCTTGCCCAGCATCGCCTGGGAGCGGTTGTGTACCCGCGAAGCGCCGGAATAGGGCTGATCGAACAGTACCACGTTGAACAACGGGCACAGGAAACGCAGCGCCTGAGCGAATGCAGCGCTGGTAGCCAGGGAGCCGTTGACCAGGATGATGGTGCTGCTGCTGTGCGGGTGGGGATAGAAACGCGTCTGCACTTTCAAATCGCCGTGCACGCGCACCACCGCCTTTTCTGCATACATGTCATACACCTCGAAGAAGCCGAATGTCACAGGCGGGCAGTTAACCGGATGCAGGTTACAAGGGAGTGTCAGCGGGCGACCGTTCGGCGGAATGAGCGAGTCACGGCCGATGCATTTTCTGAGATACATGAAACAGCTGATCTTTCCCCAAACGCTGCCAAATGGCGTAGGCTGAGCATACCGCCACGAGTTTCATGCGGGTTTCCGAATCAAGTTATGAAGAGGGAAGGCTTATGCAAATTCAGGTTCATAGCGATAACCGTATCGACGGCAGCGCCCGACTGGCAGATTGGGTGACCGCCAGCGTTTCCAGCAAGGTGGGGCGCTTCGACGGGGAACTGACCCGGATAACGGTGCATATCAGCGATGAGAACGGCGAGAAGGCCGGCGCCCAGGACAAGCGCTGCCAGATCGAAGCACGTCCCCGGGGCCAGGCACCGATTTCGGTCAGCCACAAGGCCGACTCGGTCAACCTCGCGGTCGATGGCGCTGTCGAGAAACTCCACGCCGCCCTCACCAGCCTGTTCGGCAAACTGCGCAGCAAACGCGCCACGCCGCAGCCAGCCGCCCCGGCAACTACCGACCCGGACCGGCAGGACGAACTGCTGGAAGAGGATCTGGACGCCGAGGAGCAGATGCGCGGCATCTGATTGACCGATGGCAGGCCAGGGCACGTCCTGGCCTGCGTCATCCTCCTGCCTGGCTACTGCAGTACCCCACCTACTTTTTCAAAGCCTGGAGAGCAATACATGGCCAATATCGTCATTACCGGTGCCAACCGCGGCATCGGCCTCGCCCTGGTCAAGAACTACGTGGCCGGCGGCGACCGCGTCCATGCACTGTGCCGCAACCCCGATCAGGCGGCGGAGCTCAAGCAGATCGCCACCACGTCTGCCGGACAACTGACCCTGCACCCCATCGACATGGCCGATGGCCAATCCATCGATGCAGTGGCGCAGATTCTGGGTGACACCCCGGTCGATGTACTGCTGAACGTGGCCGGCATCATCGGTGGCAGGATCGACAGTCTGGCGAACACGACATTCACCGAAGACGACTTTGCCGACTGGCGCAATGCCTTCGAGGTCATGACCATCGGCCCGTTCCGCCTGACCCAGGCGCTGTTGCCCAACCTGCTGGCGGCCAAGGGCAAGGTGATGACCGTCAGCACCCAGATCGCCGCCTCCACCTGGGATCGCGGAGGCATGTACGCCTACGGCGCGACCAAGGCCGCGGTGAACAGGCTGATGCTGAGCCTGGCGATCGACCTCAAGGCCAAGGGCGTCTGCGTCGCCACCATCCATCCCGGCTACGTCCAGACCGACATGGGTGGCCCCAATGCCGAGATCACCCCGCAGGAAAGCGCCGCCGGCATCAAGAACGTCGTCGATAAGCTGACCCTGGAGACCAGCGGCAGTTTCTTCAAGTGGAATGGGGAATTGCATCCCTGGTGAGGGGCTGCGCACTGTATTACCGTGAGAGACCGGTCGGGGCGTAGCGCACCTGCGCTACGCCAGCGGTGTGATGACGTCCTCGTCACGGGTAATCAGGATGACCGACGATACCGCCACCAGGCCAACACGCCGAACACAACGATCAACACCAGCAGATTCACCATTTCCCATGCGGCCTCGGCAAAGCTGGCGCCCAGCTGGTTGAACTTGACCATGAGGTTGATGCCCGGTGTCGATGGCAACAGCTTGGCCAGCCACAGCAGCCATCCCGGTGTCGATGTGGCCGGCCAGGAGAGGTTGGACAGGAAGAAGAAGGGCAGGGAGGTAACCAGAATAAGCTGGTAGGCCCGCTCGCGGGTGCGGAAGAAACTGGCAATGAACAGACCCAGGGCCACCACCGCACCAATGAATAACAGCCCGCCCACCAGCAGGCCCGGAAAGTTGCCGCCTTGCGGGTAATCCTGATACCAGAACATGAAGCCGGCGTAGTAGAGCATATTGGTGAAGCCGATCAGCAGGCAGGCGCTGGCAATGCCAATCAGTTGGGTGCCGGAGAAAAACAATTGTCCCCTGCGTTCGCGACGGGTTCCTGCCATCACTGCAATGCCCATCAACAGGGTTTGCTGCACGATCAGTTCGGCCACACCGGTGACCAGCGCACTGCCGTAGCCTTCCCGCGTGTTGAACAGTGGCCGCTGCACCAGATGCAACGGCGGCTGTGCTGCGGCTCCGGCGAAAGCGGCCTGCCTGACCGCCGCTTCGCGGGCAAAACCGGTGATGGCATCGCCCAGCCCGGTGAGCACGGTGTTGGCCTGCCCGAGCCAGGCGCCGCTGGCATAAATGGCAATGTCCCCCTGGTCGCCACGCAGGATATCCCGCTCGAAGCCCTGGGGAATGACCACGAAACCCTCGGCCTTCATGGCGGCAACCTGGGCGGCGGCTTCCGTTTCGCTGGCCATCAGGGCCGTCACATGCACGGCATTGACGCGCTCGATATGGTGTATCAGTTCCCGGCTCAGGGATGTGCGATCCTGATCGACAATCACGACCGGTTGTTCACTGGCCACCTGTTGCCGGTATCCCGTGGGATAAAAGAATGAGTAAAGAATAACGGCACCGACCATCACCATGACCACGGCGCGATCGGTAAAAACAGCGCGAAAGGTGCTGACAAAGGCCTCCACAAAAGCAGCGCGATTTTTTTGCATGGCGGTGTGGGTCATCGCTGCCCCCAGGTGGAAGGATCGAGAACCGCTTGGCGGTAAGCACGATAACCGATGGCCCCAGGTATCACGATAAATAACACCAGCGCTCCCAGATGGGTGAAGGTCACTGTCGCCGGCGCCGCCAGATAGCGTTCCGCCGCATCCAGTTTCACATAGCTGGTAAAGGGCAGGAGGTAGTGCCAGGTGCGGGCGAACAGGGATGCGCCGTCGATGGGAAAGGTGGCGCCGCAAAAAGCCAGCGAGGTGCCGGCGTACAGGCCGACGCCCGACAAGGCGGTGCCCATATTGCGTATTACGCCGGACAACAGCAAGCCGATGGCGGCGTAGGCGGTGTACATCAGCACCTGGCCTGCCAGCAGCGCCATCAGTGAGCCGGCAATACCATCACCGCGAATGACACTCATCCACAGCACTGCGGCAAAACCATAGAGGGAAAACACCAGGATATAGATCAGCCATTTGCCGAGAATGGCGCCCGGCAGGTTGCCGCCAGATGTCTCCAGCCAGTGTCCGGCAGTGCCATCGCGCAGCTCGCGGCAGCAGGCACTGGTGACGGCCACGCACAACATCAGATGCAGCACCGCAGGCAGCACCAAGCCCAGCAGAAATTGTTCAAAGCTGCGCGCCGGGTTGAACAGCACGGTTACCTGGGCGCTGACCGGGGCGGGCTTCAAGATATCCACGCCCTGTTGCAGGGCGGTGTGTTCCAGCACAATCCGACCGGAAAGACTTTTCACCGCCGCATCGATATCACGAAAAGCAGAGGCGCCCGCGGTGGTGAGTGCGGCGTTATAAAACGCGAACAGGGTTGCGGGCTGACCGCGCTGGATCTGATCATCGGTATCGGCGGGAATATGTATCACCGCATCTACTTGCATGGCACGCACCAGCGGCCAGGCCTGATGCAGATCCAGTGGATGCGAGCGCACGTCCAATGCCGGCGCTGCGTGCAGCGCGCGGATCAACTCGCGGCTGACCGGGCCGCGACTGTCATCCACCACGGCAACCGGCAGCGCACGAGGCACGGCGCTGTAGAACATCGCTGCGAACAGGATCATGGTCAGCCAAGGAATCCAGGTAATCAGGGCCATATCCCAGGGCGAGTGACAGAGAAACCGCCACTCGCGTTGCGCCGAGCTGCGCAGCGATGCACGAAAGCCGGTGGCGGCTCCGTTCAGGGTTGTGGCCACGGAAACAGCACACTCATGCCCGGACGGAAATTGGCAACCGGTTCCACCGGTCGGGCGCGCACTTCAAAGCTTTTCACATCGTAGCCCGCCGACTGCCGGGTGGCCCGCCAGGTGGCGAAATCGCCCGCCGGGTTGATGAAGTACACCTCAAAATCAACCCCGGTCAGCGCCAATGCAGGAATATCGCCCTTGAGTGCGTGACCCATGCCCACCGCGCCAAACTGATCTTCCCGCAGGGTTAAGGACACCCACATGTGGTCGATATCCACCAGCGTGAACACCGGATAACCGGCAGGTACCAGCTCGCCCACATCGGCCAGACGCTTGCTGACTTCGCCGGCGGCGGGCGCCAGTCCCAGGGCTTCATCGCGAGCCGCGGTGACCTCGGCTACCGCTGCTTCGGCCTGGCGTACCTGGGCGTCGGCCGCATCCCTGTCTTCGCGGCGGGCACCGGCCAGGGCCTCGTCGTATTGCGCGCGTGCAGCCCTGGTCAGGGCTTCGGCGGCGCTTGCCTGGGCCAGGGCCTCATCGCGCTGCTGACGGGTAACCACGCCTTCACTGTGCAGACGATCGAGGCGCACGGCCGTCGTCCGCGCCAGGTCCGACGCGGCTTTTGCCCGCTGCCAGTTGGCCTCGGCGGCACTGATCTGCTCCACGCGCGCCCCTTCGCTGGCCTTTTCCGCCTGGGCGCGGGCCGCATCCAGTGCTGCCGTGGCCTGGCGGAATTTGGCTTCCACCTCAGGGCTGTCGAGGGTGAACAGATGCTGCCCGGCAGTGACGCGTTCACCTTCGCGCACATGCAGTTCGGCAATCCGGGCCGGAATCTTTGCCGATACCTTGACCGAATCGGCGTCGGCCATGCCTTGTACCAATCCTGTGGTGGTGCGAAAGGCCAGCCAGAGCCCGACAATGACGACGGCCAGCGCCAGTGAAACAGCCAGCAGTAACAGCAGGCGAGGGAGGGCAGAGCGGGTATTGGTCATGGTGGAAGCACTTTGTCGGCTTGGCGAAGGTAATGGCTATAGCGGCTGGTCTGTCCGCTGACATCCAGCAACTGAATCAAGGCAAGATCAAACTCCCAGGCTGCCAGCGCGCGATCAGTGCGGGTTTTGCCCAGCTGGAGGCGGGCATCGATCACATCGAGGGAGGTTGCCTGCCCCTCCTGGAACGACAAGCCCTGCAAGCGCAGGTTTTCTTCGGCGCTGTCCAGGGCACTTTCCAGCAGGGTAAATTGCTGGCGCGCGCTGTCGGCTGCCAGCCAGGCGCGTGCCACACCAATTTCCAGTTTGACGGCGGTATCGCGCAAACCGTGCTCCACCTGCAGTTGTTGACTGCGCGCCGCACCCACCTGGCGATGGCGATCGGTATTGGAAAACAGCGTGTAACTCACCCCGACCCCAAAGGCCCAGTCGGATTCGGTGAGCAGTGCATCTTCGCGTTTCAGGTCATATTGGCCGAACAGATACACCCGCGGTTTCCAATTGGCCTGTTCCGCCAGAACCTTTTGCCGGGCCTGCTCGCCTACCGCGCGCAATTGCTCCAGGCCGGGGTGCTGGCGCACTGCTGTCTCGACAAAATATTCAACGGGTTCAAGCGGTGCCTGTACTACAAACAGCGGCGACAAGGGTTGAATGGGAACCTCACTGCGCAACAGGCCGGCCAGTGCCGCTTCAGCACCGCGCAGGTCATTGATTGCCTTGAGGTATTCGCGCTCGGCATTATCCAGTGCCACCTGCGCCTGCAACAGCTGGGCGCGAGTGGCAAAACCCTCATGCTCCAGTTTGCGCGCATGTTCGTAATGCTCCTGCAAGCCGTTGCGAACCTCCAGTCGCACCGCGACAACCTGTTGCGCCAACTGCTGCCCGAAGTAGGCCTCCACCAGTTGCACGGTCTCATCCTGGCCGGCGCGGGCCAGCAGGGCGTCGGCTTCGTCCGCCGCTGCATTGGCGGCGGCCTTGGCAGCGCTGATTTGCCCACCAGTCCAGACCGGCATCGTCGCCGTCACGATCGGGCGGGTACGCCAATCCTTTTCTGCGAACTCCAGCGGACTGGAGATATCGAAGGCCTCAGCTACCGGCTCCAGCGAACCCAGTGGAAGCTTGAGGCTTTTCTGGAAGTGCAGGCGGCGGATGTCAATGGAGACATCCGGGTAGGACAAACTGCGGCTGGCCTCGGCCAACTGGCGACGGCTCTCCACCTGGCTGCGTGAGCTGGCCAGGGCATCGGAGACATGCGAGAGGCGCTCTTGTGCTTCTTCAAAGTCCAGCGCCAGCGGCTGTGCCTGGGCACCAAGAGAGACGAATGCGGTAAGGGAACCCAGTGTCAGCAGCGCCAGCAGTCTGCGACCAGGGGATATTGGCATGGTGTCTCCTTTCATTCCTGGCAAGCAAGATGCAGGGAGTATAGAGCGCCGTACCGTTTAATTCAGCCCTGGAGTGCCTGTTGCTGCCCCTTTGCTGTCCGTTCGCTGTTGCTTCGGTGAGGTATGGGGTGTAGCGCGCCTGCGCTACGCCATTCACCGATATGGCTAAAAGCTTGGATGCACTGTTCTGGGAGAATGTATCTGAGCAGAACCGCGTCATTGCGAGTCCGGAGGACGAAGCAATCCATGAACACCGAGCCCCCGCCAACACTGGATTGCCAGCCCCGTGGGTTGCCACGCCGCTACGCGGCTCGCAATGACGCGGGTGGAGATGGTATATGGCATTGGAACCTGGCCGCTGTCGCAGCTGATTCTCAGGCTGTCATGATCTGGAATGCAGTCGCTCTGGCTACCGGCCGCACCTGGTTGTTCTCTTTGTGAAGGTCGACAATGCCATAGTGGGACATGGTTTTCAGTGTTCTGGACAGGTTGCTGGGTTTCCTGCCCGTCGCCTGGGCTTATGCCAGAATCACAACACACACGCCATCCTCACAAACTCAATGGTGCCGCCCATGGATGACAATGCAATAAGAGCAGCAGCCCGCAAGGCCCTGATGGCGGCGGAACCTCTTTATCACTCCTGGTCATCGGATCAGCAGGAGCGATTTCGCGCGACCATGAGCGAGACCGCCAGCAACAGGGTGGATGCTGTGTTGCTCGGCGAACTGCAGGGCATGGCCTGCGCCCCTGAAAATGCCAGAGATGTCTGGCGTGACTTGCCCCTGTCAGCAGTCAACGACCTCAACTGGGCGAAACTGCTCACCACCGGTATCGGTGAAGACATGATCTGGCTCAACGAGTCCATGGCCGAGAATGTCAGTCTGCTCGACTTCGGTACCCTGCATGATTACGACGTTGACGATTACCTGTTCCAGGAAGAGGTGAACGGCAGGGAGATCGAGGGCTACCAGAAACGGGAGTACTACGCGCTGCGGTTTCCCCGTTGGGCGCGCCTGATCATCGATGACAAACTGCACTACGCCACCCTCAGCTCGTTGGCTACTCATGTAACGGATCAGCTTGAAGAGCAGGGGCAGGACATGATCCAGCGTCTGCTGCCCCATGAGTATGTTCATGGCAAGAATCATGGAAAACAGGAAAAGGACGGTGTGCTCTGGGACATGCAAGTGGATGCGGGTGGCCTGGAGCAACAGCTCGAGGAACTGGAGCGGCAGTGGTTCCACTACCTCCAGCAGCGCTGGACCGAACTCAGCCAGTCATTCACGCATGATGCGCCTGCCGTATTCATGAAGGATACGAGTGAGCATGGTGAAGCCAACTACCTTTTCCTGTTCAACAATGCGGTAGCTCTTGAGCGCACCCGTTGGCGGCAGTTTCTCTCGGATTGCCGGCAGATGGAGAAAACGTTCAGCGAGGTGGAACGCCATCTGGAGCAGGCGTGGAAACAGGCGGAAAACTGGTTGCAGGAAGCCCACCAGAACATCCTGCAGAACTATGACCCAAGGGTGACCAGACTGAGGAAAAAACGGAAGATTGTGATAGCGCCGGGTGCCTTCGATAGCTTGCTGCGGCCGGATGAAGACGATCAATAAGGTCTGGGTAAGGGGTGCCTCTGGATGCCAGCGCTTATCTGACCCCTTTTCTGCTACCGCTCGCACATTCGGTAACACTCAAGTGGGGTGAAAGGTAGCACTTACCCCATGGAGGGCTGGCTCTGATATTGCTGCTTTTACATAAGGCATTGATTTTTATCAAATATTTAAAGCTGGCACGTAACCTGCTTTGTATTAAGCACAACAAAAATAATAACGCGAAGCGCAAAACTCAATAACAAAAACAAGATTCAGCTCCACACACAACAAGAACAAAACGTGCGAGTGCAGCAAACTGATTTTTTTGGAGAATGGGAAGCGACTTTCCTGCGCATCCAAAACAATCCGCTTGCTTTAGACAACCCGGGACGGGTTTCAGGGTGGCACTGCCACCGGCTCAAAAGAACAAGAAACAGCTCAAGAAAAACAAGAACAACCATTAGGGGAGCGGAAGCTCCCCTTTGGGCTTTATGGCTTGCATACTCATCAGGCAGGTGCAGGTTTCCGCATGACATCGATGATCCAGGAAAACGGCCTGGCGATCGATACCTCGCTCTTTCTTCGTTTGACCAACCACTCGTTTGACCGGACTTGTTACTGGTGCCATTGATGACACGCGCTTGTCAGCCAGCTGAGACCTGGTCCGACGGGATCAGGAGCACAGCAGTGCAGGCCTGTGGAAAATATACCTGCCCCCTTTTTGCTTCTCCCTTATCTGAAATATGCCTGTGCTTGTTATCGCAAGCCTGAATGCGGCCGGCATATGAATAGTCAACATTTCGGAAAGCACAGCTCAATGCAAAATGGGTATGCAAAAATGTGACTGGGTCGTGGCCATCAGAAATGTACTTGATCTATTTCAAGCCGAGGCGTGAGCGTCGCCTCGGATTCGTGCCAGAATCACAACACACGCCACCCTCACAAACTCAATGGTGTCGCTCATGGATGACAATGTAATAAAAGTCGCAGCCCGCAAGGCCCTGATGGCGGCGGAACCGCTTTATCACTCCTGGCCAGCGGATCAGCAGGAGCGGTTTCGTGCGACCATGGGTGAGGCCGCCAGCAGAAGGGTGGACGCCGTATTGCTCGGTGAGTTGCTGGATATCTCCTGTACCGCCGAAAACGCCCGGAAAATATGGCGCGATCTGCCACTGTCGAAACTTGAGCATCTCAACTGGGCCAAACTGCTCACCACCGGTATCGGCGAAGACATGATCTGGCTCAACGAGTCCATGGCTGAGAATGCCAGCCTGCTCGACTTCGGCACCTTGCATGATTACGACGTTGACGATTACCTGTTCCAGGAAGAAGTGAACGGCAGGGAGATTGAGGATTACCAGCAGCGGGACTACTACGCGCTGCGGTTTTCCCGTTGGGCACGACTGATCATCGATGGCAAGCTGCATTACGCCACCCTCAGTTCGTTGGCCAGTCATATAACGGATCAGCTTGAAGAACAGGGGCGGGATCTGATCCAGTGTTTGCTGCCCCATGAGTATGTTCACGGTAAGAACCACGGCAAACAGGAAAAGGACGGTGTGCTCTGGGACATGCAAGTGGATGCCGGTGGCCTGGAGCAACAGCTAGAAGAGTTGCAGCGGCAGTGGTTCCACTACCTCCAGCAGCGCTGGACCGAACTCAGCCAGTCATTCGTGCGCGATAGCCCTGCCGTATTCATGAAGGATACGAGTGAGCATGGGGAAGCCAACTACCTGTTCCTGTTCAATAATGCGGTTGCCCTTGAGCGCACCCGTTGGCGACATTTCCTCTCGGATTGCCGGCAGATGGAAGAAGAGTTCAGCGAGGTAGAGCGCCGTCTGGACCAGGCGTGGAAGCAGGCGGAGAACTGGCTGCAGGAAGCACACCAGAATATCCTCCAGCATTTTGACCCCGTAGTGAGCAAGCTGAGAAAAAAGCGAAAGATTGTGATAGCGCCGGGCGCCTTCGACAGCTTGCTGCGGCCAGATGGAGACGATCAATGAGGTCTGGATAAGGGGAGCAGGATGGAGACTTTGTACCCCACCTACCTGCACCTCGCTTACGCTCATCTGGCAACAGTGGTCCCCGCCTTCCTGATTGGCGGTTACCTGCTACTGAGGGCAAAGGGGACGCCCTCTCACCGCGGGCTTGGCCGGATCTATGTGGCACTGATGCTGAGCACGGCAATCATCGCCCTGTTCATGCCTGCCCAGGTCGGCCCGAGTCTGGGCGGCCACTTCGGCTTGATTCATATTTTCAGTGCGGTGGTGCTGGTGTGCATCCCCTTGGCCATCAGGGCCGCACGGCGGCATCAGCTTATCGCCCATCGGGCGCATATGCTTGGCGTCTATGTCGGCGGAGTTCTGATAGCGGGCGCCTTTGCTCTCATGCCAGGTCGGCTGCTGCATGGATGGCTGTTCGGTTAGGTAGGTAACCGTGAAGGGGAGCTATCATCGCAAGCTCTGACATTGGGGGGGGGG
>NZ_PCQD01000008.1 GCF_002979975.1 Pseudomonas sp. MYb185 | reverse complement strand
CCGAACTCAGCAGTGAAACGATGCATCGCCGATGGTAGTGTGGGGCTTCCCCATGTGAGAGTAGGTCATCGTCAAGCACAAAACGCAGAACCCCGATCAGGAAACTGATCGGGGTTTTGTCTTTTCCGGGGCGGGGTTTTGCCGGTTGCCTGCTCCGTGTCGCGCCGATGCGGTATAATTTTCACATTACGGCATGTGTCACCGAGGAGACAGGCAGATGAGTCAGGATCGCGTCATCATTTTCGATACCACCTTGCGTGACGGCGAGCAGAGCCCCGGTGCCTCGATGACCCGGGAAGAGAAGCTGCGTATTGCCAAGGCGCTGGAAAAGCTGCGGGTCGATGTCATCGAAGCCGGTTTCGCCATCGCCAGTCCTGGTGATTTCGAGGCGGTGAAAAGCATTGCCGATACCATCAAGGACAGCACTGTCTGCAGTCTTGCGCGGGCGGTCGATGCGGATATCGATCGGGCGGCCGAGGCGTTGGTCAATGCCAACTCCGGACGCATTCATACCTTCATTGCGACCAGCCCGATCCATATGCAGCACAAGCTGCGACTGCAGCCCGATCAGGTGATCGAGCAGGCGGTACATGCGATCAAGCGCGCGCGTAACCTGTGCGCTGATGTGGAGTTCTCCTGTGAGGACGGTGGCCGCTCGGAAATCGACTTCCTGTGCCGAATCATCGAGCGGGCCATCGATGCCGGCGCCCGTACCATCAATATTCCCGATACCGTGGGTTATGCGATCCCGCACCAGTTCGCCGAGACCATTCGCCAGATCATCGAGCGGGTACCCAATGCCGACAAGGCGATCTTCTCGGTGCATTGCCATAATGACCTCGGCCTGGCGGTAGCCAACTCGCTCGCAGCGGTGACGGCGGGGGCACGCCAGGTCGAGTGCACCATCAACGGCCTGGGTGAGCGTGCTGGTAATGCCTCGCTAGAAGAGATCGTCATGGCGATCAAGACCCGTCAGGACATTCTTGGCGTGCAGACCGGTATAGTGACTGAGCATATCCTCAGCACTTCCCGGCTGGTCTCAAGTATCACCGGGTTCCCGGTACAGCCGAACAAGGCCATCGTCGGTGCCAATGCCTTCGCCCATGAGTCGGGTATCCACCAGGATGGCGTGCTCAAGCACCGGGAAACCTACGAGATCATGAGTGCCCAGTCGGTGGGCTGGCATGCCAACAGGCTGTCGCTGGGCAAGCTGTCCGGACGCAATGCGTTCCGTACCCGTCTGCAGGAGCTGGGGATCGAACTGACTGATCAGGATGAGCTGAATGCCGCCTTCGCCCGCTTCAAGGAGCTGGCGGACAAGAAGCATGAGATCTTCGATGAGGACCTGCAGGCATTGGTATCCGATACTGTGACCGATGTAGTGGAACGCATGCGGCTGGTGTTTCTGGATGTCACCTCGCGTACCGGTGAAACCCCTGTGGCGAAGGTTACCGTGGAAGTGGACGGTGTCGAGCAACAGGCTTCGGCATCGGGCTCCGGTCCGGTGGATGCCGCCTTCCGCGCTGTGGAGCAGGTCGCCAACTCGGGTGCCACATTGCAGCTGTATTCGGTTAACGCGATCACCGAAGGTACCGACTCCCAGGGTGAGGTAACCGTCCGCCTGGAGAAGGGTGGGCGCATCGTCAATGGCAATGGTGCCGATACCGATATCGTGATTGCCTCCGCCAAGGCCTACATCAATGCGTTGAATCTGATGCACTCGGGCGCGCACAAGGCGCACCCGCAGGTCGAAGGTATCTGATGCTGGAGTCGACGCGCCTGGATTATCTGACGGCCATGGGCGTGACCGGATGGGTGCCGCGTCATGCCCTGGCCAACGCGGCCTTCCGTGTTCCACCGGAACTGCCGGAAATAATGGATGAGCCACAGCAGACGGTGAACGTCGAGGTGGCTGCACCTCTGGTCACTCCGCCAGTGGCCACATCGCAGGTAGCGGCATCCGCCCGGGCGAAGATCATCGTTCGCCCCTCCAAGCCCGAGCTGGCACCGGCCCGGGTGATTGCGCCGCCGACGGTCGAGGCCGAGGTCAAGCCGCTGCCGCTGGAGTCCTTCTACCTGCAGTTGTGGATGGCTGGCCCCTGTGCGCTGTTGATCGAGGCCGCGGAGCCGGGACTGGAAAGTGCCTCGCCCGCGCTGCGTCTGCTCAAGGATATCCTGCGCGCCGTCAGACTGCCGCAGGTGCCGCACCTGTATGCTGATTTCCATTGGCCGCTGAACCGGAATCCGCAGTTCGATCGCAGTGCACCGGCAGCCAGCCTGGCATTGCAGGCATTCATGCAGGGAAGGCTGGAAAGTGAGCCCGTGGTATCCATCGGTTGTTTTGGTACTTACCCTCGGCTGTTGCTGGGGCCAGAACTCGAGGGGCAGGACCTGCCTTATGGCCGGGAGGAGGCGTTGGATAATCTGCCGCCGGCCTGGTTTGCGCCCGACCTGGAGGCCCTGATGAAGGACTCCGAGAGCAAGGCGCAGCTGTGGCAGCAACTCAAGCGCATCATGTCCCGCTGGCAGGTTGAGCAATGATTGAACCGGTATTCCGTCCCATGACCGAGGCGGATGTGGAGGCGGTGCTGACTATCGAGTTTGCCGCTTTCAGTCACCCCTGGACCCGGGGGATATTTCTCGATTGTGTGAAATCCGGCTATGAATGCTGGCTGATGTTCCTCGGTGATCAGCAGATTGGTCACGGCGTGTTGTCGGCGGCGGGGGATGAGTCCCATCTGCTCAACCTGACGGTCAAGCCGGAGAGCCAGTGCAATGGACTGGGTGGCAAGCTGCTTGCGCACCTGATGGAGCAAGGCAAGAACCGGGGGGCTGAGACGGCCTTTCTCGAGGTCAGGGAGTCCAATGATCCAGCCATTCGACTGTATGAACGCTTTGGATTCAATGAAATCGGTCGTCGTCGCGGCTACTATCCCGCCGTCGGCGGTCGTGAAGATGCTCTGGTCATGGCCTATTCACTAATCGACTGAGCATCGCTCACTCACCACCAATGGGTTGTCTATGTCCACGCGCCAATGGGCTGTCATCGGCCTGCTGACCACCGCTCTGGCCTGGGCCGGGAACGCATTGATCGCCCGGGCCTCGGCCGGGATGTTGCCGCCGATCAGCCTGTCCTTCTGGCGTTGGAGCTGTGCCTTGCTGCTGTTGCTGCCATTCACTGCAAAGGGTGTGTGGCAGTATCGCCAGATCCTGCTCACACACTGGAAGCGTCTGGTCATACTGTCGGCACTCAGCATCTCGTCGTACAACACCTTGCTGTATCAGGCTGCGCAAAGCACCACTGCCATCAACCTGACGCTGGTCGGCACTGGGCTGCCGGTAGCGGCGTTTTTCTGGTCGCTGTTGTTGCTGCGCCAATGGCCGGCCCGGGCCACGCTCTGTGGTGCTTTTCTGGGATTCTGCGGGTTGCTGTTGATTCTCGCCGGCGGCCAGCCAGAGCGTTTGCTGATGCTGGAATTCAATGACGGCGACCTGATCATGCTGGCGGCGGTGCTGTCCTGGGGATTGTATTCGGTGTTGCTGCAGCGCTGGGTAATGCCGATACCGGGGCTGGTGTTGATGGCCGCCATGCTGCTGTGCGGTGTGCCGCTGCTAGTACCGTTCTTCCTGTGGGAGCTGGTGCATGTCGGGTCGATGCCGCTGACCTGGCAGGCGGCGGGTGCGGTGGGATATACCGCGGTGTTTGCTTCGCTGGTGGCTTATGTCGCCTGGAACAATGGGGTCAAGGTTCTGGGGCCGGCTACCGCTTCGCTGTTCAGTTATCTCACGCCGGTGTTTACCGCGCTGCTGGGAGTGCTGTTATTGCGTGAGCAGCTGCATTGGTATCACCTGGTCGGTGGAGCGCTGACCTTTCTCGGGTTGCTGTTGGCGACACGGTGGCCACAGGTCAGTCGATAGAGGGTTGTCTGGATTGCTCTCGCCATTGGCGGGGCGCCTGGCCGCTCCAGCGCCTGAAGGCCCGCGAGAAAGCGGTTTCGTCGGCGTAGCCCAGGTGCAGAGCCAGATCGGTTATCGACTGATTGGAAAGCTGCAGCTGTTGTCTGGCCTCACTGTAGCGTACTTCATCGAGTAGTTCGCGGAAGCTCAACGACTGGCTCTGCAGCGCTTGTTGCAGGCTGCGCGGGTGGCGTTCGAGCAAACGCGCGACTACCTCCAGGCGTGCTTCGCCGGTGGGCAGGATCGACTGCAGAATCAAGCGCACCTGGCTGGCCAGGTCCGCTGGCACCTGATGACGGTGGGCGTACTCCTCCAGCAGGTGGCTCTTGAGCTGAGGGCGTTGCTCCAGTGGACGCAGGCCAAGGGTCTGGGCGCTGGCCTGGATGCTGTCGCTGGGCTGCTCGAACAGCACCGGGCAACCGAAGAAGCGCTCGTAGTCCGCCGCCTGCCCCATGCAGGTGTGCCGCATGGATACCCTCAGTGGCTGCCACTGATCGCCGAACAGGCTGCGCATGGAGCGGTGCACCACCCCCAGGCCCAGCTCCAGCAACTGGCGCAGATCCGCCGACTCCTGCAAATGCAGACGATATTCCACTTCCAGGTATTGCTCGGCCTGTCGTGCACTCAGGACAATACCCTGGGCATGCAGGTGGACATACTGCTGGGTCAGTTTGAGTACCTCGGTAAAACTTTCCGCCTGGGACAGCAGCAGACCGAAGGGGCCAAGCACCAGGTAGTCATGGTATTCGCTCAGGCGCAGGCCGAAGTCCGGGCAACGGCCATTCTCGGCAGCAAAGTTCAATGCCTGGGCAAAGCGGGCATAGGGCAGGTGCAGGTCAGGGCGGCGCAGCAGCAGCGGATCCAGACCGCAACGCAGCAGCACATCATGGGGATTGAGACCCTGTTCGCGGCACAGGCTGTCGAAACCGATGAACACGGCACTTCGGGCTATCTGCTGGGACATACCAATACCGGCTGGGGCACATGCCTGCAGCCTGTGCATGCTTGCATGAAATGTCAACTTTGTATTCGTGAAATGTCAGGCTGATTTTCCTCCGGCTGCCTATCATCAAGGCAATACCAAGGGAGGGTAGTTCATGACCAAGGCGCGCCATGCTTGTGAAACGCTGGTGATTGGTGCCGGTCTGGCCGGCATCTGCACCGCGCTGGAGCTGCTGGATCTGGGACGTAGTGTATTGCTGCTGGATGCCGCACCGCGCAGCCAGTGTGGTGGGCAGGCCAATGATGCCTTTGGTGGCATGTTGTTCTGTGGCACGCCTGAGCAGAGACGCAATGGCATCCCCGACTCGCCGCAATTGCTGCTGGAGGACTGGTGCCGGGCGGCACTGTTTCAACCGGATGATCTGTGGGCACAGCGCTGGGCCGAGGCCTACGCCGCACGCAACCGCGCCGATATCTACGACTGGCTGCACGCGCGCGGTATCCGCTTCTTCCCCGCAGTGCAGTGGGCAGAGCGCGGCAATCACGGGGATGGCAATTCGGTCCCGCGCTACCATGTGGCCTGGGGCTGTGGTCGGGGCATAGTGCAGACAGTGGCAACGCAGCTGTTCGGCCATGCGCGCCAGGAACGGTTGCAGACACTGTTCGACCATCGAGTCAGGAGTCTGGTGCAACGCAATGGGGCGGTGGTCGGCTGCCAGGGTAGCAGCCCGCAGGGTGAATTCGAGGTGGAGGCCGAGCATGTGGTGCTGTGCAGTGGCGGTATCAACGGCAATCTCGAACTGGTACGGCGGCACTGGGATCCGATCTATGGTCCCTGTCCCGCTAACCTGCTCAATGGTACCGATCCGCGTGCCGATGGTGCCCTGCACGAGCAGGTGCGGCAGGTCGGCGGCCAGGTAGTCAAACTTGGCCAGATGTGGAACTACGCTGCCGGTATCGCCCACCCCCGGCCGCAGTATCCGCAGCATGGTATCAGCCTGATTCCCGCTCGTTCGGCCCTGTGGCTGGAACCCAGCGGGCGACGTATTGGCCCGCCGCCACTGGTGACCGGCTTCGACACTCACGACCTGTGCAAGCGCATCGGCCACCTGCCTGGCCAGTACGGCTGGCAACTGCTCAATTGGCGTATCGCAATCAAGGAGCTGGCGGTATCGGGCACCGACGCCAACCCCTTGTTCCGTGATCGCAAACTGCTGCGTCTGCTGTGGCAGGCATTACATGGCAATCGCCAGCTGGTGCATGAGCTGATCGAGCAGTGTCCCGATGTGCTGGTCGCCGACAGCATCGACGATCTGGCCCGGCACATGGCTGCGCTGGCCAACGACGGCCGCCTGGTTCCCCAGGCCATGCGCGCGGATATCGAACGCTATGATGCCGCCATCGCCCGGGGACCTGCGCTGCACAATGATGAGCAATTACGCCGTCTGCAGCAGCTACGCCAGTGGCGCAGCGACCGCATGCGCACCTGCCGCTTCCAGAAGATCCTCGATCCGGCTGCGGGGCCGCTGATGGCCATTCGCACCCGGCTGATCAGTCGCAAGAGCATGGGCGGGATGCTTACCGATCTGCACGCCCGGGTACTCGATATGCAGGGCCAGGCAATGCCGGGGCTGTATGCTGCAGGTGAGGCGGCCGGTTTTGGCGGCGGCGGCATCAGCGGCATACGCTCGCTGGAAGGCACCTTCCTGTCCAATTGCATCTTCAACGGGCGGCGGGCGGCACGAGCCATTGCCTGCCGGCCCCTGGAATAAAAACAACATCGGAGAATGAAACCATGAAGAAAACTGGCGCCGCACTGGCCCGCTTCGCCCTTGAGCAACTGGGAGTGACCCACACTTTCGGTATTCCCGGTGTCCACAATACCGAGCTGTACGATGAGCTGAATGCCTCCGAACAGATCCAGCCGGTGTTGGTTGCCCACGAATGTGGTGCGGCCTTCATGGCTGACGCGGTGAGCCGCACCGGCAACAGCATAGGCACCCTGGCCATCGTGCCTGCAGCCGGCGTGACCCATGCGGCCAGTGGTATCGGCGAGGCGGGGCTGGATGGTATTCCCATGCTGATCATTTCCGGTGGTATCCACAGTGAAAACGGTCGGCGCTACCAGTTGCATGACATTGATCAGCACAGCCTGCTCAAGCCCATCACCAAGGCCAGCTTTCGCATCCTCAGCCATGCCGAGGTGATTCCCACCTTCTATGAAGCCTACCGCATCGCCACCGGGGGCGAGCCGGGCCCGGTATTCATCGAGCTGCCCTACAATATCGGTAACTTCCTCGGAGAGGTGGATGGGATGCCGGCCTTCCAGAGCCAGGCAGGCGCCAGCGAGGCCGTGCTGGACAGCCAGGCACTGCAACAGGCGGCACAGATGCTGGTGGCCGCCAGGCAGCCGGGGTTATTCGCTGGCTGGGGCGCGGTCGATGCACAGGCGGAACTGGTAGAGCTGGCCGAACTGCTTGGCGCCCCGGTCTGCACTACCCTGCAGGGGTTGAGCGCCTTTCCGGGTAATCACCCGTTGCATGTGGGTATGGGCTTCGGCGCCTATGCCGTACCAGCGGCGGAAAACGCCTTCGCCAACTGCGACTGCCTGTTGGCGGTGGGCACCCGGTTTTCGGAAATACCCACCGGCAGTTTCAGCATGCCGGTGCCGGAGCAACTGATCCATATCGACATCAATCCCGCGGTGTTCCATGCCAACTACCCGGCCAGTCTGACGCTGAGCGGCGATGCCACGCAGATCATCCCGGCGCTGCTGGCCGAGGTGCGGGCATTGCAGCCGCAGCCGCGCGGCAACGCCCTGATCGAGCAGATTGCCCGTGACAAGGCCGGCTATCTGCGCAGCTGGCTGCAACACGACAGCAAGGGGCGGGTCAACCCGGCGCATTTCTGTCAGGCGCTGCGGCAGCAACTGGCGGACGACGCCATAGTGGTAGCCGATGATGGCAACCATACCTTCCTGCTGGCCGAACTGATGCCGATCCATATCGGTCGCGGCTTCATTTCTCCCAGCGACTTCAATGCCATGGGCTACTGCGTACCGGCGACCATCGGCGCCAAACTGGCCAATCCGCAGCGTCAGGTGGTCGGCGTGGTGGGCGACGGCGCCTTGCGCATGACCGGCCTGGAAACCCTTACCGCCAGCAGCCTGAATATCGGCGTACCGCTGTTCGTTTTCAGCGATGGCGAACTGTCCCAGATCGCCCAGGCCCAGGAGGTACCCTATAACCGCAAGACCTGTACGGTGCTCAAACCGCTGAAGATTGCCGCGCTGGCCGAGGCCACCGGCGCTGCCTTCGTCAGCATCGACAATGATCAGGACTGCGCCGCCGGCATCGCCGAGGCCCTGCGCCTGGCCGCCATGGGGCAACCGGTGCTGGTGGATGTGCGCATCGACTACAGCAAGCGCACGCGTTTTACCGAAGGCGTGGTCAAGGCCACCCTCCAGCGCTTCACCCCGCGGGACAAGGTACGTGTGGTCGGACGAGCGCTGTGGCGGCGGGTGACGGGGTAGGGAAGTAGAGCCGGGTCAGTGCCTGAATGCGCTTTCAGCATGGCAGTACATTCTGCGCATTGCCTGGTTTTTAGCCCATCCGGCCCGGCACTGGTCCCGCAAATAGACTTTTGCCGCCTTGCGACATGCCCGGTACTCGATGGAGCCCTTTCGGTGCGGTGACGGGCTGGCGCACAGGTCATCGTAGACGATCTGGCTATCTCGCCAGCGATACTCGCCTCTCCAGTCATACCGGTTACGGCGAGCATCTTCCCACCTCAGAGTCACTTGTCGCGCACCATTCAAGACCTGTTGCCGGCTTGTTGCTACTCGACCTGAGGCATGCGTGCCCTGCCGATGTGGGCTCTGAATCGTATTGATATCGGTACGGGGGCTGTAGTTAGCGTCATTGAAAACAGTCTGTCGGGAGGCTGTCCTGTCTGCTTCTACCTGCTTGTTCCGTTCGACATTGTTCCAGAAGGTGTCTTCTGGTGCTGGCTGGTGCGGGGCGGCGGGGGATGAAACAGTAGGTAATGGTGGTTGATAGCGGGCGTTGGGCGGGGTCAGTTGATGCTTAAGGTAGTTACCCCAACCATTTCTGTCAGCCATATAGAAGATACCGGCGACCAACACGACAGCAAGGATTGCAGAGATGCCTGTAGGTAACTTGCGTTTTCCCTTTCTGATATGGCGCGGGGCGTCATCCCAGTCCGCTTTCACGCTCAACACTCCCTGTCTTGTCTGACATGTTTGCGCGGGTAATGGTCAGCAAAAAACGCAAACAAAAAAGGCCTAGCCGAAGCTAAGCCTTTGAAAATGTTGGTGGCTACACCTGGACTTGAACCAGGGACCCCAGCATTATGAATGCTGTGCTCTAACCAACTGAGCTATGTAGCCATCCGAGGCGCGCATTATTCCCAGCTGCGGGAACATTGTCAAGAGGTGTTCCGCTCAATTGGTAAAATTTTCAATCGCTTAGCCTGGGTTGGCGCCGGCGGCTAACGGCTACCCAGTTGCAGCGGGATGGCTACGCTGCCATTGTCTTCGGCCGAGGTCTCGCTGGCGTCCAGCAGGTGGATGCGTTCGTCCTCCAGCCCGCCCTCATCCACCAGCCAGTCCTTGATGCTGGAGGCGCGTTGTTGCGCAAGCCGGCGCAGCGGTAGCGGGCTGTCGCTCCAGCTGTCGATCAGCGCCTGGCGCATGGCCTGGCTGCGTTCTTCCCGGGGCAGCTCCTTCCACTCCTCGGGGACCGGCAATTCGCGTAGCTCATGCAGTTCACGGATTAGCCGGGTCTGCTGTCTGTCGCTCAGTTCAATCTGGGTCAGATCTTCCGGTGGACGGCGCATTTTGCTGGCGGCCAGCTGGCGCATCTCATGCTCCAGACGTTGGGCTGCCAGAACCGGTCCGTCTGCGGTAGTGGCACTCATGCCTTCCACTTCCAGAGTCAGCTGCGGACGTTCCTGCAGGGCGCTGGCCAGGGTGTTCAGCGATTGCCTGGCTTTGGCGTCCAGTTCGGCGCTGCCCGCGGCGAAGCTGAGCTGGCTGAGATCGGCTTCGCCGGCACCGGCCAACCCGGCGATGAACTTGAAGGGGGCCTGGGTAGCGCGCAGCACCAGGTTGCGCAGGGTCTGCCAGACAATCGGCATGACGCTGAACTCGGGGTTGTTCAGGTCACCGGAGACCGGTAGCTCGATATCGATATTGCCCTTGGTGTCCTTCAGCAGGGCGACCGCCAGACGCACCGGCAGATCCACCGCGTCTGGGCTGTCGACCCGCTCGCCGAGCTGCAGGTCTTCCAATACCAGGCGGTTGTCGGCTTTCAACTGGCCCTGGTCGATCTGATAATGCAGGTCCAGGTTCAGCCGGCCCTTGCGAATGCGGTAGCCGGCGAATTTGCCGGAGTAAGGGGTCAGCGTGGTCAGCTCGACGTTCTGGAAGCTGGTGGCGATATCCAGACTGTTGAGCGGGTCGAAGGGCGTCAGGCTGCCTTTGATGGTGACGGGAGCATAGCGATCGACCTTGCCACTCAGGTCGACCGCGGCGGCCCGCGGGCTCTGGTTGTCCAGGGTGCCGACATGGCCGTTCAGCTGTTCGATGCCGGTGGCGAAGTTGGGGCGCAGACTGAAGTCAGCGAAGTTGGCCGAGCCGTTGGTGATGCTGACGCCGCCGATACGGATGGCCATGGGCTCGCTGCTGTCGCTGTCACTGGCTTCGCCTGCGGGCTGGGATACCAGCAGATCGCTGAAGTTGGTGCTCATGTCGCGGTTGATGATGAAACGCACATAGGGCTGCTGCAGGTTGACCTTGTCGATGCTCAGGCTGTCACCCTGGTAGCTGATTTCATCCAGCTGCAGGCTCTGCCATTTCAGCAGGTCGCGCTTGGCGGGCCCGTCCACCACATGTAGCTGCTGCACCCCGGCCTGGCCGGTTACCTCCAGTTGCAGGGGCTCCAGCTGGCTGAGCTGGACTTGGGTCTGGCTGGTGAGCAGGCCGGATCTCAGTTCCAGGCGCACCAGCGGCTCGATATAGGGCTGGGCCAGGGTCAGATCGATATCCCGGGTTTCGACCTGCAGATCGGCGCTGACCGGGTTGATGCCGACTTTGCCGGCAATCTCCAGCTGACCATCGGCATTCAGCAGGGTGTCCAGGCGCAGTTGAAAGGGCGTCTCGGCCTGGCTGTCGAAGTCACTCAGGTCCAGGTTCAACGGGCCGATATCCAGACTTACCGGCTGGGACGGCTGCTGATCGGTCAGGTGCAGCTGATAGTCGCGCAGTTGCGCATCGGTCAGCAGGATGTGCCATGGGGCTTCTTCCGGTTCGGTGCCGGTGCTGTCGCTTGCCAGTGTTGTTGTCTCTAGTTCGAGCTGGGGTGTTGCTTCCCCGGCGGGAGCGGCAGCGATCTGCTCGGTCGCCGAGACACTCGGTTCCAGCAGCTGCAGCCAGTCGATCTGGCCATCCTTCTGCCGGACGGCCCAGGCTTCCAGCCCCTGGCTGCGGATGGAGCCCAGATGGAGCTGGCGTGTGGCCAGGTCCAGGGACGTATCGCTGATTTCCATGCTGGCCAGGCGTAGCAGCGGCTCGTCTGCCGCTGCCAGATCGAGATCGCTGAGGCGGACATGGACATTGGACAGCTGCAGCTCGGTACTGTTGGCCAGGCTGAGCTGGTAATCGCTGCTGAGATCCAGCGAGCCTTGATTCAGCGTCAGCGGCACTTGTTCCTGTACATAGGGCCAGAAAGTGCTCAATTGTGCCTCGCTGACGCGCAGCGTTCCGCTGGAAGCCAGGGGGCTGATGCTGAGTTTGCCTGCCCAGTCGATACGGGCGCCGTAGGGACCGCTGGCGCTGATCTGCATCAGCGTATTGTCATCCGGCAGGGTACTGAGGTTGTTGAGTTCGATATCCACTGCGTCATAACCGAACTCGACCGGCTCGGCGGGGCGCAGGTCCCGGAATTCCAGACTGTTGTCGATGAGTGCCAGGCGGTCGATACGCAGCGGGAAGGGATCGCTGCTGCTGTCCTCGGGTTGCTCCTCCGATTCCGGCAGGATGAACAACTCGGCGAGGTTGAGCGTGCCGTCTTCGGCAAAATGGACACGGGTGCTGGCCTGCTCCAGCTCCACGTCGCGCAGGTGCACCGCCCGGGTCCACAGGCTGTCTATCTGGAGGTTGGCATACAGCCGGGTGAAGGCCACCTCGGGTCGGTCCGGTTCGCCGATATGCAGGCCGCCGAGCGTCAGCTCCAGGGTGAAAGGGTTGAGCTTGATGCTGTCCAACTGAGCGGGAACAGTAGCCCGCTGCTCAAGTTGCTTGTTGACCAGATGCAGGGCAATGGCCGGCAACAGCAGAAAGCCCAGCAGGGCATACAGCGATACCGCTGTCACCAGGCTGATCAATAGGGTTCTCGGTTTCATGCGCATGGAAATCGTCCGGCTCGCTTCTGATAGGCCGGAGTATCGCATGACCGAGCGCAAAACAGGACCTTCAGGGGCCTCTGCCTCAGAGCAGCCATTCAATCGGCAGGAGTGACAGCAGCAGTATGCCGCTGCGTTTTAGCATCCCGGTGTTGGGTTCCTGATCGTAATGGATCTGCCGGTCATCCAGGCGCTCGACCCAGTACAACCGCTCACGATCATCCAGGCGAACTTCATAGGCGTTGGCTGGAATGGTGCTGTCGAAGGCCTGATGTACCGCCTGGGCCAGGGATGGGCTGTCGATGACGAAGCCCAGCTCGGTATTCAGGTTGGCTGAGCGCGGGTCGAAATTGAATGAGCCGACAAAGATCCGCTCACCGTCCACGGCAAAGGTTTTGGCGTGCAGGCTGGAGCCGGAACTGCCAAACGGGCCGGCGCTTTCATTGCGCTCCAGGTGGGGCGAGAGGCGGCGCATCTCGAACAGCTGCACGCCGGCCTTGAGTAGAGCCTTGCGCCGCTTGGCGTAACCGGCGTGCACGGCGGCCACATCGGTGGCGTCGAGCGAGTTGGTCAGAATGCGCACATCGATACCCTGGTCGGCCAGGGCAGTGAAGGCGGCCACCCCTGCGGCGGTGGGTACGAAGTAGGGCGAGACCAGCACAACTGCATTGTTCGGTTGATCCAGGATCTGCCCCAATTGATAGGTCAGCATGCCGTCCGCTTCGGCCTTGCCCAGCCCCTTGGCTGGGTCGTCAGTGACCATGCGGGTATGCGCCCATTCCAGCTGCAACTCGCCGCTGAGCATCTGGCGAATGAAGTCCGCCCGGGAAACCGCAGCGACATAGTCGGCAGCGCGAGCATCGCGCTCGATCAGCGTTGCGCTCTGGCTCAGGTGGTCCAGCTGTGCGGTGGAAACCGCAGGTACGATCTGTTCGACAGGATAGGACGAGCCACTGGCCCAGTAACGGTCAAAGTCCTGCGATACCTCGTCGACGATCGGCCCGACCGAAAGCACATCCAGGTCGGCAAACAGAATGCCTTCGGTGGCGCCGAAATACTCATCGCCGACATTCCGTCCGCCGATGATGGTGGCCTGGTTATCGGCGGTGAGGGACTTGTTGTGCATGCGCCGATTGGCCCTGGAAAAGTCGGTGACATACCCCAGCCACTTGGGTTTGCGCACCTTGAATGGATTGAACAGGCGCACTTCGATCTGTGGGTGCAGTGCCAGCGCTGCCAGTTCCGTATCCAGCCCGGCGGTACCGTTGTCGTCCAGCAGCAGGCGGACACGCACCCCACGATCCGCTGCGTTGTGCAACTCTTCCAGCAGCAGGGTGCCGGTCATGTCCGCATGCCAGATGTAGTACTGCACATCCAGGGTGCGTTCGGCTGCCCGCGCCAGCAGCACCCGTGCGGCAAAGGCGTTGTGCGGATCGGACAAGGGGTATATGCCGCTTTTGCCGGGATGTGCTGCCACTCCCGGTGCCAGTGCCTGCCCAAGGCGGGTACTCTGGGCGGTTTCGTTATCCAGGGCACTGGAGGCGATCATGTTCTGCGCTGGCAAGCTGCAGCCGCCCAGCAGAGCGCTGAAAAGAGCAATGAATAACCGCTTGGAAAACATGCTGTCATATCGTCCTGAAATGGGGAGCGTCAGGGCGCCGGGGCGCGCCGGTATAATGCCGAAGCGCAGCATACCATCAGTCTGAGCGATGCTGCGCTTGGTGCCTGAGCGAGTTTCAGAAGTGCCCCAGCCTGGCCCAGAACTCTTCAGCGGCTGGGCTGATCGGGGCGATGGGTCGCGTCAGGTGAATTTCCAGTGGAATATCCCAGCTTTCATCCAGTGCGCGCACAAGTCGTCCATCGCTGACTTCCTGCTCGGTGAGGCTGCGTGGGAGCCAGGCGACACCTTTGTTTTCCAGGGCCATGGACATCAGCACCGCCGCGAGGTGGCTACTGAACAATGGCTTGAGATGAAGGAGGTCTTCCTTGCCATGCAGGCGGTGAGCAACGATACGGCCCAATCCGGACTCCTGGGTATAGGCCAGATAGGGCTGGGATGAGGGGGAGGAGCCGATGTTGGCAGAAGCGCCCATCAGCGGAAGCAGGACATCCTCGCCTACTTTCCTGCCGATGAACTGATCGGGCGCCAGCATCGGCGGAACATCCGGGTGGCGATGGCACAGTAGAAACTGTATCTGGCCATGGATGAGCATCTGTTCACAGACCGCCATGCTATCTGAATGCAGTCGCACCGCTTCGATCGGAGCGCCGCTTTCCGCACTTCTCAGCCAGCGGGGAAAGAAGGTAAACGACAGTGAATGGGTTGCAGCGAACTGCAACGTCCTGGCCGCCATCCCAGCCACTTCCTGGGCTTCGCTGCGCATTCGGTACAGGCGCCTGGCAGTCTCCTGGGCACTGGGCAGGATCTGTTTTCCGGCCTCGGTCAGCGTTGCTCCCTGTGGCGTGCGAATGAACAGTTCCACTCCCATCCAGTTTTCCAGGGACCGGACCCTGCGGCTGAACGCCGGTTGAGTAACGTGGCGTGCTTCAGCGGCACGGACAAAACTGCCGTACTCCGCCAGTGCGGAAAAGTCTTCGAGCCAAACGAGTTCCACGGGCAATGCCTCCTGTGCATAGGGCGCGGCATTAATAGCATTGGGCAGCCGTCATCGCAAAGCATAACGTTGGGTCACCAACCCAAGAGGACCCCGTCATGCGTATTGTCGACATCCGTGAAAAAACGGTTTCCATTGCCTCCCCCATTGCCAATGCCTACATCGATTTCTCGAAGATGACCTGCTCGGTCGTCGCTGTCGTCACGGATGTGATTCGCGATGGTGCACCTGTCATCGGCTACGGCTTCAACTCGAACGGTCGCTATGGTCAAGGAGCGCTGATGCGCGATCGCTTCCTGGCGCGCATCAGCGAGGCCGCCCCGGAATCCTTGATCGATAAGGAGAACGACAATCTGGACCCGTTCGCCATCTGGAAGACCCTGATGACCAACGAAAAGCCAGGCGGTCACGGCGAGCGCTCGGTTGCGGTGGGCACCATCGACATGGCCGTATGGGATGCCGTGGCCAAGATCGAAGGCAAGCCTCTGTATCGCCTGCTGGCCGACCGCTACCGCAACGGTGTGGCCGATGACAAGGTCTGGGTGTACGCCGCTGGGGGCTACTACTATCCGGGCAAGGACGACACCAAGCTTCAGGACGAAATGCGTAGCTACCTGGATCGCGGCTACGAAGTGGTCAAGATGAAGATCGGTGCCGCTCCGCTGGCTGATGATATTCGTCGCATCGAAGCGGTGCTCAAGGTAGTGGGGGATGGCCGCCGACTGGCGGTTGATGCCAACGGTCGCTTCGACCAGGACACCGCCATCGCCTATGCCGAAGCACTGAAGCCGTACAACCTGTTCTGGTACGAGGAGGCGGGCGATCCACTCGACTACGCGCTCCAGGCAGAGCTGGCCAAGCACTACGAGCTGCCGATGGCTACCGGTGAGAACCTGTTCTCCCATCAGGATGCGCGTAACCTGCTGCGTCACGGTGGTATGCGCGCTGATCGTGATTACCTTCAGTTCGACTGCGCCCTATCTTACGGCCTGGTCGAGTACATGCGCACCCTGAAAGTGATGGAGGACATGGATTGGTCTTCGCGCCGTGTGGTTCCGCACGGCGGCCATCAGATGTCCCTGAACATCGCCGCAGGCCTGCACCTTGGCGGCAACGAATCCTATCCGGACGTGTTCCAGCCTTTCGGCGGGTTCGCTGACGGGATTCGCGTAGAGAATGGCTATGTCGGTCTGCCGGATATTCCGGGGGTTGGCTTCGAAGCCAAGTCTGCCTTGTACGCGGTGATGCGCGAGCTGGGCGAAGGTTGATGGCCGGGTAGATCTAAAAGAACGAGGAAGGTTCCTGCTAAACGAAAAACCCCCGTATCACCAGATGATACGGGGGTTCGAGGTCCACCGAGCTGCGTGGAGTTCTACGGCGTTCGTCAGACGTTGAAGCGGAAATGCATCACATCCCCATCCTTGACGATGTATTCCTTGCCTTCCAGACGCCATTTGCCGGCTTCCTTGGCACCGGCTTCGCCGTTGTACTGGATGAAGTCGTCATAGGCGACCACTTCGGCGCGGATAAAGCCCTTCTCGAAGTCGGTATGGATCACCCCAGCGGCCTGCGGGGCGGTAGCGCCGACCTTGACGGTCCAGGCGCGGACTTCCTTGACCCCGGCGGTGAAGTAGGTCTGCAGGTTCAGCAGTTCATAGCCGGCGCGGATCACCCGGTTCAGGCCAGGCTCTTCCATGCCGATGGCTTCGAGGAACATGTCCTTCTCCTCACCGTCATCCAGCTCGGCGATTTCCGCTTCGATCTTGTTGCACACCGGTACCACCACCGCACCTTCGGCGTCGGCGATCTCGCGCACGATATCGAGATAGGGGTTGTTGTCGAAGCCTTCCTCGGCGACGTTGGCGATGTACATCACCGGTTTGCTGGTCAGCAGATGGAAGCCCTTGACCAGTTTCTTCTCGTCGTCAGCCAGTTCCTTGATCAGGGTGCGCGCCGGCTTGCCTTCACTGAAGTGGGGGATGAGCTTTTCCAGCAGGGCCTTTTGCGCTACGGCTTCCTTGTCGCCACCCTTGGCATTGCGTGCCACACGCTGGAGTTGCTTCTCGCAGCTGTCCAGATCGGCAAAGATCAGTTCCAGGTCGATGATCTCGATATCGCGCTTGGGATCGACGCTGTTGGACACGTGAATCACATTGTCGTCATCGAAGCAGCGCACCACGTGGGCAATGGCGTCGGTTTCGCGAATGTTGGCCAGGAACTTGTTGCCCAGCCCCTCACCCTTGGAGGCACCTTCCACCAGCCCGGCGATATCGACGAACTCCATGGTGGTCGGCAGGACCCGCTCGGGTTTGACGATGGCTGCCAGGGCATCCAGCCGCGGGTCGGGCATGGGGACGATACCGCTGTTCGGTTCGATGGTGCAGAACGGAAAGTTCTCGGCACCGATGCCGGCCTTGGTCAGTGCATTGAACAGGGTGGACTTGCCGACGTTGGGCAGTCCGACGATACCGCAATTGAATCCCATACTGGTGTCCTCTGCCGCGGCTGCGGCGAAAAATGAATCAGGCCTTGAAGCTGTGCAGGCGCTGCATGACGCGGGTCCAATCGCCAGCCAGCATACCGGGGACTTCGCGTAGCGCCTCGTCGATACAGGCATCCAGTGCCTGCTGCTCGTCCTTGGGCGCGCGGCCCAGTACATAGCCTGTTACCTGCGAACTATGGCCGGGATGACCGATACCCAGACGCAGGCGATGAAAACCATTGTTGTTACCCAGACTGGCGATGGTGTCGCGTAGTCCATTGTGTCCGCCGTGACCACCACCTTTCTTGCATTTCACCACGCCGGGGGGCAGATCCAGCTCATCGTGAGCGACCAGGATTTCCTCGGGGGCGATGCGGTAGAAACCGGCAAGGGCGGCAATTGCCTGGCCGCTGCGGTTCATGAAGGTAGTAGGGATGAGTAGGCGAACATCCTGGCCATTGATGGTCAGGCGGCCGGTCAGGCCAAAAAACTGTTTTTCCTGACGTAGAGTCAGGTTATGAGCATCCGCAAGACGCTCAACAAAAAGGGCGCCCGCGTTATGCCGGGTCATGTCATATTCCGGTCCCGGATTACCAAGACCGACGATCAACTTGATTCCGTGCGTCACAACGGGCGCCCTCTAGGGTTTCAGCAGGAAATTACTCCGCTGATTCCTCACCTTCACCAGCTTCGTCATCAGCGGCTGCAGCAGTACGCTGAGCCATGATGTTGACTACCGGCAGGTTGTGGTCGTCGCCCAGAGCCAGGCTCGGGATGACAACGCCTTCCGGCAGTTTCAGGTCGGCCAGGTGCAGCGATTGACCGACTTTCAGCTCCAGCAGGTCGACTTCGATGAAGTCGGGCAGATCTTTCGGCAGGCAGCTTACTTCGATCTCCGGCAGGTTGCGGAATACCATGCCGCCTTCCTGCTTGACGCCTACGCAGGTGTCTTCGTTGATGAAGTGCAGCGGTACGTGGACGGTAACCTTCTGACCGGCAACGATGCGCTGGAAGTCGGCGTGCATGACACGCGGCTTGGCCGGGTGACGTTGCAGTGCCTTGAGCAGGACTTCTTCCTTCTTGCCATCAATGGACAGGCCGATGATGGAAGAATAGAAAGCTTCGTTTTCCAGCGCCTTGTTCAGCTCGCGAGCGGCGATGGAAATGCTTTGCGGCTCCTTGCTGCCACCGTAGACGATAGCCGGAACCAGGTCGGCGTTACGACGCAGGCGGCGGCTCGCACCTTTCCCCAGATCGTCACGCGCATTCGCATTCAAAGTGAAGTCGACCATTGATAGTCTCCTTGCTGTGTGTCCGGGCACTTGCGACCAGCGCGTCGGACAATTGATAAAACCCGGCGTTATTGCCGGGCTGTTTGATCAGCGTCTGTTCCTAGCGGAACATGGCGCTGATGGATTCTTCATTGCTGATGCGGCGCATTGCCTCGGCGATGATCGGCGCCATGTCCAGCTGGCGGATGCGCTCGCAGTTCTCGGCGGCAGCACTCAGCGGAATGGTATTGGTCACCACCAGCTCGTCGAGTACCGAGCCGTTGATATTCTCGATCGCCTTGCCCGACAGGATCGGGTGGGTGCAGTAGGCCGACACGCGGGTGGCACCGAAGTCCTTCAGGGCCTTGGCCGCATGGCACAGGGTGCCGGCGGTATCGACCATGTCATCGACCAGGATGCAGTTGCGGTTTTCCACTTCACCGATGATGTGCATGACTTCCGACTGGTTGGCCTTGGGCCGACGCTTGTCGATGATCGCCAGGTCGACGCCAAGGCTCTTGGCCACGGCCCGGGCGCGAACCACGCCACCGATATCGGGGGAGACGATCAGCAGGTTGTCCAGGCGCTGGTCCTGGATGTCGTCGATCAGTACCGGCGAGCCGTAGATGTTGTCCACCGGAATGTCGAAGAAGCCCTGGATCTGGTCGGCGTGCAGGTCGACGGTCAGAACGCGGTCGACGCCGACCACGTCCAGCATGTCGGCCACTACCTTGGCGCTGATCGGCACACGGGCCGAACGCGGGCGGCGGTCCTGGCGGGCATAACCGAAGTAGGGGATCACGGCAGTGATGCGCGAAGCGGACGAGCGACGCAGGGCGTCGGTCATGACGACCAGTTCCATCAGGTTGTCGTTGGTCGGCGCGCAGGTGGGCTGGATGACGAATACATCCTTGCCACGTACATTTTCATTCAGTTCAACGCTGACTTCGCCGTCGCTGAAGCGACTGACCAAGGCGTCACCAAGGGGGATATGCAATTGACGCACGACACGCCGTGCAAGGTCGGGGTTTGCATTCCCGGTGAAGACCATCATCTTGGACACGCTACATTACCTTCTGGGTAGTGGTCTATGCGATGAGTCAGTGAGAGAGCCGGGCGAGCAGAAACACGCCTGGCCGGTCGAGCCGGACTCAAGATGTCATGAATTATTGCTGCCGGAGAAAATGGCAGGGGCGGCTGGATTCGAACCAACGCATGGCAGGATCAAAACCTGCTGCCTTACCGCTTGGCTACGCCCCTGTAACTGTCCGGATGCTAAGGTTGCATCCTTCTTACGTCGCTTTGTTGAGTAAAGCATGTAACGGTGAAACGTTACATCCCCTGGCAACAAAGGCTTGCAGAGTGACTGGCAACCGGGCGCGAACTTTATCAGCTTCGCGTTCGTTTGGGAAGGCCCCAAACAAGCAACTGCCAGTTCCGGTCATCTTAGCCTCACAAAAATTGTTTAGCAAGATCAACGTGTTACGTATTTCAGTGTAACGCGCCATGACAACCGGCAAGCAGTCGTTCCGACCACCGTGCTCTCGAAAGGCCGCTAATGTAATAGGGGGAGTGTCCCGAGTCAACCTCTCATCGGAAAAAATTTCCGCGGTGCTCACCTGGCAGGGCGGTACCACCACCAGATACCAGGGTTCATCCACTTCCACTGGAGTCAGTCGCTCACCCACCCCCTCGGCCCAGGCGGCGCGGCCGCGCACGAATACCGGTACATCGGCGCCGAGCTGCAGGCCCAGTTCGGCCAGTCGGTCCTCGCCGAGTCCGGTTTCCCAGAGATGGTCGAGCCCGACCAGGGTGGTGGCGGCGTCCGAGCTGCCGCCGCCAATGCCGCCACCCATGGGCAGGCGCTTGTCCAGGCGGATATCCGCGCCCAGGGCGGTGCCGCTGGCCTGTTGCAGGGCGCGGGCGGCGCGCACGATCAGGTTGTCCTCGGGCATGACTCCCGGCAGCTCGCTCAGCAGCCGGATCCGACCGTCTGTGCGCGGGGTGAAGTGCAGGGTGTCGCCGTAATCGAGAAACTGGAACAGCGTCTGCAGCAGGTGATAGCCATCGGCGCGGCGGCCGGTGATGTGCAGGAACAGATTCAGCTTGGCCGGGGCAGGCAGGCTCAGGGTGGTAGTCGTCATTCGGTTGTACGCGGTTCCCAGCGGGTGATGACCAGGGTCAGCAGCACATCATGTCCGGACAGTTGCAGGCGCTGGGGCAGCTGCAGGCCGTCGATCAGCTGGTAGCGGCTGTATTCCACGGTCCAGCCAGCCTGGGCCAGGCGTGCCAGCTGGCTGTCGGGGTTGAGCTGCAACCGGCTGGGGCTGTCCGGTGCGGGCAGGCCACGGACCCACCACAGCAGGTGCTCCACCGGCAGACGCCAGCCGATCTGCTGCTCCAGCAGCGCCTCGGCGGAACTGGCGCTGGCCGGCGGCTGGCCGGCAATTTCCAGGGTCACGCCGGCGTCGCTGCCCTGGATGCGGGTAGCACCGCGGCCCAGCGGGCCGGACAGGCGGATGTCGTAATGATCCTGTTGCTGCAGCCAGAACAGGGTGCCACTGCCGGACTCGGCGGGAGCGCGCACGCCCAGCTTGCCTTGCAGGGTCCAGTCGGTTAGCGGAGTGACCGCGCTGCGGTGCGCCTGCCAGGCGGCGGGGTCACCGCCGAACTCCAGGGTTTCGCGCTGATGCAGGTTGCTGCAGGCGCTCAGCGCCAGGGCCAGTACCAGCAGGAGGAGAGTGCGCAGCGACAGCATGATCAGTTGCCCTTCAGACGTTTGCGGGTGGCATCGATCAGTGAGGTGTCCTCGGCATCGGTGGCGGCTTCATCCCAGATGGCACGGGCTTCACGGTGCTTGCCCTGTTGCCACAGTACCTCGCCGAGATGGGCGCCGACCTCGGCATCGGGGTAGGCGGAGAACGCCTGGCGTAGCAGCTGTTCGGCCTGCTCCAGGTTGCCGAGGCGATAATGCACCCAGCCGAGACTATCGAGAATGGCTGGATCATCCGGTTTCAGCTCATGCGCCTGTTCGATCAGTTGCAGGGCCTCGTCGAGCCGCTCGTTGCGGTCGGCCAGGGTATAGCCGAGAGCATTGAGGGCCATGGCATTATCCGGTTCCTGATCCAGGATCAGGCGCAGATCGGCTTCCAGCCCGGCCGGGTCGCCGAGGCGTTCGGACAGTATCGCCCGGGTATACAGCAGGTTGCTGTTGAGTTCGAACTGCCTGAGCGCCTCGTTGGTGCGCTGCATGGCCTGTTGTGGGTCGGCTGGAGCCAGGGTCTCGATTTCCAGCAGGTACAGCTCCAGCGCCTGTTGCGGGTAGTTGACGCGTTCGCTGCGCATGAGTGTGCCGAGCTCGTCACTGCGTTCGCGTTGCACCAGCAGGCGGCTGATGCGCAGGCGCGAGGGCAGGAACTCTTCGCCGGCGCCGATGCTCTGCCAGGCATGAATGGCGGCATCCCACTGCCCGGCGCGCTCATGCGCCGTACCGAGGTGATAGGCTGCGGCGGCATTGCCGGGATCCAGTTCGAGCAGTGCCTGCAGATCCTCTATCGCTGCTTCGGTATCGCCGCTCTCCAGCTCCACCAGCGCCAGTGCCAGGCGTATCTCATCGTCCTCGGGGTTCTGTCGGGCCAGTTCGCGGAAATGAATGGTCGCCGCCTGGTGATCACCGTTGCTGACCAGCATCCTGGCCAGCAGCAGGCGCATGCGGCCATCCTCGGGGAACTCGGCAACCCCTTGCTGCAGCACGGCTATGGCCTCGTCCACATCACCAAGCCCGGCATGCAGACGGCTCTGCAGCATGATCGAGGCGGTGGTACGGTTGTGCTGGGTATGCTCCTCGAGCAGCTCCAGGGCTTCATCGGTGCGTTGCTCTTCCTGCAGCAGCAAGGCCGCAGCGAAGCTCAGCTGGGCATTGTCGGGATAGCGCTGCAGCAACGCCAGGAGGTTGTCCAGCATGCTGGTGCGGGTGGCGCTATCGGCTTGCAGCGCGGTCAGCGCCAGCAGGTCGAAGTGGGTATCATCCTGCAGCTGCAATACCTGCTCCATCATGCGCATGGCCTGATCATGCTGGCCGGCACGGGCCAGTTGCAGCGCCGCGGCGCGCAGGGCGTCGGGGTTGTCGGGTGCCACTTCGGTCCACAGCAATGCCATGTCCATGGCCTGCTGATGGGCGCCGAGAAATTCGGAAATCTCCATGGCCCGCTCGATGATGCCCGCATCGCGGGTCTGTACCGCCTGCTCGAGGTAGTTGTTCAGCGCGATATCGAAGCGGTTGCGCTGCCCGGCAATCTCCGCTGCCAACAGGGCATAGAGCGTATCGGCCTGGAACTGGCCATAGACGGTCGGCTCCTCGCTCGGTGCCGGGATGACCGGCGACTGCAGCGGTGCCTGGGGCGGCTCCGGGGTAGTGTTGGTGACCGCACATCCGGTGAACAGCAGGCTGACTGCCAGGGCCAGAAGCGGGTGGTGGGATCTTGCCGTCATGGATACTCTCGTTGATACGCGGGCCTGCAGGCGCAGCCGGCAGCTGATAATACAGGATGAGTGGCAAACCCGAAGCGTGCAAGTGCAAACCGATATCGGACGCCCCGTCCAGGGCGGTTTTACCCGCCAATCATGGAAGGAATTGATTGACGCCTGTTTACATAGGACAATTACCCGCTTTTAACCCGTAGTTACTCGGGGTCACATCTGTTGAGGTGCCATGGGCTTTCTCGCATTCGGGATCAATCACAAGACGGCGACGGTGGACGTGCGCGAGCGCGTTGCCTTTGCGCCGGACCAGCTGGCCGATGCCCTGCAGCAGTTGCGTGACGAAACCCTGTCCCGGGAAGTAGCCATTCTCTCCACCTGCAACCGCACGGAGATCTACTGCACCCAGGACCAGGCAGATCCGACTGCGCTGATCGGCTGGGTGGCGCGCTATCACGGCCTGCAGCCGGATTCGGTGGAGAAATGCAGCTACGTGCACCGGGATGCCGGCGCGGTACGCCACATGATGCGCGTGGCCGCCGGGCTGGACTCCATGGTGCTGGGCGAGCCGCAGATACTTGGGCAGATGAAGGACGCCTGGCAGTACGCGCGTACCGCCGGCACCCTTGGCCCGCGTCTGGATCGTCTGTTCCAGAGCACCTTCAATACCGCCAAGCAGGTGCGCACCGATACCGCCATTGGTGCCAACCCGGTGTCGGTGGCCTTCGCTGCGGTCAGTCTGGCGCGGCAGATCTTCTCCGACCTGAGTCGCAGCACGGCATTGCTGATCGGGGCCGGGGAAACCATCGCCCTGGTCGCCCGGCATCTGAACGAGCAGGGCGTCAGCAAGCTGATCGTCGCCAACCGTACTCTGGAGCGGGCCGAGGAGGTGAGCGCGCCCCTGGGCGGTCGGGCGATCACCCTGAACCAGATTCCCGATGTGCTGCACGAGTGCGAGATCATCATCGCCTCCACCGCCAGCCCGCTGCCGATTCTCGGCAAGGGCGCGGTGGAGCGGGCGCTCAAGCAGCGCCGACACAAACCGATGTTCATGGTCGATATCGCCGTGCCGCGGGATATCGAACCGGAGGTGGGTGACCTGCCCGACGTCTATCTATACAGCGTCGATGACCTGCGCGAGGTCATCGAGGAAAACATGCGCTCGCGCCAGGACGCTGCCCAGGCCGCGGAGCGGCTGATCGAGCTGGGCACCGACGAGTTCATGCAGCGCCAGCGCGCCCGCGCCGCGGTGGATGTACTCAAGCGCTACCGCCAGCGCGCCGAACAGCAACGTGACCAGGAACTGAACAAGGCCCTGGCGCGGCTGGAGCGCGGTGGCGACCCGGCGGCGGTGATGGCGGAAATGGCCCGCGCCCTGACCAACAAGCTGTTGCACGAACCCAGTGTGCAACTCAAGCGCATGAGCGCCGATGGTCGCAGCGAATCCCTGTCGCTGGCCATGGAGCTGTTCGCTCTGGATGACGAAACGAACACTGCACAAGGCAAATCATGAAAGCTTCCCTGTTACAACGTCTGGATATCCTGCGCGAGCGCTTCGAGGAGTTGTCCGCCCTGCTCAGCGATGCGGAGGTGATCAGTGACCAGAATCGCTTTCGCGCCTACTCCCGCGAATATGCCGAGCTGGAGCCGACCGTGCAGTGCTACGGCCAGTGGCTGAAGACCAGTGCCGACCTGGAAGAGGCGCGCAGCCTGCTCAAGGACGCCGATCCGGACATCCGCGCCATGGCCGAGGACGATGCTGACAGCTGCAGCACCGCGCTGGCCGGACTGGAAGCCGAGCTGAACCTGCTGCTGCTGCCCAAGGACCCGGATGACGAGCGCAACGTGTTCCTGGAGATCCGCGCCGGTACCGGCGGTGACGAGGCGGCGATCTTCGCCGGTAACCTGTTCCGCATGTATTCGCGCTATGCCGAACGCCAGGGCTGGCGTATCGAGATCCTCTCGGAAAATACCGGCGAGCACGGTGGCTACCGCGAGGTGATCGCCCGGGTCGAAGGCCAGGGCGTATACGCCCGGCTGAAATTCGAGTCCGGCGCGCACCGTGTGCAGCGGGTGCCGGAGACCGAATCCCAGGGCCGGATCCATACCTCGGCCTGCACCGTTGCGGTGATGCCCGAGCCGGATGAACAGGCCGCAGTGGAAATCAATCCTGCCGACCTGCGGGTGGACACCTATCGCTCCTCCGGTGCCGGCGGCCAGCACGTCAACAAGACCGACTCGGCGATTCGCCTGACGCACCTGCCCACCGGTATCGTCGTCGAGTGCCAGGAAGAACGCTCGCAGCACAAGAACCGGGCCAAGGCCATGGCGCTGCTGCAGGCGCGGCTGGCCGATCGGCAGCGCGAGGCGCATGAGAAGGAAATCTCCGACACCCGCCGCTCGCTGGTGGGCTCGGGGGACCGTTCCGAGCGCATTCGTACCTACAACTTCCCCCAGGGGCGGGTCACCGATCACCGCATCAACCTGACCCTGTACAGTCTGGATCACGTTATCGAGGGTGAGCTGGACAATGTCATCGAGCCGCTGCGCCGGGAATACCAGGCCGACCAGTTGGCGGCGCTGGACGCATAAATGACCCACAGCATCGTGGCCCTGCTGGCGCAGGCGCAATTGCCCGACTCGGACACGCCGCGGCTGGATGCCGAACTGCTGCTCGCCCACGTACTGGGCAAGTCGCGCAGCTATCTGCTGACCTGGCCGGAGCGGCAGATCGCCGAGCCGGAGGTGGCGCGCTTCCAGGCCCTGCTGGCGCGTCGGCGCCTGGGTGAGCCGGTGGCCTATCTGCTCGGCGAGCAGGGCTTCTGGACATTGGCGCTGCAGGTCAGCGCGCACACGCTGATTCCGCGCCCGGACACCGAGCGGTTGGTGGAGGTCGCGCTGGAACTGGGCCCACGGCGCCCCGCCCGGATACTGGACCTGGGTACCGGCACTGGCGCCATCGCGCTGGCGCTGGCGAGCGAATGTGGCCACTGGCAGGTCACCGGGGTGGACCGCATGCCGGACGCGGTGGCACTGGCTGAGGTCAATCGTACCCGGCTCGAGTTGGCCAATGCGCAGTTCCTGCATAGCGACTGGTTTGCCGCATTGGAACAACAGACATTCGACCTGATCGTCTCAAATCCGCCCTATATCGCCGCGGATGACCCGCATCTGCAGCAGGGCGATGTGCGCTTCGAACCGGACAGCGCCCTGGTCAGCGGCGCCGATGGGCTGGACGACATCCGCCATATCGTCACCACCGCACCGGCATACCTGCAGGCGGAGGGTTGGTTGCTGCTGGAGCATGGCTGGCAGCAGGCCGAGGCGGTACGCCAGCTGTTGAGCGAACGCGGCTTTGCTGCGGTGCAGTCCTGGCAGGATCTGGGCGGGCATCAGCGTGTCACTGGAGGATGCTGGCATGAATGATCAACAGTTGCTGCGCTATAGCCGGCAGATATTGCTGGAGCAGATCGACATCGACGGCCAGCAGCGGCTGCTCGACAGCAAGGTGCTGATCGTCGGCCTGGGCGGCCTGGGCGGTCCGGCGGCGTTGTACCTGGCCGGGGCCGGCGTCGGCACGCTGGTGCTGGCCGATGACGACCACGTCGACCTGACCAACCTGCAGCGCCAGATCATCCACGGCACCGCCGATCTTGACCGACCCAAGACCGCTTCGGCGGCTGGGCGGCTGGCCGCGCTGAATCCCGAGGTGCGCGTGCAGCAGCTGGACCGGCGCCTGCTTGGTGAGCAGTTGAGCCAGGCGGTGCAGGGCGTGGATGTGGTGCTCGACTGCACCGACAACTTCACTACCCGCCAGGCGATCAATAGCGCCTGCGTGGCGCAGCGCCGCCCGCTGGTCTCCGGCGCCGCCATCCGCCTGCAGGGGCAGGTCAGCGTGTTCGACTCCCGGCGTGCGGACAGTCCCTGCTACCAGTGTCTGTATGGCGACGGTGACGATGTCGCTCTGAGCTGTAGCGAAGCGGGGGTGATCGGGCCGCTGGTGGGCATGGTTGGCAGCCTGCAGGCCCTGGAGGCGCTCAAGCTGCTGGCCGGCTTCGGTGAGCCGCTGGTCGGCCGCTTGCTGCTGATCGACGCGTTGCAGGCGCGCTTTCGCGAGCTGCGCATCCAGCGTGATCCAGGCTGCACCTGCTGTGGGACCGGGCATGCGTGAGCAGCCGGTCGGGGTATTCGATTCCGGGGTCGGCGGGCTGTCGGTGCTGCGCGAGATACGTCGTCTGCTGCCGGCAGAATCCCTGCTCTACGTGGCCGACAGTGGCTTCGTGCCCTATGGCGAGAAATCGCCCGAGGTAATCAGCCAACGCAGCCGGGCGATTGCCGAGTTTCTTCTGGCGCGGGGCGCCAAGGCGCTGGTCGTGGCCTGCAATACGGCTACCGCTGCCGCGGTGGCGGACCTGCGCGCGCGCCATGCGCTACCGATCATCGGCATGGAGCCGGCGGTCAAGCCGGCCAGCAGCGCAACCCGCAGCGGTGTGGTCGGGGTATTGGCCACTACCGGCACCTTGCGCAGCGCCAAGTTCGCCGCGCTGCTGGATCGCTTTGCCGGTTCGGTCAAGGTGGTAACCCAGCCGTGCCCCGGCCTGGTCGAATGTGTCGAGCGGGGCGAGTTGAGCGGAGCGCATGTGACCGCTCTGCTGGTCCGCTATACTCAGCCACTACTGGAAGCCGGCTGTGACACCCTGATCCTCGGTTGTACGCATTACCCCTTCCTGAAGCCTGCACTGCAACCTCTGCTGCCCGCCGATATCCAGCTGGTGGATACCGGCGCGGCGGTGGCGCGGCAACTGCAGGTGAAACTGGCTGAATTTGATCTGCTCGCCCAGGGCCCGGCCGCACCGACAGGGTTCTGGAGTAGCGGTGATATCGAGGTACTGCAACGGGTTCTTCCGCTTCTGTGGGAAGGACAGGCAGCGACCGTGCAGGACCTGTCGGTATAGGTAAGCGGAACGGAGCCCCGGTCCGCGGAGTCGATCATTGTGGGATTATCCATAGCAAGGAAAAACGAGATGAAGAAAACTGCCCTGGCATTATCTTGCGCCCTGTCAACGCTGTTCAGTATTCCTGCTGCCCAGGCGCTGGACGGGATCACTTTCCAGATTGGTGAATCATCGGAAAACACCACCACCTACCGCATCGGCGCGCAGTTCGAGTTCGGCCGTACCCTGTGGCAAAGCCAGTCCGGTGGTGTGCAGTTGAATGGCTACTGGGACGCCGGGGTGACCCGCTGGAGTGGGCTGGATGCAACCAGCCTGACGTTGACGCCCATGTTCCGCCTGAGCTTCGGGGCCAGTGATGGGGGAGTGACACCCTTTGTGGAGGGCGGCATCGGCGCTGCCTACTTTACCGAAACCGACCTGGATGACCAGGATCTGGGCAGCAAATTCCAGTTCGAGGATCGCCTGGGTGCGGGCCTGATGTTCGCCAGCGGCTCGGAAGTGGGCATACGCGCCTACCATTACTCCAATGCCGGCATCAAGAAGCCGAACGACGGTATCAACATGGCTGCGCTGTATTATCGCCTGGGCTTCTGAGCCCGCCTGCCACGGGCAGGGAAGCCCGTTACCCCGCTTTCCCATCACTTGTCCAATACTGCCTTGGCTGCCTGCCGGCCACTGAGCCAGGCATTTTCGATCCTGCCGCCCAGACACCAGTCACCGCAGACATACAGACCCAGCTTCGGAGCGGCCAGAGCGCCCCATTTCAACTCTTCGGCGGGACGCGCCTGCGGCCAGTAGCGGATCTGCACCTGGTCGGCTTCCGGTAGCGGCACGCCCAATACCTCGGCCATCGCCTGCTGCAGGGCGCTGGCAACCAGTTCCGGGCTGGCGTGCTGATGTTCCTCGGCCCAACTGGCGGTGGATTGCGCGACCCACAGCTCATCGGCCGGCCGTTGCGGTTTGCTGTTGTTGCGCGCCAGCCAGTCGAGTGGCCCATCGCGTACGAAGCAGGCATCCAGCACTGTGCCCAGCGGATTGGCGAAGCGCAGTGCCAGGCTCCAGCAGGGGCGCATGCGGACCCGCGCCACGTCCTGTTGCACTTGGGGGGCGGCCTCCAGCAGCAGCGCCGCGGTAGCCGGCGCGGTGGCCAGCACTAGGCCGGTAAAGGGACCCAGCTGGGTGCCGTCGGCCGTCTGCAGCAGCCAGTGTTCGTCGGCGGTTCGTTGAATCTGCTGGATCTCGCTGTCGCATACCGGGTCGCTGCCCAGCAGGTGCTCGGCCAGCGTGGCCATATCCGGTATACCGACCAGGCGCTGGATATCATCGGCCGAGGCCCGCAGGCCGTGTGCGTGATCATAGTGATACAGTCGCGGCGACCACTCGGCGATCCAGCCGCGCTGTTGCCACTCCCTGGTAGCCTGGCGGAAGGCTGGGTGGCGCACCGTGAAGTACTGCGCACCCAGATCGGGCTTGCCGACATCGCCCAGCCGTCCGCCCACTGCGCTGTCACGTTCGAACAGGGTGACATCCACTCCGGCCTCGACCAGGGCCGAGGCGGCACTGATGCCGGCCAGCCCGGCACCGATAACGGCAATCTTGCGTGTGTTGCTCATTCCGACGACCTTGCTCCAGGTGGGTCCGGCCGGCACAGGGGCAGCCGCGATGAATCGTCCTAGGATTACCGAACCGTGCCCTGGCTGCAAGCGGAGCTGGTGCTGTCGGCTGTGCCTGCGGTGCGGTAAACACATTGCAAGCAGGGTACAATCGCGCTATCGATCAATGCCGACAAGATGATGATGCGACAAGGGAGAGCCTGATGTCCGATCGTGGGATTTTGCTGGTCAATCTGGGTTCGCCCGCCAGCACCGAGGTGGCCGATGTGCGCCGCTACCTCAACCAGTTCTTGATGGACCCGTGCGTGGTGGATCTGCCCTGGCTGCCGCGACGGCTGCTGGTCAGCCTGATTCTGTTGCGCCGGCCGCGCGAGTCTGCGCGTGCTTACGCCTCCATATGGTGGGAAGAAGGTTCTCCGCTGGTGGTCATCAGCAAGCGTGTACGCGATCAGTTGCGTAGCCGAGTGGATATGCCGGTCGAGCTGGCAATGCGTTACGGTGAGCCATCCATCGAGCAGGGCATTGTGGCGCTGATGCAGCAGGGAGTCAGTGAGATATTGCTGATGCACCAGTACCCGCAGTTCGCCGATAGCACCATTACCACGGCGGTGCTTGAAGCGCAGCGGGTCATCGAACAGCACCGTTTTCCGGTGCGTCTGACTGTACTGCCCGCTTTCCATGGCCGCCCTGACTACCTGGAAGCGTTGGCGAGCAGTGCCCGGCCGCATCTGGAGGGTGGCTTTGACCATCTGCTGTTCAGCTATCATGGCCTGCCCGAGCGTCATCTGCGCAAGGCCGATCCCACAGGTGACTACTGCGTGAGCTTCGAGGACTGCTGCGAGCGTCACTCGCCGTCCCATCCGACCTGCTACCGGGCCCAGTGCCGGGCGGTCAGCCAGAGTATTGCCGAGCGCTTCGATCTCGCGCCGCAGCAGTGGAGCATGTCGTTCCAGTCGCGATTGGGCCGCGCCAAGTGGATCGAACCCTATACCGAGGCGCAACTGGAGGAGCTGGCCGCCCGCGGTGTTAAGCGGTTGCTGGTGATGTGCCCGGCATTCACCGCCGATTGCATCGAGACGCTGGAGGAAATCGGCGATCGTGGCCGCGAGCAGTTCATCGATGCCGGTGGCGAGGAACTGGTGCTGGTGCCCTGCCTGAACGACCACCCGCAGTGGATGGATACCCTGGCCGACTGGGCGCGCAACGAACCGGTCAGCGCCTGAGCCACTCCGCCAGGGCCAGGTGCAGACCCAGGGCGATCAGTACCGCGCCCATGACTCGGTCGAACCAGTGGCCCAGGCGGGCGAAACCGCGGCGCACTGCCTGCTGGCTGAACAGCAAGGCGACCAGGCAGAACCACAGGGTAGTGGCGAGCGCCAGATAGAGGCCATAGCCGGCCTGAATCAGGATCGGTGTCTGCGGACTGATCACCAGCGTGAACAGCGACAGGAAGAACAGCGTTGCCTTGGGGTTCAGGCCGTTGGTGATGAAGCCGATGCCGAAGGCCCTGCGCGATGCCAGGACCACCGCTGGCGCGGTGATGTCCGTCGCCGCCTGCGGTCTGGCACGCAGCGCCTTGACCCCGATGTACAGCAGATAGGCACCGGCCAGCAGCTTCAGCAGGTTGAACAGCCATACCGACTGCGAGACGATGATGCCGATGCCCAGCAGCGAGTAGGTCACATGCAGGAAGATACCGCTGCCTACCCCCAGGGCGGTCATCAGACCGGCCTGGCGTCCGGCACTGACGCTGTTGCGTATCACCACCGCAAAGTCCGGCCCGGGGCTGATCACCGCCAGCAGATGCACCAGCGCCACCAGAAGAAATTCGTTCAGATACAATGGACCACTCCGGCCTGAAAAACGGCCATTCTAACTCCCTTCCCATGGCAGACACAGGTTGCACAATGAAAAAGCTATCGGCGGTATTTCTGGACCAGGCCTCATTGGATCAGGGTGATCTCGACATGCAGGCGCTGCATGACAGCACCTCGCAGCTGACGCTGTTTGCGGCCACTGCGCCGGAGCAGGTGGCGCAGCGTATTGGTGACCATCAGGCGGTGATCACCAACAAGGTGGTGATCGATGAGCGGGTCATGCAGGCCTGCCCGCAATTGCAACTGATCCTGATCGCCGCCACCGGCACCAACAATGTGGATCTGGAGGCGGCCCGGCGTCGCGGCATCGGTGTCTACAACTGCCAGGCCTACGGCACGCCTTCGGTGGCGCAGCACACGCTGATGCTGATGCTGGTATTGATCACCCGTTTCGAGTCCTACCGCCAGGCGGTACGCGAGGGAGCCTGGCAGCGCAGCAGCCAGTTCTGCCTGCTGGACTATCCGATCGGTGAGCTGTCCGGACGCACCCTGGGCATTCTCGGTTACGGTGAGCTGGGCCAGCACGTCGGCCACCTCGCCAGTGCCTTCGGCATGCGGGTGCTGGTGGGGTCTGTGCCGGGGCGTACCCATCCTGATCGGCCGGCTCTGGATGAGCTGCTGCCGCAGATCGATATTCTCAGCCTGCACTGTCCGCTTACCGACAACACCCGCGGCATGATTGGCGCTGCGCAACTGGCGGCGATGAAACCGGGCAGTCTGCTGATCAACACCGGGCGTGGCGGACTGGTGGATGAGCAGGCACTGGTCGACAGTCTGCGCAGCGGTCACCTGGGCGGGGCCGGTTTCGATGTGTTGACCACCGAGCCGCCGGTGGCGGGCAATCCGCTACTGGAGGCGCAGTTGCCGAATCTGGTAGTGACGCCGCATAGCGCCTGGGGCAGTCGGGAGGCACGGCAGCGGATCGTCGCGCAACTGGCGGAGAATCTGCTGGAAGGGCAGTCCCGGGCAAGCCGGCGCATTGTGTAGCCTGATCGACAGATTGGGCATGATGCGTTTCACAGAATCACCAACATCACCCATTTGGGTGATGTTCTGCCCTTGAGTCACCGTTAAGTTCCCGGCCTCATGTCAGGAGCAGGCAGTCCCTGAGCATCTTTTCTGCTGATGGGAGTCTGCCATGGGATCGGGACGATCTGCACGCCACCGACTGGGGACCCGCCCGGCGCTGCCCGGTGGCGCCGGGCGGCAGCGCGGCGTCAGCCTGCTGGAAGTGCTGGTGGCGCTGCTGGTGCTGGCCATCGGCGTGCTTGGCGCCGTCTCACTGCAGACCAATGCCCTGCGCTATAACGCCAGTGCCGCCTACCATACCCAAGCCAGCTTCCTCGCCTATGACATGCTCGATCGCATGCGGGCCAACGCCGGCAGCCTGTCCAGTTATGCCCTGAGCGTCAACAGCACATGCTCTGCTGCATCGCAGGCCTCATCGATCCTGGCTACCGACCGCGAGGATTTCATCCGCGCCGTCAGTTGCCTGTTGCCGGCCGGTTACGGCAGCGTGGTGATCAGCGGCAGCCGTGCGACCATCACCGTTGGCTGGTCGGAGCAACGTATCGTCGCGGATGGCGGCCATACCGAAGTGGTCATTTCCTCACTGATCCGGGGTGACCTGTGAGCGGTCTCGCGCCGGTAGGCGCACAGCGCGGCTTCGGGCTGGTCGAGCTGATGATCGCCATGACCCTCGGGCTGATCCTGGTGCTTGGCGTGTCGCAGATATTCATTGCCGGCAAGCAGAGCTTCGTGGTGCAGCAGCATAGCGCCGCGTTGCAGGAGAATGCCCGCTTCGTGCTGACCCGTATCAGCCGCGATCTGCGCCAGGCCGGCATGTTCGGTTGTCTGGATCTGGCCCGCCTGCCTGCCGCTACCCGCAGCCAACTGCCAGTGGACTTTGCCCAACCCATCAGTTTTGCCGACGGTGTGCTCAAGGTAGTCACCGCGGTGCCGGTGTATGCCAGCACTGCGTTCGGCGGCAGCCACAGGGCCTCGGACTATGGCGCGCAGTGGTTGCTGGCGAGCAACTGCCTGAACGAGCTGCGTATTGTCAGCGGCACCGACCGTCTGCAGGCCGGCCCTGGCGACCTGCTGATCCCGGTACGCCAGATCGAGTACCGGCTGGCGCAACATGCGGTGCAGACCCGCCTCAACGGCACTGGCAACTTCGAGGTACTGATCGACAACGTGGCGGCCTTCGACGTGCGCTTCGGGTTGGCCGCCGATGCCGCGCAGCGGCAGGTGGACGGCAGTTACCTGGCCACGGTGGCAACCGAGGACAGTGCGCGCATTCGCAGTGTGCGCCTTGCCCTGGGTCTCAGTGACAGTCCGGCCAGTACCGATGACGGCAAGGTCAGGGTGCAGCAGTACACCCTGGTCACCGCGCTGCGCAACCGGCTGGATTGAATGGAACAGGAGCGGATCATGTTTACAGGTTCAACACGGCGCCAGGCAGGCAGTGCCCTGATCATCAGCCTGGTTCTGCTGCTGATGCTGACCCTGACCGCGGTGGCGGGCATCGGTATCTCTACCAGTCAGGAGCGCATGGCGCATAACGTCAAACTCAAGAACGACAGCTTCCAGGCCGCGGAAAGCGGCCTGCGCTACATCGAACAGCAGGTCCGCGCTAATGAACTGATGCTGCCGTTGCTGGTATGCGTCCAGGCTGGCTGCGAGCTGCCAGTTGCCGCACTCGATCCGGACCATCTGAGCGCCCCGGCTGCCGATTGGAGTGCGTTACCGGTTGCGGTGGCCGGCAATGACGCGCGGGCCTGGTACCGCATCGTGCGGCTGGGTGACAGCGTCATGCCGGCGAATCTGGCCGCCGGGGCGCCGAGCACCCTGTATCGGATCTCGGTGGTCAGTCACAAGGGGGCTACCCGTACGGTTCTGGAGAGTGTCTATGCCTTTACACGGATGTAACCTGCACCGCTGTCAGGCGGCTGTCGCCGGGCTGGCGCTGGGGCTGTGCACGGCTCTGCCGGCGCAGGCCTTCGCTCCCTTGAGCGGGCCGATATTATCTGCCTCGGTCGTACCGCCCAACGTGCTGGTGCTGTTCGACAATTCCTCGAGCATGGTGCTGAACTCCATCGGCAGCGAAACGCGTCTGGACATTGCCCGGGACGTCACCAAGGACGTGATCGCGGCCAATCGCGACCTGCGCTTCGGACTGTTTACCTTTCGTCAGTCACTGCCCAATGACAGTGGCCCGGGAGGGCAACTGCAAGTGGAGGCGGGCAGCATCGACCCGCACAGCGCTGCCGGCATCGCCCGCTTCGATGCGCTCAACCGGGCGTTGGACGGGTTGAATCCGAGCACCAGGGGCAGCCTTACCTGGACCCCGCTGGCCGAGTCCTATTATGAGATCACCCGTTATCTGCGCGGCATGCGGGCGTTCTACCCGCAAACCCTGGCCGAGTCGCAGCGCGAGGTGTTCCACAGTCCGATCCAGTATCGCTGCCAGAAGAACTTCGGTCTGGTGGTGACCGACGGCCTGCCCACCCATGACAGTCAATTTCCCACCACGCTGGCGCAGGAGCCGGACGGCAACAATCCGCGGCTGGCCGGCAACTTCAACCTGCCCGACTGGGATGGGGACGGCGCCGATGTCACCGCTGGCGCACAGGACAGCACCGAAGGCGGCACCTTCTACCTGGATGATATCGCCCGCTTCGCCTATGAAACCGACTTGCGCAGCAGCGGCACCGACCAGGCCGGACAGAGCTGGAATGATCCGCGCTTCCCGTTGCAGAACCTGCAAACCTATACCGTCGGCTTTGCCCTGGACGATGTCCGCCTCAGTCAGGCGGCGAGCGCGGGCAATGGCCGCTACTTCACTGCCAGCGATCGCCAGCAACTGCAGCAGGCACTGAGCAGCGCCCTGCAGGAGATCAGCGCCGCGGCAGGCTCTGGCGGCGGTGCGGTGAGTGACAGCCAGCAGCTCAGTGCCGGGGTCAGTCGTTACTACCAGACGCAGTTCGACCCCAGCGACTGGAGCGGCAGCCTGCGCGCCTACCAGATGAATGCCGATGGTGAGCCTGATACCTTGCTGTGGAGCACCGACCAGACTTTTGTACCGGGCGCAGCGGGGGGCACTTTCCAGACCTGGCGCAATGCCGAGGGCGGGACAGCCGCTGGTGCCGTCACGCTGGGCGGCAATACCTGGGCGCTGCTGTCTGGCGAACAGCAGGTGGCGCTGGATGCCGAGGCGATGACGGCCGGTCTGACGGGCAGCGATGCCGCGCAGCGCCTGCTCGACTGGACCCGCGGCAGCCGGGATGCCGAGCTGCGTAGCCGCAGCCGGCTGTTGGGCAATATCATCAATTCCGCCCCGGTGCTGGTTGGAGCAGGGCACCAGGCTCTGACCATCAACCAGGGCGCGGACTATGCTGCGTATCTGCAGCAACGGCGCAGCGCTATGGCCGAAGCGCTGCTGGTCGGTGCCAATGACGGCTTTGTGCGCCTGTTCGACACCGCCGGCAACCATCTGTACTCCTACCTGCCGGCGGCGCTGCAGGTCGGCCTGGGTATACGTGCGCGCTCCGATTACGGCAACGGCAATCACCACCGTTCCGGGGTCGATGGTCGCCTGGTGGTCGCCGATGCCGAACTGGGTGGCCAGTGGAGCACCCTGGCGGCGGGTGGCCTGGGTGCCGGTGGCAAGGGACTGTTCGTTCTGCGCCTGTTCGATGCGGTTCGTGGCGATGCGGCGCGCGGTGCGCTGTGGGAGGTCAATGCCAGCCAGAGTGAGGCGATCGGGCATGTCTACGGCAGACCGGTGATAACGCGGCTGCATGGTACCCCGGTGCTGATCACCGGCAACGGCTATGGCAGCACCGCCGATGGTGCAGCGCTACTGGTGTTCGACCTGCAGACCGGTGTGCTGCTCAGGCAACTGGAGGTCAGCGCTCGCCCGGGAGTGGTGCAGGGCAATGGCCTGTCCGCACCGGTGCTGCAGTTCGATGCGGCTGGCGAGGTGGGAGCAGCGTTCGCCGGTGATCTGCATGGCCAATTGTGGAAATTCGACCTGCACCAGGCGGATGCGGCCCACTGGGCGGTGGCACACGATGGTAAGCCGCTGTTCACCGCTGCCGCCGGCCAGCCGATCACCGTACAACCGCAACTGCATCCGAGCATGAACACCGACCGGGATCTGGTGCTGTTCGGCACCGGCAAGTTCATGGAAACAGCGGACCTGACCGACACTGGCACCCAGGCGTTCTATGCCGTGCTGGATGTGCCAGCGTTGCCGGTGGACGGGCTGACACCCGCGGCGCTGCAGGAGCAGCGCATCGCTTCGCTTACCACCGACCCCGGCAGCGGCCAGGCGGTACGCACGGTAACCTCCAACACAGTGGACTGGAGCAGCCAGCATGGCTGGTATCTGCCGCTGATTCACAACAGCCAGGCTCAGGGCGAGCGGGTAACCCGGGACTTCGTGATCAAGAATGCCCGGGTGCTGTTTACCACCGGTTTCATCAGGACCGATGTCGACGACCCTTGCCTGACCCAGGCCGGTGGCTGGCTGATGGCGGTGTCGCTGAGCAATGGTGGCATGCCGGCCAGGCAGATACTGGACACCAACGGCGACCGGCGCATCGACGATGCCGACCTGCCGGCGGCAGGCCTGGAGCTGGACATCGGTCTGCCGGGCGATCTCAGCGTCATGGACCGGGATGAGGACGGAATGCCGGCCGGCTGCAGCGGTGAAATCTATCTGGTGCAGGGTTCCAGCGATGTCGCGGTGGTTTCCGGTCGGCCCCATTGCCAGTTCAATCGCATCATGTGGCGGCAGCTGCAATGAGGGGAGGGTGCATGTCGAGAAAAGCACAGCGGGGGTTCACCCTGATCGAGCTGATGCTCGTGGTAGTGGTGATCGGTATCCTGGCGGCGATCGCGCTGCCGTCCTATCAGGAGCATGTGCGCCAGACCCGGCGCGCCGAGGTAACCGCAGTGCTGCTGGAAAACGCCCAGCTGCTGGAACGGCACTACACCCGTCACGGGGGGTATGACAGCGGCACGGTCAGCGGCCTGGCCAGCCAGAGCCCGGCTACCGGCAATGCGGTATTCAGCATAGTGCCGACCCTGGCTGCCGAGAGTTTCACCCTGACCGCAACGGCGGTCCCCGGCGGTATCATGGCCGGGGATGCCTGCGCCAGCTATACGCTGAATCAGGTCGGTCAGCGCACACCGACCGATCGGAAGTGCTGGCGCCGCTGATCGCTCAGTCGGCTGTGGGGGCGGCCGGATCGGGCCTGGTCGCCGGCAGGATGAGGTTCAGCAGAATGGCGACGATGCCGCACAGACTGATGCCCTGCAGAGTGACTGTCTGGTTGCCGATGGCCATGCCGCCGATACCGAAGACCAGGGTGATCGATACGATGCACAGGTTGCGCGCTTCGGACAGGTCGACCTGATGACGGATCAGGGTATTGATGCCGACCACGGCGATCGAGCCGAACAGCAGGCACAGAATGCCACCCATCACCGGTAACGGAATGCCCAGCAGGACGGCACCGAATTTTTCGATGAACGCCAGTCCGATGGCGAAGACGGCGGCCCAGATCATCACCAGCGGATTGAAGTTGCGGGTGAGCATCACGGCGCCGGTCACTTCGGAATAGGTAGTGCTCGGCGGTCCGCCGAAGAAGGCCGCGGCTGAGGTGCCCAGGCCATCGCCCAGCAGCGTACGCTGCAGGCCGGGCTTGCGTACATAGTCCTTGCCGGTCACCGCACCAATCGCCATCACGTCACCGATATGCTCGATCGCCGGGGCAATGGAAACCGGGATCATGAACAGGATGGCGGCCAGGTGGAATTCGGGGAACACGAAGCCCGGCATGGCCAGCCAGCCGGCATTGTCGACGCTGGTGAAGTCCACCTCTCCCAGTGCCCAGGCCAGCGTGTAGCCGACCAGCACGCCGGCCATGATCGGCACCAGGCGGAACAGGCCCCGGGCATAGACGGCGACCAGCAATGTGGTGATCAGCGAAGCGAGTGAAATGAGCAGTGCGGTGGAATAGTCCATCACCTGCAGGCTGCCGTCGCCGGACTTGCCGGAGGCCATGTTGACCGCGGTGGAAGCCAGCCCGAGGCCGATCACCATGATCACCGGACCGATCACCACCGGCGGCAGCAGGCGGTGGATGAAGCCCGGCCCGCGCAGATGTACCGCCAGGCTCAACAACAGGTACACCATACCCGCAGCGACCAGTCCACCGAGGGTGGCTGGCAGGCCCCAGGTCTGATTGCTGTACAGGATGGGGGCGATGAAGGCAAAGCTGGAGGCGAGGAAGACCGGTACCTGGCGCTGGGTCACAAAGTGGAATATCAGGGTGCCCAGGCCAGCGGTGAACAGCGCCACACTCGGATGCATGCCGGTGATCAGCGGCATCAGGACCAGGGCACCAAAGGCGACGAAGAGTATCTGGGAACCGGCCAGCACGCTGCGCCAGCCGGTGGTACTCATGTCCTGCTGCATCAATGGGCGTCCTTCTGCCGGGTACCGAAGATCTTGTCACCGGCATCGCCCAGGCCGGGGATGATGTAGCCATGTTCGTTCAACCCTTCATCCACCGAGGCGGTGAATATCTCCACATCCGGATGGGCGGCATTCACCCGCTTGATGCCTTCCGGGGCAGCCACCAGCACCAGTGCGCGGATCTCATGGGCGCCTGCGCGCTTGAGCATATCGATGGTGCCGATCATGGAGCTGCCGGTGGCCAGCATCGGGTCGATGATCAGGGCACGGCGCTGGTGCAGCTCGCTGACCAGCTTTTCCAGATAGGTGTCGGCTTCCAGGGTCTGTTCATTGCGCACCATGCCGATGACGCTGACCTTGGCGCTGGGGATCAGGCTCAGCACGCCGTCGAGCATGCCGAGGCCGGCACGCAGTATGGGCACCACGGTGATCTTCTTGCCGGCCAGCCGTTCGACGCTGACATCGCCGCACCAGCCGTCAATCGTGTGATTTTCAACCGGCATGTCCTTGGTCGCTTCGTAGGTCAGCAGGGCGGCAACCTCCTGCGCCAGTTCGCGGAAATTCTTCGTGCTGATATCGTTGCGACGCATCAGACCGAGCTTGTGGCGGATCAGAGGATGGCGAATTTCTTGGATGTTCATTGAGGGGTTCCAGGGGGCGGGCCAAATACGCTGATAGCGTAAACCAATGTCCGGTGCCGGTCATCCGGTTATCTGCGATGGTGCGTCACATCGCTTGCATGGCTGTAGCAGGTGCAGTATTTTGCCTCGCTTTTCCGATGCCCCCGGAGGCTATGCATGTCCCTTGATCTCGAGCACGTCAGGCAGGTCATGAACGAGGCGGATTGCCTGTACACGCAGCAGCAGGTCGAGGCGGCCATGGACCAGATGGCCGCGGCGATCACCCAGACCATGCAGGACAGCAATCCGATCGTCTACAGCGTGATGAATGGCGGCCTGATCATCGCCGGCCAGCTGTTGACCCGGCTCGCCTTCCCGATGGAGGTGGGCTACCTGCACGCGACCCGCTACCGCAACAAGCTGTCCGGCAGTGAGCTTTTCTGGAAGGCCCGTGCCGAGCATTCGCTGGTTGGCCGTACGGTATTGATCATCGATGACATCCTCGACGAGGGGCATACCCTGGCGGCGATCGTCGAATACTGCCGTGATGCTGGCGCCGAGCAGGTGTTGACTGCGGTGCTGCTGGACAAGACCCATGACCGCAAGGCCTATCCCGGCCTGCGCGCCGACTTTACCGGGCTGGATGTCGAGGACCGCTATGTGTTCGGCTACGGCCTCGACTACAAGGGCTACTGGCGCAACGCCGCCGGCATCTACGCGCTGAAGGACCACTGACAGCGCTGTTCAGCCCGACGGCTCTGTGCCAGTTTCAGCCAGCTTCGCCCTGATCAACTGCGCCGCTAGTTGCGGTGTGGCGGCGAAGCTGCGCACATCGCGCCGGGCATCGAGTCCGGCGCGCCGGAGCTTGAGCCTGATCTGCGCCCTGACCCCGACCAGATACACCCGAATGCCGCGCCGATGAAGGTCCTGCAACGCCTTCTCGAACAGCACCAGGGCGCTCATGTCCATGCTCGGCACCGAGCGCATATCGATCACCATATGCTGAACCCCGCTATCGAAGCGGCTGATGGCTTCCAGCGCCTTGTCGGCGGCGGCGAAGAACATCGGGCCCTGGATGGAGTACAGCACGACGCTGTCCGGCAGGTCAGCCAGCGGCCCCTCGCTGCCGCGCAGCTGTGCGCCGCCGCCACTCAGCGCGGCCATGCGCCGGATGAACAGCGCCGAGGCCAGCAGCAAGCCCACCCCCACCGCCAGCACCATGTCGAACAGCACGGTCAGCAGCAGGCAGATCAGCAGCACCAGCACATCCTGGCGCGGCCCGACCCGCAGCAGATGCAATACCCGTGGCGCTTCGCTCATGTTCCAGGCCACCATCAGCAGCATGGCTGCCAGCGAGGCCATCGGCAGCCAGGCGAACAGCCGGGCCAGCAGCACCACCGCCAGCAGCATGACCAGCGCATGCACCACCGCGGCGATCGGCGAGCGGGCGCCGCTGCGCACGCTGGTGGCGGTGCGGGCGATCGCCGCGGTAGCGGTGATGCCGCCGAAGAAGGGTACCACCAGGTTGCCCAGTCCCTGGCCCAGCAGCTCGGCATTGGGGTCATGCCGGGTATTGGCCATACCGTCGGCGACCAGCGCGCACAACAGCGACTCGATGGCGCCGAGCATGGCCACCGCCATGGCCGACGGCAGCAACTGGCGCAGCATCTCGAAATTGACCAGCAACGGCTGGCCATCGGCACCGGGCAGCCGCCATGGCAGCACCCAGTGCGGGGCAAAGGGCGGAATGCCGGCATGTATGACGCCGTCCAGCTCATAGCTGAAGCGTGCGCCGAGGGTCGCCACCGGTATCTGCAGCGTCATCAGCAGCAGACCCAGCAGGCTGCCGGCCAGTAGTGCGACCAGGTGTCCGGGAACGCGTCGAGTCAGGCGTGGCCAGAGGATCAGCGTCGCCAGGGTGGCAGCGCCGACCAGCGTGTCGCCAGTGCTGATCGAGGGTAGCGCGCCGGCCAGGGCCTGCAATTGCTCGATATAGTTGCTGTGCTGGCCGATATCCTGCAGGCCGAAGAAGTCCTTGATCTGCAGGGTGGCGATAACGATGCCGATACCGGCGGTAAAGCCCATCACTACCGGGTAGGGCACGAACTGGATCAGATTGCCCATGCGTGCCAGCCCCAGCGCCAGCAGGATTGCCCCGGCCATCAGGGTGACCAGCAGCAAGCCACCCAGGCCGTACTGTTGGGTGATCGGCAGCAGGATTACCACGAAGGCGGCGGTCGGCCCGGAGATATTGAAGCGCGAGCCGCCACAGATGGCGATGATCAGTCCGCCGACAATACCGGTGTACAGGCCATGCTGCGGCGCCACACCCACAGCGATGGCCAGTGCCATGGCCAGTGGGATGGCGATGATGCCGACGGTGATGCCGGCCAGCACATCGCTGCGCAGGCTGGCCAGGGAATAGCCCTGCCGGAAGCTGTCGCGCAAGGCGGCGAACAGCGGCACTCGAAAGGAAGAACTGCTCATAGTGTTTCCTGTGTTGACAACGCTGGGCGCGGCTGCCACAACAGATCTTTGTGTCTGCTCGGGAAGTCTGCCCCATGAAAATTAGCACCAAGGTACTCACAAGCATACTCCTCGCTGCGCTTACAGGTGTAGTGGGTGCCGCCCCGCAGAGCCTGCCGCACGAGGAGTTCATGCCGCCGGACCGCTATGCGGCCCGTCAGGATCGCCCCGAACAGCTGTTGCTGCAGATCGACAGCTATCGCATGACCGTGGCCAGCGAGTCACGCCAGGGCAGCTCCGGCCGCAGTCAGGAAAGCAGCCTGTGGTTGTTCGTCGAAGGTCGTTCATTGCTGCGTGGTGGCGCGCTGCGCAGTGTGCGCATCGGCTTCATCGACGGTGCGGGTAGCCTGCCGCCGGCCAGGCACGATCAGCAGGCCCAGACGCTGACCCTGTACTATCCGCTGAGTTATCTGCAGGCGCTGACCGGCCTGCTCGAAGGCCCAGGCCCGCATTTCGTGCAGGCACGCTTCTATGGCAACGGGACGGTATGGGCGGATATCCACGCCGGGCCGGTCAGCGTCCCCTGAGCAGTCTGTCGCCAACAGACTCTAAGCTGGTGGCGGCGCGGCCGGATGGTTACAATTTGGCCCTTACGTATTCACATGAGGGATTGTTCGTGCGCAAAGACAAGAAAAAGGTGGTTGGCGAGCCCATGACCGATGAGCAGGTTGCCGTGTTCATGAGTTTCCGTCCGCGAGAGGCTGACGAGCCCGTTGACCATTACATGTTGACGCGCGCCTATCGGGGCTTGCGGGCGCATGACTTCGCCCGCTTCCTGGAGATGTTCCAGGCCGCTGGCCATGATGTGAACGCGCTGGATGCCGAGGGCAGGACCTTCCTGCAGGTCATCAGTGGACATGCCCAGGCCGAGGACTACGTGGCGGCACTGGAAGAAGTGGGCGCGCGTCCAGCCTGACCTGGCGGCTCTGGAATCATCTGTCATTCTGTATCTCTGTCATCGCTGAAAGGAGTGCAAGCATGTTGAAACATCTGGGTTGGCTGGCGGTAGCGGGATTGGCCCTGGTGCTGGCCGGCTGTGCCCACAGCCCGCAGCAATTGAACGTGACGCCCAGCGTGACTGCGCCGTTGAGCCAGGTTGCGCGTCAGCAGCCGGTGGTGGTCACTGTCAAGGATAGTCGCTCATCGCCGGTGCTGGGCACCCGCGGCGGCATCTATCCCGACTCCAGCAACCTGACCCTCAGCGCCCAGACCGTGCCCCATCTGCGCCAGCAGGTGGAGCAGGCGCTCGGCAAGCTGGGCTTTCAGGTGGTGCCGGAGGGGACGCCCAATGCCAACAGCCTGGTGGTGAGCCTGGCGGAGCTGTCCTACGTTTCGCCGCAGGAGGGTGTGTATGTCACCCAGGCGGACATCTCCGCGGTATTCGCTACCGAGGTGCGCTCGATGAACCAGCGCTACATTGGTCGCTACAGCGCTTCGGCCCAGCACCGTTTCGGCTATGCGCCGAACCAGGCCACCAATACCCGCCTGGTGACCGAGGTCATGAGCGATGCGCTGTCGCGCATCTTCAAGGATCAGGAAGTCATCCGCATCCTGCAGCAATAGCCGGCTTCATCTGCGCGGGCCGCCATGCCGACGGCCCGCGCAGCGCTCACTCTTCCTTCGGTGTATTCAGCAGTTCGTCATGCTCGGCCATGTTCCATGGCAGCCCGCCCGGTGACAGATGCAGGAAGTGCAGGTACTTCTCGAAGTGGTCGAGAATGTCGCTGATGATCTCCTGGCCATCATAACCGTAGACGTCATAGGCCTGCCCGCCCCGGCGCAGGAACACCTCGGCCCGGTAGTAGTAGCTGTCCTCGTCGGCGGTTTCCCCGGTCTCCGGATGGGCAAAGGCCGGCAGCAGGTAGTCACGCAGGCGGATCTCGTACAGGAAGTCCAGTTGTTCCGGCACGATGACCTCCAGATAGGCGCGAAGATTTTCCTCGTCGTAATGCACCTCTGCCGGCCAGGACTGCGCCTGCAGCCCCTTCGCCACCCGGATCATGGCGGTCAATGCCGGACCTTTGATGAACTGCTCCACCTCATCCTTCTTCGGATAGTTGACGATGCCCGCCAGGCGTTTCTTCCATGGCGAGCCGGTCTGGCCGCTGCTGCCGCGGTTCGACTGCAGGTTGACCTGCTGGTGGTGGCTTTCGATGATCAGTGCGCGCCACATGCCCAGTGCCGAGAGCAGCATGATGATGGCAAACGGCAGGGCACTGGCGATGGCCATGCTCTGCAGCGCCTTGAGCCCGCCGGCCACCAGCAGCACCGAGGCCAGCACACCGCTGAGGATGGCCCAGCCGCCACGCTGCCAGGCCGGTGTGGCCAGCGCCCCGCCGGAGGCCAGTGAGTCGACCACCAGCGCCCCGGAATCGGCTGAGGTAACGAAGAACAGCGCGATCAGCAGTACCGTTATGAAAGAAATCACCGAGGTGAGAGGCAGTTGCTCCAGCAGCTTGAACAGGGCAACGGCGTTGTCGGCCTTCACCTGATCGATCAGCTCGCTATAACCCTGGTTGATGATCATGTGCAGGGCGGTGTCGCCGAACACCGAGAACCAGAAGAAGGTGAACAGGGTCGGCACCAGCATCACCCCGAAGACGAACTGGCGAATGGTCCGGCCGCGGCTGATCTTGGCGATGAACAGGCCGACGAAGGGCGCCCAGGCGATGGTCCAGCCGAAGATGAACAGCGTCCAGTTACCGATCCAGTCACTGCGCGAATAGGCCTGCAGATTGAAGGTGCGCTCGACGATATTGTTCAGGTAGCTGCCGGTATTCTGCAGGAAGGTCTCCAGGATGAAGATCGTCGGTCCGACCAGAAACACGAACAGCATCAGTGCGGTGGCGATGATCATGTTGAGCATCGCCAGGTTCTTGATGCCCTTGTCCATCCCGGCCACTACCGAACCCATGGTCAGCAGCGTGATCACCGCGATACAGGCGATCTGCACCCCGGTACTCAGTGGTATCGATGGCCACAGGTAATTGAGCCCGGCGTTCATCTGCGCTACCGACAGGCCCAGTGTGGTGGCAATGCCGAACATGGTGCCGAGAATGGCGAAGGTATCCACCGCATGCCCGATCGGCCCATAGATACGTTCACCGATCAGCGGGTACAGCGCCGAGCGAATCGACAGCGGCAGGCCGTGGCGGAACGAGAAGTAGGCCAGCACCAGGCCGGTCAGGCCGTAGATCGCCCAGATATGAAAGCCCCAGTGGAAGAAGGCGATCTGCATCGCCTGCTTGGCTGCATCCACTGTCAGGCCCTCCGCGCCCTCCGGCGGGTCGGCATAGTGCAGCACCGGCTCGGCCACCCCGAAGAACAGCAGGGCGATGCCATAACCGGCGGAGAACAGCATGGCGAACCAGGAGGGAAAGCTGTATTGCGGCTCGGCATGGTCGGGCCCGAGCTTGATGTGGCCCCATTTGCTCATGGCCACGATGACGATGAACACCAGGAAAATCGCCACCGAGAGCATGTAGAACCAGCCGAAGGTATTGGTGATGTAGCCCAGCACCGAGCTGAACAGCTCCCCGGCCAGCTCGGGCCGGCTGGCGGTGCCTACGACCAGCAGCAGGATGAAGAAGAACGCCGGAATGAATACCGGCAACAGAATGGTGGTGTTCCAGAGGCGTGGTCTGGTGGGTTCCGACATGCGGGAAAGCTCCTTGGGCCCGAACGAATGAGTGCTGCCGGGTGGCGGCAGCGCTTCGCCGAGAGTATAGCAACCGGGCTGCCGATGCCCGGCTCAGGACTCCATATCGCAGGTTTGCACCTTGACCCGGGCAGTGCCCGCGCGCAGCATGCCCAGCTCCTTGGCGGCAGCCAGCGAGAGATCGATGATGCGGTTGCCCACGAACGGACCGCGGTCATTCACCCGCACCACGGTGCTGCGGCCATTGAACAGGTTGGTGACGCACAGCTGGGCGTCGAACGGCAGGCTCGGATGGGCGGCGGTCATCGCCGTTTCGTCGTAGGGTTCGCCGCTGGCGGTACGCCGGCCATGCAGGCGCGAGGAATAGTAGGAGGCGCGACCCTCGGCGGTGTAGGACAGGCCACCGTCGCTGTCGTTCAGGCTGTCGCCGATGGCCGAGCAGCCGGGCAGCAACAGTATCGAGGTGAGCAGTACCCGTCCCAGCCGCGCCGGCAGAGTGCCGACGCGGCTGGGACGGATGCGAAGGAGGGCATTGACGACAGACAAAACTCAGCCTTCCAGTTTCTGCTTGAGCAGCTGGTTGACCTGCTGCGGGTTGGCCTTGCCCTTCGATGCCTTCATCGCCTGGCCGACGAAGAAGCCGAACATCTTGCCGCGCTTGGCTTCATCGCTGGCGCGGTACTGCTCCACCTGCTCGGCATTGGCTGCCAGTACCTCATCCAGCATGGCCTCGATGGCGCCGCTGTCGGTGACCTGCTTCAAGCCCTTGGCTTCGATGATCTGGTCGGCGTCGCCTTCACCGGCGGCCATGGCCTCGAACACCATCTTGGCGATCTTGCCGGAAATGGTGTTGTCCTTGATGCGCAGGATCATGCCGCCCAACTGGCTGGCGCTGACCGGCGACTGGTCGATCTCGATGTCGGACTTGTTCAGCAGGCTGGACAGCTCGCCCATTACCCAGTTGGCCGCCAGCTTGGCGTCACCGCAGGTCTGCTGCACCTGCTCGAAGTAGTCGGCCATCTCGCGGCTGGCCGACAGCACGCTGGCGTCATAGGCGGACAGGCCGAACGCACTCTGGAAGCGCTCGCGTTTCTGCTGCGGCAGCTCCGGCAGTTCGCCGCGCACCTGCTCGATGAAGGCCGGCTCGATCACTACCGGCAGCAGGTCGGGGTCGGGGAAGTAACGGTAGTCGTTGGCTTCCTCCTTGCTGCGCATGGAGCGGGTCTCGTCCTTGTTCGGGTCGTACAGGCGGGTTTCCTGCACTACCTTGCCACCGTCCTCGATCAGTTCGATCTGGCGCTGCACCTCGGTATTGATCGCCTTCTCGATGAAACGGAACGAGTTGACGTTCTTGATCTCGCAGCGGGTGCCGAACTCTGCCTGGCCCTTGGGCCGTACCGAGACGTTGCAGTCGCAGCGCAGCGAGCCTTCGGCCATGTTGCCGTCACAGATGCCGAGGTAGCGCACCAGCGAGTGGATGGTCTTGGCGTAGGCCACGGCTTCCTTGGCGCTGCGCATGTCCGGCTCGGAAACGATTTCCAGCAGCGGGGTGCCGGCGCGGTTCAGGTCGATGCCGCTCATGCCGTGGAAGTCTTCATGCAGGCTCTTGCCGGCATCCTCCTCCAGGTGCGCGCGGGTCACGCCGATGCGCTTGACCGTGCCATCGTCCAGGGTGATGTCGAGAAAACCCTTGCCGACGATCGGCAGCTCCATCTGGCTGATCTGGTAGCCCTTGGGCAGGTCGGGGTAGAAATAGTTCTTGCGTGCGAACACGTTGGTCATGCCGATCTCGGCATCGATCGCCAGACCGAACTTGACCGCATTCTTCACCGCCTGGGCATTGAGCACCGGCAGGGTGCCGGGCATGCCCAGGTCGATCAGGCTGGCCTGGGTGTTGGGCTCGGCGCCAAAGGTGGTGGCGCTACCCGAGAAGATCTTCGAGGCGGTGGTGAGCTGGGCATGAATCTCCAGCCCGATAACGATTTCCCATTGCATGTTCAGTATTCCTCAAAACCCATCAGGCGTGCGGGTGTGCCAGTCGGTGTGCTGCTGGTACTGGTGAGCAATGTTCAGCAGGCGTGGCTCGCTGAAGTAGGGGCCGAGCAGTTGCATGCCGATCGGCAGGTCAGCGGCGAAACCGGCGGGCATGGCGATGCCCGGGACCCCGGCGAGGTTGGCGGTGATGGTATAGATGTCGGTCAGGTACAGACTCACCGGATCGTCGATCTTCTCGCCGATGCGGAATGCCGGCGTCGGCGAGGTCGGGCAGAGAATGACATCGACCTGCTCGTAGGCGGCCATGAAGTCATTCTTGATCAGCCGGCGGATCTTCTGCGCCTGCAGGTAATAGGCGTCGTAATAGCCGGCGGACAGCGCGTAGGCCCCCACCATGATGCGTCGCTTGACCTCATCGCCAAAGCCCTCGGCACGCGAGCGCAGGTACAGGTCGGTCAGGTCCGCCGGATTGTCGCAGCGATAGCCGAAGCGTACACCGTCGAAGCGCGACAGGTTGGAGGAGGCTTCCGCCGAGGCGAGCACGTAATAGGCCGGAATCGCCAGCTCGGCGTTCGGCAGGCTGATGTCCTTCACCTCGGCACCGAGCGCCTGGAACTGCTTGACCGCCGCGGCAATCGCGTCGGCGGTGATGCTGTCCAGGCCACTGGCGAAATATTCCTTCGGCAGACCGATGCGCAGGCCGCTCAGCGGCTGGTTAAGCTCGGCGCTGTAGTCCGGCACCGGCTGGTCGACGCTGGTGGAGTCCTTGTCATCGAAGCCGGCCATGGCCTGCAGTAGCAATGCGCAATCCTCGGCGTTGCGCGCCATCGGGCCAGCCTGGTCCAGGCTGGAGGCATAGGCGATCATGCCCCAGCGCGACACCCGGCCATAGGTCGGCTTGAGGCCGGTCAGTGCGTTGAAGCCGGCCGGCTGGCGGATCGAGCCGCCGGTATCGGTACCGGTGGCCGCTGCGCACAGGCGGGCGGCCACGGCTGCCGCCGAGCCACCGGAGGAGCCACCGGGGATGTGCTCGACATTCCATGGGTTGCGCACCGGGCCGTAATAGCTGGACTCGTTGGATGAGCCCATGGCGAACTCGTCCATGTTGGTCTTGCCCAGGGTCACCGCGCCGGCATCGATGAAGCGCTGGGTGACGGTGGACTCGTAGGGGGCGATGAAGTTGTCGAGCATCTTCGAGCCGCAACTGGTACGCACACCCTGGGTGCAGAACAGGTCCTTGTGCGCCAGCGGAATGCCGGTCAGCGGGCCGGCACTGCCGTCGGCCAGCCGTGCATCGGCGGCACGCGCCTGCTCAAGCGCCAGCTCCGGGGTGACGGTGATGAAGCTGTTGAGCGCACCATCGAACTGCTCGATGCGCCTGAGGTAGTGTTCGGTCAGCTCGACGCTGGAGATTGCCTTGCTGTGCAGGGCCTGTGACAAGCCGGCCAGGGTTTTCTCATGCATGTATAGTGTCTCGTTTCAAAGCGCGGCGGGTATACGCGGTATTCACTCGATGACCCGGGGGACCAGATACAGGCCCTGTTCGGTGGCCGGTGCAATAGCCTGCAACGCCTCGCGCTGATTGCTTTCGGTGACCACATCGGCGCGCAGGCGCTGGGTGGTTTCCAACGGGTGGGCGAGCGGCTCGACGCCACTGGTATCGACAGCCTGCATGGTGTCGATCAGGCCCATGATGCTGGACAATTTGGCCGTGGTGGCGGGAATGTCCTGATCCTGGATGCCGATGCGCGCCAGATGGGCGAGCTGTTCCACGTCTGAGCGGTCTAGGGCCATGTGTATTCTCCATGAAGCCGGACGATCCGGGTTGGATGCTGGGTAAATCCGGGAAAAGGGACGAATTTACCACATCCGCGCCTTGCCCAAAAACCCCGCCATTGTTAGAGTTGCGACACTTCAGGAAGTACCGATCAGTTGCCTGTGTTCGAGTCGTTCCGCCGCTCTTCATTTGTGTATGTCAGTGGCTATTTGCCAGGCAACCAGCTTATCAGTGTTTCTTTACAATCAACCCACGTGCCCTCGGGGTATATTCAACGCATGTTCAAAAAAATTCGCGGCATGTTCTCCAGTGACCTGTCCATCGACCTGGGAACCGCCAATACTCTGATTTACGTTCGCGAGCGGGGCATTGTACTGGATGAGCCGTCCGTTGTTGCCATTCGCACCCACGGCAACCAGAAAAGTGTGGTCGCGGTAGGTACCGAGGCCAAGCGCATGCTCGGCCGTACCCCCGGCAACATCCAGGCGATCCGCCCGATGAAGGATGGCGTCATCGCTGACTTCAGCGTGTGTGAAAAGATGTTGCAGTACTTCATCAACAAGGTTCACGAGAACAGCTTCATCCAGCCCAGCCCGCGGGTACTGATCTGCGTGCCGTGCAAGTCCACCCAGGTTGAGCGTCGTGCCATCCGCGAGTCGGCACTGGGCGCCGGTGCCCGTGAAGTATACCTTATCGAGGAGCCGATGGCCGCGGCCATCGGCGCCGGTCTGCCGGTCGAGGAGGCCCACGGCTCCATGGTCGTGGATATTGGCGGTGGCACCACCGAAATCGCCCTGATCTCGCTCAACGGCGTGGTCTATGCCGAATCGGTCCGGGTCGGTGGCGACCGTTTCGACGAGGCCATCATCACCTACGTGCGGCGCAACTACGGCAGCCTGATCGGTGAATCCACCGCCGAGCGCATCAAGCAGGAAATCGGCGTGGCCTTCCCCGGTGGCGAAGTGCTGGAGGTCGACGTACGCGGGCGCAACCTGGCCGAGGGCGTGCCGCGGGCGTTCACCCTGAACTCCAACGAGGTACTGGAAGCCCTGCAGGAATCGCTGGCGACCATCGTCCAGGCAGTCAAGAGCGCGCTGGAGCAATCGCCACCGGAACTGGCCTCGGATATCGCCGAGCGCGGTCTGATCCTCACCGGTGGTGGGGCATTGCTGCGTGATCTGGACAAGCTGCTGGCCCAGGAAACCGGCCTGCCGGTGATCGTCGCCGAGGAGCCGCTGACCTGCGTGGCCCGTGGCGGTGGCCGGGCGCTGGAGATGATGGACCAGCATGCCATGGACCTGCTGTCCACCGAGTAATTGGGGTGTTAGGGCCCGGTGCACTGCAGGCCGGGCTGGCCGCCACGGTCTGATCCTGCTGTTGCAAGGAGCCCATCATTAAACCGCTTTTCATCAAGGGGCCGTCGCTCGGGGTCCGCTTTCTGGCGCTGACGGTACTTTCGATTGTACTGATGGTGGTGGACGCCCGTTTCGCCGCCCTCAAGCCCCTGCGCTCGCAGCTGGGCATGCTGCTGACGCCACTGTACTACGTGGCCGAGCTGCCGGTACGGGCCTGGGACACGGTCTACCTGCAATTGACCAGCCGCGCCGACCTGATCGCCGAGAACGAAAGCCTGCGCGCCGAGGCACTGCTGACCAAGCGCAAGCTGCAGAAACTGGCGGCGCTGACCGAGCAGAACGTGCGCCTGCGCGAGCTGCTCAATTCCTCCGAACTGCTGGATGAACGGGTGCTGGTCGCCGAGCTGATCGGTGTCGACCCCAATGCCTTTACCCAGCGCATCCTGATCAACCGCGGTGAGCGTGACGGCGTGTTCCTCGGTCAGCCGGTGCTGGACGCCACCGGGCTGATGGGGCAGGTGGTCGAGGTGTTGCCATTCAGCGCTCGGGTGCTGTTGATCACCGACGTTTCCCACAGCCTGCCGGTGCAGGTCAATCGCAACGGCCTGCGCGCCATCGCCACCGGTACCGGCAACAGCGACTGGCTGGAACTGCGGCATGTCAGCGACACTGCCGATATCCGGGTCGATGACATCGTCGTCAGCTCGGGGTTGGGGCAACGTTTCCCGGCCGGCTATCCGGTGGGCCGCGTTACCCATGTCAATCGCGACTCCTCGCAGCCGTTCGCCGAGGTCCGGGTCGCGCCCACCGCGCAGCTCAACCGCAGTCGTTACCTGTTGCTGGTGTTCAGTCCCGAGAGCGGCTACGGCGATGTCCTGCCGGCGCTGAGCCTGGAGGCCGATGAAGACGCGCTGCCCGACACCGGGACGATAACCGAGCCTGACGCCGCGGCACCACAGACCGAGGGGGAGCAGAGCGATGCGCAGTAGCCTGATCGTGGGACTGACCTTCGTCGCGGCGCTGGTGCTCAGCGTGGTGCCCATGCCCGCGCCCTTCGATGCTGGCCGGCCGATGTGGCTGGCCATGGTGGTGGCCTACTGGGTGATGGCGCTGCCGCACCGCGTCGGCCTGCTCACCGCCTGGGTAGCCGGGCTGGCCACCGATGTGCTGTTCGGCGAGCTGTTCGGGCAGAACGCCCTGGTACTGGTGCTGGTGGCCTGGCTGATCCTGCTGCTGTACCAGCGTATCCGCCGCTTTCCGCTGTGGCAGCAGAGCCTGGTGATGCTGCCGGTACTGGGCATCGCGCAGATGGTCGCCCTGTGGCTCAGCAGCCTGGCTGGCAACCGCCCGCCGACCCTGCTGTATCTGTTGCCGGCGGTGATCAGTGCGGTGCTCTGGCCGTGGGTATTCTCGGTGCTGCGCGGCATACGGCGGCGTTTCCATGTGCTCTGAACGGGTTCTCTATCTGGCCTCGGCGTCACCGCGCCGCCGCGAACTGCTGGAGCAGATTGGCGTGCCGGTGCGCGTTGTGGCCTGCGCGGTGGACGAACAGATACTGGCCGGGGAAACGGCCCTGGACTATGTGCAGCGGGTTACCCGCGACAAGGTAAAGGCCGGCGTGCGTCAGGCACCGGAGGGTGCCGTGGTGCTGGCCGCCGATACCGCGGTGGTGCTGGATGAACGGATCCTCGGCAAACCGGCCGGTCGCGAGCAGGGCCTGGCCATGCTGCGGGCATTGTCGGGGCGGGAGCACAGCGTGATTACCGCGGTGGCGGTGGCCCGGGGCAATGAAGTGCGCCTGCAGGCGGTAACCACCCAGGTGCGCTTCCGTCCGCTGGGCGAGGCCGAGATGATTGCCTATTGGGGCACCGGCGAGCCGGTGGACAAGGCTGGAGGCTACGGTATTCAAGGCCTGGGCGCGGTGTTTGTCGCACACATTGCCGGTAGTTACAGCGCGGTGGTGGGTCTGCCGCTGATGGAAACCGCCGGACTGCTCGCCGAATTCGCCATTCCTTGCTGGCAACCGCGCTGACAGGGAGCCAGCGGACCGGTATTCTGACGGTCTATACAAGGGAAAAGGGGGCTCCATGAGCGAAGAAATCCTGATCAACATCACGCCAATGGAGACCCGGGTCGCGCTGGTGGAAAACGGCATGCTCCAGGAAGTGCACATCGAGCGCACCCTGCGTCGCGGCATTGTCGGCAATATCTACAAGGGCAAGGTGGTGCGGGTACTACCCGGCATGCAGGCGGCCTTCGTCGATATCGGCCTGGAGCGGGCGGCGTTCATCCACGCCTCGGAGATTTCCGAGCGCGAAGGCGCGGCGGTCGAGCCGATCAGCGCCCTGGTGCATGAAGGCAAGGCATTGGTGGTACAGGTGACCAAGGACCCGATCGGCACCAAGGGCGCCCGCCTGACCACCCATCTGTCGGTGCCGTCGCGCTATCTGGTCTACATGCCACGCACCCCGCATGTGGGCATTTCCCTGAAGATCGAGGATGAAACCGAGCGTGACCGTCTGCGCGATATCGTCGCCCGCTGCGTCGAGCAGGAAGGTATCGAGGAGCGCGGCGGCTTCATCCTGCGGACCGCCGCTGAGGCTGCCCGGGAGGAGGATATCCTGGTGGATATCCGCTATGTACGGCGCCTGTGGCAGCAGATATCCCAGCAGATGAACACCGCACCGGCGCCCTCGGTGCTCTACGAAGATTTGCCGCTGGCGCTGCGTACCCTGCGTGATCTGGCCAACCCGCGCATCGAGAAGATCCGTATCGACTCGCGGGAGACCTTCCAGAAGGTCGAGCAGTTCGTGCAGGAGCTGATGCCGGGGGTGGAGGACATGCTCGAGCATTACCCGGGCGAGCGCCCGGTGTTCGATCTGTATGGCATCGAGGATGAAATCCAGAAGGCCATGGAACGCAAGGTGATGCTCAAGTCCGGCGGCTATCTGGTGATCGACCAGACCGAGGCGATGACCACCATCGACGTCAACACCGGTGCCTTCGTCGGTCATCGCAACCTGGAAGAGACCATCTTCAAGACCAACCTTGAGGCGGCCACCTCGATTGCCCGACAACTGCGCCTGCGCAACCTGGGCGGCATCATCATCATCGACTTCATCGACATGGAGGATGAGGAACATCGCCGCCAGGTGCTGCGCACGCTGGAGCGGCAGCTGGAGCGTGATCACGCCAAGACCAACATCATCGGCATCACCGAACTGGGGCTGGTGCAGATGACCCGCAAGCGTACCCGCGAGAGCCTCGAGCAGATTCTCTGCGAACCCTGCCCGTGCTGTTCCGGACGTGGTATCCAGAAGACCGCCGAAAGCGTGTGCTACGAGATTTTCCGCGAGATCCTGCGTGAAGCCCGGGCCTACCAGGCCGGTGGCTACATGGTACTGGCCTCGCAGGCGGTGATCGACCGGCTGCTCGACGAAGAGTCGGGCAACGTGGCCGATCTGGAAATGTTCATTGAACGGCCGATCAAGTTCCAGGTAGAAACCATGTATACCCAGGAACAATACGATGTGGTGTTGATGTAACGCCACGCCCCGCAGGGGAGATGACCCGGAGTGACTGATTTCCCATGAGCTGGCAACGCTGGTTGCGGCGTTTTCTCGATGGCCTGATCCTGCTGCTGGTCGGCTGGCTGCTGCTGGCCGCGGCCTACGTCAGTCTCGGCCGTCAGTTCGTGCCGGCGGTGGCCGACTACCAGGCCGAACTGGTTGCCTGGGTCGAGCGCGAGACCGGTCGTGCCATCGAGCTGCACAGCCTGCAGGGCGAGATGCAGGGCGCACAGCCGGTGCTGACCCTGCGGGGCCTGCGCGTTCACGAGGCGGCGGACCCCGACAGCCCGGTGCTGCTCGACCTGGAGCATGTCACGGCGCGGGTCGATGTATTTTCCAGCCTGTGGCACCGCCAGCCGGTGATGGATGCGCTGCAGCTGGAAGGGTTGTCGCTGGAAGTGATCGAGGATGCAGAGGGCAACTGGCAACTGAGCGGCCTGGGCCAGAGCACGCCCGAGGTCAATGGCCTGGACCGGGCTCTGCAGCGGCTGTTCGAGCAGCGCCGCATCACCCTGCTGGACACCAGCATCCGCATCAGCCCCTGGGCACAGCCCGACTGGGTATTCAGCGATGGCGACCTGACCCTGCTGAACCGTGGCGAGCGCCATCGGCTGGATGCACGCATGCGCTTGCCGGACGAGCAACTGGTCAGCCTGCAGCTCGATGGCTCGTTGCCCGATCGGGACTGGCGCCAGGCCGACATGGACTTTTTCGCCGACTTGCCGGCCAGCGACTGGAGTCAGTGGCTGCCTGCCGAACTGCTGCAGCGTGCCCGCATCCAGCGGATGGTCGCTGGCGGCCAGGTATGGGGGCATTGGCAACAGACCCGGTTGCAGCAGCTCAGCGGCCATTTGGCGGCACCGGTAGTCGAACTTGACCTGCTGCGCGCTGCTCCTGGAGTGCAGGACCTGCAACTGCAGTTCGACCTGCGGCTCGAGGATGACCAGCAGCGCCTGGATATCGAGCAGTTGAGCCTGCGCCTGGGTGAGGATGCATGGCCGGCGACCCGCCTGCAGCTGACCCGCAGCCCCGGCGATGGCCAGTGGCAGGCACGGGCGGATCAGTTACCGCTGGGGTTGCTCGGTGCATGGCTGCCGGGTGTGCTCCCCGATGAAGACGATGCCGAGATTCTCACCACCCTGGCGCCGCAGGGTACGCTGCGGGATGTGCAGGTGAGCGGCGGCGGCCTGGCCGCATTCGCTGACTGGTCGTTGCTGGCGCGCCTGGACCGGGTCAGTGTCGAGGCCTGGGAAGGGGTGCCGGCATTCGCCGGTATCAGTGGTGTGGTCTCGGGCACACCCAGTGCCGGTGAATTGCGGGTCGACACCCGCGACTGGAGCATGCACCTGCCCCAGCTGTTTCCCAATCGCTGGCAGTATGATGCACTGGTCGGGGCGATGGATTGGCGCTGGTCCGAGCAGCAGGGGCTGCATCTGGCGGTGCCTGGGGCGGCGGTACGCGGCAGCGAAGGCGCCGCCTCGGCGACCCTGCAACTGCACGTGCCACCGCCGGGCGGGACGCCGACCATGGACCTGCGGGTGGCCCTGCGTGACAGCCGCGCCGAATTTCACGCCAACTACCTGCCGACGCTGTCCCCGGCGATGGAGCCGGCGTTGATCGAATGGTTGCAGGACTCCCAGCTCAGTGGTGCGGTACCACTGGCGATCTTTGCCTATCAGGGCTCGTTGCTGCACACGGCGACCAGCGAGGAACGGCTGATCAGCCTGTTCGGTCGCCTGGAGCAGGGCAGCCTGAATTTCCAGCCCGGTTGGCCGGCGCTGGAGGAGGTCAGTGGTTCGCTGTATCTGCATAACGCCGACCTGGATATCAACCAGGCGCAGGCCCGGCTGCTGCAGACGCAACTGGATGACGTCCGTGTCACCCTCGGGCGCCTGGCCGATCATGCCCTGGAGCTGCAGGTCGGCGGCAATCTCAGCGGGCCCCTGGGCGATGGGCTGCAGGTGATGCAGGGCACTCCGCTGGCACGGCTGACCGGTGATCCGCTGCATGGCTGGAGCGGCAGCGGGCAACTGCAGGGTGACCTGCAACTGGGTATCCCGCTGGGCGGCGAGCACCAGCCGCAGGTGCATCTGCGATTGCAGGCGCGTGCCGACCGGCTGGATATTCCCCAACTGCAGGCGCCGCTGCGTGAGGTCGATGGCCTGTTCGACTATGACCATGGCAAGGGGCTGACCAGTGAAGCGATCAAGCTGCATTTTCTCGAGCAGCCGGTCACTGCACGCATCGACCTGCAGGGGGGCAACCAGCGCCTGCGCCTGAGTGGCACCCACGGGGTAGACAACCTGCGCAGCTGGCCGCTGCTGGCGGCGTTGCCGGCACAGCTGGCACAGGGCAGCGCCAGCTGGAATGCCGAACTGCTACTGGGCGATGACCTGCGCCGCCTGAACCTCAACAGTGACCTGCGCGGCATCCAGTTGAGTCTGCCCGGTGCGCTGGCCAAGGCGCAGGATGCCAGCCTGCCCAGCCGCCTGCAGCTGGACATGGGCGAGACCTCACGCTGGCAATTCCAGCTTGGCGACGACCTGCGCGGCCTGTTGCTGCAGCGGGACGATGCGCTGTCCGGTGATATCCGCTATCGCCAGGGGCTGGCCCAGCAGCCGCCCGGCAGCGGCATCGATATCACTGCCCGCTTCGACGAGTTCGACTGGCAGGACTGGCAGCAGTGGTTCGCCTCCGGGGGGCTGCCGTCAGAGACATTGACCGGCACCTCCGCCGCTTCGGGGCAGGCGCCGGTCCGGTTATTGAACAGGGTACAGGTGCAGGCCGGGCACTTTACCGGCTTCGGCCTGGACCTGCGTGACCTGAGCGTCAGCGCGCGGCCGGTCGCCGCCGGCTGGGAACTGACCTCGGCGCACCCGGACCTGCAAGGCCGCATCCATCTGCCAGCCATGCATGATGCGCCCATCATCCTTGACCTGCAGCGCCTGGGCTTTCCCCGCAGCGCCGAACTGCCCACGGACACTGATGGCCTGATCGAGCCGCTGGTACCGGAGGATCCGCTCCGGCAGCTCGATCCGGCCACTCTCCCGGCGATGCAGGTGAATATCGAGCAGTTGTACTGGGGTGAGGATCTGGTCGGTGCTACCCGCTTCAATCTGCAGCCGGGTTCAGCGGGTCTGGATATCCAGGATATCGACCTGTCCCTGCGTGGCGGTCTGCAACTGAACGGGCGCATGCACTGGGATGCCGAGCGCACCCGCTTCGATGGCAATCTGGCTGCCGCGGATATCGGCCAGGTGCTGCGCGCCTGGCGTTATGCGCCGACGGTGACCAGTAAATCCTTCCAGGCGCAACTCGGTCTGGACTGGCCCGGCTCGCCGGCCTGGTTCGCCCTGAAACGCAGTTCCGGCTCGCTGGCGGTGCAGGCCGAAGACGGCATGCTGCAAAGTGGTGAAAGCGGGGCCGAGGCGCTGCGTGTATTCGGCCTGTTGAATTTCAATACCCTGACCCGGCGCCTGCGGCTGGATTTCTCGGATCTGTTCGGCAAGGGCACCGCCTATGATACCTTCAGTGGAGAGGTGGCCATGACCAACGGGTTGATGCACACCATGACCCCGCTGGTGATGGATGGGCCCAGTGCCAAGCTGCAGCTCGACGGCACCCTGGACCTGCCCGCCGACCGTGTCGACATGGGCCTGCTGGTGACCCTGCCGGTAACCAACAACCTGCCGCTGGCGGCGATCATTGCCGGGGCGCCGCACATTGGCGGGGTACTGTTCCTGGTCGACCGCATTCTCGGCGACCGCGTCGCGCGCTTCGCCTCGGTCAAGTACCGCATCAGCGGCGACTGGAAACAACCGTCGGTCGAGTTCGACCGGGCGTTCGATGACAAAGCCGCACTGGAGGATTGAAATGTCGCAGGTTGCCGCCATACAGATGATCAGTGGCGCGGATGTGCAGGCCAACCTGGATACCGCCGCCAGACTGATTGCCGAAGCCGCCGCGCAGGGTGCGCAACTGGCGTTGCTGCCCGAATGCTTCGCTGCCTTCGGTAACCGCGCCTTGCAGGAGATCGGCGCCGCCGAGTATGACGGCAGCGGACCGATTCGCCGGTTTCTCGCCGAGCAGGCCCGCCAGTACGGCATCTGGCTGGTCGCTGGCAGCATTCCGCTGCCGGCACAGGCCGCTGGCAAGGCGATGGCCTGCTGCCTGGTGCTGGATGCCCAGGGCAACGAGGTGGCGCGCTATGACAAGCTGCACCTGTTCGATGTCGAGGTGGCGGACAATCAGCGCAGTTATCGGGAGTCGAAGGACTACGGTTATGGCGATCGTTTTGTCTGTATCGATACCCCGGTGGGCCGGTTGGGGCTGAGCATCTGTTACGATGTACGCTTTGCCGAACTGTACCAGGCGCTGCGTCGCGACGGTGCCGAGCTGATCGTGGTGCCCTCGGCGTTTACCGCGGTGACCGGTGCCGCCCACTGGGACGTGTTGCTGCGGGCCCGGGCGATCGAAACCCAGTGCTACATCCTCGCGGCAAACCAGGGTGGCCGGCATGCCAATGGCCGCGAAACCTTCGGTCACAGCTGCCTGATCGATCCGTGGGGCGAGATCACCGCCTGCCTGCCGCAGGGCGAAGGCGTCATCTGCGGCGAGATCGATCTGCAGCATCTGAATTCCATTCGCGGGCGCATGCCGGTTGCCGCGCATTGCCGCTTCGTGCCGGTCGACGATATCGTCCCGGCCACCAGGGAGTCTTGAGTTTATGAGTAATCTGCTGACCCAGGTTGAAAGCCGCTTGCTGCTGCCGGCCGAGTTGGGCGCCGACAGTATCGCCAGCGTGCTGGGGCAACTGGTTTCCGCCCCCGGCGTCGATGCCGCGGACCTGTATTTCCAGCACCAGATCAGCGAGTCCTGGGTGCTGGAGGACGGCATCGTCAAGGACGGCAGCTTCAATGTCGATCATGGTGTCGGCGTGCGCGCCCAGTCCGGGGAAAAGACCGGCTTCGCCTACAGCAACGACCTGCGCCTGAACGCGCTGAACCAGGCCGCTGGCGCTGCGCGCTCGATCGCCCGCAGCGGCCAGCAGGGCGCAGTCCAGGCCTGGCAGCGTAGCGACAACGCGCCGCTGTACGCCGCGGACAACCCGCTGGACAGCATGGCCCAGGCCGACAAGGTGAGTTTTCTGCAACGCCTGGACGCCTACACCCGCAGCCTCGATCCGCGCATCACGCAGGTCTCCATCAGCCTCGGCGGTGTGCACGACACCATATTGGTCGCAGCCAGTGACGGCACCTGGGCCGGGGATATCCGTCCGCTGGTGCGTCTGAACGTGAGTGTCATCATCGAGCACAACGGGCGCCGCGAACGCGGCAGCTTCGGTGGTGGCGGGCGTACCGACTACCGCTTCTTCGAGGCCGAGGAACGGGCCATGGCCTACGCCCGCGAGGCGGTACGCCAGGCTATCGTCAACCTCGATGCCATCGCCGCACCCGCCGGCAGTATGCCGGTGGTGATGGGCCCGGGCTGGTCGGGAGTGTTGCTGCACGAAGCCGTCGGCCACGGCCTGGAGGGCGACTTCAACCGCAAGGGCAGTTCGGCCTACAGCGGGCGGGTGGGCGAGAAGGTTGCCTCCAGCCTGTGCACCATCGTCGATGACGGCACCCTGCCGGGCCGCCGTGGTTCGCTGAGCGTGGATGACGAAGGCAACCCCACCAACTGCACCATGCTGATCGAGAATGGCATCCTCAAGGGCTACATCCAGGACAAGCTCAACGCCCGGCTGATGGGTGTGGCGCCTACCGGCAACGGCCGCCGCGAGTCCTACGCGCACCTGCCCATGCCGCGCATGACCAACACCTACATGCTGGCCGGCGAAAGCGATCCGGAAGATATCATCAAGTCGGTGAAGAAGGGCATCTACTGCGCCAACCTCGGTGGTGGTCAGGTGGATATCACCAGCGGCAAGTTCGTGTTCTCCACCAGCGAGGCCTATCTCATCGAAGATGGCAAGATCACCGCCCCGGTAAAAGGCGCCACGCTGATCGGCAACGGCCCGGAGGTGATGAATCGCGTCTCCATGGTCGGTCATGATCTGCAGCTGGACAGCGGCGTGGGTACCTGCGGCAAGGATGGTCAATCAGTGCCGGTGGGCGTGGGGCAGCCGACCCTGAAGATCGATCAGATCACTGTGGGTGGTACCGGGGCGTAAGAGGCGGGTTATCAAGGGCGCCGGTGAGGCGACAGGCCATGGACTGGACAACTTGCGGGGAGGCTGAGTATCACCTCAGCGCAGGATACAGATCGGTCCATTCGGGATTGTGCTGGATGATCAATGCGATCTTTTTCTGCCTGCTGCCGGCCTTCAGCTGCTTTTCCCGTAGAATCGCGGCTTCCATCGACTCATGGGGCTCGAACCAAACCAGACGGTCGACCCCATATCGGGCGGTGAAACCGGATAATACCTTCTCCCTGTGTTGCCATATCCGCCCCGGCAGGTTTGAGGTCACTCCAACATACAGCGTACCGTTCTTCTTGCTGGCGAGAATATAAACGCAAGGCATTCTGTTCATGGGCTTGGGGCTTTCGAGATGAAAAGCAGAACCTATCCTGTACGAGCATGGGATTGCCGGAATCAGCTCACAAATATTGAACAGGATGGTTAATCAGAACAGTACTCTGTGTGCTGTTGCCTCTGGATTGCCGCCCTTCGGGCTCGCCGTTCCCCACCGTCATTGCGAACCGCAGGTGAAGCAATCCATGCGGAGTACCAGTGCATGTGGCGAGTCCCCTGGATTGCCGCGCCCCTGCGTGGCTCGCAATGACGTATGGCCTTGGGCACTGGCTCCTGGCCCGGTCGACAGGATTCGCCGTCCCCCGCCGTCATTGCGAACCGCAGGTGAAGCAATCCATGGGGAGTACCAGTGTATGTGGCGAGTCCGCTGGATTGCCGCGCCCCTGCGTGGCTCGCAATGACGTATGGCCTTGGGCACCGGCTCCTGGCCCGGTCGACAGGATTCGCCGTTCCCCGCCGTCATTGCAAGCCGCAGGTGAAGCAATCCATGCGGAGTACCAGAGTATGTGGCGGGTCCGCTGGATTGCCGCGCCCCTGCGTGGCTCGCAATGACGTATGGCCTTGGGCACCGGCTCCTCCCCGCCGTCATTGCGAGCCGCAGGTGAAGCAATCCATGGGGAGTACCAGTGTATGTGGCGAGTCCGCTGGATTGCCGCGCTCCTGTATGGCTTGTCGTGCTCAATGTTCAGAGCCCTTCGAACCTTCCCGCCAGCCGATTCTTGGTCACCTGATCCGCCGCAAACACCTTGCCGCTCATGGCGATATATACGCCCGGCTGGCAGACATTCAGCGCGCCGATGGCCAAGCCCAGGTTGAACAGCGCATCCGAATCACGAAAGCGCGCCGGTTGCATGGCGCCGGTCAACACGATCACCTTGTTGTCGATATCGGCCAATGCTGCAGCGGTCACCGTCATGGTGTCGGTGCCATGGGTGATGAGGATATGCTCGGCGGGGCAGGCGGCGACCTTGGCGTGGATCAGTTCGCGGTCGGTGTCATTCAATTCCAGACTGTCCTTTTTTACCAGCGACTCGATGGCATAATCGAAACCGACCCGCGCCTGTTCCAGCAACTCGCCGGCCATGGGCTCGTCGATCTGGTACTCGCTGAGTGCGTCGAAATACACCTTGTCGATGGTGCCGCCGGTGCTGAAGATCTGTACGAACATGACTTTCTCCCAGGATGATTGCCCCAAGTATGCCGTCTGATACCGACGAACACAGCCCCGACACCGCCACGCCAGTGAAAACCTGGTGGGTGTACATGGTGCGTGCCGAGAACGGCCATCTGTATACCGGCATCAGCACCGATCCCGAGCGCCGCTTCCAGGAACATGTCAGCGGGAAGCGGGGAGCGCGTTTCTTCAATCGCAGCCCGGCGCGGGCGCTGGTCTGGCAGCAGAGTTGCGTCGATCATTCTGATGCCTTGCGGCGGGAAATTGCGCTGAAACGGCTGGCGAAGAAAACCAAGGAAGCACTGATCAGGGGGGATTATCCCCTGCCAGAGCGGGAGGGGACGACCTGACCGCGGCTTCCTCATCATTCCCTTTGATCTGGACCCCCAGCGGTGCAGAATCGAGCGTCAGCAGCTAAGCTGAATCCACTTCGAGTATTGATCTGAGGTTGTCATGAACGAGCTGATCCTGCACCACTATCCGCAATCGCCCTTCGCCGAGAAAGCCCGCCTGATGCTGGGAGTCAAGGGGCTGTCCTGGCATTCGGTGCTGATTCCGCCGGTCATGCCCAAGCCGGATCTCACTGCCCTGACCGGTGGCTATCGGCGCACTCCGGTGCTGCAGATAGGGGCGGATATCTACTGTGATACGGCATTGATCGCCCGCCGTCTGGAGCGCGAGAAGGCGGTGCCTGCGCTGTTCCCCGAGGGGCAGGAGGCGGTGGCGGCGGCACTGGCGCAGTTTGGGGATCAGGTGCTGTTCCAGAATTCGATTGCCATCAACTTCCAGCCGCATGCGCTGGAGGCACGCTTTACCGGCCTGCCCCAGGAGGTGGTCAAGGGGTTTGTCGCTGACCGCAAGGCACTGTTCGACAATGGGTCGGCCAGCCGCCCCGAGCCCGACGTGGCCTTGGCCCAATGGCCGGTGCTGATGAGTCGGCTGGAGATGCAGCTCGATCGCAACGGCGAGTATCTGCTGGGTGATGAGCCCAGCATTGCCGATCTGGCCTGGTATCACCCGTTGTGGTTCATGGCGGCCAATGCGGCGGTGTCGATTCTGCTGGACGACTATCCGAATATTCGTGCGTGGATGGCGCGGATCAATGATTTCGGTGCCGGGGCGCCGGTGAAGATGAGCGCGGAGGAGGCCATCCGCATCGCCCGCGATGCCACCCCGGAGGAGCTGCCCGAACACGGTTTCGTCAGCACCCGTGGGTTCACCCTGGGTGAGGAAGTGACCGTCCAGGCGGTGGATTACGGCTGCGATCCGGTCGCCGGCAGGCTGGTCCACGAGGAGCTGGATGAAATCGTCATTGCCCGGGAGGACGAGCGTGCCGGTCTGGTGCACGTGCATTTCCCGCGGCTGGGCTACCGGGTCGACGCGGCCTGATGTCGGCTCTGACAGAGGGCGTGGATGCGGTGATCCGCGTCAGCGGTCTGAGCAAGACCTATGCCTCGGGATTCCGGGCGCTGCAGGCGGTCGATCTGCAGATCCGCCGGGGCGAGATCCTGGCGCTGCTCGGACCCAACGGCGCGGGCAAGACCACGCTGATCAGTATCATCTGCGGCATCGTCAATGCCAGTGGCGGCACGGTGACGGTGGATGGCTACGACATCGTGCGTGACTATCGCAAGGCACGCAGCCGCATCGGGCTGGTGCCGCAGGAGCTGACCAACAACCTGTTCGATACCGTCTGGGCGACGGTGAGCCTGAGTCGCGGCCTGTTCGGCAAGGCGCCGGATCGGGCCTACCTGGAACAGCTGCTGCGCGACCTGTCGCTATGGGATAAGCGCCACGAGAAGATGATGGCCCTGTCCGGTGGCATGAAGCGGCGGGTGTTGATCGCCAAGGCGTTGGCCCATGAGCCGCAGATCCTGTTTCTCGATGAGCCGACCGCCGGGGTCGATGTGGAACTGCGCCGGGACATGTGGAATATGGTGCGGGGCCTGCGCGAGCGCGGGGTGACCATCATCCTCACTACCCACTACATCGAGGAGGCCGAAGAGATGGCCGATCGCATCGGCGTGATCAACCGCGGCCAGTTGATCCTGGTGGAAGACAAGGCGGTGCTGATGCGCAAGCTGGGCAAGCGCCGTCTGACCATCCAGTTGCAGCAGCCGCTGGGCGAGCTGCCTGCAGCCCTGGATAGCCGGGCGCTGGAAGTCAGCGCGGACCGCTGCAGCCTGGTGTACAGCTTCGATGCCCAGGGTGAGCAGACCGGGGTGGCGGATCTGCTGCGTGCCCTGGCGCGCGAGGGCATCGAGTTCAAGGATGTGAATTCCAGCCAGAGCTCGCTGGAGGAGATCTTCGTCGGGCTGGTGCACGGCAGCAATCAGCAGCGGGAGCGCGCATGAATCTGCATGGTATGTGGGCGATCTACTATTCGGAGCTGTCGCGCATGTGGCGCACGCTGTTCCAGAGCATCGCCTCTCCGGTGATTTCCACCTCGTTGTATTTCATCGTGTTCGGCGCGGCGATCGGTGCACGCATGGAGCAGGTCGACGGCGTCAGTTACGGCGCCTTCATCATTCCCGGGCTGATCATGCTGATGCTGCTCAACGAGAGCATCGCCAATGCCTCCTTCGGCATCTACATGCCCAAGTTCACCGGGACCCTGTACGAGGTACTGTCCGCGCCGGTGTCGCCGATCGAGATCGTTGTTGGGTATGTTGGCGCCGCCGCCACCAAGTCGGTGCTGCTGGGGCTGCTGATCCTGCTCACCGCGCGGCTGTTCGTCAGCTACCAGATCGAGCACCCGCTGTGGATGCTGTCGTTCCTGGTCCTCACGGCGGTGACCTTCAGTCTGTTCGGCTTCATCATCGGCGTCTGGGCCGATGGCTTCGAGAAGTTGCAGATCATTCCGATGATGATAGTCACGCCGCTGGCCTTTCTCGGTGGCAGCTTCTACTCGATCAGCATGCTGCCACCGATGTGGCAGACCATTACCCTGTTCAATCCGGTGGTCTACCTGATCAGCGGCTTTCGCTGGAGCTTCTATGGGGTGGCCGATGTGCATATCGCCGTCAGCCTGGGCATGACCCTGGTGTTCCTGCTGGTCTGCCTGACGCTGGTGTGGTGGATCTTCCGTACCGGTTACAAGCTCAAGCCCTGACCTTCCGGGAAAAGGGTTGAACAGTCATCTGCCAGGCCGGTCTCTGTAGCATGGGATCAGCTAAAGGCGAATGACCATGATCTATTCCGACCGAATCGAGGCTGGCCAGGCGCTGGCCGCGGAACTGGGCGACTATGCCGGCCGCCGGGATATGCGGCTGCTGGCGCTGCCGCGTGGTGGCGTGCCGGTGGCGGCGGAGATCGCCAGTGCTCTGCAATTGCCGCTGGATATCCTGCTGGTGCGCAAGCTGGGCATACCCGGGCATGAGGAATTCGCCATGGGCGCGATTGCCAGTGGCGGCAGCTGCTATCTGGATCGTGATGTGATTGGTGAGCTGAACATCAGCGCCGGGCAGGTCGAGGCGACCTTGCAGCGCGAGCAGGCCGAGCTGCAGCGCCGCAGCCAGGTCTACCGCGGTAGTCGCGCCGAGCCGGATCTGCAGGGTTGCGACGTAATCCTGGTGGACGATGGCCTGGCTACCGGAGCGACCATGCGTGCCGCCATCGACGCGGTGCGGGCTGGCGGTGCGCAGACCGTGGTGGTGGCGGTACCGGTGGTTGCCGCCGAGACCTGCCGCCAGCTCGAAGTGCTGGTGGATCGGTTGGTCTGCCCCCACCGGCTCGAGTTCTTTCGTGGCGTGGGCCTGTGGTACGCGGATTTCCAGCAGGTCAGCGATGAGGAGGTCATTGAGCTGCTGCAGCGGCATCGTCCGGAGGCCACTGATGAACAGCACTGACAGCGCGCTGAGCCGCGCCATTGCCCGCCAGGCGCAGCCATTGACCGGCGCGGCGGAGGACTTCGACAGCCTCATCGAGGCGGCGCGCGGCAAACCGTTGGTGATGATCGGTGAAGCCTCCCATGGCACCAGTGAGTTCTACCGGGCGCGGGCACGGCTGACACGGCGCCTGATCAGCGAACTGGGATTTGCCGGGGTGGCGGTCGAGGCGGACTGGCCCGACGCCTATGCAATCAACCGCCATGTCTGGAACCTGGACCCGGATCAGCGGGCCGAGCAGGCATTCCAGGCGTTCGAGCGTTTCCCGGTATGGATGTGGGCCAACACCGAGGTGCTGGACTTCGTCCGCTGGCTGGCCGAGTTCAATGCCATGCCGACCCGGGCCGCTGCCGGGCTGCGTCCGGTCGGCTTCTATGGGCTGGACCTGTACAGCCTGCAGAGTTCCACCCGGGCGGTGATCGACTACCTGGAAAAGCAGGACCCGCCGGCTGCGGCTCGGGCGCGGGAGCGCTATGCCTGCCTGGATCAGTTTCTCCATGAGCCGCATCTGTACGGCCAGTCGGTGGAATTCGGTCTCAGCACCTCCTGTGAACAGGCGATCACCGAGCAACTGCGGGAAATGCAGACCCGCGCCTTCCAGCGCCTGGAAGGCCTGGGCCTGGTGGCCGATGAACAGCGTTTCTGCGCCGAGCAGAATGCCCGGCTGGTGCGCAATGCCGAGGAATACTATCGGGCGATGTTCCGCGGCCGGCCCAGCTCCTGGAACCTGCGTGACGGCCACATGTTCGAAACCCTGGAGGCGCTGCGCAGCCATCTGACGTACCAGCTTGGCGAGCCGGCGGGAATGGTGGTATGGGCGCACAACTCGCATGTGGGCAATGCCGCCGCCACCGAGATGGGTGCCCGGGGCGAGTTCAATATCGGCCAGTTGGCTCGACAGCAGTACGGCGAGCAGGCCTTGCTGGTCGGCTTTTCCACCGCCACTGGCGAGGTGACCGCGGCGTCGGACTGGGACGGCCCGGCGGAAACCAGGACGATCCGGCCGCCGCTGCCGGGTAGTTACGAGGCGTTGTTCCAGGCGGTACCCGAGGATGACTTTCTACTCGACCTGCGCGGCAATGACGCCTTGTCCGCCGCGTTGGCCGAGGCGCGTCTGCAGCGTGCCATCGGGGTGATCTATCGACCGCAGACCGAACGCCACAGTCACTATTACTACAGCCGCCTGCCGGAGCAGTTCGACTTCATGCTGCACTATCAGCATACCCATGCGCTGCAGCCATTGACGCGGCACTCGACGGCCAGTGGCGAGCTGGGCGAGACCTGGCCCAGCGGCTTGTAAAGGCGGGATGGGCTATTCCACCGGCCGGTAGGAATGCCGCTCGGGGCTGCCACCATGGTGCACCTGTTCGCAAGCCTGTATCAGGTAGGCGGTCTTGACCAGCGCCAGGTGCGACAGCGCCTGGGGGAAATTGCCCAGCAGGCCATGCGCGGGATGGTACTCCTCGGCCAGCAGGCCAACATCGTTACGCAGGGCCAGCAGGCGGGCGAACATGGTTTCGGCCTCACCCTCGCGCTGATCCATGATCAGGTTGTCCACCATCCAGAACGAACAGGCGATAAAGGTACCCTCCCAGCCGGCCTCGCTGTCATTCGGGCGGAAGCGATGCACCAGCCCGTCGCGCAGCAGGTCCTGCTCGATCCAGGCGATGGTGGCCCGTACCCGCGGATCCTCCACCGGCAGAAAACCCAGCAGCGGGATCATCAGCAGGCTGGCATCCGGCTCGGCGTCTTCGTAGCTCTGCTTGAAGGCCCCGCGCTGCGGGTCGACGCCTTGTTCGCAGACCTGCGCGTGGATTTCATCCCGCACCGCACGCCACTGCTCCAGTGGCGCATGCAAGCCGAACTCCTCGGCGTCGCGGATGGAGCGGTCGACGGCGACCCAGGCATAGACCTTGGAATGGATATAGTTGCGCCGCCGTCCGCGCAGCTCCCAGATACCTTCGTCCGGCTCGTGCCAGCAGGCGATTATCCTGTCCATCAGCAGACGCTGGCGGTGCCAGCTATGCGGACTCAGCTGCATGCCGCTGCGCCGCCCTATATGCAGCAGGTCGATCAACTGACCATACACATCCAGTTGGTGCTGATCGCGCGCGGCGTTGCCGATACGCACCGGGCGGGAGTCGAGATGACCGGGCAGCCAGTCGAGCTCGCGTTCATCCGGGGTGGCCTCGCCATCGAGGTCGTAGAGTACGCGGATGTCGCCGTCATTCTTGTCCAGCAGGCGTGATAGCCAGTCGCGCCAGGCATGGGCCTCGTCCAGGTAATTGGAGTCGATGAGAATATCCAGCGCCCAGACCGCATCACGCAGCCAGCAGAACCGGTAATCCCAGTTGGCGCCGAGTCCAGGTGCCTCCGGCAGGGAGGTGGTGGGAGCCGCCACCATGCTGCCGGTCGGCTGATAGGTCAGCGCCTTGAGGGTGATCAGCGAGCGGATCACCGCATCGCGCCAGCGGCCGTGGTAGGTGGACTCACTGACCCAGCGGCGCCACCACTGGCAGCAGGCATCCAGCAACTGGCGGGGATCTTCGATGGACGCTGGCGCCTCGCCGGCCTGTAGATGCTCGAGGATGAAGTGCACGTTGTCGCCCGCCTGCAAGGTAAAGCGGGCGGTCGCCTGATCGGACTCGAGTTGCAGGGCAGTATCGCTGTACAGCACCAGACGCTGGCGGTCTTCATCCCACAGGCTGCAGCCGTCGGCATGCTGCTCGCAGTGCGCGGCACGGGCGCCGTAACCAAAACGCGGCGACAGCTGCATGCGCATCGCCACTGAGCCCTCCACGCCTTCGACCTGGCGAACGATCAGGGTCTTCTCATGCAACGGCATGAAGTCGGTCACGCGCACCCTGCCGCCATCGACTTCGAACTCGGTGCACAGCACCAGGGTATCTTGCTGGTAATGGCGCTCCACCTTGTGTGGCGACTGTGCGGGGGCGATCTGCCAGAAGCCATGCTGCTCGGTACCCAGCAGCTTGGTGAAACAGGCGGGGGCGTCGAAGCGTGGTGGGCAGAACCAGTCGATACTGCCGTTGCGCCCGACCAGGGCGGCGCAGCGCAGATTGCCAAGCAGAGCATAGTCCTTGATGGGCTGGGTCATGGGCGACTCCCTGCAGGGGTAGGTATTCAGCGTTTTTTCAGCAGCAACAGCGCCAGTGGCAACAGTACGGCACCAGCGATGACACCGGTAACGCTGCCCCGATGCATGGTCAGCCACAGCTGGCCGCTGTGATCCCGCGCCTCGCTGTCGAACCGGCCATGGCTGCCCATATCCCGGTCCACCGGCTCGAACAGATTGTCCGGGCGGTCCGGCGGCAGCGGTTGGTCATCCTTCTGGCCGTCATAACCCTGGGTCTGCAGAACATGATCGGCGAAGGCGGGCACGAACTTGTTGCCCCAGATGGTCTTGACGGCGGGAAAACCCACGTACACCTCGCGCCGGCGCTGGCCCGCCGCCCAGACGATACCGCGCGCTGCCACTTCCGGCTGGAAGACCGGTGGCAGCGGCTGTGGCTTGCGTTCCAGACGGGTACGCGCCCAGTCGAACTGCGGTGTATTGAAGGCCGCCAGATGTACGGTGGTGACATGGATGGCGCTATTCTCATGCTGCAGCTCCACCCGCAGCGCATCGGTGAAGCCGCGGCAGGCGAACTTCGCCGCGCAGTAGGCTGATTGCAGGGGAATGGCGCGGTAGGCCAGCGCCGAGCCGACCTGCACAATGCTGCCGCGGTTACGGGGACGCATATGGCGCAGGGCGGCGCAGGTGCCATGTACCGTGCCCAGGTAGGTCACCTCGGTCACCCGGCGGTACTCGTCGGCGCTCATCTGACTGACCGGGGACAGCACGGTGACCATGGCGTTGTTGACCCAGATATCGATCGGGCCGAGTTCGGACTCGATAGCGGCGGCGGCCGCATCCACCTGCTGCGCATCGGCCACATCCAGGGTGCGAACCCAGGCCTTGCCGCCGGCGGCCTCGACTTCCGCCCGGGCTCCTTCCAACCCCTTGGCGCCCCGGGCCAGCAGCGCCACGGTAGCACCCTGACGGGCGAACCCGACCGCAGTGGCCCGGCCGACACCGGCCGAGGCCCCACTGATCACCACGATCTTGTTGGAAAGACTGGCCATGGCAGCTCCGGGTTTGTCATTTGTCTAAAACAAGTGACTCCCCGCTGGGCTGCGTTGTTCAGGGAAAACCCCGAACGAAAAACAATCAAAATGTATCCGCGCTACTTTCTCTTGTTGCGCAGTTGCTGGATCAATCCCTTCGGCGGATGTTTGATCACCAGCGAGTCCTCGCTTTCGTCATACTCGACCCGGTCACCGAGCAGGTGCGCCTCGAAGCTGATCGACAGACCGTCAGCCTTGCCATAGAACTTCAGAAAGTTGTTCAGCGTGCGCTTGTCCGGCGGAATCTCCGGGGACAGGCCATAATCCTTGTTGCGGATGTAATCATAGAAGGCGCGCGGCTGTTCCTCGTCGATCAGCCCGGACAGCTCCTCCAGCGCCACCTGCTCACCCTGGCGCGCCTGGCTGCTGACGTAGCCGCTCATGGCCTTGGTCTTGTCCTTGAGCTCATCGACCGGCATGTCGGCTTCGCCGACGTAATCCTGGAAGGCCTGCAGCAGGGTGGTGGTTTCCTGCTCGGGGTTGGCGCCTTCGATGCAGCCGATGAAGTCACGGAAATAGTCCGACACCCGCTTGCCGCTGCGTCCGCGAATGAAGGAAATGTACTGTTTCGAGTTGGCGTTCTGCTTCCACTCGGTGAGGTTGATGCGCGCCGCCATGTTCAGGCTGGACAGATCCAGGTGCCGCGCTGCCGCCACGTTGAGGTCGTCGGTCACGGTAACGCCTTCGGTATGGTGCAACAGGGCGATGATCAGGAAGGCGGTCATGCCCTGGCGGTAGCGGATGAACAGCACATGCCCACCGAGCGCCAGGTTGGACCCTTCCATCAGCGTCTTCAGGTGCTCGGCCGAGCGCTTGGAAAACCCGACGAAGTCCTGTTCCTCATCCAGCAATTGCTGCAGCCAGCCGCTGAACGGGTAGGCACCGCTTTCCTCATGGAAATAGCCCCAGGCCTTGTTCGGCTTGCTGTTGTAGGCTTCGATCAGTCCGGCCAGCAATTGCTCCAGCGCCTCGGAGTTGGCCAGCTCGGCATCGCGCAGGCTCAGGCTGGCGGGCTGGCCGTCAGGCTTCTTGTGGATCTGATGAACAATACTGTTGTCGATGGGCATGGATTATCCGCAGCGGTAGAACAAAGGGCATGCTGTCGGCTGGGCCGAAAGTCTGCAGCACGTTACTCCAGTTCACGGCGCGTCGCAAACCGCAGATACTGGGTGATGGATGCATTGTACAAGGGGGCTTCATGAAACGGGGAATGTTGGCCGGGCTGCTGGCCGTCTGGGTGTCGATGAGCGGCGCAGAGCCTTTGCCCGCCTGGCAGAACACGGTGTCCGACCAGCGTGAGCGGCTGGGCCAGGCGCAGGATACGGCGACTGGTGAATGGCTCACGGCCGATGAACTGGTGCAGCGCCTGGCGCCGGCCAGCCAGGTGCTGGTGGGCGAGCAGCACGACAATGATGACCATCATCGTCTGCAACTATGGCTGCTGCAGCGCCTGCAGCAGCAGCGGCCGCAAGCCAGCCTGCTGCTGGAAATGCTGACGCCCTCGCAACAGCCCGCCGTGGACAGCCTGCAGAACGGCGATATCGTAGTGCAGCCCGAACAATTGGCTGAGCAGCTGAACTGGGGCCCTGGCTGGGATTGGGATGTCTACGGGCCGATTGTCACCTGGGCGCTGGAGGCCGGTATCAACCTGCACGCCGCCAACCTCGACCGGGAGGAGATCAGTACCCTGTACCGCACGCCGGTAGCGGCCTCGCCTCGCTATTCCGATCAGGCACTGGCCGAACTGCGCGAGACCATCGAAGCGTCCCATTGTGGACAGATAGCCGAGCCGCAACTCAGCGCCATGCGCGGCATCCAGCAGCAGCGCGATGTGCGTATGGGTGAGCAACTGGCCACCGCAGCGGCCCCGGCATTGCTGCTGGCCGGCAACTTCCATGTGCGCAAGGACCTGGGCGTACCACTGCACCTGGATGGGCCGGCGCCAGTGGTGGTCATGCTGCACGAGGCCGGCAAGCCGCTGCCCGGTGCTGAACAGGCTGACTACCTGTGGCTGACCCCGGCGGCACCGGAGAAGGATCATTGTGCGCAGTGGTAGCAGAATGACAGCTGAAGCCAGCGCGGTAGTACCAGCATCTACAACGGAAAAATCACTGGCACCAGCAACACGGTAATGATCAACACCAGAATGGTGAAAGGCACGCCAATCTTCAGGAAATCACTGAAACGGTAGCCGCCGGGGTCCAGCACCAGGGTGTTGACCGGTGATGACACCGGCGTCATGAACGCCGCCGACGCTGCCAGTGCCACGGTCATCACGAAGGGGTAGGGCGAGGCGCCCATTGCCTGGGCGGTGGCCACCGCCACCGGTGCCATCAACACGGCGGTGGCGGTATTGGAGATGAACAGCCCGGTCACCGCCGTGGCGATGAACAGCGTGGCGATCAACGCGCGCGGCCCGGCATCGCCGAACAGGTTCAGCAAGCCGCCCACGGCCAGGTCGATACCGCCGGTCTTCTGCAACGCCAGGGCAAAGGGCAGCATGCCGACAATCAGGATCAGGCTCGGCCAGTGGATGGACTTGTAGGCCGAGTCCATGCTGATGCACTTGAAGGCACCCATCAGCAAACAGCCGATCAGCGCCGCCATCAGGTTCGACACCACCCCCGAGACCATCAACACCACCATCACGCCGAGACTGAACAGGGCATAGGGCGCCTTGCGTGCTGCCGGTACCACCTCCTTGATCTCGCTGGGCAGGCTGAGCAGCACAAAATCGCGGGTCAGCATATGCAGGCGGTCGATGTCCTTCCAACTCCCGGCAACCAGCAGGGTATCGGCGGCTTCCAGCTTCTCATCCACCAGCAGGCCCTGCAGGGCCTTGCCCTTGCGCCGCAGGCCGACCACATTGAGCCGGTGGCGGCTGCGGAATGCCAGTTCCTGAATGGTCCTGCCCGGCAGGCGCGACTCCGGCGGCAGCGCCACCTCGGCCAATCCCAGCTGGTGGGAGTGCACGCTGTAGTAGGAATGCTCCAGTTCCAGCGGCGTCACGCCGATTTCCTGATAGGCGCCGAGCAGGGCGATGGCCGGGCTGGCCAGGTCCACCAGCAGGATGTCTCCCGGTTGCGGCACGGTATTGCCGGTAGCCACCTGCAGCAGGTTGCGGAAGCGCCGCTGGCGCTCGATGGCGATCACATTGATGCCATACTCGCTGCGCAGCTCCAGTTCGTTCAGCGGACGACCGATCAAGGGTGAGTCCTCATTCAGTCGCAGCCGGCGTTCGCGCTCCGGCAGCCGGTAGAGTGTCGCCAGGTCCTGCATGGTCTGGCGCTCGGGCTCATCCTTGCCGGCCCCGGAGCCACCCAGCCAGCGGCGCACCAGCAGCATGTAGCCGATGCCGCAGACGAGAACCACCAGACCGATGGGCGTGAAACTGAAGAACGAGAAACTGTCCAGACCGTGGCGCATCAATTCGCTGCTGACCACCAGGTTGGGCGGGGTGGCGACCAGCGTCAGCATACCGCTGATCAGCCCGGCAAAGCTCAGCGGCATCATCAGCCGGGACGCCGGAATGCCCATGCGCACACTCACGCTCATCACCACCGGAATGAAGATCGCCACCACCCCGGTGGAACTCATCACCGAACCCAGCGCTGCCACGGTCAGCATCAGTAGTATCAGCAATCGCGTCTCACTGCTGCCCGCCTGCCGGGCCATCCAGTCGCCCAGCTTGTAGGCGATACCGGTACGTACCAGGCCATCCCCAATCACGAACAGCGCCGCGATCAGCAGCACGCTGGGATCGGCGAAGCCGGCAATGGCTTCCTCCACACTGAGCACGCCGGTCAACGGCAGGGCGACGATCACCAGTACGGCGACCACATCCATGCGCGGCTTGTTGCGGATGAACAACAGCATGCTGCCCAGCAGCAGTGCCAGCACAATAGTCAACTCGGTACTCATGAATCCCTGTCCGCAAGGCTGAGGTGAAATGCTGTCGAGAATACACGATCGGAGCGGGCGGCAGCCCTGGCAATTACCGATCCGGCGCACACATGGTTGGAGCTACACGCCGGAAAGATCTGCTGCTCAGATTCCAGTAATCAGTAGGTCGAGAGCGGCGATTATATCCTCACGATGCGCAGACAGGTCGGCGACGGCTGGACCGAGCAGTTTCTTCTGAATACCTGCCAATTGCGGCGTCATCATCACGTATCGCTCGGCATCGATATCGAAGATGGGCGTCAGAATGCGCATCGTCTTTCCTGGTATATCGCCGACGGGGTAGAGCGGCACCACCACCCGTGTGCCCAGTTCTTCAATCAGATCGCTCTGGACGTTCAGCAGCAGAGGAACGGCAGCTCTGGTGGCAGGATTGGTATTTTCATGCACTGTGAACGGGGACATCAGAAGCTCCGGAGTCCATCGCTGAACACGCCGTGCCCCTCCACATGGTCGTTGTAGGCTTGCATGGCGGCCTTGTTTTCCGCCAGCCAGGCTGCACGTTGCTTCTCCTTCAGAGCTGAGGCCAACGCCTGCTCCAGAGTGGCGGAAAGGTTGATGTTCTGCTCCCTGGCCTTGTTGAGCAGATCCTCATTGACACTAAGATTGGCTGACCGCTTGGGCGCGCGAATATCGTAGGTAGCTTGCATATGCATACTCCTTGAGCATGATGCGCATATCTTATGCGCATAACGGTGTTCACGCCAGCGCGAGCCGTATTCAGTTGCTACCCTTCTTCTATCGCCCGTTCATTTTCCTTACAGGACATTCCCATGATTACCTGCGATCAGTCGGATTACCTGGAAATCGCCTGTCTTTACCGTATCCCCATTGCCCTGAGCTGGGCGGGTGGGCTTCGGGTTGAAGGCACGCCGCTGGATACAGGCTACAACGAGCAGCGGCAGGAGTGCCTGTTGATGATGGTGGGTGACAGGGAGGAGTGGGTGGTGCTGGATGGGGTACAGAACATGACGGCGCTGGTGGAAAATCCGCATTTTGCGCAGATTCGGTTTGGCGAAGCGTTTTAATTGCGTCCTGCGGCGGGGTAGCATGTCCCTGTTGCGTCGTTCGACGCCCTGCAATGAGGACATCACCTGTGGCCGCTGTGCATGCTCCGATCTTCTGGCGTGATACGCGCATGCCCCATGTGGAGCTGCGCAAGGTCGCCGACGGGCGGGAGGTGTGTTACGCCCTGCACAGCCATACCCATTGGTCGCTGGGAGCCATTACGGCCGGGCAGAGCACCTTTGTCTATCGGGATGACCATCATCAGGTGCACCAGGGCACGCTGGTATTGATGAACCCCGAGGCGGCGCACGCCTGCAACCCCATCGACAACCAGGCCTGGGCCTATCTGATGCTGTACGTGGATCTCGATTGGCTCACCCGGCTGCGGTATGAGCTGGGGTTGCTGGACGAGCCCCGCTGGCAGGATATCGACGCCGCGGTAGTAACCGACAAGGTGTTGTATGACGGCTATTGCGCCATGGCGCACTGCCTGCTGGATGGCAGGCGCGAGCTGCTGGATAAGCAGACCAAGGTAGTCGAGTACCTATCGATCCTGATGCAGGCGTTGTCCGGGCAATCGATTCAAGCCCGGCCGCCGGCACCCGATCGGTTGCAGGAACTGGCAGCCCACATGGACCGCCATTGCACCGCGGAGCTGTCGCTGGATGAGCTGTGCGCCCACAGTGGCTACAGCCCCGGCCATCTGATCCGCGCCTTCAGGCAGCACTTCGGCATGACGCCCCACGCCTGGCTGATCAACCGGCGCATTCAATACAGCCAGCGGCAACTGAAAGCGGGCGTCGCCCTGGCCGAGGTCGCACTGAATGCCGGGTTTGCCGATCAGGCGCATTTCCAGCGTACTTTCAAACGGCTGGTGGCCGCGACACCGAAACAGTACCTGCAGGTATCAGTCGAGCAGAAATAAGCTGCAGCTCGCCGCGAGCAGGGCCGCCAGGGTGCGATTGATACCACGCAATATTGCCGGGCGTCGCACCAGATGCCGCAGAAACGCGCCGGCGTACACCCAGCAGCTCAGTGATAGCCAGCAGATGGGCAGGTACAGCGCAGCGAACAGCCAGACCAGCGAGGCGTCGCCGCCATTGGTATAGGCGCCGATGCCGGCAATGGAGGCCAGCCAGGCCTTGGGATTGAGCCATTGCATCAATGCGCCGGTGACAAAGCCGGAGCTCTCATGCCGCGCATCGTCGGGAATCCCGCCGTCATCACGGGCAAGCCGGTAGCTGAGAAACAGCAGGAAGCCGATCGCCGCCCAGTTCAGCCAGCGTTCGAAGCCCGGCAGGCTGGTCAGGAGTGAATTCAGGCCGAATCCGATACCCAGGAACAGGACCACAAAGCCCAGCGTGGCACCGGTAACGAACACCAGTCCCTGTGGAATGGAACGGCGAATGCCCGTGCTCAGACACACCAGGTTCACCGGTCCCGGAGTAATGGATGCGGCCAGTGCGAAGATGGACATGGGTAGGACTATCGACAGCATGGGCAGATTCCTTGGGGTAAAGGCAGGGAGTCTGCGGGAAGGTTTCGGTCCGGGTATTGAAGGAAATTGTGGTGTGCTTGTTAGCCTGCGGTAGTCTGGCAAGCTCAGTATCGACCGGTAGTGAGGATGAGAGGTATGGCTTGCCATGGAAGGCGTAGCGCAGGTGCGCTACACCCCGAACGAACCCCTATCCCGGGTTGTCGAGCACCTGTTCGACGGCTGATTTCTGTACCGCTGGAGCAGGCATAGCGCGGGCGCACTACACCTGTAGGCCGTGATTCAGCTCAACAGCAGCACATCATCCGCCAGCTTTTCCCCGCGCACCTTCTCGAACATCTGCAGCAGGTCGGGCACATCCAGCCCCTTGCGCTCATCCCCGGCCACATCCAGCACCACCTGGCCCTGGTGCAGCATCACCGTGCGGTCACCGACATCCAGTGCCTGGCGCATGCTGTGGGTAACCATCATGGTGGTGAGTTTCTTGTCGGCGACGATGCGCGCAGTCAGTTGCAGGACAAAATCCGCGGTGCGCGGGTCGAGTGCGGCGGTGTGCTCGTCCAGCAGCAGGATACGTGAGGGCTGAAGCGCTGCCATCAGCAGGCTGACGGCCTGGCGCTGGCCACCGGAGAGCAGGCCGATGCGGTCGGTGAGGCGGTTTTCCAGTCCCAGGCCGAGGGTCGCCAGATGGCTGCGGAATTCATCGCGCATGGAGGTCTGCACCGCCTTGCCCAGGCCACGGCGCTGGCCGCGTTGATGGGCCAGCGCCATGTTTTCCTCGATGGTCAGGTCTTCGCAGGTGCCCGCCATGGGGTCCTGGAATACCCGCGCCACGCGGGTGGCGCGGCTCCATACCGGCAGGCGGGTGACGTCATCGCCATCAATCAGGATCTTGCCACTGTCCACCGACAGGTCACCGGACACGGCATTGAGGAAGGTGGACTTGCCCGCGCCGTTGGTACCGATCACGGTAACGAACTGGCCAGTGGGGATCTCCAGCGACAGCCCCTGCAGCGCCTTGGTCTCGATCGGCGTGCCGGGGTTGAAGGTGATTTTCAGATTCTGGGCGCTGAGCATCAGGTGTGCCTCCTGCGGGTCAGACGTTGCTTGATCAACGGAATGACCAGGGCGATAACCACCAGTACCGCGGTGATCAGGTTCAGGTCCTGGGCCTGCAGACCGATGAAGTCACTGTTCAGGGCCAGCGCGATAAAGAAGCGGTAGATCACCGCGCCGATGACCACGGCCAGGGTCAGGAAGATGATCCGCCGTGCCGGCAGGATGCTTTCGCCGATGATGACCGCCGCCAGACCGATCACGATGGTGCCGATGCCCATGGAGATATCCGCGCCACCCTGGGTCTGCACGAACATGGCGCCCGCCAGGCCGACCAGTGCGTTGGAAATGGCCATGCCGAGAATCACCATGGCCCCGGTATTCACACCCTGGGCGCGGCTCATGCGCGGGTTGGAGCCGGTGGCGCGGATCGCCAGACCCTGGCGGGTGGAGAAGTAGGCATCCAGCAGCACCTTGGCCACCAGCACCACCATCAGCAAAATCAGCGGGCGAGCGATGTAATCGGCCAGCCACTGCGGCTGCAGGATACTGAACATGGTCGGTTCCATGATCAGCGGAATATTCGGCCGGCCCATGATGCGCAGGTTGATCGAGTACAGCGCGATCATCATCAGGATACTGGCCAGCAGATCCATGATCTTCAGATGCACATTGAGCACGGCGGTGACCATGCCGGCCAGCGCACCGGCGAGGGTGGCGATCAGCGTGGCGAGAAAAGGATCCATGCCATTGGCAATCAGAACGGCGCAAACGGCGCCGCCCAGCGGAAAGCTGCCGTCTACCGTGAGGTCAGGAAAGCGCAGCAAACGGAAGGAAATGAATACACCAAGCGCCACCAGGCTGAAGATCAGGCCGACTTCGAGGGCGCCAAACAGGGAGAACAATGACATGGGATGTTAAGCCTATGGTGAGCGGCTGCGCCGATGCGGGTGCATCGGCGCAGGTCAGATCAGTCGATGATCTCGGCGGCCGAGTCGAGCAGTTCCTGGGACAGGGTAACACCCTGGGCGGCAGCGGCGGAGCGGTTGACGTACAGGCTCAGCTCGCCGGTCTTCTGCGGCGCAATGCTGCCGGGTGCTTCGCCCTGGAGCACACGCACAGCGACCTTGCCAGCCTGGACACCGTGCTGGTAGTAGTCGATGCCCAGGGCGGCAATGGCGCCACGTGCGACGCTGTCGGTATCGGAGGCGATAAGCGGAGTCTTGGTATCGGTACCGACCTTGACCAGCGACTCATAGGCCGACACCACGTTGTTGTCGGTGTTGGTGTAGATCACATCCACCTTGCCGACCAGGCTGCGGGCGGCAGAGCCTACGTCCACGGTACGCGGGGCAGCAGCTTCAACCAGGGTCATGCCCATGGTCGGCAGCAGCTCGCGCAGGCGTTCGACCACTACCACGGAGTTGGCTTCACCGGGGTTATAGACCATGCCCACACGGGTGGCATTGGGCAGCACACGCTTGACCAGCTCCATCTGGCGATCCAGCTCCAGCTCGTCGGAGACACCGGTGACGTTGGTGCCGGAGGCGTCCCAGCTGCGCACCAGTTGGGCGGCCAGCGGATCGGTGACCGCGGCGAACACCACGGGTACCGACTTGGTGCTGGCTACCACGGCCTGGGCCGAGGGGGTGGCGATGGCGACGATCACGTCCGGGCGGTCACCGACGAACTTGCGAGCGATCTGCGCGGCGGTGGCGGTGTTGCCCTGGGCGGTCTGGTACTGCCATTTCAGCTTGTCGCCGCTGTAGCCGGCTTCTTCCAGCGCGGCACGTACGCCGTCACGCACCGAATCCAGTGCCGGGTGCTCGACGATGGCGGTCGCCGCCACCGACTTGGTCTCGGCGACAACGTTGGAGAACGGGGTAGCCAGCGCCAGTGCCAGCGCGCCCAGGGACAGCCATTTACCGATGGGTGACTTCATTTGCATATCCTATCGGGCCGTCATCGGCCCTGTTTGCTTGTTGTTGTGTCCGTGTTCGCTGAGAGTCACGGGATCCAGATTACAGGTTGGCGATATGCGCCCGTTGTTCGCTGAGCTGGGCCAGGGCCTTTTCGGCATCGGCCAGCTTGGCGCGTTCCTTGTCGATCACCGCCGGTGGCGCCTTGGCAACAAAGCTTTCGTTGCCGAGCTTGCCACCGATACGCTTGACCTCACCTTCGAGGCGACCGATCTCCTTGTCCAGACGGGCCAGCTCGGCGGTCTTGTCGATCAGACCGGCCATCGGCACCAGCACTTCCATCTCGCCGACCAGCGCGGTGGCGGACAGCGGTGCTTCGTCGCCCTCGGCCAGTACCTGGATGGATGACAGCTTGGCCAGCTTGCGCAGGAAGGCATCGTTCTCGTTCAGGCGGCGCTGATCTTCACTGCCGGCCTTGCGCAGCAGCAGTTCCAGCTCCTTGCCCGGGGCGACATTCATTTCACCACGGATATTACGCACACCGAGGATCAGGTTCTTCAGCCAATCGATATCACCTTCAGCGGCGGTATCGATGCGGTCATCCGCGGCAACCGGCCAGGGCTGCAGCATGATGGTCTCACCAGCTTTGCCAGCCATCGGCGCGATGCGCTGCCAGATTTCCTCGGTAATGAAGGGCATGAACGGATGCGCCAGGCGCAGGGCGGTTTCCAGCACGCGCACCAGGGTACGGCGGGTGCCGCGCTGGCGCTCGGCCGGGGCGTTCTCGTCCCACAGTACCGGCTTGGACAGCTCCAGATACCAGTCGCAGTACTGGTTCCAGATGAACTCATACAGCGCGGTAGCGGCCAGGTCGAAGCGGAACTGGTCGAGCTGACGGGTCACTTCCGCCTCGGTGCGCTGCAACTGGGAAATGATCCAGCGATCGGCCAGGGTCAATTCCACGGGCTCGCCATTGACGCCGGTATCCTTGTCCTCGCACTGCATCATCACATAGCGCGTAGCGTTCCAGATCTTGTTGCAGAAGTTGCGGTAACCTTCGACCCGGCCCATGTCGAACTTGATATCGCGGCCGGTGGATGCCAGCGACAGGTTGGTAAAGCGCAGTGCGTCGGTACCGTAGGCGGCGATGCCGTCGGGGAACTCATCCCGGGTCTGCTTCTCGATCTTTTCCGCCAGCTTGGGCTGCATCATGCCGCTGGTGCGCTTCTGCACCAGCGATTCCAGGTCGATGCCGTCGATGATATCCAGCGGGTCGAGCACGTTGCCCTTGGACTTGGACATCTTCTGGCCCTGACCATCGCGCACCAGACCATGCACATACACCGTCTTGAACGGAATCTGCGCGCTGCCATCGCCATGCTTCATCAGGTGCATGGTCAGCATGATCATGCGTGCCACCCAGAAGAAGATGATGTCGAAACCGGTGACCAGCACATCGGTGGGGTGGAAGGTCTTCAGCGCCTCGGTCTGTTCCGGCCAGCCGAGGGTGGAGAAGGTCCACAGCCCGGAGCTGAACCAGGTGTCCAGCACATCCTCATCCTGACGCAGCGGTGCATCGCCCAGGTTGTGCTTGGCCCGCACTTCAGCTTCATCACGGCCGACATAGACATTACCAGCGTCGTCATACCAGGCCGGGATACGATGGCCCCACCACAGCTGGCGGGAAATACACCAGTCCTGGATATCGCGCATCCAGGAGAAATACATATTCTCGTACTGCTTGGGCACGAACTGGATACGGCCATCTCCCACCGCGGCAATCGCCGGTTCGGCCAGCGGCTTGGTCGACACATACCACTGATCGGTCAGCCAGGGCTCGATAGCCACGCCGGAGCGGTCGCCCTTGGGCGTCTTCAGGCTATGGGGCTCGATCTTCTCCAGCAGGCCGGCAGCGTCGAAGTCCTCAACGATCTGCTTGCGTGCATCGAAACGATCCAGACCGGCATAGGCGGCGGGCAGGCTGGCATCGACTTCGCCATTGACGCTGCCATCGACGTTGAATACCTGAGCCCGCGGCAGAATGGCGGCCTCTTTATCCAACACGTTGATCAGCGGCAGGTTGTGGCGCTTGCCCACCTCATAGTCATTGAAGTCATGCGCCGGGGTGATCTTCACGCAGCCGGTGCCGAACTCGGGATCGCAGTAGTCGTCGCCGACAATCGGAATACGCCGACCCACTAAAGGCAGCTCGACGAACTTGCCGATCAGTGCCTGGTAGCGCTCATCTTCCGGGTTCACCGCCACGGCGGTATCACCGAGCATGGTTTCCGGGCGGGTAGTGGCAACGACCAGGTAATTCTTGCCTTCAGCGGTGGTTGCGCCATCGGCCAGCGGATAACGCAGGTGCCACAGCGAACCGGTCTCGTCGTGGTTCTCCACCTCCAGATCGGAAATCGCCGTATGCAGCTTCGGGTCCCAGTTGACCAGACGCTTGCCACGGTAGATCAGCCCATCCTCATGCAGACGCACAAAGGCTTCCTGCACCGCCGCCGACATACCCTCATCCATGGTGAAGCGCTCACGGCTCCAATCCACCGAACTACCCAGCCGGCGAATCTGCCGGGTAATGTTGCCGCCGGACTCCTCCTTCCACTCCCAGACCTTCTCCAGAAACTTGTCCCGGCCCAGGTCATGCCGCGACTGACCCTGCGCTGCCAGCTGACGCTCCACCACCATCTGCGTAGCGATGCCCGCATGATCAGTACCCGGCTGCCACAGGGTGTTGCGCCCCTGCATACGGCGGAAGCGGATCAGTGCATCCATGATCGAGTTATTGAAGCCATGGCCCATGTGCAGGCTGCCGGTCACGTTCGGCGGCGGTAGGGCAATGGTGTACGACTCGCCAGAACCCTGCGGAGCAAAGTAATTGTTCTGCTCCCAGGTCTGGTACCAGGAGGATTCAATAGCGTGGGGCTGGTAGGTTTTATCCATGGGTGTTTTGGCTGTCCGGTATATGGCTGGCGACGGTAAAGGGTGCCACGGCAGCTTACAGGAGTCCCGCATGACCCGCCGATCGGTGGGGCTATATAAAGCAGGAACTCCGCGCGCCATGAGACAGAGTCGCAAAAACGGCCATTATAGCGAGGAGGGAGGGTGGTCGCATCCTTGTTTGCATGGCGTGTAGGGTGCATTGAACGCCGGTCATGCGCCGACTGGCACCTGCCTTCACCTCCTATGACTTTCCGACTATGGCCAAGCGCCATTCTCTGGGCTATGTTGACCCCAAAGCATGGATCGCAGCCGTTCCCGCCCAAGGGGCAAGGACAGCCTACCTTCCATACCCGAATTGAGAGCGTACCGGCTTGCCTGCCTGTTGAGGGTCGGGCGGTAGCGTCCCTGGCGGGGTGGGTTTGTATCCAGTAGTAATGGATTCATGAAAAGACGCAGTCAAGCGAATACGGGGTGGGCTGTGGTGTGAGCTGTAAGTTATTGATTTTTAAATATTTCTGGCGTCGTCACTTCGGTGAAGCGGAGTTATACCGCAGTCACTGTTTATGTATTAGTGCCGCGTGAGGTCTAATCACTGTTAACCATCACAGGAGGAAATGACCATGCCAACAACAAGAACAGGCTCCGACGGCCGTAAGATAAAAATCCCGGATGGCTGGACATCTAGGCAAGGTTCCGATGGTCGAGTAGTCCCACTGCGCGCCGGTTCCACTTCTCGGCAAGGCTCAGATGGCAGAGTTGTGGAAATACGCAAAGGTTTTACTTCACGACAAGGCTCTGATGGACGTGTGGTGGCAATTCCTCCCGGAGGTACAAGTCGCCAAGGCTCTGATGGTAGGGTTGTCGCCATACCGAAAGGTTATTCATCCCGTCAAGGGGCTGATGGTCGCGTTCTTGCTATACCACCAGGGCGTACAGCTACACAGCAACCTAATGGTCGCTTAAAGTTGGTTCCAAAGTGATGATGGTTAACAATCGCAGGCACGGCGACGGCTTTTTCATTGCGGCTGCGCCTACATTACAAAGCCGCGCGTGCTGCGGGCGTTATAACCAGCCAGGCAACAGCAACTATGGGACTCATAACGAAATTCGATGCAGCAGAGCGCCAACTAATTCAAGCTATTCGGTTGTTCTTCAGAGAAGAAGATTCAGTATCTATCCATACGCTTTCGGAAGCTGCATCTCAAATACTTTATGACATTGGAAAAGATATTGGCGCACACAGCATGTTCCGAGATAGCGATAGAATTCGCGAAGACAAAAGGAAGGAGTTTTTAGCGATCCTATTTAAATCAAGAAATTTCTTTAAGCATGCGGACAGAGACAAGAATGAAAAGCATGAATTCAAAGACGAATTCAATGATTTCTCATTAATAGAAGCCATAAATTTACACTCCACCATTAAGAAAATGTGGATTCCTGAAACAATTGCATTTCATCTTTGGTTTGGGCTGAATTGGTCACACCTGCTAGTTGCCAACACTGAATATTCAGCTTTTATTGAAAATTTAAAAGCAGGCAGGCCCAAGCCTTTCAAAAATGAAAAATCACTGTTCAACGAAGTAATCGATAATTTCAGAAGCGGTCGCACAGTGGCTCAGAACGTAACTCTTGCTGCAGGGTTATAACAACTGGTTCAAACCGCTCGCTTCGCTCACTGGGACGGGCTAAAGCCCGCCCCTTAACCAAACGTTATATTTTAAGGAGTTGTTTTGAGCGGTAGCAATAATCAGCCTATTTGGGCACAAGTTTTAGTGGCATTTCTTCCTGTCTTTTTCGGCTCATTTTTATTTGCGGGCGTGTTAGAAAACTATAGGAACGATTCGCGATTGGAAGGCACGATAATAGAAAAAAACTTCACGCCAATGCGTGAATTACAGGGGTCGTGCCACACATCTCATAATGATCTGTATCTTCAATACGGAAACTTGAGCGGTTCTTACCAGCTCATGTTTGACGAGCTGGAGCACATTTTTTCGACACCTGAATCGGAGCTCGGCAGGGACTATGAAGTTCTCCTAAAATCTATTTTTCAAACGCATTCCGAAACCAATGTAAAAGCTAGTGAATTAAAAGAGACTGTAGCCAACTGCAGGCTTGAATTATTTAGAAAGTACGAAAGCTTGGCTTTAATGACCGGTACTTATGATAAGTTTTCAAACATGGTCGACGAAAAGGTAACGTCAATCAATGAGGTTCACGACGCTAGGTCTGAACTATCTAAAGCTGCAACCAAAGACGTCGAAGTGAACGACATGATGCCAATGATGCGAACCCTTCTCGCAACGCAGCTCGAGTCTGAGGCCGAGAGAGAAAAGTTTATGACAAAGTTCAGAAAAATTGCATCTTCCGTAATCGAACATAACCAGATTATGATGAAAACTGAACAACAAATATTCCAGATTCAAAAGAAATTCGACAGTGAGCTACGTTCGCTGTTTGCCGGGAAAATCAGTGATATGTACGACGAAGGTTTCTTGGGATGGGTGTTCTAAATATAACAAGGCCAGGCACGGCGACACCTACTACATTGCGGCTTCGCCTCCATTCCGTAGGCGCGCATGCTGGCTGGCGTTAGATATTAAGCCGGATAAGAGGGGAAGTTGATGGGATTGGTTTCAAATGGTGATTTATGAAGGATGTTCGTCGATTACCTTATCGATCTGCTCCTGGGTTAATTCCACAAGAACTTATTGATAGATGCTTTAAATGTCCTAAATGCAACTCGGATGTACAGGTTCCTTGGTTAGAGAAAATGGAGTTTCCCAAGCAGCCAATTCAACCAACAGGTGGAGGTGGCCATTTTGTACCAGTTAGCTTTCCATTAACGTGTGTTTTTTGTAGTGATTCTTTTGACGCTAGGGTCACCATCTTAAAAAAAGAAAGCAAATGGTTTCTTTATGGTGATGAGGCTGGTAGGTATATTGTTGATCCGCTCGATCAGTATTCACAAAGACCGCTAAATTTCTTTTGCATCACACTGGTTGGAATGCACAATAGCAAACAGAATAGGCTTAAAAAAAGAATCAATAAGATTAAACGAAAAATTGTTCCTGATTCTGACCCTGAAACATGGAGCCATCATTTTACAAAAGTTTGGTCATCAAGCCCTAATTCAGGAGAATACAACCTAAGAAACAAAGAAGAAAAAATTAAACATGCAAAGGAATTTGCCAAGATAATAAGGCAGTCACGCCCTGAGTTGGTAACTTTTAATATTTCTGGGTGCTTATATTCACCTGAAAGCGCAAAAGATAGATCGGTTCATATCAACCATCAAAAACAAGACGTATTTGCTCAATCGATCCTGACTACGTTAAAGCAAATGAGAGCACACAATAAAAGCGTAGAGTGGATATTTGATAACATCAAAGACACTACAGGTGGAAAGAGAACTGAGGGGTGGGCTGAGGAATGTTTTCTGGGATTGCAATACACACCTTTATTTACATGGCTATCGGCTGGTGCAGCTATAGTAAAGCCGTCATTTGTTGAGCCGGGAACTCACTACCTCTTGGAAGTTGCAGATTTCATAAGCTACTGTGTTGCTCGGGAGTTTGAAAGATCTATTCGAGGTAAGGAGGTGGAATTCCCAAGCAGTCTCTTGGGTAAAGGATTTTATCAGGGAACAATTGCGAATGGTAATGTTCTTTACATGTGGAATAACGGACTCCCTTTAAAGAAATTTTATGGTATCCAAAATCACATCTAACCAAGCGTTGCACCGGACAAGCCGGTGAACGCAGCGTTATACGATACAGAACACGAGCACTTGCGAAAAATAATGAACCAAGAAGATTTCAAAGAGCTTTCACCCAATCCTCAAAAAGGATTGTATAGCTCAGAGCATGTAATTTCCGGTATTCCTATCCCGAAAGCGAAGCGCGTGCAGCTATTTGGTGCGGACGAGTGGGAGGAGTTCACCGAGGAATGGGCTTCATCGCTTGAAAATCTCTATCGTTGCGTCAAGCGCTTTGCTGGTGCAGGCGACAAAGGACTAGACGTCGTAGGTTTTATCGCCTCTAGCCAGTTTAGTGATGGCTGGGACAACTACCAGTGTAAATTTTACGATAAGCCGTTAGCTCCTTCCGATGTCTGGGTTGAGTTAGGTAAGATTATTTACTTTACGCATTGCGGTGAATATACGTCACCGCGAAAGTATTTCTTTGTTGCTCCGAAGCAAATCGGGACAAAACTGGGCAAGCTACTCGCCGATGCTCAAAAATTAAAAGAAGAGCTCAAATATAACTGGGAAAAACATTGCGAAGATGGCATTACGTCTACAGCCAAAATAAAGCTCGAGAGCGATCTCCTTGCCCATTTTGAGAGCTTTGATTTTACCATATTCGACTCGGTGTCACTTGTTCGAATGATTGAACAACATGCCTCCACGCCCTTTCATTCCGTAAGATTTGGTGGAGGGCTAGCCACACGCCCCGAACCTGAAATACCGCCAGAAGATACGGTATCTATGGATCATCGCTACGTAAGACAGCTATTACGCGTATATGCACAGTCCATTGGCGATAACCTGAAATCGCCCGATCTTTCCCTGCTAGAAAAAGACGATGGCATACGGAACAACTTCCGAAGACAGCGTGAGCGCTTCTATCATGCGGAGTCCTTGCGCAACTTTTCCCGAGACACAGTTCCCCCAGGTGTCTTCGAAGCTCTTCTAGATGATATTTTTGATGGCGTTGTGGATGTGTGCGAGTCCAAGCACGACTGCGGTATTGATCGTTTAAATGCAACAATGAGCCAGGCAGCCAATGTTGCCGTTGATGCAAGCCCGCTTGCCAGCGTCACACGCACGCGGGACAAACAAGGAATGTGCCACCAACTTGTGAATGACAGTCGGTTGAACTGGGGTGAGCACGATGAGTGAAGAGCGTCAGCCAAATGTCACGGTATTTAACAGTGCACTTGAGACAGGTGTTCGCTCGTTAGTCATTCTTGCAGCTAATTTTCCCGTTGCTTTGGATTTGCAGCGTCTTGTTGATTTTGACTATCTGGTTGTTCATTCAGGCGATGTTAACGGCCCCGAAAGCCTCCATCCACCTCTTCCTATGAGAGAAGGTGAGCTTCTGGTTAGGCGTAAAATTATTGAGTCAGGACTTTCTTTAATGATGAGCCGTGGGCTTGTCACCAGGATTGCGGGGGCGAAAGGGTTCTTTTATCAAGCAAGTGACTATGCGAAGCCATTCGTCGACTCAATGGCTACCCCTTATATGCGCACATTGATGGATAGAGCTCACTGGGTTGGGGAGACTTTCGGGAATATGGACACTGCCGAGCTTCAAGATTTGATCAGCAGGTTTTTTGATAAATGGACGACCCAATTTCACCCATCACAAGGTATAGGTGATAGTTAATCAAATGGATGAAACAATTCAAATAAGAAATATAAGCTTTCTGGGTAGTAGAGTTGCCCCCGCCTTGATTGGTTTCGATCAAAACTTGAGTGTTGTATGCGGTGCATCTGATACCGGAAAATCCTTTCTTGTCGAGGCCATTGACTTCCTCCTTGGTGGTAAAGAACTACGAGGAATTCCAGAGCTGGCCGGATACGAAAAAGCCCGCATTGGTATTGAATCCTCGGAAAAAGGCCTCTGGACATTCGAACGCAGTATAGAGGGCGGTAACTACCGGGTATTTAAAGGGGATATTGAAGCTGCGACTGATGCCAAGGAAAGCGGCACGATGAAGATGAAACACGCAGCAGGCAGGGAGGACAATATTTCCGGTTGGCTCCTTGGCGCTATAGATTTGCTAAGCAAATATGTGCGAAAGAATGCGAATGGAGATTGCCGTTCCCTAAGTTTCCGCGACATTGCTCGACTTATCATTGTTAATGAGCAGGAAATAATCCGCCAAGATTCTCCGTTCTTAACTGGTCAATATGTTTCTAAAACTGCTGAAAAGTCTGCCCTGAAGCTCATGCTTACGGGAGCGGATGATAGCGCAATAGTGCCAGCAGGTGCTCGCAAGCAATCGGAGTCAAATGACCGAGCAAAAGCCGAACTTCTCGAACAATGGATAGCTGATGTAGAGGACGAGATTACTGAACACGGTTTTGGGCGTGAAGAACTGGAAGATCAACTCGAAAAGCTAGATGAGTCTATTTCATCCAGTAGAGAGAAGCTTCAACTGGCTCAGACTCAGCTCAATGAAATGACCACCCAAAGACGGGAGATTGTGAATAACCGCGAGGCGATTAAAGACAGGATAGATGACATAGCCAACATGTTGGAACGCTTTGCTTTACTGAAGGCGCAATATGTAACAGATTTGCGTCGATTGATGGCCATCGAAGAATCCGGTTCGCTTTTTGTGCACCATGAACGAGTGCCTTGCCCGCTTTGCGGCGCTTCACCTGAATCTCAACATGGTACCGAAGAGTGCGATGGCGATGTTGAGTCAATAGTCGTTGCTGCAGCAGCGGAGATGGAAAAGATCAAGAGACTGGCTAGTGATCTTGATTCTACAGTTACTTCGTTGCATGGCGAGTCGGCCCGTCTATCCGAAGCTCTGATTGAGATCGGAAACAAGTTCAATGGCATTGATGGTGAGATTAAAAACGCCATTGCTCCAGAACTGTCAGATGTACAGTCTGACTACGCCGAGTTTGTTGATACCCGTAGCAAAGTTGTTTCGCACCTTTCGGTATTTAGCAGATTAGACAAGCTCCGTGAACAAAGAGAAGAGTTGTTCGGAGACGAGAACGAAGCGGAAATAGGTAATCAAAAGATTGCCGCGAGGCTATCGACCCAGGTTCTACATGATTTCTCTAAAACGGTAGAAAGAATACTTGAGGCTTGGGACTTTCCTGATACAGGCAGTGTTTATTTTGACGAAACTGCTATGGATTTTGTCATCAATGGTAAGCTTCGTGGCAACAGGGGCAAAGGTCTCAGAGCGATAACGCATGCCGCCGCCACTTTAGGGTTGCTCGAATTTTGTAAAGAGCGCTCGCTCCCTCACCCGGGGTTTGTTGTACTTGATTCACCCTTGCTTGCCTACTACAAGCCGGAGGGCGAGGGCGATAGCCTTCAGGGCACGACTCTTAAACAAAAATTTTTTAAATATCTGATCGAAGAACATTCCGACAGCCAAGTCATTATCGTTGAAAACGAGCATCCGCCAGAGTCTTTTGACGGCCAGCTTGGGTTAACGGTATTTACGAAGAACCCTCAGTATGGTCGTTTCGGCCTCTTTCCTTTTAAAGAAAGCCAGGAGTAAATGTAAGTAAATGGGGCGGCGCTTGCTTGTCAATATTCATAGGTGTGCAAGTGTATGTCGTGCGTATAACAAGGTGCTGCACACGGACAAATTTTCCGCTGCACTTTAAATTTGCCGGTGAGCATAATGTTAGATTAAGAGTCGTATGCCTATAAATAATGATGAAGAGCTCAAAGCTGCGGTAGATAAAGCTAGTGAACTTCTGCAGGAGATTCACAACTATTGCGCCGGAAAAAATTTAACTCATGCTGAGGTTGAAGCGGCAAAAGTTCGCTTTCCAAGAGGGTTTATCCGGCAAGCGGCCCTCCAGCGTTCGAGGATTGCATTTATTCGAGATCCTGATTTAAAAAGCAACCTTGCGTACACGTTAATACTTTCTGACGCAGTTTTGTGGCTAAGCTTACGAACCGATTTGTGGGGGATCCCTCAGCAAATGCTCACTAAGCTTTATGCTTTTTTATTGGGCTCACTATGCGAAAGCTTAACTAAAAATTATCTTCATGGAACTTGCGGTAAGGGCTACAAAGGTCGAACTGAGTATCTCAAAAGCAAAAATATTATCGACGAAGAGCTTCAAAGTGAACTCGATTGGCTATGGGAAGCAAGAAATCGGATGCACTTTTTCATGCTCCCTGGGCGTGAATACCAAAATGATTATGACAACGATTTTCACATGCGTGCTGTAGGTGCCTTTCGCGGACTCATTGCCGCGCTTAACAAGCATGGACCTCTATAATCTAACCAGTAGTTGCAGTTCGTATCGGGCCTGACGGCCTCCACCGGATGCCCTTTTCTCGGCTTCGCTGCAGAAAGGTCGCCGCTGAACAAAAGCGTTAAATTTCCTTGCGGTTCGTGAGAATGTCCGAATGGGATGAAGATATCGCGGCGCTAGATATGAGCGACGCTGAAAAGAATGGCCTGCAGGTTTATCGAAACTGTACGAAGGCATTTGAGATGGAGCAGGTAAAACAATTTGCTGCAGAAGTTAATTCCGAAATCCAGAAAAGGGGTCAGGTACGAATGGCACTTACTTAGCCTTTTTAGGATGCCCATATTTCGCCACCTTTCTGCGAGCTTGAGGTCTTGGCTGGGTCAGTAGCGGGTGGGTTTTCGGTCGTCGTTTGACCACTCTGGGCTCGATCCGCCCGGGACGATCAGCCACCCGCTGCTCGGCAATCAGCAGTAGCAATGACGTCAGCTGTTCCTCGTCACATTCATCGTGATATTGTCGCCACGCTCCCCACAGTTGCAGCGTATGTTTGAAGCTCAGCTGCCGAGGCAAGCAGTCTCCCAGCAAGGCTGACTGCGCCATCAACAGGCGAATGAGGTTGTAGGCCAGCAGGTAGACCCAGATCTCCTTGATCGCCATATCGGGTGTTTTGCAGCTCAGAACTTCCAGCCCCAGCGTACTTTTTAGATTGCGTATATCAAGCTCAACATGCCAACGGCTACGATAGAGTTGCTTGATATCAGCTTTGCTTGTCTGTCGGGCATTCAACAAGGTAGTGACCATGATCTTGCCGCCGCAATACAGCTCTCGTACGGTCAGGGTGGCAGGAACCTGGTCATACTGCTCTTGGCTCATCCAACGAGGTTTGCGCACCGGTTTGGTCAATTCAACAAGGTGATCTTTGGACCCCAGGGATACCCCTTTATTGAAGTCGGTTGAGCGTTTACGGGCGCCATACTGTTCGAACACCCCATCGATGTGGCGGCGCTGTAACTCGCTCAACAGGAAGTACGTGGCATAGAACGCATCGCCAATCAGAACGTCACCTGCATGCAGGGTCGACAGCATGCTTCTGAGCAGTGTTTGCTCATCTCCGCCCTTACCGTTGTATGGGCCAATGGCTGCGTCCAGAACAGCAGCACTGGACAGGCAAACGATGCCTACCAGCCGACACAAGGGAAAGCCCAGCCCCGGTTTCTGGCTATTTGGTTGGGGGTAACACTTCTGATTGGCCGGGGTATCCGGCATGGAAATCATGGTGCCATCCACCAGACGTACTGGCCTACCGCGCCACTGCCACGCTCGTGGAGCCTGCTCTGTCATCATGCGTCCAGCCTGTCGGCTTAGTGCGGATACCATGCTAACAGGTAACCGCTGTCGCGCCCGGCAGTAAGCTCCTGTCTGCGTGCTGCAGTTTGGCAGTCCACAAGCCAGCCGCTTGATAGCGGCTTCGTTCACAGCTTTCTGGCAGGAGCGGTCTGCACTCATGGCCTGAGCCAGAAACAGGGAAAGAGTTTCTGTTGGTGGAAACAGTCTTTCTCGATGCTCGGGCAGCAAGGATTCCACGGAGTCCAGCAGCTCAGGGCTTGTCAGCAGGTTGAAAAAACCGTGGGAATCAAGGCCTTGAGCGTGATGGCGGACACGTTGCTGTTGATGATGGGTGGCTCGGAGTCTAGGATGCATGGAAGGCTGGCTCTTGTGTTGTCAGGTGAAGGTTTGGTCGCTTTCAACCTGTGACCTTGAGCCAGCTTTTTCATTTCAATTTCAAGTGCTTAGAGCCTAAGTAAGTGCCATTCGGGTCAGGTACATTTTCCAGAAATAAATCAGACTTGATTGACGAAGTGCGTCGCCTGATCCGCGCCAGCCTGGGGAAATAAGGGGAAATAGGGTCAGGTACAATTTTTTTATCTTGAAAGTGTTATCACACATGATATCTGTTGCCTCGCCTTTTCCCCTGGCGGTGCGGGGAAGCCCTTCCAGGAGGATATCTTCGCTGTAAACGCTGCATAACTACCATCCCACGCGGGGAGAAATCCCCGCTCGGGGGGCTCTCCGCTTAATTCGGAGAGAACAATGAACGTCATTATGGAAGCTGCAAAACTTCAGAAATATTGGTCGGCAGGGTTACCTGTCATGCAGACGCCGGAGTCAACCTCACTCCAGCGCCCTAGGCTGGCCTTACGGCCTTACGCTAAACGTTAACTCTGTGGTTTGATCAGGAACTTCTCTCCGGTAGCCTGTTTGCCGTAAACCGAGATCGCATCCAGTTGTAAGGCACCGGCCAGGGATACTTCGTGAGTGTAGTGACTGGCGAACGTGGTCTTGATCTCGGCGGCTACGCGTTTGCGCATGGCGGCGGTGGTGTCCTTGCCGAGCTTTCCCAACGCATTGAACAGCAAGAAGCCGTTCACACCCCAGGCAAAACCGAAGCTGCGGTTCAGAGTAATCGGGCCACGATCAAGGCCCCCATAAATATAAACCTGTTTATAGGTGTCAGATCCGTACACGCTGTATTCAGTCATGTTGCGAGAAACGGCGGCTTCCATGCAGCTGAGGATGTCGCTAGCCAGTCGTCCGCCACCGATAGGGTCGAAGGCGATGGTAGCGCCGGTTTCGATAAGTGCTTCGGTCAGGTCTGCCATAAAGCTGTCGCTGCTGGAGTTGACCACGTATTTGGCGCCCATGTCGCGCAGCAAGGCTTCCTGTTCTGGCTTGCGGACGATATTGACCAGGTCTATGCCGTCGGCGATGCAGATGCGGTTGAGCATTTGTCCGAGGTTGGAGGCGGCGGCAGCGTGAACGATCGCCTTGTGACCTTCAGCTCGCATGGTTTCTACCATGGCCAATGCAGTAAGCGGATTAACAAAGCTTGAAGCGCCTTCGGCTGCAGTCGTACCCGGCTCCAGTTCCAGACAGCTTTGAACATTGGCACAGAGATATTTGCGGTAGCTGCCACCGCCAATGACCGCAACGGTTTTGCCCAGCAGGCTTTGCGCAGCGGCGGATGAGCCAGCAGTGACGACTGTACCGGCTCCTTCGTTGCCTACGGGTATAGACTTGCCAACCCGCTTTTTAACGGCACCCATGAACTTGGCCGGAACATCGGCACTGATGACCGGGCGATCGGCGCTACCGGATTGGCTGGCGGTTGTCATATCGGCCGCGCTGAACATCACTCCCAGGTCAGACGGGTTGATAGGGGCGGCTTCGATGCGGATGACCACTTGGTTTTCGCCTGGCTGCGGGATCTCAATCTCGCGCAGGGCCAGTTCCAGTTTGTTGTCTTCGCTAATGGTCGAAGTGAGTTCGATGTTGGTATCTGACACTTTGTTCTCCTGCAAAGGTTGAGTGGTCTGGTATTTCGCTAACCGGTGTTACCGCACAAGATGCGGAGCAAGCCCTTAGCGCTTGCGTGATCCGCCGCTCCGCGGCTACAAATCGGCACGTGTGCCGAGCGTTACAGCATTAAAGCAACATAGCAAGATTCGGGTCGGCAAGCTCGAATCGGCCTCTTAGTATTGTTTCTGTTCCGGTTAGATCCCCATCCATCAAGAACAGAGTCAGAGAGGTCAACTATATGAGTACCCTCGAAAATAAAGTCGCTATTGTTACTGGCGCCAGTGCAGGTTGGTCGTGAGTCGGCTACACAGCAGGTATGCCGGGGATGGCGGCATATGCAGCTAGCAAGGCAGGGCTGATTGGCCTGACCCAAGTGCTTGCATCTGAGTATGGTTCCCATAACATCCGGGTGACGCGCTTCTGCCAGGTGGTACTGATACAGCGGCGGCACAGGAATTTGCGGATACTCCTGAGGCGAAAGAGTTTGTATCCAATCTTCACGCGCTCAAGCGTATCGCGCAGCCTGAAGAAATTGCCCGATCAGCGCTCTACCTGACTTCCGATGCTTCCAGTTTTACTACTGGGTCAGCGATGCTGGTAGATGGCGGCATATCCATAAATCGTGTCTGAGAGGCGGTGCCACATGTCAGACTATGACCGAATCGCGAGCGCTATGACTTATCTTGTGAATAGGGCGTCTGATCAGCCCAATTTGGAGGAAATAGCCGCCCATGTGCATTTGAGTCCTTATCATTTTCAGCGGCTCTTTTGTCGTTGGGCAGGCACGACACCGAAGCGATTCTTGCAGGTCCTCACATTGGAGCGAGGTAAAGGACTGCTGGATAAGTCTAGTTCTCTGCTCGACGTCTCACATGAACTTGGGTTAAGCGGCAGCTCAAGGTTGCATGACCATTTTGTGCAGCTGGAAGCAGTCACGCCTGGGGAATACAAGAACCGAGGAAAGCAGCTAAAAATAGAGTACGGCGTACATTCTACCCCGCTGGGGGCCCTGTTTGTGGCAGTGACCCCGCGTGGTGTGTGTCGGGCGGGCTTTATGGACTTCAACAGCAAGGACGAATTACTGGATGACCTTCGTATTGCTTGGCCATTCAGTTCAATCACGGAAAGCACCTCGTCTACGCGCCATGTTATCGACGCTATTTTTAGCGGCAATGCCGGCTCCAAAGAGGGTCCGCTTTCGCTCCATGTGGCAGGGACCAATTTTCAGATCGCCGTGTGGCGTGCGCTGCTGAAAATACCTCCGGGCACCGTGGCTAGCTATGGCCAAATAGCAGAGTCATTGGGCGCCTCCAATGCTGCAAGAGCCGTCGGTAATGCCATTGGTTCAAACCCGGTCGCTTTGCTGATTCCCTGTCACCGGGTTATACAGAAAAGTGGTGCGCTTGGCGGATATCGCTGGGGTCCCACAAAGAAACTGATGGTACAAACTTGGGAAAGAATGCAGGAGGAGCCGCCTAGCAATTCGTTTGAGCCGCCTCCGCGTCCCGACGGGCCTTAACTCAAGCGTTGAGGCCCGACTTACATGCCCCCTTTAATCCACTGCACCTGAAACGGTGTTGTCGATCAGCACGCCACTTGCTTGCGCGGTATCTTCAAACTGCACATCCAGCGCCCGCTGGCCAGAGTGACTTGTGGGGTTGAGCTTAGTCGAGCTGCGCTGACCCACTCCCCGATGACAACATGGGCAGCGTCACTATCAAGACGCTGGGGTGCACTGCTATAACCCCAAATACTCTGCTATCAAAAATGCTTCACCCTTGCCTTCGTACTTACCGAAATAGCTGACTGGCTCGCGGGCATCGTCTTCGATATAACCCACCTCGCAATCAATGCCATATTGCTCGGCCAGCCTGTTGAACAGGTCCACTGGGAAGTTAAGGTGAATGTTTTTCGTCACGGGCTGACTTATTCCCAGCTGCCAGTCTTCGCAATCGTCGCTCTCGCACTCGTTGATCAGCGTGACATTGTTGGCCGCATTGGCATCAACATATGCCTGCAAGGCCGCTTGCAGCTCCGGCAGGTTCTGCCTCAGTTTTTTCTCTCGCTTTTCTTCAAGGCGGTCGCAGGCGATCAGCAGGTATATAAGCATTTGAACTGTCCGGGTTGAATTTTGTGGCTACTTTACCATAGGGGCTCTGGTTTCCATGGCTGGCAAACCTTAGGCTCCTGTGGGGCCTCTTACCGGGAGGGGGTACCGTCAACTGGCTGGAGACTGCTTCATGCAAATCGTTGTGTTAACCCTGACATTTTCACTCCCAGGCTGTCGCTCGCTGAAGGAGAAGCGCCAGCGAATGGGTGGGATTCACGAGCGCTACGGGCGTAACCCTGCGGTGGCCGTTTGTGAAAGTGGTGATCGTGAGCGACTGGATGCAAGTGAATGGACTTTCGTTGTGGTGGGCACCTCGTCACCAGAGCTGGACTCGCTGTGTAGCGAGATTGAAGACCGGATTCAACGTACAGTCGAGGCCAGGGTGACGGATGTGGTTCGCGAGCGGTTGTAGTGATCAGCAGCTATTTGGCAGAGCAAGTATCTCAGCACTTTGCCAACACCGTCTTGAGCCGCTGAACCGACACCCGTGCTTCTTCTGCAGTTGCAAAATTGGCAAACCCCATCAGCAAACCTCCCTGCGATGAGTTGCACATCTGCCAGTCGCTCAAGGCGTGAACCGCGAGCCCGCTGGATTGGGCGGCCTCCGCCAGAGCTCTGTCTTTCTGCTCGGCGCGCAGATGGGCCAGGACATGGATGCCGCCCGCCTGTGGCTGGATATACAAGTGTTCCCCCATCTCCTGTTTCAACGCATCAACCAGATGGCCCCGCCGGGTGGCGTATAAGGTTCGCATCTTGCGCAGATGCCTGCCAAAGTGACCCTGTTCCATGAAGTCAGCCACCATGGCCTGGGGCAGGATGGAGCCTGAGCCGGAGCGGTGGTTCACCGCATCCCTGAACTGGCCGATTTGAGAGACGGGGACCACCAGATAGGCCAGACGTAAACCGGGAAACAGCACTTTGCTGAAAGTCCCGGTGTAGAGCACCCGCCCATCGCGATCCAGGCTTTTCAGCGCGGGCAGGGGCCGGCCGTGGTAACGGAACTCGCTGTCGTAGTCGTCTTCGATAATCCAGGCCTGGCGATGGTTCGCCCACTCCAACAGCTCCAGCCGTCGCGGCAATGACAAGGCAACACCCAGCGGGCTTTGATGGGTCGGGGTGACGACGGCGAAACGCGCATGGGGTGCCCGGCGCTGACCAGTCGCCACGTTCAGACCTTCCTCATCGACCGGCACCGGTTCCAGGCGCATCCCCGTGCGCTCCAGGAACTGCCGGGCCAGGATGTATCCCGGGTCCTCGTACCATCCCAAGTCACCCGTCTTCAATAGCGCATGGCATACCAGTTCCAGCGCGCCCAGATAACCTGTCGTCACGAACACCTGCTCGGGTGAACAGGCAATCCCGCGTGAGATTCCCAGATAAGTCGCAATGGCGCGCCGCAGAGGCTCATAGCCTGCTGGATCGGGGTAGGTCATGGAGGTGGTTTCCAACGAGCGCATAGTGCGGCCAGCCAGGCGCGACCAGGTCTTCCGTGGGAATGCATCCAACGCCGGTAAACCGAGCTGAAACGGCAGCACTTCACTGGATATCGCGTGCAGTGGCGGTGATGCAGGAGCGGTAGGCTCTGACAGCTTGGCGTGATCTGCGGCCAGGCTCTCCAAGCGGGGCGAGATGATGGTTCCCGCGGCACCACGCGTCACGAAGTAGCCTTCGTTTGCCAGCATCTGATAGGCCATTTCGACTGTGCCACGCGCCAGGGTTAACTCACTGGCGAGGTTGCGCACGGACAGCACGCGGTCTCCAGGACGGAGTTTGCCAGCGGCAATCGCCTCCCGATAGCGCCGATACAACTGCAGATAGAGCGGCACGCCCTGTTCCTGGCTCGGTCTGAGGTGCTGCAAGTCCATATCGAATGCCCCATTAAATTAGTCAATTCTTGCACCTACCTGCTGGGTCATGATTTTCCTACAGTACTGTCCATGCAACAAGGATCTTCACCTGAGGAAAATCTACATGAGTACCCCAAAACGTTTGCCCTATCACACGCTCTCTCCCGAGGCCTATCGCGGGCTCGGTGCTACAAAAGCAGCGCTGGAGAAAAGCAGTCTCGGTATGGAGCTGATCCAGCTTGTATGGCTGCGAATGTCGCAGATCAATGGCTGCGCTTTCTGCCTGGAAATGCATGCGAAAGCCCTGCGCGCCGACAACGTTCCAGATGCCAAGATCGACAGCTTGGCGGGATGGCGCGTGAGCGATCGTTTCAGCGAACGTGAGCGTGCCGCATTGGCTTGGACGGAGGCACTGACGCACGTAGATCGCACGCATGCACCCGACGAGGATTTCGAGCCGCTCAAGGCGTATTTCAACGAGGTTGAAATTTCCGACCTGACCTTTGCCATTGCCTTGATGAGCGCATTCAATCGCCTGGCGATCGGGATGCGCCAGTAAGTATCAGTACACCCCCACAGCCGCCAGGTTCCTGGCGCGCGATTTGATTCAGGAGCATAACGCATGTCGAAACGTATTCTTGTCATAGGTGCCGGATTTGCCGGTATGTGGAGCGCGCTGGGCGCCGCTCGTCTGCTCGATCAGGCGGGGCGCACCGACGTGGAGGTCGTACTGATTGCGCCAGAACCGGAGCTGCATGTCCGGCCCCGCTTGTATGAGCATAATCCCGAGGGAATGAAGGCATCGTTGCAGGACATTTTCCAGGCGACCGGTGTTGCGTTCATTCAGGGGCTGGTCGAGCACATTGATGTGACGAACCAGCAGGTGAACATTGTCGGTACCGGTATGGACACATCGCGCCGGACCATCAGCTATGACCGTCTGGTACTGGCTGCGGGCAGCCGACTGAATTGTCCGCCGATCCCGGGGCTGGCTGAGCATGCATTCAATGTTGATCAGATTGCTGACGCTGCGAAACTCGAGACACATATCCACGGTTTGGCCAGTCGGGCGGAAAGTGCAGGGCGCAATACCGTGGTCGTTGCCGGCGCCGGCTTCACTGGCATCGAGACCGCGGCCGAAATGCCAGCCCGCTTACGCGAAGTCCTCGGTCAGGATGCAGCAGTGCGCGTGATCATGATTGAGCGCAATACCGACGTGGGCCCGGATCTGGGTGCCGGTCCGCGGCCAGTGATTACCCAAGCGCTGGCTGAGCTGGGAGTCACTTGGAAGCTCGGCTCCGGCGCTGCTGGCATCGATGCAAAAGGAGTCACGCTCGAGAATGGGGAATATATCGAGGCTGATACTGTTATCTGGACCGCTGGTGCGCGCGCCAGCAAGCTGACCGCGCAAATCCCGGCGCAGCGCGACAACTTCGGTCGGCTTCATGTTGATCGTAATCTGAAGGTCAACGGCCTCGATACGGTCTACGCCACGGGCGACTGCGCCTATGCGGCCACCGATGACGACGGGAATTACGCGATGATGTCCTGCCAGCACGCCATGAATCTCGGTCGCTCCGCAGGCCATAATGTGGCTGCAGACCTGATTGGCGAGGAGCCGATCCCGTATAGCCAGCCGCAGTACGTGACTTGCCTGGACCTGGGCCCCTGGGGCGCCGTCTACACGGAAGGCTGGGATCGCCAGGTAAAGTTGGCTGGTGCAGAGGCCAAGGCGCTGAAGACGAAGATCAATACCGAGTGGATCTATCCCCCGAGTGGCGATCGCGCTGAAGTCTTTGCCCTGGCGGATCCCAGTCGCATCGTTGTTGCTTGAACGAACAGAGCGGTCTACCCGATCGCTCTGCTCCTTTCACGAGGCCATGGCCGGAGGTGATATGAACATACTGCTGATTGACTGTAGTCCCAGGCCCAACTCGCATAGCCGGAAGTTGTCGGCAGCCATCATTGCGCGGCTGCTCGCTATGGATCCTGCTGCTCATGTCACTCGCCGTGATCTGGGGCGGGAGCCCATACCGCACGCGGAGACCAGCTACGCCACCGCGATCTCGTCACCTGGGGAGTTGGCAGCGTGGCAGTCGGATAGCGCCGTGCGTCTGTCGGAGCAATTGATCCAGGAGGTGGAAGCTGCGGACGTGCTGGTGATTGGTACGCCGATGAACAACTTCACTGTGCCTTCGGTACTCAAGGCCTGGATCGATCAGGTTCTGCGGATGGGCCGCACGATTGGTGCCGCATCCACAGGAGAGAAAATTGGCCTGCTGCAAGACAAGCCGGTCTATATTGGGATTGCCTCCGGCGGTATATTCACAGGTGACCACGCAAAACAGCCCGATTTTCTCATCCCTTACCTGACTGCTGCATTTGGATGCGTGGGCGTAACTTCGTTGCAGTTCTTTCCTCTGCAAGCGACGGCATTTCTCGATGAGGAGCAACTGAACGCAGATCGGGAAGCTCTGATCTCAACCATGGATACGACGAATATTGGCAGAGCAATACTTGGAGCGGCTCAATGAGCTGCAAGCGGCTCCTGCCGAGCGGTGAGTGCGGTACTGCAGTCGATACTCCTCATCCTGCTATCAAAATAGGACTGATTGATGCGTAATTATCTGATCCATATAAATAAAATTATTTTCATGATGCTGTTCATTGCCACTCACTCCGTTGCCGACGGTTTACCTGACGAGCTGCTGAATGCGCCCATACACCTTATCTCAGGAGAGACTGTCAGCTTGGCCGAATACAAAGGTGAAAAGCCTGTGTATTTGAAGTTTTGGGCAACCTGGTGCCAGCCATGCCGCCAGCAGATGCCGCACTTCGAGCATGTCCAGGAAAAATATGGTGATGAGATCGAAGTCATCGGCATAAATCTGGGCCTCAATGATGACCTGCGTGCGGTACAAGACACGATTGCAGAATTTGGATTAACGATGCCGATGGCCATTGATGAAGGTGGTGATCTGGCCCAGAAATTCCGCCTTATCGGTACGCCTTACCATCTTTTATTTGATAAGCAGATGAACCTGATTCATCTGGGGCATGAAGCCGATTCCTCACTGGATAATAAGATTGACATGGTTTCCCGAAGCCTGTCGGAGAAAGATAAAATAATTGACTCGTCCGTGTTGAATGAGGACGAACCCGATATATCGATCGACACCAATGATGGTGATGTACATGCTCTGTTTTTCACTGCCACCTGGTGTGACTGGTATTTGAAAGAAACGCGGCCAGTGTCTGCTGAGCGCTGCGCTGCAGCTCAAAACACAATAAATTCTGTTTTCAAGGAAACCGGGGATATCTCTTGGCTTGGTGTGATAAATCGCTTGTGGACTGGCGATGAAGACATGGCGGAATACAGAAGAAAATACTCAATAGCGCATTCTATGCAGATAGACAAAAGCAATCGGTTGTTTCATAAATACGCCGTCCATGATCTCCCAACACTCTTGATCATTAAGGATGATGCAGTCGTGGCGCGGATAACGGACTTTTCTGACGAAAACAGTATAGTCAGTGAACTGAAAAGCCATAAAAAATAAGGATGGGGAGCTCTCTCATCCATTGCGCTGCTAAGGACCTGAGTGCATACCGTGAAGAAAATTCTACTTGTTCTGGCCTTCGCTTTTGGCCTGTTCCAGCTTCAGCAGGGTGGGCATCTCGATGGCTTGCTTGATGGCGCCGGCCTTACTCAGTCCGGCTCTGCCAACCACTCGCAGCTGTCGGCGCAGGACCAGCAGCTGCACAACACGCTGGAGCGGATTAGTCGGAATGGGCCGTTTCCCTACCAGCGTGATGGCATCACCTTTGAAAATCGGGAACGGCTGTTGCCGATCAAGCCGAGGGGGTACTACCGGGAATACACGGTGGACACGCCGGGCTTATCACACCGTGGCCCGCGGCGAGTGGTGACGGGTGGCAATCCGCCTGTGGAGTTCTATTACACGGAGGATCATTACCGTTCCTTCACCCGCATCAAGGGGCACTGAGATGAGCACAGCAGCCAGCCAGCCAGCGGCAATCACCTGGTGGCCCAGGGGCCAGCTTGATCAACCGGCCATCGCGCTGGATGCAGGTAACAAGCTGAACAAGTCGACCCTGCTGCGGGCGCTCAGCGAGTCCTTCCGTTTTCCGGATTATTTCGGTGGAAACTGGGATGCGGCCTATGACCTGTTGCTTGATGAGGTGGATCAGCTAACAGCACCTGCGCTCTGGCGTTTTTCAATTGATGGCGCGGCGGAGGTGGATAAAGCTGATCTGGCAGACTGGATTCAGTTGATGGCGGACCTTTGTGCTTATGCTGAGTCCCGGGAGCATGGATTGCGGGTGGAGATATACAGTGATGCACAGGTCGAGTGACTCGACGCGAGCGGCTTGAACTGAGCACGAGCGAGTGCCGGCAGAAAAGCCAGGTATGACGCTTTGCAACAACAGAGGAACTCCCCTTCTCCCAGGGCCGGGAGAGGGGGAACTCATCAGACCTCTGTTACTGTGGCCTCGGGGGCGTTCTTCTTGACGGACTCGATACCGTTTTCACGGGACGCTGTTGATTCATATAGCTGGCTGGAGCCGATGATCTGGTGGTTTGCTGCCTTGAGATTGAACATGAACTTGCCAGAGCTGGACTCCTTGCGCTCGTAGCGGTCGTCTTCCGGGGCGTTGGCCTTGACTGATTCGACACCGTTCATGCAACTGGCTTTGGTTTTGTACCCTTCACTGGCAAGGATGTTCTGCCCATTGGATGCCTTGAGTCGGAAGCGGTATTCACCAGCCTTGTCCTGATAGACCTCAAATTTACCTGCCATATTGTTCTCCTGGAAAAATGAACCACGGCGAATGTCGGTTCATTGTGTCAATTAAAGCTCAGAGTTTGCCGCTTCGCTAATGCCGGACTGCACAAAAGATTGCACCGCGAGAGTCGGCTTGACGCACCGCGGACGGTGCGGCTTTTCTCGGGTTTTGGTGCTGCGGAGAAGTTTCAGGTGCGGGCTTCCGATATCATGGCGGCTGATCCGCTGTGCGTGACTGCAGACACGCCGCCGGATGAGGTGGCGTATCTCATGTCGGAGAGAAGGGTTGGCAGTGTGATCATCAAGGATGGGGACGGTCACACTGCTGGAGATCTTTACGGCTACTGATGCACTGAATGCACTGATTGAAATAGTCCGAGCAGGCAACGCTGCAGCCGCCTCGGAGTGAGGAACAGATGACTGAACAAAGATCGAACGATCCCTTGCATGGCGTCACGCTGGAGCAGGTTGTTACCCGGTTGCAAGGCCACTACGGTTGGGACGGCCTGGCTCTGCGGGTCGATATCAACTGCTTCAAGAATGATCAGTCAATCAAATCATCCCTGAAGTTTTTGCGTAAGACCCAATGGGCCCGGGACAAGGTAGAGAAACTGTATGTTTCAACCTTTCACGGTAAGGCTTACTAAGCCTGGGCAGGCGTTTGTAATTGGAGAGAGCTGGCGCTTTGCAGCAAAGCCGTGCGTTTGTGCGATATCACTTCAAATGTTCACCGACGACATATTGCACAAAGTACAGCGGCACCTCGGAGGGTAAACAACCTGTACCGTACATTTTTACGCGCATAAAAATGTGAATTTATCCATTTTTACGCGCATAAAAATGTAACTCCCTGCCCAATGCAAGTCGCTACGAAGAAGGTGCCAAGGTGGAAGGCGGCTCTGGCGCATGGATCGGAAGTGCAGATGAAGCATCGGAAGCTTGAGGTGCGCCCGGGTAGTCTGGAGTTCCACAGATCATACGCTTGACGGCACCGGTGCCCCAGCCAATGCCCGATACACATTCACCATCGCCAGCACCATGGCTGTCTGGCTCTGCACCAGGTTATCCCGCATGGCGGTCAATTCCTGCTCCGCTGCCAACAGCTCGAAGTAGCCGATAAAGCCCTGATCATAACGGTCGCGCGCCTGCTCCACGGCCTGGGTGGCGGCGTCGGTGGCGCTTTGCAGCAACGCTGTGCGTTCGTGGGATTGCTGGTAGCGCAGCAGCCAGGTTTCTGTTTCTTCCAGTGCCAGCAGCACTGTCTGCCGGTAGTCGGCGAGCAGTTCTGCGTAGCGGGCGTCGGCGGCGTCTATGCGTGCCTGAACCATGGCCCGATCAAGAAAGGACCAGTCGATACCCAAGGCGACGCGCCCGGTTTGGGCGCCGCCGGTCAAGAGGTCTGACCCGGTGCCGGCCAGGGAGCCGAGCAGGGCACCTAGGGTGAAGCGGGGGAACAGGTCGGCGGTAGCGATGCCGATGCGGGCGTTGGCTGCGGCCAGTCGCCGTTCAGCGGCCTGGATATCCGGGCGGCGGCGCAGTACATCACCGGGGCTGCCTGCCGCAATGGACGGCCGACTGTCCGGTAGGTCCGCAGGGACTTCAAGCAGGGAAACCAGTGCGGTGGGTGTCTGGCCGGTCAGTACGCCGATGCGGTGCATGGCGGCGCCTATGTCGGCTTTGAGCTGGGGTATCTCTGCCCGGGTGGCATCCAGCTGGGCGCGGGCCCGCACCTGATCGAACAGGGTGCCGCGGCCGGCTTCCAGTCGTGCGCTGACGATATCCAGCGAGGCCTGCTGCAGGCTGACGTTCTCCTCGGCTACCCGCAGTTGCTGTTGCAGGCCGCGGAGCTGGAAGTAGCTGCTGGCCATCAGGCCGGCGAGCGCAACCTGCAGTGTCTGCTGGTCTGCACCGGCGGCCTGCAACTGTGCTTCGCTGGCCTCGGTGGCGCGGCGCAGCCGCCCGAACAGGTCCAGTTCCCAACTGAGCGCGACACCGGCCTGGTATAACTCCACTCGCTCCTGACCCGGCTGAGTGCGCTCCACTTCTGCCAGGCGTTGGCCGGCAACATTGGCACCGGCGGTGACGCTGGGTAACTGATCCCGGCGCGAGCCGCGCAGCAGGGCTTCAGCTTCCTGATAGCGGGCCAGGGCAGCCTGCAGGCTCTGGTTGTCGGCCATGGTTTGCTTGATCAGGTCGGCCAACAGGGGGTCGGCAAAGCCTTGCCAGAACTGCTGTTCGTTGCGTTCCAGCGCCGCTCCGGCAGCATCTGTGGTTGCCTGATCGTGGGCAAACTGCTCCAGCTGTACTGGCTCAGGAGGCTGATAATCCGGGCCTACGGCGCAGGCACTGAGCAGCGCTGCCATCGAAAAGATACCTGCCAGCTTACTCATGTGACGCTCCTTCAAGTTCTGCTTGTACATCGCTTTCAGGCTTTTCTGCCTTGTGCTCAAAATGCTTGGCCAGCGTCCGCAGCGCGACATAAAACACCGGTGTCAGCAGCAGGCCGAACAGGGTTACGCCGATCATGCCGGTGAACACGGTGATACCCATGGCGTTACGCACTTCGGCACCCGCACCCGTGGCCAGTACCAGCGGCACGACGCCGGCGATAAAGGCGACCGAGGTCATGATGATCGGGCGCAGCCGCAGGCGGCTGGCTTCCAGCGCGGCGCTGATGGTATCGCGGCCTTGCAGTTCGAGTTCACGGGCGAACTCGACGATGAGGATGGCGTTCTTGCACGCCAGGCCCATCAGCACTACCAGGCCGACCTGGACGAAGATGTTGTTATCGCCGTCTACCAGCCACACGCCAAACAGCGCAGCGAGCAGACACATGGGCACGATCAGGATTACCGCCAGGGGCATTACCCAGCTTTCATACAGCGCGGCGAGTACCAGGAACACCAGCAGCAGGGCCACCGGGAAGACCACCATGGCGGCATTGCCCTGGGTAACCTGCTGGAAGCTCAGGTCGGTCCATTCCAATGACATGCCGGCCGGCAGTACCTCGTCGGCCACGCCCATGACCGCGGCCAGGGTCTGCGCCGAAGACAGCAGGGCAGGGTCGGATTGGCCGATCAGATCTGCCGCCGGGTAGCCGTTGTAGCGGATCACCGGGTCTGGCCCGAAGCTCTCGCGTAGCGTAACCATGGTGTTGAGCGGCACCATCTGGTTGTTGGCGTTGCGGGTATACAGGTGGTCGATGTCGCTGGGGTTGTCGCGGAACGACGCATCCGCCTGGGCCATGACCCGGTAGGTGCGGCCGAACAGGTTGAAGTCGTTGATGTACTGCGAGCCGAAGTACAGCTGCAGGCTGCCGAACAGATCATCCAGCCGCACACCCTGGGCCTTGGCCTGGATACGGTCTACATCGGCATCCAGCTGCGGCACGTTGGCCTGGTAGGAGCTGAACGGGTAGAACATGCCCGGTGTTTCACTCAGCGCCAGGGCCAGCTCGTTGGTGGCTGTTTGCAGCTCGCCATAACCAGCGCCGCGCCGGTCCTGTACGTAGAGTGAATAACCCGAGCCCGCGCCCAATCCGAACACCGGCGGCGGCATGAAGGTAATGGCGAAGCCTTCGTTGATGTCGGCCAGTTTGGCATTGATCTCGTCGGATATTTCCTGGGCAGTGCGGTCACGGTCGGCAAAGTCGTCGAACACCATGAACACCGTACCGACATTCGGCGTGTTGGTGCCCTGCAGGGCGTTGAAGCCGACAAAGGCCAGCGCGTCGGCAACGCCTTCGGTTTCCAATGCCAGCTCACTGACCCGACGTGCAACAGCTTCGGTACGGTCCAGTGAGGCGCCTTCCGGCAGACGAATACTGCCGATCAGGTAGGTCTTGTCCTGGGTGGGGATAAAACCGCCGGGCACCTGGGTGAACATCAGGGCGGTGCCAGCCAGCAACAACAGATACACCCCGAACACCCATCCACGACGACTCAGGCTGCGACCGACCAGGGATTCATAGCGCTGCGCGTTGCGCAGAAAGAAGCGGTTGAAGGGGCGGAAAATCCAGCCAAACAGGCGGTCGATGATCCGCGCAGGCAGATCCGGCGCTGCTCCGTGCGGTTTCAGCAGCGCTGCCGCCAGAGCCGGCGACAAGGTCAACGAGTTGATCGCTGAGATCACCGTGGCGATAGCGATGGTCATCGCAAACTGGCGGTAGAACTGGCCGGTGATGCCGTCGAGAAAGGCCATGGGCACGAAGACCGCGCAGAGCACCAGACTGATTGCCACGATCGGCCCGCTGACTTCGCGCATCGCCTGATGCGCAGCCGCCAGAGGTGCCAGACCGTCTTCGATGTTACGTTCGACGTTTTCCACCACCACGATGGCGTCGTCCACCACGATACCGATCGCCAGTACCATGGCGAACAGGGTCAGGGTGTTGATGGAAAAGCCCATCAGCAGCAGAACCGAAAAGGTACCGACGATGGACACCGGCACCGCGAGTAGGGGGATCAAGGAGGCGCGCCAGGTCTGCAGGAACAGGATGACCACCAGCACCACCAGGGCGACGGCTTCCAGCAGGGTAATGATCACGGCTTTGATGGAGGTACTGACGAACACGGTCGGGTCGTAGGCAATCTCCCAGCCAAGGCCCTGGGGAAAGTCGGCTTCCAGTTCGGCCATTTTTTCCCGTATCGCTGCCGAGACTTCCAGAGAGTTGGAGCCGGGGGCCTGGAATATGGGGAGTGCAACCGCTTGGCGGTTATTGAGCAGCGCCCGCAATGCATCCTGCGAGGCCGCCAGCTCGACCCGGGCTACATCTTTGAGCAGAGTCACTTCACCCTGCTCACCGGTTTTCAGCACGATGTTTTCGAACTCTTCGACCGACTCCAGGCGGCCCTTGGCGTTGATCGAAATCAGCAGGTCGGAGCCATTCGGCATGGGCGGTGCGCCGATCTGGCCGGCGGAGACCTGGATGTTCTGCTCGCGCACAGCCGTACTGATGTCACCGGCAGTGACGCCCAAGGCAGCGGCGCGCTGCGGGTCGATCCACAGGCGCATGGCGTAGTCACCGGAGCCAAACAGGCCGGCCTGGCCCACACCGGGGATGCGCGCCAGCTCGTCACGGATATGCAGGACCGCATAGTTGCGTATGTAGGTGGCGTCCAGGCTGTCATCCGGGGAGGTCAGGTGCACCGCCATCATCAGGTTGGGCGACTGCTTCTGGGTGGTCACACCGAGCTGACGTACATCCTCGGGCAGCCGCGGCAGTGCCTGGGATACCCGGTTCTGCACCTGCACCTGGGCCTGATCCGGGTCGGTGCCCAGTGCGAAGGTCACGGTCAGCGCCAGGCTGCCGTCACTCCCGGCTACCGATTTCATGTAGATCATGTTCTCGACGCCGTTGATGGCTTCCTCCAATGGCGTGGCTACGGTCTCGGAGATGGTCTTGGGGTTGGCGCCGGGATAGCTGGCGCTGACCAGCACGCTGGGCGGCACCACCTCCGGGTACTCGCTGACCGGCAGCAGTGGAATGCTGATCAGCCCAACCACGAAGATGATGATCGACAACACCGAAGCGAAGATCGGTCTGTCTACAAAGAAACGCGAGAAATTCACGGCAACAGCCTCCCGGAACGCGTCTGGGAGACGCGCCCGTATCAGTCAGAGTAAGAAGAAAGCTAAAGGGAGCGCTAGAGCGTCACGGCGCTGTCGCCACCACTATCGGTGCCGGGGTACGACGCATCGCTACCTGCTGTGGCACCACTTCAATACCGGGGAAGCCGATTTTCTGCAGGCCGTTGACCACGACACGTTCGCCTGCGGCCAGACCAGCGGTGATCACCAGTAATCCATCCACCCGGCGGCCGGTTTCAACAATGCGTCGCTCGACCTTGTTGTCATCACCCAGTACATACAGGTAACGGCGATCCTGATCGGTCAGCACGGCTTTCTGATCGACCAGCAACGCGGCACTGGCCGCGGCCACCGGCATTTCTACCCGGGCAAACTGGCCAGGGCGCAACTTGCCATCGGGATTGGCCACCTGTGCGCGGTATTGCAGGGTGCCGGTGCGCGCGTTGTATTGGTTGTCGACGAAGTCCAGTTGGCCCTGGTACGGGAAATCCTGCCGGCCTGACAGCCCAATGCGCACCGGCACAGCCTGACCGTGGGGATTGTCCTGCACGGTTTGCTGATCACTTTCGAAATACACATACAGCGGATCGACCGATACCAGGGTCGCCAGCAAGGTGGCGTCGGCGGTGGCCAGATTGCCGCGGGTCACCCCGGCGCGGCCGATGCGCCCGCTGACCGGTGCCTTGACCTGGGTGTATTCCAGATCCAGCTGGGCGCTCTGCACTGTCGCAGCCGCTGCATTCACTGCTGCCTGTGCCATGGTCTTCGCCGCGTTGCGTTGTTCGAATTCCTCGCGAGAGATCGCCCGGCGCTCCCATAGCTGTTCGGAACGAGCCGCCTCGCTGCCAGCCAGCGCCAACTGACTGCGCATGCGTGCCAGTTCTGCCTGAGCCAATTGCTCACGGGCCTTGTAAGGGCGTGGGTCTATGACGAACAGCACGTCGCCTTCACTGACCAGCTCGCCTTCTTCAAAGTTGACCTGATCGATATAGCCGCTGACCCGCGGTCGCAGTTCCACGGTCTGCGGCGCCTCGACCCGCCCACTGAACGCGCCCCATAGGGTAACCTGTTCGGCTTTGACCTCGGCTACCTCGACTTCAGGCGGCGGAGGCATGGCATTATCCTGGGCCTGGCCCTGGGCATCGCAGCCGGCGAGGGCGATCAGTAACAGGACACCGAGCAAGGTCACTCGGGCCTGATAGAAAGGGATTGCGTGCATGGTCTGTTCTCGCTTCCCGTCAGGGATTACTGGGTCTGAGTCATGGGCGCAGGGCGCCCTGGTAGGGTTGAACGATAAGACCTGTGCTCTTGCAAGGGGTAGCGCGTTACTGCGGCATGCTTGCCTGATTCTATTTTTGACGGCCTCGCACGCTGTGCATTCAAGATCGACAAGTTTGCCTGAACAGAAATTTTTCCTTCTCCGTAGCGCTTTATCTGTAATGGTTTGAGTGATCCTCCAGAATCATTGCCTATTCCTGCAAATCGTCGGTGCCGGTCTTATGGCTTACCTGATCCTGTATATACTGGCTCCACTCTCTGGAGGTCTGCCATGCTCAACGTCGCCTACCCAACCCCTGTACTTGACCCGATACAGCCACCCGCCGAACCCATGTGCCGGCAATTGGCCGATCTGGTCTCAGCCAGAATCACCACCGAGGGCATCCACAAAACCATCATTCCCGGCCTGGAGCTGTTTCGCATCGATGCGCCCTCCGGTTGCGTGTCCACCGTGTACGAGCCCTCGTTGTGTGTCATTGCCCAGGGCCGCAAGACGGTCGAACTGGGCGACCGGGAAATTGTCTATGGTGCGCTCAGTTATATGGTGTCCAGTGTCGATCTGCCGGTGAAGGGGCGCGTAATAGATGCCTCTCCAGAGCAGCCCTATCTGGCGGTGAAGATCAGTATCGATCCGGCGGAAGTCGCCGATCTGGTGTTGCAATTAGGCGATGCCGAGGCGAGCGGGGGGCCGACTGACTGCCCTTATTCAGCCTGCGGTCTGTGTATCGCCCAGGTCGATCTGGGCATACTCGATGCCATGACCCGGCTGGTGCAACTGCTCGACTCGCCAACCGATGCGAAGGTGCTGGCGCCCCTGATCCAGCGCGAGATCATCTACCGTGCGCTGGTCGGTGAGATGGGCCCGCGCATGCGCGAGTTTGTTTCCGCCGATAGTCAGTCACACCGTATTTCCCGGGTGATTTCAGTGCTCAAGAGCCGTTTCGCCGAGCCGCTGCGGGTACGGGAGCTGGCAGAAGACGTGAACATGAGTGAGTCGGCGCTGTACCACAGCTTCAAGCAGGTCACGCGGATGTCACCCGTGCAGTTCCAGAAGAAGCTGCGCCTGCACGAAGCGCGGAGGTTGATGCTCAGTGAAGGCCTTGAAGCTGCGACGGCCAGCTATCGGGTCGGCTATGAAAGTCCTTCGCACTTCAGCCGCGAATACAGCCGCATGTTCGGTGCGCCGCCGCGCGCAGACGTCACCAAGCTGCGCCGCGAAACGCGCATGAGCATGCCTGCCTGATCAACCTGTTGCCAGGTCACGCGAGCTAGAGCCAGTAACACCTGGCAACGCCAGTCTCTGAACTATGCTTGCGGAGTGCAGAGAGCTCACCGGAGGGGTATCATCAATGGTGCTCAGTTCTGCTGACTACACTACAGGGGTAATTGTCGATTCATGAGTAATGAAAACCCGCGTGACCCGTTGCACGGTGTCACGCTCGAGCAGATCGTCACCAGGTTGGAAAGTCACTATGGCTGGGATGGTTTGGCTCAGCGGATCGATATCAACTGCTTCAAGAAGGATCAGTCAATCAAATCTTCCTTGAAGTTCCTGCGCAGAACCCAGTGGGCAAGAGACAAGGTTGAAAGGCTATACGTAGCCACCTTTCATCATTAGGCAACAGGTGATTTATGCGGAACCTGCTTGATTTCAGTTCTGGCTTCGCAATCATGACGACACTGCTGACTTTGGTATTGATGTCTGTGGTAGTGGTCGGTGTTCGTCTCATTTTCATGCAGACCTTTCAGCGTCGACGTGAGCGTGAAAATCGGCAGATCAATGAACGATTAAAGGTGCTTATTGCTGCCTACAAGGTGCTGGGAGGTTCCTTTACGGGCGAGCTGGCGGTTGATCCTGCTCATTTACGTGAGTTTGCCGGTACAGATGACGAGGCCAGTCCTTCCGAGCGCCGCAGGCGTATCCGCGATGCGGTTGAAGCGGCACTGTCAGATGTTGTTTTACTGGGTACAGAGGAACAGGTTCGGCTGGCTGCGCAAGCAGCTAACGATATGGTGGCAGGGAAAAATATCGAAACCGCTGAACTGGTGATTTCATTGCGTGACTTTATTCGTCAGGCTCTGGATCTAACAGCAATTCCGACAGGTATTACCGTCCCTAACCAGGGCCCTATGCGTGTTACTGCAGGTGGTAGTAGTAAACGAGGCGGTGGGTCTGGTGGTAAAGGTGGCGGTGGTGGTGGCGGAGGCGGCGGCAGTGCTTCTGGTGGTATTGCACTCGCTGGTAGTAGTCAGATGAGTGAAACCCCCTGATCATTTGATAATGGGCCTGTCGTTATTGTTGCACGATCCGCCCGCGGTAAATCTGCACCCTGTTACCGGATAGGCTGGTATGTGATTCGGTTTGCCTGGCTTGGGTGTTGCTGGTGAGCCGCTCGCGCATCGTCTCTATCATTCCTTTCCCGAGTGTCGCTGCCTTTTGCTGGTGAGAAGCGGTCGGCGCCAGCTCCGCACCCAGTTTGCGCACCTCTTCATCTGTGCTGGCCTCGCTGAGTTTGATCATCTGTTCGAACGCGCCAGGCTCGCCCAGGTGTATGGTCACGCCCATGGTTTGCTTGAGGCGTCTGCGCAGAGTGACCATGCGATCCAGGGTGCTGCGGTTGAAACGGGCTTCATCGATCATGCTCCCTCTCCTCCGAACGGCTACGGCTTGGTGACCACCGATTCCCAAGCAGAATGTATTCCAACTTCTCGTTTTTCCCGGTTTATACCGGCTGTGGCCATTGTGAGCGGGGTTGTGTTGGCATTTATGACGTGGGGGTGCACCGCCGTGGTTCGTGGGAGTACATTTGTTGGGCATGGTCCGAGAAGATGGGAGTAGAGTGGGCCATGCCTCAGCGCATGGCCCGTTTAGCCAGGTAGGTACCCATCGAGCGTTCCCGGCTGGCGTGGTCGTTAATGGCCTCACTCATCCAGCAGCATACGGAACCCGCCATAGATCAAACGCTTGCCGTCGAAGGGCATGGGATTGCTGTCCGGTTGCAGGCGGGGATCCTGCATGACCTTGGCCATGCCAGCATCCCGTGCTTCGCGGGAGGGCCATTCGATCCATGAAAAGATCACGGCTTCCTCGGGCTCTCGTTTCACCGCCATGGAGAAGGACGTGGTCTCACCCTCGGGGACGTCATCACCCCAGCATTCCGTTACCCGCAGTGCGCCATGCTCCTTGAACACCAGTGCGGCCAGACGGGCGTGGCGAATATAGGCTTCCTGGTTGGCGGTGGGAACCGCTGCGACAAAACCATCGATGTAGTTCATGTTCGGACTCCTGTTTCGGTGTTCGGGACTGTTTCAGTCTTTGGCTGGTAATTCCCGGGCGGGCCGTACTTCGATGCTGCCGAGGCGCGCCGGAGGAATGCGACTGGCGAGCTGGAGGGCTTCGTCCAGGTTGGTGGCATCGAGCAGGTAGAAGCCGGCCAGTTGTTCCTTGGTTTCGGCAAAGGGGCCATCGGTAATCAGCGTTTCCCCGTTGCGCACCCGGACCGTGGTGGCCGTTGTCACCGGTTGCAGTGGCTGACCGCTGATGTACTTCCCCTCGGCGCACAGCCGTTCGACCCCTGCGATGCATTCCTGGTTGAGGTCGTGCCACTCCTGCTCGGTCATGGCTTCAATGAGACTTTCCTGGTAGTACACCAGTGCGACATATTTCATGGAGCGTTAACCTCCTCTGTGTTGAGAGCCTGGGGACAATGACCGGTACCGTAACCGATCATCCAGTGGGTACCGAAGCGGTCGGTGGTCATGCCGAAGCGTTTGGCCCAGAAGGTTTCTTCAAAGGGCATGATGAGCTGGCCGCCCTGTTGCAGTTGATCGAACACCTCGGCGGCGCGTTCGAGGCTGTCGAATTCCAGGTGGACACAGCTACCTTGCATTGCCTGATGGCAGTCGCCGTTCATGTCCGCTGCCATCAGGCGCCGGCCGCGGATGTTCAGCGAGGCATGGATGATCCGGTCGGCCTGCTCGGCCGGCACTTCCGTTGCGGCGGGTGTCTCGGCATAAGGGATCATGGCTTCCAGAACGCCGCCGGTGACTTGCTGGTAGAAGGTCATGGCTTCACGGCAGTTACCGGGAAATGACAGATGAATGTTCAGCTCCATCGGCAGTTGCATCTGACGCTGATGCTTATCCGTGAGCGCAGCATCGAGATTGAAATCGCTCAGCTCGAAGTAGCGGCGCAACTCCAGGGTAGTGTTGCCATCGCTGTCCTCGCGTGGCCATTGCCTGGCCCAGTCGATGGCCTCTTCCAGGGAGTCCACTTCCAGTACCGAATAGCCGGCCAGTTGGTCCGAGGTGGGGGAGAAGGGGCCGCGGATAACACTGGCTTCTCCGTTGCGAAAGACGATACGACAACCTTCGCTGGTGGGCCTTACGCCATTGCCGAACAGGAAGATACCTGCCTGGATCATGCGCTCGTTGTAGGCGTGCATGGCCTGCAGGACCTCGGCCGATGGCAGGGTGCCTTTTTCGGTTTCCTCGTCCGCTTTGCGCATCAACATGAATTTCATTTTGTCGTTCTCCTCTGCTGGGGTAGTTACCCTTGAGTCGTGCGGAGAGGGGCCAGATCGACAGCGGTATCGATCTTTTTATGAAATTTTCATGGCGCTGGTCGGCTGGTGGGATCGTCATCGAGTAAGCGCAGCTGGCGCGCCAGAAAGCGCCGTTCCGGCTCCTGAACCGCCAGCACCAGTGCCTGCTGATAAGCCATTCGAGCGGATTCGGTATCACCCGCGCGCCGCAGCAGATCGGCGCGAGCCGCGTGAAACAGGTGGTAGCTGAGCACCTCCCTGGTGGAGGTGAGTTGGTCCAGCAGACGCAGGCCTTCCTGCGGTGAGTCGCGCATGGCCACTGCCACCGCCCGGTTGAGGGCTATCACGGCGGAAGGTTGTTGTCGGTGCAGGGCATCATAGAGCAGGACGATTCGCTTCCAGTTGGTGTCGCCGGCATGTCTGGCGGTAGCATGCTCCGCCGCGATCGAGGCTTGCAATGTATAGGGTGCGATGGGGGTGAACTGCAGTGCCTGGGCCAGCCAGTCGAGACCGAGACGGATATCCGCCTGGTTCCACAGATTGCGGTCCTGGTGTTCCAGTGTGACCAGCTCGCCGCATGGGTCCTGGCGGGCATCGCGGCGCGAGTGCTGCAGGTACATCAGCGCGGCGAGCCCGAACACCTCGCCGTGGGGGAGCAGCCGGGCGAGGGATTCGGCCAGCTGAATAGCCTCGCCCGCGAGGCTGACATCGAGGACATGCTGCCCTTCGGTACGTGAGTAACCTTCATTGAACACCAGGTAGATCACCTTGAGCACGTCGGGGAGTCGCTGCGGCAACTCGTGACTGTCCGGCACCTTGTAGGGGATGCCGGCGTCACGGATCTTGCGTTTGGCGCGGACGATTCGCTGCGCCACGGTGACGGGCTTCTGCAGCAGGGCTCGAGCGATCTGCTCGGTAGTAAGGCCGCACATTTCCCGCAAGGTCAGTGCTACCCGCGCTTCCATGGCCAGCGCGGGATGACAGCAGGTGAACAGTAATCGCAGCAGATCATCATCGATGGGAGTCTCGTCGGCTTCCTCCATGGAGGCGTCGCCAGGTTCCACCAGGTGGGCATGGCGGCGTGCGGTCTGGTTGCGGCGGATCTGGTCGATGCCACGCCGGTGGCCGGTGCTGATCAGCCACGCGGCAGGATTGTCGGGTATGCCTTCCTGTGGCCATTGCCGCAAGGCCGCGACGAAGGCTTCCTGCAGGGATTCCTCGGCCAGGCTGAAGTCGTTGAGCAAGCGGATCAGCGTCGCGAGAACCCGGCGAGAATGGTCCCGGTAGATCTGTTCGATATGTGTTGGCGAAGTGGACATGGCATTCATAATGGGCAGCTCGGTTGTCGTGAGCCTTGGTATGGCAACGCTTGCGGCGCATTTTGAGCCTATATTGATCTGACGCCCTTTGCTACCGGAGCCGTAATGACCAGAAAGCCATCCGAAGCCGAACAACGCGCCATACTTGCGCGGCTCGATAAGTTCAGCCGTTTCACCGACAGTAGCATCGGTCTGCCTTTCACCCGATTCAAGATCGGGGTCGATCCCCTGATTGGCCTGGTGCCGGGTATTGGTGATTTGATCGGGTTGGCGATGTCTGGCTATGTGCTGTGGGAGGCACAGCGCGCTGGTGCGAGCAAGGAGGTGAAGCGGCGCATGCTGCGTAATATCGGGATCGACTTTGTCGGTGGGCTGATACCGGTTGTGGGGGATGCCTTCGATGCTGTCTACAAGGCCAACACGCGTAATACCCGCTTGCTGAGAAACTATCTGAACGAGCAGTTAGCCGTACAGCCGCCCCCGCGGCCTTTTCCCTGGAAGGTGATGATCGGCCTGTCTGTTCTGTTTGCGGCGATCATTGGGGGTTTTGTGTTTCTTTTGTGAAATCGGGGAATGGGGCTCCAATGAAAAGTACGTCTTTCTTCATCTGAGCCTGACCACCCGTTATCGGGGTGGGTTCATTGTCGCGTTACTTGCTTTCACGGGGGCGGTCAGGTCAGCGCTCGTACCAATTCATAGGTCGCAAGCGGTTCTGGCTTTCCCGGACCGCTGCGGTCATCTTTGCGCTCTGTTCGGGTTCTCTATATGATTCGTATACGTTTCATATATGGATCTGTTATGGGTATCGTGAAAATCAATGATGACCTCCACGAGGAAGTCCGCAAGGCTAGTTCGGTCATGGTGCGCTCCATCAATGCTCAGGCTGAGTACTGGATAAAAATAGGTATGCTTGCGGAGACCAATCCGAGCATGTCGTTCTCTCAAATTGTGAGCGAGCAGATGAAACATGCAGATGTTGATATAAGGAGGGTCATGGGTGGCTGAGGTCATACTAAAAAATGAACAGGAATTGCAGATAATGCGCGAGGCCGGTCGGCTTCTTGCGTCAGTTTTCAGTTACCTCGATGAGCAGGTAACGCTGGGTATCTCCACGATGGATATCAATAACCTGGCCGAGCGCTATATTGTGGATCATCTGAAGGCACGCCCTGCCAGCAAGGGGCAGTACGGCTATCAGTATGTGCTGAACACGTCAGTGAACCATGTGGTGTGCCATGGTATTCCTTCAGATGTTCAGAAGCTGAAGTCGGGTGATATCGTCAATGTCGATATCACGCTTGAACATGGTGGTTTTATTGCCGACTCCAGCAAGATGTACATGATTGGTGATGTTTCACCGTTTGCAAAGCGACTGGTCGATCAAACCTATGAGGCAATGTGGGAAGGAATACGTGTAGTGAAGCCCGGGGCCACATTAGGCGATGTTGGACACGCAATTCAGCAACATGCAGCACGGCATGGGTATTCCGTTGTGCGTGAATACTGTGGTCATGGCATTGGTAGGGAAATGCATGAGGAGCCGCAGGTGCTGAATTTTGGTCAGCAGGGGAAAGGACTGGTGCTGCAGGAAGGCATGACATTTACAATCGAGCCGATGATTAACCAGGGAAAGGCCAAAGTTAAATTGAAAAAGGATGGTTGGACTGTCGTGACCAGCGATAAGACGCTGTCTGCCCAGTGGGAACACACGGTTGCGGTGACGCGGAATGGTTATGAGGTTCTAACGCTCCGGGGTGACGAGGTGACTGCGTTCAGTGAGGCACCTGGAAGGCAGTGAGTGAGTATAAAGCTGTGCCTGGCCTCGCTGGGGAATGGATGTAGCCGGTTAGCGCTGCGAGCCGCACCATTGTCCAGCTTGCAGTGACGGTAGTGGGCCTGCCCCGGCTCATTGCCAGTGGGGTGAGATGCCAACCCAGGCCAGCAGGCACTGGGCTTCGAGCAGCGAGTAGGCTTTGGATACTGTCATCGGTTTTTGCTCAGTTCGACACCTAATCAACCAGCTCGATACCGAGACTATCCAGCAGGCTCAAGGCTTCCATGCGGGAGAAGGTTGCCTTGGTGATCTTGTTCGTCAATACGTCAATGGTGAAATCCGTTGACCCACTGAAATCGACCTTGCTCAGGTCAGTGCGCATGAATACGCTGTTGCTGAACTCGCAATCACGCATTGCAGATCCGGAAAAGTTGCCCTCCCGGAAGTCCACGTCATGCAGCCTGCAATCCTGCAGTTGCAGCGAGTGAAGAGTCAGTCCAAAGAAGCTGGAGTCATTCAGTATGCAGCTTCTGAAGGCCAACCCTGGAGCCAGGTCGAAGGATGGCCACTGGGCCTTGGTCCAGTCCACTCCCACCAGCTTGCATTCAATGAATTCCACCGTGGAGAAGCGTGATTGAGAAAGGGTCATGAGGCTCAGGTTGCAACGTTTGAAGGTGCAGTCGACGAACTTGCAGCGAGCCAGCGTACTGGCAGAAAAGTCGCAATCGCTGAACTCGCACTCCTCGAAGACGGACTCCCTGATATCAGCTGACGACAGATGCTGCCGATCGAACACCTGGTCAAAATACTGTTGATTACTTGCGATATCGTTCACGACAACCTCACTTCATGTGGCGCAGCCGCTGCGCTTGATGACAACTCCGCGCGTCGGCGCGTCGCTGCGGTGCCCGTCATCTTGGGTGATCGGCCAGGTCGTGACAACGTCCGTATCGGTTACAACCCCCCGTTTGTGAACTACGCTTGGAGGGTGCTGGGAACCCATCAGACGAGGGTTGTGGTCATGTCCCGTTTATTCCTGCTGTTTGCTGCAATGGTGCTCAGTTCTGCTGCTTTTGCCATGCATTGTCCTCAGGATATGGCTAGGATCGATGCCATCCTGGAAAGCAATCCGCCAACCGATGAAGCGGTGCTGGATCGGGTGGTGGCGTTGCGTGCGCAAGGAGAGGAGTTGCATGACGCCGGGCAGCACGAGGAGTCGGTTACGGTGTTGGGCGAGGCGCTTGAGTTACTGGGTGAGGAGCCGCACAGCCACTGACTCTATTCGCTTTCAGTTTGTTGGAACATTATCATCCGCGCCCGCTGATTACGCTCAGACGGCCCAGCAGTGGTAGCCTCGCGAGCAGGCGGGTCAGCGGTAGGGTAACTGTTTCCATCCATCCGCTGGCCTTGCAGGCGAACGGGGTGAAACAGGCCCAGGCCAGCCCCAGAAGGGCGAGAAATGCTCCGCCAACCAGAGCATCCGATCCCCAGTGCGCGCCCGCCACCAGGCGCGGCAGCATGAAGATCACGGCCATCGTCCAGACCAGCAGCAAGCGCCAGTTACGGGCAAAGAAGCTCATGAACATGGCCCAGAGCAGCAGCACCGAGGCGTGATCGCCAGGGAAGCTGCGCGATGCGCTGTCCTTCATGTCCCAGCGTTCCTCCCACCCTGGGAACAGCTCTGTCAGCCGTGCAGCGCCTTCCACCACCAGCGACGCACTCGGGCGTTGCCAACCCATCAGTTTCACCAGTTCAGCGAAGCCGACGCGAAACAGCAACATGACCAGCAGTGCCGCCAGAAAGGCATACAGCCCCCTGCGTATCTGCGCACCGCTGAATACCAGATTTGCCTTGAGCATCACCGCCAGCATCAGTAGGCCAACGCCCAGGTCTGCCAGGCGCATGCTGCCAATTGCCCAGATCTTCGCCCACAGGCCCGCGCCATGTACCGGCTCGTTGAGCAGGGCGAACAGTTGCAGATCGAACTCGTCCCACAACGCTCGGCCAGGGGCCCACAGCCAGGTGGCCAACAGTAGTAGAGCGATCATATGGCAGGCGACAAACGGGCGGATGCGCCATCGCTCATTGAGCAATGTGTGGTTCATGCAGTCCTATCCTTGTCATTTGCGTGGACTTGAGCGGAGGGCATGCCAGATCCGGTTTCCATGCAAAAGACATTGATATATAAGAGAAAGTTGGTGAGCGTAGCTGAGCTACTTGCCCACTATAAGGAAAATGGCTTTCTCGCTCCGGGGTTTATCCATTTTGTTCAGGCTGCATTCAGCTTCAGCGAAAAAAATGATTTGGCGGGCAGTCATCGGCAGACATAAATCCAGCGAATAGTCGGAGACAGGCCCTGGTAAAGGTTCTAGATTGTCCGTAGCAGACCTTCGGACGATGCTGCCAAGGCAAGTGTCGCCGCGAGAGGCCGCCCAAGGACAACAACAAGAGAACTCTCCATGCAGCCCAATCAGCAAGCGTCCAACGCCTGGCGCATCCTGTTTCTGCTTTTTCTCGCCAACCTGTTCAACTTCTTCGACCGTACCATTCCGGCCATCATCATCGAGCCGATCCGCCTGGAATGGGGCCTGAGCGATCTGCAACTGGGCCTGGTCGGCACGGCTTTCACCATCGTCTATGCCATGGCGGGTTTACCGCTGGGGCGCATGGCTGACACCGGTGCGCGGCGCAAGATTATGGGCTGGGGGCTGGCCGCCTGGAGCGGCTTGACCGCACTGAACGGCATGGCCTGGAATTTCTGGAGCTTCCTGCTGATCCGCATGGGCATCGGTATCGGTGAGGCCAGCTACGCCCCGGCGGCCAACTCGCTGATCGGTGACCTGTTCCCGGCGCACAAGCGGGCACGGGCCATGGGCATCTTCATGCTCGGCCTGCCGTTGGGGCTGCTGCTGGCGTTCTTTACCATCGGTGCCATGGTCCAGGCCTTCGACAGCTGGCGCGCGCCGTTCTTCATTGCCGCCGTGCCGGGCCTTATCCTGGCGGTATTCCTGTTCTTTATCCGCGAGCCGACCCGTGGCGCGGCGGAGAGCGTGCAGGTCAGCGCCGCACCGGTGGACAAGCCGCTGCGCAAGGTGCTGGCGATCCGTACCTTCTGGTGGCTGGTACTGGCCGGTCTGGCCTTCAACTTTGCTTCCTATGCCTGCAACTCCTTCATGGTGCCGATGCTGCAGCGCTACTTCGGGTTGGGGCTGCAGAACGCGGCCATGGCTACCGGGGTGATCGTTGGTGTAACCGGCTTGTTCGGGTTGACCCTGGGCGGCTGGTTGGCGGACAAGATTCATCAGCGCTGGGCTGCCGGTCGGCTGCTGTTCGCCGCCTTCAGCATGTTGGTGGCCTGCGTTTGCACCGCCTGGGCGCTGAGCGCCGGGCGCATCGACACGGCGGTTTTCGTTGGTGTGTTCAGTATTGGCTGGCTGTTCTCCTACAACTTCTATACCTGCGTCTATACGGCGATCCAGGATGTAGTCGAACCGCGCCTGCGTGCGACCGCCATGGCGCTGTTCTTTGCCGGTCTGTATCTGCTTGGCGGTGGCCTCGGGCCGTTGGTGGTGGGCTGGCTGTCCGACCGTTCGGCCCAGGCGGCCATGCATGCCGCCGGTGCCACTGAAATGACCGAGGTATTCAAGGCTGTCGGCCTGCACGATGCCATGCTGCTGATTCCGGTGGCGTTGTTCCTCACCCTGCTGGCGTTGCTACAGGCTGCGCGTTGCTTCCGGGAGGATGCTCTGCGCATGCGGGACGGGCTTGATCAGATGGTGCCGGCCTGAGTCCGTTCCGGGAAGCTTGTCAGCGTGGACCCTGTCGCGCTGACAGGGTCCGGCAGGGATAGAGCAACGCGCGCTGGATGGGGAAGGTGTCGCGTATCTACGCTGGGCATTGGAATGTCGAGTTCCATCTCGACAGGGATATTGGCGGCAGATCCGCTGGCCGGGATGGAACCCGGCCTTCCATACTTGGTAGTGGCTGGAAGTAAATTGAGTTCGGCTAGCGTTTCTATTCAAAAACCAGTTTTACGGTCTTTATAAGTTCATATATTTAATTGCTGGCTTTTGTTTGTTATGGGTTTTTCGTATCTAATATTTTTGTCTGAACTGTTTGTTGTGTAATTGTCAGGTGGTTTCATTTTTATTTTAAATAAGGAGTTATAGCCTGTTTGTTGCAAGGTTTGACGTGCGCGGGGGATGGGCTAGTCTTTACGCTTGGGAGGGCGATCCGACATTCAAACTTTTGAGGTGAGGATATGGCTAAGAATGGTAAAGACAAGGGCGGTAAGTTCATTCCTGATACTGCCTATCTTGCAACTGATGGCGCTCCCGCTGCAGCCCCGGATAACACAAAGAAGCCTGAATTGAAACAAGCCAGGATTGTTGGTGATGTTTCTGGAAGTATTGAATATAACGAAACCAAAGAGAGTGAGTATGCCGATAACGGTAAAGTTGCCGTGTCGGGTAAAGTTTCTCCGGTATTTGATGAGTTGGCTACTGCCAGTACGCTGAGTGAGAAGAATGTCAGCGACAAGACGGGGGCGGGGAGCGATAGTGACTATCGGGATGGATCCCTGGACAAGGCGCGAGCCACACCCAAACCAGGCCCATTGACGACCAACCAGGGCGTGCTGATTGCAGATAATCAGTCCTCGCTGAAAGTCGGCGCCCGTGGCCCTGCCTTGCTCAAGGACTTCATCCTCAGAGAGAAAATCACCCATTTTGACCATGAGCGCATACCGGAGCGTATTGTTCATGCCCGAGGTTCCGGGGCACATGGCTATTTTGAGAGTTTTGATGATCTTGGGAGCCTGACCTGTGCCGCGCCGTTCGCGGAAAAAGGCAAGCAAACCCCGGTATTCGTGCGGTTCTCGACAGTAGCGGGGGAGAGGGGATCAAAGGACACTGCCCGGGATGTGCGCGGCTTCGCCATCAAGTTCTACACCGACCAGGGCAACTGGGATCTGGTGGGAAACAATATGCCGGTGTTCTTCATTCAGGACGCCATCAAGTTTCCGGACCTGGTGCATGCCGTCAAGCCGGAACCCCACCATGCCATGCCCCAGGCCGCTTCTGCCCATGACACCTTCTGGGACTTCGTCTCTCTGATGCCCGAGAGCACCCACATGCTGATGTGGCAGATGTCCGACCGGGCGATTCCCCGTAGCTACAGGATGATGCAGGGGTTCGGTGTTCACACGTTCCGCTTTGTCACGCGGGAGGGCAAATCCACCTTCGTCAAATTTCACCTGACCCCCAAATGGGGTACGCATTCGCTCATGTGGGACGAGGCAGTGAAGATTTCCGGTGCAGACCCTGACTATCACCGTCGGGATCTGTGGGAGGCGATCGAGGCCGGTGATTATCCCGAGTGGACGGTAGGCGTTCAGCTGGTGCCGGAGGAGGATGCGGAGAAATTCAGTTTCGATCTGCTCGATGCTACCAAGCTGATCCCGGAAGAGCTGGTGCCGGTCACGCCGGTGGGACGGCTGGTGCTGAACCGCAATCCGGATAACTTCTTTGCGGAAACCGAGCAGGTTGCGTTCTGTGCCGCCCATGTCATTCCGGGCATCGACTTCACCAACGATCCGCTGTTGGCAGGACGCATCCATTCCTATGCGGACACCCAGCTGTCACGTCTGGGCGGGCCCAATTTTCATGAGCTGCCCATCAACGCCTCCTTGGTGACGGTCAACAACAACCAGCGAGACGGTATGCACAGGCAGGCCATTCATCGGGGGCGGGTGGCCTATGAACCCAACTCCCTCGGTGGGGGCTGCCCGTTCCAGGCTGGCGCAGATGGCTTCGTTGCGTTTCCCGAGCCGGTTTCCGGGGTCGAGATCACTGCCAAGGCGGAGAAGTTTGCCGAGCACTATAACCAGGCCAGGTTGTTCTTCAATAGCCAGACGAGCCATGAGCAGAAGCACATCATCGATGGTTTCGCATTTGAGTTGAGCAAGCTGACCGTGCCTGCTGTGAGGGTACGGGTCGTGTCGATGTTGCGTAATGTCTCGGATGAGCTGGCCAAGCCCATAGCGGACAAGCTGGGGATCACTGAACTGCCGCCGCCCATGCCGCTGGCGACGGACCGGAAATTCAAGGCCGAGGTGGATAAATCGGATTTTCTGTCCTTGACCGCCCATCCGGGCGAGGCCGGGATCAGAACCCGGAAAATCGCTGTCATCTGTGAACAAGGGGTGGATGGCAAGGCGGTGCAGGCGCTCTGTACGTCGCTTATCGATCAGGGAGCGGTGGTAAGAATCGTCAGCTCCAAGCTGGGTGAGATTCAGGGCAGTGGTAATGCAGTGGAAGCGGACACCACTTTCGAAGCCTCTCCGTCGGTACTGTTCGATGCGATGGTGGTGCCGGGAGGCAAGGCGTCAGTGGAGGCGATGAGTGGAAATGGACAGGCGCTGGGGTTTGTCCGCCACCTGTTCCGCCATTGCAAACCCATCCTGGCTGTTGCCGAAGGTGGCCGGGTGCTGGAAAAGGCGGGAATCGATCCGGCGTCCGCTTATCCCGGTGTCCATATTGCGACCAAGGATACCGATAAGGCGCTACAGCAGTTTATCGACTCACTGACGCAGCACAGGAGCTTCGAGCGGGAAACGGATCCGCCACTGGTCTGATAGCGTGTGTGGGGGCCATGTCTGACAGCATGGCCCTTGCGACGGTCAGCTATCCACTACCCCCTGGTTCAGCTGTTCCTGCACGATCTGCTCCAGCTTCCCATTCAAACGTTTGCGCAGCTCGGCTTCGATCACCGGCAGTATCTCATCGATGACATCCTGCATGACCAGTTGCGCTTCGGCTTGCAGTCGGGCTTCCATGCGCACTTCCCGGGCACCGGTATGCGGGCCGAGCAGGGATTGCTGGGTGGTCTGTTGCAGGATGCGTTCAAGCTGGACCCGTTCACCGGCCAGGCGTGCCAGGGACTCATAGGGCAGGAAGGGGTTGGGTGTCTTGCTGGCGGAAGAGGCAGGAGGTGGCGCCGGCTTGTCACTGCCGGAGCTGATGATGTCCTGCAACAGGGGAATGTCGAGCTGGTGGTCTGCTGGCGGGTCGTCATCCAGCAGTGTGCGGATGGACTCCAGGTCCTTCAGCAAGCGTGACGGGTCCGTTGGTTCGCGCTGCTTCATACTTCATCCTGCTATCCGTATCTGATGAGTTTTCAGAGGATAGCCCCGTTTGCGATAAAAACGAAATCGTTCCCGGGCTGGAGTCAGGATTGGGTCGTGTTCGACCAGTATTTCCGCCAGGCGGTTGAAGCGGCTGAAGAATTCGGGGGTGTCGTTGCTGAGGTTGATCAGCAGGTCGTGGTGTGGTGTCGGGTCGTCTCCCCAGCCACAGACCACGGTTTCGTTCGGCTGGTCGGGATGCAGTGCGTGGGGCAGGAAGCTGTCGGCGCGGAACGACCACAGCAGCTCGTCGATGCTGGCGGCTTCAGCCTCGTCTGCGCAGTGCAGGTACACCTGCCGGTTCTGTTCCCAGGCCTTGTAGGCCAGGCGACAGGCGAACTGCCGCCGGGCTTCGATCTGGTTGCTGTTGAGGACGTAGAAGTCGATTCTGGTCATGGTTGCCGTTGGCTGTTGGAAAGTACGGTTCGGGTTCCGTGCAAGGAAATATCGACGGCATTACCTTCGCGCGTCGCCGGGCCCGGTAGCGCCGGTCACAGACACGCGGCAAGTACGTCCCTGTAGCTCGCGATAGCCATCCCTGGCTATCGACGGTCTGTGACCGGCGCTACCGGACCCGGCTCGGAGGTGTCGGCGTAGTCAATATTTCCGGATAGCGTCGTGTGGCCTTAACCCTGAACCTGATTCAACAGATACTGGGTCAGCAACGGCACCGGGCGACCGGTGGCGCCCTTCTCCTTGCCGCCGCTGATCCACGCGGTGCCGGCGATGTCCAGGTGCGCCCAGGGGTAGGCCTTGGTGAACCGGGACAGGAAGCAGGCGGCGGTGATGGTGCCGGCCTTGGGGCCACCGATGTTGGCGATGTCGGCGAAGGGGCTGTCCAACTGCTCCTGGTACTCGTCGAACAGCGGCAACTGCCAGCCACGGTCGTCGGCCTGTTTGCCGGCATCGAGCAGTTTTTCGATGAGCTCGTCATTGTTGCCCATGACGCCGGTGGTGTGGCTGCCCAGGGCGACGATGCAGGCGCCAGTGAGGGTGGCGATGTCGACCACGCTGGCCGGATTGAAGCGTTCGGCGTAGGTCAGTGCGTCGCACAGTACCAGACGGCCTTCGGCGTCGGTATTGAGGATCTCGATGGTCTGGCCGGACATGCTGGTGACGATGTCGCCGGGCTTGGCGGCGGTGCCGCTGGGCATGTTTTCGGCAGAGGCGATGAGCACGGTCAGGTTGATCGGCAGCTGCAGGCTGACAATGGCCTTGAATACGCCGAGCACGGTTGCCGCGCCGCACATGTCGTATTTCATTTCATCCATGCTGGCGCCGGGCTTGATGCTGATGCCGCCGGTGTCGAAGGTAATGCCCTTGCCAACCAGTACATGGGGCTTGGCCTTGGCATCGGTGCCCTGGTAACTGAGGCGGATCAGCTTGGCCGGCTCGGCACTGCCGGCACTGACGGCGAGCAGCGAGCCCATGCCCAGCGCCTTCATGTCCTTTTCTTCCAGTACTTCCGCTTCGATGCCCTTGAACTGCTTGGCCAGGGCCTTGGCTTCCTTGGCAAGGTAGGTCGGGGTGCATACGTTGCCGGGCAGGTTGCCCAGGTCGCGGGTCAGGTCCGTACCATCGCTGATGGCCTGGCCGTGGAGGATGGCGCGCTTGAGCGCCTCGGCATCGGCCTTGTCGGCGGACCAGAGGGTGCATTTCTTCAGGCGCGGCTTGTCGGCCTTCTTGCTCTTGAACTGGTCGAACTGGTACAGGCTCTCGCGGACGGTTTCCACCAGCAGCCGGGTGCGTGAATAGAGGTCGCGGTTCTTGACCGGCAATGCGGTCAGCGCCAGTACGGCATCGGTGGCGCCGCCATTTTTCAGCGTGGCGACCACTTTCTGGGCCAGCTTGCGGAAGTCACGATCGCTCATTTCGGCGTTTTTGCCGGTGCCGACCAGCAGCACGCGCTGGGCGCTGATGCCCGGCAGGGCAAACAACATCAGGCTCTGACCCGACTTGCCGGTGATGTCGCCGCGCTTGACCGCGGCGCTGATCTGGCCGCCGCAGATGCCGTCGAGACTGGCGGCGGTGCCGGTGAGGGTGCGTGCTTCGTTGATGCCGACCACCAGACAACCGGTTTTAATGGTTTCCAGTGCGCCGTGTTTGACGTTGAACTCCATGGTGCTCCCCAAGACAAATCATGTGGTTTGACCGATAATGCTGCCCATTGCGACCGGCTTTTATGCCGATGCTGGCCAGCCACCTGCGGACAGGCTTGCTGTCACTGCATTCTGGCCTATTCCCGTGAGGCCATAAAGCCCCGGATTCAAGGAAACAAGTTGTGATCGTATTCCGATACCTGAGCCGTGAGGTGCTGACCACCCTGGCGGCGGTCAGTGGCGTGCTGCTACTGATCATCATGAGCGGTCGTTTCATCAAGTACCTGGCGCAAGCGGCAGCGGGGCAATTGGACCCGGGTGTGCTGTTCACCATCATGGCCTATCGGCTGCCGGGTTTCGTGGTGCTGATTCTGCCGCTGGGTATGTTTCTCGGCATCCTGCTGGCCTACGGGCGGATGTATCTGGACAGTGAAATGGCGGTGCTGTCGGCGACCGGGATCAGTGATCGCAAGGTTCTCGGCTATACCCAGGGGCCGGCATTGCTGGTGGCGTTGCTGGTGGCCTGGCTGAGCCTGTGGGTGGCGCCGGCGGGGGTGCTGAAGACCCAGCAGCTGTTCAACGAACAGGATGCCATGACCGAATTCGATACCCTGGCCGCCGGTCGCTTCCAGACCCTGGGCAGTGGCCAGCGGGTGACCTATGCCGGCGGTCTGTCGGATGACCGCACCGAGCTGGAGACCATCTTCATCGCCGAGCGCACCGGCTCGGGCGAGGATGCCAGTGTCGGTGTGCTGGTGGCTGAGCGCGGGCGGCAGCAGATGAACGCCGACGGCAGTCGCTATCTGGTGCTGCAGAACGGCTACCGCTATGACGGCCGTCCTGGTGCGGCGGATTTCCGTACCATTCAATACGATACCTACGGCGTCCTGCTGCCCAAGCCGGAGGTGGTGACCGAGGTCAATGACCGTGAGGCCATGTCCACCGCACGGTTGCTCGGTGACACCGATCTGAAGAACCGCGCCGAATTGCAGTGGCGCCTGGCGATTCCCTTGCTGGTGCCGATAGTGGCGTTCTTCGCCGTCCCCCTGGCGCGGGTCAATCCACGCCAGGGGCGCTTCCTGAAATTGATACCGGCGGTGATTCTGTACATGGCCTACCTGGTGTTGCTGGTCAGCGCCAGGGGCTGGATGGAGGCCGGCAAGACCCCGGCCTTCATCGGCCTGTGGTGGGTGCATCTGGTATTTCTGGGGGTAGGCGTGTTGCTCAATCTGCGCGCCCTGACCGCCCGCAGTGGCCCGACCGGAGGTGCGCATGCGGCTGCTTGATCGCTATATCGGCAAGTCCGTTATCAGCAGCGTGCTGGCCGTGGCGCTGATCATCGTCGGGCTGGATCTGTTGTTCGCCTACATCGGCGAGCTGGAGGATCTGGAGGGCGATTACGGCGCGCTGGAGGCGCTGACCTACATCTTCCTAACCTTCCCGCGACGCCTGTATGAAATGCTACCCATGGCGGCCCTGGTGGGCTGTCTGATCGGTCTGGGCTCGCTGGCCAGCAACTCGGAACTGACGGTGATGCGTGCCTCGGGGGTATCCATCGCCCGGATCATGGGTGCGGTGCTCAAGCCGCTGCTGGTACTGATGCTGGCCGGTGTACTGCTCGGTGAGTACGCCGCGCCCTACAGTGAAAATCTCGCCCAAAGCCGCCGTGCACTGGCGATCGGCAGTGGCGAAGCGGTCAAATCCAAGGGGCTGTGGCATCGCGAGGGTAATGATTTCATCCACATCAACGCCGTGCAGCCCAATGGCATACTGCATGGCATCACCCGCTACCGCTTCGACGAACAGCGCGAGCTGCTGGAAACCAGCTTCGCCCAGCGCGCCAGCGTGCAGGGTGAGGACTGGTTGCTGGAAGATATCGCCACCACCCTGTTTGAACCCGAGGGCACCAGCCGGGTAGAGCATCATCCACAGCAGCGCTGGGATGTGGGGCTGTCACCCCGTCTGCTCAGGGTCGTGCTACTGGACCCGGATGTGCTGCCCTTGACCGGCATCTGGCATTACCAGGGCTATCTCGCCGAGCAGGGGCTGAACAACAGCCAGTACTGGCTGGCGTTCTGGAAGAAGCTGCTGCAACCGTTGACCACCGCCGCGCTGGTGTTCGTCGCCATCTCCTTCATCTTCGGCCCGCTGCGCTCGGTCACCCTGGGGCAGCGCGTATTCACCGGGGTGCTGGTCGGTTTCAGCTTCCGCATCGTGCAGGACCTGCTCGGACCCTCCAGCCTGGTGTTCGGCTTCTCGCCGTTGATTGCGGTGCTGTTGCCGATTGTCATCCTGATCGCCATGGGCGCCTGGTTGATGCGCAGGGCGGGCTGAGTTCCTCAGCCCGCGCTATCGTCCTCAGGCGCTGAGGTTGTACACCAGCCCTGCCACGGCAATACCCAGCAGCAACACCGCCGAGACCAGCGCGATCCAGCGCCGGTAGCGGACCGACAGCACCTTCCCAAGAATGAAGATGTAGGCGCCGAGGATCAGCAGATCCAGGGCAACCCAGATGGCCGCGAGCAGACCCATGCTGGTGGCGAAGGACTCGGTGACCTGGATGAACTGCGGAAACAGCGCAACGAAGAACAGGATGTCCTTCGGGTTGGAGATACCCACCAGAAAGCCTTTCAACCAGCCGCCCTGTTGCAGTCTGCGCCCCTGCTGCGCCTCGCTCGGCAGCGTCACATGCTCGCGTATCGCCGAAATCGCCAGCCAGCCGATATACAGGCAGCCGGCGATGCTGATCCAGCGCAGGGTTTCCGGTTGCAGTACCGCCGCGCCGGAAATGATCGCCGCCGCGGCGGCAATCAGCGCCAGGGAAGCGCCATTGGCGCCGATGGCGGTCTGAAGTGCCTTTTTCGATCCGGCCGCCGAGGCGGTGTTGATGACCAGCGCCACCACCGGCCCAGGAGTGGCGATCAGCAGGGTTACCACCAGGGCATAGGAGGTGGTCAGGGCGAGATTCATATCGGTATCTGCTTATGGATGCTGCGCAGCGGCAGCGTTCGGTTCACTTTCTCTTCGGCAACACCACCGTCCGGGTCCCGGAGGCGATATCCTGCCAGGTGCGTGACTGCTTGTCCCACAGTGCCCACCATATGCCCAGCCCGCCGCAGGCCCAGGCGATGAAGGACACGCTGACCCGATTGATGGCCTGACGCCAGGTGATGGAGCTGCCATCGATCTGCTGTACCCGCGTGCGCCAGGCCTGCATGCCGAGGGTCTGGCCGGTGAGCGTCCAGAACAGCCCGAAGAAACCATAGATGGAAATGATCATCAGGATGGTGAGCACTGGGTCGCGGTCCAGGTTGCCGGCATCGGACATGGCCTGCAGCGTCTCCGCTCCATAGATCAGGCGCAACAGGCCTTGCTGGTAGAGTAGGATCAGCACCATCAGCAGCGCCAGGCACAGCATCAGGTCATAGAAGGCACTGGCCAGGCGGCGAAACAGGCCGGGGGCGGGAAAGTCGCCGCGTGGTTCGAGTTGCTTGACCGCCATGGATGCTCCGTTGGCTGGGCGCTGTTCAGCACCGGGTGAGTGGCTGGTTGTCGAAGTGCACCGCGGCCAGGCCGTGCTGCATCAGTGCGCGGATATTGGCATGCTCGCTGCCCTCGGGCTGGGCAAGTACCGACTGGTAGTGCTCGCCGAAGCAGTGCAGTGCCTGTTCGTCGCTCAACCCCAGGTCCAGCGCCATGGCCAGCACCCGGCACGAGCCCTGGTTCTGTTCCGCACTGTTGTGCAGCGGGCCGTTGCGGAAGGCGCTGGGCTGGTACTGGTAGTTCTGGTCAATGAAGGCCAGGGTATCGGCAAAGCGGTGCTCGGCACTGCCGAGCCGGTTCTTGAAAGACTCGGGTGTCATCAGCGTTCGCCGCTCAGGGTGATGGAGACCGATTCGGCGAACCGCAGGGCGTGCGGCTTGTCCACCTCGATCTCGGCATAACGCACCTGGGGATGCTGCATGACGATATCCAGCAGCTCCTGGGTGAGCCGTTCGAGCAGGGCGAAACGGTTCTCCTCCACGTGGCTGATGATGGCCTTGGTGATGGTGCGATAGTTCAGTGCATGGTCGATCTCATTGACCTCCACCGCACTGTCGGCTGGGTACAGGATCAGCGCGTTGATCAGCACGTCCTGGCGGTTGTTGATCTCTTCTTCCTTGATGCCGATGAAGGTACGCAGGCGCAGGTTCTTGATCCGGATGCGCGCCATGCCAGGCTCAAGACGTTGCATGTCAGCTATCCCGTCCGATCAGTTGCAGGAATTCCTGGCGGGTATTGAACGACTCGCGGAAGCTGCCGAGCATCACCGAGGTCAGCATGGAGGAGTTCTGCTTTTCCACCCCGCGCATCATCATGCACATGTGTCGTGCTTCGATGACCACCGCTACGCCCTTGGCACCGGTTACCGACTGCACGGCTTCGGCGACCTGCCGCGTCAGGCTTTCCTGGATCTGCAGGCGACGGGCGAACATGTCGACGATGCGCGCCACCTTGGACAGGCCGATCACCTTGCCATTGGGCATGTAGGCCACATGTGCCTTGCCGATGAAGGGCAGCATGTGGTGTTCGCACAGCGAATACAGCTCGATGTTCTTGACGATGACCATCTCGTCGCTGGAGGACTCGAACAGCGCGCCGTTGACGATCTCCTCCAGAGACTGCTCATAGCCGCGGCAGAGAAACTGCATGGCCTTGGCAGCGCGCAGAGGGGTACCCTTGAGACCTTCGCGCTCGGGATTCTCGCCCAGGTTGGTGAGGACGTCGTGGTAGTTGCTGGTCAGCTTTTCAAGACTCATCAGAATTCTCGTGTCGGTTCATTTGAGGTTTCTGCCGCCATTGAGGTCGAGGCAGGTACCTGTTACGTAGGGATTATCCATCAGGTAGCGAATGGACTGGTAGACCACTTCCGGACCGGGCTCGATACCCAGCGCGGACTTGGCCAGCGCCTTTTCCCGGTAGGCCGCTGAATCGCCCTCGTTGAACATGATCAGTGCCGGGGCGATGGCGTTGACCTTGATGCGCGGGGCAAGACTGGCGGCAAAAGAGCGGCTGAGGCTTTCCAGACCGGCCTTGGTGGCGCTGTAGGCAATGTGCCGGGCGCTGCCGCGCTGGGCCACATGATCACTGATATGGATGATATCGCCGGTGACATCGGGGTCGAACAGCTCGGCGCAGGCCAGGTTCAGCAGGTAGGGCGCCTGCATGTGCACCATGAACATCTGCTGCAGGGCAGCGGCGCTGTCCTGGTCATCCAGCCACACCGAGGCATTGTGGATCAGCGCGCGCAGGCGGATCTGCCGGCTTTGCAGGGTATCGACCAGTTGCTGTATGCCTTCGACGCTGGAAAAGTCCGCCAGCAGCACCTCGACCCCGTCCAGCGGGTGGTCCTGCCATTCCGGACGCGGGCGACGGCAGGTGATCAGCACCCGATAGCCATAGGCGGCGAGCCGCCGGGCGCAGTGCAGGCCCACGCGCTGGGCTGCTCCGGTGATCAGAATGGTCTGCTGGTCATGCATCGGGCCGGCATCCTGTGGTCTGTCGAGGGCGGCATATTAGCATGTCTGTCCGGTTCGGTCCGGCAGCGGGGTGGCGATTGGGGCATAATATGCGCCCGGTCAATCAGCAAAGGGGGTAATGATGCATCTGGCGATACTCAGTGGTTCGGTTTTCGGCACTGCCGATGAGGTGGCTGACGAAGCGGCAGAGCGCTGCCGGGCAGCCGGGCTGCAGGTTACCCGCATCAAGCCGGCGACGGTGGATGCATTGCTCGAGGCCAATGCTGACGCGATCCTGGTCTGTTGCTCGACCACCGGCATGGGGGAACTGCCGGCCACCATCCAGGATTTCTACTACGACATGCAGTCGCGCTTTCCTTTGCTGACAGGCAAACCCTTCGGCGTCATTGCGCTGGGCGACGCCGGTTACGGCGATACCTTCTGCCTGGGTGGTGAACAAATCCGCGAGCTGCTGCTGGAAGTCCAGGCCAGCGAAGCGCTGCCGATGCTGCGGCTCGACGCCAGTGAAACGGTCACCCCCGAGGAAGATGCCAAGCCGTGGCTGGATGATTTCATTGCGCGCCTGCGTAACGGCCAGGCCTGAGATTGCCGACCAGCCCGCAGGCGTAGCGCCGGGGCGCTACACCCCGGTACCGTGCCGCTCCCGGGTTGTCGAGTGCCTGCTCGACGACGGGTCTTGAGGCTGCCGGCCAGTCCGCAGGCGTAGCGCGGGGGCGCTACACCCCGGTACCGCGCTGCTCCTGGGTTGTCGAGCGCCTGCTCGACGACGGGTCTTGAGGCTGCGGGCCAGTCCGCAGGCGTAGCGCCGATGCGCTACACTCCGGTACCGCGCTGCTCCTGGGTTGTCGAGCGCCTGCTCGACGACGGGTTTGAAGGCTGCCGGCCAGCCCGCAGGCGTAGCGTCGGTGCGCTACACCCTGGTACCGCGCTGCTCCCGGGTTGTCGAGCGCCTGCTCGACGACGGCCGGGCCAGGCCATAGGCATATTGCCCGAACGCGGACCGGGGGGCTACACCCCAGGCATACCGCTGCCCGTTGCGATGCGGGTCAGGGCTTCTTCATCGAGAATACTGATCTGGCTGTAGTGGATGCGAATCCAGCCGGCCTGTTCGAACTGCTTGAGCAGGCGGTTGATGCTCTGGCGCGAGCTGTTGAGCATCAGGCCCAGGGTTTCCTGGGATAGCTGGATGGACAGCCGCTCATTGCTCATCGCCATTTCGCCGTAGTACTGCGCATGCATCAACAGGCGTTTGGCCAGCCGGGCAGGCAGCGGGAGCAGGGCGCTGTCGTCCATCATGTTGAATGACAGGCGCAGGCGTCGGCACAGCAGCCGCATGAAATGCGGATAAAGCTCGGGACGGCGTTCGAGCAGTTGCTGGAAACCCTTCTGCGGAATCAGCAGCAGTTCGGTGGCACCCATGGCATGGGCGTCATGGGTGCGGGGCAGGCCATCGAACAGGGATATCTCGCCAAACCAACTGCCGGGGCTGAGTACCGTCAGCAGTGCTTCGCGCCCATCGGTGCCGGTATTGCTGATGCGCACGCTGCCGCTGCAGATACCATACAGACCGTCCGGCAGATCGCCGCGGGCAAATAGCCGCTGCCCATCATCCACCCCGCGCAATCGCGCCATCGCCACTATCTCGCTGATGCAGTCAGTCGGCAGGTCACCAAACCAGCGATTATGTTGCAGCAACTGGGTAAGTCGGTCACTGGGCCCTGGTGACGAGCCGTTCTGCCCGGCGCCGGTCATGGCTCAGCGCTGCTCTTCACGCAGGAATACCAGCTTGTCAGGGCTGGAGCTGGCCTGGTCATAGCGATAACCGTCCAGATTGAAGTCCTTCAACCCTTCCGGATCCTGCAGGCGTTCCTTGATCACATAGCGGGCCATCAGGCCACGGGCCTTCTTGGCGTAGAAGCTGATGATCTTGTACTGACCGTTCTTCTGGTCCCTGAATACCGTCTCGATCAGCCGGCCATCCAGGGCCTTGGGTTTGACCGCGCCGAAATATTCCTGTGACGCCAGATTCAGCAGCACGCCGTCGCCCTGTTCGGCCAGGTCCTGGTTCAGCCACTCGGTGATGTGCTCGCCCCAGAAACTGTACAGGTCCTTGCCACGCGGGTTGGCCAGTTTGGTGCCCATTTCCAGGCGGTAGGGCTGCATCAGGTCCAGTGGCCGCAGGATGCCGTACAGCCCGGAGAGCATGCGCAGGTGCTGCTGGGCGAAGTCGAAATCCTCCTCGCTGAAGTCCTCGGCATTGAGCCCGGTATAGACGTCACCCTTGAATGCCAGCAGGGCCTGCTTGCTGTTCTCGGCAGTGAAGGTATCGCTCCAGCTGTCGTAGCGGGCGACGTTGAGGCTGGCGAGTTTGTCCGACAGTGACATCAGCACGGCGATGTCCTGGGGCGATTTTTCCCGCAGCACCTCGATCAGTTCCCGGCTGTGATCCAGATAGCGCGGCAGGGTATGGCGCTTGGTGACCGGTGCGGTGTCGTAATCCAGGGTCTTGGCGGGGGAAATCACCATCAGCATGACAAGGGCTCCTTAAATGCAGTGCCGGATATTATGCCGCATACACCGGCCAAAGGCTCCCAATGGGACTGATAAAGCCGTTTATCTTGTGTCTTGGCAATCCATATGCTTCGAGCATCCCGCTATCACTGGATTGCCGCGCTTCGCTCGCAATGACGAGGATTGTAGTGCCCTTGCAGGGCTCCCAATGACAAGCGGTTGCCGCACCCTTGCAGGGCTCGCAATGACGGGGTTCTGGGTAAGCTCTTGTGCGCTGCTTGCCGCGTTGCGCTCCCCGCCGTCATTGCGAGGCGGCGTTTTTTGCCGACGTGGCAATCCATGGGAGCAGCCCCTCCTTGCAGCAGGGGCTGGACCGGTTTACAGGTGGGTCTCTGCGTACTCCGCCAGCAGCGAGCGGGGTACGCCCTGCAGGTGAATATGCACGCCGTGGGGAAAGTCCTTGAAACATTCGGTCAGGTAGGTAAGACCGGAACTGGTGGCGTTCAGGTAGGGTGTATCGATCTGCGCCAGGTTGCCCAGACACACCACCTTGGAGCCGTTGCCAGCGCGGGTGATGATGGTCTTGATCTGGTGCGGTGTGAGGTTCTGGCTTTCGTCGATCAGGATGAAGCTCTGCTGGAAGCTGCGCCCGCGGATGTAGTTCAGCGACTTGAACTGCAGCGGTACCCGGTCGAGGATGTATTCCACGCTGCCATGGGTGCATTCGTCGTCCATGTGCAGGGCTTCCAGGTTGTCGGTGATCGCGCCCAGCCAGGGTTCCATCTTCTCCTTCTCGGTACCGGGGAGAAAGCCGATATCCTCGTCCAGCCCCTGGGTGCTGCGGGTGGCGATGATGCGCCGGTAGGTCTTGCTGACCATGGTCTGCTCGATCGCTGCCGCCAGCGCCAGGATGGTCTTGCCCGAGCCGGCGGCGCCGGTGAGGTTGACCAGGTGGATGTCCGGGTCCAGCAGGGCGTGCATGGCCAGCGCCTGGAACAGGTCCCTCGGCCGCAGTCCCCATGCTTCCTGATGCATCAGCGGTTCGCGGTGCATGTCGAGCAGCTGCAGATTGACCCCGTCGACTGCCTTGATCTGACCGACAAAGCCCTGCTCGTCGATGATGAAGTCATTGATGTGCAGGGCCGGCAGGTTGTCGATCAACTGCACATCATGCAGGGTCTGGCCAGTCAGCTGGCGGGTTTCGACGCGGCTGGCGCGGTCCCAGAACGAGCCCTCGATCTGATGGTAACCGCGGGCCAGCAGGTTGATGTCGTCGAGCAGTTGGTCGGTGTGGTAGTCCTCCGCATCGATACCGCAGGCGCGGGCCTTGAGCCGCATGTTGATGTCCTTGGACACCAGCGCGATGCGGTCATCGGGATGGCGGATCTGCAGTTGGCATAACTGGTTGATGATCTTGTTGTCGTTGATGTCATTGGGCAGGCAGTGCGCGGGGATCGGCGCCTTGTCCATGAGGATCGCCAGGGTGCCGTTGGGGCCGAGTTTGCCGCGCTGGATCGGTACGCCGGATTCAACCAGCGCGGGAGGGGCATCGGCCAGGGTCTGGTCGATCAGCCGGATCGCCTGACGGCAGTCTGCGGCGGTGCTGGTCTTGCCTGATTTGAGCTTGTCGAGTTCTTCGAGGACGGTCATCGGGATGATAACGTGGTGTTCTTCAAAATTGAGCAGGGCATTGGGATCGTGGATGAGGACGTTGGTATCCAGTACGTAGAAGGTGTGTCGGGTCGCTCCGCACGCTTCCATGGGCTATTACCTCGCAATGGCCGTATACGAGACTGTATCAGGCACCGGTCCGCACCTGGCAGTCCGCAAGACCGACTCGCATTACCTGGCGGTATCAATGGATCACTGCCAGGCATCGGTCGGTTGATTGAGGTATAGCGCAAAGTAAATGACGGCTACAAGCGTCAATGAAATAAATGTGGAAGATCGCCATTAACGGACGGATGGGGGTTCACCCGGGCCGAATGAGCGGGTTATAGTCATCGGCCCGGTTGTGAAAAAGACTCAGCGACGGTCCCGTCGACCATCCCTTCTTGAACTTGAACGCCTGCGATTGGCTGCAGCGGCGGCGGCCTGTTCGGCTTCGTTGGCATCGCTGGCGGCCTTCTCCTCGGCGCTGCGCTGACGCTTGGGCACCGGCTTGATCAGCTCTTCTTCCGGTGGCATGCACTCCAGCTTGCCGCCCAGCAATTCCTCGATCGGTGGCAACTGGAAGGCGTCATCCTCGCCGGCGAAGCTGATCGAGGTACCCTTGGCACCGGCGCGCCCGGTCCGGCCGATGCGGTGGACGTAGTCCTCCGGGTCTTCCGGCAGGGTGTAGTTGATCACGTGGCTGATGCCGTCGATATGAATACCGCGCCCGGCCACATCGGTGGCGACCAGCACCCGCAGCTTGCCCTCGCGGAAGTTCTCCAGCGTGCGCACCCGCTTGTTCTGCGGTACGTCGCCGGACAGCTGGGCGGCATCGATGCCATCGCGCACCAGACGTTCCTGGATGCGGCGCACCTCGTCCTTGCGGTTGGCGAACACCATCACCCGCTCCAGCTCCAGTTGGGTGACCAGGTTGAACAGCAGCTTGTACTTGTCGCTGCTGCTGACGGCGTAGACCTTCTGGGTGATGTTTTCCGAGGCGGGGCGTTCCGGTTCGATCTCGACGATGGCCGGGTCGACTGTCCACTGCTGCGCCAGGTTCATCACGTCATCGCTGAAGGTGGCGGAGAACAGCAGCGTCTGGCGCTCACCCTTGCGTGGGGTCTGGCGGATGATCTGGCGTACCTGCGGGATGAAGCCCATATCCAGCATGCGGTCGGCTTCATCCAGGATCAGCACCTCGACCAGGTCCAGGTGCACCTCGCCGCGATTGCAGAAGTCCAGCAGGCGCCCCGGTGTCGCCACCAGGATGTCGCAGTATTTCTTTTCCAACTGCTTGAGCTGCTTGTCATAGTCCATGCCGCCGACGAAGCCCATGACGTTCAGGCCGCAATGCTTGGTCAGGCCTTCGGCATCACTGGCGATCTGCATCACCAGCTCGCGGGTCGGTGCGATGATCAGCGCCCGCGGCTCGCCCATGAAGCGCTCATCCGGCGGCGGGGTTTCCAGCAACTGGGTAATGGTCGAGATCAGGAACGCAGCGGTTTTGCCGGTGCCGGTCTGGGCGCGCCCGATGGCGTCGTGCCCAAGCAGGGTATTACCCAGCACCTGGGCCTGGATCGGTGTGCAATAGCTGAACCCCTGGTCCTGAATGGCGCGCATCAGGCTGTCGGGCAGCGGGAAGTCATGAAAGCGGGTCTTGCCCTCGGCTGGTTCCACGGCGAAATCAGTGATGGCCCAGGGCTTGGCCGGCGCAGGTGCCGGACGTGCCTTGGCCTGGCGGGTGCGCCGCGGGCGGGCATCCTTCTTTTCGTGCTTGTCGTGTTTAGCCTGGGCCTGCGCCGCGGGTGTCGGCGTGGCGCTGCCCGGGGCGACCGGGGCAGCGGCCGGCTCGATGTGCGTCTCGTGATGCGGAGCCGGTGTCTTGCCCGGTTTGAATAGTTTTTTCAGTGCCTTGAGCACAATCGTCTCTCGATGTGATATGGGAATCATCGAGCAGTGTAAAGCAACCCAGGCGGTTAGCGAAGACCCAACGATCATGCCGCCATGGGCACCCGAATAATGAAAGTCCGCGGCGGCGTGATCGTTCCCTCTTCCGGCGCTACGCGCCACCTTCTCCCGGAACGGGAGAAGGCCATTAGAAGGCTCGCTATGCGACTTTCACGCTAAACGATTGTTCAGCCAGTCGCGGATATCGGCGATCTCCGCCGGGCACACCTCATGCCCCATCGGGTAGACGTGCCAATGCGCGGTATGCCCGGCGCCCTGCAACAGGTCGTGGGCCTGGCGGCCGAGCTCCGGCCGCAGGATATCGTCATGCAGGCCGTGGGCGAAGAAAGCGTCCAGCGTCGGCCCCTGATGGTCGCGCAGGGCCTGTTCCAGGCCAGGGCCATAGGTCGACAGGGCCATGATGCCGCCCAGCGGCAGGCCACTTTCCACCGCTGCGAGCATGATCACTGCACCGCCCTGGGAGAAGCCGGCCAGCACGATGCGCGAGGCGTCGATGCCGCTGTCGATCTGCTGCTCGACCAGGCCGCGGACCATCGCTACCGACTCGGCCAACTGCGCCATATTCATCACCCGTTGTGGCGCTATCGCCAGGATGTCGAACCAGCATGGCATGGGGAAGCCGTTATTGATGGTCACCGGGCGGGTTGGCGCCTGCGGGAAGATGAAGCGTACGCGGTGATCGGCCGGCAGCTCCAGCGCCTTGACCACCGGCACGAAGTCATAGCGGTCCGCGCCCAGGCCATGCAGCCAGATGACGCAGGCATCCGCCGGCTTGGGCGATTCGATGATCAGGGCTTCGTTCGACATGCTTTATCCTCAGGCGCGCGACATGAATTTACCGGTTTCGGTGTTGATGCGTACCACTTCACCGGTTTCCAGGTACTCGGGGATCTGGATCTCCAGACCGCTGGCAAAGCGCGCGGTCTTGGTCCTGGCGCTGGCCGAGGAACCCTTGATAGCCGGCGGCGTTTCGGCAATCGCCATCTCCACCACAGACGGCAGCTCCACACCGACCAGGTTGCCTTCCACCACCAGCCCATACAGCCCCTGGATACCGTCATACAGGTAGGGAATCTGTTCTTCGAGGGCGTCCAGGCTCAGGGTGAACTGGGTGTAATCCTCATTATCCATGAAGGTGTAGCCATCGGCATCCTGGTAGAGAAACTGCACCGCGCGCTTCTGGAAGTCGATGGGCGCGAAGAAGTCATCACCGGTCAGGCTCTGTTCGAGCTTCTGCTTGGTCTGCGCATGGTTGAAGCGCACCTTGTACAGGGTGGTACCGCTGCGTGAGGACGGGCTCTTCACATCGATCTGGGAAACGATATACGGCTGGCTGTTGATCTGGACGATCTGGCCTTTCTTCAGTTCGGAGGCTTTTGGCATTGGCAATGCTCGGATGACAGGGAAAACGCTATTGTGCGTTCCCCGCCTGTTGCCGCGCAAGCGGCGGTTTCACTCTCTCCTGGTGCTTATCAACCGCTCCAGGCCCTGGCTGGTACGCAGATTGATATCCATCTGTCGGGAGGCGATTTCTATATGGTTTTCGGCGAACAGGCGATCGATTTCCCGGTTGGTTTCGTCGATGGCCGGGTTGCGGTCGCCCAACTGTCGCACATGCATGCGCAGTTCGTGATCCAGTCGGTTGTCATTGAAACCGAGAAACAGCACCAGGGGTTCCGGTTCATCCAGCACCCGCGGATTATTCTCGGCGATCTGCAGCAGCAGGCTGCGCACCAGAGCCACATCCGAACCATAGGCTACATCGATCTTCACCGTGACACGGGTGACGGTGTCGGACAGCGACCAGTTGATCAGGTGCTCGGTGACGAAGGTCTTGTTCGGGACGATGATTTCCTTGCGGTCGAAGTCGGTGATGGTGGTGGCACGGATGCGGATGCGGTTGACCGTGCCCGACAGCTCGCCGATGGTCACCACATCACCGATGCGTACCGGCCGCTCGAACAGGATGATCAGCCCGGAGACGAAGTTGGCGAAGATTTCCTGCAGGCCGAAACCGAGACCGACGCCGAGTGCGGCAACCAGCCATTGCAGCTTGTTCCAGCTGACCCCGAGGGTGGACAGGCAACTGATGATGCCGACACTGACGATCAGATAGCTGAGCAGAGTAGTGATGGCGTAACTGCTGCCCTGGCGCAGTTCCATGCGCGACAGCACCAGGATTTCCAGCAAGCCGGGCAGGTTGCGTGCCAGGGTGATGGTCAGCACCACGACGATGATCGCACCGAGCAGGTCGCCGGCGCTGAGCGGCACCATCAGCGGGTTGTCGGCGGTACCGCTGTTGTACTCCCACAGGGTGATGGATTCCAGATAGGAGGCGGCGCTGATCAGGTCGGACCAGACCAGGTACACCAGCACACTGAACAGGATCAGTAGACCGAGGCGGGCCAGCCGCAGCGATTGCTGGTTGATCTGCTCGAGCTTGAGTTCGGGGATGTCCAGTGTCACTTCCGTTTCGGTGCCATTGGCCTGCTCCTCGGCCTGGCGCTTGCTGATCGCCCGCTGGTAGGCCAGATGGCGGCCGGCCACGCGCAGATTGCGTACCACGATGCCCTGCAGCAGTATCCAGGCGGTGATCAGGTACAGGGTATCGATCATCCGGTCCGCCAGGCGGATAGCGGTGAAGTGATAACCCCATATGGTCATCCCGGCCAGCACCAGTGGCAGCAGGATGAGAATCAGCGACGCGCCGAAGTGAAATATCCGGGAATTGTTCAAGGGCTCGCTCTGGCGCATGACACTGCCAACCAGCAGGCTGAACAGCACCAGGGTGGTGATCATGACCAGTCGGCCCAGTACGTCCTTGTCCAGATGCTCCGGGTTGGTGGTGCCGAGGCTGATGATCAGCACCATCGGCAACAGTACCCAGGCCAGGCGCCGGGTCAGCTTGCGCAGGCGCGAAACCGTGGTTGCGGACCAGCGGAAATGCCGGATGGTGATGCCCTGGGGGTCGAACAGCCGATACATCAGATGCAGCACGAACCAGCTCACGGACAGTTGCAGCAGTGCCTGGCCGAACGTGGGCATGGCGGGGGTATCACCAAAGGTCAGGCCGAAACCGGCGCCGCCCAGCAGGATGGGCAGGGGTAGCACCGAGACCGCCGTCAGCAGCAGGGCGCGGGGCGTGGTGCGTTGGTTGTCGAGGCGATAATGCCCGACTTCCCCATGCAGTTGCTGCAGCCGGTCGATCAGCCGCTTGCGCAGCAGCAGCGGTATGCCAGCCAGGACCAGCAGTAGCGCCAGCCAGCCAGGGTGATCCTTGAGGGTCAGCAACAGACGCTTGATCTGGTTGAGCGGTTGCAGATCCTGCCACTGGGAGAGCATCTGCTCCGGCAGGCTGAGCAGCCAGTCACGGCCGATCGGTGGATTGCTGGCTACCCAGAACAACTGATCATCGATGGTCTGCTGCAGCTTGGTGCTGAGTTGCTGCAGCTGGTTCTCGCTTATCTGCAGGGCGATGGCCTCCCCCAGCAGGGTGTTGATATGGCTGCTGAGCTGCTCCACCAGCGTCACCCGGCTGCGGATCAGTTGCAGCAGATCATCCCGCAAGTCATCCCGCTGGTCCTCCGGCAACTGGTTGAGCAGGCGCGTGAGATAGGCATCCTGGTTACGCAGTTGTTCGCGCAGTTGATTGATCTCGAACTGGCGCAGGCGCATGTCGGCTACCGAGTCGGCCAGCGTGGGGTCGATCTGCACCGTCGGTAATGCCTGCTTTTCCTGGTGCAGGATGCGCGACAGCAACAGGCTGCCCTCCAGTACGCTGATCTGCTGGTCCAGTGCGCTTTCCTGCTGGGTCAGGTGATCGATCTGCTGGGTCGTGCGGATATTGCGCCGCGACAGGGTGCTGATCCGGTTCGATGATTCGAGCAGCTCTTCACTGAGCCGCTGGTTGATCAGGCTTTGCTTGTGCAGCAGTTGGTGATTGCTGATCTGCTGCGATTCGGCGGCGGTATCGCTGATCACCTGCTCGGACAGGCTGCGCCGCTTCTCGTCGATCACGTCCTGCAGGACGTTGATTTCCTTGTCGATATTGCCCAGCTCGGCGAGCAGCAGGCGGCGCTCTTCATTGGCCAGCTCCAGCAGCGTATTGTTCGCCGACAATTGCTGGCGCAGCAGGTTGCTGGACTGTTCCAGGTTGGCCAGTTCCGCCTGGATTGCCTCCACCCGCGCCTGGTTCAACTGGTTCTGGGGTTGGCGCTGCAGTTGGCGCAGTTGCTCATTGAGTTCATTGGCCCGCGACTGGTTGGTGGAGATACGGCTCTGGGTCTTCTCCGGGCGGGTTTCCGCAGCGATCAGATCGCTGTTGACCGCGGTCAGTTCGTTCTGCCAGTCATACATCCTGGCCACCAGGTCGCCCAGGGTGGTATCCAGGGTCTGCAGCGTGGCGGCGGTAAAACGCTGGCGCAGGTGGTCTTCATCGGCCGGGCGGAGGGCATCTGTCTGCTGTCGCAGGCTGCGTAGCTGTTCAGGCGCGCCGTCGAGGGTCGACTGCAGGTCGGCCTGCTGCTCCTTCAGCGACTCGATCCGTTGCAGAGCCGTCAGCCTCTGCTGCCAGGCTTCCTGCAACTGTTGCTGTTCGGCGGCGGACTTGCCGCTGTCGGGTAGCGCGGCAATATCCGCCTGCAGGCGTTCGATGGGGCTGAGGTCCGCGTCACTGTCCTGCGCGTGGGCCAGGGGCATGAACAGCGCCTGGCAGGCGAACAGCAGACACAGCAGCAGGTGAAGGCGTGGCATGGCTAGCAATCCGCAGTGAGCTGATGGCTAGGTTAGACGTCGGTGGGTGCGAATGAAAGGGTAGAGGGGCGAACGGCTACAGCTTCCCCCTCTCCCCAACCCTCTCCCGCGAGGGGAGAGGGAGCTGGATTGTGCTTGCTGAAATCCGTGAGCCTTCTTGTCAGCATGGCGTTTTCAGACAAGGGTAGATACCGCTGGCAATGTGTAACCAGAGCACAGGCTGCCGTAACTTGCGTAACCATCCTCCCTGTCTGAGCTGTCACCCATGTTGCCGGTTTGCACGTTCCGCTCCCCTCTCCCCTCGCGGGAGAGGGGCCGGGGGAGAGGGGAAAGGCCTCAGAACCAGCTATCCTGCATCTCCATACAGGTCTGGTCGCGGGCATCCAGCAGGTTCAGCTCATGATGGCAGGCGGGCACTTCCCAGGTCAGGAAGTAGCGGGCTGCCTGCAGCTTGCCACGGTAGAACGCCTCGTCAGCAGTGTTGCCCCGAGCCAGGCCTTCCTCAGCGCGGATGGCCTGTTCCAGCCAGCGCCAGCCGATCACCGCGTGGCCGAAGACCTTCATGTACAGTGCCGAGTTGGCCAGGGTCTGGTTGACCTTGCCGCTGCCCAGGTCAGTCAGCAGCGCCTGGGTGGTGGTTTGCAGGCGCTGCAGCAGTTGCTCCAGCGGAGCCCGCAGTTCCTGCAGCGAGGCATGCGCACCGGCGCGCTGGATGCTGTCCTGGATCAGTCCGGTCAGCTGGCGCAGGCCCGCCCCCTTGTTCTGGGTCAGCTTGCGCGCCAGCAGGTCCAGCGACTGGATGCCGTGGGTGCCTTCATGGATCGGGTTCAGGCGGTTGTCGCGGTAGTACTGCTCGACCGGGTATTCGCGGGTGTAACCATGGCCACCGAGGATCTGGATCGCCAGCTCGTTGGCCTTGAGGCAGAACTCCGAGGGCCAGGACTTGACGATCGGGGTCAGCAGGTCGAGCAGTTCGTTGGCCAGCTGGCGCTGTTCATCGGTGCTGCCGGTCTTGCCGTCATCCACCAACCTGGCGCAGAACAGCCCCAGGTCGAAGGAACCTTCGACATAGGCCTTCTGGGTCAGCAGCATGCGCCGTACGTCGGCATGCTCGATGATCGCTACCTGCGGGCTGGTCGGGTCCTTGCCATCCGGATGCCGGCCTTGCGGACGCTCGCGAGCGTAGTCCAGCGAGTACAGGTAACCAGCGTAGCCGAGCATGATGGCGCCCATGCCGACACCGATACGTGCTTCGTTCATCATCTGGAACATGTAGGCCAGGCCCTTGTGCGGCTCGCCGACCAGATAGCCCACGCAATTGCCGTTGTCACCGAAGTTCAGTGCGGTGGAGGTGGTGCCGCGCCAGCCCATCTTGTGGAACAGGCCGGCCAGCACCACGTCGTTGCGCTCGCCCAGGCTGCCGTCATCGTTGACCAGGAACTTGGGCACGATGAACAGCGAGATGCCCTTCACCCCGGGCGGCGCGTCGGGCAGCTTGGCCAGTACCATGTGCACGATGTTTTCCGACAGCGGGTGATCCCCACCGGAAATGAAGATCTTGTTGCCCTTGATGCGATAGCTGCCGTCACCGGCCGGCTCGGCGCGGGTGCGCAGGTCGGACAGGGAAGACCCCGCATGCGGCTCGGTCAGCGCCATGGTACCGAAGAAGCGGCCATCGATCATCGGCTGGAAGAAGCGGCGCTTCTGATCCTCGGTGCCGAACTTGCCGATCAGGTTGCTGGCGCCCATGGTCAGCATCGGGTAGGACGAGGTAGCGATGTTGGCCGACTGGAAGTGCGCGAAGCAGGCGCGCGACAGCAGGTTCGGCAACTGCATGCCGCCCTCCTCGAAGCTGCGCCCGGCGTTCTGGAAACCGGCTTCGATAAAGGCATCCACCGCCGGCTTCACCTCGGGGATCAGCACCGCGGCGCCGTCCACGTATTCCGGTTCGTTCTCGTCGCTCTTGCGATTGTGCGGGGCGAAGTATTTCTCCGCGATCTGCCGGGCAGTGGCCAGGGCGGCGTCGAAGGTCTCGCGGTTGTGATCGGCAAAGCGCTCGCGTTGGGTCAGTTCCTCGGCGTCGAGTACTTCATACAGCTCAAAGGCCAGGTTGCGTGAGTCGAGCAAGGTATCGGTCATGGTGGGGCACCCCGTTGAGTTCACCTCGAAACCCGTTGCGTCCGGCCTGTTGCAGTGCCTGCGCGTCAATGTTTCCAGAGGCTGTGAATTATGATGTGCCGCAGTGTATGCGGCACATCGGTCAGCGTGGAACAGCCATTGATGGAATTGATAAAGCTGGATCAGAACAGCCGCAGCGCCGGCTCATCCAGCGCAGCGCGCTGTTCACGCAGGGTAAGTATCTGCTCGGCCCAGTAGCGTTCGCTGGCGAACCAGGGAAAGTGCATGGGGAATGCCGGGTCTTCCCAGCGCCGGGCCAGCCAGGCGCTGTAGTGGATCAGGCGCAGGCTGCGCAGGGATTCGATCAGTGGCAACTGGCGCGGATCGAAGTCATGGAACTCGTTATAACCGTCGACCAGCTCGGACAGTTGCGCCTGACGCTGATCGCGCTCGCCGGACAGCATCATCCACAGGTCCTGGATGGCCGGGCCCTGGCGGCAGTCATCCATGTCGACCATGTACAGGCTGTCGTCGCGCCACAGCAGGTTGCCGACATGCAGATCGCCATGCAGGCGGATGGTCTGGTAGGGATGAGCGCGGTAGATATCCTCGATGCGCGCCAGCAGGTCGTCGGCCACCGAGAAATAGGCCGGGCGCAGGTTTTCCGGCACGCAGCCATGCTCGAACAACCAGTTGCGGCTGTCATGGCCGAAGGATTGCACGGTCAGTTCCGGACGATGGGCGAAGGGCTTCATGGCCCCGACGGCATGCAGTCGACCCAGCAGCCGGCCGAGCATCAACAGGTGGTCGGGGTTGTCCAGCTCCGGGGCGCGGCCACCGAAACGGCGGAACAGGCTGAAGCGGAAGCCGGCGAATTCGAACAGGGTCTGGCCATCTATCTGCAATGGCGGGATCACCGGGATATCGCGTTCGGCCAACTCCATGGAGAACTGGTGTTCCTCCAGGATCGCTGCATCGCTCCAGCGTCCCGGGCGGTAGAACTTGGCAATCAGCGGCTGGCCATCCTCGATACCGATCTGGAATACCCGGTTCTCGTAGCTGTTCAACGTCAGGGTGCGGGCATCGCTGACAAAACCGAGCGACTCCACCGCATCCAGCACGGTATCAGGGGTCAGCAGGGCAAAAGGGTGACTCATTTGCAGCTCCAGGTGGCAAGCAGCAAGCCTCAAACCGTCCGTACTGGCCGGCTTGCCATGATAGTTGAACGCAGCTTACAGGTAATCCTCTATGCATTATAGAAGCCGCGTCTTGCCGCGAGCGCCGTTTCCATTGGCTGGGTTTACGCAAAACCGGCCTGCGGTTGCCTCAGGGCGTGCGTGCCACGCACCAGATGCTGACGCTGGCCGCGCCGGCTGCCAGCAGGGTGCGGCTGGCTTCATTGACCGTGGTGCCGGTGGTGACCACATCGTCGACCAGCGCGACATGCTTGCCCTTAAGCCGCTGTGGGTGCTGGCAGACAAAGGCGCCTTGCATGTTCTGCCGGCGCGCCTGGGCATCCAGCCCCTGCTGCGCTGCGGTGGCGCGCTGGCGTAGCAGGATGCTCCTGTCCAGCGTCACGCCCAGCCGCCGGGCGATCGGTCGGGCCAGCTCCAGCGCCTGGTTGTAGCCGCGCTGCGCCTGCCGCGCACGGTGCAGCGGCAGCGGGATTATCAGGTCGGGCAACGCCTGCTCGTGCTCCTCATGATGATGCACTATGGCCTGACACAGCAGGCGTGCCAGGAGGCGACCATAGGTGAGCTTGTGCTGATGCTTGAATGCGGGAATCAGGCTGTCCAGTGGGAAGGCATAGCGAAAGGGCGCCACCACCTGGTTGAATGCCGGCGGCAGCAACTGGCAATGGCCACACAACTGGTCGGCATTGGGTAATGGCAGTGCACATTGCCGGCAGGCGGTGCCGAGCCAGGGCAACTCCTCCAGGCAGGGTGTGCAGATGCACTCGGCGATTCCGGCGGCACTGCCCAGGCACAGCAGGCAGCGATTGATATGGTTAAAAGTTAACCAGTTGTAAACCTTGCCCTTCATAAGTGGTTGACAGTCTCCATGTCGTCATTATCATGCGTTGCATAAAGAAATCCTCACTGACTCCAAGGATATGCTCCGATGACTGCGCCTGTTACCCGCCATGACTGGACTCCGGCAGAAGTGCTGGCCCTGTTCCGCCAACCCTTCAACGACCTGCTGTTCCAGGCGCAGACGGTGCATCGCCAGCACTTCGACGCCAACCGTGTTCAGGTCTCGACGCTGCTATCGATCAAGACGGGTGCCTGCCCGGAAGACTGCAAGTACTGCCCGCAGTCTGGCCACTACAACACCGGCCTGGACAAGGAAAAACTGCTCGAGGTGCAGAAGGTGCTGGACGAGGCCGCTGCGGCCAAGGCCATTGGCGCCACCCGTTTCTGCATGGGCGCGGCCTGGAAGCATCCTTCCGAGAAGGATATGCCCTATGTACTGCAAATGGTGCGCGGCGTGCGTGAGCTGGGTCTCGAAACCTGCATGACGTTGGGCAAATTGACCAAGGAGCAGACTGCCGCGCTGGCCGATGCCGGGTTGGATTACTACAACCACAACCTGGATACCTCGCCGGAGTTCTACGGCAACATCATCACCACCCGTACCTATGGTGACCGACTGCAGACCTTGTCCTACGTGCGCGATGCGGGGATGAAGATCTGCTCCGGCGGTATCCTCGGCATGGGCGAATCCCTGGAAGATCGCGCCGGGCTGCTGATACAGCTGGCGAACCTGCCGGAACACCCGGAGAGCGTGCCGATCAACATGCTGGTCAAGGTAGCCGGCACGCCGCTGGAAAACGCCGAGGACCTGGACCCCTTCGATTTCATCCGCATGCTGGCGGTGGCGCGGATCATGATGCCCAAGTCCCATGTTCGCCTGTCCGCCGGCCGTGAGCAGATGAGTGAGCAGACCCAGGCGCTGGCGTTCTTCGCCGGGGCCAATTCGATCTTCTACGGCGATCGGCTGCTGACCACCTCCAATCCCCAGGCGGAGAAGGACATGCGTCTGTTCCAGCGTCTGGGCATCAAGCCCGAGGAGCGTCAGGAGCATGATGACGAGGTGCACCAGGCGGCAATCGAGCAGGCGCTGGTCGAGCAGCGCGACAGTGCCATGTTTACCAACGCCGCGGCGGTTTGAGCCTGAGCTTCACTGACTGATCAGTAGTACCGGACCGGACGTGTTGACGTCCGGCCCCTCTTTCCATCCATTCGCCTGCAACGAGAATCCCGTGTCCTTCGACCTGTCGAGCCGTCTGGCCGAGCGCCGCTCCGCCCATCTCTACCGCCAGCGCCCGCTGCTGGCGTCGCCGCAGAGTGTGCATGCGGTGGTCGACGGGCAGTCGCTGCTGGCTTTCTGCAGCAACGACTACCTGGGGCTGGCCAACCACCCCCAGGTGGCCGAAGCGATGATTGAGGGGGTGCGTCGCTGGGGGACTGGTGGCGGCGCCTCGCATCTGGTGGTGGGTCACAGCGGTGCGCATCATCAATTGGAAGAAGCCCTGGCCGAGTTCACCGGTCGTCCCCGCGCGCTGCTGATGTCCAGCGGCTATATGGCCAACATGGGCGCGATCACCGCGCTGGTCGGGCAGGGCGATACGGTGTTGCAGGACCGGCTCAATCACGCCTCGCTGCTGGATGCCGGATTGCTCAGTGGTGCGCGCTTCTCCCGTTATCTGCATAACGATGCGCAGAGTCTGCAGCAGCGGCTGGGCAAGGCCAGCGGCAACACCCTGGTGGTGAGCGACGGGGTGTTCAGCATGGATGGCGACCTGGCGAAGCTGCCGGAGATCTGCGCTACCGCGCGCCACCACGACGCCTGGGTCATGGTCGATGACGCCCATGGCTTCGGCTGCCTGGGGGCCACCGGTGCCGGCATCGTCGAGCATTACGGCCTGGGTCTGGAGGATGTGCCGGTGCTGGTGGGGACCCTGGGCAAGGCGTTCGGCACCGCTGGCGCCTTCATTGCCGGCAGTGAGGAGCTGATCGAGACATTGATCCAGTTCGCCCGCCCTTATATCTACACCACCAGCCAGCCGCCAGCGGTGGCCTGGGCAACATTGAAAAGCCTGCAGCTGTTGCGTGACGAGAGCTGGCGCCGGGAACATCTGGCCCGGCTGATTGCCCAGTTCCGTGCCGGCGCCAGCGCGCTCGGATTGCAACTGATGGACAGCCCCACACCGATCCAGCCCTTGTTGATCGGTGACAGCCAGCGAGCGCTGCAGCTGTCGGCGGGGCTACGTCAGCGCGGCATCCTGATCACCGCCATTCGCCCGCCAACCGTACCGCAGGGTACGGCACGACTGCGTGTCACGCTGTCGGCCGAGCACAGTGAAGACGATATCGCCCGCTTGCTGGAAGCCCTGCAGCAAACCCTGGCCAGCCTGCCGGAGATGAACACATGACGCACATTACCCTGTTGCCCGGCTGGGCGCTGGCGCCGCAGACCCTGCAGCCGCTGCGCGAGGCGCTGCTTGAGCGCCTGCCCGATGTCGGCGTGGATATTCTGCCGCTACCGGCGATCCAGCTATCCAGCCTGGAGACCGATCTGAGCAGCCTGGCCCAGCAGATGAAGCCGGGCGTGCTGGTTGGCTGGTCGCTGGGCGGCATGCTGGCAGTGCAGTTGCATCGGCGCTTTCCGGAGCATTTCCCGCGGGTGGCGACGCTGGCCAGCAACGCCTGTTTCGTCGAACGTCGGGACTGGGCGCAGGCCATGCCCACGGAAACCTTCAAGAGCTTCTATCAGGATTACCGCGATGCGCCGGAGAAAACCCTCAAGCGCTTTGCCTTGCTGGTGGCCCAGGGCAGCCCCCAGGCAAGACAGCTGGTGAAAGCCCTGGCCTGGGACGAACTGGAGGCCGAACAGCGCCTGCATGCCCTGGCAGTGCTCGGCATGCTCGACAACCGTGTGGCCCTGAGCCGCCCATTGCAACCGATGCTGCACTGCTTTGCTGGGCAGGACGCGTTGGTGCCGGTAGCTGCTGCCGAGGCTATTGCTGCACTGCATGATGCGTCGCGGGTGGTGGTGCATGAACAGGCCAGCCACGCTCTGCCGTTGGAGCAACCGCTGTGGCTGGCCGCCGAGATTGCCGGTTGGCTGGAGACCCGGCATGCCTGAGCCAGTGCTGGACAAGCGCCTGATTGCCGAGTCGTTCAGCCGCGCCGCCGTGACCTATGACCAGGCAGCGGCCCTGCAGCGCACCGTGGGCAGCAATCTGCTGGAGCGCGTGCCGGCGGATTCGGCGCCTGTCGACATCATCGATCTGGGCTGTGGCACCGGTTACTTCAGCCGGGCGTTGACTGCCCGCTTTCAACAGCCGGTCATCGGTCTGGATCTGGCCGAAGGTATGCTGCGCCACGCCCGCCAGCTCAGCCCGGCGCTGCCGGCCTGGGTGGCCGCCGATGCCGAAGCCCTGCCGCTGCGCAGTGACTCTCAGGATCTGATCTTTTCCAGCCTGGCCTTGCAATGGTGTCCCGACCTGTCGAAGGCGCTGGCCGAGGCCTGGCGTGTGCTGCGCCCCGGTGGTTGCCTGGCCTTCAACACGTTGCTGGAAGGCAGCCTGCACGAGTTGCGCAGTGCCTGGCGGGCGGTGGATGACTTTGTCCACGTCAATCGCTTCATGCCGCTGGACGAACTGCAGGCGGTGCTGGGTACGGCGGGCTTTGCCGACTGGCGCTGTGAGGTCGAGCAGCATGTGCTGTATTACCCGCGCCTGGGCGAGCTGACCCAGGAGTTGAAGTCCCTGGGTGCGCATAACGTCAACCCCGGCCGTCCCGGTGGGCTGACTGGCGCCGCGCGCCTGCGCCGATTGACTGCCGCCTATGAAGACTTCCGCACCGCCGACGGCCTGCCCGCCAGTTGGCAGGTGGCGCAGGTGCTGATGTTCAAAGCAACCGATAACTGATCCGGAGACCCCGCATGTCCCAGCGCTACTTCGTCACCGGTACCGATACCGAGATCGGCAAGACCACCATCGCAGCCGGCCTGCTGCATGCCGCACGGCTGCGCGGGCTGACTACCGCAGCGGTCAAACCGGTTGCCGCCGGCTGCGAAAGCACCGCTGCCGGCCTGCGTAACGATGATGCCCTGACACTGCAGGCCGAATGCCTGCCGCCGTTGGACTACGATCTGCTCAATCCGGTGGCGCTGGCCCCGCCGATCGCGCCACATATCGCCGCCCGGGAAGCGGGGCTGACACTGACTGCTGCGCAACTGGCCGCCGCCTGCAACAAGGTGTTCGAGCAGGGTGCGGACCTGACCCTGGTGGAAGGTGCCGGTGGTTGGCGCGTGCCATTGAATGACCGGCAGACCCTGGCCGATCTGGCGATCGAGTTGAACATTCCGGTGATCCTGGTGGTGGGATTGCGCCTGGGCTGTATCAATCATGCCTTGCTGACTGCCGAGGCGATTGCCGCTGATGGCCTGCAACTGGCCGGCTGGGTCGCCAACCAGGTCGACCCGCAGATGGACCGCCAGCAGCACAATCTGCAGACCCTGCAGGCGCTGCTACCGGCCCCCTGCCTGGGTGTGGTGCCGCGCATAGAGCCGCTCGGTTCGGCGACGGTGGCCGCGCATCTGCAGCTTGATGCCCTGCTTGCACCGACCAGCGGCATGTCATCCTGAGGCATTCTGTGCTTGAATGGGCATATTGCCACTATATGAGTCTGCGCCATGGCCTCGCTTGATCTGTTGTCCTCCGGCTTCGACGCCGTGCGTCAGGGCCAGTACCGTGCCAATACCGCCGCGGCGGAAATCGCCCGTGCCGGTGCACCGGTCGGGCCGGCGGCGGCTGGCGCCATTCCGCTGCAACCGGCTACCGGACAACCGGCGGCCAGCACCCGGGTGGATAGCAACCGTCCGGTGAACCTGACCAATAGCCTGGTGGAACTGCAGCAGGCCAGTCGGGACGTCGAGGCAGGTGCGGCGATCATTGATACCGCCGACGAGGTGCTGGGCACCCTGATCGATATTCGGGCCTGAGCAGTCCTTTCATCACATTCCCCATTATCTTCGGCGCCGGCTGCCATGCTGTTCACTTAAGCTCGTCATCCTTCGTAAATCCCCGTCATCCTTCTCCCCAATACAGAGCGATTAAAGTGCTAGTCGGCGGCGTGACGAAGCCGCTACCCCCGTGACCATGTAACGGTAACTGCTTCGTTACCACCTTCCGCGTATCCGGCTCCCAACCCAGCTCCTGGGTCTTACTGCTACTCTCAGCAGTGCAATTCCCTGTTTTCCGTCCGCCGGGGCTTGACATTGACAGGGCTAAAACGTAAGTTTCAAACACGTGTTTGAATGGGCCGTCCGGCTCGTCGCCGTCCCGAATCCTGAAATAATCGTTGAGGTCAGTACCCATGCCAGAATACAAGGCTCCCCTGCGCGACATCCGTTTCGTACGCGACGAAGTACTGGGTTATGAAGAGCATTACAGCAGCCTGCCTGGATGCGAAGACGCCACTCCGGACATGATCAACGCCATCCTCGATGAGGGTGCCAAGTTCTGCGAGCAGGTGATTGCACCGCTGAACCGCGTCGGTGACACCGAGGGCTGTACCTGGAGCCCTGAGGGCGTGAAGACTCCGACCGGCTTCAAGGAAGCCTACGCACAGTTCGTCGAAGGCGGCTGGCCGAGCCTGTCGCTGGACCCCGAATACGGCGGTCAGGGTCTGCCTGACTCCCTGGGTCTGACCCTGAGCGAAATGGTTGGCCAGGCCAACTGGTCCTGGGGCATGTACCCGGGCCTGTCCCACGGCGCGATGAATACCATCGAAGCCCACGGCACTGAAGAGCAGAAGCAGGTTTACCTGACCAAGCTGATTTCCGGTCAGTGGACCGGCACCATGTGCCTGACCGAACCCCATTGCGGTACCGACCTGGGCATGCTGCGCACCAAGGCCGAGCCGGCTGAAGATGGCAGCTACCGCATTTCCGGTACCAAGATCTTCATTTCTTCCGGTGAGCACGATATGGCCGAGAATATCGTCCATATCGTTCTGGCGCGTCTGCCCGATGCCCCGGCTGGCACCAAGGGTATCTCCCTGTTCATCGTGCCCAAGGTTCTGCCGAACGCCGAGGGCGAGAACGGCGAGCGCAATGCCGTTACCTGTGGCTCGCTGGAGCACAAGATGGGTATCCATGGCAACGCCACCTGCGTGATGAACTTTGACGGCGCCACCGGCTTCCTGATCGGGCCGCCGAACAAGGGCCTGAACGCGATGTTCACCTTCATGAACACGGCGCGCCTGGGTACCGCTCTGCAGGGCCTGGCCCATGCTGAAGTGGCGTTCCAGGGTGGCATCAAGTACGCCCGCGAGCGTTTGCAGATGCGCGCGCTGAGCGGCCCGAAGGCACCGAAGAAGCCAGCTGACCCGATCATCGTGCATCCGGACGTGCGCCGCATGCTGCTGACCATGAAGGCTTTCGCCGAAGGCAACCGTGCCATGGTGTACTTCACTGCCAAGCAGGTGGATATCATCAAGCGCAGCCAGGACGAGGAACAGAAGAAGCTGGCCGACTCGCTGCTGGCCTTCCTGACGCCGATCGCCAAGGCGTTCATGACCGAGGTCGGCTTCGAGGCGGCTAACCACGGTGTGCAGATCTACGGTGGCCACGGTTTCATTTCCGAGTGGGGCATGGAGCAGAACGTACGCGATTCGCGCATTTCCATGCTGTATGAAGGTACCACGGGCATCCAGGCGCTGGACCTGCTGGGCCGCAAGGTGCTGATGACCCAGGGCGCTACCCTGCAGAACTTCACCAAGATCGTGCACAAGTTCTGCAAGGGCGCGGAAGGCAACGAGTCCATCCAGGAGTTCGTCGGCCCGCTGGCGACCCTGAACAAGGAATGGGCTGACCTGACCATGAAGATCGGCATGGCGGCGATGAAGGACCGTGAGATGGTCGGTGCCGCTTCGGTCGATTATCTGATGTACTCCGGCTACGTTTGCCTGGCCTACTTCTGGGCTGACATGGCCCGCGTTGCTGCCGAGAAACTGGCTGCCGGCACTGGGGACGAGGCCTTCTACAAGGCCAAGCTGCAGACTGCGCGCTTCTACTACCAGCGCATCCTGCCGCGTACCCGTGCACACGTCGAGGCCATGCTGTCCGGTTCCGCCAACCTGATGGAGATGGACGAAGAGAACTTCTCGCTGGGCTACTGATAGCTGGCGTTGAGTGATCAACAAGGCCGCTTCCGGTAACGGGAGCGGCCTTTTTATTTGGATTGTGGTGGTCTTGTGGTTACGCGCAGAACCGAATAGCCCCATCCAGACGCGCCGTGAATACATCCCTGTAGGCTCGTTGATGCCGTCCCTGGCATCAAACGGTCTGGATGGGGCTATTCGGTTCTGCGCTAGTTCGATTTCGGAGTCGCTGGGGAAGCCGGCTCAATTGCCATCCCAGGCCAACCGCACCCCACTGAACTGCCACCGCGCCCATGTCGGAAAGAAGTTGCGATATGAAGTCCGACTATGCCCGGCGGGTGTGGCGATTGATCCGCCGCGCAGTACCATCTGGTTGATCATGAACTTGCCGTTGTACTCGCCGACCGCGCCGGCGGCGGGGCGAAAACCGGGGTAGGGCAGGTAGGCGCTGTTGCACCACTGCCAGGCCTCGTCGAACAGGCCGTGCAATGGTTGGTCCTGATTTGCCGCATGCTCCCATTCGGCCTCGGTGGGTAGGCGCGCGCCGGCCCAGCGGGCGAAGGCGTCGGCTTCGTAGAAGCTGATGTGGCTGAGCGTTGCTTCGGGGGCCAGGGGTTGCAGGCCATGCAGGGTGAAGACATGCCAGCCGGTGTCGTCATGCTGCCAGTACAGCGGGGCCTGCCATTGTTCGCCGCAGACCTGGTCCCAGCCGTCGGATAGCCAGAGTTCGGGGCGTTGATAGCCGCCGTCGCGGATGAAGGCGAGGTACTCCCCGTTGGTCGCATTGCGGTTGGCCAGCTTGAAGGAATCGAGCCAGACGCGGTGGCGGGGGCCTTCATTGTCATAGCAGAAGCCATTGCCGGCATGGCCAATCTCGACCAGACCGCCTTCGAAGGCAAGCGCCCTGACCGTCAGGCCACCGTGAGTAGTCACTGCCTGATCCTTGCCGCTGTCGCGCCAGGCCGGGGCCAGCGGGTTGCGGGAGAAGTGATGTTTGAGGTCGGTAAGGATCAATTCCTGGTGCTGCTGTTCATGATGCAGACCCAGTTCCACCAGTTCCATCAACGCCTGGGGCAGGGTCGGGGAGGAGAGGGCGTGATGCATGTGCGCATCCACATGTCGGCGATAGGCGAAAACCTGCTCCAGCGAGGGCCGTGACAGCATGCCCCGTTCCGGTCGTGCATGACGCGGACCGATTCCGACGTAATAGGAGTTGAACAGCACCGCGAACGCGTCATCGAAGCGGGGTGGCGGTGTCGGCAGGGCGGACAGGATGAAGGTCTCGAAGAACCAGGTGGTATGCGCCAGGTGCCATTTGATCGGGCTGGCTTCGGCCATCGACTGCAGTTGGCAGTCCTCGGCGCTGAGTCCTTCGACCAGTTGCATGCTGTGGTCACGCACGTTGCGGTAATGCGAGTGCAGCAGGCTGGTTTCGGTCGGTGGCGGTTGCAGGGTCATGCCTGTGGCTCCGCGAGGAATACGCCGAACCAGTGGTGAGGATCGGTCCACAGCTGTTGCCGGCCGAAGCCGGCCTCGGCCAGCAGGGTGCTGAAGCCGGTGGTGGTGTATTTGTGGGAATACTCGGTAAGGATATGTTCGTCACGCTGAAATTGCCGTACCGCGGTGTTGCCCAGCCTCACGGTCTGCGGGCTGTTGGCTACCAGGCGCATTTCGATACGGCAGTTGCGCGGGTCGTAGACGGCCTGGTGGCGGAATGCGGCTGCTGCGAAGTCCGCCGGTAGCAGTTGGTTGACTACTTCCAGCACATTCAGATTGAACGCGGCGGTGACGCCTTCGGTATCGTCGTAGGCGGCTTCGAGGATGTGGCTGGGTTTGACCAGGTCGACGCCGATCAGCAGCTGTCCGCGCTCGCCGCAGTGTCGGCGAATACCGCGCAGCAAACGCAGGGCATCGGTGCGGGCGAAATTACCGATCGACGAGCCGGGGTAGAAGAACACCGGCGGGCTGTGTGGGTCTTCGGCCAGCAGCCGGCTGATATCCAGGCGTTGGGTGAAGTCGCTGACCACGCCGACGCACTCCAGCTCCGGATGCCCGTCGGCGATGTCCGCCAGGCAGGATTGCAGAAAGTCTCCGGCGATGTCGATGCCGATCAGCCGGGCCGGGGTAATGCGCTCCAGCCAGCGGCGCGATTTGCTGCAGTCGCCACAGCCCAGATCGATCCATTGGGCATGGTTGGCCAATGCTGCGCTGATCTCGTCGGCGCATTGTTCGAAGATGGCCGCTTCGGTGCGGGTCGGGTAGTACTCGTCGAGCTGGCAGATACGGGTGAACAGTTCGCAGCCGCGATCATCGTAGAAGTATTTGGGATTGATGCAGGCCTGTGGTTGCAGCAGTCCATCGAGCAGTTGCTGATGCTCGTGACCCTGATCAGGCGTCAGCAGGTTTTCCAGACGGGGCAGGGGCGTGGCTATATTCACGGCGAATCCTGTGCTTGGGGTTCTTCTTGAACCTAGCACAGCCACTTGGGAACGCCATTTGTGGTGACGGAAGGATAGCCGGGCGATAGTGATCCACCACCCGGCAGGGGGCGATTATTCAGCGTGGTCGGCGATTTCGCGAATCAGCTTGAACAGTTTGCGTGCAGCGGCCGGCGCCTTGTTTTCGGCGGCTTCCTTGCCCGCCTGGCGTACCAGTTGGCGGATGATCTGCCGGTCGGCGTCGGGGTAGGCATCGATGAACGCCTGCTGTTCCTCCGGCTTGCCGGTGAGCAGGCGGTCGCGCCAGCGCTCCAGTTGATGGAAGTACTGGGCATGCACCTGGCTACTGCTGTCGAGGCGGTCGACGTAAGTCTGGATGGCATCGATATCCGGTTGTTCACGCACCAGCTTGCCGACGAAGCTGAGGTGGCGTTTCAATGCGCCACGGGCGGTGTGCCGGTGGGCTTCCTCCAGGGCAGCGCGCAGTTTGTCGGTCAGCTCCAGCTTCGCCAGCTGGGAGGGCTTGAGTTCGACCAGGCGGCGGCCCAGCTCCTGGAACGCCTGCATTTCGCGTTTGACCTGGCTTTTGCTCTTTTCGTCTTCCTGCTGGCCGTCGTCGTGTTCTTCTGGAAAATCTGTCATGGTTGCCGCCCGTGCGCCGGTTCTGTTCAATGCGCCATGATACCCGTTCACAGGGTGTCTGTCCGGGGTACAATGGCCATCTACGAGGAGATCACATGACCGAACAGCTTCCTGATCAGCAGTACGATGACCCCCAGGCCCTGTGCCGGATGCTCGAACAGCGAGTGGCCTTCATCCTTGACGAGGCGCGCCGCCAGGGCGCCTCGGCCTGCGAGGTGGCGGTCAGCCAGAACACCGGGTTGTCCGTTGGTGTGCGCCAGGGCGAGGTGGAAACGGTCGAGCTCAACCGTGACCAGGGCTTCGGCATCACGTTGTACCTGGATCAGCGCAAGGGGTCGGCAAGCACCTCGGATACCTCCGATGAGGCGATCCGTTCGACCGTCGAGGCGGCGCTGGCGATTGCGCGCAACACCTCCCCCGATCCTTGTTCCGGCCTGGCCGATGCCGAGCTGATGGCGCGTGATCTTGTCGATCTGGATCTGTATCACCCCTGGCAGCTGGATGCCGAGGCCGCGATCGAGCGCGCCCTGGCCTGCGAGGCGGCGGCGCTGGCGATCGATCCGCGGCTGAGTAGCGACAGTGCCAATATCAGCAGTCAGCAGGGCTGCCGGGTATATGGCAACAGCCATGGTTTCATCGGTAGCTCGCTGGGCTCGCGGCATAGCGCGTCCGCGGTACTGATCGTCAGTACCGAAGAGGGCAAGCAGCGCGACTACTGGTATACAGTCGATCGCCGCGCTGACCGGCTGATGGGCTCCGAGGCGCTGGGCCGCAAGGCGGCGGAGCGGACCCTGGCGCGGGTTGGCGCCAAACCGGTGAAGACTGCGCGGGTGCCGGTGCTTTTTGCTGCTGACCAGGCTGCCGGCCTGCTTGGTCATCTGATCGGCTCGATTTCCGGTGGGGCGGTGTACCGCCAGTCCACCTTCCTGCTGGATGCCATGGGCAGCCAGGTGTTTCCCGAGTGGGTCAGCATCGATGAACGCCCGCATCTGCCTCAGGCGCTGGGCAGCTCCGCTTTCGATGGCGATGGCCTGGCTACGCGGGAGCAGGCGTTCATCAACGCGGGCACCCTGCAAAGCTGGGTGTTGAGCACCTATTCCGGGCGACGGTTGAAGCTGCCGAGCACCGCCAATGCCGGCGGCGTGCACAACTTGCACATCAGCTCCAATGCTGGTGATCTGCAGGCATTGTTGCAGGAAATGGGTACCGGTCTGCTGGTCACCGAACTGATGGGGCAGGGCATCAACGGCGTGACCGGGGATTATTCCCGTGGTGCCGGTGGCTTCTGGGTGGAAAACGGTGTGATCAGCCATCCGGTACGGGAAGTGACCATCGCCGGCAACCTGCGGGAGATGTTCGGCAATCTGCGCTGCGTGGGTTCGGATATCGAGCGGCGCGGCAACTACCTCACCGGCAGCTGGCTGGTGGACGGCATGACCGTTGGTGGTGCCTGAGGCGTTCCAGGTTGTGCGCCATCATTCCCACTCCGTCGTCGCGCAGGCGCGCGACAACCCGAAAGGCCAGCCCAGGCTGAAGTGCCTTGCTCACCGCCGTCTGTTTCTCGGGGTGTAGCGCCCCGGTCCGCGTTCGGGCGCTACGCCTACTGTCGGTGAGGTAGGGGGCGTTCAGTGGGCAGCTGGGGCTACTCGCCTTCGCCGAAATAATCGTTGATCAGGCAGACCAGCTCGTCCATGGCCTGTTCGGCATGATCGCCTTCGCAGGTGATGCATAGCTCGGTGCCCTTGCTCGCGGCCAGCATCATGACCTGCATGATGCTCTTGCCATCGACCATCCGCTGCTCATCGCCGCCGACCCACACGCTGCAACCATGCTGCTTGGCCACGCTGACGAACTTGGCCGCGGCGCGAGCATGCAGGCCGAGCTTGTTGATGATCTGGACGCGTTGGGTCAGCTGGGTCATGGCAGGTCACGGTGACGAATGAGTAGGTTGGAGGAATGCACGCTCAATTCCTTGACCAGCCGTTCGGCGATGTACACCGAGCGGTGATGACCGCCGGTACAGCCGATGCCTATGCTCATGTAGCTACGCTCGCCGGCGGCATAGCGTGGCAGCCACTTCTGCAGGAAATGATATATATCCTGGTACATGTCCTGCACATCGGGCTCGGCGTCCAGATAGTCGCGGATCTGCTGGTCCTTGCCGGAAAACGGCCGCAGGTCGGGCTTCCAGTAGGGGTTGGGCAGGCAGCGCACATCGAACACCAGGTCGGCATCCACCGGCACGCCACGCTTGAAACCGAACGACTGGATGAGAATGGACGGGCTGTTGCTCTGGCTGCTCAGCAGGCGCTGCTTGAGCAGATCGCGCAGCTGGTACAGGGTCAGGTGGCTGGTATCGATTTTCAGGCTGGCCAGATCGATGATGGGTTCGAGCACTTTCAGCTCGGCGGCGATCGCTTCACCAAGGGACAGGTTGCCATCGGTCAGCGGATGCTTGCGGCGGGTTTCCGAGAAGCGCTTGATCAGCACCTCGTCGGTGGCGGCAAGAAACAGCACATCGCAGTGGATGCCCACGTCGCGCACCTGCTTGAGCAGCTCGGGAAAGCGTTGCAGATCGCTGGGCAGATTGCGCGCATCGATACTGATAGCTACCTTGGGCAGACTCAGGTCGGTATTGTTGGCCTGCCGTGCCAGCTCCGGGAGCAGGCCTGCCGGCAGGTTGTCTATACAGTAGAAGCCATTGTCTTCCAGAAGGTGCAGAGCGGTACTCTTGCCGGAGCCGGAACGTCCGCTGACGACCACCAGACGCATTATCGTCAGCCTCCGTTGCCAACCATGACCCGGTAAAGGGTCTCTGCATCCGGCGCCTGTCGCAGCGCCTCGCGCAAATCTTCCTGGTCAAGTTTCTCGGCCAGCATCTTGAGGATCTGCAGGTGCTGCTCGGTGGCCTCATGGGGCACCAGCAGAACGAAAATCAGATCAACGGGTTCACCGTCGAGGGAATCGAAATCGATCCTGCTGTCGAGTTGCAGCAGGGCGCCCACCGCCTCGGTGCATTGCTCCAGGCGACAGTGGGGAATGGCGATGCCATTGCCGAAGCCGGTCGAGCCGAGTTTTTCCCGGGCGATCAGGCTTTCGTAGATGGCATCGGAATCCAGGTGGGTGTGCTGGGCGATCAGCTTGCCGATCAGTTCCAGCACACGTTTTTTTGAACCCCCCTGCACTGCCGTGAAGGTGAGCTGGGGGGAGAGTATTTGACTTATCTGCATGGTTCGCTGCTTGGGTCTTACCGGTCGTTGACGCCCTGTTGGCGGCCAATGTGTTTTTCTTTGTGCTTGATCAGCTGGCGATCCAGACGGTCGATCAGCAGGTCAATGGCGGCATACATATCGGTATGCTGCGCCTCGGCAACCAGGTCGTTGCCGGCGATGTGGAGTGTACCTTCGGCTTTTTGCTGCAGCTTGTCCACCTCCAGGGTGACCTGGGCGCTGATAATCTTGTCGAAGTGCCGCTCCAGGCGTGCCATTTTCTCGGTCACATAGTCGCGCAGGGCGTCTGTCACATCGAGTTGGAGACCAGTGATTTTCATTTGCATAAGATTTCTCCCGATTGGCTTGATGAACTGGGGTAGCTTGTCCAGCTACCCCCATGGTGCCACTTCTTATGTTCGTGTTCCTTGACCCAAGTCGCTTCAGACCAGTCGTTTCCGTTCGCTCGATGGCGCGATGTTGAGCGACTCGCGATATTTGGCGATGGTGCGCCGCGCCACGTGGATGCCTTGTTCCTCCAGTAAACCAGCGATCTTGCTGTCACTCAATGGTTTCTTCGGGTTTTCTGCCGCCACCAGTTTCTTGATCAGCGCGCGAATGGCGGTGGAAGAGAATTCCCCGCCCTCGCTGGTGCTGACATGGCTGGAGAAAAAGTACTTGAGCTCGAAGATGCCGCGTGGGGTGTGCATGTATTTCTGCGTGGTCACCCGGGAAATGGTCGATTCATGCATGCCGACCGCCTCGGCAATATCATGCAGAACCAGCGGCTTCATGGCTTCCTCACCGTGCTCGAGAAAACCGCGCTGGTGCTCGACGATCTGCGTGGCCACCTTCATCAGCGTCTCGTTGCGGCTCTGCAGACTCTTGATGAACCAGCGCGCCTCCTGCAGGTGGTTGCGCAGATAGGTGTTGTCCTCGCTGCTGTCCGCGCGCTTGACCATCGACGCGTACTGGCTGTTGACCCTCACCCGTGGTGCGGCTTCCTGGTTCAGCTCGACGATCCAGCGGTTGTGGTCCCGCCGTACGATCACATCAGGGATCACGTACTCGGCCTCGCCGGAGGCGATTTCACCGCCGGGGCGCGGATTGAGCGTCTGGATCAGCGCGATGACTTCGCGCAGCTGGTCTTCCTTGAGCCGGGTGCGGCGCATCAACTGGGCGAAATCCCGACTGCCGAGCAGTTCCAGGTACTCCCGCACGATGCGCTTGGCCTGCTCCAGCATCGGTGTGCTGTCGGGCAACTGCTGCAGCTGCAGGTGCAGGCACTCGCTCAGGTTGCGCGCGCCGATCCCGACAGGTTCGAATTGCTGGATGCGATGCAGCACCATCTCGACCTCGTCCAGCTCCACGCCCAGCTCGGGATCGAGGGAGGCCTGGATGTCTTCCAGCGATTCTTCCAGGTAGCCGTCGGCATTGATGCCGTCGATCAGGGCAATGGCGATCTGGTGGTCGGTATCCGACAGCGGCAACAGGTTGAGCTGCCATTCCAGATGGCTCTGCAGGGTTTCGCCTGTGCTGGTGCGCGCAGTGAAGTCCCAGTCCTCATCATCACCGCTGCTGGGCAAGGAGCTGGCGGAGGTCTGGTAGATGTCTTCCCACTGGGTGTCGACCGGCAGTTCATTGGGAATCTGCTCGTTCCAGTTGCCTTCTTCCTCGCTGTGGCTGTGCTGGTCGATGACATCCAGCGCGGTGGGCTCGGGCAGGGCGGTGGAGGGCGCGTCTTCGTTGCCGCCAGCGGTCTCCGCCGAGCTGGAAGAAAAGTCATCCTCGCCATCGTCCGCTTCCAGCATCGGATTGGCTTCCAGCGCTTCCTGCACCTCCTGCTGGAGGTCGAGGCTGGACAACTGAAGCAGTCGGATGGCCTGCTGCAGCTGCGGTGTCATCGTCAGCTGCTGCCCCATCTTGAGGACGAGCGTTGGTTTCATAGTGTTGCGGTTTACCTTGTACGCTGTTTCAAGCCATTGATGATAAAAACAAAATCATGGCCAATTGCCCTCTAGCATGCCTTAAACCTGACGGTCTTTACAAACGGAAGGCATGACCCAGATACACCTCGCGAACCAACTGGTTGGCGAGCACTTCCTCGGCATCTCCCTCGGCAATGATGTGGCCATCGTTGACGATGTAGGCCTTGTCACAGATATCCAGGGTTTCACGGACGTTATGATCGGTAATCAGCACGCCGATGCCCTTGTCCTTGAGATGCTGGATGATCTGCTTGATATCGTTCACCGAGATCGGGTCGACGCCGGCGAACGGCTCGTCCAGCAGGATGAACTGCGGATCGGTGGCCAGTGCCCGCGCAATCTCCGCTCGCCGCCGCTCGCCGCCGGACAGGCTCATGCCCAGGTTGTCGCGCAGGTGATGAATGTGGAACTCGCGTAGCAGCGAGTCGAGTTTGCCTTCGCGGCCCTTGCGGTTCAGGTCCTTGCGGGTCTGCAGGATCGCCATGATGTTATCGGCCACACTGAGCTTGCGGAAGATCGAGGCTTCCTGCGGCAGGTAACCGATGCCCTGGCGCGCGCGGCCATGCATGGGCAGGCGGGTGACATCCTGCTCGTTGATCAGGATATTGCCGCGATCGGCCTTGACCAGGCCGACGATCATGTAGAAGCAGGTGGTCTTGCCGGCACCATTGGGGCCAAGCAGCCCGACGATCTCGCCGCTGTTGATCGACAGCGAGACGTCCTCCACGACCTTGCGCGATTTGTAGGCCTTGGCCAGATGGCGTGCTTCAAGTTTCGTCATTGTTCGCCGGCTCGGTACGCTTGCGTGGCTGGATGATGATTTCGATGCGCTCGGCCGAGGCGTCATCGTCGCCGCTGGCGCGGCCGGCATCCACGACCTGGCGCTGGATGTCATAGCTGACGCGCTGGCCCTGGAAGGTGTTGCCAGCCTGTTCGAGAAACGCCTGGTCGATCAGCACTACACGCTCGACATCGGCGTGGTATTCGATGGTCAGCGCCCGGGCGTCTACCGGCTTGCCGCCCGCATCGGGCGTCTGGCGGTAGGTGGCCGGGGAGCCCTGGGCGACGATCTTGCTGACCTCGCCGGCCTGGTCGGTATTCAGCGTGACGCGGCTGCCGGTCAGGCGCATGCTGCCCTGGGTAATGATGACATTGCCGCTGTACACCGCGGTGTTGCGACGATCATCCAGGGTCGCGGAGTTGGCCTGGATGCGAATGGGCTGGCTGGCGTCATCAGGCAGCGCCGCCACCGGCGCGGCGGCACCGGCCAGCAGGGCAAGACACAGAATTCTAAAGCGCTTCATGTTCGCCTCTTACGTTGGACAGCAGCTCGATGCGGCCGTCGTTGAAGTTAGCTTGCATACCGGTAGCCGTGGTCACGCCGCTTGCCTCGATTCTGACGCTGCGGTCGGTTTCGGCATAATGGCGGCTGGGGAAGATGCTCAGCGCCGGGGTCGACAGTCGGCGGGCCGGCTGGCCGGCGAGCGGCTGCTCGATAACCACGTTCTGGCTCAGCTCGACGCGTTCCCCGTCGGCGCTGACTTCGCCATAGCGGGCACGCAGATTCCACGGCTGCTGCTCGCCCTCGCGGTAATACAGCAGTCTGGGTTCATCCAGTTCGGTGACGTCTTCGCCGACCTGGTGGGCGGCGCGCACGCTGGTCAGGTCATAGACCGGCTGGCCCTGCTCGTTGAGCTGGCGAATCCGTGGATTATCCATGAAGAAGTCGGGCTGCAGCGGGTCCTGCACCAATTGCGGGGTGAAGCTGGCCGGTCGGATGTTCCAGTAGCCCACCGCCAGGGCCAGCACGACCGCCAGCAGTACCAGCCCACCGGTCACCAGATAGCGCGGAATCTTCACAGGTAGGCCGCCTGCGCGGCGTCCAGGGTGCCCTGGGCGCGCATGATCAGTTCGCAGAACTCCCGCGCCGCACCGGCCCCGCCGGTATTGCGGGTCACGCCGTGGGCATGCTCGCGGACGAAGCCGTCAGCGCTGGCCACCGCCATGCCCAGGCCGACGCGGCGCATGACCGGCAGGTCCGGCAGGTCGTCACCGAGGAAGGCGATCTCTTCCAGCTCCACTGGTACCTGCTGGCGCAGCTCGGCCAGTGCGGTAAGCTTGTCTTCACGGCCCTGGATCAGGTGCTGGATACCGAGGTTGGCAGCCCGGCGCTCCACCAGTGGCGAGTTGCGGCCACTGATGATTGCGGTCTGCACACCGGAGGCGATCAGCATCTTGATGCCGTGGCCGTCCAGGGTGTTGAACGACTTGAATTCGGTGCCGTCGGGCATGAAGTACAGGCGGCCATCGGTGAGCACGCCATCCACGTCGAAGATCGCCAGGCGAATAGCGCGGGCGCGTTCCAGCAGTGTCAACTCAGGTTTCATACCACCCCCGCACGCAACAGGTCATGCATGTTCAGGGCGCCGACCGGCAGGCCCTGCTCATCGACCACGAACAGGCCGCTGATCTTGCCGTCCTCCATTACCTTCAGCGCCTCGGCAGCCAGTACTCCCTGGCGCACGGTCTTGCAGCGCGGGGTCATGACCTGCTCGATGCGGGCACTGCGGATGTCGACGTCCTGATCCAGCGTGCGGCGCAGGTCGCCGTCGGTGAAGATACCGGCCAGCACGCCCTGGCTGTCGGTGATGCCGGTCAGGCCGAGGCCTTTGCGGGTCATTTCCAGCAGAGCATCACGCAGCGAAGTGTCCGGCGATACCAGCGGCATCTGCGCGCCGCTGTGCATGATGTCATCGACCAGCAGCAACAGGCGCCGACCAAGGCTGCCGCCGGGATGGGAAAAGGCGAAGTCCTCGGCGCTGAAGCCGCGGGCCTCGAGCAGGGCGATAGCCAGCGCATCGCCCATCACCAGGGCAGTGGTGGTGCTGGAGGTCGGCGCCAGGTTCAGCGGGCAGGCTTCCTGCTCGACACCGGTGTCCAGGTTGGCCACGGCGGCGCGGGCCAGGGTCGACTCGGGGTTGCCGGTAATGCTGATCAGCGGAATACCGAGGCGCTTGATCAGCGGCAGCAGGGTCACCACCTCGGCGGTGTTGCCCGAATTGGACAGGGCAATCACCACGTCCTGGCGGGTGATCATGCCCATGTCACCATGGCTGGCCTCGCCCGGATGGACGAAGAAGGCCGGCGAGCCGGTGCTGGCCAGGGTCGCGGCGATCTTGCGGCCAACATGGCCGGATTTGCCCATGCCGGTGACCACGATGCGTCCGGGGCATTCAATGAGCGTGGCACAGGCGGTATCGAAATGCCCTTCGAGCCGGGTCAACAGGCTGTCGACGGCGTCACGTTCGAGACGAATGGTGCGCTGGGCTGAAGCTGTGTAATCGAATTCTGGCATGGTCTTTGATTTCTATAAGCAGTCAGCGCGGAGTATAGCGTTTTGTGACGCTCAACTCATCTGTGCTGTGCCTCTTCATTTGTCACCGCCAGCGTAGGATTGATGTCTTTTGCCGGAGTCTGCAAGGAACAGATTGGCCGGCAGGGCCGTGCCGACACGCCGTGAACCCATCCCTGGGGGCTCGCGGTTGCCATCCATGGCAACCGACGGTCGGCCCAACCCTGCCGGCCAACCTGTTCCGCAAAGTTTTATGCTGCTGGTAGTGCAAAGAATACTGGGAAGGGATGGGGCGGGGCGGGGATCTATTGGCAGTGCTTCATGAAATTCGGCGTCCCTGAAAACAAATGAAAGGTGTCCAGCTTGGGCTGCCTTCGCTGAACTGGTATATTAGCCCGTTCATTTTTCCGTCATTGCGCCGGTCAACAGTAAGGCCACCCATAACTATGCCCGAATCATCGGATTTCATCGTCGATCTGCAGCAGGTAACCTTCACCCGGGGTGAGCGGACTATCTTCAATAATGTAGACGTCCGGATTCCCCGCGGCAAGATTACCGGCATCATGGGGCCGTCCGGCTGTGGCAAGACCACCCTGTTGCGGTTGATCGGCGCGCAGTTGCGTCCCGACAGCGGTGCGATCCTGGTCAACGGCCAGAACATTCCCCAGCTTGGCCGCGAAGAGCTGTTCGCCGCGCGTCAGCACATGGGCATGCTGTTCCAGAGCGGTGCGCTGTTCACCGACCTGGACGTGTTCGAGAACGTCGCCTTCCCGCTGCGGGTGCATACCAAGCTGCCGGAAGACATGATCCGTGACATCGTGCTGCTCAAGCTGCAGGCCGTGGGGCTGCGCGGTGCCTTCAAGCTGATGCCCGACGAGCTGTCCGGCGGCATGAAGCGTCGCGTGGCGCTGGCCCGGGCCATTGCCCTGGACCCCGAACTGATGATGTATGACGAACCCTTCGTTGGCCAGGACCCGATTTCCATGGGGGTACTGGTACGGTTGATCCGCCTGCTCAATGACGCGCTCGGACTGACCAGTATCGTGGTGTCCCATGACCTGGCGGAAACCGCCAGCATCGCCGATTACCTGTATGTGGTGGGTGATGGCCAGGTGCTTGGTCATGGCAAGCCGGATGACCTGATGAATTCCGATAACCCGCGCATTCGCCAGTTCATGCAGGGCGAGCCGGATGGCCCGGTGCCGTTCCACTTCCCGGCGACGGACTATGTGGATGACCTGTTGCAGAAGGAGCGCAAATAGTGAGCACGCTCGTGGATAGGGTGGCATCGCTGGGCCGGGGCGGCCTGGATGTAGTGGCTGCCATCGGCCGCTCCGGCATCTTCCTGTTTCAGGCGCTGGCGGGGCGTTCCCGCTACGGCAATGGCTTCAGCCTGCTGCTCAAGCAGCTGTACGCGGTGGGCGTGCTGTCGCTGGCGATCATCATCGTCTCCGGCGTCTTCATCGGTATGGTGCTGGCACTGCAGGGCTACAACATTCTCAAGGACTACGGTTCCGAGCAGGCGGTCGGGCAGATGGTTGCGCTGACCCTGCTGCGTGAGCTGGGGCCGGTGGTGACCGCACTGCTGTTCGCCGGGCGCGCCGGTTCCGCATTGACCGCCGAGATCGGCCTGATGAAGGCCACCGAGCAGCTGTCGAGCCTGGAGATGATCGGCGTCGACCCGCTCAAGTACGTGATCGCACCGCGCCTGTGGGCCGGCTTCATTTCCATGCCGCTGCTGTCGCTGATCTTCTGCGTGGTCGGTATCTGGGGTGGCGCCATGGTTGCGGTGGACTGGTTGGGCGTCTATTCCGGGTCCTACTGGTCCAATATGCAGAATTCGGTGCTGTTCAGTGCCGATGTGCTCAATGGCCTGATCAAGGCCGTGGTCTTCGCCATTGTGGTCACCTGGATTGCGGTCTTCCAGGGTTACGATTGCGAGCCGACGTCCGAAGGCATCAGCCGGGCCACCACCCGCACTGTTGTCTATGCCTCCCTGGCCATCCTGGGCCTGGATTTCATTCTCACCGCTTTGATGTTTTGATCTGCCAAGGAAACTGCCATGCGCACCCGTAAACTGGAACTGACTGTAGGCCTGTTCATCCTGGCTGGATTGCTGGCCCTGCTGATACTTGCCCTGCGAGTCAGTGGCCTGACCCTGAGCACCAATGGTGACACCTATACCGTGTATGCCCACTTCGACAACGTGTCCGGGCTGACGGCCCGGTCCAAGGTGACCATGGCGGGTGTGACCATCGGCCAGGTCAAGCGCATCACCTTTGACAAGAACCGTTATACCGGACTGGTCGAGATGACCATCAATTCCGATGTGGACACATTGCCGGCCGACAGCACCGCCTCAATCGTGACGGCCGGCCTGCTGGGCGAAAAGTACATCGGCATTTCCGTGGGCGGCGACGACCTGGTGCTGGCTGATGGTGATGAGATCCTCGATACCCAGTCCGCGCTGGTACTTGAGGAACTGATCGGCCGCTTCTTGCTCAATACCGTCAGCAAAGACGATTAACAGGAGAATATCATGCGCAACCTCATGACTTGGGCACTGGCCCTGCTGCTGAGTACGCCCCTGCTGGCCCAGGCTGCGGCCGCCACCCCCCACCAGGTGGTGGAAGATACTTCCGTGCGGGTCATGGAAGTGCTCAATGCCAACCGTGAACTGTACGAGCAGGACTCCAATGCCTTCCTCGAAGGCTTGAATGAAGTGCTCGATCCGGTGGTGGATTTCCGCGGTATCGCCCGTAGCGTGATGACCGTGCGTTACAGCCGCAGTGCCTCGGAGGAGCAGATGGATCGCTTCATCGACACCTTCAAGCGCAGCATGGTCGAGTTCTACGGCAATGCACTGCTCGAATTCGACAGCGGCAACATCACCGTGCTGCCGCCGGCCAGGGGCGCGCAGCAGTCCGATGAGCGCGCCAGTGTGAACATGGAAGTGCGGGCCAACAACGGCAACATCTATCCGGTCACCTACACCATGGTCAAGCTCGACGGCCAATGGAAGGTGCGCAACGTGATCGTCGAGGGCATCAATATCGGTCTGCTGTTCCGTGACCAGTTCGCCCAGGCCATGCAGGCCAACCGCAACGACCTGGATGCGGTGATCGCCAACTGGGGCAGTGTGGTTGCCGAGTCCCGCGAGATCGTCGAGCAAGAGGCCGGCGAGTGAGCACACGTCTGCTGCATGATGCCGAACGGCTGCGGCTCGAAGGTGAGCTGGACTTCGTCAGCGCCATAGCGCTGCGCGAGGAGCTCACCCGTGCCATCGCCGCCAGCGCCGGTCAGTCCATGACGCTGGATCTGTCGGGCGTCACCCACTCCAACAGCGTCGGCTTGTCACTGCTGCTGTCGGCCGCCCGTACTGCCCGCGAGCACCAGGTGCAACTGCAGGTCAGCGCTCTGCCGGCCGGCCTGCTGAGCATGGCGGCCGTGTGCGGGCTGGATGAATGGCTGGAAACCCTTTCTGCTGCGACTGTCAGCACCATGGAGATACCCAATGCAGGCCAGTGAAGTAAAGACCCTGATTGAACAACAATTGCCTGGCACCCAGGTGGAAGTGGAAGGCGAGGGCTGCAATTTTCAATTGTTGCTGATCAGCGACGAGCTGGCGGCCCTGTCGCCGGTCAAGCGCCAGCAGCAGATCTATGCGCTGCTCAACGAGCCGATCGCCGATGGTCGCATTCATGCGGTCACCATGAAATTCTTCACCCGCCAAGCCTGGGATGATCGTCGCTGAAACGATCCCGCACAAGAGAATCCGTATGGACAAACTGATGATCACCGGCGGTAACCGCCTGGATGGTGAAATCCGCATTTCCGGCGCGAAGAACTCGGCACTGCCAATCCTCGCCGCCACCCTGCTGGCCGACGAGGCGGTTACCATCTGTAACCTGCCGCACCTGCACGACATCACCACCATGATCGAACTGTTCGGTCGCATGGGCGTGCAGCCGGTGGTAGGCGACAAGCTCAACGTCGAGGTCAACCCGACCAGCATCACCACCCTGGTCGCGCCCTACGAGCTGGTCAAGACCATGCGCGCCTCTATCCTGGTGCTGGGGCCGATGGTCGCGCACTTCGGTTATGCCGAAGTGGCCTTGCCCGGTGGCTGTGCCATCGGTTCGCGGCCGGTCGACCTGCATATCCGCGGCCTGGAAGCCATGGGCGCGGAGATCACCGTGGAAGGTGGCTACATCAAGGCCAAGGCGCCGGAAGGCGGGCTGCGCGGTGCGCACTATGCGTTCGATACCGTCAGTGTCACCGGCACCGAGAACATCCTGATGGCCGCCACCCTGGCGCGCGGTCAGACAGTGATCCACAACGCCGCGCGCGAGCCGGAAGTGGTGGACCTGGCTGAATGCCTGATCGCCATGGGCGCCCAGATCCGCGGCCATGGTACCGATACCATTACCGTGGATGGCGTTGAGCGTCTGCACGGCGCTACCTATTCGGTGATGCCTGACCGCATCGAGACGGGTACCTTCCTGGTGGCCGGTGCCGCGACCCGCGGGCGGGTCAAGCTCAAGGATACCGACCCGAGCATACTCGAGGCGGTGTTGCTGAAGCTGGAAGAAGCCGGCGCGCAGATCGATACCGGCAAGAACTGGGTCAGCCTGGACATGAAGGGCAACCGCGCGCGCGCGGTCAACCTGCGCACCGCACCCTATCCGGCGTTCCCCACCGATATGCAGGCACAGTTCATGGCGATGAACGCCGTGGCCGAGGGTACTGGCACGGTGATCGAAACGGTATTCGAGAACCGCTTCATGCACGTGCAGGAAATGAGCCGCATGGGTGCGCAGATCCAGGTCGAGGGCAACACCGCCATCGTCACCGGGGTCGAGCGACTCAAGGGCGCACCGGTCATGGCCACCGACCTGCGCGCTTCGGCCAGTCTGGTGATTGCCGGCCTGTGGGCTGACGGTGATACTCTGGTGGACCGGATCTACCACATCGACCGTGGTTATGAATGCATCGAGGAAAAACTGCAGATGCTGGGTGCCAGCATCCGGCGCGTTTCCGCCTGAGAGAAATCTACATGAGCAATAGCCTGACCATCGCCCTGTCCAAGGGCCGCATCCTCGACGATACCCTGCCGCTGCTGAAGCTGGCGGGGATCGAGCCGGTGGAGGACCTGGACAAGAGCCGCAAGCTGATCTTCAGTACTACCGATCCGAATGTGCGCCTGCTGATCGTGCGTGCCACCGATGTGCCGACCTATGTCGAGCAGGGTGCTGCCGATCTGGGCGTGGCCGGCAAGGACGTGCTCATGGAGTACGGCAGCCAGGGGCTGTACGAGCCGCTGGACCTGAAGATCGCCAACTGCCGGCTGATGACCGCCGGCCCGGTGAACACCCCCGAACCCAAGGGCCGGCTGCGGGTAGCGACCAAGTTCGTGAATGTCGCGCGCCGCTACTACGCTGCCCAGGGACGCCAGGTTGAAGTGATCAAGCTGTACGGCTCCATGGAGCTGGCGCCGCTGGTTGGCCTGGCGGACAAGATCATCGATGTCGTCGATACCGGCAATACGCTCAAGGCCAATGGCCTGGAGCCGCAGGAGCTGATCGCTGACATCAGTTCGCGGCTGATCGTCAACAAGGCCTCGATGAAGATGAAGCATGCTCGGATACAAACCCTGATCCAATTGCTGAGCGACGCCGTCGAGCGCCGCGCCAGCTGATATGTACTATCCCTACCGTTGAGGAATACGCCATGAACACGCCGTTGAAAATCGCCCGTCTGGATGTCAATCAGGCTGATTTCAACCATCATCTGGATGGCCTGCTGGCGTGGGAAGGGGTATCCGACAAGGCGGTCAACGAGCGGGTCGAGGAAATCATCGCCGCCGTGCGCGAGCGCGGCGATGCGGCGCTGGTCGAATACACCGGCCGTTTCGACGGGCTGGAGGTGGCCGGCATGGCCGACCTGACCCTGGATCGTGCCCGCCTGGAACTGGCGCTGCAGCGCATCACACCCGAGCAGCGCCAGGCGCTGGAAGTAGCTGCCGAGCGGGTGCGGGTCTATCACGAACACCAGCGCCAGGCGTCCTGGCGCTATACCGAGGCCGATGGCACCGTGCTGGGTCAGCAGGTGACACCGCTGGACCGCGTTGGCCTGTATGTGCCGGGCGGCAAGGCCTCCTATCCGTCCTCGGTATTGATGAATGCCATCCCGGCCAAGGTTGCCGGTGTGCCCGAAGTGGTCATGGTGGTACCGACCCCGCGCGGCGAGATCAACGAGCTGGTACTGGCCGCCGCCTGCCTGGCCGGTGTGGACCGGGTATTCACCGTGGGTGGCGCGCAGGCGGTAGCGGCGCTGGCCTATGGCACCGAGACGGTACCTCCGGTGGACAAGATCGTCGGTCCCGGCAACATCTACGTGGCTACCGCCAAGCGCGCGGTGTTCGGTCAGGTCGGTATCGACATGATCGCCGGTCCCTCGGAGATCCTGGTGATCTGCGACGGCCAGACCGACCCGGACTGGATCGCCATGGACCTGTTCTCCCAGGCCGAACACGACGAGGATGCGCAATCGATCCTGCTGTCACCGGATGCGCAATTCCTGGATGCGGTCGAGGCCAGCCTGAACAAGCTGCTGGGCAGCCTGGAGCGCAGCGACATGGTGCGTATCTCCCTGGAAAGCCGCGGCGCGCTGATCAAGGTCGACAGTCTGGAGCAGGCCTGCGAAGTATCCAACCGCATTGCCCCTGAGCACCTGGAGCTGTCGGTAGCCGATCCGGATGCCATGCTGCCGTTGATCCGCCATGCCGGCGCCATCTTCATGGGCCGCTTCACCCCCGAGGCGCTGGGCGACTACTGCGCCGGCCCGAACCACGTGCTGCCCACCTCGGGCACCGCGCGCTTCTCCTCGCCATTGGGGGTATATGACTTCCAGAAGCGCTCCTCGGTGATCTTCTGCTCGCCAGAGGGTGCCTCCGAACTGGCGAAAACCGCCTCGGTACTGGCCCGGGGTGAAAGCCTTACGGCGCACGCGCGCAGCGCGGAGTACCGCATCAAGCAATAATATTGTCGTCATTGCGAGCCTCGCAGAGGCGTGGCAATCCAGTGATGGCCGGAGATACCGAGTCCGTGGATTGCCGCGTCGTTTCACTCCTCGCAATGACGAGGGAGTGGGCGAAGGTGGCTATGGGTTGTGAGGTTGTCACATGAGCCAGGCTGAAATACCACCGTCATTGAGAGCCATCGTGAGCCAGGCTGAAATACCATTGTCATTGCGAGCCACCATGAGCCAGGCTGAAATACCACCGTCATTGAGAGCCATCGTGAGCCAGGCTGAAATACCACCGTCATTGAGGGCCATCGTGAGCCAGGCTGAAATACCACCGTCATTGCGAGCCATCGTGAGCCAGGCTGAAATACCATTGTCATTGCGAGCCACCATGAGCCAGGCTGAAATACCATTGTCATTGCGAGCCACCATGAGCCAGGCCGAAATATCACCGTCATTGCGAGCCACGTAGTGGCGCGGCAATCCATGGCGTTTGCCGGTAGTATCAATGTTGACCCAGGCTCCCGACCGGTGAGCCGTTACTGTTCTGGAGTCTTGCCGTGAGTCGTTTCTGGAGTCCCTTTGTAAAGGATCTGGTGCCCTATGTGCCGGGCGAGCAGCCCAAGCTCGACAACCTGATCAAGCTGAACACCAACGAGAATCCCTACGGTCCGTCGCCGAAGGTGCTCGACGCCATCCGCGCGCAGCTGGATGACGGCCTGCGGCTGTATCCGGCGCCCAATGCCGATGCACTGAAGGACACCATTGCCGGCTATTACGGCGTGACCAGCGCCCAGGTATTCGTTGGCAACGGCTCCGACGAGGTACTGGCGCATATCTTCCATGCGCTGTTCCAGCACGGCAAACCGGTGCTGATGCCGGACATCAGCTACAGCTTCTACCCGGTGTATTGCGGGCTATACGGCATCGAGGCACAGTTGTTGCCGCTGGCCGAGGATTTCAGTATCCGGCCGGAAGACTATCGGCAGGCCAATGGTGGCATCATCTTCCCCAATCCCAACGCGCCGACCGGCATGTTGCTGCCGCTGGCCGGTATCGAACAGATCCTGCAGGCCAACCCGGATTCGGTGGTGGTGGTGGACGAAGCCTATGTGGATTTCGGCGGCGAGACGGCCATTGCTCTGGTGGACCGCTATCCCAACCTGCTGGTGACCCAGACCCTGTCCAAATCACGCTCGCTGGCCGGGTTGAGGGTGGGCCTGGCGGTCGGTCATGCGGATCTGATCGAAGCGCTGGAGCGGATCAAGAACAGTTTCAACTCCTATCCGCTGGATCGTCTGGCGATTGTCGGCGCGGTAGCGGCATTCGAGGATCAGGCCTACTTCGAGACGTGCTGCCAGGCGGTCATCGACAGTCGCGAGCAATTGAGTACCGCGCTGGCGCAACTGGGCTTCGAGGTGCTGCCCTCGGCCGCCAACTTCGTGCTGGCCCGCCATCCCCAGCGGGATGCGGCACAGTTGGCGGCGGGGTTGCGTGAGCGCAGGGTGATCGTGCGGCATTTCCGTCTGCCGCGTATCGAGCAGTTCCTGCGTATTACCGTGGGTACGCCGGAGCAGAATCAGGCGCTGCTCGATGCCCTCGGCGACCTGCTGAACGGCTGACTTGTCAGGAGCCGAAGGTTGGCCGTACGCCAACCTCGGCGGTAAAGTTCAACGATTCGCCGTTGCGCAGCACTTCCAGCTCGACTTTCTGACCGGGCGTCGCCCGCGCCACCAGGTTCATCGCGTGACGCCCATTGCTGGCCGTTTGACCGTCGATCTTCAGGATCACATCGCCGGGACGCAGGCCGGCGACCCATGCCGGCCCGTTGCGGTAGAGTCCCGAAACCACGATGCCGTGGGCCTGGATCAGGCCGAAGGACTCGGCCAGGTCGTTGGTCAGCGGCTGGACCTCGACACCCAGCCAGCCGCGAATGACCCGGCCGCGCTGGATGATCTCCTCCATGACATTGATCGCCAGCGGTGCCGGAATGGCGAAACCGATGCCCTGGGAGCCGCCGGACTGGGAGAAGATGGCGGTATTGATACCGATCAGCCGGCCATAGGCATCGATCAGGGCGCCACCGGAGTTGCCCTGGTTGATCGCCGCATCGGTCTGGATGAAGTCTTCATAGGTATTGAGCCCCAGCTGGTTGCGGCCGGTGGCACTGATGATGCCCATGGTGATGGTCTGGCCGAGACCGAACGGGTTGCCGATGGCCATGACCACATCGCCGGTGCGTTGCTGCTCAGCCGGGCTGATGACCACTGCCGGCAGGTCGGGCAGGTCGATCTTGAGTACCGCCAGGTCGGTTTCCGGGTCCGTACCGATCAGCTCGGCGATGGCCTCGCGGCCATCCTGCAGCGCCACCAGGATACCGTCGGCGCCAGCGACTACATGGTTGTTGGTCAGCAGGTAGCCGTCCGGGCGCAGGATCACCGCCGAGCCGAGGCTGGACTGGCGGCGGGAGGGCGCCGGTATGCTATCGGCATAATCGCGCACGGATGGGTTGTTGAATGGCTGGTTGCCATTCGAGGTATTCACCTGCTTGGTGGTGAAGATATTGGCTACCGCGGGCGCGGCCTTGCTCACCGCGTCGCTATAGGAGACCACGCCGGTCGAGGCGGGGAGCGCCATTGCCGGAGCCATTTGATAGTTGGATCTGGCCGGCAGTCCGAGCCATTCCGGAAACTGCTGCAGGATCACCAGGGCCAGTAACAGGCCGCAGACCGCAGGCCAGCCCAAATTACGCAGAAAACCTTTCACTGGGTTACCTTTACCGAAAATGGCCAGAGGGAAGAGCCTGGGAGTTTGTCATTATAAAGAGATTAATATGATTGTGCAGGTACCTCCGGCACGCGCCTGGTATCTTCATCTTGTATACACGAAAACCGCTTTCATATCAGAGGGTAAGCTAACATGACCGAATGTTCCGAGCTGGTGGCCTATTGCAATAACCTGCTCGATTGCAACGCCTTTCAGGATTATTGCCCCAACGGCCTGCAGGTGGAAGGGCGCGCCGGGGTACAACGCATCGTTACCGGGGTGACCGCCAGTCAGGCCTTGATCGACGCGGCGGCAGAGCAGGGCGCCGACCTGTTGCTGGTGCACCATGGCTATTTCTGGAAAGGTGAAGCGGCACCGATAACCGGGCTCAAGCAGCGGCGGATTCGTGCCCTGCTCGAGCACGGCATCAACCTGGTCGCCTATCATCTGCCACTGGATGTGCATGCCAAGCTGGGCAATAACGTGCAACTGGCGCAGTTGCTCGGCTGGAATATCACCGGCGGTCTGGAACCGAACAACCCGCGTTCGGTAGGGCTGCAGGGTGAGCTGGCCGAAGCGCTCAGCGGCGAGGAACTGGCCCAGCAACTGAACCTGGCGCTGGGGCGCGAGCCGCTGTTCATCAGTGGCCATAGCCGACCGGTCAAGCGCATTGCCTGGTGTACCGGCGCGGCGCAGGGCTATATCGACAAGGCGGTGGCGCTGGGCGTGGATGCCTTCATCACCGGCGAGGTGTCGGAGCAGACCATCCATATCGCCCGCGAATGCGGCATCAACTTCTATGCCGCCGGCCACCATGCCACCGAGCGCTACGGGGTGCAGGCATTGGGAGAGCATCTGGTCGAGCACTTCGGGGTCGAACACCGCTTCATCGATATCGACAATCCGGTGTGACTGACTCGCGGTGAATATGCTTATAACTTAAAGGTATTGAGGGGCTGCTTATTAGAAGGTCGTCGCTTTGTTACAATGCGAGATTCTTTTGAAGCCCTTCGTTCACCGCGAGTACCCCATGCTGGAAAAACTGACCCATCTCAAACAGCTGGAAGCTGAAAGCATCCACATCATTCGTGAGGTCGCCGCCGAGTTTCAGAACCCGGTGATGCTCTATTCCATCGGCAAGGACTCCGCCGTGATGCTGCACCTGGCGCGCAAGGCCTTCTATCCCGGCCGCCTGCCGTTCCCCGTGCTGCATGTGGACACCGGCTGGAAGTTCCGCGAGATGTACAGCTTTCGTGAGCGCATGGTCGAGGAGATGGACCTGGACCTGCTGGTGCACATGAACCCGGAAGGCGTGGCCCAGGGCATTGGTCCCTTCACCCATGGCAGCGCCGTGCATACCGACGTGATGAAGACCCAGGGCCTGAAGCAGGCACTGGACAAGTACGGCTTCGATGCCGCCTTCGGTGGCGCGCGCCGCGACGAGGAAAAGTCCCGCGCCAAGGAGCGCGTGTACTCCTTCCGCGACAAGCATCACCGCTGGGACCCAAAGAACCAGCGCCCCGAGCTGTGGAACATCTACAACGGCAAGGTGCACAAGGGTGAAAGCATCCGCGTATTCCCGCTGTCCAACTGGACCGAGCTGGATATCTGGCAATACATCTATCTGGAAGGCATCCCGATCGTACCGCTGTACTTCGCCGCCGAGCGTCCAGTGGTCAACCGCGACGGTTCGCTGATCATGGTCGATGACGAGCGCATGCCGCTGCAACCGGGCGAAACACCGGAAATGAAAATGGTGCGCTTCCGTACCCTGGGCTGCTACCCGCTGACCGGTGCGGTGGAGTCCACCGCCGCGACGCTGCCGGAAATCATCCAGGAAATGCTGCTTACCCGTACTTCCGAGCGCCAGGGCCGCGTGATCGACCACGATCAGGCAGGGTCGATGGAAGAGAAAAAACGTCAAGGCTACTTCTAAGCGCTCAGTCCGGAGAATTACATGAGTCACCAATCTGATTTGATCAGCCAGGATATCCTGGCCTATCTGGGGCAGCACGAGCGCAAGGAACTGCTGCGTTTCCTCACCTGCGGTAACGTCGACGACGGCAAGAGCACGCTGATCGGCCGCCTGCTGCATGATTCCAAGATGATCTACGAAGATCACATGGAAGCCATCACCCGCGACTCCAAGAAGTCCGGCACCACCGGTGAGGAAGTGGATCTGGCGCTGCTGGTCGATGGCCTGCAGGCCGAGCGCGAGCAGGGCATCACCATCGATGTCGCCTACCGCTATTTCTCCACCGCCAAGCGCAAGTTCATCATCGCCGATACCCCCGGCCATGAGCAGTACACCCGCAACATGGCCACCGGCGCCTCCACCTGCGACCTGGCGATCATCCTGATCGACGCCCGTTACGGTGTGCAGACCCAGACCCGCCGGCACAGCTTCATCGCCTCCCTGCTGGGTATCAAGCATATCGTTGTCGCGGTCAACAAGATGGATCTGCTGGACTTCGACGAACAGGTGTTCAACAAGATCTGCGCCGATTACAGCGAGTTCGCCGAGGGGCTGGACACGCTGGCCAACAGCTCGGTGCATTTCGTGCCCATGTCCGCATTGAAAGGCGATAACGTGGTCAACCGCAGCGAGCGCAGCCCCTGGTACACCGGCCCGTCGCTGATGGAGATCCTGGAAACCGTGGAAGTGGCTGCGGACCGCAATCTGACCGACCTGCGCTTCCCCGTGCAGCTGGTAACCCGGCCGAACCTCAACTTCCGCGGTTTTGCCGGCACCATTGCCTCCGGTGTGGTGAGCAAGGGCGATGAGCTGGTGGCGTTGCCCTCGGGCAAGACCAGCCGGGTCAAGTCCATCGTCACCTTCGATGGCGAGCTGGATGCCGCCGGACCGGGTCAGGCCGTGACCCTGACGCTGGAGGATGAAATCGATATCTCCCGCGGCGACATGCTCGCCCATGTGGATAACCGCCCGGTGATCGGCGATCTGTTCGAGGCCAGCCTGGTGTGGATGTCCGAGCAGCCGATGCAGCCGGGCCGCAAGTACGATATCAAGCGGGCCACCAGCTACAGTCCCGGGTCCTTCACCCGTATTCACTTCCGTCAGGATGTGAACACCCTGGCCCATGAAGAGGCCAGCGAGCTGGCATTGAATGAAATCGCCCGGGTCGAGCTGGCACTGGAACGGCCCATTGCCTTTGACGACTACCGCGCCAACCGTACCACCGGTGCCTTTATCGTCGTCGATCGCATGACCAATGGCACCGTTGGTGCCGGCATGATCGTGGCCAAGGCGCAGTCGGCACAGCAGAGCAGCGGTAGCCTTGGCGGGTTCGCCCACGTCACCCCGAGCGAGCGCGCAGTGCGTTACGGCCAGGAGCCGGTCACCCTGCTGTTCACCGGCCTGTCCGGCGCTGGCAAGAGCACCCTGGCCTACGCCGTGGAGCGTCGCCTGTTCGACCGTGGCCGGGCCTGCTTCGTGCTGGATGGCAAAGCCATGCGCCAGGATCTGAGCAAGGGACTGGGCCGGGATGCGGCTGGCCGTGCGGAAAACCTGCACAAGGGCGCCCGCGTTGCCCGCCAACTGAACCAGGCTGGCCTGATCGCGCTGGGTGCCTTCGTCGCGCCCACCGCGGAAAGTCGCGCAACCGCCAAGCATATCCTCGGTGATCGCTGCCTGATGGTGCATCTGAGTACACCGCTGGAAGTGTGCCAGGCGCGCGACCCGTCCGGGCTGTATGCCGCCGGGGAAGAGGGCACCATTCCGGGCATCTCCTATCCCTACGAAATACCAGAGGATGCCGACCTGGTCATCGATACCGCCGAGCTGGATCTGGCGGCCAGCGTCGACAAGGTCATCGAACTGCTGCGCGAGCGTTCGCTGATCTGAGGCAGTATCCCTCCGGCGGGCAGCAATGCCCGCCACCTTTTCCGCGCGATTGTGTATCCTTTGCCGTCCACGGGGTGTGATAGACGGGCGGCAAAAGATTCCAGATGAAACCAGCTGATATCGATTTCATGCGTGAGGCCATCGCCGAAGCGCGTAAGGGGGCCGAACTGGGTGAAGTGCCGGTGGGCGCCATTCTGGTGCGTGACGGCAGGATCATCGGCCGCGGCTTCAACCAGCCCATCAGCAGCCATGACCCCAGCGCCCATGCGGAAATGGTCGCCCTGCGCCAGGCCGCCGCCAGCGACGCCAACTACCGCCTGCCCGGCACCACCCTCTACGTCACCCTGGAACCCTGCACCATGTGCTCCGGCCTGCTGGTGCACAGCCGCATCAGCCGCCTGATATTCGGCGCCAGCGAACCCCGCTCCGGCGCTGTGATCAGCCGTGCGCAGGTATTGGACCAGCCGTGGCTGAATCACCGGGTGCAGGTGGAGGGTGGGGTATTGGCGGAGGAGTGCGGGGCGTTGTTGACGGAGTTTTTTCGGGCTCGGCGGTAGGGTGTGTCTCCCCCTCTCCCCCGGCCCCTCTCCCGCAAGGGGCGAG
>NZ_PCQD01000007.1 GCF_002979975.1 Pseudomonas sp. MYb185 | reverse complement strand
TGCAGAACAAACTCGCAACCTCAGACGCGAGTCACCCCTCGCCCCTCGTGGGAGAGGGGCCGGGGGAGAGGGGGAAAGCCACCACCACAACAACCCTCACCCATAGAACCGCGCAAACGCCTCAACCGGCTCCCGCGGCATACGCAGCGCATTTTCCGGTGCCTCGATATCCTCCACGCCAAGCGATACCCCACAGACGAGGATTTCCTCATCGGCCAGGTCCAGATGCAGGCGTACCACATGCTGCAGATCGGCGAAGGCTGCTTGCGGACAGGTGTGCAAACCCTGGCCGCGGGCGGCCAGCATCAGGTTCTGCAGGAACATGCCCATATCCATGAAACTGCCGGTATTCAGCCGCCGGTCGGTGGTGATGAAGATGCCCACTGGGGCATCGAAGAAGGTGAAGTTGCGCAGCATCTGCTGTTGACGGCGCTCGGTATCGCCGCGCTCGATGCCCAGCACTTCATACAATCCGAAGCCGCACTGGCGCCGGCGTCCCAGATAAGGCTCGACCCACTGATCGGGATAGTAGCCATATTCCGGAACGCAGTTCTGCGGGTTGTCCCGCGCCTCCTCAAGCATGGCCTGCCCCAGCGTCTGCAGTGTCCGGCCGGTAACCACATGGACATTCCAGGCCTGGACATTATTCCCGCTCGGCGCCCGGGCGGCCAGCTCCAGGATGTGCTGGATGGTCGTCCGGGACACCGGCGTCGGCAGAAAGCGCCGTACCGATTTGCGCGACTGGATTGCGTCATCAACATGCATTGCCATCTCTCCTCATGACGGGCGGTCGATTGGACCGCCCTTGCAGGGTTACCAGAATCTGAAGGTGTAGCCGATCACCAGCCGGTTCTCGTCATTGTCCACGGTATGGCTGCCGCGATAATGGACATTACGCCAGCGCAGGTATACGTCCTTGAATGGCCCGTTCTGCACCACATAGGTCACATCGGTATTGAATTCACGCTCGCTGGCATCGGCACTGCCAACCTGGAAGTTATCGCCACGCAGGAAGCGACTCATCAGGGTCAGCCCCGGCAAGCCCATATCGGCAAAGTTCTTATCGTAGCGAATCTGCCAGGTATCCTCCCCGGCATACAGGAAGTGATGGTAGGTCACCGTGGCGAAGGCCCAAGGGTCAGTGCCGCCACCGAGGAATGGCATACCCGTGCTGCCACTCTGGTTCTGGTAGCCCACGCCCAGGTTATGGCCCTTGTAGCCCAGGGTGAACATGCTGCCCAGGGTTCGGTTGTCGATGCCGGTATTGCCCTGCTCCTCGCTGTGGAAGTAACGCACCTCGCTCTTCAGGCGCCAGTTCTCCGATAGCGGCTGGGTATGGATCAGGTTCAGATACTGCTGGTTGTAGTTGTCCTTCAGCTCGGCGTAATAGTAGGTGGCACGCAGGTTGGGCAAGGGATCGTAGGTGACACCGGCGTAGTTGAAACGATCTGTGGGTTTGCTCGGAATCAGACCACCGCCCTTGGCAAAGGCGAACATGGTCAGGTCTTCCTCATCGCTGGAGTCGCGCAGGCGAGTGCTGCGGAACTGCCCGGCGGTGAGGGTCAGCTTGTCCAGGTCCTGGGAGACGATCTGTGCGCCATTGAAGGTCTGTGGCAACAGCCGGGTATCGTTGCGAAAGGACAATGGCAGCAGGGACTCGTGGGTGCCCACTGTCAGTACGCTCTTGCCAGCCCGGGCCTTGGCGGTCAGCCCCAGTGAACTGAACTCGTCAGCCGCCTTGCCATCCTCCTGTACCAGCAGCGCGCCAGTGCCACTGGTGCCACCCCCCGAATCCAGCTTGATGCCCAGCAGGCCCAGGGCATCCACACCAAAGCCGACCGGGCCTTCGGTATAGCCGGAGTTGAAACGCAGCATGAAGCCCTGCCCCCACTCTTCCAGCTTGTGCTTGCCGCTGGGATGATCGTCGCGCCAGTCCCGGTTCATGTAGAAGTTGCGGGTTTCCAGCGTCAGTTGGCTGTCGTCAATGAAGTCGGCCATGGCCGGGAGCGCCATACCAGTGGAAATCATTACCACCGCTATGGAGGTATATTTTGCAAACATGAGTAAGCCTCTGTTGTTATTTTTTCATGTTGGTCAGGTACTGCTTTTCTTGCTCCGGACGAACCGGGGCAGTTTCTTGGGCACGAGTCGGCCCCTAAAGCGAATTTTCCAATTCGCTTTTTCAGCTCTTTCAGTTATTCGGAACGAGGTCGGGTGGTGGTGATCGCCACCCGATCAGCCTCAGCGCAGATTGCGTTTGATGAACTTCTGGATGTAACCGACGATGCCATCACGGAACATCAATACGCATAGCACGAAGATCACCCCAAGGATGACGCTTATCCAATTGCCCAGCGCACTGCCGCCGAGCACATGGTGCAGCCAAACCACCAGGCTGGACCCCAGCAAGGGGCCAAGCAAAGTGCCGACACCACCCAGCAGGGTCATCAGAATGACCTCCCCGGACATATGCCAGTGGGCGTCGGTCAGGGTGGCAAACTGGAACACCACGGTTTTGGTCGCACCGGCCAGTCCAGCCAGTCCCGCCGACAGCACGAAGGCCAGCAGCTTGTAGGCATCCACGTTGTACCCCAGGGAAATGGCCCGCGGCTCATTCTCACGAATGGCACGCAACACCTGGCCAAAAGGCGATTGCACCGTGCGGCGAATCAGCAGGAAGCCGAACACGAACACCGCTAGCACCAGGTAATACATGCTCAGATCGTTATTCAGCTCGATCAGTCCGAACAGCTTGCCGCGCTGGAGGCCATGCAGGCCATTTTCACCTCCGGTAAAGGGCGCCTGCAGAAACACGAAGTAGGTCATCTGCGCCAATGCCAGAGTAATCATGGCGAAGTAGATACCCTGGCGCCGAATCGCCAGCAGGCCAAAGATCAGCCCCAGCAGGGTCGCTGCCAACGTACCGGCAAGAATACCCAGCTCCGGGGTCAGGCCTGTGTAACGGCTCAGCAGGTACCCGGTGATATAGCCTCCTGTAGCCAGAAACGCGGCATGACCGAAGGACAGCAGTCCGACAAAGCCCAGCAATAGATTGAAGGCACAGGCAAACAGGGCAAAACACAGCATTTTCATCAACAGCATCGGGTAGGCCACAAAGGGAGCTACCAGACCAATAGCCAGCAGTGCCAGAGCGAGATACAGCTGGGTCCGCTCATGGCCAGTGCGCAGGCGAGTCTTGATAAGATTCATCTCAGGGCTCCTTGCCAAACAGGCCGTGGGGTTTGATTAATAGCACCAACGCCATCACCAGAAAGATCACAGTAGAAGCCCCCTGGGGATAAAACACCTTGGTCAGCCCCTCGATCAGCCCCATGGCCAGTCCGGTAATCACCGCACCGACTATCGACCCCATGCCGCCGATCACTACCACGGCAAACACCACGATCAGCAGATTGGCACCCATACCCGGTGACACGCTGTACAGCGGTGCGGCCAGCACACCGGCAAAAGCGGCCAGGGCCACACCGAAGCCATAGGTCATGGTGACCAGGAAAGGCATGTTGATGCCAAAACCCTGCATCAGCTTCGGGTTCTCGGTACCAGCCCGCAGATAGGAACCCAGGCGGGTCTTCTCGATAACGAACCAGGCGAGGAAACAGGCAACCAGCGCAGCGACCACTACCCAGGCACGGTAGGTGGGCAGGTACATGAAGCCAAGATTCAGCGCCCCACGAAACACCTCCGGTATCGGATAGGAGTTACCCGAGGTGCCATACAGGTTGGTGAACAGCCCCTGGATGATCAGTGCCAGACCGAAGGTCAGCAGCAGGCTGTACAGATGGTTTTCATTGGCAATTGGGCGTAGCAGGAAGCGTTCCAGCGCAGCACCGAACAAGCCCACCAGAACGGGCACCAACAGCAGCGCCGTCCAATAATCAATGCCGAAGTGGCGCAACAGCAACAAGGCAACGAAGGCCCCCAGCATGTACTGCGCACCATGAGCGAAGTTGATTACTTTCAACAAGCCAAAAATGATTGCCAGCCCAAGACTGAGCAATGCATAGAAAGCCCCATTGATCAGTCCCAGCGTCAATTGACCGAACAATACGCTGGCCGGGATATCAAAAATCATGTTTTATTTCCTCCATGCCGATACCCGCGGCTACCAACACCTGTGAGCGTTGGTAGCCACCGCTCCCTACCCTATTGCTGAGTAATCAGCTTGCACTTGCTTTCCGAGAGGGGGCGGAAGGCGTCTTCGCCCGGGATAGTGCTGACAATCTTGTATAGATCCCACTCACCAGTGGACTCAGCGGGAGTTTTCACCTGTGCCAGGTACATGTCGTAGACCATGCGACCATCCTCACGGATATGGCCATTGCTGGTGTACATATCGTTTATCGGGGTATTGATCATCTGCCTGCGTACCGTCTGCGCCTCATCGGTACCGGTTGCTTTTACTGCATTCAGATAGTGCATGGTGCTGGAATAGATGCCTGCCTGAACCATGGTCGGCATGCGCTTGGTGCGTTCGTAGAAACGCTGCGCCCAGGCACGGCTTTCCTCATTCTGATCCCAGTACCAGCCAGTGGTCAGTTGCAGGCCCTGAGTCGCCTCCAGACCTAACGCATGGACATCGTTGATAAACACCATCAAGCCAGCCAGGCTCTGGCCTGAGTCGGTCAGGCCAAACTGGCGTGCGGTAGTGATGGCATTTACCGTATCCGAGGCGGCGTTAGCCAGGCCAATTACCTTGGCTCCAGAGGCCTGAGCCTGAAGGATGTACGAGGAGAAGTCGCTGGAGGACAGCGGGTGGCGTGACTTGCCTCGCACCGTGCCACCTTCAGCCAATACGGTACGCTCGACATCGCTTTCCATGGCATGGCCGAAGGCGTAATCGGCAGCCAGAATGTACCAGCTGTCACCTCCCTGACGCACAATCGCCTTGGCCGTACCGTTAGCCATGGCATAGGTGTCATATACCCAGTGGATATGGTTGGCGGTACAGTATTCATTGGTAATCGCTGATGAAGCAGAGATCGACACCAGACCGAGCTTATTGTGCTCCTCAAGGATACGTGTCGCGGCAATGGTCACCGCCGAAGACACCAGCCCGGCCACCACATCGACGTTACGCCGGTCAATCCATTCGCGAACCGTGTTGGCTCCTACATCAGGACTGTTACGATCATCCGCATGATAGATAACGATCTTCGCCCCATTGATCTGACCGCCCACATCCTCGACGGCCATGCGTAGAGCTTCCAGCCCACCGGGACCACCCAGGTCACGGTAACTTCCGGTCATGTCGGCCAGGTAACCAATACGAACTTCATTGTTGCTGATCCCCTCATTGGCAGTAACGCCAGTGGTGGTCAGTGATAGAGCCAGGGCAGCAGCCAACGGCTTTATTGTCTTGTTCAGCATGATGACACTCTCTTTTGTTGTTGTAAGTGTTAAGGAGCAGATCAAAGTCGGTATGGGTTGATGCTCAGACGCCTAGCTGTTGATGCAGCAAGTCCATCTTGCCCGGCAGTTGCGCCGCGCTGATCTCATCGATGACCCGACCGTGCTCAATCAGGTAATGACGATCCGCCAACGGTGCGGCAAAACGGAAATTCTGCTCCACCAGCAAGATCGTCAGTCCTTTCTTCTTCAGGTTTTCCAGCATGCCGGCCAATTGCTGAACAATCACCGGAGCCAGCCCCTCGGTAATTTCATCCAGCAGCAACAGGTTGGCTCCGGCACGCAGAATCCGCGCAATAGCCAGCATCTGCTGCTCACCACCGGAGAGACGAGTGCCCTGACTGTGGCGCCGCTCATACAGGTTTGGAAACATCTGATAGATTTCTTCCAACGGCATGCCACCACTGCGTACCGTCGGCGGCAATAACAGGTTTTCCTCGACATTCAGACTGGAGAAGATGCCGCGCTCTTCCGGACAGTAGCCCACGCCCAGACGGGGAATGCGAAAGGCCGTCAGCCTGGATACATCCTTGCCGTTGATCATGATCTGCCCGGTGCTGCGATCAACCATACCCATGACGGTTTTCAACAAGGTGCTACGACCGGAGCCATTGCGCCCCAACAGAGTGACCAGCTCACCGCGCTTGACCCTCAGGTCAACGCCGTGAAGGATATGTGACTCGCCGTAGAAGGCATGCACATTGCTCAGATGAAGTTGATCGAGATCAGACATCGGCGGTCTCCTTGCCCATGTAAGCCTCACGCACAACCGGGTTGGCGGATACGCTCTGGTAGTCCCCTTCAGCCAGTACGCTTCCGCGTGCCAGAACCGTGATGCGGTCACACAGGCAACTGACCACGTGCAGGTTATGTTCAACCATGACCACAGTCCGCCCCACAGCAACCTTTCGAATCAGCTCGATAACCCGCTCGACATCCTCGTGGCCCATCCCCTGGGTGGGCTCGTCCAGCAGCATCACCGTTGGTTCAAGCGCCAGCGTGGTGGCCAGTTCCAATGCCCGCTTGCGGCCATAGGGCATCTCCACCGCCAGAACATCGGCGTAGTCGCGCAAGCCAACCTCATCGAGCAGCAACAGCGCCTTGTCATTGAGCTTATCCAGACGCCTTGCGGAGGCCCAGAACTGAAAGGAGTTGCCCTCGGCCCGTTGCAGCGCGATACGCACATTCTCCAGCACGGTCATGTGCGGAAACACAGCGGATATCTGAAAGGAGCGGACCAGCCCCTGGCGGGCGATCTGGCTGGATTTCAGCGAGGTGATATCACAGCCCTGATACAGGATGGTGCCTGCCGTCGGCGCGAGAAACCGGGTCAGCAGATTGAAGAAGGTGGTCTTGCCGGCTCCATTGGGACCGATCAAGGCATGGATGTGGCCCTGATGGACCTGAAGATCAACGTTATCGACGGCGGTGAAGCCATTGAAAACCTTGGTGAGACCTCGAGTCTCGAGTATGACATCGGCCATTTCTGCTCTCTCTGCCAAGTATTGTTTTTATTCAATCGAGCACCGCGCCCTGGCGCGGAGGGGGCCACCAATGACAAGGTCATTACCGGCGTTGATGACAGCGTGCGATCAAACCACTCCGCCAGCTGCCCCCTTGACACAACTTGAGAGTATGCCGCGCCAATATACATGTCAACATCATTACATTAATTATTTTATGAAGGCGAAAAAAAACCGGCACACCCAGTGCCGGTCGAAAGACAGCGCCAATGTCACCCAAGCGCCATACGGATGCTCAGCGGTCTCCCTCGCCACTCTGCGCGGCGATAGGCTCCTCTTGCTCTAGATCCACTTCAGCGAGGTTTTCCTGCAGCTTGTTCAGGTAGTGCAGGATGCTGACGATGTCGTCAAAACCAAAGCTCTTGAGCCCCTGGGAGTAGAAATCGTAGATGCGCTGCTGCAACTGCGCCCAGAACGCCCGCCCCTGCTCGGTCATCACTACCAGTCGTGCTCGCCCGTCATCCGGATGGGGAATGCGCAGCACATGCTGGTCACGCTCCATGCGCTTGAGTACGCCATCCAGACTCTGGCGGCTGACCACCAGGTATTCCGTCAACATGTTGAATGAAATACCCTCTTCATAGCCTTCCCGCGACAATGCACCCAACACCGCCCACTGCACGGTGCTGATGCCCATCTCGTTCTGTACCTGGCGCTGCAGGGTGTTGCCCGTCTGAAACAGACGGAAGAACAACCTGTTGGCCATACTGCTGCGTTCACTGCTATTCATGACTCTCCATTCTCCGGCAACCGGTTCAAACGAGCCCGCCGCCGGCGGAGCTCATTTCTTCAGTGTTTCCCTGGCGATGATGTTCTTCATGATCTGGGCCGTCCCGTCACCGATCTGCAGCCCCAGGACATCGCGCAAGCGCTGCGCCATGGGCAGGTCTTCACCGTAACCGGTATGACCGTGCGCCAGCAGACACTGCTTGATGACATCGAAGGCCAGCTTCGGCCCCCACCACTTGTTCATCGCCGCTTCGGCGTTATGGGGCAGATTATTGTCCTTCAGCCACAGGGAATGGAAGCACTGCAACCGCGCGGCATGCACATAGGTCTGATATTCCGCCAACGGATGGGTCAGTCCCTGGAACGCCGACAGCGATTGACCAAAGGCCTGGCGCTCCTGCAACCACGCCCAGGTCTCATCCAGGGAGACCTGAGCCAGCGCCAGGCATTGCAGGCCGATCAGTGCACGACTGTAGTCGAAACCCTGCATCACCTGCTTGAAGCCCTGCCCTTCGTCACCGAGCATGTTGACCGCCGGCACCTCGACATTGTCGAAGAAGATTGAGCCACGACCAATGGCACGCTGGCCAGCGTCTTCGAAGCGGGTGGTGGTAATGCCCGGCGTGTTCATGGGTACCAGGAAGGCGCTGATGCCACTGGCGCGCTGTTCAGGTGTCCCGGTACGGGCGAAGACCACGGTCACGTCGGACTGGTCAGCCATGGAGATCGAGGTCTTCTCACCATTGAGCACGAACACCTCGCCCCGGCGCTCAGCCTTGAGTCGCAGGCTCGCTGCGTCCGAACCGCCATGGGGCTCGGTCAGGGCGATACAGGCTACCTTGGCGCCACTGATCATACCGCCCAGCCACTCCTCCGCCAGCTCCGGGCTGGCATAGTTGGCGATGATCTGGCCATTGAGCGAGGTCAGCAGCGGAATGTAGCCAACGTTGAAATCGCCCTTGGAAATCTCCTCGATGATGATGCCACTGGTGACGCAATCCAGATCACTGCCACCGAAGCGTGACGGCAGTTCGCCACCAAGAAATCCCATCTCACCCATCTGCTGGATGGTTTCACGCTCGATTCGCCCTTCCCGGTCACGCTGGCGATACCCCGGCGCCAGCACATCGGCGCTGAAGCGCGCGACACTGTCGCGAATGGCGTTCTGGTCTTCGGTAAATCCAAAGTTCATGTCTGTTCTCCCACCCGGCTTGTTCCGGGATCAGCCGACAGCCACTGCCGTCGGCCCACCGTTATCACTGGTAATACTTGCGGAAATCGGGCTTGCGCTTCTCCAGGAAGGCCTTGGCGCCCTCCTTCGACTCCTCGGTGTCGTAGTACAGGCTCAGCGCCTGCATACCGAGGGCACCGATACCGGCGATATTCTCGCTGTCGGCGTTGAACGAGCGCTTGGCGATCGATAGCGCGGTCGGGCTCTTCTCGAGGATCTCGTCGCACCATTTCTGCACTTCGGCATCCAGCTCGGCCTGCGGCACCACGGCGTTGACCAGCCCCCACTCCAGCGCCTGCTGGGCGCTGTACTTGCGGCACAGATACCAGATCTCACGGGCGCGCTTCTCACCGACAACCCGGGCCAGATAGGCAGTGCCGAAGCCCGGGTCAACCGAACCGACCTTGGGACCGGCCTGACCGAAGATGGCGTTATCCGAGGCGATGCTCAGGTCACAGAGCACATGCAGCACATGACCGCCGCCGATGGCGAAGCCATTGACCCGGGCGATGACCGGCTTGGGCACGGCACGGATCAGACTTTGCAGCTCCTCGACCGGCAGGCCGATGATGCCACGACCGTCATACTGGCCGTCATGGGCGTTCTGGTCACCACCGGTGCAGAACGCCTTGTCGCCGGCGCCGGTAAATACGATGACGCCGATGCTCTTGTTCCAGCCCGCGCGGTTGAAGGCATCCAGCAGTTCCATGCAGGTCTTGCCACGGAAGGCGTTGTAGCGTTCCGGACGGTTGATGGTGATGGTCGCGACGCCGTCTTTTTCTTCGTAGAGAATATCTTCGTAGTTCATGTCTCTGCTCCTGATTAACCGGCCATGGTCAGGCCGCCGGACACACTGATGACCTGTCCGGTGATGAAATCGGCATCGTCACTGGCCAGCAGCGCGATGATCCCCGGATAGTCTTCCGGCTGGCCCAGGCGGCGCTTGGGCACGGCATTCTTGAAGGCTTCCAGCAGCTTTTCCGGGTTGTTCGAGGTATCCGCCACGGCCTTGAGCAGTGCGGTGTCGGTCGGGCCGGGGCAGACCACGTTGAAGTTCACGTTCCTGGTCGCCAGTTCCCGCGCCAGGGTCTTGCTCAGACCGACCAGGCCGGCCTTGCAGGCGGCATATACCGCCTCGCCGGAGGAGCCGACCCGGGCTGCATCGGACGCAACGTTGATCACCTTGCCGCCACCCGCCTCGAGCATCCGCGGCAGCACCACGTGGTGCATGTTCAACGCACCGGTCAGGTTGATGGCGATCAGTTGCTCCCACATCTGCGGCTCGGTCTTGAGGAACGGCATGAAGCGGTCGAAGCCGGCGTTGTTGACCAGCACCGTGGGAATACCCAGGTCCTGCTCGATGGCCGCCACCGTGGTTTCGATCGCTGCATAATCGGTGATGTCCGCAGCATAGGCCCTGGCCCTGCCACCCGCCTCGGTAATCAGGTCCACGGTAGCCTGAGCCGCCGCCGCATCACGATCGAGCACCGCCACCAGGCTGCCCTCCTCGGCAAAACGACGTGATACCGCTCGACCGATGCCGCCACCACCGCCGGTGATGATGACTGTTTTTCCGCTTAGCCCTTTCATAGCGACCTCTCTCGTCTGTATGTCTGTTTGGTTGTAGTCGGATCAGCTGCGCCTGGCCGGTGCGATCTGCACCTGCTGGGCCAGTTCCCGCAGCTTGAATTTCTGGATCTTTCCCGATGGCGTGCGCGGCAGCTCGGCCATGACCTGCAGGTATTCGGGCAGGTAGTTGCGGGATACGCCCTGGGTGGACAGATAGGTGGTGACCTCCTCCAGTGACAGCTCGCTGTAGCCGCCATGCAGGGTCACATAGGCACAGACCCTTTCACCCAGGCGCGGGTCCGGACAGCCGACCAGGGCCACGGCGGAAATCGCCGGGTGCTTGTAGAGCAGATTCTCGATCTCCACTACCGGAATGTTCTCGCCGCCGCGAATCACCACATCCTTGGTGCGTCCGGTGATGCGGATGTAGCCATCGGCATCCACCGTGGCCAGGTCGCCGGTTTCGAACCAACCCTCGCCATCCACCTGATACAGCTCGGGCCGCTTCAGATAGCCGACGAACAGGCTGGCGCCACGCACCAGCAGGCTGCCTTCCTCGCCGGTAGGGACAACTTCATGCCGCTCATTCACCACCCTGACTTCCATCCAGGGCAGGACAACACCGTCGCTGGTGGTCGCCCTGGTAATCGGGTCGTGCGGAAAGGTCATGGTCACCGCGCCGTTCTCGGTCATCCCCCAGGCGGATACGATGCGGGCATTGACCACCTCGGCGGCCTTCTCCACCAGCGCGCCTGGAATCGGCGCACCGGCCGAGACGAACACCTTCAGCGAATCCAGCTGGCCCGGAAAGTCCGGGGCGATATCGATCAGATCAGCCAGGAACGGGGTCGAGGCCATGGTGAAGGTCGGCTTTTCCGCCGCAGCCACAGCTACGGCATAGCGCGGGTCCCAGAGGTCCTGCAACACCGCGGTGGCCTGCAGGTAGACCGGCATCATCAGGCCGTAGAGAAAGCCGGTCTGATGGGCTATCGGCGAGGCCATCATGATCACGTCATCAGCGGTCAGCTGCAGCCGCTCGGCATAGGGACGTACGTTGGCGAACAGGGTGTTGTAGGTGTGCAGCACCCCCTTGGGCTCGCCGGTGGTGCCGGAGGTGTACAACAACTGGGCGATATCATCAGCCCCGGCCTGACGCTCGGCGAACAGTACCGCAGTGTCCGTTTCGTCTTCCCAGGCGCGCTCCAGCAGCACCTGCTCGAAGCTGTTCTCGCCTTCGCCGCCGATGACCAGCACATGCTCCAGCTGCGGCAGATCCGCACGGATCTCGGCAACCATGCCGGGGTAATCGAAACCGCGATAGGATTGGGGAATGATGAAGATCCGGGTTTCGGCATGCCCGAGCATGAAGCGCAGCTCACGCTCACGGAAGATCGGCATCAGCGGATTGATCACTGCGCCAATGCGGGCACAAGCCAGACTCAGCAGGGTCAGCTGCCACCAGTTGGGTAGCTGGCAAGCCACTACATCACCCTTGCCAACCCCGAGCCCGACCAGCCCGGCAGCCAGACGGGTGACCAGCTCGTTCAGCCGACGATAACTCAGCTCGGTGCGCTCATCACCGGCAACCCGATAGGCCACCAGCGCGGTTTTGTCGGGCACCGCCGCGACAGCCTGATCCAGATAATCGACCAGTGTCTTGTCCTGCCAGGCGCCGGCCGCCAGCATGGCGGCGCGGCGCTCATCGAACCCCTTGGTTGTTATTTTCATGTCGTCCCCACTGTCTGTGGCTCTTGTTGTTGGTCAAGGGGTCAGCAGCGCCACCCCAGTGACACCGACAATACGACCAGTCTTTTTTTATGTCAACATGTTGTCTTTATTTTTATTCAGACTTAAAGTCGAAAAACTCCAAACCCCTTATCCACAAAGGGTATACCAGGACAACAAAAGGATAAAAATCATGAACTACAACAACCTGTTGGTTGAAAAGCAGAACTCCATCGGCTTGATCCGCCTGCATCGGCCAGCTGTATTGAATGCTCTGAACAGTCAGCTGATGGATGAACTGGGTGATGCTCTGCGGCATTTCGAACAGGATCGGGAGGTGCGCGCGATCGTCCTCACCGGTAACGAGCGGGCCTTTGCCGCTGGAGCGGATATCGCCGAGATCCGGCATCAGACCTTTGCCGATGCCTACATCGACAACTTCGTCACCGCTAACTGGGAACAACTCACCCTGTGCCGCAAACCGGTCATCGCCGCGGTGGCCGGACTGGCACTGGGCGGCGGCTGCGAGCTGGCGATGATGTGCGACTTCATCATCGCCGCCGACAGCGCCCGTTTCGGCCAGCCGGAAGTCAAGGTCGGCACCCTGCCAGGCGCAGGCGGCAGCCAGCGTCTGACCCGGGCGGTAGGCAAGGCCAAGGCGATGGATATGTGCCTGACAGGACGCATGATGGATGCACAGGAGGCCGAGCGCTGCGGGCTGGTCAGTCGCATCGTGCCGGCAGAGCGACTGCTCGATGAAGCCCTGGAGGCCGCCCACGCCATCGCCGGCTGCTCCAGCCTCGCGGTCATGTTGAACAAGGAAGCGGTCAACCGCGCCTTCGAAACCACCCTGGCCGAGGGCCTGCGCTTCGAACGGCGGCTGCTGCACGCGAGCTTTGCCACCGAGGATCAGAAGGAAGGCATGGCGGCCTTTGTGGAAAAGCGGCCGGCGCAGTGGAGGGACAGGTAGGGTTCAGCTGGGTTGTCATGGGGGAGCCTGCTGCCCCCCCCTCACCCGCTCTACAGCAATTCCCTGCGCAAATCCGCCGGCGACTTCGGCGACAGCAGCCCAGGCGCCACATCCAGTACCGTCTGAGCACCAATCACCCCACTGCGGTTCAAACGGTAGGTAGCCCGCGCATAGGCCACCAGCACCGCCGCAGTGAACTCGGGGTTGCTGCCCAGTTTGAGGGTGTATTCCACCACCTGGGTAGTGCCTGCATCGGAAGTACCGCTGCGCATGACCACACCACCGTGGGGCATGGCGGCGTGGTCGCGCCTGAGCTCTTCCTCACTGATAAAGGTCACACTGGTGTCATACTCGGCAAAGTAGTGCGGCATGCTGACGATGCTCTGCTCCACTTCCGCAGCGTCGGCGCCCTCCGCCAGTACCACATGGCATTCACGCTTGTGCTTTTCACGGGTGCTCAGCTCCGGCAGTTCGCCGTTGCGTACACGCTCGATCGCCGCTTCCGCCGGAATGGTGTATTGCACCCCGGCTTTCACTCCCGGTACCCGGCGCACGGCATCCGAATGCCCCTGACTCAGCCCCTTGCCCCAGAAGGTATAGGTGGTGCCGACCGGCAGGATCGCCTCGCCATACAGACGGTTGAGCGAGAACAGTCCCGGGTCCCAGCCCACCGAGATGAGTGCGGTCTTGCCGGCCGGTGCGGCAGCCTTGTCGACTGCCGCGTGGTATTCCGGAATCATCGCATGGGTATCGAAGCTGTCGACGGTATTGAACATGGCTGCCAGGGCCGGGCCCTGCTCCGGCAGGTCGTTCTTCGAGCCGCCACAGAGAATCAGCACGTCGATCTGATCACGGAACTGGCCGATATCGTCCTGCGCATGTACCGGAATACTGCTGTCGAGCAATTGAACATCGGCAGGGTTGCGCCGGGTGAAGACGCCGACCAGCTCCATATCCGGGCTCTGCGCGATGGCCATTTCCACGCCCTTGCCCAGGTTGCCGTATCCTGCGATGCCAATCTTGATTCTAGGGTGCATATGAAAGCCTGTACCTTGTCTGTGTGCCATGCCCGCCGTTGAGCGGCGGAAAGGCGAAATTATACCGTTACCAGCACGGCTTTATCGAACAAGGAGTGCACCGCGGGGTGTAGCGCGCCTGCGCTGCGCCTATGCGGCGCGAAGCGGATTACCCGCGGGCGCTGCCCGTCCCGCTATGCACACTCGGCAAGTCCCGATCGCCGCGAGGCGCGGCTCCCACAACCGATGCTGCGTTTTCCGGCAAAGTGTCAAGTGAGCCGCTAGCGGGTTACTGCACCTTCAGGCTTTCCAACTCCCTTACCGGCACGCCCATGTCCCGCCACTTGTCCGGGTGGCAGCTGAACAGCAGGATCTGATGGCGCTGGGCGGCGTCGAACAGGATGCGTTTCATCTGTGCCAGCCGCGCCGGGTCGCTGTGCACCAGGGCGTCGTCGAGGATGATCAGCGTGGCGCGTCCGGCATCGCGCAGCAGGTCGGCGTAGGCCAGCCGGCTGATCAGTCCCATCTGTTCACGGGCACCGAAGCTCAAAGCCTCGAACTCCCCGCCCTCCTGTCCCTGGCGCAGCAGCCGGCCGGGCAGCAGATGCTCGTCGACTTCCAGGCTGGCCTGCGGGAACAGCAGTTGCAGGTAGTGGCTGAGGTGCTTCTGTAGTGGTGCCTGCAGTTGACGGGTCAGTTGCTGGCGCTGTTCGGCCAGCAACTGGTGCAACAGCCCCAGTGCGGCACTGCGGCGCTGGAACTGCTGCAGTCGACGGTTTTCCGCTTCCAGTTCGGCGGCCAGAGCGGCGCGGTTCTCTTCCAGCCCGTCGGCCCCCTCGCCTTCCAGCCGCCCCTGCAGCGCCAGCAGCTCTTCCCTGCGCTGATTGAAGGCCTGCTCCAGTTGCCTGGCACTGGCGGCAAAGCGCTGGATATCCTGCTCGAGGATGTCCGGTCGGGCGCTGTCGATCCGCGCCCCACGCGCCTGGGTCCGCTGCTGCAGCTGCCCTTCCTCGGCCTTGAGTTCGACCAGCCGCTGACTGATCTGCTGCTGTTGACTACGCCGTTCGGGCGCCTCCAGCTGGCGCTGCAGCTGCTGGCACTCCTGGTCGGCACTGGTCAGCGCCTGACGAACACGGATGACTTCCTCGTTACGTTCACTGACCGCCCGTTCATGCTGCTGCAGTCGGTCGTCGGCCTGTTCCAGAAGCCGTTCTGCCACCTCGGGGGTGGGCACATCCCCAGTCGCCGCTGGCAGCGTCTGCAGCTGTTGTTGCAATTCCTCCTGGCGTGTCAGGCACAACTCCAGCTGTCGCTGCAATGCGTCGACACCCTGGGGCGCATGGCTGGTCAGCAGCCGATTGCCACCCTGGATAGCCGTCTGCAGGCTTTTGGCGTGTTCCAGTTGCTGCCGGGCCGCTTCCAGCGAGGCCACCCCCAGCTCGTCGAGCTGTTGCGCATACTGCTCATCGACCCGCTCGCTGCGCCGGGCCAGCTCGGCCAGATCCTGGCCACCGGGGGTGATGGTCAGGCGGCCGAGCCCGGCCATGACGATCTCTGCCTGCTCCAGCAAGAGGTCCTCGCCAGTACCACTACGCAGCTCGCCGTTGAGTTCGATTCGCTGTTCAGACAACAGCTCGAAGCGCAGCCGGGTGGCGATGCTCTGGCGCTGGATGTCCAGTTCACGTCGCTGTTGGCGCAGAGTCTCCAGGCGCGCCAACGCCGCCTCGTCCAGGCGGATACCGGCCAGCGCCTGCTGCTGGATCAACAACTCCTGCTGCAGCTGCCGGGCCTGTTCCAGACCCTGGCGGTACTGCTCGGATTGCTGCTGCGACTGCTGCAGCTCACGCTCCAGCATCTGCCGCCGGGCTTGCTGCTGCGCCTGGCGTTCCTGCTCGCGGGCCCGCTGATAATCGGTCTGCGCTGCGTCGCGCCGGGCAATCAGTTCGGTCTGCTGGGCGAGCAGTCGATCCAGCTCCTCGCGCTGGCGCACACAGGCGGCCTGGCGCTGCTGCAAGTCGGCAGCCTGGTTGTCGAATCCGCTCAGGCTGTCGAGTAGCAGCTGCTTCTGTTCCGCCAGCTGCGCCAGGGTATGCAGTTCGCGCTGCTGTTCGACCTGCCACTGGCTGACCTCATCATATTTCTGCTGGGCCGTCTGTTGCTGCAAGCGCAGCGCCTGCCAGGGCTGCTCGGCCTGATCTGCAGCCTGTTGCTGGCGCAACTCGCCCAGGCGGTCGACCTGCTGGCGGTAACTGGCGATGCGCTGGTCCAGCCCCTGCAACTGTTCGCTCAGTTCGGCCTGCCGTTCGATACTGCTGCGGTATTCGCCGCGCGGCTTGCCGGTGCCGGTGAGCAGCTCATCCAATTGCCCACGCACCTGCCTGAGAATGCCATCTCCCCGGCTGCTGGTGACCTCACCGAGACTGGCCCCGAGTACCGACTTGAGGTGTTCTCCAGCATGGCTGACCACGCCTGCCAGTTCCTGCCCCATGCCCTGCTCTATCCACAGCAGGCCGGGAATACCCCAGTGCTCCGCCTTGCTGGCCCCACGGCTGGCGATGCTGAAACCGAGCATGGCGGCCAGTTTCTCCTCCGCCTCATTACCGCTGAAGCTTTCATTATCCACCGTCAGGTCGCAGCGCGGACGCTGCAGGAAGCGTTTTCTCAACTGCCACTGGCGACCGCCGTGCTCGAAGCTCAGTTGCACCTCGGGGGCGGCACCGGAGTCGCCCCAGGGCCGCAGGTCGGTCAGCGTGCCGCTGCTGTAGCGCTCGAAGAAGGCCGCCCGGATGGCCTTGACCAGGGTGCTCTTGCCCGATTCGTTGGGGCCGCAGAACAGGTTCAGTCCGGGACCGAAGCCGTCGATGTCCAGGCTGCCACGAAACTGGCGAAACTGGCTGACCCGTAGTTGCTGCAGCTTCATGCCTGGGCTCCTTCACTGGTCTGATCGCGCAACAGTCCCGCCAGGATACCCAGCGCCTCACGGGCGGTATCGGTATCCTCGCCCTGCTGCAACTCGCGCAACTGGTCGATCACCTGCCCGAGGTAACCATCGGCCTGCAGCGCGGCGATATCGGCGTCGGTCGGCAGCAGGCGCAGGCCATCGAGGTGGCATTCCAGTACCCGATGCCGGGCTTCGGCGTGGCCGAGGGCCTGCTGCAGGCGCTGCTCGCCAGCCAGATCGATCTCGCCCTGCAGGGTCAGGCTGATGACGCTGCTGCGCTCGAACTGTTCCAGCTCGGCGATCAACCCGTCGAGATCCGAGGCCACGTTCAGCCGGCGCTGCCATTGCAACCAGGGAAATTCGCCAATGGCCAGCGGGGTCACCTGCGGCTCGGCACCAGGGGCGGCAATCCGTACATCCAGTATCTGCCCCGCGCCGTTGCTCTTGAATCGGTCCTGCTCCGGCGTGCCGCTGTACCAGGTGCGGCTGTCGATCTGTCGGCAGCCATGCCAGTCGCCCAACGCCAGGTAATCCAGCCGGGCACGCTCGGCACGCTCCGGGTCGAGAGGGTTGGGCGAGTCGATATCCTCGGCGAGGATGCCCTGCACGCTGCCGTGGGCCAGGCCGATACGCAGCAGACCCGCTGGGGTCTGGGCATGGTCGAACCAGGCGCTCAGGTCATGGAAGGTCTGCCGCTGGGTCAGCGGTGCCGGAAGAATGGCAAAGCCCTGTTCGGTGAACGGCATCACTTCCGGGGTCAGCGCCAGGTGGACGTTGTCCGGTACCACCTTCAGGCGCTGGGCGCGAGTCCAGATGCTTTCCGCCAGCGCAGCATCGTGGTTGCCCGGCAGCATGATCCAGGGTCCGGCATAGCCCTGGGTCGCAAGGAACAGACGGCGCAGCGTGCGATCGGAGATGGTCTGGGCGTCGAACACGTCACCCGCGACCAATACCGCATCCACCGCCAGCTCGGTCGCCAGTGCGGCGATACGCTCGACGGTGGTCAACCGGGCCTGGGCCAGGGCCGGCCCGTCTTCCGGGCCGAAGCGATCATACTGACGGCCGATCTGCCAGTCGGCGGTATGCAGAAAGCGTGGCATGTCGTCTCCCCATGCGAATCTGGCAGGCAGCGTCCGCGATGAGCGCTGCCATGGATCGACGATTGTAAACGCATGAGGCGAACAATGCTGTCGCCGTGACGCAACCACCGCAGGATGTCAGATGATCTGGGCGTAGCGCGAACTGTCGGTGACATGCTGGTAGGCGTCGAACACCATGCAGATGCGCGCCACCAGTGGCCGCCCCGCCGGCAGTACCTCGATGCCGGAAATGCTCAGGCGGATCAGCCCATCCTCATGCATGCGCTGCAGTATGCTCCGGCAATCGGCGAAGTAGGTGGCAAAGTCGATGTTGAAACGCTGCTCGATATCCGCGTAGCGTAGCCGGAAATGGCACATCAACTGGCTGATCACCACCCGTCGCAAGCGGTCATCTGCACTGCATTTCAGCCCCCGGCCCAGCGCCAGCCGCCCCTCCCCCAGGCTCTGCTGATACTGCTTGAGGTCGCTGGTGTTGCGGCAGTAGAGATCGCCCACCTGACTGATGGCCGATACGCCCAGGCCGATCAGGTCGCATTCGGTACCGGCGATGTAACCCTGGAAGCTGCGGTTCAGCTCGCCGGTCTCCTGCGCCAGGCTCAGGCTGTCGTCGGGCAGGGCGAACTGGCCCATGCCGATATAGCGGTAACCGGCCTGCTGCAACCGCACCACACTGTTGCCACAGATCTCGAGGCGGGTGTCGACGCAGGGCAGGTCCGCCTGGTCGATGCGGCGCTGGGGCAGGAACAGGTCCGGCAGGTGCGCATAGTTGTAGAGGGTCAAGCGGTCCGGCTTCAGCTCGATGATGGTCTCCACAGTGCGGGCGAAGGAACTCACCGTCTGCTTCGGCAGGCCGTATATCAGGTCGATGTTGACCGAGCGGTACGCCAGCGCCCGGGCCGCATCCATCACCGCCTGGGTCTGCTCCAGGCTCTGCAGGCGGTTGACCGCCCGCTGCACCTCTGGATCCAGATCCTGAACACCGAAACTGACCCGGTTGAAGCCAAGTTCGCGCAGCAGCCCCAGTGTCGACCAGTCGGCCTCCCGCGGGTCTATCTCGATGCTGTGATCGGCGATGTCATCGTCGTGCAGGTTGAAGTGCTCACGCAGCCTGCCCATCAGCTTGCGCAGCTCGTCATGCCCGAGGAAGGTCGGCGTGCCGCCCCCCAGGTGCAAGCGCTCGACCTGCTGCGCAGCGCCCAGATGCGGACTGATAAGCTCTATCTCCCGGTACAGCGCCTGCAGGTAGGGTTGGGCGCGACTACGGTCCTTGGTGATGACCTTGGTGCAGGAGCAGTAATAACAGACGTTGGCACAGAACGGGACGTGCACGTACAGCGCCAACGGTCGTCCTTTTCGGCCGCTGTCATGCAGGGCGGCAAACAGATCACCCGGCAGGATGCCATCGTAGTACTGGGTGAGCGTGGGATAGGAAGCGTAACGCGGGCCTGCCTTATCGTAACGGCGGATCAGGCCCGCGTCCCACTCGACTGGATCGGACATGGATAGGTGCTCCGGTGCGTATCTTGCTGATGCTGGCGAGACTACGCGCTTCCCTACCGCGCCACTTTGACGCATATCAAGAAGACCCCGGATCGTGGTGGCATATCCCGGGCTTTGAGGATAATGGCGATAAGAGCGAAATTAGTGCCTGGGAGTATGGCGTGAAGGAGCGTAAATGCTTAACCTGCAAGCAATCAATCAAGGGCAGGCAGCTATGATTTCGACCCAGGAACAACGGCAGATGATTCTTCGCCATCCGCTGTTTTCTCATTTCAACCAGGCGGCTCAGGAAGAGCTGCTGGCCGATGCGCAGGTACGCGAGTACGCCCCGCAGGCGCTGATCCAGCGCCAGGGTGATCCCGCCGAACGCTTCTATCTGGTGCAGACCGGCAAGGTAAAGCTGTACCGCATCTCCGCCGACGGCAAGGAAAAAGTGGTGGAGATCATCACCCCTGGCAACACCTTTGCCGAGGCCGTGATGTTCATGCAGAAATCGGTATTCCCGGTGTGCGCCGAGGCGCTCGAGCCGGTCAAGCTGATCGGCTTCTCCAATCGCGTCATGCTGCGGCATCTGGAGCAGAATCCGCAGACCTGCCTGCACCTGCTCGGGCACATGAGCGTGCGCCTGCACCAGCGCCTCGACGAGCTGGAGAACCTGACCCTGCAGAATGCCACCCAGCGCCTGGCGCTGTACCTGGTCGGTCAGGTCCGCGACCGCAGCAGTGATAGCGCGGAAATCGAATTGGTGCTGCCCAAGAGCCTGATCGCCGCGCGCCTGTCGATCAAGCCGGAAACCTTCTCACGGGCCATCGCCAACCTGCGCGATCGCGGGCTGATCGACAGCCGCGCCCGGCATATCAGCATCCCCAGTATCCGCAATCTGCTCGATGAATTCGCCGGCGGCCAGCAGAGCCCCGAACACAAGGCCGGCATCATCGCCAGCGACGCCCCTTGAGATGATGAAATGGGTATGGCGCAGCATCGCGTCGGTCGCCGTGGCCCTTGGCGCACTGGGGGTGCTGCTGCCCGGATTGCCGACCACGCCCTTTCTGCTACTGGCTGCCTGGGCCGGGGCGCGCGGCTGGCCCGAGCTGGAGCAGCGCCTGCTCCGGCACCCGCACTATGGTCCGATGATTCGTGATTGGCGCCAGCACCGCGCGGTGCCACGGCGGGCCAAATGGCTGGCCAGCGCACTGATGGCCAGCAGCATCCTGATGATCTGGCTGCTGCCGGCACCGATGCTGCTGCGCGGCTTTCTCAGTCTGTTCCTGCCCTGCGTGGCACTATGGCTGTGGACTCGCCCCGAGTCCTGACGCTCAAGCCTGAAGGCTGTCGAGAATACCGGCCAATGCCTGCGCCGGATCGGCAGCAGCGGTGATCGGCCGGCCCACCACCAGATAGCTGCTGCCATTATCCATCGCCTGGCGCGGGGTAACGATGCGCCTCTGATCATCGGCACTGGCGTCCTCCGGGCGGATGCCCGGCGTCACCAGTTGGAACTCATCGCCCAGGGCGCCACGCAGTGCCTTGGCTTCCCGGGCCGAACACACCACCCCATCCAGCCCGCAATCCTGGGTCAGACGGGCCAGACGCTGCACCTGCACCATCGGTTCGATATCGATACCGATCTCCTGCAGGTCCTCCTGCTCCAGGCTGGTCAGCACGGTGACCGCGGTCAGCAGCGGGCGCGCACCGGCACGACGATCCAGTATCTCGCGGCAGGCTTCCATCATGCGCCGGCCACCGCTGGCATGCACGTTGACCATCCATACCCCGAGTTCGGCGGCAGCCCGCACGGCATGCGCCGCGGTGTTGGGGATGTCATGGAACTTGAGATCCAGAAAGACCTCGAAACCCTTGCCCTGGAGGGCTTCCACCACAGCCGGGCCGGTCGCGGTGAACAGCTCCTTGCCGACCTTGACACGGCACTGCGCCGGGTCCAGCCGATCGGCCATGGCCAGCGCCAGAGCCATGTCAGGGAAATCCAGAGCAACAACTATCGGGGTTTGGCAGGGCATTTCTCTTTCCTGTATCAAATGGGTCGCAGCGACGGGCTGGCCATGGCCAGCTCCCGCCCTTTCAAAGGTCGTATCGTCGACCAGCCATGGCAGGTCGGACATTGCCAGTGCAGCTGCTTGCCGGAGAAGCCGCAGACCTGGCAACGATACTTGTGCTTGTCGATCAACAATGCCTCGACAATCCCGCGCAGGATCATGAGGTTGGCATGACCACGCGGTTCGACGCTGTCCTTGTGCAGGTCGATCAGGTACAGCAATCCACTCAGCGATGGCTGCTGCTGCAGGTGGACCAGCACGTAATTGCTCGCCGCACTGAGGCCGTTGCGCTTGTTCAGCTCATCAGCCCGGGCCAGCACCGTCGCCACCATCGGCGGCTGGTTATTTTCCAGTACGTCGTCCAGATATGCCAGCAAATCCAGCGACCCGCCATCGGCCAGCCGGTGCAACAAGAGCAAGGCCTGGGGCACGAAGTCCGGATCATGGGCCGCCAGCCGACGCAGCCACTTGAGTACTTCCCGCTCGCGGCCCAGGGCAGACTCCAGTTCGGCCAGCATCAGCATGGCCCGGACATTCTCCCGCTGGGTGCCAAGCGCATCGAACAGGTGGCGCCTGGCCTGTTGCTGTTCCTTGCGTGCCAGCGCCTCACGGGCCAGCTCGCAATGATAATGCGCCAGGGTCACGGCAAAGGCATCGCGCTCCCTGACCAGCCGCCGGCCGACCTCCACCGCCCGCTGCCAGTCGCGCTCGCGTTCGTGGATGCGCACCAGATCGGCCAGCGCCTCGGCGCGCAGGCTCGAGTCCGACTCCACCAGCTCATCGAGCAAGCGCTCGGCCCGGTGGTGCAGTCCCACCGCCAGATAGTCCCGCGCCAGCTCGAACTGCACCCGATCCGCCTGCAGCGCAGTGAGGTTGGGCCGGGCCAGCAGGTTCTGGTGCACCTTGATCGCCCGCTCCACATCCCCTCGCTGGCAGAACAGCTTGCCGATGGCGATGTGGGTTTCCACGGTCTCGGGGTTGACTTCCAGGGCACGGATGAAGGTTTCGATGGCCTCGTCCGGCTGCTCGTTGAGCAGGTAGTTGAGCCCGATGAAGTATTGCTTGTCGATGGCACTGCCATGGGGAGCCAGCATCACGCCAACCTTGATCGCCTCGCGACGCCCGAGAAACCAACCGATCCCAAGCGCCCCCACGAACAGCCCGAGGAACAGCAGTTCCTGCATGGCAATCAGCCTTTGACAGCCTGGGTGCGCAGCTTGTCAACTTCCTTGCGATAGCGGTTCAGTTCATTGGTCTGCACCATCAGGCGCAGGCGCAGGCGGGTGGTGATCAGCCAGCCGATCAAGATACCCAGCAGACTACCGAGAATGAAAGCGATGACGACGAACAGGGAAACAGGGAGTTCGGGCGAGGATATTTCAAGAAACTGCAAGGCGATGTTCTGCTGGTTCTCCAGCATGAAATCCATGGTCGCCAGTGCCACCAGTAATAGAACGATGATCAGCACCGCGCGTTTCAGCCATTGCATGCCACACCACTCCCATCCGTTAAGCAGGTGGGCAGTATAGCGCAGCCTGGCGCCCAGTTATACCGAGTCAGGTGGTTTCCAGCGAGTCGTTGACCCTGTCCCGTAACTCCTTGCCGGGCTTGAAATGCGGCACGTACTTGCCTTCCAGCGCGACCGAATCGCCGGTCTTGGGATTACGGCCGATTCGCGGCGCCCGGTAATGCAATGAAAAGCTGCCGAAACCACGTATCTCGATACGCTCCCCCGTGGCAAGCGCCATCGACATATGTTCCAGCATGGCCTTGATGGCCAGTTCGACATCCTTGGCTGATAACTGGCCCTGTTGCTCGACTATGCGTTCGATCAACTCAGACTTGGTCATGATTTTCCCTTTTTATTCAAGCGACTAGGATCCGTTTTGATTTGTTTTACCATGCTTGACGGAATTTGAACAGCCTGATATGCAATGCGCAGCACCAGCGCGGCCCCACCCATGCATCACGGATCTTCAGCCACGGAGTAGCGCACGCACCAATAACAGACCACAGCGCTCACGGGATGCCATGGGGCGTCATGGGGTGTAGCGCGCCTGCGCTACGCCTTGGGAGATTGGCCGGAAACGCCGGTGTTGCGGGTCGCCCGCTGTCGTCGCGCAGGTGCGCGACAACCCGTTGTAGCGGGCGCTGTATTGGGTGTCGCGCCCCGTATTGGGGTGTAGCGTGCCCCGCATTGGGGAGTAGCGCGCCTGCGCTACGCCTTGGGAGATTGGCCGGAAACGCTGGTGTTGCGGGTCGCCCGCTGTCGTCGCGCAGGCGCGCGACAACCCGTTGTGGCGGGCGCTGTATTGGGTGTCGCACCCCGCATTGGGGTGTAGCGCGCCCGCGCTACGCCTGCCAGACCACGCACCTTGCCAATTGAACCCCGTCGTCGAGCCCGCGCTCGACAACCCACACCCTACAGCCTGCCAGCCGCTCCAACCTTGAACCCGACCTGCTCGTGGGGTGTAGCGCGCCTGCGCTACGCCTTGGCTGACGCCCAGCCCTACTCCGCTACCCCAGGATTGGCGCTTGACCAGGGCCATTGCTCTGCGGAGGCGCACAGCCCAGCCTTGACCGGGTTCTGATGAATGTAATGAACAGCGGTTTTGAAATGCTGCTCATCCCGTACGAGGCGATCCCAGTAGTCCCGCATCCACAGCGTGCGTCCAGGCATGCCCAGCCCCAACCTGTCGTTATGCAACAGCATCCATCGTGTGGTCATGGACTTCCAGGTCTGGACTATGCGTGGCAATGAATAACGCGGCTCGATCAGCACATGCACATGGTTCGGCATGATGCACCATGCGATAAGTCTGTAGCGACGATCGTGATGATGGAGAAGAGCATCCCGTACCGCCGCAGCCAGATCAGGATGAGCGAGCGCACAGCAACCCAATCCGGCGTCCAGCCAACCCTCGATGGAGCGCCGCCTGAAGCTGTCCTGTTTGATAGCAGGCATCGATCGAGCCTCCCTGAGCAGTTGCCTTAGCAGGGATTGGGGTAGAGAGTCGGCTAGCCGGAAAGTGATTAATTGATAAGCTTCAGGTACATCCCAATGCGGGGCAGATCCAGAGTAGTACCAGCCTTTCCAGTCAGGACGCGGATTGTCACTCCGTGACATGTTTTCCATTCCCTATCCATGCAATGGCTGACTACTCTACAGGCACTCAAAATCACAGACCGCGACCTGAGCCACAGTTCGGCATTTTCTCCCATGCTATCTATAGCGCTCCACACATGGGGTGTAGCGCACCTGCGCTACGCCGGCCGGACTCGTACCACTCTGCCAGCCGGCGGAACCCCGTCGTCGAGCGGCGCTCGACAACCCGACACACAAAACACGCCGGACTGCAACAGTCTGCCAACTGGCTGAACCCCATCGTCGAATCCGATCGCGGCCCGAGGTGCTCGACCGGTCGGGCGTGGGGGCCGGACAATAAAAAAGGGCGACCGAAGTCGCCCTTTTTTGTTGGATCACGCCGGCACTATCAGTTGCCTTTGTTTTCCATCTGCTGCTTGATCAGATCACCAATGGTGGTCGGACCGGCGGCCAGCATTTCCTGCTTGCGCAGGTCCTGGATGGCTTCTTTCTCGTCTTCAACGTCCTTGGCCTTGATCGACAGGCTGATGACGCGGCTCTTGCGGTCAACGCTGATGATCTTGGCTTCGACTTCGTCACCGACGTTCAGCACGTTGCGCGCGTCTTCAACGCGGTCACGGCTGATTTCGGAGGCTTTCAGTGTGCCTTCGATGTCGTCACCCAGGGTGATTACCGCGCCCTTGGCGTCAACTTCCTTGACGGTACCGGTAACGATGGTGCCTTTCTCGTTCAGGGACACGAAGTTGGAGAACGGATCGTCTTCCAACTGCTTGATACCCAGGGAGATGCGCTCACGCTCGGGATCAACGGACAGGATGACGGTTTCCAGCTCGTCGCCCTTCTTGAAGCGACGTACGGCTTCTTCGCCGACTTCGTTCCAGGAGATGTCCGACAGGTGAACCAGACCGTCGATGCCGCCGTCCAGGCCGATGAAGATACCGAAATCGGTGATCGACTTGATGGAGCCGGAGATCTTGTCGCCCTTGTTGAACTTGCTGGAGAACTCTTCCCACGGGTTCATCTTGCACTGCTTGATGCCCAGGGAGATACGACGACGGTCTTCGTCGATGTCCAGAACCATGACTTCCACTTCGTCGCCAACCTGAACGACCTTGGAAGGATGGATGTTCTTGTTGGTCCAGTCCATTTCGGAAACGTGAACCAGGCCTTCGACACCCTCTTCCAGCTCGGCGAAGCAGCCGTAGTCGGTGAGGTTGGTGACCTTGGCGTTGACACGAGTGCCTTCCGGGTAGCGACCGGTGATGGCGACCCATGGATCTTCGCCCAGTTGCTTCAGACCCAGGGAAACGCGGTTGCGCTCGCGGTCGAACTTCAGCACCTTGACGTCGATCTCGTCGCCAACGTTGACGATCTCGGACGGATGCTTGATGCGCTTCCAGGCCATGTCGGTGATGTGCAGCAGGCCGTCTACGCCGCCCAGGTCAACGAACGCGCCGTAGTCGGTGAGGTTCTTGACGATACCTTTGACAACCTGGCCTTCCTGCAGGGTTTCCAGCAGGGCTTCGCGCTCGGCGCTGTTCTCGGCTTCGAGTACGGCACGGCGGGAAACGACAACGTTGTTGCGCTTCTGGTCGAGCTTGATGACCTTGAATTCCAGTTCCTTGCCTTCCAGGTGCGCGGTGTCGCGAACCGGGCGGACATCGACCAGGGAACCCGGCAGGAACGCGCGGATGGTGTTGACGTCGACGGTAAAGCCACCCTTGACCTTGCCGTTGATGACACCCTTGACGATTTCTTCTGCGGCGAAAGCTGCTTCGAGGACTTTCCAGGATTCGGCACGTTTGGCCTTCTCACGGGACAGTTTGGTTTCACCGAAACCGTCCTCGACGGCGTCCAGTGCAACGTGCACCTCATCACCCACGCTGATGGTCAGTTCGCCCTGATCGTTCAGGAACTGCTCGCGCGGAATGACACCCTCGGATTTCAGGCCGGCGTGAACGGTGACCCAGTCAGAGTCGATGTCCACAACGATACCGGTGATGATGGAGCCTGGCTCCATATCAAGGGTTTTCAGGCTTTCTTCAAAAAGTTCGGCAAAGCTTTCGCTCATTTGGATTCCTGTAAAAGTTTAATAAGGCAGTAACCGCACGGCCGCTCAACGCGGGCCTTGCAGCCGACTTGCCCGCCACGCCACCAGCTTGCGTGGGTTGATTATATTTACACCTTTGCCGGTGGTGCTGGTTACCCGGTAAAGGACTCGCCTGATCAGCCCAGCAGGTTGCGCTTGCGCGCTTCCGTCTGCACTGTTTCAAGTACATTTTCGATGCTCATGTGCGAGGAATCGATCAGGATGGCATCCTCAGCCGGCCGTAATGGCGCGATGCTGCGGTTCATATCCCTTTCGTCCCTGGCAGTAATCTCATCGAGAAGACCCGCAAGACTAGCAGTTTCGCCCTTTTCGAGCAACTGCCGGTAGCGCCGTTCGGCGCGGATTTCCGGACTCGCGGTGAGAAATATCTTCAGCTCGGCGTCGGGAAATACCACGGTGCCCATATCGCGGCCATCAGCCACCAGGCCCGGGGCTTCGCGGAACGCCTGCTGACGCGCCAGCAGCGCCTGACGAACGGCAGGCAACGCCGCCACCTGGGAGGCGCCGGCACCGGTTGCCTCGGTGCGGATGCCGCGGGTGACGTCCTCGCCCTCGAGGATGATGCGCTGCTCGTCGCCGTCCTCGCCGACGATGAACTGCACATCCAGGTGCGCAGCCAGACTGGTGAGGATTTCCTCATTGGTCAAATCGGCGCCATGGTTGCGCGCGGCGAAGGCCAGCAACCGGTACAGCGCACCGGAATCCAGCAGGTGCCAACCCAGCCGCGCGGCCAGCATGCCCGCCAGGGTGCCCTTGCCGGAGCCGCCGGGCCCGTCGATGGTGATGACTGGTACCGCTTGCTCGCTCACGCGTTATCCTCCTGGCGGATCACGATACCCACCGACTTCGCCAGGTCGATGAACCCGGGGAACGAGGTGCCGACATGGATGCAATCGGTGATGCGGATCTCGCCGGTGGCGCGCAGCGAGGCAATGGCAAAGGACATGGCAATGCGGTGATCCATGTGGCTGTCGATGGTGCCGCCGCCCATCTCACCGCCCTCGATGATGACACCGTCGGGGGTCGGCTCGGCCTTGATGCCCAGGGTCTGCAACCCATCGGCCATGACCTGGATGCGGTCGGACTCCTTGACCCGCAGCTCTTCGGCGCCGCGCAACACGGTGCGCCCTTCGGCACAGGCCGCGGCGATGAACAGGGCCGGGAACTCGTCGATCGCCAGCGGCACCTGGTCCAGGGGAATCTCGATGCCTTTGAGCGGTGCATAACGCACGCGGATATCGGCCACCGGCTCGCCACCCACTTCACGCTCGTTGCTCAGGGTGATATCACCGCCCATGGCCCGCAGGATGTTGATCACACCGATGCGGGTGGGGTTGATGCCGACATGCTCGAGGATCAGATCGGAGCCTTCGCCAATGCTGGCAGCGACCATGAAGAAGGCCGCCGAGGAGATGTCCGCCGGCACATCGATCTTGCAGCCGGTCAGCTTGTGGCCCGGCTCGATGGTGACCCTGGCGCCTTCCACCTTGACCGGATAACCGAAGCCCTTGAGCATGCGCTCGGTATGGTCACGGGTCGGCGCCGGCTCGGTCACCGCGGTGCTGCCGGTAGCGTACAGGCCGGCCAGCAACAGGCAGGACTTGACCTGGGCACTGGCCACCGGCATAACGTAATCCATGCCCTTGAGCTGGCTCTGCCCGCCACGGATACGCAGCGGCGGGCGGCCGCCCTCACCGGTCTCGATGGTCGCGCCCATCTCGCCCAGCGGATTGGCTACCCGGCCCATCGGGCGCTTGGTCAGGGAAGCATCCCCGGTCAGCTCGGTGGTGAAATCCTGTCCTGCCAGCAGGCCGGCCAGCAGGCGCATCGAGGTGCCCGAGTTACCGACATAGATCGGTCCCGGAGGTGCCTGCAAGCCGTGCAGGCCAACGCCGTTGATGGTCACCCGACCGCGCTGCGGCCCTTCGATGACCACGCCCATGTCGCGGAATGCCTGCAGGGTGGCCAGACTGTCCTCGCCCTCCAGGAAACCCTCGACCTCGGTCACGCCTTCGGCGATGGAGCCGAGCATGATCGAGCGGTGGGAAATGGATTTGTCGCCCGGAACACGGATACGACCCTGTACGTTGGCCCCGGGGCTGGCGATGAAATTGATAGATTGAGTCTGCATGGGTTCCATATATGCCCTGCGGGCCAATATCTTGCTGAAATGCTCGCGCGCGGAGCGGGCCCGGGTGAACACCCCCAGCAGGGTATTGGCGTCACCGTCCTCGACCGCCGCACGCAAGCGGCTTAAATCACGGGTGAAGGCATCCAGGCTGCGCAATACCGCGTCGCGGTTGGCCAGGAACACATCACGCCACATTACCGGATCGCTGGCGGCGATCCGGGTGAAATCTCGAAAACCACCGGCAGCATAGCGGAATATCTCCAGGTTTTCGCTGCGCGAGGCCAGGGTATCCACCAGCGAGAAGGCCAGCAGGTGCGGCAGATGGCTGGTGGCCGCCAGGACTTCGTCATGATCCTCCAGCGGCATATCCTCGACATCCGCACCCAGCGCCTGCCAGGCGCGCCGCACCAGTGCCAACGCTGACTGGTCGGTATCCTCCAACGGCGTAAGGATCACCTTGTGCCGGCGAAACAGCCCGGCGTCGGCGGCTTCCACGCCACTGCGTTCGGAGCCGGCGATCGGATGACCGGGCACGAAACGCGGGGGCAGATGGCCGAACGCGGCGCGCACCGCCTCGACCACGGCACCCTTGGTGCTGCCGGTATCGGTGATCACCGCCTGCCCCAGGTCCAGCGCTGCCAGCCGCTCGAGTACGCCTTGCATGGCCAGCACCGGCACCGCCAGCAGGATCAGCTCCGCGCCCTGCACCGCCGTGGCCAGGTCGTCGGTCATCACATCCACGACGCCCAGCGAGATCGCCAATTGCTGCGTGGCCGGGTCCGGGTCGCAGCCCACCACTTCGCGGCATAGACCCGACTGGCGCAGGCCCCTGGCAAAGGAGCCGCCGATCAGACCCAGGCCGATCACTGCCAGGCGTCCGATTATCGGCGCTCCGGATGACACTGTGGTGACCCGTCTACTCACCGGCCAACACTCCGGCCAATGCCTCGAGGAAACGCTTGTTCTCCTGCGGCAGGCCGACGGAAACCCGCAGGTGGTTGGGCATCTCGTAGCCGGCTACCGGCCGCACGATAACCCCGGCACGCAGCAGGCCCTGAAAGACCGGCCCAGCATCGCGACCCAGGTCCACGGCAATGAAGTTACCCCGCGAGGCGATCCATTCCAGCCCCAGCTCACGGAAGCCCTGCTCCAGCTGCAGCATGCCCTCGCGGTTGGCCCGACGGCTTTCCGCCAGATAGGCGTCATCTTCCAGGCTGGCGACCGCAGCCACCATGGCCAGGCTATTGACGTTGAACGGTTGGCGCACCCGGTTGAGCACATCGGCCACCTCTGGATGGCTGATGCAGTAACCGACCCGCAGCGCCGCCAGGCCGTAGGCCTTGGAGAAGGTACGGCTGACGATCAGGTTGGGATAGCGGTCGATGTAATCGAAACCGTTGAGCACGTCCTCAGCCATCACGTATTCGGTGTAGGCCTCATCCAGCACCACCAGCACCTGCTCCGGCACCCTGTCCATGAACGCCTCGAACTCGGCACGCTCGACCCAGGTGCCGGTCGGGTTGTTCGGGTTGGCAATGAACACCAGGCGGGTGGCCGGGGTGACCGCCGCGGCCATCGCTTCCAGATCATGGCCCCAGTCGCGCGCCGGCACCTGCACGGCGGTCGCGCCGACCGCCTGGGTGACGATCGGGTAGACGGCGAAGGCGTGCTGGCTGAACACCACCTCGGTACCGGACATGGCGAAGGCCCGACCGATCAGCTCAATGACGTCATTGGAGCCATTGCCGAGGGTGATCATAGACAGGTCGAAACCGAACCGTTGGGACAATGCCTGCTTCAGGACGAAACCGTTGCCATCGGGATAACGGGTCAGCTCCGGCAGCGCCTGCTGGATCGCCTTGAGCGCCATTGGCGCCGGACCGAGGGGGTTTTCATTGCTGGCCAGCTTGATGATCTCGGCGGGATCGAGACCGAACTCCCGGGCCAGTTCTTCCACCGGCTTGCCGGGCACGTAGGGGGACAGCTTCTGCACACCCGGCAGCGCCAGGCTGAGGAAATCGCAACTCATGACAAAGCCTCAAGCTTCAAGCGGCAAGCCACAAGCAACACCATCTGCCGAACCGCTTGCAGCTTGCCGCTTGCAGCCTGTCGCTACAGTTAAAGTACCGCCTTGGGGTAGGAACCAAGGATCTTCAGCCCTACGGACTCATCGCGGATCTTCTCCAGCGCATCCCTGACCAACGGATCATGCTGGTGACCGAAGAAATCGATGAAGAATACATAGGTCCACTTGCCACTACGCGAGGGGCGCGTTTCGATGCGGGTCAGGTCCACGCCATTGTCATGGAACGGCTGCAGCAGGTGATGCAGCGCACCCGGGCGGTTGCTCATCGACACAATGATGGAGGTCTTGTCATCACTGGTCGGCGGCACTTCCTGATTGCCGATGATCAGGAACCGCGTGGAGTTATCCGGGCGGTCCTCGATCTTCTCGGCGATGCAGGTCAGGCCATACAGCTCGCAGGCCATGTCCCCGGCGATCGCCGCCGAGTTCCACTCACCCTTGACCCGGCGCGCGGCGTCAGCATTGCTCGCCACCGCCACCCGCTCGATGTTCGGGTAATGCGCATCCAGCCACTTGCGGCACTGGGCCAGCGACTGGGCGTGGGAATAGACTCGGGAAATCTTGTCGGTACGGGTGTTCTCCCCGACCAGCAGATGGTGATGGATGCGCAGCTCGACCTCGCCGCAGATCACCAGATCATGCTCGAGAAAGCTGTCCAGCGTGTGGTTGATCGCCCCTTCGGTGGAGTTCTCCACCGGCACCACACCGAAGTGCACCGCCCCGGCGGCGACCTCACGGAAGATCTCGTCGATCGCCGCCATCGGCACGCTGTGCACCGAATGCCCGAAGTGCTTGAGCGCAGCCGCCTGGGTGAAGGTGCCTTCCGGCCCGAGATAGGCGACCCGTACGGGCTCCTCCAGGGCCAGGCAGGCGGACATGATCTCGCGGAACAGCCGCGCCACCTCTTCGTTGTCCAGCGGCCCCTTGTTCAGCTCCATGATGTGCTTGAGTACCCAGGCTTCCCGTTCAGGCCGGTAGAACACCGCCTGCTCGCCTTCGACCAGCGATTTCTGCTTGACCTCGGCCACCGTCTGGGCACAGCGGGCACGCTCGCTGATCAGCTCCAGTATCCGCTCGTCGATCGAGTCGATACGGTTGCGCAGGGCCTTGAGTTGCGCTTCATCTGACATGATTGTTCAACCGTGCTGTTTCTCGAATTCGGCCATGTAGGCCACCAGCGCATCCACTGCCGCTTCCGGCACTGCGTTATAGATGGAGGCGCGCATGCCGCCGACCGAACGATGGCCCTTCAGGTTCAGCAGGCCACGCTGCTCGGCCCCAGCCAGGAACGGCTTGTCCAGGCGGTCATCGGCCAGGCGGAAGGGCACGTTCATCCACGAACGGTCGGCGATATTGATCGGGTTGCTGTACAGCTCGCTGGCATCGATTGCCGCATACAGCTTGCGCTGCTTGGCATCGTTGATGCGCGCCATGCCTTCCACGCCGCCCTGCTCCTTGAGCCACTTGAACACCAGGCCCGACAGATACCAGGCGAAGGTCGGCGGCGTGTTGTACATCGAACCGTTCTGCGCCGCGACATTGTAGTCGAGCATGGTCGGGCACTTGCTGTGCGCCCTGCCCAGCAGGTCCTCACGGACGATGACCACTACCAGCCCGCTGGGGCCGATGTTCTTCTGCGCACCGGCGTAGAGCAGACCGAAGCGCGACACATCCAGCGGCCGCGACAGGATGTCGGAAGACACATCGGCCACCAGCGGCTTGTCACCCACCTCGGGTATCCAGCTGAACTCCACACCACCAATGGTTTCGTTGGGTGTGTAGTGCACATAGGCCGCATCGTCCGACAGCTGCCACTCGTTCTGACCGGGAATGGCGAAGTAGTCATAGCCCTTGGCCGAAGCGGCGACGTTGACGTGACCGTAACGGGACGCCTCTTCGATGGCCTTGCGTGACCAGATACCGGTGTCGATATAGTCCGCGCTGCCGTCTTCCCCCATCAGGTTCAGCGGAATCTGCGCGAACTGCTGGCTGGCACCGCCCTGCAGGAACAGCACCTTGTAGTCCGAGGGAATGGTCAGCAAGTCGCGCAGGTCCTGTTCGGCCTGCTCGGCAATACCGACAAACTCATCGCTGCGGTGACTCATTTCCATGACCGACAGGCCCTTGCCCTGCCAGTCCGTCAGCTCGTCCCTGGCCGTTTGCAGCACCGCTTCCGGCAACGCAGCCGGGCCCGCACAGAAATTGAACAGTCGCTTGCTCACCTTCGCCTCTACTCCTGATCGTCAGTGGTTCCGGCGCTGTCTTCAGCTACGCCGGCATCGGTCTCGCCAAACTCTTCTGCGTCTTCCTCGCCTTCCTCGTCAGAAGGCTCCTGCACCCGTTCCAGGCCAACCAGCTTCTCACCATTGGACAGCTTGATCAGGGTGACGCCCTGGGTATTACGCGACAGGCTGGAAACCTCGGATACCCGGGTACGTACCAGGGTGCCCTGGTCCGAGATCAGCATGATTTCCTCACCGTCGATCACCTGCACGGCGCCGACCAGCGGGCCGTTGCGCTCGTTGCTGACCATGGCGATGACACCCTGGCCACCGCGCTTGTACTGCGGGAAATCCTCCACCGGGGTACGCTTGCCGTAGCCGTGCTGGGAGGCAGTGAGAATCTGCGTCCCTTCCTCGGCAATCAGCATGGACACCAGGCGCTGGCCCTCGGCCAGACGCATGCCCCGTACACCACGGGCAGTACGCCCCATGGCACGCACGTCGGTTTCCTCGAAACGGGTGACCTTGCCACCGTCGGAGAACAGCATGACCTGTTTGCTGCCGTCGGTCAGCGCGGCACTGATCAGCGTATCGCCCTCGTCCAGGTCCAGCGCGATCAGACCGACCGTGCGCTGGCGACTGAACTGCGGCAGCGGGGTCTTCTTCACCGTGCCGTTGGCGGTGGCCATGAACACGAACCAGCCCTCGGTGTACTCCTCCACCGGCAGCATGGTGGTGATGTACTCACCCTCATCCAGCGGCAACAGGTTGACCAGCGGACGGCCACGGGCGGTGCGCGAGGCCTCCGGAATCTCGTAGGTCTTCAGCCAGTAGACCTTGCCCTTGCTGGAGAACAGCATCAGCGTGGTATGGCTGTTGGCGACCAGCAGGTGCGATACGTAGTCTTCGTCCTTGACGCCGGTGGCTGCCTTGCCACGCCCGCCACGACGCTGGGCGTGGTAGTCGGACAGCGGCTGGCTCTTGGCATAGCCGCCATGGGAAATGGTCACCACGCGGTCTTCCTCGGTGATCAGATCGGCGATGCTCAGATCCATGCGCGAGGCGACGATTTCGGTGCGACGCTCGTCGCCGAAGCTGGTCTTGATGTGTTCCAGCTCTTCGACGATCACTTCCATCAACCGCTCTTCGCTGTTGAGGATGCGCAGCAGCTCGCCGATCTGGGTGAGGATTTCCTGATACTCGGTGAGCAGCTTCTCATGCTCCAGACCGGTCAGGCGGTGCAGACGCAGATCCAGGATGGCCTGGGCCTGCTCCGGCGACAGATAGTAGCGACCATCACGCAGACCGTACTGCTCGGGCAGCTCATCCGGGCGGCAGCTGTCGGCACCGGCGCGCTCGACCATCTCGATCACCGCGCCCGGCTCCCAGGCTTCGGCCAGCAGGCGTTCACGGGCTTCAGCCGGGGACGGTGAGGCCTTGATCAGCGCGATGACCGGGTCGATGTTGGACAGCGCCACTGCCTGGCCTTCGAGGATATGACCACGCTCGCGCGCCTTGCGCAGCTCGTACACAGTGCGCCGGGTCACCACTTCGCGGCGGTGACGGATGAAGGCGTCGAGCAGTTCCTTGAGATTGAGAATCCGCGGCTGGCCATCCAGCAGACCGACCACGTTGATGCCGAACACGTTCTGCATCTGGGTCTGGGCATACAGGTTGTTGAGGATGACCTCGGCCACCTCGCCACGGCGCAGCTCGATGACCACGCGCATGCCGTCCTTGTCGGACTCGTCACGCAGCTCGGATATACCCTCGAGCTTCTTCTCCTTGACCAGCTCGGCGATGCGCTCGATGAGCTTGGCCTTGTTCACCTGGTATGGCAGTTCGTTGATGATGATCTGCTGGCGGCCACCGACCTTGTCGATGTCCTCGATCTCGCAACGGGCGCGTACATAGATGCGGCCACGCCCGGTCTTGTAGGCTTCGACGATACCGGCCCGGCCATTGATGATGCCGGCGGTGGGGAAATCGGGGCCGGGGATATACTCCATCAGTTCGTCGATGCCGATGGTCGGATCGGCGATCACCGCCAGGCAGCCGTTGATGACCTCGGTCAGGTTATGCGGCGGAATATTGGTCGCCATGCCCACGGCAATACCGCTGGAGCCGTTGACCAGCAGGTTGGGCACCTTGGTCGGCAATACTTCGGGGATCTGCTCGGTGCCGTCGTAGTTGGGCACCCAGTCCACGGTTTCCTTGTCCAGGTCGGCCAGCAGTTCATGGGCCAGCTTGGTCATGCGGATTTCGGTGTAACGCATGGCCGCTGCGCTGTCACCATCCACCGAACCGAAGTTACCCTGGCCATCGACCAGCAGATAACGCAGGGAGAATGGCTGGGCCATGCGTACGATGGTGTCGTACACCGCCGAGTCGCCGTGGGGGTGGTATTTACCGATCACGTCACCGACCACACGGGCGGACTTCTTGTACGGTTTGTTCCAGTCGTTGTTCAGTTCGCTCATGGCGAACAGCACCCGACGGTGCACCGGCTTGAGGCCGTCGCGCACGTCAGGCAGTGCCCGCCCGACGATCACGCTCATGGCGTAGTCAAGGTACGATTGCTTCAGCTCATCTTCGATATTGACTGGAAGAATTTCTCTGGCCAGTTCACCCATGAAACGGCATTCCTTTTATTGTTGGCGCCCTGACGGTGCCAATGCGTATGCAACGCGGAACGAGGCCCTGTCGGGACCGGATCAAAGCCGCGAATGATACCACACTGCGGGGCCCGACGGGAGTTGAAAGACAATGCCGTGGGGCGTTTCACACTCCAACAGACCCGCGGCTCCGTGGAATGTCAATGCAGGCGCCGATGACTCAGCAGATCGGCAATCCTGCTCTCATCCGGGCGCTCGACGATACCTTTTTCCGTGACGATCACATCGATCAGATCTGCCGGGGTTACATCCAGCAGCGGCTGCATGCCCTGCTCCAGCGCCTCGCTGGCGAGGTCGAGTTCATCGGCGGATTCCAGGGTCAGGTCGATGGTCGAGCTGGACGCCACCACCATGAAGCGCAGACCGTGATGCATGGCCAGTACCGCCAGCGTGTAGGTACCCACAGTGTTGATGACGTCGCCGTTGGCGGCGATGCGCTCGGCCCCCACCACCACCCAGCTCGGATTGTCCAATCTCATCAGTTGCCCGGCCGCACTGTCGACATGCGATATCACCGGCACCTGGTCCTGCGCCAGCTCCCATGCGGTCACCTCACCAGTATCCCCTGGCCGGCTTTCGCAGGCATACACCTGCTCCACCAGCCCGGCACCGTGGGCCGCACGGATCACGCCCAGGGCACTGCCGTAGCCACCGCCAGCGAGGGCACCGGCGTTGCCCAGCGTCATCAGCCGCTGCGACTGGCGCTGGTGCCGACGAATCAGTTGCATGCCAAGCCGTGCCATGGTCCGGTTGGCTTCCAGATCGCTGATCTGGATGCTTATCGCCGCCTGGGCCAACTGCTCCGGCACGTCCGCCCCGGGGCGGCGCAGCCGGTCATGCATGATGCGCAGCGCCCAGGCCAGGTTGGCCGCCGAGGGGCGACTGCGGCCGAGCCGAGTGAAGTCGATCTCCAGCGCTGCGGCCCAGTCATCGGTGTGACCGATGCGCTGGGCGGCCAGAGCGATACCATAGGCCGCGGCAATACCCACCGCCGCCGCGCCGCGGACCACACCAAGCTCGATGGCCTCGGCCACTTCGGCGGCATCATTGCATTCGACCCAGACCTGCTGGCCGGGCAGGTAGCGCTGATCAAGAATACGAAGATGGCTACCACACCACTCCATGGCCTGCACGCCGCTCTGTTCGGCGACCTGGGATTGAAACTGCATGAACGACTCCAGCGGAAAACGCCATTATACCCTGTCTGCTGACCTGCGAACGAATGTCGCTGCCCGCAACAAAGGCCAGCAGGTATACTGCCAGCCATGAGACAGAACGATTTGCCACTGCATTCACTCGCCGACGAACTGGACCTGCTGGTCATCCCCCGCTGGATAGTACCGGTGGTGCCGGCACGCCAGGTGCTGGAGCAGCATGCAGTGGCCGTGCATCAGGGGCGCATCGTAGCCATAGTGCCACTCAGCGCGACCGCCACGATACAGGCGCGCGAACGCCGCGAGTTGCCTGAGCACGTGCTGATCCCCGGCCTGATCAATGCCCACGGGCATGCGGCGATGACGCTGTTTCGCGGCCTGGCCGATGACCTGCCGCTGATGACCTGGCTGCAGCAGCATATCTGGCCGGCCGAAGCACGCTGGGTCAATGGTGCCTTCGTGCAGTGCGGCAGCGAGCTGGCGATCGCGGAGATGCTGCTGGGCGGCACCACCTGTTTTTCCGATATGTATTTCTACCCCCAGGTTACCGCCCGCGTGGCGCAGGAACTGGGCATTCGCGCGCAGATCGCCTTCCCGCTGATCGACAATGCCATACCCGGTGCACGCAATCGCGACGAAGCCATCGCCACCGGCCTGCAGTTGCATGACGAGTACCGCCATCACAACCTGATCAGCCTCGCCTTCGGCCCGCATGCGCCCTATACCGTCAGCGACGCGACACTGGCCCAGGTGCGCACGCTGAGCGACGAGCTGGAGCTGCCGGTGCAGATGCACCTGCACGAAACCGCCGGAGAGGTTGCCGAGGCCGTGCGCCAGACCGGCCAGCGTCCGCTGCAGCGTTTGCACCAACTGGGCCTGCTCGGCCCACGGCTGCAGGCGGTGCACATGACCCAGGTCGATGAGCAGGATCTGCAGTTGCTCAGCGAGCACCAGGTCTCGGTCATTCACTGCCCGCAGTCCAACATGAAACTGGCCAGCGGCTTCTGCCCGGTGCAGCGGCTGCTGGATGCCGGCATCAACGTGGCGCTGGGCACCGATGGTGCGGCCAGCAACAATGATCTGGACATGCTCGAAGAGCTGCGCAGTGCCGCGCTGCTGGCCAAGGCGGTATCCGGCACACCCACTGCCCTGGACGCGCACGCCGCGCTGTACATGGCTACACTGGCCGGAGCCAGGGCATTGGGCCTGAGCGAGGAAACCGGCTCACTGGAGCCGGGCAAGGCTGCAGACATGGTAGCCGTGGACCTGTCCGGCATCGCTCATCAGCCGGTCTACCAGCCGGTATCCCAATTACTCCATACCTGCTCCGCGGCGCAGGTGACCGATGTCTGGGTCGCCGGTCGGCAGGCCGTGCGCGATCGGCAGTTGACCGGTATCGAGCAGAACACACTGATTGCCAGGGCCCAGGCATGGGCCAGGCAGATTCAACAAGGGGATCAACATGACGCTTAACGTCGATCGGGCGGAAGTCGCCAAATTCGAGGCTCTGGCCAGCCGCTGGTGGGATCGCGAAAGCGAATTCAAGCCGCTGCACGAAATCAATCCACTGCGCACCAACTGGATTGACGACAAGGCGGCGCTGGCCGGCAAGGAAGTGCTGGATGTCGGCTGCGGCGGCGGCATTCTCGCCGAAGCCATGGCCCAACGCGGAGCGCGGGTCACCGGCATCGACATGGGCGAGGCGCCCCTGGCGGTGGCCCGGCTGCACCAGCTGGAGTCCGGCGTCGAGGTCGACTACCAGCAATGCACCGCCGAGGAAATGGCCGAACTGCACCCCGGCCGCTTCGATGTGGTCACCTGCATGGAGATGCTCGAGCACGTGCCCGACCCGGCCTCGGTGATCCGCGCCTGCGCCACGCTGGTCAAGCCCGGCGGTCATGTGTTCTTCTCGACCATCAACCGCAACCCGAAATCCTTCGCCTTCGCCATCGTCGGTGCCGAGTACCTGCTGCGCATGCTGCCGCGTGGCACCCATGAATACGCCAAGTTCATCCGCCCGGCCGAGCTGGGCAAATGGTCACGGGAAGCCAGGCTGGACATGCAGGACATCATCGGCCTGACCTACAATCCGCTGCTGCGGCACTACAAGCTGGCCGCCGACGTGGACGTCAACTACATGGTCCACTGCCAGCGCGGAGACTGATCATGCTCGACAGTGTACTGTTCGATCTGGATGGCACCCTGCTGGATACGGTCGATGACTTCCTGGCGATCATCCACAGCATGCGCCAGGATCGCGGGCTGGCCGACTCACCACTGCACCTGATCCGCTCCACGGTGTCCGACGGCTCCGCCGGTATGCTCTGCGCGGCCTTTTCCATCACCCCGGAGCATGACAAGTTCGGCGAACTGCGCGATGACTTCCTGGAACGCTATCAGCGCCAGCTGGCCGTGCACACCCGCCCGTTCCCCGGCATTCCCGAGCTGCTCGACTGGCTGGATGCCGAAGGCCTGCCCTGGGGCGTGGTGACCAACAAGCTGAGCCGCTTCAGCATCCCGCTGCTGGAAGCCACCGGCCTGGCCGGGCGTTGCGCCAGCCTGGTCTGCCCGGATCAGGTCAAGCATGGCAAACCGCACCCCGAGCCGTTGCTCAAGGCCTGCACCGAGATCGGTGTCGACCCCGCCCGCAGCGTCTTCGTCGGTGATCATCTACGCGATATCCAGGCTGGGCGCGCCGCCGGCATGCGCACCGTGGCCGCCCTTTACGGCTACCTGCCAGAGGGCGATGATCCGCAGCAATGGAACGCCAACTACAGTATCGAGAACGCCGCTGCCCTGCGCCCCTGGCTGGAGCAGCAACGGACACAGGAGTTATCCCATGTTTGACTACAGCGCCCCACCGAATCTGCTGCAGGGACGTGTCATTCTGATTACCGGCGCTGGTGACGGCATCGGCCGCGCCTGCGCCCTGAGCTGCGCCGCCCACGGCGCTACCGTAGTCCTGCTGGGCCGCACGCTGAGCAAGCTGGAAGCGGTCTACGATGAGATCGAGGCAGCCGGCCATCCACAACCGGCGATCTGCCCGCTGAACCTGGAAACCGCGGCGGAGAAGGACTACGACGATCTCGCCGACCAGCTGTTCGACACCTTCGGCAAGCTCGATGGCCTGGTGCACAACGCCGCTCTGCTCGGCCCCCGCACCCTGCTCGACAGCGTCAAGAACGAGGCCTGGCAGCAGCTGATGCAGGTCAACGTGAACGCCCCGTTCGCCCTGACCAAGGCCATGATGCCCTTGCTGCGCGCCGCCCCCGACGCCTCGGTGGTGTTCGTCTCCTCCAGCGTCGGCCGCAAGGCCCGCGCCTACTGGGGGCCCTATGCGGTCAGCAAGTTCGCCATCGAAGGGTTGATGCAGGTAATGGCGGACGAGCAGGAAGGCACCAGCGAGATACGGGTCAACAGCGTCAACCCCGGCGCCACCCGCACCGCCATGCGCAAGGCCGCCTACCCCGCCGAGGAACCGGAGAACAACCCGGAGCCAGCACAGATCATGCCGGTATTCCTGTATCTGCTGGGGCCTGAAAGCAAGAAGGTCAATGGCCAGGCGCTGAACGCGCGGGGCTGAAGGCAGCCGCAGGCGGAGCTACACCAACTCGCCCGGGTGTTTGTGGGATTCTTCTGCAAGGAAGCGGTTGGCCTGCAGGGCCGTGCCGACACGCTGTGAATACTTCCCTGTAAGCTCGCGGTTGCCATCCATGGCAACCGACGGTCGGCCCAACCCTGCAGGCCAACCGCTTCCCGTCATCCTCGGCGAAGGCCGGGGATGACGGGAAGACGAAGGATGCCGAGAGGTGACGGATGACGAGTGAGAGGTACTACTTGCGGGTACGGTCACTGCCCTTGAATTTGCTCTGGCGCACAACGCGCGCCTGGTGCATCGAGGGCTTGCGTGCCTGACGTTTCTGCTTTTCCTTCTCGGCGACGCTGGTCTCCGGCAGCCGGATCGGTTTGAGGCCGACTTCCTCACTGAGGATATCCAGTTCGTTCTGCTTCATTTCCCGCCAGCGGCCCACTGGCAGCTCGGGGCCGAGAAACACCGGTCCGAAACGCACCCGCTTGAGCCGGTTGACCCGGACGCCCTGGGATTCCCAGAGCCGGCGCACTTCCCGGTTGCGACCTTCGAGCAGGCATACGTGGAACCAGCGGTTGATGCCTTCGCCGCCGGAACTGACCACGTCGGAGAACTTGGCCGGACCATCTTCGAGCATGACGCCATCCTTCAACCGCTCGATCATCTCGTCGTCGATCTCGCCCATGACCCGCACCGCATATTCGCGGTCCATCTGCCAGGATGGATGCATCAACCGGTTGGCCAGCTCACCATCGGTGGTGAACAGCAGCAGGCCACTGGTGTTGATGTCCAGACGACCGACATTGACCCAGCGGCCCTGCTTCAGACGTGGCAACTGGTCGAATACGGTTGGACGGCCTTCGGGGTCATCGCGGGTGCAGACTTCGCCTTCGGGCTTGTTATAGATGAGTACCCGGCGCACCACTTCGGTATTCAGGTCACGCTTGAGAGGACGGCCATCGACCATGATCTGGTCCAGGCTGTCGACCCGGCAGCCCAGCTGCGCGACTTCACCGTTGACGGTGACGCGACCGGCACCGATCCAACCTTCGATTTCGCGGCGTGAACCCAGACCCATGCGGGCCAGTACTTTCTGGAGTTTTTCCCCGGCGGCGGGAATCTCTTCCTGCTCGGGATTGAGGGGTTGGTCTGTCATGCGTGGCACCTCCCGGTGTGATGGATCATTTGTGGTTGCGCAGAATAGCACCCTGCCCGCCCGGCAGCCAGCCGGACGCGCGGTCATTCGTCCTCGGGCAGGAGGTCGTCGAAGTCGGTCTTCAGATCGGTTTCCATGGCGTTGAGCTCGTCCAGCAGCGCATTGAAGTCACCACCAGCGTCCGGCTCATCCGCCGCCAAGGGCTCCATCGGAATCCAGGCAGCCGTCTCGCTGGCTGGCTCGGACGGTGCCGCCGGGGCCGGCAGCTCTTCCTCGACCAGTTCGCGCAACTCCGCCAGCGGCGGCAGTTCGGCCAGGCTGCGCAGGTTGAAGTAATCGAGAAACTGCCGGGTGGTGGCATACATCGCCGGGCGCCCCGGTACGTCCTTATGCCCCACCACCCTGACCCACTCGCGCTCGAGCAGCGTGCGGATGGTCTGGCTGCTCACCGCAACACCGCGCACATCCTCGATCTCGCCCCGGGTGATGGGCTGGCGGTAGGCGATCAGCGACAGGGTTTCCAGCAGTGCCCGGGAGTAGCGCTGCGGGCGCTCTTCCCACAGCCGGCCGACCCAGGGCGCATAGTCGTCGCGCACCTGCAGGCGCCAGCCACTGGCCACCTCGCGCAGCTCGACCGAGCGCCCGGCGCAGTCTTCGGCCAGCCGCTCCAGCGCCTGGCGCAACTCGCCCTGCGAGGGCGCGCGATCTTCATCGAACAGGTCGCGCATGCGTTCCAGAGATAAAGGCTTGCCGGCGGCCTGCAGTGCCGCCTCGAGAATCCGTTCAAGCGCTGGTTGTGACATCGCCTTTTACCTTGACGTGAATGGCTGCGAAGGGTTCGGTCTGCACCAGATCGATCAGTTGCTCCTTGACCAGCTCGAGCACCGCCATGAAGGTCACCACCACCCCGAGCTTGCCCTCCTCGAGACTGTAGAGACTGATGAAGGGCACGAACTGTCCGCCCTTGAGACGCTCCAGCACATCGGCCATGCGCTCGCGGGTGGACAGCACTTCGCGGCTGATCTGATGGCTTTCGAACATGTCGGCACGCCGCAGCACCTCGCTGAGCGACAGCAGCAGCTCCTCCATGCTGACCTCCGGATGTGCCTTGCGCGCCTCCAGTGCCGGCGGTGCGGCAGCGGCCAGGGCGATGTCGCGCCCGACCCGGGGCAGCGCGTCGAGCTGTTCGGCGGCGTGGCGGAAACGTTCGTACTCCTGCAACCGCCGAATCAGCTCGGCGCGCGGGTCATCCTCTTCCTCGGCCTGCTGCTCCTGGCGCGGCAGCAGCATGCGCGACTTGATCTCGGCCAGCATCGCGGCCATGACCAGATACTCGGCGGCCAGCTCCAGGCGCACTGCCTTCATCAGCTCGACATAGCCCATGTACTGATGGGTGATCTCGGCTACCGGGATATCGAGGATATCCAGGTTCTGCCGGCGGATCAGGTACAGCAGCAGGTCCAGCGGCCCCTCGAAGGCGTCGAGAAATACCTCCAGTGCCTCCGGGGGAATGTACAGGTCCTGTGGCAGTTCGGTGAGCGGCTGGCCGTTGATGATGGCCAGCGGCAGTTCCTGCTGCACCGGAGCCGGGGCAACCGGCTGCGCCGCTGCGCTGGCGGCGACGGCAAGCTGCTCCGGCTCTCGGGCGGTCATCAGCTGCGGCGGTAGCTCAGGCCGATGGCCTGGCGCACTTCGACCAGGGTATCGCGGGCCGCCTCGCGGGCACGCTCGGCGCCCTCGCTGAGGATCAGGCGTACCGCATCGGGATTGCTCTCATAGTCCGCCGCGCGCTGCTGCATGGGCGCCAGTTCGGTGCAGATGGCGTCGATCACCGGTTTCTTGCAGTCCAGGCAGCCGATGCCGGCGCTGCGGCATCCCTGGTTGACCCAGTCATGGGTGGCCTGGTCGGTGTACACCAGGTGCAGTTGGTAGACCGGGCACTTGTCCGGGTCACCCGGGTCGGTGCGCCGCACCCGGGCCGGGTCGGTCGGCATGCGACGGATCTTCTCGCTGACCTCGTCGGTGGTATCGCGCAGGGTGATGGTGTTGCCGTAGGACTTGGACATCTTCTGCCCGTCCAGGCCGGGCATCTTCGACGCCGGGGTCAGCAGCGCCTGGGGCTCGGGCAGGATGACCTTGCCGCCACCTTCGAGGTAGCCGAACAGACGCTCCTTGTCACCCAGGGTGATGTTCTGCTGCTCCTGCAGCAGCGCCCGGGCGGTATCCAGCGCCTCGGCATCGCCCTGCTGCTGGTAGGCGGTACGCAGGTTGCTGTACAGCTTGGCAGCCTTCTTGCCCATCTTCTGGATCGCCGCCCGCGCCTTGTCCTCGAAGCCCGGCTCCTTGCCATACAGGTGGTTGAAGCGGCGCGCCAGCTCGCGGGTGATCTCGACGTGGGACAGCTGGTCGGCACCCACCGGCACCAGGCCGGCACGGTAGACCAGAATGTCGGCGCTCATCAGCAGCGGATAGCCGAGGAAGCCGTAGGTAGCCAGGTCCAGCTCCCGCAGTTTCTCCTGCTGATCCTTGTAGGTCGGTACCCGCTCCAGCCAGCTCAGCGGCGTGGACATGCCCAGCAACAGGTTCAGTTCCGCATGCTCAGGCACCTGGGACTGGATGAACATGGTCGCCGAGGTGCCACTGACACCCGCCGCCAGCCAATCGATCATCATGTCCCAGACGTTCTGCTCGATATCCTGCGGGGTTTCGTACAGCGTGGTCAGCGCGTGCCAGTCGGCGGCAAAGAAGAAGCACTCGTACTCATGCTGCAGTTTTACCCAGTTCTTCAGCACGCCGTGATAATGACCAAGGTGCAGGCGACCGGTGGGGCGCATGCCGGACACTACCCGGCGCTGGGATTCAACGGAACTCAAGGGAAACTCCTGATTGTCTGTGATACGTCATGTTGGCAGTCGTTATTATATCGTCAGCCGGCAGCAGGTGGCTGCCGGCACGACCAGCGTCAGTCACGGCTGACACCAAAGGGTTCGGGATCACCGAGGCCGATGCGGCGCACCTCGGTTTCGCCATCGAGCAGCGCCACCACGGTGGTCGGATCGATGTTGCAGGCACCCCCATCGATGATCAGGTCGACCTGCTTGTCCAGCCGGTCACGGATATCCTCCGCATCGGTCAGCGGCAGATCCTCCCCCGGCAGCATCAGGGTCACGCTCATCAGCGGTTCGCCCAGTGCTTCCAGCAACGCCTGGGTGATCCGGTGGCCCGGTATGCGCAGGCCGATGGTACGCCGTTTGGGGTGCAGCAGGCGCCGGGGCACTTCGGTGGTGGCATGCAGGATGAAGGTATAGGGGCCCGGGGTATTGTTCTTCAGCAGCCGGAAGGTGGCGTTGTCGACCTTGGCATACACGCCCAGCTCGGACAGGTCCCGGCACACCAGGGTGAAGTTGTGCTTGTCATCCAACTGGCGCAGGCGGCGAATGCGCTCCAGTGCGTTCTTGTCACCCAGGTGGCAGCCCAGCGCGTAGGCCGAGTCAGTCGGATAGGCGATCACTCCGCCGCTGCGGATGATCTCCACCGCCTGACTGATCAAACGCGCTTGCGGGTTGTCCGGGTGAATCTGGAAATATTGGCTCACGGCTGCATTCTCATTCTGTTTTGCTGAAGTTTAGGGAACTGCAGACGGCGCGTCGAGTCGCGCTCACGCCGATACCCCCTCGGCGAAGCGGGCATCGCTCCACAGCGGAACGCAGGTAGCCGGCAGCGGCGTCATCGCGCCCAGCGCCATCCAGGGTGCGTCCGGGTGATGGAAATCACTGCCGCAGCTGGCCAGGAAGCCGAACTCGGTGCCCATGTGCGCCAGCACCGCCACCTGTTCGGGAGCCTGCTTGCCATTGGACACCTCGATGCCGCGACCGCCGGCCTCGGCGAAATCGCGCAACAGGCGGCGCAGGCGCGCGCGGGTGAAGCCGTAATGCCAGGGATGGGCCAGCACGGCGACGCCGCCGGCGCCACGCAACTGCTGCACGGCGTCCGGCAAGGTCGGCCAATGTTGCTTGATATCACCCAGCTTGCCGGCACCCAGCCATTTGCGAAAGGCCTCGGCGCGATCGCGCACATGGCCGGCCTGCACCATCCAGTCGGCAAAATGCGGACGCGCCGGCGGACTGTGTGGGTCGCTACCGGTAGCCTGCTGTATCCCCAGGGCACCCTCGAGCGCACCGGGCATGCGCTTGGCTGCCAGCCGATCGCCAATCTGCTCGGCGCGTTGCCAACGGCCGTCACGCACCGCATCCAGCGCCTCCAGCAGCCCCGCCGCCTGCATATCGAAGCCGTAACCCAGCACGTGCACGGTATGCCCCTGCCACTGTGCCGACAGCTCGACGCCGCTGATCCAGCGCATGCCGTGCCGGGCGGCGGCGTCCCGTGCCTCGACCAGGCCATCGATGCAATCATGATCGGTCAGCGCCAGCAGATCGATCCCGGCTGCCGCCGCACGCGCCATCAACTCGGCCGGTGTCAGAACACCATCCGAAGCGGTACTGTGCATGTGCAGATCTACCAACACTCAACAGCCCCTGCTCATTCGATGAAAGAATTTGGCTATTATGCCGTCTGGACACTGACAACACCTAACCGAATGGCATAAGTTACCGCTATTGCCCATTTGTAACCGCCAATTAAGGAAACGATATGTTCTATGCCATCATGGCCAGCGACGCCCCAGGCACCCTCGACGCTCGGTTGGCAGCCCGCCCCGCACACCTTGCCCGTCTGCAGCAACTGCAGGACCAGGGCCGCCTGCTGCTGGCTGGCCCGCATCCAGCCATCGACTCGAATGATCCCGGCAGCGCCGGCTTCACCGGCAGCCTGGTAGTGGCCGAGTTCGCCTCCCTGGAGGAAGCGCGCAACTGGGCCGATGCCGATCCCTATATCGCTGCCGGCGTATATGACCAGGTACTGGTAAAGCCTTTCAAACGCGTCCTGCCGGCTTGAGCCATGAGGAGAGCCAGAATGTCCATCCGCCCCTCGATGCTGCCGTTGCTCGGCATCCTGCTGTTGCCATTGCCGTTGCTGGCCCAACCAGCCGATACCCCGGTAGAACAGGAAGCAGCCGTCGAGGGCGAGCAGGATATCGGTACCCTGCAGGCCGAGCTGGCCAAGGTCGAGGCCGAGCGCCAACGCCTGGCTGACGAGCTGGCCCAGGGCGTCGACAACACCCAGGTCGAACAACTGACCGAACAGAACCTCGCCCTGCGCGACCGCCTGGCAGCCATGGAACAGTTGGCCGACAGCCGTCGCGAGGAACAGCAACGCAAGTGGTTCATCGTCGGTGCCAGTACGGTAGCGGTCAGCCTGCTGGCCGGCTGGTTGCTGGCACAGCTCGGTGGCCGCCGTAAACGCGACATGTGGCTCAATTGAAACAGAACATCCTGATGATCGATGATGACCAGGAACTCTGCGAACTGCTGGGTTCCTGGTTGCAGGCCGAAGGTTTCAGCCTGACCAGCGTGCATGACGGCACCGCCGGCCTGGAGGCGGCCCGCGACGGCAACTACGAGGCCATAGTGCTGGACATGATGCTGCCCGGCATGAATGGCCTGGAGGTGTTGCGTGCGCTGCGCCAGACCTGCAATACCCCACTGCTGATGCTCAGCGCCCGGGGCGAGCCGGTGGACCGCATTCTCGGCCTGGAACTGGGCGCCGACGACTATCTGGCCAAGCCCTGCGACCCACGCGAACTGGTCGCCCGGCTGCGCGCTCTGCTGCGCCGCAGCACGCCCACAGCCGATGACCAGACCCTGCAGGTCGGTGACCTCCGCATGGATACCGGCAGCCTGATGGTCTGGCAGCAGGACGAACTGCTACCGCTGACCCAGACCGAGGCACTGATCCTGCGCGAACTGCTGGAACACCCCGGCCAACTGATCGACCGCCAGACGCTGTCACGCCAGGCGCTGGGCAAACCGCTGGGTCCCTATGATCGCAGCCTGGACATGCACATGAGCAACCTGCGACGCAAGCTGGGCATGCACCCGGATGGCCGCAATCGCATCCAGTCGGTGCGTGGGCGGGGCTATCTGTATGGTTGATCTATACGGTTGACAAGCCTTTACACTGCCTTTACCAAGCACCGGCGTTAGCTGACACCCTATTGGGTAGACTGCTCAGTGTCGGCTCCCGCTTCATTTGCCACCGCGCCGGCGCCTGTTTTTGCGCGAGGCAAGGCGCGAGGAGAGAGATTTGGTTATTCCAAATGAACGACGAGTAACGCAGCATCGCGCAAAAACAGGCCCGGCCCTTCGGGTTGCGCGTCAAATCGCGCCATGCGTCGTTGCGGGACTTGGCAAGGGAATAACCATTGCCTGCGCCCCACGCCTAGCCTGGCGCGATTTGACGCAGCAACGCGGTGGCAAATGAAGCGGGAGCCGACACTACAATGGCCGGATCCACCGGCCTGCCGCAACCTGGAGCTACAGCCATGAAAAAGATCCTGATCGCAGGCCTGTTCGCCTTGACCACCGCTACCGCCGGCGCCGCACTGGCCGCACCCGATGCAGCCGAGATGGGCAAGCATCACCAGAAACACCTGGAGCGACTGGCCAGTGAACTGCAACTGACCGCCGAGCAACAGGAACAACTGCGTGCGGTGCATACCGAGCAGTTCGAGAAGATGAAGGCCCTGCGTGACGAAAAACAGCAGAAAGTCGACGCCATCCTCACCGACGAGCAGCGTACCAAGTTGCAGGAACTGCGCGATAACCGTCGCGAGAAGATGAAAAAACACATGCAGGAGCGCCATGAGCGCAAGGGTCGTCCGCATCGCGGTGAACGCGCAGCGGCCGACAAAGCCGACGCCAAGAGCAACTAAGGCCCATGCGGCTGTTCTGGAAAGTCTTCGCCGTTCTCTGGCTGGCCACCCTGCTGGTGGGTGGCTCCGGCTTTCTGATCAGCCGCACCTTGCAGCAGGACTGGCTGCTGCTGCAGTTCCACCCCCAGTTACGCGACTTCAGCGAGCAACTGGTTTCCGTCTATGAACGCCAGGGTCCGGCTGCCGCCCAGCAATGGCTGGAACGCCAGCAGCAACGGCATCGCCTGCGTGCCGAACTGTTCGACAGCCAGGGCCAGCGCCTGATCCGCGGTACCCTGCCCACCCTGCCTCGATACGAGGCGCCGAACCTCACCGGCGGCGAGCAACGTACCCGCCACGGGCGGCTGTTCCAACTGGCCTGGGACTCCGAGCAGGCTTCCTATCAACTGCTGCTGCACGTCCCGGCACAGGAACTGTTCCGCTGGCAGCGCACGCCCCTCGCCATGCTCTCCAACATCACCATGGTCATGCTGCTGCTGGCCCTGTTGAGCCTGTTGCTGAGCCGCTATCTGACCGCCCCACTGCAGAAGCTCGGGGTCGCCGCCGAGGAGCTGGCCGAAGGACGCTTCGATGCCAGGGCACTGGCGCGCATCGGTCGCCGCCGGGACGAGATCGGCCAACTGTCGCGCCGGTTCCAGAGCATGGCCGACCGGGTACAGAGCCTGCTGAACAGCCAGAATCAGTTGATGCGCGATATTTCCCATGAACTGCGTTCGCCGCTCGCCCGGCTACGCATCGGCCTGGCGCTGGGCAGCAAACAGGGATTGGCGGCGGATGACCCGCTGTGGAACCGACTGGACCGTGAGTGCAGCCGCCTGGACAGCCTGATCGGCGATATCCTTACGCTCAGCCGGCTCGATGCGCGGGACATGCCGGCCGCCCCGTTCCGGCTGGATGAACTGGTCAGTGCCGCCGTGGAAGATGCCCGCTTCGCCGCCGACACCCAGACCCTGGAAATCCACGGTACCACCGGCTGCGAACTGCACGGCTGGGCGGACCAGCTCTCCAGCGCGCTGGACAACCTGCTGCGCAATGCGCTGCGCTTCTCCCCGGAACATGGGCGCATCACCGTCAACCTGGACGCCGATGCGCTGGGTTGCTCGGTAGTGATCACCGACCAGGGCCCCGGCGTGCCCGATGAATGGCTGGCACGGCTCGGCGAGCCCTTCGCCCGGGTACCCGGCCAGCCGGCCGACAGCGGTCACGGCCTGGGGCTGGCCATAGCCCGCCGCGCGGTGGTACGGCATGGCGGCACCCTGACCTTCACCTGCGGCGACCACGGCGGCCTGCGGGCATGCCTGTATCTGCCCCGCAGCGGTCAGTTGCCCGGCCAGCGGCGGAAGAAGTCCCGCGAGTCCAGCGCCGGCACCGTCTTGCCTTCACCGGCGGACTGACCGACATACAGGAAGGCGATGATCTTCTCCCCGGCTGCCAACCCCAGCCCCTCCCGGATCAGCGGGTCGTAGGCCGGCTCCCCGGTGCGCCAGACCGCGCCAAGCCCCATGGCATGGGCGGCGACCAACATGTTGCCGACGGCGACCGCGCAGGACATGTCCTGCTCCTGTTCGGGTACCTTGGGATGCGGCTTGGGGCTGCTGATGGCGATGATCATCAGCGGCGCGCGCAACGGCAGGCTGCGCGAGCGCTGTACCGCCTCGGCGGTCGGATCGCCGGTTTTCGCCAACGCCGCGGCGTGGAACAGATCCCCCAGGCGCTCCAGCGACTCCCCCTCCAGCACCAGAAACCGCCAGGGCCGCAGCCAGGCGTGATCCGGCGCTCGCAAGGCGGCCTGGAACAGCGCTTGCTGCTGCTCCGGCGTAGGTGCCGGTCCGGTCAGGCGCGGCATGGAAACCCGGTTGTGCAATGCACTCAGTGCGTCCATTATCATCAAGACTCCACAAACATGAGTTGCGCAGCATAGCAAAGTCGATCCCCCTCAGCCGGGCCGCCGACATTCAATGCCAGAATAACAAAGGAGATTCCCATGCCTGCCACCGACACCTCGAAACCCGCCACTGGCGAATTCCGTTCGTTTGCCGAGTTCTATCCGTTCTACCTCAGCGAGCACCGCAATGACACCAGCCGCCGCCTGCATTATGTCGGCAGCCTGCTGGTGCTGGTGATTCTCGCCTGGGCCATCCTCGGCTCCAACGGCTGGTGGTTGCTGGCCCTGCCGGTGGCCGGCTACGGCTTTGCCTGGGTAGGCCACTTCTTCTTCGAGAAGAACCGTCCGGCCACCTTCAAGTATCCCCTGTACAGCTTCATGGGTGACTGGGTGATGCTCAAGGACATGCTCACCGGGCGCATACGCTTCTAGCCAATGCCGGGTTGTCGAGCGCCTCGGGCTGCGGCGAGCACATGCAGCGGGCCCTGTGAACTACAGGATCAGGCAGACGGCGCCCCCAGACTGTCGAGCAGCCGACAGTTACGCCGCCCACTGCGGTGTAACATCAGGTGCATAACGATAATCAGAGGAGACATGCCATGAGCGAACAGCGCGCCACCTTCCGCGCCATGCAGGACGGTACCGCCGAGGACTGGAGCATCATCGCCGGACACTTCCGCCCATTTGCCCAGCAATTGCCTGACCGCATCCTGACGCACCTGAAACTGCTCGATGGCGACTTCGGTGGCTTTCCCATCGACCGCCTGCAGCACTCCCTGCAGACCGCCACCCGCGCGCACCGTGACGGTCGCGATGAGGAATACGTGATCTGCGCGCTGCTGCACGACATCGGCGACACTCTCGGCAGCTACAACCATCCGGATATCGCCGCAGCCATGCTCAAGCCCTTCGTCTCGGAGGAGAACCTGTGGATGGTGGAGAAACATGGCGTCTTCCAGGGCTACTACTTCTTCCATCACCTGGGAATGGACCGGCACCTGCGTGAGCAGTTCAAGGATCATCCGTTGTACCAGCGCACCGCCGAATTCTGCGCGCTGTACGATGCGCCGGCCTTCGACCCGGACTACCCGGCAGAACCGCTGAGTTTCTTCGAGCCCATGCTGCGTCGGGTATTTGCCCGCCCGCGCCAGTCCGTGTACGCCTGAGCTGTCTGTCGTCTCCCGAGAGGCATTGTTCAACCCTCCCTTGCATACTATGATCGGTCTGGCATTCCGGACCGATCAGCCCTGCCACACTGATCAGCACTACCGGACCATTAGCCAGGGAACGACTGATCATGACTTTGGAAACCCGCATACAACCGGTCCGACCGCCACTGGAAGGTTATTATTCCCGGGTCATGGCCTACCTGTGCGTGGCGACCATCTTCGCCGCCATCATCTACGAACAGGGCCTGACGCCATTACTCGGCGGCGTCGTTCTCTACGCCCTGGTCTATCCACATGCACTGCGCCTGATCGCCGGACTGCGACGCAAGACCGGCCGGCGTAATCTGAAGCTGCTCCTGCTGGCGCTGGACGCCGTACATACCGGCGTGTTCATCACCCTGTGCCAATTCAGCCTGGTGCCCAGCCTGGTCCTGGTGCTGCTGATCAGTTTCGCCAGCACCATCATCGGTGGGCCGCTGTATCTGTTTTCCGCCGCGCTGCTGACCTTCACCGGCAGCATGCTCTCGGCAGCCCTGATCACCCCCGAGCCGCAACTGCTCAGCAGTCCGCTACTGGCCTTCTGCAGCCTGGCCGCTGGCGGGGTCTTCATCGTCATCATCGCCACCTTCGTCTACCACCAGGGCCGGCGTCTGGAGCATGCGCAGCAGTTGATCAGCGCCGAGCAGGCCAAGACTGCCGAGCTGACCAGCAACCTGGCCAAGTACCTGTCGCCCCAGGTGTGGCAGTCGATCTTCTCCGGCAACCAGCGGGTCACCCTGGAAACCCGGCGCAAGAAGCTGACTGTGTTCTTTTCCGATATCCGCGGCTTTACCGAGTTGGCCGAGGAAATGGAAGCCGAAGCGCTGACCGACCTGCTGAACAACTATCTCAACGAGATGTCACGCATCGCCCTGCAGTACGGCGGCACCATCGACAAGTTCATCGGTGACAGCGTGATGGTGTTCTTCGGCGACCCGGTCAGCCGCGGTGCCAAGCAGGACGCCGAGGCAGCAGTGTCCATGGCCATCGCCATGCGCAAGCACATGAAGGTGCTGCGCCAGCAGTGGCGCAGCCAGGGCATCACCCGGCCGCTGGAGATCCGCATGGGCTTGAGCACCGGCTATTGCACGGTGGGCAACTTCGGTGCCGACATGCGCATGGACTACACCATCATCGGTCGCGAGGTGAACCTGGCCAGCCGTCTGGAAAGTGCCGCCGAAGCGGGTGAGATACTGATTCCCCATGAAACCTGGTCGCTGACCAAGGACCTGGTCATGTGCCGCGACAAGGGCCATATCAACGTCAAGGGCTTTACCCGGCCAGTACAGATCTATCAGGTAGTCGGCCTGCGCCGCGACCTGGGCGCCACGCCGACCTTCGTCGAACATGAACTGCCGGGCTTTTCCATGTACCTGGATACCAATGGCATTCGCAATTACGACAAGGAAGAAATCGTCAAGGCATTGGAACTGGCCGCCCGCAAGCTGCGCGACAAGGTGATCATCTAGGATCGGTTGCCGTTTCAGCAGACCCTGGTCTGTGGGGCAGCACCTGCCACCTCGACCGCTTCACCGGGCGCCTCCAGTGGCTCGGCGACCGCCTCGCCCCACTGGTACTGCACGATGCTGCCGTCCCAGTGCTCGATCAGCGCGGTGCAGGACTCCACCCAATCCCCACAGTTGTGATAGTCGACACCATTGACCTCGCGGATTTCCGCATGGTGGATGTGTCCGCAGACCACCCCCTGCATGTCACGCTTGCGGCACTCATGGGCCAGTGCATCCTCGAAGTCGCTGATGAAGTTGACGGCTTTCTTGACCCGGTGTTTCAGGTAGCCTGACAGCGACCAGTAGCCATAGCCGCAGCGGCTGCGACAGAAGTTGAGCCAGCGGTTCAGCCGCAGGCTGAACTCATAGGCATGGTCGCCGAGAAATGCCAACCAGCGGTGGCAACGGGTGATCACATCGAACTGGTCGCCGTGAATGACCAGCAGCTTGCGACCATCGGCGGTCAGGTGCTCGGCCTCGTCGACCAGCAGGATATTGCCGATGTTCAAGGTGGCGTAACGGCGCAGGAACTCGTCATGGTTGCCGGTAACATAGACCACCCGGGTGCCGCGCTTGCTCATGGTCAGGATGCGACGGATGACGTTGGTATGCGACTGCGGCCAGTACATGCTCTTGCGCAGGCGCCAGCCATCGATGATGTCGCCGACCAGGTACAGCTGATCGCACTCGTATTCCTTGAGAAAGCCCGCCAGTTTCTCGGCCTGGCAATCGCGCGTACCCAGGTGAACATCGGATATCCAGATGGTACGCACCCGTTGCTTGCCGACCACCGAGAAATCTTCCGCGTGAGTCATCTGTCGCTCCCCTTGCTCTATCTGCGGTCAAACTAGCCCTGCGGGGTGACCGGCTGATGACAGCCGCATGACAACCAGGTGACGTCATTGCCTAATACAAGGAACAATGCCGCTTGTCCGACTGCCTCGTATACAATGGCCCGTCGATCCGCCCTCTTTGCTCAACCAGTCAGGCTTCGCCATGTTCAGATGCACCCTCCTGTTGCTGCTAGCCCTGCTCACGCCCCTGAGCATGGCCCAGGACCAACCCACCACCGAGCCGCGTACCGGGCTGGTGCTGTCCGGCGGGGGCGCCCGGGGCCTGGCGCACATCGGCGTACTGAAGCAGATCGAGAAGCTCGACATCCAGTTGCATGCGATCGCCGGCACCAGCATGGGCGCAGTGATCGGCGGTCTGTATGCCGCTGGCTACAGTGCCGACGAGCTGGAGCAGATCGCCCTGGAGATGGACTGGCCAGCCGCGCTGAGCGATTCGCCACTGCGCGAGGACATTCCCTTCCGGCGCAAGCAGGATGACCGCGATTTCCTGGTCAAGCAGCGGCTATCGTTCAAGGATGGCAAGCTCAGCTTCCCGCTGGGCATACTGCAGGGCCAGAACCTGGGACTGGCGCTGGAAAGCCTGCTGGTACACACCAACGATATCGACGATTTCGACAGGTTGCCGATCCCCTTCCGCGCCGTGGCCACCGACATCGCCACCGGCGATGCCGTGGTGTTCAAGAGCGGGCACCTGCCCCAGGCCATTCGCGCCAGTATCGGCCTGCCTGGCTTCTTCGCACCGGTGATGGTCGACGGGCGCATGCTGGTGGATGGCGTGCTGTCGAAGAACCTGCCAGTGGATGTGGCCCGGGAAATGGGCGTGGACCGGGTCATCGTGGTGGACATCGCCACGCCGCTGAAACCGGCTGATGACATGCACACCATCCTCGACATCATGGACCAGACCACGACCCTGCTGACCCGCAACAATACCCAGGAGCAGTTGGCTACCCTCACCGATCAGGACATGCTGCTGCAGCCCGAACTCGGCGAGATCGCCTTCAGCAGTTTCGCCGAGGCCGAGCAGGCGATCAGCGCCGGCGAGCAGAGTCTGCTGCAGTCCCCTGAACTGCATGCGTTCGCCCAGCCGGCCAGCCAGCGGCAACCCGGCGGTATTCTGGCGCGCAAACGTCCGCATCGCCAGCCGATCATCGATGAGATCCGCGTGGTCAACAGTGGCAAGGTTGCCGATGAGGTGGTGCGCAGCATGGTCCGCCAGCAGCTTGGCGAGCCGCTGAACATCAGTCACCTGGCCAAGGACATGGGCACCATCTACGGCACCGACTATTTCAGCCAGGTGAACTACGAGATCCTCCATGAGGATGAGCGCAACACCCTGCTGATCCGCACCAGCGGCCGGGAGACCGGCACCGACTACCTGCGCCTGGGGCTGAATCTGGTGGACGACTTCGAGGGTGGCAGTCAGTTCACCATCGGCGCCAGCTTCCGCGTCAACGGCGTCAATCCGCTGGGCGCCGAATGGCTGACGCGCCTGCAGATCGGTGAGCATCAGCAGTTCTACAGCGAGTTCTACCAACCCCTGGATTACGGCTCACGCTACTTCGTCGCTCCCTTCATCGATGCCGAGGCGCGCAATATCGAGGTCATCCTGGACAACGATCCGGTCGCCGACTATCGCCAGCAGCGCTACGGTGCCGGCCTCAACATCGGTCGGCAGATCGCCAACAACGGCGAGGTCCGTCTGGGGCTGTCGCGCTATGGCGGCAAGTCGGAGATCCGCGTTGGTGACCCGGACCAGCCGACCCTGAAATTCGATGAGGCGTTCTACTCGCTGCAGATCGACCGCGACACCCAGGACAACGTCAACTTCCCCCGCTCCGGCGACGCGGGACGTATTCTCTGGCGCCAGTCGGAGCCGGATCTGGGCGCGGACGAGCGTTACCAGCAGCTGGAAGTGCGCTTCAACAAGGCCTTCGCCAGCGGCTCGCACAGCCTCCAACTGGGTGCCGCCGCCGGACGCACCTACGACGAGGTGGACGTGGCCCAGAACAGTTTCATCCTTGGTGGCCTGGGTGAGTTCTCCGGTTTCCGGCAGAACGGTCTGGCGGGCCAGAACTACAACCTGGCCCGGGTGGTGTATTACCGGCGGCTGAATGCCAGCAGCATGCCGCTGACCATCCCGGTATACCTGGGTGGTACCCTGGAATACGGACGGGTCTACAACAAGGGTGACGACGCACTGGATACCGGCTATATGGGCGCCGGCAGTCTGCTGCTGGGCATGGATACCTTTCTCGGTCCGCTGTTCCTCGGCATCGGCGCCAATCAGGAAGGTGAACGCGCGTTGTACATGAACCTGGGGCAGACGTTCTAGCAAACCCGCTCACCCTGGAGGTGTAGCGCGCCTGCGCTACGCCGAAGATCTGTGCTTGCACCCTGTCGTCGAGCGGGCGCTCGACAACCCCAGCCGCCCCGCTCATCCCGGGAGTGTAGCGCGCCTGCGCTACGCCGAAGATCTGCGTGCTTGCACCCCCGTCGTCGAGCGGGCGCTCGACAACCCCAGCCGCCCCGCTCATCCCGGGAGTGTAGCGCGCCTGCGCTACGCCGAAGATCTGCGTGCTTGCACCCTCGTCGTCGAGCGGGCGCTCGACAACCCCAGCCGCCCCGCTCATCCCGGGAGTGTAGCGCGCCTGCGCTACGCCGAAGATCTGCGTGCTTGCACCCCCGTCGTCGAGCGGGCGCTCGACAACCCCAGCCGCCCCGCTCATCCCGGGAGTGTAGCGCGCCTGCGCTACGCCGAAGATCTGCGTGCTTGCACCCCCGTCGTCGAGCGGGCGCTCGACAACCCCAGCCGCCCCGCTCATCCCGGGAGTGTAGCGCGCCTGCGCTACGCCGAAGATCTGCGTGCTTGCACCCTGTCGTCGAGCGGGCGCTCGACAACCCCAGTCGCCCCGCTCATCCCGGGAGTGTAGCGCGCCTGCGCTACGCCGAAGATCTGCGTGCTTGCACCCTGTCGTCGAGCGGGCGCTCGACAACCCCAGTCGCCCCGCTCATCCCGGGAGTGTAGCGCGCCTGCGCTACGCCGAAGATCTGCGTGCTTGCACCCTGTCGTCGAGCGGGCGCTCGACAACCCCAGCCGCCCCGCTCATCCCGGGGGTGTAGCGCGCCTGCGCTACGCCTGGGTGCCGCAGTCAGCCACTGATTTCCAGCACCAACGCGGCGCGGATGCAGTGCAGCATGCCCTCCTCCACCGGCTCGTCGAGCTCCTGGGCCACCGCGCGCACACCGGGGAGGTCTTCCTCGGCGGCATTGAGAAACAGATCCTGGATGCGCTCCAACTGACCCGCCGGTAGATCGACAGCGTGGTGCAATTCCAGCTGTCCGGTACTGATCGCCTGGGCCAGCTTCATGTACACCTGCCTGACCGGCATTCCGGTCTGCGCCGCGATATGCGCCGGCTCCATGCCGGCCAGTGCCAGCGCCTGTACTTCCTGGGTCTCATGCACCGGCGGTGCGCTGGCCGGATCATCACCGGCCAGCAACACCTGCAGGAAGTCCGCGCCATAGCGTTCCAGCTTGTGCGCGCCGACACCGCTGACCAGGGCCATGTCCTGCATGGTGGTTGGCCGCTGGCGCAGCATGTCGACCAGCGTCGAGTCGGCAAACACCACATAGGGCGGCACACCATGAGCTTCGGCCAGCCGTTTGCGCAGGGCGCGCAGGTTTTCCCACAATGGTCTGTCCGCTTCGGCAATGACCGGTTTGTCCCCGGACTTGTGCGGCGCCGCCGTCGAGCGGGAGACATCCTTGCGCAGCGCCAGTGATTCCTCGCCGCGCAGCAGCGGGCGGCAGCTGTCAGACAGGCGCAGGCTGCCAAAGCCATCCAGATCGATCTCTACCAACCGGCGGGCGATCAGTTGGCGGAACACCGAACGCCACTCCTGCTCGCCCAGTTGCTTGCCGATACCGTAGGTCGACAGGTGCTGATGACCGGCACTGCGGATCTTCTCGTTGTCCCGGCCCAGCAGGATGTCCACCAGATGCCCTACCCCGTAGCGCTGTCCACTGCGATAGACGGTCGACAGCGCCATGCGCGCCGCCTCACTGCCATCCCAGGTGGCCACCGGCTCCTGGCAGTTATCGCAATGCCCGCAGGGCTCCTCGAGCGTCTCACCGAAATAGCCGAGCAGCGACTGCCGCCGGCAACTGGTGAGCTCGCACAACGCCAGCATGGCATCGAGCTTGTGCCGCTCGATGCGCTTGTGCCGCTCGTCACCATCGGAGCCGGCCATGATCTGGTTGAGCAACAATACATCCTGCAGGCCGTAGGCCATCCAGGCATCGGCCGGCAAGCCATCGCGCCCCGCGCGACCGGTTTCCTGGTAATAGGCCTCGATACTCTTGGGCAGATCCAGATGGGCCACGAAACGCACATTGGACTTGTCGATACCCATGCCGAAGGCGATGGTCGCCACCATGATCAACCCTTCCTCGTTGAGGAAACGCCGCTGGTGCGTGGCCCGCAAATCCGAGCTCAGCCCGGCATGGTAGGGCAAGGCCGGCCAGCCCTGGTCGCTTAACCACTGCGCCGTGTCCTCGACCTTCTTGCGTGACAGGCAGTAGACGATACCGGCATTGCCGCGCTGGTCCTTGAGAAACGCCAGCAGTTGCTGGCGCGGCCGATCCTTGGGCACGATGCGGTAGAAGATGTTCGGCCGGTCGAACCCGGAGACGAAGCGTTTGGCCTCATCCAATCTGAGACGCTGGGCGATTTCCTCGCGGGTACGCTCGTCGGCGGTGGCGGTCAGTGCCATGCGCGGCACGTTGGGGAACAGCTCGGCGAGCTGGCCCAACTGCAGATACTCGGGGCGGAAGTCATGCCCCCACTGGGACACGCAATGCGCCTCGTCAATGGCGAACAGGGCAATGTCCAGGTTCTGCAGGAACTGCAGCGTGCGCGGCTTGAGCAGCCGCTCGGGAGCCAGGTAGAGGAAATCCAGATCGCCACGGCGCAGCCGCTCGGCGATCTCACGCCGGCCCGGCTCGTCCAGCGTGGAGTTCAGCGCCGCGGCTCGCAGTCCCAATTCGTTGAGGGTGGCCACCTGATCATCCATCAGCGCGATCAGCGGTGACACCACCACGGCCAGGCCGGGGCGCAGCAAACCGGGAATCTGATAGCACAGCGATTTGCCGCCACCGGTCGGCATCAGCACCAGGGCATCGCCACCGGTAGCTACCTGATCAATGATGTCAGCCTGATGCCCGCGAAACTCGCCATAGCCGAAAATGTCCCGCAGCCGCTGTAAGGCTTGCTCGCGCATGATTCTCCTTGCATGATTGCATTCGGGCAGCCGGTACCGGCCAGCACAAAGGGGCTGATTATATCAGGCCTACCGAGATTCGCTGTGGCCCGCGTCTGGTAATGCCAAGACTTTGGCAAAATCCGGCCATATGCGTACAATGCAGACCATTATCCATAATGAGGTGTGCCATGTCCTTCGCCGACCAACTCGAGCGCCTGCAGCAGTTCCTGGATGCTGATGATCTGCACGATGAAGCTCTCGATTATCTTGCCGGGCATGGTTACCTGACCGCCCTGACCATAAGTCCTGCCGAGGTACCCGAACAGGAGTGGATGTTCGAACTGTTCGCCGAGGAGCCAAAGTACACCGATGACGCCCAGAAGGCCGATATCGAAGGCACCCTGCGCGAACTCAAGGCGCTGATCGGGCGCATCCTGGCCAGCGATGAAGATCTGGAGCCGCCGTGTGAACTGACCCTGGGCGACGAGCCGGACCTGTCCGACCTGCGCAGCTGGTGTGTCGGCTTCCTCGAAGGGGTGTTCCTGCGCGAAGAAGACTGGTTCAGCCAGGATGAGGAAACCGTCAGCGAACTGCTGCTGCCGATCATGGTCGGTTCCGGCCTGTTCGAAGACCAGCCCGAGTTCGCCGAGATCGCCAAGGACGAGGAAATGGTTCAGGACATGCTCGACCATATCCCCGATGTGCTGACCCAGCTCTATCTGCTGTTCCAGGCCCCGGAAGAAAAATCCCGCCCGGCACTGCTCGACCCGCGCCACTGAGACTCCCTGGATCCCCCGCCTCGGCTTTGGCTTCCTGCGTCGCTTGTATGATTTTCCTGCAGGTCCAGAAAGGGCCTGTCAGGGTGGAGGGGGAATGACGCTAGGCGCGCTGTTCCCCCGCCTCTACCCACCGCTGCAACAACGGCATGATGCCGTCCGCCGATTGATACCCCTGTGACAACAGCGCCAGCATGCCATGGCGTTCGGCGAGTAATGTGGGAAAACCGCTGATCCCCAGATTGGCAGCCCAGGTGAAGTCGGCGGCCACCGCGGTCTGCGCCACCTCGGCGACAAACGCCTTGCTGAATCTGCCACGGCTGTAGCCGGCCTGCTCGGCCAGATCCGCCAGCACCGTACACTGAGTGACATCCTGCGCCTGGGCATAGAAGGCGTACTGGATAATCCCGACCAACTCCCATACCCGATCGACATTCAGTTCCCGGGCCACGACCAGTGCCCGACATACCGGCTCAGTGTTATAGATGAATCCAGCCGGCAGCGCATCAGGGGTCAATAGAGGCTGCCCGGTATTGGCCTTGACCGCCCGCCAATGTTCGGCCAACGCCTGGCGCGCGGAGTCGGCCATCGGATCGGTAACCCCGGGCCGCAGCCCACCTGCCACCAGGTGCAGCGGCAGGTGCGGAAAGGCCTGTTGAATGGCATCGATGACCGGAGCGAAGCCCCAGCACCATGAACACATCGGGTCCATCACATAGATCAGGCGCTGGGACATGCGGTGTCTCCTGCAGACGGGTTATCTGGCGTTGGGGGTCGCCAGCTCCGGTGGCAAGCCGATCGGGTGCGGCTGGTTGCGCAGCCTGGCCAGCTCTATCTGCCGCTGACGCTCCTCGGCGCGACGGCGAGTCTTCTCCGGTAGGCTGGCATGGCAATGCGGGCAACTGATGCCCTGCTCGTAGAGTGGTGAGGCCATGTCCTCGGCCGAGACCGGGTGGCGACAGGCATGGCACTGGTCGAAGGAGCCCGGCGCCAGGTCATGGCGCACCGTCACCCGGTTGTCGAAGACGAAGCACTCGCCCTGCCACTTGCTCTGCTCGGCCGGCACTTCCTCGAAGTATTTCAGGATACCGCCCTTGAGATGGTAGACCTCCTCGAAACCTTCCTTGAGCATGAAGCTCGAAGCCTTCTCGCAACGAATGCCACCAGTGCAGAACATGGCCACCTTCTTGTGCTTCTGCGGATCGTACTGCTGACGCACATATTCGGGGAATTCGCGGAAGGACTTGGTCTGCGGGTCGATCGCCCCCTCGAAGGTGCCGATCGATACCTCGTAATCATTGCGGGTGTCGATCAGCAGCACTTCCGGATCGCTGATCAGCGCATTCCAGTCCTTCGCCTCGACATAGGTGCCGACCCGCTCGTTGGGGCTGATGCCCGGCACGCCGATGGTGACGATTTCCTTCTTCAGCTTGACCTTGGTGCGGTAGAACGGCATCTCGTCGCAGAGCGATTCCTTCCAGTCCAGATCACTCAGGCGCGGGTCACGGCGCAGCCATTCCAGCAGCGCGCTGGTGCCTTCGCGGCTGCCGGCAACGGTGCCATTGATACCTTCCAGTGCCAGCAGCAGAGTGCCCTTGACGCCATGCTCCATCATGGTGTCGTGCAGCGGCTGACGCAGGGCTTCGAAATCTTCCAGGGTGACGAACTTGTAGAGCGCCACCACGACGATGTCGGACATGCAGAACCTCGTTATTCAGTTATCGCCCGCGTAAAGGGCGTACTTTGGGGGCGGCAAGTCTAACAAAAAAAGATCTGGCAACGCACCGTCTGCCAACCGTTCAATGATCCGCCTTGCTGCCACCCATGCACTGGGGAGAATTCGGCGCCTGGCCGGTAGCCGCCCACTCCGTCGGCGAGTAGGTGTGCAGGGCCAGGGCGTGAATCTGCTGCATCAGGTCGCCCAGGGTGCGGTATACCGCCTGGTGACGCTTGACCGCATTCAGCCCCTCGAACTCCTGGCTGACAATGACCAGCTTGAAGTGCGACTCGGAGCCCGGCGGTACGGCGTGCATGTGGCTTTCGTTGAGCAATTCCAGATGAATCGGGGCCAGGCTCTGCAGAGCCTGTTCCAGGGCGGATTGTGTGGTGCGCATGAGTATGCCTCCATGAAAGTTTGATTCATTGTAACTGAGCCGGGCCCTGGCGAACCGGGAAAGCATTGACCGACCAGAGCTGAGTGTCAGCGAGGTCGGGTATGGCCTCGCCTATTGGCAATGTGCAGGGTCAATACTTTCCCTTACTCCCTGTTACCCGCCCTACCTGCCTGCCGCTCCTCGACCTCGGCCTCCATCTCCTCCACCAACTGCTCCAGTTGCGGGGCGATGATCTGTTCGACCCGCTCGCGGGTGATCGCCATCGAGTCCTGGGTCAGTTGGGGCAGGTGCTGCAGCAACTTGCTGCCCGCCGGGGATTGATAGAAGACCGCCAACTGCTCGAACTCCTGTTCGGAAAACACCGGTAGATACAGATCCACCAGTTCCTCGCGGATCGCCTCCCAGCTCAGTTGCTCATCCAGCATGGCCCTGGCGCGCTGACGATAGTCACGCAGGATGGATTCATATTGCATGGAGCCACCCATCTGGGCAAAACGCGCGGTCAACAGCTGCTCGATCTGGGAATAGACCGGCGCAGTCATGCCCTCGGCATTGGCCAATTTGAGGAAACGCTCGGCGCTGGCACGGTGTGACGCTTCGTCGGCACCGGCCAGCGGCGAGATGATCAGGCAGGCAAGGCCCAGGGCAGTCAGCAATCGCATGACAATGCATCCGTGAAGTGAACAGGCACCTATACTGGCAGGTCAGACAATCATTCTCCAGCCACGGGAGCGATCATGAGCACACGCATTGAATCGGACAGCATGGGCGATATAGAAGTACCCGCCGACCGTTACTGGGGCGCGCAGACCCAGCGCTCGCTGCACCACTTCGCCATTGGCGAGGAGCGTATTCCCCTGGCGGTGGTGCACGCCCTGGCACTGGTCAAGAAAGCCGCGGCACTGACCAACCGGCAGTTGAACAATCTGGAGCCCGAGGTGGCCGACTTGATTGCCCGGGCCGCGGACGAGGTCATCGCCGGCAAACTCGATGAACACTTCCCGCTGTCAGTGTGGCAGACCGGCAGTGGCACCCAGAGCAACATGAACATCAACGAAGTGATTGCCAACCGCGCCAACGAGCTGGCAGGCCAACCGCGCGGCAGCAAGGCGCCGGTGCACCCGAATGACCACGTCAATCGCTCTCAGAGTTCCAACGACACCTTTCCCAGTGCCATGCATGTGGCTGCCACGACGCAGGTTCGTCAACATCTGCTGCCCGCTGTTAAGGCGTTGCGTGACAGTCTGGATGAGCAGGCTCGGCGGCATGCCGATCTGATCAAGATCGGCCGCACCCACCTGATGGATGCCACCCCGGTCACCTTCGGTCAGGAACTGTCGGCCTTCGTTGCCCAACTGGATATGGGCATCCAGGCGCTGGAACAGGCCCTGCCGGGGGTATTTGCTCTGGCCCAGGGTGGTACCGCGGTCGGCACCGGTTTGAACACTCCGCCACGCTTCGCCGGACTGCTGGCCGAACAGGTCGCCACGCTCAGCGGGCTCCCGTTCACCAGTGCCACCAACAAGTTCGCCGCACTCAGCGGTCATGAGCCACTGGTACAACTGCATGGTGCCTGTAAACAGCTGGCAGTCACCCTGATGAAACTGGCCAATGACCTGCGCCTGCTCGGCAGCGGCCCGCGAGCGGGTTTTGCCGAAGTGCGCCTGCCCGCCAACGAACCGGGCAGTTCGATCATGCCCGGCAAGGTCAACCCGACCCAGTGCGAAGCACTGTCGATGATCGCCTGCCAGGTCATGGGCAATGATGTCTCCCTGGGCATGGCTGCCAGTTATGGCCAGCTACAGCTGAACGTGTTCAAGCCGGTGATCATCCATGCCCTGCTGCAGTCGGTGCGACTGCTTACCGACGGTTGCGACAGCTTCCGCCGGCACTGCGTGGACGGCATGCAGCCGGACGCCCAGCGCATGCGCGAACACCTGGACAACAGTCTGATGCTGGTTACTGCGTTGAACCCGGTGATCGGTTATGACAAGGCCGCCGAGATTGCCAAGAAGGCCTATGCCGAAGGCACCTCGCTGCGTCAGGCGGCGCTGGCCCTCGGCTATCTGGACGAACGAACCTTCGACCAGGCCGTGCAACCGCAGGCCATGCTAGGTGAGCGGCCGCCCGCCCCCTGACCCTGCCATCTCCCGGAAAGCCCCCGCGGACAGGCAGTTGCTACTTGAGGATGAAGGGAGAAAGTCAGCTCAGCGCCGCATGGTAACGCCGGGACACCTCGGCCCAGTCGATGACCTTGTAGAACGCGCCGATGTATTCGGGACGGCGGTTCTGATAGCGCAGGTAGTAGGCGTGTTCCCACACATCCAGGCCGAGGATCGGGGTATTGCCATGCATCAGCGGGCTGTCCTGGTTGGCACTGCTTTCCACCACCAGGGTTTTCGCCGGGGTCACGCTGAGCCAGGCCCAGCCGCTGCCGAAACGACTCAAGGCGGCCTTGGTGAAAGCCTCCCTGAAACTGGCGAAGCCACCCAGCTGCGTCTCGATGGCTTGCGCCAGCGGGCCCTCCGGCTCGCCCCCACCTTGCGGCGACATCACCGTCCAGAACAGGCTGTGGTTGGCATGCCCACCGCCCTGGTTGATCACCGCGGCCTGCAATGCCTCTGGCACCTGGTCGAGGCGGCTCAGCAACGTCTCGACCGGCAGCTCGGCGAGTTCATGGCCTTCCAGCGCAGCGTTGAGGTTGTTGATATAGGTCTGATGGTGCTTGCTGTAATGGATCTCCATGGTCTGCGCATCGATGTGCGGTTCCAGCGCATCGTAGGCATAGGGCAACGCAGGCAGGGTATGGCTCATAATCGACTTCCTCAGTGAGCGTGACGGGTATCAGGGCGCCGTTACAGGCCGCCCTGGGTGAGCTTTTCCGGGTTGAGCAACTGTTCGAGCTGATCGCGCTCCAGGTCGGTGTTTTCCAGTGCCACCTCGATGATCGGCCGCCCCTGCTGGTAGGCCTGCTTGGCGATTTCCGCCGCCTTGAGGTAACCGATCAGCGGGTTCAGCGCCGTGACCAGAATCGGATTGCGCTCCAGCGCCTCCCTGAGCTTGGGCTGGTTGACCTTGAACGTGGCGATGGCCCGGTCGGCCAGCAGGCGACTGACATTGCTCAGCAGCTCGATGCTATGCAGCAGGTTCTGCGCGATCACCGGCAGCATCACGTTCAGTTCGAAGTTGCCGGACTGGCCGGCGACGGCGATGGTTGTATCGTTGCCAATGACCTGGGCAGCTACCATGGCCGTGGCTTCCGGGATCACCGGGTTGACCTTGCCGGGCATGATCGAGGATCCCGGCTGCAGCGCTTCCAGCTCGATCTCGGCGAGACCAGCGAGCGGCCCGGAGTTCATCCAGCGCAGGTCGTTGGCGATCTTCATCAGCGACACGGCCGTGGTCTTGAGCTGGCCGGACACCGACACCGCGGTGTCCTGCGAACCGATCAGAGCGAAGAAGTTGGCGCCAGGCCGGAATGGCTGACCGGTCAGCCCCTTGAGCTCGACACAGAAGAGTTCGGCGAAGCGCGGATGGGCATTGATCCCGGTACCGACCGCCGTACCACCCTGCGCCAGTGCCTGCAGGCTCGGCAACAACAGGCGTAAATGCTCGATATTGGCCTGGATCTGCTGTGCCCAGCCATCGAGCACCTGGCTCATGCGCACCGGCATGGCATCCATCAGGTGCGTGCGTCCGGTTTTCACGTAGGGCTGCACGGCCAGCGACTTCTCGCGGAGCACATTCAGCAGGTGGTCAAGTGCCGGCAACAGGCGTTCGGCGATCTCGATGGCGGCACTGACATGGATAGTCGTCGGAATGATGTCATTGCTGCTCTGCCCGCAATTGACATGATCGTTCGGGCTGACCTGCTCACCAAGAAGGCGGCTGGCCAGGGTGGCGATCACCTCGTTGGCGTTCATGTTCGAGCTGGTGCCGGAGCCGGTCTGGAATACCTCGACCGGGAAGTGCTGCATGAAATCCTCAGCCAGCAGTTCCTGGCAGGCCGCGACGATGGCATCGCCCTGTGCTGGACTGAGCTGCTCCAGTTCGACGTTGGCCCGCGCCGCAGCGGTCTTGGCCAGGATCAGGGCACGGATGAACGCAGCCGGCATGCGCTGCCCGGAGACCGGGAAGTTGTTCACCGCCCGCTGGGTCTGTGCGCCGTACAGCGCTTCGACCGGAACGGCCAGTTCACCCATGCTGTCGTGTTCGATGCGGGTGCCGCTACGGGTGGGAGTGTCAGTCATAGGGGTTTCCTTCTGCCAGTTCGGATAATGAAAGAGAGGGCTGCATCTGCAGGGTGGCCAGGCGATTACGTAGACGATTCAGCATCTGCTGTTGCGCAGGACCATCTGCCAGATGTTCCAGGGCGTAGAGGGAGCGATAGGCGTTATCCAGGCACAGGTTGCGCCAATGCCAGGGCAATGCCGGGTCGCAGGCACTGTCGAGCATCAGATTGAGGGTGGCCAGCGACATACGCCAGGGACTCAGCAGGCCATGCTCGACCAGTTGCCGCCCCAGCGCCCAATGTTGCTCCAACTGGCGCGGCTCATCGGGCAACAGCGCACAACGGATACGGAAACCCTGCCAATACCAACAGTCCAGGCAGGGCAGCATGCGGGGTCGAAACATGGGAAAGCCTCAATCGACGGATATGATATTAACTCCCATTTGAGATTAATAACCAATACCGATTGAGCGTGGATATCTGGCCACTCCCCTGCGACACCACCCCGCAGGTTGGGGGCGGTTCGACCAGCATTTCCAGAGAGGAGCTGCTACTCCAGCGGTGGACTGATACTCAGCTGCCGAAGACGACGGTTCTTCAGCTTCTGCAGAAGGCTGGGCGCCAGGGCGATCAATGCCGAGCCCGAGACCACCAGCAAAGCGCCGAGGTAGGCGATGCTGTTCAGCAACTCGGGCTTGATCACCGCCGGCCAGAGCATCGAACCCAGCGCCACCAACAGGAAGGTGAACAGCGGTGTGGTCGCCACCGTCGCACTGACCCGTGAGGCTTCCCAGTGCACCAGCGCCTCGGCGAAGGCACCATAGGCCACCAGGGTATTCAGACAGCAGCCGAGCAGCAGCCACAGCTGCAGGTGACTGAGCTGCAGTATCTGGCTGGGCGTGGCCAGCGGGGTGATCAGCGCAGCGCAGGCCAGGTAGATGACCATCATGATGGTGACCGACGACCAGATGGTCAGCAATTGCTTCTGTGCCAGGCCGTACAACGCCCAGGCGAAGGCCGCGGCCAGGGTGATGAGAATGCCCAGGGTGTAATCGCTCAACTGGGTGAACAGCTCCACCAGGCGCTGGTTGAAGAACAAGCCGAAGCCCAGCAACAGTATCAGCAGACCGAGCAACTGACCGATACCGAAGCGCTCCTTGAACACCAGCATGCTGCCGAGCATCAGCATGATCGGTGCGATCTGGATCATCAGTTGCATGGTGCCGGGGGTCAACCTGTCCAGCGCCAGCACATACAACACGTAGTTGAACGCCAGTCCGAGCACCGACACCAGCAACAACCAGCGGTTGCGCGAGGACAGTGCCCGAATCGATGGCAGACGGTGGCGCGCCGCCAACCACAGTAACAGCACCACCCCCGAGGACAGCATGCGGTACCAGGACACGGTGAAGGCATCCATGCCATTGAGCACTTCCTTGAGCATGATCGGCAACACGCCCCACAGGGCGGTGGTGGTCAATGCCAATAGAAATCCGTACAACCAGCGACCGGATGCGACGTGCATGAGTGTTCTCGAAAACGAAGGGAAGGAAGAAGAAGATCGCTATTGTAGAGCTGCGCGGCGGTACTGAACAGCGTGCGAGCAGGCATATCCCCTGGCAACTAGCCGCAGGAAGGATGTAGCCAATCGTTCTAACAGGACGTCTGTCATGTTCTAGCATGGAGGAACATGCCGGTAAATTGAGGGTCGCATGCATTGCGGTCAACCGGTTTGAACCCATACAATCGAACCCAGCGCTCTATCCGACGCTGGCCGCCGGGCAACTTACAAAGATGCCCGCACACAAAAATAAAAGGTGGTACATCATGAAATTCGATATTCGGGCCAAATTGCCCAGTGTTGCCCTGGTTTTTCTCGCTACCTGGCTGCTGCTGATTCTGCCCAATATGGGGTGAACGTCCTTTCACGGTTACAATAGCCGGCTTCAGTATGCGCCGGAGATCCCGTGAAAACCTCACCACCCTTTGCAGAGTTGAGCTGGTCGGATGACGGACAGCCCTTTTCCACCTACTTCGGCGATGTGTATTTCTCCCGCGAGTCGGGGCTGGAAGAAACCCGCCATGTGTTCCTGCAGCACAACGATCTCGATCAACGCTGGGCCGCCCTGCCCCCTGGCGCAACCTTCTGTATCGGCGAAACCGGCTTCGGCACCGGCCTGAACTTTCTCTGTGCCTGGCAACGCTGGGAGCAATTGGCACCCGCCGATGCCCGGCTGCATTTCATCAGCAGCGAAAAATACCCACTGAGCAGCGAAGACATGCGGCGCGCCCTGGCGCTCTGGCCCGAACTGCAGCCCTGGGCCAGCCAGTTGCTGGCGCAATACAGTGACCTGACGGCCGGCTGGCAGCAATTTTCCCTGGCCGCCGGCCGGGTCACCCTGACCCTGCTGGTCGGCGACCTGCTGGACACCCTGCCGCAACTCGATGCCCAGGTCGACGCCTGGTTTCTCGATGGCTTCGCTCCAGCGAAGAATCCCGATATGTGGCAACCGGCGCTGTATCAGCAGATGGCGCGGCTATCCCGTCCCGGAGCCACGGTGGCGACCTTCACCAGCGTCGGCGATGTGCGGCGCGGATTGCAGGCCGCTGGCTTCGACATGCGCAAGGTCAAGGGCTATGGGCGCAAGCGCGAAATGCTCTGCGGGCGTATGCAGGGCCTGCCAGAAACGGACTGGAGCGCCCCCTGGTACCAGCGGCCCGGCACCCTGCCGGATGGCGAACGCCGTGCGCTGATCATAGGGTCAGGACTATCCGGATGCTGTACCGCCTTCGCCCTGGCCCGGCGTGGCTGGCAGGTCACCGTCATCGAGCGCCACGCCACTGCCGCCGCCGAAGCCTCGGGCAACACCCAGGGCATTCTCTACTGCAAGCTGTCGCCACACCAGACGCCACTGTCACGCTTCGTCCAGGCCAGCTACACCTATTGCCTGCGCCTGCTGCACGAGGTGCTGCCCCAGGGTGACAGCACCTGGGCTGCCTGCGGCGTGCTGCAGCTGAGCACCGATGACAAGGAACGCCAGCGGCAGTTGGCGCTGGCCGATCAGGACTATCCGCACAGCTTCCTGCACAGCGTCGATGCCGAACAGGCCAGCGCCCTCGCCGGACTGGCCGTGCAACGACCGGGGCTATTCTTTCCCGGCGCCGGCTGGGTCAACCCGCCCAGCCTGTGCCAGGCACTGCTGCAGCATCCGAATATCCGGTTGCTGACCAATAACGAGGCCCTGCAACTGCAACAGCGCGACCAGCACTGGCATGCTCTCGACGCCCAGGGTCACAGCATCGCCAATGCCACCGTGGCGGTGATCTGCAGCGCCGCCGACAGCCGACGCTTCCATCAGAGCAGTCATCTGCCACTCAAGGCGATCCGCGGACAGATCACCGAGCTGCCGGCCACCGCGCCCAGCCGGCAGCTGCGCACTGTCCTCTGCGCCGAGGGCTACATTTCGCCGGCGCGTCAGGACCGACATCACCTCGGCGCGAGTTTTCGTTTCGACCGACTGGACAGCGAACCCAGCGCCGAGGAGAACCTCGGTAACCTGGCGTTGCTGGACAAGCTGTCGCCGGCGCTGGCCGAGGCGCTGCAACCGCAGCGCCAGGACCCGGCAACCCTGGCGGCCCGCGCGGCGCTACGCTGCACCTCCCCGGACTACCTGCCGCTGATCGGGCCCCTGGCCGAGGCGCAGGCTTTCAATGAAGACTATGCGGTGCTGGGCAAGGACGCGTCAAAACAGCCAGCGACACCGGCCCACTGGTATCCGGGCCTGTACATCAATGCCGGGCATGGTTCACGCGGGCTGGTCAGTTGTCCGCTGAGCGGCGAGCTGATTGCCGCCTGGATCGGCGATGAGCCATTGCCCCTGCCTCTGGATGTCGCGCAGGCCGTCCACCCCAGCCGCTTCCTGCTGCGCCAGTTGATCCGCGGTCAGAACAGCAAGGCAACGGACCCGTCATAGAGCAGCTTGCAACCGGTGAAGAACAGGAAGATGTAGCACAGCTGGTAGATCAGTTCCTGGTTGGCGCGCTGCAGCATCCAGAAGCCCAGGCGGATACCGATGGGCGCCAGCGGCAGCAGCACCAGGGCGGTGAGCAGGTTGTCGCTGTCGAACTGCCCGAGCTGGATATAGGCCGGAATCTTGGCGAAATTGACCACCGCGAAGAACACCGCGATGGTACCCATCAGCAAGGTCTTGTCCAGCTTCTGCGGCAGCAGATAGACGTTGATCGGCGGTCCGCCGGCATGGATGCCGAAGCTGGTGAAGCCCGCCACCATACCCCAGAACCCGCCACGCCAGACGCTGACGCCGCGCACCGGCGGCTCCCCCCGGCGCAGCCAGATGTTCAGGGTAAAGACCACGGCGATCACGCCGATCATCAGTTGGATATGCGCGTCAGTCATCCAGTGGAAGCTCAGCCAGGCCAACAGCGTACCGACCAGCGCCGCCGGTATTATGATGCGCAGGTTGGGCCTGCTCCAGCGACCATGGAAGGTGCGCAGCGCCACCAGGTCCATGGTGCAGAGGATCGGCAGCAGAATGGTCGCCGCCTGCTGGGGCGGCATGACCAGGGACATCAGCGGGACCGAAAGAATGGCGATATTGCCGCCAAAACCACCCTTGGCGATGCCGTAGAGCAGGACTGCAGGAATCGCACACAGATAGAACAGCGGATCAGTAATCATCGTAACCGGAAGCGTAGCGGAAAAACCGACAGTGTATCATTGGCTCATCTCCAGACAGTCATCCAGGAAGTAGACGTCATGCTGATTCCCCACACCCTGCTCGACCCCGAGGTGTTCCAGCACATGCTGGAGGACTTCGTTACCCGCGACGGCACCGACAATGGCTACGACGACACCCTCGAGCAGCGTGTGCAGCGCCTGCGGCGGCTGATCGAACGCGGCGAGGTGCTGATCGTATTCCATCCCGAAAGCGGCGATACCAGCCTGGCCAACCGCCGGGATGTCCCAGCCGAACTGCTGCGCGAGGCCGCTGGCGATCAGGAGTGACGCGGCAGCCGCCCTGCTTCAGGGTGACGCAGCGCCGCCATGACGCTTGGAGGATGATCAGCGAAGGACTAATATAAGGTCTTTACACCCCATTGCGGGTTTGACGAGGTAAATGATGAAACTGCGCTCCCCCCTGATGTTTGCCGCCCTGTTGGCCTGCGCTGCCACAGCATCGGCCCAGACTGTTGTATGCACCCCGGAAGAAGCCCTGAAGAAGGCGGAAGAAACCGCCGTGACCATCAACCGCATCGCGGCTGGCAACCCTGAAAAGGCCGCCCGCCTGCATGAACAACTGAAGGCGCTGCAGGAGCGCGACCCTACCCGCAGCCATCATGGCGCCTGCGAAGCCTATGATCGCATCATCCATGAGCTTGAAGAGAAGAATGCCGCTGGCGGCATCTGAACCCTCAGCGCCGAGCGGCTTCCCGACAAACCGGGCAAGCCGCTGATCGAAGCAGCCCCCTCACCCGATCAGTGTTCTCCCGGCCAGCGCGTGGGCCAGGGTTCCCCCGTCGATGAACTCCAGCTCGCCCCCCAGCGGTACACCATGGGCGATGCGTGACACCCTGATGCCCAGCGGCTTGAGCAGACTGGCGATGTAATGCGCGGTAGCCTCGCCCTCGACGGTCGGGTTGGTGGCCAGAATCACTTCGCTCACCGCACTGCCTTCGACCCGTTCCAGCAATGCGGGAATGCCGATCTCCTCTGGGCCCAGCCCGTCGATGGGCGACAGGTGCCCCTTGAGCACGAAATAGCGCCCGCGAAAGCTGCCGGCCATCTCCACTGCCCATACGTCCGCCGGGCTCTGCAGCACGCACAGCAGACTGTCATCGCGGCGCGGGTCGTCGCACAGCTCGCACAGTTCGGTCTCGCTCAGGGTGCGGCAGCGGCTGCAGTAGCCTACCCCATCCATGGCCGATTCCAGCGCGTGGGCCAGATGACGCGCCGCATCACGGTCGCGCTCAAGCAGGTTCAAGGCCATGCGCTGGGCGGTTTTCGGCCCGACACCGGGCAAACCACGCAGCGCATCGATCAATTGGCGAATCAGCGGACTGAAGCTCATACCGGTAGGGATCGCTCGCTCAGAAGGGCATCTTGAAACCGTCGGGCAAGTTCATCCCCGCGGTCATGCCGGCCATTTTCTCCTGATTATGCTTTTCCAGCTTGCGCACCGCATCGTTGATGGCGGCGGCGATCAGGTCTTCCAGCACGTCCTTGTCCTCGGTCATGAGGCTGTCGTCGATATTGACCCGACGCACATCGTGACGACCGGTCATGACTACCGATACCAGGCCGGCGCCGGATTCACCGGTCACTTCGGCGTTGGCCAGCTCTTCCTGCATCTTCTGCATTTTTTCCTGCATCTGCTGGGCCTGCTTCATCAGGCCTGCCATGCCACCTTTCATCATGGTTCTATCCTCGAAGGGTTATTCAAGCGTCTACCGGGCGGATACTGTCTGCACAGATCTGCGCCGCGAAATCATTGACCAGTGCCTGTACCAGCGGGTCGCTCTGGATGCTGGCTTCGGCTTCCTTCTGTCGCGCCACGCGCCGGCGGGCGGCAGCCACGGCCGGCGTCTCCTGATCCGGCGCCTGCACCACTACCTCGAGCGTCAGCGACTGGCCTTCCAGTTCGGTGATGGCGTTCTGCAGACGCAGGCGGTGGTTTTCGTTGTACAGCGCGCTGTGACCCGGGTCCAGATGCAACCGCCAGACGGCGTTGTCATTGCTGACCAACTGGCAATGGGCGGCAATGCTCTGGGTCAGGCCTGCTACCCCCAGGCGAGGGTAGATTTCCAGCCAGTATGCGGCCAGCCCGGTCGCCGGCGGCAGGTCGCTGACCTCGTCCTCCTCGGCGGCCGACTCGGCTGAGGCGTCTTCCGCCGGTTGCCAGTCACCCAGGTACTGGTTGACATCCACGTCGTCATCGTCGGTATCCGGGTCGAAGCTGTCGTCCGGCGGCGGACCCTGCAACCATTCCGGCGGCTCGTCCTCGACTGCGGTCGGCGCTGGCTTGACCGGTGTAGCCGAACGCAGCGGCTGTACCGCAGCTGGGGTTGTGACCTGCGGGGCTGGTGCCGGCTGTACCGCTGGCTCCGTTATTGGCTCCGGCTGGACAGCGACGGCAGGCGTGACAGGCGCCGGCGTGGCAGCGGACGGTGGCGCGCTGGCGACAATGGCCGGCTCGGCAGCGGGCAATGCCTGTGCTGCCGGCCGATCTTCCGTGGAATCAGCCCTGGCCTGGCTGATCCCGGTGGGCTTTCCCGTGTCGCTGTCCGGCGCGGGCTCGGTTGCCGGCTGGCCCGTCGGTGGCCTCTGCGCCAGCCCTGCCGGTGCGACGCTGCCGGTATGCTGCAGGGTGCCGGGACGGAATGCCAGCATGCGCAACAGCGCCATCTCGAAACCACCGCGCGGGTCCGGTGCCAGCGGCAGATCACGACGGCCGTGTAGCGCCAGTTGGTAGAACAGTTGCACATCCTCGGCGCTGATGCGTCCGGCCAGCTCCAATACCCGCTGCTGGTCACCGAGACTGTTATCCGCCGCCTCCGGCAGAACCTGGGCGATGGCCACCCGCTGCAGGGTGGAGATCAGCTCGGCCAGCACGCCGGCGAAATCAGCGCCCTGCTCGGCCAGTTCGGCCACCGCCGCCAGCAACGCACGCGCATCGCCGGCAGCCAGCCCATTGAGCAGGTCGAAGACCTGGCCGTGGTCGATGGTGCCGAGCATGCTGCGCACCTCGGACGCCTTCAGCTCGCCATTGCCGAAGGCGATGGCCTGGTCGGTCAGACTCAGACCATCACGCATGGATCCATCAGCAGCCCGGCCCAGCAGCCACAGCGACTCGTCATCGAAGGGAACCTGCTCTTCAGCCAGCACATGGCGCAGATGCTCGACAACCTTCTCCGGCAGCATGTTCTTCAACGAGAACTGCAGGCAGCGCGACAGGATGGTCACCGGCAGCTTCTGCGGGTCGGTGGTCGCCAGCAGGAACTTCACATGCGCCGGCGGCTCTTCCAGAGTCTTGAGCAGGGCGTTGAAACTGTGGCTGGAGAGCATGTGCACTTCGTCGATCAGGTAGACCTTGAAGCGCCCGCGGGAGGGGGCATATTGCACGTTGTCCAGCAGCTCGCGGGTATCCTCGACCTTGGTACGGCTGGCCGCGTCAACCTCGATCAGGTCGACGAAGCGCCCCTCGTCGATTTCCCGGCAGGCGGAGCAGACACCGCAGGGCTCGGAACTGACGCCCGCCTCGCAGTTCAGGCACTTGGCCAGGATCCGCGCAATGGTGGTCTTGCCGACACCGCGGGTGCCGGTGAACAGATAGGCATGGTGCAGACGATTGTGATCCAGCGCATTGATCAGGGCCTGCAACACGTGGGTCTGGCCGACCATTTCACGAAACAGGCGCGGACGCCATTTGCGGGCTAATACCTGGTAACTCATCGAGGGCTGCTGTCCGGTGTCATTTGCAAGCAGCTACTGTACCGCAAAGGGGCCGGTGAATGCGAGATACACTCCCCGATAGCGGCACAGGGGCATGGGGTGAGCGCCTTGATGGCCGGGACGGCACAGCCGCCCCGGCCCTGCATTTCAATCCTGAATGTAATCGTTGAATATCAATGAGATACGGTGGCTGGATGAGGCCCAGTTGGGCACATTCAGCTGCTGCTGGCTGCCAGTCTCGCCCCGCGGTGTGCTGACCACCGAGATGGTGCCATCGACGGGTGTGCTGGCCGGCATGTAGACATCCACCCCCCACTGGAATGGCTGGTCCGGAAAGTAGGGTAATGGGTCACCGGTGGTCAACGCCGGCGTGGCCTGGTCATCGTGCACATGGATACCGATCCGGCTGCTGCCGATGGCTGTATCGATGATATTCACCGCCGGCTGATCTCCCCACAGCGCGCTGGTGGTGGAAATTTCCAGAATGTCATTATCCGCCCCCCGGCTCCCCCACCATTCCATGTCGCGGCTGATGACCAGCGCCGCATGATCATCGCTGACCTGGGTGTTGGTTTCGATCGGCGAGCCGGCGGGTGAGGTGTTCAGGCGCACGAAGGCGCTGTCCCGGATCAGTGGCTGGCGGTAGAAATGATGTTCCGCCCGCCCAGGACGCAGCAGGTGGAATTCATAATGGGCCTGCGGGTCCAGCCGGACCGGGCCCCATTCGCCGTTACTGGCGATATCGAAGCTGGTCAGCGGCTCACTATCGAGGCGCTCACCGCTATCCTCGTCCACTTCCCATATCTGCAGCCGGGTGCCACTCGCCCCGGTGTTGGCGGGGAAGTACACCGCTCGACCGGAGATACGCACCTCCCCGCGCTGCGGCAGGATGGTGCTGCGCTCAGGCTCGACACCCGTCAGGAACTCGAATTGCGCGGCAAAGGATGCTGCCGAGGTGGCCACCTGCACATGGGTCTCATCCGGGAAATAGACATTGCGCTGGCCCAGCGCCCTGCTCTCGTCGACGAACACGCCCAGGCAATTGGACCCACCCGGGCAGTTGTCACCGGTAGCACCATCGATGGCCACATAACCGGCCACCTTGGCCTCCCGGTCCGGCGCGGCGAGATAGTAGCCGCAGACGGCGGTACCCAGCGAATGACAGGCCAGGTAGACCTGCTCCGCGTCCAGATCCTGCAACGCCTGATCGACATAAGCATCCAGCTCTGCGCTCAGGCCACCGGTCAGAGCGCGCCCTACGTCGGCCTCCGAGGCGGTACTGTATTCGAACGCAAGGATATGATCACCGGGATAACCATTGCTGGAAAAGCGCATGGCCTGGGTCTGGTACTGGGAAGCCGATCCGGCGGTACCGTGCACGAAGATGAGAGGGAGAATGCGCTCTTCATCGATATCCGGCATTTTCGGACCACCTGGCCAGGACACCCCGCCAGAACCACCCAGGCAGCCAGCCAGGAGTCCCAGGCCGAGAAGCAGGAGGAGTGAAGCACGCCATGGCAGGCGGGCCGGGATGTTGGTTTGGGCATTGTTCATGGCGCTGACCTTCTTGTTGTTATGCAAAAAGGGCTTTGACTACAGGATCAGAGAACCACAAAACCACTGATGAGACTCTAGTAGAGAGATGCTCCTTTCGCCACTGAATAGCGCTGCGTCTCATAGACGGACAAATGACAGAAGCGCCTCGACGCGTAGCGGCGAAGAAGAAGACAAGAAGACAAGAAGACAAAAATAGAAGAACTGGCGGAAGGCGCCATGGGTGGCAACCCTGCCAGCCACACCCCGGCACACGATATAACCGCTGCGGCTGCTCCCTTCCGGGCCTGACCGGGTTCACGGCGAATCATTGCGAGGGGACCGACAGGGTCACCATAGCGTGCCCTGCATATGAGGGCCGCGCTATTGTAACGGCTTGCGCGCAAGTTACAACCATAAATAGCGCCCAATGCACGGGCCAGAGGCTGCGGCCGTGCGCCACGGCGATCCTGCATGGGTATAATCGGGGCATTTCCCAGCCGGAGGCCACCCATGCAACCTGAAGACCTGCAACTGCTGGTCACCCGCAAAATGCCCTATGGCAAATACAAGGGCCGGCTGATCGCTGACCTGCCCGGCCACTATCTCAACTGGTTCGCCCGCGAGGGCTTTCCCCAGGGCGAGATCGGGCGCCTGCTGCAATTGATGCAGGAGATCGATCACAACGGCCTGTCAGCGCTGCTCGATCCGCTGCGCAGCAAACCAGCGCTCAGGCACCGATAAACAGCGCGATCATCAGCGGAATACTGAACAGCGCGACCAGGGTGCTGAGCAAGGCGCTGCCGGCCACCTGCGCCGGCTCGAGATCGAGCAGCGTGGCGATGACCACGGTGTTGGCCGCAATAGGCGTGATGGAGACCAGAAAGATCGCCTGATACACCTGACGGTCGTAGATCTGCGGCCCCTGGCTGTCCAGCCACCAGAGCAGCAATGCCACCAACGGCCAGGCGATGAACTTGCCGAAGAACGCCAATGCGGTGAAGCGCAGGTTACCCGCCAGCCCGCGGAAGCTGAGAATGCTCATGCCGATGATCATCATGCCGAACACGCTGTAGGCGCCGCGCAGGTTGTCGAACAGGGGCTCGAAGATCGAGGGTATGCCGATCCCACCGAGATTGAGCGCCACGGCCAGGAAGAAGCCGTACAACGACGGCAGCCGGCTCATCTTGCGCAGGCAGTCGGCCACGCTGTAGCGTCCCCGCGCCGCCAGATAGAAACCCACCGAGTTTTCGTACAGCACCGTGCCGAGCATGCACAGGATATAGATGCTCAGCCCCTGCTCGCCGAACAGCAGCAGCGCCACCGGGATGCCCAGATAGCCGGTATTACCGGTACCCACCGCCAGCGGAATGAGGTTGGCGCTGGCATCACCCACCCAGCGACGGGCCAGCAGCAGGTGTGCATAACCGATCAGCGAACACAGGCCGAGGATGAGAAAGGGCAACGCAATCACTTCCAGCGACAAGGGCGCCCGCATCACCCCGGCAAACACCACCGACGGCGTGATGATGTACATCATGATCCCGGCGATATGGCTACCCCGGGCCTCCAGGAACCGCCCGGCAAGCCAGCCCAGGATCACGGTCACATACAGCGGCAGCAGTTTGTACAGCAGAGCCAGCGCTGCCGTCATAACGCCCCCCTCATGATCTGGCCTGGTTTGCAGAGGATACCGCCAACCACCAGCCGTGTCAGATTCGCCAGCCTGCTTCCAGGCCGACCCTGCCCCGAGAGCCGCATTTGCATCAACCGGGCCTTTTCCATGCAAAAAACATCGGTCGGGATGATAACATCCACCATCAAACTTTTTGCTGGGCCTGATCATACATGGAAATAATGAATAGCCTGTTCGTGATCTGTGCCGGACTGCTGACCATCAGCATTCTGGCCAGCTCGATGTCTTCCAGGCTGGGTATCCCCCTGCTGCTGGTGTTCCTGGTAGTCGGCATGCTCGCCGGCGAGGAAGGCCTCGGCGGGGTCGTCTTTGACAATACCAACGTTGTCTATATCGTCGGCAGCCTGGCACTGGCCATCATCCTGCTGGATGGGGGCATGCGCACACGTGCCGAGAACTTCAAGGTAGCACTGGCACCCTCCCTGTCACTCGCCAGTTTCGGCGTATTGATCAGCGCCCTGATTACCGGCCTGGCCACGGCCTGGCTGCTTGACCTGCACTGGCTTGAGGGACTGCTGCTGGGTTCGATTGTCGGCTCCACTGATGCCGCAGCCGTGTTCTCCCTGCTTCAGGGCAAGGGGCTGAACCTGAAGAAGCGGGTCGGCGCTACGCTGGAAATCGAGTCCGCTTCAAACGACCCCATGGCGATCTTCCTGACCATTACGCTGGTCGAGATGCTCGCCCAAGGGGAAACCAGCTTCAGTTGGTCTTTCCTGCTGATGTTCATCCAGCAATTCGGCATCGGCGGTATCTGTGGTGTAGCCGGCGGTCTATTCCTCACCTGGCTGGTCAACCGGATGACATTGGATACCGGTCTGTATCCACTGCTGATCACGGCCGGTGCGATATTGGTCTTTGCACTTACCAATATACTGGGGGGCAGCGGCTTTCTTGCGATCTTCATTACCGGGCTGGTGCTGGGCAACCGCAAGCTGCGCAACCTGCAGAACATCCTGCATATGCAGGACGGCATGGCCTGGCTGAGCCAGATAGGACTTTTCCTGATGCTCGGCCTGCTGGTAACGCCATCGGAAATGCTGAACATTGCCCTGCCGGCCCTGGCAATCGCCTTCTTCATCATCCTGGTGGCGCGCCCGATTGCCGTCTTGATCTGCATCGCGCCTTTCTCCTTCTCCTGGCGCGAGCGCGTCTTTATCAGTTGGGTGGGTCTGCGCGGGGCAGTGCCGGTCATGCTGGCGATATTTCCGCTGGTCGCGGGGTTGGAACAGGCGCAGCTTCTGTTCAACGTGGCTTTCGTGGTGGTACTGGTATCGCTGCTGCTGCAGGGCACCAGTCTGCCATTTGCCGCCCGCCTGTGCGGCGTAGAGATGCCGCCAAGCCCCGAGCCGCTGTATCGCACCAGCCTGGACATGTCTGTGGAGAGCGATTACGAACTGATGGTTTACCAGCTGACGCAGCCAAAATGGTGTATCGGCATGCAACTGCGCGACCTGAAGATGCCAGCGGACACCCGCATCGCCGCGGTATTTCGCAGCAAGCAATTGCTCCATCCGTCGGGCAGCACCCGACTTGAGCTGGGCGATGTGCTCTGCATCATCGGTCGCGCCAAGGATCTTCCCTCCCTCTCCAAGCTGTTCAGCACGGTGAATACGTCCCGCCATCTGGCCAACCAGCACGTCTACGGCGACTTCATCCTGGATGGCGGTGCGCTGCTGAAAGATATCGGCCAGTTCTATGGCTTTGAGGTGCCTGCCGAAATGCACCGGCAGACCCTGGCCGGCTTTTTCGAGCGGCAATTCGGCGGCTACCCTGTGCAGGGTGACAGCATACAATGGCAGGGTATGACCTGGACGGTAGCGGAGACCGAAGGCGAAGGTGAATGGATCAGCAAGGTTGGGCTGAAAATAGGCAAGGATCAGAGCAAAAAGGCCGACAGCAGCGACTCTGCGGCATGAGGTGTCCTCAATGAGCGCAACAGCAGTGAATATCAGCCAGGCGGCCAAGGCCACCGGTCTGACGCCACGCATGATCAGACATTACGAAAGCATCGGCCTGCTTGCCGGTACGGCGCGTACCGCAGCGGGCTACCGGCTGTTCAACGAGCAGGACCTGCATACCCTGCGCTTTATCCAGCGTGCCCGCAGCCTGGGTTTTTCCATCGAGCAGATCGCGCAGTTGCTGGCCCTGTGGCAGGACCGCGAGCGCAGCAGTGCGGTGGTCAAGGAATTGGCGCGCCAGCATCTGCGGGAACTGGAAGAGAAGATCGCCGGGCTGCAGGCCATGCATGACAGCCTGTCGGAACTGGCCAGCTGCTGCCTGGGTGACGAGCGTCCAGACTGCCCGATCCTCGACCGCCTGGCCGACAGCGAGCGCCTGGCTTAACCGCCAGCACGGCGGTTCCAGGGCATCACCCGCAGCAACCGTGCCATGCCGCAGAAGCCGGAGATCCCGGCAAAGACCAACCCGGCCCCGACCAACCCAGAGATAAGGAACAGCCAGGGCGAGACCGTGTATCCCAATAGCACACCCAGTAGAACCAGCGAGCCGGCAACAATCTGCACCTGGCGCTGCAGCTCCAGCGGCTGGCTACGGTCGGTTTCGACCTCAAGACCGGCACGTTTCCAGGCCTCAAGGCCACCGTCGAGCATATAGGCCTCGCAGCTGACACACTCCGCCAGTGCCGTCGCATTCATCAGGGTCCGCTGGCCGCCGCGGCAGTGATAGATCACGGCGCTGGCCTCGGCAAAGGGCCTTTGCCCGCCGCCGAGCTGATCGACCGGCATATGCCGCGCCCCGGCGATGTGCTCGCGGGCATATTCATCCGCAGCGCGGATATCCACCAGCACCGCGCCCTGCTCCAGCAACTGGCGTGCCGCCTGGGGCGAAATCGACTTCAATGACATGGGCCTCTCCTGCGTGTTCTCGATCAGGGGCAGAACATGGCCTTGAGCGTAGCCAGCAGCCGCTCCACATTGGGGTCGGCGATACGATAGTGCAGCGTCTGCGCCTCGCGCCGGTAGGTCACCAGGCCCTCCTCGCGCATCTTCGCCAGGTGCTGGGACAAGGCCGACTGGCTGAGCGTCACCCGCTCGAGCAGCTCACCTACCGTCATCTCCCCCTGACTGACCAGCAGACACAACACCAACAAGCGATGCTCGTTGCCCACCGCACGCAGCAGGGCCGCCGCTCGGGCAGCGCCCTCGGCAAAAAACTCAGCATCCTTCCCGCTCAAAGACATATCAACCTACTTGAAAATTCACTAAATTAGATTAATCTAATATAACAAGCCACGCAAGCGATCACCCGCAAACAGCCCATGCCCGACTGCCACGCCCCGAGTCCAACGGGACTCGCTACCTGAGAATCCCCCTGCGCCTCAGCGCAGGTAGTTGAACAGGTTGAGTCCGCTGATCTTGACGAAGCTCTGCTGCGCCGCTTCCAGCACTATGCTCTGCATGCTCAGGCGACTCAGCGCCTCAGCGTAGTCGAGGTCCTCCAGGCCGGATTGCACCTGGGTATTGATCAGGGTGGCCTCATCGTTTTCCAGCATGGTCGACTCGATCACATTGAGACGGGCACCCAGGCTGGTCTGCACACCCAGGACCTGGTCCTTCGCATTGTCGATATTCTGCAGACTGATGGCCAGCATGTCGCGGCGCTGCAGCTTGCCTTCGGTACTGTCATCGGTATTTTCCAGGGTTTCGCGCAGCAGCCGGACACTGTCGAGCACGCTGCGTTTTTCCGTTTGCTCACCGCTGCCGACGCTGATAGAGAACTGATCACCCGGCTCCAGCTCACCATCCAGTGTCACCACCACGCCAGCATAACGGATCTCGTAGCTACCGCTGGCGTTGGCCTGCAGCTCACCGGTCACCGGCGGCACCATGGGATTGCCGTCGTTATCGAGGATTTCGTAGCCAGCGGCGTCACCATTGGCATCGTCGGTGATACGGATGCTGACACTGCCCTGGGGGTAGAACTCGGTATCGTAGCGGCCCTTGTTCTCCACCACACCGAGGGAGATGCGCGCATTGCGATCTTCGCCGGTATCGACCAGATCGGCAGCGGTCTCCACCCGGTTGACGTTGCCGATATCGACGAACAGCTGCTTGCCGTTGTCATTGATGGCGATCATCTTCGCGCTGCCGATCTGGATCGACCGCTGGCCCTCGTCACCGGCGTAGGTATAGCTGCCGTCGGGGTTCTTGACGAAGGGCTGGCTGTCGCTCTGATAGCCGCCAAACAGGTATTCACCACGGGCGTTCTGGCTATTGAGCAGGCTGTAGAGTTCATCCTCGCGCTCCGCCAGTTCCTGGGCCAGGGCCTGACGGCCGGCAGCATCCAGGGCGCCATTGCCTGCTTCCAGGGTGATTTCCCGGACCCGCTGCAATACGTTGTTTACGGAATTGAGGATAGCTTCCTGCTGGGTCAGGCTGTTGGTTGCCGCGGTCAGGTTGTCCTTGTACTGGCTCAGCTTGCTGGCTTCCTGATCCAGCTGCAGCAGCCGCACCGACGCCACCGGGTCGTCGGCCGGGGTGAGGATGCGCTTGCCCGAGCTGATCTGCTCCTGGGTGCGGACCGCCGCGGCATAGTTGTCCTGAATCCCGCGAACCCCGGTATTGAATGCCTGAATGGTGGAAATACGCATGATTGTCAGTCCTGTCAGCGCATGCTGCTGATCAATGTATCAAATACCGTACGCGCAACCTGGATGATCTGCGCCGACGCATTGTAGTACTGCTCGAACTGGATCAGGCTGGCCGCCTCCTCATCGAGGTTGACCGCCGAGACCGAATTGCGGTTGTTGGTCGCCTGGGTCAGCATTGCCATGTTGGCCTCGGTCTCGGTGCGCGATTGTGCGGTGAAGGTGGCCACCCGCTGTACCAGGTCACCATAGCCATCGAGCAGCGAGAAACCGCGGGCGCCCTCGCCCTGCCCCAGCACCTGCTTGGTCTGCAAGCCGGCCAACGCCAGCGCGTTGCGGTTGTCGGCAACACCCCCGCTATTGAAGTCCACCGAGAAGCTGTCACCATCCAGCGGCTTGCCGGATAGGGTCATGCTGAAAGTGTGGCCGTCGACCTCCCAGCTGAATGGCTGTCCCAGGGTCACGTCGATGCTCAGCGGCGGACTGGTGCTGGTCAGCACGCCGGTACCATCACCATTGTCGGCATAGCTGAACTCGACCCCCAGCGCCTGCAATCTGGCCAGGTCCAGCGGCTGTGGTCCGTCGGTCAGCAGCGGCTGGCCAACATTGCCGGTACCACGGTTGTCGAGGTTGGCCTCGGATGCCATGGGCGAAGCAAAGGCCAGTTGCTGCGGCTCGGTCATCACCACCGACAGGCTCTGCGCAGCCGAGCGGGTCGGCGTCAGCAGGTAACGGTCGCCACTCAGGAAGTTGCCGCTCTGGCCGGTCAGGTCGAGACCATCGAACACCGCATAGCCGGGTTCACCTTCGGCGGCATTCAGGTCGAAGGGCCCCAGCACCCGGTTATCGCTGACCCGACGCACGGTGAATTCGGTATCGCTGGTGAAGGTCAGTTCGTAATCCGAGGTGCTCAGTTGCGAGGTATCGTCGATGCGCACATCCAACGACGCATCCGAACGGTTGCTCTCGCGGCCACGGCTGCGCAGCTCCATGTATTCCGGACTGTTGATATCACCAAACAGGTTGCTGCCGACCTGCCCGTTCAGATCCAGGCCCTTGCCCAACTGCTGGTTGAACTCACTGGCGATCGCCAGCGACATGCGCCCCAGTGCATTGAGCGCCTGGTCCAGTACGTCATCACGATAGCGCAGCAGGCCGCCCAGTTCGCCACCGCTTATCAGATCGGTCACATCCTGCGCCGAGTTGCCGCTGACCAGTTGGATATCCAGCCGCGACGGGTCCGACAGACCGGGCTTGGCCTGCAGGATGGAGGCCTCCTTGCCGACCACCAGCGGCTGACCGGAGCCGATGAACAGGTTGATACTGTGGTCGTCCTGATTCACCACGGTGACACCGACATACTCGCTGAGCTGGCGAATGGCTTCGTCGCGCGCATCCAGCAAATCGTTGGGCGCCGCGCCATTGGCTGCCGCCTTGGAAATGGCATCGTTGTAGCCGGCCACCGACTGGGCCAGCCGGGTTACCTGCTGTGCCACCGTGGTCATCTGCTGGTTGATGAAGCGGTTCTGCGTGGACAGCTGCTCGTGTACCGAGTTGAAGCGCCCGGCCAGGCCTTCGGCCTCGGACAGGAACAACTGGCGGGCCGGCAGGCTGGCCGGGTCCTCGATAGCGGTCTGCAGCGCATCGAAGTAACTCTGCAACCCGCTGGTGATGCCGGAGGCGGTGCTGGACAGGGTGCTGTTCAGCTCCTCGATCTGCATGTTGTAGGCCAGGTTCGCCGCTGCCGCCGAGGTAGTGGTACGGACCTGGTTGGTCAGGAACTGGTTGTAGATGCGCTGGACATCCGTGACCTTGGTGCCGCTGCCCATGTAGCCGGCGCCGGTGAAGCTAGCCGGGCTGGTGGACTGCACCGCGGTCTGCCGGCTGTAGCCGGGGGTGTTGACGTTGGTGATGTTCTGCCCGGTGATTGACAGGTTGGTCTGCGCTGCACGCAGGCCGCTGAGGCCGATACTGAACAGATCCGCCATGCTTATGCCCTGCCTTCGGTAGTGGTCTGGCTGACCGACGCGGTCATGTTGTCACTGATCAGCTTGCGGGCGATCTGCGATACCTTGCTGGCGTAACGCGGGTCAGTGGCGTACCCGGCCTGCTGCAGCTCGCGGAAGAAGGCATCGGCATTGCCGGTGCGGGCCAGCGCCTGCTGGTAACGTCCATTGCTCTGCAGGAAGTCTACATAGTCATCGAAGCTCTGTTCGTAGGACTCATAGCTGCGGAAGGTCGCACGCTCCTGCTGACGTACCCCATCGCGGTACTCGCTGGTCAGTACATTGGCCGAGCCCCCCTGCCACTGACCATGGGTCTTGATGCCGAACAGGTTGTGACTGCTGCTGCCATCGCGGCCACGAATGATCGACTTGCCCCAGCCGGTTTCCAGCGCCGCCTGGGCCACCAGGTAATGCGGGTCCACGCCCAGCCGCGCCGCAGCCTTCTCGGCCATGGGCAGCATGGCGGCGGCGAACTCCGCCGGACTGTCGAAACGGGTCTTGCTGTTGGTAGCGGCCACCGCCGCCTGGCTGCGGTCCGCCAGCTGCGTCGCTCGCAGCGGCTGCCATTGGCGCGAGGGTTCGGCCACAGCGGCTCGGTCGGCGGTTGCCGCCGGCTGGGTAGCCGCCGCGCCCCGTCCCAGCGTCACCTCGCCATGGCCGAGGCTGATACCCAGGCGACGGCGCGCCAGCAGCGCGGAATGGTCGGGGCGCTCGCCTGTCGCGGCGACGGCGGGGGCGGTTGCCGCCTCGGCTTTCTGCGGTGACAGCTGGCGCAGCATCACGTCCGCCAGCCCCAGGCCCTGTTTTTCCGCCAGGTGCACCGACAACTGGCTGTCATACATGTCCTGGTAGAAACGTGTCTGCGGGGTGTTCAGCGGGTTGCCCTCGGCAAACGCCTGGTTGGCATCCCGCATGCTCTTGACCATGACATTCAGAAACAGCGACTCGAACTGCCGGGCCACCCGTTCCATATTCTCCGGACTGTCGGCTTTGCTGCCGGCCTTCATCTGCGCCATGGCATTCAGGTCGGTGTAGCTGAGACTGTTGCTGTGCATGGGTTACTCCTCAGATCACGACCAGATCGGCATTCAGCGCGCCGGCCTGCTTCAGGGCTTCGAGAATGGCCATCAGGTCGCCGGGGGCTGCGCCTACCTGGTTCACAGCGCGGACGATCTCGTCCAGCGACACGCCGGGGTTGAACACGAACATGCGACTGTCGCCTTCCTCGATGCTGATCTGCGAACTCGGGGTAACCACCGTCTGGCCGCCGCTGAACGGCTCCGGCTGGCTGACCTGATAGTTCTCGCTGATGGTGACGGTCAGCCCGCCATGGGTCACGGCGGCTGGCTGGACGCGCACGTCCTGGCCGATGACGATGGTACCGGTACGCGAATTGATCACCACCTTGGCCGCGGCATTACCCTGCTCGATCTGCAGGTTCTCGACCATGGCCAGGTAATCGACCCGCTGGTTGGGGTCCAGTGGTGCGCGTACCTGTATCGAACCACCGTTGAGGGCCTGGGCCACGCCCGGCCCGAAGGTATCGTTGATCTGATCGACCACCCGCTTGGCGGTGGTGAAATCCGGGCGATTGAGGTTGAACACCAGATGATCGCTACTGGCAAAGGGGTTGGCCACCGCCCGCTCGACGGTCGCACCGTTGGGAATACGGCCCACGCTGGGCACGTTCACCGTGATACGTGAGCCGTCCGCGCCTTCGGCACCGAAACCGCCAACCACCAGGTTGCCCTGGGCAATGGCATAGACCTGGCCATCGATCCCCTTCAGCGGCGTCATCAGCAGACTGCCGCCGCGCAGGCTCTTGGCATTACCGATCGAGGATACGGTGATGTCGATAGTCTGGCCGGGGCTGGAGAAGGCCGGCAGATCGGCATGTATCGCCACCGCGGCGACGTTCTTCATCTGGATGCGGGTACCCTCGGGCACGGTGATACCGAACTGGGTCAGCATGTTGTTGAAGGTCTGTACGGTGAACGGCGTCTGGGTGGTCTGGTCGCCCGAGCCATCCAGCCCAACCACCAGGCCATAGCCGATCAACTGGTTGCTGCGGATACCGGCGATACTGGCAATATCCTTCAGGCGCTCGGCCTGGGCCAGCGGGCTGACCAGGGCCAGACACAGGCAGATCAACAGAGTACGCATGGGCATTGCTCCTAGAACGGCCACACCGGGCTCATGAAGAACTGGCTCAGCCAGCCGGGCTTGCTGGCATTGGCAAAGGCACCGGTACCGGAATAGGTAATGCGCGCATCGGCCACCCGGGTCGACAGCACGGTATTGTCGGAGCCCACATCATCCGGCCGGATCAGACCGGAGAGGCGGATCAGCTCATCACCGTTGTTCAGCGTGATCCACTTCTCACCACGCACCGCCAGCAGACCATTGGGCAGCACATCGGCGACGGTGACAGTGATCGAGCCACTCAGACTGTTGCTCTGGTTGGCATCGGCCTCGCCGTTGAAACCGCGGCTGCCTGCAAGTTCGACGCCGGTATTGATCCCGGCGATGCCACTGCGGCCGAACAACATGGGATTGGCGATACTGGTATTGCTGCTCTTGCTGATCTCGTTCTCGGCCTTCTTCTGTGCCCTCATCTGCTCGGTGAGGACCACGGTGATCACATCGCCGACCCGATTGGCCTTACGGTCATCGAACAGCTGCATATCGAAACCCGCCTGATAGATGGCACCGTTGTTCAGTTCCTGGGGTACCGGCGTGCGCGGCATCACCGGCGCGTAGGCCGGATCATCCGGCTTGGGCGGGGTCTGCACGCAGGCCGCCAGGCTGGCCACACAGAGCATCAACAGGGTCGCACGCAGGGCTTTCATCTCATTCACTCCGGGAACCGATCACTTAGAGGTTCTGGCTGATGTATTGCAGCATCTGGTCGGCGGTGGAAATGACCTTGGAGTTCATTTCGTAGGCGCGCTGGGTGGTGATCATGTTCACCAGTTCCTCGACCACACTGACGTTGGAGTTTTCCAGGGTGTTCTGCAGCACCGTGCCCAGGCCGTTCTCGCCAGGGTTGCCGACCTGCGGCGCGCCACTGGAGGCGGTTTCCAGGAACAGGTTGCTGCCGATCGCCTGCAGCCCGGCCGGGTTGATGAAGTCGGCGGTCTGGATCACACCCAGCTCCTGCACGCCGGCATCACCGAATACCGAGATCGATACGGTACCGTCCTCACCCACGGTGAAGGTCTGCACGTCCTGCGGCAGGTCGATGCCCGGCTCCAGCGGGTAGCCGTTGGAAGTGACGATGCGGCCATCGGAGTCCAGGTGAAAACTGCCGTCGCGGGTATAGCCGATATTGCCGTCGGGCATCAGGATCTGGAAGAAACCACGGCCATTGATGGCCATATCCAGCGGCTGCTCGGTGGTCTGCAGGGTGCCGGCGGTGAAGATCTTCTGGGTACCGGCGATGCGCACCCCGGTGCCCAGCTGCAGACCGGAGGGCAACTGGGTGTCCTGGGTGCTCTGCGCACCGGGCTGGCGCTTGATCTGGTACAGCAGGTCCTCGAACTCGGGACGGTCGCGCTTGAAGCCGGTGGTCGAGACGTTCGCCAGGTTGTTGGAAATGGTGGTGAGCATGGTGTCCTGGGCGGACAAACCGGTCTTGCTTACCCAAAGTGCTGCGTGCATGTGCGGTCTCCTCGCATGTCAGTGGCCTGACACGACTGGTGAAGGCTGATCAGCTGATCTGCAAAAGCTTGTTGGTGGTCTGGGCGTTCTCTTCGGCGGTGCGCATCATCTTGACGTGCAGCTCGAACTGGCGCGCCAGTGACAGCATGGCGGTCATCTCTTCCACCGCATTGACGTTACTGCCCTCGAGAAATCCGGTAACCAGGGTCACGGCACCATCGGCCGGCAGTGGCTGGCCGTCATTCATGCGCATCAGGCCATCCTCGCCCTTGCGCATGGTGCCCAGCTCCGGCTGTACCAGTTTGATGCGGTCGATCTCGGCCAGCACGTTCGGCGCTTCACCCTGGGCACGGAAGGTGATGGTGCCGTCGGTACCGATCTCCACCTTGTCCGCTGGCGGCAAGGCAATCGGCCCGGCGTTGCCGAGTACCGGCAAACCACCGCTGGTGCGCAGGATGCCGAACACATCGATATTCAGACTGCCGGCGCGGGTATAGGCTTCGCTGCCGTCAGGCGCCTGCACCGCGATCCAGCCTTCACCATTGATGGCCACGTCCAGGTCACGGCCGGTTTCCTGCAGCGTGCCGGCGGAGAGATCGGTACCAGGGCGTTCGGTCATGGCGTAGACCCGCGTCGGAAAACTGTCACCGAATACCGGCATGGACCGCGCCTGTTCAAAATCCCGGCGAAACCCGGTGGTGGCGACGTTGGCCAGATTGTTGGCATGGGCGCGCTGGGCCAGCATGTTCTGACTGGCTCCGCTCATGGAAATGAAGAGTGATTTGTCCACGCTCTGACTCCGCTTCGGCAATCCGACGACAGGAAATTGCCGCTCTGAATGATTTCAGAGTTATCCAAGCAGAGTTCATGCCAACTCAAAGGGAAAGATATATATTCAATGTAATCAATTAGTTACCGAAAAAACAAAAAAAGAAGGCGGCAACAGCGGCAAATACCTTGCCGCTGTTGCCGCCCTCCCGGGGTATAGCGCCCCTGCGCTACGCCTGCGGAGCCTGGGGGTACCCCGTCGTCGAGCGGGTGCTCGACAACCCGAAGGCATTGTGCCGCTTTCGGGGTGTAGCGCCCCTGCGCTACGCCTGCGGGCCCCGGGGACACCCCGTCGTCGAGCGGGTGCTCGACAACCCGAAGACATTGTGCCGCTTTCGGGATGCAGCGCCCCTGCGCTACGCCTGCGGAGCCCCGGGGGCACCCCATCGTCGAGCAAGCGCTCGACAACCCGAAGGCATTGTGCCGCTTTCGGGGTGTAGCGCCCCTGCGCTACGCCTGCGGACCCTGGGGGTACCCCGTCGTCGAGCGGGTGCTCGACAACCCGAAGACATTGTGCCGCTTTCGGGATGCAGCGCCCCTGCGCTACGCCTGCGGGCCCCGGGGGCACCCCGTCGTCGAGCGGGTGCTCGACAACCCGAAGGCATTGTGCCGCTTTCGGGGTGTAGCGCCCCTGCGCTACGCCTGCGGACCCCGGGGGAACCCCGTCGTCGAGCGGGTGCTCGACAACCCGCAGGTAGCGCTAAGCCCCACCCCCAACCTGCAAATCAGCGCAGGTTGATGATGGTCTGGGTTACCGCATCTTCGGTCTGGATGGTCTTGGCGTTAGCCTGGTAGTTGCGCTGGGCCACGATCAGGTTGATCAACATTTCCGACAGATCGACGTTGGACTGCTCCAGCGCGCCCGACTGCACCAACCCCTGGGTGCCGCTGCCCGGCACACCGATCACCGGCTCGCCAGACGCACTGGACTGGGCCCAGGCGGTATCACCCAGCGGCTTGAGCCCCTGCTGGTTGGCGAAGGTGGCCAGCACCAGCTGGCCCTGGGTCTTGGTCTGGCCGTTGGTGTAGCGGGCGATCAGCATGCCCTGGTCATCGATTTCCAGGCCAGCCAGTTCGCCGGTGGTGTAGCCGTCCTGCACCACCGAGGTCACCCCGAAACTGGAGGCGTACTGGGATGAACCGGTCAGATCCAGGGCCAGCGTCTGTGTCTCGGCGCCAGCCGGCTGGCCATTGGAATCCAGTGGCTGCCAGTCATCTATACTGGTGACCTGCCCACCGATCAGTGCGCCGGCGCTATTGAAGGTCAGCTCCGCTGGTTCACTGGAGAAGTTCGGATCGGTAGCCAGCACCCCATCCAGATTGCGGCCGTCGATGAGGATATGCATATCCCAGCTGTTGGCATCGGTCTTGACGAAGTACTTGGTCATCACGTGGGCATTGCCCAGGCTGTCATAGACGTTGACCGAGGTGGAGCTGTTGTAGGTGGAGGAGTCCGACGGATCGAAACCACTGCGCGCTGCGTCTCGGGAGGCCTCCAGGGCCAAGGGTTCAGCATGGGCTCTGGCCTCTGCCGCTTCGTCTGCACTGAGGTTATCCGGGTCAAAGCCGTTATCGTTGATATAGGCGCTATACTCGGTAGCGAAGGTCGAATCATAGACATTCTGCGCCGCCACCGGCCGCACGGCGGTGGAATTCAGGTTCAACGTGGAGCTGACCTCGCTGGTGCGGTTCGGATTCGCCGCCCGGGTATCCACCCGCAGGTCGGTCGGCACCCCCTCGTTGATCCGGCCGGTCACCGCATTGACACCATAACCCTGCAGGCGCTCGCCGTTGTTGTTGACGATATAGCCCTGACGGTCGGTACCGAAGTAGCCGGCGCGGGTATAGCTCAGTGCACCATTGTTGCTGGTAACGAAGAAGCCGTTGCCGTTGATCGCCAGGTCCAGGCTGTTCTCGGTGTAGTTGATATTGCCCTGGGTGAAGATCTGCGCGACGTTGTTCAGCAATACCCCGCTGCCCTGGGCATTGCTGCCGGTGCCGAGGATCGATGCCGCATAGACATCGGCGAATTCCGCACGGGAGCTCTTGAAGCCCACGGTGCTGGCGTTGGCGATGTTGTTACCGGTGATATTCAGATCGGAGGAAGCCGCCCGGATACCACTGAGACCAATATTGAAAGACATGATCAACTCCTGTTGTGACGTGTCGGACGACGTTACTTACCGATTGAAAAGACTTCTGACAGGCCGATACTGCCCAGCCCGGCCAGGTTGAGAACCATTTCACCGCCATGGCCCACACCAAGGGAGACGCTATCGACGTTGGCCGGTAGCAGCGTGGCCAACTGCTTGGTCTCGCCGTCGATGCTGGCCTGCGCCTCGAAGGTGTATTTGCCGGACGGCAAAGGATTGCCGCTGGCATCCTGACCATCCCAGACGAACTCATGGATGCCTGCGTCCAGCCCCCCCATATTGATGGTGGCGACCACGCTGCCGGCCTCGTCATACACATTGACCACCACCGCGGGACTGGCATGAGGCAGAGCCAACTGGCCGGTGAAGTCGCTATCCGTATCCACCATCGCCTCATCCGTTGGGATAATCACGGTACGACCTACCAGCGACGATGCCTGCAGCGCCTGGGAGGACTGGAAGCTGCTGACCATGGAATCCATGGTGCTGTTCATCTTCTCGATACCTTCAACGGTACTGAACTGCGCCAGCTGGGCAATGAACTCGCCATTTTCCTGGGGCGACAGCGGATCCTGGTTGTTCAGCTGCGCAACCAGCAACTGAAGAAACTCGTTCTTGCCCAGCTCGTCGCCCTTGGCAAAGCGACTCTGGTCCACCTGGTACTGATCCAGCAGGCTGTTGCCAACGCTGATGTTATTGCTCATCTGCCCACTCCCTTACTGACCCAGCGTCAGCACGCGCTGCAGCATGGTCTTGGCGGTATTCATGATTTCCACATTGGTCTGATAGGCGCGGGAGGCAGCCATCATGTTGGCCATCTCCTCCACCACGTTCACGTTCGGGTAGTACACGTAGCCTTCTTCATTGGCCATCGGATGATCCGGCTCGTAGCGCGCCTGCAGCTCGGCGTCGGATTCCACCACGCCAAGCACCTCCACGCCCTGCCCGGCCTTGTCGCTGGGCGCGAACAGCGAGCCGCCGAGCCCCTGCTGCTCGCTGAATACCGTGGCGAACACCGCCTGCCGGGCGCGGTAGGTCTGGTCGATACTGCTGGATACGGTTTCAGCATTGGCGATGTTGCTGGCCACGGTATTGAGCCGCAGTGACTGCGCGTTCATGCCGGAACCGGCAATGTCGAATATCTGGTTGAGGGACATGCTCAGTCTCCGCGCAGGGCCGTCATCAGCCCCTTGAATTTACTGTTGAGGAAGGTGAAGCTGGCCTGGAAGTCGATGGCGTTTTCCGTATAGCGGGCCTGCTCGGCCTGGACTTCAACGGTGTTGCCATCGATCGACGGCTGGGTCGGCAGCCGATAGCGCAGGCCGGCGGCCTGATCGATGAAGCCCTCGGCAGCCAGGTGCCGGGCATGGGTGCGGCTCGCCTGGAACGACTGGTCGGCGCCGCTCTGCTGGGCTTCCAGCACACTGGCGAAATCCAGGTCACGGGCCTGGTAGTTGGGCGTATCGGCGTTGGCGATGTTGTTGGCCAGCACCGCGGCACGGTCAGCGCGAAAGGCCAGGGCCTTTTCATGCAGCCCGAGGGCGCGGTCGAAACTCAAACTCATGATGGCATTCCTCACTGTGGCCACGACGGCCAGAGTCCTATTGCCGTTATCTAAGCAATAGCTGTGCCAGCAGGCTGAAAGCCTCTGTTTTCAGGGAATTGGAAAAGGCAGGGAGAAGAAAGCGGCAAGGGATTTCCGCCTGACGGCAAGGCCCGGCGGCAAACGGCAATGCCACTGCCTGGGGCTGCCGGGCATCTGCGACCTTCGAGCTGCAGAGGTCGTCGAGCAGGCGCTCGACAACCCGAGGGCAGCGACCGGCCAGCCGGCACGCCACACCCTATCAGATAGCCTGGTAAATGATCCCCGGGTTGCATTGCACCATGCTGTACAGCTCAGGCAGTCCGTTCAGCGCCTCGGATGCGCCGAGCATCAGGTAGCCTCCGGGCTTGAGGGTAGCGTGGATGCGCCGCAGGATATCCTTCTTCACATCCGCCGAAAAATAGATCAGCACGTTGCGGCAGAATACGATATCGAACTTGCCGAGAATGCTGTAGCTGTCGAGCAGATTGAGCTGACGGAACTCCACACGGCTACGCACCGGCATCTTCACCGTCCATTGACCGGGCGGAGCTTCGTCGAAATAGCGTGTCAACCGCTCCTGGGACAGCCCCCGGGCGATCGCCAGGCTGTCGTACCGGGCAGACCTGGCGGCGGTCAGCATATTGCTGGAGATTTCCGTGGCGACGATCTGCCCGCCAGCGCGCAGCTGCCCCGGATTGGTACGCTCGAACTCATCGATGGCCATGCTCAGCGAATAGGGTTCCTGACCCGAGGAGCAGGCTGCCGACCAGATACGCAGGCGCTGACCTGGCTGGTTCCTGATGAATTCGGGAATCAGCCGGTTCTTCAGCACCTCGAAGGGGTAGACATCCCGGAACCACAGCGTTTCATTGGTGGTCATGGCGTCCACCACGATCTCGCGCAGACCGGAATGCGGCTGCTGCTGGATACGCCGCATCAGCTCGCCCAGGCCGTTGATGCCGCGCTGCTCCAGCAGGCGATTGAGCCGGCTGGCGACCAGGTACTGCTTGTTGTCCCCCAGCACGATGCCGCAGGTCCGTTCGAGAAAATCCCGGAACAGGTTGAAATCCTGATCAGCCGCGCTCACACACTCGGCTCCGGACTCCAGATGGGGAAAAAGAATTCAAGCATTACCACCCTCGCATACTGCCTGCAGACGTTGGATCACCCGATCAGCCAACTCATCGGGAATGAACTTGGCGAGAAAATCATCCGCGCCGACCTTGCGTACCATGGCCTGGTTGAACACGCCCGAGAGCGATGTGTGCAGCATGACATGCAAGTCCTTCATTCGTGGGTCATTTCTCACTTCAGCAGTAAGAGTGTAGCCGTCCATCTCGGGCATTTCGATATCCGAGATCATCATCAGCAGGTCATCAGCCAGCCGCACACCGGCATCGGCCTGCGCCTTGAGCCAGTCCAATGCCTGGCGACCATCGTTCAGAGCGATGACTTCCACTCCCAGCGCATCCAGGCAACGGATGATCTGCTTGCGTGCCACCGAGGAGTCATCGACGATCAGCACCTTGCGGCTGGTGGCCGCCGCCAGGGTGGTGGCATCGGCAGCACGCTGCGGTGCCGGCTCCTCGCCGGCGATGACCTCGGCGAGTACCTTCTCCACATCGATGATCTCCACCATCTGTTCGTCCACGTGGGTCACCGCCGTCAGGTAGTGATCACGCCCGGTACCGCGTGGCGGCGGGTGTACGTCGCTCCAGTTCAGGTTGACGATGCGCTCCACGGCCCGCACCAGAAACCCCTGCACCCGGTTGTTGTACTCAGTGATGATGACGAAGGCGGTGGACAGATCCTCCAGCCCACGGCCACCGGTCGCCCGCCCCAGGTCGATGATTGGCAAGGTGCCGCCGCGGATATGCGCGACGCCGCGCACCATCGGATTCAGCTTGGGCAGCAGCGTCAGGCGCGGGCATTGCAGTACCTCTTTCACCTTGAACACGTTGATGCCATACAGCTGCCGCCCGCCGAGCCGGAACAGCAGCAGTTCGAGCCGGTTCTGCCCGACCAACTGGGTACGCTGATCCACCGAGTCCATTATGCCAGCCATGAAATGCTCCTCTTGCGATGCGGTTCAAGCGGCATGGTCCTTGCTTGTTCCCATCAGAACTAGAGAGACGACAGCATTTTGACGTGCGTCACCCCTGATTAAGGTTTCGGATTATATGCAGTTACAGGCATTTTTCATCAGACTGATCGCAGCTATTGCCCTGCTGGGTTCCGGCGGCCTGCATGCCAATCCGCTCATTGATCAGCTTATCGGCACCACCACCGCGTATCTTGAGGACAAAGTTGCGGCGCATCTGGGTGGCAGCGCCCACGATGCGCGCTATGAGATCAGGGTCAATCGCCTCGATCCGCGCCTGCGCCTGCCACTGTGCCCGGCCGATGCCATCAGCGCCAACCTGGAAAGCCCCGAGGTACCGGTCGGCCGGGTCACCGTGCGCGTCAGTTGCAACAGCGAGGTACAATGGCGCCTGTTCGTGCCCGCCAACGTCGACCTGTTCCAGCAGGTGGTGGTCACCACCCGCCCGCTGGCCCGCCATACGGTCATCGGCGCCGGCGACCTGGTGCTGCGCGAGCGCAACCTTGGCCAGCTCAGCGGCAGCTACCTGACCCAGGCCGAACAGGCTGTCGGCATGCGTGTGCGCCGACCAGTGGATGCCGACAGCGTGCTGGCGCCCAACCAGCTGGAGCAGGACGAGACAGTCAAGCGTGGCGACAAGGTAGTGATCAGCGCGGCGAACAGCCGGGTCGCCGTGCGCATGCCGGGCGAGGCACTGGAAAGCGGCAGCACCGGCAGCCAGATCCGGGTGCGTAATACCCGCTCCGACCGGGTGATCAGGGCGCGGGTGATCGGCCCCGGGCAGGTCGAGGTTGCCATGTAATGTGGTCACTCGTATCGGCTATACTTGCCGGCATTCCGGTGAACGCGCACACTGTGCGTGACACCACGATTCACTACCGGGGAGACGCGAGAAAACACGGCGTCATGTTTTTGCAAAGATCCCCTAAAGTTTTTCCTGCATCGGCCGTTACAGATGCTGACGAAGCATTCAGGCTCTGAGGACAAACACATGGTCATCGACTTCAACCCAGGCAGCACCAGCGGTGCCGCACGCAGCAGCCAGAGCGGTGCCACCGCCGGCAAGCGCGACGTGGCGGCTGACCGCCCGGCTGCCGATACCCAAAGCGCCAAGCAGCCGGCCACGGCCAACTCGCAGGTGAAACTGAGCAACCAGGCCCAGCAGTTGCAGGCAATCGAAGAGCGCCTGCGTGAACTGCCGGAAGTGGACAGTGCACGTGTCGAGCAGATCAAGCAGGCCATTGCCGACGGCAGCTACAAGCCCGACAGCAGCCGGATTGCCGACAAGCTGATCGCGCTCGAACACTGACCGGGAGCTGGCGCGCCCCACCAGCGGAGAATGACGGATGCAGTATCTCAGCGAGCTGTTCACTCGGGCCACGCAGCATTGCCAGCAGTTCGCCGAACTGCTTGACCAGGAACGCCAGGCCCTGCTCGACCAGGACATGCCCGCCCTTGACGCGCTGATCGCGGCCAAGGCGCCGCTGATTGCCTCGCTGCAGGCCGACGAGCAGGCCATCGCGGCCCAGCTGCAGCAACTGGGCAGACCCGACAGCGGCAGCCTGGAAGACTTCATCCGCAGCCTGAATGATGCCAGCCTGAGCGCGCATCACAGCACCTTTCTGGCCGCGGCCGAAGCCTGCCAGAGTGCCAATCTGCGTAACGCCCGACTGATCCGCCACAGCCAGCATATCAATGGCACCTTGCTGGACCTGTTGCGCAATCAGGGCGAAGCCAGCCTGAATGTATATGATCGCCAGGGCAACGCCAGCCGCGCTCCCTCTCAGCGCCCGATAAGCCGTGCCTGAACGGTGGGCAGTGGAGATCGTGCCGGACTCCGTTGATGTTCCGTTGATTCAACTGCCGATGAGAAGCTAACGTGTCAACGCTATTTGAACAAGAGGCCGGCCCGCAGCCGCCCAGAGAAATCACCGCCACCGTCGAAATCCAGACCCTGCTGAAAAATCTGCAGTTGGCACGCACGCCGCTGAATATCAGCTTCGATGGCCGCAGCCAGCAGTTCCAGAGCTATATCGTCGGCGTAGACGGCCCCAATGCCCGTCTGCTCATCGATGAACTGATTCCCCATATCGGTGACAAATGGCTCACCCAGGGCGAAAGCTTCCGCATCGATGCCTGGCGGGACGGTGTGCACATCCGCTGGCATGGCAGCGCAGCGCTGAAGGTGCTGCTGGAGGATGCCCCGGCCTTCAGCGTGCAGTTACCGACCCAGGTCACCTATCACCAGCGCCGCGGCGCCTATCGCGCGACCATCCAGCGCAGCATCGACACCCATCTGGAACTGATCCATGCCCGCCATGAGCGGCAATTCGCCGGCGAACTGCTGGATATCTCCGCCACCGGCTGCAAGCTGCGTCTGGCCGGTAACCAGCTACAGGCCCTGCAGCCGGGTGAATGCTATGAGCACAGCCGGCTGCTGTTGCCCGAGGAGGTCCGCTTCGATGTCAATATCGAGGTACGCCACTGCGAATACCATGAAGCAGGCGACGAAACCCACGTCGGGTTACGCTTCCTCCACCCCGCCCCCCAGGCGCAGCGGCATATTGACCGCTTCGTCCACTACCTGCAGCGCGAAGCGCGGCGCCTGGCCAAGGAAGACTTGTTCTAGGGTCAGCCCGGCCGATGCTCGTCACCATCCTCATCGACCGGCTGCTCCTGGATATCGTTCTCATCCTGCATCTGTTCGATGACCACCTGCTCATCCACCCGCGGGTCGATCGCCGCGGCCAGTGGTGAACTGGCCAGGTTACCGGCTGCCGGCATGAACTGGATCGGCGCCTCGTCCACCAGGTTCTCGCCGGTCACCCGCTCCGGCCGCACGAAGATCACCAGCAGCAGGCTGCTGCAGGCCATGAACACATACAGCATCCCCGCGCCGCCGAACTTCATCAGCACCGAGCCCAGCAGCGGGCCGGCACTGGCACCCAGGCCGAAGGTGACCAACAGCATGGCCGACAGCAACACCCGCTGCTCCTGCTCGACGTGGTCATTGGCCAGCGCCACGGCCAGGGGATACAGGGTAAAGGCCAGCAAGCCGAACAGCCCGGTAAGCAACATCAGGAACTGTGGCAACGAGACCAGGGCAATCAGCAGCGATACCGTGGTCAGGATGATGGCGTTGACCTGGATCATGCGGCTGCGGTCCAGGCGATCGGACAGCCAGCCAGCCGGCCATTGCGCCAGCAGCCCGGCGCCGATGGTCACCGCCATGAATACACCGATGAACTGGGTATCCAGCCCGATCGAATTGGCATAGGCCGGTGCCAGGCCGTAGAAGGAACCGAGCAGCAGACCGGACACACCGATGGTGGTCAGCGCCTGGGGAATCTTCTGGACGAACATGCGGATCTCCAGCGGCGCCGGGTGCAACGGCGCCGGGTGCAGTCGGCGGGTTACCGCGACCGGCACCAGGCACAGGGAAAAACACATGGCCACCAGGATGATATGGCTGACGCTCAACTCCGGCATCAGCGTCAACACCAGTTGCCCCAGTCCCAGGCCGAGGAAGGTCACCAGCATATAGCCGGCGAACACCCGACCACGCTGATGGGACTCGGCCTGCTCGTTGAGCCAACTCTCCAGCACCATGTACTGGCACATCATCGCCACTCCGACCAGCCAGCGCAGCGCCAGCCATACCTCCACGCTGGAGGTCAGTGCATGCCCGAGCACCGAGGCGGTCACCACACCGGCGCTGGCGACGAAGGCACGGATATGGCCGACCCGGGCGATCAGACGATGTCCTACCGAGGCGCCCATGACCAGGCCGACGTAGTAGCCGGTCATCAGGATGCCGATCCAGATTTCACTGACATTGTCAGCGGACAGGCGCAAACCGAGGTAGGTACTGAGCAGACCACTGCCCAGCAGCATCAACAGGGTGGAGGTGTAAAGCGAGGAGAAGGAGGCGAATGTGCTGGGCAATGAAGACTCCGATAGACTGAAAATTCGCCATGCCTGGCATTGAAGCACCCAAGTGCCGGTTTCCGTTCCAGCCTACACAGGATAGCAGTCCAGAGCCTGACGGGGGCAATGTCGACCGCCAATCAGAATGGAAAAAGGCAGCGTTGCGCTACCTTTTTCCATTGCCTGCCGGGTCACTCCGGCGGTGTCGGCTGCAAGCCGCTGAACCAGCCGAAATACAGGGCACAGAACACCAGGCTGACGATCGCCAGTACCGCCAGCAGCCAGGGCCACAGCCGCCGCTCCCGACTATAGGGGTCACGCAGCGAGCGCGCCGAGTTCTGGGGCAGGCAGGCCAGTTGAGTCAGGGTGGTACCGAAGCCGATACTGATACGCGCCTGGGTGTTCACCGCCCAGCCGTTGGCATCCAGGATCGGTCCCAGGTTACGGCGGCGCAGCTTGAACCAGGCCATCAGCATCGATGGGCCGGAAATCGCCAATAGCACACCGGCGAGTACCAGCGGCCATTGCCACCACTGCAGCGACAGCAGTCCGCTGAAGATAGCGGCCATCGCCGCCCCCAGGGCTCCTACCGCCAGGCCGATGGCGGCAAAGATCCCGGCGAACTTGGCGATATCGAAGGTCTTCGAGGCGGCACCAGCTTCCGCAGCCGCCTCGGGGCCACTGCCGACCCGGGCGGCACTGCTGTTGACCAGCTCGCTGTCTCGACTGGCGGCGAGTTTCTGGATCTGATCAGATACCAGCCGGGAAATGCGGCGATACGGCGACCAGAAGGCTTCCCGTACGCTGATCGCGTTCTGCACCACCTTGACCACGGTGGCGTCCCAGTCATTACCCTCGCGGTCGTAGAACAAGCCGTTCCGCCCTACCAGCAGCTCCTCCTCGCCACCGGCGGTCACCGCTGCCACGATGTTCAGCGACTCGCGCTCCCTGACCGGTTGCCCCCGGCGGGTACAGGCGCAATACAGCAGAAAGCTGTCGCTGTTGGCAGCGACCTGGCTGTGCGCCTCCACATCAGCCACTTCCACCACCAGGTCACAGCTGCGGCCATCGATGAACAGCCGGCCAGCCTGGAATATCGCCTTGTGCTTGCGGCTGTAGAAATCATAGAAGGAGACGAAGTTGCGCAGCAGGGTCAGCAGCCCACGCTGCAGACGCAGAAGCTTGTCCAGCTCGACCAGCCCATCGGCCGCTTCGGCCACCTCCAGGTCTTTGGCCACCAGGTCCAGCAACCGCGCCTGCATGCCCTGCTCCACCAGCCAGACGATCCGCTCGACGTCCAGCGTCTGCAGAATATCCACCGCCGGCTTCGCCGCCTGCCAGGCGAAATACGCATTGCAGCGGGCGGTCAGGTCATGCCATTGCTCCCGGGTGATGGAATCCACGTCGCCCAGCTGCGGCCTGACCACGTGCTCGCGCAGAGCACGCATGGCGCCACGCCAGGCAGGGTTTATGCCCTTGTCCAGCGGCAGGGCTTCACCGTGTTGCAGGCTGGCCAGCGGCAGCGCCGCGACTTCCTGGGAATCGGCCAGATTCAATGCGGACAGGCGCACCAGCTCGGCCTCGTCAGCATTCATGATGCTGGCCGCCCGCGGATCGAAGGCAACCATTTCCACCCGGGTGAAGTAGTCGTCGATCTTTTCCCGCAGCGCGCCGATCGCCGAGATCGCCGCTTCGGCGTCCGGCCCCAGTGACTGTACGCCATGCTCCAGGGACTGCTGCTGCCACGCCTGCACCTGTTGAGCCTGTTCGAAGAAGCCGTTGATGCTCGCTTCCGACACCGCCGCTTCCCCGCTGCGGTCCGTTTCGGCCCCCATGCAGCTGATGATGTCGGCGATCGCCGCCTGCAGATCGGCATCCTCGGTCAGCGTCGCCGGCACCAGGCCATCGCCATTGGGCTCCGCTGGCGGGAACAGGGCCTTGAGGTCATCGGTATCGGCAGCATCCAGCCCCTGACTCTCCTCCCTGCCGAGAATCTGCAGCAGCCGCCGTGCGGCGACGACCAGATGATGGCTCTCCTTACCCTCGCTGAACGAGGTCAGCGTCAGTGGCTCATCGCGGAACAGCGTCTGCGGGTCGGCCAGCCGCGCCAGGGTCCAGTCCACCGCATCCAGCACTTCCGGCGCGCGAATGCGTCCATCGCCATTGCTGTCGATATAGCCCAGCATGCGCTGGTCCAACTCCAGATTGTGTGTAGGACAGGCCAGCGTGGCCCAGAGCTTCTGATCGAGACTGCGTAGAGCGGCCAGATCGGCAGGAGTGTCCAACTGGACCTGATCGAAGCCGCCGGCGCGGAAGAACTGCCAGCGATGGTTGTGTGAAGTGCCCATAGCGTTCCTTATGGTGAGCGACCCAGGATGACAAAGACCATATTCTGGCAGCAAAGATCTCTTTCGGCGAGACCTGCTCGATGCTCCACCACAGGGCTGGCATCGATGCACTACACTGAGTTTGCTGACACGCCAGCGCAAGCCAGGCGGTCAGCCGCAAAAAGCCGTTTGGCAGCCGCCGGAAGCACTGGTCGGACCAGTTATATAAGTCGCCATCCAGAAATATTATTATTGAAATAACATCATGATTTAAAATGGATTAATTACCAGATATACATAACACATACAAAACAACTGGTCGGACCATATAGATAACATCTAGACCTCTCAAGGCCGCCACAGCAGTATCGGCATGTCGAGAATATGCGCACTCTCTGGAATGCGCATTTGTCATAAAAAAAACAAGGAAATATCACATGAGCCAAACACTTTTGTCTTTGCTCGCATTTTTCCCACTGGTGCTGGCGGGGGTGCTGCTGGTCGGATTCCGCTGGCCGGCAAAATATGCGATGCCCGTTGTCTTCGTGGTTACTGTCATCATTGCCCTGTTCGCCTGGGACATGACTGCAGTCCGCGTGATCGCCTCCACCCTTCAGGGGCTGGTGTTGACGGCTTCGATCCTGTGGATCATCTTCGGTGCAATCCTGCTGCTCAATACCCTCAAGCATTCGGGCGGCATCCTCGCCATTCGCAAGGGCTTTTCATCCATCAGTCCGGACCGGCGGGTGCAGGCACTCATCGTCACCTGGCTGTTCGGGTGTTTCATTGAGGGCGCATCGGGCTTCGGTACCCCCGCCGCGGTGGCTGCACCATTGATGGTCGCCCTCGGCTTCCCGGCCGTGGCTGCGGTCGTGGTGGGTATGATGGTGCAATCCACCCCGGTGTCCTTCGGGGCAGTCGGCACTCCCATGGTTGTGGGTGTGGGCTCAGGGCTTGACCAGACTACCATCGGCGCGCAACTGGCAACGGTCGGCTCTGACTGGCCCAGCTTCTTTCAACTGATCGTGTCGGAAGTTGCCATCATTCACGGGATTGTCGGAATTCTGATGCCACTGTTCATGGTCGTGGTACTGGTACGCTTCTTCGGCAAGAATCGCTCGTGGAAAGAAGGCTTCGAGATCGCGCCCTTTGCGATATTCACGGCCTTTGCCTTTGCCATTCCCTATGTACTTGCCGGTGTTTTCCTCGGGCCGGAATTCCCCTCCATGATTGGCGGGCTGGTTGGCCTGGCCATAGTGGTACCTGCCGCCAAGGCGGGCTTTCTCATTCCAAAGAAAACCTGGGACTTTGCTGATCCCAAGGAATGGCCAGCCGAGTGGATGGGCAGCATCCAGATGAAACTGGACGATGTCGCTGGCAAACGCCCGGTGGCGATCTGGATGGCCTGGCTGCCCTACGTGCTGCTGGCCGGTCTGCTGGTGCTCTCGCGCACCAATGACACTGTCAAGGCCGCCCTCAACAGCCTCAGCCTGCCCTTTACCGACATCATGGGCGAAACCGGCCTGTCCGCCAGCCTTGAGCCACTGTATCTGCCCGGCGGCATTCTGGTGATGGTGGTGATCCTGACCTACTTCCTGCACCGCATGAGCTTCACTGAAATGAAGCGCGCTCTGGGAGAGTCCACGAGCACAATCGTGGGTGCCGGCTTCGTGTTGGTATTCACCTTCCCGATGGTCCGCATTCTGATCAACTCGGGCGTCAACCTGTCCGACCTTCCATCGATGCCCGTGGCCATGGCGGAGGCAGTCGCTTCTTCGGTCGGTGGCGTCTATCCCCTGTTTGCACCCGCCATTGGCGCACTAGGCGCCTTTATCGCTGGCTCCAATACCGCTTCCAACCTGATGCTCTCACAGTTCCAGTTCAATACCGCGGAGCTGCTGGGGATATCCGGAGCGCTAGTGGTCGCTGCGCAATCGGTGGGCGCCGCCGCAGGTAACATGATTGCCATTCACAACGTGGTTGCGGCATCCGCGACCGTGGGGCTGCTTGGCCGCGAAGGTATCACCCTGCGCAAGACCATCCTGCCGACCCTCTACTACGTGACTGCTGCTGGCATTCTGGCCATGCTGGCGATCTATGTACTGGGCGTCAGTGACCCATTGAGCCAGGCAGGGCTCACTACCACCGGGCGCTAGCAACCCCCCGGGTCAGGCGGCGCAGCAGCACCGCCTGACCCGTTCCAGCTACTGCCAACCGTCCAGGCGCATGGTCGCGCGCTCCAGACGCTGCTCCTCATTCTCGATCTCCCGCAAATCATCCCGAATACTGTGAATATGATCTATCGCCGCACGCTTGGCCTGGGTCGGCAGGCGCTCCATCACCGCGTGATACAAGCGCGCATGATGCCGGTCCAGTTGCCGCTTGTGTGCCGGACGGTGATAGAGGTTCTGCACCGAGGCGAATACCGAACTCAGCAGCAGGCTGGTAAGCGATTGCAGGGTATGCGCCAGCACCGGGTTATGCGACGCATCGCAGATTGCCAGATGGAAGGCATGATCCAGATGCGCCAGGGCTTCGGGGTCCTTCACTGCACCAGAGGCATTGGCTGCGACCATCTCGTCGTAGCGCCGCTGGATCAGCACGAAATCCGCATCGGTGCCGCGCAGGGCTGCCAGCCGGGCCGACTCCCCTTCCAACAGGGCGCGGACTTCCAGCAGGTCGAACAGGGTCCGGGGATGGCTGTTGAACAGATGCATCATTGGCGTTTCCGTGCGGTTGCCGATCAGACTCGCCACATAGGAGCCCCGTCCCTGCTCGGTCTTGATCAGCCCCCGGCCGCGCAGCACTTTCAACCCCTCGCGCAGCGCGCTGCGGGAGATGCCCAGCTTCTCGCACTGCTGCCTTTCCGAGGGCAATGCCTGGCCCACTTTCAGGACCCCGTCGGCGATCAGCTTCTCGATGCGGTCAGCCACCACATCACCCACCTGACGCCGCTGCGTCACACCTTCGACCATGACCTTTTCCTTACTCCAATAACTGGTCATACCAGCTTAAAGGTAGTCCGCCAAACAATCCACTACAGGCTCAGGAACCCCTGTATCCAGCTGAGCTGCAGGGATCTTCATTAACAAAAGTACAAGACAAACTGGTCGGACCAGGGACCAATACACTAGACGAAGATCAAGTCAGGCCGCAGTATTCAGACACTTTGCTGTTCATTGACCAAGGGTCATTGACCATCAACACAATAACAGGTGATAGCCATGAACCTTCTGTATGACGAAAAGCTCGACGGCCCCCTGCCCGCGGTGGACAGGGCTGCGCTGATCCAGGAATTGCGTCAGCAGCTTCCCGACATGGAGCTGCTGCACGAACGCGAAGACCTCCAACCCTACGAGTGCGACGGCCTCTCGGCCTACCGCGTGCTGCCCATGCTGGTGGTACTTCCCGATACCGTCGAGCAGGTCGAGACGTTCATGAAGATCTGCCACCAGCGCAAGGTCCCGGTGGTCGCCCGTGGCGCCGGCACCGGTCTGTCCGGCGGCGCGCTGCCGCTGGAAGGCGGCGTGCTGCTGGTACTGGCTCGCCTGAAGAGCATTCTCGAAGTCAATCCGGAGGGACGCTTCGCCCGGGTCCAGCCCGGCGTGCGCAACCTGGCTATTTCCGAAGCGGCAGCGCCCTATCAGCTGTACTACGCGCCCGACCCCTCCTCGCAGATCGCCTGCTCGATCGGCGGCAATGTCGCCGAGAACGCCGGCGGCGTGCACTGCCTGAAATACGGCCTGACCGTACACAACCTGCTGAAGCTGGAAATCATCACCGTCGAAGGCGAACGCATGACGCTCGGCTCCGACGCCCTGGACAGCCCCGGCTTCGACCTGATGGCACTGTTCACCGGCTCGGAAGGCATGCTCGGCATCGTTGTCGAGGTCACCGTCAAGCTGCTGCCCCGTCCACAGGTGGCCAAGGTACTGATGGCCAGCTTCGATGACGTGGGCAAGGCCGGCAAGGCCGTTGGTGACATCATCTCCGCCGGCATCATCCCCGGCGGCCTGGAAATGATGGACAACCTGGCCATTCGCGCCGCCGAGGATTTCATCCACGCCGGCTACCCGGTCGAGGCCGAGGCCATCCTGCTGTGCGAGCTCGACGGCGTCGAAGCCGACGTGGCCGACGAATGCGATCGCGTTCGCGAAGTGCTGGAGAAAAGCGGTGCCACCGCCATCAGCCAGGCCAAGGACGATGCCGAGCGTGCCCTGTTCTGGGCCGGGCGCAAGAACGCCTTCCCCGCGGTGGGACGCATCTCGCCGGACTATTACTGCATGGACGGCACCATTCCGCGCCGGGAACTGCCGAAAGTGCTGCAGGGCATCGCCGACCTGTCCGCCGAGTACGGCCTGCGCGTGGCCAACGTATTCCATGCCGGCGACGGCAACATGCACCCGCTGATCCTGTTCGATGCCAACCAGGAGGGCGAACTGGAGCGTGCCGAAGCGGTCGGCGGCAAGATTCTCGAACTCTGCGTGGCGGTCGGCGGCTCGATCACCGGCGAGCATGGCGTGGGTCGGGAGAAGATCAACCAGATGTGCTCGCAGTTCAATGACGAGGAGTTGCAGACCTTCCATGCGGTCAAGGCGGCATTCGATCCCGATGGACTGCTCAACCCGGGCAAGAACATTCCTACACTGAACCGCTGCGCCGAGTTCGGCGCCATGCATATCCATAACGGAAAGCTGCCTTTCCCCGAACTGGAGCGCTTCTGATGTCTGCACACCACACCCACAGCCCTCGCCCCGGCGAACGCGCCGCCAGTGTCAGCGAGCAGCAACTGCAGGAGCAGGTACTCGATGCCCTGCATGGCAATACCTCGCTGGCCATCCAGGGTGCCAACAGCAAGGCGTTTCTCGGCCGCCCGGTCACCGGCCAGGTACTGGATACGCGTGTACACAGCGGCATCGTCAATTACGATCCCACCGAACTGGTGGTGACCGTACGCAGCGGTACGCCGCTGGTCGAACTCTTTGCCGCCCTCGAAGAACAGGGTCAGACGCTGACCTGCGAGCCACCGACCTTCAACGGCCAGGCTACGGTTGGCGGCATGGTCGCGGCGGGGCTGTCCGGCCCGCGCCGCCCCTGGTCCGGGGCGGTGCGTGATCTGGTCCTCGGCACTCGGGTGATCACTGGTCACGGCAAGCTGCTGCGCTTTGGCGGCGAAGTCATGAAGAACGTCGCCGGGTACGATCTGTCCCGACTGATGGCCGGCAGCTTCGGCCAGCTCGGCGTGCTCACCGAGGTCTCCATGAAGGTGCTGCCCAAGCCGGTATGCAGCCGTCATCTGCGTCTGCAACTGCCTGTCGAAAAGGCCCTGCAGAAGCTGGCCGAGTGGGGCCAGCAGCCGATTCCGATTACCGCGGCCTGCCATATCGACGGGCATCTGTGCCTGCGCCTGGAAGGTGGTATCGGTTCGGTACGCTCGGCCGCCGACCGCATCGGCGGCGAGGAGCTGAACGCCGATTTCTGGGAGCAACTCAATGAGCAGCAACTGGCGTTTTTCCAGGACCCACGCCCCCTGTGGCGCCTGTCACTGCCGCCGCTGACCCCGGAACTGGAACTGCCCGGCACCAGCGTGCTGGACTGGGCTGGCAGCCAGCGCTGGTTGAAGAGCGACGCCGCCGCCGAGGAAATCCAGGCACTGGCCATCCGTCATGGCGGGCACGCCACCTGCTACAGTGCAAATGTCACCGATAGCCCCTTCCAGCCCCTGGCTCCGCTGCTGGAACGCTATCACCGCCAGCTCAAGGCGCAGTTGGATCCCCAGGGCCTGTTCAACCCTGGCCGTCAGTATTCCGCGCTTTGAGATAATGAGGTAAGTCATGCAAACCAATTTAACCGAACAGGCGCGCCAGCTGCCGCGCGCCGAAGAGGCGGAAAGCATTCTGCGCTCATGCGTGCACTGCGGCTTCTGCAACGCCACCTGCCCGACCTATCAACTGCTCGGCGACGAGCGTGACGGGCCGCGTGGCCGCATCTACCTGATCAAGGCCTTTCTGGAAGGCGAAGCCACCACCCGGGAAACCCAGATTCATCTGGATCAGTGCCTGAGCTGTCGCAACTGCGAAACCACCTGCCCGTCCGGGGTCAAATACCACACCCTGCTGGACATCGGCCGTGAAGCCATGGCTGGGCAGATCGAGCGGCCGCTGCAGCAGCGCATGCTGCGCTCGGCGCTGCGCCACGTAGTGCCCAACCCCGGCGTTTTCAACACCCTGCTCAAGACCGGCCAGGCGGTCCGCACCTTCATGCCGGCCGCAGTCAAGGACAAGATTCCGCCCAAGGCTACCCCGGCCAAGCCACGTCCCGAGCCACGTCATGCCCGCCATGTGCTGATCCTCGAAGGCTGCGCCCAGCGGGGCCTGTCGCCCAATACCAACGCCGCCGCCGCACGGGTACTGGACCGTCTCGGTATTTCGATCAAGCCCATTGCCGAAGCTGGCTGCTGCGGCGCGGTGGACTACCACCTCGATGCCCAGGACGCCGGACTGGACCGCGCGCGCCGCAATATCGACGCCTGGTGGCCGGCCATCGAGAATGGTGCCGAGGCCATCATCCAGACCGCCAGCGGCTGCGGCGCGTTCGTCAAGGAATACGCCCATCTGCTCAAGGACGATCCAACCTACGCCCACAAGGCCGAGAAAGTCAGCGCACTGGCGCTGGACCTGGTGGAGTTGCTGGAGAAAGAAGATCTCCAGCCGCTACAGGCCAAGGCCAACCAGCGCCTGGCCTTCCACTGCCCCTGCACCCTGCAGCATGCCCAGAAGCTGGGCGGGCGTGTGGAACCGATCCTGAAACAACTCGGTTTCAGCCTGACCCCGGTCGCCGATGGGCACCTGTGCTGCGGCTCCGCCGGCAGCTACTCGATTACCCAGCCGGTACTGGCCAAGCAACTGCGTGACAACAAGATGAATGCGCTGGAAGCCGGCAAGCCGGACCTCATCGTCACCGCCAACATCGGCTGCCAGACCCATCTGGGTTCAGCCAACCGAACACCCGTGCGCCATTGGATCGAAGTCGTCGAAGACGCACTCAATTGACTACCTGGAGACAACAAGATGCTGAGCAAGCCTGTACTGACCCTCGAAGAAGCCAACCGCATGATCGATGCCGCCTTCGCCGAGGCCGAAACAAACGAATGGAAAGTCACCGTGGCCGTGGTGGATGACGGCGGCCACATCCTGGCCATGCGCCGCATGGACGGCTGTGCCCCCATCGCCTCCTATATCGCCCCACAGAAGGCACGCAGCGCAGCCCTGGGCCGTCGCGACACCAGCGAGTTCGAAGCGATGATCAACGGTGGGCGCACAGCCTTCCTGTCCGCCCCCGAAGTCAGCGGCCTGCTCGAAGGCGGTGTACCGCTGAAGGTCGAAGGTCAGGTAGTGGCCGCCATCGGTGTCTCCGGCGTCAAGCCGGACCAGGACGCCCAGGTCGCCAAGGCCGGCATCGCCATCCTGTAAACCCGAGGAGGAACACTGTCATGACTCAACGTGTGAATATCGAGGGCCTGCAGATCGATGCCGCCCTGCACCAGTTTATCGAACAGCATGCCTTGCCGGGCACCGGTGTGGATGCTGCCGCGTTCTGGTCCGGCTTCAGCCAGCTGGTCCACGACCTGGCGCCGAAGAACCGCGCACTGCTGGCCGAACGTGATCGCCTGCAGACCGAACTGGACCAATGGCACAAGGCCAATCCCGGCCCGGTCCGCGACATGGCCGCCTACCGTGAATTCCTCACCTCCATCGGCTATCTGAAACCGGTCCCCGCCGACTTCCAGATCAGCACCGCCAATACCGACAGCGAGATCACCCAGCAGGCCGGCCCGCAGCTGGTAGTGCCGGTGATGAATGGCCGCTATGCCCTGAACGCGGCCAATGCCCGCTGGGGCAGCCTGTATGACGCGCTGTACGGCACCGATGCCATTTCCGACGAGGATGGCGCCGAGCGTGGTCCGGGCTACAACCCGGTACGTGGTGACAAGGTAATCGCCTTCGCCCGCAACTTCCTCAACCAGAGCATTCCGCTGCAGCAGGGCGACCACACTCAGGTGGAGTCCTACAGCGTGCAGGACGGACAACTGCAGGCGACCCTGCAGTCGGGTAGCAAGACCGGTCTGCAGTCACCGGACCTGTTCGCTGGCTACCAGGGCAACCCGGCCAGCCCGGATGCACTGCTGTTCGTGCACAACGGCCTGCACTTCGAGATCCAGATCGACCGCGACCACCCGATCGGCAAGACCGATGCCGCCGGCGTCAAGGACCTGCTGATCGAAGCCGCGGTGTCCACCATCATGGACTGCGAAGATTCCATCGCCGCGGTCGACGCCCAGGACAAGGTGCTGGCCTACGGCAACTGGCTGGGCCTGATGCGCGGCGACCTGGTCGAGCATATGGAAAAGGGCGGCAAGGCCATGGTCCGCAAGCTCAACCCGGACCGCCAGTACACCACTGGCGACGGCGGCGAACTGACCCTGCATGGCCGCTCGCTGCTGTTCATCCGCAACGTTGGCCACCTGATGACCAACCCGGCGATCCTGCTCGAGGATGGCAGTGAAATCCCCGAGGGCATTCTCGATGCGGTCTGCACCAGTCTGATCGCCATGCATGACCTGCAGCGCAAGGGCAACTCGCGCACCGGCAGCGTGTATATCGTCAAGCCGAAGATGCACGGCCCGGACGAAGTGGCCTTCGCCAACGAGCTGTTCGGTCGCGTCGAGCAACTGCTCGGCTTGCCACAGAACACCCTGAAGATGGGCATCATGGACGAGGAGCGGCGCACCTCGGTCAACCTCAAGGCCTGTATCGCCGCCGCCAGTGCGCGGGTAGCCTTCATCAACACCGGCTTCCTCGACCGTACCGGTGACGAGATGCATACCGTGATGCAGGGTGGTCCGGTACTGCGCAAGGGCGACATGAAGTCCACCGAGTGGATCCAGGCCTACGAGCGCAACAACGTACTGGTCGGCCTGACCTGCGGCCTGCGTGGCAAGGCGCAGATCGGCAAGGGTATGTGGGCCATGCCGGATCTGATGGCCGCCATGCTCGAGCAGAAGGTCGGCCACCCCAAGGCCGGCGCCAACACCGCCTGGGTACCCTCGCCCACCGCGGCGGTACTGCACGCCCTGCACTACCATCAGGTCAATGTGCAGCAAGTCCAGCAGGAGATGGAAAGCATTTCCCTGCAGGATGAACAGGAGGCACTGCTCAACGGCCTGCTGACCGCACCGCTGGCCGAACAGGCCAACTGGAGCGACAGCGACAAGCAGCAGGAGCTGGACAATAACGCCCAGGGTATCCTTGGCTACGTCGTACGCTGGGTGAACCAGGGAGTGGGTTGCTCCAAGGTGCCGGATATCAACAATATCGGCCTGATGGAAGACCGCGCCACCCTGCGTATCTCCAGCCAGCACATGGCCAACTGGCTGCATCACGGTGTGGTCAGCAAGGAGCAGGTGATCGAGACCTTCGAGCGTATGGCCAAGGTGGTGGACCAGCAGAACGCCGGTGACCCGGAGTACAGCCCCATGGCCACCGACTTCGCCAACTCGCCTGCCTACCAGGCAGCACTGGATCTGGTGTTCAAGGGACTGGAACAGCCCAGCGGCTACACCGAACCCCTGCTGCACCACTGGCGGCAGGTGGCCAAGGCGCGCTAAACCGGAACAGGAAATATAAACCCGGAAAAACCAAAGGCTTGCAGGTTAACCACCTCGCAAGCCTTTGTTTCATATGGTGCGCGAGCCCGGATTCGAACCGGGGACCTACCGCTTAGGAGGCGTATATTTTTGCGTCTCACCGTCAACAGCCCTGCTCACACAAATACATTAAATTATTTAAAATCAATGGGTTAACTATATTTATTTGTCCTACCTCGTCCAGCATATTATGATGCCAGCCGATGAGAAGTAGGGACCAATATAGGGACCATTATGGCCAAGCTCACTGATCGGGAAGTAAAAGCGCTGCAGGGCAAAGTAGCCGAAAGTATCGGCGGGCGCGGCGATGGAGCGTTATTATTTCGGCGCAGAGACTCGGGCTCAATCGAGGCCTACTACAGATACCGGTTCAATCTCAAAACCGAAGCCATCAAGATTGGAACCTATGGTCAAATCAGCTTGGCCGCATGCAGGGTAGAAGCCAACGCACTGGCAGCGCTACGCCGAGAACACCCCGACCTGAAAAGCCATCTACAGCAGGTGGAGGCTGACAAGCAAGCAGAAGCCCAGCGGCTGGCCCTGCTCGCACAGGCAGAAGCCCAACGCGGCACCCTCAAGGATCTACTGCAGGACTATATAGCCCACCTCCACGATGCCGCTGTCGACTCAGCGAAAGAAATCGAGCGCATTATCAACGTGGATTTCATTGCCGCCAAGCCCGACATCGTCGCAATGAAGGCCCGCGACATCGAGCCAGGTCATGCACTGGCACTGCTGGAGCCAATCTGGAAGCGAGGCGCCAAAACCCAGTACAACCGCGCCCGAACCTATCTCCACGCTGCCTTCCAATATGGACTGGTGTCCGAGTACGACGTCAGCCGGGAGAGCAAGCGCGTCTTCGAACTCAAGCACAACCCGGTTGCCGCGGTAAAAAAACAGAAGGAAGGTGAGAATGCGCTGGAGCGTGCGCTGAGTGATGCCGAGCTGAAGCACTTCTGGGACAAGTGCGGTGACACCAATCGAGTTGGCGAGCTGACCGCCCTACTCCTGCGGTTCATTATCGCCACGGGAGGGCAGCGGCCATACAGGATGATCGTCGCCCCCTGGACCGACTACGACCTCGAAGCCAAGGTAATGCGCACCGAGAGCCGCAAGGGCCGAGCCAAGCCCCGCATCAGCCTTACACCGCTGACCGATCGAGCACTGGACATTCTCCGCCGCGTTCAGGAAATCAATGGCCAGCACCCCTGGCCCTGGACCTTCACCGGCAAAGACCCGATAGTGATCACCACACCACGAAACGCTGTGCTTAGGTTTCTGGAAGATGAGGCATCAATAATGGACGTGGCCACCGGGCAAAGGGTTGAGCCCTTCACCCCTCGCGACCTGCGCAGAACGGCAAAGCAGATCATGCAGCGGGCCGGCATTGAGCCGCACCTGCGCGACCTGCTGCAGGACCACAACCAGAGCGGTATAGCCAACAAGCACTATGCCAACAACCCGGATGCGGCGCTGCCTGATAAGTGGCGGGCCATTGCCGCCTATGATCAGGCTCTGGCTATAATACTCGCCGGTTAACACGCTACTGAGTGCTGCTCGCTTCTACTCTCGACAGGAGGTCACCAATGCCCCGCATTTCATGGAAGTACTTCTCGTTACTGGCCATGCTCGTCCTAGCTGGCTGCGCTACTCCAAACGTTGATCAGAACGTGGCGCCCAGCCAGCTTGCAAACACCGGTTTAGTGTTCGCAAGTGTCAGCACATCCGTTGAATACAGATACGGCCCCATCGCCCTTTTTAACTTCAAAAAAGGTGGTATTGCAAAATCGCGTGAAGAGCATATCCCCGGCGCTACGCTCAAGCCCAGTGAACTCCAAGAAGACTATGGTCGACTGGTTGTACTGGAAATGCCAGCCGGAGCTAACAGCCTTCAACGCTGGCATGTCGCCCATGGCACAACTCACTATACGCCGAGACAGGACTTTCCTGAGATCAATTTCATAGTCGAGCCCGGCAAAGCGCTATACCTCGGCAACCTGCATATCCATGTCAGGATGGGCAGAAATTTCGTCAATCAACCAGTGATAGGAGACCTTGTTCCGGAGATTCGTGACTTCAGCGAACGGGATGTGGCCATGCTCAAGAGCCGTTATCCGAATATAGGAGATGCTGAAATCATCCTGGAACAACCCTTCCTTGGCCTCTGGTCGCCCACAAACCCCTCTCCGGCCCCATAGAAATAACTGACGCTTGCTTTTGAATCAGGGGCTCTCTACGAGCCCCATGAGTTGAGAGCGGCACCGCCGTTACACCACCGGCAAAGTATTCAACCTATAACCCCAAGGCCGGATGCCATTGGGAGTAGCAGCCGGCAGGCGTTGGCGTTGATAGCCCAGCAGGCCGAGGCAGCGGCCTACTGCCATCTGTGTCGGCTTGTCATTGATCAGCCCCAGCGCCTCAATCAACTGCTGCCCGCTGAACCCAGATGGCCAGCTATTCGCGGCCAGGTGCGTGCGGATGCGTTGTTGCAGCTCATACTGCTTGCGTTGCGGCTCTGGCATGTCTGGCCCTTCGAGCCAGCTACTGGCGCCCAGCTCTGCGGCCAGATCCACGCCGGTGGCGCGCTCTGCCGCCGAGTTGGCACGGGTAGCTGCCAGCCGGCGAGGCATGCCCATACTGCGGCCGGTGGTGAACAATGACCGGAACACTCGGCCAGCGCTGACAACCTGATCGGCCTCGATATGGGCAGCCATGGGTGTTGGCTCTTGCTCATCCGCTGCGGGCGGCATGACATAGGAACCGTGCTTACGGATCGAGGGCAGCACCTCGGCGGTGACCCACTTTTTGAAGCGTTTGGCTGATGCTTTGCGGCTGCGCAGGATGGCCGAGTACAGACCAGACTCGTTGATGACCAGCACTTCCTGATCACCACCAAGGGTACTCACAATCTGAGTACCCTTTTCATCCTCGTCGAGATTACGAGTCATGTTGCTGGCGTCGCGATATTCCAGCGCTACGGCAATATCAGCAGCCAACCACCACGGCTCACCATCCAACAGCACCACTCGTACAGGATTCTCGCCAAAGGCAAACTCCATCGGCTTGCTCATGACTGCGCCCTCCGTGCTTTACGAGGCCGGGATATCACGCTGGCCTGTTCATCGATCAACCCTGCATTGACGTAGTCCAACAGCGCCTCATTGCTCTGGCGGTCCAACCCACCTTCCAGATGACAGACCGCAGCATGCAGCCAGGCATCCAATTCATCGAAAAAGCCGACCACCTGGCCACGCCGCGCTGATTGCTCTGGCGTCCGCGGACCGTCGCTATCGCTGTCGAACATATCCCTCACTATCCACTGCAGCGCCCCCAGCCCTTCAGGTCGCCCGTGCTGCTTGAGGTATTTCAGATAGATACGTGCCAAGCCACGCCCCGCATTGTTACCGCCGGCGTACCCTCCCGTCTTGGGTACAGTCCAGAAGCAGAGCTGATATGGATGTGTGCCGCGCCCCACAAACGGCAGACGATGCAGAGGCTCTACCTTTCGATTGTTGAACTGCAATGCCGGAGCAGCAGCCAACTGTTGTGTCACTTTCATGCTGCACCTCCTTCTACTTCCAGCGCCCGGGCTTTGGCCATGGCTGCGTTGTAACGCTTGAGCCGGACGGACAGAGAGGAATCAGCGCGCAGGGCAGTCAGCGCCTGGGCCCGGTAGCGGGCAGCACGATTTTTTAACGGATTGAGGGTAAGAGTCGGACGTGTCGGCATGATAGGAGCCTCTAGTGTGCGGATTATTTCCCGCTCCCCTGACGCCAATCAGGGTGGACGGGACCATGCAGGTTGGCGTACCGGCCACTAGAAACCGGCGCTGCCGAAGCAGCCCCACACAGCCCCGCCCATAAAGGCCTTGCCGTGTTGCGGACACAAAAAAACCGCGCTGTGGCGGTGTCCGCCTAGTAGTTCCGGGACGCCAATCCCGTGTCGCTGAATTTGCAGTGACGTGGGCACTATGCGCTCTCTTGCGACTAGCGTCAACCCGGTAGGCTAGCCATCGGTGCATTCGCGGCATATTGCATATAGCTGAAACCTATCCGATGATGCGTAGATGATATCAGGCTGCAGAGGTTTTCAGCTCACCCATTGAAAATGGTTAAGCAGTACCTCCAAGGGTGGAGATGCGAGAGCAGGGCTCTACACATCCGTCGCTGCATGAACGAATGGACACTAGAACAAACGGAAGACTTTAGAATGAGCAGTTTGCTATTGCATTTTGACGGGGATATCACTCATGACCACACCGTTTCTCTTCGCACGTTAGGAAAAGCCCTAACTCATCTACAGGCAGCAGTTAATCGCGCACATTTAGATCTGCGCTATGGTGAAGTGTGGAAAGGTGCTCGCCTTCAGAAAGAGGATTACGAGGCGACCGAACTATGGTCTAGGCCACCTCAGGAAGGTGGCTACATCATAGACTTCATTAACGACAGCCCGCAAATTAAAAAAACCCTTACGCGCATGATTAACGCAATAACTCCTACCGTAGAACGGTCCCAACAAAAAGCCATTGTAGCCGCGGGGTCACTTGCTCAGCAGTCAGATATAGCCAAACAAAGAATCGACTCCGGGATAATCCAGCCAGAACAGTTGGCGGATTATATGCCGCGCGCCAACCAACGGCCTTATGGGGACCGCGCAATCAACAAAGAAATCGACCTTTTAATCAGCGTAGTAAGAACCCCAAACGCGGGGCAGAGTACAATTGAAATTGTCATTGGGGGAGACCAAAGCTCTACTTTCAAATTCAATCGTCAAGAAAGCGAAGCCTTCCACTCATATGTATCTACTCGCCAACTCGGTGAGCCATTTATAATATCAGCAAACCTGCGAGAATTAGACGCCAAAAACAAATCCGGCCGAATAGTTAACTTAATCACCGGCCGAGAAATAAAGATGACGTTCACAGATGATAGTTTTGGGCAGATCAAACCATTTCTAGGTTCACCTGATATCATGTCATTCATTGGCTGCCCGATCTATGAGGGAGGCACGTTTGATATTCATGGTGGCGATATATTTTTTCTAAGGCTGGTTTAATGGAAAAGTTTCTGGAGTTCTGCCAATCCCGCTACCAGGACGAGTTGGAGCAGAGGCTGACTCTATCCAACATAATATGCTGGGGCATATTTATATTGTCCTGGCACTCACTCTACAAGCTCAAATCCCCCAGCTTAATTTGCGCACTAAACCAAATAAATGTAAAATACATAACCGATCTTGATGCAGGCATAATCCCTATGCTAACAATATCTGAATTAGCTATTTCTATTTTATTTACTGCTAGCATTCTCTGGCTATCAAAGAAAATATCCGCAGGGCTATTTTATCTATTCACCCTTAAGGGTGATTTCGGAAAACTTATAATTGATATCACAAATAAATTCAACTCAAACACCTCCCCAGACCTACTGGAGAAAAATGCCCTTCCCCATCTGGAAAAAAACCAGAAAAAACTAAGACGATCCAGAAGCCTGTCCACTATTGCTTTAGCTTTATCAGCCTGCGCACTGCTGAATCTTAGCTTCAACTTGGAAAATTTGACCCTAACATTTTTAGGTCTTCTTTTCTTTATAGTCAACACATGGAGGTCCTTCCATTTTTTCATAGAAGAGGTCCTTCCTTATTTTATTGCAGCAAAGTACACAACCGGTGAAATTTCCGACATTTATGATTCCTATAACGCCAGCTGTTAATACTATTAAAACAAAGGGGTGCAGTGACTAACGCAATTCCAAAACGAGCTTTACAGCACACGCCGCAACAAGTTACAGCGCTTCTATCAATTGGTCTTGGCCATTTCAAGCAGACTGTAGATTAAGGTGCAATGCTAGCTCTGGAGTGAAATCAGAACTTTTCGCACAGGTCGGATTACTTTTTGTGTAAGTGCGCACGACCCCTGCGCGGTCATGCCTCTCAGGCTGCTTAGGTCAAAATACATACAGCTAACCCAATACCGTTGGCTTTTTCCCTCCATCCTTAAAGATACACTTAACGATAGAGTCTTTCGTTTACCTTTAAGCTCTCATGCCCCCCAATAAATGATTTATTAATTGTTTCTAGCAAATCCAATACCTGATTCTCTATTTCAAAGAAATCTAATTTCGGCACATGCTGCAATGAAAGCCCTATCATCCTAAAACAATCTATCATTGCTGTCTGGTGTTGCTGATAGCTAAAGGGAGGAATTGACCCGCTTGTAAATTTTCTATTAGACTCATTAATTGCATTATTTACCTCTGTCAAAAAATACGAGTAATCTTCTCCCGGTACGAAGTCACCATCCTTAGAGCCTGGGAATACCATAAAATAAACTCTATACACATCAAATGAAGAAATCGACAGCCTGTCTCTTTTATTGACTTCACCTACAAAAAACTCCTGAAAGAGAGAGAGGTGAGAGATATGATTTGTAAAATTAGAGGTATCCTTGCTGCCAAGATAGCTCATGAGTGCAACGAGTATTCCACCAACCGTGGCAACGAGTACTAAGACGTCCACAAAAAAACCAAATATAGCAATCGGAGCACTATAGTAATCGGCGACATTATTCAAGCACTCATTCCTGAGACAAAAAGAGTAATTCAATCTGTCATCAGCAATCATTACCATTATTGCAGAAGAAAAACTAACCACCACACCCAAACAGAGTATCAAAACTAGAGCATAGATAAAATAATCTAGCTCCTTTCTACCTCTAGTGAGTTTCCGAACTATGTTTTTTAAACGGTTTAATACCCCTAATCTCCTCACGAATCTGGTCACTTGTTCTCTCATACCTTCTCGAAAGTATCCTTAACCTTTGATCAAGCCGATAATATCTTGATCTATACCAATGTGTATGACCTTTGCTGCCAAAGTCACTTTTAAGTCGAGCAAGCATAGCTTTAGCTCGACGAATATCGCTAAAGGATGGGAGAGGTTTTATCTTGTTTAGCCTGGCCAGCAAAATTTTATGTTGATTATGGCCTACACGTGAAAGCTTATTCACTCTTCCCACACAACGATTGTATACCTTACGATAACTATGCGTTGTTATATAATTTGGCTCTGAAGCCAGTCTCTCAACATGCTTCACAGCGGCTCTAATTCTGCCCACCTCATCAGCAGGAAGCCTTGGCGACGAAAAATTAACCCTTAAACTGTGAACAGTGAGCGGTTCACTAGACATCCTATAAACTTTTGTCTTACTCGCTTTAATAGGAAGATCTCTATCTGACAGCATATCTTCAACCAGCTTTTTAGCATATGAAAAATCTGTTGCCAAACCAACCGAAGAGACAGTTATATCATCAACAAGCCTTGTGTATCTTAGACCTTTTAAATTTAATCGCCGAACAACATTCCCCTCAACATCCCATAGACAAAGCGATGCAATATAGCTAGATGTCAGAGCACCTTGAACCAAACGACCTTTATAGCAACATATATTAGTCAATACATCTGCCACATCTTCAGGATATTTTAAAAATTTAGAAAATATATTTAAAACGATATCTCGCTGTATGTTATCAAAAAAGCTCTCAACATCTATCTTCAAAAGACTTTTTGCACCACAATGCACTGCGGCACACGCCACATAATCCTTGCTAACATCCTGCCCTGAACTTCCAGTCTGATTCGGGATTGAACCATATAAAAAACCTGGCCACTTTATTATTTTCGTATCTGAAAAAATACGCTCATTTATCTTTTTTTGAATACGACGAAGAAGGTGATGTGGGTTATATATAGGCCTATTAGTCCCGTCAGCCTTTTTGATATGCATGACTTCCTTGTAACGCTCATCCAACCCCAGGGCCAAAACTTGATCTAAAACAGAGCGAGGAATAGACAGTGCTTGGCAGAGGCTATCAACATTAGCTATAGACGCTGTTGACACTTTCTGGGGAAACAGTCGCACGATTCAATCCCTGATTTAGTGCGATGCGCACCAATCCATAAAATAGGATGCCGAGAAAGGTGTTGCCTTCACCAAATTACCTGTTGAACTCAGCCACCTTTCTCGTGGTGCGCTCGCCATGAAATACTCCAGCAACGCGGGAGCGCAGAGCGCGGGAGTCGGAGACTGCCGCGGCCCCGCCCAATATGTCTAGCTATTAAACTAGACGCCCTAAAGAGCATATTTCAACAGGCTTTAAATTTCGGTTGCAGCAATTGAACGATACGTTCATGCGAAATCGATATTATTATGCCGCCATGCTCGATGCAAGCCTTTTGTTTTCCAATCAATGACGAACTTTTCCTGCCCTCATCTCCCGAAATGCACACAAAACTCCAGCCAATGCAAACCATCAAGGCAGCAGCGCCTCATACCCAGCAACACAAGCCTCTCCGGCTACTCGGCTTCGATCAGACGCTTCAGCATAGACTCCCGCCAATCGGTCAGTTTCTGCAAGCAGCTCGGTAAGCATTCCGCAGGTGGCGGGGGCTGCTTGGCTTCCAGGGGGAGTTGTGGGATTTTCGGTGAGACGGGTTGATAGATGTTCGAGCTGCTTGCGCAGGCGGAGAGCAACAGCGTTAGCGTCAGCAACGCGCTGTTCAGTTTCAGTGAGCTGTTGGTTTGCATCGGTGCGGACCTTTTCAATTTTGGATTGCCATGCCTGCTCGGTGGTGCGGACGTCTGCCTGAGCTCGCTCGCCTGCGGCTTTGACTGTTGCGCGGTACTCGGCGAATTCTGTTTTAACGGTTTGGATCTGGCCTGATAGTCGCCAGCCGTTGAGTTGCCAGCCGAGGGCTACCAGTAGGGCCGCTACGCCCGCGAGAGCGGCGAGTTTTGCGTAGAGTGTGTATTGGCTGATCATGCTGGCAGCACCACCCGCGCACGTACCCAGCCATACAGGAACCGGCGCTGGGACTTGTTGTTCTCAGTGATCTCCAGGTAACGGTTGCCCTGGGTACTGTTCAAGCCGCGTAGCAGCACCAGCCTGCCCTCCTGGCCCCGTGCTGACAGGTAACGGCGTAGGGCATCAATCGACAACGGACCTACCTGGCCATCAACAAACAGATCCTGATAGCCGCTGCCGGGCAGGTTGAAGCCATTTAGCCAGCGCTGCAGAAACTCCCCTGCTCGATGCGGGCCCATGTTGACGCCAGTGTCTATGACCTCTTCAGCAATCTGCTCATCGATGGCGGCAATGCGGTCGAAGCCGGGGGCGGTGATGTAGCGTTTGCGGTAGATGGCTTCAGCAACCGACCTGGGCATGCTACGCATCGGGCCACTGTACCCGTTCGCCCGGGCAACGGCCACAGTGATACCGTAGTTGGTTTCGCCACCGCGATCGGCTGGGTCATTCACATAGCCGCCCTCAGCCTGGATCACCTCAGCGATGATCCGGTCAATCACTTTAGACATATCAATCTCCAGGCGTAAAAAAACCCGCCGGGGCGGGTTGATGAGGTTCAGGGTGTGGGTTTGTCAGTTTCTGACCTTGAGTGGCTTCTGCCTCTTGTACCTTGCGCTGGCAATCAAATTACACATTCACGCCAACAGAAGATGTAAGGCCTAGAAATACAAAAAACCCGCTGAGCTGGGCTTTTACATCATGCACTATCCTCTTTAAAGGATTGCTGTTTACTTGACGATTCGCAAGCCAACCTTCGGTGGCTCAGATTCAAGCCCATGCAGCCTTCTCAAATCAGACAGCTCCGCATGCAAAACAAAAGCCAACTCCTGTTCTGTGTATCCATATTCACCAAGGTGGAGCTGGACAATGTCACGAATCACTGATGGCTGCTCCACCTCAAAATTCAACTCGGGCGGCTCATTGGTTCTGTAGCCTTTTGCGCTGAACTGACGCCACAGCCATTGGTTTTGATTTGCAGTCAAGTAGCCAAGATTATTTGCTGCAATCAGCAACGCTGCCATAGAAACACGCCAAACTGGCTTCAAAGCAGCCAACTTGGGCAAGGTAACCCCATCCATGAAATAAGGAGCTACCTGGTCAGGCGGCAACAATAATGCACCCGCAAAGCGATCCGCCTCCCGCTCCATGTCTGGGGTAGGCAAGCGGTGCATTACGAGGTGCCCAAGCTCATGAGCCAAGGTAAACCGTTGCCGATCCGCTGGGTTATTCCGATTGATAAAAATAAACGGAGGCAGTCCCTTTAGCGTGATGGTCACCCCTGAAACACCTACCCCCTCAAAGTCGCAGTGCACCACAATGCAGCCGGCCCTCTCGACGTACTGAACGAGATTCTTGATCGGGCCTCGGGGTATTTGCCAGGTACGACGAACCAAAGAGGCAATCGCGACAGGATCATTGTCGTAGTCATCCAGATCGAGTCTGGGCAGCTCAAGGTCACGGTCAATTTCAACCGAGCGCAGCAACGTTTGATAGTGCGAGAGCCTAAGATTCAGGCCAGCCTCAAGCTGCTCCAACTCTTTCACAGGTACAGATGCCTTCTTTCGAAACATCGGGTGCACGCTGACCGGCAACCCAAACGGCTGAAAGCTCTGATAAAAATATGAAGGTGGAAACTGCAGGGTATCAGCCAGTTTCTGCACCACCTCTTCCGAGGGCTCAGATAACCCGTTCTCCATCTTGGAGATCGCGCCTTGCGTCAACCCACTGTCCACAGACAGCTTCGTCTGGCTCAAACCCCGAACCTGACGAGCCACTCGGAGGAGGTCGGAGTTAAATCTCATGATCGTTTCGCATCGTCTAGCCTAACTTCGCCTTTTTTCTGAATAGCCGAACGCACCACTGCCTTCCGCTGGGGAGTCGGGGCCTCGCTCTCTTCTGTTTGAAGAGGCAGCGGAATAACACGAGCATCGGAGTGCAGGAGGCTGAATTTCCAGAGCACCGCCACCCCTTGCCGGGCGACAATAATAATGTCCAAAATGGATGTTTCAAGCTCATTTAGCTGGTAGACCACCTCAACCCGCATAAGATCCGGTAGGTTCAGCGGCGGCTGGAGGTGGTCATGATACGCTTGCGATTCCTTCGTTTTGACGTTGCCACTTACCCCCAAGTGATCCCCTTTTTTGAAGCGGAATAGCACCTGCTGATCAACCACAAAGTAAGTGGTGTCAGAGCGAGCAAGAATCGCGACACCAGACACACCTGTGAGCTGCTTCACTGCTGCATGCCGTGTCTCCTCCCAGACAAAATTGGCCCTTGATCTTTTATTCCAGCGCCCGACAAACTCACTGCCCAGCCAAGTTGACCACGCGTTACGTAGGGAGCCGGTCAAGGCCGGGAAGTGCGGTTTGAGTACGTTGAGCACTTGCTCTTGATCTGGGAACGGCATTGCATAACTCCTTGAAGAGGGATCAGCAATACGCTACCGTCAAAACTCTATTTTAACAACAAAATTATTCCTTGAATTATTTTATATACCTCAGATTCGATACAGAGCCCATGCCAATCACACCTCCACTTCATATTGCGGCAACTCTGGTGCCGGCCCGGCTATCTGCCCATCCACCACAAACGCCCTCAACCCCACCGGCACACTGGTGCCTTTCGCTGTCATCTGTGAGCCATTGCGCAGGGTGACCGTGCTGGTGCTCGTCTGCAGGTTGATGCTGGCCACGGTGCCGACGGTGCGGGCGCCGCCGGGTAGTAGGCCGACGAAGCGTTTCCAGGGGTTTGTTGTGGCCATCAGGCGCCCTCCCGGTGGTGGCGTTCGAGTTGCAGGGTTTGTTTGACGCGGCTGGCTCCGATGCCGTCTGCGCTGATTTCCGTGGCCAGGCACAGGCCGCGCCAGGTGTCGTCGATCTCTCGCACTTCGCAGAGCATGCCGGGCTGTACCAGGCCAGGGGCGGTTTGCTTGGGGAACAGGGGCAGGTTGAGGGTGACGATTTCCTGGTTGCCGCCTTTGCACAGTTCGGTGATGCCTCTTGCCCGTGCCGCTTGCTCGCCGGTGATCCAGTCGTGGTACACATCCGGCGCGGGTTCATTGCCGGCGGTACCGGCGCGGCGCACTTGCATGGCGATGCCGTGGTTGGTGCCGCTGACGTAGCAGCTGTTCCACTCCGGTTGCGGTTGCCATTCGCTGCCCCACTCGCTGACGATGTTGGTAGAGATGATCTTGTCCATGATCGCGCTGGACCATTGCCAGACCGGCTCGCGGTAGCGCGGTAGAACGGTCAGTTCGCGGCTGGCCTGGGCAGGGCGGACGATGCCGCCGACGGTTTCGGCCAGTTCGGCGATGACCTCCATTGCTGTCTTGTCGGCGTAGCTGAATGCGCCTTCGGGCAGCGTCCAGTCGGGCGGGCCGATGGTCTGGCTGTTCCAGTGCAGTGTGAAGTCGGTGTACAGCAGTTCCTGTTCTGCGGCCTGCTGGCCATTGATCGGTACCGCGTTGCTGTGGCTGCGGGTCGGGGCGTAGGGCTTGGCCAGCAGCTGGGTCTGGCTGACGCCGGTGATGCTGTAGCGCTCGTCGGCCAGTTTGCCGGTGCCGGAATAGCGCTCGATGATGAATACCCAGCGGTGGCCGTTGATGGTCAGCTCAACTTCCTTGGGGCCGCTGGCGGTGGGCCGCACCTGGGCCAGCGAGGTGCGGCCGAACAGCTGGGCGGACAGGGTCCAGGCGAAGCTGTCTATGTCCAGGCTGACACGCAGGGCGGTGGCATCCAGTGGTGTGCGGTCCGGCAGCACGACCAGGCTGACGCTGTTGGCAATCATGTAGGTCTCCAGTATGTCCGGCTCGGCCGGGGGCGGCACGATGATGGAGATCGGGCCTTCGTAGTCCGGGTATTCGATGCCGGTGGGCACTGGGTCGAGGGCACGCGCCCTACCCCATGGCAGGCGCCGGAATCGATCCAGTTGCCGTGACAGCCCCCAGCGAGCAGACCCAGCCGAGTCCACCGGGCCGATGCGGCCGGCGCGAATGGGCTGCACATAGAAGTGGAAAAACACATCGCCGTTGTCCGGCGGTGTGTACAGTCCACCCCTGAACGTGAACGCCACTGCGCCGCCGGGGTGATGCAGTGGCGCAGGCTGGCTCTGGGGTATGCGGGTGCCGTATTCGTTGCTGCGCTGGAAGCGCGGCGTGATGATCCGGTCTTTGCTGGGTACCGCCGGGTTCCAGGTGACGTGCACCTGCCAGTCGGTGGGTTTCAGGCTCTTGTCCCAGCCCACATGGTTGCCGCTGTCCTTGGCGGGCAGATCGCCCCACTGACTGCTGGCCGCGCCATCAGCTGCTTTGCCAGCCCGCCATGCAGCGGCCCCGCCCTGCTCCTTGGCCGGGACTGCGGACCAGCCTGCAGCGCGGGCGCTGTCTGCTGCTGCGCCGGTACCCCAGCCTGTGGCTGCTGCGTGCTGCTTGGCCGGAGCCTCGCCCCAGGCAGCAGCGGTGGGCGCAGTACTGTTTGCAACCGCCCTGCTCCATGCCGCGCCTACTCCCCGGATCAGGCTGGGTGGCGGGGCTGGGATGATTGCCGGAGTGCTACCGAAGTTGAAGCCGAGTGGGGATGGGGGGTTGTAGGCATCACTACCGAGCTGGAAGTCGGCTGGTCCAGGCTGGTAGGTCATTGTTTCTTCCCAATTCAGAGGAGAGGCCCTTCAGTGAGGAAAGGCCCGGTTGGCGGGACAAAGTTCTCGGTGTACCTAGCTATGCCTTTTGTCACCCGGATCGGTCCAAGACGTCCGACCATATTCGTGCTCGCCTGGCGCCCAATTCGTAAAGGTTCGGAAGAGTTATAAATAGCTTGGCTCCCGATAAAATTACTGGAGCCGGCCACACCGTCAACGAACAGAGTGAGATACTGGCCAGACCTGATAAAGGCGACATGAACCCATTCATTCTGAAGAAATGGAGGACCGCTCACATTGTTGGTATTGGCGGCCCCTGTTGTACTGGCCTGCCCCACCAAAGCGGATGCGGAGTTATTGGTAATGATCTTCCACGCATTGCGGGTCGAGGCACTACTTCCCTGCTGCGAAATAAGACCCTGATAGCTGCTCGGGGTCGTGGTCTGCTTGTACCAAAGCTCAACAGTAAAATCTTCGGCCCCAAAGTCCCAGTCCTCACTATCAGGCGCCTGGAAGTATGTACCGCCTGACATCTGCAGCGTAGGCTGGCCGAAAAGCAGATCGGACTCAGAGACACCGAATCCGCCTGATGTAGTAAACACATGGCGTCCCTTGTGGTCTATCACACCGCTTCCAGCAAAAGGCGGCTGCAAAAGCAGAACGACGTTGTCCCAGTAAAGATCGAACTCTCGATCGGCCCAATCGATATCGCTGACTGGGCCATGGGCTATAGGCTGATAATGACGGATCGACTCAACCATTGCGGTACCAACCTCGCGTGGTATACCAGCCATCGAGTTCCACCATGCAGGCTCCTCTGCCGGTAGCACACCCGCCTGGGTTACCCGATACATCCATCCAACGAAGTGAGTAGGCCTGACGATCTCTCCAGGGATGACGCTCATTTCTGGTATAAATGGGCGCCCCCAATCATCCACCACTACAGCGTATATGCGGCTGGTAGGCAAACCTGTGATGGGTATAGTCGCCACTCCCTCCGCATTGCTCGACCCGGCTCCACAGACGCGCCAGTCTCCGACTTCCGGACGCTCGATTGCGACCACCTGCCGCGTGGCGGGCAGGTCCTCCACCCGTACCGTGGCGCTGAGCGTGCCGAACCATAGATCTTCTTCAGCCATCAGCCTGCATCCCCTCGAATCTGCAAATTCATCTTGTCATCATCCACCGTGCCCTGACCGCTGATGACGGTACGTACCACCCACATCGGTCCCAGGCAGGCGTCGGTGTTGAACCGCACAGCATTGCCCGATGCCCAACCGGTACCCCAGCCTGCTGCGCGGATCACGAAGTACGGCACACTGGTCGCGGGGTTGATGGGTGAGCAGTCGGTACTGGTGCTGCCGGTGGCGATCACACCCAACTGCTGCTCCACCACGTTGAAACTGGTAGGACTGGTGAATACCAACGCCCACTTGCCCGCGATCGCCCCCATGTTGGTGATCTCGATCGGGTAGTTGAGCTGGTTGTACTGCGCCGTGGTGGCGTTGCCGATAGGCGTGTCGCTCCAGTTGGGCGCGCCCTGGCTCCAGGTCTGTTGGGTGAACCAGCGATAGACCCGAGCCTGCAGGTCGCCCCAGGTGACAGCGCTGCTGACGCGAGTCTCGTCGGCGGGCAAATCCCACGGCAGCGGTGAGCCAAAGGAGATGGCCCCGGTGATCTGCACTTCCGTGCAGACCGTCATGTGCTCCACTCGCTCACGGATAGTCAGCGGTGGGGTCAGCATGTTGTCCTCGGCATCGACCAGCAGCACCGGGTCGGCCCAGGTCAGGGTGCCCAACTTCCGGTCAGTGTTGTACTGCGCCGAACTCATGGCCACGCCATTGCTGTCGATCACTTCAATGTCAGCCTGATAGGCGCGGTCGAAGGTGATAGTCTGACCTGCCACCGGCACTACCGCATGCTCAGCGGTGTGGTGAATCACCAACACATCCCCTTCCCGGTAGATCGGCACCCGGCCATCGGCGGGCAGGCGTACTGGGTCCAGGCCCAGCAGATCGGCAGACATGGGCATGCTGGTTTGCACCACGGCGTTGTAGGTGACCAGCAGGGCGATCACTGGTACATCAGACGCACCGGTGAGGTCGTCGGGGTTGGTGCTGAACACCAGGCGGACGATCCCGCTCTGGATATCCACCTCGCCGTGGATGATGCCGCTGCCGGTGATGTTGCCGTTCAGGTCGGCGGTACCGGTGACGATGCTGCTGTTGTCGGCCCGGATGACGGTCACCTGCAGGCTGGCCGGGCGCAGGGGCGCGCCGGGCGTGCGGAAGGTCAGCCGGGTGGTACTGAAGCCGCCGTTCTCGGTCAGCGCCGCCAGGCGGTTGACCACGCCCGCCTGGCCGCCGGGGTAGCTCTGCAAAGTGGCGATGCCGGTAGCGTAGTCCACTGCACCGACGGCGGTGCCGGCGTTGGTCGAGGTGCTGACGGCGCGGAACAACACGCCGGAGCGGTCGATGTAGGTTTCGCCGCCCCACTGGAATATCAGACTGCCCGGCACAATCGGGTCGGCGACATGCGGCAGCAGGTCGATCTCCAGCGGAGGCGCGCCGACGCTGTCGGTCTGCGGTTCATAGGTGGTACCTGCTGCTTGGGCGCGCACCATCAGCGTGCCACCGAAGATTTCCTGTTTCAGCTCGGCGGGCGGGTTGCTGCCACCGCCGCCGGTTGACCTTGTTCTGGGTGCCAGTCTGCCATATGTGGCCATGTATCAAATCTCCAGGGGCTCGTAGACCAGGGTGTGTTCACGCCAGTCGTAGATCTGCTCCACCCGCAGGCTGAATGCCCCGGTGGCGTAGTTGATGCTGCCGGTATAGCCCTGCCAGCCACCGGCGCCGTCATCGTTGGCTTCGTGGTCGACGGTGATGGTCCCGGTGTACTGGGCACTGCCGCCGTAGACAGCAGAGGGCGCGGTCTGCCGGCGCTGGCACTGCCAGCGGATATTCACGCTACCTGGCTCGAACGGCGCACCGGGCAGCACCCCGCTGACGATGCCGCCGGTATCCGGCGTGGCGGTCATCGGCGTATCGATATCGTGGCCAGCCCGTTCATAGCCGAACTGCACATTGCTGCCCGCGTCCGGCGTGGCGGTCAGCAGCAGCGTGATCTGGCCGGAGGCGTAGACAATGCGCCCGGTACCTGCCTCGCCGGTCAGGGTGCCGTCGCCGTTGTCGGTGAGCGTTTTCGGCTCAGCGCCCATGGTGACCGTCACCGTCAGGCTGCCGGGCTGGATACCGTCATGCGGTAGCCGGTGGGCGATGCGTACTTCCGGCGCATCGCCGCTGCCGGCGTGCACCTGCAGGTTGCTGTCCCACTGGCCGATATAGCTGTAGATCAGGCTGGTATTCACATCCGGCAGCGCGTTGAGGCTGATGCTGACCGCGCCGCTGGCAAAGTCCACGGTACCGCTGCCCTCCCCGGCCAGCTCGCCGTTGCCCAGGTCGCGTAGCTCATACCACTTGCCCAGGGCCATGAAGCTGACCACCAACGTACCGGGGCGCGGCTTGGCATCGGCCAGGTTGAGCGTGTAGGCAAAGCCGCGGCTGCCCAGGTCGATCTGGATCTCGCCGGTGATCGCCTGCCCGGTCGCGGCCGCCGCTGGGCGGTAGCTGACGCTGGCGTTGCCGGTGAAGGTCGAAGCGCGGTAGGCGTTGATCTCCCCGGTCTCATAGTCGATGGTGATCCGGCTGAAGCTGCTGGAGCCACTGCGGTGCGTCAGCTCGCCCTGGCCGTTATCGGCATATACACCGCTGCTGATGCTCAGCTCAACCGATGACGGCAGCGCCCCGGTGGTCAGAAAGGCCCGGCTATGGCCGCTGGTAACCTGGGTGAAACTCAGCGTCAGGCTGCGGTTGCTGTTGGCACTGGCGACCATGTAGCGGCTGCGAGCGCCGCCGTTCTGGTTGGTCAGCGCGCTCTCGCGCATGGCACTGGGGACCAGCTGGGAGTACACCGAGGCCACCGACAGGCTCATGTCCCCCGCCGTGGCCGGCTGGGCCAGCGGGCTGATGCCGTAGTAGCGCGCCGAGTCCGCCACCTGGGTAGACAGGACCTGTGACTTGGCCTGCCCCGACAGGTTGGTAGCCGATGTGCCTGCCGGCTCTGGCTGGCCACCCGGGTAACGAGTGGTCAGCGGGCTGCTGATGATCAGGCTCAAGCGGCGCCGGGTGAAGTTCAGGAAATTGCCGTTGCCGTAGTCCTTGATGAACTCCTCCTCGGTGGCCTCGACATCCTGAATGCGCACGTACTGGCTCACGCTGCCGTTGAGCAACTGGTACACCTCGCCGATCTCCGGCATGCGCGCCTCCAGGCGCTGGATGCCGGTAATGGCCCGCTGGCCAGCGAACTGATCACCCAGCAGCTCGAAGGTAGCGTAGGTACTGGGTACCACGTAGCCCTCGATGACCGACCGCGCATCGGCGCGCTCGTCGGTCTGGTCGTTGGTATTGAACAGCAGCACCGACACCCGGGGGTCTTCCGGGGCCTGGGTGACGATCGAGTGCACACCCAGGTAAGGGTCGGCGTTATCAGTCATCACGCCGGCAAACACCTTGCGCAGGCTGATGCGGCCCAGGGTGCGGTCCAGGCGGCTGATGTCGGGGAACAGGTTGTTCATCTCCCCATCGGCCACGGCTTCGCCGGTAGCCCGGCCACCGCCGTCTTCCTCATCGGTCAGGCGCTGTGACTTGAGCAGCTTTACGTCATCGACGTTGATGGTCATGCAGGATCTCCGGGCGTAAAAAAACCCACACGGGGGTGGGCAGGAATAACAGGTCCAGGTTATGAGTTGTGCTGACGCGAGCGCTTGCAGCGCCTATTTATTGTTAATACAATAAGTGCATGGACATCACCTATACAGCCAGTAAAGACGCCATCAACCTCGACAAGCACGGGGTTTCCCTTGGCTTGGCTGTGGAGTTCGAGTGGGATACAGCCGTGGTATGGCCAGACACCCGCCGCGACTACGGTGAACCACGCCAGTGCGCTCTCGGCTATATCGGTCTGCGTTTGTTCTTTATGGCATTCGTGGATCGCGTCGATGAACGGCGCGTCATCAGCCTGCGCAAGGCAAACAAGCGAGAGGTAAAACGCTATGCCGAAACTTAAGCCGGGCACCCTGCTGCCCACCAACGAAGAAGACCGTGCAATCACTGCGGCAGCCACAGCTGACCCGGATGCCACTCCGCTCACTGATGAGGAATGGGCAGCCGCCAAACCCCAGGCTCGCATCGGTCGGCCCAAGTCCGCCCAGCCACTGAAAGTGTCAACCACGATCCGTATCGATGCGGACGTGCTGGCCGCTCTCAGGGCCACCGGCAAGGGCTGGCAGACCCGCGTGAACGACCTGCTGCGTGCCGACATCGAGGCCGGGCGGCTGCGCAATCAATGAGTATGCCGGGGCCGCTCAGGGCCCCGGCTCAGCGGGTGGCGCCACCGTCAGCAGCCGCAGGTTGACGCCGTACACGCTATCCGCTGTGGGGTATACCTCGCGGAACATCGGTTCAGCCGTCAACGGCGCACCACCAGTGCGGTTCCAGATCACATGGAACTGGCGGTCACCAACCAGGGTCAGCAGCATCACCCGGCCTGGCTCGTCCCTCATGACCTCCAACTGACGAACGACAGACAGCGGCGTCCAGACGCCGCCATTGCTGCGCAGCTCGATCTCCCGCCCGTACAGCTTGACGCCCTCCTGGATCAGCAGCGCGCCGGTTACCGAGTGCTCGCGGGTCTGCTCGATGGGGTTGTGGTCGAACTCGTTGACCCACTGCAGCTGGTCATCCAGCTGCACATCGTCGAGGGTGATGTACATCAAATGGTCCTCAGTCCAGCTTGTTCAAGGATGCTCAGAAACTGATCCTGCTGCCCATCCGGCACCGCCACGTCCACCGCACTGCCCCGCGCACTTTCCAGGCGGATGACCGTGGTCGGTGCGGCCTGCTCGCTGGGGGCTGCAGCCTCGGTACCGGGCGCGGCCGCTTGCTGCGCCTCCCGGCGGTTCTGCCGCAGCTCCTGTTCCCGGGCGTGCTGCTGCTCGGCCTCAATGGTTTTCAGCATGGCCAAGGCCTGGGTCAGGTCGCTCACCGCCTGGCCATTGCCGGCGGCGCGGGCCTCGGCAATCTGCGCCTGCAGGTCGCGTCGACGGTTGGCCATGCGGCGCTGCTCGATGGCCTCGGTATCGCCCTGCAGCCGGTCCAGTTCGTCACGGATGCTGTCAAAGGTGTTGCGGGCGCTGTCACCCACCGCCTCCATCTGCTGCTTGACGCTGGCGATGGCGCTTTCCAGCTGTGACAGGTCGCTCTGGTCCAGCAGGGTCAGACTACCCTTGAGCCTGGAGGCTTCGTTGCGAAAGCCCTGCAGCGTGATGGTGCCGCGCTCATAGCGGTCCATCAGCTCCTGCAGGGACAGCTTCTGCTGCAGGTAGTCCTGCCGGATCTGCTGGCTCAGCTGGATCTGTTCCGAAGCCCACCTGGCAAACGGGCTGCGCAGGTTGTCATCCAGCTCCCGCTGCGTGGCAGCCATACTTTCGCGTAGCCGCTCCATCGATGCCCGGGTGGCTTCTATGCCGCTGGTATCGATGGTCATGTCCGTATTGGCGATGCCCCGGATGGAGTCGAACGCCGCCAGGGCCTGCTCGCTAAGTGCCGCCAGGGGTTCGCGGGCAGCGGTCATGACCGAGTCGAAGTAGCCGCCCCAGCTGTCCATCTCCTGAGCGCGCTGAGCAGCGGCCTCGCTAGCTGCCTGCTGGGCGGCCCGTCCCTTCGCGGCCTTTTCTTCCAGCGCCTTGGCGACCAGGTCGATGCTGCTGGCCAGGCCCTGCTCCGACTTGCTCTGCTCGTCGGTGGCTTTCTTGAGTTCGGTCTTCTGCTTTTCCAGCGCCTCCATCGCTTGCTTGTATTCGTCGGCAGTCAGCTTGCCGTCGGCGTACATCTTGCGGATAGCAGCACCGAGCTTGTTGATGTCGACGTCGGTCTTAGCGTTTTTGATGGCGCCCTGCACGTCGGCCAGATCGCCCAGGGTTTTGATTACCTCGTCGATGCCACTGGCGGCACTGGAGGCCGAGATGCCGAGCTTGGCAATCTCAGACGCCAGCGCGTTGTGTTTCTGCTGGTACTCCTCCAGGGTCAGGTTGCCCTTGCGGTATTCCTCGAACAGCTTGGCCTGTTCTTCCTTCATTTGAGCGACGGCCTTGGCCTGCTCGCTACCTACCGAGGTGGCTTTCTCGCTGCTGGCGATCAGCTGCTTGATGGCGTCGTCGGCTTCGTTGTGCCGCTTCGAATACTCCTCCAGCGAGATACTACCGGCGTCGTACTCGGCCCGAGCCGCTTCCTGCTGTTTGCGTAACTCCTCGATCTGGTTGGCCAGTTCGCTTTTGGGTTTGGCCGCATCCGCTGCAGCCTTGCCCAACTCGACGATGGCCTGGGCCGCCTCATTGTGGCGTCGCGAGTACTCCTCCAGGGTGATGTTGCCCGCGTCGTATTCGGCGCGCGCCTCGATCTGCTTTTGCTTCTGCTCATCGATCGCCTTGGCCATCATCTGCGCCGCGGCGGCGGCAGCTTCAGCAGCAACCGTCCATTGGTTCTTGGTTTCTTCGGAGGTGGACTTGGCCGTTTCGGCGATGGTTTTCTGGGACTCGTTTACACGGCCAGCGGTGTTGTCCCAGACATTACGGATGTCCTCACCGTCCTGCTCAATTTGCGCAAGCATTGCAGAGCTGATTGCATCAGAGGCGTCCTTCATTTCGGTCAGTTTGGCCCGCACCTTATCGCCGCCGAACAGGTCCGGAATCGCTCGACTGATCCACTCGAAGTGGCCAAGCACAGCGCTGGTGACTCTGGTTGCCGTGGCTCCCAGCAAAGCAAAGCCAGAGGTAACGCCGTTGAACAACGCGCGGAATGGCAGAATAAACGAGTTGACGCGAACCACCGCATCATCGATGTGCCGACCAAAGTTGTTAAACCAAGCCGCGCTGTCGTCTATCAGCGTCTTGAAGTCCACCCCGGCCAGGGACTTGATAAACTCCTCAACCTTTTCTGCGCCCTGGATAAACGCATTGGACAGCGACTCAGCCAGTTGCTTGAGGTGGCCGCTGTCCTTCAGCTCGATAATCTTGTCGGTCCACTCCTGCAGCTTATCCTTGACGTAGTCAAAGGCACCGGCGCTGCTGATCATGCCGAAGAAGTCGCCGATCTGGTCCTGCAGGCCTTTCCACAGACCGGTTGCGGTACCAATCCGTGCAGCGGCTGCCGAGCCGCCGTAGGACTCGGTCAGCATGTCCATGATGATGGCCTGAGCCTCGGCCATGCGCCCGGTCGCTTCCAGCCGCTTGAGCAGATCCTGCTGGCTCTTTTCCAGCGTAAAGCCCTGCCGACCAAGGGCTGCCATGGCCTTGCTGGGGCTCTGCAGGGCCTGGCCAACGGTTTCGGCTGACTGCTCGACGGATATCCCCAGGCGTTGCGCCTGGTCGATCACGATCTGCATCGCCGCCGGGAACTGCTCGCCGACCACATCCGTGTACGACAGCAGCCGCGTCTGAGCGTCGATGATCTGCTCAGTGCTGAAGTTGCTGACGTCACGCAGATCATCAGCCATCTTCAGTAGCTGCTCAGCACTCCAGCCGGCAGCACTGCCCGTGGCGGCCAGCGCCGCATTCAATTGGGCGATAGAGTTCTCGGCGCCACTGCCCTCACCAATCACTCTGGCGATGCCACCGCGCACCAGGTCGAAGCCGCGGCGTACCAGCCCCAGTGCGGCATTGAGCGATACGTAGGCCGCAGCAAAAGCCAGCACCCGCTTGCCAGCAGAATCCATGGCATTGCGGGCGGCATCCACCCGCGATTGGTGTTCAGCAGTCGCGCGGGCGGCAGCACGCTGCTGGCGTTCCAGATCCCGCAGCTGTTTGGTGTTGTCGGTTACTGCAGCCTTGGCCTTGTCCACCTCGGTAGCCAGGCGCTTTTCTTCTTCGGCCAGATTGCGGGTGTCGATACCGGCAGCCTGCGCGGCGGCCTCGGCTTTCTTGGTCTCAACCGTCAGCTTGTCCAGCTCGCGGCCAGCGCGTGCAGCATCGCGCTCGGCTGCACGTAGTGAGTCGGCCAGCCCTTTACTACCGGGGCTCTTGTTCAGTTCCTCGCGGAGTTCAGCGGCTTTCTGCTCAGTACGCTCCAGCGTACGGCGGATACGCTCGGCTTCTTCGCCAGTGCTGCGAAAGTTGATCAGCAGCCCTTGAGCGCCCTTGGCCTTGTCCAGCTCATCGGTCAGCTCTTTGCCTTTGACGCGGACCTTGTCCAGATCCTCGGCCAGCTTCTTGGCTTCCGGTGACAGCTCATTCTTACCGCGGAATACAAACTGAATCAGCCGGTCTTTGATGGCCATGGGTAAACTCCGGGCATGAAAAACCCCGCCGGAGCGGGGTTGTGAAAGGACTTAACATTTAATCTCGGGCCGTATACCAGCCGGCAACACACCCATCCCGGCCAAACTCCACAATCTGGTCACCGCCGGGGTTCCAGTACTCCCAGGTATTGCCACGGGAGTTATGGCGTACCTTGGTCGGTTTGCCCCAGCTGCGCTCGACCTGCTGGGCGGTCATGCCTTCCTTGATCAGTTTCTGGATGACCAGCGTTCGCAGTTCATTGCTGTTGAACGTGCGGCACTCGGCTGATATCGCACCTGTATAGAGCATGGCGACGCCGATCATGGTTGCAGCCACTGTACCGCGCTGAATGATGCTCATGGTGTCCCTCCCGGAATACAAGCATTACCATATCATAGAGCCATCAACTGCCAACGGTCTCAATCAACGTCGACGCCCATTCGGCGTAACACCCACAACACCAGCGGTATCCAGACAAACCAGGCCAGCAGCAGTGCCAGCGCCATCACTAACAGGCGGGGCACCTCAGAGCTGGCTGATTCAGGGAGGAAACTGATCTTGTCAAAACCCGACATCACCACGCCAAGAGCATACAAGAAGAAAAACCACCAATGGAAAAACGAGTATTTGCGCATTTTGCTCAACGGCCCCGCATCGCCTGATGACTACCCGCTGGCAGCCGAGTTACTGGATGAACAGATGGCCCGTGGCAGCTACCTGCCTAACTATCGATCGCCCTTGGAAATCAACAATCTCCGATGGCAGGGCATCACCACCAAAGGCCGCCTCTTTGCTGATGAGCTGCAGGACAAGATACGGCGCAGCACCTGGTGGTACCGCGCTTTGCTTGCCCTTGGCAGCTTCGGTTGGTGGCTTGCCGGCTACTTCACTGAGGCGGCCCTGGACCGGCTATTTGGCTGAGCCTGTTAGGCTGACCGCGCCAACTGCCGGATGGTGTAGAACTGCGACAAACCATTGCCCACCCGCGTGACGTCCTGCAGCGCCTCGAAGGTGACGGCCAGGGCGGCGTATTCCGTGGTGCTGACGGGCAGCTCCTGGATCAGCCGGAACTTGACCCGGTACAGCATGATGTCGAACGGCTCGCTGTTCTGCGCATCGTTGAGGCCGGCAAAGTGCAGGGTCTTCTCCCCTGCTCCGGCCTGGGCCAGTACCTCGGTCACATCCGCCGCCAGACGGGTGTAGTTCACGGTGATGCTGCCGGCGGGCAAGCCGGTTGCTTCGGTGAGCTGAATACCATAGGGCGTGGCAACCCAGTCGGTGCCCTGCTCGCCTACCGGGGTGCTGGCTTCCGTGACGGTGATGGTGAAGCTGTCATCCGCTACAAAGTCGGTATCCCCCTCGACCAGGGTGAACTCGAGCCCGGCCTGGCTGAAGGCGGTACCCACCGTGCCGGTGCCGACCAGCGCATCCGCTGCATCCGTCACGCTGAATGCTGTGGGGCTGGTGAGGGTGACGGTATACACACCCACCGCCGCGGCTACGCCGCTCAGGCCAGTGATGGCCCCATCGCCTGCGTTGCCGCTGGCGGCGCTGGCCGTGGCGCTTTTGGCCATGGCCGTCAGCGTGATGGGCTGGGTCGGGTCCGGCAGGTACTTGAACACGATCAGCTCGCGGGGTTGGCCGCCGCAGCCGTGCACCTCGTCGGGCACCGTGCCGGCTGCCACGCTGTTGATGGTGGCATTGAGCAGGAAGGCCAGGTTGGCCGGGGTAACGTCGTGCAGGTTGAACGAGCCGGTCACGGCGGTGACGCGGGTCTGGGAGTTGTTGTTGCCGATGCCGGTACGGTAGTTCGGCAGGGCACGGTCTTCGGTGGCGTGCTGGATGGCCAGGGTGTTGCAGTTACCAACCTCGAGCAACCCGGTGGGCGCCTGGTAGCGCTTGGACGACAGTACGCCAACGCCGATAAACGAGCGGTCTGGTGCGTGGATCATGGTGATCTCCTGATGTAAAAAACCGCTCAGGCGAGCGGTTGGACGTAAGTGATTTGCAGGGGCATGACATGGAATGCCCAGCGCCTGCCCGGCTCGGGCGGGACAGTGGTTTGCGTGGCGAACGTTGCAAGCTGGACGCCCTGAACATGCAGCCCAGCCTTGGGCCCTGCGGTGGCGACCTTGATCGCCAGCCGCAACGCACGCAGCTCAGCGGCGTACTGCCGTTTGCGGGTGGCCGGTATAAGGTTGATGGTGACCTGCTCACGCAGGCTGCCGGGCATGCGCGGACTGCCCTGTTGGGTGAGTTCGACAGTGTCACCGGGCTGCAGGATGATGATGCTATCCGGCAGCCCGTCATCGTCCGCATCGAACATGCTTCGCACATCGCCCTCTTCCACCTGCCCCAGCGGGGCCAGCAAGGCCTGCAGCGCGGCGATGATCTCGCTCTGAATATCTCGTAAGCTCATGTCAGGGCACCACGTAGAAGGTAATCAGGCTGCCGTCGTCGCTCTCGATGCCATCGACAATCCAGTCGCGCCCGGCCAGCGCCGCAACGGGCGCATCCGCATTGCTGCGGAAGATGCCCTGGCGAGCGATCTGGCCCAGTTGGGACTTGAGCACGCAAATGGTGATGAGCCGATCGATCGCGCCGGTGACGTCATTCACCCGCTCGACCTCCCGCTCGACGATCGCCTCGATCCCCGCCGCCAGCGGCTGGCCACTGGCGGTGAAGTAGTCGACACGACCGTCATTGAGGCCGGCCATCAGCTTGGCGTCCATCCGGCTCACCAGTGAGTCGAAGCTGGCCATGCTCAGATGGTCAGCTCGCGCACGGCCAGTGGCTTGGTGCACAGGTGCAGCGGGTTGGACTGCGCCTCGCCCATGATGCCCTTGTCGAACGGCATGCGTTCGAGCTTGGCGTAGTACGGCAAGCCCTCGGTGTTGACGGTCTCCATATAGTCCGCTGGGGCGAAGGCGGTGATAAACAGGCCCGACACCCCTTCCGGTACCAGCTTGGCGGCGCCGTCAGCAACGAACGGTTTCTTGTTGTGCTTGCCCCGGTAGCGCTCCCACAGGATGCCACCGAACTCGAAGGCCAGGCGCCGATCGCCACGCAGGGCACTGGCGGCCTCGCTGGCGAGGTAGGTATCGCGGACTTTGGGGTGCGAGATGAGCTTGTTCCAGAACAGCTTGCCGCACCAGGCGCGGGCCCCGGTACCGGTGACGTTGCCGAGGGCGTCCTCCTGCTGGTCCAGCGCTTCCACACATTTGACGCTGACATCCGTCTCCGGATTGTTCAGCTCGAAGCTGAACGCCTGGAGCTTCTTCAGACCGAAGCGTTGGTAGATGTCCAGCAGTGTGGACTTGCCGTCAGCATCGATCACCAGCCCGTCGATCGCACCGACCCGCTGAAACTCATGGGTCAGGTCCAGCTGCTGCTGGCATTTGTCTAAGCGGCGCTGCACAACCCGCTGGGCAGATTGCAGTTCGGTCATGCTGCCCACTGCGCGGATGCCCTGAATCTCATCAGCCAAGATGCTGAAGATCTGCGGCAGGTGCACAGTGTTGAATGGGATCAGGCTGCGCTTGTCAGCCAGCACCGAGAGGCCAACGCCGCCACGGGAGGCAGCAGGGACCAGTGCCAGGGTCGTGCCGTCCTTCTCGATCTGAACGGTCGTGGTGGACACGCCCTCTTCTTCAAACAATCCAGAGCGACCGATCTGTCCGGCAATCACTGGTTCGTCGTTGATGACAGCCAGCAGCGTATCAACGCTGAACGCTTCATCTTCAAAAATGGAAATCTCAGCCATGGGATAGGCTCCTTCAAATAAAAACCCCGCTGATGCGAGGTTGGAATGGTTCAGGCCAGGTGGTGGATCAGGGGCGGATGACGAGACCCCGGGCTTCGAGATCGTCCACGCCGTTGTCATCCAGGCCGGTGAGCAAGCGGGCGATAACCTCGGCATCGCGGACAATGCCCACCGCCAGCACGTCGGTGTCGGTGGCATCCACCGGGCCGTACAGGATGGCCGAGGCAGTGCGGCGGCCATCGTTGGCGCCGTCGGCGTCATAGGCGACGTATTCGCCGAGGTTGGCGTTGACCGACAGGGTGAAGCTGTCGCCATCGGCAAAGTCGGTTTCACCAGCAGTTACAGTGAAACCAATACCCAGGGCGTTGAATGCCTGCCCGACCATGCCAGAATCAATCGTCCCGCCTGATGGCCCGATCAACTCGAACTCACCTTCTTCTGCACTGGTAATGATCAAGGTGTAGTCGCCCGACACCGCCTCGCTCTGCGCGGAGGTGCTGCCCACCGTACCGTCACCGGTGTTGCCGGGCGCGGCGGTGGCGACCACCGCGTTGGCGGCTGTGATGATCGCCAGCACGGTACCGGCGACGAGCTGCCCAGCACCGGCGGCAATGACGATGTTCTCGCGACTGCGGGAACCATTGGCCTCCGAAAGGAGGAATTCTCCGGCGTGTACGCCTTCGGTCTTGATACTCATGTGCGTGCTCCTTTCGAGGCCGCTTGTTGCTGATTACGACGCTTGGCATACACGTCGCCTGGGTTGACTGCCCTGGCACTGGGTGCCGGCTGGTCATCCACCTGGGGGTGGTTGATGATCTCGACCTGGCCGCTGTTGGCGACCATCTTGTCGAAGAGTTTGGCGCGGGCTTCGTCTGCCGACCCGTTGCCCTGGATCAGTTCGCCGGCCATATCTAGCTGCTTGGCGACGATGCATAGATCCTTGATGTCCTTGGCCCGCTTGATAGCGGCCCGCACGGCGGCTTCATCCTTCAGGCCACTGGCCTTGATGACGTGCTCGGCATGGTTGGCGATGCCGGCCTTGGCGCACTCGGCAGTGGCCAGAGCAGCCAGGGCTACCATGTCAGGTGCGTCTTCCTCCTCTGCCGGCGGATCAGCTTCAGGGGCTGGATCAGGATCTGCATCCGGCTGCTGGTCCATCTGCGCCTTCACCGCCGCCGGCATGTTGCGGTAGCGGTTGAGAATGCGCAGGCTGGTGGTGTTGCTGACGCTGCCGGTACCGGTGAGCACCTCGTCAACAAAGCCCATGTCCTTGGCTTCGCTGGCGGTGAGCCAGGTCTCGGCATTGATCATGCGCCGCAGCTCGGCTTCATCGATACTCAGCTGGCGGTGCTGGAAACTGGCGACGATTCCTTCCACCATCTGATCCATGATGTCGGCGATCTTGCGGAACTCCTCGCTGTCACCGGCAGCCCAGGTCCAGGGGTTGTGCATCATCAGCATGGCGTTGTCATGCATCTGCACCCGGTGGGCGCCCATAGCCACGATGCCAGCCGAACTGAGGGCGAAGCCGTCAATGCGAGCGGTGACCCGTTCGCCCAGGCGCTGCAGGGCGTTGTGGATGGCGAACCCGTCGCCCACCTCCCCGCCGATGCTGTTGATGGCGATTACAATGGGGCGCTGGCCATCGTCGGCGTTTTTCAGTTCAGCCAGGAACTGCTCAGCCGATTTGCCCCAGTCTCCAATCTCGCCGTAGATCTCGATCTCCAGCGGCTGACTGGTATCCCCCTCGGCGGCGTTGTTGATCCGGTACCAGCTGCCGTCTGAGCTGCGGGTGCCGGAGCCCTTGTTCATGATGCGCCACGGCAACAAGGCCGCAGCGGCCATTGCCATGGCGATGATGTGCTGCCAGTGTTTCTTCATGGTTTGTCTTCCTCGTTGTCGGTGTTGCCCTCGGCCTGCTGGCTGGAGGTGTCGGTTTTGTAGGACAGGCCCAGCCCCCGGGCGCGGTCGTTGTCCTGGGCGTTTTCCCGGTCGATCACTTCGGCGTCGTAGCCGGTGCGCAGCACATGCTCGCTGCGGCTGAGCAGGCCGGCGCCGATTTCCAGGACCTTGCCTTGCACGTCCTGTACCGGGTGGTGGTAGGCGTAGCCCTGCGGTATCCAGCGGGTGCGCAGATAAGCACGGCGCTGTTTGCGCTCGGCGTAACCCGGCAGGTCGATCGCCCCGGACAGCACCGCCGCATCCATCCAGACTGCCCGTACCGGTCGGCACAGCTGATGCACGTACACCGAGAACTGCAGCTGCTCAATGCGCCGGCGGAAGTCGTTGAGCAGGATGCGCAGCACGCGGTCGCTGATGTCCTTCATGTCGCCGGTCAGCAGTTCATAGGGCAGCTCTACGCCGACGGCAGCGGCCTGCAGTTGCTGCCGCATGAAGTCGATGTAGGTGTTGCCCGCGTCGGGTGGGTCGGAGAACTGCACCTCCTCCCCTTCCAGCAGCTCATGCATCGAGCCCGGTTCGAGTGCCGCCATCGGCGTGCCATCGTGATCAGTGACCAGCGGCTCGCCAGTAACCGCATCCACCTGCGGCGGCCCTTCGGGCAATGGCTTCTTGATGAAACCGGCAAACAGGTTGCTGACCTCCTGGCGAAACAGTACGGCGTCGTCGTAGTTATCCAGCGACTTGAGGCGCAGCAGCACGGATGCCAGGCGCGGGACACCACGCAGTTGCCCCGCTTCCAGCACTTCGTAAACGTGCAGTACCTGGTCAGCTGGTATCCGGTGCAAGGTGTTGTAGCCGGTCAGTTGCGCGCCGGAGTCACCCGGGTTCTGCTGGTACATCCAGTAGGCGACCCGGCGACCGATGGCGTCGAACTCGATACCGGCGCGGACGATGTTGCCGCGCCGGGTCTTGAAGTTGCGCTCGATGGGGACGAACTCCGGCGGCAGCACCTGCAGTTGCAGGGGCACCGCCAGCCCATCCTCGTCGCGCCGATGGCGGACCCGGACGAAGCATTCGCCGGACTCCTCGACCATGCGCCCGATCAACGCCTGCAGGCCGTAGAAGTCGGTACGGCCATCGGCGTCCGCCTCGTCCACCCAGTCTTCCCACAGCTCCTGCAGGGCTGCCCGCACGTCCTTATCCTGGATCTGCGGGTGCGGCACGATGCCGGTACCGATAAGGTTGGTGACCCGTTTGCTGATGGCTGCGCCGGCATAGGGGTCATTGCGTACCGCTGCCCGGCTGCGTCGCCGCAACAGCGGCAGCGCCGGCAGGGCAACGCTGTTGATGGCGGCTGCCGGGGCCTCCCAGTCCTTGGCCCTACGGCCGGTACCGGCGCCCTCGTAGCTGTTGCGGATGCGCTTGGAGATGTAAATGTGTCTGCTCATCAGATCCCCTTGCCGCCATGCCGCAGGCGGGTGATGCGGGAGCGGCCGGACTTGGCCGCCGCCTCGCGGTGGGCCTGCTTGGCATACTCGGTTTCCAGCATCCGCAGGCTGGCCAGCTCGGCGCGTTGCAGCTCGCGGTCGCCCTTGCGCATGCGCTGGCCCTGTTCCAGGACCTCGGCAATTTGTGCCCGGACACCGTCCAGGCGCTGCTGTGCAGTGCTCATGTTGTGCCCCTTGGGTTAGCGGCGGGACAGGTACCCGCTGCGGGATGTGCGCCGTCTGGCCGGCTGGGCCGGGACAGCGGGGATAGGTGGTGTTCGCAGCGCCTGCTGCTCTGGTTGCGGCTCGTCCGCTTCCTCGGCTGTGGCTTCCGGCGCGGGCTTGATCGGCTCAGCAAACAGACTGCGCTGGGTGAACGCGGCGCGCAGGTTGTCCCAGTCCAGCGTGCTGTACCGATGGATGCCCAGGTACTGCGCCATGGCCAGGTTGTACACCAGCAGGTCCAGCGCTTCGTTGCGGTCTGCCTTGGCCTTGACCCACTCCTGCCGCTTGTAGCCTTTCACGTAGCGGGTGATCTTGCGTTCCGCTACGCACTGGTCGTAAAAGTCGTCAGGCAGATCGTTGGAGAAGTGCAGCGTGCCGGGGCCTTCCGACAAACCATAACGGTTGTAGATCCAGTCCTTGGCGGTGTCGGTACCAAGCAGCCACAGCTCGGCGCCGTCCTTCTCGGTTGTCCCCTTCCAGGTCACGTCCACCTTGGACGGGCGCTGTGCAATGACGGGCCGTCCAGGCTTACTGGCGCCTTTGACGGCAAACACGTTGCGCCACCGGCGCAGCCGGCAGAACTGATAAACCTCATCGGTGTGGTGACCGCCGGAATCGATGGCCGTCGCCCGGATAGACAACTCTATGCCGGAGGCATGCAGATACCGGCGTTGCAGCCTTTCATCCAGCGCCTTCCAGGTGCGTTCGTCAGACGGGCTGCCCTGGATGATCTGGTGATCGACCACCCAGCGCTCCATGCCTTCACCCCAGGCGATCACCATCAGTTCCAGGCGATCCCCCTGGGTGTCCACCGCTGCGGTGAGTATCAACCCGCAGGCCGGCACTGTGCCGAGCCGGTAGTCTTCGGCCCGCGCCTTCAACTCCTCGGCCTTGGTCATCTCCTGCGCCGAGTCCCATACCAGAGCCAGGCGGGTGTTGTAGAACACCTGCATGGGTTCCAGGTCGCCCTTGGCCATGGCCTCAGCGGCCTTGTCGTACTGCTTGGCCAGGTCGGTCCAGCCCAGCCAGCCGGGCGGCATATACAGCGCCGACAGGGTAAAGCTGACGGTCTCGCCATCACCCTCGGCATGCGCCCGCCATTCCCCGCCAGCCAGCAGTTGTTCCTTGTGGTACTCCTCGATCAGGGCGCCGTTGCCGCTGCAGTCAGGGTTGCAGCATTGGTACCCGGCCCAGCTGTAGTCAGCTGACCATTTCAGGTTCTGCCATTCCAGCACCTGGTGCTCGCCGCAGTAGGGGCAAGCCACGTAGTAGTGCCGCTGGTCGCCCTGCATGAACAGGTCATCGATCCGCGACACGCCCTTGATCGTGGGCGAGCTGGAAAAATAGAACTTGGCGTTGCGCCCGAAGGTCGTGCCCCGGGTCTCGGCCAGCTCGATCGGGTCACCTTCGTTGTCGACGTTCACGTCCCAACGGTCGATCTCGTCGCCGTACACATACCGGGCGGCCAGCTCAGCCAGGTTGGCTGCGGAGCCGGCGGTGGTTGCATACAGGGTGCCGCCCTCGAACTCTTTGGTATCCAGTGTGTTGCGGGAGTCACGCGAGCGCGCTTCAGCCATGCGCTCACGCAATACCGGCGTGGCCTTCACTGTCTTGTCGATCCGGCCACTGACGCGCTTGGCCAACCCCAGGCTGGGCAGCAACGTCAGGATGTTGGCCGGGGCCATGTGAATGCAGCCGCCGATCCAGTTCAGGGCGATCTGCGTTTTCATCATCTGCGAGGCGACCTTGGTCACCACGCGCTTGGCCGGGTGTGCCGGCGACAGGCAGCGCATGGGCTCCCTGGCATAGGGGGTGCGCTCGGTGCGGTACGGGCCGGGCTCTGCCGCGCCGGTGTCCGCCGGGATGCGCATGTACTGGTCCGCCCACTCATCGATCCACAGCTCTGGGTCCGGCTGCAGGCCCCGACAGTACGCCGAGCGGTACTGCTCGGCACCGTCGGCATACTTGAGGTTCATGGCATCACTTCTCAGGGTTCAGCACGTGCTCCAGGTCGGCCACACTCAGGCGGCTGGCATCCTCCAGCACGCGCCGCAGGTGGGTTGTCAGGGTTCGTTCCAGCTCCCAAGGGTCGCTGATGGCGGCCAAGCTGGGAGCTATCTGCTTGGGCAAGCCCAGCACCAGATCGCGCAGCATGCGGCCGGCGGCAAAGGCAGCGTCTTCCACTGCCTCCCGCTCGACCAGATCCCCCGCCGCTTTACGGGCCTCGCTCTCGGCCAGCTGTGCCAGGTAGTGTTCGCGCTGGGCGCGGGATGACTGGTAGTCGTACTTGCCGCCGGCAGGTGGCGCCGGATCAGCTTCAGCCGGCGCCGTTGGAGCGACATGGGCGCCCACGCCCTTCTCGATACGATCCTGCTGATGCCGGTCGGCAACCGCCGTTTTGCTGGGGTCGGCTGTACGATCAAGCAGCGCCTGGGTCTCGGCCACCAGCACCTTACCGGCAGCATCCAGCACCAGCCGTTCCTGCTTGCCGAGCTTGGACACATACGCCCGCGACCAGCCCATCAGCGCAGCGAATTCAGACTTGGTAACCGACGACATGGCACCACCTGTTAACCGTAAACCACTGACAGTTAACAGAATTAACCCTGTTAACTAACCTCCAGACCCAGCCGCTAGTACGAAAACACGGTTCGAATTACCCTTGGCGGGTCGATCCTCCAGGGGCCCCCGGCTGCCTTTCCGCAAATGCGAACGGATCGCATCAACTTATCCCGCAGGGTTACCACCCACGCCGCAGGGCCGTGGCCAACGCCTCGTCAACGTACGACTCGAACAGCGCATCGTTCTCCGCGATCTGTCGCACCACCTTGTGGAAGTCGAAGCGCGGCGCGTAGTTCGGTTCACGCACGAAGATCAACACCAGTTGCATTGTCTTGCCGCGCCGCTCGGCAATACCCAGCGCCCGCTTGCCACGCCGCAGCACGAAGAAGGCGCGAGCATGGCCCTTGGCTTGGGAACGCTTGCTGTCCGTCGCGTTGTGATCGGAGCCGGACAGGTCGAACGCCTTGAGCCCCGACAGCAGTTGCTGGATATGGCCCCGGCTCATGTTGCCGTAGGCGTCCAGCCGCGCCCCCGGGCCTGGCACAGCATAAAGACCCGCCGGCAGTATCCCCGCCTGGCGCAACCACTTCTCGGATGCCTTGAGCTGCCGCTCACCGCCGTACACCTGCGGCTCGAACCACGCCTCCGGTGCCTGCCCCTTCGAGCTGCCCGACTTCTCATCCTTGACCGACACCGCCGCCTCCAGCGAACTCGGCTTGGCGTAGTCGATACGGAATGCGTTCAGGGTGAACGGTGTGGGGCGATCGAACACCGAGGCCGCTTCGGCCTGCAGCGGTGCGATAGCATCCGTGGCCATGTTGTTCAGCACCTGGACCAAGGCATGCGTTGGCGCGTTCCCCTTGAGCTGCTGCAGAGACTCCACCGCATCGTCCATGCCAAAGGTGTTGAGGCTGGCCCTCACAACCCTGCCCGCCGCTTGGCCTCGATCACCGCGCTGATGATCTCGTTGAGCTGCCGGTCCTTCTTCGCCTCGCTCCAGGCGAACCCGGCGCGCACCAGCACCCAGGCTGGCAGGCCGCAGACGAACACGATGCCGCCGATGGCGATCATGCCCATGTCGTCATGCACCCAATGCGCGATCTCGAACCAGCGGACGATGAACGCGCCGCCAGCAATGCTGGACACCACCGTGCTGATCATCGCCACGATGAACTCCCGCACCGTTCGCGGCAGGGTCATGGCCATGACCACAATGGCCGCCAGCACCGCCATCAGCCCAAACGCGCCGAGTTTGTACAACGCGATACCACCTGCAGCAGTCAGCGGACCCGGCTCAGACATGGTTACACCTGATTTCATATGGCACCCCCGGCGCTGCGCCTGGTTGTGTCGTTGGGAAAAACAAAGCCCCGCAGATGCAGGGCCATGAAGGGGCGGCGCCATTCCATGACCGGGTGACCACCGGCCTGGCGCCAGAAACAGAAAGCCCGGCGCAATGGCCGGGCTTGGATGGCATCCGCTGTGGACGCACGAAAACTAGAATGACGTATTTGTACCCCTCGATTGTCATGGCAGCAAGCGCTTTAAGCTGCCATCCTGCAAAGCCCCCTTAAAATCCCCATAATACCCCGGCAAAGAACGGCTAATATCTTTGTCGGCTGGTTTGTTGTCCTGCTGCCCCGCCTGCTGCTCTGCTGGTGGGACAGCGTAACCCCCTGTTCTATATAGTATTGTCCTACTGACTGACTATCTTAGTAATAATAAATAATGTGCGGGCGAGCGCGTGCGCGTGGGCGCGCATATGTGCGCATGTGTATGTGTGGGGAATTGCGGAAACGGCGGGACGGTAGGACAGAGCGAGCGGCGGCGCGGCTTTGCGCTGACCTGCCGAGGCAAAACCCGGCAGGACAGCAGCGGGACGGCGGGACGCAATGACGCCCATCAAGCCGCCAGCCGTTGATACAGGCTGTCACGAATGCGACGGTGAGCCTCGTCCAAAGCTCGGTAATAGGACTTGACCGCCCCATAGCCCAGCGCCCGGGCGTTCCCGGCATGCTGATGCGGATGAGTCAGATAGTGCATCTTCACCAGCCTCTCCAAGTCATAGCGCAGCATGTTAATCACTAAGTCCGTCTCTGGGTAGCGCGGATCACATCCGGCACCGCTCCTTCTCGTACCCGGGATCATGACACCTTTGCTATCAATGGCACGTCCCAAGGGGCAATCCAGGCTCATCGGCCCGACCGCCTCCCCGCGCAGTTCCCGCCAGTGCCACTCTGCCCACTCCCGCAACAACTCATCAATGACTTTTATCAAAACGGCTCCTCCTTCCGCCTGGCCTCAGCTTCGGCATCGGCCACCGCTGCTGCCGCCGTCCAGCTCCTGGGCCGCTGGTAGCCCCACGGCCTGATCCCACTGCGCCCTGCCGCCGGCAGGCGCTTACGCTTCCAGCCCAACCGGTGCATGATGTGGCCGACCCGCATCTGCTCCGGCTTGCCCCAGTGGCCCAGGTCCAGCTTGAGCGCGCTGGCAAATATCTGGTCGCCGGTGATAACGTCATGGCGGTCTGGTTGCTCCAGCCATTCGCGGATCGGGTGTTCCCAGGCATCAACCATGTAACGCGCATCCTGCTGCTCCGCAAACTCGTCTGCCTCATGCCGCTCCACCCACCAGCGCTCACCAGCGCGATATCGGGCCAACGCCTCAGCCCACAGTTGGTCGCGCACCTCACGCAGGTATTCGATATCCACCTGAGTACAGAGCACCGGCCAGTAACGCCGGTTGCCGGTGGTGTCTTTCAGGTACTCATCCTGGTTGGTGGTGCCAGCGAAAACACACTGGCGTGGCACGTCAATCGTTCTGCGGCCATAGCTCTCGCGGTAGGTATCGATATAGGCCGAGAAGAACTGCTTCGCCTTGGTCGACTCCGCCTTGTTGAAGGCATCCAGCTCACCCAGCTCAACGACCCATTTGCCCCGAATCGCCTGGTACGCTTCCTTGTCACCAAGCGCGAAAGGCGAGTCCATGAACCACTCACCGGCCAGCACCGATAGCGCGGTGGACTTACCCGCTCCCTGCGCACCCTCCAGAATCAGCACGGAGTCCGCCTTGCAGCCCGGCTCCATGATCCGGGCGACGGCAGATATCATCCAGCGCACGCCGACCTTGAGCGTGTAGCTGGAAGACTCAACACCAAGCCCGGCAGTCAACCAGAAATCCAGCCGGCCCTGTCGATCCCATTCCAGCCCCTCCAGGTACTGCCGCACCGGATGCCATGCATTCTCTGCCGCAACCACCGCAACCGCCTCGACAACAGCCGGCGCTCTCACCCGCAAGTTGTACTGCTCGGCCAGCCACATCACCACCCTGGCATCGTCCAGGTCGCTCCACTCACTGGCCGACCCGCCATAGGGCGGCGTCCGGCGCTTGACGATCTTGCTGCTGAACTCATTGATGGCGATCACGCCGGCCCAGCGCTCGTCGTTACCGAGTATCAGTTGTACGTTGTAGGCATGCGGATGCAATGCGCCGCTTTCGCTGCGCTGCAGCTTGTCCTTCCAGCCGCCCTGCGCTGCCGGGCGCACAACCGCCATCACCTGGCGCCGCACCTCTTCCATACCTGCCGTGACGTGCAAGTCGTTGAAATCGGTTTCCTTGTCGCCGCGCTGGCCTGGCCAGACCGGCACCACCACCTGACCACCGAGAATGGTTGCCGCCTTCTCCGCCTTTTCCACGCCCGGATTCCATGGTTCTCCATTGGGCCGCTTGGTCAGCCAATCATCATCCGCACAGAAGATCAGCGGCCGCGCCGGGAATAGCTCGCGCAGGGCCTTGCCCACCGCCAACAGGTTGCCCGCGTCGAATGCCATGGCCACCGCCAGCCCCGTCGCCATATGCAGACTGGCTCCAGTCGCATAGCCCTCGGTAATCAGGATCGGCTCACCCGGCTCGGGATGCGGGCCGATCAGGTGATAGGCGCCCTCTTTCGCCACCCCGTAGGGCCAATACGTCTTGTCACGCCCCAGGTCTTCCCGCACCTTGGGATAGATCACCTGCAGGCCCACCAGCTTGCTTTTGGCATTGCGCATTGGGATCAGCACGGCGCCGGATCGCGCCGCATAGCGAACGCCGAAACCGACAATCTGCTTGCGCTGCAGGTAAGCGCTTTCGCCCTTCTCCGGCAGCCGGTTCCACATTGCCGCCGCCCGCTTCGCCGCCCTGCCAGCAGCCCGCTCCTGTGCCTCGGCCTGTTTGCGCTTGGCTTCCTCCTGCCTGGCCCGCATCAGCTCGCGGTCTTCGTTCGTCAGCTTGATACCCTTGGGCTTGATGTTCTGCTTTTCGCCCAGCCGCCAATTGCCGAAAGAACCCAGGATCAGTGTCTGCCCGCTGTCGGTACGATGCTCATACGCAACATACCAACCAGTCTTCTCCGCACCTCGATCGCCTTCTGCTTTGACCCGAGTCAGCTTGCCGAAAACAAGCGGCAGATCCACGTCCAGGCCATAGTCGGTAAACTGGCTCAATACCTCATCGATCACTTCATCCACGCCGCAACCCTCCCGTCACTACCTCTTCACAGTCCGTACAACGCACACACCCAGGCACAGCTTCACGCCGCCCCAACGGGATCGGGTCATCGCAATCAATGCAGAAGAAACGCGACAAGGCTACTGAAGCCGCCTTTGGCACTGCCGCGGCCAGCGCGTCATCCAACCAGCGCTCGGTGTAGTCACCCGCAATATCAGCCGCATCAGCCATTGCACACCTCCGCATCGCGCTCCATCGCCCGCTCCAATGCCAGCAGCGCCCCCTGGGCACGACGCAAATGCAGCTTGCACTCCAGCAGTTCATGGCGATCAATGCGGCCGTCATCGGCCAGATGCTGCGCGATAACATCCATCAGTGCAGATTGCTTTCGCAGCGTCACTCCCGTGGATTGCAACACCGTACCGAGCGGCAACTCTGCCGTCTGTGCGCCTGCAACCTTGCGTAGGTCAACCCAGGCGGCATCACCATACGCCTCGACCATTGAGTCCAGGATGCGTGGGTCGCGCGTTGCCGTAGTGATCTCCTCGATCTCGTCGGGGTTGAGCGAGTGGCTGGTGTTAGTGGGGCTCAGCTTGTGCTGCAAGGTGGTGGGATTGCGGCCATAGATGGCGGCGATGGCAGCGGCACCGCCGGGAAAGTCCCGCGTGCCGTGGTAGAGGGCCAGGCGCAGCGGCAATATCTCCCGCTGCGCACGCTCGGTACAACTCATGGGCGCTCGGCTCATGGCAGTAACTCCAAAAGTATGCCAGTGCCACGGCGCATCTGGTTTGATACAGTTGCGGCGTGGACACATCGCTGTGGTCACAAAGGGGGCCGCTCTGTGGTGGAAAAGCCCCCGGCTCCGAGGGCAGGGCGCTACCCCGCGCCCTGCCCTCAAACCGCCAGCCACTCTGTGGTGGAGAGACTGGCAAGCCCCGGCATCCGTGTCGGGACGAACGTGCAAGGGTTGCTCATGCTGTGGTCACCCCTTGCACCCAACGGCCGGCAGTTCGTGGTGGAACAGCCGACAAGGCCCAGGTGGTGCTGGGCCGGTGATAGCCGGGCATGCCCGGCGCTCACTATGCTGCTTTGGTTTCAGCTGCTGGCGATACTCTTGACGAGCCACTGACGGACAGGACTCCCCCAGAAATATCAGCGAGCTGATACTGGCGCAGTAAAGGTATGCCCTCCTCCGGCCATTGCCTCACCGCCTCGTAACTGACCCCTAACACTTTTGCTACCGCAGAAATACCACCGAAAAAATCTATAGCTTCGGAGCGTTTCATATGAGCCTCCAATTCAAGTCATCACATTCAAGCATGCTTGAGCATATAAACGCAAGCATGCTTTGCAAGATTGCTTGTATGTTTTTGCTATGACGATTACAGACCGCATTGAGCAGCTGCTGAAATCCCGAGGCGTACAGCCACGGAAGGTTCGTTCAGCCCTAGCGAAGACCTGTGGCATAAGCCATCAGGCTGTAAGCCAATGGTTTACTGGTGAAACAGGGAATATTAAGAATGAAAACCTGACCGCCATCGCTGCGGAGTATGAAAGCACCGTAGACTGGCTGCTCACCGGGAAAGGAGAAATGCACAGATCCAAAGCGGAGAAGGACTCCGAAAGTAATGTGATCGCTGCAAATTTCTCCAAAGCCCGGGCGCGGCCAGGCGAGATTGATATACCGCATTACGATGTTCGGGCCGCCATGGGCACCGGCCAGGTGCTACCCAGCGATTACATCGAGACCATCAGGCACGTAACCATCAGCCTCGACTTCATGCGCAGCCAGGGAATCTCCTGCACCCAGCCAGACAACCTCGCCATGATCACCGGCTTTGGCGAGTCGATGAACAAGACGTTCAAGTCAGGCGATCCACTGATTATCGATCAGGGCATCAAGACCGTAACGACTGATGGTGTCTACCTGTTCAGCCTCAGTGGCGCCCTGATGGTCAAACGCCTACAGATCTTGCCCAACGGCGTCCGCGTGCTATCGGACAACGAGGCATATCCGCCCTATGAGGTGACTGGGAAGGATCTGGACAACCTGATTATTCATGCGCGTGTATTGCTGGCTTGGCGGTCGCAAAGACTATGAACACCTTACACCTAAATGGAGCCGTCACGAGCCCCATACTGCCGCAAGGCAGCATGGCAGACAGGGATGTTGCTCTGAAAGGTAAGCCTGATCTGCCGAGCGGTTTTCGTCTATCCGTTGAATTGTTATATACGGTCTTATATAGTGTATGAGCTGATTGTGCATGATGATGCCGCAGATGACCTGGCTCGCATACTGGAGCATGACCCGCCTGCCGGCGTACTGCTGATAGCCTTGCTCGAGCAACTGGAGTGCGACCAAGACTTGCTGGATAGGCTTACCCAAAACGGATTTGGAGGAAGACCGGCACACCCCCAACCAAGAACAGCAAAATTCAACGTGAGGACATGGGGTCAAGCACAGATCCACAATATGAACATGTGGCGTCTGCGCGGCTTCGACGACGAATGCAGCGACTACAGGTGCATTTACGCCTTCCAGCCACTCATCGATACATACGTGATTCTCGGCATTGGCCGAAAAGCAGACACAGCAACCAAAATTGAAGAGTTTGACTATGAGCTCGACAGCGATCTTTCACTCAGAATCCAAGCAGCCTACCGGCAGCTTATGGAAGAGTAGTGGGAAAACCAAAGCTCCAACGACCTCTACCCCTGGGCGAGTATTGTCATTTGATATCCCCAGCCCTAAGTCGGCTATGGCTCGGAAACATAGCAAATTTTCCGACCTGCTTTCCAAACTGGAGGGCAACCAGGAGGGAGCCGCTGCACTGGCAAACGCCCGTCAACAAATAGCAGACACCTACTACAAGGACGCCCCTACCAGTCTGAAGACGCTTAGGCTGAAGGCGGGTCTATCACAGCAGGCCCTGGCTAAGGCTGTAAACACCTCTCAACCGCATATCGCCAACATAGAGAACGGCAAACAGAACATGATGCTTGAGACTGCCGCCCTGCTATCCAAAGCTTTGAATGTCAGCCTGGATCAGCTATTTGCTGTATGGGAATCATCGAGGAAACAGGCATGAAGCGTTACGCTGTAGCTGTATTTTCCGATGATATTCGGCGCGAGGATAACGGCAAGCTGATGTACATCGGCATGTACACTGATGCAATGATGGTTCCACGCTTCCCTTTCCACATGATCAAGCTATGCGTGTCGGTTCAGTTGTATACGCCAGCTGCAGAGCCCATCAGCAAAGCGAAGCTCGAAATTGTTTTCAATGACCAGCAGTCCTTCGCCATCGATATTGATATCGATACTGCCGACCTGCAGCCAGTCATCTCATCAGCTGGCGAGCCTATGCACTGCATTAGAATGGAGTTCATTGCCCAGAACTATCTTTTCAACGAGCCTGGCTATCTGAAAGTTAACATCCTCGCAGATGGAAACCTCGTACCGTGTGTCGGTCTGGATGTAAAAGAGGGCACTGCCCCACCCCTTCCCACCGCAGCCGAATAATCCAAGCCCGCGCCCGCGCGGGCTTTTCTGCATCTCCTTCCCTACCAGTTACAGGCGTACGGGATGTGCATGAAGCTCCACACCCAGCGCATTCATCACCTTGACCACCGTTTCAAAGCGCGGCTTCGCCCCAGGAGCAAACGCTTTATACAGACTTTCCCGACCCAGACCGGTTTCCTTGGCAATCTGCGTCATGCCCCGAGCCTTGGCCACATGGCCGATGGCTTGCAGCAGCTCCTCGGTGTCACCTTCCGCCAGCACCTGGGACAGATACTCGGCAATCATCTCCTCGCTGTCGAGGTAGTCAGCCAGGTCAAATTCTGTAATCACAGGTTTCATTCAAGTTCTCCCACCAGCTTCTTGGCCAGCTTAATGTCACGCGACTGAGACGGCTTGTCTCCGCCACATAGCAGCAAGATTATCGCTTCACCGCGGCGCGTAAAGTACAGCCGGTAGCCCGGCCCCACATCCAGGCGCATCTCCGTAACATCGCCGCCTACCGGCTTGATATCACCCAAGTTGCCGCCTTTTGCACGGCTTATGCGCCGCAGGATGGCAACCTTGCCTTTTGCATCCTTCAAGCGGGAAAGCCAGCGGTCAAAGATCTCGGTTTTCTGGATTATATAAGCCATGCCTCATTGTATCCGTAGAGATACACACGTCAACGTCCACACAGAAACTTCAAGCATTCTTGCATTAAAACCACAAGCATGCTTTTATATTTGCAAGCTTGCTTGATATTCTGCGACCGCAAGCACTTATCTCCACCACAGAGACGAGGCAAACACCATGCGCACCACCGCAAAAATCCACGTGCACCCCGCGTGCACACACTCCCCTGCCGCCGTTGAGGCAATCCAGCAGCGTACCGGCTGCCTGGTTGTTGTTGGCGGCGGCAAGCCCCACCTGAAAGCGCAGCCGCGCCCCTATCCCTTCGATCCGAATGACGGAGGGCATGCGGCATGATCAAACTCACTCCCACCAGCACCCAGCTGCTGGCCAGCTGGATTGCATTACACGGGCGCTTCCGCTTGTTCTTTGAAGGCCCGCACGGTCGCCGCACCCCGGCTGAACTCACTGTCGAGCCAATACCTGGTACCGGCGTGCGCCTCACCTTGCGGGCAGCGGATAGCTTCAACAGCTGCACCCTGAACGGCGCAACAAGCAGCAAGTCCCTGCGAGACCGCGCCGAGCAATGGCTCACCGACTGCGCCAATGGCCAGCTGGAGCGTGCGGCATGACACGGCGCACCGAAGCCATTAAAGCCATTCAGCGGGGCTTGGGAAGCCTGCGATCAATCACCGATCGGCACTGCGCATCCATCGAATACGGGGCGGCCCTGGGGCGAATCAGCATGGCCCATTTGGCAAAGCTGATAGATACCGAGGAGGCAGACCGACTTTACGATCTAGCGCTCAACGCCAGTAACTGCGCCCGACGGGACACACAGCAACGGGAGGCCAGCCATGGCTAACCGCTCCCTCGCCCAAGCTGCCCGCTACTTCGGCATATCCCGCCAGGATCTGATCCAACGCATGCGCAATGCCGGCCTGCTTGACAGCGAGAACCTGCCGGCAAGCCCGGTGCGCGATCGTTGCTACCTGCAGATCAAGCAGGGCCAGTGGTACCACCCGGTGTGCGGCATGCAGTACAGCCAGTCCACCAGGGTCACCCAGGCCGGACTCAACTGGCTGGCCAGCAAGCTCGATCTGGAGCTTCCACCGGTACCGGAGGACCGGAGAGGTGTCACCTAGGCAATAGGCCGCCCAGATCCTCGCATTGCCCGACAAGGAAGCGCGCAAGCGAGCGTTGGAACAGGTCCCGCCCGAGTGGCGCGACCTCATAAAAACCCACGTTCTGAACAGCTGGCACCACCCAGCGAGAAACGGGAAAGCAAGATGAGTGACCGAGAAAACCAAATGCCCATACGCCTGCCGCTGGCTCCAGCCCGTGACACGCTTGATCGCCTGTTCCGGGTGTTCGGCGATGAGCTGATACCGGTCGAGGATATCCGCGTCCGGTATTTCCGCAGCATGAATGCCGAAACGTTCAAGGGTGCGCTGGGTACCGAGCGGATACCGCTACCGGTAACCACCCTGGCACTGAGCCAGAAAGCAGACCGCTTCGTCCACATCCGCGCCTTGGCCGCGTACATCGAGTACCGAGCCTGGGAGGCGGACCAGCAACTGGCCGATCGGAACAATCCGCCCGGCCAAACTACCTGACCGCCACCACCGGTCGACCACAGCGAGGAAATACCCATGACAAACCTTCATGCCGCGATCGATGCGGTGATCATCAGCCTTGCCGCTGCGCTTGCAATCGGCATGTACTTTTACGGCCAGTATGTGGCCAGGCGGGAACATGAGATCAAGCAAGCAGCACCACTGGAAGCGCTGCGCGCCAAATGCCGGGCTCACCACCGGACGATATTCCGGCTCCAGCAGACTGTCGCCGACCTGACCGCTGAAAACGCCGAGCTGCGCCGTCAGCTAAGCAGCCAGGCCGATCAGTCCCTCGAGGACCACTACACCCTGCTCCGGGCAGGCCAGGAGCTGCACCTGGCCAGCGAGACATTCCAGGCTATGCGCAGTAGCCATGCCATGACGGCCAGCGCTTTGAGCCGGGAGTGCTATGCGATGGCCGGACGCTATAAAGCTGCCACACCTACACCTGAAGCACCGGACGCCCCGGTGGAGCAAATGGAGAAAGCCGCATGAGCCACGCCCATACCAACACCCTCATCGCCGAACGCAAGGCCCACCTGGCTAATGTTGCAATGCTCAAAGCCCGCGCGCCAAGGCTGGAGTCGGACGCCGCCGCCCGGGCCGCCCAGACGATTGCCAACCTGAAGCAACAGATCAGCGCCATTGAAGCTCAGCTGGGCCGCTACGCAGGGAGGGCGGCCGCATGACCATCAACAACGCAAAAGCGACGACTCACGCATGCCCTGCCCGCCCGACAACAAAGAGCGTCTGCCCCGCAGGGGCAGGCCTTATCGACAATGCGTCAGCCGACGAAAGCGCTCATACCCCACCACAAGCGTGCGCCGCGCCGCCATCTTGTGCCACTGCACAGCAGCCCAGGGAGCCGCTGCCCGCGCAGCTTGCCGAGGGGTATGAGCACCTTGTTGGCGAACTGGTAGACGCCCTGGAAGCCACCCTGCTCCGCCTTCAAGCCTATCTCGAAGCCGAAACCCCTATGCCAGCAGACAGCATGGAGGTGTTGCGCGACAAGATAGATGCGGCGCTGGAGCTCTACCGCACGCTGCCAGGGGGTGAAGCATGATCCGATCAGTCGAAGCGGCAAAAGAACGCCTCAGTCGTGCTCAGCAGGACCTCGAAGCCGCTACAGCAGCTGCATATCCAAAAGACACGATCGTCACGGTCGAACTCGGCGGGCACATGCTGCAGCTCAAGGTGACAGGCATCCGCGGCGCGTACTGGACATGCCCCGGCCAGATGGTGGGAGTGAACACCAAGACCGGCAAGGCGCGGACCTTCTATGACAGTGACGTGATACGCATTGATCACATGCCTCACACGCCGGAGCCGCCGCGAGAAACCTTGTTTAAACCCGGTGAAGGTGAGGCGCTGCTGAGCTTGATCGCAAATAGCGCTCAGCGAGGTGGTGATAACCATGACTGACACAACTCAAGTGTGCGGCATATTGCCGCATCAAATATCGACCAAACCGATCTGCAGAAGTATGCGAAGGGGGAATCATGAAGAAGAATGAGGAGAAGGATTACCGCTACCTGGACCAACTGCCGGATAGTGCAATGCTGTCAATCGGTGAGGTATTGGCCCTGGTGCGAATATCGCGATCGACATGGTATGCGGGGATCAAAACAGGCCGGTACCCTGCATCAGTACCTATCGGGCCGGCATCCCCGCGCTGGCGTCTGGGCGAGATCCGCAAGGTTACATCGGGGACATTCGAGCTGGGGACACCCTCAAGCGAGGCGGCCTAGCACCTCTTGGTAACACCACCAAAAGCACCCCCACAGGCTTACAGCTGACACACTGTAAGCCTTTGTTTTTTCTGGAGTAACAACCAGACCGGGCAAGCACAAGGCACCAAGCCCCCCCCAGAAAGCGTAGCGCGGGAGAAGTAGGGACCAATATAGGGACCATTCCCCTGAAAAACGAAAGGCCTGCAGACCATATGCCACGCAAGCCCTTGATTTATATGGTGCGCGAGCCCGGATTCGAACCGGGGACCTACCGCTTAGGAGGCGGTTGCTCTATCCAGCTGAGCTACAAGCGCAATGACAGTATCGATTTTCGTGCCGCGCATATTACCTGATCACAACTGGGCTTGACCACCTTGACAAATACTGCCAAAGTTCGATTTCAAATGGCCAGCGCCGGAAACCCGTCGCAAAAACGAGACGTAATTCCGGCACACCTCTGAGCCGTTGAAAAAATGGGTATGGAATTGAGCAAAATGCCTTTATCCATTGTCAATGTGTCAGGGTTTTTTTGAACTCCTGACGAGATGGCGGTTTGGATGGCAGGAAGCCATACGGATTCCAACTGGCCGGGATCGATTCATCAGCTAAAGCGATTATTGTTGCCCATGAAAACTGCACTCCAGAGCTACACCAGTCGAACAGCCGACAAGTTTGTCGTCCGCCTCCCCGAAGGCATGCGTGACCGCATTGCCGAGGTTGCCAAGCAACACCACCGCAGCATGAACTCAGAGATCATCGCTCGGTTGGAACACAGCCTGCTGGACCTCCCCAGCCTGCCTGAACAGCCTTCGCGCCAGGCTCTCAATGAGCAGCGGCTGGAAGACCTGAACCACCCTGAACGCGAATTGCTGCTGCGTTTCAGGGAAATGAGTCGTCGCCAGCAGAATGCCCTGCTTGCCCTGCTGGCAGGCGAACAGCAGGCCTGAGCCGAGACAGGCGCTGCTCCAGCGCCTGCGTTAGTCCCGGCCCGTTGCCACTAAAAAACCCGCTCAGCGAACTGAGCGGGTTTTTTAGTGGGATACTCTCCCAGCTACATCGAGCCGTGGATCAACCAACGAACGCCAGCAGAATACCCGCAGCCACCGCCGAGCCGATCACACCCGCCACGTTGGGCCCCATGGCATGCATCAGCAGGAAGTTATGCGGATTGGCTTCCAGGCCAACCTTGTTGGATACCCGGGCCGCCATCGGCACCGCTGACACACCAGCCGAACCAATCAGCGGGTTGATCGGGTGCTTGCTGAACTTGTTCATCAGCTTGGCCATCAACACCCCACCGGCCGTTCCCATGCAGAACGCCACCATCCCCAGCACCAGAATGCCCAGGGTCTTCATCTGCAGGAAGGAATCGGCCGACAGCTTGGAACCCACCGCCAACCCCAGCGCAATGGTCACGATATTGATCAAGGCATTGCGCGTCGTATCCGCCAGGCGCTCAACCACGCCGCTCTCACGCATCAGGTTGCCAAAGCAGAACATGCCCACCAGCGGTGCGGCATCGGGCAACAGCAGCGAAATGAGCAGAAGCAATACCAGGGGGAAGGCTATCTTCTCGACCTTGCTGACTACCCGCAGCTGGGTCATGACGATGGCACGTTCCTTTTCCGTCGTCAGGGCACGCATGATCGGCGGCTGGATCAGCGGTACCAGCGCCATATAGGAATAGGCCGCCACCGCAATCGGTCCCAGCAGATCGGGTGCCAGCTTGGAGGTCACGAAGATCGAGGTGGGGCCGTCGGCCCCGCCGATGATCGCGATAGAGGCAGCTTCACGCAGGGTGAAATCGAACCCGGGAACACCCCAGGCCGTCAGTGCCAGCGCCCCAAGCAAGGTGCCAAAGATGCCAACCTGTGCTGCCGCACCCAGCAACAGGGTACGCGGGTTGGCCAGCATCGGACCGAAATCGGTCATGGCACCGACCCCCATGAAAATCAGCAGGGGAAAGACACTGGTCGGTATGCCGACATCATAGATGAGCCTGAGCAGCCCACCCACTTCCGCCATACCCGCCACCGGCAGGTTGGCCAGGATACCGCCAAAGCCGATCGGGATCAGCAACAGCGGCTCGAAGCCCTTGCGGATAGCCAGGTAAATCAGCAACAGACACACCAGGATCATCAGCAACTGACCCGCTGCCAGATGATACAGGCCTGTGGTCTGCCACAGCAGGAACAACTTTTCCATGGAGCTCTCCTTAGCCGATGGTCAACAAGGTGTCACCGACCGATACCGCATCGCCAACCTTCACATTGACCGAGCCGATCACTCCGGAGCTGATGGCGCGGATTTCCGTTTCCATCTTCATCGCCTCCAGGATCAGCACCAACTCCCCTTCCTGTACCTGGTCGCCAGGCTGCACCAGTACCTTGAAGATATTACCGGCCAGTGGAGCCACCTGCGGCTCACCTGCCGTCGGGGCCACCTGTGGGCTGACGCTGGCCGCGCCGACCGCCGACGATTCGCCCAACGGCTTGATACCGCTGATGTCGCCACCATCGGTGACCTGGACGACGAAATCCCTGCCACCCACTGATACGGTGTAGACCTCCGACTCGCCCCGCTGTCCGCTAACCGCAGCTGGCGCCTGGCCAGTCGGTGCCGGTTCGAATGCTTCGGGATTGCCACGGTTTTCCAGGAATTTCAGACCGATCTGCGGGAACAACGCATAGGTAAGCACGTCATCAACTTCGTTATCCGCCAGTGAGAATCCCTTTTCCGCTGCCAGCTCTTGCAACTCGAGCGTCAGCTTGTCCATTTCCGGTTCCAGCAGATCCGCCGGGCGACAGCTGATCGCGTCAGTACCATCCAGCACACGGGCCTGCAACGCGGCATTGAAGGGGGCAGGCGCTGCGCCATACTCACCTTTGAGCACACCGGCGGTTTCCTTGGTAATGGACTTGTAGCGCTCACCGGTCAGCACGTTGATCACCGCCTGGGTCCCGACGATCTGCGAGGTGGGCGTGACCAGCGGGATGAAGCCCAGGTCTTCGCGCACTCGTGGGATCTCGGCGAGCACTTCATCGAAGCGATCCCCGGCGCCCTGCTCTTTCAGCTGACTCTCCATATTGGTCAACATGCCACCCGGCACCTGGGCGACGAGGATGCGCGAATCCACCCCTTTGAGGTTGCCTTCGAACTTGGCGTACTTCTTCCGCACCTCGCGAAAGTAGGCGGCCACTTCTTCCAGCAGTTCCAGATCAAGGCCGGTATCACGCTCGGTGTTCTGGAAGATCGCCACCACCGACTCGGTCGGCGAATGGCCATAGGTCATCGACATCGACGAGATGGCCGTATCGACATTGTCGATGCCCGCCTCGGCCGCTTTGAGAATCGCAGCCGTGGACAGGCCGGCGGTAGCATGACACTGCATGTGCACTGGAATGCTCAGCGTCTGCTTCAATCGGGATACCAGCTCGAATGACACATAGGGCGTCAGAATGCCGGCCATATCCTTGATGGCGATGGATTCGGCGCCCATGTCCTCGATCTGCTTGGCCAGATCGACCCACATGTCCAGCGTATGCACCGGGCTGGTGGTATAGGAGATCGTGCCCTGGGCGTGCTTACCGACCTGCTTGACCGCCTTGAGCGCCGTCTGCAGATTGCGCGGGTCGTTCATCGCGTCGAATACGCGGAATACGTCCACCCCATTGGAGGCTGCCCGCTCGACGAATTTCTCCACCACATCATCGGCGTAATGCCGGTAACCCAGCAGGTTCTGACCGCGCAACAACATCTGCTGACGGGTATTGGGCATCGCCTTCTTGAGGGCGCGGATACGCTCCCAGGGATCTTCGCCAAGATAGCGGATGCACGCATCGAAGGTCGCCCCACCCCAGGACTCCACGGACCAGAAGCCCACCTGATCCAGCTTGCCGGCGATCGGCAACATGTCTTCAAGGCGCATGCGGGTGGCAAGAATGGATTGGTGAGCGTCACGCAGGATGACGTCGGTAATTCCTAATGGATTAGCTTTCATGATGGTCATGAATGTACGGCCTGTGTTGTTATTCAGATTGTCAGGATTGCGTTTCAGCTGGCAGCGCGCTTGGCACGGTGCAGTCGCACAGCGGCACCGATTGCAGCAAGCAGCTCGGGTTCAACCGGCGCGGTAGCTGACACAGGCACCCGCTTGGGCGCCGCGGTCACCGGCATCTCTTCCGGCACGAAGCGGATTACCAGCCACGACATCAGGTTGATGCAGGCGATCAGCAGCAGCAGAAACACGAAGACCGCTCCCATGCCCATCAACATCAAATCCACACCTTCCATCAGCAGTTCAGTCGAACTCATTGTTTTCATGCCTCCATTATCAAAAAAGCGCACCACCTGTGTGAATGCGCTTCTGGCGTACTGGCGGACTGCATCGACACTCCGCCCCGGCAAAGCCGGCTCAATGTAACCTTACATTGCCGGGACTGGCAATCGTCCAGATCAACGACTCATAACAGAAACAATGTCGCCAGGCCGAGGAAAATGAAGAAACCACCACTGTCGGTGATACCCGTGATCATCACACTGGAGCCCAGCGCCGGGTCCTTGCCCGAGCGCAGCCGCAGCAGCGGAATGAACACGCCCATCAGCGCCGCCAGCAGCATATTCAACAGCATGGCCGCCATCAGCACCACCGATAGCGCCGCACTGTCATAGAGAACCCAGGCGATTACCGCCAACACCAAGCCCCAGAACAGCCCGTTGATCATAGCCACACCCGCCTCCTTGCGGATCAGTCGGCGACCATGGGCTACCTGAACCTGGCCGGTGGCGATACCACGAACGATCATGGTAATGGTCTGGTTACCGGAATTACCACCAATACCGGCGACAATCGGCATCAGCGCCGCCAATGCCACCAGTTGCTCGATGGAATGCTCGAACAGGCCGATCACCCGGGAGGCAACCAGCGCCGTACACAGGTTGATGGCCAGCCAGGCCCAGCGGTTGCGCACGGATTTCCAGACCGAGGCGAAAATGTCTTCCTCCTCGCGCAGACCTGCCGAGCTGAGTACTTCGGCCTCGCTTTCTTCGCGAATGTAGTCGACCACTTCATCAATGGTCACCCGACCGCAGAGCTTGCCATCGGCATCCACCACCGGCGCGGTGACCAGGTCATAGCGCTCGAACGCCTGGGCGGCCTCCCCTGCCTCGGCATGCGGGTCGAACACCACCGGGTCGGTGGCCATGACATCGGCCACCACGGCATCCGGTGAACTCACCAGCAGCTTGTGGATCGGCAGAACGCCCTGGAGGCGACCTTCGCTGTCGACCACGAACAACTTGTCGGTATGGTCCGGCAAGCTATCGAAGCGCCGCAGGTAACGGCTGACGACCTCCAGGGTGACATCATCACGGATAGTGACCATGTCGAAGTCCATCAGCGCGCCAACCTCGTCCTCATCATAGGACAGGGCCGAGCGCAACCGCTCGCGACGCTGGGCATCCAGACTGTCCATCAGCTCGCGCACTACGTCGCGCGGCAGGTCCGGCGCCAGGTCCGCCAGTTCGTCGGCATCCAGTGCATTGGCCGCCGCGATGATTTCGTGGCTGTCCATGTCGGCGATCAGGGTTTCACGCACCGCATCGGACACTTCGAGCAGGATATCGCCGTCGTGATCGGACTTGACCAGTTGCCAGACCGCCAGACGCTCGTCCAGCGGCAGGGATTCGAGGATATAGGCGACGTCGGCCGGGTGCAGCTCGCTGAGCTTGTTCTGCAACTCGGCCCGGTTCTGCCGGTACACCAGATCATCGGCCTGGTCCTGTCTGTCGCTATCGGTCCTGTCCAGCAGCGAGTCGACCAGCCGGTGTCGCTCAAGCAGCTGGATGACCTGCTCGAGGCGGTCCTGCAGACGCTCTGGGGACTTTCTGTTCAGCTCTGACATGGTACGTCCTCCGACAAGACAAGATCGGCCTGCCACCAGGGGCAGCTGCCGTTTCGCAGCAGCCGCAGGAAGGGCCCTGGCGACGCGACAGCAACCGGCCCTTTAGCCAGTCTGGCAGGCTTTTGCGCAGGTGTGATGACTGCGATTTTTGCGGGACGAAAAAAAACCCACTGTATGAGCAATGGGCTTTTCAAAGTGGCGCACTCGGGAGGATTCGAACCTCCGACCGCTCGGTTCGTAGCCGAGTACTCTATCCAGCTGAGCTACGAGTGCGTTGTGGGTGCGTATTATAGAGTCTTTTTTCTGCCTGTCAAACGATTTTTTCTTTTAAATTCAAGAAACTATCTCTTGACAACTCTATAACACAAAAGTGGCGGAGAGGGAGGGATTCGAACCCTCGACACCCTTTTGAGGTGTACTCCCTTAGCAGGGGAGCGCCTTCGGCCTCTCGGCCACCTCTCCGTAACACGCGCAGAATATTAACTGCGCGGCTGCGCTAATGCAATGAAAAATTTAAGAAAATTAATCGTTTGATGCATCATCCTTCTCTTTCTGGATGCGCTGGTAGATTTCTTCGCGGTGCACAGCCACTTCTTTCGGGGCATTGACGCCAATACGCACCTGATTACCCTTCACGCCCAGGACCGTTACTGTTACTTCATCACCTACCATCAGGGTTTCACCAACCCTGCGAGTCAGAATAAGCATTCCATTTCTCCTTGCTCATTAATCAGGACACAGCTCTGCAATAAAAAAATCGGCCTGGTGCCTGTTCAGCCGTCACGTTTGCATAAATGTGACCACAACGGGCATCAGGCGTTCGATATCGATGCGACAATTCACACTAACTGGACCTGTCAGCAGGCACGACCGTTAGCAATCGTGCCCGCCGCGATGATCAACAGACCACCGCCGGGTGTCAGCCGATCTGGTCGGCCTCTTCAGCAGGCGCATCCAGCTCGAAGGCAGAATGCAGGGTACGTACGGCCAGTTCCAGGTACTTCTCGTCGATGACCACGGAAATCTTGATCTCCGAGGTGGAGATCATCAGGATGTTGATGCCATGCTGCGCCAGCGCCTCGAACATCTTGCTGGCCACACCGGCATGCGAACGCATGCCCACACCCACGATCGAGACCTTGGCAATAGCACTGTCGCCAGCCACTTCCCGGGCACCGATTTCAGTCGCCACCTTGCGCAGAATTTCTTCGGTGCGACGCTGGTCGATGCGATTGACGGTGAAGGTGAAGTCGGTGGTCTGATCCTGGGAAACGTTCTGCACGATCATGTCGATTTCGATGTTCGCCGAGCTGACCGGCCCCAGGATCTTGTATGCCACGCCGGGGGTATCCGGCACACCGCGGATAGTCAGCTTGGCTTCGTCACGATTGAAAGCAATGCCGGAAATGACGGGCTGTTCCATTGAAAGATCTTCCTCAAGGGTAATCAGGGTCCCGGGACCCTCTTTGAAACTGTGCAACACACGCAGTGGCACGTTGTATTTGCCGGCGAACTCGACCGCGCGAATCTGCAGCACCTTGGAGCCCAGGCTGGCCATCTCGAGCATTTCCTCGAAGGTGACCTTGTCCAGCCGACGGGCACTGTCGACCACCCGTGGATCGGTGGTATAGACGCCATCCACATCGGTATAGATCTGGCACTCGTCAGCCTTGAGCGCCGCCGCCAGGGCCACCGCCGTGGTATCCGAGCCACCACGGCCGAGGGTGGTGATATTGCCGTTGCCGTCCATGCCCTGGAAGCCGGCCACGATCACCACCTTCCCGGCCTCCAGTTCACCGCGCAGCTTCTGCTCATCGATACGCTGGATACGCGCCTTGCCGAAGGCATTGTCGGTCTCGATGCGCACCTGGGCGCCAGTATAGGATACGGCGGGTACATCGATGGACTTGAGCGCCATGGCCAACAGGCCGATGGTCACCTGCTCACCGGTGGACAGGATCACGTCCATTTCCCGTGGGTCCGGATCGGCACAGATTTCCCGCGCCAGCCCGATCAGCCGATTGGTTTCACCACTCATGGCCGAAACCACGATGACCAGATCATTCCCCTGGGCCTTGAACGCCTTGATTTTCTCGGCCACCTGAGCAATGCGTTCCACACTGCCAACCGAGGTACCACCAAACTTCTGGACAATAAGTGCCATTTGTCGCACCAACCCCCATGCAGAAATCGGTTACCCGATCGTTGCGCCAGGCGCCCTGGGACGCCTGACCCTGTTCACTGTCACTGCTGCGCAATCCATTCGGCTGCGTCAGCCAGCGCGGCATCCAATGCGGCCACCTCGGTGCCGCCACCCTGCGCCATGTCCGGGCGCCCGCCACCCTTGCCGCCCACCGCCTGCGCCGTGGTGCGGATCAGATCGCCAGCCTTGACCCGGCTGGTCAGATCCTTGGTAACCCCGGCGACCAGCACTACCTTGCCGTCCAGCTCGCCACCCAGCAGCAGCACCGCCGAGCCCAGCTTGTTCTTCAATTGGTCGATCAGGGCCAACAGCGCCTTGCCATCCAGCCCGTCCAGGCGTTTGACCAGCACATTCATGCCGGCCAACTGTTGTGCCTCGCCAGCCAGATCGTTGCCAGCCGCGCTGGCCGCCTTGGCCTTGAGCTGCTGCACATCCTTCTCCAGCTGCTGCGCGCGCTCGAGCGCCGCATTCAGCTTGGACAGCAGGTTGTCACGGTTGCCCTTGACCAGTTGCGCCGCCTGGCGCAGTTGCTCTTCCGATTCGGCAATCCAGTCCAGGGCCACCTGGCCGGTGATCGCTTCGATGCGGCGTATGCCCGAGGCGATACCACCCTCGCTGACGATCTTGAACAGGCCGATGTCACCGGTACGATTGACGTGAGTGCCACCGCACAGTTCGACGGAGAAGCCGCCGCCCATGCTCAGCACCCGCACCTGATCACCGTACTTCTCGCCGAACAGCGCCATGGCACCTCTGGCCTTGGCGGTCTCGATATCGGTGACCTCGATTTCCACCGCCGAGTTGCGCCGGATCTGTTCGTTGACCATGCGCTCCAGCTCACGCAGCTGCTGCGGAGCGATCGCCTCGAAGTGGCTGAAGTCGAAACGCAGGCGCTGGCTGTCCACCAGCGAGCCCTTCTGCTGCACATGCTCGCCCAGCACCTGGCGCAGCGCCGCGTGCAGCAGGTGGGTGGCCGAGTGGTTGCCCTTGGTGGCGTCACGCACACCGTCGTCGACCACCGCCTTGATGGTGCTGCCAACGGCCAGGCTACCGCTGCTTACCACGCCGTGGTGCAGGTGGGCACCGCCGGCCTTGGTGGTGTCGCGCACATCGAAGCGCACCCCAGCGCCACTCAGGTAGCCGGTGTCACCTACCTGGCCGCCGGATTCGGCATAGAATGGCGTGCGGTCCAGTACCACTACACCCGACTCACCCTCGCCCAGCGTCTCGACCGCCTGGCCGTCACGGTACAGGGCAAGAATCTGCGCCGAGCCGGCGGTGGCGGTGTAGCCCTCGAACCGGGTCTCGCCGTCGATCTTGACCAACTGGTTGTAATCGAGACCGAACTGGCTGGCCGCACGGGCCCGCTCACGCTGGGCTTCCATGGCGGTGTCGAAGCCGGCCTCGTCGATGGTCAGGCCGCGCTCGCGGGCGATATCACCGGTCAGGTCCATGGGGAAGCCGTAGGTGTCGTACAGCTTGAAAACCACGTCGCCGGGAATCTCACTGCCCTCAAGTGCAACCAGGTCCTGCTCGAGAATCCGCAGGCCCTGCTCCAGGGTCTTGGCGAACTGCTCTTCTTCAGTCTTGAGCACGCGCTCGATATGCGCCTGCTGTGTCTTCAGCTCGGGGAAGGCTGCACCCATCTCGGCGGCCAGCGCCGGAACGATCCTGTGGAAGAAGGTGCCAGTAGCGCCCAGCTTGTTACCATGGCGGCAGGCGCGGCGGATGATCCGGCGCAGCACGTAGCCGCGTCCTTCGTTGGACGGCAGCACACCGTCGGCGATCAGGAAGCTGCAGGAGCGGATATGGTCGGCCACTACCTTCAGTGACGCGGCATCGTCCTGGGCACAACCAATGGCTTCGGCAGCCGCCTTCAGCAGGTTCTGGAACAGGTCGATCTCGTAGTTGGAGTTGACATGTTGCAGCACCGCGCTGATGCGCTCCAGGCCCATGCCGGTATCCACGCTCGGCGCCGGCAGTGGATGCAGCACACCATCGGCGGTGCGGTTGAACTGCATGAACACGTTGTTCCAGATCTCGATATAGCGGTCGCCGTCCTCCTCCGGGCTGCCCGGCGGGCCACCCCAGATGTGTTCGCCATGATCGAAGAAGATCTCGGTGCAGGGACCGCACGGACCGGTATCACCCATCGCCCAGAAGTTGTCCGAGGCATAGGGGGCGCCCTTGTTGTCACCGATGCGTACCATGCGCTCGGCGGGCACGCCGATCTCTTTGGTCCAGATGTCGTAGGCTTCGTCATCGCTGGCGTAGACGGTGACCCAGAGCTTCTCGGCGGGCAGCTTGAGCCACTGCTCGGAGGTCAGGAACTCCCAGGCATAATGAATGGCATCACGCTTGAAGTAGTCACCGAAACTGAAGTTGCCCAGCATCTCGAAGAAGGTGTGGTGGCGGGCGGTATAGCCGACATTTTCCAGGTCGTTGTGCTTGCCACCGGCACGTACGCACTTCTGGCTGCTGGTCGCGCGGGTGTAGGCTCGCTTTTCCAGCCCCAGGAAGCAGTCCTTGAACTGGTTCATCCCGGCGTTGGTAAACAGCAACGTCGGATCATCTGCCGGCACCAGCGAACTGGAGGCGACTCGGGTATGGCCCTTCTCTTCAAAGAAGCGAAGGAAGGCTTCACGGATCTCAGCGCTTTTCATAGGTCCCTTACCACGGATCAGGTCGGCCAGGCTCACGCCGGGCAAAGTTCGTCATTATATAGGTATAGCAAGACAGCATGCATTACCTGCTCTGCGCGATTCTGTCTATCGGTGCGATTGGATATCCCACCGACCACCGCTCCGGTCTGTCAGGGAGCGGCAACCGCATAGGGATCGGCGACGCCCGGTCCGCCGACCAGCGCCACCGCGCGTACCGGCGTACCGGCACGCACCCGCAGCAGTTCGGCGGTTTGCGCCGCCACCACCAGGGTGCCGGCGGCGATGCGCCCGGGCGCGGCCGTGATGCGGCAGTCCGCACGGCCGCGGTTGTGAACCAGGTAGGTCTGCGCTTCATCTCCCGGTGTGCCCACCGCCAGTACCAGTTGCTGGCTTTCCCGGATGCTGCGAATCTGGCCGGGCGGCGCCTCGATGGTGATGCCACCATCGAAGATATCGATATAGCCCTGGTATTGCAGCCCTTCCTCGGTGAGCATCGCCAGCGCCGGCTCCGAATCCGGATGCACCCGGCCCATGGCATCGCGCGCTTCCTGACTGAGGAAGCAGGCATACAGCGGGAACTTCGGCATCATCTCGGCGATGAAGGCCTTGCTGCCGGTACCGGTGAGGTAGTCGGCGTGGGCGAAGTCCATGCGGAAGAAATGCTGCCCGAGGCTGTCCCAGAACGGCGAACGCCCCTGGCGGTCCGACAGGCCGCGCATTTCGGCAATCACCCGCGGAGCAAAATCGGTGGCGAACTCGGCCATGTGGATGAACCGCGCCTTGGACAGCAGCCGGCCATTCACGCTGTGCCGGTGCGGCAGACTCAGGTACAGCGAGCACAGCGCCGAGGCCCCGGTCAGATCATTGGTCAGAAACAGCGTTGGCTGCTGGCGATACACGCTCAACTCGCGGCTGGCGGTGACCGTCAAGCCCATGCGATAGCTGTACCAGGGCTCGCGCAGCCCGGCGGCAGCGAGCACGCCACTGGTACCGACCACCTGCCCGTGCTCATCCTCCAGCACGAACAGATAGTCGGCATCGGCTGCCGGCAGTTCGCCGGCAAAGCTCGCGGCCACCGTCTGCAGGCGCCGCCCCAGACGCTCATCGCTGGCCGGCAGGCTGGTCAACCCCGACCCGGCCTCCAGCGCCAGCTGGAGCAGTGCCGGCAGGTCTTCGGTGCGCGCCGCACGTACCAGCATGTCAATCTCCTCCAATCAATCTGAGGCTGTCACCCTCGGTAACCTTCAGCAGTTGCGCCAGCCGTGCCTCCAGCACCAGCGGCTCGCCGGGTGTCCAGGCCAGTTCGCACAGGCAGGCACGGAAGTCCCGCACCCGCTCGTTGGCCACCAGCCAGGTGCCGGTGGGGGCTGGCGGCTGGCCGATGCTGACGGTGGCCACCTCGCTACAGCGCACCGAGGTCAGCTCCGCGGTCTTGGTCTGCACCACCGGGCCAGCGTCGAAGATATCGATATAATTGTCACTCTCGAAACCTTCCTTCATGAGGATGTCATAGACCATCTGCGAGGCAGGTCGTACCTGGCCGATGACTTCCTGGGCGGCATCGGGAAGCATCGGCACGTACAGCGGATAGCCTGGCAACAGCTCGGCCAGCACGCTGCGCCCGAGACTGCTGCCCAGACGCTCCGCCTCGGCATAGTCGACGTCGAAGAAGTGTCGGCACACGCCATCCCAGAACGGCGAATTACCATCCTCATAGCTGATACCGGAGATTTCCACCGCGATCGACTCGGCGAACCGCTGCGGATGCGAGGCAATGAACAGCAGCCGCCCGCAGGCATTGAGCTTGAGCGCCTGGTAACTGCGCCAGGTCGGATCCAGGTAGAACCCGGTCAGCAGGCTGTGCCCGGTCAGGTCATGACACAGCGACAGCACGTGGATGCGATTGTGCAGCCCCAGCTCCCGCGAGGCATGCACGAACATCTCGTTGCGAAAGGTGTAGAACGGCTGGCTGAAGCCCGCCGCGGAAATGATGCTGCTGCACCCCACCAGCCGCCCGCTGTCGACATCCTCCAGCACGAAGAAGTAGCGCTCCTCGCCGGTGAAGGTGACCCCCTCATCCATCGCCGCCTCGGTGCCCTCGATAATCACCGACAGACGTTCGCTGTCAGCCGGCAGGGAAGTGATCCCCACCGGACTGGCAATGGCAAGACGTTCTATTTCAGGCAGATCGGCCGGGGTGCACAGGCGCTGGATAAGCATGGGGTTCTCCGGTTACTCGGCGAGCTTCTGCAAGGCCGAGCGCAACCGCCCGAGCGCCTCGCGGATATCCGCCTCGGGAATGATCAGGCTCGGCGCCAGCCGCACCACATCAGCACCGGCCTGCAGTACCAGCAATCCTTCCTGCTGGGCCAGCTGCATGACCTGCCCGGCCTGGCCGCGCCAGCGTTCGGCCAATACCGCACCGACCAGCAGACCCTGGCCACGGATGGAGGAAAACACACCCAGCTCGTCGGCCAGTGCGCGCAGGCCGTCGGTCAGCAGCGCATGGCGCTGCGCCACGCCGTCGAGCACCTGCGGGGTGTTGATGATATCCAGCACCCGTTCGGCTACGGCACAACCCAGCGGGTTGCCGCCGTAGGTACTGCCGTGGCTGCCGACACTCAACGCCGGGGCAACCCGGTCAGTGGTCAGCATCGCGGCGATCGGGAAGCCCCCGCCAATACCCTTGGCGCTGGTCAGGATGTCCGGTGTCACACCGCTGTGCATATAGGCAAACAGCTTGCCGGTACGGCCCATACCGCTCTGCACCTCGTCGAAGATCAGCAGTGCGCCGTGCTTGTCGCACAGCTCCCGTACTGCCTGCAGGTACTCGGTCGAAGCCGGGATCACTCCCCCCTCCCCCTGCAGCGGCTCCAGCACCACGGCACAGGTGCGCTCGGAGATCTGCGCCGCCAGGGCAGCAATATCATTGTAGGGCACGTGGCTGATACCGGCGATGGCCGGACCGAAGCCCTGGGAGTACTTCGGCTGACCGCCGACACTGACGGTGAACAGGGTACGGCCATGAAAGCTGTTGCTGCAGGCGATGATCTCGTGCTTGTCCGGGCCGACATTGTCATGCGCCCAGCGCCGGGCCAGCTTGAAGGCCGACTCGTTGGCCTCGGCACCGGAGTTGACGAACAGTACCCGATCGGCGAAGGTCGCCGCCACCAGCTTGCTGGCCAGGCGCAGCGCTGGCTCGTTGGTCATGATGTTGGACACGTGCCAGAGCTTGTGCGCCTGCTCGGTCAACACCTCCACCAGCTCGGGGTGGGCATGGCCCAGAGAGTTGACTGCGATGCCGCCGGCCAGGTCGATGTATTCTCGGCCCTGCTGATCCCACAGGCGCGAACCCTTGCCGCGCACCGGAATCATGTCCACGGGGGCGTAATTGGGCACCATTAGCCGGTCGAAATCGGCGCGGCTGACCTGCATTGACTGCGACATTTCCTCAACTCTCCTGTATTCGCCAAAGGCGGATAGTGAATATGGCATGCCTGGGCATGCCGATGTTACATACTGACCCGGCCGTCCTGCGCCTGCTGGGCACGGTACTGGTTTCGATCCTCGCGGGGAGTGACACCAAAACAGTTGCGGTAGGCACTGGAAAAATGCGGGCCCGATGAAAAGCCGCAGGACAGACCGATCTGGATGATCGACTTGCTGGTCTGCTGCAGCATCTGCCGCGCCCGGTTCAGGCGCAACTCGAGATAATACTGCGACGGTACGCTGTTCAGATACTGCTTGAAGATACGCTCCAGCTGCCGTCGCGATACGCACACATGCCGGGCGATCTCGTCGGTGGTCAGCGGCTCCTCGATATTCGACTCCATCAGGATCACCGCCTGGGTGAGCTTGGGATGGGTGCTGCCCAGACGGTTGCGCAGCGGCACCCGTTGCTGCTCGGTGCCATCGCGGACCCGCTCGACATTGAGCTCCTCCGCCACCAGCGCCGCCAGATCCGCGCCATGATGCTCTCCGACCAGGGTCAGGAACAGATCGGTAATCGCGCAGCCGCTGCTGCTCAGTCGCCCCTGGTCCTGCTCGAACAGCCGGGTTCCGGCCTGCACCGCGGGAAACCGCTCGCGAAACTCCTCGAGCATGCGCCAGTGCACCGCACAGCGGTGGCCGTCCAGCAGTCCGGCCATGGCCAAGGGGAACACCCCTTCCTCCAGGCCACCAAGCAGCACGCCATCACGCGCCAGCGAACGGAGCTGCAATGTCAGTGCTGGGCTCAGCGACACCGGCAATTGCGCCACGTCAGCGACCAACCACAGATGAGACAGTTCCTGCACAGGACCAGTCCAGCGCCGCGCCGGCAGTTGCCAGCCCTCTGGAGAAAGAATGGGGTTATCGTCCAGGGTGAAGCAGTCCATCTGGTAGTGCGTGGTCTCGGCCATGCGATTGGCCGAACGCAACACCGCCAGCGCCGGCATCAGAATCGCCGGATGACACCCGGGCCACAGCAGGAACGCCATGCGACGCACTTCAGCTGTCATCCGACGACCCGCCTGTGGCAGTAGAAACGCCCATGTTCCCGTCTGATCCCGTAATTCGATAGTCAATGGCGCATTGTGCCACATGCCGTAGCGCGTGACACCGGGAGGGAATGCAGCGGATGGAAAAAAGGGAGACGGGCGGATGCCCTCTCCCTTTTCCCGGTAGAACCCTGTCAGCGGCCGGCGGTTGCCAGCTTCTTCACTGCCAGATGGGTCATCTCGTCGTAGATCACCTGCGGATTGGCCTGCTTGATCGCCCAGGCTTCGCGACCCTTGTCGTGGGGCAGGATCATGAAGTGGCCGGCCTGGCTTTCCCGGTAGATGGTATCGGCGATATCCGCCGCCGAGATCGGCGAGCCCTCAAGCAGCTTGGCGATGTCCTCCTTCGAGGCATTGTCCGGCCCACGGTAGGAGTTGAGCAGGTTGGTCTGGAAGAACGACGGGCATACCACATGCACCTGCACGCCCTTGGGCTGCAGCTCGCACAGCAGGCTTTCCGAGAGTGCCAGCACGCCGGCCTTGGCCACGTTGTAGTTGCTCATGCCAGGGGCCTGCATCAACGCCGCCATGGAGGCGATATTGATGATCCGGCCACCCTCCTGGGACAGCAGCAGCGGCATGAACGCCTTGCAGCCCTTGACCACCCCCATCAGGTTGATACTGATCTGCCAGTCCCAGTCCTCCAGCGACAGATCCTCGAACCAGCCACCGGAGGCCACGCCGGCGTTGTTGATCAGCACGTCGACGCCGTGCATGGTCTCCTCGCAGCTCTGCGCCAGTGCCGCCAACTGACTGTAATCACGCACATCACAGCGTCGGGTGAAGCCGCTGCCACCCGCCGCTTCGACCAGACGCAGGGTTTCTCCCAGCCCCTCCTCCTGAATATCAGCCAGGGCCAGCCGCGCACCCTCCTGCGCGTAACGCAATGCCAGTTCACGCCCCAGCCCGCTACCCGCCCCCGTCACCACCACCCGCAAACCTGTCTTGTGCATACCGCCTCCAGTCACCACGCCGTCGGATCGAGTCACTTTTTGTTTTTGTATCAAAATCCTCATATCGCCCAGTCTAGCGGGCCCGGGAATCGGCGAGGAGCGGAAAACACCAAAATCACTGTTACGAATGGGGACAACTCAGCGCGGGCGTGGTCCTGCGTGATTGCGCTGATATACCGCCTGCCCCATGGCCTGGATCTGCCCCTCGATCAGCGCATCGAAGGGCCGCAGCAAGGCGCTGAAGTCGGTCTGTGGCTCGATGACCTGCAGCGCATGCATGCCCGCCTCGATGGTGGACAGTCCCTCTGCCATGGGCGCCTTGCGCAACCGGTAACGACTACTCAGCCCAGCGGGCAACGACACCTGTGGCAACCCCTGCAGTACCGGGTTGAGATACAGCAGCTTGCGCGCCTTGCGCCAGGTGCCGTCGAGCAGTACCAGGCGGCGGGGGCGCAGATCCTCCCCGGGGGCCTGGACCACCGGCACATCCTGACCGGGGAACAGCAGTTCGGTGCGCCACTCCGGATCGGCCAGCCGGGCGCACCAGGATGCGGGCAATCGCTCGGCGACCAGCAGTTCGGCCTGGAGCAGCCCACCCACCAGCAACCGGGCGGTATTGAGGGCATGTTTCCGCTCATCCGGGTGCTGCACCACCAGTACCTGCGTATGGCTGGCGATACTCGGCAGCAGATGACACAGGCAATGCCCTGGCGGGCGCTGGCACAGGGCGCAACGCGGTCGCACAGAGCTGCAGCGGGACGGGATGGATGAATCAGGCATGAGACGAAACCGGTGGTCAGGGTGGGGCAAGTCTAAGCCCTGTTGCAGCTTCCTGCACCCGCAGACCCGGGGTCACTTGTCCCCGCTGGTCGGCAGGATACGACTCAGCACCTGCTTGGCCGTCTGCTTGATGATGCCCATCTGGTCCGGGTCGCCCTGCAGCAGGGTCGAGGCGAAGGCCCTGGCCTGTTCCAGCTTGATGTGCGGCGGCAGCGGCGGTACGTCCGGGTCGGTCTTGAACTCGATCAATACCGGCCGATCACTGGCCAGTGCCTGCTCCCAGGCGCCGGCCACGGCGTCCTCGCTATCGACGTAGATCCCCTTGAGGCCGATCAGCTCGGCAAACTTGTGGTAAGGCACATTGGGAATGTTCTGCGAGGCTTCGAACTTCGGGTCACCCTCCATCACCCGCTGCTCCCAGGTGACCTGGTTGAGATCCTCGTTGTTGAATACCGCACAGATCCAGCGCGGGTTCTCCCATTCCTGCCAATACTTGGCGACGGTGATCAGTTCCGCCATGTTGTTCATCTGCATGGCGCCATCACCGACCAGAGCGATGACCGGACGCTCCGGATGGCAGAACTTCGCCGCGATGGCGTAGGGCACCGCTGCCCCCATCGAAGCCAGACCACCGGACAGCGAACACATCATGTCGCGGCGGATCTTCAGGTCGCGGGCATACCAGTTGGCGCAGGAGCCCGAGTCGCAGGTGATGATGCAGCGATCAGGCAGACGCGGTGAGAGTTCGAAGGCGACGCGCTGGGGATTGATCGGATTGGCCGAGACCATGGCACGTTTTTCCAGCGCCTTGTCCCAGTCGGCACGCCAGCTTTCTATGTCCTGGCGCCAGCTACGGTCGGTCTTTTCCTTCAATAGCGGCAATAGCAGACGCAGGGTCTGCGCCGAGTCGCCCTGCAGGTTCACCTCCATCGGATAGCGCAGGCCGAGCATGTCCGCCTTGATATCGATCTGCACACCCCGGGCCTGCCCTTCCTCGGGAAGAAATTCGGAATAGGGAAAGCCCGAGCCGATCATCAGCAGGGTATCGCACTCGGTCATCAGCTTGTAGCTGGGCTCGGTGCCCAACAGACCGATGCTGCCGGTCACCCAGGGCAGATCGTCGGGCAACGCCGCCTTGCCGAGCAGCGCCTTGGCCACCCCGGCGCCGAGCCTTTCCGCGACCTGGATCACCTCATCGGTCGCCCCCAGGGCACCGGCACCGACCAGAATGCCTACCTTGTTCCCGGCATTGAGCACCTCAGCCGCCAGCTCCAGATCCTCTTCATGGGGAACGACCCGGGGGCGGCTGTACCCCATCCCGGAATGCACGGTGCCATGGGCACGGGGCGGCTCCTGGTACTCTTCCTCCTGCAGATCGTTGGGCAGGATGATCACCGCCACCCGGCGCTCACCATAGGCGGTACGGATCGCCCGGTCGATCAGATGGCGCACCTGGGCCGGCGCGCTGGCCTGCTGCACGAAGGAGCCGGCGACATCCTTGAACATCGAGGTCAGATCGAGTTCCTGCTGATAATGGCCACCCAGTGCAGTACGGGCCTGCTGGCCGGTGATGGCCAGCAGGGGCATGTGATCCAGCCGGGCATCATACAGCCCGGTCAACAAGTGCGAGGCGCCCGGGCCGGAGGTAGCGATGCACACCCCCAGGCCGCCGCTGAACTTGGACTCCGCCGAGGCCATGAAGGCCGCCATTTCCTCGTGCCGGGCCTGGATGAAGCGAATCTTGCCATCGGCACGATTGAGCGCGCCGAAGACCCCGTTGATGCCGTCACCGGGATAACCATAGATACGCCGTATGCCCCATTCATAGAGACGGTCGACAATGTACTCACTCACAGTCATAGCCATGGGAAACCTCGCTTGGCGTGGGTGTTCTGTCGCCAGCGCAGGGTTGCTGCGGCTCAACGCCGTGGTGCACTGGCTGTCAAGATTGTGACCGGAGCAGGATTCATTGGTTTAGACTTTCGGGAGCTCGACATGGCCGAGCCGGGCGCAGGCACAGCATGGCTGCCTGCTACAGGCGGTACGGAAAATTCGGGAGGGAAAGAAATAAAAAAAAGCGGTTACCCGAGAGCAACCGCTGAAGGCCTTGCGAGCCATGCACGTTAAAAATCGAGAAATTCAGGAATTCCGGTTGCGGGTTTTCTGTGCGTCCTTGTAGATGAATACGCCCACCCCAGCCAGGAAAACCACCATCAGGCCGACTGTCAGTAAACCGGCAATCACAGCGTCATCAATAAACATCTGGGCATCTCCGCATCCGTGTATGACTGCAGAATACCCATTGGCTTTATCCGGGTAATTGACCAGGATCAATTAAGCAGAAGTTTTCAGCGCTTTTTCGGCTTTTTCTTCTTCGAGCGTTTTTTGGCAGCGGGAGCCGCAGGCAGGGGAAAGGCTTTCTCGAAGGCGTCACGCACTTTGGCCAGGCGGGCTTCGTGGATATCGTGCAGCCGCTCGCGTCGCGCTTCGGCAAGATCGATAACCGCGGCAGATTCGGATGGCTCGGACACGCAGATACCCCCAGACTCAAGACGGTTGCCAGTCTAGGGTCTGTTGCCCTTGCCTCGCAACCACCTCAGGCCCTGATATCAACCAGCAACCCCTTGCGCGGCAGCTCCGGCGAGCCCGCGGGCGCCTCCGCAGTCACTTCTGCCGCTGCTGCTTCGGTGTCCTGTGGCGGGGACTGCTCGCCCCCGGAGTGCTGGCCATGGTACTGCGCCGAGGCTTGCTCCTCGACCGGCAATTCGGACAGCGGATCGTGGGCCAGCCCTTCGGCAGCCGTGGTCCTGACCTGTCGATCCGGCTTGAACACTTCCTGCTGGGCGCCTGCCGGCGGTAAACCGGGAATGAGCATGGGAACACCTGTGGTCGATCAATCGATGCCAACATAATCAGCTTGGTACTGATGGTATCGGCCGTCAACAGGCCTTTTTTACTAATCATGTCGTGATCGCCATCACAAAATCGGGCTATCCGCAGTCAGTCAAGGCACTTTCTGCCGCGTACTCGAAAGCGCAGCATCAACGGTTTGTGAGCACACCCGTATCGGTTACCATAGCGCCCTTTACGCACGGGCAGGAGTGGAACATGACAGTATTTACCCCGGGACAACGCTGGGTCAGTGACAGCGAATCGGAACTGGGATTGGGTACGGTGTTATCACAGGATGGTCGCCTGGTCGTCATGTTGTTTCCCGCCAGTGGCGAGACCCGGCACTACGCCATCCGCACGGCGCCGCTGACCCGGGTGCGCTTCAGCCCCGGCGACAGCATCAGCCACCATGAAGGCTGGAGCCTGACGGTCAGCGACGTCAGCGAGCAGGATGGCCTGCTGCATTACCGTGGCCTGCGCGAAGACGGTAGCCGCGACGAGTTCAGCGAAACCATGCTGGACAACTTCATCCAGTTCCGCCTGGCCAGCGACCGCCTGTTCGCCAGCCAGGTCGATCCCCTGCCCTGGTTCGGCCTGCGCTACGAAAGCCTGCGTCATTATTGCCGCATCCAGCGTTCACCACTGCTCGGTCTGGCAGGGGTACGCACCCAGCCGATTGCCCATCAATTGCATATCGCCCAGGACGTCGCCGACCGGGTGGCGCCCCGGGTGCTGCTCGCCGACGAGGTCGGCCTGGGCAAGACCATCGAGGCGGGTCTGGTCATCCACCGTCAGTTGCAGACCGGCCGCGTGCGCCGCGTGCTGATCGTGGTGCCGGAGAACCTGCAGCATCAGTGGCTGGTGGAAATGCTGCGCCGTTTCAACCTGCGCTTTGCACTGTTCAACAGCGAGCGTTGCCAGGGCGCCGAGCAGAACCCCTTCGAAGAAGAGCAACTGGCCCTGGTGTCGCTGGAATTCCTGCTGGAAGATGCCAAGGCCGCCGACTGGTTGCAGGCCAGCGACTGGGATCTGCTGGTGGTCGACGAAGCCCACCACCTGGTCTGGCATGAAGAGGGTGCCAGCCCCGAATACACCCTGGTCGAGCAACTGGCCGGACAGATCCCCGCCGTGCTGCTGCTGACCGCAACACCCGAACAACTGGGCCAGGCCAGCCATTTCGCCCGCCTGCGCCTGCTCGACCCTGACCGCTTCCATGATCTGCAGGCGTTTCGCCAGGAGGCAGAGCGCTACCAGCCCGTGGCCGAGGCCGTGCAGCATCTGCTGGATACCCGGCAGTTGGCTGACGCCGACCGCCAGGCCATCAGCCAATGGCTCGGCGACAGCGCTGCGCCATTGCTCGATGCCCTTCAGGCCGATGACGAAAACGCCGCAGATGATGCCCGCCGCAGCCTGATCCGCCAGTTGCTGGACCGCCATGGCACCGGCCGGGTGCTGTACCGCAATACCCGCGCGGTGATCAGCGGCTTCCCCGAGCGCCAGTTGCATGCCTACCCACTGCCCTGCCCGCCGATCTATCAGGATCTGGAAGGCCGTGCCGCGCTGTACCCGGAAGTCGGCCTGCAGGATGAGTTCGAGCCGGCGGAAACCGCCTGGTGGCAGGACGATCCGCGGGTCGACTGGTTGATCGACACGCTGAAGATGCTCAAGCACAGCAAGGTACTGGTGATCTGCGCGCATGCCGAGACCGCCCTGGACCTGGACGATGCGCTGCGCATCCGCAGCGGCATTCCGGCCACCGTATTCCATGAGGGTATGAGCATCATCGAACGCGACCGGGCCGCTGCGTTCTTCGCTGACGAGGAGTTCGGCGCCCAGGTGATGATCTGTTCGGAAATCGGCAGCGAAGGGCGCAACTTCCAGTTTGCCCACCACCTGGTGATGTTCGATCTGCCGGGGCATCCCGACCTGCTGGAGCAGCGTATCGGCCGCCTCGACCGTATCGGTCAGCGGCAGACCATCCAGTTGCACGTACCCTATCTGGAAGAGTCCGCCCAGGAGCGGCTGTTCCAATGGTACGACCAGGCACTGAATGCCTTCCGCGCCACCTGCCCGACCGGTAACGCGCTGCAGCACCGCTATGGCTCGGCCTTGCTGCAGCAGCTGGATAATCCGCAGGCGGAGGCATGGCAGCAACTCATCGAACAGGTGCAACAGTCCCGCAGCGAACTGGAAGCCGAGCTGCACGAGGGCCGCGACCGCCTGCTGGAACTGCATTCACGCGGACAGACGGGCGACGCCCAGCGCATGATCGATGCCATCAGCGCGCAGGATAATGATTTCCAGCTACCTATCTATATGGAGCGCCTGTTCGATGTGTTCGGTGTCGACAGCGAGGATCATTCCGATAACGCCCTGGTGCTGCGCCCGGGCGAGCGCATGCTCGACGCCGGCTTCCCGCTCGGTGACGAGGAAGGCGTGACCATCACCTATGATCGCGACACCGCACTGTCCCGCGAGGACATGCAGTTCATCACCTGGGAGCACCCCATGCTGCAGGGCGGCATGGACCTGGTACTGTCCAGCAGCATGGGCAACAGCTCGGTCGCGCTATTGAAGAACAAGGTACTCAAGCCCGGCACCATGCTGCTGGAGTGTCTGTTCGTCAGCGAGGCGATCGCCCCGCGCAACCTGCAGCTGCAGCGCTATCTGCCGCCGACCCCGGTACGCTGCCTGCTCGACATCAATGGCAACGACCTGGCCGCCAAGGTCGCCTTCGAAACCCTGGAGGCGCAGATCGACGGGCTGCCCAAGCACCTGGCCAGCAAGGTCGCCAAGAGCCAGCGCGAGACCGTCGAGCGCCTGCTCGACCGTGCCGAGGCACTGGCCGACGTGCAGCACGACGAGCTGGTCGCACAGGCCTCGCAACGCTTCACCAGTGACATGGCCGAGGAGATCGACCGGTTGAAGGCCCTGCAGCAGGTCAACCCGCTGGTGCGCCAGAGCGAGATCGATGCGCTGGAACGCCAGCGCACCCAGGGCATCGAGGTGCTGGGCCAGGCGAAGATCCGCCTGGACGCGCTGCGTATTCTGGTGGTGGGCTAACCGCGCCCCACCCATTACGCCGTGACAGGAATATCCAGAAAACGCCGCAGGTCATCCGCGCGGGCCAGGGCGTCACGACGCCCCAGGGCGATCAGCTCGTTGCAGTATTCCGCCTCGAACAGCAGGTAGCTCAGCAGATCGCTGCCCGAGGAGCGGGTGGCACCGCTGCCCCGCAGGAACAGCCTCAGTCCTGCCGGCAGAGCGTCCCGGTGCCGGGCGGCGATCCTGTCCACCGGCTCGCTGGGCGAGATCACCAGCACATCCACATGGCGGATGCCATTGGCGCCGGTACGCATGGCGAAGGGCTGATAGGCTGCCAGCCGGTTCATCCGCTCCAGCTGTTCCAGATCGCTTTCCAGACTGTCGATGAAGGTGCTGTGCAACAGGTGCCCACCCAACTGCGCCAGGCTCGGCGGTGGTGGCGTTTTCAGTATCGGGCCAGGCTGGCCGGCGACCGGTATCTCGGATGTATGGTGCGTCACTCCGATCACCAGCACCTTGTTCGCTCCCAGGTGCAGGGCCGGGCTCAGCGGCGATTGCTGGCGTACCGCGCCGTCACCATACCAGGTGCGGTTGAGCAGCACCGGCGGAAACAGCAGCGGGATGGCGGTCGAGGCCATCAGATGATCCAGCCCCAGGCGCGTCTGCACACCGATGCGGCGGTGACGGCGCCACGGCGTGATGCGCCCACGCCCCTGGTAGAAGTACACCGACTGCGAAGCCTGGTAGTCAAAGGCACTGACCGAAATGGCCCGCAGCTGCCCGGCCTGCAAGGCTTCCTCGATGCAGCCGAAGCGCATGCGCGACTCCAGCAGCTCCCGCAACGGTCCATTGTCCAGCATCGCGGTGGTCAGCTCGCTGGTTCTACCGAGCAGGTTGGTGCGGCTCCAGCGCCAGGCCTGCCCGAGCAGGCCCGGCCAGTCGGTACGCATCACATGGTGGCTGCGAAACTCCGACCAGACCTCCAGCATGCTGTCGACCGCCTGGTGCAGATTACCGGCGTGGGTCGCCAGCGCCAGGGCATTGATCGCTCCGGCCGAGGTGCCGCAGATAATGGGAAACGGATTCGGCGTACCGGGTGGGGTCAGCTCGGCAAGCGCCGTCATCACCCCGACCTGATACGCCGCGCGGGCACCGCCGCCGGACAATATCAACGCCAGGCAATCATCCTTGCAGGGGCCGGCTTCGACCATCAGTCAGCGCTCCGCCGCCTGCGTTTCCTGCGCTGGCGCTTGGGATAGAACCTGGGCTCGCCTTCAGGGCGGGTCTTGAAGCGCCGGTGCACCCACATATATTGCTCCGGCTGCAGCAGGATCTGCTGCTCCACCCACTGGTTGATGCGAAGGGCATCGGCCTCCTCGTCACCCATCGGGAAGTTCTCCAGCGGCGGATGCACGGTCAGCAGATAGCCCTGGGCACCGGGCAGGCGTGTCTGGGTAAAAGGCACCACCAGCGCCTTGCCCAGTCGCGCGAAGGTCGCGGTGGCAGTGACGGTCGCCGCGGTAACACCGAACAGCGGTACGAACACGCTGGCCTTGCGGCCATAGTCCTGATCAGGGGCGTACCAGATGCCGCGGCCCTTGCGCAGCGACTTGAGCATGCTGCGCACATCCTCCCGCTCCACCGCAATGGCGTCGGCGTTGTGCCGTTCACGGCCCCGCCGCTGCACATAGTCGAATGCCGCATTGCGATGCTCACGGTACATGCCATCGATGGTCACCCGCTGACCGAGCAGCGCGGCGCCGATTTCCAGGGTGGTGAAGTGCAGCGACATCAGTACCACACCCTGCCCTGCCGCAGCCGCCTGCTGCAGATGTTCCAACCCCTCGATCCGTGCCAGCTTCGCCAGCCGCCGCGGCGGCCACCACCAGGCCATGGCCATTTCGAACAGGGCGATGCCGTTGGAGGCAAAGTTCTCACGCAATACTGCTGCACGCCTGGCAGCGCTCCACTGCGGAAAACACAATTCCAGGTTGATCCGGGCGATCTCGCGGCGCTCGCGCATTGCCAGGTACATTGCCCAGCCAAGCAACCGACCAAGGCGCAGCAACAGCGGATAAGGCAACAGCACCACCAGCCACAGCAGGCCGAGCCCGAACCACATGAGCCAATAGCGGGGATGCAGCAATGCAGGTTTGAAGCCGGGGCGAGTCATCAGCGGGACCATACAGGGTGAATGACGAAAAGGCCCATTCTACCCAAGCAGCGGGTCGGAGGGGAAACCGCACGCCCGGTGCTTTTCCGGATTCGGCTTGCGGTCGCTCTTTTCAGGCTATATAAGTGTGCCCACCAAACGCTCTATGGATCCATCATGACTTCCGACTCAAACCTCGACCTTCTCGATAACGACCCGGTATTCCATCTGAAGGGCGGCATGCTGACCATGACCGTGGTGGAACTGGTACGCCAGGCACCGGAACGCTTTGCCATTCAACTGGCGGAAAAAGTCGAGCAGGCACCGAACTTCTTTCAGGACACGCCGGTACTGATCAGCCTGGAAAAGCTCGATGATCACCTGGATATCGCCGGCCTGATCGCCCTGCTGCGTATCTGCCGGGACCACGGCCTGCTACCGGTGGCCCTGCGCGGCGCGGAGGATTTTCGCCCCCTGGCCCAGCAGGCCAGCCTGGTATTGCTGCCGCCCGGCCGCGGCCGCGAGAAAGTACTGGAAGCTCCGGAACCAGAAGCGCAAGCTGTTGCCCAACAACCAGCCGCGGCGCAAAAGCCCGCTGAGCCGACCCAGCCCGCCCAGTCCACGCCGACCCGGGTGATTACCCAGCCGGTACGTTCGGGGCAGCAGGTATACGCTCCCGGCGGCGACCTTATCGTACTGGCGCCGGTGAGCGCCGGGTCGGAGCTGCTGGCCGATGGTCATATCCATGTCTACGGCCCGCTGCGCGGCAGAGCGCTGGCAGGGGTACGCGGGGATACCAGCGCGCGCATCTTCTGCCAGTCACTGGAGGCCGAACTGGTCTCGGTGGCCGGTCAGTACAAGGTCGCCGAGGACCTGCGCCGGCAGCAATGGAAGGAGGCAGTACAGATATCTCTGGAAGGTGACAGCTTGAAGATAGCCGCCCTTTGACAGATACTGTTCAACCATTCGGAGACACCCGTATGCCGTGGCTTGGGGTCGATTAGCGGGACCCGGACACGTCAACGAAAACAGCGCCCAATAGCGCTTTTTGCGCGCTGCACAATTACATTCAAGATCAGTCAGGAAGGTCATTTTGGCAAAGATCCTAGTCATTACCTCAGGCAAGGGGGGCGTTGGCAAAACCACTACCAGCGCTGCCATCGGTACCGGACTCGCTCTGCGTGGATACAAGACAGTCATCGTCGATTTCGATGTGGGCTTACGCAACCTCGACCTGATCATGGGTTGCGAGCGTCGCGTGGTCTATGACTTCGTCAACCTGATCAACGGCGACTCCAATCTCAATCAGACGCTGATCAAGGACAAGCGCTCGGACAACCTCTACATCCTCCCCGCGTCGCAGACCCGGGACAAGGATGCACTGACCCAGGAAGGCGTGCAGGGCGTGCTCGATCAGTTGAAGGAAACCTTCGATTTCATCGTCTGCGACTCCCCCGCCGGGATCGAGAAGGGTGCTCACCTGGCGATGTACTTCGCCGACGAGGCCATCGTCGTGACCAACCCGGAAGTCTCCTCGGTACGTGACTCCGACCGCATGCTCGGCCTGCTGTCGAGCAAGTCACGCCGCTCCGAACAGGGCGAGAAGATCAAGGAACACCTGCTGCTGACCCGCTACAGCCCCGAGCGCGTGGAAAATGGCGAGATGCTGTCGGTCAGCGATGTCGAGGACATCCTGTCGATTCCGCTGCTCGGCGTGATCCCCGAATCCCAGGCGGTGCTCAAGGCTTCCAACCAGGGCATCCCGGTAATCATGGATGACAAGAGCGACGCAGGTCAGGCCTATAGCGATGCCGTCGAACGTCTGCTTGGCAAGGAAGTGCCCCACCGCTTCCTCGAAGCCCAGAAGAAAGGGCTGCTCAAGCGCCTGTTCGGAGGATAATGATGAGCCTTTTCGACTATTTCAGCCGCAAGAAGAAGCAGGACTCCCCCGCCTCCATGGCCAAGGAACGCCTGCAGATCATCGTTGCCCACGAGCGTGGCCAGCGCAGCCAGCCGGATTATCTGCCGCAGTTGCAGCAGGAAATCATCGATGTGATCAGCAAGTACGTGCCGATCGATCGCGAGCAGGTACATGTCGCCCTGGACAACCAGGACGACTGCTCGATCCTGGAACTGAACATCACCCTGCCCGAACGCTGACAGACAGGCACCGCCCTCTGGCGGTGCCGTGGTAACCCCATGCCCCTGACCCATATCGGTATCCTCCACGAGGATCCAGCGTTTCTGATCGTCAACAAACCCACCCTGCTGCTGTCGGTCCCCGGTCGTGCCGAGGACAACAAGGACTGCCTGATCACCCGCCTGCAGGACAACGGCTACCCGGAGGCGCGCATCGTCCATCGCCTGGACTGGGAAACCTCCGGCATCCTGGTGATCGCCCGTGACCCGGACAGCCACCGTGAGCTGTCGCGCCAGTTCCAGGACCGGGAGACCGGCAAGACCTATATCGCCCTGTGCTGGGGCCAGCCGCCGGCGGACGCCGGGCATATCGACCTGCCTTTGCGTTATGATCCACCCAACAAGCCACGGCATATCGTTGACCATGAACTGGGCAAACCGGCGCAGACCTTCTGGCGGGTGCTGGAGCGTCACGCCGATCACTGCCGGGTCGAGCTGACGCCGATCACCGGTCGCTCGCACCAGTTGCGCGTGCACATGCTCAGTATCGGTCACCCACTGCTCGGCGACCGGCTGTATGCCCATGAGGCAGCGCTGGCCGCCTGTCCGCGACTGGCCTTGCACGCCGCTCGGCTGGAGATCAACCATCCGCGTAGCGGTGAGCGCATGGTCTTCGACTGCCCCGCCCCATTCTGACGTACAGGAGTTCGCATGCCTCACAGTGCCGCCAGCCTGGCCCTGGCCGATTTCATCCAGGCCTCGCCCACCCCCTTCCACGCCGCCGCCAGCCTGGCCGCACGCCTGCAGGCCGCCGGCTACCAGCAGCTGGATGAGCGTGATGAGTGGTCCCTGCAACAGGGCGGGCGCTACTATGTCCTGCGCAACCAGTCATCGTTGATCGCCTTCAGCCTGGGCCAGCCCGGTGCGCTGGACAACGGCCTGCGCATGATCGGCGCGCATACCGACAGCCCCTGCCTGCGGGTCAAGCCCCAACCGGAACTCAGCCGCCACGGCCTGTGGCAACTGGGCGTGGAAGTCTACGGCGGCGCACTGCTGGCCCCCTGGTTCGACCGCGACCTGTCACTGGCTGGTCGCGTCACCTGCCGCGATGACAACGGTCAGCTGCACAACCTGATGCTGGACTTCAAGCGCCCGATCGCCATCATCCCCAGCCTGGCCATCCACCTGAACCGGGACGTCAACAGCGGTTTTGCGGTGAACCCGCAGACCGACCTGCCGCCGGTACTGGCACACAGCATCGAGCCCAACCGGGATCTGCGCGCGCTGCTCGCCAGCGAGCTGAGCCAGCGCTATCCGGAACGCGGACAGCTGCAGGTACTGGACTACGAACTGAGCTTCTATGACACCCAGCCACCGGCGATGATCGGACTGGATGGCGACTTCCTGGCCGCCGCGAGGCTGGACAACCTGCTGTCCTGTCATGCTGGTCTCGAAGCCCTGCTGGCGAGCGATACCAGGCAAGCCTGCCTGCTGGTCTGCACCGACCACGAGGAAGTCGGCTCCAGCTCCGCCTGTGGCGCCGACGGCCCGTTCCTTGAAGACGTACTCAAGCGTCTGCTGCCGAATGAGATCGAGCGCATTCGCGCCATCCAGCGCTCGGTACTGGTCTCGGCGGACAACGCCCATGCCATTCACCCCAACTACGCCGACCGCCATGATGGCAATCACGGCCCGCAGCTCAATGCCGGCCCGGTAATCAAGATCAACAGCAACCAGCGCTACGCCACCACCAGCGAAACCGCCGCACTGTTCCGCCATCTCTGCCAACAGGTCGACGTGCCGGTACAGAGCTTCGTTGTGCGAAGTGACATGGGTTGTGGCAGCACCATCGGCCCGATCACCTCCAGCCGGCTGGGCGTACGCACCGTGGATATCGGCGCCCCGACCTTCGCCATGCATTCGATCCGCGAGCTGGCGGGGGTCAGGGATGTGGAGTATCTGCAGCGGGTGTTGACGGCATTTCTGGATTGCCCACAGATATAACGTCCATTCCGCTCGTCGCTCCCACAAGAAAGCCGCTTAATGGAAGGCCGAGTTCCATCTCGGCCTTCGGAGGCCACAGCCAGTACGCTGTGACGAGATGGAACTCGTCACTCCCAGCCCCTCTCTTCCTGGGAGGCTAGAGCACCGCTCGTACATCTCGGAGCTCGGTGTCCCCGAGGGGGCTCCGTGCGCTCGAGTCAGCTGTTTACCAAGACGATCTTGCCGACGATCTGATCCTTGGCCAGTTCGGCAAAGGCTTCTTCGGCCTGATCAAAGGAGTAGGTTCTGGCCACCAATGGCTTCAACTGGCCGGACTCGAACAGCGGCCACAGACGCTGCTCCATGCGCACCAGCAAGCCGGCCTTGAAGTCGGCGTTGCGGGTGCGCAGGGTCGAGCCGGTCAGTTGCAGGCGCTTGACCAACACCTTGGCCAGATCCAGGGTGGCCTGACGACCGCCCATCAGTCCGATCATCACCCAGCGGCCGTCCACCGCCATCAGATCCAGGTGATCCGGTGCATAGTTGGCACCCACCGGGTCCAGCACCACATCGAAGGGCCCCGCATCCCTCAACGCGGTAATGCCATCATGGCGCAGTACACCACCCTGTGCGCCCAGCGCCTTGCAGGTGTCCAGTTTCTCCTGGGTGCCCAGGCTCACCCAGCACGGGTTGCCGAAGGCCTTGCACAGCTGGATGGCGGCAGTGCCCACGCCACTGGCGCCGGCATGGATAAGCACCTTCTCGCCGGGCTGCGCAGCGCCCAGTTCGAAGACGTTCAGCCAGGCGGTACTGAATACTTCGGGAATCGCCGCCGCGTCCTCCCAGCTCATGCCCTGGGGCACCGGCAGCAGGTGCCGGGCATCGACGACCACCTCGTCAGCCATGCCACCGCCAGCCAGCAGCGCGCAAACCCGGTCGCCCACCTGCCAGCGGGTCTCGCCGCTGACTTCGACAACCTCGCCAGCGCACTCCAGGCCGAGAATATCGGTGGTGCCTGGCGGTGGCGGATAATGGCCGGCCTTCTGCAACAGGTCGGCGCGGTTGATTCCGGCGGCGCGAACAGCCACCCGGACTTGCCCCGGCGCCAGCGCCGCCGAGCCTTCCGTACGCCAGCTCAGTACCCCGCCATCAGCTTGCAATCCTTTCACGGTGCCCCCATAGTTATCAGTCGAATCGGTTTGAAAAGGGAACCCTCGGGCCCCTGTCGAGCACTAAAGAATACCCTCACCTCTCCGGACACGATACCTTTGATGAAAGTTTCCAACATCCTGCGCAAGTCCTGCCTGATCGCTCTGCTCAGCCTTGGCGCCAGTGCCTTCGCTGCAGACACGGTCGACAGCGCGATGCCCATTCTCGATCTGGAGAGTCTGCAGCCGACCCGTGAGCAGATGATCGCCAGCCTCAATACCGTGGAGTTGCTGCGGCGCCATCACTACAACCGCATTCGCCTGGATGACGCGCTCTCCAGCGAAGTGTTCGATACCTACCTGCGCCAGCTCGATCCGCAGCGCAGCCTGTTCACCGCGGCCGATATCGATACCTTCGAAGAGTATCGCCACAAGCTCGACGACCTGCTGCTGGCCGGCGATCTGAGCATCGGCTTCGCCATGCACACCCGGCAGATTCAGCGCGCCGACCAGCGCATGGCCTACGCCCGGCAGTTGCTGCGCGAAGGCGTCGACAAACTGGATTTCACCGGTGACCAGAGCATCCTGATCGACCGGGAGGAAGCCGACTGGCCGACCGATGAAAAGGCCCTGCATACCCTGTGGCGCCAGCAGATCAAGGATGAGGTATTGCGCCTGAAGCTGGCCGGACGTGAAACCGATGCCATCCAGGATCTGCTGGAGAAGCGCTATGCCAATCAGCAGAAGCGCCTGTACCAGACCCGCAGCGAAGATATCTTCCAGAACTACATCAACGCCCTGGCGCAGGTCTACGACCCGCATACCCAGTACCTGTCTCCGGATAACGCGGAGAACTTCGACATCAACATGAGCCTGTCGCTGGAAGGTATCGGCGCGGTACTGCAGAGCGACAACGACTACACCAAGATCGTCCGCCTGGTGCCGGCCGGTCCGGCGGAAAAGAGCAAGCAGCTGTCCACCGCCGACCGCATCATCGGCGTTGCCCAGGACAAGGGTGAGATGGTCGACGTGGTCGGCTGGCGCCTGGATGAGGTGGTCAAGCTGATCCGTGGTCCCAAGGGTTCCTCGGTACGCCTGGAGGTGATCCCGGCGAGCAACCCCCCGAGCGACATGACCAGCCGTGAGGTGGCACTGGTGCGCGAGGCAGTGAAGCTGGAAGACCAGGCTGCCAAGTCCTCGGTGCTGGAGTTCAACGAACACGGCAACGATTACCGCATCGGCGTCATCGAGGTGCCCGGCTTCTATATCGACTTCAAGGCCTACCGTCGTGGCGATGCGGACTACCGCAGCACTACCCGCGACGTACGTCGCCTGCTCGGCGAACTGCAGAAGCAGGACATCGACGGCATCGTGCTGGACCTGCGCAACAACGGTGGCGGCTCGCTACAGGAAGCCACCGAGCTGACCGGCCTGTTCATCGGCCAGGGACCCAGCGTGCTGGTACGCGACAGCAAGGGCGACGTGCAGGTGCTGGATGACCCGAATGCCGGAGTGGCCTACAACGGCCCGCTGGCGGTGATCGTCAACCGCCTGTCCGCCTCCGCCTCGGAGATCTTCGCCGGTGCGATACAGGACTATGGCCGCGGCCTGGTGATCGGTGAACCGACCTTCGGCAAGGGCACGGTGCAGTCCATCCAGCCGCTCAACCATGGCGAACTGAAATTCACCCTGGCCAAGTTCTACCGCGTTTCCGGCCAGAGCACGCAGAACCGTGGCGTGGTGCCGGACATCGCCTACCCGTCGCTGCTGGAAACCGCCGAGATCGGCGAAAGCAGCCTGCCCCGCGCACTGCCCTGGGATACCATCCCGCCGGCCCGCTACCAGGCCGACACCGGTCTGCAGCCGCTGATCCCGCAATTGACCGACAGGCACAAGGCGCGCGCCGCCAACGACCCGCAGTTCGTTTATACCCTGGCGCGGATCGACCTGAACCGGAGCATGCAGGAGCGTGAGTATCTGCCGCTGAATGAGGCCAAGCGCCGCGCCGAGCAGAAGGAGTTCGAGGACAAACTGCTGGCCATGGAGAATACCCGGCGCAAGGCACTGGGCGAAGAGCCGCTCGACGCCCTGGACAGGGAAGACCCGTTGATGGACGGCAGCGGCCTGCCCTCGCCGCTTGAAGAAGAGGATACCGACGACAAGGACGATCCATTCCTCGCCGAAACCGGCCATATCCTCATCGACCTGCTGGAGATCAAGCGCCAACAGGTCGCCAGAGCAGGCTAAGGCTTTCCCGGGGTAGCGAAGGGATAGAGCCCCCGGGTCACATTTTCGTCACCCATCAAGCGGACAATCCGGGCTGGAAACTTGCCTTGGTTGTCCCCCCGGGCAAGGCGGTTTTCGCATGCCTGGGCACCCTATGACTCTCTCCGAACAACCGGCCGCACTGTGCGAGATTCTCGACAGTGGCGGGAGCTGGGGGAAGAACTGGAGGTGCTGGAGCAACTCGGCGCACAGATGGTGCAGGGTTTCTGGCTGGGTCGCCCCCAGGTCTGGAGTGGCCTCATGGCGGCCCGCAGCGGGGTTGCGCCGGTTACCCACAATTCCTGTGGATAACTCTGTGAACAAGGCCTGCACAAGGGAGGCAAACACCCGTCAGGATGCGCTCCCGGCTGCCCTGCACATTTTTTGATCAGTCACAAAAACCTTAAAAAACAGGTATTTACGAGACAGGAAATTAGGCGGGGAAGTGGCAAATTGTCGCTTGCCTGTTACCGGCGAAATGTGCATAACGGTAACACTCCGAGGCCCGCAGCGTCTGTCCCGGGCCCCGGCGAGTGTTACCCTAGCGCAGATAGAACTTATTCTTCGTCCTGCTGAATACCCAGCAGTTCCATGTCGAACACCAGCACCGAGTTCGGCGGAATCAGCGGGCTGGGGCTACCCGGGCCGTAGGCCAGATCACTGGGAATGGTCACCTTCCACTTGTCACCGACACGCATCAGTTGCAGCGCCTCGACCCAACCGGGGATCACACCGCTGACCGGCAGGTCGATCGGCTCGCCACGGCTGATGGAGCTGTCGAAGACGGTGCCATCGGTGAGCTTGCCTTCGTAGTGAACGGAGACCACGTCACTGACCTTCGGCTGGGCGCCGTCGGCGTCGCCGGACTCGATCACTTCGTACTGCAGACCGGATTCGGTGGTGATCACCCCATCACGCTCGGCATTTTCCACCAGGTAGGCCGTGTTGGCTTCGAGGGCTTCGACATTCTGGGTATTGGCACGCTCTTCGGCACGGGTCTGCAGCTCACCGAAGGCGGCGATCAGGTCCTTTTCGCTGACCCGGGCTTCGCTGCCCGACAGCGCGTCCTGCATACCCAGCGCCAGGGCCTGGGTATCCACATCATCCAGACCATCCTGCAACAGGCTCTGGCCCATGTTCAGGCCGATACCGTAGGACGCCTGCTGGATGGAAGTGGTGAGTTCGGGTTCCTTTTCACTGCAACCCACCAAAGTAAAGATACTGAGTGCAACACTGGCTGCCAGCAGATTCCGCTTCATGCTTACCTCTTCGACTAGCCCGTACGGGCGAAAATAAAGCACGAAGCATAACAGTGCGGACAAAGCCCGGCTACCGGGGAGAACGGCTTGACGCGAACTGGAAGCAAAAAATCGCCGGCAGCGATTTTTCGCGTCGCGCAGCGGCAGTCAGCAAAGGTGGCCGCCATGGATGGCAGGCCAAAAGAACGGGGGCCGCAGCCCCCGCTTCGCCGTTGCATTGCGTCAGGTCCGTCTGCTTTGCTGGCCACCCTTGCGTCCGGCCTCCGCAGCACGCTGCGGATTGTTCTTGAAGTTACCACCGCTGGCTTGACCGCCCTTTCTGCCGGCTTCCGATGCACGTTGCGGGTTTTCGGCGAAATTGCCTTTACCACCTCTACGTTGAGTCATCTGCTTGACCTCCACTCAGGGTTGTACATACAGGTGCACGGCACCTGATAAGTTGGAGGGCAGGCCGCAACAGAGGTTCGCGTTATTTTTAACCAATCCGGACTGACGCTCGTTGACACAACTCCCGGGGAATTCACCTGTCCAACACTGTACCGCTTCATTCCCTGCGCCAGCGAGGTATGCCATGACCGAATCCGCCCTGCCATCCGCTGCAGATGGTTTTCCCCGTCGCTATGGCGAAATATTGCTGGCCAGAGCAGCCCCCCTGTTCGAACAGGCCGCGCTGGCGGCGCGCCAGGCCGGCCTGAATGCCGTGGTGCATACAGCAGGCAGCCCGCCCGAGCTGTGCCTGGAGGTCAGTGCCGTCGAGCACGGCCATGCCAGCCACTACCGTATCGCCGCCGATACCAGCCGTGGACAGGTGCGTCACCAGTTGTATTTCGTCACCGATGGCACTACCCGCACCCTCGAGGCCGGCCTCGACTCGATCAACAGCATGGTGCTCGATACCCAGCTGGCCACCTTGTTTCACGACGGCTTCGCGCTGACCCTGCCGGCGGTGGCAGAGCGTCACCCCGCCGGGTTCTGGTAGCCGCTCAGTTCTGGCGGGGCGGTGTCTGGCGCAGCTCGTCCACATATCTTTCCAGCGACAGCAGAGCGTGACGTGCGGCCTTGGCCCTTACCTCATTACGCCTGCCATCGAACTTGCGGGTTTCGCTCAGCACCCGCGGCTGGCCATCGAGCAGCATGGCGCAGGCGAAGCAGATGACTCCATCCATCTCCCCTTGCGCTTCAGCCAGCCCGGTATTGGCCAGGGTTATGCCGGCGCCACAGCGCTGCAGTGCGCCCAGGGCCATTTCCCGGGCCACCGGTTCGCTGGTCAGACCGTAGCTGTCGATGGTCTGCAGGCTGACGCCAAGCATCTCCCGCTTGGCACTGATCGCATAGACCACATAACCGCATTCCATCACCGCACCACTTCCGGGCACCTCGGCCACCAGCGAGGCGATCAGCCCGGCGGTACAGGACTCGGCCGTGGCCAGGACCAGCTCGTTGTGCTTGAGGAAATCCACTACCTGCTGCAGGTTCTGCATGCTGAGTCCACCTTGATCGACCACCTATCCGCGTTACCCATTTAGAGCTGGAGGCAGAGCCTTTAAGTTCCCGCTTGCCGGCGCTGTCGAGCGGCAAAAAAAGTCGAAACTTCTGTAACCCCAGCCAGTCACTAAATTGAGGGATGGCTATCCACACCTTCTGATCTGCTACGGCGGACGATCCCGCTCATGGCTATGCGATCAGGTACCAACACTCTCCCAGAGAAAACACACCGTTTGGAGGATGTTATGGGCAATGCTGCGGCGGCGATCCTGCCGGAAGAGTCATTCAAGCACACCTCATCGAAGAGCCAGGTGCAACCCTCGCCGCCAGCAGAGACTGGCCACAATATTCTCTTCGTCACCTCCGAGTTCACCGACCTGATCAAGGTGGGCGGGTTGGGTGATGTTTCCGCGGCCCTGCCCCGCGCCCTGAGCCAGCATCATTCGGTACGGGTATTGATACCCGGCTACCGGCAGGTGATCCAGAGTGGGCTGCCGATCCATGTGGTCGGCAAGCTGCCCGGTCACGGCGCCATTCCGCCCTGCCTGATCGGCCAGATCACCCTGCCCGACCAGCTCATCGTCTATGTGGTGTTGTGCCAGCAACTGTATGACCGCGATGGCGGCCCCTATGGTGACAGCGAGGGCATCGACTGGCCGGACAATCATATTCGCTTCGCCCGCCTGGCATTGGCTGCGGCGAAGATCGCCGATGGCGTGGGCGTACGCAACTGGCAACCGGACCTGGTGCATGCCAATGACTGGCCGGCGGGATTGACCCCGGCCTACATGGCCTGGCGTGGCCAGCAGGTGCCGTGCGTGTTCACCATTCACAATCTGGCCTATCAGGGGCTGTGCTCGCCGGAAAGTCGCGTCGAACTCGGCCTGCCCGAGGAAGCACTGCACCCCGATGGCATGGAGTACTACGGCAAGCTGTCGTTTCTCAAGGCCGGCATCAACTACGCCACCCATATCACCACCGTCAGCCATACCTATGCCCATGAGATCACCTCACCGGCGTTCGGCTGCGGGCTTGAGGGGCTGTTGCGACGCAAGGCCGACGAAGGCCTGCTGTGCGGTTTCGTCAATGGCATCGATACCAGTTGGCAATCGCAGAGCGATCCGCGGCTGGTGCAGGGCTTCGCCCCCGGCCAATGGCAGGGCAAGCAGGCCAACCGGCGGCATGTGGAACAGGCCTTCGGCTTTGCCCAGGAGGAGGGACCGCTGTTCGCCGTGGTCTCGCGGCTGGTGCATCAGAAAGGTATCGACCTGACCATCGAGGTGGCGGACAGCATCGTCGCCGCTGGCGGTCGCATCGCCATCATCGGCCAGGGCGAGCGCGCGCTGGAGCGCCGGGTCGAGGAGCTCAGCGGGCGTTATCCCGGTCGGGTCGGCGTCAACCTGCACTTCGACGAGACCGAGGCGCGCCGCATCCTCGCCGGCAGCGACTTCCTGCTGATGCCGTCACGCTACGAACCCTGCGGCCTCAGTCAGATCTATGCCCAGTGCTACGGCTCGTTGCCGATCGCCCGGCGCACCGGCGGCCTGGCCGACACCATAGAGGATGGCGTCTCCGGGTTCCTGTTCCGCGAGCCGACCACCAACAGCTATCTGCAGGCGATTCGCCGGGCGCTGAATGTGCACCGCCACCCGGTGCTGCTCAACGCCATGCGCTGCAAGGCGATGGCCGCACCGCTGTACTGGCACCAATCGGTCAAGCCCTATGACCGTCTTTATCGCAGGCTGATCGAGCGTACCTATGACTCCTTTGCCGTAGCCGGCAGGAGAGCCGGCACATGCGTGAGATAACCCGACTGCATGGAGCCACTCTGCAGCCCGACGGCGCCACCAGCTTTTCCCTGTGGGCCCCCGATGCCCACAGCGTCGCGGTGCGCCTCGGCGATGGCAGTGTGCACAGCCTGCATCACCAGGATGATGGCTGGTACAGCGCCCGGGTCAGCTGTGGCGCGGGGACTGTCTACCGCTTCCTGATCGACGGCGAGCGTTCGGTGCCCGATCCCGCCTCGCGCTATCAGCCGCAGGGCGTGGATGGTCCCAGCTGCGTGGTCGATCCCGACGCATTCGTCTGGCAGTGTCAGCAATGGCAGGGCCGGCCCTGGCATGAGACGGTCATCTATGAACTGCATCCGGGCGCCTTCGGCGGTTTTGCCGGCATCCAGGCCAGGCTGCCGGAATTGCTCGAACTGGGCATCACCGCCATCGAGCTGATGCCGGTCAGCCAGTACCCGGGGCAGCGCAACTGGGGATATGACGGCGTCTTCCCATTCGCCCCGCAAGCCAGCTACGGCACACCCGACGAGCTGCGGCAGCTGGTCGACAGTGCCCACGCCCTCGGGCTGATGGTATTCATGGATGTGGTCTACAACCACTTCGGCCCCCATGGTAATTACCTGGGTGAGTACGCCAGCAGCTTCTTCCGCCAGGATCTGCCGACTCCCTGGGGTCAGGCCATCGACTTTCGCGTGCTCCAGGTGAGTGATTTCTTCTACGAGAACGCCATGATGTGGATCATCGATTACCGTATCGATGGCCTGCGCCTGGACGCGGTGCATGCCATCCGCGATGCGGATTTTCTCAAGACGTTGGCGCAGCGGGTGCGCAGCGCCGTGCCCGACGGACGGCGGGTGCACCTGATGCTGGAGAACGAGCGCAACCAGGCCAGCCTGCTCAGCGAGGGCTACGATGCCCAGTGGAATGACGACGGCCATCATGCCCTGCATGTTCTGCTGACCGGCGAGGAGGAAAGCTACTACAGCGATTTCGCCCGGGATACCACCATCAAGCTGGCCCGTTGCCTGCAGGAAGGCTTCGTCTACCAGGGCGAGCCCAGCCGCAACGGCGTCCCACGCGGCGAACCCAGCGGCCATCTGCCGCCGACCGCCTTCATCCTGTTCCTGCAGAACCATGACCAGATCGGCAACCGTGCCCTCGGCGAGCGCCTGATCACCCTGGCCGATCACCGCGCGGTGAAGGCCGCCCTCGGACTGGTGCTGCTGTGCCCGATGATCCCGCTGCTGTTCATGGGCGAGGAATGGGGCTGCGAGCAGCCGTTCCTGTTCTTCACCGACCACGATCCGGAACTGGGCAAGGCCGTGCGCGAAGGCCGCCGCAATGAATTCGCGGATTTTGCTGCCTTCGCCGACGAGGCCCTGCGCCAGCGCATTCCGGACCCAAATGTGGCCGCCACCTATCTCAGCTCGGTGCCGGAGCGGGCACAGGGCAACCCGACCCTGCAGGAGGACTGGCTGGCCTGTTACCGCAGTCTGTTGCGCCTGCGCCATGCGCATATAGTGCCGCGTCTGCCCGGAACCCTGTCCGACGGCGCCAGTATTCTCGGCGAGAAGGCGCTATCGGCCTGCTGGCGACTGGGTGACGGCAGCCGGTTGCGCATCGACCTGAACCTGTCCGAGCATGCCCTGGCAGTGGCCGCTCCCGAGCCGGGCACCACGGTCATCCATGACTATCGCGCCAACCTGTCACGGGACCCCTGCCTGCTACCGGGCTACAGCTCGAGGGCGATTCTGGACCCAGCGACATGAGCACCCGACAGTTGTTCCAACTGGCCGAGGAAGCCGGCGTCCTCTGCCACTGGACCGATGCCCACGGCCACTCGGCCAGCCTCGACGAGCGGGCCCTGCTTGGTGTACTCAAGGCACTGCAGTTGCCCGCCGATACGCCGGCGCAGCTGGATGCCAGCCTGGCCCGGGCTCGTCAGCTCCGGCAGGAAGCCGAGCACGGGCCGCTGTTGATCTGCAATGCCGAGCAGCCCATCGATGTGCGCAGCCGCCTGGGACCGGGCAGCCATTGTCAGGTACTGCGGGAAGATGGCCACGCCATCACGCTGCAGGTCGACCGCCATGGCTACCTGCCCGCGCTGCCCTGTGGCTACCATCAACTGAGCTGTGGCGAGCAGCAGTGGCAGCTGGCCTGCGCGCCGCCGGCCTGCCCGTCCATTCCCGAGCTGACCGGTGGCCGGCGACATATCTGGGGCATTGCTGCGCAGGTCTACTCCCTGCGCCGAACAGGTGATGGCGGGCTGGGCGACACCGCTGCGCTGCAGGATCTGGTCCTGAGCGCCGCCGACAAGGGCGCCGATGCGCTGGCAATCAGTCCGCTGCATGCCATGTTCAGTTGCCGTCCCGAACATTACAGTCCCTACTCCCCTTCCAGCCGCTCATTGCTCAATATCCTGCATGCCGCCCCGGCGCAGATCCTCGGTGCCGAGGCGGTACAGCGTGCCCTGCGCGAATGCCAGTTGGGCGCACTGGCACAGACGCTGGAACAGCAGGAGCTGATCGACTGGCCTGCGGTCTCGGCCTTGCGGCTGCAACTGCTGCGCCAGCTGCATGCGCATTTTGCCGAGGCGCCAGTGACCCTGCGCGAGGACTTCCAGCGCTTTCGCCACGACGGTGGCGAGTCCCTGCAGCTGCACTGCTGTCACGAGGCATTGCAACGACACATGCTGGACGCCGGCCACGGCGATGACTGGCACCATTGGCCCGCCCCCTGGGGCCAGCCCGATTCGCCTGCGGTCCGCCGATTCGCCGAGGAGCAGGCTGCGGAACTGGAATTCCACGCCTTCGGTCAGTGGCTGGCCGCCCGCTGCCTGGCCCAGGTGCAGCAGCAGGCACGCAGCGCCGGCATGGGCATTGGCCTGATCAGCGATATGGCCATCGGCGCCGACCCCAGCGGCAGCTTCGGCTGGGCCTGCCAGCAGCAGTTGCTCAGCCAGGTCAGTATCGGCGCACCACCGGACCTGCTGAACCAGGACGGTCAGGACTGGGGGGTGGCGGCATTCTCACCGCTGGGGCTGAAACGCAACGGCTACAGCGCCTTCATCGCCATGCTGCGGGCCAATCTGGGCCAGGCCGGAGGTGTTCGCATCGACCATGTCATGGGCCTGCAGCGGCTGTGGATCATCCCCGATGGTGCTTCGCCCCAGGCCGGAGCCTATCTGAACTATCCGCTGGATGATCTGTTGCGCCTGCTGGCACTGGAGTCCTGGCGACACCGGACACTGATCATCGGTGAGGATCTGGGCACCGTACCGGCGGGACTGCAGGCCCTGCTCGCCGAACGCAACATCCTCGGCATGCGCGTGCTGCTGTTCGAGCAGGAGGACGGTCACATGCCCGCTGCGCACAAGTGGTCCGCCCAGGCCCTGGCCACCACCGGCACCCATGACCTGCCGACGCTGAGTGGCTGGCTCGACAGCCGCGACATCGACTGGCGCCTGCGCGCCAACGAGCGCAGCCCGGAACAGGCCCGGCATGACCGGCAGGTTCGCGACGAGCAGGTGAGCGTTCTGGATGCCGCCCTGCAGTCTGAGGGGCTGCTGGATGAAAATGCCGGCATAGCCGAGCAGCTGGATGCCGGCATCCGCTTCCTCGGCCGCACCCCCGCGCCGCTGGTCCTGGTGCCGCTGGAGGACGTCATGGGCAGCGAAGAACAGCCCAACCTGCCCGGTTCCGCCGTTCACCCCAATTGGCGGCGGCGCTGGCCGCAGCCCGCTGCCGACATGCTCGATGCCGAGCTGCCGCGGCAACGTCTTCAGCATCTGCAGCAGGAGCGCCAGGGCCGTGAAAGGAACCCGTCCGATGAATGAACCTCGCGCCACCCTGCGCCTGCAGTTTCACGCAGGCTTCACCCTGGATGATGCCACGGCGCTGGTGGACTATTTTGCCCAGCTGGGGATCAGTCATATCTATGCCTCTCCCCTGCTCAAGGCCCGCCCCGGCTCCAGCCACGGCTACGATGTGATCGACCCGACCTGCGTCAACCCGGAACTGGGTGGCGAGCCGGCGCTCCAGCGCCTGGCCGGCGCGCTGCACCAACGGCAGATGGGGCTGATCATGGATATCGTGCCCAACCACATGGCAGTGGACAATGACAACAGCTGGTGGCAGGACGTGCTGCTGTGGGGCAGCGCCAGCCCCTATGCCTGCTTCTTCGACATCACCTGGCGCTCGCATGACGAATTCATGCGTGACCGGCTGCTGCTGCCGATTCTGCGCGACGATTACCTGACGACCCTCAAGGCTGGCGAGATCCGCCTGCAGTTCGATGCCACCGCCGGGCGCTTCCATGTCTGTCACTTCGACCACCGGTTGCCGCTGGCCATGAACGGCTATCCGGCTCTGCTGCAGGATACCGGCCTCGACGCCCTGACTCGCCTGGCCGATCGCTGCGCCGCGCTGGAGGGTGAGTTCGGCGCGCGACAGATCGCCACCGAGATCTGCGAGGAGGTGGCCGCCATCGCCTGGGGCAGTACCGCCGAGGTCATCGAGCAGGCCTTGCGGCGCTTCGATCCGGGCACCGCCCAGGGTTGTCTGCGCCTGCATGAGCTGCTCGAATGCCAACATTACCGCCTGGCCAGTTGGCGCACCGCCAATGACGATATCAACTGGCGCCGGTTCTTCGATGTCAACGAACTGATCAGCCTGCGCAGCGAACTGCCCCAGGTATTCGAGGCCACCCACGCCAAGGTGTTCGAGCTGATCGCCGCCGGACTGATCGATGGCCTGCGCATCGATCATATCGACGGCCTGGCCAACCCCCGGGCCTACTGCCGACGGTTGCGCCGCCGCGTCCAGCGCCTGCTGCCCGAGCGCCAGCAATTCTTCCCGATCTATGTGGAGAAGATCCTCGGTGGCGATGAGCAGTTGCCGGGCGACTGGATGGTGGATGGCACCACCGGCTACGAGTTCATGAACCGCGTCGCCCTGCTGCAGCACGATCCCAACGGCCAGGCCGAGCTGGCCGAGCTGTGGAGTTCGCTCAGCGGGCGCACCGCGGACTTCAGCGAGGAAACCCGCGCCGCCCGCCGGCTGGTGCTGAGCAATTCCCTGGCCGCCGATGTCGAGATCCTGGCCCAGGCCCTGCTGCGCCTGGCCCGCAGCAGCCTGGCCACGCGCGACCTCACCCTGGGGGCCATCCGTCGTGCCCTGCGCGCACTGATCGTGCACTATCCGGTGTACCGCACCTACACCGGGGTCTGCGGGCCTTCGTCCCAGGACCGACGCTTCTTCGACATGGCCCTGGGCGGTGCCCGCCGCGAGCTGGGCAGAAACGACTGGCCGGCCCTGGACCAGTTGCAGCGCTGGCTCGGTGGCGAACCGCTGCACGCCGGCGCGGCCGGCCCCCGGCGGCGCTTCCAGCGCCGTCTGTTGGCGCGCTTCCACCAACTGACCGCCCCCACCGCAGCCAAGGCGGTAGAGGACACCGCCTGCTACCGCTCCGCGGTACTGCTGTCGCGCAATGATGTGGGGTTCAACCCCGAGCGCTTCAGCGCCGATCCTGACTGGTTCCATGCCCAGTGCAGCGAGCAGGCCGAACGCTTCCCTCTCGGCCTGCTCGCCACCGCCACCCATGACCACAAGCGCGGCGAGGATGCCCGCGCCCGGCTGGCGGTAGTCAGCGAACATGCCCCCTGGTTCGGCATCCAGGTGCGCTTCTGGTACAAGCTGGCCGAACCGCTGCGCTCGCTGGTCGAGGAACAGCCAGCGCCCTCGCCCGCCGATGAACTGATGCTCTATCAGACCCTGTTCAGCAGTTGGCCGCTGGAGCTGGACCCGGAAGATGGCGACCGCTGCGCGACCTTCGCCCAGCGGGTATTGAACTGGCAACAGAAAGCCCTGCGCGAGAGCAAGCTGCGCAGCAGCTGGGCCGCACCGGACAACGCCTATGAACAGGCCTGCCATGACTTTCTGCAGCGCCTGATGACCAGCCGCGAGGGTGCGGAACTGCGCCGGGCCCTGGCTCATGCAGTCGATCTCGCGGCCTGCAACGGCGCGCTCAACAGTCTGAGCCAGTGCCTGCTGCGCATGACCGTTCCGGGGGTACCCGACCTGTACCAGGGGTGCGAATACTGGGATTTCAGCATGGTCGACCCGGACAACCGCCGAGCGGTCGACTATGCCGAACGCCGCCATACCCTGAACCAGCCGGCCAGCCCGGCCGAACTGCTGCAGCAGTGGCGCAACGGACGCATCAAGCAGTGGCTGATCGCCCAGGTACTCGATACCCGTCGCCGCCAGCCGGCGCTGTTCGGCCATGGCGACTTTCGCCCACTGAAACTCCATGGCACCCATGCCGATCGGCTCATCGCCTTCTGCCGCCAGCACCGACAACAGTTGGCAATCACCATCGTTCCCCGACTCGCCGCGCCCCTGCTGGGCGACAGCGAACTGCCGCTGATTCCAGCGGCGCGCTGGGACGATACGCTGATCGATCTACCCGCCGCGCCCCTGGTCAGCGCCTTGACCGGCGAGGCTGTCCGCAATGGGCCTGCTGTGCCAGTGAGCGAACTGCTGGCCAGCGTCCCGGTGAATCTTCTCGTTACCGCCAACCATCAGGAATCGACCCCATGAACAATGATGAACAGCGAATCCGCGAACTGGCCTATCAGATATGGGAAAGCGAGGGCCGCCCCGCCGGTCAGGAGCAACGTCACTGGCAGATGGCCTGCAAACTGTTCCAGAGTGAACAGAACGGCGAACTGCAGCCGACACCGGCAAAAAAGGCCGCCACCCGTAAACCCCGTAGCAAGGCCGCTGCAGCCCCCACCGAGGACGAAACCCAACTGGAGAAACCCGCCCTGCTGGACAAGCCGGCCGCGGCCAAGAAGCCGGCACGACCCCGGCGCCAGGCCATCACCCGAACCACCAAGATCACCGAACCGGGCAAACCCGAGCCGGATCAGCAAGAGTAAGCCACCATGAACGCCAGGAAACGCGCTGTGCAGCCGACCCACAAATCCCGGGTCTCCGAGGGCCAACCCTTTCCCCTGGGAGCCACCTGGGATGGATTGGGTGTCAATTTCGCACTGTTCTCGGCGCATGCCACCAAGGTCGAGCTGTGCCTGTTCGACAGCCAGGGCAAGCAGGAGATCGAACGCATCGAACTGCCCGAGTACACCAACGAGATATGGCACGGCTACCTGCCCGATGCCCATCCGGGCATGATCTATGGCTATCGGGTGCATGGTCCTTACGAGCCGGATGCCGGGCATCGCTTCAACCCCAACAAACTGCTGATCGATCCGTACGCCAAGCAGTTGGTGGGCGATCTGACCTGGTCGGACCGACTGTTCGGTTATACCCTCGGCTCCCCGGATGCGGATCTGAGCTTCGATGACCGTGACAGCGCCGCCCATATACCCAAGGCCAAGGTCATCGACCAGGCCTTCACCTGGGGCCGGCACACCCACCGGGAAACACCCTGGGACCGGACCATCATCTACGAAGCCCATGTGCGCGGCATCAGCATGACCCACCCGGCGGTGCCCGAGCCGGTGCGCGGCACCTTCGCCGGGTTGATGCATCCGGAAGTGCTCAAGCACATCCGCTCGCTGGGCGTGACCAGCGTCGAGCTGCTGCCAGTGCACGCCTTCGTCAATGACCAGCACCTGCTGGACAAGCACCTGAGCAATTACTGGGGCTACAACAGCATCGCCTTCTTCGCCCCCCATCCGGCCTACCTGGCCACCGGCAACATCAGCGAATTCAAGGAGATGGTCGCGCACCTGCATGATGCCGGGCTGGAGCTGATCATGGACGTGGTCTACAACCATACCGCCGAGGGCAACGAGCTGGGGCCGACGCTGTCCATGCGCGGTATCGACAACGCCACCTACTACCGGCTGATGGCCGATGACAAGCGCTACTACGTGAATGACTCGGGTACCGGCAACACCCTGGACCTGAGCCACCCCTGCGTGCTGCAGATGGTCACCGACTCGCTGCGCTACTGGGCCGACGAGATGCAGGTTGACGGCTTCCGCTTCGACCTGGCGACCATTCTCGCGCGCCATGCGCATGGCTTCGATGAGCGCCACGGCTTTCTCGTCGCCTGCCGCCAGGACCCGGTCCTCAGCCAGAGCAAGCTGATTGCCGAGCCCTGGGACTGCGGCCCCGGCGGCTACCAGGTCGGCGGATTCCCTCCCGGCTGGGTGGAGTGGAACGACCGTTTCCGCGATACCGTGCGCGCCTTCTGGATGGGCGAAGAAGGTCAGATAGCAGGCCTGGCCAGCCGCCTGACCGCCTCCGGCGACCACTTCAACCAGCGCGGGCGCCGGCCCTACGCCTCGGTCAACTTCGTCACCGCCCATGACGGCTTCACCCTGCGTGATGTGGTCAGCTATGACCACAAGCACAACGAGGCCAACGGCGAGGACAATCAGGACGGCAGCGATCACAACCTGTCCTGGAACCATGGCTGCGAAGGCCCCACCGACGATCCCGAGATCAACAGCCTGCGCATGCGCCAGATGCGCAACCTGCTGTCGACCCTGTTGCTGTCCCAGGGCACGCCGATGCTGCTGGCCGGGGACGAGTTCAGCCGTACCCAGCATGGCAACAACAACATCTACTGCCAGGATAACGAGCTGGGCTGGATCGACTGGAACCTGGATGACGATGGCCGTGAACTGCTGGATTTCACCCGCCACCTGATTTCCCTGCGCCATGCCTATCCGATCCTGCGTCGCGGTCGCTTCCTGGTCGGTGAGTACAACGAGGAACTGGGCGTCAACGATGTCACCTGGCTGTCGCCCTCCGGCGACCCGATGACCGATGAGCAATGGGACGACCCCAATGCCCGCTGCCTGGGCATGCTGCTCGACGGCCGCGCCCAACCGACCGGCATTCGCCGCAGCGGCGACGACACCACCCTGCTGTTGCTGATGAATGCCCACCATGATGTGGTCAGCTTCTGCCTGCCCCATGTCGCCCAGGGCAGTCACTGGCTCTGTCAGCTCGACACCAACCGCACGCAGCTGCGCGACGGCGAGGTGCACGAGTTCGACAGCGAGTTCCTGATGACCGGACGTTCGCTGCTGCTGCTGCGCCTGGAGCGTGAAAAACCCTGAACCAAGCCACTGCCTCCCAGTCGGAACCTATAGCCATGGCGAAGTCTGTCGGCTTCGCTGCGAAGGAGGTAACAGCATGAAAGCAGTGGTTTTTCATGATGTCGGCGACATCCGCCTGGAGGAGGTCGCCGACCCGGTACTGCAGGCGCCCACCGATGCGATCGTCCGCCTTACCGCCTCGGCCATCTGCGGTACCGACCTGCACTTCGTGCGCGGTAGCGTCAGCGGCATGCGTCCGGGCACCATTCTCGGCCATGAGGGCGTCGGCGTCGTCGAGACCCTGGGCACCGACGTACGCAACCTGCAGGTCGGCGACCGCGTGGTGATTCCCTCCACCATCGCCTGCGGCAACTGCTCCTATTGCCGGGCCGGCTACTATGCCCAGTGCGATACCGCCAACCCGAACGGGCCACAGGCCGGCACCGCATTCTTCGGCGGGCCCGAGGCCAGCGGCAGCTTTGCCGGGCTGCAGGCGGAGAAGGCGCGGATTCCCTATGCCAACATCGGCCTGATCAAACTGCCGGACAGCATCAGTGATGATCAGGCGATCCTGCTGTCGGACGTGTTCCCCACCGGCTATTTCGGCGCGGAGATGGCCGAAATCACCCCCGGGGATACCGTGGCGGTGTTCGGCTGCGGCCCGGTGGGCCAGTTCGCCATCGCCAGCGCGCTGTTGTTCGGCGCTTCCCGGGTGTTCGCCATCGACCACCTGTCCGACCGCCTGCAGATGGCCCGTCAGCAGGGCGCGGAGGTGATCAACTTCGATGAGGAGAGCCCGGTGCAGACCCTCCAGCGTCTGACCGGGGGGATCGGCGTGGACCGCGCCATCGATGCCGTCGGGGTGGATGCCGAACCTCCGGCCGGCCTGGACGATCCCATACAGCAGGGGCAGTTCCGCAGCGAGATGGCGCAGAACACCCCGCGTACCCATCCCGACGGCGACAACTGGCATCCCGGCAACGCGCCCAGTCAGGCGCTGCACTGGGCGGTAGAGGGGCTGGCCAAGGCCGGTACGCTGGCCATCGTCGGCCTCTATCCACCGCAGTCGAGGAGCTTTCCGATCGGTCTGGCAACCAGTCGCAACCTCACCATCAACATGGGCAACTGCCACCACCGTCGCTACATCCCGGTCCTTATCGAACTGGTGCTGACCGGACGCGTCGACCCCACCCGCATCCTCACCCAGGTTGAACCCATGCAGGACAGCATCGAAGCCTTCAAGGCCTTCGACCGGGGCGCCTGTGGCTGGGTCAAGGTCGCCCTGCAGCCCGAGGCCGACGACACCGACGGCCCACTGGACGAGGCGCTGGACGACTCCTTCCCGGCCAGTGATCCACCGTCGATGGCGTCACCGAAACCCTGAATGACGGGGACAGCATGAACGGTATCCATATCGGTATTTCCGGCTGGCGCTATGCCCCCTGGCGGGGGGATTTCTACCCCGAGGGCCTGTTGCAACGCCGGGAACTGGAATATGCCTCGCGGGCGGTCAGCAGTATCGAGATCAACGGTTCCTTCTATGCCCTGCAGACACCCGAACGCTTCGCCGGCTGGTATGCGCAGACCCCGGATGACTTCGTCTTCAGCGTCAAGGCGCCCCGCTACATCACCCATGTGCGGCGCCTGCGCGAGATCGCCGAGCCGCTGGCCAACTTCTTCGCCTCGGGTCCATTGCAGCTGGGGGAAAAACTCGGTCCCTTTCTCTGGCAGTTCCCGCCCAGCTTCAAGTTCGACCAGGGACTGTTCAGCGAGCTGTTCGAACAATTGCCCGGAACCATCGGCCAGGCATATCACTGCGCCCTGCGCAGCAGGCGCTTTGCCGACCCACAGCGGCCCAGTCTGAAAGCCGACACTGCGCTGCGCCACGCGGTGGAGATCCGGCATGCCAGCTTCATGCAGGATGACTTCATCGAGCTGCTGCGCCAGCACGGCATCGCTCTGGTGGTGGCCGACATGGCCGGCAAGTGGCCGCTGCTGGAGGAGCTGACGGCGGATTTCATGTACCTGCGCCTGCACGGGGACAAGGAGCTGTATGCCAGCGGCTACGACGAGCAGGCGCTGGACCAATGGGAACAACGCATTCGCAGCTGGCACCAGGGCCGGCAACCCGCTGACGCCCGCCGCATCTCGCAGGGGCCGGAACCGTCACGCAAAAGCCGCGCGGTGTACTGCTATTTCGATAACGACCTCAAGGTCCGCGCACCCTATGACGCCCGCCGCCTGCTGGAAAAGCTCGGTCTGGCCGATCATCTTCAGGTGCGGCCGGGCCAGTTGTCCGGGGAGTTTCTGTGACGCCACTCAGTTCCACCCATGAGCACCTGACCAACCAGGCCCCCACGGTCCGGTCCATCCGCGTGCTTACCATCAATACCCACAAGGGCTTCAACTGGCTCAACCGGCGTTTCATCCTGCCGGAGCTGCGTGATGCCGTGCGTACCCTGTCCTCGGATGTGGTGTTCCTGCAGGAAGTGCTCGGTACCCATGAACGCCACGGCCAGTTGATCGACAACTGGCCCGACGCGCCACATTACGAATTCCTTGCCGACACCATGTGGCCGGAATTCGCTTATGGCCGCAACGCGGTCTATCCAGACGGGCACCACGGCAACGCCTTGCTGTCAAAATTTCCGATACTGCATTACGAGAATCTGGATGTTTCAATCAGCGGTACCGAGGAGCGTGGTCTGTTGCATGCCATTCTCGATGTGCCCGGCCAGGCGGACCTGCATGCCATCTGCGTTCACCTGGGCCTGCGCGAGCGCCATCGTAGGCGGCAGCTGCGGCTGCTGTGTCACCTGCTGGACCGGTTGCCGCCGGACGACCCGGTGATCGTCGCCGGTGACTTCAACGACTGGCGGCAGCGCGCCGGCCCGCGCATGGATCGTTGCGGCCTGACCGAGGCGTTCGTCGAGGCCTTCGGTACGCCGGCCAAGAGCTTTCCGGCACGCTGGCCACTGTTGTGCCTGGACCGTATCTACGTGCGCAATGTCACCACACATGATCCGAAGACTCTGTATCGGCGCCCCTGGTCGCACCTGTCCGACCATGCGCCTCTGGCTGTCGAGGTACGCTTCTGATGAAATCATTCTGGCGTGAAGGCAATGCTGCAGACCTGCTGATCAATGGCGAGGAATTCTTTCCCCGCGTCTTCGAGCGTATCCGCCAGGCACGCAAGGAGGTGCTGCTGGAAACCTTCATCGTGCTCGAGGACAAGGTCGGCAAGGCCCTGCAGCGGGCGCTGATCTGCGCCGCGCACAATGGGGCGCATGTGGAGGTCATCGTCGATGGCTACGGCACCGTGGACCTGAGCAACGAGTACCTGGCCGAGATGATCGAGGCCGGCATCCACGTGCATGTGTTCGATCCGCAGCCACGGCGGTTTGGCATGCGCACCAACCTGTTCCGGCGCCTGCACCGCAAGATCGTGGTCATCGACAGCGAAGTGGCCTATGTCGGCGGCATCAACTTCACCGCCGTCCACCTCGGCGATTACGGCCCCGGCGCCAAGCAGGACTATGCCGTGGAGGTGCGTGGGCCGGTGGTCATGGATATCCGTCATGCCAGCCTCAATCTGTTTCGCCACGCCCGCCGCGAGCTGCCCCTGCCGCTGAACCCCGAGCACCGGAGTGCCACCCGCTATGCCGGCAGTGCACGCATCATGCTGGCGATCCGCGACAACAACCATCACACCTCGGATATCGAGGATCACTACCTGCGTGCCATCCGCTCGGCCAACCACCGGCTGGTGATCGCCAATGCCTATTTCTTTCCCGGCTATCGCATGCTGCGTGAACTGCGCAACGCCGCGCGCCGCGGGGTGCATGTGACGCTGATCCTGCAGGGCGAACCGGACATGCCCTGGGCGCGCAACTGCTCGACCTTTCTGTACAGCTATCTGCTGCGCAGCGGGGTGGTGATCCATGAGTACTGCCAGCGCCCGTTGCACGGCAAGGTGGCGCTGATGGACAGCGAGTGGGTAACGGTCGGCTCCAGCAACCTGGACCCGCTCAGCCTATCGCTGAACCTGGAGGGCAACCTGTTCATCCGTGACCAGAGGCTCAACCAGCGGCTCTATGACCACCTGCAGTCGCTGGCTCATCAACATTGCAGCGAAATCACCCAGAGCAAGGCCACCCGTGGCTTCTGGTGGCGCGCCCCGATGACGTTCCTGTGTTTTCACTTCCTGCGCCACTTCCCCGCCATCGCCGGCAGTCTGCCGGCCCATACCCCACGGCTGGAGCCGCTGCTGCCGGTAGTCGGAGAAGACCCCGAGGATGAGCTGCCGCGACTGGACCAGCAGGAGAAGCTGCTATGAGCGACACCGGGGCCGAGCGCCCAGCCAGCCACCGCATGCGCTGGGTCAAGGGCGGCCTGACACTGTTCTTTCTGATCCTGATTCCGGCACTGCTGTACCTGCAGCTGCGCAACACCGATTGGCAGGAAGTCAGCACCGCGCTGCGCGACTACCCGTGGTGGATATTGCTGGCCGGGGTCGGCATCGCCCTGCTCAGCTATCTCAACTACAGCTGCTACGACCTGCTCGGCCGGTATTACACCGGGCACCGCCTGCCGGTGCGCCAGGTCATCCCGCTGGTATTCGTCTGCTATGCCTTCAACCTGAATCTCAACGCGCTGGTCGGCGGGGTAGCGCTGCGCTACCGGCTGTATACCCGGTTGGGGCTGGACATACCGACCATCACCCGGATATTCAGTCTGAGCATCATCACCAACTGGCTGGGTTACCTGTGGCTGGGCGGCACGGTGTTCGCCCTGGGCATGGTGCGCCTGCCCGAGGGTTGGAACATCGGCACTACCAGCCTGCGGCTGATCGGCGTGGCCATGATGCTGGTGGCGTTGACCTATCTGCTGGCCTGCGCCTTTTCCCCGCGCCGGCGCTGGCATATCCGCGGCCACAGCATCGAACTGCCGCACTGGCGGCTGGCCCTGGTGCAGGCGGCGGTCGGTGCCTTCAACTGGTCGTTGATGGCCTTGCTGATCTGGCTGCTATTGCCCGAGGGCGTGTTCTACCCGACGGTGCTGGGCATCCTGATGATCAGCAGTATCGCCGGCGCCATCGCCCATATCCCCGCCGGCCTCGGTGTACTGGAAACCATCTTCCTCACCCTGCTGCAGGGCCAGGTGGCGAAAAGCGCCCTGCTCGCGGCGCTGATCGGGTACCGGGCGATCTACTTCCTGCTCCCGCTGTGCATCGCCCTGACGGTGTACCTGGTACTGGAAAAACGCGCCAAGGCCATGCGCAGCGCCAATGTCTAGGCCGCAGGTTCGACACATATCCTGACACACTGAGGGACGGTCCCCATTTGAGCCACCCCCGATGCTGACCTAACATGATGCCAACGACGCAACGGGAGTCATCGTGCCTCTTCCCTGGGCAGGCCACCTTTTTTCACGCCAGACCCTGTTCTGGCTACTTCTGTATGCCGCCCTGTGGTGGTTGCTGGCTGGCGGCACGGGCTGGTATTTGGGCGTACCTTTCATATTGACTGCGGCCTCGCTGTCCCACTGGCTGGGCAGCCCGGTCTGGCATGTTCGCCTGAGGGCCGCGCCCGCCTTCCTGCTGTTCTTTCTGCGCGCGCTGCTGGCCGGCGGCTGGGATGTCGCCCGCCGCGCGATACAGCCCCGCATGCCGCTGGCTCCGGCCTGGGTCCGTTACCCGTTGACCATCCGCCAGCCCGGCAACCGGCTGCTGTTCGCTTCACTGGTCGGCCTGCTACCAGGCACCCTGGCGGCGGCGATAGAGGACGACTGCCTGAACATGCATGTGCTGGACCAGCACCAACCCTGGCTGGACAGCACCGCCCGGCTGGAGCAGCGATTGCTGCGCCTGCTCGGTGAGGAGCCGGCATGATGTTGCTGGCGCTGATTCTGGTGCTGACCATCCTGGCCGGCCTGTGGCGGGTATTTTCCGGGCCAACCCGGGCCGACCGCCTGCTGGCCATCCAGCTGTTCGGTACCACCGGCGCCGCCTTGCTGATGCTGATGGCCGACTGGCAGGCGCAGCCGGCACTGATCGATGCTGCCCTGGTACTGGCACTGCTCGCAGCCGTGGTCACCGCCGCCCTGGTCCAGCTCCTGCGCCGACCGCCGGGGGCGGGCTGACATGCTGGCCTGGCTGAGCGGCGTGGCCCTGGTGGCGGGGGCATTCTTCTTCATTGCCGGTACCCTCGGGCTGCTGCGTTTCCCCGATGTCTACAGCCGGCTGCATGCGGTGACCAAGGCCGATACCCTGGGTCTTGGCCTGGTGGTCCTTGGTTTGTGTCTGCGCGCCCCGTCCTGGCGGGCGGCGCTCCTGATGCTGCTGGTCTGGCTGCTGGTGATGGCCTCGAGCACCACCGCCTGCCAGTTGCTGGCGCGCTATCAGCGCGAGCGGGACCAACTCGCTGAGGAGGATGACAATGCCAGCCCCTGAGCTGCTGCTGGATCTCACCCTGGGCGCACTGCTGTTGATCCTGGCCGTGGCCGCCCTGCATGGCCAGCGCCTGTATACCGGCATCATATCCTTCATCGCCTTCGGCCTGCTGTTGGCCCTGGTGTGGGCCAGGCTCGGCGCCCCTGACCTGGCGCTGGCCGAAGCGGTCATCGGCGCCGGACTGACCGGGGTGCTGCTGTTGTCGGCCCTCGGCCGCAGCGACAGCGGCAGCGAACCGGCACCGATCAGAGCGCCGGCAAGGATGCTGGCAGCCCTGCTGCTCGGCGTTCTGGTATTGATCCTGCTGCTGCGCGCGGTGCTGCCCCTGGCGCAGGGACCGCAGCCATTGCCGGCGCTGGTCGCCAGCCAGCTTGAAGCCAGCGGTGTCAGCCACCCGGTGACCGCGGTACTGCTCAACTTCCGCGCCTGGGATACCTTGCTGGAGTTGCTGGTGTTGCTGCTGGCGGTGCTCGGCGTGCGGCAGTTGCGCCCGTCCGGCCAGCCACTGCCCGGCGTGTGGCCATTGCTGCAAGCCTGGAGCCGTGCTCTCGCGCCGCTGAGCGTGCTCATCGCCGGCTACCTGCTATGGCGCGGCAGCCACGCACCCGGCGGCGCCTTCCAGGCCGGCGCGCTGTTGGCCGCTGGGGTGGTCATGCTGCGCCTGGCGGGACTGCTGCCGGAGCTGCGCTGGGCATACTGGCCACTGCGCGCGCTGGTGCTGATCGGCCTGGCGCTGTTTCTCAGCATTGCCGCCGCGGGCGCCTGGCTCGGTGACGGCTGGCTGAGCTACCCGCCGGGCTGGTCAGGTCCACTGATACTGCTGATCGAGGTCGCGGCGACGCTGTCGATCGCCGCCAGCCTGAGCCTGCTGGTGGTCGGTGAACGCAAGGAGCTGGAGAGATGAGCGGCACCACCTTCTATCTGTGCCTGGGCGTCATGCTCTGGTTGCTCGGGCTGCATGGATTGTTGCGCCTGCGGCAGACACTGCGCCGCATCATGGCAATCAACGTGATGGGCAGCGGCACTTTCATGGTGATGGTGGCGCTGGCCAGCCGGGACGGTCACAACGATCCGGTGCTGCAGGCGCTGGTGGTCACCGGCCTGGTGGTGGCGGTCAGCGCCACCGCCTTCGCCCTGCGGCTGGCAGTGGCGCACCAGCCACGCAGATCCAGCCGGCAGTCGACCCGGGAGCCAGGCGAGTGACGCTGGCACTGGCAAGCCTGCTATTGCCGCTGGGCACCGCCCTGCTGATGCTGGCGCTGCGCCTGCGTTCCGGCAACTGGGTGATCGTCGCCAGCCTGGGCAGCCTGTTGTGCGCCGGGCTGGCCTTGAACCAGGTGCTCGACCAGGGGCTGCAGACGCTGGTCATCGGCGGTTGGCGTACACCGCTGGGCATCCGCTTCGAGCTGAGCACCCTGACGGCGCTGCTGCTGATCTTCACTGCCATGACCCATCTGCTGGTGGCGATCTATGCCCAGTACAGCCGCCACAGCCAGACCCGCGATACCGATTACTGGCCATTGTCATCACTGCTGCATGCCAGCCTGGCAGCGCTGTGGCTGTCACGCGACCTGTTCAACTGGTACGTCACCCTGGAGCTGCTCGGCCTGGTCGCGGTAGCCATGATCATCCTCAGCGGACCCAAGGCGTATGCACCGGCGTTGCGCTATCTGCTGCTGTCGCTGGCCGCCTCGCTATGCTACCTGCTCGGCGTCGCCCTGCTCTACGGTCGCTATGGTGTGCTCGATCTCGACCTGCTGGCGCAGTCGAGCCAAGCCGATCACAGCACGCGCATGGCGCTGTTGCTGATGACTGTCGGGCTGATGCTCAAGGCCGCGCTCTGGCCGCTGCACCTGTGGTTGCCGGCGGCCCACAGCAGCGCGCCAACCGCCGTCAGTGCGCTGCTCTCGGCGCTGGTGGTCAAGGGGCCGCTGTTCATCCTCTGGCTACTGTGGAGCCGGGTAGCGCCGCTGGAGATGACCGAGTCAGCGGGCTTGCTGTTCGCCCTCGCCGGCATCGTCGCCCTGCTGTCCGGCGGCTGGGCAGCGCTGCGCACGCCGCTGTTGAAGCGACTGGTGGCCTATTCCACGGTCGCGCAACTGGGGTATGCGCTGCTGGCCCTGGGGCTGTTGCTGCGCTGGCAGCAGAGCGAGCTGTCGGTGGCGTTGTGGCTATTCGTGCTGGCCCACGGCCTGGCCAAGGTGTCGATGTTCCTGGCCGCCGGGGAAATGCAGGCGACCCTTGGCAGCAGGCGGGTGGCCTCGCTCAAGGGCGCCACACAGACCATGCCGGTGGCCATGTTCGCCTTTGCCGTGGCCGGTGGCAGCCTGATCGGCCTGCCGCCCAGCGGCGGCTTCGTCGCCAAGTGGGTGCTGCTGCAGCCACTGCTGGCGGAACCGATCCACTGGCCCTGGGCATTGGGCGTGCTGATCGGCACCCTGGCCAGCGCCGCCTATGTGTTCCGGGTGGTAGCGCTGTCCTTCGACCGGGCCGAGGCAACCCCGCCGAACTTCAATCCCGACCCGTTCGCCCAGTGGCTGGCACTGCTGCCGGCCATCGCCGTGTGGGGCCTGGCCCTGTTCAGCCAGCCGTTGATCCGCTGGCTGACGGAGGCAAGCGGATGATCGCCAACTGGACCAACCTGCTGCCACTGGGCATCGTGCTCAGCTCGCTGCTGCCGGGGTTGCTGATATTCACCCTGCGCGAGGAACAGACGCGTCTGCGGATAGCGCTCAACCTGTTCGGCGTGATGCTCAAGCTGGGACTGGTGGGGTTGATGCTATGGGGCGTCGCCCAGGGCCTGGAATTCCGCTTCAGCCTACCGTTCCTGCCCGGCGGCGATCTGGTGCTGCAGGGCGATGCGCTGTCGCTGCAGTTCGTCAGCCTGTCCACCGTGCTGTGGCTGGCGACCACCATCTATGCCATCGGCTATCTGGAAGATGCGCCCCTGCGCTCGCGCTTCTTCGGCTATTTCAGCCTGTGTGTCAGCGCCACCGTCGGCCTGGCGTTGGCCGGCAACCTGGTTACCTTCCTGCTGTTCTACGAGCTGCTGACCCTGGCTACCTTCCCGCTGGTGGTGCACCGCGGCACGCCGCAGGCACTGCGGGCCGGGCGCATCTACCTGACCTACACCCTGGGTGGCGGCGCCCTGTTGCTGATGGGTGTGGCGCTGCTGCACAGCCTGACCGGCAGCCCGGAATTCAGCGCCGGTGGCTATCTGCAACCCCTGCTGGAAACGCGGAGCGTCAGCCTGATCCTGGCCTTTGCCCTGATGATCGCCGGTCTCGGCGTCAAGGCCGCGCTGCTGCCGCTGCATGGCTGGCTGCCGCAGGCGATGGTCGCCCCGGCCCCGGTCAGTGCGCTGCTGCATGCGGTGGCGGTGGTCAAGGCCGGCGCCTTCGGCATTGTCCGCGTGGTATACGACGTGTACGGGGTGGAGCCGGTACAGGCGCTGGGCTTGCATCTGCCGTTGCTGGCGCTGGCGGCGGCGACCATCATCTATGGCTCGCTCAAGGCCCTGCAGCAACAGGAACTGAAGAAACGCCTGGCCTACTCTACCGTCAGCCAGGTCTCCTACATCACCCTGGGCGTCGCCCTGATGGGCCCGATTGCCGCCGTCGGCGCCCTGGCGCACCTGGTGCACCAGGGGCTGATGAAGGTCACGCTGTTCTACTGCGCCGGCAATTTCGCCGAGACCCTGGGCGTGCACCGCATCCGGGAAATGGACGGCATCGGCCAGCGCATGCCGCTGACCATGACCGCCTTCACCCTCGCTGCGCTGGGCATGATCGGCGTACCGCCAACCGCCGGCTTCATCAGCAAATGGTATCTGGGGCTGGGCGCACTGGAATCCGGCTGGCCGATCATTCTGCTGGTGCTGGTGATCTCCGGACTGCTCAATGCAGCGTATTTCCTGCCACTGATCTACCGGGGCTGGTTTGCCGCGCCGAAGACCGAATGGCCGGCAGGGAAAGCGGCTCATGCCGGCAGACCGGGGTGGCGCGAGACACACTGGATGCTCCTGGCCCCGACCCTGTTCACCGCCGTGCTGGCCCTGCTCGCCGGCATTCTGGCCGGCACCGGCTTCAGTCCGCTGGGCTGGAGCGAGCTGATCATCAACCGGGAGTTCGGTCTGTGAACGGGCTGCTCTGGCTGCTGGTCCCCGGCGCCCCGCTGCTGGCCGGGATGCTGCTGGTCTGCGCCGGGCCAAGACGCTGCGCCAGCTGGCTGTGGCTGAGCTGCCTGCCGGCGCTGGCGCTCTGCCTGTGGCCCGCCGAGCCCCTGGCGCTGCCAGCGCTGTGGCCGGGTGCGCAATGGGCTGCGGACGATCCGCTCAGCCGCGCCTGGCTCGGTTTCAGCGCCCTGCTCTGGGCCTGTGCCAGCCGCTTTGCCGTGACCGACATGGCGCATGACGATCGGCAGCAGCGCTTCTGGATATTCTGGTTGCTGGCATTGCTCGGCAATCTGTTGCTGGTGATCGCCGGCGACGCCGGCAGCTTCTATGCCGGCTTCACCCTGATGAGCCTGAGCGCCTATGCGCTGGTGGCCCACCAGCGCGGCCCTGCCCCACGCCAGGCCGGCCGGCTGTACCTGCAACTGGCGGTGCTCGGCGAAATGCTGATCTATGCAGGCATGCTGATGCGCATCCATGAGGCCGGCGGTGCGTTGGCACTGGAGGTCTGGCGCGAGACACCGATCGGCACCTGGAGCGCCGCGTTGCTGCTGGTCGGCTTCGGTCTCAAGGCCGGTTTCTGGCCGCTGCACGTCTGGCTGCCGCTGGCCCACCCGGCAGCCCCGGCGGCGGCCAGCGCGGTACTGTCCGGGGCGATGATCAAGGCCGGGATTCTCGGCCTGTGGCAGTTTCTACCCGCCGAGGACCCGCTCCTGCGGGAGTGGACACCCTGGCTGCTGGCGGCAGGGGCCATCAGCGCCCTGTATGGAGTGGCACTCGGGCTGCTGCAGACCCGCAGCAAGGCGCTGCTGGCCTATTCCTCCATCAGCCAGGTCGGCTACCTGCTGATCATCCTGGCGCTGGCTTGGCAGCAACCGGGGTACCGGGAAGCGGCGGCGGTTCTGCTGGCGTTGTATGCGGTGCATCACGGCCTGGCCAAGGGCGCGCTGTTCATGGGCGCGGGGCTGAGTACGCGGGGCAGGCTCCGGGCCTGGCACTGGCTGTGTCTGGCGCTGCCGGCGCTGGCCCTGGCCGGCCTGCCACTGACCAGCGGCGCGGCCGTCAAGCTGCTGCTCAAGGATGGCATCGAAGCCGGCCACCTCGCCGGCTGGATGCTCCTGCTGGTGCTCGGCTCCACCGGCACCATGCTGTTGATGCTGCGCCTGCTGTGGCTGATGCGCGCCAGTCAGCGGCAGACCTCGTTGCCGCCGCTCGTGGCAGGCCAGTCGATGCCATGGTTGTTGCTGTGCCTGATGCCCGTCGCCCTGCCCTGGGCCTGGCCGCCTCTACGTCAGGCCATGCTCGACAGCCTGCCGCTGTATGCCATCTGGGCCGCGCTGTGGCCGGCGTTGCTGGCGCTGGCCATCAGTGGACTGGTGTGGAAAATGGGCTGGCAGCTACCAACCCGGCTGCAACACCTGCCCAACCCGGCACGGGTGCTCTCGCTGCGCCTGATGCGTCTGCTGCAACGGCCACTGCTGCCGGAGCTGGGCAAATCGATGGATGAGCAGCGCTGGCGCCGCAGCGAACGACACTGGAACCGCCTGTGGCACGCCGGCACGGTGGCCACCAGCGCCTGGATCATCGTGCTGCTGCTGATGCTGGGGTGGCTGGGCTAGCCCCTATCGCGGCGAGGCGTCGTTCCTAGCGACTGTGGCTTGTCGAGGTTCGCGCAAGCTCGGACTCCGCAGGCGTAGCGCCGGCGCGCTACACCCCGTGTGAGCGTCCGAACACGGACCACAACTCCCGGGTTGTCGAGCGCCTGCCCGACGACAGGCTGGCACCGACGCCGCAGGCGTAGCGCAGGCGTAGCGCAGGCGCGCTACACCCCGTGTGAACGCCCAACACGGACCGCAACCCCCGGATTGTCGAGCGCCGGCTCGACGACAGGCTGGCACCGACGCCGCAGGCGTAGCGCCCGCGCGCTACACCCCGTGTGAACGCCCCAACACGGACCGCAACCCCCGGATTGTCGAGCGCCGGCTCGACGACAGGCTGGCACCGACGCCGCAGGCGTAGCGCCCGCGCGCTACACCCCGTGTGAACGCCCCAACACGGACCGCAACCCCCGGATTGTCGAGCGCCGGCTCGACGACAGGCTGGCACCGACGCCGCAGGCGTAGCGCCCGCGCGCTACACCCCGTTTGAACGCCCGAACACGGACCACAACTCCCGGGTTGTCGAGCGCCGGCTCGACGACAGGCTGGCACCGACGCCGCAGGCGTAGCGCAGACGCGCTACACCCCGTTTGAGCGTCCGAACATGGACCACAACTCCCGGGTTGTCGAGCGCCTGCTCGACGACAGGCTGGCATCGACGCCGCAGGCGTAGCGCAGGCGCGCTACACCCCGTGTGAGCGCCCGAACCGGACCGCAACCCCCGGGTTGTCGAGCGCCTGCTCGACGACAGGCTGGCACCGACGCCGCAGGCGTAGCGCAGGCGCGCTACACCCCGTTTGAACGCCCGAACGCGGACCGCAACCCCGGGTTGTCGAGCGCCTGCTCGACGACAGGCTGGCACCGATTCCGCAGGCGTAGCGCAGACGCGCTACACCCCGTTTGAACGCCCGGCGATGGCGGTCTCGTCGTCATACGCCACAGCCCAGGATCAGGCTGCCCAGCGGTGGCAGATCCAGCGCCAGTGAGCAGGGCTGGCCGTGGCTCTGCTGATCTTCACTTTGCAGCTCGCCATAGCTGCCGGCGCCCGAGCCGGAATACTGATGGGCATCACTGTTGAGCAGGACCCGCCACGGGCCGGCCTGTGGCACGCCGATGCGGTAGCCAGTGCGTACCACCGGGGTGAAGTTGTGCACCACCAGCAACATCGCCCCATCCTCGCCGCGCCGCAGCCAGGCATAGACACTGTTGCTGCTGTCATCGCCGATCAGCCATTGGAAACCATCGGCACTGTCGTCGCGCTGGTGCAGCGCCGGGTACTGCCGATACAGCTGATTGAGGTCGCGGACCAGATCGCGAACCCCACGGTGTTCGTCGTAATTGAGCAGATACCAGTCCAGTTGCCGGTCATGGCTCCACTCGCGCCACTGGCCGATCTCGCAGCCCATGAACAGCAGTTTCTTGCCCGGATGGCTCCACATGAACGACAGATACAGCCGCAGGTTGGCGAACTGCTGCCAGCGATCCCCGGGCATCTTCGCCAGCAGCGAGCCCTTGCCATGTACCACCTCGTCATGCGAGATCGGCAGGATGAAGTGCTCGGTGAAGGCATACAGCAGACCGAAGGCGATCTGTTGATGGTGGTAGCGACGGTGCAGCGGATCTTCGCTGATGTAGCTGAGGGTGTCGTGCATCCAGCCCATGTTCCACTTGCCGGAGAAGCCCAGCCCGCCCTGCTGGGTCGGTTGGCTGACACCTGGCCAGGCGGTGGACTCCTCGGCGATCACCAGGGCACCCGGCACCTCGGTGGCCACCACATCGTTGAGATGGCGCAGAAAATCAATGGCTTCGAGGTTTTCCCGGCCGCCATGGCGATTGGGAATCCACTCGCCGCTCTTGCGTGAGTAATCCCGGTACAGCATGGAGGCCACGGCATCCACCCGCAGGCCGTCGACGTGGTACTCGCGCAGCCAGTGCAGCGCCGAGGCCAGCATGAAGCCGTGCACCTCGGTGCGTCCCAGGTTGTAGATATGGGTGTCCCAGTCCGGGTGCCAGCCCTCGAACGGATGGGCATATTCATACAGCGCGGTTCCGTCGAACAGGCCCAGGCCATGGGCATCGCCGGGAAAGTGCGCAGGCACCCAGTCGAGAATCACACCGATACCCGCCTGGTGGCAGGCGTTGATGAAACGGGCGAAATCCTCCGGCGTGCCATAACGGGCGGTCGGTGCGAATTGCGATAGCGGCTGATAGCCCCAGGAACCGCCGAACGGATGCTCCATCACCGGCAGCAGTTCGATATGGGTAAAACCCATGTCCAGCACATAGGGAATCAGCTGTTCGCCCAGCTGCGCCCAGTTCAATGGCTCGCCGTCGGCCTCACTGGCATGCCGCCAGGAGCCGGCATGCACTTCGTAGATCGACAGCGGCCGGTCACGCGACTGGGCCTGGCCACGCTGCGCCATCCATTGCTGGTCATCCCAGTGGAAATCGACTCCGGCAGCCACCACCGACGCGGTGGACGGTGGTTTCTCGGTGGCCAGGGCCACCGGGTCGGCCTTCAACGGCAGCAGCCCCTGCTGGCCCAGAATCTCGTATTTGTATACCTCTCCCGGCCCCAGCCGGGGAATGAACAGCTCCCAGACCCCGGCACCGGGATGCAGGCGCATGGGGTGACGGCGGCCGTCCCAGTTGTTGAAGTTGCCGACCACCGATACCCGCCGGGCGTTCGGCGCCCAGACCACGAAGCGTACCCCGGCCACTCCCTCGACCTGCCAGGGCTGGGCACCGAAGCAGAGGCCCAGGCGGCGGTGATTGCCCTCGGCGAACAGATGGATGTCCAGCTCGCCGAGCTGTGGCGCAAAGGCATAGGGATCCTCGGTTTCCTGGATCCCACCGGCCCAGTGAATGCGCAGCCGATAGGGCTGACGCGCCTCCAGCTGGCCGGTGAACAGCCCCGGCACCTGCTCCTGCATGGGTCCAAGCGACCCGCCCTGGGCATCCAGCAGCTCCACCTCCAGGGCGCCGGGCTGCCAGCTGCGAACGATGATCCGACCATCCTGTTCATGGGCACCGAGAAAGGCGAAGGGGTCACCATGCTCGGCCCGGACCAGTGCCTGGACCTGCACGTGCAAACTGCCTGCACCCTCGTTGCCGCTTATCCTGTCAGCCATCGTTGCCACTCTCCATCAGGGGTTTGCATAACGCCACCAGGCCAGCCAGCGGCACATCCAGCCAATCGGGGCGGTAGCTGGCTTCATAACGCACTTCGTAGGCGGCCTTCTCGATGCTGAACAGGGCCAGTGCCGCCTGCTCGCCGTCGGGCATTGCCCAGGCATGCGGCAGATCCGGGCTGGCCATCTGGTAGGCCTGCAGGAAGGCGCGCTCGGCCTGCTCCCGGTAGATCTGGCAGATATCCTGCCGCGCCTGCTGCGCTTCGTCGGAATGATCGGTGCCGTGCACGCTGCGCACGGCGGTAGCCGCGGCATAGTCAAAGGACCGCAACATGCCGGTCACGTCCTTGAGCGGACTCAGGCGCTGGCGTCGCTCCTCCAGTGGACGCGCCGGTTCGCCTTCGAAGTCGATGAAGCAGGCGTCCCCCGGCAGAACCAGCACCTGCCCCAGATGCAGGTCGCCATGCACGCGGATGCGGATGCCACCCTGACTGCGACGCGCCAGCTCGGCGACCTGTTCCGTCAGCCCCTGGCGCCGGGCCAGCAGCCAGTCGGCCTGTTCCTGGGCCGGTAGCGAGAGCCGCTCGCGGTGATGCTCCAGGGCATCCAGCGCGGCCAGCAGTTGCTCGCCGATCTGTTCCACCCAGCGCTCGCAGTCCGCCTGGTCGCTGATCTCGAAGCCGAACCCTTCCCCACCCTGGGCATCGGCCAGCAGCACGTGCATCTGCCCGAGCCGCTGGCCGACAGTGCCGGCAAAGGCTTCCAGCTCGGCCAGCGCGGTGTACTGGTTCTCCTGCTCGGACAGGCCACCGACCAGTTGGTCGCGAATCGCCCGTTCCAGCGTGTCCCGGGTCCATTGCCAGGCATCCCCCTGGCTGTCGATATAGCCCTGCAGGATCATCAGCGTGTATTGCTCACCGTCACCGTTGACCCGTCGCACTTCACCCAGCAGGGGCGCGATGGCGGGAAATTCCCGCTCGGTGAGAAAACCACCCATCTCGATTTCCGGATGCACCCCAGGCATCACCCGGCGGATGATCTTCAGCATCATCCGCTCACCGATCAGGATCGAGGTATTGGACTGCTCGACGGTGACCGCCTGGATCTCTTCGTTCGGCAGCTCTTCCAGTTGGAACAGCCCAGGCCCGGGAATGAAGTGCACCTCCTGGCCCTGGGCCGGCAGCACCCGGCCCTGGCGCAGGCTGTCGAGCACCCGGCGGGTGAATCCCGGCAGTGTCGAGGCATCGGTCAGCAGTCCCAGCCGCGGACCGCGACGCAGGCGCGCCAGGGCGAAGGCCGCGGGTGCCTGGCCGTGGCTGTCGGACGAGTCGGTGGAAGGCAGATAACCCAGCGGCAATTGATAATGCTCCTGCCCCACTGCCAACTCGCAGAGAACGCAGGGTTCGTTGTCCTCGCAGAAGGGGATCGCGTACAGCAGGCGGATCGGCTCACTGCCATCGGCCCGGCCGGAGAACCAGCGGCGCTTGCCGAGCCACTGCGGCAACGACTCTTCCTGCAATATCCGCCGACTGGATTCCTTCAGCAGATCGGACAGGTCCTTCTTGATCACCAGCGTGGCCAGTTCGGGCAACGGCTGTACTGGCTCGACGTGCCAGTTGGGCATCTGACTCTCGTCCGCCAGGGCGAACCAGTAGAAGCCATAGGGCGGCAGGGTCAGCAGGTAATGCAGTTGGCCGATCGGCGGGAAGCTGCTGCCGCCGAGCATTTCCACCGGCACCTTGCCAGCCCAGGCGGACAGGTCCAGCTCGGTGGCCTGGGCGGCGCGGGACAGGTTGGCCACGCACAGGATGATCTCGTGGCGACCACCCTCGGTGGTGAATTCGCGCAGATAGGCGATGATCTTGCGGTTGGCCGGGGCCAGCATCTTCAGGGTGCCGCGGCCGAACGCCTGGTGCTGCTTGCGCACCGTGAGCATGCGTCGGGTCCAGTTCAGCAGCGAATGCGGATCGCGCGTCTGCGCCTCGACATTGATGGTGTGGTAGCCGTACAGCGGGTCCATGATCGGCGGCAGCACCATACCGGCCGGATCGGCGCGGGAGAAGCCACCATTGCGGTCGGTGGACCACTGCATGGGCGTGCGCACACCATCGCGGTCACCGAGAAAGATATTGTCGCCCATGCCGATCTCATCACCGTAGTACAGCGTCGGCGTGCCCGGCATCGACAGCAGCAGGCTGTTGAGCAACTCGATGCGCCGCCGGTCGCGCTCCACCAGTGGTGCCAGCCGCCGGCGGATGCCCAGGTTGATGCGCGCGCGGCGATCGGCGGCGTAGTAGTTCCACATGTAGTCGCGTTCCTGCTCGGTGACCATTTCCAGGGTCAGCTCATCGTGGTTGCGCAGGAAGATCGCCCACTGGCAGTTGTCGGGAATTTCCGGGGTCTGGCGCAGGATATCGGTGATCGGGAAGCGGTCCTCCTGGGCGATGGCCATGTACATGCGCGGCATCAGCGGAAAGTGGAAGGCCATGTGACACTCGTCACCGGGGCCGCCATCCTCGCCACCGAAGTACGGCTGGGTGTCCTCCGGCCATTGGTTGGCCTCGGCCAGCAGCATGCGGTCGGGGTACAGGGCATCCAGCTCGGCACGGATCCTCTTCAGCACCACGTGGGTTTCCGGCAGGTTCTCGTTGTTGGTGCCATCGCGCTCGATCAGGTAGGGAATGGCATCCAGGCGCATGCCATCCACACCCATGTCCAGCCAGAAGCGCATCACCGACAGCACCGCGCGCAGCACCTGCGGATTGTCGAAGTTCAGGTCCGGCTGATGGGAATAGAAGCGGTGCCAGAAGAACTGGCCGGCAACCGGGTCCCAGGTCCAGTTGGACTGTTCGGTATCGAGAAAGATGATCCGCGTGCCCTGGTATTTCTGGTCGGTATCGGACCAGACATAGAAATTGCGCTCCCGGGAGCCCTTGGGCGCCAGCCGGGCACGCTGGAACCAGGGGTGCTGGTCCGAGGTATGGTTGATGACCAGCTCGGTGATCACCCGCAAGCCGCGGCGGTGAGCCTCACGGATGAAGCGACGCACGTCGGCCATGTTGCCGTAGTCGGGATGCACGCCGCGGTAGTCGGCGATGTCGTAGCCATCATCCCGCCGCGGCGAGGGATAGAACGGCAGCAGCCACAGGGTGTTCACGCCCAGGTCGACTATGTAGTCCAGCTTCTGGATCAGACCGGCGAAATCACCGATGCCGTCGTTGTTGGCATCGAAGAAGGACTTCACGTGGATCTGATAGATGATTGCGTCCTTGTACCAGCAGGGGTCGTTGATAAACGCCGGTGCCCGGTTTCGTCTTGCCATGTTTCACACCTCAGGCCATGGGTCGGATACGCCATATCCCAAACGGCAGATACCAGGGTTCGATACGCATCCACTGGGTTTTGCCATGCCATAACCAGGTATGGCCATTCATCAGGTCTTCGCCGTGCGTACTGGCATCATCTTTCAGACCGAACTCCCATAGCGGCAGTTCAAAGTGTGCTTCCTGGGCGTTGAACGGATCCAGGCTCACGGCAACCAGAATGAAGTTCGACAGGTCCGCGGTGCGCTTGCCGAAGTACAGGATGTTGTCGTTCCAGGCGTGGTAGACCTGGAAACCCAGGTGGGTATGCAACGCCGGGTTGTCCCGGCGGATGCGGTTGAGCCGGGCGATCTCGGCCACGATATTGCCCGGCGCATGCCAGTCGCGGGGGCGCAGCTGGTATTTTTCCGAATCCAGGTACTCCTCGCGCCCCGGCAGCGGCGCTGCCTCGCACAGTTCGAAGCCGGAGTACATGCCCCACAACCCCGAGCCCATGGTGGCCAGCGCGGCGCGGATGAGAAAGCCCGCGCGCCCGGAGCTGTGCAGGAACCAGGGGTTGATATCCGGCGTATTGACGAAGAAGTTCGGCCGGTAGCACTCGCTCCAGGGCGACTGGTTCAGCTCGGTGAAATAGCTTGCCAGCTCCTGCTTGGTGTTGCGCCATGTGAAGTAGGTGTAGCTCTGGCTGAAACCGATCTTGCCCAGGCGTGCCATCATCGCCGGCCGGGTGAAGGCTTCGGCGAGGAAGATCACATCCGGATGCCTGCGGCGCACCTCGGCGATCAGCCACTCCCAGAATGGCAAGGGTTTGGTGTGCGGGTTGTCGACGCGGAACAATGTCACTCCCTGCTCCACCCAGAACAGCACCACATCACGCAGCGCCAGCCACAGGTCCGGCAGGGCCTGCTCGGCATAGAACTCGACGTTGACGATGTCTTCGTATTTCTTCGGCGGGTTCTCCGCATAGCGGATGCTGCCGTCCGGGCGCCAGTTGAACCAGCCGGGGTGCTCGCGCAGCCAGGGGTGGTCCGGCGAGCACTGGATGGCGAAGTCCAGGGCGATTTCCAGGTCATGCGCACGCGCCGCGCTGACCAGACGGTGGAAGTCGTCGAGGCTGCCCAGCAGCGGGTGCACGGCATCATGCCCACCCTCCTCGCTGCCGATGGCATAGGGGCTGCCCGGGTCATGGGGGCCGGCCTGCAGGGTATTGTTCGGCCCCTTGCGGTGGGCCAGGCCGATGGGGTGGATGGGCGGAAAATACAGCACATCGAAACCCATGCGCTGGATGTCCGGCAACCGCCGGATCACATCATCGAAGGTGCCATGCCGATTCGGGTCATCGGTCTGCGAACGCGGAAACAGCTCGTACCAGCTGGCGAACTCGGCCAGCGAGCGTTCCACATCCAGCAGATGCCGAGCGCTGCGCGACAGGTGTGGCCGCTCGCTGGCCAAGGCCATGGCATCGGCGGTATGGGGGCTGAGCAACAGCGCCACCCGCGCCTCGGCATCCGTGGTCTGTGCCAGCTCCACCAGCAGTTCCTGCAGCATGTCGATATGCTCGGGCTCAGCCTGCTCCAGGGTTTCCTGCAGCAACCGCTCGCCCTCGAGCAGCTCGAGGTCCACGGCCATCCCGGCCTGGTGTTTCTTGTGCAACTCATCGCAGTAGCTGGCCCATACATCGACCCAGGCCTGCACCAGGAAATGCAGCATGCCGGTGCGGCGCGGAATCAATTCGACCTGCCACAGATCGTTGCCCCGAGGCTGCAGAGTCAGCGCCTGCCATTCCTCTTCCCTGTCCATGCGCCAGAGTACTTCGCCCCCCAGCTTGCCATGTCCATCGCAAATCAGCACAGCGGACAGCGTCACCGCGCGCCCCTGCAGGACCTTGGCCGCGCAACGACCGTGCTCCACCGCCGGCGTGACCGACTCTATGGCGATGCGGGGTTGCGCAATGGCCTGATCGACGGATTGCTGCTCAACCATTGACCACCGTGCCTCCGTTGACATGCAGCACCTGCCCGCTGACATAAGAGGAATCCTGGCAGGCCAGATACACATAGGTCGGCGCCAGCTCGGCCGGCTGGCCGGGCCGCCCCATCGGCGTGTTGCCACCGAACTCGGAGACCTGCTCGGCGGAGAAGGTCGAGGGAATCAGCGGCGTCCAGATCGGCCCCGGCGCTACCGCATTGACCCGAATGCCACGACTGCTGAGGTTCATCGCCAGCGACCGGGTGAAGGACACTATGGCGCCCTTGGTGGCGGAATAGTCGATCAGTTGAGGGTTGCCCTTGTAGGCGGTGATCGAGGTGGTATTGATGATTGAGCCACCCTCGGGAATATGCGGCAGTGCCGCTTTGGTCAGCAGGAACATGCCGAAGATATTGGTATGGAAGGTACGCTGCCACTGCTCGTCGCTGATGTCCTCCAGCTTTTCCTGGGGATGCTGCTCACCGGCGTTATTGACCAGCACATCGATGCGTCCCCATTTGCCGGTGAGGGTATCCACCACCTGACGGCAGAAACCGGGATCGCCGACATCCCCGGCAAAACAGAGCACCTCGCCGCCGGCCTTGCGGATTTCCTCCTCGGTCTTGCGCGCATCCTCCTCCTCGTTGAGATACAGCAACGCCACCCTGGCCCCTTCCCGGGCGAAATGCACCGCCACCGCCCGGCCGATACCACTGTCGGCACCGGTAACGACCGCCACCTTGCCGTCGAGCTTGTCCGCCGCCCGGTAATGCTCGGAAATGAATTCCGGCTGCGGGTGCATGCGTTTTTCCGAGCCGGGCTGCTGGTCCTGGTGTTGCGCTGGAGGGGTCTGTTTGTCGCTCATCGTCAGCCTCACTTATCCGCTTCCGCACCGCCGCCAGGCACCCGGTCATAGCCAACCGATACCCGACCGGTCTCCTCGGCCAGCACCCTGCGAACGAAGTTGCGCTGGTTCTTGAACCACATCATGTCCGGCAGAGGCGCCCAGCCCATCGGCCGGATTGTGCTTCTCGACCTCTGCTTGAACAAAATGGAATGAATGGGTAAGCCGGCGAGAGATGCTCCCGCCGGCTCAGTCAGTTAACTGCGACGGCTCTTCTCACCGCCCTTCTGCCCTGCTTCAGAGGCACGCTGGGGATCATTCTTGAAATTGCCACCGCTTTGCTGTCCACCTTTGCGGCCGGCTTCCGATGCACGCTTGGGGTCTTCGGCGAAGTTACCTTTACCACCACGATGTTGCTCAGTCATTTCAGCTCTCCCGTTTCGTTTATCGAGTTAAGTTCCGACATCGGAACTATATAAGTAGGCAGAGCTTACTTGTCTTCGTTCCACCCATTTATAGACTCAATACTGATCTTTTCGAAATAACATATAACTGAAAATGGATATCAACGTTTGGCTTGCGTATTCGGGTTGGCTGAGCGCGCCAGGAAGGCCTGGGTAACTTCCGGCAGGTGCTGCAGCAGCCATTCGGCCATTGCCTGCTCCTCCCGCAGGTTCTGCTCACAGACCTGTTGCGTCTCCCTATCACGCGCCGCCTCGGCTGCAGCGATGAGAATGGTGTAGGAGGCAATTTCCATATGTTCGAAGACGTAGCCGCTCATGGCGCCCTTGACTACTTCATCGCTCATGACCATGCCACTGACACCCTGGGCGAAAGCCATCAGCTTGCCCCCCATGTCCTTGATCGTGGAAGGGCTGCCATTCAGTCGCCGGATGCAACTTTCCAACCGGGCCTGCTGGCCGCGGGTCTCGTCGATATGCTGATCGATCCGCGCCTTGAGTACCGGATAATGCTCCAGCCGGGCAGACATGGATGACAACATCTTTTCGGCCTGCTGCTCCATTGCATGCGCATCCCGCAGCCAGCTCATGAGGTTCTCTACCGGCTCTTGAGTAGCCATTGTGCGACCCTCCGTTCTGATGAATGTAAGCAATAGAAAATGACTGGTCAGCCAAAGTTCATACAATCAAACGGAACGGCAATAGTGCACTTTCACGTTTTGTGTCATCTGATAGATAACGCATAAACCAACTCAAGCGATCAATTACAACCAATACAACATCACTGCGACATCAGGAAATATCCCCTTTCATCGGATAAGTATCCCCGCACTGGCAATATGTTTCGCTTGTACTAGATTTACTCTTCCACCTTAAAGATAGGAGGGAAAGATGCTTACCAATTTGGCCAAATGGCATGCGGCCTTGCCTGATTGCACGATTTCCGCGAACCCCAGACCCGATGGGAGCTTTGTCATCATCGTGAAGTCCGCCGACGGCAAGGAACTGAGACGCGTGCTCCCCGATGATCAGAAAAGTGCGGATCAGCTGATTCGTCGCGTTCGACTGGATCTCATGATGGCCAAGGGACAGCCACCAACCCGGGAAGTAATTGGCACCATCGACGTGTCCAACCTACCGACCTATACCAATGGCCGCCTGTACAAGACCCGCGCGGCCAGCCTGTGGGAAAGGAGACGCCTGGCCTTCAAGGCATCGGCGACCTGATACTCCTTCTGCAGCACTGCACCCCTGAAGCCCCCTGCCCCGTCAGGGGGCTTCTGCGTCCAGCTGCTGCCAGTGTTCGCGCTTGATGCGCTGGCGATTCTGATAGCCCGTCCAGGGGTCCTGGGCCAGTTGCCCCAGGCGTTCATGCAGATTGCCGATGTGCCACTGGGCTGCGCTGCGCAACTGTGACAGTTCCTCGCGCGCAATGGGGACCGATATCGCCAGGCCAGGGCGAGCCCGCACCGAATAGGCCGCCACTGTGCTGGCGCCATGCTGGTTGCGTAAATAGTCGACGAAGATCTTGCCCACCCGATTGCGCGGGCCCATCTTGTCGGTGAAACGATCCGGCAGTTGCCGGGCCATGAAGCGCGAGATCGCCCGGCTGAAAGCCTTTACCGTTTCCCAGTTGGTGTGCCGGGCCAATGGCACGATGATGTGCATGCCCTTGCCGCCACTGGTCTTCAGCCAACTCTGCAGTCCCAGTTCATCCAGCACCGCCAATACCAGCTCGGTGGCTTCGAGCATGCTCTTCCATGGCAGTTCCGGGTCCGGGTCCAGGTCCAGGGTGAGGCGGTCCGGCTTGTCGATGTAGCGGCTACCCGACCCCCAGGTGTGGAATTCGATGCTGCCCATCTGCACCGCACCGATCAGCGCCTTGAGGTTGTTCACCTCCATATAGCGGCCGTGCTCGGGATCCAGTGCCGGGTCGAGATGGCGGATATGCGGAATGGCCAGCCGCTCGGCATGCTTCTGGAAGAACTGTTCGCCCTCCACCCCTTCGGGGGCGCGCAGCAGCGATACCGGGCGGCCGCTCAGGTGCGGCATGATCCAGTCGCAGATGCTGGCATAGAAGGCCGCCAGCTCGCCCTTGGTGATGCCGCTGTGCTGGTCGATCACCCGCTGCGCATTGCTTATGCGCACCCCAGCCACCTGGCCGGACACCTTCTTGCGCCCCATCACCCGCGCCACCTGCTCCGGCTGCAGAGGTTGTTCGCGGACGATATCCCGGGCCGGCTTGTCGCTGCGCAACGCAACGAATACCGGCTGGCGGATCACACCACTGGTGGTCCATTCGGCGAACTCCACCTCACATACCAGCTGTGGCTTGACCCAGGTTGCCGAGCGCGAGTCCGGCACGCTGCCGGCCACCGGTCGGGCATCCTGCTGTAGCCGGGCCAACTGCCGGTGAAGTTCACTGATGCGCGCCTGGCTGAAACCGGTACCGACCCGCCCGGCATAGCGCAGCTGATCCTGATCGCCCTCATGCACCCCCAGCAGCAGCGAGCCGAAGCCGCTGCGACTGCCCTTGGGCGCGGTAAATCCGATGATGACAAATTCCTGGCGCTGTTTGCACTTGAGCTTGATCCAGTCGGCGCTGCGCCGGGACACATAGGGACTACCGGCACGCTTGCCGATAAGACCTTCGAGGGACATGGCGCAGGCGCTCTTGAGGATCGAGGCGTAGTCCGCCTCGAAGGTGTCGGAGAAGCGCAGCGACTCACTGGCATGCGCCGCCAATACCTGCTCCAGCGCCTGGCGCCGGGTTTCCAGCGGTTGCTGGCGCAGGTCCTCGCCATTCAAAAAAGGCGCATCGAACAGATACAGCAACATGCTGTGGCTGCGCTCGGTGTCGAAGGCATTCTGCAGGGCCTGGAAGTCCGGCAGGCCATCTTCATCGAGCACCACCAGCTCGCCATCCAGCCAGCTGTTCTTCAGCCCCAGGCCACGCAGTTCCTTGCACTGTTCAGGCAACCGGTGGCTCCAGTCATGACCATTGCGGGTCAACAGACTGAGCTTGCCACGGGCATCAAAGCGGATCATCAGCCGGTAGCCATCGAACTTGATTTCGTAGCGCCAGTCGCCCGCCGGAGGCTGACTGACCAGGGTCGCCAGTTGTGGCGCCAGGGTTTTGGGAAAGGCTGCGGAGCCTCGCTTGGCCGCTGCCGTGGCGGTCGGTTTTTTCTGTGGCTTTGGCCTGGCCGCCGTCTTCGCAACTGGCGGGCTCTTCCCGGTGGCTTCGCTGCGCTGGCCGCTGCGTTCATCGATGGTGGCGCCGGATATCACACTCTCCGGGCGCTCGGTGAGCACATCGTACTCAGCCGCGCCCCGCGCGGCATGATCGTTTTCCTTGATCAGCAGCCATTGCTGCCGATCCCCACTGCCCTTCAGGCGCGTACGCACCAGTGTCCAATCACCGGACAGTTTTTCACCGATCAGGGTGAACTTGAGCTTGCCGTCGCGGTAGGCCTTGCCCGGATCGGCATGCGGCTTCCAGATGCCATGGTCCCAAACGATCACCTCACCACCGCCATATTGGCCCTTGGGGATACTGCCCTCGAAATTGCCATAGCTCAGCGGATGGTCCTCCACATGCACCGCCAGCCGCTTGTCCTTGGGGTCCAGACTCGGCCCCTTGGGTACCGCCCAGCTCACCAGGGTGCCATCAAGCTCCAGGCGAAAATCGTAGTGCAGGTGCCGCGCGGCGTGCTTCTGGATGACAAAGCTCAGTGAACCGGCCTCGGCCCGCTGGCGCGCCTTCGACCGCTGGCCGGGAGGCTCACGGGTCTTGTCAAAATCCCGTTTGCGATTGTATTCGGTCAGCGGTCTGGGCATGGTGACGACTCCAGTGAATGAGAGGCCTTTGGACCCAATGACGCATATCCTGCGCGGCCTGCGCCTGGCCATCCGCCACTCCCTGCCGTCATTGCGAACCGCAAAGCGGTGAAGCAATCCACGGGCACGGAATAGCCGGCGCGCCTTCCTGGATTGCCGCGCCACTGCGTGGCTCGCAATGACATATGAATCATGCGGTTGTCAGCCGGATTTCTTGCGCGGGGCTCTGCTACCCTGCCCGGCACTCTTGCCAGCCGTCCTGCCGGCGGCGGCCTTGCCCGCCCCGCGCTGCTTGCCACCCAGGCTGCGTTTCAGCAACTCGGTCAGGTCCACCACATCCGCACTCTGCCGCTCTTGCTCCAGTTCCTCGGCTTCCACCGCCTGGATTTCGCCGGCATCGACCTTCTCGTCGACCAGCGCCATGATCTGCTCCTCGAAGGTATTGTGGTATTCCTCCGGTTCCCAGCTGGCGGCCATGTCTTCCACCAGGCGCTTGGCCATATCCAGTTCCTTGCTGCTCAGCTTGACCTCGCGCACCTCCTCCTTCAGATCCAGTTGCTCGATGCTGCGCACCTCCGCTGGCCAGCGCAGGATGATCAGGGCCAGGGCCGCATCCAGCGGCATCAGCGCGGCGAGGCTCTGTTTGGTACGTACCACCACATGCGCCAGGGCCACCTTGCCGGTCCTGACCAGGGTTTCTCGCAACAGGGCGTAGACCTTCTCCCCGCGCCGGTCGGGGCTGAGAAAATACGGCTTGGCGATATTCAGCAGCGGAATCTCGGTGCTGTCGAGGAAGGCGAAGATATCGATGGTCTGCGTCGCCCTAGGCAGCGCGGCCTTGATCTCATCTTCGCTGATGATGACGTAGCGGCCCTTTTCGAACGCGATACCCTTGACGATATGTTCGCTGGCCACCTCCTTGCCGGTGACCTTGTTGATCCGCTTGTAACCCACCGGGTCCATGCTGCGCTGGTCCAGCCAGTCGAAGTCGATACCGCTGGAGGAAGTGGCGGACACCAGCGAGACCGGGATATGAACCAGGCCGAAACTGATCGCGCCCTTCCAGATTGCCCGTGCCATAACAGGATGCTCCTGGCCATTGTGTGCATTGTCTACGGATGACCCGGTGGCGAAGACAAAAGTTCAGCCCCGATCCGCGCCAGGCGGGCAGCAGAAAAACAATGAACCTCCCCGCCACTGCGCATTGTCTGTATGGATACGGGCCACCGGTATTACGGCCGATCTGCACGGGAGAACAGCCATGCGCGAGAAACACCGGTTCCTTGTCAGCTACATCATCGACAACCAGCCAACCACCATGGAAGTGCAGTGCGCTGCCGAGCACCTGTCGCCGGAGCAGGCCCGGGCACACGTCGAAGCCCGGCATGACAGCCGGCCCTCGGAACACATCACCGACATTCAGGTGACCCCAGTGCTGCATCCCGACTCCGAGCCGGGGCACAACTACCAACCCTGACCTGCCCTAACCAACCGGGAGAATCGACATGTCCCAAGGTGACAAAGACAAGTACACCGACAAGCAGAAACGCAAGGCCGAACACATCGAGAAAGGGTACGAGCGCAAAGGCGTTTCCGGGAAGGAAGCCGAGGCCCGAGCCTGGGCCACGGTGAACAAGCAGTCCGGTGGCGGCAACCGCTCCGGCGGCTCCGGACAGAAGAAATCCGCCGGTAGCAAGGCCGCCGCACGCAGTGATTCGGCGCAGCAGGCTGCCGCCACACGCAAGGCCGGATCGCGTTCGGCCTCGCTGCAGGAGCAGACCAAGGATCAACTGATGGCCAAGGCCCGGGCACAGAACATCCGTGGTCGTTCGACCATGCGCAAGCAGGAACTGGTCAATGCCCTGCGCCGGGCCAATTGAGGAGAACGACAATGTACGAGGTATTACGTGAGCTGTTTGGCAAACCACCGACGCACAATGTCACCACGGCGGAAAAGTGGGTGTCGATCGGTGGCGGCCTGGTGCTGATCGGCAAGGGGCTGAAACGACCGGGGCCGCTGGGCCTGATTAATCTGGCACTTGGCGCGGCGGTGATCTATCGCGGCGCCCGGGGCTATTGCCCGGCCAAGCGGCGACTGCAGGAAATGCGCGAACAGCGAGTCATCCCGCCGCCACCGCGCTTCAAGTAACGCCCCCGCTGCGCAAGCCTGGGCACCCTGGCTTGGAGGAATGTCATTGGGCAAGGTCCAATCGCCACCCAAGTCGGCTGTGGTGCTGCTGCAAACCGGGCAGCCGACCTCAGCCCATGAGCAACATGTGCATCGGCATCTCGCTGGCCAGATCGCCGAACTGCTGGGCATTCCGTTCGCCGGCGTGCAGCGGGGCAAGAGCGCCCCGCAGCAGTTGTATGTGGTGCCCGACGACACGCTGATCGCGCCACAGCCAGCCATCAGCAGTGATGCCGATCTCTATGGCGGCGTGGTCACTCACCCGTTCATGGCCACCAAGGCCATCTCCCATCCGCTGGTCGATGCCAATGCCCGCGCGCCCGAGGGCTGGAATACGCGCTTCATCGAGCTGGCCAGCGATGTGGTGCTGCCGGGCTACAGCGCCTTCGATGTGGACGATGCCCTGCGGGCCGGTCGCCAGCTACTGCAGCGCGGCGCGTTGCGCACCAAGCTGGTAGCGGGCCGCGCCGGGCGTGGACAACAGGTGATCCGATCACTCGCCGAACTGGAACACTGGCTGGGCCAGCAGGATGCGATCCGGGTGCGCGAGGAAGGTCTGGTGCTGGAACAGAACCTCGGCGCGATAGCCACCTATAGCGTCGGCCAGACCCGCGTCGGTAACCTGGTCGCCAGCTATTTCGGCACCCAGAAGCTGACCCGGGCCAATGACGGTGAAGCGGTATATGGCGGCTCGGACCTGTGGGTGGTGCGTGGCGATTACCGCGCCCTGGTGCGCCAGCTGGATCTACCCGTGGCGCGTACCGTCATCGCGCAGGCCCAGCGTTACGAGCAGGCCGCCGAAACGGCCTTTCCCGGTTTCATCGCCTCGCGGCGCAATTGCGATGTCGCCGTTGGCCACGACCCGGCCGGGCATCAGTGCAGCGGCGTGCTGGAACAGTCCTGGCGCATCGGTGGCGCCAGCAGTGCCGAGATCCATGCCCTGCTCGCCTTCGCCGCTGATCCGACATTGCAGCGCGTACAGGCGGGCAGTTGGGAAGTCTACGGCGCCGCGCCCCCGATCCCCGAAAGTGCCCTGGTGCTATATCAGGGCGATGATCCGGCCACCGGCCCCCTTACCACAGGAGTCAGAGTCCGACCATGGCAGCCACCAGCGAAGCTATAGAACTGACCGTTGCGCAGGAACAGATCGCCGGCACCCTGCTGGCACCACAGAAACGCATGCCCGGCATCCTCTTCGTGCATGGTTGGGGCGGCAGCCAGACCCGAGACATGACTCGCGGACGCGGCATTGCCGGCCTCGGCTGCGTATGCCTGACGTTCGATCTGCGCGGGCATGAGCGGACCCTGTTGCAGAAGCAGACCGTCACCCGCGAACACAACCTGCAGGATATCCTGGTCGCCTATGACCGCCTGGCGCAATATCCCTCGACCGACCCGGAACGTATCGCCGTGATCGGTACCAGCTACGGCGGTTACCTGGCGGCGATTCTCACCACCCTGCGCCCGGTGCGCTGGCTGGCCATGCGCGTGCCCGCACTGTACTGGGATGACCAGTGGGAAGTGCCCAAGCAGCAACTGGATCGCCAACAACTGATGCGCTACCGCCAGACCCTGCTCGGCCCACTGGACAACCGGGCGCTGGGGGCCTGTGCCGACTTCCTCGGCGATGTGCTGATCGTCGAGTCGGAATACGACGAGCATGTGCCACACAGCACCATCATGAACTACCGCTCCGCGTTCCGCCGGGCCCACTCGATGACCCACCGCATCATCGACGGAGCCGATCATGGGCTGTCCGACGAGCGCTGCCAGAGTGCCTACACCACCATCCTCACCAACTGGATCAGCGAGATGATCATCGGTGACCGGATCGGGCATCTGTCCTGAACATGTGACGGCCGCTGCGCTTTATTCTGGTTGAACCTTGGCGGGCGGATATTTCTCTATTCAGATAGGTACACAAAAACAGCAGAGGTGAGATATGTACAGTTCGAAACCGACGCACCTGAAAATCCTGGCCGCCGCCATCATGTCAATCGCTCTTGGTTACGTTGCCCAGCCCGCTTTTGCCCAGGACATGACCGACGACCGCGCCCCCCAAACCTCCGGCCCCACCGGCACCCCAGCCACCACGGGTGATGGCGGCAGTGCCGATACCACCGGTGCCATCCGTAATGACGATCAGGTCGATGGCGGCATGGCCGGCACCGATGCGAATGTCGACAGCATCGATGCTGCGGACTTTCTCGAAGAAGCCTCTGCCAACGGCGTGGCAGAAATAGAAACCGGACAGAAAGCCCTGGAAGAGTCGCAGAATGCGGAAGTCAGAGCCTTCGCCGAACGGATGATCAAGGACCACGCCGCAGCGAACGAGAAGATGGCCGAGCTCGCAGCAGACAAGGGGTTGGAGATATCCGATGAAGCCACGCTGATGGACAAGGCCAGGACCATGATCCTGCAGGCACGGGAGGGTGAATCCTTCGATGCGGCCTACGCCAATAACCAGGTGGCGGCCCACGAACGGACCATCGAACTGTTCGAACGCGCCACCCGCTCGGATGATGCGGAGGTTGCCGCCTTCGCCCGGGAAACCCTGCCCAAGCTGCAGGAACACCTGGAAGAAGCGCGCAAGCTGGTCGAATCCACGCCGGATACCTGATGTGAGTACTCGCCGGCAATCTGGGGATTGCCGGCTACCCGGTGCCTGTGGATTGCTTCACCGCGTTGCGGTTCGCAATGACGAGGGGGAGTGAGTGGCTTGCCTGTACTGCCCCCTCACCCGTCATTGCGAGCCCGAAGGGCGTGGCAATCCATGGCACAGGCCTCCCACCAGGGAGGACCAAGCAACCTCAGACGTAATAGTCGACCAGCCGCCGCAACGGCAGAGCTTGCGACTGGGCGCTCGATACCTCGACCACCTCGCTGTCGGCGACCCCGCTCAGGCTGTTGCCGGAGCCGGTCTGGCCGGCGCTTCGTTCCGCCAATTCACCACCGCCCTGGCGGGACTGGGATTGCTCCCCCGGCGAGCGGTCGGCCACTGTGACCTCCGCCTGCTCCAGCCCCTGCTGGCCGAACATCTCACGCAGCCGGTGCATCTGCGTTTCCAGTGCTTCACGCACGCTGGGGTTCTGGCTGACGAACTGCACCTGCAACTCCTGCCCGCGATGCTGGATGTGGATCTCCAGCGGACCAAGCTCGGCGGGGTCCAGCTGGATCTCCACGCTGCGCAGGTTCTGGCTGGACATCCACATCACCCGCTCGACCATGGCCTCGCCCCAGCTCGGCTGGCCGAAAGGCACGCCCATGGGCTGCGTCGCGCCGACGACCGGGCGCGCGGTCAGCGCGGCAGCGGCACTGGCCGCCTGGGCAGCATGACGCCCCAGGCCATCCAGGGCATCACTGTCTTCACTGCGGTTGAGGCCTTCCAGCTGCTCCACCAGCTTGCCGAGCATGGCCGGCGATGTGGCAGCACTCTCATTACCAGCGGCGCGCTGCAAGGCGGCAGCGAACTCCTGCTGGCTGTCCTGCTGCACGCTCTGCTGGGTAGTCTGCTGTAGTGCATTGGCCTGGGTTGTCTGGCGGCCGGATTCGATATTGGCCTGCTCCCGGCCCGGGTTTCTGCCCAGCAGCTCACGGCCCGGCAGTTCACCCTCGCCCTCCTCACCCGCCTGCTCTGCGGACGCTGCCAGAGCCGCTGCCTCGCCCCCGGCCGCTGCCCGAGAGGCAAGCATGGTCGCGGGGTCACCTGCCTGAGTAGAGGGTGCAGATCGGGAACCAGCCACATCAGCCGACTCCTGCAACCATTGCATCCACTGTCCCACCACCGCCAATGCATCCTCGGCGGTCGGCTCGGCCTCCTCTGCCGGCAACTGCTGCAGCCAATCCTGCAGTTCGGCCGGCAACATCTTGCCGTCGGCGGCAAGCGCAGCCTGCTCCAGTGCCGCCCGCTGTTCCGGGCTCAACTGATCGAGTGCCGACTCCAACTGCGCCGGCAACTGCTCGGCGAGCAGCCCGGCAAACTCCCCGCTGCCATCTGCAGACGGCGCTGCCTGAGCGCCGCGCCCCTGGCCGGCAGCACGCAGGTCGGAGCTCAACAGAGCCATCAAGGCTTGGCTGGTAGACATCGATACTCTCCATGCAAAAACGCAAACGCAGATTCTTTACATGGACAAGGCAAGTTCCGGGCCAACCCCTGAAGATGCCCCCATCACTGGAGGGGCGCCGCTCCCACCATCCGGCTGACCAGCGCTCGCCACGGGTTGACGAGCGCCTGCTCGACCACAGGGCTTTGACAGCAGGGCGTTGGCGTAGCGCAGGCGCGCTACACCCCGGTCAATATCTCCGTGCGTGAAACGCTGGGAGAGCGGCTCGCGGCGGGTTGGCAAGCGCCTGCTCCGACGGGGCTTTGACGGCAGGGCGTTGGCGTAGCGCAGGCACGCTACACCTCGGTCAGTGTCACCGCGCGTGGAACGCTGGGAGAGCGGCTCGTGGCGGGTTGGCGAGCGCCTGCTCGCCGACGGGGCTTTGACGACAGGGCGTTGGCGTAGCGCAGGCGCGCTACACCCCGGTCAATATCACCGTGCGTGAAACGCTGGGAGAGCGGCTCGTGGCGGGTTGGCGAGCGCCTGCTCAACCACAGGGCTTGGACGGCAGGAAACTGGCGTAGCGCAGGCGCGCTACACCCCGGTCAGGGTCACCGCGCATGGAGCGCTGGGAAAGCGGCTCGTGGCGGGTTGACGAGCGCCTGCTCGACCACAGGGCTTTGACGGCAGGGCGTTGGCGTAGCGCAGGCGCGCTACACCCCGGTCAATATCACCGCGCGTGGAGCGCTGGGAAAGCGGCTCGTGGCGGGTTGACGAGCGCCTGCTCGACGACGGGGCTTTGACGGCAGGGCGCTGGCGTAGCGCAGGCGCGCTACACCCCGGTCAATATCACCGCGCGTGGAACGCTGGGAGAGCGGCTCGTGGCGGGTTGGCGAGCGCCTGCTCGCCGACGGGTGGGTAGTGCACACTGCTGAGGAAGGTTTTCAGTACCGGCAAGCCAGCTGCGGGCGGATACGCAGGCTGAGCCGATCGAGCAGAGCGCAGACCTGCGCCGCGGCGACCGGATCGGCATTCCGCGCCGCATCCTCGGCCTGCTCGCAGGCCTGGCGCAGGGCCAGCGCACCCATATTGCTGCAACTGCCCTTGAAGCTGTGGGCCGCCTGACGGAATCCTTCCCAGTTGTGGCGATGGAGATTGTCATGCAACTGGCACAGGCGCCGGTCGGTGTCCTGCAGAAAGGTCTGCAACAGCAACTGATAGTCATCCTGCATCAAGTCGCGGAGCATGTCCTGTACCGTCGGATCCAGGTCGGAAAGTCGTTCAAACATGAATACACCTGACTGATTGAGAACCAGATCGGCCGAGGCATGCCGCACCGGGCCGACCTGCCGCGCGAGTATGCCCAAGCTATCGGGCAAAGACTACACCACTCAGATTACCGTTTGCTTGTAATGCCAACCGCATCACACAGCCGGCGCGGTTCAGCAGCCAGCCTGTGCGGTCGCGGGCGCCTCAATGCGAAACAGTTGCTCGAAGTTCGAGATGCTCAGCACCCGACGCATATCGCTGCTGCAATGGCTGATGCGGATATCCGCGGCATCGCCACCGGCATGGTCGCGCAGCAGCAACAGCATGCCCAGTGCTGAGCTGTCGATATACTCGGTATCGCGCAGATCCACGACGTACTGACGTACAACACCGGCCCGCTCGTAAGCCTGGCGGAAATCCTGGTGGGCGGAGAAATCAAAGCGGCCACTGACGCTGATGGTCAGTTGCTGTCCATCATCTGACAACATGCTATGAATCGGCATGGGGCCCCCTTATCGAGCGTACCAAGGCATCCTGCGGATAACACCGCTCCTATTACCTATGGTAGCCCGCTTCGGAGATTAAAGCGCTAGGGTCTGTTGGCAAAGGCGCGCTGGGTCAGTTCGTCCAGCAGTTTCTGTTCCTGCTTGTCGGCCCGGGCGCGGGCTTCTTCCTGGTAGCGCTCGATCAGCTTGCGCAGGGCTTCCACCCGCTGATAACGCTGGCGCCAGTTGTCCCGCGCGCGCTCCAGGCTCTGCCGGTGCCAGTCCAGGGTCTGCTGCTGCTGTTCGATGGCGGTCTGCATCTGGCTCATGAAACGCTGGTAGTTGATCAGCCATTCACGCCCCACACCCTGCCCACCGCGCTGCGCCCAGCCCTTTTCGTATTCGCCAGCGTAGTGTTCCAGATCACGCAGGCGCGCGCCGGCCTCATCGAGCTGCTGCTGGCATTCGCCGAGGGTCCTGGCCGCCTTCTTTTCCTCTTCCAGTGCCAGGTCCAGCACCGGCGCCATGCGTTTTACCCGGTTGTCACTCATTGATCAGCTGTTCCAGGGCAGCACGGCTGTCGGCCAGGGAGAAACTTTCGCGCAGGCCCTGGCGTAGAAAGCCCTGGATGCCCGGCATCTTGGCGATGGCCTTGTCGGTCATCGGATCGGAACCGGCGGCGTAGGCGCCGACACTGATCAGATCACGGCTCTGCTGATAGCGCGCGTACAGCTGCTTGAGCTGCTGGGCCTGCTGCAGATGCTCCGGCGGCACGATCTGCGGCATGGCGCGGCTGATCGAGGCCTCAATATCGATGGCCGGATAGTGCCCCTCCTCGGCCAGCCGCCGGGACAACACCACGTGACCATCAAGAATCGCCCGCGAGGCATCGGCGATCGGGTCCTGCTGATCGTCGCCCTCGGACAGTACCGTGTAGAACGCGGTGATCGAGCCGCCGCCCTGCTCGGCATTACCGGCCCGTTCGACCAGCGCCGGCAATTTGGCGAATACCGACGGCGGGTAGCCCTTGGTCGCCGGCGGTTCGCCGATGGCCAGGGCGATCTCACGCTGGGCCTGGGCGAAACGCGTCAGCGAATCCATCAGCAGCAGTACGTTCTTGCCCTTGTCCCGGAAGTATTCCGCCACGCGGGTGCAATACATGGCCGCGCGCAGGCGCATCAGCGGCGCATCGTCGGCCGGTGAGGCGACCACCACCGAGCGGGCCATGCCTTCCTCGCCGAGGATCTGCTCGATGAACTCCTTGACCTCCCGGCCCCGCTCACCGACCAGACCGACGATGGTGATATCCGCCTCGGTGAACCGCGTCATCATGCCCAGCAGCATACTCTTGCCCACCCCACTGCCGGCGAACAGGCCAAGGCGCTGGCCCCGCCCGACGGTGAGCATGCTGTTGATCGAGCGGATGCCGACATCCAGGGTTTCCTCGATGGGATGGCGCTTGAGCGGGTTGATCACCGGGCCGTTGAGATCGACCCAGTCCTCGCATTTGAACTGGCCCTTGCCGTCCAGCGGGCGGCCGATACCGTCCAGCACCCGGCCCAGCATCTCGCTGCCCATCGGCAGCTTGCCACCGCCGGCCGAGGGCACCACCCGGGCGCCGGGTTGCAGGCCCTGCATGCGGTCCACCGGCATCAGGTAGATCTTGCTGCCGGCAAAGCCCATGACCTCGGCCTCGACCCGGGTCTCGCCCTGGGGCGTCTCGTTGATCACCACGCAGCGGCTGCCGACCGGCGCCTGCAGGCCTTCAGCCTCCAGCGTCAGGCCGACCATGCGGATCAGCCGACCCTCCACCACCGGTGCCGCGGGCAGTTCGATGGCCAGGCCATACCCGGCCAGACGTCGGGCAAAGCTGATGCGTTCAGGCTTGCCCACTGTCATCCTCCGCTGGCGGCACGGCAATGCTCAGGTCAGGCTCGGGGGGATGGACACGCTGCTCGCGCTGCTGCTCGTTAAGTTGTTCGATGATCTGCTGCAGGCGGGTTTCCCGGGTCGCATCGACCTGGCTGTGCTCGGTTTCCACCCGACAGCCGCCGGGCAGCAGCTGATCATCCTCGAGCAGGCGCCAGCTTTCCTCGTGGCGTTCGCGGACCGCCTTCACCGCCTCGAAATCGGCGGGGTTGAGATAGATGCGGATATTCTCGGCGCCCATCGGCAGGGCCTTGAGCGCGCTGCGCAGCACCGACAGGATCTGGCTGGAGTCGGTGCTCAGCTCGCGCTGGATGACCTGGCGCACCATGCTTTCGACCAGGGTCAGCAGCATGTCCTCGATCTGGTCATCCTGCTGGCGGATCGGCTCCATGAGCTGCGCCATGACCGCTTCCAGCTCGGCCAGGCGTGCTTCCAAACGGGTTCTGGCTTCCTGCTGCGCCTTGAGCTGACCGGCATGGAAGCCGTCGCGCTCACCGGTGGCGAAGCCTTCGTTGTAGGCCTCGGCGCGGATCTGCTCCAGCTCCTCGACGGTGAAGGGTTTGACTTCCGGCTCGTCGAGCGGCTCCTCGGCCTGGGGGGCAGGTTCCGGCTCCGGTTCCGGCTCGGCCGATTCCAGCGGCACATGATGCGCCGCCTCGTCGAAACTGGGCAGATCCCACAGATTGAATGCCTGCAGCTGATCCCCGCGGATCAACTCACTCTCGGTCTTGTCGGTCATGCCCTCACCCCTGCCATCCATACCACCCCCTCATCCCGCCATTGCGAGCCACGCAGTGGCGCGGCAATCCATGGAGCGTATGTCGGTAACTCCGTGCCCATGGATTGCTTCACCGCTGTGCGGTTCGCAATGACGCCGAGGGGAGCCGCTCACCCGTGGACCTCCTGCCCCTCTCATCCGTCATTGCGAGCCCGAAGGGCGTGGCAATCCATGGAGCGCATGTCGGCAACTCCGTGCCCATGGATTGCTTCACCGCTGTGCGGTTCGCAATGACGCAGAGGGAGCCGCTCGCCCGTACGACCTCCTGCCCTTCTCACCCGTCATTGCGAGCCCGAAGGGCGTGGCAATCCATGGGGCACATGTCGGCAACTCCGTGCCCATGGATTACTTCACCGCTATGCGGTTCGCAATGACGCAGAGGGAGCCGCTCGCCCGTACGACCTTCTGCCCCTCTCATCTGTCATTGCGAGCCCGAAGGGCGTGGCAATCCATGGCGCGCATGTCGGCAACTCCGTGCCCATGGACTGCTTCACCGCTGTGCGGTTCGCAATGACGGCAGGTGGCGAGGTAGGTTGGTTGGCCGGTTGGCAACCATCAGATCATTTCCTCGGCACCCTTGCCACCCAGCACGATTTCCCCGGCGTCCGCCATGCGGCGGGCGACGGTGAGAATTTCCTTCTGCGCCGCTTCGACTTCGCTGATGCGTACCGGACCCTTGGCTTCCAGGTCGTCCTGCAGCAGCTCCGATGCGCGCTTGGACATGTTGCGGAATATCTTGTCCTTGACCGCTTCGTCGGCACCCTTGAGTGCCACCACCAGGACCTCGGAGGAGACCTCACGCAGCAACATCTGGATGCCACGGTCATCGACATCGGCCAGATTGTCGAACACGAACATGAGATCCTCGATCTTGTTCGACAGATCCTCATCCAGATCACGAATGGATTCTATCAGCTGCGCCTCGGTACCGCTCTCCAGATAGTTCATGATATCGGCGGTGCGCTGCACCCCGCCCATGTTGGCGCGGGTGGTGTTGGAGTTGCCGGCGAACTGCTTCTCCAGCACCTCGTTCAGTTCCTTGAGCGCCGACGGCTGCACGGTATTCAGCGCGGCCACCCGCAGCAGTACGTCCAGGCGTACCTTGTGGTCGAAATAGCTGATCACCTCGGCGGCCATGTCCGGGTCCAGATAGGCCACCACGATCGCCTGGATCTGCGGATGCTCATAGCGGATCACATCGGCCACGGCGCGCGGTTCCATCCATTTGAGACTGTCCAGGCCGGAGGTGCTGCCACCCATCAGGATGCGGTCGACCAGGCTGTTGGCCTTGTCCTCGCCCAGCGCCTGGGTCAGCATGGTGCGGATGTAACCATCGGCGCCGACACCCAGGCCGGTCTGCTCGCCGACCACCTCGATGAAATCGCCCATTACCTGCTGCACGTGGTCGCGCTGCACGGTACGCAACCCGGCCATGGCACTGCCGACCCGCTGCACTTCCTTGGGGCCCATGTGCCGCAGCACCGCGGCGGCATCCGACTCACCCAGACTCAACAGGAAGATCGCCGCCTTGTCGAGTTTGCTGAGTTTCTGTGTACGTTTGCTGTCTTCACTCATCGGAGTTGATCCACTCTTTGACCACCTGGGCTACCCGGCCCGGGTCCTCGGCCAGCAGGCCCTTGATTGCGTTGAGCTGCTGCTCGTAGCCGGCCCCCGGCGGCGGCAGCAGCACCGGGCTGCTGGTCGGCCCGGACAGGCTCACGGTGTCGTCACGCAGGTCATCACCCAGCAAGGCGTCGTCACCCAGCGCCGGATAACCGTCGCTGTCGCTCGCTGCCTGGCGATTGCCGCCACCCAGGCTCTTGAGCACCGGGCGCAGTACACCGAATACCAGGACCAGCACGAACAGAATACCCAATGCCTGCTTGGCGATATCCCAGAACCAGGGTTGGGTCCAGAACGGAATGTCCGCTATCTCGACCACGTCCCCGGCCGGCACGAAGGCACTGTTGACCACGCTGACACTGTCGCCACGGGCCTGGTCATAGCCCACCGCATCGCGCACCAACTGCGTCAGGTTGGCCAGCTCGGCCTCGCTCAGCGGCACGCTGGTCATCTCGCCGGTCTCGGCGTTGAGCTGCTGGTGATTGTCCACCACCACCGCCACCGACAGCCGGTTCAGGCGGCCCTGCTGCTGGCGGGTGTAGCTGATCTGCCGATCCAGTTCATAATTGCGCGTGGCCTGCTCACGGGAGTCACGCGGGGGAGCGACGACCACCGGCTCGCCGGTTTCCGGATCGATCACCTGCTCCGGTACCTGGGTGGTGCCCGGCGGCTGGTTGCTCAGGGCGCCAGGAATGCCCTGCGGCGCTTGCCCGGCAACCCGCTGCTCGGACAGCACCTGCTCGCTGCGCAGTGACGATTCGGGGTTGAAGCTCTCTGCGGTGGATTCCATGGTGCTGAAATCCACATCGGCGGACACTTCGGCCTTGTAGTTGCCGGTACCCAGTACCGGCTGCAGGATGTTGTGCACCCGGCGGGTGTAGGTCTCTTCGAGGCGACGGGTGTGGTCGAACTGGCGCCCGGCGATGGTCAGCTCGTTCAGTTCGTTCTGATCCGACAGCAGATTGCCGTGCTGGTCGACCACGGTCACCTGGTCCTTGCTCAGCTCGGGTACGCTGGTCGCCACCAGATTGACGATGGCCATCACCTGCGCCGGCTCCAGCTTGCGCCCGGCATACATCTCCAGCAACACCGAGGCGCTGGGCTTGCGATCATCGCGCACGAATACCGTGGAGCGCGGTATGGCGATGTGCACCCGCGCCGCCTTGACGTTGTACAGACTGGAAATGGTCCGCGCCATCTCGCCTTCCAGACCACGGCGGTACTGGGTGGTCTCCATGAACTGGCTGGTGCCCAGGCCGCGCTCGCGGTCGAGAATCTCGAAACCGAGGTTGCCGTCACCCTGGTTCACCCCGGCACCGGCCAGGCGCAGCCGCGCATCGGCCAGATCCTCGGCGCGCACCAGCAGCGCACCGCTGTTGGGCTCGACCTTGTAGCGAATACGGCTCTGCTGCAGTACTTCGATCACCTGGGTGGCGTCGAGGTTGCTCATGCTGCCGTACAACGGGCGGTATTCCGGCTGTTGCGACCACAGCACCACGGCAAAGCCGATCGCCACACTGGCGGCGAGACCGACCAGCAATGCGAACTGGCGCAGCATCGGCAGCTGCGCCAGGTTATCCAGAAAGCTCAGCCCCATGAACGGCTTGCGCGGCGCCTCGGCGGTGGCCGGCTCCGGTCGGGTAGCTGGGGTGTTGGGGGTGCTGGCAGCATCCATCAATCGTATCCTCGGTCAATCACGGCGCAGAATATCAGATAGGCATCTTCATGATGTCTTCATAGGCAGTAATCAACTTGTTGCGGACCTGGGTCATGGCCTGGAAAGCGACGCTGGATTTCTGCGAGGCAACCATCACCTCGGCCAGGTCGATCCCCGGCACCCCACGTTCGTAGCCGCTCTGCAGGTCACTGGTGGTCTGCTGCAATTCATTGACGCGGTTGACCGCCTGCTGCAACAGGTCATCGAACGCCGGCGCCTTGACATCCTGTGGCGCAGCCGGAGCGATCGGCTGCGGCCGGCTCATGGCCTCCATCTGCATGGAACGCATCTGCAGCATCAGACGATTGAATTCAACACCCTGCGTCATGGTCATTCTCCAGGCCGTAAATATTTTGACGGCAAAATCGATTCTGCAGAATATTTAGCAAGATTGATGCCAGGATCGCCCCTCTCCCCAACCTCTCCCGCAAGGGGAGAGGGAGTTAGGCCGTGCTTTGATCTAAGGATGAGATCTCAGGATCAGTCACCCCTCTCCTCTTGCGGGAGAGGGGCCGGGGGAGAGGGGGAACGAACGACAACCAAGCACCCCCTCACCCGGCAAACAGCACACCTTCCACATCCAACCCCGCATCGCGCATCTGCGCCAGCTTATAACGCAACGTACGCGGACTGATGCCGAGCTTTTCCGCAGTCTCCTTGCGACGACCACGTTCGGCACGCAGCACATCGATGATCAGCTGGAACTCGCGCTGGCGCACATCCTGCCCCAATGCCCCACCGGAAACAGGCGGCGGCACGGCAATGCCGGCCGGAACCGCCACCGGCGAGGCAGGTGCGGAAAAGGTAATGCTGTTGGGCGCAATGGCACTGCCCGGTGCTGTACCCAGGCACAGGTCCTGGGCGCGGATGACCCCGCCCTGCTGCAGGATCAGCGCCCGCTGCACGGCATTGTCCAGCTCGCGCACGTTGCCCGGCCAGCTGTGCTGTTGCAGCGCCAGGCAGGCATCCCCGGCAAAGCGTACCGGCCCCTGGTTCATCTTGCCGATATGCTTGGCCAGCAGGCGTTCGGCGATCGGCAGGATATCCGCCGGGCGCTGGCGCAGCGGCTGCCATTGCAGGGGGAATACCCCAAGACGGTAATACAGATCCTCACGGAAGCGGCCGGCGGCCACCTCACTCGGCATATCGCGGTTGGTGGTGGCGATGATGCGGATATCCAGCTCGATCAGCTTGCGCCCACCGACCCGCTCGACCTCCCGCTCCTGCAGCACCCGCAGCAGCTTGGCCTGCAGCGCCAGCGGCATTTCGGAAATCTCGTCCAGCAGCAGCGTGCCGCCATTGGCCTGCTCGAACTTGCCCGGCTGCGCCGCCACCGCTCCGGTGAAGGCGCCCTTCTCGTGCCCGAACAGCGTCGCTTCCAGCATGTTTTCCGGAATCGCCGCGCAGTTGATGGCAATGTATGGCCGCTCGGCACGGGAAGATTGCTGGTGGATATAACGCGCCAGCACTTCCTTGCCGGTGCCCGACTCGCCGGAAATCAACACCGTCGAATCACTGGCGGCGACCCGCTGGGCCAGTTGCAGCAATTGCTGGCTGGCCGGATCGACCGCCACCGGGCCGTCACTGTCACGCCCCTGCAGGCGGCCCTGGGCATGTTGCGCCACCAGCGCCAGCAGCGCCGCCGGCTCGAACGGCTTGACCAGATAGTCCACCGCACCTTCCCGCATGGCCGATACGGCATTCTGCACCGTGCCATAGGCGGTCATCAGCAATACCGGCAATTGCGGATGCCGTTCGCGCAATGCCCGTAACAGCGCGTGCCCATCCATGCCCGGCATGTTCACATCGCTGACCACCATGGCCACCGATTCGCGTTGCAACACAGCCAGCGCCGCTTCGCCATCGGCGGCTTCCAGGTAATCGTAGCCCCCCAGGGCCAGGGTGTCGGCCAGCGCCTCGCGCAATGCCCGGTCGTCTTCCACCAACAGAATGCGTGGACCCGTCATGCCAACTCTCCTCCCGCTACCGCCAGCGGCAGAACCGGCAACACCAGCTCCGCCCAGGTACCCCGGCCGGCCCGGCTGCGCAACAGGAAAGCGCCACCATGGGCCTGGGCCACGGATTTCACCACCGACACACCGAGACCAGTCCCCTGGTCACGGGTGGTATAAAAGGGTTCACCGATCTTCGCCAGCTCGGCCGGGGTCATGCCGCGCCCGCCGTCCACCACGCTCAGGCTCAGCCGGCCTTCCTGCAGGCGCTGGACAACCTTCAGCCGCGCCACCGGGGCGCCGGCCTGAATGGCATTGTCGATCAGATTGAGCATCGCCCCGACCAGGGTTTCCTGATTGCACTGCAACTGCACGCCGGCCGGCACCTGGTCCTCCCAGCGGCAGACAGCGCCTGCTTCATCGATCAGCGTTTCGGCCTGCTGCTGCAGATCAGCGAACAGCGCCTGCGCCGTGGTCCGGTCATTCAGCGGCAGGTCACCCTTGGCGAACAGCAACATGTCACGCACCTGCTGCTCGATGGTCTGCAGACGGTCCTTGAGCCGCTGGCTGAAACGCTGGCGATGACTGCTGGTCAGATCAGGCTGATTCAGATGGCTGGCATACAGCAATGCAGTAGATAACGGGGTGCGGATCTGGTGCGCCAGGGAGGCGACCATGCGGCCCAGCGCCGACAGCCGCTCGTTACGCGCCAGTTGCGCCTGCAGGCGTCGGGTTTCGGTCAGGTCGGTCAGCAGGATCAACTGCCCTGGCTCGCCACGCAGGGAACGGGTAGCCAGCGACACCCGGCGGCCACTGCGCAGTGATACCTCATGGTAATCATCTTCACGGGGAGCGAAGCGCTCGCTGATCAGCTCGCGCCAGAGCATGCCTTCCAGGGGTTCACCGAGCAGTTCGCGGGCGACGGGGTTGGCCTCGCGCACCACGCCGCGCCCGTCCAGCACGATCACGCCGCCGGGCAGCAGATCCAGCAGGTTCTGCAGGCGTCCAGCCAGGCAGGCCTTCTCCGCCAGCTCACGGCTGCGCTGGGCGCTGACCTCGGCCAACTCGGCCTGCAACTGCGTGACCTGTTGTTCGAGCAGCCCCTGGGACTCGCGCAACTGCTCGGACATCTGGCTGAACAAGGCATAGGCCTGCTCCAGCTTTTCCCTCTCCTGCGGCGCGGCGCGACTCTCCTGCGGCAGGTTGTGAGCGGTAACAGCCATGGTGACTCCCTGATAAGCACACTAACTGGGGAGCACTCAAGCAAGGGTTATGCCATCAACAATAAACCATTTAAAATCAATGCTTTATAAATAAATGGCCGTTTCGGATGTCAGTCTTCTGACGGTTCCCGGTCGCCTGCCGCCTCGGCGTCGCGGCTCATGCCATATTTACGCATCTTCTCCACCAGCGTGGTACGACGAATCCGCAACCGCTCCGCCGCGCGCGCCACCACGTAATTGGCATCGTCCAGCGCCTGCTGGATCAGCGCCTGCTCCAGCTCGGCCAGGTACTCCTTCAGGTCCAGCCCTTCCGGTGGCAGCCCGGTGGGACCGCTGAGACCGGAAACAGACGGACGCCAGGCGTTGTCATCGCGCTCTTCACGCAGTTGGCGCAGATCGTCCTGGTCGTCATCGAGATAGCGGAACTTGCGCGGCAGTTCGCCGACGCCGATCACCCCGTGGGGATGCATGATCGCCATGCGCTCGACCAGGTTGGCCAGCTCCCGCACATTACCCGGCCAGGGGTGCTGACACAGGGACATGATCGCTGCGCTGCTGAAGCGGATCGAGCCACGCTTCTCGTTTTCCAGACGGGTGATCAATTCATTGAGCAGCAGCGGCAGGTCTTCGATCCGCTCGCGCAGCGGCGGCATCTCGATGGGGAATACGTGCAGGCGGTAATACAGGTCCTCGCGGAACTCGCCATTGGCGATCATCTGCTCCAGGTTCTTGTGCGTGGCGGCGATCACCCGCACATCGGCCTGTTGCGGCTTGTTGCTGCCGACCCGCTCGAAGGTGCGCTCCTGCAGTACACGCAGCAGCTTGACCTGCATGTTCAGCGGCATGTCGCCGATCTCATCAAGGAACAGCGTGCCCCCGGCAGCCAGCTCGAAACGCCCGGCCCGACTGGTAATCGCCCCGGTAAAGGCACCCTTCTCATGACCGAACAGCTCGCTCTCCAGCAGCTCGGCCGGAATCGCTCCGCAGTTCACCGGCACGAAGGGGGCATCCTTGCGCTGCGAGTGATAATGCAGATTGCGCGCTACCACCTCCTTGCCGGTGCCCGAGTCACCCAGGATCAGCACCGTGGCCTCGGTGTCGGCCACCTGCTTCATCATCTGCCGCACCGACTGGATCGACCGGCTGGTACCGACCAGGCTGCGGAACAGGTTCGGTTCGCGCTGGCGCTTGCGCTGCCCGTCGTCGAATACCTCACGGTAGACCTGGGCGCGGTGCAGCGTATCGAGCAACTGGTTGTAGCTCAACGGCGGCTCGATGGTTGCCAGCAGCCGCTGGCGCAGATGATCCGGCCAGCCGACCAGTTGGTCCCGCCCGAGCATGACCACCGGCAGGTGCGCATCCCACTTGTCGAGCTGGCCCAATACCCCGTCAGCCCCCTGGGGATGTTCGCATTTGCCGAGAATCACGCACTTGACCGCGGCGGCAGACGGCAACTGCGCGGCCGCCTCCTGTTGCCAGGCGGTGGAATTGGTGAACAGCGTATCCTCTCCGAGGAATCCGAGAATCAGGTTGAGGTCGTGGCGGCTTTGCGGACAATCATCGATCAGAAGGATATGACTATTGGGCTGCATGACTGGCAGAAATTCCTCTACTTGCGTTTCCACGCAGAATATAATGGCCTTACGCCATATCTAGCGGCTATAAGCACAAGGTAGAGAGATTGGCAGCGCGAGTCAAATACTTGGCGCACCTTTTTAGCGCAACTCGTCGCATAACGCATTCATTGGCGGAACAAAAAGCGGAATTGAGGGTCTCATTGCCTCCGCAAATATCGGCATCGCGATATTCGCGGAGCTCGGCTCAGCTGAACATCTGGTATACCTTGGCACCCTGCTTGCCGCGCTGCACCCCTTGCAGCTCCTCGGCCAGCTTGCCCTGCACCGCCTGGCACAGGCCGATGACTTCACGGTAGGTGGCCGACAGCGAGCCCAGCACCTCGGCCAGCAACGCTTCGTCCCGATCAGGCTGGGCCATGGCCTGCTGTACCAGTTGGCGGCACAGTCGATCCAGTTCCCCCACCTGCTGCCAGTCTCCCGCCTGCACAGCGGCAATCAGCGCCTGGTGGGTATCCTGCAATTGTTCTACGGCAACGGCCATGGGTTCTCTCCTCGCGGCTCAGGATTGGCGAATGCCATCCCAGCCCTGCTTGATCTCACGCAACAGACTTGCCACCTCATCCAGCATGGCTGGATCGTTCTGCAGATTGGCCTGGCTCAGACGCTGCTGCATGAAGGCGTATAGATTATCCAGATTTGCCGCTATTTCGCCACCTTTCTCCCGGTCAACCGACTCGCGCAGACCACCGATGATACCCATCGCCTTGCCGATCAGCTCACCCTTGAGCGGGATATTGCCGTGCTCCAGTGCGCCCCTGGCCTGGGCCAGACGCTGCAGGCCACCTTCGAACAGCATCTGGATCAACCGATGCGGGTCCGCCTCGCTGACCTGGGCATGGACACTGACTGTCTGGTACTGCTTCATTGCGTAGGCATTCATGGGAGCATAGATCCTGTTGAGCTGTTGCACATGCCTCTGTTATCGGCAGCACCGGAAAAACTTGAAGAAATTTTTGCCCAAACAGCAGTCAGCGACTATCTTTGCGTAATGGCTATATGCAAGCATCTGACGGAATAGCGAACAGTAGTACCGACAAAGGACATAACATGAGTACTCGCCACCTCCTCCTGGCCGCCCTGTGCCTGCTGGCCATCACCGGCTGCAAATTCGGCTCCAGCTCCAGTTCCGGATCGAAGGACAGCGCAACCGAGGCCCCGCCACCCAACATCCTGTTCATCGTCATCGATGATGTCGGCGTCGACCAGTTCGAAGCCTTCGGCTACGGCGGCGCTCTCCCGCCGCAGACCGACAGCATCGACGCCATCGCCAACGCCGGCGTGCGCTTTCGCAACACCTGGTCGATGCCCACCTGCTCGCCAACGCGCTCCACCTTCTTCGAAGGTCGGTATCCATTCCGCAGCGGCGTACGCAACGCCATCGTCTCCAACGACCTGGCCAACTCCCAGGTCTCACCCTACACCCTGACCACGCCCAAGCTGCTCAAGGAGCAGGCCGGCTATGTCAGCGCACTGATCGGCAAGATGCACCTCACCGGCTCCGACATCAGCCCCCACAACCACCCGCTGGGTGACGACGCCATGCGCGAACTGGGCTGGGACTACTTCGCCGGCTACCTGGATGGCGCACCCTACCCCATCGACACCACCGCCGGCGGCGTCGCCCCGGTGGGCACCTATCATTGCGGCTTCGTGCCCAATACCACCGCCGACAGCAGCAACGGCGCCGACTACGGCGTCTGTTACCTACCCGATGGTCACGCCAGCGGCACCCATCTGTTGATGACCGACCCGAACACTTACCCCACGCCCGGCCGCACCTGTCTGGAACTGGGCGGCATCCTCGACCCGCTCAGCAGCGCCTACAGCCAGTCACGCCGCGCCGAACTGGATTTCAGCGTGCAGAACGGCCACTACACCGGCGCCTGGAAGATCAACCACGCCGATGGCAGCAATGAAGTCCTGGAAGCCGACCACCCACGCGCCCGCGGCTACCGCACCATCCTGGAAACCGACCTGGCCATCGACTGGATCGAACAGCGCCAGCAGCAGCCCGACACACCCTGGATGCTGAGCCTGGGCTACTCCTCCCTGCATACCCCACTGCAGCCGCCACCAGCCAACCTGCTGCCAAACCCGGATGCCACCCTCAGCCTGGTTGGCTGCGGCACTCCGGTGGCCGACTCCCTGACCGAACTCGGCATCCTCCCGGTTGACCCTGTCGATCTCGCCGACTTCGCCCAGCAACGGGCGGTCGCCCAGCACATGCTGGAAGCCGTGGACCGGGAGATCGGCCGCCTGCTGGTCGACACCGGCATCGCCCTGCGCCTCGACGACGGCAGCCTGCAATACAACCCCGACAGCAACACCATGGTGGTGCTGACCAGTGACAACGGTACCTACATGCCCACCGTCAAGCTGCCATTCGACCCGCTGCGCGCCAAGGGCTCGCTGTACCAGACCGGCGTCTGGGTACCTCTGGTGGTAACCGGCCCGATGGTCAACAGCCCGGACCGGGATGTGCCGCACATGGTCAACAGCACCGACCTGTTCAGCCTGTTCCGCGAAATCGCCGGCATCGATGAAAGCAGCCTGCCCAGTGAGCTGCAACTGGATGCCCAGCCGGTCATGCCCTACCTGACCGAACCGGACCGGGACGGCATTCGCAGCACCAACTTCACCGAACAGGGCACCAACATCAGCGCCTCCACCCCGCCACCCTGCGTGATTCCCGCCGCCAACACCTGCGTACAGATCTTCCCGCAGCAGGGCGTGTGCGAAGACCAGAGCGGCGTCTGGTACGGCCCCGGCAGCGACATCGACCCGAACGGCTTCAGCTCCTGCTGCGCGGTCAACGCCTACCTGGAAAGCCAGAACCAACCCGCCACGGTAATGTTCCCCCAGCACCAGAGCGCGCTGCGTAACGAAGATTTCAAACTGGTCCGCCTGCGCCGCCTGGACTGTGCCACCGACACCCTGGTCGACACCGAGGAGTTCTACGAAGTAAACGAAAGCACCAACCCCGCCGAACTCAAGCTCGACCGCGAAGAACTCAACCTGCTGGCCAGCAACACGCCCGAGCAACTGACCGGCGAGCAACAGGCCAACTTCACCGCCCTGCGCGACGAACTGACCCACCTGCTGGCCAGCGGCATCGACTGCCCCGGCGACGGTAACGGCGACCTGCAGGTGAATCAACAAGACCTGGAGCAATGGGCCTACTGGAGCGACCCGGCACAGGGCGGCGGCTACTCCAGCTGGTACGACTTCAACCATGACGGCCTGACCGACGAAGCAGACAGAGCCATCATCGAAGCCAACCTGGGAAATGACTGCCGGATCTAACCCCTCCGGCAACACCAGCACCATGGACGGCCGGGTTCCATCCCGGCCAGCGCCATCTCAGGCCAGCACATTGTCCGGAATGCAGCTCATGCGCTCACTCGCGCAACAAGGCCGAATCCATGCTCTCAAGTACCAAGGCAATGCGCTGATGGTGTGCCCGTTTAAACATTCCGGCCTCCCCCACCAAATACCTGGCGCAGAGCCTCCATAAGAGCAAGTTCATCCGGCAGGGCTTTATCCAGATCAGCATGGCGCCAATTACGTTCGTAGATATCCCAAGCCTCCTGCGGGCTCAGACTATCGGTTCCCTGTACCTGCCAGGCAAGACTCTTCAGAACAGGATAGGTCACCAGCGATACACGAACTGGAATACTCGCCTGTGCCTGCAGATCAGGCTTTTCAGCGTTCGCCGCCTCAATCAGCTCAAATTCCAGTCCCAAAGCCGCCAGAACCCTGAGGTAGGCCGCCATACTCACCGAGGGCTCTCCACGCTCTATTCGATGCAGCGTGACCCTGGAAATACTGGAAGCCTCGGCAGTCACAGTGGTACTGACTCTCAGCGCCTTGCGACGAGCACGTATCTTGCTTCCCAGTCGAGCAGCCCTCGCCGCGATGTCAGAAGGGGGCATATCTGCAGACATACAGCGCATCCTCTAATAAAACCGTTTCTCATTATGTGCATTTTTGCTTATTTGTAAACAATAAGAAACATAACAACCTAATCTATACCACCCCGGATAACAATTCCCCTCCTAGGGTTGGCGAGCCCCCTGGGAACATCGAGCACCAGCTCGATGAAAGCCCACCCCAAAAACAACAAACCCCAGCCAAAGCCAGGGTTCATCAATCAACCGAAACGCATCACGCCCTTATCTGGGCTCAATCGCATCCCACCCTTCCTTGATCTCTTCCAGCAACTGCTGCACTTCATCCAGCGACCGCGGCGTATCATCCAGCGCCACCCCTGCCAGCTTGCGAGTCATATAGTCGTACAGGCCATCCAGATTCTCGGCAATCTCCCCACCCAGATCCTTGTCCAGCGACGCCTGCAGCGCGCCAATGATGCTGATGGTGCTGCTCACCGCGGTACCACGCCGCTCCGGGTTGCCGGTAGCCTGCGCATGCCGGGCCAGCTTCAGGCGCTCGATGGCGCCGGCCAGCAGCAACTGCACCGCCCGGTACTGGGAAACTTCCTGGGCCAGGTTGACCTGCTTGTAGGTATCGATGGGGCTTTTCATGGTTTATTTCTTATCCTTTCTCACGACGCCCGGCAGGCTGTCGAGTTGAGCGGTCAGGAAGGAACTGGTGCTGTTCATCTGCGATATCAGTGAGTCCATGGCATTGAACTGCGCCAGGAGGCGCGATTCCAGCTTGGTCAGACGAGTAGCCAGCGTCTCACGCTGGTCATCCACGCTCGACAGGGTATTCTGCAGCGCCTTGGTGCGATTCTCCAGAATGCCGCCGGTCTCGGTATAGGGCTTGACCTTGTTCTCCAACCGAGCCATCAACCCCTGGTCGCCGGTAAAGAAGCTGTTCACCTGCTCGAAATTGGTATCCAGCGCCTTGTTCAGCTTGGTATTGTCGACCGCCAGTTTACCGTCGCGCTGGGTGCTGATACCCAGGTCCGCCAGGATGCGGATACCTTCCCCGCTGCTTGGCGCGGTCAGCTCGCTGCGCATCGCACTCATGAACGAACGCACTGAGGAATCACCCACCAGCGCCGCAGCCAGCGGCTCGCCATCATCCCCACCGACCGACACCACACTGGTCAGCGCATTGATGCTGTCGAGCATCGCGTTATAAGCATCGACAAAATCAGTAATGGACTTTCTGACGCCAGCCTTGTCCTCGGTCACACCGAGGTTGATGGTTTCGGCATTGGCCAACGCTTCCGCCGACTGCGCACCCTTGAGCGTCAGGGTCACGCCCTCGATGGCGTCCTCCACGGTATTGCTGGCACTGCTCAGGTTGATTCCATCAATCGCCAGATTGGCATCGCGGGAATAACTGATCACCCGTGCGGCGCGGGGATTATCTGCGTTCACCGGGGTCGGCTCGAAATCGGCCTCGGTACCGGACGGTGGCGCGAACGCCAGCTCGCTCAGATCACCAGTAGCATCCGCCGACACCGACACGCTGATATCGTTACCGGTACCCGATTTGTCCGAACTCAACACCAACCGCGCCCCACCCTCGCCATTCGGGTCATTGACGATAGTTGCGCTGAGCCCCTTGTCTTTCCCGGCAGCATTGATCGCATCGCGGATATCGGTAAGGCTACCGTTCGACACATCAATATCCAGCGACTCATCGCCCACATTGATGGTCAGGGTACCGCTGCCCAGCACATCACTGGCATTGTCGAAACCGGCCAGCGCCACCTTGCTGCTCTGCGCCAGGTTGAACACCTGCACGTTGTAGTTACCGGCAATCGCCTTGGAATCCGCCGTGATGCTGACAGTATCAGCTGCGCTGGAAGTTGCACTGCGCTTTTCAAACAGCGAGGGGTCGTTGAGCTTTTCAAGCGCTTTCTGGAAGGTCGACAACGCACTGCGGAACTGCCCCAGCGCCGATACCTTGGTGGTGGTGGTCTTTTCCAGCCGGTCAAGCTGCGCCGTCTTGGGCGCCGCTTCCGCATTCACCAGCGCACTCACCATGCCGCTGACATCCATCCCCGAACCGATACCGGTAATTGCCATAACCTTACCCTCTGCGACCGTTTATTGACGGTTCGCTGCTGAAAAAGAAGATCTCAGCACAAACATGCAGAGATCATGCCAGCCCCAAACACCCTACGCCAAACCCTCAAGCACCGCCGTACCGCCCCCCTCTCCCCTCGCGGGGCGGAAGCGGGAATAGCGAAGCACTGCTTCGCCCGCTGGAGCGCCCTGAGCTCTGCGAAGGGCCGGGGCGCGGA
>NZ_PCQD01000006.1 GCF_002979975.1 Pseudomonas sp. MYb185 | reverse complement strand
TCAATTTCATCGCCAGCCCCGGGGCCAACGTACAGGGTCGTATCCGTGTTCCGGGCGACAAATCCATTTCCCACCGCCCAGCCTTGCAGCACAAGAAACCCAAGATCCTGGGCACCCAGACCGCCGTGGTCACCGGCCCCGCAGGTGAAGATATCCACTGCGACGCCCAGGGCCGCATCAAGGTGCAGTTCCACTGGGACCGCGAAGGCCAGGCCGACGCCCACACCAGCTGCTGGCTGCGGGTGGCCAGCAGCTGGGCCGGCAACCAGTGGGGCAGCATCGCCATCCCGCGTATCGGCATGGAAGTGCTGGTCAGCTTCCTGGAAGGCGACCCGGATCAGCCGCTGGTCAGCGGCTGCCTGTACAACAGCGCCCATCCGGTGCCCTACGAACTGCCAGCCCACAAGACCCGCAGCCTGTTCAAGAGCCAGAGCAGCCCCGGCGGGGAGGGCTTCAACGAACTGCGTATCGAAGACCGGGCCGGCGAGGAACAGATCTTCATCCATGCCCAGCGCGACTGGGACCAGAACATCCAGCACGACCAGAAAATCCGGGTCGGCAACGAACGTCATGAGCGTATCGAAGCCAACCGCTACACCGAAAACCTGGCCGAGGAGCACCACACCACCCACGCCGACCGCAGGACCGAGATCAAATCCGACGACCACTTGACCGTCGGCAACAACCAGCACATCAAGCTCGGCACTGCCCACCTGAGTGAAGCCGGTCGCGAAATCCACCTCAAAGCCGGACAGAAAATGGTCATCGAAGCCGGCAGTGAACTCACCCTCACTGCCGGCGGAAGCTTTGTCTGCATTACCCCTGGGGGAATCAATCTGGTCGGCCCAGCCGTCAAGCTGAACGCTGGAGGTAGCCCGGGGAAGGGGGCGGGCGCGGCACCGTTAGGGGCCGAAAGAACAACAATCTTCGACGCCGCTATGGCGGGAAGAACGTTGATTTCTGCAATACCGAATCAGTCAATGGAGCCAGTCACTGAAGAGCGTGAACAATTCCTGATCGCTGACGTGTGGGGCGACCCTGATTGGAGTTCCCGAATTGAAGTGATTGAGCCGGAGAACAAGGAATGACTGACTTTGTTGATGAGTCGCTGGAGCACGGAGTACGCAAACGTGCCGAGTATCGCAGCTCCCAGAATGCCACCATGGTACTCAACATTCCCCGTACTGATGGCGGCATGCTGCAGTTGCCGGTTGAATCCAACATGCGCAGTCATCAGGAAGAACAGGAGATACAACAGAACACCTTCATTACCATTGTTCCTCTGGGACGGCTGCCTGGACGCGATGGCTTGGGTGACTCGCCGCGTGGTAGCACTTTGCGGGAAGGGTATCTGTATATTTTCTGGCGCAATAAGCTGTGGCGCGAATTACATAGCGACGGTAAAGGTGGGTTCTCCGATGTGGACGTCGCCGATTGGCGTGAACGAGCCAGTGCAGAGATGGCGGGAGCGATGCGTCCGGCGGTAGGAGTAAAACAACATACGCTGGTGCTTCCAGCCATGTTGCAAGGCGCCCACGTGGCCGACGATGTCTGTCTTGCCTATAGCGAAATGCCGTGGCCATGGAAATACATAGAATGGCTGGAGGGGAGCCCGGCGCGTATTCACGCCCGTACCCAGACGCTGCGCCCGGCTTGGGCCGCTGCTGTGATTGATCCCCAGCATTGGCAGCCCAGCCAGACCGTTCCTGCCTTTCAGCTCACGCAGAACACACGGGGCTTGTGCGCACGGGATCTGCATCTGGAGACACTGCTCGAAGATCCTTACCAGCTTACCCACACGCTTGCCGAGCTGCCTGCAGATTGTCTACTACGTCAATTGCACCAACGCAAGCAGGAGCTGGCATCCAACACGGGGGAGTCCACCCCCGAGCCGTTACCTGGAATTGCCGGCTTCAGTGACACGCTGAGTGAATACAAGCTGCGCGGTTATCCGCGCCTTGTTGGTTTTATTCTGAGCGATCCGCTGTTCACTGTGCGACATGCCGTTGCCCAATCACGTCTGGCGGCGGAGCACTTGCAACTGTTGAATGCACTGGTTCCTTACCAACCCTACGGACATTATGCTGAGCTTTTATATCAGGGTGCTTACGCTCCCAACGGGCCGCTGACGTCATATTCCCATCACATCGACCGTCAGGCCTTGCGTGCCGCCAACCTGCATGATGAGCGCAAGCGCGCTCGGGACTACCTGGCGTTGCTACAACGGAGAGTGCTGGAGCTGCTCCGGCATGAAATGGCCGTGGTTTACCGTGACTGGCAGTTTTGTGAAGACGAGTTGTTACTCGAGCCTTATGCACTGCTAGTGGAAATGCTCGAATTGCTTAACCGCTCGCCAGCAGCCTGTGATCCACGCTGTGTGGATAGGCCAGATACCCGTCTGGCAACTGATACGCTGGAGCAGGCTAAGCGATTGGTGGCTGGTACCGATCCGATCAGTCAGGCGCTTTTCCGGGTGCAGAACGATGGTGCTTTGGTAACTCTGGCGGCACTCGAGGCTTTGCAGGAACAGGGGGACGCAGATCCAGCGAAAATGGGGTTAAGCACTTTGTCGCTGCTGAGTTTCTCGTCTGCCAGTCAAAGCCTGTCAGCGGCGCTCGATGAGGTCATCAACCATGTGGCTATCGTCAGCGCTGGTGTGGTCAAGCGCCTGGCGCAAAGTGATTCGGTAACTCAGGTCGAGTTACACCGGCATTTCGCACCGACGCTTAACCTGGCCAACCGGCTGCATACTCAGGCGGCGAACCTGCGATTCATGCCTCAGGGCGAGGCGCTAGCAAAAAACATGGTGGTATTGGGAGTTCACGGAGGCGGGTACAGTTTTGGCTTGAGTGCAGCTGAGCGTCAGACGTTGACGCGGCAGAATTACCTGTATGCCAATCTCGAGAGTAAAGGCGGCCGGACTGTGGCTACCAGCAGCGGCAAGGCCGCGGAACGCATGGGGTTTGCCAGCCGTGAGTTGGGTAAAATCATGGTGGTGGCGGCGGAAGCCAATGATCCCTTGATCGATGAGTATCGGCAATGGCGTCAGGGTGCGGTACGTCAACAGGCATTGAATGCGGTGTCACGTAGCGCGGTATTGCCGGGTATTGCGACGGCGGCAGCGTTGGTGAGCTTGTATGTAAACGTCCATGAGACCATTACCAGTAAAAATGGTCGTGACTTGGCAGATGACGTTAAAGCCGGGATAGCTTTTACGGACTTGGTTGTTGCCGCGAATAATCTGTCTCTAAGGATTCTGAACAACATTAATGGTCAGTCTGTTTGGCATGTTTTCTGGGAAAAAGGGCGTTTTCAGACCTCTGGCTTCTGGGCAAAAAACCTTGTAGAGCGCACCGGAAGTAGCTGGCTAAATTGGACAAGAGTTGGCTCCACTGCCGCGCTAGGGTTGAACGCTTTGCTATTTGCTTGGGACTCGGGACGGGCATTCAGAATAGGTGATGATGCGGCAGGGCTGGGTAACCTCGTGGCCATGAGTGGTGCCGGGATGTGGGCCCTTTATACTGTTGGTCTGTTAGCTAGCCCTTGGGCGCTAGCTATTGGTTTGGCTTTGGTTATCGGTGGGGCATCAGGTGCTGCAATACTGCGTGCGGGGCAGGTGGAGCAAGCCATAATGCACGGCCCTTTTGGCAAGGCGCGCCGTCTACCTCATATGGACAACCCGCTAACAGCCTACCAACAACTGCTTGGCAGCATGGGCCAATCCAGGGTAACAATCGAACGTATGGCTGACTGGTGGAGTAGCGCCAACACGCGGGATCAGATAGCACTGAATCTGGCGCGAGGGGAAGCTAGGATCACGTTGTCACCGAGCGACTGGGTGGTGGAACTCTATTGTCCGCTGCTGAGCCAGTTCGAGGATGGTAGGTATATACAGCTGCAGGCAAGGGAAGTGCAGCGCACCAGGTCCCATTCTAGTGGTTGGAATTACAGTTACCGCCGTGTGCAAGGTATCCGTTTGAACGCGGTGGTACTGGATGCCAATCGTCTACTATTCGTATTGCCAAGCGCGTTTGATTTGCCTGGTGCAGGTGATTATCTGCGTCTACACCAGACCTTTGAACATGGTTTGCGTATTTTCGCCCAATTCCAATTGGGCGAGCCCGGTTGTAGAGTCGGTGATGCCTTTCCCGGTTACGGGCATATTGTTCTTCCGCAACCGGAACCCCGCGAATGGCAAGCGTATTCACCCTCTGATCGTCCGGCGGAGCGTAATACATCCTACCCCTATTGGCTGATTGAACAGTCCGAATTTTTTAAAGCATGAATAGCGAAGAATCCAAGTATTACAGCAGCTCCGCCTATCGCAGCAATGCGATACCTACGCAGCCGCCGCATCGCTGGCAGGAAGAAGGACAGCGGGGTGAACTGCGCCGTATACCACTGAAATGGGGAAGCTATGTCTATAGCGAACCCTGGCAGTTGCTTGATATGCAACTGCAACCTGAGGCGCGTTTCTTGTTGGATGAGGCTGGCGAAGACAAGTGTTACCTTACCCATAAGATATGGCGTTTCGAAAACAGCAATAAGTTACTGATGCTACACCCGTATCTAAAATACATCGCCATTCTTTTTGGTCCATGGATTTGGTGGCTGATTGCGCTTGCTTCTTTGAGTGAAGCTCTTCTGAGTATAAATATTCAGTTTCAGAATATAGTTCGTGGTATTTTTTTTCCGCTATGCATGGTCACATTAATTGGCCTCAGCTTCTGGCATATCGGTTCCGAACCCCCCAGGTACAAACGCTACTTCATCCAGGCTGGACTAACCGGCGGTATTGCGCTGCTCGGTGTGATCATCGCCTATCCTGCCCCGGAAGCCATCACCGCCCTCTGGTGCATTGGCGGCATGCTGCTGAGCATCTTCATGGGCTTTATTGGTTGGGACTTCCTGTTCGATCGCTATCTTCGGTGGTCTCAGCACGACGGTAGTGGCTTCAATCGGCAGACTGGGATGGTGACTTTCCACCGTCGCTTTGCCGGTACTTTCAGTGCCCCTTTCTATGAGTTCGATGCGAGCCTGGAGTACCGGCCCGGCCCTCATGGCAGTGGCGGCTTTTCGCTCTGGCTGCATCATCGCTATGCTTATGGGGAGCTGTTTCTGGGTGGCAAGTTGCATGGACTGGATATGGCTCAGGAGGAGGCCATGGCGTTATGGGATACCCTGCAGCGCTATATGGATGTGACCCAGCCGCTGCCCGATCTGCCGATCCTGGAGCAGTTCCGCCATCTGGACCCGACTACCGCCGAACATGACCGCAAGGTCGGGCGTGATCCGCAGACATGGCGCAAGACTACCTACAGGCGCTGGTCACGCTTGGAGCGTCCGGAGCTGACCAGGCGCCATCGTGAGATGAAGTGGCAGCAGCAGCCGTGCATCCTGCGGGCGAAGATCGATCCGAGTCTGAACAGGCAGGACTACTATGCGATGCAGGAGGCCAAGGGTATCGTCATGCAGGGGTGAAAGGGTTGGCTGGGGCCTGCATGAAAATGGGCAAGCCCCTTTCTGAGCTGCGATCACTACATCAGCTAGGCTCAATTGCTCAGCCCGAGATAGCCGCCAACGCCTGTTCCAGCCGGCCAACTGCCCCGTCGATATCACGCAGCTTGTCCAGCCCGAACAGGCCGATACGGAAGCTCTTGAAGCCTTCCGGCTCATCGCACATCAGGGGCACGCCGCTTGCGGTCTGCAGGCCTTGCGCGCCGAAGGCGCTGCCGCTGTGGATGGCATCGTCGTCGGTATGGCTCACGACCACGCCGGGTGCCTGGAAGCCGGGGGCGGCGACGCTGGCAAAGCCCTTGCTCTCGAGCAGCGAGCGCACTGCCTTGCCGAGCGCCAGCTGCTCCTGCTTGAGCTTGCCGAAGCCGTACTCACGCATGTCCAACATGGTGTCGCGGAATTTTTTCAGCGCATCGGTGGGCAGGGTGGCATGGTAGGCGTGGCCGCCGTTTTCATAGGCGCGCATGATCTGCAGCCATTTCTTCAGGTCGCAGGCAAAGCTGTTGCTGGTGGTCTGCTCGACGCGTTCCAGCGCCCGGGCGCTGAGCATCACCAGTGCACAGGAGGGGGAGGCACTCCAGCCCTTCTGCGGGGCGCTGATGAGGATGTCCACCCGGCAGTCGCGCATGTCGACCCATAGAGTGCCGGAGGCTACACAGTCGAGTACGAACAGTCCACCCACCGCCTGGACTGCTTCACCGACGGCACGCAGGTAATCGTCGGGCAGCAGGATGCCGGAGGCGGTTTCCACATGGGGGGCGAATACCAGGGCGGGTTTCTGCGCGTGAATGGCTGCCACTACTTCCTCGATCGGCGCCGGAGCGAAGGAGGCCTGCGCGGTATCGGAGGTCGGCCTGGCCTTGAGCACGATTTCCTCGGCGGGCAGTTCGGTAGCGGCGAAGATCTGCGACCAGCGGTAGCTGAACCAGCCATTGCGCAGCACCATGCAGCGTTGATCACGGGCAAACTGCCGGGCAACCGCTTCCATGCCGTAGGTCCCGCCACCTGGCACCAGGGCGACGCCGTCGGCACCATATACCTCGCGCAGGGTGGCGGATATGTCGCGCATCACCTGTTGAAACTCGGCGGACATGTGGTTCAGCGAGCGATCGGTGAAGACGACGGAATATTCGAACAGGCCGTCAGGGTCGATGGTGGGAACCAGGCTGGACACGGGCAATTCTCCTTGGCAGGAAGGGTCGCCGGCAAAGCCGGCGGATTATAGAACCCTATCCCAATACTGGCCGATTGCAAGTGCCGGTCATTCCCGGGTCAGATGGAAGAAGAAGTCGGCAGGCTTGCCCTTGATGTCGCCGAGGCCGATAACCACATCCTCATTGACCTTGCGAAAGTAGTCCATGATCGGCTGGCTGTCATAGATCAGCGCGGCGGATGCCTTGCCATCAAACTCGATATGGCGCATCTGTGCCGCGCCGAGCCGATCATAGGTGACCACCTCGCCATCGGCATTGGTCACCAGCAGCGGCTCGACGTCGGTGAGGGAGGTGAAACGCTTGCCATACCAGTTGATCGGGTCGGGCTCGGCGCCGCCGTCGAACTTGCCGCCTTTCCAGGTGCCGACCATGAAGTCGGTATCCACCGGTTCAAGCTGCTTGAACAGCGGCATCAGGGTCTCTGCCGAATAGGCTTTACCGCTGGCGATCATCTCCAGCCATTGTTGTTCCACATCGCTGGCCAGGCTCTGGCCGGCGATCAGGCTTGTCAGGCCGAAGGCGGCCAGGGTTCGGGGTAGAATCCGCATCTTGTTCATCCTCATGATGATGTTGGAGTACGGACAGTCGGATCAACCGGTGCACAGGTCCCAGCAAGCGTCACGGGCGGCGGCTATGTCCTCCTCGGTCAGACTGATATGCCCATCACGCTCGGACTTGATCAGGTTGACGAAAGCGCCCCACACCAGCGCCATCAACACCTCGGCGCGGATGTCGCTGCGGAACACGCCGCGGTACTGCAGCGTGCGGTACTGCGCGACCACCGGTGCCAGTGCCTCATGCTCCAGGGTGCGGCTGGCTTCATCCAGATAGGGACGATGGTCCTGCAGCTCCATGAAGCGGTAGGCCTCCGGCGCCTGGCGGGTAAACAGCACCATGCGCTGCCACAGTTCGGCGAACAGCTCGCGGGGCGGCCGCTGCAGATCGAGGTCCTGGTACAGGCGCTGGTTCATCGCCAGCTTCTGCTCGCGAAACAGCTCATTGACCAGCAGCTCCTTGCTTGCGAAGTAGCGATAGATGGTCCCCGTGCCGACATTGGCCTGCTGCGCCACCACCGGCATGGGTACGCCATTCACGCCACCCTCGGCAAATACCTTGAGTGCGGCGCGCAGGATGGCGCTGCGCTTGTCCTTGATCCTTGGCCGGACGGCTTTCACCGGGGCCTGTGCTTGGTTGTTGGCGGTCTTGGAATGATTGTTCATTGCTGCATTCTAACCGCTTCCGACTGTCTGTACAGAGCTTCGTGTTTCAGGTGTAGAAAGTCTGGTATGGCTGGAAGATAGAGATATCGGTGCCGCTCATGTTGTGGTCCTCTGTTATTGTTTTACCAAAGAATGAATGTTCATTCACATTTGTAGGGTAACGCCATGCAGGCAGGATTGCCAAGCGGAAAGTGCGGAGCGGAAGAAATCCACAGGAGCCCGTGTCGGTTGGGCCCCTGTGCCAGGTCAGCGGGGCTGGTCGCCCGCGGTGGCCTTCCAGCGCGGCTGCTCCTCATCCGGCGGCGGCATGCGACTGCGGCGGTCGGCCCGCCGGGCGACGAGCCAGATCAGCAGGGTGAGCAGCGACACGGCCAGCAGGATGATACTGGCAATGGCATTGATCTCGGGCTTGACCCCCAGGCGCACCGCGGAAAAGATCTCCATCGGCAGGGTGGTCGAACCGGGCCCGGAGACGAAGCTGGCCAGTACCAGGTCATCCAGCGACAGGGTGAAGGACAGCAGCCAGCCGGCGACGATCGAGGGTGCGATCATCGGTACGGTGATCTGCAGGAAGGTCTTCCACGGCGGGGCGCCCAGATCCAGGGCTGCCTCCTCGATCGACTGGTCCAGTTCACCCAGACGGCTGCTGACGACGATGGCGACATAGGCTACCGAGAAGGTGGTATGCGCAATCCAGATGGTCAACATGCCGCGGTCGAATACCACCCCGAGCAGTGATTCGAGTATCTGTGCCAGCGCCACGAACAGCAATAGCAGGGACAGGCCGGTAATCACCTCGGGCATCACCAGCGGCGCGGTGACCATGCCGGAGAACAGCGTGCGGCCGCGAAAGCGGCTGATGCGGGTCATGGCGAAGGCGGCCAGGGTGCCTAGCGCCACCGCGGCGGTGGCGGTATAGAAGGCGATCTGCAGGCTGCGTTTGACGGCATTCATCAGCTGGGTATTGTCCAGCAGGCCGACGTACCAGTGGACCGACCAGCCACCCCACACCGTGACCAGGCGTGAGGCGTTGAACGAGTAGATCACCAGGATCACCATCGGCAGGTAGATGAACAGCAGGCCCAGCCACAGCACTACGCTGGAGAAGTCGGGACGCCTCATGCTTTCTTCTCCATTTCCCGGGCCTGGTTGTAATGGAACAGGGTGATCGGAATCAGCAGCAGCGCCAGCATGACGATGGCCAGCGCGGAGGCCACCGGCCAGTCGCGGTTGTTGAAGAACTCCTGCCACAGTACCTTGCCGATCATCAGCGTTTCCGGGCCGCCGAGCAGTTCCGGGACGACGAACTCGCCGACTACCGGAATGAACACCAGCATGGAGCCGGCGATGATACCGGAGCGGGACAGCGGCACGGTCACCTTCCAGAATGCCTGGATACGCCCAGCGCCCAGGTCCAGCGCTGCCTCCAGCAGGGTCTGGTCGTGCTTGACCAGGTTCGCGTACAACGGCAGGACCATGAATGGCAGATAGGCATAGACCACGCCGATATACACCGCGGTATCGGTATTGAGAATCTGCAGCGGCGTATCGATCAGCCCCAGCGATTGCAGCATCGAGTTGAGCAGGCCGTTGCTGCTGAGAATACCCATCCAGGCGTAGACCCGGATCAGGATCGCGGTCCAGGTCGGCATCATGATCAGCAGCAGATAGATCAGCTGGCGTTCACGCGGGGCGCGGGCGATGGCGTAGGCCATCGGGTAGCCGAGCGCCAGGCATACCAGGGTGGCCACCAGGGCGATCTTCAGCGAGCCGAGGTAGGCGGCCACATACAGGCTGTCCTGGGTCAGGAAGATGTAGTTGCCCATGTTCAGGACAACCGTCAGCGCCTGCTCGGCGTACTGGAAGATCGGCTCGTAGGGCGGGATGGCGATGGCCGCCTGGGAGAAGCTGATCTTCAGTACGATGGCGAAGGGCAACAGGAAGAACAGCAGCATCCACAGGTAGGGGATGCTGATTACCAGGGCTTTGCCGCTGGGCAGGCGCAGGCGTTTTCTCATGTCGGTAGTACCACGCCGCCGTCGTCATCCCAACTGACGTAGACCTGGTCCTCCCAGGTCGGGCGCGGCAGCCGGCGTTCGGAGTTGGCGAAGAAGGCCTGCACCATCTTGCCGCTGTCGAGCTTGATGTAATACACCGAATGGCCGCCGAGGTAGGCGATGTCATGCACCACGCCGTGGGCCCAGTTGTAGGGCTGCTCGGGCTGCTCTGTGGTGACGAAGACCTTTTCCGGGCGCAGGGCGTAGATGGCGCTCTTGTCCTGGGCGCGGGTAGTAACGCCGTGGCCGACGTAGATCTGCCGGTCCAGCTGTGGGCACTGGATCATCGCGTGGTCTTCCATGTCGGCGACGATCTCGCCCTCGAAGATGTTCACGCTGCCGACGAACTCGGCGACATGCCGGCTGACCGGGCTTTCGTAGATATCCACCGGGGTGCCGACCTGGACGATCCAGCCCTGGTCCATGATGGCGATGCGCTGGGCCATGGTCATGGCCTCTTCCTGGTCGTGGGTGACCACGATGCAGGTCACGCCGACCCGCTCGATGATTTCCACGAGTTCCAACTGCATCTGCGAGCGCAGTTTCTTGTCCAGCGCGCCCATGGGCTCATCGAGCAGCAGCAGTTTGGGGCGCTTGGCCAGGGAGCGGGCCAGGGCCACGCGCTGGCGCTGGCCACCGGACAGCTGATGCGGCTTGCGCTTGGCGTACTTGCTCATCTGCACCAGCTTGAGCATTTCTGCCACGCGCTCGGCGATTTCGCTGCGGCTCAGCTTGTCCTGCTTCAGGCCGAAGGCGATGTTCTGTTCCACGGTCATGTGCGGGAAAAGCGCATAGGACTGGAACATCATGTTGATCGGCCGCTTGTGCGGCGGCAGGTCGGTAATATTCTGGCCGTCGAGCAAGACCCGGCCTTCACTGGGCTTTTCGAAGCCGGCCAGAATCCGCAGCAGGGTGGATTTGCCCGAGCCGGAGCCGCCCAAGAGGGCGAAGATCTCGCCCCGGTTGATGGTGAGGGTTACGTCATCCACGGCCAGAGCGTCATCAAACTGTTTGCTGATGCGCTCGATCTTGACGAATTCGACCGGTTCGTTCTTGGCCATGGCCTGTTTCATGGCCCCTGCTGCGCCCACCATAGACTATCCCCTCTGATCAGATATCCAATACCGGTCATTGCGAGTCGCGCAGCGACGCGGCAATCCATCAACACCCGGCCCGACGCTGGATGGCCAGTCCCGTGGATTGCCGCGCCCTTCGGGCTCGCAATGACGGCGTTTTGCTTCAGCAATGACGGTGCTTGCTTCAGCGTCCCGATTTGATCCTGTTCCAGGCGCGGGTGATGATCCGTTGAGATGCCAGCGGACGCGGTTTGGCCACAAACAATTTGGCCATGACTTCCTCTGTGGGATAGATCGCCGGGTCGTTCAGCACCTCCGGGTCGACAAACTCGTTGGCCGCCAGGTTGGGGTTGGCGTAGGCCACATAATCGGTGATCGGCGCAACCACTTCAGGGCGCAGTATGTAGTTGATGAAAGTGTGCGCGTTGTCGGCGTTCGGCGCACCTTTGGGAATGGCCATCATATCGAACCACAGCTGGGTACCTTCGCTGGGGATGCTGTAGCCGATATTCACTCCATTCTTCGCTTCATCAGCCCGGTCGGCGGCCTGGAATACGTCACCGGAAAAGCCCACAGCGACGCAGATCTCGCCGTTGGCCAGGTCGGAGATATAGCGTGAGGAGTGGAAGTAGGTCACATGCCCACGCACGCTCATCAGCAGCTCCTCGGCCTTTTTCAGGTCGTCGGCGCTGTTGCTGTTGGGGTCCAGGCCCAGGTATTGCAGGGCCGAGGTCAGCATGTCGTCACCGGAATCGAGCATGGAAATACCGCAACTGGCCAGCTTGGCGGCAACCTCCGGCTTGAATACCAGATCCCAGGAGTCCAGCGGGGCGTCATCACCGAGGATGGCCTGCACCTTGTCGATGTTGTAGCCGATACCGTTGGTGCCCCACATGTAGGGAATCGAGTACTCGCTGCCCGGGTCGATGCTTTCCATCTCGTCCATCAGATCGGGGTTGAGGTTCTTCATGTTCGGCAGCTTGCTGTGGTCCAGCTTCTGGTAAACGCCGGCCTCGATCTGCTTGGTCAGGAAGTGGTTGGACGGTACGACTATGTCGAAGCCGGAGCGGCCGGTGAGCAGCTTGGCATCCAGTACCTCGTTGGAGTCGTATACATCATAGGTCACCTTGATGCCGGTTTCCTTCTCGAAATTGGCGATGGTGTCCTCGGCGATATAGTCCGACCAGTTGTAGATTTTCAACTGTCCGGCAGCCTGCGCTGCGCCAGCGAACAGTCCGGTCACTGCCAAAGCCAGCAACGTCTTGTGCATTGTCGGTTTCATGCTCTGTCTCCTGTTACAGACGCCGTCCCTGGGGCTGGACCGGTCTGTTCTGTCATTGGCCGGACGCGCCAGCCGCCATCGGTTGATCGATCAACGCCCGGAGGTGATCCGGGTTCCGCTTTGCTACGAACGCTCCCTGTCGGCAGGCAGTTCGGCCAGCCGGGATAGTGTATGCAAGGTCTCTGCGCACGGATAGAGCACGCGGCGGCCTAGATCAATTCCTGCGCCGCCATGTTCAGGCTGCGCCAGGCCTTCTCGAACAGTTCATCGATCTCCTCCGGCTGAATGATCAGGGGAGGTGACATGATCATGCTGTCACCCACCGCACGCATAACCACCCCGTTGCTGATGCACAGGTCGCGGCACAGGGAGCCGGCAGCACCCTTGCCCGGGAAACGCTCGCGGCTGGCCTTGTCACGCACCAGCTCGAAGGCGCCGAGCATGCCAACACCGCGCACCTGGCCAACCAGCGGATGCTCCGCCAGCGCGGCGATCCTGTTCTGCAGATAGGGTGCGGCTTCGTTACGAGCATAGTCGACGATGTGCTCGTCGCGCAGGATACGCAGGTTTTCCAGACCGACCGCTGCCGCCACCGGGTGACCGGAATAGGTATAGCCATGGAAGAACTCGCCGCCACTCTCGATCAGGCAGGAGGCCACGCGTTCACCGACGATCACTCCGCCCATCGGCAGGTAGCCGGAGGTCATGCCCTTGGCGATCGGCATCAGATCCGGCTGCAGGTTGTAGTACTGGCTGCCGAACCATTCGCCGGTACGCCCGAAACCGCAGATCACCTCGTCGACCACCAGCAGGATGCCGTACTTGTCGACGATGCGCTTGATTTCGGGCCAGTAGGTCGGCGGCGGAACGATCACCCCGCCGGCACCCTGGATCGGCTCGGCGATGAAGGCGGCAGCCTTGTCGGTGCCGACCTGCAGGATCTTCTCCTCCAGCTGGCGCGCCGCCCACAGGCCGAATTCGTTCTCGCTCATGTCGCCGCCTTCGCCGTACCAGTACGGCTGGGGGATATGCACTATGCCGGGGATCGGCAGGTCGCCCTGCTCGTGCATGGCGCTCATGCCGCCGAGGCTGGCGCCGGCGACGGTGGAGCCGTGGTAGCCATTGATGCGGCCGATCACCACTTTCTTCTGCGGCTGGCCCTGCAGGTCCCAGTAGCGGCGCACCATGCGCAGTACGGTGTCGTTGGCCTCGGAACCGGAGCCGGTGAAGAACACATGGTTCATGTGCGCCGGCGCCTGCTCGGCTATCGCGCTGGCCAGCTGCACCGCCGGTGGGTGGGTGCACTGGAAGAAGCTGTTGTAATAGGGCAGCTCCAGCATCTGCCGGTAGGCGGCATCGGCCAGCTCGGTACGGCCATAGCCGATGTTGACGCACCACAGCCCGGCCATGCCGTCGAGCAGGCGATTGCCGTCACTGTCCCACAGATACACCCCTGAAGCGCGCTCGATGATGCGCGCGCCCCGGCTGCCCAGATCCTTGTGATCGGTAAAGGGATGCAGATAGTGGGCTGCGTCCAGTGCCTGCAGTTCAGCTGTGGTGGGTTTGCCTGCTCTGGTCATGGTCGGTACTCCTGTGATCCGCTGTGTTACCGATGGGCGCGCGGCCCGGCGCTATACGCTCAGCAATAGAAACTCCCGTTCCCAGGAACTGATGACGCGCTTGTAGTTCTCGTTTTCCACCCGCTTGACCGCGATATAGCCGCGGCAGAATTTCTCGCCCAACACCTCCTGCACATCCTGGCACTGTTCCATGCGCTCCAAAGCCGACTCCAGCGAGAACGGCAAGCGCAGGTTGCGCCGTTCGTAGGCGCGGCCCTCTACCGGAGCGGTGGGGGCGATACGGTTGATCATGCCCAGGTAGCCACACAGCAGGCTGGCGGCGATGGCGATATAGGGGTTGGCATCGGCGCCCGGCAAGCGGTTCTCCAGGCGCATGTTCTGCGGGCTGGAGTCGGGTACGCGCAGTCCGGCGGTGCGGTTTTCCAGCCCCCACTCGACGTTGACCGGCGCCGAGGTGTCCGGCAGGAAACGACGGAATGAGTTCACGTTGGGCGCGAACAGCGGCAATACATCCGGGATATAGCGCTGCAGGCCGCCGATATGGTGCAGGAACAGCTCGCTCATGCTGCCGTCCGGGTTGGAAAAGATATTCTCCCCGGTTTTGACGTCGACGATGCTCTGGTGCAGGTGCATGGCGCTGCCTGGCTCGTTGGTGATCGGCTTGGCCATGAAGGTGGCAGCCACATCATGCTTGAGCGCCGCCTCGCGCATGGTGCGCTTGAACACCAGGACCTGGTCGGCCAGGTGCAGCGGATCGCCATGGCGGAAGTTGATCTCCATCTGCGCGGTGCCTTCCTCGTGGATCAGGGTATCCAGATCCAGGCCCTGGGCCTCGCACCAGTCATACATGTCCTCGAACAGCGGATCGAACTCGTTGGCAGCATCGATGGAGAACGACTGGCGTCCGGTTTCCTGGCGTCCGGAACGACCGACCGGTGGTTGCAGGGGCAGATCCGGGTCGTCGTTGCGCTTGGTCAGGTAGAACTCCATCTCCGGAGCCACCAATGGCTTCCAGCCTTTTTCGGCATACAGCCGCAGGATCTTCTTCAGCATGTTGCGCGGCGACATCTCGATCGGCTCGCCCTGCTTGTCGTAGCAGTCGTGGATGATCTGCGCGGTGGGCTCTATGGCCCAGGGCACCAGATAGATACCGTCGTCATCCGGCTTGCAGATCATGTCGATGTCCGCTGGGTCCAGCAGGTCGTAATAGATGTCGTCATCCACGTAATCGCCGGTGACCGATTGCAGCAGGATGCTTTCGGGCAGGCGCATGCCCTTTTCCGACATGAACTTGGCGGTCGGTGCGATCTTGCCCCGGGCGATGCCCGTAAGGTCACTGACCATGCATTCGACCTCGGTGATTCTGTGTTCCTTGAGAAAGGCTTCAATCTTGTTCATACAGTCCTCTTGGGCCGGGCCATGTGCGCCCGGCAGGCGTCACCAAACGCCTTGAATATACGCAGGTAGAACGGGTTTTCCATTACCTTCCACTCCGGGTGCCATTGCACACCAAGAGCGAAGCCGCTGGCCGCGGTAACGGAAAAGGCCTCGATGAGTCCGTCGGGCGCCGTCGCTTCGGGCTGCAGACCGGGGGCCAGACGATCGACGCCCTGGGTATGCAGGGAGTTGACCTGTGCCGAGCTGCAGCCGCTGACGCGGTCGAGCAGTCCTCCAGGTTCGATGCGTACCCCATGTGCGGGGCCATATTGCACATCCACCGGCTGGCTGGTGTCTTCCCGGTGTTCAATAAAGCCGGGCACGTCATGCAGCCGCTGGTGCAGGCTGCCGCCAAAGGCCACATTCATTTCCTGAAAACCGCGGCACAGGCCCAGCACCGGCACGCCACGTTCGATGGCGGCGCGGATCAGCGGCAGGGTAGTGGCGTCGCGCTGGGGGTCGTGGAGGGTGCCGGGTGCGCTGGCGGGCCCGGCATAATGATGCGGCTCGACGTTGGATGGCGAGCCGGTGAACAGCAGGCCGTCGAGGGTGTCCAGCAGTTGATCGGGTGGCAACTGCGCACCCAGCGCCGGGATCAGCAATGGTAGCCCATCGGCTCCCTGCAGTACGCCGAGAATGTACTTCTCACCGGCCATGTGAAACGGATGGGGGCCGAAGGTGGTGGTACAGCAGGAAATGCCGATCAACGGCTTGCGGGTCTCGGGCATGATGGCGTCTGCGCGGGTAGCGGCTTGCAAAGTGTATTGTTCAATTTTTCATACAATAGCAACAAAAAATACTAACCACAAAATGATGATGATCTGATGATGGCAAGGGTGGGGATACACCTTCGCAAGGTCGTCGCAATGGTCATAGAGGGTGCGCTGCGCCCTGTTTTGGGGCGCTTGGGGTTCTATTGACTCACCGGGGCCTTTCGGATTTACTCTCAGACAAGAGAGACATGATTGATATATTTTACAAATAACAGGTGAAGAACATGCCCTCCCCAGCCGATGTCACGGGCGTCGGTACCGAGCCCGCCAAGGTCATTACCATTGACGCTGCCGATACTGTTGCAGCTCCCGTCTCAGTACGGGAAGCCGAAACCTTTCTTGCTGCCTATCCCGAGGTTCACTTCATCGATCTGCTGATCGCCGACATGAACGGCATCGTCCGCGGCAAGCGGATCGACCGCTCAGCGCTGGTCAAGGCCTTCGAGCGCGGTATCGCCCTGCCGGCATCGGTATTCGCCCTGAATATCCAGGGCACTACCGTGGAGGAAACCGGCCTCGGTGTGGAAATTGGCGATGCCGACCGCATCTGCCTGCCGATCCCCGGTACGTTGTGCATGGAGCCCTGGCAGAAGCGCCCGACCGGGCAGCTGCTGATGACCATGTACGAACTGGACCGCAAGACGCCGTTCTTTGCCGACCCGCGCTATGTCTTGCAGCGGGTGGTCGAGCGTTTCACCGAGCTGGGCCTCAAGCCGGTGTCGGCCTTCGAGCTGGAGTTCTTCCTGATTGACCAGGAAAACATCACCGGCCGCCCACAGCCGCCGCGCTCACCGATCTCCGGCAAGCGTCCCAACTCGGTGCAGGTCTACTCCATGGATGACCTGGACGAATACGCTGAATTTCTCGAGGACGTCATCGAAGCTGCCCACGAGCAGGGCATCCCCGCTGACGCCATCGTCGCCGAATCGGCCCCCGGCCAGTTCGAAGTCAACCTCCACCACGTCGATGATCCGGTCAAGGCCTGCGACTACAGCGTGCTGCTCAAGCGGGTGATCAAGAGCGTCGCCTACGACCATGAGATGGATACCACCTTCATGGCCAAGCCCTATCACGACCAGGCGGGCAACGGCATGCATGTGCATATCAGCCTGGAGCGCGACGGCCAGAACACCTTCGCCCCGAATGCCGATGGCGAGCTGTCCGAGACCCTGCGCTGGGCCATCGGCGGATTGCTGGAAACGTTGCCGCAGTACATGGCCTTCCTGTGTCCCAACGTCAACTCCTACCGCCGTTTCAGTCCGGGCTTCTTCGTGCCCTGTGCACCCACCTGGGGCATCGACAACCGTACTGTGGCGGTGCGCGTGCCGGGCGGTGAGCCGGAGGCCATGCGCATCGAACACCGCCTCGGCGGCGCCGATGCCAACCCCTACCTGTTGATGGCGGCATTGCTGTCGGCCGTCCACTACGGCATCAGCAACCGCATCGAGCCGCCACCGATGACCGAGGGCAACGCCTACGAACAGCATGAGCCGTCGCTGCCGACCAACCTGCGCGATGCGTTGCGCGAACTGGAAGGCTCGGCGGTGATGAAGGAATACATCGGCGAGGAATACCTCGATGTCTTCGTGCTGTGCAAGGAGAGCGAGATGGAGGAGTTCGAGCGGACCATCTCGGATCTGGAGTACATGTGGTACCTGCACACGGTGTAGCGGCTAGGGCACTACCTGGCTTGTCTGGCTATTAAAGTTGCGCCGATAACTGGACGGTGAGGTTCCCAGTTGCGCTGCAAACTGTTGACGCAGCGCCAGCGGCGTGCCGAAGCCGGCCTCTGCAGTAATGAGCTCGATCGACAGATCGGTGGTCTCCAGCAATTGCTGGGCTCTGGCGACCCGCTCGGTATTCAGCCATTTGCTCACCGTGGTACCGGTGGCCTCGCGGAAGCGGCGAGTGAAGGTGCGCCGACTCATTTTCGCCACCTCGGCGAGCGCATCGACTGACAGCGTTTGCGACAGGTTCTCGCGAGCCCATTCCAATACGCCGGGCAAGCGATCGTCATTCGCGCAGCGGGGCAGTGGCCGTTCGATGTACTGCGCCTGGCCACCGGCCCGGTGCGGTGGTGTGACTAACAACCGGGCGACGTGATTGGCCGCCTCGGAACCGTGGCGCTCGCGCAGCAGATGCAGGCAGCAATCGATGGCGGCCACCGTGCCGGCGGAGGTGATGATGTTGCCATCGGCGACATACAGCACATCGGGCCGAAACAGGGTGTGAGGGAAGCTCTGGGCAAACATCTCGCGCGCTACCCAGTGGGTGGTGGCCTCCCGTCCGTCCAGCAGGCCCGCATGGCCGAGAGCGAAAGCGCCCAGACACAAACCCACAATCAGCTTGCCTTGCTCATTGGCCTGTCGCAATGCGGCGGTCAGCTCGGGGGATGTCGGTTCTCCAGCATCACTCCAGGCCGGAACGATGATGATATCGGCGTCCGCCATGACATCGAGGCCATGGGGTACCTCAATTATCACGCCCTGGTCGCTGCGAATCTGACCGGGCATCTGCGCGCAATACAGTACTTCATAGCGAGCCAGAGCGGGGCCATCACTCGCACCGAAGACCATACCGGGGACAGAGAGGTGGAACAGGCTCACGCCCTCAAAAGTCAGGATAACCACACGGATGACAGACATTGCATGCCTCGAGGCTGAAGGAGAAGCGCTGGACGAACCCTATCCTGCCCAAAATTAACGTATGTATGGATTCGGGTCAAAATTAAGGTAGCGAGTACCAGAAGAGGAATGGCCCATTTATAACTAATATTGTCATTCAGGCCACTTTAAACAGGGATGGGTCAAGCCGACAATAGCGGCTCACTTTCATTGGCTATTCCCAGGAGATGCACATGACCATGAAAACCCTTGCCAGCTCGCTCGCCGTGGCGCTGAGTCTGAGCATCGCTGCGACCTTTGCCCAAGCACAGCCTGCTAGCGTTGACGCCACCGCACCCGCTGCTACCGAGGCAGTGCAGCTGCAACAGATCCGCAATGCCACAGTGAAGATTACCTACGGTGACACCACTTTCCTGGTCGACCCGATGCTGGCGAAAAAAGGCACCTACCCCGGCTTCGAAGGCACCTATCGCAGCAACCTGCGTAACCCGCTGGTAGATCTGCCGATGTCCGAGAAAGAAGTCCTGGCTGGTATCGACGCCGTGATCGTCACCCATACCCATTTGGACCACTGGGATGATGCGGCACAGGAGTTGTTGCCGAAGGACATCCCGCTTTTTGTACAGAACCTGGCTGATGCATTGATGATCCGTGGGCAGGGTTTTACCAATGTTCGCGTTCTTTCCAGGGCCGAGTTCAATGGAGTGACCCTTAGTCAGGTTGGCGGTCAGCATGGCACTGACGAAATGTATGCTGTTGCGGAACTCGCTACTGCACTTGGAGAGGCCATGGGTGTGGTGTTCCAATCACCTGGTTACGACACACTGTACCTGGTGGGCGACACCATCTGGCGTGATGAAGTCGATATGGCGCTTGAGGACTACGGCCCGCAGATCGTCTTGATCAACGCAGGCTATGCGATGATGAATGGGTTTGATGGCTCCATCATCATGGGCAAGGAAGATGTGCTGCGCGCATCCCAGGCAGCTCCGGATGCGACCATCGTTGCCACGCACATGGATGCCATCAACCACATGGCTCTGACCCGCGAAGAGCTGCGCGAGTATGTGCAGGAACAGGGCATCGCAGATCGTGTCGAGATTCCTGAAGACGGTGCGACGCTCAACTTCTGAATGCTGAGCCCTGAATATAGAGCCAGGCTGCTGTTACCACAGCGGCCTGGCTTTTTGCGTTTGCAGATTAGCGGCCTGGCTTTTTGCGTTTGCAGATTAGCGGCCTTGACGCCTCTCTCAGTTAGCAGTGGCTTCCTGCATTCTGCTGCGCTTTCCTCGTGTGGCCACCCAGCACAGGATGGAACCCACACAGACCATGGCCGCGCCCTGCCAGAACGATAGCGATAGCGGTGTTTGCAATACCAATGCCGCCAGCGCCGCCGAGATCACCGGAATGAAATACGAAGCGCCGGCGAGCACGGTGACGTTGCCGTGCAGAATGCCGACGTTCCAGGCTGCGTAACCAAAACCCATTGCGGCCGCAGCCAGCACCAGGTAGACGATGGCCTGCAGGCTGAAGTGCATTGGCTCGCCGCCGATAAACAGGTACTTCAGCCACAGCACCAGCGCAGTGAGCATGAAGAACAGGGTGATGCCATTGTTACCCTCGGAAATCCGCGCGGTTACCGTGCAGTAAGGGGTCCAGATAAGTGCGCCGCTAAAGGCCAGTCCATAGCTCCGCGGGTTGTCCTGGATATTTGCCAGCATGCTCGGCAGATGCAGCCCCTCGTCACCGCCCAGCACCCAGCAGATACCGAGAATGGCCAGAACAAAGCCGGGTATCAGGATCAGCAGGTTGGCTCGTTGCCTATTGAACAGGATGGCAGCGGCCATGACGAAGGCCGGCCACAGGTAGTTCACCATGCCGACCTCGATGGCCTGCCTGCTGGAGTTGGCATAGCCGATGGACAGGGCCAGGCACAGCTCATAGGTCACGAACAGCAGACTACCCCAGAACAGATAGCGTTTGGGGAATCGACTGACCCGGGTGGGACCCACGGAAAACAATAGAAAAACAGCTGCCACGGTATAGATCATGGCCGCGCCACCGGTCGCGCCCAGGTGTTCGCTTACACCCCGAATGAGCCCCACGATCGAGCTCCATAGCAGGATGGCGATCAAACCTATCAGGGTGGCGTTGTTGCGGGTCATGACTTTCCATCAGGGTTGAGGAAACAGCGGCAGAGCAGAATGGCCAGTCGCAGGGGAGGATGTCAAACTCAAGGCATGCCTGGAACGCACGGGTTTATCGGTGCGATTCGGAGTCAGTGTCATTGTTCTTGTCGAGTCGGGAGGAGAGAGTCATCGTAGCCAAGTTGAATGCGCCCGCTGCTTCGGGCTGGTGGCAGCGTCTGCGTTACTGGCGGGAAGATCGCCAGCTACGCCGACTAGCGGTTACCTCCGCGCAATGGCATGCCGCACTGGGCGACTGGACGGTGTATCAGCGCTACCCGCTGGAGCAGCAACAGCGCATCCAGCAACTGGCCCTGCGCCTGCTGCTGCGCAAGCATCTGGTCGCCATCAATGATGCTGAACTGGACGACCGGCTGCGCCTGCGCATCGCGGGGATGGCCGCCGTTCCGGTGCTGGAGCTGGGCCTGGACTGGTATGACGGCTGGCGGACGCTGATTCTGTATGACGGGCCCTTCGTTGCCGAGCATAGCTGGGAAGATGAGTTCGGTATTGTCCATCAGGAAGTCAGCGAGCGCAGTGGCGAAGCCTGGGAGCGCGGGCCGGTGGTGTTGTCGCTGGAGGATGTCTGGCATTCGGGGCAGGGCGACGGCTACAACGTGGTCATTCATGAGCTGGCGCATACCCTGGATATGCGTGATGCGTCGGCCAACGGTGCGCCACCCTTGCATGCGGGTATGGATGCTGCTGCCTGGAAGCAGGATATGCAGGCGGCCTGGGATGATCTGGCCAGACGCGCCGAGCAGGGCGAGCCGCTGCCGGTGGATGAGTACGCGCTGGAAGACCCGGCGGAGTTCTTCGCGGTGCTGTCGGAAACCTTCTTCGAGCAGCCCGAGCCGCTGCAGGCCGCCTGGCCTGGGGTATATCGGCATCTGGCGGACTTCTATCGGCAGGACCTGCTGCAGTCATAAGGGGCTCGGGGTGTAGCGCGCCTGCGCTACGCCTGCAAAGTCGCAGTGGGTGCGTAGCTTGTCGGCGAGCAGGGGCTCGCCAACCCGGGTTGCACCCGTCGGTAGCGCGATTTCACTCGCCTTTACTCTGCATCAACTCGATCAACGCCCGGATCACCTTGGGCAGCGCCTGCAGATCCCGTACCAGAATGCTGCGCTCGCGTACCCGCCAGGGTTCGTCCAGTTCGATCACCGACAGGCTCATGGTGCGCTGGTGGCGGCGGGCCGAGGAGTCCGGCAGCACAGCTATGCCCACACCCGCTTCGACCATCCGGCACATGGCTTCGAAGCTGTAGACCTTGATGCGCATGTTCAGGCTGTGCCCATGCAGCGCCACCTGTTCCTGCAGGAAGCGCAGCAGGGTGGTGCCCTCGTGCATGCTGATATGCGGGTAGCCCAGGGTGTCGAGCAGCTTGAGGCTCTGGCGGCTGGCCAGCGGATGATCCAGCGGGGTGGCCAGCACCAGGCGGTCGGTGCTGAAGCGGATCACCTGTAGGTTCTGGGCTTCGACCGGCCCGGCGATGATGCCCAGGTCGGTGGAGCCATCCAGCACCCCGCGCACGATATCCCGGCTCAGGCGCTCCTGCAGATCCACCGTTACCCCCGGCCGTTCGGCGAGAAAACCAGCCAGCACATCAGGCAGGAACTCGGTGGCGGCGGTGGTGTTGGCGAAGATGCGGATATGCCCGGCGGCCTCGGCACCGTATTCGGTGAACTCGCTTTTCATGTAATCCACCTGGCGCATGATCAGTCGCGCATGCTGCAGAAACAGCTGACCTGCGGGAGTCAGCTCGACGCCGCGGCTGTCACGGTACAACAGCCGGCTGCCAAAGCTGGTCTCCAGGCTCTTGATCCGCACGCTGGCTGCCGCCGGGGAGATGAAGGCCTTGCGCGCGCCCTGGGTCAGGCTGGGCGATTCGGCGATGTGGATGAACAGGCGAAGGTCGGATAAATCGAAATGCATGGATAACTGTTTTCCGCGTGGATACTGGCGTCCGGGTTGGCGTTAATCAGAACCGAACGCACCCTTGCTGAAATGCAGATTCACAGATCGCCGGCTCCTTGGCAAGGTTGCGACACAACAACGCAGCCACGGGGATGCATACCGATGAGCGATACTGCACTGTCCGCCTGGGTCGGGCGCAGCGAAGATATCCATGACCACCTGAGCCTGAACCTGATTCAGCGCATTGCCGCCACCTTCGGCGAGGCGGCGCCACAACCGGGCGAGCCCCTGCCGCCCCTGTGGCAGTGGTGCTTCTTCCAGCCGGCGGTGGCCGAGTCCGGTCTGGGTGGTGATGGGCATCCGGCCCGGGGCGGGTTCCTGCCGCCGGCGGACAACCGCAACCGCATGTGGGCCGGTGGCCGCGTGGAATTCCATCAGCCGCTACGGGTGGGTGCCGAGGCCAAGCGCGTGTCCACCATCCTCAAGATCGAGGAAAAGGCCGGCCGCACTGGCTCGCTGCTGTTCGTCACCGTGCAGCACGATTATCTGCAGGACGACCTACTGGCGATCCGCGAGGAGCAGGATATTGTCTATCGCGAGCCGAGCCCGCCCAAGCTGTCCGCCGGCGTGGCCTTGCCGGAGGCCGACTGGCAGGAGCCGGTCACGCCCACCCCGACCCTGTTGTTCCGCTATTCCGCGGTGACCTTCAATGGCCACCGTATCCACTATGACTGGCCCTATGTCACCGAGACCGAAGGTTACCCGGGCCTGGTGGTCCACGGCCCGTTGATGGCCACACTGAATCTGCGCGCCTTCTGCCGGGCCAACCCCGAGGCCCGCCTGCGGCGCTTCGCCTACCGCGGACTGCGGCCGCTGATCGCGCCGCAGCCCTTCGTGGCCGGTGGCCGCATTGTCGAGCCGGGCAAGGCCGAGCTGTGGACCGGCAATGCCGACGGCATGGCGCAGCAGGCTGACGTGCAGTTCGACTGAGCATTCAAGCAACCGTGATGACCAGCTGCGGCGCGGGCTGCCGCTGATGAGAGGAACCGAGATGAATCCGTACCTGAATGACGAATACAACGCCATCCGCGAGGGTGTGCGCGCCCTGTGTGCCGAGTTCGACGGCGAATACTGGCGCAAGATCGACGAGGCCAAGGGCTTCCCCGAGGCCTTCGTCAGCGCCCTGACCCAGGCCGGCTGGCTGTCGGCGATGATTCCCGAACAGTACGGCGGTTCCGGCCTGGGCCTGGCCGAGGCCTCGATCATCCTCGAGGAGGTCAATCGCTGCGGTGGCAACTCCGGCACCGTGCACGGCCAGATGTACAACATGTTCACCCTGCTGCGTAACGGTAGCGACGAGCAGAAGAGCTTCTACCTGCCCAAACTGGCCAGCGGCGAGCTGCGCCTGCAGTCGATGGGCGTGACCGAGCCGACCACCGGCACCGACACCACCAAGATCAAGACCACGGCGGTGAAGCAGGGCGACAAGTATGTGATCAACGGCCAGAAGGTGTGGATCTCGCGTATCCAGCACTCCGACCTGATGATCCTGCTGGCGCGCACCACGCCGCTGGCCGAGGTGCAGCGCAAGGCCGATGGCATGTCGATCTTCCTGGTCGATCTGCGCGAGGCCATCGGCAACGGCATGACCGTGCAGCCGATCGCCAACATGGTCAACCACGAGACCAACGAGCTGTTCTTCGACAATCTGGAAATTCCCGCCAGCAGCCTGATTGGCGAAGAGGGCAAGGGCTTCCGCTACATCCTCGACGGCCTGAATGCCGAACGCACGCTGATCGCTGCTGAATGTATCGGTGACGGCCACTGGTTCACCCAGAAATCCACCGAGTATGCCAGGGACCGGGTGGTGTTCGGTCGGCCGATCGGCCAGAACCAGGGTGTGCAGTTCCCGATTGCCGAGGCGCATATCGAGATCGAGGCGGCCGACCTGATGCGCTGGCGCGCCTGTGAGGAATACGACGCCGGACGCAACGCCGGCGCGGCGGCGAACATGGCCAAGTACCTGGCGGCCAAGGCGTCCTGGGAAGCGGCCAACGCCTGCCTGCAGACCCATGGCGGCTTCGGCTTCGCCAACGAATACGACGTCGAGCGCAAGTTCCGCGAGACCCGGCTGTATCAGGTGGCACCGATCTCCACCAACCTGATCCTGTCCTATGTCTCCGAGCACATTCTCGATCTGCCGCGCAGCTTCTGATCGTCTCCGGGCAACTACAAGGAAAACAGCATGAGTCAGCATACCCAGGCACTTACCGAGTTTCTTGCCGGCCTGAGCTACGAGCAACTGCCCGAGGCCGTGGTGCGTCGTACCGAAGAGTTGTTCCTCGACTGGCTGGCCTCGGCACTGGCCGCCCAGGGCGCGCACCCGATCCCGCTGTTCGAGCGTTATGCCGAGCGCATGGGGCCGGCCAGTGGCAAGGCGCAGATCCTGGTCAATGGTCGTTCCAGCTCGGCCTACTTTGCCGCGCTGGTCAACGCTGCCAGCTCGCACCTGGTCGAGCAGGATGACCTGCACAACAGCTCGGTACTGCACCCGGCCACGGTGGTATTCCCCGCCGCGCTGGCCGCCGCCCAGGACTTGGGCAAGAGCGGGCGCGAACTGATTCTGGCCTCGGTGGCCGGCTACGAGGCAGGTATCCGCATCGGTGAATTCCTTGGCCGCTCGCACTACCGCATCTTCCACACCACTGCGACCGTCGGCACCCTGGCCGCCGCCGTGGCCGTGGGCAAGCTGCTGGACTTCGACCAACAGCAGTTCACCAACCTGCTCGGCAGTGCCGGGACCCAGGCCGCCGGCTTGTGGGAGTTCCTTCGCGATGCGGCGGATTCCAAGCAGTTGCACACCGCCAAGGCCGCTGCCGATGGCCTGCTGGCCGCCTACCTGACCGCTGATGGTCTGAGTGGTGCGCAGAACATTCTGGAAGGGGAGCAGGGCATGGCCGCGGGCATGTCCAGCGATGCCGATCCGAGCAAGCTGTCCGACCGGCTGGGCAGCCGTTGGGCGCTGCCGGAAACGTCGTTCAAGTTCCACGCTTCCTGCCGGCACACCCACCCGGCGGCCGATGCGCTGCTGCAGCTGATGCAGCGCGAGCAGCTGCAGGCCGAGGAAATTGCCGGCGTGGTGACCCGCGTGCACCAGGGCGCGATTGATGTGCTGGGCCGGGTGGTGGTGCCGCAGACGGTACACCAGGCCAAGTTCTCCATGGGCACGGTGCTGGGCCTGATCGCCATCTACGGCAAGGCCGGGCTGCCGGAGTTCGAGCAGCACAGCCTGACCGATGCGCGCATCGGAGTGTTCCGCGAGAAAGTCGAGATGCAACTGGATCCGGAAGTGGACGGCGCCTATCCGCAGCGCTGGCTGGGTCGGGTGGTGGTCAGTACCACCGATGGTCGCACCCTGCATGACAGCATCGATGAGCCCAAGGGCGATCCGGGCAACACCCTGAGCCGCGCCGAGCTGGAGGACAAGTTCCGCCGGTTGGTGGCGTTCTCCGGTGCCTGCGATGAGCCGCAGGCCAGCCGCTTTATCGAGCAGGTCTGGAGCCTGCATGCGCTGGATGATCTCAATACATTGGTCGGCGTTGCGCCGCGGGAGAGCCGCGCATGAACAAGGTGACAGACAAGCCCCGTCCACTGGACGGCATCACCGTGGTCAGTCTGGAGCACGCGATTGCCGCGCCGTTCTGCACCCGTCAGTTGGCCGATCTGGGCGCGCGGGTGATCAAGGTCGAGCGTCCTGGCTCCGGCGATTTCGCCCGGGGTTACGACGAGCGGGTCAGCGGCCTGGCCTCGCACTTCGTCTGGACCAACCGCTCCAAGGAGAGCCTGACCCTGGACGTCAAGCAGCCGGGCGCCGATCAGGTGCTGGAGCGCCTGCTGGCCCAGGCCGACGTGCTGGTACAGAACCTGGCACCGGGCGCAGCGGCGCGCATGGGGCTGTCCTTCGAGGCGCTGCATGCGCGTTTTCCGCAGCTGATCGTGTGCGATATTTCCGGCTACGGCGAGGGCGGCCCCTACGAACAGAAGAAGGCCTATGACCTGCTGATCCAGAGCGAGGGCGGTTTCCTGTCGGTCACTGGCGGACCCGGTGACGACGACATGGCCAAGGCCGGCTGTTCGATCGCCGATATCGCCGCCGGCATGTATGCCTATACCGGGGTGCTCTCGGCGCTGATGCTGCGCGACAAGACCGGGGTCGGCAGCCGGGTCGATGTATCCATGCTGGAAAGCCTGGTGGAATGGATGGGCTTCCCACTGTACTACGCCTATCAGGGCGCGACGCCGCCACCGCGTGCCGGTGCCGCGCACGCCACCATCTACCCCTATGGTCCGTTCCCTGCCGGCGACGGCAAGTCGGTGATGCTCGGTCTGCAGAACGAGCGCGAGTGGCAGGCGTTCTGCGACAAGGTTCTGCTGCAGCCGCAGCTGGCCAGCGACGAACGCTTTGCCAGCAACTCCCGACGCTCGGAAAACCGCGCGGAACTGCGCGCCATCATCGTCGAGGCGTTTGCCGCGCTGAGCTCCGATGAGGTGATTGCCCGCCTGGATGCCGCGCCGATCGCCAATGCCCATGTCAACGACATGGCCAGCGTCTGGGCCCACCCGCAGCTCAAGGCGCGCCAGCGCTGGGTCGAGGTGGACAGCCCTGCGGGCATGCTGCCGGCGCTGCTGCCACCGGGTCGCAATGCCGCCTTCGAACCGCGGATGGATGCGGTGCCGGGGCTCGGCGAGCATACCGACAGCCTGCTGGCCGAACTGGGCTATGCGGCGGGCGATATCCAGCACTTGCGCCAGCAGGGGGCGGTATGAACGCATCCATCATCCGCAGCGCGCTGTTCGTTCCGGCGACCCGTCCCGAGCGCATCCCCAAGGCCCTGGCCAGCGGCGCCGACGCGGTCATCGTCGACCTGGAGGACGCCGTGGCGGACAACCTCAAGGCCGAGGCGCGGGCCAATCTGGATTCCTTTCTGGCCAGCCATCCCGACGCCCGGGTACTGGTGCGCATCAACGCTCCGCAGCACCCGCAGCAGGCGGCCGATATCGAACTGTGCGCTCGCTACGCCGGTGTCGCCGGCGTGCTGCTGCCCAAGGTGGAAACCGCCGAGCAGGTCGCCGCGGTCGCGGCCTGCGGCAAGCCGGTGTGGCCGATCATCGAGAGCGCCCTGGGGCTGCAGGCATTGCCGAGCATCGCCGCCGCCGACGGCGTCGAGCGCCTGAGCTTCGGTGCGCTGGACCTGGGCCTGGATCTGGGGCTGGCCAGTGGCACGGCCGCCGCCGGGCGGATTCTCGACCAGGCGCGCTACGCCATCCTGCTGCACAGCACCCTGGCGCAGCTGGCCCCGCCGCTGGACAGCGTGTTTCCCGACATCGGCAATACCCAGGGCCTGGCCCAGGTGGTGAGCGATGCCCGGGACATGGGCTTTGGCGGTCTGCTGTGCATTCATCCCCGCCAGGTGGCGGTGGTGCACGACACCCTGATGCCCGACAGCCAGGAGCTGGACTGGGCGCAGCGGGTGCTGGCTGCCGGGGCCAGCGGTGAAGGGGTCTTCGTGGTCGATGGGCAGATGGTCGATGCACCGGTGATCGGCCATGCCCGGCGTCTGTTGCAGCGGGCGGGCCAGCCTGTGGGCTGAGAGCTGCGGCCACCGCCAAGCCGGTCAAGTGAAAACGAGCGATACCAGAAACATAACAACAAGAGGTTACCAACCCATGTTCAAGCACCTACTCAAGGCACTGCTCTGCGCCTTGCCACTGTTCGCCGGACTGGCTCAGGCTGACAGCCCGGTGGTCATCAAGTTCGCCCATGTGGTGGCGGACAACACACCCAAGGGGCAGGGCGCCCTGCTGTTCAAGAAGCTGGCCGAGGAACGTCTGCCGGGGCGGGTCAGGGTCGAGGTCTATCCCAACTCATCACTGTTCGGCGATGGCAAGGAAATGGATGCGCTGGTGATGGGTGACGTACACATGCTGGCACCGTCGCTGTCGAAGTTCGAGCATTATGCCAAGGCGCTGCAGGTGTATGACCTGCCGTTCCTGTTCGATGACCTGGCGGCGGTGGACCGTTTCCAGCAGGGGGAGCATGGCCAGCAGCTGCTGCGCTCCATGGAGCACCACAATATTCTCGGCCTGGCCTATTGGCACAACGGCATGCGCCAGATGTCCGCCAACAAACCCCTGCAGGAGCCTCGTGATGCCCGCGGTCTGAAGTTCCGGGTGCAGGCATCGGCGGTGCTCGATGAGCAATTCAAGGTGTTGCGCTCGATCCCGCGCAAGATGAGTTTCGCCGAGGTCTACCAGGGGCTGCAGACCGGCGTGGTCAATGGCACCGAGAACACCTGGTCCAACTACGAAAGCCAGAAGGTGCATGAGGTGCAGAAGTACATCACCGAGTCCGATCATGGCGTGATCGACTACATGGTGATTACCAATGCGCGTTTCTGGAACCGCCTGCCCGAGGATATCCGCAGCGAGCTGGAACAGGTCATGGCCGAGGTTACCGTCGAGGTGAATCGCCAGGCCGAAGAGCTCAACGAGCTGTCCCGCCAGCGCATCCTCGCCGCCGGCACCACCGAGATCATCAACCTGACCCCCGAGCAGCGCGCCCTCTGGCGCGAGGCGATGCAGCCGGTATGGCAGAAATTCGCCAGGCATATCGGTGACGAGCTGATCGCCGCGGCGCAAGCCAGCAACCCCTGAAGACATTCTGGCGCAGCCGGCAGTGATGCCGGCTGCGGGCTTTCCGTTTCCATTTTCCGGAGTAACCACCATGCACGCACTGCGTCTGGCCTGGGACCACATCGAGGAGGGCATCATCGTCCTGCTGCTGTCGGTCATGACCCTGGTGACCTTTGTCTACGTCATCATCAACAACCTGTACAACGTGTTCTTCATCATCGGTGACCAGTTCGAGGGCAGCAGCGAGGGCATCACCGCCTTCTTCTACGGCATCGGCGACTTCATCATCGGCCTTGCCCAGGACATGACCTGGGGCAATGCCCTGGGCAAGGCGCTGTTCGCCTGGCTGATCTTCTTCGGTCTGGCCTACGGCGTGCGCACCGCCGGGCATATCGGTGTCGATGCGCTGGTCAAGTTGACCAGCCAGCGCACCCAGTGGGTCATCGGCATCATCGCCTGCCTGATCTGCCTGGGGTACGCCGGGCTGCTCAGCGTCGCTAGCTTCGACTGGGTCTCCGCACTGCTCGGCACCGCCGTGCATGCCGAGGACCTGGACCAGTTCGGCATTCGCCAGTGGCATATCGCGCTGGTCGTGCCGCTGGGCTTCGCCATGATGTTCATCCGTTTTGTTGAAATCCTGATCCGTATCCTGCGTCACGAACAGACTGGCCTGGGCCTGGCTGACGAGGCCGCTGATGCCATCAAGCTGGCCGAGGAAGAGGAGCGCCACCAATGACCATTCTGTTCCTGTTCGTCGCCCTGTTCGCGCTGATGCTGATCGGCGTGCCGGTCGCCGTATCCCTCGGCCTGGCAGGCTCGCTCACCATCATCCTGTTCAGTCCCGACTCGGTAGGCTCGCTGGCGATCAAGCTGTTCGAAACCTCCGAGCACTACACCCTGATGGCGATTCCGTTCTTCCTGCTGGCGGGGGCCTTCATGACCACCGGCGGTGTGGCGCGGCGGTTGATCGACTTCGCCAATGCCAGTGTCGGGCATATCCGTGGTGGTCTGGCGATCGGTGCGGTGATGGCCTGCATGCTGTTCGCGGCGCTGTCCGGTTCTTCCCCGGCCACGGTGGCGGCGGTCGGCTCGATCGCCATTGCCGGCATGGTGCGCTCAGGCTATCCCCAGGCCTTCGGTGCCGGCATCGTGTGTAACGCCGGTACCCTCGGCATCCTGATTCCGCCGTCCATCGTCATGGTGGTATACGCAGCGGCTACCGAGCAGTCGGTGGGCAAGCTGTTCATGGCCGGGGTGATTCCGGGCCTGATGCTGGGATTGGCGTTGATGGTGGCGATCTACATCATCGCCGTGAAGAAGAACCTGCCGGCCTTGCCCAGAGCCAGCTTCCGCCAGTGGTTGTCCACCGGACACAAGGCCATGTGGGGACTGTCGCTGATGATCATCATCCTTGGCGGTATCTACTCGGGCATGTTCACGCCCACCGAGGCGGCTGCGGTGGCGGCAGTCTATGCCTGGTTCGTCGCGGTATTCATCTACAAGGACATGACCCTGCGCGAATGCCCCAAGGTGATTCTCGAGGCGGGCAAGCTGAGCATCATGCTGATGTTCATCATCGCCAACGCCATGCTGTTCGCCCACGTGCTGACCACCGAACAGATCCCCCAGGCCATCACCGCCTGGGTCACCGCCATGGAGCTGTCGCCCTGGATGTTCCTGCTGGTGGTCAACATAGTGCTGCTGATCGCCGGTGCCTTCATGGAGCCCTCGGCGATCATCCTGATCCTGGCGCCGATCCTGTTCCCGATCGCCATGCAGCTGGGCATCGACCCGATCCACCTGGGCATCATCATGGTGGTGAACATGGAGATCGGCCTGATCACCCCGCCAGTGGGCCTGAACCTGTTCGTCACCTCGGCGGTGACCGGCATGCCGGTGACCTCGGTCATGCGCGCCGCTGCGCCCTGGCTGATGTTGCTGCTGTGCTTCCTGGTGTTGATCACCTATGTGCCGGCGATTTCTCTGGCGCTGCCGGGATGGCTGGGGATGTAGATATAGAGGTCAAGTATGTCATCTGTTCCAAGGGCGGGTTGATTTCATTTATAGTATCGACTTGATGCGTTCCGCTTTTTTGTCTATGTCTTGTAGGGCCGGGAAAAATCTTCCCGGCTCGCTGATTACAAGAACAATGAGGCAGAACATGACAACCAACAATGCACTTCGCAGCGCGGCGGGACGCTTGCCGCTGCTGCTTGCCATCCTTGCCCTGGCAGCCAGCCAGACCGGTTGCTTTGACGGAGGCGGCGGTAGCAGCAAGCGCCACGACACCCGCACCGGGGTATTTGTCGACAGTCCGGTTTCCGGTTTGCGTTATGCGACCGATAGCCAGGATGGGGTGACCGACAGTCAGGGCACCTTCGAATATCGACACAACGAAACCGTCGCCTTCTATCTGGGCGATCTGAAACTGGGGGAAGCGAACGGAGCGGAGGTGATCACACCACTGGATCTGGTCGCGGATGCCGACGATCACACCGATGAGACAGTGACCAATATCGCCGTCTTGCTGCAGACCCTGGATCAGGATGGCAATGTCAGCAATGGGATCACCATTACCCCCGAGATAGCCGAACGGGTGTCCGACTACGCGGACCGTCTGGCCTTCGACATGGATTACGCCGCCTTCAGCGCGTCATTGGCCGATTTGCTGGCGGATCTGAACAGCGCCGAGCCACCGCTGTTCACCGATACCTTCCCCGGCCCGCGAGCAGTGGTGGCCGAGGCGGAGGCACAGGAGCATCTGGGCCGTGCCATTGCGCCGCAGAAGGTGGTCGATACCGAATACGGCAAACTGTCGGGCTTCCAGCATCCGGACGGTACCTGGGCCTGGTATGGGGTGCCCTATGCCAAGCCCCCAGTGGGCGAGCTGCGCTGGAAACCGCCAGTCAAGCCAGAGGCCTGGGAGGGCGTGCGCTGGGCCACCGGCTGGGCTGACCAGTCGGCACAGAACCCGGCCTATGCCGCTTTCGGTGAAGGGGGGATGAGTGAGGACAGCCTGTACCTGAACATCACCGTGCCGGATGGGCATGATGGCGAGAAACTGCCGGTGATGGTCTGGTTCCATGGGGGCGGCTTCGCCATCCTCACCGGCAACACCAAGGCCTTCAACAACACCTCCCTGCCGCAGGAAGGCGTCGTGGTGGTCACGGTCAACCACCGTCTCGGGCCGTTCGGCTATATGGCGCATCCGGCACTGACCGCCGAGTCGCCGGACAGCACCTCGGGCAACTACGGGCAACTGGACCTCATCGCGGCGCTGGAGTGGGTGCGTGACAACATCGCCGGCTTCGGCGGCGACCCGGATAATGTCACCATCTTTGGTGAGTCCGGTGGCGGCGGCAAGGTACTGTCATTGATCAACTCACCCATGGCCAGCGGGCTGTTCCACAAGGCCATAGTGCAGAGCGGCATGGCCGGGCCCGATGATCAACTGATGCCGATCAAGAACCTGCTGGCGGCGGAAGAGGCCGATGGCGTCGCTGTTGCCGAAGCGCTCCAGGTGCAGGATGCCGAGGACGTCGCCGCGGCATTGCGCGCCGTTCCCTGGCCTGAATTGGCGGCCGTGGCGGACAGCACCGGTCGGCTATTCTCGCCGAACGTGGATGGTATTTACATGCTGGGCGGCATCCGCGAGAGTTTTGAGGCCGGGGCACACAATGATGTACCGGTCATCGCTGGTGCCAACCAGGGCGATACACCTGGCCTGATCGATGGCCTCAAGTGGTACATGCCGTGGATGGCTGATAACAACGCGTCGGCGGTCTTCACCTATGTATTCGATCATCTGCCGGACAACTGGTCGAGCCAGGGCGCGCTGGCCTATCACGGTGCCGAGCTGGTGTACGTATTCGACTATCCGGACAGCTTCCTGTCCCATTACCTGCTGGGGCTGACCGGCCTGCAGGACCCGGTGGGGGGAGATACGCCGACACCGGAAGGCTTCTTCATGAACCACCCGGGCTGGAACCCGAATGATGAGGCGGTAACCGACAACATGCGTGCCATGTGGGCCAACTTTGCCCGTAGCGGTGACCCTTCCATCGAGGACTTCGAGTGGCCGGCGTATACCTCGGAGAACGACACTTACATACGCATTGCCCAGAGTCTGACCATGGAAACGGGCCTGGAGGAGGCGTTCCCGGAATCGGATTAAGCTGTTGGATGCACGCGTATGGAGCTGGAGCGCCGTGTCATACTGACACGGCGTTTCTTATTCTGCCTTCATTTCCTATTGCACTGAACGATTTCATATTGCACTGCTGACCGAGCAGCCATGTCGATCCACTGTTGTCGAAGCCACACTTCCTAAAGGCTGGAGTCGATTTGTCCACACTTGGCCGCCTTATTGCATTGGTATCCGGAACAACAATAAGTAGGCGCTTCCGAGGAAAGCCAGAGCGCCGGGAAGGAGACATCATGACATACCGTATCAAGGTCATCATCCCGATCCCCATGGATCAGGCCGGTGCAATGAATCGTGCTTCGCAGTTACCTGACAGTTTGATCCTGCCTGGCTTTCATCCCGAGTTTGTCCCGGTAGCTCGCGGAGCCTCGCTGGCTGATAGTGCCTATGACGTCCTGCTGATGGATTTCTCGGTGGTCGAGGCGGGCATACGTGCCCAGGATGAAGGTTATAGTGCGGTATGTATTGATACCGTCAGCGACTCCGGGCTGGCTGCCCTGCGTTCCCGTCTGGATATTCCGGTAATCGCGCCAGGTATGTCGGCGTTCTATATGGCCTGCATGCTGGGCAAGAAGTTCAGCGTCATCACCATGTGGGATGAGTGGTTCCCCCTGTATGAAAAAACCCTGACCGAGTACCGCTTGTGGGATCGTGTGGCATCACTGCGCTCGATCGATACCCGGCCAGATCTCAAGGAGCTGCTTGGTGGCAAGGAAGATGTGGTGTTTGCCAAGCTGGAGGCGGAGGCGCGCAAGGCCATGGACGAAGATGGCGCGGATGTCATCGTCCTTGGCTCGACCACCATGCACCAGTCCCACGCTTACCTGACTGAGCGATTGCCGATTCCGGTAATCAATCCAGGCCAGGTGGCCTACAAACTCTGTGAATTGATGTTGAGCCTGGGGTTGAGCCACAGCCGCAAAGCCTACCCTGCGCCGGAAAACCCGAATGATGCGGCCTATCACGCATTCGTTAACTGACAATAATAATCAGGAGAGTGACATGACCCGTTTGACCCGCGAACAACTGACCGAGCTGGCGACCCTTTCATACTTCGGTAATGTTGATAAGAAGAATATGCAGCAAGTGCTGGACTGCTGTCATGAAGATGTCGAGTTCACCATTCAGACCGACAACCTTACTCACAGTGGCCATGTTGGTGTGCGCAAGATGTTCGAGAACCTGTTTTCCGGTTATGAAGAGATCTGGCATGGCGACTTTGAAGTGGCGGCCGATGAAACTACACAGACTGTCTGTGCACGATTCAATGTTTATCTCAAGGATTATCAGGGTAACGAAACCCGTCTGCGAAACTGCAACTTCTGGTATGTCGAAGAAGGCAAGTTTCGCCGGGTATTCGTTTTCATGAGTGGTGAGAATGTACTGCGCTGATCTTCACCTATGACAACGGGTCGCTCAGGTGGAGGCAACGATAGCCCCTGAGTCCTGGCGACCCCCTGCCTGATGCAAAAGAATAACAAAGGATAAGGCAAGATGACCCAACCCAGACAACCAGGGGAGCTCCGCTATCCCTCGATTTTCTCGCCCCTGAAAATCGGCAACGTCACGATTCGCAACCGCTTGATGCAGACTGCGCATGCCAAGGGTTTTGCCTCGGCGGACGGCCTGACCAATGACCGTGATATCCACTACCAGGCCGAGCGTGCCAAGGGTGGCATTGGCCTGATCGTGACCGGCGCGCGGCATGTCCATCCGCAGTCCACCGGGCCGAATCGCTCCCTGGCGCGGGGTGATCGCAAGGAAATGATCGAGCGTGATGCGCAGATGGTGCAGGCGGTGCATGCCTTTGGCGGCCGCATTTTCGCTCAACTGATCCACTTCGGCCCACAGGGGCGTAGCGGTGCCCTCGATGACTACCGTCTGCTCATGGGGCCGTCCACCATGAAGTCGCCGGCCTACAACGAGTGGGCCAAGGAAATCACCCAGGCCGAGATGGAAGAGGTCTCGGACTACTTTGCCCTGGCCGCCAGCAATGCCAAGGCGGCTGGCTTCGATGGCGTGGAGCTGCACTATTCCCATGGCTATCTGCACCAGCAGTTCCTGTCCTTTGTCTACAACAAGCGCACCGATGAGTACGGCGGCAGCCTGGACAATATCGTACGTTTCCCGATCGAGACCATGCGCCGGGTACGTGATGCGGTTGGGCCGGATTTTGTGGTTGGCATCCGCGTTTCCCTGGATGAGTGCACGGTCGACGGGATGCAGGCCGATACCGCCATCGATATGACCCGCAAGATGGTGGAGACCGGTTTGATCGACTACGTCAGTGCCACGGCTGGTACCTACGCAGCGCATGCGGATCAGATTCCGCCGGGCGACTATCCGGAAAACTGGCTGGTGGAGGATGGCGCCCGGTTGCGCGCGGCGCTACGGCAGGTCAGTGATATTCCCGTTTTCATTGTCGGTCACATCGTTGACCCGGCCAAGGCCGAGGCCCTGGTCGCCGAAGGTGCCACCGATATGGTGGCCATGACCCGCAGCCAGATAGCCGATCCCGAGTTCTGCAACAAGCTGCTCGAAGGCCGCGAGGACGAGATCACCCACTGCATCCGTTGCAACCAGGCCTGCATTGCCCGCCTGATGGCGGGCAATGCCATCTCCTGTGTGGTCAACCCGGCAGCCGGGCGCGAGCAGCGTTTCGGCCTGCATACGCTGCAGGAGACTGAACGGCCAGCGAACTGGTTGGTGGTCGGCGGCGGCCCGGCAGGCATGAAGGCCGCACTGACCCTGCGCCAGCGTGGTCACCGGGTCACACTGGTGGAGCGTGGCGAGCAGCTTGGCGGGCAGACGCTGCTCGCCGCCCAGTTGCCACGTCGGCAGAAGTTCGGCTTTATCGCACGCGATCTGGAGCGCCAGTTGCGCAAGGCCGGGGTGGAGATTTGCCTGAATACCGGGCTGGATGCCGAGGCCATCATGGGCTGGGGCGCTGATGGCGTGATTCTGGCCACCGGCTCGACTCCCTTGAAGACCGCGTTTACCTCGACCCGGCCGGCAGTGGATCGAGTGCCGGGCACGGAGCAGGACAATGTGCTCAGCGTCATCGAGGTACTGCAGGCACCGGAGCGGGTCGGCAAGCGGGTGGTGCTGTTCGACGAGGATGGTGGGCGTTATGCCCTGGGAACCGCGGAATTCCTGCTTGACCGTGGCCATGAAGTCCATCTGGTCAGTCGTTTTACCGCACTGGCACCGAACCTGGCGCTCACTCTGGATCTGCCGGTGAATTATCGGCATGTCTTCGCCAAGGGGCTGCGTTACACGATCAATAGCTGGGTTCGGCGCATAGAGGGTGAGCGCGCCCAGTTGCTCAACCTGTTTACCGACGAGGACAGCGAGGTGCTGGAGGCGGATAGCTTCGTCATCGCCGCCGGGCACCAGCCGGAGGATGCACTCTACCGCCAGTTGCAGGGGCGGGTCGCCCGGCTGTATTGCATCGGTGATGCCAACCTGCCGCGCCCGCTGCAGGACAGTATCTACGAGGGCATGCTGGCCGGTCGTGAGCTGCTGGGCGATCCGGCGCGCTTTATCGAGCAAGGCGAGCTGGAAGGCTTCGGTGCAGACTGGCGCAGCGCCATGGGCGCCCCGCAGGCCTGATCAACCATAACAAGATATCGGGCCAGCGCTGGCGCGCTGGATCCGGAGGATAATCTGATGACCGTCGAGCGCTATCCCCACCTGTTTTCGCCGCTGAAGATCGGCAACATCACGGTGCGCAACCGCATCATGCAGTCGGCCCACGCCATGGCCTTCAACTCGCCTGAAGGCCTGACCACCGATCGCGATGTCTATTACCATGCCGCCCGGGCCAAGGGTGGCATTGGTCTGATGATCACCGGCAACCGCCTGATCCATCCCACCTCCAATACCTTCTGCCGTGGTTACTCCTATGGTTACCGTCCCGAGATGGTCGAACGTGACCGTGCGCTGACCGATGTGGTGCATGGTTTCGGTTCCCATATCTTTGCCCAGCTCAACCACTTCGGGGTGATGGGCGAGACCCATGCCATGGACGACTACCGCGTGCTGTGGTCGGCATCCAACATCAAGTCGCCCGTCTTTGGTGAAATGGCCAAGGCCATGGAGCGTAGCGACATGGATGAGGTGATCGACGGCTGGGTGCTGTCGGCTGACTATTCGAAGCAGGCAGGGTTCGATGGCGTCGAGGTGCACCTGGCGCACAGTTACCTGTTGCATCAGTTCATTTCACCGCTGTTCAACAAGCGCAACGATGAATATGGCGGTAGCTTCGAGAATCGCATGCGCTTTCCGCTCGAAGTGATACGGGCAGTGCGTGAGCGGGTTGGGCCGGATTTTGTGGTCGGCATTCGTCTGTCCATGGACGAGATGGTGCCCGGCGGCATGGAAATCGGGGACTGGATCGAGGTCGCACGCACGGTCGAGGCCACGGGGGATATCGATTACATCATGGCCACTGCGGGAGTGTACCAGTCCGCCACCTACATCATGCCGCCATACGATGTACCCAATGGCTGGCTGGTCGACCCGGTTGCGCGGCTGAAGCGGGCGGTACAGATCCCGGTATTCTGTGTCTCCGGTATCGGCAGCGCCGGTGAGGCAGAGGCGATCCTGGCGCGTGATGGGGCGGATATGGTGGCCATGACCCGTGCCCAGATCGCTGACCCGGAGTTCGCCGTCAAGACCGCGGAAGGCCGGGAAGATGAGATCTATCACTGCCTGCGCTGCAACCAGGGCTGTGTCTCGCGACTGTTCCATGGCACTTCCATGACCTGCCAGATCAACCCGGCTACCGGCCGCGAGGAAGTGTTCGGTCCGCAGACACTGGAACTGGCCCCGATCAGGAAGCACTGGGTGGTGATAGGCGGTGGGCCCGCGGGCATGAAAGCAGCGGAAGGGCTGGCCAAGCGCGGCCATCAGGTGACCCTGCTGGAGAAAGGTGCCGAGCTGGGTGGCCAGGTCAATCATATTATCCGACTGCCGCGGCGGGATTCCTTTGCCTGGATAACCGAGGATCTGAAGGTCCACATGGCCAAGCACGGCGTCCAGATCAAACTCAACTGCGAGGCCGATGTCGAGATGATCCAGGCATTGAATCCGCACGGGGTCATCGTCGCTACCGGTTCGTTACCTGATCGCAGCGGCTACTCCGACATCAACCCGTTGGTGGACAAGGTGCCAGGCCTGGACAGCGGCAGGGTACTGACTGCGCTGGATGTGCTGGCGCACCCGGAAAAAGTCGGCAAGCGCGTGCTGGTACTGGATGAGGAGGGCAACCGCTATTCCGCCGGCATTACCGAGCTGCTGGTGGACAACGGCCACCAGGTTCATGTGCTGACGCGCTGGAATGCGCTGTTCCATCGCCTGGGAACCACCCTGGATCAGCCGGTGGTCTACGCCAATCTGTTCAGCCAGGGGCTGACCTATACCCTCAATGCCTGGGTCAGCCAGGTGCGTGACAGTGAGGTTGACATATTCAACCTGTATACCGGTGACGAGGAAACATTATCGGGTTTCGACAATATCGTCCTGGCGGTGCGCCACCTTCCCCAGGATGCGCTGTACCACCAGTTGAAGGCGGCTTTGCCGAACGTCCACCGGGTTGGCGATGCGGTTGTTCCGCGCAAGACCGATCATGCGATCTTCGAAGGATTTCTGGCTGGCCGGGAAATTTTCGATAACTGGAAACGCTATATCGAGCCGGGCTCCATCGAGCAGTTCAGTGGCCCGATGGAGATGGCTAGATTCATGTAAAGACTGCTCCGCCAGTAGGCGTTGCCGGCACCTCCGGGTGCCGGCTTTTTTTTGCCCGCCAGAAACCTGCCAGGCCCCGCGCATGCGCCACATAACCGGGTTGGATTCCACGCTTTTGTTCAATGTGAAACTGGTATTTCAAGTTGCAATCGGGGCGCTTCAGTTTATGCGATCGGGGTGCGTTGGCTGTTTATTTATACCTTATAAAACAACTGGTTATGTGTTCTTAAGGTGGTTGGCAAGGTACTTGCTATCAAGTCTGTAGAACTCAATAAGTATAAAGAGAAAAAACCATGAGCAAACCTTTAGAGGGAATTCGCATCCTCGATCTGACGCATATGTTGTCCGGCCCTTACGCCGGGATGCTTCTGGCGGACCTCGGGGCCGAGACGATCAAAGTTGAACCTCTTGCGGGTGAAGGTACGCGGGCGTTGCTGGCTGGTGATCCGAGGCACTCATTCAAAGGCATGGGGGCCTATTTCCTTACGCTCAATCGTAACAAGCAGAGCGTCTGCATCGACTTGAAAAGCGAGCAGGGTCTGGCGGTGTTCCATGATCTGGTACGTCAGGCGGATGTCGTTCTGGATAACTTCAGCGCCGGTGTGCCGAAGAAGCTGAAGATCGATTTTGAACACCTCAAGCACATCAACCCGCGCATCATTACCTGCTCGGTATCCGGCTTTGGGCAGGATGGGCCCAACTATCTGCGGCCCGCCTTCGATCAGGTGGTCCAGGGCATAGGCGGCGGCATGTCGATCACCGGTCTGGATGCGAATACGCCCATGCGTGCCGGTATACCCATTGGTGACCTGGGCGGTGGCATGTTTGCGGTCATGGGCGTATTGGCTGCGCTGCAGGCCCGGCACAGCAAGGGCCACGGCCAGCATGTGGATATCAGCATGCTCGATTGCCAGGTCAGCATGCTGAACTACATGGCGACCATGCACCTGCTCAGTGGCGAGAACCCGGAGCCTTTAGGTAACGGTCACTTCGTGCACGTGCCCTACAACACCTACGCCACTTCCGACGGCTTCATTGTCATCGCGGTCATCTTCGACAGTTTCTGGGACAACCTGGTAGGGCTGTTGGATGTCGAGCAGCTCAAGGACCCCAAATACAAGACCCAGCCGGTGCGCCTGGCCAACAAGGCGTTGATCGACGGCATTCTCAATGAAGTACTGCAGACCAACACCACCGCCTATTGGGTTGAACAGCTGACCGCGGTGCGGGTGCCCTGTGGCCCGGTCAATCGCTTCAGCGAGGCGCTGGCCGATCCGCAGGTACGCCATCGGCAGATGGTGGTGGATGTACCTCACCCCTTGGGTGGCAGTGTCGAGGCGCCTGGCAACCCGATCAAACTCAGTGCCGATAGCGCCGATACCTACACCGCGCCGCCCCTGCTGGGCCAGCACACCGACAGGGTCCTGCAGCAGATTCTGGGCTATGACGCAGCGCGCATCGCCGAACTGAAACAACAGAAGGCGGTGGGCTGACCATGAGAGATGTCGTCAAGATCAACGAGGTAGGGCCCCGCGATGGCCTGCAGAGCCAGGGTCGGACGCTGAGCCTGGAGCAGCGGCTGCACATGATCGAGGTGTTGCTGCAGGCCGGTATCCGCGCGGTTGAAATGGGCAGCTTCGTATCACCCAGAGCGGTGCCGCAAATGGCCGGCACTGGCGAGCTGTTTGCACGCCTGCCAATGCGCAACGAGGTCGATTACTCGGCGCTGGTCCCCAACCTGAAAGGTTATCAACTGGCTTGCGAAGCCGGCGTAGGCTCGGTTGCCGTGGTGCTGTCGGCAACCGAAACCATGAACCAGCGCAACATCAACATGAGTCTGGCCCAGGCCACCGAGATCGGTGCCGAGCTGATGCAGCGGGCACGGGCTGACGGGTTGAATGCGCGGGCCTATGTTGCCGTCGCCTTTGAATGTCCCTTCGAGGGTGTCACGCCGCCAGCGGTGGTACATGAGCTGACGCAGCGGATGCTGGATGCCGGGGCAGACACGGTGATCATTGCCGACACCATAGGCGCCGCCAATCCGGCTGGCGTGCAGCGGGTACTGCAGCCGCTGGCGCCATGGTGCCAGGCGGACCGGATTTCCTGTCACTTCCACGATACCCGGGGCATGGCGCTGGCCAACGTACTGGCGGCGCTGCAATGCGGTGTACGGGAGTTCGACAGTTCCATCGGCGGCCTGGGTGGTTGCCCCTTTTCACCGGGGGCGACCGGCAACCTGGCCACCGAAGACCTGGTGCTGATGCTGGATGCCATGGGCTATCGCACCGGTATTGACCCCCTGGCGCTGGTGGCAGCGGTGCATCAGGTGCAGCAACTGACCGGTGGCCAACTGGGTGGCCACTCTTTCCGTTGGCTTGAGCGCCAGTGGCACAAGCAGCAGGAGGCTCGCAATGTTTAGTTTTCTTGGGGGATGGCTGGCGCGCCTGGCGCCATGGATGGTGATCGGCGGCTTGGCCTACGCCGCGGTATTCATCAAGCCTTCGGTCGATCCGGTACCGCTGGATCAGCCGCTGCTGGAACGTCGGGATGCCTTCTTTGACGGCGCCGTGCTGGATCAGAACATCTGGGTGGTAGGCCAGAACGGCGCCCTGCTGACCAGTGAAGATGCAGGGCGCAGCTGGATTCGCGAAGAGCTGCCGCAACGCAGCAACCTGCAGTCCATTGCCGTATCGCCCATGGGCCAGAAGGTGGTGGTGGGCAATCAGGGGCAGGTCTGGACCCGGGTGCTGGACGGCCCCTGGCAGCATCTCGAACTGCAGGTATCGGAGCTGGCCGGCAAGCTGCAGAGCGTCAAGTTCCTTGATGGCGAGTTCTGGGTGGTGGGCGAGATGGGGGCCTTGTTCCGCGGCTCCGAGCAGGCCACTGATTGGCAGGCGCTGGGGCTGGACGAAGACATCAACCTGAATGCCATCAGCGCGGGCGTGGATGACGATCTATGGATCGCCGCCGAGTTTGGCCGCCTGCTGCGCAGCCAGGATCGTGGCCGCACCTGGAGTGTGCAGGAGCTGGGCAGCGAAAGCCTGCGGGCAGTCTATTTTCGCGGCACCACGGGCATGGCGGTAGGTAACCGCGGCCAGGCGTTCATCAGTCATGACGGTGGCGACAACTGGAGACTGGTACCGCCTTTCACCAGTGAGCATCTGTTCGATGTGGTGGAGCGCGACGGTCAGTGGCTGGTGACCGGAGCTCGGGGAGCCCTGTTCAGAAGTGAAGACCCTCAACGCCAGTGGCATGCCTGGGCACCGGCAGGACTGGATATGAGCTATCACAACCGCCTGTTGGCAACTGACGATGGTGTGGTGCTGATCGGGCAGCAGCTTGGGCTGTTGCATGGGGACCAACTGCAAATCTGGCCCGGAGAACAATAATCATGAATTACCTTGCAACTCGCACCGCGCGTCTGAGCGCCTGGGCCATCCGCCATCGCCTTGTGGTGCTGGTCGTGGTCGGCATCATCACCCTGGGCTTTGCACTGGCACTGAGTGGGCTGGATATCCGCACACGTTTCAGTGACATGGTTCCCCATGATCATCCCTACGTAAAAGTGCACCAGAAATACCAGGACAGTTTTGCCGCCAGCAACCGGGTCACCATCCTGGTCAAAGCCCGGGAAGGCGACATCTTCCGCCAGGAGATTCTCAGGGAGATCCAGCGCATTACGGTTGGTCTGCAACAGGTGCAAGGGGTCAATCCCATGCAGATTACCTCGCTGGCCTCGAAGAAGCTCAAGCGCGTCAACGCCTCCAGCGAAGGCATCGAAACCCGGCCGCTGATGTGGCCAGACCTGCCGACAACAGCGGAGCAGATGCGGGACTTGCGCCAGGCGGTACTGAACAATCCGCTGGTATATGGCCTGTTTGTCGATCGGGACCTGAGCTCTGCGCTGATCCAGGTGGACTTCTACGATCACCTGGTGGACTACAGCACCATCTTTCCGCAGATCCAGGGGCTGCTGGATGCCTCGCCGGTGGCGGATCAGGTGAGCCTGCACCTGGTGGGTGAGCCGATCCTGTATGGCTGGGTGTCGCACTACCTGGACGAGACGGTCAGCATCGCCGTTCTGTCGCTGATGGCCATGCTGGTGCTGCTGTTCGTATTCGCCCGCACCTGGCGCGGCACCATACTGCCGCTGATCGCCGGTGTGGTGGCGGCGGTCTGGGCGCTGGGGATCGGCACCTTGCTGGGCTACAACTTCGACCCCCTGGTCATCGTCGTTGCCTTCATCATCACGGCCCGGGCTTTCTCCCATTCGGTGCAGATGATCACCCGCTTTGACGATCTGATACTGAATGGCGAGCTGGACGCCCGCAAGGCGGCCGAGCAGACCATGCGTGAGCTGTTCCGTCCGAGCATGCTGGGGCTGTACGCCGATGCCGGCGCGATCCTCTGCGTGATCATCACGCCCATCCCGCTGCTGCACAAGGTCGCCATCGTTGGTGCCATCTGGGTGATGAGCATCACGGTCTCGGCGGTGTTTCTTACCCCGGTATTGCTGTCGTACATCCGCCATCCGCAGGGCTATGCACACCCCTTCAACCTGGATGGGTTCATGCGGGCCATCCTGTCGGGAGCCAAGTGGGTAGTGCGCACCCGTGCCCGGTACTGGGTTGGGCCGATCACGCTGGTGCTGCTGGCCGGTTTCATGTTCGAAGCCACCAAGGTCAACGTGGGGGATGCCAGCGATGGCTCGCCGATCCTCTGGCAGAACTCGCAGTTCAACCGTGACAGTGCCTTGATCAACCAGCTGTATCCCGGTTCCGAGCAGATGTTCGTGGTGCTCGAAGGCGGGGAGCTGGACGCGATGAAACGCCCCGAAGTGCTGGACTGGATGCTGCGCTTCTCGCGCTATATGGAGCGTCAACCGGAGATCGGCGGTGCGGTATCGCTGGCCGATATCGTCATCGACATCCGGCGCAATCTCTACGAGGGCAATCCGCGCTACGGCGAGCTGGGGGCCAGCAGTATGGAGAATGGCGAACTGATCAGCTTCTACATGCAGGGGGCCGACCCGGATGACCTGAACCAGTTTGTCGATGTGGTATTCAACAACGCTTCGGTAACCCTGTTCTTCCGTGACCACAAGGGCGACACCCTGCGCAAGGCGACCCACTACGCCAACCAGTTCATCGCCGAAAACCCGCTGGAGGGCGTTGAGGTCAAGCTGTTCGGTGGCGTGCTGGGGATTATCGCGGCGGTCAACGAGATTCTGTTGAATGACCAGATCGCGGCAACCGCCCTGGCCTTCCTGGTGGTGGTGCTCTGTTGCCTGGTGGTGTACCGCTCCTCGGTCAGCGGGATCTTCTTCATCATTCCGGTATTGATCTCCAACGTGGTGACCTTCGCCTTCATGGCCTGGCAGGGGATCGGCATGAGCATCAGTACCCTGCCAGTGGTGGCGCTGGGCATAGGCCTGGGGGTGGATTACGCCTTCTATATCGTCGACTCGATGAAGGAGTACCTGGAGAAACACCCTGAAGCTGATCACCTGGATGCGGTACTGCAGTCCCTTGGTTCGGCGGGCCGTGGGGTGGTGCTGACCGCCTTCACGCTGGCCGCCGGCGTACTGTTCTGGTCCTTTTCATCACTGCGTTTTCAGGCGGAGATGGGCATGTTGATCGGCCTGTGGCTGGCCGTGTCAGCGTTGACCTCCCTCTTCGTCATGCCTTCGCTTGCGCTGGTGTTCAAACCTGACTTCATCTTTGGCGCCAGCCAGTCGAACCACGCCCCATCAGAGGGCAACCTCACCAACCTGAATACATCGGGAAATGAATATGAGCGCGTATAACAAGACAAAATCGAGCGCCATGCGAACCTCTCTTGCCTGTGCGGTCTTGGCAGCGAGTATGGGAGCGCATGATCTGGCTAGGGCTGACGCTGGCTTTTTCGAGGACTGGGAGTTCAGCGGCTACATTCGCGAACACCTGTCGTGGAACCTCGAGAATCCCTACGTCATGGATACGCGGGATCCAAACGGGCTGGTTGGCGCCGAGCGTCGGGGCAATTACCGGTATGACCTGTCCATGGCCCGAACCATCCTCAAACTCAACATGTACAAGGAGCTGGGCAATTCGCAGTTGTATATTTCCGGCCGCGTTGCCCGGGAAGTGGAGACCGACTACCTGAAGGATCTGCAGCGCGCCATGGATCGCAACGCGGCGTCGGATCTATTCAGCAATCGCACCAAGTCCGCTGTGAACCTGATGGACGATGTGTACAACAGCGAAGAGATTCGCGAGTTCTGGTGGCAGACCGACGTACGGCCTAGCACCTCGCTGAAACTGGGTAAACAGCAGGTGGTCTGGGGCGAAACCGACTTCTTCCAGTCGCTGGACGTCATCCACGGTTATGACAATCGTATCCGCTCCTTCCTGGAGCCGGAGAACGAGGACTCGCGCAAGTCGCTGTGGATGGTCAACGTCATTGAGCGTTTCGATAGCCTGAATGGCAGCCTGCAACTGCTGTACATCCCCGGCCGAATGAATCGGGCGCGTGATCGCGGCAACAGCTTCGACCTGGAAGGTGGGCGCTGGGCCAATAACCCGAACAAGGGCATCACCTTCGAGTCGGCCACCTTCGGTGCGGATGTGCCATACAACTTCAATCATAAAGAAGCTGATATGGACGATCCGTCCTACGGCCTGCGCTGGAAGAGCATGGTCGGGGAGTGGGAATACTCGCTGGGCTGGTTCCATGGTCCGTCGTTGAACCCGGTGATCAACCCCAACCCGAACAACCCCCTGGGTGTGGGCGACGCGGCCAGTGGCCGCCGCTTCGAGGGTGCCTACAAGGGTGACTACCGCTCCGACCCGAACTCCACGGTGGGCGAACTGATCTTCCCGTTCGTGGACGTGTTCGGTGTCACCGCCAACCGCTATGTCGAGTCGCTTGATGCGGTGTTCTCAACCGAAATTTCCTACATCCCCAACGCGCCGTACAACGTCGGTATTCAAGCGGGAGAGGTCGGTGGTTGCGCGTTCTTCCCGGGTTTCTGCGGCATCATCGAGAAAGATGTGGTCAAGACCATGTTGCGCATGGACAAGCAGCTGAGCCTGCAGCGCTATCTCAGGACCAGCCGTCCGTCGTTCTTCTCGGTGCAGCTGTTCAATACCTGGATCACCAACTTCGATCGTGATGACGAGATAGTCAACTCGGCCGGCTTCAGCGGTCGTACCAAGGAGCATTCCACCATCGCCACGGCCATTCTGGCTACCAACTATGACAACGACCGTATCAACCCGTCGCTGGCGCTGGGGACCGACCTGAGCTACGGCGGTAGCTTCGTGATTCCGAGTGTCGAGCTTGCCTATGGCAATCACTGGAGAATACGTGCCGAAGCGGACATCTTCTTCGATGATCAGCGGCAGAAGCGTGCACTGCAGGGGTTCAACAATACCAACCTGTTCGGTTATTTCGCCGGCAACGACCAGTTGTCGCTGCGCATTACCTATCAGTTCTGATCGGGAGATAACAATAATGAAACTCACCATACATCGACTGACGGCCGCTCTGGCGCTGACGCTGTCCGCCTCCCTGGTTGCCCAGGCAGCGGAGCTGGCTCCAGGCACCGTCATCAATAAGCAGAGTCTTGAGCAACACCTGAGCGACAGCTTCGAAGGCCACAGCATAGACAGTTTGCTGACCGAGCGAATGAAACTGTTGATCCAGAATGAAGGCTTGAGCCTGAGGCTCAAGGCATCCGAACCGGTTGTGCTGGGCAGGGACTACCTGGCGGCAACCCAGGAGAACGCCGGCAAGGCGGTATACAACCCCGACACCCGTGTGGTTGAAGGCTGGGTGGCGGGTATACCGTTTCCCAATGTCAGCGAGGATGACCCGGATGCGGCTGCCAAACTGATCTGGAATCATCACTACGCACAGCCGATCAAGAACATGCAGGACTACCCGAACTTCGGTTACCTGTTCCTCAACGATAAGGTGGGCCTGGAGCGGCGCCAGCAATGGGCATTCAAGCGCTACTTCCTGAAGGGGCGCCTGGGTACCGACCAGGTGGTCGAGGGTGATGGCAGTATCCTCACCAAGACGCTGTTGTATGCCACCTACCCCAACGATATCCGGGGCCTGGGGTTGTTCACCATTCGCTATGACTCGCCCAAGCTGGAGGATTCATGGGCCTATGTGAAGTCCGTACGGCGCACCCGTCGTCTCTCGGGTGGTACCTGGATGGATCCGATCGGGGGCACCGACCAGCTCAATGATGATATCGAGATCTTCAATGCCCACCCGACCTGGTATCCGGAGTACAAGCTGCTGGGCAAACGTTGGATCCTGGCTGTAGCCAACTCCACCGGGGATACATGGAACCAGAAGGCCTCCGGCAATGCCGAGTTTCCTGTGGTCGACCTGGACAACTGGCCACACTGGAACCCCAACGATCATTGGGAACCCCGCGAGGTCTGGGTCGTGGAGGCGACCACGCCGCCGGAGCACCCCTACAGCAAGAAAGTCATGTATATGGATGTGGAGTTCCCGCGTTTCTACCAGGCTGAGGCCTATGATCGCCAGGGCCAGTTCTGGAAATGGATGAACTATCACCTCAAGACCATCAAGACCGAGGACGGTGATGTCGGTATTGTTTCGGCTGCGGGTTTCACCATCGACTACCAGCGGCGTCATGGCACGGTGTTCGTCCTCGGTGGTCCGCGTTTGAATACGCCCGGGATCACCGCCGACGATATCGCTCTACGTGAGCTGGAAAGGGCTGCACGTTAATCTGGCCGCCGGGGTGCGGGCACCCCGGTTTCCATGGCGCAACATAATTCCAATAAAAGTGCTGGAGGCAACATGAGTTTTCGTTTGGGTGCAGACGTGGGCGGGACCTTCACCGACCTGCTTCTTATCAATGATGCAACCGGCGACAGTTTTACCGCAAAGGTACCTTCGACACCGCACAATCCCTCGATTGCGGTGCTCCAGGGAATAGAAAAACTGTGTCGGATCTCCGGGGTCGAGCCCTCGGATATCCGCTCGGTCATGCACGGTACCACCGTCGCTACCAATGCCATCCTGACCCGTCGTGGTGCCAAGGTTGGTCTGGTAACCACCAAGGGCTACAAGCAGGTACTGCATATCGCCCGCTCCTTCGTACCGGGCGGCCTGGGCGGCTGGGTCACCTTCAACAAGGGGGAACTGCTGGCACCGCTGGAATGGACGGTCGAGGCCGATGAGCGGATCGACGCTCAGGGTAATGTGGTGCGCGAGCTCGATCGCCAGGCCATGATCGAGGAGCTGCAGCGGCTCAGGAAAACCGGTATCGAAGCGCTGACCATCAGCCTGGTGAACGCCTATGCCAGCGATGTGCACGAGCGGGCCATCTATGAGCTGGCGCAGCAGGTGATGCCGGGCATTCCGGTCTCGCTGTCCTCCGAGGTGGTGCCGGAAATGCAGGAGTACGAGCGTACCGAAACCACCGTGGTCAACAGCTATGTGCGTCCGCAGGTCGCGGCCTACATGGAGCACCTGCAGAGCGAGCTGGTCAAGCGCCTGCGCCCGGATGTGCAACTGTCGATCCTGCGTTCCGACGGTGGCCTGGCCACCAGCCAGTCGGCTGCAGCGACGCCGGTCAACATGCTGCTGTCCGGGCCGGCCGGCGGTGTGGCGGGGGCTATCTGGTTCTGCTCCCGCGGTGGCTTCAGCAAGGTGCTGACCTTCGATGTCGGCGGCACGTCCACGGATGTGGCGCTGATCGACAACAACCAGGCGCGCATTCGTCGGGAGACGCGGGTAGGGGATGTGTCGGTGCGCGCCCCATCGGTGGATGTACGCACGGTGGGTGCCGGCGGTGGCTCCATTGCCTCCGTTCCCGAACTGACCAAAGCGCTGCGCGTCGGCCCGGAAAGCGCAGGGGCGGTGCCGGGACCGGCGGCCTATGACCGTGGCGGTGAAGACGCCACGGTGACCGACGCCAACGTGGTGCTGGGCTATCTGCCGGCCGAACAGAAGCTGGGTGGTGATTTTCAGGTGCGCAGGGACCTGGCCACCGCTGCGGTGCAGAAGATCGCCGATGCCATGGGAGTGTCGCTGTACGACGCCGCCGAGGGCATCGTGCGCATCGCCACCGAGCACATGTACGGTGCACTGCGCCTGATCAGCGTCGAGCAGGGCTACGACCCGCGTGATTTTGCGCTCTGTGGTTTCGGCGGTGCAGGCCCGTTGCATGCCAATGCCATGGGCATTCTGATGAACTCCTGGCCGGTCATCGTACCGCCTGCGCCGGGGGTGCTCTGTGCCTATGGCGATGCAACGACCCGGGTCAAGGACGAAGCGTCCCGTTCACTGGTCAAGCGCATCAGCGAGCTTGAAAAGGAAGAGGTGCTGCAAACCCTGCAGCAACTGGGCGATACCGTGCGCGGTTCGCTGGCATCGCAGGGCGTGCCGGCCGAACTGCAACAGCTGACCTGGCAGGCAGACGTGCGGTATCAGGGGCAGGCCCTGCTGCTGACGCTGGATATCGAGCTCCAGGCGCTACAGGAGCAGGGATTGGCGGCGATCACCAGCGCCTTCGACGCCGAACACGAACAGCTGTTCACCTTTGCCCTGAGCGAGGCGCATGAACTGGTCAACCTGCGGGCCATCGCCCGTTCGCCACGCCCGGAGATCACCGAGCGGGTATTTGCAACCGAGGGCGTCAGCCTGCAGGACGCGGCGACCGGAACCTCGACCATCTATGTTTCCGGTGAAGAGCACCAGGCCACCCTGTACCAGCGTCAGCGCCTGGCTCCGGGGCTGGTGGTGCCCGGTCCTGCCATCGTCATGGAGATGGACTCGACCACCGTCCTATTTCCCGGTTACGAAGCCGCTGTCGATCATGTCGGCAACCTATTGATTCGCCCCCAGGGTCAGGAGTAACAACAATGGTTGCGAAAATAAAACAGACCAACAACACCCCGTTCCAGCGTATCGACGTGGACAACATCACCATCGATATTGTCGAGAACGCGCTGGCCAACGCCCGCAAGGAAATGGACGCGGTACTGTTCCGTACCGCCATGAGTCCGGGCATCCGCGAGCAGGGCGATGCCTTCCCGATGATCGCCACATCCGAGGGCAAGATGATCGTCGGACAGTTCGGCTCCTTCATCACCGGTTTCCTCGACAGCTATGAGGGCGAGATCGAAGAAGGGGACATCTTCCTGACCAATGACCCCTATCTGTGCAACGGCGCCGTCAGCCATCTGCCGGACTGGCTGGTGCTCATGCCGATCTTCAAGGATGGGCGGATCATCAACTATGCTGCCATGTTCGGGCATATGTCCGATGTGGGTGGCAAGGTTCCCGGCAGTCTGCCGACCAATGCCAGCACCATCTGGGAAGAAGGTATTCGCATTCCCCCGGTCAAGCTGTATCGCCGCGGTGAAATGAACAGCGACATGCTCGATGTCATTCTGCACAACGTGCGCATGCCGCGCTGGAACCGCTCCGACCTGAATGCCATCGTCGCCGCCTGCCGTACCGCGGGCAGGCGCTGCGTCGAACTGGCCGAGCGCTTCGGCGATGACGCCTTCTACAGTGCCCAGCAGGAAATGCTCGACCGTACCTACCGGGCCATGCGCGAGGTCATCACCCGGGTGGTGCCTGAGCAGCGTCAGGAGTTCGAAGACTATATCTGTGATGACGGTGCCGGGCTGGGACCATACACCCTGCGTTGCGCGCTGTGGCGGGAAGGGGACAAGGCGATCTTCGACTTCGAGGGTACCGACCCGCAGGCTCCTTCCTCGGTCAACTTCTATGTCAACGAAGAGATGTTCAAGATCTTCTTCGGCGCCTTGACCATCAGTCTCTATGATCCGGCGATTCTGCTCAACGATGGTTTCTATGACCTGGTCGAAGTGCGTATTCCCCAGGGTTCGATCCTCAAGCCGAACTTCCCGGCGGCGCTGTCCTGTCGCACGCATCTGCTTGGCCGCATCTTCGACATGATGGGCGGACTGCTCGGCCAGGGCACGCCGGAAGCCATGAACGCGGCCGGTTTTTCCGACTCGCCGCACTTCATGTACTCCGGTTATGACCAGAAAGGCGAGTGGTTCCAGCTGTTCCAGATCGGCTTTGGCGGCATTCCCGGGCGGCCGGTGGGCGATGGACCGGATGGCCACTCGCTGTGGCCTGGCTTTACCAACGTACCCAATGAATTCGTCGAGGCCTACTTCCCGCTGCGTATCGAAACCTACGAGACGCTGGCCGACTCCGGTGGCGCGGGGCTGCACCGGGGCGGCAACGGTCTGCGCGTGGCCTATCGGTTGCTGGTCGACGGGGATGTCTCCATCCATGACGATCGCTGGTTGACCTATCCCTGGGGCGTCAACGGCGGGTCGCCGGGTGAGCGCAGTCGCAAGGAGCTGCTGCGGGCCGATGGCAGCCGGCAGATATTGCCGGCCAAGTGCGACAACATTCAGGTCAAGGCTGGTGATCTGCTGCTGTTCGATACCTGGGGCGGTGGCGGTTGGGGTGACCCCCTGGCGCGTGACCCGGCACTGGTGCTGCGCGATGTGCGCAAGGGCCTGGTCAGCATTGACGGCGCTCGCCGCTATGGCGTGGTGATCGTCGATGATGCCGTCGAAACCCAGGCCACCGCAGGCCTGCGCGAGCAGATGGCCGCCGCGCGTGGCGAACTTCAGCTGTTTGATCGTGGTGGCACGCTGGATCAGCTCAAGGCGCGCTGCCTTGAGGAAACCGGCCTGCCGGCACCGGTTACCCCATCCTGGAATTGAGGTGTGGCATGGCTCTGGATTCCCGTTCCCTGACCCCAGCCCAGCGCTATGCGCTGGTGCTGGTTGACCTGACCGTGGGTTTTACCGATCCACAACGCAGCCCGCTGGCCAGTGCCTGTGACGCTGTGGTGGCGGCCAATGCCCAGCTGCTTGAGGCGTTTCGCCGGCGCGGCTGGCCAGTGTTCTTCACCACCGTGGCCTATGACGATCCGGCGCAGGCCCGTGTATTTCGCGAAAAATTGCCGGTACTGGATGTGCTGCAGGCAGGTTCACCCTTGGTGGAAATCGATCCGCGGCTGGAGCCCGGGCCGGATGAGCCGGTGATCGTGAAGTTCTGGGCCAGCGCCTTCTTCGGCACCAACCTGGCGGAGCTGATCCGCCAGGCCGGGGCTGATGGTGTGATGGTCACCGGCCTGACCACCAGTGGTTGCGTGCGTGCCACTGCGGTGGATGCATTGCAGCACGACTTCCGGGTGCTGATTCCCGAGCAGGCCACCGGGGATCGCGATGCGCAGGCGCATGCCGCCAACCTCAGGGACTTGAATATCAAGTATGCGGACGTTCGCAGCGTGGAGGAGTGCCTTGCGCTGCTTGGCTAGCGTGCTGTCGCTCTGCTTGAGCGCCTGCGCCTCCCAGCCCGGCGGTGTCGCACCGCCGGAGTTGCCCCGGCAGTCGCCGCTGTGTGAGCAGTATGTCGCCGCCTGGGTAGGGCATTTCAAGGCCAACGTCGCACGCCTTGATGGTGTACAGCGCGAGGTATCAGGTACTGAGCTGGATCGCAGCAGACAGGCACTTGAACTGGCTGATATCGACGAGCGGAGCTGCAGGCGCCCTTTATGCATCATCCAGCCCCAAGCGGGAGGGCGGCTGGATAGTTACTGCGGCTACCGTGTCGCCAACGGTACCACTGAAGCGCTGTATCGCTGGATACCCTGGACGCCTCACCATCGCTGAAGACGCGCGATACCGTTGATAATTGATTGTCTCGAGGTACATATGGGAGCACAAACGCTCTATGACAAACTCTGGGAGCGGCACCGGGTCGCGGAGATGCCGGATGGCTCGGCTCTGCTGTATATCGATCGCCATCTGTTGCACGAGGTAACCTCGCCCCAGGCATTTTCCAACCTGCGCCTGGCGGGTCGACAGCCCTGGCGGCTCGATACCAGCCTGGCGACACCGGATCACAACGTGCCGACGCTCAGCCGCGAACAGGGCATTGGCGGCGTCGCCGATCCCATCGCCCGGCGGCAGATCGCGGCATTGGAGCGCAACAGCCGGGACTTCGAGATTCCCCTGTTTGCGCTGGATGACGCGCGGCAGGGCATAGTCCACATCGTCGGGCCAGAGCAGGGTTTTACCCTGCCGGGGGTGACCCTGGTGTGTGGTGATTCCCACACCGCCACCCACGGTGCTTTTGCTGCGCTGGCCCATGGCATCGGCAGCAGCGAAGTCGAACATGTACTGGCGACCCAGACGCTGCGCAGCCGCAAGCTGAAGAACTTCCGTATCCAGGTCAATGGCCGGCTGGCGCCGGGGATTACCGCCAAGGACCTGGCCTTGTACATCATCGGGCATATTGGTGCCGCCGGTGGCAGTGGTCATGCCCTGGAATTCTCTGGCACGGCGATCGAGGCCCTGAGCATGGAAGGGCGGATGACGCTGTGCAACATGAGCATCGAGGCGGGCGCCCGGGTCGGGCTGGTGGCCTACGATGAGGTCACCGAGCGATACGTCAGGGGGCGGCCCATGGCGCCTGCGGGCGAGACCTGGCAAAAGGCGATACAGAACTGGCGCAGTACCTTGCACTCCGATGCGGGTGCGCCGTTCGACAAGGTCGTCGAACTCGACGCCGAGGATGTACAGCCGCAGGTCACCTGGGGGACCTCTCCGGACATGGTGGTGCCGATTGACGGTCGTGTTCCCAGCGATGCACAGGCACGCGATGCCCTGCAACGGCTGGATTGGGAGCGTGCCCGTGCCTACATGGGGCTGGAACCGGAACAGCCGCTGGCTGGACTACCCGTGGATCGCGTATTCATCGGTTCCTGTACCAACGCCCGCATCGAGGACCTTCGCGCGGCTGTCTCGGTGCTGCGTAATCATCGGGTACATGCTCGCGTTCGCCAGGCGCTGGTGGTGCCGGGTTCCGGGCTGGTGCGGCTGCAGGCCGAGCGTGAGGGGCTGGACCGCATCTTCAAGGCGGCGGGGTTCGAGTGGCGCGCGCCGGGTTGCTCCATGTGTCTGGGCATGAATGCGGATCGCCTCAACCCGGGCGAACGTTGTGCCGCCACTTCCAATCGCAACTTCGAAGGGCGTCAGGGCAAGGGCGGGCGCACCCATCTGATGTCCCCGGCCATGGCCGCCGCTGCCGCAGTGGCCGGGGAACTGGTCGACTTCAGGAGCCTTTGAGCCATGCAGCCTTTGATCAAGCATACGGGCATCATCATTCCGCTGAACCGGGCCAACATGGATACCGACATGTTATTGCCCAAGCAGTATCTGAAGAGCCTGGACTCCCATGGTTTCGGTCCCTTCCTGTTCGACGACGAGCGCTACCTGGATCCGGGAGAGATCGATACCCCGCTGGCATCACGGCGGGAAAATCCCGACTTCATTCTCAACCGGGAGCCTTATCGACAGGGTAGCGTGGTGCTGGCCCAGGCCAATTTCGGCTGCGGCTCCAGCCGTGAACATGCGGTCTGGGCATTGCGGGATTTTGGTGTGAGGGTCATCATCGCACCCAGCTTCGGCGATATCTTTACCAACAACTGTTTCAATAACGGCCTGCTGCCGCTGAGATTGCCGCAGGCCGACATCGACCAGTTGTTCGTCCTGGCACAGGCCGATCCCGGGTTGCAGGCGCAGGTGGACTTGACGGAAAAGACGCTGCGAGTCGGCAGTCTCCGTTGGTTCTTCGAGCTTGAGGAGGGGCGGCGTCAGCATCTGCTCAGCGGGCTGGACGAAATTGGCGAGACCTTGCAGTATGCTGAGCAGATCAGGGAACACGAGGCTGGAAGACTGCTGGCGGAACCCTGGATCTTTCGTTCCTGAGCGCTCCACTGTCCCTTATAACAATAAAAGAGGTCAGAACGTGGAATTTGCCAATGCGGAGCTTGAACGGGTCAGGGTGTGCCTGATCGGCAACTCGAAGCTGAGCAGACTGGTGCACAGTCTCATACCTGAATTCGAGGCGCTGGCCAGCATCACCATCATTGACAACATTTTCAATGATGCGGTGCGCGCCGCCCGGGACCTGATCGAACGCCAGGCGGTGGATGTCTTCATCAGCGCCGGTGCCAATGCCTTTTATCTGAACGACACCTTGCCGATGCCGGTACTGGCCTTGAAGGTGGAGCAAACGGATCTGGTCCAGGCGGTCATCACCGCCCGGCGGATCTCCTCGCGGATCCTGTTGATGACCTATGAGCGACAGGAGACCAACATTGAACTGCTCGGCCTGTTCGAGGGGCTTGAGCTGTCTCATCACACCTACAGCACCGCAGAACATGCCAAGGAGATCTTCCACAACCTGCGTGACCAGGGGTTTGGCGTGGTTATTGGCTCCAGCTACGCCTGTGACCTGGCCCAGCAGTGGGGGCTGGAGTCGGTACTGCTGTACTCGCGGGAGTCCTGCCGTAACCTGGTACGCAAGGCGATACGTTATGCCGGCGAACACAAACGCCAACAGCAGCAGCATGCGCTGGTGCAGTTTCTGATGGAGCAGACGCCCAACGCGCAGATACTGACCAACCGCGAGGGCGGGCTGGTATCGTGGAATGCTGGCGCCAGCAGTCTGGTTCCGTCACTCAACCGTCGGCGCCGGCTGGAGGGGCTGTTTGATAGCCGGGTGCTGGAGGCTGAGAGTATCAGCGCTGAGGGGCTGCTGCTGGGTGAGCGCCTGTGCAGCCTGAGCAAGCAGCCGTTCGAGGTCGATGGTGAGCGTGTGGGCTATCTCTACCATGTCGTGCCCAGTCCGGTGGCCGTACCGAGTGGTGACAATCGCCGGTTGGTCTACCAGTCTGGCCGTATGGCGGACGTGCAGAACCAGCTGCTGGTGTATGGGGCCACTCCCGGTACGGTGCTGATTCGGGGTGAGACAGGTACCGGCAAGGAGCTTGCCGCCCGCCAGGCGCATCAGGCCAGTGCCAATGCCGATGGGCCCTTTGTCGCCATCAACTGCGCAGCGATTCCGGCGGAGCTGTTTGAATCCGAGCTGTTCGGCTACGCCGAGGGTGCCTTTACCAGCGCCAAGAGTGGTGGCAAGTCGGGCCTGCTCGAAAGCGCAAACGGCGGTACCTTTTTCATGGACGAGATCAACTCGCTGCCCCTGGCCCAGCAGGCCAAGCTACTCAGGGTCCTGCAGGAGCGTGAAGTCTCGCCGGTCGGCTCACGCCGCTCCATCGCGCTGAATATCAAGTTCGTCGCGGCCGCCAACGTGGACCTGATGGAGGAGGTGCGCGCCGGGCGTTTCCGGGAGGATCTGTATTACCGCATCAGCACCTTCCAGGTGCATATTCCGCCGCTGCGCGAGCGCCCGGAAGACATTCCGCTGCTGACCGAGTTCCTCATGCGCAACGAGTCGCTGCGCTACGGTATCGAGGTGGCGGTGGATGAGTTGGTCAAGGGCGTTTCCCCGATTTTTCGCCGTTACCGCTGGCCTGGCAACGTGCGGGAATTGGAGAACTACGTTGAACGCCTGATCGTTTCGCTGAAACTGTACGGCAACTGTGAACTGCTGATCGAGTCGTTGCCCAGAATTCTGCCCGAACTGTACGAGCAACCGCCGACGGAGCCGCGCGGCGGGCATCTGCACAACATCGAACAGGAGGAAATCGTCAAGGCACTGCAGATGTTCGGTGGCAACAAGGGACAGGCCGCGGAGTATCTCGGCATCAGCCAGACCACACTGTGGCGGCGGCTCAAGCGTATACGCGGCGGTGAGGAAGAGCTGTAACGCGTCTGCGCTCGGCCATTCATGCGCTACCTGCGCCGCGTATGGCGATGGCCTCGATCTCGAACATCAGTTGCGGTAATGCCAGCGCCTTTACTTCGACAATGCTGTCGGCTGGATAGGGCGGGGTAAAGTAGCGCCGCCGCAGCTCCACCACATCGGGAAAATACTGCATGTCGGTCACGAAGATGGTGACCTTGACCACATCCTTCAGACTGGCGTGCGCGGCCTTGAGAATCGCCTGCAGGTTGTCAAACGCAGCCTCGGCCTGCAGCCGAAAGTTGCCCTCCCCAACAATGTCGCCCTGATCATTCAGGGCTGCCTGCCCGGATACGAAGATCCACTCGCCAACGGCTATTGCCTGGGACAGGGCAAAGGACTCAAACGGATCAGGTTGGGTATGTATACGTTGCATCACGGAACCCCCTCAGCGAATGTCACTGATATCGGAGCAAGAAACGAGCCAGCTGCCGACGCCCTGCATTGGCGGTATCCACCGGCAGCTGGACTACGTCATGGCACAGCCTGGCCACTGCAATATGCAAGAAACGCCTTCATCCTGAACTGGACCCCGGCTCAGGATTGCAGTCGCCCGCGGCGGTACTGGCGGCACCGGTGTTGCTGGGGTGGGTTGGCATCCATATTGCTGAGTAAGACAGTAAGCCAGTGCCATGGCGTCTTTATCATCTGCGGCCAGGTTCAGAGCGCACCACGTTGGCAAGCTGCATGGAGAGGGAGCGATATGAATCGGTTATGGATCATGGCGGCGCTGCCGCCGCTGGTCTGGGGCAGCACCTACCTGGTAACCACCGAGTGGCTACCGCCGGATCGACCGCTGACGGCGGCGGTATTGCGGATTCTGCCCGTAGGACTGGTAATGGTACTGCTCACCCGGTATGTACCAGCGCGGCGTGATTGGCTCAGGCTGCTGGTGGTGAGCGCACTCTGCATGTCGTTGTTGCACTGGCCATTATTTGTCAGCGCCTACCGGTTGCCGGGTGGGCTGGCTGCCCTGCTGATCTGTACCCAGCCACTGTTGGTGGTGGGGTTCGGTTGGCTATTATTCCGCCAGCGTACCGCCCTGCAAACGTTGTCAGGGGTAGTGCTGGGGCTGGTCGGTGTGGCGCTGGTACTGGTATCGCCCAGTCGCCTGGTCTGGGATGGCATCGGCGTGCTGGCGGCTACCGTGGCGGCGCTCAGCATGGCGCTGGGCACACTGTTGGTTAAACGCTGGCAGATGCCCATTCCACTGCTGGCCTTTACCGGATGGCAGTTGTTGCTGGGTGGACTGCTGCTGTTTCCCTTGATGCTGTGGTATGAAGGGTTGCCGCCGCCGCTGAGTTCCAGTGAGTTGGGTGGTTATCTCTATCTGGCGGTGCTCGGCACGGCGCTGCCCTATCTGCTGTGGTTTCGTGCCCTGCGGGGACTGGACCCGGTATTCATCTCGATTCTGCTGTTGCTCAGCCCGGTGTCCGCGTTGGCACTGGGTTACTGGTTTCTGGGTCAGAGTTTGACTGGTTGGCAGTGGTTGGGCGCAGGCTGTGTATTTGCCGGGATAGTGCTCAGCCAGTGGCGTTTCAGAGCGCGATGAGAGTGCTGGGAGGGAAGCGATGGCGGAGTGCATGGGTTATGCTCTGATACATCATTCACCTGCCGGAGAACGCCATGTCCCGCCTCGTTACCGTCGCCGCCACCCAGATGAGCTGCAGCTGGGATCGCCAGGCCAATATCGCCAAGGCCGAACAGCTGGTACGCCAGGCTGCCGCCAAGGGGGCGCAGATCATCCTGATCCAGGAGCTGTTCGAGACGCCCTATTTCTGCCAGAAGCCCAATCCTGAATACCTGCAGCTGGCGACCGCGGTGGAGGACAATCCGGCTATCGCACACTTCCAGAAAATCGCCAGGGAGTTGCAGGTGGTATTGCCGATCAGCTTCTTCGAGCTGTCCGGGCGGGCGCGTTTCAACAGCATTGCCATCATCGATGCCGACGGTCGCAATCTGGGCGTGTATCGCAAGAGCCATATCCCCGATGGGCCGGGGTATCACGAGAAATACTATTTCAATCCCGGTGATACCGGTTTCAAGGTGTGGAATACCCGGTATGCGCGTATCGGCGTGGGTATCTGCTGGGATCAGTGGTTCCCGGAAAGCGCCCGGGCGATGGCCCTGCAGGGGGCGGAGATCCTGTTCTATCCTACCGCCATCGGCAGCGAGCCGCATGACGCTTCGATCACCTCCAGGGGTCACTGGCAGCGGGTGCAGCAGGGCCATGCCGGTGCCAACCTGATGCCGCTGGTAGCCAGTAACCGAGTCGGTCGGGAGGAGCAGGACGGTTATGACATCACCTTCTATGGTGCGTCCTTCATTGCCGACCAGTTCGGTGAAAAGGTACAGGAGGCCAATGCTTCCGATGAAACGGTACTGGTGCAACAGTTCGACCTGGACCAACTGGAACATGTCCGCAGTGCCTGGGGCGTATTCCGTGACCGTCGGCCAAACCTGTATGGCCCGTTGAAAACCCTGGATGGTTCGCTGGAGTCCTGATTCATGTACACCCTGCACAGCACCCCCCGCGCCGACGGCTATGCCATGCCCGCCGAGTGGACGCAGCACAGTCAGACCTGGATGCTCTGGCCGGAGCGCCCGGATAACTGGCGCCTGGGCGCCAAACCGGCGCAGGCCGCCTTTGCCGAGGTGGCCAGGGCCATTGCCGGCTTCGAGCCGGTGACCGTGGGCGTGTCGGCGGCGCAGTATGCCAATGCCAGCCTGCAACTGGACCACCCGGCGATCCGCGTGGTGGAGATCAGCAGCGACGACGCCTGGGTACGGGATACCGGGCCGACCTTCGTCAGCAATGGTCAGGGTGGGCTGCGTGGCGTGGACTGGACCTTCAATGCCTGGGGCGGCTTCGATGGCGGACTCTATTGGCCATGGAACCGGGACGATCAGGTGGCGGACAAGATCCTCGGCCTGGAGCGCTGTCCGCGCTACCGTACCGACGGCTTCGTGCTGGAAGGCGGAGCCATCCATGTGGATGGCGAAGGCACCCTGATCACTACCGAGGAATGCCTGCTCAACCCCAACCGCAATCCGCACCTGCAGCGCCATGAAGTCGAACGGATGCTGATGGATTATCTGGGCGTTGAATGCATCATCTGGCTGCCGGAAGGCTTGTACAACGATGAAACCGATGGGCATGTGGACAACTTCTGCTGTTTCGTCCGGCCCGGCGAAGTGCTGCTGGCCTGGACCGATGACCCGGAAGACCCCAACCATGCTCGCTGTCAGGCGGCGCTGACGGTGCTGGAGCAGGCCACCGATGCCCAGGGCCGGCAATTGACCGTGCACCGCATGCCGATACCCGGACCGATCCATGCCAGCGCAGAGGAATGCGCGGGGGTGGATCAGGTACCCGGCAGCCAGCCGCGTACCCCGTTAATCCGGCTGGCCGGTTCCTACGTCAATTTTCTCATCGTCAATGGCGGCATCATCGCTCCCTCGTTCGACGACCCGCAGGATGCCCAGGCCCAGTCGGTCCTCGAGTCGCTGTTTCCCGAGCGCCGGGTGGTGATGGTGCCGGGGCGGGAAATTCTGCTGGGCGGCGGCAATATCCACTGCATCACCCAGCAGCAGCCAGCGGGCTAGCCCCTTGGGGTGTAGCGCGCCCGCGCTACGCCTGTGGGTTGATTGGTCGCTTCAAGCTGCTGCCCAAGCGGCAAGAATCGGACTATAGTCTTCCCCCCTTATCGAGCACAAAAGGACACCCCATGCACTTTGCTCATCGTGCCGTTGCCTTGCCGCTGGCCGGACTTGCGATCCTGTTGTCTGGCTGCAACGAGCCTGCCACCTCTACCTCTGCCGCACCGGTGCGCGACATGCCGGCCAGTCTGGCCGGAGAGCTGACCAGCCAGAGTGATGTCAATCTCAACGATGGTTCGCGCACGCAGAGCTTCGCGCTGCAACTGCAGGCCGGTACCCTGTATCGGGTCAGCAGCAGCGGTGCGCTGCAGCAACCGACATTGCTGTTGCTGTCCGAGGACAGCCGTCTGATCAGCGGCCCGCGTGCCGAGCAGCTCTATCTGCAGCCGGAGCAGGATGGCATCTACCGCCTGGCGGTCAGTGGCAGCAACGCCAGCGACTTCGGTCCGTTCCGCCTGGAACTGAGCACCGCTGAAGTCACCAGTGATGGTGAGCTGGAGCCGGGGGCGGAGATCCTGGGTCGCCTGCAGTCCAACGGTGGCAAGGGCGGCAACCGCTATACCCTGACAATCGCGGAGCAGGGGCTGTACGAGCTGGTGCTGCGTTCCACCGAATTCGACACGGTATTGAAACTGCGGGGCCCGGGGCTCAACCGCACGGATGACGACGGTGCCGGCGGGACCGATTCACGCCTGCTGACCCAGCTGCAGGAGGGGAGTTACCAGGTGATTGCCGGGGGGATCGATACCGCCGATGAAGGGATCTACAGCCTGAGTTTCAAGCGTTGGGAGATGCCTGAGGGTATTTCCCTCAGCGATGGTGACCAACTGCCGCTGGGCGAAGAGCGGACCGGTATGCTCACCGGCCATCCGCAGACCTACACGCTGGCAATCGAGCAGGCCGGTCTGCTGCAACTGAGCATGCGCTCGGATGATTTCGACAGTCTGCTGGAGCTGAACGGGCAGGGTATCAACACCCGTGACGATGACAGCGGTGGTGATCGGGATGCGCTGATCAGTGTGGCGGTCGAGCCGGGCAGCTACCGGGTCAAGGCGGCGCAACTGGATGGTGTGGACGGGATGTTCACCCTGTCTGCCGAGCTGACCCAGGTTGCCATGCTGGGTGACGGCATCGCCGCCGGTGAAACCCGGGTGGGCCGCCTGATGAGCGGGCAGCCGACCAGCACACAGCTGAGCATCAGCGAGGCCGGGCTGTACCGTATCACCCTGCGCTCATCGCAGTTCGACGCACTACTCGGGCTGCAGGGTGCCGGGCTGGAGGAGCAGGATGATGACAGCGCCGGCGGTACCGATGCCCAGCTCGAGCTATGGCTGGATGCCGGCGACTACCAGTTGAGCAGCGGCAGCTATGGCGACGAGGGTGCCGGCAGCTTCGTCCTGTCGGTCAGCGCTGCGCTCTGAGCTTCGTCCTGTGCCAGCTCGTCCAGCTGGCACAGGGTACAGCTGCCGTCATCCGGGTGGCTGCTTTCCACATAGCGCACCCGCCGCCGTGCCGAGCTGCGGTCGGCACTGACGCGGTAGCGGGGGCGCGGGTCGGAGTCGGGCATGGTGTTGGCCGAGCGCTCAGCCTGCCAGCAGGTCGCGTCCGCGCTGCACCGCGGCCAGCACCTGATTGGGAGCGGTGCCGCCGATATGGTCGCGGGCATTCACCGAGCCTTCCAGGGTCAGCACCTCGAACACGTCCTGCTCGATCTGGTCGCTGAAGCGGCGCAGTTCCTCCAGGCTCATCTCGGCCAGGTCCTTGCCGCTGTCCACCCCGTATTTCACCGCATGGCCGACGATCTCGTGGCAGTCGCGGAACGGCAGGCCCTTGCGCACCAGGTAGTCGGCCAGATCGGTGGCGGTGGAGAAGCCGCGGCGGGCGGCTTCACGCATCACTTCCACACGGGGCTTGATCGCCGGGATCATGTCGGCGAAGGCACGCAGGCTGTCACGCAGGGTGTCGGCGGCGTCGAACAGCGGCTCCTTGTCTTCCTGGTTGTCCTTGTTGTAGGCCAGCGGCTGGCTCTTCATCAGGGTCAGCAGGCCCATCAGGTGACCGTACACGCGGCCGGACTTGCCGCGCACCAGTTCCGGCACGTCGGGGTTCTTCTTCTGCGGCATGATCGAGGAGCCAGTGCAGAAGCGGTCGGGCAGTTCGATGAAGTTGAACTGGGCGCTGGTCCACAGCACCAGCTCCTCGGAGAAGCGTGACAGGTGCATCATCGCCAGCGAGGCGGCGGCGCAGAATTCGATGGCGAAGTCGCGGTCGGATACGCCATCCAGCGAGTTGCCGGATACCGCATCGAAGCCCAGCAGCTCGCAGGTCAGGTTGCGGTCGATCGGGTAGGTGGTGCCGGCCAGCGCGGCGCTGCCCAGGGGCATGCGGTTGACCCGCTTGCGGCAGTCGAGCAGACGCTCGCGGTCGCGGCAGAGCATTTCGAACCAGGCCAGCAGATGGTGGCCGAAGGTCACCGGCTGGGCGGTCTGCAGGTGGGTGAAGCCGGGCATGATCACTGCCGCGTGCTGCTCGGCCTGTTCCAGCAGGCCGCGCTGCAGGCGCTCCAGCTCGGCGACGATGATGTCGATCTCTTCACGCAGCCACAGACGGATATCGGTAGCCACCTGGTCGTTACGCGAGCGGCCGGTGTGCAGCTTCTTGCCGGTGATGCCGATGCGGTCGGTGAGGCGTGCCTCGATGTTCATGTGCACGTCTTCCAGATCGACCCGCCAGGCAAACTGACCGGCCTCGATCTCGGCGCGGATGGCGTTCAGGCCATCAATGATGCTGTCGCGCTCGGCTTCGGTGAGCACGCCGACCTTGGTCAGCATGCTGGCATGGGCAATCGAGCCCTGGATGTCATGCTTGTACAGGCGCTTGTCAAAATCGACCGAGGCAGTGAAACGGGCGACGAAGGCGTCCACCGGTTCGCTGAAACGGCCACCCCAGGATTGGTTGGTAGTCTGATCTTGGCTCATGTCTCGGATCGTTCCGCAGCTGTGATGTGAAAAGGCGCATAGCATAGCATTTCACGCTTGCACGAGGGCGCCCGGCTGGCGGACACTGCGCGGATGAAGAATGGATTCTGGTCATTGTTGAGCAAGCCCCAGGCAGGGGAGGACTTCTTCCTCCCGGACCTGTGCTCGCCCGTTGCGGTGTTCACCCTGGTGGTGCTGGCCGAGCTGATGGTGCTGGTCTGGGTGCTGGCGCAGCCGGTGGCCGAGGGCTTCGACTGGCTGCAGCTGGCGATGGCCTCGCTGTTCGTGCAATGGATAGTGCTGCTGTCCGCCGCTCTGCTGTGCCGCCTGCGCAACTGGATGCGCCGTCGCCCGCTGGGGCTGGCGATTGCCTGCTGTTATGCGGTGGTGGTGGGGCTGGCGCTGCTGTTCACCGTGCTTGCCGACTGGGTGCTGTACCAGGGCATGGCCGGCACCCCGCCGCTGCACACCGAGCAGTTGCTGCGCCATGGCCTGATCGCGCTGATCATGACCAGCATGCTGCTGCGCTACTTCTACCTGCAGCAGCAATGGCAATCGCAGAACCAGGCAGCATTGCAGGCGCGCCTGCAGTCGCTGCAATCACGTATCCGCCCGCACTTCCTGTTCAACAGCCTCAACAGCATCGTCAGCCTGATCGGCACGCAGCCGGACAAGGCGGAAAATGCCGTGCTGGATCTGTCCGACCTGTTTCGCGCCAACCTCGCCGACGCCGATGCGGTGGCTACCTGGGGGGAGGAGTACCGTCTGTGCCGGGGTTACCTGCGCATCGAACAGTACCGTCTGGGCGAGCGCCTGCAGGTGCAGTGGCAGGTCGACGGGCTGCCGGACAACCTGCCGTTTCCCCTGCTGACGCTGCAGCCATTGCTGGAGAATGCCATTCTGCATGGTCTGCAGCCATGCATTGCCGGCGGCGACATCCAGGTCAGCGGACATTACCGTGCGGGGCGCGTTGAACTGCTGGTCTCCAATAGTTGTCCACAGCAATCGGAGCACCAGGGAGCCAGCATGGCACTGAACAATATCCGCGCACGCCTGGCCGCCCTGTTCGGCCCGGCGGCCCAGGTCGAGGCGTGGCAGGACGGGCCGCGCTACTTCAGCAGGCTGGTCTATCCTTGTAAGCAACCGTCCACTTAACGCACAGGAAGTCATTCAGGCATGAAAGTACTTATCGCCGATGATGAACCTCTTGCCCGGGAGCGCCTGGCCAGGCTGGTCTCCGCCTTGCCGGGCTACACCGTGCTGCCGGACATGGCAGCCAACGGGCAGGAGGTGCTGGAACTGGTTGAAAAACTGCACCCGGACATCGTGTTGCTGGATATCCGCATGCCGGGCATGGATGGGCTGCAGGCGGCGGCACGGTTGTGCGAGATGACCGACGCGCCGGCGGTGGTGTTCTGCACCGCCCATGGCGAATATGCGCTGGAGGCCTTCGCCGTCAGCGCGGTCGGCTATCTGCTCAAGCCGGTGCGCAGCGAGGATCTGGCCGAGGCTCTGGGCAAGGCGCAGAAGCTCAATCGCCTGCAGCTGGCCAGCCTCGGCAAGGCCGGCATCGTCACCGAAACGCAGCAGGCGCGCAGCCATATCAGTGCGCGCACCCGCAAGGGAGTGGAACTGGTGCCGATCGAGGATGTGCTGTATTTCGTTGCCGATCACAAGTATGTGACATTGCGTCACAGTGCCGGCGAGCTACTGCTGGATGAACCCTTGAAGGCGCTGGAGGATGAGTTCGGCGAGCACTTCGTGCGCATCCACCGCAACGCGCTGGTGGCGCGCAACCGCATAGGACGGCTGCAGCGCAGCTCCATGGGGCATTTTCACCTGCACCTCAAGGGGCTACCGGAGGAGACCCTGACGGTCAGCCGCCGTCATGTACCGGGATTGCGCAAGTTGATGGAAGAACTCTGATATGGGTCCGCGTGGATGATAACCGGGGCATCGCGTATCATGCCCGTTGGTACAGGACGAGAATCCCATGAGTCGACATCTGCGAATTGCCACCCGCAAGAGCGCATTGGCCCTGTGGCAGGCCGAATATGTAAAAGCGCGCCTTGAGCAACTGCACCCGGACCTGACCGTCAGCCTGGTGCCCATGGTCAGCCGCGGCGACAAGCTGCTGGACGCACCGCTGGCCAAGATCGGTGGCAAGGGCCTGTTCGTCAAGGAGCTGGAAGCCGCGCTGCTGGCCAACGAAGCCGATCTGGCGGTGCATTCCATGAAGGACGTGCCCATGCAGTTCCCCGAGGGGCTCGGGCTGTATGTCATCTGCGAGCGGGAAGACCCGCGTGACGCCTTCGTTTCCAACCGTTTCGAATCCATCGACGTGCTGCCGCAGGGCAGTGTGGTCGGCACCTCCAGCCTGCGCCGCCAGGCCCAGCTGATGGCCCGCCGCCCGGACCTGCAGATCCGCTTCCTGCGCGGTAACGTCAATACCCGTCTGGCCAAGCTGGACGCCGGTGAGTACGACGCCATCATCCTCGCCGCCGCCGGGCTCAAGCGCCTGGGTTTCGACGACCGCATCCGCAGCGCCATCGCCCCCGAGCTGAGTCTGCCGGCGGGCGGGCAGGGCGCGGTCGGTATCGAGTGTCGCAGTGATGACACCGAACTGCACGCGCTGCTGGCACCGCTGAACGATCTGGACAGCGCCCTGCGGGTACGCGCCGAGCGTGCGCTGAACAATCACCTGAACGGCGGCTGCCAGGTGCCGATCGCCTGCTATGCCGAACGCAGCAATGGCGAAATCTGGCTGCGCGGGCTGGTCGGCGACCCGGATGGCCAGCGGCTGATCACCGCCGAGGCGCGTGGTCCCGAGTCGCAGCCCGAGCAACTGGGCGTCGCGGTGGCCGAGGATCTGCTGCGCCAGGGCGCGCAGCAGATCCTCGATGCCGTGTACCGGGAGGCGGACGGCCAGTGAGCGATGTGCTGCTGACGCGCTCGGAGGAGGATAATCGCCGTCTGGCTGCGCGTCTGCAGCAACAGGGCATCGCCGCGCGCAGTCTGCCCCTGCTGCAGATCGAGCCGCAGCCGGAGACGCCGCAGCAGCGCAGCCTGATACTGGAGTTGGATCGTTATCATGCGGTGATGGTGGTCAGCCCCATCGCCGCACGCCTGGGGCTGGAGCGGCTGGACCAGTACTGGCCGCAACCGCCGCTGGGTATCGAATGGTTTGCCGTTGGCGGCGGGACCGCCGCGGTGCTGGAAGAATACGGACTGCCGGTGCAGATCCCGCTGGACGGCCAGGACAGCGAAGCGCTGTTGCGCTTGCCGGCCTGGCAGCGGCTGCTGGGCCTGCCCGATCTGCGGGTGCTGATCTGGCGCGGTGAGGGTGGGCGCGAGCATCTGGCTGGAACCATACGCCGGGCCGGCGGCCGGGTCGATCTGCTGGAATTGTATCGGCGCGCCATGCCGGAAGCACTGGCGCAGCAGCTGGCCGCCGCTGCGACCGATGGCTGCCGCGGCATAGTGATACTCAGTGGCCAGGCACTGCAGCATTGGCAGTGCGCGGCTGGAACAGCATGGGAACAGCAGCGCCACTGGCGCTGCTGGGTCCCGGGGGAGCGGGTCGCCACCCTGGCGCAGCAATTGGGCTGCACCGATGTGGTGTCCTGCCAGGGCGCCGACGACAACAGCGTACTGGCTGCGGTCGCCGCGCACCCGCTCACGCCATAAGGGGAAACGCGTGGAACCGACAAAAGACAACAATCAAGGCGCCAACCCGCCATCCGCAGAAGCGCTGGCGACACCGGCAGCCGAGCAGTCCAGTGACAAGCGTACCGACAAGGCTGCAGGGAATACCGGCACCCCTCCGCCCCGGGTGCCCCCCGGGAAGAAGAAAGGCGGTGGCGGCGGGCGCGGTGTCGCCGTTCTGGCCTTGCTGGTCGCCGCTGCGGCGCTGGGTCTGTCCGGCTGGCAGTGGTACCAGGCGCAGCAGCACAGCCAGGCGTACCAGCAGCAACTGGAAAACCGCCTTACCGAACTGACCAATAGCCAGCGTCAGGGCCAGCGCAGCGCCGAGCAGCGCCTGCAAGGCCTGCCGGTGGCCGAGGAGTGGCAGCAACTGCAGCGCCTGACCGCTGACCTGCAACGCAGCCAGCAGGCACTCAGCCAGCGCCTGGATACGCTGCAGGGCGATGCGCGGGCGGACTGGAAGCTGGCCGAGGCCGAGTACATGCTGCGGTTGGCTTCGCTGCGCCTGCTGGCGGCCCAGGATGTGGCCTCGGCGCGGGAGTTGCTGGAGGCAGTGGACGACATCCTGCAGGCCCAGCCCGATAGCGGGGTGTTTGCCGTACGCGAGCAGTTGGCGCGTTACCAGACCCAGATAGAGGCGCTGCCGCTGGTTGACCGCTCCGGATTGTTCCTCAAACTGGCTGCATTGCATGACCAGGTGGCCGAGCTGGTGGCGCTGCCGGTGCCGGTGTTCGACCCGGATGAGGTCACGCCGGAGGAGGAATTCGAGGATCGTCTGGCCCGGCGCACCCGTGGCGAGCGCATGCTGATGCGCCTGGAGCGCTATGTACGCGTCGACTTCCAGCGCGGCAAGGTAATCACGCCATTGCTCGACGAGGCGGAAATGCAGCGCGTCCGGCGCACTCTGCAGCTGACTCTGGAGCAGGCCCAGTGGGCGGTGCTGCGCGGTGAGGGCGAAATCTACCGCGACAGCCTGGAGCGTGCCGGCGGTATGCTCGAACAGTTCTTCGAGCTGGACAATCCGCAGGTACGCGCCATGCAGAACCGCCTGGTGCAACTGGCCGCTGAGCGGGTCAGCGTTACCGCGCCGGACCTGGCTCCGCTGCAACAGGGGTTGGCGGCCTACATCCAGAGTCGCAAGAGCCCTGCCGCCAGTGGGGAGAGCTCCGATGAGTAAGAGCTATGTAGCGGTGCTGGTGGTGCTGCTGATCGCTGCCCTGCTGGGCATGGCGGTGGCGGAGGATCCAGGCTACCTGCTGATCGCCTGGCGCAACATATCGGTGGAAACCAGCATCTGGGTCGGTCTGGCCCTGCTGCTGGCGCTGTGGCTGTTGCTGGCGTTGCTGCGAGCCGTGGTGCGGGTGATCAACGCCTCCAGCCGCCGGGTCAACCCCTGGTCACGGCACAACCGCGCGCGGCGTGCCAACCAGGTCACCACCCGTGGCCTGCTGGAGTTTGCCGAAGGGCACTGGGCCAACAGCCTGCGTCTGCTGCGCCGCGCCGCGCCGCATGCCGACCAGCCGCTGATCAACTACCTGGCTGCCGCCCGTGCCGCGCATGAGATAGAGGATTATCGCGAGGCCGATAATCTGCTGCGTGAAGCCTATGAAACCACGCCCAATGCCGATGTCGCCATCGCCGTGACCCAGGCGCAGTTGCAGATCGCCCGCGGCCAGCTGGAACAGGCCCTGGCGACCCTCACCCGGGTGCGCAAGGAGCATCCCAAGCATCTGTACGCACTCAAGCTGATGGGGCAGTTGTATCTGCGTCTGGAGGACTGGGAGCGGCTCGAACAGTTGCTGCCGGAACTGCGTCGCCATCATCTGTACAACGAGGCCGATCAGCAGGCATTGGAGCGTCAGGTCTATGTTGCCTTGCTGACCCAGGCCGCCCAGCGCGCCCAGGGTCTCGAGGCAGGTTCGGCCAACCCGGTCAGCAATGTCTGGGAGAGGGTGCCCAAGCCGCTCCGGCAGGACGTCGCGCTGATCGAGACCTATGCGTTGCAGTTGCGGGCATCCGGTGCCGAGGTGCATGCCGAGAAGGTATTGCGCGAAGCCCTGTCGCATTTCTACAGCGATCGGCTGGTGCATATCTACGGTCTGGTACGCGGCGCCGACCCGGCCCGCCAGCTGGATACCGCCGAGCGCTGGCTGGCCGATCACCCGCATGATGCGACCTTGCTGCTGGCACTGGGGCGGCTGGCGCTGCGTAACAGTCTGTGGGGCAAGGCGCGGGAGTACCTGGAAGCCAGCTTCGCCAGCCGCCGTGATATCCAGACCTGCGCCGAGTTGGTGCGTCTGCTGGAGCACATGGGCGAGCACCAGGCCAGCCAGCAGGTATTGCGTCAGGGGTTCGCGCTGATGGTGCATGACCTGCCGCAGTTGCCGCAGCCGCGCGCGTCTGGGGTGTAGCGCCCCCGCGCTACGCCTGCGCGGCTTGATACTGACGGCGAGGCCGTGTCGTCGAGCGGGGGCTCGACAACCCGAAAACGCGGCTCAGGCAGAGTCGTTGGAAATGTCCGCGCGCGGCGCATAGGCGAACACATCCGAATGGATCTGCTGCTCCACGGCGCCAGCGGCCAGCAGCGCATCCAGCGTGGCATAGACCATCGCCGGTGAGCCGCACAGGTAGAAATCGTAATCGGCCAGGTTGGCCAGATCCTCGCACACCGCCTCGGACAGCATGCCCTGGCGGCCATCCCAGTCCGGTACGTCGCTGACCACCTGATGCAGGTACAGGTTGGGCTGCTGTTGCCAGTGCGCCCAATGCGGTGCCTGGTAGAAGTCCACGGGCTGGCGTACGCCCCAGTACAGGTGCAGGGGCAACTGGAAGCCTTCATGCAGGCAGTGTTGGGTCAGGCTCTGCATCTGCGCCAGGCCGGTGCCGGCGGCGATCAGTACCAGCGGCCGCTCGGGCAGGCGTGGCAGGCTGCAGTCGCCCAGCGGTGCCTTGATACGCACCATGCGCTGCTGGCGGATATGTTCCACCAACGCCAGGGTATTCTGCTCGCGGACCAGGATATGCAATTCCAGAACCCGTCCCTCATGCGGGGCGGAGGCGATGGAAAACGCTGACAGCTCCCCATCGAAGCGCTCCAGCAGCAGATACTGGCCAGCGTGATAGCGCAGCGGCTTGCCGGCCGGGGGGCGCAGCAGGACGCGGCAGACATCACCGCCGATATCCTGAATCTCGATCAACTGGCAGGCGAGGGTACGCAGGGGCAGTTCATCCGGTGCGAGCACGTCTTCCCAGAGCAGCTCGCAATCCTCCAGCGGCTCGGCGATACAGGTGAACAGCTCGCCACTGCGCCGCTCGGTACCATGCTGCAGCACCCGGCCGCTGATCAGGTTGGCAGCGCAGATATGGCAGTTGCCATTGCGACAGCTCTGCGGCGCATCGAAGCCCAGACGCCGGGCGGCGTCGATGATGCGCTCGCCGGGCAGCAGCTCGATCACATGCCCGGAAGGCTGCAGGGTGACTTTCATCAATCGATTCCCAGTTCGGACCAGATGGCATCTATGCGCTGTTTCACCGCCGGGTCCTGCTCGATGGCGGTACCCCATTCCCGGGTGGTCTCGCCATGCCACTTGTTGGTCGCATCCAGACCCATCTTGCTGCCCAGGCCGGAGACCGGCGAGGCGAAATCCAGGTAGTCGATCGGGGTGTTGTCGATCATCACGGTGTCGCGCTTGGGGTCCATGCGGGTGGTGATAGCCCAGATCACGTCGTTCCAGTCGCGCACGTTGATGTCATCGTCGACCACGATCACGAACTTGGTGTACATGAACTGGCGCAGGAAGCTCCACACGCCAAGCATCACCCGTTTGGCATGGCCGGGGTACTGCTTCTTCATCGACACCACCGCCATGCGGTAGGAGCAGCCCTCGGGCGGCAGGTAGAAGTCGGTGATCTCCGGGAACTGCTTCTGCAGGATGGGCACGAACACCTCGTTCAGCGCCACGCCGAGTACCGCAGGTTCATCCGGCGGACGGCCGGTATAGGTGCTGTGGTAGATCGGCTTTTCGCGCTGGGTGATGCGCTCGACGGTGAATACCGGGAAGCTGTCCACCTCGTTGTAGTAGCCGGTGTGATCGCCGAACGGGCCTTCGTCGGCCATCTCGCCGGGGTGGATCACCCCCTCCAGCACGATCTCGGCACCGGCCGGCACCTGCAGCTCGGAGCCGCGGCACTTGACCAGCTCGGTACGCTGGCCGCGCAGCAGGCCGGCAAAGGCGTATTCGGACAGGGTGTCGGGCACCGGTGTCACCGCGCCGAGGATGGTCGCCGGGTCGGCGCCCAGTGCCACCGCTACCGGGAAGGGCTCGCCAGGGTGCTTTTCACACCACTCGCGAAAATCCAGGGCGCCACCGCGGTGGCTGAGCCAGCGCATGATCACCTTGTTGCGGCCGATCACCTGCTGGCGATAGATGCCCAGGTTCTGCCGGTCCTTGTTCGGACCGCGGGTGACCACCAGGCCCCAGGTGATCAGCGGTCCGGCATCGCCGGGCCAACAGGTCTGCACCGGGATCTGCGACAGGTCGACGTCATCACCTTCGATCACGGTGGCCTGGCAGGGCGCATCGCGCACCACCTTGGGCGCCATGGAGATGACCTTCTTCACCAGCGGCAGCTTGGACCAGGCATCCTTCAGGCCCTTGGGCGGATCAGGTTCCTTCAGGTAGGCCAGCAGCTTGCCGATCTCGCGCAGCTCGCTGACGTCATTGGCGCCCATGCCCAGCGCCACGCGCTCGGGTGTGCCGAACAGGTTGCCGAGCACCGGCATGTCGAACCCGGTGGGGTTTTCGAACAGCAGTGCGGGACCGCCCTTGCGCAGGGTGCGGTCGCAGATTTCGGTCATTTCCAGCACGGGGGAGACGGGTGTCTGGATGCGCTTCAATTCACCGCGCTGTTCCAGGCCCTTGATGAAATCGCGGAGATCGGAATATTGCATGGCAGCTTCAAGCCTCAAGCTTCAAGCGGCAAGCTGATGGATACCCAGCCGCCGCCCGTGAATGGGGTGTGGAATGCGGCATCCGACTGCTGGGGGTGCTGCAGGCAGTGGAACTGCGGCAAGCCCGCGAGGCCGGCTTACCGCTTGCAACGTACCGCTTCCAGCTGGTCAGTTCTTGCTGCGCTTCATCGACAGGAAGAACTCGTCGTTGGTCTTGGTATCCTTCAGACGGTCGAGGAGGAATTCGATGGCGGCAATTTCATCCATGGAGTGCAGGATCTTGCGCAGGATCCACATGCGCTGCAGTTCGTCCTCGCTGGTCAGCAACTCTTCGCGGCGGGTGCCGGAGCGGTTGATGTTGATGGCCGGGAATACACGCTTCTCGGCAATCTTGCGATCCAGATGGATCTCCATGTTGCCGGTACCCTTGAATTCCTCGTAGATCACCTCGTCCATCTTCGAGCCGGTATCGACCAGCGCGGTGGCGATGATGGTCAGGCTGCCGCCTTCCTCGATGTTACGTGCAGCACCGAAGAAACGCTTGGGCTTTTCCAGGGCATGGGCATCGACACCACCGGTCAGTACCTTGCCGGAGCTGGGGATCACGGTGTTGTAGGCGCGCGCCAGGCGGGTGATGGAGTCGAGCAGGATGATCACATCCTTCTTGTGCTCGACCAGGCGCTTGGCCTTCTCGATCACCATCTCGGCGACCTGCACGTGACGGCTCGGCGGCTCGTCGAAGGTCGAGGCGACCACTTCACCGCGTACGGTGCGCTGCATCTCGGTCACTTCTTCCGGACGCTCGTCGATCAGCAGTACGATCAGATGGCACTCGGGGTTGTTGCGCGCGATGTTGGACGCCACGTTCTGCAGCATCAATGTCTTACCGGCCTTCGGCGGCGCCACCAGCAGGCCCCGCTGACCCTTACCGATCGGTGCACACAGATCGATGATGCGCGCCATGAGGTCTTCGGTGGAGCCGTTGCCAGCTTCCATCACCAGGCGGTCATCGGGGAACAGGGGGGTGAGGTTTTCGAACAGGATCTTGTTCTTGGTGTTTTCCGGCCGGTCGAAGTTGATCGAGTCGACCTTCAGCAGCGCGAAGTAGCGTTCGCCATCCTTCGGTGGGCGGATCTTGCCGGAAATGGTATCACCGGTACGCAGGTTGAAGCGGCGGATCTGGCTGGGGGAAACATAGATATCATCGGGTCCGGCCAGGTAGGAAGAGTCAGCCGAGCGGAGGAAACCGAAACCATCCTGCAGAATTTCCAGTACGCCGTCGCCGTGTATGTCTTCACCGCCTTTGGCGTGCTTCTTCAGGATGCCGAAGATCACATCCTGCTTGCGCGATCGGCCCATGTTCTCCAGGCCCATCTGGTCGGCGATTTCCAGCAGTTCGGTTATAGGTTTTTGCTTGAGTTCAGTCAGGTTCATAGGTTCGGTGAGTTGTGGTGTCTTTCGGCAGGACGGGTTAGTAACAGCCGCCATGTGGGTATGGGGCGATGGTTTGGCAAGTAGGGAAGCCAGTTGCCGCAGGGTGCGACAGGGAGTTGGAAAGCAAATCTAGCACCGCTGCGCGGCGCCGTCTACATCTGTGACCAAGAAAATGCATCCCCAGCGGGCTGGGGATGCATCAGATATCAGATATTGCTGTCGAGAAACGCCGCCAGCTGGGACTTGGACAGGGCGCCCACCTTGGTGGCTTCGACATTGCCGTCCTTGAACAGCATCAGGGTGGGAATGCCGCGGACACCGTACTTTGGCGGGGTTTCGGTATTCTCGTCGATGTTCAGCTTGCAGATCTTGAGCTTGCCTTCGTAGTCGCGGGCAATGTCATCCAGGACCGGGGCTATCATCTTGCACGGGCCACACCATTCAGCCCAGTAGTCGACCAGGACAGGGCCGTCGGCCTTCAGCACTTCAGCTTCGAAGCTGCCGTCGGTGACATGCACGATCAAATCACTCATGAGTTTCTCCACGGAAAAGGTTCGCTAGATGCAGATGGGACGGATGATAGCATCCCCCTGCGCAAGTGTGAAACGCGCGATAAACCGGCATTCGATCGCGCAATTTGTCGCACGAGGCGGACACTGGCGGCCCAGGGGGGTAGAATTCCCGCACGACAGATAGGGGAAGTGCATGGCGCAGACAGAACACACGGATTTTCCGCTGGTGGCGACCATAGACCTGGGGTCCAACAGTTTCCACATGGTGCTGGCTCGGGTGGACCACGGTGAGATACGGATACTCGAACGGCTCGGCGAGAAAGTGCAACTGGCGGCGGGCCTGGATGAGCAGGACAACCTCAGCGAGGAAGCCATGCAGCGGGGCCTGGATTGCCTGCGGCGCTTTGCCCAGCTGATCAATGGCCTGCCCGCCGGAGCGGTGCGTATCGTGGCGACCAATACGCTGCGCGTGGCGCGCAACCGCGCGGTATTCATCCAGCAGGCCAAGCAGATCATCGGCCACCGCGTGGAGGTGATTTCCGGGCGTGAAGAGGCCCGGCTGATCTACCTGGGGGTGGCCCATACCCTGGCCGACGACGACGGCAAACGGCTGGTGGTGGACATCGGCGGCGGCAGTACCGAGTTCATCATCGGCGAGCGCTTCGAGTCCTTGCTGCGCGAGAGCCTGCATATCGGCTGCGTGTCCTTTGGCCGGCAGTTCTTCCCCGATGGGCGCATTTCCGCCTCACGCTATGCCCAGGCCTATACCGCCGCCCGGCTGGAGCTGATGCAGATCGAGCAGGGCATCCAGCGCCTGGGCTGGCAGGAAGCGGTGGGCGCATCCGGCACCATCCGCAGCATCGGCCAGTGCATCCGCAGTGCCGGCCTGGGCAATGGCGAGATCACTCGTGAGGGCGTGCAATGGCTCAAGCGCAAGGTGCTCAAGGCCGGCCATGTGGACAAGCTGAACCTGTCCGGGCTCAAGACCGAGCGGCGGGCGGTATTGCCCTCCGGACTGGCCATTCTCGAAGCGCTGTTCGACGCACTCAATGTGCAGTGCATGACGCATTCCGAGGGGGCGCTGCGTGAGGGCGTGCTCTACGAACTGCTCGGCCGGCAGCAGCATGAGGATGTGCGCGAGCGCACCCTGTCGGCGCTGGCCGAGCGCAGCCATGTCGATCAGGAACAGGCGGCCCGGGTCGAGCACAAGGCGCTGAGCCTGCTGCAGCGGGTGGCCGAGCCCTGGGGGCTGACCGACAGCAAGCAGGCCGATCTGCTGCGCTGGGCCGCGCGGGTGCACGAGGTGGGGCTGGACATCGCCCACAGCCAGTATCACAAGCACGGTGCCTATCTGATCGAGCATGCCGACCTGCCGGGGTTTTCCCGTCAGGAGCAGCAATCGATGGCGCTGCTGGTCCGCGGCCACCGGCGCAACCTGCCCGGCGAGGAGCGCATGGCCGAACTCGGTGAGGACGGCCCACCGCTGCGCCGGCTGTGCATGCTGCTGCGGCTGGCCATCCTCTATCACCATATCCGCGGCTATCAGGAGATGCCGGAGCTGGAAGCCGAGGCCGATGAGCAGGGCATGACGCTGCGCTTCCCGCCGGGCTGGCTGGAGGAAAACCCACTGACCCAGGCTGATTTCGCCCAGGAAGCGCAATACTGGGCGAAGATCGGTTACAGGTTGACGGTACGCTGAGGTGAACTGGCCAGTTTCTCCAGCAGCGTGCCCTGCGCGCTGCGGGGGTTCTGGTTGCCGGTCGGCGTGCTGCGCAGGTAACTGCCGTCGGGCTGCAGTATCCAGGCGTGGGTATTGTCGCTGAGGTGTACCTGCAGCTCCTGCTTGGCGCGCGTGACCAGTTTCTTGCCTTCCAGCGGGAAGCAGGTCTCGACGCGCTTGTCGAGGTTGCGCTCCATCATGTCCGCACTGGACATCCACACCTGCTCCTGCCCCTCGTGCAGGAAATAGTACACCCGGCTGTGCTCGAGGAAGCGCCCGATCACCGAGCGTACGCTGATATTGTGCGACACCCCCGGAATGCCGGGGCGCAGGCAGCACATGCCGCGGATGATCAGGTCGACCTTGACCCCGGCCTGGGAGGCCTTGTACAGCGCCTTGATGATCTTGGCGTCGGTCAGCGCGTTGGCCTTGGCGATGATGTGCGCCGGCTTGCCGGCCTGGGCCGCCAGGGTCTCGCGGTTGATCAGCTCGAGCAGGCGCCGCTTCAGCGTGAAGGGGGCCTGCAACAACTTCTTCATGCGCTGGGCCTTGCCCATGCCGATCAACTGGTTGAACAGCTTGTGCACGTCCTCGGTCATGGCCAAATCCGAGGTCAGGATGCTGTAGTCGGTGTACAGGCGCGCATTGCCAGCATGGTAGTTGCCGGTGCCCATATGCACGTAGCGGCGCAGGTCGTTATCCTCGCGGCGCAGGATCAGCATCATCTTGGCGTGGGTCTTGAAGCCGACCACGCCGTAGATCACTACCGCACCGGCCTGCTGCAGGCGGCTGGCCAGCTGCAGGTTGGACTCCTCGTCGAAGCGCGCACGCAGTTCGATCACCACGGTGACTTCCTTGCCGTTGCGCGCCGCCTCGACCAGCGCATTGACGATCTCCGAGTTGGCTCCGGTACGGTACAGCGTCTGCTTGATCGCCAGCACGTTGGTGTCCTGGGCTGCCTGACGCAGCAGGTCCACCACCGGGCTGAAGGACTCATAGGGATGCAGCAGCAGAATGTCCTGCTTGCGGATGGCCTGGAACAGGTTGTCGGCGCTGGACAGCAGTTTGGGAATGCCCGGGCTGAACGGCGGAAACTGCAGCTCGGGATGGTTGTCCAGGCCGGTGATGGAAAACAGTCGGGTCAGGTTGACCGGCCCGTTGACCTCGTACAGCTCCGATTCGCTCAGGCCGAACTGCTTGAGCAGAAACTCCGCCAGCGGCTTGGGACAGTTGTCGGCCACCTCCAGGCGCACCGCATCGCCATAGCGGCGTGACAGCAGCTCGCCGCGCAGGGCGCGGGCCAGATCGTCGACCTCGTCGGGATCGACGATCAGATCGGCGTTGCGGGTCAGGCGGAACTGGTAGCAGCCGAGCACCTTCATGCCGGGGAACAGGTCGTCGGCATGGGCGTGGATCATTGACGACAGGAACACGAAGTTGTCACCGTCATCGCACAGCTCATCGGGGATGCGGATCAGCCGCGGCAACGAGCGTGGTGCCGGAATGATCGCCAGGCCGCTATCCCGGCCGAAGGCGTCGATGCCCTCGAGCTGGACGATGAAGTTCAGGCTCTTGTTCACCAGCAGCGGGAACGGGTGGGTCGGGTCCAGGCCGATCGGGCTGATGATCGGTGCGATCTCGTTGCGGAAGAAGCGCCGCACCCACAAGGTCTGCTTGTAGGTCCACTGCCGCCGCCGAACGAAGCGGATCTTCTCCCTGGCCAGTGCCGGCAGCAGGATATCGTTGAGGATCGAATACTGACGATTCACCTGCTGGTGGGCGAGCTCGCTGATCTTGCTCAACACCTGCTGGGGTTGCAGGCCATCCGGGCCGGTCTGCTCGCGGGCGAAGGTGATCTGCTTCTTCAGCCCTGCCACGCGGATCTCGAAGAACTCATCCAGGTTGCTGGAGAAGATCAGCAGGAACTTGAGCCGTTCCAGCAGCGGATAGGACTCGTCCAGTGCCTGCTCCAGCACGCGGATATTGAATTGCAGCTGTGACAGCTCGCGATGGATATACAGCTCGGGCGCATCCAGCGTCGGCACCGGGATTTCGACCGGCTCCGGCGCGGCGACAACGGCCGGTACGGCGGACACCTGGTTGCGGGTTGCGGCAGGACTGTCATCCGGCTGCGTGGTGGAAGTATCGATGTGCAGTTCAGGCGCGTTGTCAGTGTCCCGCATGGTGTCCTCTAGGGGGCAGTAAGCCCTGATTACCCCCGCCCGCGCAGTTGCCGGGCGGCGTGTTTTGCATAATAGGTGAGAATGGCGTCGGCGCCGGCCCGCTTGATCACCGTTAACGATTCCATGATCACCGCCTCGCTGAGCCAGCCATTGGCGATCGCTGCCTGGTGCATGGCGTATTCGCCGCTGACCTGGTAGACGAAGGTGGGTACCTTGTGTACATCCTTGACCCGACGCACGATGTCCAGATAGGGCATGCCCGGCTTGACCATCACCATGTCGGCACCTTCGGACAGGTCCTGGGCCACTTCATGCAGGGCCTCGTCACTGTTGGCCGGGTCCATCTGGTAGGTGGCCTTGTCGGCCTTGCCGAGGTTGCCTGCCGAGCCGACGGCATCGCGGAACGGGCCATAGTAGGCACTGGCGTACTTGGCCGAATAGGCCAGGATCCGCGTGTTGATATGCCCTGCGGCCTCCAGTGCCGTGCGGATCGCACCGATGCGTCCGTCCATCATGTCCGACGGTGCCACCACGTCGGCGCCGGCATCGGCGTGTGACAGGGCCTGCTTGACCAGGGCCTCGACGGTGATGTCGTTCAGCACATAGCCGTGCTCATCGATAATGCCGTCCTGGCCATGGGTTGTGAAGGGGTCCAGGGCGACATCGGTGATCACCCCCAGCTCCGGGAAATGCTGTTTCAGGGCGCGGACGGCGCGCTGGGCGAGACCCTCCGGGTTCCATGCTTCGGCTGCGTCCAGCGATTTGGCCGTGGCCGGAGTCACCGGGAACAGCGCCACCGCTGGAATGCCCAGCTCGACCAACTCCGCGGCTTCTTCCAGCAGCAGGTCGATGGACAGCCGCTCGATACCTGGCATGGATGCCACCGCCTCGCGTTGCTGGCTGCCTTCGAGCACGAATACCGGATAGATCAGGTCATCGGTACTCAGGCGACTTTCGCGCATCAGGCGGCGGGAAAAGTCATCCTTGCGCGAGCGGCGCATGCGGGACAGGGGAAAGGGGCGATTGGCGGGTTGAAAATTCACTGTGGCTCCCAGGGTGTCGGACACCGGTCTGAGTGGTGGAACGGAAGACCGGGGGCTCCGGCGGCGTTGGGGTGAACGGAGGACGTTGCTCCAGCCCGGCGAATGCCCAGGCCTTCCTTATACGTCGAGATTATGACGGAATTGAGACAGTAAACGTAGGGCCATCTTGTCGCGCAGGCCGGCATCAGCCTCGCAGCACACCTCGACACGGTTGCGGCCCAGTGCCTTGGCCCGGTACAGCGCGGCATCGGCGGCGGCTACCAGGGCGGTATAGTCATGCCCGTAGAGGTCGGAACCAGCCACGCCCAGGCTGATGCTGAGCGCCACCGGCTGGTCGGAGATGCTGTCGGTATGGCTGTTGACCGCCAGGCGGATGCGCTCGGCCACCTCGCCAGCGTCGCGCACGTCGAGGCCGGGCAGTAACAGTACGAACTCCTCGCCGCCGAAGCGCCCCAGCAGGTCGCCGGCGCGCATGTGCAGGCGAATGCGGGTCACCAGATGGCAGAGCACGGCGTCGCCGGTCTGGTGGCCGAATTCATCGTTGATGCGCTTGAAGTGATCGGCGTCGACCATGATCAAGGTCGCCGGCAGCCCCCGCTGCAGGGTGGCGTCCAGCAATCCCTGGGCCTGGTCGTGCATGCTGCGGCGATTCAGAGTGCCGGTCAGTGCATCATGCTCGGACAGTTGCTGCAGGGCCATGATGGTACGGTAGTGGGTCATCAGGATGAAACCACCGGCCATGCCGATCTGTGCCATCATCACCCCCAGCAAGGTGGTATTGTGCAGCGCACGGCTGGTAGCGGCATAATCCTGCAGCAGACCCTGGAAGCCGGCAACGGCGCGCAACAACAGACCCATGCCACTGAGCAGCATGATGCCGCCAGTGAACCAGTAGGCGCGATGCAGTGGCGCGAGGGCCGGCACCAGCAGTTCCCGGGCAGAGAGCAGGCACAGCGCACCCAGGCAGATAGCGGTGATGGTCAGGCGGGCCGCGGCGCTGTCCTGTACGTAATGCAGGTGCCCGAGCACCAGCATGACCAGCAGCGCAGCCAGGATCGGCCCGGCCTGCGGCTGGTTGAGCCCCTTGAAGGCGCGCACGCCGAGCCAGATGACACCCAGGCCCAATACCATCAGCCCAGTGGCCAGAATCTGCGAGATGCTGTGGTGCAACAGACCCTGGCTGATGTTCAATACCAGGCCCATGGTCAGGGCGAGGTTGCCCAGCGCCCAGTGCCGCAGGCCCTTCTCGCTGCCCGAATGCCAGGCAGCCATGATCAGCACCAGGGTCATGCCGAGGGTGACCAGCACCAGCGCGAGGGCCAGGGAAAATGTATTCAGCTCGGTTTGCATATGGCGGGGTCCATCCTCGTCCGGCTGCGCGGACTGGCACCAGTTCTCCTGCGTGACCAGTGAGACTAATGCGCCCGTACTACAGATTAAAGCGCAACCTGTGCAGGATGTGCGGAGGTTGGCAGAACCTTCATGGCCTTGCGCCGCTATGGGGCTGCAGGCCGCGGCGGGTGTGATGAAGAGAGGTGTTTATGGGTAATTGGCAGCGTGTGCTGCTGGTGTCTCTGGCGATGGTCTGGGCGGCGGGGCTGGCCTGGGCCTGGTGGTGGTTCGATGGTCGGCATGCCACGACCTTCGAGCGGCCGGCGTATTTCCAGGGAGCGGGTGTCCAGGGACCCTTCTCGCCGGGGCAGATCCAGGTGGTGCATGTATGGCAAGCCGATTGCCCATGCAATGCCGGGCATGAAGCCTACATCAGTGAGATGACGCAACGCTTCAGCGCCCAGGGTGTACGCTTTGCACGGGCTGGCAGCCTGCCGGGTGGTCGCGGCGACATTCTCACCGAGCTGCCGCATTGGCTATTGCCCGGGGAATGGGTCGACTGGCCGGGCGGCCCCTCGGTGGCTATCTGGGATGCCCAGGGGCAATTGGCCTATGTTGGTCCTTACAGTGATGGGGCCAGCTGCAACAAGGACAGCAGCTTCGTCGAGCCGGTGCTGCAGGCACTGCTACAGGGGCGGGCGGTGAACATTACCCGCCAGGATACATTGGCCTGCCTGTGCGAGCTGGATGATCAGGCGTTCGGGCGCAAGAGTGCTGGATTGCCGCGCCCTTCGGGCTCGCAATGACGCAGGGGGCAGAATGAATACTGTGCGGTCAGGTGTGGCTGAACGGTCATTGCGAGCCCGAAGGGCGCGGCAATCCACGGAGCCATGACGGCTACTTGCCCAGCCCCCGGGCCAGCAGGCGGTCCAGGGCATTGGCGAAGGCCTGCTTGTCCTTGTCGCTGTAGGGGGCCGGACCGCTGCGTCCGGCCAGACCTGCACCGCGCAGCTCGTCCATCAGATTGCGCACGGCCAGACGTTCGCCGATGCTGCCCTTGTCGTAGATCTCGCCCCGCGGGTTGATCGCGGTGATACTGCGCCTTACCAGTCCATCCGCCAGGGGAATATCCGCAGTCACTACCAGGTCACCGGGTTGCGCATGCTCGATGATGTAATGGTCGGCTTCATCCGCGCCGCCGGGTACCACTACCTGGCGGACGCCGGGCGCCGCCGCCAGGCCCAGCGGGCTGTTGGCCACCAGCACCAGTTGCAGTTGCCGGCGCTGGGCGGCGCGCAGCATGATCTCGCGTACCGGGCGGGGGCAGGCGTCGGCGTCGATCCACAGGGTCATGATGGTCTCCTCAGGCTTCGGACAGCTGCGCCTGCAACTGCTCCAGCGCTTCGTGGGCTTCGAGCCACTGCATTTCCAGCTCATCGATACGCTGGCGGCAGGCAGCCTGGTCGGCCAGCAACTGCTTGAGGCGATCGCGCTGGGCATCGCTGTACAGCGCGTTATCGGCCAGGGCAGCCTCGATGCCGGCCATCTGCTGCTGGGCGCTGTCCAACTGCTGTTCCAGCCGGTCGGCGGTCTTCTTCAGTGGTGCCAGACGCTGGCGCTGTTCGGCGGCCAGGCGGCGCTGGGCCCTGGCGTCGACCTTGGGACCGGCGCTGGTCGCCTCGCTGCCAGCGGCCAGACTGGCCTGCTGCTGGCGGAACTGGGCGAGCCAGCGGGTATAGCTGTCCAGGTCCTGTTCATAGCTGCTCAGCTTGCCATCGGCCACCAGCCACAGCTCATCGGTGGTATCGCGGATCAATGCCCGGTCGTGGGATACCAGCAGCATGGCGCCTTCGAAGTTCTGCAGCGCCATGGTCAGGGCATGGCGCATCTCCATGTCCAGATGGTTGGTGGGTTCGTCGAGCAGCAACAGGTTGGGCTTCTGCCAGGCGATCAGTGCCAGTGCCAGACGCGCCTTCTCGCCACCGGAGAAGTGCAGTACCGGCTCCTCGGCGCGGCTGCCATGAAAATCGAAGCCGCCAAGGAAATTGCGCAGCTCCTGCTCACGCACCTGTGGCGCCAGGCGCGCCAGATGCAGCAGCGGGCTGGCCTGCGGATCGAGGCTGTCGAGCTGGTGCTGCGCGAAATAGCCGATCGCCAGATGCTCGCCGGTGTTCAGCTCGCCGCCGATCAATGGCAGGGTACCGGCCAGGGTCTTGATCAGGGTGGACTTGCCGGCGCCGTTGGGGCCGAGTACGCCGATACGGGCTCCCGGCGCCAGCTGCAGCTTGACGTCCCGCAGCACCGCCGAGCCGTTGTAGCCGAGCACGCCCTCACGCAGGTCGAGCAGCGGATCGGACTGATTGTCGGCCTCGCGGAAGCTGAAGTTGAATGGCGAGTCGATATGTGCCGGGCTCAGCAGCTCCATGCGTTCCAGCGCCTTGAGCCGGCTCTGCGCCTGGCGTGCCTTGGTCGCCTGGGCGCGGAACCGGGCAATGTACTTCTGCATGTGCTCGCGCTGGGCCTGCTGCTTGTCGAACGCCGCCTGCTGCTGGCTCAGGCGCTCGGCCCGGGTCCGTTCGAACTGGCTGTAGCCACCGCGATACAGTGTCAGCTTGCGTGACTCCACATGCACGATATGCTCGACCACCGCATCCAGGAAGTCGCGGTCGTGGGAAATCAACAGCAAGGTACCCTGGTAACTGCGCAGCCATTCCTCCAGCCACAGGATGGCGTCCAGGTCCAGGTGGTTGGTCGGCTCGTCGAGCAGCAACAGGTCGGAGGGGCACATCAGGGCCTGGGCCAGGTTCAGACGCATCCGCCAGCCACCGGAGAAGTCGCCGACGCGGGTTTCGCACTGGGCCGAGCTGAAACCCAGTCCGGCCAGCAGGGTGCGTGCCCGGCTGTCGGCGCTGAAGCCATCATGGGCTTCCAGTTCAGCATACAGAGTGCCAAGCTGGGCAGCGTCCTGCTGCTGTTCGGCAGCGGCCAGACGCTGCTGGATCTGCCGCAGGCGCTGATCGCCATCCAGCACATAATCCACGGCGATCCGCTGCAGGTCATCGATTTCCTGACGCATGTGGGCGATGCGCCAGTCCGGCGGCAATGAGCAATCGCCGGCGTCGGGCGTCAGTTCGCCGCGCAGCAGGGCGAACAGGCTGGATTTGCCGGCACCGTTGGTGCCGAGCAGGCCGGCTTTCTGGCCCGGGTGCAGGGTCAGGCTGGCGTTGTCCAGCAGACGCAACGGGCCGCGTTGCAGGGTCAGGGAGTCGATCTTTATCATGGCGCGGAGTATATCAGTGTCAAAAGGAGAAGCGATGACTGGGTTGAGCGATTATGCCGGCTGGCTGTACGCCCGGCCCGGCATGCAGACGTTGCTGCTGGGCCTGCAGGACGAGGCCGGCCAGGATGTATTGCTGCTGCTCACGGCCTGCTGGCTGGGGCAGCGCAAGGTGCCGGCCGATGCCCAGTTGTGGCGATCACTGCAGGCGCTCCAGGCACCCTGGCGGCAGCAGGTGATCGAGCCGCTGCGTCAGGTGCGCCGGACCCTGGCGACTGATCAGCAAGCGGCGGCGCTGTATGCCCGGGTCAAGGAATGCGAGCTGGCCGCCGAGTGGCATCAGTTGGAACGTCTTGAACGGTTGTGTCTGCAGCTGGATAGCAGCCCAGCGGAGACGCCACTGGACTGCACCCGGGCGCACCTGGCGATGTGCTGCGACGGGTTGCAGGACCTGCGGCTGGAGTCACTGGTCAGCGCTGCGACCGGGGCAGGGCAGATGCTCGGGGAATGAAGGCAGTGGAAGGCCGGGTTCCATCCCGGCCAGCGGCGTATCAGGTGGGTACGCGGGGGCGAGGTCGGGTCAGACCTCGGTCTCGGCCGGAGCAGGCGGGGCAGCCGGTTTCCTGCTGCGTGAGCGCCGCTGCGGCGGGCGCTTGGCGGGCTTGCTCGCCGCTGCCGGGTCATTGCGTTTTTCAATGGCCTGGGTGACCTGCAGGTCGATACGATCCAGCCCCTTGGCCAGCCGCAGGGTCTGGCGCACATCGCTCTGCAATTGTCGGATGTAGTCCTGGGCATCGCTGCGCGACTGGCTCAGGGCGGCCATCTCGGCTGTCAGTTCGTCTACCTTGCTGCGCAGTTTGTCCGCCGGCTTGCCGCTGGCTTCGGTGTCGGCCTCCGCAAGTTTCTGCTGTGCCTGGTCGAGCTTGTCCTGCAGCTTGGCATGTTCGCGATCGAGCTTGTCCAGCGCCTTCTGGGCATCGGTTTCCGCCTGGCTGCAGGCCTCGGCCAGATGCTCGTTGAGCGTGCGCGTCAGTACCTGCAGCAGGTGGAGCGGTGTCTGTACCCGGGCGGTTTGCTTGTCTTCGGTTTTACCAGTCACGGATCACTCCATCGTCTCGGTAACGCAATGATTGCTGCGATAGGCGTTGTGTAGCACTTCGATCAGACAGTCTTCCAGTTCAAAGCGCTCGAGCAGCAGACCGCCCATCTTCAGCAGGCGTGAATGCATGACATCTTCCTTGAGCACGCGGGTGTTCTGCGCGCCGTAATAGTCGTTGAAGATGACCGCGAACTGGGTGATCGTCTCGATGCGTGGCATCACCTGCGCCATCAGGTCCAGGGCGCGTTCGTCGCCGGCTTCCTCGGCGCCGCGTACCAGTTGCTCATAGACGGAAAAATGCCCTGCCGACACATAATCGAGCAGGGCACTGCAGAAATTGTTGAGATATTGCCGGGTACTGATGGCCGGGTCTGTGCGGTCACGCAGGGCGGTGTAATGATCCACGAGCACCTGGCGTTCAGCCAGCCAGCGGTCGATGAGCTTGTCTACTCCGCCCCAGCGTTCCTGAGCTGTTTTGCACTTTTCCAGCATGATCCACCTCTTCTTGCCTTGTGAGCCGGGATTGGGATAGCTGTTCCCGTGGAGGCAACAGAATAGGCTAGTCCGTGCTGTGGTATCAAGCATGGTGACCGGCAGGGTGGATCAGTCCTCGCGGCGCAGCAGTTGCACCAGTCCGAACAGGGCGAAGCCGATGAATGCCAGCAGGGTGCACTCGGCGATGCTCAGGCCAAGGAAGGTCCAGGTCACCTTGGCGCAGTCGGCGGTACCGCTGAACAGCAGGGTAAGCATTTCCATCATCGGCAGCACATCGATCATGTAGTCGAGGCTGGGCAGGCAGGACGGCAACTGGTCGGCGGGCTGATGCTGCAGCCAGATCTGCCGGCTGGCGGTGGCACCGCCGAAGACGGCCAGCAGAGTAACGCCGACGGCATAGGCACGGGCAGCGCGGCTGCGCTTGCGGCCGGGCCTGGGCTGGGGGTTGTGCAATACCGCTGCCAGGCAGGTGAGGCCGATGAGGAGGAAGGCGAAACGCTGCACGATGCACAGCGGGCAGGGCTGCAGCCCCATCACATATTCCATGTAGTACGCCGCAGCCAGCAGCAGAACGCAGGCGATAAAGGCAAACAGGTACAGCGGGCGTGAAGCAGGCAGGGTCATGCGTACATCCATTGGCCGGGAGAGCGGTCGAATACCTTAGTTGATGCAAAGGGAGGCTGACAAGCACCAACCGATGGACACTCGGCCGCTCCTATTCCCGAACGGCTTCTTCCAAACTCCGTCATCCTCGGCGCAGGCCGAGGATGACGGAGTTTCGGGTAGGCCCCCTCAGGCCTCGGCGGTCTCGGCGACGCGGCGCTGCTCGGCCTGGGCGAACAGGGCATCGAAGTTGACCGGTGCCATCATCAGGGGAGGGAAGCTGCCGCGCAGCACCAGGTTGTCGATGGCTTCACGGGCATAGGGGAACAGGATGTTCGGGCAGAAGGCGCCGAGGGTGTGGCGCATGCCGCCCTCATCCAGTCCGTTGATGGCGAAGATGCCGGCCTGCTGCACTTCGGCGATGAAGGTGACGTCTTCCTCGCCATTGGTCACGGTGGCGGACAGGCTCAGCACCACTTCATAGATGCCATCCTGCAACTGGGTATGCCGGGTATTGAGGTCCAGATTGACCTGGGGGTTCCACTGGCTCTGGAATACCGCCGGTGCTTTCGGCGACTCGAAGGAGAGGTCCTTGACGTAGATGCGCTGCAGGTTGAACTGCACCTGCGGCTGGTTGCCCTGTGCGCCATTGGCGGTTGCGTTGCTCTGTTGCTCGTCGGCCATGTTCGGTCCTTGTTGGTTCCAGTGGTCTTGTGATCGCAGGCATTCAGCCTGCCAGCATTGTATCCAGTTTGCCAGAGCGTTCCAGTGCTATCAGATCATCGCAGCCGCCGACATGGGTGTCGCCGATCCAGATCTGTGGCACCGAGGTGCGGCCCGCCAGGCGCGCCATTTCCGCGCGCACGTCGGGTCTGCCGTCAACGTTGATTTCGTTGTACCTGGCGCCCTTGCTGCCAAGCAGTTGTTTGGCACGAATGCAGAACGGGCAGTAGTTGCTGCTGTAGATGGTGATGTCAGCCATGTCATTTAACCAGGGGCAGGTTGTCCGAGCGCCAGCCGCCGATGCCATGTGCCAGCCGGTTTACCTGCTTGTAGCCTGCGGCCTTGAGTTGCTTGGAACTGGGCCCGGCATTCTGGCCATTGGCGCATACCAGAATGATGGGCTTGTCCTTGTGCTTCTCCAGTTCGACCATGCGCGTGGCGAAACTGTCCAACGGAATATTGATCGAGTCGACGATATGGCCAGCGGCGTAGTCTTTCTTCGGACGTATATCCACCACCAGGGCATGCTCGCGGTTGATCAATGCCGTGGCCTGCTGGGTGGTGATGGCTTTGCCGGCCTTGCGGCCTTCGGTGATGATCAACAGCGCAAGTACCACCAGAAAGGCGGTGGTAAGCCAATAATGGTTGCCTATGAATTCGATAAGGTGCTGTAGAAACTGCATGGATGTATGCTTCCGGAACCGTTGAAGCCCGCCAGTATACACAGCCCGGCCATGTGGCAGAACCTCCGCCATGCATGACATGCCGGTGCCGGGCAAGTAAACTGGCGGCAGCACGCCTGCCGCGGCACGGCAGCGCATTCCCTTGCCTCTTCTATACAGTGAGTTAATCGGATGACAGTAGCTCCCAAACCCGTGGTATTGATGATTCTGGATGGCTTCGGATACAGCGAGTCGCCCGAATCCAATGCCATCATGGCCGCCAACACCCCCGTCTGGGACCGTCTGTGGGCGAACGCACCGCGTACGTTGGTGTCCGGTTCGGGCATGGATGTCGGCCTGCCGGACGGGCAGATGGGTAATTCCGAGGTCGGCCACATGAACCTGGGTGCCGGGCGCGTGGTGTATCAGGACTTCACCCGGGTCACCAAGGCCATCGCCGACGGCGAGTTCTTCGACAATGCCATCATCTGCCAGGCGGTCGACCAGGCGGTGCAGGCTGGCCGTGCCGTGCATATCATGGGGCTGCTGTCGCCGGGTGGGGTGCATAGCCATGAGGAGCAACTGGTCGCCATGGTCGAGCTGGCCGCGCGCCGCGGTGCCGAGCAGATTCATGTGCATGCCTTTCTCGATGGTCGCGATACACCACCGAAAAGCGCCGCCCCGTCGCTGGCGTTGCTCGAACAGGCCTACCAGCGCCTGGGCAAGGGTCGCACTGCCTCGCTCATCGGTCGCTATTTCGCCATGGATCGGGACAATCGCTGGGAGCGGGTCGAAGCCGCCTACAACCTGATCACCGAAGGCCAGGGGGAGTTTCGTGCCGCCACCGCCGAGGCTGGCCTGGAAGCTGCCTACGCCCGCGGTGAAAGCGATGAATTCGTCAAGGCCACGGTAATCGGCGAGCCGGTGCGGGTGGAAGATGGCGATGCGGTGGTGTTCATGAACTTCCGTGCCGACCGTGCCCGCGAGCTGACCCGCGCCTTCGTACAGCCGGACTTCGCCGGCTTTGCCCGCCAGCGCCCGCTGCACATGGCCGGTTACGTGATGCTCACCCAGTATGCGGCGGATATTCCGGCACCATGCGCCTTCCCGCCCTCATCCCTGGACAACGTGCTGGGCGAATACCTGGCCAGTCAGGGCAAGACCCAGCTGCGCATCGCCGAAACCGAAAAGTACGCCCACGTCACCTTCTTCTTCTCCGGGGGCCGCGAGGAGCCGTTCGAGGGTGAAGAGCGCATCCTGATTCCCTCGCCCAAGGTCGCTACCTATGACCTGCAGCCGGAGATGAGTGCGCCGGAAGTGACCGACCGCATTGTCGAGGCGATCGAGCAGCAGCGTTACGATGCCATCATCGTCAACTACGCCAACGGCGACATGGTCGGTCATACCGGCGTGTTCGACGCCGCGGTCAAGGCGGTGGAATGCCTGGACCATTGCATCGGTCGTATCGAGACGGCCCTGGCCAAGGTCGGCGGCGAAGCGCTGATCACCGCCGATCATGGCAACGTCGAGCAGATGGCCGACAGCAGCACCGGCCAGGCCCACACCGCGCACACCTGCGAGCCGGTCCCCTTCGTCTATGTCGGGCCACGCAAGGTGAGCATGCGCGATGGCGGCATTCTCTCCGATGTGGCACCCACCATGCTGACCCTGCTCGGGTTGGCGCAGCCGGCCGAGATGACCGGCCGCTCGATCCTCACCTTGCATGCCTGAGCCGCGGCCCATGCGTCTGTGCCGGGGGATCGGCAGGTCACGCGCAGTGGCCCGTTGCGCCGCTGCGCTGCTGTCTGTGCTACTGGCCGTGGGGGCGCTGCCGGCATCGGCGCAGCAACCGGCCGACGCCACGGCGGCGCGTGCCGAGCTGAAGCAGACCGAGCAGGAAATCGGCCGTCTGAAGAAGCTGCTGGGTACGCTCAAGCAGGAGATGTCCGGCCTGGAGGGCGAGCTCAAGAAAAGCGAGAGCGAGATCGGCCGTCTGCGCCGGGAAAGCGGTGAGATCGAACAGCAGATACAGGAAGGCGAAACCCGTCTGCAGGACCTGCGCCAGCAGGCCGAACAGCTGCAGGCGGCACTCGAAGCCCAGCAGGAACAGATTGCCAGACAGGTGCGTGCAGCCTACATGGCTGGACGCCAGGACTATCTGAAAATGGTCTTGAATCAGGACGATCCGGCGCGGGTGGCACGCATGCTGAGGTATTACGGTGACGTGAACCGGGCGCGGGTGGAGGAAATCTCGCGCTATACCCAGACCATCGAGCAGATCCGCACCGCCAGCTCACAGATCGCCGAGCAGCAGAGTACGCTGCAGCGGGACCGCCAGACCCTGGCGTCGCGTCAGCGCGAGATGCAGGCCGAGCAGGACAAACGTACCGAGGTGCTGGCCAGCCTGCGTGGCCGCAGCCAAACGCAACAGCAGCAGATCAGCAGTCGTGAGGCCGAGCGCGCGGAGCTGGCGGCCCTGATCAAGAAACTCGACGAGGCCATCACCAGCATTCCGACGCCGGCCGGCAGCCTGCCGTTCGCCCAGGCCAAGGGCAAGCTGCCGCTGCCGGTCCAGGGGCAGCTCAAGGCGCGCTTTGGCAGCCAGCGCGGCTCTGACTCCCGACTCAAGTGGGACGGCTTGCTGATCGGTGCCCGCGAGGGCGCCCAGGTGCATGCGATCCATGGCGGCCGGGTGGTGTTCGCCGACTGGCTGCGGGGCTCCGGCCTGCTGCTGATCCTCGACCACGGCAACGGCTACCTGAGCCTGTACGGGCATAACCAGAGCCTGCTGCGCGAAGTCGGCAGCTGGGTGCAGCCGGGGGAGGCCATCGCCACAGTCGGTAGTAGTGGCGGGCAGGGTGAGGCGGCGCTGTATTTCTCCATCCGCCATCGGGGCCAACCACTCGACCCGGCCGCCTGGTGTATGCTTTCCAGCTGAGAATGCTTTGAAAAATCCGCTGCCCTCGGTCATGCTGCCGGGGTCGGCTGGCGTTTCGCTGCGGCGGAGCTGCCGATATGCTGCTGCATCCTGTTCCGAGTGGGGAGAGTTTTGATGACCGCTGTGCGTAAATTGTCCGTCGCCTGCCTGAGTCTGGTATTCGGCATCCTTCCCCTGCAGGCTCAGGACAGGGATGCGGCGCCGCTGCCCCTCAATGAATTGCGTACCTTCACCGAGGTGCTGGAGCGTATCCGCACCTCTTATGTCGAGCCGGTGGACGATGCCACCCTGCTGGAGAATGCCATTCGCGGCATGCTCGAAGGGCTGGACCCGCATTCGGCCTACCTCGAACCGGAAGCCTTCCAGGGGCTGCAGGACACCACCACCGGACAGTTCGGCGGGCTTGGCCTGGAAGTCGGGCAGGAGGATGGCTTCATCAAGGTCATCTCGCCGATCGATGACACACCGGCCTCCCGTGCCGGAATCGAGCCGGGTGATCTGATCGTCAAGATCGACGACCATCCGGTCAAGGGCATGAGTCTGATGGATGCCGTGGAAAGGATGCGCGGACCGGCCGGTTCGAAGATTACCCTGACCCTGGTGCGCGGCACCGGCCGACCCTTCGATGTCGAACTCGAGCGGGCGGTGATCAAGGTCAGGAGCGTACGTACCGAAACCCTCGAACCGGGCTACGCCTACCTGCGCATCACCCAGTTCCAGAACAATACCGGTGACGAAGTACGCCGCAGCCTGAAAAGCCTGAGCGAGAAGGGCGAGGTCAAGGGGCTGGTAATGGACCTGCGCAACAACCCCGGCGGTGTGCTGCAGTCCGCCGTGGAAGTGGCCGATGCCTTCCTCAGCGATGGCCTGATCGTCTACACCAAGGGGCGTCTGGCCAACAGCGAGCTGCGCTTCAACGCCACCGCGGCCAACCCAGGCAAGGACATTCCGCTGGTGGTGCTGATCAATGGTGGTTCGGCGTCCGCTTCGGAGATCGTCGCCGGTGCCCTGCAGGATCGTGGTCGGGCGGTGATCATGGGTACCGACAGCTTCGGCAAGGGTTCGGTGCAGACGGTACTGCCGCTGAACAATGATCGCGCCCTGAAGTTGACCACCGCGCTGTACTACACGCCCAGCGGTCGCTCGATCCAGGCCCAGGGCATAGTGCCGGACATCCATGTGGAACGGGCCCAACTGACCCGCAGCGCCGAGGAGGCGAGCTACCGCGAGGCGGATCTGCTGGGGCACCTGAACAACATCAACGGCGAAGAGCGCCCGACCCTGCGCAAGCCGACCACCGGCGAGGCTGCCGAGCGTGAAGCCGACTATCAGCTGAACCAGGCCTTGAACCTGCTCAAGGGGCTGAACATCACCCGCGCACGATGAAAGCTCCCACCCCGTCTGTGGCGATGCGAGGCCGCGCAGCAGATCGGGGTGTAGCGCCCCTGCGCTACGCCAGCTCTCGGCAGGCAGAGAGATTGTCGTCGAGCAGGCGCTCGACAACCCGATGTTTGATGGAGGTCTGGATAATCGGGCTGCTGACACTGCTGCTGGCAGCCTGTAGCGAGCCTGATTCGCCAGCTATTGACAGTAGGGAGAGCGCCGAGGCGACCACGCAACTGATTGTGGATGAGGCGGATTCGGCCTATTACGACCAGTTGCGGGCGCGCTGGCTGGAGCTGGAGCATGCAGACCGGGCCGAGGCCGCACAAACGCTGGAACCGGAGCTGGAAATACTGTCGCAGCCGCTGCCTGAACCAGCATCGATCACGCCCGTGATCGATGCTGCGGCCACTCCGGCCATTGCCATCATCATCGACGACGTCGGTCACAGCCTGGCCCAGGGCCGGCGCATCATCGCCCTGCCGACTCCGGTGGCGCTGGCGATACTACCGCATACCCAGGCCGCCCAGCGGTTGGCCGATGAGGCCGGGGTTGCCGGCAAGACGGTGATGCTGCACCAGCCGATGGAAAACGGTGCGGGGCTGTCAATCGGGCCCGGTGGTCTCTACGTCGGCATGCCGCGCGGTGAGCTGGAGCAGATTCTGCACGCCAACCTGAACAGTTTCATGCCGATCCAGGGTATCAACAACCACATGGGCAGCCGTTTGACCGCCGAACGCGATGCCATGGACTGGGTGATGCAGGTGCTCAGGGAGCGTGGACTGTTCTTTATCGACAGCCGCACCACCCGAGATACCCAGGCTGCCTTCGCCGCCGAGGCGGCGGGTGTGCGGCACCTGTCGCGGGACGTGTTTCTCGACAACGAGCGCACGCCGGAGGCGATCGGCGGCGCCTTCAACCAGGCTCTGGCGCTGGCGCGCCGGCAGGGTACGGCGCTGATCATCGGCCATCCCTATGCGCAGACGCTGGATTATCTGGAGCGGCGGCTGGCCGGTGATCTGCTGCGGGACGAGGGAGTAGAGGTGGTCAGTGTGGAGGAGTTGTTGGCCCGTAAGTATCGGCGTTGAAGGTGCCTGCCGGCCCGCTATCGTCCCGAGCGGTGCGGCGATCCGACAGAATTGATACAGGCAGGCTGGTTGGGTGGTTTGTGGGAGCGGCGTCGGATCGCCGCACCGCCCGCCACGATGGGCTTTCGCCAGTTGACTGGCGGCGCAGGCGTAGCGCCCGAACGCGGACCGAGGGCGCTACACCCCATATTGCCCGCCTACAGCCGCACCTCGATACCACGCTCGGCCATATAGGCCTTGGCTTCGGCGATGGTGAATTCGCCGAAGTGGAAGATGCTGGCCGCCAGCACCGCATCGGCGCCGCCGAGCAGTACGCCATCGGCCAGATGCTGCAGGTTGCCGACACCGCCGGAGGCGATCACCGGCACGCCCACCGCGTCACTGATGGCGCGGGTCACGCCCAGGTCGTAACCGCTCTTCACGCCATCCTGGTCCATGCTGGTCAGCAGGATCTCGCCGGCACCGAGCGCTTCCATCTTCCTGGCCCACTCCACCGCGTCCAGCCCGGTGGGCTTGCGCCCGCCATGGGTGAAGATTTCCCAGCGTGGGGCTTCGCCTGCGGCGGAAACGCGCTTGGCATCGATCGCCACCACGATGCACTGCGAGCCGAAGCGATCAGCCGCCTCGCCGACGAACTCGGGGGTGAACACCGCTGCGGAGTTGATCGATACCTTGTCCGCGCCGGCATTCAGCAGGTTGCGAATGTCCTGCACGGTACGTACGCCACCACCGACGGTCAGCGGAATGAACACCTCGCTGGCCATGCGCTCGACGGTGTGCAGGGTGGTGTCACGCCCTTCATGGGTGGCGGTGATATCGAGGAAGGTGATCTCGTCGGCACCCTGCTCGTTGTAGCGGCGGGCGATCTCCACCGGATCACCGGCGTCGCGGATGTTCTCGAACTTCACGCCCTTGACGACGCGGCCATTTTCCACGTCCAGGCAGGGGATGATGCGTTTGGCCAGCGTCATGAGGGGTCTCCGATTCCGTATCTGCATTGATGGCTAGGGTCTGTTGGCGTTTCATTGCAAGCCGCGTTGCCGCGTCAAATCTCGCAAGGCCGGGCGGCGATCCGCTAGGCGTGGGGCGCAGGCAATGGTCATTCCCTTGCCAAGTCCCACAACGACGCATGGCGAGATTTGACGCGCAACCCGAAGGGCCGGGCCTGCAATGAAACGTCAACAGACCCTAGGGTAATCCCGCAGCAGCGTCATTGCGAGCCGAAGGCGTGGCAATCCACTGGCGCAGGAGCCGAGCCGGGTTCATGGGTTGCCGCGCCACCAGGTGGCTCGCAATGACGATAGGGTTTGAATATCAGCTATCAGCCCTGCGCTCGATCGCACAACGCCTGGGCTTCGGCCACATCCAGGGTGCCTTCGTAGATGGCCCGCCCGGTGATGGCGCCGATGATGCCGGGGGCGCGGGCGTCCAGCAGGCTCTGGATATCACCCAGATTGTGGATGCCGCCGGAGGCGATGACCGGAATGCTGGTGGCATTGGCCAGCGCAGCGGTGGCTTCCACATTGCAGCCCTGCATCATGCCGTCCTTGGCGATGTCGGTATAGACGATCGCGGAGACGCCATCGGCCTCGAAGCGCTTGGCCAGGTCGATCACCTGCAGCTCGCTGACCTCGGCCCAGCCGTCGGTGGCGACGAAGCCATCCTTGGCATCCAGACCAACGATCACCTTGCCGGGGAAGGCGCGGCAGGCTTCGCCGACGAATTCCGGCTGCTTCACCGCCTTGGTGCCGATGATCACGTAGCTGACCCCGGCGCGCACGTAATGCTCGATGGTTTCCAGGGAGCGGATGCCGCCACCGATCTGGATCGGCAGGTTCGGGTAGCGTTTGGCGATGGCGGTCACCACCTCGCCATTGATCGGCTTGCCTTCGAAGGCACCGTTCAGGTCAACCAGATGCAGGCGGCGGCAGCCAGCCTCGACCCACTTCGCGGCCATGGCCACCGGATCGTCGGAAAACACCGTGGCGTCGTCCATCAGGCCCTGACGCAGGCGTACACAGGCGCCGTCCTTGAGGTCGATAGCGGGGATGATCAGCATCACTGTTTCCTTCAGAAAGGGAGCGGCAGGCGCATGACCTGCCGTTCGGATTTACCAGCGCCCGTCCCAGGCCAGGAAGTTCTGCAGCAGCTGCAGGCCATTGGTATGGCTTTTTTCCGGGTGAAACTGGGTGGCGAATATATTGTCCTGGGCCAGCGCGGCGGCAAAATCCACGCCATAGTGGCAACGTCCGGCCATCTGCGTGGTCTTGCCCGGGCGGGCGTAGTAGCTGTGCACGAAATAGAAGCGGGCATCCTGTTCGATGCGGTGCCACAGTGGGTGGTCGATGGTCTGCTTGACCTGATTCCAGCCCATGTGCGGTACTTTCAGGCGTTCATCCTGCTCGCGCAGTTCATCGCCGAAGAACTTCACCTCGCCGGGAAACAGGCCCAGACCCTCGACACCACCGTTTTCCTCGCTGCGCTCGAGCAGCATCTGCATGCCGACGCAGATGCCCAGTAGCGGCTTCTCCGTGACCAGCTGGCGTACCACCTGGTCCAGGCCGAGGCGGCGCAGCTCGCCGATGCAGTCGCGGATGGCACCCACGCCTGGCAGCACGACCCGATCGGCATCGAGAAGCTGCTGCGGCTCGCTGGTGACCACTACCTGGCGGGCACCGGCATGCTCCAGTGCCTTGGCAACCGAGTGCAGATTGCCCATGCCGTAGTCGATGACGGCGACTGAGCCCATTTACAGCGAACCCTTGGTCGAGGGGATGCGATCGCCCATGCGCGGGTCGATCTCCACGGCCATGCGCAGGGCGCGGCCGAAGGCCTTGAACACCGTCTCGATCTGGTGGTGGGTATTGATGCCACGCAGGTTGTCGATGTGCAGGGTGACCAGCGCATGGTTGACGAAGCCCTGGAAGAACTCCTGGAACAGGTCGACGTCGAAACGTCCCACCACCGCACGGGTGTAGGGCACATGCATCTGCAGGCCGGGGCGGCCGGAGAAATCCAGGGCCACGCGCGACAGCGCCTCGTCCATGGGCACGTAGGAGTGCCCGTAGCGGCGCAGCCCCTTCTTGTCGCCAACGGCCTTGGCAAAGGCCTGGCCCAGGGTGATACCGACGTCTTCCACGGTGTGGTGGTCGTCGATGTGCAGGTCGCCACGACACTCGATGTGCATGTCGATCAGGCCGTGCCGGGCAACCTGGTCCAGCATGTGCTCGAGGAAGGGAACGCCGATATCGAAGTGGGCCTGGCCGGTACCGTCCAGGTTGATCTCCACTTTGATCTGCGTTTCCGAGGTGTTGCGCTCGACACTTGCCTTGCGCTGCTCCATGGCAATTCTCCACAGTATTTCATTCAAGGGCGGGCATTATACGCGTACGCCATGGGGCTGGGCTATAGAAAGGGGTGCTTTGGCGACGGTTGAAGAGGTGGCAAGCCTGTCGCACAAGCTTTACTCTGAACGCATTCAGACGTCTGTCATGGGAGCTGTGATGAAAAAACTAGCCAAGATCCTCGGCCTGGTGGTGCTGGCCGTAGTCGTCCTGGGTATCGGGGTGCTGTTCTTCCTCACCCGCATGTTCGACCCGAACGATTACAAGGAGCAGATCCAGCAGGCCGCCCGGGACAAGGCCAATGTCGAGCTGACCCTGGGCGGCGATATCGGCTGGTCGCTGTTCCCCTGGCTGGGCATCGAGCTCAAGCAGGTGGGTCTGGCCCCGGTCGAGCATCCGGAAAAGCTGCTGGCCGAGGTTGGCAGCATGGGGCTTGGTGTGGAGGTGCTGCCGCTGCTGCGTAAACAGCTGCGCATGAGCGACGTGATCCTGGATGACATCCGCCTGAACCTGGAAGTCGACGAGAACGGCGTGGCCAACTGGTCGACCATCGGTCCGCAGGGAGAAGCGCAGACGTCCGGTGAGGCCGCCGGGCAGACCCGCGCCGAAGCCGAGGCCGAAGCACAGGAACATGGCCGGTTGGATGTGGCAGTGGAAAGCGTGCGCATCACCAATGCCCGGGTCGAATATGTCGACCGCCGTACGGCGCAGCAACTGGTGCTCGAGGACGTCAATCTCAGCACCGGCGCACTGTTGGAGAACCAGCCCTTCGATGTGTCCTTCCTCGGCCTGCTGATCACCGGCCAGCCGGCCATGCGCGTGCGTATCGATCTGAATACGGTGGCCAGCTTCGATATGGACAAAGAGCTGTACCGGTTGGACGGTTTCGATCTCAAGCTCGACGCCAGTGGCGACCCGTTCAACGGGCGCGCCGTCGGCATGCGGCTGCAGGGCGATAGCGTGATCGATCTGCAGCAGCAACTGGCTGAGCTGAAACAGTTGCGCCTGTCGCTGGCCGACCTGCGAGCCACCGGCGAGCTGAGTGCCAGCCAACTGGACAGTGATCTGCAACTGGCGGGCAATATCAACGTGGCCGAGTTCGATGCCCGGGCGCTGATGCATGCGCTGGGCCAGAACCTGCCGGCCATGGCCCAGGCCAATGCCCTGAGCAAGGTGGCACTGAGTGCCAGCCTGGACGGTGACAATAACAGCCTGATGCTGCGGAACCTGAAACTGCTGGTGGATGGCACCGAGCTGAGCGGCAGCATGGGCCTGGCGGATATCGAGCGTCAGGCGCTGCGGTTCGAGCTGCAGGGCACCAGCCTGAATATCGACAACTACCTGCCACCGCCGGAAGACAAGCCGGCAACCGCGGCGGCAGCGAAGGGCGGCAGCACCTCGCAGACTGCCCCCGAGCCCTGGAGCAACGAGCCGGTATTGCCGATGGAAACCCTGGCAGGACTGAATGTGATCGGCAGCCTGGACCTGCAGCAGGTGCAACTGACCGGCCAGACCATCAGTCCGTTCAAGCTGGCAGCCGAAGCGGTGGATGGCAATGTGCGGCTGCGGCAGTTCGAAGGCGGTGTGTTTGGTGGTCAATTTGCCGCCACGGCGGCGATCGGTGCCGCGCGGGTGCCCGCCACGCTGAGCCTGAACGGCAAGCTCAGTGGCATGGACTCGCTGGCGCTGCAGCGCGCCTATGAGATCCCCGAGCAATTCCGCGGCAGGCTGAATCTGGACATGGACCTCAAGACCCAGGGCAACAGCCTGCGCCATTGGATCAACGGCCTTAACGGTAATGTGCGTTTCGATGTCGCCGAGGGCGCGCTACTGGGAGTGAACCTGGAGCAGAAGCTGTGCCAGGCCATCGCCCTGGCCAATCGCGAAGCGCTGAGCACACCCCACGGTGCCGAGAACACGCCGTTCAACAAGCTGAGCGGCAGCTTCCAGATCGTCAATGGCAACGTCAACAATCGCGATCTGGTCGCCGCGCTGCCGGGGATTGCCGCCAAGGGCAATGGCGATATCAATCTGCCGGAACAGCGCCTGGATTACCGCGTCGGGCTGTTGCTCGAAGGCGACAAGAGCGACATGCCCGATCCGGCCTGCCAGGTGAACAAGCGCTATGTCGGCATCGAGTGGCCGATTCGCTGCGAGGGCTATCTGCATAACGCCGCCAAGAGCTGCGGTGTCGATACCCAGGGCGTCACGCGGATTGCCGGTCAACTGCTGCGCAACGAGGCGGAACGCAAGATCGAGGACAAGGTCGGCGAGAAGCTGGAAGAGAAACTCGGCGACCAGGCACCGGCGGTGCGTGATGCGATCAGGGGGCTGTTCAACCGGTGAGTACTGACTTTTCCTCCGCCGTACTGGCCTGGTACGACCAGTTCGGCCGCAAGGACCTGCCCTGGCAGCAGGACATGAATCCCTATCGGGTCTGGGTCTCGGAGATCATGCTGCAGCAGACCCAGGTGGCGACCGTGATTCCCTATTACCAGCGCTTCATGCAGGCGCTGCCGGATGTGTACGCGCTGGCCGCGGCCGAGCCGGATGAAGTGCTGCACCTGTGGACCGGACTGGGCTACTACAGCCGTGCGCGCAACCTGCACAAGACCGCGCAGATCGTGGTCGGTCAGCACGCCGGGGAATTTCCCGCCAGTATCGAGGGGCTGGAGGCATTGCCGGGCATCGGTCGCTCCACTGCCGGTGCCATCGCCAGCCTGAGCATGGGGCTGCGTGCGGCGATCCTGGATGGCAACGTCAAGCGGGTGCTGGCGCGCTATCACGCGGTCGATGGCTGGCCCGGCGAGAAGGCGGTGCATGATCGTCTGTGGCAGATCGCCGAGCGCTACACGCCGCAGCAGCGCTTCAATCATTACACCCAGGCGATGATGGACCTGGGCGCCACCCTGTGCACCCGTAGCAAGCCCTCATGCCTGCTGTGCCCGGTGCAGGCCGGTTGCGAGGGGCGCAGGCTGGGGCAGCCCACCCTGTACCCTAACTCCAAGCCGCGCAAGGCCCTGCCGGTGCGCCAGTGCGTGATGCCGCTGCTGGTCAATCCGGATGGGGACATCTGGCTGCAGCGCCGCCCCGACAGCGGCCTGTGGGGCGGTCTCTGGTGCCCACCGCAACTGGATGATCAGCATGCACTGACCGACCTGTTGCAGCGCCTGGGCTGGCAGACGCAGGAACAGCAGACGCTGGAGCCGCTGCGGCACACCTTCAGTCACTTCCATCTGGATATCCAGCCGCTGCTGGTGCGGGTGGTTCCGACCCCGGCCGTGGCCGAAGCCGGGCAGGTCTGGTATAACCTGCGCCAACCTTCCCGCCTGGGGCTGGCTGCGCCGGTCAGCAAACTGCTCAAGCGGGTTGAGCATATTTGTGTCGGATGAGAAAGCCTGCTCCCCCGTGGTGACGCGTTGTCACACAGAATACCGTCATTGCGAGCCTCGAAGAGGCGTGGCAATCCACGGGGCTGGTCATCCAGTGGATGACGGGTGCTCCGAGTAATGGATTGCCGCGTCGCTGCGCTTCTCGCAATGACCAGAGAAAAGATGTTTGATGAGAGGAGATTAGCCATGTCGCGCACGGTGTTATGTCGCAAATACAAGCAGGAACTGCCCGGCCTCGATCGGCCGCCTTATCCCGGCCCCAAGGGCGAAGCGATCTTCAATGACGTATCGAAGAAGGCCTGGGATGAGTGGCAGGCCCATCAGACCATGCTGATCAATGAGCGGCGCCTGAACATGATGGATGCCGAGGATCGCAAGTTCATCCAGCAGGAAATGGACAAGTTTCTGGCCGGTGAGGACTACGCCCAGGCCGAAGGTTATGTTCCGCCAGAGTCCTGATTTTGCTGGGGCGGATCCTAAGCAGCTGAAAAAAGTGAAAATATCTGCGGCCGATGCTTGACATGCTCGGCCTTGAATCGTTTAATAGCGCCCCGTTGCCCAGGTAGCTCAGTCGGTAGAGCAGGGGATTGAAAATCCCCGTGTCGGCGGTTCGATTCCGTCCCTGGGCACCATTATTCCAAGCCCGCTGGCTCATGCCCGCGGGCTTTTTTATTGGTTTGTCATCAGTGACCATACGGTCGATGCGATGCCACACCGGGCGCAGCCAGTGGCTTTGGTCGGGCCGAGGCAACGGATTCTTGGTCGAACCCAGCGGCTGTGCTAGCTTTGCCGCATGACAGCAATGCTGCAGATGAAATTGGCGACGGGCCCGGTTCCTGCGTCCGGCTCAACTGGCTGGTGCCGCTGCACCAAAATGGAATAACGACACGTGACACCCCCTGCTCTCGAAGTGCGTAACCTGCACAAGCGCTATGGAGACCTTGAGGTACTCAAGGGTGTTGATCTGGTGGCCCGCGACGGCGACGTGATCTCCATCCTCGGCTCCTCAGGTTCCGGCAAAAGCACCCTGCTGCGTTGTATCAACCTGCTGGAAAACCCGCACGCCGGCCAGATTCTGGTCGCCGGCGAGGAGATCAAGCTCAAGCCGGCTCGCGATGGCGCGCTGGTGGCGGCCGACAATGCCCAGATCAACCGCCTGCGCGCCCGGGTCGGCTTCGTCTTCCAGAGCTTCAATCTGTGGCCGCACATGAGCATCCTCGACAACATCATCGAGGCACCGCGTCGGGTACTGGGCCAGTCCAAGGTCGATGCCATCGCCGCCGCCGAGGTGTTTCTGGAAAAGGTCGGCATCGCCGACAAGCGCCACGCCTTCCCGGCGCAACTGTCCGGCGGCCAGCAGCAGCGCGCCGCGATTGCCCGGACCCTGGCGATGCAGCCGCAGGTGATCCTGTTCGATGAGCCGACCTCGGCTCTGGATCCGGAAATGGTCCACGAAGTTTTGATGGTGATCCGGGCGCTGGCCGACGAAGGACGTACTATGCTGTTGGTGACCCATGAAATGGGTTTCGCCCGTCAAGTGTCCAGTCAGGTCGTGTTTCTGCACAAAGGACAGGTAGAAGAAATCGGCACTCCGGAGCAGGTCTTCGATGACCCGCATTCCGAGCGTTGCAGGCAATTCATGTCCAGCCACAAGAAGGAGCAGTATCGATGAAAAACTACAAGGCAGTTCTGCTGGCGGCACTGGCCGCCGTCTTCCTCGGCGGTCAGGCAGTGGCAGCGGAAAAGCTGCGCATCGGCACCGAGGGCGCCTATCCCCCCTTCAACGAGATCGACAACACCGGCAAGGTAGTAGGCTTCGACCTGGATATCGCCCACGCCCTGTGCGAGAAAATGGGTGCTGAATGCAGTGTGGTCACCTCCGACTGGGACGGTATCATCCCGGCGCTGAACACTCGCCGCTTCGACTTCCTGGTCGCCTCCATGTCGATCACCGAGGAGCGCAAGCGCGCGGTTGATTTCACCAATCCCTACTACACCAACAAGCTGCAGTTCGTCGCGCCGAAGAAAAGCGACTTCAAGGTCGACAATGACTACCTGAAGCGCAAGACCATCGGCGCCCAGCGCGCCACCATCGCCGGTCAGTGGCTGGAAGAGAACCTGGGCGATGTGGTCAGCATCCGCCTGTATGACACCCAGGAGAACGCCTATCTGGACATGGCCTCCGGCCGCATCGATGGCGTGCTGGCCGACGTGTTCGTACAGTACGAATGGCTGCAGAGCGACGCCGGTGCCAACTTCGAGTTCAAGGGCGAGCCGGTATTCGATGACGACAAGATCGGCATCGCCGTACGCAAGGGCGACCCGCTGCGCGAACGGTTGAACGAGGCGCTGCAGTCCATCGTCGATGATGGCACCTACGAGAAGATCAACGCCAAATACTTCCCCTTCAGCATTTACTGATGGCCGACCGGGCCCTGCGGGGCCCGGTTTCGCTGCTCAACAGACCTGACGCTCATGCTCGATTTGCACGGATTTGGTCCAGCCCTGCTTGAAGGGACCTGGATGACCATACGTTTGTCCCTGGCTTCGGTGGCCCTGGGATTACTGCTGGGGCTGCTTGGCGCCAGTGCCAAGATCTCCGGCAGTACCACCCTGCGCGGCATGGGTGGCTTCTACACCTCGGTGGTGCGCGGCGTACCCGAAACCCTCTGGGTACTGATGGCCTACTATGGCACCACCTCGCTGATGAACTGGATCGGCAGTCATTTCGGCAATCCCTACCTGACCCTCAGCCCCTTCGCCGCCGGCACCATCGCCCTGGGCCTGTGCTTCGGTGCCTACGCCACCGAGGTGTTCCGTGGCGCGCTGCTGTCGTTGTCACCGGGGCAGCGTGAGGCCGGGCTGGCACTGGGCATGTCGCGCCTGCGCATCTTCTGGCGCATCACCCTGCCGCAGCTGTGGCGTGTGGCCCTGCCGGGACTGGGCAACCTGTACCTGATCATGCTCAAGGACACCGCGCTGGTATCGCTGATCTCGCTGGAAGAGATCATGCGCAAGGCGCAGGTGGCGGCCAACGCCACCAAGGAGCCCTTCACCTTCTACTTCATGGCGGCGCTCATCTACCTGGGCCTGACCGTGATCATCATGGGAGCGCTGCACTGGTTCGAGTATCGGGCCAACCGGGGCTACACGAGGACTGAACTGTGACCTGGGCCGAACGTTGGGAAATGATCGTGCGCTGGGCGCCGATGCTGTGGGACGGCACCCTGGTGACGCTGCAACTGGTGGGCATCGCCGTGGTGGTCGGGCTGTTCTTCGCCATTCCGCTGGGGTTGGGCAGGGCATCCAGGCACTGGTACATCCGCGCGCTGCCATACAGCTACATCTTCTTCTTCCGCGGTACGCCACTGTTGCTGCAGCTGTTCCTGGTGTACTACGGCCTGTCGCAATTCGAAGTAGTGCGTGACAGCGTGTTGTGGCCCTACCTGCGCGAGCCGTACTGGTGCGCGCTGATCACCATGACCCTGCATACCGCTGCCTATATCGCCGAGATCCTGCGCGGGGCGATCCAGGCGGTGCCGCCGGGCGAGGTGGAAGCGGCCCGGGCGCTGGGCATGTCCCGGCGCCAGGCGTTGCAGCACATCATCCTGCCACGGGCCATCCGTATCGGCATGCCGGCCTACGGCAATGAAGTGATCCTCATGCTCAAGGCCAGCGCCGTGGTGTACACCGTTACCCTACTGGACATCATGGGTGTGGTACGTACGCTGAACGCACGCACCTACCAGTACGAGATGTTCTTCCTCATCGCCGGCCTGATCTACCTGGTCATCACCCTGGTGTTCACCCAGCTGTTCAAGCTGGTCGAGCGCTGGCTGAAAGTGGATGCCAGCCGCAACCGCTGAAGCAGGCACCGATTACGCTGCCCGCTTCAGCCAGCTGGACGCCTGGTTGCATCAGCACCAGGCGCTCTGGCGCGCCAAACCCTTCACCACCCCGCAATTGCCCTGGGAAGCCGACTGGCCCGAGCTGGCCACCTGGCTGCGCGGGCGCACGCTGGAGCAGGCTGAGGCCGCGCATAACCAACCACAGTTACTGGACGCCCCCGAGCCCTTCGCCAGCCTGGCGCGGCGCTCCATTGAGTTGACGGAGCTGCCCCAGTGGCATGATGCTGACTCTTTCAGCGTGCCAGGGCGCCCCCTGGGGTTGTCGAGCGCCTGCTCGACGACAAGCAAGAGCCATGTAGTAGAGCTGCTCAGCCGGCACATTCCCGGGCGCAAATGGCAGCAGATCACCCGCTTTGCAGCCTGTGTCCGCCTGGGATGGCAAGAACCCACGCAACACTGGCTGGACTGGTGCGCCGGCAAGGGTCACCTGGGACGATTGCTGGCATGGCAGGGCGGTCAGCCGTTGACCTGCCTGGAGCGGGACGCGGCACTCAATCGCCAGGGGGCCGAACTGGGCCGCCAACTGGGTGTAGCCAGCCAGCACCTGGACGCTGATGTGCTGGAGGCATACGCCTGGCAGCAGCTGCAGCCCGAACACAGCATCGTCGCCCTGCACGCCTGTGGACAATTGCACATGACGCTGCTGCAGCAGGCCGTCGCCCAGGGCTGTGCCCAGTTGGCGGTTTCGCCCTGCTGCTACAACCGTATCGACAGCGCCGAGTATCGGCCGCTGTCATCCATCGCCCGGGCCGGGCAATTGCGCCTGACCCGCGATGATCTTGGCTTGCCACTGCAGGAAAGCATTACCGCTGGCCAGCGCGTGCGTCGCCTGCGCGACCAGTCCATGGCCTGGCGGCTGGCTTTCGATATCTGGCAGCGACAGGCGCGGGGCATCGACCGCTACCTGCCGACCCCGTCGCGCCCGCAAAGCGCATTGGGGCAGGGGATCGCCCATTTCTGCCGGGACCTGGCTGCACATCATCAATTGCAACTGCGGGAACCGGACAGCTGGGAACAGCTGGAAGAGCAGGGCTGGCAACGGCTGGCGCAGGTACGCAACCTGGAACTGCTGCCCGGCCTGTTCCGCCGCCCGCTGGAAGTCTGGCTGCTGCTGGATCGTGCGCTCTACCTCGAACAGATGGGATATCAGGTACGCCTGGGTCAGTTCTGTGAATATCAGCTCACGCCGCGCAATCTGCTGCTGGTGGCTGAAAGATGCAGTGCACAGACCGCCCCCACGCTGTGAACGGCTTGCACACAGAGTTATCCACAGAACTCGTTACTTCACAGTTATCCCCGACTGTTGTGCATAACTATGTTGATGAGCGCTTGGTAACCGGTCGTGAGCCTTGTGCCACGTGGCCTGCAGATATCAGTACAAAAAATGTACAGGGTGGATAATGTTGATTAAACAAGGGGTTATGTGGTCAATGTCAAGTGAAGCTCGAGAAGTAATGCACAAGTGAGGTGGCGTGGAAAAGAGGGGGAAAGCAGGACAATTTTGCCGCTACCCACCCTGCAATGCTTTACAGATTGCACCGACTCTATATAATGCAAACCCGCGCCGGTATAGCTCAGCTGGTAGAGCAACTGACTTGTAATCAGTAGGTCCCGAGTTCGACTCTTGGTGCCGGCACCATACAGATAAAGGCCCGCAGAAATGCGGGCCTTTTTCGTTTTTGGGTTTCAGCCCCAGGTTGGGTCCAGCTTTGTGAAGGGTCTGCAGGTCTTTCAGGGCGTCCTTGTGGGAAAGCGTAGGCCAGCTCCAGGCTGCGCTTGCCCTCGCGACCAGCGAAGGCAAGTGCTCAAACCGCGCTATGCGCGGCGAGGTTGCAGTATTGTCCTTTGAAATACAGCAAGGGCTGCGTAGCAGCAGCTTCTTGCAGGTTTAGCGCTTTCACTTCACCAATCACGATCAGGTGATCACCTGCGGCGTGTTCGGCGTGAATTTCGCAATCAAGCCAGTGCAGGCTGCCGGCAATGATCGGATTACCCAGCGGCGATGCCTGCCATTCGACTCCGTGCCATTTGTCCGTGCCTTGCCGAGCGAACTGGTTGGAAATCTTGACCTGCTCATCTGACAGGATATTGACTCCGAATCGACCTGCCTGGCGAATTTTGGGATAGCTGTACGAGCTGGACTTAACGCTGAATGACACCAGCGGCGGACTCATCGACACGCTATAGAACGACTGGCAAGTGAAGCCAATCGGCTCGCCATCAAGATGCGATGTAATCACCGTGATGCCGGATGCGTAGTGCCCGAGCGCTTCGCGAAAGCTCAATGGCTCGATAGCAGTACTGGAAAGTGACATGGTAGGTCCTGAATATTGGGTGCAGCTCGAAAGTGTCAAGGAGGGCCTGAAGCAGGCCGGTAATTTTGGCTGACTACTGCCCAATCCCCTCCGTACACCACTTCCGACTTTAGCTCAGCACTGGTTCGAGAGTTCTCTTCGGACGATTTCTGCGCCTGCACTCAAAGCAGCTAGCTTGCCTCTCGCTACTCGACGAGGTAAGGGGGCCATGCCACAGTTGGTACAAGGATAGAGCTTGTCGGCATCTACAAACTGAAGTGCTTTTCGTAGGGTATTGGCGACCTCTTCTGGTGTTTCAATCGCATGGTTTGCCACGTCAATGGCCCCTACCATCACTTTCTTACCCCGAATGAGTTCAATCAGATCCATTGGAACATGAGAGTTGTGACATTCCAGCGAGATTATATCGATACTGGATTTCTGCAGCTTGGGAAAAGCTTCTTCATATTGTCGCCACTCGGATCCCAGCGTCTTTTTCCAATCTGTATTGGCTTTGATGCCATAGCCATAGCAAATATGTACAGCAGTTTCACATTTAAGACCTTCAATTGCCTTTTCCAGGGTGGCAACCCCCCAGTCATTCACCTCATCAAAGAAGACATTGAATGCGGGCTCATCAAATTGGATGATATCAACCCCGGCGGCTTCCAATTCCCTGGCTTCTTGATTGAGGATTTTGGCGAATTCCCACGCCAGTTTTTCGCGGCTTTTATAGTGGCTGTCATACAGCGTGTCGATCATGGTCATGGGACCTGGCAGGGCCCATTTTATGGGCTGCCTGGTCTGCTGACGTAAAAACTTGGCATCCTCAACAAAAACCGGCTTTTGACGAGTAACAGCACCCACGACCGTCGGTACGCTCGCATCATAGCGATCACGAATTCTAACGGTCTCACGTTTCTCAAAATCAACGCCGCTGAGGTGCTCGATAAACGTGGTGACAAAATGTTGGCGTGTCTGCTCGCCATCACTGACAATATCAATACCTGCCTGCTGTTGCTCTTGCAGTGACAAACGTAAGGCATCCTGTTTGCCCTCGACTAATTCCTCATCCTGCAATTTCCAGGGTGACCACAGTGTCTCCGGTTGTGCCAGCCAGGAGGGTTTAGGTAGGCTGCCAGCAGTTGAAGTGGGTAACAATTTTTTCATGATAGATGATCTTGTGTCTTGATGAGTCAAAGGGCGTAATTGGCGGACCACTGCTCGAGAATAGCCTGGTATGGTTTGATAAAGTGCTCCTCGACAAACCTTCCCTGCTCGATAGCCAGCCGGCTACGTTCTTCTCGATCATAAACAATGCGGGTTAATGAATAATCCTGGTGCCTCAAACTGGGTTGATAGGATTTTCCTGCTGCAGAATTCGCATTGTAGATTTCAGGTCGGTAAATCTTCTGGAAGGTGTCCATCGTGCTGATGGTGCTGATAAGCTCAAGATTAGTGTAGTCACCAAGCAGGTCACCAGAAAAATAAAAAGCCAAAGGCGCAACACTATTCGGAGGCATGAAATAGCGAACCTTCAATCCCATTTTCTTGAAATATTCATCAGTTAAGGAATATTCGTCTTGCTGGTATTCAAAACCCAATACAGGATGCTGGTTTTCAGTCCGGTGGTAGGTCTTGCTGCTTGAAACACTCAGGCATATAACAGGTGGCTTGTTAAAGTGGGTTTTGTAGGTGTTTGAGTTGATGAAGCACTTGAATAGCTTTCCATGCAGGTCTCCAAAGTTATCTGGAGTGCTGAACTCAGGCTGATTCCTGTTGTGTTCCAGCAATAGTACGCTGAAGTCGTAATCTCGCACGTAAGAAGAGAAGTTGTTCCCTGTAATGCCCTCAATGCGTTCGTTAGTCTTTCGGTCAACAATGTTCGTTTTCAATACTTCAATCAGGGGGAGGGCGTTATTGCTGCTTTCAGCATCAACATTCATCTCGACGGAAATGATTTCAAGTTCGACAGTATAACGATCGCCTTTGGGGTTATCCCAATGCGCCAGGGCATTGAAACGATTGTCAATCATCTTCAAGGTGTTGCGCAAGTTCTCCTGACGGCTCTTTCCTCTGGCCAGGTTGGCAAAATTGGTTGTGGTGCGCGTATTGTCTGATGGATGATAGTTTTCATCGAAACAGATGCTATTGATGGTGAATGTAAACTCGTTGCTCATTATTACCTGGAACCCTGATTGTCTGAGATGAAATATGAGTTTATTTCTTGTTTTTTAATTTTTGTCTGGATTTCTGCTCAGTAGTATTGATAGTGTCTGTAATTAACAGGCATTTTATGCTGGGCCATTGATTGAGTGATAATGAATTGATTTCATTGCGTCTTTAGCCATATTCATGATGTGGTGTACGGCAGGTTGCAGAAGTCCCTGCTCCAGCATTTCGGACTCTTGGGTGCCGGCACTATATGAAAAAAAAGGCCCGCAGAAATGCGGGCCTTTTTTGTTTGCGATGTGCGCACGAACAAGCGGCGGGCGATACGGAGCTTGTGTCTACCTCCTCGCCCGACATATGTTTCTACAGTCTGAAGCGACTCACCATCATCTGCAGCTGATTGCCCAGGCGCGCCAGCTCTACGCTGGATGCTGCGGTTTCATTGCTGGCCGCTGCCGTCTGCTCGGACACATCCCGCACATTCAGCACGCTGCGGCTGATTTCCTCGGCCACCGCGCTCTGTTGCTCGGCGGCGGCGGCAATCTGCTGGTTCATCGACTGGATGGTCGAAACGGTGCGGGTGATGCTGGCCAGGGAGCCTCCAGCCTTGCGGGTCAGCTCCACGCTGCTGTCGGTCAGCTCGCGGCTGCTCAGCATGATGGTCGCGACCTGCTTGGTACCGCTCTGCAACCCGGCCACCAGCCCCTCGATCTCTTCGGTGGATTTCTGCGTGCGCTGTGCAAGACCGCGTACTTCGTCTGCGACCACGGCAAAGCCACGTCCCGCTTCTCCGGCGCGTGCCGCTTCGATCGCCGCATTCAGCGCCAGCAGGTTGGTCTGCTCTGCCACGGCCCGGATCACTCCCATGACGCTGCCGATCTTGTCGCTCTCGCCCTGCAGCACGGTCATCGCTTCCGTCGAGCGGATAACCTCGGATGCCAGCCGCTCTATCTGCGCAACGACCTCAGCCACGACCTTGTCGCCCGCGCGCGCTTCGTTGTCCGCTTCAGTAGCGGCGACCGCCGCTTGCTCGGCGTTACGGGCAACATCATGCACGGTGGTAGACATTTCATGCATGGCGGTGGCGACCTGGTCGGTCTCGATTTTCTGGTTGTTCACTCCGGCGCTGGTCTGCTCGGTTACCGCCGATAGTTCTTCGGCAGCACTGCTGATCTGGGTCACGCCATCGCGGATTCCGCCAATCAGCTCCCGCAGCGTCAGGCCCATCTGCAGAATGCCTTGCTGCAGCACCCCCAGTTCGTCGCGGCGAGTGACCGGTTCCCTCGGCGTCAGGTCGCCCGAGGCAATGCGCTCGACCTCGGCCAGGGTATCGCGCAGCGGACGGGTGATCTGGCGGGTGATCAGCCAGGCAGCCAGGATACCCAGCACCAGGGCGAGCAGGGTGCTGATGATAAGGCGGGTGCGCGCCTCGCCGCTTTCGATGTCCAGCCGCTCCAGCTGATACTGGTACAGGGTGTCACTGATACGGACGATGTCGCCCTGTACATCGGTCATTTCCTGGCGAGCCAGGGCAATTGCTTCTGTCGCGCTGCGAAAGCTCTGGATGGCTGTGCGGTACTGGGCAAGCGCCGTTTCGATCGCCTGCAGGTCGCTGCCATTGCCGGCCGCGAGGATACCCCGGTGCCGGGACAGGGCGGCCAGGGCTGCATCCAGCTGGACGAGCATCGCCTCGCCATTCTCTGCGGTGCTGTTGGCGTTGTAGACGCTGTACAGATACTGCACCTGCTTCAGCTCCTCGCGAATCTGCGCAATACCCTGCAGTTGGGCGAAACGTGAATCCTCGTACTCTGCAAGCCCGGCGACCCGGGCCTGGATCGCTGCGGTACGCTCTTCCAGCGTTGCCACCACAGCGTCGACCGATAGGTGGGCGGCGTTCACCTGGACATACGCGTTGCGCATCTTGCCCAGCGACCGCTGGTACTCGTCGTTGAACTGACTCTGCTCCGTGAGCATGGCCACGTTGACCGGGTTGGTGAAGGTGCCCAGCAGCTTCGCCTGCTGGGCAAGATAGATGGCGAGATTCTTTTCAAGACGCTCACTGGAAACCTCATCACCATTGGCCAGCATGAATTGCAGCCGGGCAATACGCAGCCCGGTCAGGGTGTCATTCAGGTTGGCGATCTCGGTCATGAAGCCGCTGCGTTGAATGACGCTGCCGAGACTACCCCAGCCGTTCCAGGCCAGGACCAGCGTGAGTAGCAGTACCGAGCCAAAACCCAGGCCCAGTTTCCTGTTGATAGTTATGTTTTCGAACCAGCTTTTCATTAAAAACTTCCATTCAAGATTAATTCTGGACCTTCTCGATTTGCTGAATGAATTGTTTTTATTATGGCCAGTGGCCTCATGTCGGCGGCGGCCTGCAGAACTTTAGTGGATGACGGAAAATAGACGTCATAATTTCGACGCGGCAGTGAAAATCGAGGCGCTGAGCCGAATACCGGCAATACTGAATCCATCGAGTGTCTGTCGACATGACTAATTAACGGAGAGCTCCCATGGACCCATTCATGCACGCAACCATCGAAGAAGCCCGTGCCAGCCTGGCCGAAGGCGGCATCCCCATCGGCTCGGTGCTGGTGCACAACGGCCAGATCCTCGGGCGCGGGCACAACCGTCGTGTGCAGCGGGGCAGCGCTATCTTGCATGGCGAGATGGATGCGCTGGAGAATGCCGGCCGGCAGCCTGCGGCGGTCTATGCCAACGCGGTGCTGTATACCACGCTGTCGCCCTGTGCCATGTGTACCGGGGCAATTCTGCTGTATGGCATTCCGCGGGTGGTGATTGGTGAGAACCAGACATTCATGGGTGAGGAAGAACTGCTGCGATCGCGGGGCGTGCAGGTCGAGGTATTGCAGGATGCCGAGTGCATTGCGCTGATGCGGGAATTCATAGCCAGCAACCCGGGCCTCTGGAATGAGGATATCGGGGAGCAGCCGTCGGGAGCCTGACCGCCCTCGCTGTCAGGCATCCTTTACCGCTTCGCCCTGCTGTCGGGTTTTCGCCAGCGCGGTATTGCAACGTTCCTCCGCGATGTCCAGTTCCAGCTTCATCTGTTCGATATCGAGCAGTTGTTGCTCAAGCTGTTCCCGGCGCTCGGCGATCATGCCAAGCATGATGTTCAGCTGCTTTTCATTGCCCGCCTTGGGGTCGTACAGCTCAATGAGTGTCTTGCATTCAGCCAGGGAAAAGCCGATGCGCTTGCCGCGCAGGATCAGCTTGAGCGCGACCAGATCCTTGGGGGCATAGATTCGCTCCTGACCACGGCGGGTGGGGGACAGCATGCCCTGTTCTTCATAGAAGCGGATGGTGCGGGTGGTGATATCCAACGCATTGGCCAGGTCGGAGATGCTATAGGTTTTTTTAGACATGGTTCTTCCAATAAACATATGACGCCCGGTGTGGTGGCCGGATAGGGGAGCGCCCGTGGCGAATCAGCCGGGGCGCAGTATACACCTTCACCACTATCGGCTCCGAGCCGGCGCTATTGCAGAACCGGGCAGCCGGTGGCCTGCTGAACGTCCCGAAGGTGACGCCTTGGTTCAGTGCTATCAACTGCTGCTCAGAGCCCTGGCCACGCGGGAGCCATTGCTCCGCCCGAGCAACTGACTGATGCGCTGGCCGGCAGCAATCAGCATATCCAGGTCTATGCCGGTCGTTATCCCCAGGCCGTTGAGCATGTACACCACATCCTCGCTGGCCACATTGCCGCTGGCCCCGGCGGCGTAGGGGCAGCCGCCCAATCCGGCTACCGAACTGTCGAATACCGCAACGCCCTCCAGCAGGCTGGCGTAGATATTGGCCAGGGCTTGGCCATAGGTATCGTGGTAGTGGCCGGCGAGCCGCTCGCGGGGGACATGCTGGCTGACCGTCTCGATCAGTTGCCGGGTACGTCCCGGCGTACCGGTGCCGATGGTGTCGCCCAGGGAAATCTCGTAGCAGCCCATGGCATGCAGTTCCCGCGCGACCGTGGCGACCTCGGTGGCCTTGACCTCACCCTGATAGGGACAGCCCAGCACGCAGGACACATAGCCGCGTACGCGGATGTTCCGCGTCTGCGCCGCTTCCAGTACCGGGGCGAAGCGCGCCAGGCTCTCGCTGATGGAGCAGTTGATATTCTTCTGCGAGAAGGCCTCCGAGGCGGCAGCGAATACCGCCACCTCCTCGACGCCAGCGGCCAGCGCCGCTTCCAGTCCTTGCAGATTGGGTGTCAGGGCCGCATAGGTGACGCCGGATTTGCGGCTGATCCGGGCGAAGACCTCGGCCGAGCCGGCCATCTGCGGCACCCATCTGGGCGAGACGAAGCTGCCGGCCTCGATGTAGCCGAGGCCGGCGGCGGTGAGCTCATCCACCAGGCGTACCTTGTCGTCGACACTGATCGGCTGCTGCTCGTTCTGCAGGCCGTCACGTGGGCCGACCTCTACCAGGCGTACTTGCCGGGGCAGCTCCTGCTGGGTGGCTGGCATCATGCTTCCTCCATTTCCAGCAGCACCGCACCTTCGCTGACCATCTCGCCCTCGCTGCAGAACAGGCTCTTGACCGTGCCGGGCTGAGGCGCGCGGATGCTGTGCTCCATCTTCATGGCTTCGAGCACCACCAGGGTGGTACCGGCTGCCACCTGCTGGCCGACCTCGACCAGTATCTGGACGATGCTGCCATTCATCGGGGCGGTCATGCCGCCGGCCTGTTGATGGCTGGCGTCGACCTCGGCGATCGGGTCGAACCGGGTCACCGCATGCCACTCGCCACGCCACTGCAGATACAGGGTGTCCTGCTTGCGGATGCAGCGTGGTGGGCGGCCAGTGTCGGCCGGTGGCTGATGGTCGATGCTCAGCCGCCGCTGCTGATCCTGGCAGCGCAGGTGCAGGGTGCTGTGCGCCGGCAGGCCCAGGCGCAGGCCGTTGCTGCTGGACCAGGGGGACGACGGATCATCGGCGCGCCGGCGCGCCGGACTGGTGTCGACGAACAGCTCGCCGGCCTGCTGCCAGAAAGCCTCGGGCAGTTCACTGGGCGGTGGCAGCAGCTCGGCCTCATGGCGCGGAATGAATCCGGTATCCAGTTCGGCTGCGGCAAACGCCGGGTGGCCCAGCACCCGGCGCAGGAACGCCAGGTTGGTGCGTACCCCGCCAATGGCGGTTTCATCGAGCATCGCCAGCAGGCGCAGGCGTGCTTCTTCACGGTTCTCGCCCCAGGCAATCAGCTTACCGAGCATGGGGTCGTAGAAGGGCGAGACGCTGTCGCCCTCGGCCACACCGCTGTCGGTGCGGCGACCGGGCCCGGCGGCAGCTTCGCGGTACAGCTCCAGCGTGCCGGTGGCCGGCAGAAAATCATTATCCGGGTCTTCGGCGTACAGGCGCACCTCGATGGCATGGCCATTGAGCGGCACCTGCTGCTGGGTCAAGGGCAGCGGCTCGCCGCGGGCCACGCGGATCTGCCAGGCGACCAGGTCCAGGCCGGTGATGGCCTCGGTGACCGGGTGTTCCACCTGCAGCCGGGTGTTCATTTCCATGAAGAAGAATTCGCCGCGCTCATCCAGCAGAAACTCGACGGTGCCGGCACCGACATAGCCGATGGCCTGGGCCGCCTTGACGGCTGCCTCACCCATGGCTTTGCGCAGCGCTGCGGTCAGACCGGGGGCCGGGGCCTCTTCCACCACCTTCTGGTGGCGGCGCTGGATCGAGCAGTCGCGCTCATTGAGATACAGGCAGTTGCCATGCTGGTCAGCAAACACCTGGATCTCCACATGGCGCGGCTTGAGCACATACTTTTCCACCAGCATGCGCGGGTCGCCGAAGGCCGATTGCGACTCGCGCTGGGCCGAGGCCAGCGCTTCGGCCAGTTCGGCCTCATGCTCGACCACCTTCATGCCCTTGCCGCCACCGCCGGCGGTGGCCTTGAGCAGCACCGGATAGCCGATCCGCGCCGCAGCGGTGCGGAAGGTCTCCAGGTCCTGGGCCTCGCCGTGGTAGCCCGGCACCAGCGGTACCCCAGCCTGCTCCATCAGCGCCTTGGCGGCGGACTTGCTGCCCATGGCCTCGATCGCCGATGCCGGCGGGCCGAGGAAGATCAGGCCAGCCTGTTCGATGGCACGCGCGAACTCGGCATTCTCGGCCAGAAAGCCGTAGCCGGGGTGGATGGCCTGGGCGCCGGAGAGGTGGGCAGCCTCGATCAGTAGGTCGATCCGCAGATAGCTTTCCGCCGGCTTGGCACCGCCGAGGTTGATGCGCACGTCGGCTTCCCGGGCATGGCGGGCCTGCTGGTCCGCCTCGCTATGTACGGCCACGGTGGTCAGGCCCATGGCCTTGGCGCTGCGCATGATGCGACAGGCGATCTCGCCGCGGTTGGCCACCAGCAGGGTATCCATGGGGTGGTTCATATGCTGCTCTCCTGCCAGTTGGGACGGCGCTTTTCCAGAAAGGCCCGCAGGCCCTCCTGGGCTTCGGGGGTAACCCGCAGGTTGGCGATCAATTGCTCGGTGTACTGGCGCAATTGCGCATCCAGCGGACGGCTGCCGACTTCCGCCAGCAGCTGCTTGCAGGTCTGGAGCGCCGCCGGGCTGTTCAGCATCAGCGTGGTGACCCACTCCTCGGCGGCGTTCTGCAACTCACCGGCCGGATAGCATTCGGACAGCAGACCCAGCTCCCGGGCCCGCTCGCCGCTGAAACGCTCAGCGGTCAGGGCGTAGCGCTGGGTGGCGCGGTGGCCCATGGCCCTGGCCACATAGGGGCTGATCACCGCTGGCACCAGGCCGATGCGTACCTCGGACAGGCAGAATTGCGCGTCTTCGGCGCCTATGGCCATGTCGCAGCAGGCAATCAGCCCCAGGGCGCCACCGAAGGCCGCGCCCTGGACCACGGCCAGGGTCGGTTGCGGCAACTGCTGCAGGCGCTGCATCAGCTCGGCCAGCTCACCGGCGTCCCGCAAATTGGCCTGGTAGTCGAGCGCGGCACTCTGTTGCATCCAGGCCAGATCAGCGCCGGCGGAAAAGTGCCGGCCGCGGCCGCGCAGTACCAGCAGGCGCACCTGGTCGTCGCTGCTGACCTGGGCCAGCGCCCGGTTCAATTCGGCAATCACCTCGGCATTGAAGGCATTGTTCTTGTCCGCCCGGTTGAGCCACAGCGTGGCGACCCCACGGGTGTCCCGCTCCAGTTCTATAGTGTGAAAATCAGTCATGGTGGTTCTCCCGGTCACATGCGGAACACGCCGAAGCGGGTCGGCTCGATGGGCGCATTGAGCGTGGCCGACAGGGCCAGGGCCAGCACCTCACGGGTCTGGGCCGGGTCGATGACACCGTCATCCCACAGGCGGGCACTGGAGTAATAGGGATGACCCTGGCGCTCGTACTGTTCCAGGATCGGCTGGCGGATGGCGGCTACCTCATCGGCGTCGAGCGACTGGCCATGGCGCTGCGCCTGCTCCTGCTTGACCTGCGCCAGCACCCCGGCGGCCTGTTCGCCACCCATGACGCCAATCCGGGCGTTGGGCCACATCCACAGGAAACGTGGGTCATAGGAGCGGCCGCACATGCCATAGTTGCCGGCACCGAAGCTGCCGCCGATGATCACCGTGAGCTTGGGCACCTGGGCGCAGGCCACCGCGGTGACCAGCTTGGCGCCATGCTTGGCGATGCCTTCGGACTCGTATTTCTGGCCGACCATGAAGCCGGTGATGTTCTGCAGAAACAGCAGGGGGATGCCGCGCTGGCAGGCCAGCTCGATGAAATGCGCACCCTTCTGCGCCGCCTCGGAGAACAGGATGCCGTTGTTGGCCAGGATCGCGATCGGATAACCGTGCAGATGGGCGAAGCCGCACACCAGGGTAGTGCCGTACAGCGCCTTGAACTCATCGAATTCGCTGCCGTCCACCAGCCGGGCGATCACTTCCCGTACGTCATAGGGTTGTTTCGACTGGGCCGGGATCACTCCATACAATTCGCTGGCCGGGTACAGCGGTGCCCGCGTTTCGCGGGTCTGCAGCTGGCCCAGTTTGCGCCAGTTGAGATTGGCCACGCAGCGCCGGGCCAGGGCCAGGGCATGCTCGTCATTCTCGGCATAGTGATCGGCGACCCCGGAGGTGCGGCAATGCACGTCGGCACCGCCCAGATCCTCGGCGCTGACCACCTCGCCGGTGGCGGCCTTCACCAGCGGCGGTCCGGCCAGGAAGATGGTGGCCTGATTGCGCACCATGATGGTCTCATCGGCCATGGCCGGCACATAGGCGCCACCCGCGGTGCAGGAACCCATCACCACGGCAATCTGGGGAATGCCCATGGAGCTCATGCTCGCCTGGTTGAAGAAGATCCGCCCGAAATGCTCGCGATCGGGAAACACCTCATCCTGGCGCGGCAGGTTGGCACCGCCGGAGTCCACCAGATAGATGCACGGCAGGCGGTTCTGCTGGGCGATGGTCTGCGCCCGTACGTGTTTCTTGACCGTCAGTGGGTAATAGGAGCCACCTTTCACCGTGGCGTCGTTGGCAATGATCATGCACTCGACGCTTTCCACACGGCCGATCCCGGCCACGATGCCGGCGGCAGCCACGTCCTCGCCATAGACGTCGTGGGCTGCGAGGGCGGACAGTTCGAGAAACGCCGAGCCAGGGTCGAGCAGCATGTCGATACGCTCGCGTACGGGCAGCTTGCCCCGGGATACATGGCGCTGCAGCGCCACCTCGCCACCGCCCCGGGACACCTGGTCAAGCAGGGCACGCAGGTTATTCACCAGCGCCTGCATGGCCGTGCTGTTGGCGCCGAACTCTGCCGAGCGCGGGTTGATCTGTGTGTGCAGAATGGTCATCTAACTACTCCGTAGCCTATGCCGCCGGTACCGCCGGTCGTGGCGCTCACCTGGTTTCGTTGAACAGCTCGCGGCCAATCAGCATGCGCCGGATTTCGCTGGTGCCGGCGCCGATCTCGTAGAGCTTGGCATCGCGCAGCAGGCGTCCGGTGGGGAATTCGTTGATATAGCCGTTGCCACCGAGAATCTGGATCGCCTGAAGGGCCATCTGGGTGGCTCTTTCGGCGGTGTAGAGAATCACCCCGGCAGCATCCTTGCGGGTGGTCTCGCCACGATCGCAGGCCTGGGCCACGGCATAGAGATAGGCACGGCTGGCGTTGAGCTCGGTATACATGTCGGCGACCTTGCCCTGGATGAACTGGAACTCGCCGATGCTCTGACCGAACTGCTGGCGGTCATGAATGTAGGGCACCACCACATCCAGACAGGCCTGCATGATCCCGGTGGGACCGCCGGACAGCACCACGCGCTCGTAGTCCAGGCCGCTCATCAGCACCCGGACGCCGCCGTTGTGCTGGCCGAGGACGTTCTCCTCCGGCACCTCCACATCATCGAAGAACAGCTCCCCGGTATTGGAGCCGCGCATGCCCAGCTTGTCGAACTTGCTGCCCCGGGAAAAGCCCTTCCAGTCGCGTTCGACGATGAAGGCGGTGATGCCATGCGGACCCTTTTCCGGCTCGGTCTTGGCGTAGATCACATAGGTGTCGGCATCCGGACCATTGGTGATCCAGGTCTTGCTGCCATTGAGCACATAGCGATCGCCGCGCTTCTGCGCCCGCAGCTTCATCGACACCACGTCCGAACCGGCATTGGGCTCGCTCATCGCCAGCGCGCCGATGTGCTCGCCGCTGATCAGCTTGGGCAGGTAGCGGGTCTTCTGCTCGGTATTGCCGTTGCGGTTGATCTGGTTCACGCACAGGTTGGAGTGGGCGCCATAGGACAGCGCTACCGAGGCGCTGGCTCGGCTGATCTCCTCCATGGCCACTACATGGGCCAGATAGCCGAGGCCGGCGCCGCCGAACTCCTCGGGTACCGTCACCCCCAGCAGCCCCATGTCACCGAATTTGCGCCACATATCCGCGGGAAACTGGTTGTCCTTGTCGATATCGCTGGCGCGGGGGGCGAGCTCATTGGTGACAAACGCCCGTACCTGCTCGCGCAGCATGTCGATGGTGTCGCCGAGGGCGAAATTCAGATTGGAATAATTCATGGGAAGACCTGCCTGTTTTGTATTTTTTGTGAAGCGTTATTCAGTCTAGACGGCATTCTTTTGTCGCTTGGCCCGCTGCCAGGTGCAGGCGGAATAAGTTGTCATCGGTGTACCTTTACGTTAACGTAACCCTGCGCTTGGGTGACTGTCAACTGCACGATCACCTCTGAATAGCCTCATAACAAACACAAAACTGAGGAAATTTGCGATATGAGCCTTCCAAGCTACACCCGTGGACCGCAAGACAAGCCACTGCTGCCTATGACCATAGGCATGGCCTTCGACCGCACCGTTGAGCGTTTTCCGGAACGTGAGGCGCTGGTGGTCTGCCAAGAGAACCTGCGTTACACCTGGAGCGAGCTTGCCGCGGAAGTGGACCGCTGTGCACGTGGCCTGCTGGCGCTCGGCCTGCACACGGGTGATCGCTTGGGTATCTGGTCACCGAACAATTCCCAGTGGTGCATCACTCAGCTCGCCACCGCCAGGATCGGTGTGATCCTGGTCAACATCAATCCCGCCTATCGACTCAACGAGCTGGAATACGCCTTGAAGCAGTCCGGCTGTCGCTGGCTGATCTGCGCCGATACCTTCAAGACATCCGACTACCATGCGATGCTCTATGAGCTGCTTCCCGAACTGGACGTCTCGGCCCCCGGTGAACTGCATAGCCGCAGACTGCCGGAGCTGCAGGGCATCATCACGCTGGGAGCCAGGCCGGGTGCCGGTATGCTGCAATGGCAGGCACTGCAGTCGATGGCCGACCAGATCGGCCCGGAGCAGCTGCATCAACGCGCTGCCAGCCTGCAGTTCGATGACCCGATCAATATCCAGTACACCTCCGGTACCACGGGCTTTCCCAAAGGCGCCACGCTCAGTCACTACAACATTCTCAATAACGGCTACATGGTCGGAGAAAGCCTGGGGCTGACCGAGCATGACCGCCTGGTCATTCCCGTGCCCCTGTACCATTGCTTCGGCATGGTGATGGGCAACCTGGGCTGCGTTACCCACGGCACCACCATGGTGTACCCCGGGGCCGCTTTCGAGCCGGAGGCCACGCTGCAGGCGGTAGCGGATGAGCGCGGCACCATTCTGTATGGCGTGCCGACCATGTTCATCGCCATGCTGGATCATCCCGCGCGCCGCACGCTGGATCTGAGTTCATTACGCAGCGGCATCATGGCTGGAGCCACCTGCCCGATCGAAGTCATGAAGCGAGTGATCGACGAGATGCACATGGCCGAAGTGCAGATTGCCTACGGCATGACCGAGACCAGTCCGGTGTCGGTCCAGACCGGAGCGGCGGATGATCTGGAGCGGAGGGTCACCAGCGTGGGTCGCACCCAGCCGCATCTGGAAAGCAAGATCATCAATGAGCAGGGCCAGATCGTTCCACGGGGACACATCGGCGAACTCTGTACCCGGGGCTACAGCGTGATGCTCAGCTACTGGAGCAACCCCGAAGCCACCGCGGAAGCGATCGACGACGCCGGCTGGATGCATACCGGTGACCTGGCGCAGATGGATGAGCAGGGCTACGTGAAAATCGTCGGGCGCAACAAGGACATGATCATCCGTGGTGGAGAGAACCTCTATCCCCGTGAGATAGAAGAGTTCCTGTTCACCCACCCGGCGGTGGCCGATGCGCAGGTGATTGGGGTGCCGGATACCCGCTTCGGCGAGGAGATCGTGGCCTGGGTCAAGCTGCATCCAGGCCACGACATCGAGCCGGAGGCCCTGCGCGAGTTCTGCCAGGGCCGCATCGCCCATTTCAAGATCCCTCGCCATATCAAGCTGGTCGAGGATTTCCCCATGACGGTGACCGGCAAGGTGCAGAAGTTCCGCATGCGCGAGATCAGCATGGCGGAACTGGGCCTGGATGCGCAGCAGGATTGAGGATGACGGTGTGGTTGAGGTCAGTAACTCTCAGCGGGTACGGGTGACGCGGTGCCGCGCAACCGCCTGACCATGATCGCTCCCCAGGTCAGTCCCAACACCGCCGACAGCACCGAGCCGGTCAGCACACCCAGCTTGGCTGCGCCGAGCAGGTTGGGGTCGCTGAAGGCGAGCATGGCGATGAACATGGACATGGTAAAACCGACTCCGGCGAACAGGCCGACCAGCCAGATGCCGGCCCAGCTGACACCTGCCGGCAGGGCGCACCAGCCCAGGCGGACCACTAGCCAGCTCATGCCGATGATACCCAGCGGTTTACCGGCCACCAGCGCGAACATGATGCCGGTTGTGACCCACAGTGCACCGTCAGCCGATAGTTGCATGCCCTCCACGCTGATGCCGGCATTGGCCAGGGCGAACAGTGGCATGATGCCGAACGCGACCCAGGGGTGCAGGACCGATTGCATCCGGACCACCGGCGGCAGCAGTTCGCGCTGGGCCAGGCGCAGCTGGCGCAGATGCTCGCTCATGTGCTCGATGTCGTTGCTGGCCGACGAGGCACGCCCGGTTAGTTCGCCGGCGAGGCGCGTCAACATGTCCAACGGCCGTTCGCGCATACGGATCGGAATCACTGGTGTCATCAGGCCCAGCACCACACCCGCCAGGGTAGGATGGGCTCCGGTCATCAACAGGCCGACCCACAATATCGCGCCGGGCAGGATGTAGGCATAGGCGGTGCCGATGCCCATCTTTTGCAGGCCCAGCACCAGTAACAGGCCGGCGCCAGCCACCAGAAAGCCGCTATAGTCCAGACCGCCGGAATAGAACAGGGCGATGATCAATACCGCGACTATGTCATCGATGATTGCCAGAGCCAGCAAAAACACCCGCACATTGACCGGAATGGAGCGCCCCAACAGTGCCAGCAGACCCAGGGCGAAGGCGATGTCGGTAGCTGTCGGTACTGCCCAGCCATCCTGGCGCGGGGCCGTATCGTTGAACAATAGGTAGAAGATCGCTGGCAGGATGACGCCGCCGAGCGCGGCAGCGATCGGCAGCCCGGCCTGGCGCAGGCTGCTCAGCGAGCCTTCATGGATCTCGCGCCGCACTTCCATGCCGACCACCAGGAAGAACACTGTCATCAGTGCATCGTTGATCCAGAAGTGCAGTGGTTGGGAGAACGTCAGCTCACCCAGACCTATCGATAGCGGTGTATGCCATAGCGCGTGGTAGGACGGTGCCAGGGGGGAGTTGGCCCAGATCAGAGCCGTTGCGGCGGCGAGCAGCAGTATCACGCCGCTGGCAGCCTGGATATGGGTGAAGCGTTCGAAGGTGGCCAGGGCGCGTTCGGCCAGAAGTTGCACACGAGGCAGTGCCTGCCCGGAAGTATGGCGAGTCATGTTCATTTTTCCGGCACAGGCGGCCCGACCTGTGCAATGAACCTGCCCGCCCGCGATATTGCGGCGACACACCTTGGCCGTCGAGTATAGGCGGTGTCGGCACTGGGTCCAACCCTAAATTGGACTAAAGTCCAGTGCCGCCAGGCGATGAGAGTCAGCCTGCCGCCGAGCGCACGGTCCGTCTGACACCATCCGCCAACTGCTGCAGGCGTGGCAGATAATCCTGCTCCAGCACTTCGATCGGTACGCGTGCGGCATTGGTGCTGATATTGATGGCGCCCAGCAGATCGCCATTTCCCGCGAACACCGGCGTTGCTACCGAGCGCAGCCCCAGATCCAGTTCCTGATCGACGATGGAGTAACCCTGCTGCCTGACCCTGACGATCTCTTCGCGCAGTGCCCTGCTGTCAGTCAGCGAATGGGGCGTATGGGCCTGCGGGTTGATCTGCGCCAGCCGCTTGTCCAGCTCGGCATCGCTCAGTTGCGCCAGCAGTACGCGGCCCATGGAGGTATAGGCCGCCGGCAACCGGGTGCCGACCGACAGGTTAATGGCCATCAACCGGTGGGGCGCAGCTGAGCGCACCACGTACACCACTTCGGTACCGTCCAGCACGCTGAGCGAGGAGGACTCGCCGATCTCGGCGGTGATGTCCTGCAGGTAATGCTGGATCACCGTGCGGTACTGGTTGGACGTCTGGAACGCATGGCCCAGCTCCAGCACCCGCGGCGTCAGTTCGAAATACCGGCCACTGCGGCGTACATAACCCAGCGCATCCAGGGTCAGCAGAAAGCGCCGGGCCTTGGCCCGGTCCATGTCCGTGCGGCTGGCCATCTCGGTCAGGGTCATGCGTGGGTTCTCGGCATCGAAGGCCGTCAGAATCTGTAGCCCGGATGCCAGGGCGGCAACATAGTCCCTATCCCCGGGTTGAAGTTTGTTGTCCAGAACGGTCTCTCCTGCGTGAAGGTTGGGCGGATTCTAGCACTGTTCGCATGGCGAACTTTGCTGCGTTATTTCAATTGCGACCAAGAACGGTATTGACGGGGCAAAAAGATTTGCGCCATTATGTTCGCATATAAAACATAAGTTCGTATAGCGAACAATTCAAACAACATCAATGGAGACATCTGATGGCTGAATTTCTCTCTCTGCGGGACGCGGTGAACAAACACATCCACGACGGCGATACCGTTGCGATGGAAGGCTTCACCCACCTGATCCCGTTCGCCGCCGGTCACGAAATCATCCGCCAGGAAAAGCGTGATCTGACGCTGATCCGCATGACCCCCGACCTGGTATACGACCAGTTGATCGGTGCCGGCTGCGTGAAGAAGCTGATCTTCTCCTGGGGTGGCAACCCCGGCGTGGGTTCGCTGCACCGCATGCGCGACGCGGTACAGAAAGGCTGGCCGCGCAGTATCGAACTGATCGAGCACAGCCATGCGGCCCTGGCCAACGCCTACGAAGCCGGCGCGGCGGGCCTGCCGTTGGCGGTGCTGCGCGGCTACATCGGCAGTGACCTGCCCAAGGTCAATGAGCAGATCAAGTTCATCGAGTGCCCCTTTACCGGTGAGCGGCTGGCGGCAGTGCCCTCGGTACGCCCGGACGTGACGGTGATTCACGCCCAGCGTGCCGATCGCAAGGGCAACGTATTGGTGGAAGGCATCGTCGGGGTGCAGAAGGAGGCGGTGTTGGCGGCCAAGCGCAGCATTGTCACCGTCGAAGAGATCGTTGATGACCTGGGTGCCTCGGTCAACGCCTGCGTGCTGCCGTCCTGGGCCATCACCGCCATCGCGGTGGCCGAGAAGGGTGCGGCACCTTCCTACGCGCTGGGCTATTACGAGCGCGACAACGCCTTCTACAAGGAGTGGGATGCCATCGCCCGGGACCGTGATCTGTTCCAGGCGTGGCTGAAAGACAACGTATTCAAGAACGGAGCGGCCTGAGATGACCACTGAATTCACCTCTTCGGAAATGATGAGCGTCACCGCGGCACGGGCGCTGAACAACGACATGACCTGCTTCGTCGGTATCGGTCTGCCCAGTGAAGCCGCCAACCTGGCGCGCCTGACCCATGCCCCGGATATCACCCTGATCTACGAATCCGGCACCTTGCAGACCAAGCCCGATGTGCTGCCGCTGTCCATTGGTGACGGTGAGCTGTGCGCCTCGGCCCTGACCACGGTGTCGGTACCGGAAATGTTCCGCTACTGGCTGCAGGGTGGGCACGTCAGCGTGGGTTTTCTCGGCACCGCGCAGATCGACCGCTACGCCAACCTGAATACCACCCTGATCGGCGACTATCGCGATCCGCAGGTACGCCTGCCCGGCGGCGGCGGCGCCCCGGAAATCGCCACCAACGCCAAGGAAGTGTTCATCACCGTCAAGCACTCCAAGCGTACCTTCGTCAAAGATGTGGATTTCATCACCACCGTCGGCTTCGGGCGGGACGGCAAGGCCCGTGACAACGTACCCAATATTGGTCGTGGCCCGACCGTGGTGATTACCGATCTGTGCATTCTCAAGCCGGATGAGCAGACCAGGGAGCTGGTAGTGACCTCCCTGCACCCGGGCGTGACCCGTGAGCAGGTGATCGAGGCCACCGGCTGGGAAATCCGCTTTGCCGACAGCCTGGACACCACGCCAGTGCCGACCGAGCAGGAACTGACCGTGCTGCGCGAACTCAAGGCGCGCACCGCCGCCCATCACGCCGGCCAATGAATCACATGCGAGGACTGTCATGAGCAACGTATATATCTGCCATCCACGGCGTTCGGCCATCGGTCGCTTCGGCGGCACCCTGTCTGGCGTGCGCCCGGATGATCTGGCTGCCCAGGTATTCAAGGCGGTGCTGGAGCAGGCACCCGAGCTGGACCCGACCGCGATTGATGAAGTGATCATGGGCTGCGCCAACCAGGCCGGTGAGGACAACCGCAACGTGGCGCGCATGTCGGCGCTGCTGGCCGGGCTGCCGGCATCGGTACCCGGCACCACCATCAACCGCCTGTGCGGCTCGGGCATGGACGCAGTAGGCACCGCGTTCCGCGCCATCCGCGCCGGGGAAATGGATCTGGTACTGGCCGGTGGCGTCGAGTCGATGTCCCGCGCACCCTATGTCATGGGCAAGGCCGACAGCGCCTTCGCCCGCGGCCAGAAGATCGAGGACACCACCATCGGCTGGCGCTTCGTCAATCCGCTGATGAAGAAGCAATACGGCATCGACTCCATGCCGGAGACGGCGGAAAATGTCGCCGAACAATTCGCTATCTCCCGCGAGGATCAGGACCTGTTCGCCCTGCGCTCCCAGGAAAAGACCGCCCGCGCCCAGGCTGCTGGCGTGTTCGCCGAGGAGATCGTCGCTGTGCAGATCCCCCGGCGCAAGCAGGAGCCATTGATCTTCGATACTGACGAGCATCCGCGGATATCCACCCTGGACAAGCTGGCCGGGCTGCCGGCGCCGTTCCGTGACAATGGTACGGTCACTGCCGGTAACGCTTCCGGAGTCAATGACGGTGCAGCCGCCCTGCTGGTCGCCAGTGAAGCCGCAGTGCAGAAACAGGGGCTCAAGCCCGTGGCCAAGATCCTCGGCATGGCCACCGCTGGTGTCGAGCCGCGCATCATGGGTATCGGCCCGGTACCGGCGGTACGCAAGCTGCTCGACCGGCACGGTCTGAGCATCGCCGATATCGACGTGATCGAGCTGAACGAAGCCTTCGCCGCCCAGGGCCTGGCGGTGATGCGCGAACTGGGCATCGCCGACGACGACGCACGGGTCAACCCCAACGGCGGCGCCATCGCCCTCGGTCATCCGCTGGGCATGTCCGGCGCACGGCTGTTGATGACCGCCGCTTTCCAGCTGCAGCGCAGCGGTGGCCGTTATGCTGTCTGTACCATGTGTGTGGGTGTGGGGCAGGGGATTGCGATGTTGATCGAGCGGGTGTAACCCCGTTACCCGACGACAACCCCAGCACTCAGGGGTTGTCGAGCCCCTGCTCGACGACAGGTGACTTGTCGCAGCAAGCTTGGGAGGTCCCTCCCTTGTTGGGTTTTGGGTATATAAGCCTGTGCCCGCTGTCTAAGCATTTTATTGCCTCTTCGGCTTGAGCCACGGAGGTAGCGACAAACCGCTGGCCCACTCCTTGCTAGGGCTCTTTTGCCAACCCGGCAATCAAAGAGGAGCACAGCATGATTTCGAGTCGTGATGACGTCACCCGCCTGATTCTCATCAACAAGGTACGCAAAGGCCTGAAATGGCGGCAGGTGGCTGAAGCGGTGGGCCTGTCCAAGGAGTTCGTCACGGCTGGATGTCTTGGTCAGATGACCTTTGACAAGACCCAGGCCGAGGTCATTGGTGAGCTTTTCGAGTTGCCGGATGAAGCGATCGCCTGGCTGCAGATAGTGCCCTATAAAGGGTCACTGCCGAGCGCAGTGCCCACTGATCCGCTCATCTATCGCTGGTATGAAATCGTCAGTGTCTACGGCACCACCATCAAGGAACTGATCCACGAAGAGTTCGGCGATGGGATCATGAGCGCGATCGATTTTTCCATGGATATACAACGTGAGGCTGATCCCAAAGGTGATCGGGTCAATGTGGTGCTGTCGGGCAAATTTCTGCCGTATCGAAGTTACTAACTGCCTATGTAAGAACGCCCGATGCGCTGCACCGGGCGTTCATGTGGAAGCGGCTTGATTCAGCCTTGCTGCTTGCTCAGTAACTCAGCGAATTGCTGCGGACACTCCACCGCCGGCACATGTCCGACATTCTCCCATACCAGCGGTGCGGCCACACCCAGCGCCTGGGACAGGGCGTGCAATGCCTCTGGCGGGGTGGCTACGTCATCGGTGCCGGCGACGACCTGCACCTTGGGCAGGCTCTTGCCCTTGAATGCGTCGCTGAAGTCGCAGCGTCCGAGCATCCCGCACAGCAGCGCATAGCTGCGCTGGTCGGTGCGGCCCAGTTGTACCCGCCAACCGTCGACCAGTGCTGGCTGCTGCTGGCAGGCCTGAGGGCCGAACCAGCGCGGGACGATATCCACTGCCATGTCTTCCAGGCCCTTGTCCATGACCATGGCGGAGCGCTGCTGCCAGCCGTCGGCGGTGCCGATCACCGGGCCGGTATTGGTCAGGGTGGCCGACCGCAGTCTGTCGCTGTGTTGGCTGAGCAGTTGCTGGCCGATCACTCCGCCAATGGAGGTGCCGGCGAAATGGAACTGTTCGGCGTCAGCCAGGCGCGCCAGCATCAGGGCTTCCTGGGCCAGGTCTTCGGCTTCGATGGCGCTGGAGTCTTCTGGCCAAGCGCTGCTGGCACCATGGCCGGGCAGGTCCCAGGTCAATACCCGGAACTGCGTCAGCAGTGCCGGCAGCATGTCATCCCAGATGCCCTGGGTCATGCCCAGGGGGTGCGCCAGTACCAGCAGTGGGTTGTTGGCTTCTCCCAACAGGCGATAGCTGATGGTACGGCCGTTGTGTGTGCAGAACGCCATGAGAACTCCCGTCCGGTTAAGGATGCATCAATGTTCGCAATGCGAACTTATGTTTTCAATGCGAACATCTTGCGGCGATTGGATTTGTTTCGTCAAGTGCAAAACGCCTGATACTCCGAGTCCGTGGATTGCCGCGCCCTGCGGGCTCTCAATGACGGTAGTGAGCTGACGGCACTTCACGCTATTGCCGGCGTTGAATGATGGCTCCGTGAATGATCAGGGATAGCGACCGGTGAGCCGGTTGTCTACCAGCTCTGCCAGGATGGTATTGGTCAGGCGCATGATGGCGTTGGGATTCTCGCCTTTGCGGCGGGAGATGATTACCGGGGTAGTGATATGGTCATCGGCCAGGGGCATGTACTCCACATCTTCCCGCTGCAACCGGCGCACTTGCTCCGGCACCAGGGTAAAGCCCATTTCCGAGGCCACCAGCGACAGGGCGGTCTGCAGATCGTTGACCTGCTGGATCACATTCACCTTGAGTCCGCGCCGGCGAAACAGGCCCTGGGTCAGATCGGCGAAGTTGGGACCGGGGCCGGATGGGAAGGCGATCATGTTCATCTCGGACAGTTCCTTCATGCTCGGTGGCCGGGCGGTCAGCGGGTGTGAAGCGGGCAGGGCGGCGATCAGCGGTTCATCGAACAGCTTTTCCTGCTCGACGTCCGGGTCTTCGATACTGATGCGGCCAAAGCCGATATCGATCTTGCCCCCCTTCAGTGCCTCGACCTGTTCGCGGGTCTTCAGTTCATGCAGCACTATCTCCAGGTTCCGGTTCTGTCGCAGGCGGCGCACCATCAGCGGCAACTGACCATAGAACACCGAAGGCACGAAACCGATGGAGAAGATGGTCTTGCGGTGCGAGGCGATACGCCGGGTGTCGGCGATGGTCGCCTCGACTTTGTCGAGAATCTGCTGGGCATGGGCCAGGAAGTAAGTGCCGCCGGACGTCAGTTCCAGTCCCCTGGCTTTGCGGATGAACAGCTCCACGCCGATCTCTTCTTCCAGCTGTTTTATCGCCCGGGTCAGGGGCGGTTGAGCGATGAACAGCTTTTCGGCCGCACGGGTGAAGTTGCGCTGTTCCGCGACGGCGACGAAATAACGCAGATGTCTTAGCTCCATCCATACCTCCAGGGTATCGCTCGTTACTTAATCAATATTGGTTCATGCGGATGAAACTTCGTACTGTTCGAATCACAGTCTTTTTGCCTCGGATTCGGAGAACACATGTCCGCCACTATTCAGTCCATTGAAGCCGTCCTGGTCGACATCCCGACCATCCGGCCGCACAAGCTTTCGATGACCACCATGGGCGTACAGACCATGGTAATCGTGCGTATCAAGGACTCGGACGGCCTGGAAGGGCTGGGTGAAGCCACTACCATCGGCGGCCTGGCCTACGGCCCGGAAAGCCCCGAGAGCGTCAAACTTACCATCGACGCCTATTTCAAACCACAGCTGATTGGTCAGGCGGCTGACAATATCAATACCCTGAGGGTAATGCTCGACCGCTCCAGTCGGGGCAACAATCTGGCCAAGTCGGCGATTGAAACCGCGCTGCTGGACCTGCTTGGCAAGCGTCTGAACCGGCCTCTGTCCGACCTGCTCGGTGGCGCTGTGCACCAGCACATTCCGGTGCTCTGGACCCTGGCCAGCGGTGATACCGCCAGGGATATCGATGAGGCGAGAACCCTGATGGCTGCCAAGCGCCACTGCGACTTCAAGCTGAAAATCGGCTCGCGCCCGGTGATGGATGACGTGCGACATGTGGCGGCGATCAAGGAAGCGGTCGGTGAACACGCCAGTGTGCGGGTGGACGTGAACCAGGCCTGGGATGAGGCGACCGCCGCCAAGGGCATGGCCGAATTGCAGGCCGCTGGCATCGATCTGGTCGAGCAGCCGACCCCGCTCAAGGATTTTGCGGCGCTGGCCCGGCTGTCGGCCAAGTTCCATATCCCGATTCTGGCCGACGAGGCCGTGGCCGATGCCACCGACATGTTCAACCTGGCGGCGGCGGGCTTTTCCGGCGCGGTGGCGATGAAGATCGCCAAGGCCGGTGGTCCATTGCGGGTGTTGGAGCAGGCGGCGGTGGCCAAGGCCGCCGGTATCGGTCTGTACGGCGGCACCATGCTGGAAGGCACCATCGGCACCGCGGCGTCGCTGCACGCCTGGTCAACGCTGGAAACCTTGCACTGGGGCAGCGAGATGTTTGGCCCGCTGCTGATGAAGGACGACATCGTGGTCCAGCCGCTCGACTTCCATGACAACGGTGTGGATCTGCCCCGTGGTCCGGGGCTGGGCGTCGAGATCGACGAAGACAAGCTGGCTGAATACCGCCGCAGATAACCGAGGAGATGAGCATGCTGTTCAAGGTCGAGATGAAGGTCAACATTCCCCACGATATGCCGGTGGAAGTGGCCAATGAGATCAAGGTCCGGGAAAAGGCCTATGCCCAGGATCTGCAGCGCCAGGGCAAGTGGCGGCACCTGTGGCGAGTGGCTGGCAGCTACGCCAACGTCAGCATCTTCGATGTGGCAGATAACGCTGAACTGCAGGATCTGATCAGCAATCTGCCGCTGTTTCCCTATATGGACATCAGCGTGGCGCCCCTGTGTCGCCACCCATCGTCGATCCATGAGGATGATCGCTGATACCCAGCTGTAAACCAGGCGCCGTCAGGCAAACAGGCGCCCTTGAATAACATTGCCAACTTACAGACGTGATCCGGCAATAAGAATAACTAGTGAGGAGTACCATCATGACTATCAAGACTACCCATACTGCCGAAGTGAAGGAGCTGCTGGAAAAGGTCGCTGGATTCCATATGGAAGGCGGCAACGAGCGAGTGAAGAAGATCGTTCATCGCTTCATGAGCGACGTGTTCCAGCTGATCGAAGATTTCGATGTCACCCCCGAGGAGTTCTGGACCGCGGTCTATTACGTCGGCGATCTGGGCAAGAATGGTGAAGCGTCACTGCTGGCACCGGGCCTGGGCATGGACAAGTACCTGGATATCCGCATGGATGCACAGGATGAGGCCGCTGGTCTGGCTGGCGGTACCCCGCGCACCATCGAAGGCCCGCTGTATGTCGCTGGCGCTCCGCTGTGTGAAAGCTTTGCACGTCTGGATGATGGCACTGACCAGAGTGACGAAGTCATGCTGCTCAAGGGCCAGGTCACCGATGAGGACGGCACACCGCTGGCCAACGCCATCGTCGACGTCTGGCATGCCGATGCCAAGGGCGGCTACTCCTATTTCGACCAGTCGCAGAGCGAATACAACCTGCGCCGCCGGATCAAGACCGATGAGAACGGTCGCTATGTCGCCCGCTCGATCATCCCCTCCGGTTACGGTTGCCCGCCCGAGGGTTCCACCCAGGCGCTGCTGAACCAGCTGGGCCGCCATGGTCGCCGTCCTGCGCACATCCACTTCTTCATTTCCGCGCCTGGCCACAAGCACCTGACCACCCAGATCAACCTGGCTGGTGACGAATACACCTACGACGATTTTGCTTTCGCTACCCGTGACGAACTGGTGGTCGAGGCCCGTCCGGTCGAGCGCTCCGCCGAAGGCGAACAGTATGGCGTTACCGGCCCGGTCATCGAGGTGGAGTTCGACTTCCAACTGGTGTCCACCGACAAGGCCGAGCTGCAGGCGCGCCACGAGCGTAAGCGTGCACTGGAAGACGCTGCCGTAGCCTGAAGCCCTTTTAGCCCGTTGTAGTGAGCCAGCCAGCCCGATGCGGGCTGGTCAGGGGGCTTCGTGCGCCCGGTAACGCATCACAACAACAAGATGGAGTGACGAACATGACTCGCCAACTCGACCAACTTGAGAAGAAGATTCGCGGTGCGGTGGAAGCCGACCCGGTTACCGGGCAGTACCGTTGTGACCGCAGCATTTTCACTGATGAGCAACTGTTTGACCTGGAGATGAAGTACATCTTCGAGGGCAACTGGGTATTCCTCGCCCATGAAAGCCAGGTGGAAAACCCCGGTGACTATTTCACCCTGACCCTGGGTCGCCAGCCGGTGGTCATCACCCGTACCAAGGAAGGCGAGCTGCAGGCACTGCTCAATACCTGCTCGCACCGGGGCGCCACCCTGTGCCGCAAGAAGCGCGGTAACAAGGCGTCGTTCACCTGCCCGTTCCATGGCTGGACATTCAAGAACGACGGCAAGCTGCTCAAGGCCCGCGACCAGAAGAAGGGCGGCTACCCGGACAGCTTCAATACCGACGGCTCGCATGACCTCAAGCGCCTGCCGCGCTTCGAGAACTACCGTGGCTTCCTGTTCGGCAGTCTGAACGCCGATGTGATGCCGCTGCAGGAGTACCTGGGCGAGACTACCAGGATCATCGACAACATCGTCGACCAGGCCGAAGACGGGCTGGAAGTACTGCGTGGCACCTCGACCTATACCTACGAAGGCAACTGGAAGCTGACCGCCGAGAACGGCGCCGACGGCTACCACGTGGGCACCGTGCACTGGAACTACCTGTCGACCATGGGCCAGCGCAACTATGACAAGGGCGGCACCGAGGCGGTGGACGCCAAGAGCTGGTCCAGCGAGGGCGGTTTCTATTCCTTCGAGAATGGTCACATGATGCTGTGGACGCGCCTGACCAACCCGCAGGTGCGCCCGGTATTCCAGCACAAGGAGCGTTTGCAGGAGCGTTTCGGCGAAGCCCGTGCCGACGCGATCGTCAACACTACCAAGAACCTGTGCCTGTACCCCAACGTCTACCTGATGGATCAGTTCTCCACCCAGATCCGCGTGCTGCGTCCGATTGCGCTGAACAAGACCGAGATCACCATCTACTGCTGGGCACCGAAGAACGAGCCGGCCGACGAGCGCGCCAAGCGTATCCGCCAGTACGAGGACTTCTTCAACGTCAGCGGCATGGGTACGCCGGACGACCTGGAAGAGTTCCGTGCCTGCCAGCAGGGCTACAGCGCCGAAGGCCTGAAGTGGAACGATATGAGCCGCGGTGCCGCGCACTGGATCGAAGGGGCCGACGAAGGTGCCGCCAGCATCGATCTCAAGCCCACCCTCAGCGGCGCCAAGCCCGAGGATGAAGGCCTGTATGTGACGCACCATCAACACTGGGTCGAGGAAATGCTCCGCGCGGTGGAAACCGAACGGGCTCGCTTCGTCGCCCTGACCGCACAGGAGACCTCGGCATGAGCATGAATTTCGAACAGATCCAGGCCTTCCTCCATCGCGAAGCACGGTTGCTGGATGACCGCCAGTGGGACGAGTGGCTGACCTGCTATCACGAGGATGCGGTGTACTGGATGCCGTGCTGGGACGATGAGGACACCCTCACCGAGGATCCGCAGACCGAGCTGTCGCTGATCTACTACCCCAACCGCCAGGGCCTGGAAGATCGCGTCTACCGGATCAAGACCGAACGCTCCGGCGCCAGCTCCATGCCGGAGCCGCGTACCACCCATCTGCGCAGCTGCCTGGAAATTCTCGAGCGCAGCGAAGGGCAGGTGAAGCTGCGCTTCAACTGGCAGACCAACAGTCACCGCTACCACAGCACGCAGATGTTCTTCGGCACCGCCTTCTGCACCCTGGATGTTACCGGCGAGCAGCCGCTGATCACCGAGAAGAAGGTCATTCTGAACAACGATTACATCAACCAGGTGATCGACATCTATCACCTGTGATTGATCGGACGCACCGATCGGGAGCAACCGACATGAGTTACAACATCGCACTCAACTTCGAAGACGGCGTCACCCGCTTCATCAATTGCAACGAAGGTGAAACCGTACTGGATGCGGCCTACCGCAACCAGATCAATCTGCCGATGGACTGCTCCGATGGTGTCTGCGGCACCTGCAAGGGCAGCTGCCAGCAGGGCCAGTATGACCTCGGCGAGGAATACATCGAGGAAGCGCTCACTGACGACGAAGCCGAACAGGGCATGGTGCTGACCTGCCAGATGGTGCCCTCCAGCGATTGCGTGGTGAACATTCCGGCGGCATCCACGCTGTGCAAGACCGGCAGCATGGAAGCCTCCGGCAGCGTGACCGAGGTCAACCTGATCTCCTCCAGCGCCATCGAGCTGAAGATCACTGCCGACGCCGATATCGCCTTCCTGCCTGGGCAGTATGTGAACATCAAGGTGCCGGGCAGCAACGAAACCCGTGCCTATTCCTTCAGCTCCCGGCCCGGCAGTCGTGAACTGAGCTTCCTGATTCGCAACGTCTCCGGCGGCCTGATGAGTTCCTGGCTGGTTGGCCAGGCCAAGACCGGCGACAAGGTTACCCTGACCGGCCCCATGGGTATCTTCTATCTGCGTCCGGTTGGCCGTCCGCTGCTGATGCTGGCCGGTGGTACCGGTCTGGCGCCATTCCTGTCGATGCTGGAACATCTGCAGGCCAGCGGCTGCAGCCAGCCGGTGCACCTGATCTACGGCGTGACCAACAATGAAGACCTGGTCGCGGTCGAAGCGCTGCAAGCCTACGCCGCGGCGATCGACAACTTCAGCTTCAAGACTGTGGTCGCCAACCCGGACAGCGGACATCCCTGCACCGGCTATGTCACCAACCACATGCAGGACGCGCCGCTCAATGACGGCGATGTGGATGTCTACCTGTGCGGGCCGCCGCCGATGGTCGATGCGGTGCTGGGCTATTTCCGCGAGCAGGATATCGAACCAGCATCCTTCCACTACGAGCGTTTCACGCCCAGCGTGGCCGCGCTGGAGGTCGCATGAGCGCGCGCTTCACTGACAGGGTGCTGGTGATCACCGGCGCTGCCCAGGGCATCGGCAAGCGGGTCGCCGAACTGGCCGGCGCCGAGGGTGGCCGGCTGGTGCTGGTGGATATCGCCAACTATGTGCAGGATGTGGCGGCCGAACTGCGTGACCGGGGCATCGCCGCGCTGGCGGTGCAGGCCGACCTGGAAACCTGGGAGGGTGCCGAGAGCGTCATGACCCGCGCTCATCAGGAATATGGTCGTATCGATGTGTTGATCAATAATGTCGGTGGCACCATCTGGGCCCAGCCCTACGAGCACTACCAGCCCGAGCAGATCCAGAAGGAAATCCAGCGCTCATTGTTCCCGACGCTGTGGTGCTGTCGCGCGGTGCTGCCTTATATGCTGGAGCAGGGGGGCGGGGCCATCGTCAACGTCTCCTCGGTGGCCACCCGCGGTCTGATGCGCGTGCCCTATGGTGCCGCCAAGGCCGGGGTCAACGGGCTGACGGTGAACCTGGCGTTCGAATACGCCGAGCACGGCATCCGCGTCAACGCCACCGCCCCCGGTGGCACCGAAGCCCCGCCACGGCTGACGCCGCGCAATACCGAAGCGCAGGGAGAGCGGGAGCAGCGGTGGTATCAGACGCTGATCAAGCAGACCAACGACAGCAGCTTCATGCACCGCTATGGCACCCTGGACGAGCAGGCCGAGCCGATCCTGTTCCTGGCCTCGGATGCGGCCAGCTATATCACCGGGACCATATTGCCGGTGGCGGGTGGCGATCAGGGCTGACTGGCCCGGGGTGTAGCGCGCCCGCGCGCCGTCATTGCGAGCCCTGCAAGGGCGCGGCAATCCATTTCGCCGGCGGCTCCGGTGCCGTCGGTGGATTGCCACGTCGGCAAACAACCGCCTCCTCGCAATGACGGGAGTGTGGTTATGCCGGCAACTTCAGACTACCCACGCCTCCAACTGCTCGCGCAAGGCTGGAGGTATGTGAACCGGCCGGCTGGTGGCCGGATCGATCACCACCATCACGCTGCTGGCTGCGGCCTGAACCTCATCCTTGTGCAGGGCGCAGCCGGTGAACAGGAATGAACTGTTGCCGATACGGCTGATGCCGGCGGCCAGCTCCACCGGCGTCCAGCCCGCATGGAAGTGTGCAAAGCTGATATCCACGGCGGCCACCAGCACGCCAAGCCCAGCGAATTCCAACTGGCGTATGGCCCCGGAACGGGCCTGTTCCATATACCGGGCCAAGGCGGCTTCGCTGCGCTGGCTGTCGGCGTCGAGATCGGCGTAGCGCGGGGTCAATTGCTGGCGCACCGGAAAGTTGTGCGCATGGGCCAACTGCTCGCGGTAATCGGCCGGCGGTAGAACGGCGGGGTTGCCGCTGGCCACCTCGCTCAGACCACGGTGGACCGCTCCTGGCAGCAGCACCCGATGACCATGCTCGAAGGCCGCCATCACGCACTCCTGGGTGCCGACCAGCACGCCGTTCTGATATAGCTCGCTGTGCAACTGGAAGCTGTCGTCATCGCATGCGGTCACGCTGATCTGCGCGTCGATATCACTGCCATACCAACTGACCTGGCGGTAATGGGTAAGGGTGCGCAGCGGGCGCAGACGCACCTCATCGGAGAACCAGGCATCCTTGCCGAAGCGCTGGATATGCGCGCGTATGCGGGCTTCCTGATGCAGTTGATACAGGCGTGAATTGTTGACGTGGCGCCAGGTGTCCAGATCGGTGTAGCGTGGGGATAGGGTGTAACGCAAGGTCGCGTCGTTGTTCGTGGTATTGGTCATGGGCTCGGCAAATCCGGGAATGTGACTGTTTTGCCCCTGAGCATCCGGTTTTCAGCGCGCAGAAGCAAATGTCATCAATCGGATAAATGCAGTTCCATTGTCAATCCGGCCCTGGGCCGGTGGCGCAAAAGGCTGAACTGTCCGGCTGGCTTCAGGGTCGAAGGCTTACATACCCGCAATCGAGAGGTTCGTCATGCTCAAATTCCTAGCCAGTACCGTAGGCATCATCTTCATGGTCGGCCTGGTGGTTATCATCGGTCTGCTGATGCTGATTTTCTGATCCGGCTCAACCAGCTATCCCAGCGCAGATTCAACCACAGCGACAGTCCGATCACTGCGCCTCCGAGCAGCAGGCGGAACAGGTCGGCCTGCTGATTCCAGATCAGCAGGTTGACCACCAGCCCGGCGGGGATCAGCGCATTGTTCATGATGCCCAGGGTACCGGCGTCCACCTGGGTGGCACCGCGGTTCCAGAAGAAGAAACCCAGCCCGGAGGCAATCAACCCCAGCCAGGCCAGCACGCCCCAGTGCAGAGGCGTTTGCGGCAGGCGACTGTGATCACCCAGGAGCAACCAGGCTGGTACTGCCAGCAGCAGTGCGCCAATGAAGAAGAAACCGAAACCGGCCCACTGCTGACGCACATCGGCTTGGCAGTGGCGTACCAGGTGGGCATAACCCACCTGACCGACGGCGAAGGCCAGGTTGGCCAGTTGCAGCAGCAGGAACCCTTTCACATAGGCATCGCTGATGCCGTCATAGCGGATGATGCCCGCGCCGAGCACCGCGATCAGCGTGGCGACCACCGGCCCCGCGCTGAAGCGGCGGCGCAGGGCATTGTCCACCAGCGCCACGTACAGCGGCGTGAAGATGGTGAACAGCAGTACCTCGGGTACCGTCAGCAGCTCGAAGGACAGATACAGGCAGATATAGGTCAGCCCGAACTGCAGGGCGCCGACGGCCAGCAGGCCGGGTGCCATGCCACGCGGTAATTGGCGCGGGCGCAGCAGCGGCAGAAAGAGCAGGCAGGCCAGCACAATACGGGTCAGCACGGCGAAATAGCTGTCGACTTGGCCGGCCAGATATTCCCCGATGAGACTGAAGGAAATGGCCCACAGCAGGGTGACGGCGATCAGATAAAACATGGGAGTCCTTGATGAGGCCGCAGCGACAGATAGGGGAGCGGCGAGCGATGATAATCGGCTTCAACAGATAGATGCAATTTGCTGACGGCTATGGCAGATTTGATCGCCGCCCGCTGCGGCAATCGACAGCCCCATTCAAGAAGGAAGCAGGCATGAACAAAGCAGGGATAGCAGCCACCGCTCTGGTGGTATTGGTTGGCGCCGGTACGGCCGGGGCATGGTACACCGGTACCCGGTTGGAAGGGGTTCTGCAGGACTCCATCGCGCAGGGCAATCAGCAACTGGCCACGCAGTTCCCTGGTGCAGACGCTGCACTGGAACTGGTGGAGTTCCAGCGCGGCCTGTTCACCAGCCAGGCCCGTTACCGCCTGTTGCTGAAGGCCCCCCAGGAGGACCAGCCGGCCATCGACCTGTTCATCAGCGATCACATCGAACATGGGCCCATGCCACTGTCGCGCCTCACCTCATTCAAGTGGCTACCGGTGATGGCGGTCAGTCGCGCGCAACTGGAGCCCAGCGCGCAGTTGGCAGAGTTGTTCGCCGCCAGTGCCGGGCAGGCGCCGGTCACCCTGATCAGCAGTATCGGCTATGGTCAGGGCATCAAGGGGGAGCTACAGGTGGCTCCGCTGAGCTGGACCGGAGGTGAGGTCGAAGGCAGGTTTTCCGGTCTTTCCGCGATATTTCGCACCGATACCGCCGGTGAGCACTTTGCTGTCAGCGGACGCGTCGACTCGCTGGAACTGGACTCGCCCGAACGGATCGGCCTGGTCGGGATCGAGTTCGCGCTGGATCGCCGCCGGGATAGCTCTGGCCTGTACCTTGGCACCGGTCGGGTGGCGCTGGATCAGCTGGCGGTGCTGCTGGAGGACCAGCCGGCACTGGTGATGAGCGACGTGCTGCAGACCGACCATACCCGCCTGGCCGCCGATGGCATCAAGGCCGAACTGAACTACCAGGTGGGCTCGGTCAGTTATGACGGCAAACCACTGGGCTCGATGAACATGGGCTGGAGCCTGAGCCGGCTCGACCCGCAGGCCACCGCCCTGCTGGCTGGCCTGTACAACAGCCTGGCGCTGGGGAACGAGCCGGAGGATCCGCAGGCCACGAGCGCGCAGTTCCAGGGCGCGCTGCTGCAGTTACTGCAGGGGCAGCCCCGGCTGGCGCTGAACAACTTCTCGATCAGGACCGCCAATGGCGAAAGCCGTTTCAGTCTCGACATGGGGCTGGAGAGCCCCGGTTCGCTGGAGCAGCCCGCTGAGCTGCTGGCGCGGCAACTGATCGGCAGCCTGGAAGCCAATCTGGTGCTATCCAAGCCGATGCTGATGGACGTGATCCGGTACAAGACATTGTTCCAGCCGCAGAGCGATGCGGCGGCAGTGGAACAGGAGGCGGCAATGATGGTGGAAATGGCCGGCGGCATGGCCGAGATGATGCAACTGGCCAGGGTGGAAGGGGATAATATCCTCTCCAGGCTGCACTACGCCGATGGCATGATCGAGTTCAATGGCCAGCGCATTCCGGTGGAGGACTTCGTCGGCCTGCTGGCCGGACTGCAAGGCCTGGAGTAGAGCACCGCGGGGCGGTCATACGCCTTGGCACTGTCATGCCGGGCAAGTACCATGGCACTTCACCACCCGCGACAGGCAGTCGCGGGTCGATAGCCAGAGAAGGGGATAGATGACTGCCATCGATGAAGTACACCTGATGCTGGGCCTGCTGGTGCTCGGCTTTCTGATACTGGGTACGGGGTTCAGTTTTCGCGACAAGGGCTGGGGAGTGGCACTGATGCTGAGCGGCGCCGCGATACTGTTGATCACTATCGCGACGCGCATCATCGAAGCGGTCTCACTGTAACCGATCCGCCGGCGATGACCGGTCAGAAGTGCACTTTCACCAGCAGGTTGGTGACACTCTGATTGGTATCGAAGGCGGCGGTATTCTCGATGCCGTACTTGTCCTTCCAGTAGCTGTACTCGATGCCGGTATACACTTGCCTGGCTCTCCAGCCCAGCGCCTTGCCCAGGTCGTACTTGACCTGCGGATTGAAATGCAGGTTGGCATGCTTGCCCGGGCCGTCGTTATCCACGATCCAGTCGATATAGCCGTCGATCAGCACATCCGAACGGCCCAGTGGCAGGGTAATGGCCCATACCGGGGTGATCTGCCAAGCGCCACGCACCCCATCCGGGGTATCGGAGCGGCGGTAATAGGTATTCAGTTGCAGGTAGTCGAACCCCGGCACCGCCAGGTCCACGCCCGGGCCGAGCAGGTAGTTCTTGATGTCGCCACGGCCGAACTCATAGGTGCCGGCCAGCAGTACGTCGCGGATCGGGCCGAAGTGCAGCTGCCGGCCGCTCAGTTTGCCGAACGACAGCCGTGGTGCTATCTCGCCATACCAGGTGCTGTTGTTGCCGTTGGCATCGGTGGCGCCGTTGTAATGGATGCTGTCGACGAACAGGAACAGGTCGCCGACGCTCCAGCCGCTGACATGCTCGAAGGTCACCGCCTGCTGGGTCTTGGGGTCGACCTCGAAGTCGGTGCCATACAGGTAGGTCAGGCTGTTGTCCTGCCATTGCAGGGGGGAGGCGGCGGCCAGGCCGCTGGCAATGGCAAGGCTGGCGGCGGCGCCTGTGATCAATGTGCGCATGGAGTGAGTCCGGCTGCTGGGGTGGAGAGAGGGCGCAATAGTAAAGTGTTTTCCGAAAAAGAAAACCGTCTTCGCCTTGAGCCAGTCGTCGTACAGGTGCGGCTGGATATCCAGCCGCTGGCGCGAGTGCTTTGATGGAACAGGCTGCCGTCGAATACGGCATCGGTGGTATTGTTTCGCTGAGCGGCGGCAGGATACAGCAAACTCCTGCCGCTGGCATCGCGCTGGCCCTGTCGGCTATCGCTGTTTCACTTGGGAATGATCGGATGTTGTTACGTGGACTGACCTGGCTGATCCTGTTTCAGTTGATCGGCACGGCGCTGAATGTATTGTTTCTACCCTTTTTGCCCAGCCCCATCATCGGCATGTTGTTGCTGGTGGTATTCCTGCGCCTGCGTGGCCGGGTCAGCGCCTCGTTGGAGACGGCGTCGAGCGGGCTGCTGCGCTTTCTGCCGCTGTTGCTGACGCCCCCGGCGGCCGGGGTGATGATGTACGGCAACGAGGTGGCCGCGGATGCCGCGGCGATCCTGGTCAGCCTGACCCTGTCATTCATCCTGGTGGTGCCGCTGGCCGGACACCTGATGCAGTACCTGGTGGCCCGCCAGGCGCGCAGGGAGGATGCATGAACGCGTCGCTGCTGCTGGCCTGGAACGCGGTACTGACCCACCCGCTGTTTCTGCTGGGCCTGACCCTGGGTGTCTATCAACTGGGACTGGGGCTGTACGAGCGCACCCGTATGGCCCTGCTGCACCCGCTGATCGTCTCGATCGTGCTGCTGATCAGCGCGCTGTGGCTGCTGGGCATGGAGTATGAAGCCTACCGGGATGCGGTTCTGCCGCTGACCCTGCTGCTGGCGCCGGCCACGGTGGCGCTGGCGATACCGCTGTACCACAACCTGCGGCGTATCCGGCAGTTCTTCTGGCCGGTGATGATCACCCTGCTGGTGGCCGGGGTGTTCGTCACCGGGGTCACCGTGCTGCTGGCCTGGCTGCTGGGCGCCGACTTCGCCATGCTGATGACCCTGGCGCCGAAGTCCCTGACCACACCGATCGCCATGATGGTGGCCGAGCAGATGGGTGGGGTGGCGGCCATGGCCGCGGCCTTCGTCATGTACACTGCGGTGCTCGGTGCGCTGATGGGGCCCTGGCTGTTGAATGTCACCGGGGTGACCCTGCCGGCGGCGCGTGGCATGTCGCTGGGCCTGGCGGCACACGCGGTGGGCACTTCGCGGGCGCTGGAGGAAAGTGACGAAGCCGGTGCCTTCGCCGCGCTGGCCATGAGCCTGATGGGCATCGGCACGGCGCTGTTGCTGCCACTTTGCGTGACGCTCTGGCTGCTGCTGTAGACCCTGCGGTTCCCGGTACAGATACCGGGAACACCCCCACCGATCCCCGGTCACAAGTGAACGCGCCGTTCGGCCTGAGGCCTGGCTGCGTCCGGCAGCCGCATTGCATCTCTGCTATACCTGTGGAACGATCCAGCCCTGCCGGCTTCACTTTCACCAGTCAAGGAGCTGCACAGATGGAACTCGATCCGCTGTTGCTATCCCGTCTGCAATTCGCTTTTGTAGTGTGCTTCCATGCCATCTTCCCGGTATTCACCATAGGTCTGGCGACCTTCATCGCCTTCTTGGAAATGCTCGCTTTCAAGACCGGCAACCCGGCCTGGACGCGCCTGTCGCGCTTCTGGATCCAGGTGTTCGGCGTGGCGTTCGCCATGGGCGTGGTGTCCGGTATCGTGATGTCCTTCCAGTTCGGTACCAACTGGAGCAATTTTTCCTATGCCGCGGCCAACTTCATCGGGCCGATGCTCAGCTATGAGGTGGTGACGGCATTCTTCCTCGAGGCGGCCTTCCTCGGGGTGCTGCTGTTCGGCCGTGACAAGGTGCCGCAGGGCATGCACCTGTTCGCTGCCTGCATGGTGGCGCTGGGTACCTTCATTTCCGCGTTCTGGATCCTGGCGGCCAACAGCTGGATGCATACCCCCATGGGTACCGAGCTGGCGGATGGGGTGTTCGGTGTCACCAGTTGGGGCCAGGCGATCTTCAATCCGTCCTTCCCGTACCGTTTCGCGCACATGCTGCTGGCCTCGTTCCTGACCGGCTCCTTCGTGGTTGCCGGGGTCAGCGCCTGGTATCTGCTGGTCGGGCGCGAGGTGGAGGCCAACCGCCAGGCGCTGTCCATGTGCCTGTGGCTGATCCTGTTCGCCGCGCCGGCCCAGGCGGTGGTCGGTGACTACCACGGCCTCAACACCCTGGAGCACCAGCCAACCAAGGTCGCGGCTATCGAGGGCAACTGGGACACCATGCGCGGCATGCCGCTGTTGCTGTTCGCCATTCCCGACCAGCAGGCCGAGACCAACCGTTTCGAGATCGGCATTCCCAAACTCGGCAGCCTGATCCTGACCCACGACCTGAACGGCGAGGTGCCCGGCCTCAAGGAGGTGGAGGCTGAGGAGCGGCCACCGGTATGGATAGTGTTCTGGTCGTTCCGCATCATGGTCGGTATCGGCCTGCTGATGATCGGCTGTGCCCTGGCAGGCCTGTTCCTGCGCGCGGGCGGGCGCTACTGGCGCCAGCCGCTGTTTCTCAACGCCATGCGGCTGATGACCTTTGCGCCCTTCGCCGCCGTGCTGTGCGGCTGGATCGTCACCGAGGTCGGGCGTTTCCCCTGGTTGGTGTATGGTCAGATGAGTCATATCGAGGGGCTGACTCCCTCGTTGACCGGCCCCATGGTGCTGTTCACCCTGCTGGGCTACATCACAGTGTACGCGGTGATCTTCAGCGCCGGGCTGTACTACCTGATGCTGGTGCTGCGTGCCGGTATCGAAAGCATCGACCATGAGCAAACCCACGACGTCGAGCGGCCCAAGCGTCCGCTGTCGGCCAGCCACGTCAGTATCGAAGAGGGAGGGCACTGATATGCACGGCATCGACCTGAGTATCATCTGGGCGGGCATCATCGCCTTCGGCATCATGATGTACGTGCTGATGGATGGCTTCGATCTGGGTGTGGGCATCCTGTTTCCGTTCGCGCCGGACGAGGACGCGCGGGACGTGATGATGAACTCGGTAGCCCCAGTCTGGGATGGCAACGAGACCTGGCTGATCCTCGGCGGTGCCGGCCTGCTGGCGGCCTTCCCGCTGGTCTATTCGGTATTGATGCCGGCGTTATACATCGGCGTGTTCCTGCTGCTGGCGGGGCTGATCTTCCGCGGTGTGGCCTTCGAGTTTCGCTTCAAGGCCAACACCTCGCGCTATCTGTGGAACTGGTCCTTTGCCGGCGGTTCGATGGTGGCGGCCTTCGCCCAGGGCGCGGTGGTGGGTGCCTATATCGAAGGTTTCAATACGGTTGGCCGGGTCTATGTCGGCGGTCCTTTCGACTGGATAACACCCTTCTCGATGCTCACCGGTGTCGGTTTGCTGGCCGGCTATGCACTGTTGGGCAGTACCTGGCTGATTCTCAAGACCGAAGGCCATATCCAGGATTGGGCCTATCGGCTGGCACCCTGGTTGCTGGCGGTGGTGCTGGTGGTATTCGGTATCGTCAGCGTCTGGACGCCCTGGGTCGATCCATCGGCCTTCGAGCGCTGGTTCTCGGTGATCCGACTGATCTGGATCCTGCCAGTGCTTGCGCTGTTCTGCGCATGGCAGGTGTTGCGCGGCTTGCGTCGGCGAATGGCGGCGCGCCCCTTCATCGCCACCATGGGCATGTTCGCCTTTACCTACCTGGGACTGCTGGTGACCAAGTGGCCATACGTGGTGCCGCCCAACCACACCCTGTGGGATGCCGCCTCAGCTCCTGGCTCGCAACTGTTCCTGCTGATCGGCATGCTGTTCGTCATTCCGGTGATCCTGGCCTACACCGCCTGGACCTACTGGGTATTCCGCGGCAAGGTCAGGGTGGGGGAAGGCTATCACTGAGCGCGAGCGTAACCAGCGCAGTCGCGCCTGGCTGGCGCAGCAGCAGCGCCAGGTGCAGCCCTGGTTGTACGCGGCGGTAGCGGCCGGGGTGGTGGAAGGGCTGGCCCTGCTGGTGCAGATGGGGCTGCTGGCCTGGTTGATTCACAGCGCCCTGGTGCTGGCGCGCCCGATGGCTGAGCTGCTGCCGCTGCTGCTGGCCCTGCTGGCGGCCGCCGGGGTGCGGGCCGTGGCCCAGTACGCCCGCGACAGCCTGGCCCAGCTCGCCGGCAGCCGGGTGCGCCAGCGGGTGCGCCGGCAGTTGCTGGGTTACTGGGAGCAGCAGGGACCGGTACGGCTGGCCGGCCACTCCAGCGCCAGCCTGGCGAACCTGTGGGTGGAGCAGGTCGAAGCGCTGGATGGCTACTTTGCCCGTTACCTGCCGCAGCAATGGCTGGCGCTGCTGGTGCCGGTGCTGTTTCTGTTGGCGGTGTTCTGGCTGGACTGGCTGGCGGCGCTGTTCCTGTTGATCTCAGCTCCGCTGATCCCGCTGTTCATGGCCCTGGTCGGTATGCGCGCCGAAAGCATCAGCCAGCAGCACGTACTGGAGGCAGGGCGGCTGGCCGGGCATTTCCTCGATCGGGTGCGTCACCTGACCACCTTGCAACTGTTCGGCCAGGTGCCGGCTGCGGTCAGCTCGGTGGCGCAGGCGGCCGAACGCTACCGCCTGGTCAGCATGCGCACCCTGCGCATCGCCTTCCTGTCGTCGGCGGTACTGGAGTTCTTCGCCTCGGTGGCGATTGCGGTGGTCGCCATGTATATCGGCTTCGGTCTGCTGGGCTATATCAGCTACGGCCCCTCCGCCGAGCTGACGCTGTTCAGCGGGCTGTTCATCCTGCTGCTGGCACCGGAGTTCTTCCAGCCGCTGCGTAGCCTGGCCCAGCATTACCACGACCGGGCGGCGGCGCTGGGGGCGGCGGCGGTGCTGTCGCAATGTGACGAGCTGGTGCCAGCGGCCGGCCCGGTGGCTAATCCGCCTACTGGCGCGGCCGAAACGGTGAGCCTGCACGGCGTCAGCCTTGGCTATCCCGGTCGTGGCCGGGTATTGCACGAGGTGCAGTTGCAGGTGCGCCGGGGTGAGGTGCTGGCGCTGACCGGAGCGTCCGGGTCGGGCAAGTCGTCGCTGCTGCATTGCCTGGCCGGTTTTATCGACGTCGATGCCGGCCGGGTCAGCCTGTTCGGCCAGCCGCCCGGCGCGCTGCCGGTGGCCTGGCTAGGCCAGCGGCCATTTCTGATCCAGGGCAGCTGGGCCGACAACCTGCGACTTACCGCGCCCCAGGCGGATGCCACTGCGATGCGGGCGGTGCTGCAGCAGGTGGGCCTGGATGAGCTGCTGGCACAGCAGCCGCAGGGGCTGGACACACCGCTGGGTGAGGATGGCCGCGGGTTGTCCGGTGGTCAGGCGCAGCGCCTGGCGCTGGCGCGGGTGTGGCTGTCGGAGGCACCCCTGGTGCTGCTGGACGAGCCGACTGCCAGCCTCGACCCCGACAGCGAGGCCGAGGTGGTGGCCGCGCTTGCCCGGCTGGCGGCCAGCGGTCGTACGCTGATCATGGCCACCCACCAGCCGGCGCTGATGGCGCTGGCCGGGCGCCGGGTGGCACTGCACAACGGCAGTCTGGTCGATGCGTGAGCTGCTGCCCTGGCTGAAGCTGCTCGATGAGCAGCGCGGGCGCCTGTTGCTCGGCGCCCTGCTAATGACCTTCACGCTACTCAGTGCGGTGGGTCTGCTCGGCCTGTCCGGCTGGTTCATCACCGCCACTGGCCTGACCGCGCTGTTGTGGGCGGCCGGCCAGCGGGTGATGTTCGATGTCTACGTGCCGGGCGGCGGTATCCGCTTCTTCGCCCTGAGCCGCACCCTCTCGCGTTATGCCGAGCGGGTGGTCAACCATGACACCGTGCTGCGGCTGCTGGCGACCCTGCGCAGCCGCCACTTCGCCGGGCTGGCCGGGCTGGACGCGGCTACCCTGGGCCGGCTGCGCGCCGCCCAGTGGCTCAACCGGCTCACCGCCGATATCGACACCCTCGACAGCCTCTACCTGCGCCTGTTGGCACCGCCGGTCGTGGCACTGGTCGGGGTGCTGGTGGTCTGTGTGCTGGTCGGCATCTTCCATCTGCCGTTGGCCGCGGCGCTGGCTGCCGCCCTGCTGGTGCTGCTCGCCGGGCTGACCTGGGGCATGGGGCGCTGGTGCCAACGGCTCAGTGCCGGTCAGGTCGGCCAGCTGGATGAACTGCGCCTGCGCAGTATCGAGCAATTGCAGGGGCTGGCGGAGCTGCGCGCCGCCGGCACCCTGGGCGGGCACCAGCAGCGGCTGCTGGCAAGCAGCGAGCAGATGCTCGATGAGCAACTGACCCTGCAGCGGCGGGTGGCCCTGGCCCAGTCGCTGACCGGCCTGTTGCTGATGGCGAGTGTGCTGGCGGCGCTGTGGATGGCGCTGCAGTGGCAGCAGGCGGGTCTGCTGAGCGGGCCGGTGGCGGTGATGCTGGCACTGGCATTGCTGGCACTGGCTGAGGGGCTGACGGTGCTGCCGGCGGCCTTCGCCCGCTTCGGCGCCACCCTGGCGGCAGCGCGGCGCTTGAACGAGCAGGTTACCCTGGGCAGCCGCCTGGCCGAGCCTGCCCTGCCCCGTGACGTACCGGAGCGGCTGGATATCCATTGGCAGCAGGTATCGGTGCGGCATGCCGGCATCGCCGGGCTGGATCTGCAATTGGAGGCCGGTACCCGGCTGGCGCTGATCGGCCGTTCCGGCTGCGGCAAGTCGACCCTGGCGGCGCTGCTGGCGCGCCAGCTCGACCCGGATGCCGGCGCGGTGCGGGTGGCCGGCGTGGCGCTGACGGAACTGGCGCTGCACGACTGGCATGAACGCATCGCCTACCTGACCCAGCAGACCGCGCTGCTGCATGACAGCATCGCCGCCAACCTGCTGCTGGGCAAGGCCGATGCCAGCGATGCCGAGCTGTGGCAGGTGCTGGAAGCGGTCGACCTGGCCGACCTGGTCGAATCGCTGCCACAGGGGCTGGATCACTGGGTCGGTGAGTCGGGACGGCAACTGTCGGGCGGCGAAGGCCGGCGGCTGGCGTTGGCCCGGGTACTGCTGAAGGGGGCACCGCTGGTGATTCTCGACGAGCCCTTCAGCGGGCTGGACCAGGCGACCCGGGAACGGGTCAGGCAGGGAATCGAGCCATTCCTGGCCGACCGCACGGTACTGCTGCTGGGCCACGACCCGGCAGTCCTGCCCGAGGCCGGTCGGGTGGTGCACTGGGCGCAGCTGCAATAACGGATGATGGGTTGTCGCGCGCCCGCGCGACGACAGGCTTGCTGCTGCGATACCGCCGGCGTAGCGCAGGCGCGCTACACCCCGCACTTCGCCCATGGGTTGTCGCGTGCCCGCGCGACGACAGGCTTGCTGCTGCGATACTGCCGGCGTAGCGCGGGGGCGCTACACCCCGCACTCTGCCCATGGGTTGTCGCGCGCCTGCGCGACGACGGGTTTGTTGCTGCGGATATCGTCGGCGTAGCGCAGGCGCGCTACACCCCGTGACTACCAGGTATCGATAAAGTGCCGCATCCCCCGCTGCAGCGACTCCGGCGGCGCCGAGCTGAGCCCGCGCAGCAGCCAGTCGCGAGTTTCCAGTGGGTCGATCACCGCGTCTATCTCCAGGAAGCTGGCCATGCTCAGGCCCTTGCCCCGCGCATACAGCTCACCGACCAGCCGGTCGAACAGCGCCTTCTGCTCGGCGGGGTCTTCCAGGGCTGCCAGTTCCTTGGCAAAGCCCAGCCGCACCGCGCCTTCCAGCCCCATGGCGCCGAACTCGCTGCTCGGCCAGCCGATGGTGAACATCGGTGCATGGAAGCTGCCGGCGGCCATGGCCTGGGCGCCGAGCCCGTAGCCCTTGCGCAGCACCACGGTGAAGAACGGAATGCTCAGGCTGGCGGCGGTGACGAACATGCGCGAGACATGCCGCACCGTGGCCTGCTGCTCGGACTCCGGGCCGACCATGAAGCCGGGGGTATCGCACAGTGACACCATCGGCAGGCCATGGGCCTGGCACAGCTGCATGAAACGCGCGGCCTTGTCGCCGGCGACGGCGTCGATGGCGCCGCCCAAGTGCATGGGGTTGTTGGCGATCAGGCCGAACGGCTTGCCACCGATGCGGATCAGTGCGGTGATCAGGCCGGGGGCGAACTGGCGGCGCAGCTCCAGTACCGAATCGGTGTCGGCCAGCGTGGCGATGACCTCGCGGATGTCGTACACCCGCAGGCGATTTTCCGGGATCAGATGGCGCAGCAGGCGCTGGTCGGCGCAGTCACCGCCGGGCAGGTCACCCTGGAAGTAGGCCAGGTACTGCCTGGCCACACGGGTAGCCTCGGCTTCGTCCTCCACCAGCACATCGATCACCCCATTGGGCCCCTGGATGCTGGTCGGGCCGACCTCTTCCGGGGTATAGCTGCCGAGCCCGCCGCCCTCGATCATCGCCGGGCCGGCCATGCCGATGCTGGCGTTGCGGGTGGCAATGATCACGTCGCAGCAGCCGAGCAGGGCGGCGTTACCGGCAAAGCAGCGCCCGGAGACCACGCCAACCAGCGGCACCTGGCCGCTGAGCCGGGCCATGCGCATGAAGGTGGTGCAGTCCAGACCGGCCACGCCGACCTTGTCCACATCGCCGGGGCGACCGCCGCCGCCCTCGGTGAAGAACACCAGTGGCAGGCGCCACTGTTCGGCCAGCTCCAGCATGCGGTCGGTCTTCTTGTGGTTCATCACCCCCTGGGTGCCGGCGAACACCGTGTAGTCGTAACTCATGGCCATGCAGCGGGCGGCCTCGGCACCGAACTGCCCGGCGTTGACCGTGCCGATACCGGCGATCAGGCCATCCGCCGGGCTCATTTTCAGCAGTTCCTCGTGACTACGGCGGGTGCGCTGGGCGGCCAGGGCGAAGCCGCCGTACTCCATGAAACTGCCCTCGTCCAGCAGCTCGGCGAGATTCTCCCGGGCGGTACGCTGGTCGGTCCTGCGCCGCCGGGCGACCGCTTCCGGGCGCTGGGCATCGGTCAACTGGGCCTGACGCTCGAGTACTTCCTGCAGATCGGCGCGGATATGCTCCAGGTCGATCTGCTCTTCACTGAGCTGCTGGCTGCCGGCCTCCCCGGTCGGTTCGATAAACAGCAGCGGGCTGCCTTCGAACAGGTTATCGCCTGGGCTGGCGGCCAGCGTGCGGATAACGCCGCTGCAGTCGGCCTTGACCACGAACTCCATCTTCATCGCTTCCAGCACCGCGACCTGCTGGCCGGCGGCTACATTGTCACCGGGTTGTACATCGAGGCTGACCAGCACCCCCTGCACCGGGGTATTCAGCGGCTGGCTGCCGGAGGGGGCCAGTTGCTGGGCCTGGCTGCTGTGCTGCGCCGTGGCACTGCCCTGGGCATACAGATGCGGATGCGCCTGGCCGCTGGCGCCGACCAGGGCCGCCGCATGGGCTTCGATAAAGCCGGTGGTGACCTGGTTGGCCTGCACATCCGGGTGTTGCAGCAGGTTCTGCAGGAAGTGCAGGTTGCTGGTCACGCCCTCCAGGCGGAATTCGCACAGCGCCCGGTAGGCGCGGCGCAACACCGCCGGGTAGTCGGCATCGGCATGCACGATCAGCTTGGCCAGCAGCGAGTCGAAGGCGGGGTTGGTGGTGTAGCCGCTGTAGCCATAGCCATCGACCCGCACGCCGTGCCCGCCGGGGGCTTCGCAGGCGCTCAGGGTGCCGCCGCTGGGGCGGGCGCTGCCGTCGGCCTGCATGGCTTCCAGATTGATGCGCAGCTGTACGGCAAAGCCCCGGGGAGCGGGAATCTCGGCCTGGCTCAGGCCCAGTTCTGCCAGGCTGGCACCGGCGGCCAGGCGAATCTGCAGTTGCGCCAGATCCAGCCCGGTGATCGCCTCGGTGACGGTATGTTCGACCTGGATGCGCGGGTTGGCCTCCATGAACACGAACTCGCCGCTGTCGGCGTCGAGCAGGAATTCCACGGTACACAGGCCGCGATAGCTGACCGCGCCAGTCAGGGTCAGTGCGGCGTCCAGCAGGCGCTGGCGCAATTGCGGATCGAGGTCGGGGGCGGGCGCCACTTCCAGCAACTTCTGATGCCGTCGCTGCAGGGTGCAGTCGCGCTCCCACAGGTGGCTGACAGCATGTCCATCACCGATGACCTGCACCTCGATATGCCGGGCACGGCGGATCAGTCGCTCGATATACAGGTCGCCATTGCCGAACGCGGCCTGGGCCTCGGAACTGCAACGGGCGAAGGCCTGCTCCAGTTCATCCGGCCCCTGCACCACGCGCATGCCGCGGCCACCACCGCCAGCCAGCGCCTTGAGCATGACCGGTGTCCCCGCCGGCAGTTCGGCGACAAAGGCGCTGGCCTGCTGCAGGCTGGTCGGCTGGTTGGTGCCCTGCACCAGCGGCACGCCGTGCTCCATGGCCAGTCGCCGGGCGCTGGCCTTGTCACCGAACAGCGCCAGCACGCCGGCATCCGGGCCGATGAAGGTGATGCCGTTGGCGGCGCACTGGCGGGCGAACTCGGCGTTTTCGCTGAGAAAGCCGTATCCGGGGTGGATGGCGTCGCAGCCATGCTCCCGGGCTATGCCGATCAACTGCGCGGCGTCCAGATAGGCCGGCGCGCCGCGCCCATGCAGGGCGACCGCGGCATCGGCCTTGCGCCGGTGCAGCGACTCGGCGTCATCCTCGGAATACACCGCCAGGCTGGGGATATCCAGTTCCGCCGCGGCCCGTGCCAGGCGGATGGCGATCTCGCCACGGTTGGCGATCAGCAGTCGTTTGAAGGGCATCAGATCCATTCCTTGAGTTCGTTCTTCTTCACCTTGCCGGTGGCGGTCATCGGCAGTGATTCGACCAGCCGTACCTGCGGGAGCTTGTATACCGCCATGGCCTGGCGGCACCAGTCGGTCAGGCTGTCCACCGTCAGCCCGCTACCGGGCTTGGCGATGACAAAGGCTACCGGCAGCTCGCCGCGCCGCTTGTCCGGCCGACCGATCACCGCCGAGGCGAGGATCGCCGGATGCTGGCCGAGCATGGCTTCCAGCTCGCTGGGGAATACGCTCATGCCATTGACCTTGAGCATTTCCTTGCGCCGCCCGAGGTAGCGGATGAAGCCCTGTTCGGTGATCACGCCGCTGTCGCCGGTATGCAGCCAGCCATCGCGTAGTGCCTCGGCACTGGCCTCGGGTTTGTTCCAGTAGCCTTTGAACAACGAAGGCGAGCGTACGCACAGCTCGCCCTCGCTGCCCAGCGGCAGCAGCTCTCCGCTGTCGAAATCGCAGACCTTGAACTCGGTGCCGGGCACCGGCAGGCCGACGAAGGTGGGGGCCGACTTGAGGTCGAAGTCATCTGCCTGCAGCCCGGCGGTGAAGGTGTCGCAGGTATGGGTCTCGGTCATGCCGAAGCTGGTCTCGAACAGCGTGCAGCCGGTCAGCTCACGCCAGCGGCGACGGTATTCGGGGGTCAGTTTCTTGATGAAGGATACGCAACTGGTGACCTCCAGCGAGCTGAGATCGAAGGCATCGCGCTGCGGGTGATCGAGGATCTCCGCGGCGCTGTCGACCAGCAGGCCACTATGCTGGACCCGGTAGTGCTGCACTGCGCCCATGAATGCCAGTGCGTCCCAGCGGGCCAGCAGCACCAGGGTGGTGCCACCGAAGACCGGGAACAGCAGCCCGGCGTTTTCCCCGGCGATCCAGAACTCGGGCATGAAGTTCAGGCTGACCCGCTCGCTGTCCAGGCCCAGCGCGGCGGGCAGGAAGCTGGCGCAGGTATAGAGCATGTCGCCATGGGTATGGACGCAGCCCTTGGGCAGGCCGGTGGTGCCGCCGGTGTAGTTGAGCGCGGCGATGGCCTCCAGCGCCGGCTCCGGCAGGTCGCTGCGTGGCTGGGTAGCGGCCAGCGCGGGCAGCAGGTCGAGACTGTCGCTGATCGGCAGCTTGGGTGCCCGTAGCAGATCCGGCGCGGCAAAGGGTGGTTCGGCCGGGCACAGCTCGGACAGGCTGGTGCTGATCAACAGCTGCAGCTGGCACTCCTCAGCCACCTGGCGCACCACCGGGAGCAATTGGTCGAAGCAGACGATGACCCGGGAGCCGCTGTCCTTGAGCTGGTAGGCCAGCTCCATCGGCATCGCCATCGGGCTGACCGGGCAGTGCACGGCACCGGCCTTGAGAATGCCGTAGAACACGATATGCATATGGGGGCAATTGGGCATGTATACCGCCACCCGATCCCCGGCTTGCACGCCGCGCTGCAGCAGCAGGGCGGCAAAGCGGTCGCTCAGGTCATCCAGCTCGGCATAGCTGAGGTCGTGGCCGTAGAAGCGCACCGCCGGCTTGTCGGGCGTGCTCCGGGCCCAGTGCCGCAGGTAGTGGGTCAGGGGGCGCTGGCCCAGCGGGTACTGGGGCTCGCTGGCGTGGCCGGAGGGCCAGACTGCCTGTTGCAGGGTTGCGAGCTTTTGCAGATAAGCCTGTTCCGACATCTTGTGCTTCCTGTCTTGGTCTTGTTCTGGGGAATGTGGTCAGGTTAAGGGGCGGTCAGACTCCGGGGAAGCGATGTTTATTCATCCGCAAGTATGAACAATCCTCATGATTTGCTGGCAGGTATATACTGCCTGTCCGAAATATGCCGAGCCCCGCATTCAGACATGAATGAGAAGAATATATCGCCATCATTGAGTCGTATCGATCTGAACCTGTTTCGCATATTCGAGGTGGTCTATCGGGAGCGTAGCCTGACTCGTGCTGCGGCTGTACTGCATGTCAGCCAGTCGGCGGTGAGCCATGCGTTATCACGCCTGCGTGAGCACTTTGCCGATCCGCTGTTCGTGCGGGAGGGCAGGGGAGTCGCACCTACCGTGATGGCGCTGCGTATGGCGCCGGCGATTCTCGATAGCCTGGAGCGTCTGCAGCAGGGGATCGGCAGGTTGCAGCAGTTCGATCCGGCTACCGATAGGCGTACTTTCACGCTGAGTCTGCCGGAGCAACTGGAACCGGTGGTCCTGCCCGCCCTGTTCCTGCATATGCGGGCGATGGCGCCGTACTGCCGCATACATACCGCAGGGGTGCGCTGGAACGAGCTGCCACTGGAAATGTCGGCCGGACGTATTGATCTGGCCATACAGATCGCTCGTCCAGCGGCAGCACCGCTGCGCCAGACACACTTGGCCAATGCGCAGCTGTGTGTGATGGCGAATGCGCGGTTTGAGGGGGAACTGACAGCTGAACGCTACCTGGCAGCCGAGCATATTGCCGTTGCTTCCTGGCGGCGTGGGTTGTCCTTCGAGGATCTGGCGATGCGGCACCTGGGGCTGACCCGCAATGTGGTGCAACGATGCCAGAACTATCTGGCCGCAAGCCAGGTGGTGGCGGGCAGTGATCTGCTGCTGACCATGTCGCGCGCACAAGCCGAGCAGTTGAACCCGGCGTTAGGGAATCGATTGCTGAATATGCCGTTGCCCCTTCCCGAGATGGGACTGAGTATCTACTGGCACGAGGATGTCGAGCATGATCTGGCCAATCACTGGTTGCGCCAGCAGATACTGACGCTGACTCAGAACAGCTCCAGTGGGGTCAGTGCATCGTCGCTGCTATAGCCGCCGGCTTCCAGTTCGCTGTAGGGCGGTGGCATGTCCTCTTCCTTGAAAATTTCCAGGAAGGCGCCGGGCGTGCCCGGTCGGGCGCTGCGGCCGGTCTGCGGATCGATGCGGGTCGTCACCAGCCCTTCGGGCTGCGGTTGGCTGTGCTCCGGCAGGTCCTCCAGCGCGGCGGCCATGAAGCGCATCCAGATCGGCAGCGCGGTGGTGCCGCCATACTCGCGCCGGCCCAGTGGTGCCGGCTGGTCGAAGCCGACCCAGACGGTGGTCACGTAGTCGCCATTGTAGCCGGCGAACCAGCCGTCCTTCTGGTCGTTGGTGGTACCGGTCTTGCCGGCCAGGTCGCCCCGCTGCAGGGCCCGGGCGCGGGAGGCGGTGCCGCGGGTGATGACATCCTGCAGCATGCTGTTCAACTGATAGGTGGTACGCGGGTCGATGATCTGTTCGGCGGTCTCGACCGACGGCGTCGCCTGGCCGGGAGTCAGGCCGGCATAGGCGTCGATGCGTTGCTGCTGGGCGACCACCGCCTCCGGGGTGACTGTCGGACGGGTGAAGTCGATCACCTGCTGCTCGCTGTTCTCGATGCGCTCGATCAGCCAGGGCTCGATCGCATGTCCGCCATTGGCGATGACCGCATAGGCCGCAGCCATCTGCAGCGGCGTCAGTTCCGGTGTGCCCAGTGACGAGGACAGGTGGCGCGGCAGGTCGCTGCGGTTGAAGCCGAAGCGCTCGATATAGGTCAGCGCCTCATCCACGCCCAGGTCCATCATCAGGCGAATGGATACCAGGTTGCGCGAGCGGTACAGGGCCTCGCGCAGGCGGATCGGACCGAGGAAGTCGCCGCCGGAATTGCGTGGCCGCCAATCCTCGCTCTGGTGGCCGTCATTGAACACCAGCGGGGCGTCGTTGATCAGGCTGGCGGGGGTATAGCCATGATCCAGTGCCGCGCTGTAGAGAAACGGCTTGAACGCCGAGCCGGGCTGGCGCCGCGCCTGGGTCACCCGGTTGTAATTGCTCTGCACGAAGGAGAAGCCGCCGGTCAGCGCCTGGATGCTGCCGTCCTGGGGAGACACCGTTACCAGCGCGCTCTGCGCCTCGGGCAGTTGCACCAGCTTGAACTGGCCAGCCTCGTCCAGCGGCTGGACGCGGATGATATCGCCGCGCTGCAGCACATCGGCCGGCTTGCGTGGATTGGGCCCCATGCTGTTCACGCCCAGATAGGGACGCGCCCAGCGCATGGCCTCCCAGCCGATGCTGCCGCTGTCACCATTGCGCAGCAGGATGGTCACCGTATCCGCGCCAACCTCGCTGACGATCGCCGGGCGCAGGCCGCCCATGCCGCGGTAGGGCTTGAGCAGGTTGGCCAATTGCGCGGGGTCGGCGTCCGGATGGCGTGCCTCCGGGCCGCGGTAACCGTGGCGCTGGTCATATTCGATCAGGCCGTCGCGCAGGGCCTGGTTGGCCAGGGTCTGCAGGTGGCTGTCCACGGTGGTATAGACATGGTAACCATCGGTATAGGCCGCGGGGCCGAACCGCTCGAGCATTTCCAGGCGGGCCATCTCGGCCACATAGGGTGCTTCCAGCTCCGGATTGGCGCCATGGTTGCGAGCGGTGACCGGACTGGCGATCGCCTCTTCATAGGTGGCCTGGTCGATGCTGCCCAGATACAGCATGCGTTGCAGGATCCAGTCGCGGCGGATACGTGCGCGCTCGGGGTTGGCGACCGGGTTGTAGGCGGATGGCGCCTTGGGCAGGCCGGCGATCATCGCCAGTTCGGCCAGCGGCAGCTCGGCGATCGGCTTGCCGTAATACACATGTGCCGCCGCCTCGATGCCATAGGCGCGGTTGCCCAGGTAGATCTTGTTCACATACAGCTCGAAGATCTCCCGCTTGCTCAGATTGCGCTCGATCTGCAGCGCCAGCAGGATCTCGTTGAGCTTGCGGGAAAACACCCGGTCGCTGGTCAGGAAATAGTTCTTCGCCACCTGCATGGTAATGGTGCTGCCGCCGGTCTGGATCTGCCCGGTGCTGAGCAGTTCGGAGGTGGCGCGCAACAGGCTCTTGGGGTCGACCCCATGGTGATGCAGGAAGTTGTCATCTTCAGCCGCCAGAATGGCGTCGATGAAACCCTGGGGAATCTGTTCGAAGCTGATCGGCAGACGGCGCATTTCGCCGAACTCTGCGATCAGTTTGTGATCTTTGCTGTAAACTCGCAAAGGAGTTTGCAATTTGACATCACGCAGTGTATCTACATCGGGTAGAGCCGGGCTGAGATACAGGGCGACGCCACTGAGGATGAGTAGCGGACCACTTGCTGCGGCGACCAGCAACCAGAACAGAATGATTAGAAAACGCATGAGGGATTGATCATTTCCCGGTTGAATAAAGCAGTTGATGGGAGATGGTGTTGAGAACGGGTTAACAGTCCGCATTATAAGCGTATTTTTTTCCCTTTAGCCATTTGCGCTGGAACAAGGACTGTTATTTAATGTGGTCAAATATAAACCACCCGTAAGTGGTGGATGCTGATAGGAAATTGGCTGTGCTAGGGCTCCTCAGGAAAAAAACGAATACGCTGCTGGGTATCGATATCAGTTCCACCACGGTGAAACTACTGGAACTCAGCCGATCAGGAAACCGCTACAAGGTAGAAGCGTACGCGGTTGAACCACTACCCGCCGGTGCCGTGGCGGAAAAGAATATCATCGAACTCGAAGGTGTGGGCCAGACCCTGGAAAAGGTTCTGGCGCGCTCGCGTACCTCGCTGAAACAGGCGGCGGTGGCGGTGGCCGGTTCCGCGGTGATCACCAAGATCATCGAGATGGATGCCGGTCTCGATGACGACGAGATGGAAGAGCAGATCAAGCTCGAAGCCGATCAGTACATCCCCTATCCGCTCGACGAAGTGTCCATCGATTTCGAAGTCCAGGGCGTCTCACCACGCAACCCGGATCGGGTCGAGGTACTGCTGGCGGCCTGTCGCCGGGAAAACGTCGATATCCGCGAGGCGGCGCTGGCGCTGGCCGGGGTCGACGTCAAGGTGGTCGAGGTCGAGGCCTACGCCATGGAGCGCGCCTGCGAGCTGGTGGTCGACCAGCTCAGCGGCGACCCCAACGAGCTGACCATCGCGGTGATCGATATCGGTGCCACCATGATGACGCTCAGCGTATTGAGCCAGGGGCGCACCATCTATACCCGCGAACAGCTGTTCGGTGGCAAGCAACTGACCGACGAGATCCAGCGCCGCTACGGCCTGTCCCAGGATGAGGCGGGCCTGGCGAAGAAGCAGGGTGGCCTGCCCGACGACTACGAAAGCGAGGTACTGGGTCCCTTCAAGGATGCGGTGGTGCAGCAGGTGTCCCGGTCGCTGCAGTTCTTCTTCGCCGGCGGCCAGTACAACGATGTCGACTACATCCTGCTGGCCGGCGGAACCGCATCGATTCCGGGGCTGGACCAGCTGATCCAGCAGAAACTCGGTACCGCCACGCTGGTGGCCAACCCCTTTGCAAACATGACCCTCTCGAACAAGGTGAATGCGGTAGCGCTCAGTAATGACGCACCCGCACTGATGATCGCCTGTGGTCTGGCAATGAGGAGTTTCGACTAATGGCTCGCATTAACCTGTTGCCCTGGCGCGAGCAGCTCAGGGAAGAGCGCAAGAAGCAGTTTCTCTCCATCCTGGTATTGATCGTGCTGGCTGCCGGTCTGCTGGTCTTTCTCGGCGACCGCAACCTGAATGGCAAGATCGATCAGCAGAATGCCCGCAATGAATTCCTGCGCAAGGAAATCCGCCTGCTGGACGGGCGCATCAAGGAAATCGAAGAGCTGCAGGCCCGGCGCACGCAGCTGCTCGATCGGATGAAGATCATCCAGGACCTGCAGGGCAACCGGCCGATCATCGTTCGGGTGTTCGACGAACTGGCTCGTACCCTGCCCGATGGCGTGTATTTCACCTCGGTCAACATGAAGGGACCGGTGATCGGTATCAAGGGTGGTGCCGAGTCCAACAGCCGGGTCTCCAACCTGATGCGTCAGATGGATGCCTCCGACTGGCTCACCACGCCGAACCTGACCGCCGTGAAGGCGGTCACCCAGGGAGCATTGGATCAGGCCAACGTATTCGAGATGTCGGTCCGCCAGACCGAGCCGGGTGCGCCAGCCGCTGAGGGAGAACAGCAGCAATGAGTTTTGCTCAATCCATGGAGAGTCTGAAGAAGGTCGATCTCAACGACCTCGACTTCAATAACATAGGTTCCTGGCCGGGGGCACTGAAGGTCATCGTCGGCATGCTGGTGTTCGCCGTACTGCTGTTCCTCGGCTACCACTTCCACCTCAAGGACCTGCAGAGCCAACTGGAGCGCACCGAAGGCCAGGAAGTGACCCTGCGCAAGGAGTTCGCCGACAAGTCCTTCAAGGCGGCCAACCTGGAAGCCTACAAGGAACAGCTGGTCGAGATCGAGGAGCGCTTCGGTACCCTGCTCAAGCAACTGCCCAGCGATACCGAAGTGCCCGGGCTGCTTGAGGACATCACCCAGATGGGCCTGAACAGCGGCCTGGAGTTCGAATCCATTACCCTGCAGCCGGAAGTGGCGCAGCAGTTCTACATCGAGCTGCCGATCCGCATCGTGGTGCAGGGCAATTATCACGATATCGCCACCTTCGTCAGCAGTGTGGCCAGTCTGCCGCGCATCGTGACGCTGCATGACTTCGATATCGTGCCGGTCAGCGAAGGCAATCCCAACCTGCTGAAGATGAACATCCTGGCCCGGACCTACCGTTACCACGATGCGGGAGGTCAGCAATGAGCATGTCCAGACCCATCGCTGGTGGTTTGCTGATGCTGGGTGCAGTGCTGCTGAGTGGTTGTGGCGGCAGTGACTTCAGTGACCTGCAAGTATTCATGGAAGAGACCCGGGCGCGTCCGGCAGGGAAGATCGAGCCATTGCCCCGGTTCAAGCCGTATGAGGCATTCACCTACGGCGCCACCTCCCTGCGCAGCCCCTTTCAGCCGCCGATTCGCATTGACCTGACGCAGCGGCAGAAGGGCTCGCAGGACATCAAGCCAGATGAGAACCGAGCCAGACAGTTCCTCGAGGGCTTCAATATCGAAGGCTTCGATATGGTCGGCATTCTCAGCAACCAGCAGGGCATGCAGGCGCTCATTCGCGGCGCAGGCAGCGTGCATAGAGTCAAGATCGGCGACTACCTGGGCCGCAACCACGGCCGGGTCACCAGCATCGAGGAAGGCCGTGTCGATGTGGTCGAGATAGTCCCGGACGGTGAAGGTGGTTGGTTGGAGCGACCGCGTACCCTCAGCTTGCCTGAGCGCGGATAAGGTCAACCAGGGAGAGATAACATGAACTGTAAACAGTCGCGCGTGGAACGCAATCAAATGCCTCTAACCAGGAAGTTTTCATTCGCAGCGCTGCTTGCGCTGCTCAGCCCGCTGGCCTTTGCCGCCGATCTCCAGCGCCTCGATGTGGCTTCGCTGCCCGGTGAGCGGGTGGAGCTCAAACTGACCTTCGACGAGCCCGTGGCCGCCACGCCGAAAGGCTATACCATCGATCAGCCGGCGCGTATCGCCATCGATCTGCCGGGCGTCAAGAACAAACTGGGGGAGCGCTCACGTGAGCTGGGCCTGGGCAATGCGCGCAGCCTGACCGTGGTCGAAGCCAATGACCGTACCCGCCTGATCATCAACCTGACCGATCTGGCCCCCTATACCACCCGGGTGGAAGGCAACAACCTGTTCGTCATGGTCGGCGCCAACAGTGCGCCGGGTTACGCTGCCGCTCCGGCACCTGCCGCAGTGAGCAGCGCACCCGCCACGGCCAGCGGCAGCGACTGGCGCAGCAACAACCAGCCGGCGGTCAGCAGTCCGGCCGCGGTGGGCGGCGGTCGTGCCATTCGCAGCCTGGATTTCCAGCGCGGCGAGCAGGGTGAGGGTAACGTCATCGTCGATCTGTCCGATCCATCCATCCGGGTGGATGTGCAGGAACAGGGCGGCCGGGTACGCCTGAGCTTCCCCGATACCAATCTGCCCGATGAGCTGCGCGTACGCCTGGACGTCAAGGATTTCGCCACGCCGGTCAACTTCATCAATGCCAGTACCTCCGGCAAGGATGCCAGCATCAGCATCGAGCCGACCGGTTACTACGAGCATCTGGTCTATCAGGCCGATAGCCGCCTGATCGTCAGCTTCAAGCCCATGACCCGTACCGAGATCGAGCAGCGGCGCGCCGACGAGTTCTCCTACAACGGCGAGAAGCTGTCGCTGAACTTCCAGAACATCGAAGTGCGTTCGGTACTGCAGTTGATCGCCGATTTCACCGACCTCAACCTGGTGGCCAGCGATACCGTACAGGGCAGCATCACCTTGCGCCTGCAGAACGTGCCCTGGGATCAGGCGCTGGATCTGGTGCTCAAGACCAAGGGTCTGGACAAGCGCCAGATCGGCAACGTGCTGCTGGTGGCGCCGGCTGAGGAAATTGCCGCCCGCGAGCGCCAGGAACTGGAATCGCAGAAGCAGATCGCCGAGCTGGCCCCGCTGCGTCGCGAGCTGATCCAGGTCAACTATGCCAAGGCTTCGGATATCGCCACGCTGTTCGCCTCGGTTACCTCCGGTGATGGTGAGCAACGCGGCTCGATTACCGTGGACGACCGCACCAACAGCATTATCGCCCTGGAAACCCAGGCTAAGCTCGATGAGCTGCGCCGTATCGTCACCCAGTTGGATATCCCGGTGCGCCAGGTCATGATCGAGGCGCGCATCGTCGAGGCCAACGTCGGTTTCGACAAGGCGCTGGGCGTGCGCTGGGGCGGTAACGTGAATCTGGGCCGTCGCTTCAATGCCTATGGCAATGATGGAAACTCGAATATTGGCATCACCGATGATCCGATCATGAGCCAGAATCCGGTCACCGGCGAGTACGATGTGGAGAACTACCGTAATCCCGGCGGCATCTTCGGTAACCCGACCATTCCCTTCAACACCCCCTTCGTCGACATGGGCGTGCTGGGTGCCACTTCGGGTATCGGTATCGGTTTCATCACCGACAACACTATCCTTGACCTGCAGCTGTCGGCCATGGAAAGCACCGGTAACGGCGAGATCATTTCCCAGCCCAAGGTAGTCACCTCGGACAAGGAAACCGCGAAGATCCTCAAGGGCTCGGAAATTCCCTATCAGGAAGCCAGTTCCAGCGGTGCCACCACCACGGCCTTTGCCGAGGCGGTACTGTCCCTGGAAGTGACCCCGCAGATCACTCCGGACAATCAGGTGATCATGGAAGTGATCGTCACCAAGGACGAGCCGGACTTCACCAGGGAAGTCAATGGTGTCCCGACTATCCGTAAGAACGAGGTCAATGCCAAGATTCTGGTGGCAGATGGTGAAACCATCGTGATTGGTGGTGTATTCTCCAGTGAGTCGCAGAAGAGTCAGGAAAAGGTACCCTTCCTCGGGGACCTGCCGGTTGTCGGCAGAGCCTTCCGGCGGGACATCAGTTACGAAAGCAAAACCGAACTGCTGATATTCCTGACTCCGCGCATCATCAACAATGGAGCTATCAGTCTTGCCAGGTAACCGCGTTGCGTAATGTCTTTCTGGTTGGCCCGATGGGGGCAGGAAAAAGTACCATCGGGCGTCTGCTTGCCAAAGAGCTCAGATACCCCTTCAAGGATTCAGACCGGGAAATCGAAGCCAGAACCGGAGCCGATATTCCGTGGATCTTCGATGTCGAAGGGGAAGAGGGATTTCGTCAACGCGAAGAAGCCATGATTGCCGAGCTGGTACAGGAGCGCGGCATAGTGCTGGCCACCGGCGGCGGCGTGGTGATGCGCGAGGCCAACCGCCGGGCCTTGGCCGACAACGGTCTGGTGGTCTATCTGCGCACCAGCGTCGAACAGCAACTGCAGCGCACCGGCAAGGACCGTCAGCGGCCACTGCTGCAGACGGCGGACCCGGAAAAGGTCTTGCGCGAGCTGATGGCCCGGCGCGACCCGCTGTACCGTGAAATAGCCCACCTGACCATCGATACGGATCAACGCGGACCCAGGGTGGTCGTCACCACCATCATGGCCCAACTGGCGCAAGAGCTGAACTGACGCGGCTGTGTGCGCAGATATTGCGGGACTGATGTATCCTTGCCGGGTTCCCAGGGAGAGTTCCATGCAGCAATTGACCGTTAATCTCGATGATCGCAGTTACCCCATCCATATAGGCAGCGGCCTGCTCGGGCAGATCGAGTTGCTGGCGCCGCATATCGCTGGCCGCCAGGTCTGCATCGTGACCGATGATACCGTCGCTCCGCTTTATCTGGCGCGACTCTGCCAGACCCTGGCGGACTACCGGGTGCTGCCGGTGGTGCTGCCTACCGGGGAGGCATTCAAGAACTGGTCCACCCTGCAGCAGATCTTCGATGCCCTGCTCGAGGCACGGCATGATCGCCGTACCACATTGATCGCGCTGGGTGGTGGGGTCATCGGCGATATGACCGGTTTTGCCGCCGCCTGCTACCAGCGCGGAGTCGACTTCATCCAGATCCCCACTACGCTGCTGTCCCAGGTCGATTCCTCGGTGGGTGGCAAGACCGGCATCAACCATCCGGCCGGCAAGAACATGATCGGTGCCTTCTACCAGCCCAAGGCGGTGCTGATCGATACCGACAGTCTGCGTACCCTGCCGGATCGTGAGATCAGCGCGGGGTTGGCGGAAATCATCAAGTACGGCCTGATTCGCGACCGCCAGTTCCTCGCTTGGCTGGAACAGCGTATGCCGGCCTTGCGTGCGCTGGAACCGTCGCTGGTGACCGAAGCGATTGCGCGATCCTGCGCGATCAAGGCCGAGGTGGTGGCGGCGGACGAGCGGGAAGGCGGGGTGCGCGCGATCCTCAATCTGGGACACACCTTCGGCCATGCGATTGAAGCGCATCAGGGCTATGGCAACTGGCTGCATGGCGAGGCGGTGGGCACCGGCATGGTCATGGCCCTGGAGTTGTCGCACCGCCTGGGTTGGCTGACCGAGGCCGAACACCAGCGCTGCGTGGCATTGATTGCCGCTGCCGGCCTTCCGGTGGCACCGCCGCACGGCATGCTCGCCGAGGATTTCAGGCGCTTGATGGCGGTGGACAAGAAGGTGCTGGACGGGCAATTGCGCCTGGTGCTGTTGAAACAGCTGGGCGAGGCGGTGGTGACGGCGGACTTTGACGGGCAGGCATTGAATTCGGTGCTGGCGGTGACGGGGCAATGAGCGAGCAACAGGACGTGGATATGGGCGACGTGAGCACCACAGAGGATTACCTCATTCATTACCAGTTGCAGCATGACCCTTTCATGGCGCGCACGCCGGGCTTTCGCTTCTTCACGCCCAAGCGCAAGCCGGTCCTGGCGCAGTTGCATCACATGGCACATTTTTCCGAACAGCTGCAGGTGGTGGTTGGTCCGTCGGGTGCCGGCAAGACCCTGCTGCGCCAGGCGATGGTCGCCAGTTGCAACAAGGACAAGGTGCAATGCGTCGTCACCTCCGGCCGTGAGCAGGCCGATGCCGGCGCGCTGAGCAGACTGCTCTGTCAGGCATTGAATGTCGCCGACACCCGGGCATTGCTGGAGCGCGCCGAGCAGCTGCATGCCACCGGCATGCAGCTGTATCTGGTGGTGGACGATGCGCACTGCCTGGAGGATGAGGCCATTCAACTGTTGGTCGATCTGAGCCAGGCCGATAGCCGGGCTGCTCCCCGGGTATTCCTGTTCGCCGAGGAGTCGATTGTCGAGGCCCTGGAGGCGGTGGATATGCCCGGCGACCGGGTCTGGCTGCAGCTGGTGGAACTGGCTCCCTTCTCCCTGGAGGAAACCCGTGATTACCTGGCTCAGCGCCTGGAGGCGGCGGGGCAGGGTATCGAATTGCTGGATGACGAACAGATCAGCCGGATTCATCAGCACAGCGGCGGTTGGCCCGGCGCGATCAATCGGGTGGCCAGGCAGGTGATGATGGAGGAAATCGAGGAGCCGGTACGGCCGGCACGGCAGCGGCAGGCCGCCTTGCCGGTGCGCTCGCTGGTGGCACTGGTCCTGGTCGGTGTTGGCGTGGCTATTGCCTGGATGATGGGAGGCGATGAGCCGGAGCCGACGCGCACGGTCATCAGCCTGCCCGATCAGGTCGCTACCGTGGATGTGACGAATGCCGCAACGGATGGCCCCCTGTTGCAGATGCCCAGCGAGGCGGCCAGCACTCTGGAGCGCATCGCCGAAGAGCCGGATGCCGAGCCGCTGGTGAATACCAGTGTGGCCCGCGAGCCGAGGGTGGAACAACCCGAGACGGATAGCGGACAACTGCCCGAGCCGATCGCCCTGCCTGAACCTGTGCCGGTCCAGGCACCGACAGTGGTTGCTGCGCCGGAGCCAGTGGCACCGGCGGCACCGGCTGGTACGCCCCCATCCACCCCGGAACCGGCGGCACAGGCGGCGACCGCGCCGACCGCGCCTGCTGCGGCGACGGCCTACCGACAGGCGGACTGGTATCGCCAGCGTGCCGCCAGCGAGTACGCCTTGCAGCTGCTGGGCACCCGTTCACGCCAGGCGGCACTGGACTTCATCAATGCGCAGCCAGGGGTCGCCGATATGGGCTATTTCGAGACCCTGCATGAAGGCAAACCCTGGTTCGTGGTAACCCAGGGGCGCTATGCCGGGCGCGCTCAGGCTCAGCAAGGCGTTGCCCAGTTACCTGAGTCCCTGCGCAAGCTGGAGCCCTGGCCGCGCAGTATGGGCAGTATTCAGCAATCGCTGCGCTGAGCTGACCCGTCCCTGGTCTCTGTCAAGGCGGAGACCAGAATCATATCAACAGTTCCAGTCGCTTCCCTCCCTGCTTGTGCAGGGGGGCGGCTAGCGGCTGCGTCTATTCCTGCCCCCCCTCTTGCTTGCCTGCGGCGCGATATCTCCCTTCTTTCTCGGTTTTTTTGCACTTCCATGGTGCATTCAGACGTTTCGTGCACTGCTTTGGTTCAAAAAGTTATATGCGAAATAAAAAATGCTTTCTTCTTTACGACATTTATATATGTTTTTGCGGCAAAAATAATTGTGGCTGCTTGGCGCGCTGTGTACAATCAAGCCCTCCTCCGCAACCGGTGCCTGCTTCGTTATATCCTGCGCATTGATTGCAAGTGTTTGAAATATATAGAAATATTGAGAGTGTGCCTATGAAAGCAGGTCTATATCAGCCTGATCAGTTCAGGGATAACTGTGGCTTCGGTTTGATCGCCCACATGCAGGGCGAGGCCAGTCATCATCTGCTGAAAACCGCCATCGAGGCGCTGACCTGCATGACCCACCGCGGCGGTATCAATGCCGATGGCAAGACTGGCGATGGCTGTGGCTTGTTGCTACAGATGCCCGATCGCTTCATGCGCGCGGTAGCCAGGGACGAGCTGTCGCTCGAGCTGCCGGTGCAATATGCGGTGGGTATGGTATTCACAGGTGTCGAGCCGGCGGCGCAGGCTCGCGCTCATCAGGCCTTCGAAGTGGCCCTGGCTGACCAGGGGCTGGCCTTGCTGGGCTGGCGCAAGGTGCCGGTGGATCCCAGCGTACTGGGGCCGTTGGCCCTGAGCTGCCAGCCGAATATCGAACAGGTATTCATCTCCGGTGAAGATCTGGATGAACAGCAGTTCGCCATCAAGTTGTTCTATGTCCGGCGCAAGGTCGAGCTGGCCATGCAGGCCGATGCGGACTTCTATGTCTGCAGCCTGTCGGCCAAGGTGATTTCCTACAAGGGTCTGATGATGCCGGCGGACCTGGACAGCTTCTTCCCGGAGCTGGGGGACCCGCGTATGGAAACCGCGATCAGCGTGTTCCACCAGCGCTTCTCCACCAATACCCTGCCGCGCTGGCCGCTGGCCCAGCCGTTCCGCCTGCTGGCGCATAACGGCGAGATCAACACCATCACCGCCAACCGCAACTGGGCTCATGCGCGACGCAACAAGTTCGTCAACGAGCTGTTGCCGGATCTGGACAGTCTGGCACCGCTGGTGAATGTCACCGGCTCGGACTCATCGAGCATGGACAACATGCTCGAACTGCTGCTGGCCGGTGGCATGGACCTGTTCCGTGCGGTGCGCATGGTGGTTCCGCCGGCCTGGCAGAACATGGAGACCATGGATGCCGACCTGCGTGCCTTCTACGAATACAACTCCATGCACATGGAGGCCTGGGACGGCCCGGCCGGTATCGTGCTGACCGAGGGCCGCTACGCGGTCTGTCTGCTGGACCGCAATGGCCTGCGCCCGGCGCGCTACGTGATCACCGCCAATGGCTACATCACCCTGGCCTCGGAAATCGGCGTGTGGGATTACCGTCCCGAGGATGTGGTCAGCAAGGGGCGGGTCGGCCCCGGCCAGATCCTCGCCGTGGATACCCGTACCGGTGAGGTGCTGCATACCGATGAGGTGGAAGGCCGTCTCAAGTCGCGTCATCCCTATCGCAAATGGCTCAAGCAGCACGCCCTGCGCATCCAGGCGACCCTGGAAGACCGCGATCACGGCAAGGAATTTCTCCAGCCCGAGACGCTGCAGCAATACATGAAGATGTTCCAGGTCAGCTTCGAGGAGCGTGATCAGGTGCTGCGCCCGCTCGGCGAGAACGGTCAGGAAGCGGTCGGCTCGATGGGTGACGATACGCCGATGGCGGTACTGTCCAGCCGGGTACGCACGGTCTACGACTATTTCCGCCAGCAGTTTGCCCAGGTCACCAACCCGGCCATCGATCCGTTGCGCGAGGCGGTGGTCATGTCCCTGGAGACCTGTCTGGGTGCCGAGCGCAATGTCTTCGAGGAAACCCCCGATCACGCCAACCGCGCCATTCTCAGCAGTCCGATCATTTCGCCGGCGAAATGGCGCACCCTGATGGAATTGCAGCGGCCCGGTTTTGCCCATCAGATCATCGACCTCAACGTCGATGAACAGGTGCCGCTGGACGCTGCCGTGGCCGCTATCGTCGAGCAGGCCGAGGCCGCCGTGCGTGCCGGCAACACTTTGCTGGTGCTCAGTGACCGCGCCATTGCCAAGGGCAAGCTGCCGGTGCATGCGGCGCTGGCGGTGGGCGCGGTGCATCACCACCTGATCGCCTGTGGTCTGCGTTGCGACTGCAACATCCTGGTGGAGACCGCCACCACCCGCGATCCGCATCATTACGCGGTGCTGATCGGCTTTGGCGCTTCGGCGGTGTATCCGTACCTGGCGTACGAAGTGCTGGCCGACCTGGTCCGCACCGGCGAGGTGATCGGTGACCTGTATGAAGTGTTCAAGAGCTACCGCAAGGGCATTTCCAAGGGGCTGTTGAAAATCCTGTCGAAGATGGGCATTTCCACTGTCGCCTCCTACCGGGGTGCGCAGCTGTTCGAGGCGGTGGGCCTGGCCGACGAGGTGGTCGAGCGCTGCTTCCGTGGCGTGCCCAGCCGTATCCAGGGTGCCCGCTTCAGTGACTTGCAGGCCGAACAGGCGCTGCTCGCCGCCGAGGCATGGAACCTGCGCAAGTCGATTCAGCAGGGCGGTCTGCTCAAGTATGTGCATGGCGGTGAATACCACGCCTACAACCCGGACATTGTTCGCGCATTGCAGGATGCGGTGCAGGGCGACAGTTACGACAAATACCTGGAGTACGCGGCGCTGGTCAACCAGCGTCCGGTATCGACCCTGCGCGATCTGCTGCAATTGCGCCGCGATCAGACACCGATTCCGCTGGAGGAGGTGGAGCCGCTGGAGTCCCTGTTCAAGCGCTTCGATTCGGCGGGGATCTCCCTCGGTGCGCTGTCGCCGGAGGCCCATGAAGCCATCGCCGAAGCGATGAACCGTCTCGGCGCCCGCTCCAACTCCGGTGAAGGTGGCGAGGACCCGGCGCGCTACGGCAGTATCCGCACCTCGAAGATCAAGCAGGTGGCCTCGGGACGCTTCGGTGTCACCGCCGAGTATCTGGTCAATGCCGAGGTATTGCAGATCAAGCTGGCCCAGGGCGCCAAGCCCGGTGAGGGTGGGCAGCTGCCCGGCGGCAAGGTCAATGAGCTGATCGCCCGGCTGCGTTATGCGGTGCCCGGGGTGACGCTGATCTCGCCGCCGCCGCATCACGATATCTACTCGATCGAGGATCTGGCGCAACTGATCTTCGACCTCAAGCAGGTCAACCCGCAGGCACTGGTCTCGGTCAAGCTGGTCGCTGAACCCGGTGTCGGCACCATCGCCGCCGGGGTGGCCAAGGCCTATGCCGACCTGATCACCATCTCCGGCTATGACGGTGGCACTGGCGCTTCGCCGCTGACCTCGATCAAGTATGCCGGCTCGCCCTGGGAACTGGGCTTGTCCGAAGCGCACCAGACCCTGCGCGGCAACGACCTGCGCGGCAAGGTACGGGTGCAGACCGATGGCGGCCTGAAGACCGGTCTGGATGTGATCAAGGCGGCGATTCTCGGTGCCGAGAGTTTCGGCTTCGGTACCGCGCCGATGATCGCGCTGGGGTGCAAGTACCTGCGCATCTGCCACCTGAACAACTGCGCCACCGGGATCGCCACACAGAATCGCCAGCTGCGCGACCAGCACTACATTGGCACCGTGCAGATGGTGATGAACTTCTTCACCTATGTCGCCAGCGAAACCCGTGAGTGGATGGCAAAACTGGGCGTACGCCGGCTGCAGGACCTGATCGGCCGTACCGACCTGCTGGAAATCCTGCCGGGCAACACCAGCAAGCAGCAGGGCCTGGATCTGCGCCCGCTGCTGTTCAGCGATGCGGTACCGGCGGACAAGCCGCAGTACTGCGAGGTCGAGAACAACCCGCCGTTCGACAAGGGGCTCACGGCTGAGAACATGGTCAGCCTCGCGCTGCCAGCCATCGAGGCGGGCAGCGGCGGTGAATTCGGCATGACCCTGACCAACTGCGATCGTTCGATCGGTGCCCGGGTGTCGGGTGAGATCGCCCGTCGCCACGGCAACCAGGGCATGAGCGCAGCGCCGATTACCTTCCGTTTCAACGGCACCGCCGGGCAGAGCTTCGGCGTATGGAATGCCGGCGGCCTGAACATGTACCTGGAAGGGGACGCCAACGACTATGTCGGCAAGGGCATGACCGGCGGCAAGCTGGTGATCGTACCGCCCAAGGGTAGCCCGTTCCGCTCGGAGAAGACCTCGATCATCGGCAATACCTGCCTGTATGGCGCCACCGGCGGCAAGTTGTTCGCCGCCGGGGTGGCCGGGGAGCGTTTCGCGGTACGCAACTCCGGTTGCCATGCGGTGATCGAGGGTGCCGGCGACCACTGCTGCGAGTACATGACCGGCGGCATGGTCTGCGTACTCGGCAAGACCGGCTACAACTTCGGTGCCGGGATGACCGGTGGCTTCGCCTATGTGCTGGACCAGGACAACAGTTTCTTCGACAAGCTCAACCACGAGCTGGTGGAGCTGCAGCGCATCAGCGGCGAGGCGATGGAAGCCTATCGCAGCCACCTGACCCAGGTGCTGACCGAGTACGTGGCGGAAACCGCTAGTGCCTGGGGGGCCGAAGTGCTGGAGGACCTGGATAACCACATCCGGCGTTTCTGGCTGGTCAAGCCTAAGGCGGCGAGCCTGCGCGCGCTGCTCAAGACCACGCTGGCGAATCCGCAGTAACTGCGGACGGAGCAACGGTCGGCCATGCAGGCCGACCACGGACGGGATGAATTTTGACGGTAACGCACCGCAGGTGCGGGACCGCAGCAACGAGGTGTAAAAATGGCAGAGCGTCTGAACAACGACTTCCAGTTTGTCGAAGTGGGCCGCCAGGAGCCGAAGAAACGGCCCCTGCGTCAGCGCAAGACCCGCTTTATCGAGATCAACGAACTGTTCAAGCCGCAGGAAGCAGCGGAGCAGTCGCATCGTTGCCTGGAGTGCGGTAACCCGTATTGCGAATGGAAGTGTCCAGTGCACAACTTCATTCCCAACTGGTTGAAGCTGGTCTCCGAGGGCAACATCATCGAGGCGGCAGAGCTGTCGCACCAGACCAACACCCTGCCGGAAGTCTGTGGCCGGGTGTGCCCGCAGGATCGCCTGTGCGAAGGGGCCTGTACCCTGAACGATGGCTTCGGTGCGGTGACCATCGGCTCGGTGGAGAAGTACATCACCGATACCGCCTTTGCCATGGGCTGGCGCCCGGATATGTCCCAGGTGGTGCCGACCGGCAAGCGCGTGGCGATCATCGGTGCCGGGCCGGCTGGCCTGGGCTGCGCCGACGTGCTGGCGCGCGCCGGGGTCAGCCCGGTGGTGTTCGATCGCAACCCGGAAATCGGTGGCCTGCTGACCTTCGGTATTCCCGAGTTCAAGCTGGAGAAGACCGTGATGTCGCGTCGCCGCGAGGTATTCACCGGCATGGGTATCGAGTTCCGCCTGAATACCGAGATCGGCAGGGATGTGAGCATGCAGCAACTGCTCGACGAGTACGATGCGGTCTTCATGGGCATGGGCACCTACACCTACATGAAGGGTGGTTTCCCCGGTGAGGACCTGCCCGGTGTGCATGACGCGCTGGATTTCCTGGTGGCCAACGTCAACCGCAACCTGGGCTTCGAGAAGTCACCGGAAGACTTCGTCGATATGAAAGGCAAGCGGGTTGTGGTGCTGGGCGGTGGTGATACCGCGATGGACTGCAACCGCACCTCGATCCGCCAGGGTGCCGACTCGGTCACCTGCGCCTACCGCCGTGACGCCGAGAACATGCCGGGCTCGCGCAAGGAAGTGAAGAACGCCAAGGACGAGGGCGTGAAATTCCTGTTCAACCGCCAGCCGATCGCGATTGTCGGTGAAGGCAAGGTGGAAGGCATCAAGGTAGTCGAAACCCGCCTGGGTGAGCCGGATGCCAATGGCCGCCGCAGTGCCGAGCCGGTTCCCGGCTCGGAGCAGATACTGCCGGCCGATGCGGTGATCATCGCCTTCGGCTTTCGCCCCAGCCCGGCGCCCTGGTTCGCCGAGGTGCAGGTCGATGTGGACGGGCAGGGCCGGGTGATCGCCCCTGAACAGGCGAAGTACCGGTTCCAGACCAGCAATCCTAAAGTCTTTGCCGGTGGCGATATGGTGCGCGGCTCGGACCTGGTGGTCACCGCCATCTGGGAAGGACGGCAGGCGGCGGAGGGGATTCTGGATTATCTGGAAGTGTGAGTTGTTGGCTTGGTGTCTGGTTGTCGGTCAGGCCTGGCTTCGCAGACACGCCGTGAACACGTCCCTGTGGGCTCGTTGATGCCATCCCTGGCATCAAACGGTCTGCGAAGCCAGGCCTGACCGACAACCTGCAAGATTCTCGATTGCTGAGGGATTTGAACCAATAGTACTCAGCAGACACTGGGTTTCACTGGTGTTTGGCCTCCGATCTTGCACGGAGATGACGGCAGCGGTTACTGGTCGGGTTAGCTCGACCGTCGGTTGCCAGGGATGGCAACCGCGAGCCCCCAGGGATGGGTTTACGGCGTGTCGAGCTGGCCCGACCGGTAACCGCAGTCCCTGCACGCCGGCCACCTCAACATATCCGCAACAAAAAGCCCGCCGCGCCCCTTTGCCGCACCGCCCCTTATCTTCCTGCCGATAACGGTTACAATGGTTGCCATTTACGCCACTGGATACCGATTTCATGTCTGAGTTGAAGAATGACCGTTTTCTGCGTGCGCTGCTGCGCCAGCCTGTTGATGTCACCCCAGTATGGATGATGCGCCAAGCTGGTCGCTATCTGCCTGAATACCGCGCTTCCCGCGCTCGCGCTGGCGATTTCATGGGGTTGTGCATGAATCCGGAAATGGCCTGCGAGGTAACTCTGCAGCCGCTGGAGCGCTATCCGCTGGATGCTGCCATCCTGTTTTCCGACATCCTCACCATCCCCGATGCCATGGGCCTGGGTCTGCACTTCGAGACCGGCGAAGGTCCGCGCTTCCGCAAGCGTATCGACACCCTGGCTGACATCGAGGCCCTGCCGATTCCTGACCCGCGCCAGGATCTGGGCTATGTCATGGACGCGGTCAGTACCATCCGTCGCGAACTGAATGGCCGTGTACCGCTGATCGGCTTCTCCGGCAGCCCCTGGACGCTTGCCACCTATATGGTCGAGGGTGGTTCATCCAAGGACTTCCGCAAGATCAAGGCCATGATGTACGACCAGCCCGAAGCGGTACATCTGCTGCTGGACAAGCTGGCGCAGTCGGTCACCAGCTATCTGAACGAGCAGATCAAGTCCGGTGCCCAGGCGGTGCAGATCTTCGATACCTGGGGTGGCAACCTGTCTGCCGATGCCTACCAGACGTTCTCGCTGGCCTATATGCGCAAGATCATTGCCGGTCTGATCCGTGAGAACGATGGGCGCCGTGTACCGGTCATCGTTTTCACCAAGAACGGCGGCCTGTGGTTGGAAAGCATTGCCGAGTGCGGCGCCGATGGCGTCGGTCTGGACTGGACCATGGATATCGGTGTGGCCCGCTCGCGGGTCGGCTCCAAGGTCGCACTGCAGGGCAACATGGACCCGACGGTGTTGTACGCCAACCCGCAGGCGATCCGTGACGAGGTGGCGCGCATCCTGGCCAGCTACGGCAAGGGCACCGGCCATGTGTTCAACCTTGGTCACGGTATTACCCCCGAGGTGGATCCGGCCCGCGCAGGCGTGTTCATCGAGGCGGTGCATGAGCTGTCGGCGGTCTACCATGATCCGAATGCGGTCGTTGCCCAGGGCTGACGGCTGATCTGTTACTAGGGAGCAAACAACAATGAAACTCGAAACCCTGGCGGTACATGCTGGCTACAGCCCCGATCCGACCACCAAGGCGGTGGCGGTGCCGATCTACCAGACCACCTCCTACGCCTTCGACAGCACCCAGCACGGCGCTGACCTGTTCGATCTGAAGGTACCTGGCAACATCTACACGCGGATCATGAACCCGACCAACGATGTGCTGGAGCAGCGGGTTGCGGCGCTGGAAGGCGGCGTGGGCGGTCTGGCGGTGGCCTCCGGCATGGCCGCGATCACCTATGCCATCCAGACCATCGCCGGGGTTGGTGACAACATCGTCTCCACGGCCAGGCTGTATGGCGGTACCTACAACCTGTTCGCGCACACCTTCCCGCGCCAGGGGATCGAGGTGCGCTTCGCCCCGCATGACGATATCGCTGCCATGGAAGCGCTGATCGACGAGAACACCAAGGCGGTGTTCTGCGAATCGATCGGCAATCCGGCGGGCAACATCATCGACCTGCAGGCACTGGCCGATGCCGCGCATCGCCATGGCGTGCCGTTGATCGTGGATAACACGGTGGCGACACCGGTACTGTGCCGGCCGTTCGAATACGGCGCCGATATCGTGGTGCATGCGCTGACCAAGTACATCGGTGGGCACGGTAACAGCATTGGCGGCATGGTGGTCGATTCGGGCAAGTTCCCCTGGGCTGACCACAAGGAGCGTTTCCCGCTGCTCAATACTCCGGACCCGTCCTACCACGGCGTGGTCTACACCGAAGCCTTCGGTCCGGCGGCCTTTATCGGGCGCTGCCGGGTGGTGCCGCTGCGCAATACCGGTGCGGCGCTGTCGCCGTTCAATGCTTTCCTGATTCTGCAGGGACTGGAAACCCTGAGCCTGCGCATGGAGCGGCACTGCGAGAACGCGCAGAAGGTCGCCGAGTACCTGCAACAGCATCCGCAGGTGGCCTGGGTCAAGTATGCCGGGCTCAAGGACAACCCCGAGCACCAACTGGCCCAACGCTACATGGGTGGCAAGCCAGCGGCGATCCTGTCCTTCGGCATCAAGGGTGGTCAGGAAGCCGGCGCCCGTTTCATTGATGCGCTGGGGCTGATCCTGCGGCTGGTGAATATCGGTGATGCCAAGTCACTGGCGTGCCATCCGGCTTCCACCACGCACCGTCAGCTGGATGACGAGGAACTGGAAAAGGCCGGTGTGCCGCGGGATCTGGTGCGGCTGTCGATCGGTATCGAGCATATCGACGATATCCTGGCTGATCTGGAGCAGGCGCTGGAAGCCGCCAAGTGATCTGATGTTAGGAAACAAGAAGGCGGCCAACGGCCGCCTTCTTGTTTCCTGCGATTCCTATTCTGGAAACAGCGGCCAGATCATCGGTATTACCAGGGTCGCCGCTGCCCACATGAGCAGGTTCAGCGGCATGCCGATGCGCACGAAGTCCATGAAGCGATAGCCACCGGCACTGTAGACGAAGGTATTGGTTTGATAGCCTATCGGCGTGGCAAAGCTGGCGCTGGCGGCGAACATGACCGCGACCACGAAGGGGCGAGGATCAGCACCGAGCTGATGCGCGACGCCAATGGCGATCGGTGTCAGCAGCACGCCTACCGCATTATTGCTGACGATCTCGGTGAGTATCGAAGTCAGCAGATAGATGAAGGACAGCATGAACAGCGGGCCGAGCAGTGGCGACAGGGTCATGACCTGACCGACGATGGAATCCACCAGCCCGACCTTGTTCATGGCGATGCTGATCGCCAGCATGCCGAATATCAGTGCCAGGATCTTCCAGTCGATGGATTTGTAGGCATCCTCCACGTCCAGGCATCCGGTGGCGATCACCACGGCCGCGGCAATGATGGCCAGACCTTCAATCGGCATCACGCCCAGCGCCGCCAGCACCATGACTGCGGCTATTGCGGCGATGGCGATCGGCGCTTTGTTACGGCGATAGGCGCGTTCCTGCACGGCATTCAGACTGATCAGGTCGCCATTGTCGGCGAACTTGCGAATCTGCGCCGGTGAGCCTTCCACCAGCATCACATCACCGAATTGCAGTTCGAAATCGTCCAGGTTGTCCTGGATCGGCTCGTCCTGGCGGTGTACGGCCAATACATGGATACCATAGCGGGCAGTCAGGTTGAGGTCGCGCATCGGACGGTTGATATAGCGTGAGCTGCGCGCCACCACGGCCTCGGCAAGGACCACATCGCGGGTGGAGATGGTCTCGAAACTCTGGTCACGGTTGAATTCCAGCACGCCGGTATGCCGCAGTTCGACGAAATCGCGCATGCCGGCGTGCAGTATCAGACGGTCGCCAGCGCGCAGGGTAGTGGTGTTCAGCGGGGTGGACAGCTCATCGTCGCCACGGAAGATCTTCAACACCTGGATACCGCTGTCGCCGTTGAGCTGGGCCTCGGCAATGGTGCGGTCGATCACCGGCGAGCTTTGCGGCACCAGCAGTTCGGTCATGAAGGTGCGGCTGCGCTGCGGTCGCAGACGCTCGGACAGGCTGTCACGGTCGGGCAGCAGTCGGTTGCCGAACAGCATGATGAAGCCCAGGCCCAGGGCGGAAAAGATCGCTCCGGCCAGGGTGATTTCGAACATGCCAAACGGCGCCATGCCCTGCTGGCGGGCTACCCCATCGACCAGAATGTTGGTCGAGGTCCCGATCATGGTCATGGTGCCGCCGAGGATGGTGGCGTAGGACAGCGGGATCAGCATCTTCGAGGCCTTGCTGCCGACCTTGGCGGCCAGGGTGACTGCAACAGGGGTCAGGATCGCGACCACCGGGGTATTGTTGATGAAGGTAGACAGCAGCATGGCCGTGACCAGCAGGGCGAACAGCATGCGGGTCGGGCTGGAGCCGCCGATACGTGCCAGCAGGCTGCCGAGCTTGTCGACGCAGCCGGTACGTTCCAATGCGGCAGACAGCACGAACAGGCAGGCGATGGTGATCGGAGCACTGTTGGACAGCACGCCCAGCACTTCCGCGGGGGTCAGCAGGGTACTGGCCAGCAGCAAGGCTACCGCGACGCCGACCACTACATCGGGGCTGAGCTTTTCACGGACAAATGCGTACATCACCCAGCACAGCAGTGCGGCCACGCCGAGCATGGCGAGGGTATCCCAGTTCATCGGCAACCTGAATCTCGTGTGAGGTATCGGTTCCGCAACTGGAACCAGTCAGAGGGCGTACCCTAGCTGGCTGCGCTTAGGCTGTCCAAGACCTGAAAACGATTTTCTTATTCTTTGCTGGAATATATGTAGGCAGAATCGCTTTTCGGGTTGTCGAGCCCCTGCTCGACGACTGGACCCTACATCACCACCGCTACATCAGGAAGAACAACTGATCTCCAGCCGCCGTCCCCAATCCGGTGGCGGTGTCGCATAGGCCTCCTGCCCCGGTTGCGCGGTAAAGGGGTGGCGCAGTATCTGGTGCAGTCGGCGCACTTCGCTGAAGTCGTTCTGCTCGGCGGCTTCGATGGCCTGCTGGGCCAGGTAGTTGCGCAATACATACACCGGGTTGCAGGCCAGCCGGCCGGCCATGGCGCTGGTATCGATACTCTGTCGGGCCTGGTGCAGGTGCAGCCAGTTGTCGAACGCCGGGCGGTCGATGATCTGGTCACGTGCGCGGGGATCGTCCTCGGCCAGCAGGCGCAGGGTGATGTGATAATCGCTGGCGCTGTCCTGCATCAGTTGCAGCAGCTGTGCCCGCAACTGTTCATCCTCCGGCTGCTCGCCGGCCCAACCCAGCCGGGCATTCATCAGGCGGCGGTATTCCGCATCATGAAGGGGCATGAGGGTGGCCAGTTCGGCCTTCAGGGTGTCCACTTCCACATAGGGCGTCAGCGCCTGGGCCAGGCAGGCCAGGTTCCAGTGGGCGATGGCTGGCTGGCGATTGAAGGCGTAGCGCCCGGCATGATCGGAATGGTTGCAGATGTGCCCGGCGTCATAATCATCGAGAAAGGCATAGGGGCCAAAGTCGAAGGTGATACCGAGTATCGACATATTGTCGGTATTCATCACCCCGTGACAGAAGCCATAGGCCTGCCAGCGGGCGACCATGTGCATGGTACGACGGGCCACCTCGCGGAACATCGCCAGTACCGGCTCGGCATCCTGCTGGCAGTGCGGATAACAGGTCTGCAGGGTGAAGTCGATCAACTGGCGCAGGGCGTCATGCTGGCGGGTGTAGTAGAAGTACTCGAAATGCCCGAAGCGGATATGCGAGGGAGCCATCCGCAGCAGCATGGCGGCGCGTTCCTGGCGCTCGCGGTAGACCGGGTCATCGCCCACGGTGACACAGAGTGCGCGGCTGCTGGGAATCCCCAGCGCCGGTAGCGCCTCGGAGGCGAGAAACTCGCGGATCGATGAACGCAGCACTGCCCGGCCATCACCCATCCGCGAATAGGGTGTGCTGCCGGCACCCTTCAGGTGCAGATCCCAATACTCGCCCTGCGCATTGACCACCTCGCCAAGCAGCAGGCCGCGCCCATCACCCAGTTGCGGGTTGTACACACCGAACTGATGGCCGGAATAGACCATGGCGCGCGGCTCGGCGGCGCTCCAGATCTGCCGTCCGGCAAACAGCTCGGTGAAGATATCGGCCTGCGCCGCCGAGGTATCCAGGTCGAGCAGCGCCATGGCCTCCGCACTGCTGACCACCAGACGCGGATTGGTCAGTGGTTCCGGCACGACCCGGGTCGAAAAGGTGTCGCCAAGCCGTGCGAAACGGTTGTCGAAATGCAGGTCGGCAAGAGAGGTCATAAGGGCGCCATCAACAGGATATGGAGGTTTATGCTGCCCGCCTTATGCTCGCGTATCAAGCAATGTAATGGCTTGTCGTTTTCGTTGACTGGTTGGTCAGGCGCGCATTAGTGTCAAACGACTGTATGAATACTACCCAGCCGGATCATCCTGCTGCTTCTGGAGACCCCAATGCCCGATTACAAAGCCCCGCTGCGCGATATGCGTTTTGTCATGGATGAAGTGTTCGATTTTGCCGCTGGATATGAGACCCACGGCTTGACCGATGCAACCCCCGACCTGGTGGATGCGATCCTGGAGGAGAGTGCCAAGTTCGCTGGTGAGGTGCTCGCACCGCTGAATCGTACCGGTGACGAGGAAGGTTGCCACTTCGACGATGGCGTGGTGACCACCCCCAAGGGCTTCAAGGAGGCTTACCAGCAGTACGTGGATAACGGCTGGGCGGCCATGAGCGGACCGGTGGAATTCGGCGGCCAGGGCCTGCCGGCCTCACTGGGGCTGGTGGTCAATGAAATGACCGCCTCCGCCAACTATGCCTGGAACATGTACCCGGGCCTGACCCACGGTTGCGCCGCGGCGATCCGCGCCCACGGCAGCCAGGAGCAGAAGGAGCTGTACCTGAACAAGCTGGTGCCCGGTCACTGGACCGGTACCATGTGTCTGACCGAGCCGCACTGCGGAACCGACCTGGGGCTGATCAAGACCCGTGCGGTACCCCAGAACGATGGCAGCTATGCGGTTACCGGCACCAAGATCTTCATTTCCTCCGGCGAGCATGACATGGCCGAGAACATCGTCCATCTGGTGCTGGCCAAGCTGCCCGACGCTCCGGCCGGTACCAAGGGTATCTCGCTGTTCATCGTGCCCAAGTTCCTGCCCGACGCCAATGGTGAGAAGGGCGAGCGCAATGCGGTCAAGTGTGGCTCCATCGAACACAAGATGGGCATCAAGGCTTCGGCGACCTGCGTGATGAACTTCGACGGCGCCACCGGGTTCCTGATCGGCGAGATCAACAAGGGGCTGAACTGCATGTTCACCATGATGAACAGCGCCCGTCTGGGGACCGGTATGCAGGGGTTGTGTCATGGCGAGGCGTCCTACCAGGGCGCGGTGGCCTATGCCAAGGACCGCTTGCAGATGCGCTCGCTGTCTGGCCCGGCCGAGCCGGAAAAGCCGGCTGACCCGATCATCGTGCACCCGGATGTGCGCCGCATGCTGCTGACCATGAAGGCCTTCAACGAAGGCAACCGTGCGCTGGCTTACTACACTGCGCAATTGCTGGATAACGCGCATTATTCCAGGGACGAGGCGGTACGCGCCAATGCCGAGGATCAGTTGGCGTTCCTGACGCCGATCTGCAAGGCATTCATGACCGAGACCGGTCTGGAAGTGACCTTGCTGGGCATGCAGGTGTTTGGTGGCCATGGTTATATCCGCGAATGGGGCCAGGAGCAGCAGGTACGTGACTGCCGCATTGCGCCTATCTATGAGGGTACCAATGGCATCCAGGCGCTGGACCTGCTGGGTCGCAAGGTGCTGATGAGTCAGGGCAAGCTGCTGCGCGCCTTCTCCAAGGAAGTACATCTGTTCTGCCAGGCCAACGAGGGGAACGCGCAACTGGGCGAGTATTTCAACAAGTTGATCGCGCTGAACAATCAGTGGGGTGAGCTGACCCAGAAGATCGCGGTCAAGTCCATGCAGAACCGCGAGGAAGTCGGCGCGGCATCGATGGATTTCCTGATGTTCTCCGGTTATGTCATCCATGCCTTCTTCTGGCTGAGGATGGCGGTCGTGGCGCAGCAGAAGCTGGAGGCTGGCGCAGCGGATGCTGGCTTCTACCAGGCCAAGCTGGCTACCCAGGAGTTCTTCTTCAAGCGTCTGCTGCCGCGTGCCCAAGCGCATGTGGAGGCGCTGGAAGCGGGGGCTGATACGTTGATGCAGTTGTCGGCGGAGCAGTTCTAGTCGTTGTCATCCTGCTTCGGTGTGTTTGGAGCAGGTCGAGTGAGAACGCGGCGGGTTTGTGCCGGGTTCCGGTGGGTATTATCCCCTTTCGGAACGCGCACCCCGCCATCCATGGCGCTCGTCTACGGCCGTCCCTGGCCGCAGACGGTTCCGAAGTGGGGCAACACCCACCGGAACTGCAGGTCTCTGCAGTTAGCTGCGGGAAAACAAAACGGGGTGTAGCGCGCCTGCGCTACGCCAGCTGCCTACCAGCAGTCCAATCCCCTCAGGCGTAGCGCAGGCGCGCTACACCCCATAACCCAATCCTTCCTCTTACCCATCATTGCGGGAAGCACGCCGTCATATCGAGCCGGAAACTCCCAGACATCTGGCCCTGGTGGGTCTCCCCCGTTTCAGAACCGTCTGCGGCCAGGGACGGCCGTAGACGAGCGCCATGGATGGCGGGGTGCGAGTTCTGAAACGGGGGAGACCCACCAGGGCCGTGCACATAAACCACAGTAAAACATGACCTGCTTGTGACTGCGATATAAAAATAAGTCACAACAAGACGCTATCCCTTTAAAAGTTCTCGGTCTACAATCGGCCAATTGATCCGGTTGAGCCGGCACATTGACTGCTGAGGAGTTCCCATGGCCGAGTACCAAGCCCCCTTGCGTGACATCCGTTTCGTTCTCAATGAAACCTTTGCAGCCGATCAGCTGTGGCAGAGTCTGCCCGGCCTGAACGGTGCGATCGATGCTGAAACCGCCGATGCCATGCTGGAAGAGGCGGGCAAGATCACCTCACAGACCATCGCGCCGCTCAACCGCAATGGCGACGAAGAGGGCGCCCAATGGAAAGACGGCGTGGTGACGACTCCGGCCGGCTTCAAGCAAGCCTATACCACCTACGCCGAGGGCGGCTGGGTAGGGCTGGCAGGTAACCCTGAATACGGCGGGCTGGGCATGCCCAAGGCGCTTGGCGTGCAGGTCGAGGAAATGGTCTACGGCGCCAACAGCAGCTTTGCCCTGTACATCGCCCTGACCGCCGGCAGCACCCTGGCGCTGGATGCCCATGGCAGCGAAGAGCTGAAGCAGACCTATCTGCCGAACATGTACGCCGGCACTTGGGCTGGCACCATGTGTCTGACCGAGCCGCATGCCGGCACCGACCTGGGCATCATCCGCACCAAGGCGGTCCCGCAGGCTGATGGCAGCTACGCGGTCACCGGCACCAAGATATTCATTACCGGTGGCGAGCACGACCTGACCGAGAACATCATCCACCTGGTGTTGGCCAAGCTGCCCGACGCCCCGGCCGGTCCCAAGGGCATCTCGCTGTTCCTGGTACCCAAGTTCCTGGTCAATGAGGATGGCAGCCTGGGTGAGCGCAACGCGGTCAGCTGCGGCTCCATCGAGCACAAGATGGGCATCAAGGGCTCGGCTACCTGTGTGATGAACTTTGACGATGCCAAGGGCTATCTGATCGGTGAGCTGAACAAGGGCCTGAACGCCATGTTCACCATGATGAACTACGAGCGTCTGTCGATCGGTATCCAGGGCATCGGCTGCGCCGAGGCGTCCTATCAGAGCGCAGTGGCCTATGCCCGCGACCGTATCCAGAGCCGTGCGCCGACCGGTGCGGTGCAGCCGGACAAGGCTGCTGACCCGATCATCGTGCACCCCGATGTGCGTCGCATGCTGCTGACCATGAAGGCGATGACCGAGGGCAGTCGGGCCTTCTCGACCTATGTCGGCATGCAGCTGGACACCAGCAAGTTCGCCGAAGACGAGCAGATCCGCAAGAAGGGTGAAGACCTGGTCGCGCTGCTGACGCCGGTGGCCAAGGCCTTCTTCACCGATGTGGGCTTTGAAAGCTGCGTGCATGGCCAGCAGGTGTTCGGTGGTCATGGTTATATTCGCGAGTGGGGTCAGGAGCAACTGGTGCGCGATGTGCGCATTGCGCAGATCTACGAAGGTACCAACGGCATCCAGGCGCTGGACCTGATGGGGCGCAAGACCGTGGCCAACGGCGGCGCCTTCTTCAAGGTTTTCGCCGAGGAGATTCAGGGTTTTATCGCTGATAATGCCGAGGGAGCCATGGCCGAATTCGTGCAGCCGCTGCAGGCCGCGCTGGACAACCTGCGTCAGCTCACTGACGAGGTGATCGAGCGTAGCAAGGCCAACCCCAATGAAGTGGGCGCGGCTTCCGTGGAGTATCTGCACACCTTCGGCTATACCGCCTACGCCTATATGTGGGCGCGCATGGCCAAGGCGGCGCTGGCAGCCGTGGAAAACGACAGTGATGGTTTCTACCAGGCCAAGTTGTCCACTGCCCGTTTCTACTTCAAGCGCTTGTTGCCGCGTATCCATTCGCTGAGTGAAGCGGTACGGGCCGGCAGCGAGGTGTTGTTCGAGCTGGAAGCGACCCAGTTCTGAGACACTTTATGCAGGGGTAGGAAAAGGCTTACAGAGTGTGGTGGTAATAGCCTATGGGGCAACTCGTTGCGCCTGCGTACTATTGGTCTTGCAGGGATGCAGCGCAGGAAGCGACGCAAGACCAACAGGGAGCAGGGAACGAGCTACAGGAAGTGCCAGTATTAAGGATGATCAGGACGTTATTCTGCAAAACCCCCGCCTTGGCTCACGCTTCGGCGGGGTTTTTTATGGGCGACTGTCTGAGCCGCTCCCGGTTCGCTCGCCTGTCTCGGGCTCTCTTCGTTGCATACGCCTCCAGCTGGCCTGCTGAATCAGCAGAGTGCCGGCTCCGGCGACCATCCCCCAGAACGCCGCCGCGATACCCAGCAGGGACACGCCCGAGGCGGTGACCAGGAAGGTGACCAGTGCTGCTTCCCGGTGCCGCTCCTCCTGCAGCGCGGCAACCAGACCGCTGCCGATGGTATTGATCAGGGCAAAACCCGCCACCGCCAGGACCAGCTCCTGCGGGAAGGCCAGAAACAGCGCGCCAATGCTGGCCGCGAAGATACCCGCCAACAGATAGAACAGCCCCGACGCGATTGCCGCTATATAGCGCCGGTCCGGATCGTCATGTGTTTCCGGGCCGGTGCAGATAGCGGCGGTGATGGCGGCCAGGTTGATGGCAAAGGCGCCAAACGGGGCGAATACCAGGGTCGCCAGCCCGGTCCAGCCGATCAGCGGCGAAGCGGGTGTGCGATAGCCGGCGGCCCGCAGTACCGCCAGCCCCGGCAGATTCTGTGAAGCCATGGTTACGGCGAACAGCGGCAAGGCCACCCCAGTCAGCGCCTGCAGGGTGAACGATGGCGTCACCCACTGCGGCGTGGCGATGGTGAAGCTCAGGCCGCTGAAGTCCAGCTGGTCACTGGCCCAGGCGATGATGCTCCCCAGCACCAGCGGTGCCAGGACCGCATAACGTGGCAAGACTCGTCGCGCCAGCAGGTACGCCAGCAACATGGGAAAGACCAGCGTGAAAGCAGTTTCCAGGGCAGCGAAGGCGTCCATGCCGAAGCGCAGCAGTACGCCGGCCAGCATGCCGGCGGCAATTGCCGGTGGAACGTGCCGCATGATCCGCTCGAACCAGCCGCTGAAGCCGCAAATGGCAGTCAATAGCGCGCACAGGATGAAGGCGCCTGTGGCTTCGGCCAGACTGGTACCAGCGGCGGCAGTCACCAGCACAGCGGCGCCTGGGGTGGACCAGGCGGTAACGACCGGCGTCTTGAACCGGTAGCTGAGGTAGATTCCCGACAAGCCGATCCCCAGGCACAGGGCGAGAATCCAGGAGGCGATCTGTGCCGGCGTCGCGCCCAGGGCATGAGCCGCCTGGAATACCAGTGCGGCGGAACTGGTGAAGCCGACCAGCACCGCGACGAAGCCGGCACTGATGGCGGATACCGAGCTATCTTCGATCAGCCGCATTGGTCGGCTACCCGTGGTGGTCGGTTATCCGCTATCCCTGGCTGTTCGGTCAATGGGCGGAAAAAGAAGTGGCGGGGTGGGGACACGAAGCAAGTTCCTGTTGTGGGCTGGCAGTAGGGCCACGGCTACCCGGTGGGCGGCACATGCTAAGATGGCCGCAGTTCCGCTCAATCGGCCGCCGCAGAAGCGCGCCAGCTGGCAAACAAGCGCAACAAACCGGGCAGCGGGCTGCGACGCGATCGATCATATCAACAATGGGGGGCAGCGTGTTTTCACTCAAGCGCAAGGGCGACTATCGTTTGCAGCTGACCCGCACATTGAAGAAGCCGGGTCGCTACAAGGTCGAGCTGTACCTGTTCACCCCCCATGAGAGCAACTTCTCCGCCTGGACCCTGGCCGAACGGCAGTTCTTCTTCAGCACCCTGTCCCATCGCTTCGGATTGATGGGCTTGCCGGACACGGATCGCATCAGCAAGGCCGACAGCTCCTTTGCGCTGCTCTCGCCGCACTACGAGATCATGTATGGCTCCTGGCTGTTCCAGTACCGCGCCTCGATGGATCGGCTGCGTCAGCAGATTCAATCCTCCGGGTTGACCGAAGAGCCGCTCAAGCGCGCCCTGCGGCTGAGCCAGACCTTCGCCCAGCGTCTGCGTCGCTCGGTACCGGGGCAGAGCAGCCAGCAGCGTTATTTCCGTCAGATGGACATCTACTTCTCCTGGTATGTCGAACAGTTCCTGCTGGAATGCATGACCCTGGAGGGTTATCAGGAGCTGGAGGCCGAGCTGAAGGAGGACATAGAGGAGTACCTTCGGGAAGAGTACCGGATTCGCAAGGAGCGCGAATACCTGAGCGACTTCCATGGTTCGCCGACCCGGGTGTGGAACCGCATGAGCCTGTATCACCGGCTGCTGGAGTACCCGGTCCTGCTGCGCTCGAAGATCACCGAGCTGGGCGAGGGCACACGCAAGCTGGTCAAGGCTGGATCGACCATGCTGATCATGTCGCTGTTCACCTACTTCCTGTTCAACGCGCGGGCAGGCACTCAGCAACTGTCCCTGGCACTGCTGTTGATCATCGCGCTGACCTATGCCGTGCGTGACCTGCTGCGTGACGACATGATCACCGCCATTACCCGCCGGCTGCGCAAGGGCAAGCCGCGCTGGAAGATCCGCCTGTTGATGCCCTACACGAAAAAGCTCATGGCCCAGCAACTGGTCTGGCTGGACTACCGCAAGCTCCCTGGCCTGCCGCAGCAGGTGCTGGAGCATTCCGGCAAGTGGGCAACCAACGAGGAACGGCAGATCATCTGCTACCGCTCGGTTCTCAACCTGGACAAGGGCGCGCTGGAACGGGACAAGATCCAGGAGCGCCTGAGCCTGGATTGTGAGCATCTGTGCGAGATGATCCAGGCCAGCCGCAATCAGTTGTTCGTCAGTGAGGACCAGGACAACCCGTTCGCCTCGATCCAGGCGCACCCCATCGACAAGCAGCATGATTACAACCTGCTGCTGGTCTACACCGAGCCTGGGGAGTCCCACTCCCAGGCGCAGCGCTGGCGGCTACGCCTGGGTGCCAATGGCATAGTGCAGTGCGAAACCAAGAAGGCGCATTGGCCAGACCCGGCGGAGCAGCAGGCCGCAGCCTGGCGCCCACGGCTGGGCGCGGTCTGGCGTCGCAGATGAGCGCTGAATCCATACCAAAGCGAATGGATGTTTGTGGTCATGGCGACTAGACTGAGGCACTGCCGGATACGGCGTTGACCCGCAGACTCTTTCTGGCTTCGGCCTCGGCGGTGATAAGCCTGCTGTCAAAAGAAGGACGCCGAATGAGTTTCAGATTCCGCATGGCGCGCAGCCTGCGTACCGCGACCCTCACCATGGCGCTGCTGGCGAGTGCCTGCAGCGTCGCTCCTCCAGCGGAGCCGGAACTGCCATTCAGCCTGCCTGCTGAATTCGTCGCCACCTCCACCAGTGCCTATGCGCCGGCCGAACGCTGGTGGACCGGCTTTGGTGATGCGCAGCTCGATCGCTTTGTCGAGAACGCCCTGGAGCGCAACCCGGCCCTGGCCCAGGCCATTGCCCGCAACCAGGTGGCCGAGGCGCGGGTGCGGGTCAATCGCGCCGACCAGTTGCCGCAGGTCGGCCTGGGTATCGGCAGCACGCGCCAGCGCCAGAACATGCTCGGCCTGCCGGATGAGTTCGGTGATATGTCGATCATCAGCAATAATCACAACGTTACGCTGGATGTCAGCTGGGAGCTGGATCTGTGGGGACGTCTGTCGGCGCTCACCGCCGCGGCGCGCGCCGAGTATCTGGCCAGTGGCGAACAGTTGCGGGGCATGCGCCAGTCGGTGGCGGCGCAGGTCGCGCAACTGTACTTCGACATAGTGCACGCCCGAGCGCAGGTCGAGCTGTCGGAACGTACTGTCACCGCGTTGGAGGAAATGGCCCGGCAGATCAACAACCGGGTGCAGGTCGGCATCGCCTCGCCGGCGGATGGCATGCTCGCCGACGCCAACCTGGGCTCGGCGCGTGCCGGGCTCGAACAACGCCGCGAGGCGCTGGAGCATAGCCTGCGCCAACTGGAAATGCTGATGGGCGACTACCCGGCGGGCCGCCTGCAGACCGCCGACAGTCTGCCTGAGGTACCACCACCACCGCCGGCCGGCATTCCCGCGCAGTTGCTGGCGCAGCGGCCGGACGTGCGTGCCGCCGAGCTGACGCTGCTCGGTGCCGGGTATCAACTGGGAGCGGCGCAACGCTCCTTCCTGCCCTCGCTATCGCTCACCGGTTCCGGCGGTTACGCCGGTAGCGAACTGTCCGACTTGTTCAGCAGCGGCAATCTGGTCTGGTCGATCGCCGGGCGCATCCTGCAGCCGGTATTCCAGGGCGGGCGACTGGTAGCCCAGGTGGATATCGCCGAAGGTCAGCGTGACGAGGCACTGCACGCCTACGCCGAGACCGCGCTGAATGCCCTGGGTGAAGTGGAAAGCATGCTGGCGGTCGACACGCTGCTGACGCGACGGGAGCAGGCCCTGGCCGGTTCGGCCGATGCGGCGGAAGAGGCGGTGCGAGTGTCGTTCAACCGCTATCTGCAGGGCATAGACCCGTTCCTCAATGTGCTGGAGAGCCAGCAACGTGCCCTCGATGGCCGCAGTGCCCATATTACCGCCCGCCATGCGCGCATCGACAACCGCATATCCCTGCATCTGGCGCTGGGTGGCGGCTTCGACACCAGGGGGCCGGCAACGCCCGTTACCGCCTCGGCAACCGATACCGCCAGCATGCCCATCAGCCCATGAAAAAAGCACAGATCATGACCAAGACCTGGATGACCGTTTTCCCCCTTTTGCTGCTGATAGGGCTGAGCGCCTGTGGCCAACAGAGCGAACCGCAGGCACCGCAAAACGAGCAGTCAGAGCAAGACCAGGGCAGGGCACAGCCGGTCACCGTCAGCGTGGTAGCGGTGGAGCGCCGCAACCTGCAGGCCTGGGTATACAGTCAGGGCACGGCCCGCTCGCGTCACCGTGAGTTCCTGACCTTTACCCAGCAGGGCGTGGTGACCCATATCGATGAAGACCTGCGGGTCGGCAGCCCGGTCAAGGCCGGCCAGTTGATTGCCTACCAGGCGCCCGAGCGGGTGGAAGCTGATCTGCAGGCGGCCCGGGCGGCACTGGCCGAGGCCGAGGCCAACCTGGAACTGGCCAGGGTCACCCGCCGGCGCTACGAAACCCTGATCGAGCAGCGCTCCGCCTCCCAGCAGGAACTGGACCAGGCGGTGGTGCAGGTGCAGCAGGCCGCCGCGGCGCGGGACAACAGTCGTGCGCAGCTGGCCCAGGCCCAGCTCGGCGTTGACGAGTCGCGGCTGGTATCGCCGATCAACGGGGTGCTGGCGCGGTTGAATATCGAGAAGGGCCGTTACTTCATGCCCAGTGTGGTACAGACCAACACCGAGCAGAACGCCCTGCGTACGGTCCCGGCGATGGTTATCGACCCCAGCCAGTTCGAGGTGCGGGTCGACCTGCCATCCTATGATTTTCGGCAGATCGAGAGCGGCGCCCGGGCGGTGATTGGTGGTGAACCGCCGCTGGATGGCCGTGATGTCGACCCGTTGTTGGGGGATGAGCGGGTGGCCGGCCGGGTGCATGCGGTCAGCCCATCGCTGGACCCGGAAACCCGTACCTTCGAAGTCATCGTACATACCCAGAGCGACAACCCCGGCCTGCAGGACGGTGAATTTGTCGCGGTATGGATTTCCCTGCCGGCGCTGCAGGACAGCCTGGCCGTGCCACTGGAGGCCCTGCGTTTTCGCAACGACCAGTCCTTCGTGTTCGTGGTCGATGGGCAAAGCGGCCGGGTCAACGAGCGCCGGGTCGAGCTGGGCCAGCAGGCCGGCGCCTATCGCGCCGTCAACAGCGGGGTAGAGGACGGCGAGGTGGTGGTGACCGATGGCCGGGCGGCGCTGTATGACGGCCAGCAGGTGCGTATCCTGCAAACCAACGGGGACGCTCCGTGAGTACCCCGAACGGCGTGGACGACACGCCAGAGCTGGACCGCACCGATCCTGCCCAGGAAACCGAGGAGGTGCGCAACGCCCACCCGCTGGCGCGGTTCTTCTTCCTGCAGCCGATCTTCGGCATCCTGTTGCTGGTGACTTTGCTGCTGGGCGGGCTGATGGCTTACCTGCAGCTGGTCAAGGAATCGCTGCCCGACCTGAACATTCCCCAGGCCACCATCACCACCACCTGGCCCGGTGCCGACCCACGCACCATGGAGGAGCAGGTGACCGACATTATCGAGGATGAGGTCACCACCCTGCAGGGCGTGCGGCGGGTCGACAGCGCCTCCTACGACTCCTTCTCGGTGATTTCCGTGGAGTTCGACGCCTCGGCCGATCCGGTGGATGCCATGACCCGCCTGCGCGCGGCGGTGGCCGATGCCGAAGCCGAGCTGCCGGCGGACGTCGAGCGCCCGGCGATCAAGCAGGCCTCGGTGGACGACATGCCGATCTTTACCTTCACCCTGCATGGCGAAGCCGGCTCGGCGACCATGAACCAGCAGGCCCGGCGCATCCGCGATGTGCTGGAGCGCCTGGCCGGGGTCAACGAAGTGAGCATTGGCGGTGAGCGCGAGGAGATAGTCCAGATCCTGCTGCGTCCCGAACGCCTGCTGGCGCTCGGCCTGTCACCCTCGACGATACGCAATGCGGTGCAGCAGGCCAACGTCGAGCAGCCCTTTGGCGAGATCCGCAGCGACGATATCGGCGCCGTGGTGCGGTTGGAAGGGCGCTTCCGTGATGTGGATGACCTGCGCGCCTTGCCCGTGGCGCGCCTCAGTGGTGTCGGCGCCGGCCGTGCGGTGCGCCTGGATGAGGTGGCTTCGGTACAGCGCATGCAGGAGACCGAAACCACCCGGGCCTTCTTCAGCAGCGATGGCGGCAGTTATGCCGCCTCGCTGGAGCTGTCGGTACGCAAGACGCCGGGCGCCGATACGGTGAACGTCGTCGAGACCCTGCGCACCACGCTGGAAGACCTGCGCCATGCCGGCGGCTGGCCCTCCGGCCTGGAGTACAGCGTTACCCAGGACGAGGCGGCGCAGATCTGGGAGTCGCTGGCCGAGGTGTTCGTCAGCGCCCTGCAGACCATGGCCATCGTCTTCGTCATTCTGCTGCTGACCATCGCCTGGCGCGAGGCGATCATCGCCGGCCTGTCGGTTCCGGTGACCTTCGCCGGGGTGCTGCTGATCATCCTGCTGATGGGCTACTCGCTCAACGAGCTGGTGGTGATCGGCATGGTGATCGCGCTGGTGATGATCGTGGATGTGTTCATCATCCTGCTGGAAGGTCTGCACGACGAGATCTACAACGGCGGCAAGACCTTCGGCCAGGCGGTGCTGGCGACGGTCAAGCGCTATGCCAAACCGGCCTTCGCCGCGCAGCTGACCACCATCCTGGCGCTGGCGCCGCTGATGTCGATCGGCGGCACCGTGGGCGAGTTCATCCGCGTGCTGCCCGCCACCACGGTGGTCTGCCTGATCCTCTCGTTCATCGTCGCCATGCTCTGTTCGCTGCCGCTATCCCGGATGCTGCTGGGCAAGCAACGCAAACCCGACAATCCCCGGCAGCAGGGCCTGTCGGACCGGGTGACCGGCAGGGCGGTGGCCACCCTGGAGCGCTGGAACGGCCGCTGGGTGGTGCGCAGTCGCGGGCAATCCTGGCTGTGGGTGTTTGCCGCCATCGGCCTGTTCGTGCTGTCGATGATGGCCTTCAGTCAGGCGCGGGTGGAGCTGTTTCCGCCGACCGACGGGGAGCGCCTTGGGATCAATATCGAACTGCCGCCGACGGCACAGCTGGGCGCATCCCAGGCGGTGGCCGACGAGATCGGCAGCATCCTCAGGGACAAGCCCTATTTCCAGAGCGTGGTGAAACTGGTCGGCCTGAAAAGCCCCTTCGCCGGCGGCTCCATGGCCGCCAACCTGCAGCCCAGCGAGGCGGAGAACTTCATCGGTTTTTCCGCCATCTTCCGCCCGCGTGATGAGCGCGAGGCCGAGTCCTATGAACTGGCTGATGAGTTGCGCCAGGAACTGTCGGCCTATCTGGAGCAGCGGGTCGCCGCGGCCCAATTGCTGGTGGTCGCCGAATCCGCCAGCCCCAGCAGCGGCGATCCAATCGAGATCCAGCTGATCGGTGCCGACATGGATGAGCTGCAGCGGCTGTCGCGCCAGGTGCAGGGGCTGCTGTCGGATACCGAGGGCGTGGTCGATGTGCGCGACAATATCGGCATGCTCAAGCCACAACTGGCATTGCAGCCCGACCGCGAGGCGGCCAACTTCTTCGGCATCGACCATGGCGACCTGGCCTCGCAACTGCGCATCGCCTTCAGCTCGGACGAGGTAGGCACCTTCGTCACCGACGACGGTGATGACAACATTGACATCCGCCTGGGCACTGAATGGCCGAGCCGACCCGGCGAGACGGGTGGGCCGCGCAATACCGAGGAGCTGTCCCGGGTGCGGGTATTCACCCAGGACGAACGCTCCATCGCCATGCAGCAGCTGCTCAAGCCGACCCAGTCGGAGGCGGCCATCGCCATCTCCCACGTCAATGGCGAGCGCGCGCTTACCGTCATGGCCAAGAACGAAGGGCGCACCGTCGGCGAAGTCATGGCCGACGTGCAACCCAGGCTGGATGAACTGCAGCAGCAATGGCCCTCCGGTTACCGCAGCGTGATCGGAGGCGAGTCGGCGGACACCAGTGAAACCTTCGCCTCGGCGCTGGTGGCCCTGGTCATCGCCATCGTGCTGGTGGTCGGCGTGCTGGTCATCGTCTTCAGCAGCTTCCGCCAGGCCTTCATCATCTTCGCCACCATGCCGCTGGCGGTAATCGGCTCGGCCCTGGGTTTCTGGGCCTTCGGCATCACCTTCTCGTTCTTCGCCATGATCGGCCTGGTGTCGCTGATCGGCATCGCCATCAACAACGGCATCATCATGGTCGATACCATGAACAGCTACATCAAGGACGGCATGTCCATCCCTGAGGCGGCCGCCGCCGGCTCGGCCCGGCGCCTGCGTCCGTTGATGACCACCGCCATCACCACCATCGTCGGCCTGGTGCCGCTGGCCGTCAGCAGCGCCTTCTACCGGCCGCTGACCCTGGTGATCATCTTCGGACTGATCTCGGTATCCATCCTGGCGTTGTTCGTGGTGCCGGCGCTGTACCTGCTGCTGACACCGGGGGATGCGGGACAGCCAGAGTCGCTGGACTGAGGGGGTTCCAGATCAACGCCCGGCGGGGTAGGTTGTAACCGTTCCGGCCATCTGATTTCAGAGGAGACGCGATATGGAACGATTCACTGGCGGCTGCCTATGCGGCGATGTCCGCTTCGTGGCGTCGGGACGACCTTACCGGGTTGGCCTGTGCCACTGCCTCGAATGCCGCAAGCACCACGGCGCGCTATTTCATGCCTCCGCGATATTCCCCCAGGAGGCGGTGAGCATCGAAGGCGAAACAGCTGAGTACGCCGGGCGCTTCTTCTGCCCTCGTTGTGGCTCGTCGGTTTTTGGCCGCACCGCAGATGAAGTCGAAGTGAACCTGGGGGCGTTGGATACGCCTGATCAACTGGTGCCGACCTATGAAAGCTGGATCATCCGGCGTGAATCCTGGTTGCCGCCGTTTCCGCTTGCCAGGCGGTATGAGCGGGATCGGGATGGTACGGGGCGCTTCGAGGGAGGCTAGACGGTGGAACACTGCAGGCTCCCGCCAGGGTTGGGCTCAGGAGCAGAGTTCGCCAAGCGTATCGGCAAGGGCCTTGGCAGCAACAGACAGTTCATGGTCGGCTTTGGTCAGGATGCCGATCGGTCGCTCTATCACCGGGCTCGTCAATGGAATGCAGCGCGCACCTAGTTCATGCATCTGCTGAATGCACAGGGCGGGCACCACGCTCACACCCAGGCCGCTAGCTACCATGCGTCCTACAGTCGCCAACTGGTGGCTCTCCATTGATACGTCCAGTTTTTGCGCGCCGATGCTCAGGCTGTCCTCCAGCATGACCCGAACGCTGGACGGCCTTTGCAAGGTGATAAAAGGGTAGGGTAGTAAATCTTCCCAGCAAACCTCTTCGCATTCCGCCAGGGGGGATGTCTCCGGTACTACCGCGACGAAGCGGTCCAGATACAAGGGCTTGAAGCTGAGTGACGTGTCGCTGCCAGGCTCAAAGGCAATCCCCAGCTCAACCTGGCGGTTACGAACCATCTCTATTACCTGCTCGTTGATCACATCGTGGACTGTGATTCCGATTGCAGGATAGCGCTCGCGAAAATGCATGAGCATGGGTGGCAGGCGGTTGCCGGCAAAGGACGGCATGGCGGCGATGGAGACGCGCCCCCGGCGTAAAGTGAAGCGCTGGCGCAGTTCATCTTCGGCATTGTCCCAGTCGGCAATCAGGCGGCGGGCCAAGGGTAGCAGGGCATGGCCTTCCGGGGTGAGGTTGACGGCCCGAGTGGTTCGGCTGAACAGACGCCCGCCCAGCCTGTCTTCCAGGGTCTTTATCGACAGGCTCAGGGCAGATTGGGACATGTAGAGCCGTTCTCCGGCCTGAGCAAAGCTCAAGGTTTGCGCTACCGCGAGAAAGGCTCGCAACTGTTTGACTGTCATGCCGTATCCGCCTAGAGGATGAGTGTACCTATTTATTGATTTTCCGGGTCAATAGCGTGAAAAAACAAATTTAACAAATAACTCCCTTTCTCTCACACTCATGTTTACCAGTAAAGAACTCAATAAAGGTAAACAACATGTCTGGTTTCGATAAACGTGTGGCTTCTTATGCCGAAGCACTGGATGGCCTGCAGGATGGCATGACAGTTCTGGCGGGGGGCTTCGGGCTGTGCGGTATACCGGAAAACCTGATTGCAGAGATCCGCAGAAAGGGCACCACAGACCTGACGGTGGTTTCCAATAACTGCGGAGTAGATGGATTCGGGTTGGGTGTGCTGCTCGAAGAGCGGCAGATCCGCAAGATGATTGCCTCCTATGTCGGCGAGAATGCCCTGTTTGAACGCCAACTGCTTGATGGTGAGCTGGAGGTCGAGCTGACCCCGCAGGGCACCCTGGCCGAGAAGCTGCGGGCTGGGGGAGCCGGCATCCCTGCGTTCTATACAGCCACCGGATTCGGCACCCCTATTGCCGAAGGCAAGGAAGCCCGCGAGTTCGCTGGCCGTCATTATGTGCTGGAGCACGCCATTGTTGGCGACTTCGCCATCGTCAAGGGCTGGAAGGCCGATCGCTTCGGCAACGTTATCTACCGCCATACCGCACAGAACTTCAACCCGCTGGCCGCTGCCGCCGGAAAGATCACGGTTGTGGAAGTGGAAGAAATCGTCGAGCCCGGCGAAATCGAGCCCAGCCAGATTCAGACGCCCGGCATCTACGTTGACCGGTTGATCTGCGGCAGTTTCGAGAAGCGTATCGAGAAGCGCACCCTGCGCGATTGATACAGCGCTGCTGACAAAAAACAAGAGGACATAGACATGGCACTGACTCGTGAGCAGATGGCGCAACGTGTTGCCCGTGAACTGCAGGATGGTTTTTACGTGAATCTGGGGATTGGTATCCCTACTCTGGTGGCGAACTATGTGCCGGAAGGCATGGAGGTCATGCTGCAGTCCGAGAACGGTCTACTCGGAATGGGGCAATACCCCACGGAAGACGAGCTGGATGCGGACATGATCAATGCCGGGAAACAGACCGTCACCGCGCGCATTGGCGCCTCGATCTTTGACTCCGCTGCCTCCTTCGCGATGATCCGGGGAGGGCACATTGACCTCACCGTGCTCGGTGCCTTCGAAGTGGATGTGCATGGCAATATCGCTTCATGGATGGTCCCAGGCAAGCTGGTCAAGGGTATGGGAGGGGCGATGGATCTGGTTGCCGGAGCGGAAAACATCATTGTCACCATGACCCACGCCTCCAGGGACGGTGAATCCAAGCTGCTGGAGCGGTGCAGCCTGCCGCTGACCGGGGCCGGATGCATCAAGCGCGTGCTGACTGATCTGGCTTACCTGGAGATCGCAGAGGGCGCCTTCGTTCTGAAGGAGCGGGCTCCTGGCGTCAGTGTGGAGGAAATTGTCAGCAAAACGGCGGGTCGCCTGATTGTGCCGGAGTACGTACCGGAGATGCAGTTATGACGAGAGGGGATCGTATGCGGGAGGTTGTCATTGTCGATGCGACACGCACAGCGATCGGCAGCTTCCAGGGCGCTTTGGCCGGTATCCCGGCCCATCGACTCGGTGAAACGGTCATCCGAAGCCTGTTGGCGCGAAATGGTCTGGCCCCCAATGCAGTGGATGAGGTCATCCTTGGACAGGTACTGACCGCAGGGGCTGGCCAGAACCCTGCCCGACAGGCAGCCATCCATGCCGGTTTGCCGGTGACGGTACCTGCGATGACCATCAACAAGGTGTGCGGATCAGGGCTCAAGGCAGTCCATCTGGCAGCGCAGGCGATTGCCTGCGGCGACGCCGATGTAGTGATTGCCGGCGGACAGGAAAATATGAGCCTGGCGCCCTATACGCTGCCCAAGGTGCGGACCGGTTTGCGGATGGGACATGGCAGCCTGTTGGATACCATGATCATCGATGGTCTATGGGATGCATTCCACGATTACCATATGGGCCAGACGGCGGAGAACCTTGCCAACCGATTTGGTATCAGCCGCGAGGATCAGGATGCCCTGGCAGTGGCATCCCAGGCCAAAGCCGTGGCAGCGATCGATGCGGGCAGGTTCAAGGAAGAGATTACACCGGTCATATTGCCCCAGCGCAAGGGCGAGGCGCTTCGCTTCGAGGTTGACGAGCAACCGCGCAGAGAAACGACCATCGACTCGCTGGCGCGTCTGCGGCCAGCGTTCGACAAGGACGGTAGCGTTACTGCTGGCAATGCCTCCACGCTCAATGATGGCGCTGCAGCCGTGCTGCTGATGAGTGCTGACAAGGCCGAGAAGCTCGGCATGCCCGTCCTGGCACGGATCGTATCCTACGCCAGTTCAGGCGTAGAGCCGGAAATCATGGGCATGGGGCCGGTTACTGCAACCCGGCGTAGCTTGGATAAGGCGGGGTGGGCAGTCTCTGACCTGGATCTCATCGAAGCGAACGAGGCTTTCGCCGTGCAGGCACTGGCGGTCAGCCGGGAGCTCGGCTGGGATCACAGCAAGGTGAATGTCAACGGCGGTGCCATTGCCCTGGGACATCCAATTGGAGCCTCCGGGTGTCGCGTGCTGGTATCGCTGCTCCATGAAATGCGGCGCCGGGACGTAAAAAAGGGCTTGGCAACCCTGTGTATCGGCGGGGGGCAGGGGGTCGCCATTTGCGTGGAGCGAGAATAGCCCCCCTTTTTCCTGGATGTTTGGCTGAGGCGTCATACACGCAAAGTGTAGTGGCCAACTAATAACGGAAAGGACTAACCATGCCAGCAGCGATACCAGCCATTCTGTTCGGTGACCTGTAGCTCGGTCAGGTACAGCGCCGACAGGTTGGTATCTCAACGAACCATGGGCCATTGCGACAGTCTCAATTTAGGAACACGTCTAGTCACTCAGGAGAAGCCCTATGGACACCTTTGAGAAAATGCTCAACAACTGGGAGTCCAAGTCTCAGGAATCCAGTGAATGGGTTGAATACACCCTGACGATGCACAAGCATGATCTGGTCAAAATCAAGGCTTTTGCGCAGGCATACGGGCTGGATGAAGCCACCATTACCCAAGGTCTGATCCACTCTGCTATCAAGGAAGCAGAACAGGCCATGCCATACGTGAAGGGAACAGACGTGATCCGTGTCGAGGAAGGTGAAGAGATCTATGCCGATGCGGGTAAGACACCTGTATACGTTGAGGCTGAACAGAAACTGTCCAAGACCCTATGAGACCCTGAAACAGTCAGGTAATCGGAAGGAGCGAACTACAGGCTAGACATCCTCGGGATCAGGCGTAAGCCTTTCCAACTGAGGACCCGCCCATTCGACAAAGGCTCTCACCCGTGGCGAGAGCCGCAGGGAATGCGGATAGACCAGCTGGACCGGCAGGTCCGTCGGCTCGAAACTCTTGAGCACCCTGAGCAGACGACCATCGGCCAGCTCATCTGCCACCTGATAATGCATCAACCGGGTAACGCCCAGGCCCTGCACACAGGCTTGGCTGGCGGCACGGATTTGGTTGCACACCAGCCTCGGAGCGATTTCTTCGGCCAACACCTTCCCTTGGTGTCGGTAGTACCAGTGTCGCCCCTGTGAGGACAGTGCTATGCAGGCGTGCTCGCGCAACGATGCGGGGCTGTCGATAGCCGGTGCGGCACGAAGGTAATCCGGGCTGGCGCAGGTGATGAGCCGAGTCGCACCGACCTGTCTCGCCACCATGGCCGAGTCGGGAAGATGCCCGAGGCGGAGCGCAAGGTCGAGGCGCTCATCCAGCAAGGGCACCACCTGGTCAGTCAGGTTCAGCTCAACCCTGACTTCCCCGTTTTCCTTGATGAACTCGTTCACCAGCGGCGCGAGGTAGCGGTGCCCGAACTCCACGGGTGCTGTCACGCGAAGCAGGCCTCGTACGAGGCCATCCTTCGCTTCCAGTCGCTGCTCCATGTCGTCGAAGTCTGCGAGCATACGGCGGCTCCAGGCCAGGTATTCTTCGCCTTCATCCGTCAGGGCCATGCGCCGGGTACTGCGGTTCAGCAACCGAACCCCAAGATGGCGTTCCAGAGCCGCCAGCGAGCGTACAACCGATGCCACCGATTGCCCTGTCGCATCAGCCGCCGAACTCAAGCTACCGCTGTCAACGATCCGGACGAAATTAGCCATTGCCTTGAGCCTGTCCATTGCTACCTTCCGATTTGTGCATTTAACGCATAAGTATTGTCAGGTTCGCGGCATAGGTGAAATGTGCCCCTTGTCTGACACTGCACTGACTGATCTCATCCGGAGTCGACTATATGAGCCAGCAGCCAAGCCCCGCTCGCATTCTTGCATATGACCACATCGGCATTCGTGTCAGCGACAAGAGCCGGGCGATGTCTTTCTACCAGGCACTCGGGTTCGTCGAGAGTGCCGATTTTCCGCTGTACGAAGCCAACGAGATGCTGAGTCCCGACGGCGTTCGTATCAATCTGATCTTCAACGGTGCTCGCGTACCGCATGCTCACAACATCCTGCTGGACGCGCCAGTGAAGCTGCCGGGGGTGACGCATCCGGCCTTCGTTGTCGATGATCTCCAGGCACTTGAAGCCTGGCTCGGCGAGCAGGGGATAGTTGTCACGCAGGGGCCGCATCCCATCGGTCCCAGGAGAGTCGCACTGTTCATTCGCGACCCTGACGGCAATGTCCTCGAGTTCAATCAGCTTATCAATGGAGGTGCAGAATGAAACTCTATGATCTGGAAGCATCCGGTAACTGCTACAAGGTGAGGCTTTTTGCTTCCCTGGCCAACATCCCGCTTGAAGTGATGGCGGTGGATTTTGTGAGCGGGGCACATAAAAAGCCGCCGTTGTCAGATCTGAATCCCTTGGGGCAAGTACCTGTTCTGCAGGACGGGTCGCATGTGGTTCGCGACTCGCAGGCCATCCTGGTATACCTCGCTGGTAGCCACGGCGGTCTGGCCTGGTGGCCAGCGCATGCTCAGGGCCAGGCTGACATTGTGCAATGGCTGTCTTTCGCCGCCAATGAGATCGAGCACAGTCTCTGTGCTGCGCGGTTGGTGAAGAAGTTCGGCCAGCCCTTGGACAAGTCGGCAGCGCTGGCGAAGTCAACAGTGGTGCTCTCACTGCTGGACAAGCATCTGGAGTGCAACGACTGGCTTGCGATGAGCCGCCCCACTATTGCGGACTGCGCCGTCTACCCCTATGTCGTGCTGGCGCCGGAAGGTGGTGTGGATCTCACGCCCTACACACATGTTGTCCGGTGGGTTAAGAGGATGGAAGGATTGCCAGGTTATTTACCTAAGCCGTGATCAGGCATGCAGGTCGCGTTGTCTGTAGCGAAGTGCCGAGGGACCAGGTGCGTAAGTGGCAACATGATATTGAATCGACTTATCATCGTCCCCATGACAACAGCAACGTTGTGTAGAGATCAATGCGATCTGCCACTGGCGCGGACATGCGGGCAGTTGATACTGGTCGCCCTGTGTTGGCTGACACTCGGGATCACTGTCAGCGTGCAGGCGGGTTCGCCACTGCCGCTGCGGCTGGGAGGCACGCCGGAGGCGGTAGCGTATGCTCGCCTGCTGCTGGAAAGCGCGCTGGAGACCAGCGGGCATGAGGTGGCAGTGGAGGTGAGGGCTGATCGGGGAGATATCCCCATGACTCGCCTGGAGGTAATGTTGCAGCAGGGTGAGATCAGCGCGCTGATCCTCGGGCAAACGGCAGAGCGTGATCGCCGGTTTCTCCCGGTGTTGGTTGGCATGACCGATAGCTTGGTCAATCATCGAATTCTCTTCATCCACAAGGGCAGTCAGCCGCGCTATGACGCGGTATATAGCCTTGAGGACTTCCGAAGAACGGGCAGGGTGGCGGCCATCGGGGAAGCCTGGGCCGACCGGGTAATCTGGGAAATCAATGGCCTGCCGGTGGAAACCATCAGTGGTGATTGGCGGCGCCTTTACCGGATGGTGGCCTCACCGGCGCGCAAGGTGGATTACCTGCCCCGGGGCGCGCATGAAATGAGCCAGGAGTGGGCGCAGTATCCCGAGCTGGATGTGGAGCGCAACCTGGTATTCGTCTACGACCAGGACCATATCCTCTACGTCTCACCCGCCCAGCCCGAACTGCACCGGCTATTACTCGAGGTGATGCCGGCAGCGCGGGACTCGGGGCTGATCCGGCGTTTGGCCAGGAAGCATTACGCCGAGGTCTTCGAACCACCAGTGAGTTTGCAGGAGCGGCGTCTTATCCGGCTTGAATCAGGCGCACCCTGAGCTCCTCTCGATATGCATAACATCCCGCTCAAGGCAGTGTTGATTACTGACAATAAAGGCGACGACAATGCCTATTCAGACGGAGTACGATCCGCCGCCTTGGAGAGCCAAATCAGCGGCTGGAGATATATCCTGTTCGGTTGAAAGATGTTTACGTATCTCAAGGGCATAGTGTGGACAGAGAACAACTGGAACAGAATCAGATTCCAATCTATTTCGCCGCCGTCATCCTGGCGGCTATCGGAGGCCTTGCATTCCCCACTGCCTCCCAGGTATTGAGCGTACTCGTGACTCCTGCCATTGCAGTACTCATGTACGCCATGTTCCTGCAGATCCCGTTTCTCGAGCTTCGAGAAGGGCTCAGTAACAAACGCTTCATGCTTGCTCTTCTGATAGCGAATTTCGTCCTCATCCCTTTGCTGGTGTGGGCACTGACCAGGGGGCTCTCCGATCACCCGGCGATTCTGGTGGGGGCCTTGCTGGTCTTGCTTACTCCCTGTATCGATTATGTCGTGGTGTTCACCCACCTGGGAAAGGGTGACGCCAGGCTGACACTGGTCGCCACGCCGGTACTCCTTTTGCTGCAGCTTGTGTTATTGCCTCTATACCTGGCTTTCATGCTGGGTCCTGATTCAGCTGTTGTGATCTCCATTGGTCCATTCGTCGAGGCCTTTCTGTTGTTGATCGTATTACCCCTGGTGTTGGCGGTATTCACCGCCGCGGGGGGCAAAGGATCCAGGGTTGTGAATCTATGGAACCACGCCTGGGGTTGGGTGCCTGTCCCAGCCATGGCCACGGTATTGGTCGTGGTGATCGCGTCGCAGGTGGCGTTTGTGGTGGGGGATATAGAGCAGCTATTGCCCGTCTTTCCCGTGTACATCAGCTTCATGCTCCTGGCGCCGTTGATAGGGATGCTGGTTGCACGCGCCTTCAGATTGCCTGTGACAACGGTGAGATCGGTCGCCTTCAGTAGTGCGACACGTAACTCGTTGGTGGTTCTGCCCCTGGCACTGGCCCTTCCCGAAGAAATCCGAGGGCTCGCAGCGGCCGCAGTTATCACGCAGACACTGGTCGAGTTGGTCAGTGAGCTGATCTATATCCGCGCGATTCCCTCCTTGGTGCGGGAGAGAGCAGAGGTTCCGTTCCGGCGCTGACCTGGCAACCTGGGATTGGGGTCAGGTACAATTTTCAGGCTTGCGGGGCGGTATGAACGGGATCGTGAGGGCGCGAGAATGCAACTCGATATTTTCCAGGTGGATGCTTTTTCCTCCGAGATTTTCGGCGGCAATCCTGCGGCGGTCTGTCCGCTGGAGGCCTGGCTGCCTGATGAGGTGCTGCAACGAATCGCAGCAGAGAACAATCTGTCCGAGACGGCCTATTGTGTACGCAATGGCGAGGTGTTCGAGCTGCGCTGGTTCACCCCCACGGTGGAAGTCGACCTTTGCGGGCACGCTACTCTGGCAACTGCATGGGTACTGTTCGAGCAGTTCGGCGAAGCGCGGGACGTGTTGCGTTTTTCCACCCGCAGCGGTGAGTTGCGGGTGAGCCGCAAGGACGGGCGCCTGGCCATGGACTTCCCGTCCAAGCACCCTGAACTGGTCGCTGTTCCGCCTGGATTGCTGCAAGCCCTGGGCCTGGAGCGGGCCGATGCGCTTTATCGCACCGACGATTATCTGGTCGTGGTCGAGGATGAAGCCATCGTCGCCGGGCTTGCCCCCGACTTCGTCGCATTAGCCGCGTTCGACGTGCGCGGTGTCGCGGTAACCGCGCCGGGTCGCCATTTCGACTTCGTCTCTCGCTGGTTTGGCCCTCGGGTTGGGGTCAACGAGGACCCTGTCACCGGCTCGGCCCATACCTCCCTGGCGACATACTGGGCCAAGCGCCTGGGCAAAAGCGACCTGATTGCCGAGCAAGGCGGGGCGCGCAAGGGGCAGTTGCATTGCGAAGTCCTGGACAATGACCGAGTCATCATCAGCGGGCAGGGGGCACTCTACTTGCGCGGCACGATCTTTATATGAGGTCCGCCCTGCACGTGGTTGGCTGAAGAACACGGCGTCTGATCCGGCCTGAATCAGCGGCGCATTGAACCTATTGCATGCCACGTCGGCAGGAGAAAGCAGGGTGCGGCATCTTTCATTTGCCTCCCGTCAGCGTGTTGTAGCTGTTGATCAGGTTGCGATAGTCCGGGATATGGTTGGAGAACAGCGTGCCCAGGCCCTCGACATCATTGCGCCAATCGCGGTGCAGTTCGCAGGCGACGCCGAACCAGGTCATCGGCTGGGCTCCGGCAGCGATCATGCGATCCAGCGCCGAGTTGCGTGTCAGCTCGTTGAAGGTGCCGGAGGCATCAGTCACGACGAATACGTCAAAACCTTCGGCCAAGGCTGAAAGAGCGGGGAAGGCCACGCAGACTTCAGTCACCACACCCGCGATGATCAACTGCTTCCTTCCGGTCGCTTTTACCGCCGCGACAAAGTCCTCGTTGTCCCAGGCATTGATCTGGCCTGGGCGGGCGATATAGGGCGCATCCGGGAAGAGTTCCTTGAGCTCGGGCACCAACGGGCCGTTCGGACCGTCTTCGAAGCTGGTGGTGAGGATGGTGGGCAGTTCGAAGTACTTGGCCAGATCCGCCAAGGCCAATACGTTGTTCTTGAAGGTATCGGGGTGGATGTCTCTTACCAGGGACAGCAGGCCGGTCTGGTGATCGACCAGCAGTACGGCGGCATCGTTCTTGTCCAGGCGAATATAAGGTGTGCTCATGGCCATCTCCTGTTCATGGGATCCGGTGTCATTCATCGGGTAGTGATGAGCTGCAACAGCAGGGGTGATCAAGACCGACTGATAGAGCTTAGGCCCAAGAAGTGGTATTGGGTATGACGCGAGGCTGCCATTCGGCGTTTTATCTAAAGGCCCTGCCACTCACGCTGGTGACCTGAGTGGCCCCCCAAGGCCCCAACTTCTTGTGGGTACTTGGGGGAGGACAGCTTATTGCCTGTGTCAGAATTTCACTCTGATACCCGTGGTCAACACTGAAATATCTTCATATTCAAGATCATATGAGGTTCTGCCACTGAAGGTTTCCCAGCTTTTGCGTTTGAAACTATGGACCTTGGCGCCCGCATAAGCATCGAACATATGCGTAGGACTCCAGACATAGCCCGCGCCTATCACGGTTCCCACATCGCCCACCTTGTTCCTGTCCTTGGTTACTCCCCAATGAACATCGAATGCATGTTTGCGACTGGGACGATAGCCCAGCTTGACGTAGCGAAACTTCGCCAACTCCGAGCGGTTGTGCGTCAGGTTGCCGGTTTTCGATGCCTCGGTCTGTTTCTCTACCCGGTTCAGCGCGGCGAAGGTGACGTTGATGCCGTTCTCGGCGATCCAGGATACCGAGCCGCCATAAGTCCGCACATTCGGATCGAAGCTGCTGTCGTCCGGGTCGAAGGATACGCTGGGATCGGCCGAGTTTCTTTTCGCGCGTGAGTACCCCAGGCCAGCCAGCGCCCTGCCGCCCAGAACACGTACACCGGCTCTGGCGCCCACCTCGAGAATGGAGTTGTGGCTCTGCTCACCGGTGCCGTGCCCGGTGCTGACGGACAGGGTTACCGGGCCCATTCGCGGGCTGTCATAGCGGATGCGGTCGTGGCGGCCTTCGAAGTTGAAGTCGCGAATACTGCCGATAATGGAGACCTTGTTCGGGTTGCTGTCAGGGGCCGGTGGGCCCACGCTGGTGACGTTGCCACTGGCGTTTCTGTTGGTGATCACCGATTTCCTGGTCTCATCGAAATACAGCCCGCCGCCGATTAGCCCCGGGTGCCGAAAGCTGATTACGCCGGTACCGGAATAATCTCTCCTGCCTGTCGCGTAGGCTGCGCCTTCGCCTCGACCGAGGGTTATTTTGCCGAAAGGAGAGTCAACGAAGCCATCAGTGATTCTCTGTTCCAATTCTCCAGAGGTACTTTTATCCTGCGGTGACACATCGGTGGAGAGGTTCGAATACATCCCGGTCTCTAGTAGTGCGCCGGCAGTCCAGCCATCCAGTAGCCTCTGTGTGCCTCGCACATTGATGCGTGAAGGGCTGTTTCTGTTATCGACATGATAAAGTTCCGAATTGGAGCCGAGCCCCCTGAAGTTCTCGCTGTACCCATCCTCAACATACATTGCTGCACGATTGATTTGGCCGCCGATTTCCACTTCGAGCGCCAATGCCGGCAGCACGGGCAAGCTGAAAATGCTCGATAGCATCACCATTCTCGAAAGCTTCATGCTTCCTCCTAATTCTTATTCTATGGCGTTTCGCCTGATATTCGTGTGAGAAACCAGGTTTTCTCAGCGGAGTTATCCACTATTATGAATACTTATGTAAATTCGAAATATCGGATAGATATATGCGTTTTCTGCATGTTATTTGGAGAATGACTTGAATATCAAGAAGTTGAAGTGCTTTCGCGCTGTTGTTGTTCACGGCTCATTGGTTGCGGCAGCCTCGGTGATGAACTTGAGCCAGCCGGCGACCAGCCGGCTGATCTCGACGTTGGAAGATGAACTGAAACTGAAGCTCTTCAAGCGCGAAAAACGCCGACTGGTGCTCACGCCCGAGGGGAAGGAGTTCTATCGGGAAACGGAAAAGATACTCTCCAACCTCGAGGACCTGCCGCGTATCGTACGTGAAATCAAGGAAGGCGGGACCCGCACCCTGCGTATCGTCGCGCTGGCCAGATTGGCCAATAGTCTTGTGTCTCCGGCCTTGGCGCGCTTTGTAAAGGAGCATCCCGACCAGCGCTTCAGTGTCGATGTGCGCGGGCATCGGGATATCGAACAATGGGTCGCGGGTCGTCATTACGATATTGCCGTGGCGCTGACCAAGCCCTGTAATCACCCATCGGTCATTCAACGGCCGTTTTTCGATACCGATGCGATGGTGATGATCCCCACAGGGCATCCTCTGGAAAGCGCCGAGGCCGTGTCGGCCAGGGATCTGGCAGAGCACGATATTATCGCCCTGGCCTCGGGGTTGAGGCCCCGGCTACAGATGGAAGAGATTTTCCAGGCGGCCGGTGTGGAGTTGAACTGCAAGATCGAGACAACGTCGAGCGTGCTTGCCTGCCAGATGGTTGCCGAGGGGCTGGGGGTAACGATTATCGACCGTCTGACCGCCCTTGCAGTCGACAGGACGCGCTTCTGCCTGCGCCCGTTGGCTCCGCGTTACAGATTGCAATTCGTTCTGCTGTTTCCTCCCGGATTCGAAGAGACGCCCGCTACCACCAGCCTGGTCCGTTGCCTGCGGGAAGAAGTCGTGTCCGCCCTGGGGGATAACGCAACGATGACCGGCGACGAGTGATCCGCAATACATGCATTAATTGCATATTTCTATTGATTATATGCAATTTTAAAAAGCATTAGCCCTGCCTACACTCAGCTCATTGCTTGATCTCCAATAAATACAACAGGAGGAGAAATGAGGATTCACTATCCACGCCGGGTTGGCATCTGCCTGACAGGCTTGTTGGCCGCCGGCGCGCTGTCGATGTTCGCTGACGCTGGGGAGCGTAGCGACACGCTGGTGGTTGCGCTGGCCATGCCTCTGACCACGGTTGACCGGCTTTATTCTGTTCAGCGCGAGGGGCTCATCCTGTCGCAGCTGACTGACGACGGGCTGTTTCACGTCGATCCGGAAAGCCTGGAATTTGTACCGCTGGCAGCCGCGTCTTACGAATGGGTGAGCGAAACCCGTCTGGATGTCGTCTTGCGTGACGATGTGATGTTTCACGATGGCAGCCGCCTGACCGCCGAAGACGTGGTGTATACCTTCGATTGGGTTCTGCACAAGGACTCCGGCACCAGTCGCGGCCCGGTCATAAGAGGCTGGCTGGACAGTGTCGAGAAAACGGCTTCCAACAAGGTCTCGTTCCATCTCAAGGTGCCTTATCCCATGGCGCTGCGCGACATGGCGGTGAGCGTTCCGCTGCGCAAGAAGGATACCTACGCGGAGGTCGGGACAAGAGCGGTAGAGCAGCCGCTGAATGGCATCGGCCCCTACCGGGTCACGAATTTCAGGGCCGGCCGGGAAATTGTCCTGACCCGTTTCGAAGGGTATTACCAGGCCAGTCCCAAGGCCAACCCGGCGATCGAGAACATGGTGTTCCGGGTCATCCCCGACCAGGGTACCCAGCAGGCCGAGTTGTTGAGTGGCGGCATCGATCTGATGCTGGATGTGCCGCCCGATGTGGCGGATAACGTTCGTCATTTGCCCAATGTCGTGCGCCTCGAGGGTGACGATATACGCATAGGGTACATAACCCTCGATGCCGCCGGTTACTCCGACCCCGAGACGCCGTTCAGGAACCTCAAGGTACGCCGCGCACTCAACCACGCCATCAATCGTCAAGCCATCACAGAGTATCTGGTGCGGGGTAGCGCCGAGGCTATCGATTTTGCCTGTCATCCGCATCAGTTCGGTTGTGAAGGCAGCGGTCCCGTCTACGCCTATGACCCGGACAAGGCCAAAGCGCTGTTGGCCGAAGCAGGCTACCCGCAAGGCTTCTCGTTTGATCTGTGGGCCTACCGGGACAAGATCATGGCCGAGGCGATTGTCAGCGACCTGAGGGCCGTGGGTATCAACGCCAACCTCCGCTACGTCAAGCTGAATGTGTTTTCCAAAGTCCGTAATGACAGGGACATGTCGGCGTTCTTCGCTTCTTACGGTGGTGGCGGTACCGCTGACGCCTCTGCGATCACCGGCGTTCACTTCGTTGCGAATACGCCACGCAATTACTCCGGTGACGAAGACCTGGCTGCAACGGTTCTGGCGGCTGAACGCACCATCGACCCGGAAAAGCGTCGTGCACTTTATAGGCAAGCGCTGAACCGCATTGCCGAGCAGGCCTACTGGGTGCCGATGTTTTCCTACAGCCAGAATTTCCTGCTATCGCCTGGCCTCGAATTGTCGGTTCCCAAAGATGGTGTTCCCCGTCTTTGGCAGGCCCGCTGGAGTCATTGATCATGCTGAACTACATCCTTCGAAGAGGCTTTCTGGCCCTGCTGGTCGCGCTGTTCGTTTCCTTTGGCACCTTTGCGCTGTTCTACTTCGCGACCGACCCGGCACAAACGATTGCCGGTGAAGACGCCCCGCCGGAAATGGTTGAAGAAATTCGTCAGGAGTACGGTTTCGATCGTCCCGTATCGGTCCAGTACGTCGAATGGCTGGGCGGGGTTTTGCGTGGCGACTTCGGCGAAAGCTATTTCTGGAAGCAGCCGGTGGGGGAGCTGATAAAAGAGCATGCGGGGGTGACCATCATCCTGGCGCTGTCCTCATTGATGATCACCATCCTGATCGCATTGCCGTTGGGCATCGGTGCAGCGCTTCGCCCGAATAGCTGGGTGGATCGGCTTGCGCTATCGATCGCCGTTTCAGCCCAGGCCATTCCCAATTTCTGGCTGGGGCTGATGGTCATCATCCTGTTTGCGGTGACGTTCCCGATCTTTCCCGTATCGGGTGATGCGACCTGGCTGCATTACGTGCTGCCGGCGCTGGTGCTCGGCGCCAGTTCGGTGCCCGCCGTCATGCGGCTGACCCGCACCGGCCTGCTCGATGTGCTGTCCGCGGACTATATCCGCACGGCGCGTGCAAAAGGCTTCATGGGCTATCGGCTGATCTTCCAGCAGGCTTTGCGCAACGCCTTGTTGCCCGTTGTCAGCGTTCTGGCGGTTCAGCTTGGACACAAACTGGGCGGATCGGTCGTGACCGAGTCCGTCTTCAGCATGAACGGCCTGGGTCGTCTGGCCGTGGAGTCGATTTTCAATTCGGATATTCCGACGGTGCAATCGTTGATTCTCATCTTTGTGCTGACCTTTGTACTGCTCACGCTGGCGGCTGACTTGATCAACGCCTGGCTTGACCCGCGGATTCGGATGGGGTGAATGATGATGACAAGTGAAACAGTGAACAGCCCTCGCTTCGTCGCCGAGTCGCAGAATGACGGCGAGCAGATCGACACCGGCCTGGGATTGAGCCCGGCAAAAGCGGCCTTGAAGCGTGCCCGCCGCCATACCGGTCTGAAGATCGGTTTCGGGATCATTCTGGTGATGGCGTTCTTTGCACTTTTTGCGCCCTGGCTGGCGCCTCATGATCCTTACCTGCAGAACCTGCCATTGCGACTGCTGCCGCCTGCCTGGGTCGAAGGCGGGGAGTGGCGGTACCTGTTCGGCACCGATCATCTCGGTCGGGATTACCTGAGCCGGATCATCTATGGCGCAAGAATCTCATTGGCGATAGGCGTCGGCGCCGCAACAGTCGGCGCAATCATTGGCGTGACCCTTGGGCTGCTCGCCGGCTACTACGGTGGCTGGCTGGATCAGGCGGTCAACTTCCTGGTGACCTGCCAGTTGGCGATACCCAGCCTCCTGCTGATCATGGCGCTGGTTTTCGTGATCGGCCAATCGATCACCGTGGTGATCTTTGTGATCGGGGCAACCCATTGGGTGTTCTACCTCGTGGTTACCCGCTCCGCGACGCTGCGCTTGCGAGAGATGGATTTTGTCGCCGCCGCGCGATCGATGGGCTGCAGTCGGTTTCAGGTGGCGGTGCGGGAGGTGTTACCGAACCTGTCCAACCAGATCATGGTGATTTTCACGCTGGAAGTGGCTATCGCCATTCTCAGCGAGGCGACCCTGTCTTTCCTGGGCTTGGGCATTCCGTCACCCATGCCTTCCTGGGGCCTGATGATTGCCGAGGGCAAAACCTCCATGTTCTTCCAGCCATGGCTGGTCATTCTGCCCGGTGTAGCGCTGTTCATGCTCGTTATCGCCGTCAACTTGTTGGGTGATGGCGTACGGGACGTCACCGTTACGGATCGGAGAAGCTGATATGAGCACGCATTCACTACTGGATATCCGCAATCTGTCCGTCGAGATTCCTACCGAGTCGAGCACGTTGAAGGCGGTCAGAGGTGTCAGCCTCGATCTGAAACGTGGAGAAACCCTTGGCATCGTCGGCGAGTCCGGGTCGGGCAAGTCCATGACGGCGCTGGCGATGATGAGCCTTCTGCCCCCCTCTGCCCGTCGCACTGCCGCCTGCATCAATTTTGATGGTGACGACCTGATGCGTGCCAGCGAACGGGACTTTGCCATGCAGGTGCGCGGGCAGCGTATCGGCATGATCTTTCAGGAGCCGATGACCAGCCTGAACCCGGTGTACACCATCGGTCGCCAACTGAAGGAAGCGATGACGCTGCATCGGAAGGTGTCGGAGGCCACGGCCGAGGCGCGGGCGATTTTCTTGCTGGAAAAAGTCGGGTTGCCTGATCCCGCCAGCAGGCTCAAGCAGTACCCGCACGAACTCTCCGGCGGCCAGCGGCAGCGCGTCATGATTGCCATGGCGCTGATGAACGAGCCCGAGCTGCTGATAGCCGACGAACCCACCACGGCGCTGGACGTGACCATTCAGGCCCAGATACTGCGCCTGCTCAGAGACTTGCAGCAGGAGCTGGGCATGTCGATGATCCTGATCACCCATGATCTGGGCGTGGTGTCACGGGCGGCGGACAAGATTGCGGTGATGTACGCGGGTGATATCGTCGAAACCGGCAGCACCAGGGAAGTGCTTCTGGACCCGCGGCACCCTTATACGCAGGGTTTGCTGGAATGCGTTCCCGGCTACCGGAACGGGTCGCTGAAACGGCTCGGCTCCATTCCCGGCATCGTGCCGGCCATGACCGGAACCATTCAAGGCTGTGCGTTTGCATCGCGCTGTTCGCGTGCCGTTGAGGCATGCAGAACAACGACACCTCCCAGCAAGGAAGTCAGCGCGGAGCGTATGTATGTTTGTCATGACCCACACGAGACGGCAGGCGGACTGAAGGCCGCGCCGGCAGCCATGAGTCAGGCTGCGATTGATCCTGTGAAGCCGGTCAGTACCAGCGTTCTGACTGTCGACTCGGTCAGTTGCACCTTCTTTGTACGACGCGGGCTTTTCGGCAAGCGGAAACCGCTGCGGGCCATGAATAACATTAGCCTGGAGGTCAGAAAGGGCGAGGTTCTGGCTCTGGTCGGCGAGTCCGGGTGCGGAAAGACGACCCTTACACGGACCATCATGGGGCTCCAGCAACCGGATAGCGGATCGGTCATCCTCAATGGCCAGCGGATAGAAACCCTGCCGGCCATGCAGCGCGCGCGAATGATCCAGCCCATCTTCCAGGACCCGTATTCGTCGCTGAATCCGCGTAAAACCATCGGTGAGATCATCGGCAAGCCGCTGGCCGTGCACAAGCTGGGCAGTCGGCAGGAACAACTGGCCAAGACCTACAGCATGATGGAGCTGGTCGGGTTGCCGCGCCGGGTATTCAACAGCTACCCGAACCAGTTGTCCGGCGGGCAGCGCCAGAGAGCGGCCATTGGTCGAGCGTTGATCATGCGGCCTGAAGTGGTCATCTGTGATGAGCCGACCTCGGCGCTGGATGTGTCCGTTCAGGCGCAGATTCTGAACCTCCTGCTGGACCTGCGCGATGAGCTGGACCTGACCTATCTGTTCGTCACCCACAACCTTTCTGTCGTTCAGCACATGGCTGATCGGGTCGCCGTCATGTATCTGGGTGACATCGTGGAATGCGGCGACCGGGACGAGGTGATGTTGAATCCCCGGCATCCCTACACCCGCGCGCTGATGGATTCGGCGCTGAGTATTGCGCCAGGGGAGATCGTGCCGGACCTGGGGCTTGCTGGTGATTTCCCCAACCCGATGAACCGGCCATCCGGGTGCCCGTTTCACCCTCGCTGTCCCATTGCCGGTCCGGTTTGCCGAGAGCAGGTTCCAGGGCCGGAAATGATCGGCACCACATTGGTTAAATGCTGGAAGGCGCAGCCCTCCAGTGACCGCCCCACTCCGTGATCAAAACAACAATACAGAGGACCCATATCATGAAGATGAGCGCCTTGTTTTTAGTCGGGATTTTTTCATTCCTGGCCGGCTGTGCTCCGGTCTCGCTGGAGACACCTTTTGCCTCGCTGAACACCAGCGATCGTTACGGCTCGATCGAGGTGGAAGCGGGATCTGCCGACAAGCCGGTGACCATGCGAGTCTTTTACGCCCAGCCAAGGCAAATGAGGCCGGACACACCGGTCGTGTTCGTCATGCATGGCGGGCGACGCGATGCCAATATTTACCGCGATATCTGGGGCCGATACGCCACGCAATATGACGTGCTGATCGTATCGCCTGAAGTACCCGAGAAAGAGTTCCCGACGGGCTGGGGGTATCAGACCGGCAACTGGGTCACCCGGGATTCATCGTCCCTGGATGCTTCAAAGGGACAGCGCATCCCACCACAGCAATCATCGTTCGCCGCGGTGGAGCGGGTGTTCGATCAGATCCGCCAGGAGTTCGGCCTGGAAGCCGAGCGGTACGACATTTATGGTCATGGCGGTGGCGCTCAGTTCGTACACCGGATGGTGATGCTCTGGCCGGACGCCAGAATCCGCACCGCGATAGCGGCGAACGCCGGTAATTACACCTTCCCCGACTACAGTCTGCCCCTGCGCTATGGCCTGAAGAACACCGGCATTGATGATGAAAGCCTGAAGCGCTCTTATGCCCACCGGTTGGTCATCATGTTGGGCACCGATGACAACGATCCACATCACCGCATCCTGAACAGAACCGCTGTAGCCATGGCGCAGGGCCCCCATCGTCTTGCCCGCGGAAAAAGCTTTTACGCCGTCTCGAAAGCCAAGGCCGAGGAAATAGGCGCCGAGTTCAACTGGGAGGTAGAGACCGTTTACGGGGTAGGCCACAACGCTCGCGGGATGGCTCCGTCCGGCGCGCGGTTGCTGCTGTCTGGTGCAAGAGAAACATCGCTGTTTTCCAATTCGGGTGCAAGACGTGATGCCGCCGGAGCAGAAGACGAAAGCGGTGAAAGCAAAACACCGTTTAGAGGGGCTGACGACGATGAAGATTATCCGTTCTGAAACATGCCCGTTACGGCATCGAATCGTTGCTCACTGAGGCTAGCCAGGAAGTTACACATGAATCAAACGAACAAGGCCGGCAGACCGGCAGCACGATTAAGCGTCAACTTGGAACACGGCCGGATCAGCTATCTGGAGCAGGGCGAGGGGGAGCCATTGGTATTGCTGCATGGGATCAATGGCAACGCCTCAAGCTGGGAGGAGCAAATAGGTGCCCTATCGCCGAGCATGCGGGTCATTGCATGGGATGCGCCCGGTTACGGTAACTCGGATGTGGCAGGTGATGACCTCACCGATCTGGCTCGTGCCGCGATTGCGTTTATCAAGCAAGTGTCGGCGGCGCCGGTGACGTTGATAGGGCACTCGATGGGCGGACTGGTCGCCATGAAGGTAGCCATTTTGGAGCCCGCACTGATCAAGCGTCTGGTTTTATCCTGCACCCATCCTGGTCATGCCTTGGACCGCAACGGAGAGGCCGATGATCGCTATAAGCGCCGTCTCGACGAACTGAGCAACCTGCCTCTTGAAGTGTATGGAGAGCGCCGGGCAAAGGGCATGCTGCCTGCTGGAACGGCTGACGATGTATACAAGCGAGTGGCTGAGATTGCCGCCGAATCAAGGTTAGAGGGCGTGTCAGCCGCTGCCTGGGCGATTCAGACTGCCGATCTGAAACCGGAACTCGCCAGGATACAGGCGCAGACCCTGGTGATTACCTGTGACCAGGACTCTGTTGCGCCACTGGCAAAGGCCAAACCTCTGCTGGCGTCGATTCCCGACGTTCGCCACGTCCAGCTTTCAGGTTTGGGGCATGCGCCCTACCTGGAGGATTCCCATAGATTCAACGCTGCCATATCGGACTTTCTGGCGTCGCCGTAATGAGCCATTCGGTTGGGGGAGAGACAAGCATGATGTCAGGAAAACCGGCAAGTGAGCTGTTCAGCATATCCTCGAAAATCCAGGCATGGCTGGACGTCGAGGTGGCGTTGGCCAATAGCCAGGCCGAGCTTGGCATGATCCCTGTGGAAGCAGCCAGGGAGATAACGCTCAAGGGAAAAGCCGATTGCATCGATCAGTCAGCCCTGCTGAGCGATATGGAGGTGACCAAGGCGCCCATCGTCTCTCTGGTGCGCTTTCTGGCCCGCGCCTGTGATGGCAATGCGGGTGACTATGTGCATTGGGGCGCGACAACGCAAAACGTCATGCAAACCGCTGAGATTCTTCTCATCCGTCAATCCCATCAGCAGTTGCTGAACAGCCTGGCCGGATGTCTTGAGGCCCTGGCCCTGCTGGCCGAGAACGGCTCTGACATGGTCATGGCCGGCAGGACGCAGCGCCGGCACGCACTGCCCATCACCTTTGGCTTCAAGGCCGCCGCCTGGATTGATGAGCTGCTGAGGCATGAGGAGCGGCTGCGGACTGCGGAACCCCGGGTGTTCGCTCTGATCTTTGGTGGTGCCGTGGGCGCCATGCATTCGTTTGGCAGTCAGGGCGAGGCATTGAGCAAGAGTCTTGCCAGGAACCTGGCGCTGCACTGCTTTGATGTCCCGAGCCGGTCTGCCAGCGATCATCTCATTGAGTACGTCCTGTTGCTGGGTTTGCTGGCGGCCACCTGTGGGAAAATAGCCCAGGAGCTGTATGTACTGATGTCGGAAGAGTTCGGCGAAGTATATGAGGATCTGGGTGATGCCGTGGTGGGCAGCAGCACCATGCCACAGAAAGTTAACCCAAAACTGTCGGTTAACGTCATTGCGCTGGCAGCGCAGCTCAGGGCTCAGGTGAATCTGGCGCTGGAGGCTGGCCAGGTCAGTCATGAGGGGGACGCGGCGTCGAGCAAAATCCTCTATGCCGCTATCGACATGGCCTGCCCGTTAGCCAACAAAATGCTGTTTGAGCTTGAAGAGTTGCTTGGCAAACTGCGCCTGAATCCGGCCAGAATGCGTACCAATCTGGAGCTTTCCCATGGTCTGATCAATTGTGAGAACGTGATGATGAAGCTGGCTGGCGCAGGTCTGGGCAGGCAGCTTGCTCATGATGTCGTGCATGAGGCCGCCAGCACTGCGGCGCGTACACACCGCCCGGTGGGACAGGTTCTGATTGGAAACCCTATCGTCAACAGGATAATGCCGCGCGAAGGCATTCAGGCGGCACTCGACCCGGAAAGCCACCTGGGCGATAGCGTAAAGCTCGCAATCAAACTTGCCCGTCGTGCGCGGTCCGAGGCTGAACGAGTTCGACGCCACACCGCATTGCTGGGTGGATAGAACTCATAGGCTGAGTAGTCCCAGGGAGGGCAACTGGTATCAAGAACAATTTGCGTAGGGAAAATGGTGGGCCCAGTAGGACTTGAACCTACGACCAATCGATTATGAGTTTGCCGCTGACACGCTATGTCTAGGAAAATCAAGCGTATACGAGCGTAATCCAATTAAGTATAAAGTACTTGCGTGTCAGTAGTTTAGCGCAGTTTGGCGAAATAGGGCAGACCTAATGAATGTACCGCTACTGTACCGCCAAGTTGCCCTTGTCACGATACCTTGCCCGCCGTGTATGGACAGTCTTCTATTTGCGTAGTAACGTACCTACATTAGTGATTCGTGTAGGAGGTTTCACCATGACCATCACAACCCTATCCAGTCGAGAGCTTAACCAGGATGTGACCCGGGCAAAGAAAGCGGCCAAGAGTGGTCCTGTGTTCATCACTGATCGCGGAAAGCCTGCTCATGTGCTGTTGAGCATTGAGGAATACCAGCGGCTTACAAGGCAACGTCGCAACATCGCTGATTCTCTGGCTATGCCGGACATTGCGGACATCGAGTTTGAACCGCCGCGTGTGACAATCGGCACCCAGCCGGCTGATTTCTCATGATGTTCGTTCTCGACACCAACGTGGTGTCCGAACTGCGAAAGGTTCGGGTTGGCAAGGCTGACCCGAACGTGGCGGCATGGGCTGAAAGCGTCGATGCCGCCGAGCTTTTTGTGTCCGCTATCACCATCATGGAGCTGGAGCTCGGCGTGTTGTCGATTGAACGCAAGGACGCCACCCAGGGCGCCATGCTGCGCTCGTGGCTGGAGCAACATGTATTGCCGGAGTTCTCCGGACGAACATTGCCAGTCGATACAGCCGTGGCGCAACGCTGCGCCCGGCTGCATGTGCCCGACAAGCGCGGTGAGCGTGACGCGCTCATAGCGGCAACGGCCCTTGTGCATGGCATGACGGTAGTCACTCGCAACGTGGCCGATTTCGAGCTTACAGGAGTGGCCGTGCTCAACCCGTGGGAGGCGCTGTATCGATAACGACCGCCCGCCAGCCTAGCTTCTTCTTTTGGCGAAGATGGCCAGAACGGGTGAGTTTACCGCTACTTTACCGTTCGGGCATCACTTGTTGGTACACCTTTGGTCGAACACTAAGCACTTTCCGGTGTGGAGACGCCGATGGGCAGAAAACAGGAAAATGACTAAGGTAGTCCGAGGTATTACCTCGGACTAGGGAGGCCGCGACATGGCAACGGCAACATCCATCAAGCTTGATGATGAACTGAAGGGGCGCGTACAGCACTTGGCTGAAGCGCGCCGCCGTACTTCGCACTGGATCATGCGCGAGGCCATCGCGCAGTACGTCGAGCGTGAGGAAAAGCGCGAGGCGTTGAAACAGGATGCTCTGCGTGCCTGGGAAGACTATCAGCGGACGGGCTTGCACCTGACGCTTGAGGAGGCCGATGCCTGGTTGGCGAAACTTGAAGATGGCGAGGATGCGTAGTTGCCTGAGTGTCACGTCTGATTTGGACAGCGCCAGCACTGGGTGACGTTCAACGGCTCTACCGCTTCCTGGCTCTGATAGATCTCGACGCTGCACGGCGGGCCGTGAGGGCAATACGTTTGGGGGGCAAGGTGGCTGGCCCATCAACCGAACCTCGGTCGTCCCATGGACGATATGGACGCAGAGTATCGGGAATGGCTGATCGACTTCGGCAGCAGTGGTTACATTGTCCTATACCGCGTCGAAAGAGAGATGGCCGCTATTGTGGTTGTTCGTCACCAAAAAGAGGAGGGGTACTGAATGGCGCAGATGGTTACTCTGTCTATCAGGGGTGAGTCGGAGCTAAATCAAAGCATCGCGTAAACATCACAAGTAAATCAGGCAGTATTGGCTGCTGTGAAGAGGGTCAGCCTATCGACTATGCAGAAGTGGGGGGGCAGTGACAAGAAACCAAGTGGCCCGTTCGAAACTGCTGAATTCGGTCGGGCGCAAGGAACTGGGTGTGGTATCTTCAGCCCTATCTGACTCGAAGATCTGAGGTGTCCAGCTTGAACTCCTTGTCGATTCCGAGTTTTTGCATTATGGCGGGCAAGACCTGATGAAGGATCCTCATCCCGACCAAGAGTTCGTTCATATATATGTCAGGATGTACTCGTGATGAGTTGAATCCGAGGCTCTCGGCCTCCGCTTCATGCCCGAGCTCCTCGGCGGAATCGTAAACCAAGCCAAGAAGTTCTGCTCTCAAGGGAATTCCTGCACGGAAGGCCCGATCCTTGACGATATTGAGCCATTCCTCGTAATCCTTTGTGATCTGGTGCCTGAATTGCCCTATCTTTGGTGCGAACTCGTTGCTTGTTTCAATCTTGCAAGCTGCAAGTGAAATTAGGCCTGACTCGATGTTCTCAGCGGGTGTGTCAAATAATTCCAACTCATCATCCCACAGTAGGTCGGCCACATAGGCGGCATAAAAGCCATACACGTCTGTAAGCGAATTGTAGACTTTGTAGATGAGAGAGGAATACGGATTCTCGTCAATCAGGCTCCCGATATCCTCACTGTCGAGGTCTTCATAGTCAACATCCAGTTCCTTAGGGAATTCCTTCGGAATGCTGACACCCATATCCATGAACACCTGAACAGTGTGCCAACACAGTGTCCCCAATTCGTCATCCAATGGGTAAGTACGGTATCCCGTTTCGTCATTATCTTGCGCAAGCTCAGCAAGATAGCGGATAAGCCGCTCCCACTTGTTGGCCTCCTCGAGTGAACCTGCCCAAAGAACGAATGAGGGGTCTTTGTCGCCGATCCTGGCTATTTTGCGAAGCTTGTTTTGCATTTCCAGGGACATATGCTCACCTTTCTTCCACTTGCTGATTTGGGTCGGTGACACTCCCAAGTGAAGGGCCAGTTCCTTCTGGCGACAGGACAAGGCATCCAGCGCCAGTTGCACAAGAGCTCCGCTATCCATTTCTCTATCCCTCATTCTGATGGAAAATTTAGTGTATTTTCTGATATGGTCGGTAAATCTTAATCTATCGAGGATTTAGGTTTTATGCAATGTTATTTACTAAATTTATTGCAGCGCCATCCTGAATTATTTATCCGTTCGGCGGAAGTCAGGCGCAGCGTTACAAGCTTAATGTCGAGCCCAGGAGTCGAAGGCATAGATGGGTGAAGCTGGTGTAATTGATGTGCTGAATCAGGTCGGCACTTTCACGATGGCGCGGCCAAGCCGACCAAACGATGGTTCGGAGAAGAGTGGCGTCAAGAGGGGGAGTGAAATGGTGGGCCCAGTAGGACTTGAACCTACGACCAATCGATTATGAGTCGACTGCTCTGACCAACTGAGCTATAGGCCCCCAAGCTGACATTGCGACAGCCGGGGAATTATACGGATTGAGGGGGTGGGTGGCTAGGCTTGTGAGCATTCTGGAATAAATTGCAGGCCATAATGAAGAACGCCCGGCGAGCCGGGCGTTTTCGATGCTGCTGGTATTACTCGTCGAGGAAGCTGCGCAGGTGGTCGCTGCGGGTCGGGTGACGCAGCTTGCGCAGGGCCTTGGCTTCGATCTGACGGATCCGCTCCCGGGTGACGTCGAACTGCTTGCCGACTTCTTCCAGGGTGTGATCGGTGTTCATGTCGATGCCGAAGCGCATGCGCAGTACCTTGGCTTCACGCGCGGTGAGGCCGGAGAGCACTTCGCGGGTGGCTTCCTTGAGGCTTTCCACGGTGGCCGAGTCGATCGGTGATTCCATGGTGCTGTCCTCGATGAAATCGCCCAGGTGCGAGTCTTCGTCGTCACCGATGGGGGTTTCCATGGAGATCGGCTCCTTGGCGATCTTCAGCACCTTGCGGATCTTGTCCTCGGGCATTTCCATGCGCTCGCCAAGCTCTTCGGGCGTGGGCTCACGGCCCATTTCCTGCAGCATCTGACGGGAGATGCGGTTGAGCTTGTTGATGGTCTCGATCATGTGCACCGGAATACGGATGGTGCGTGCCTGGTCGGCGATCGAGCGGGTGATCGCCTGACGGATCCACCAGGTGGCATAGGTCGAGAACTTGTAGCCGCGACGGTATTCGAACTTGTCCACGGCCTTCATCAGACCGATGTTGCCTTCCTGGATCAGGTCGAGGAACTGCAGGCCACGGTTGGTGTACTTCTTGGCGATGGAAATCACCAGACGCAGGTTGGCCTCGACCATTTCCTTCTTGGCCCGGCGCGCGCGCGCCTCGCCGATCGACATGCGGCGGTTGATGTCCTTGACGTCGGCAATGCTCAGCTGGGCGTCCTGCTCCAGGGCGATCAGCTGTTTCTGGGCACGGAGGACGTCGCCCTTGACTGCTTCCAGAGCCTCGGCATAGGCCGGGCCTTTGGCCAGCAGATTATCGATCCACTGCTCATTGGTTTCGTTGCCGGGGAAGCTGCGCAGGAAGTCGGCACGCGGCATGCGTGCATCACGTACGCACAGCTGCATGATGGCGCGTTCCTGAGCGCGGATGCTGTCCTGGGTGCTGCGCACACGAGCTACCAGAGCATCATATTGCTTGGGTACCAGCTTGATCGGCATGAACAGCAGGGCCAGGGCTTCCAGCTCGGCGACGACTTCCGGGCTGCTGCGCTCGTGCTTCTTCAGGGCCTTGTTGAGCTTGAGCAACTGCTCCTGAACGGCGCCGAAGCGCTGACGGGCAACTTCCGGGTCCGGACCACCGTCGCTTTCCTCTTCGGTGTCGTCCTCTTCGGCTTCCTCTTCCTCATCCTCGTCATCGTCAGCCGCTTTCTTGTCGCTCTTGGGCTTGACTGCTTCGCCGGGAACGATGGCGTTGTCGGTGCCCGACAGGCCGTCATCATCCGGGTCGATGTAGCCGCTGAAGATATCCGACAGGCGTCCACCTTCCTCGGTAATGCGCTGGTAGTCACCGAGGATGCCATCGACAGTACCGGGGAACATGGAAATCGCAGCCATGACCTCGCGGATGCCTTCCTCGATGCGCTTGGCGATTTCGATCTCGCCTTCGCGGGTCAGCAGCTCGACGGTGCCCATCTCACGCATGTACATGCGTACCGGGTCGGTGGTGCGGCCGATGTCGCTCTCGACGGCGGCCAGGGCCGCGGCGGCTTCTTCCGCGGCGGCCTCGTCGGCGTCGCTATCTGCCAGCAACAGGGCATCGGCATCGGGTGCAGCCTCGAAGACTGTGATTCCCATGTCGTTGATCATGCGAATGATGTCTTCAACCTGTTCCGGATCTGAGATATCCTCAGGCAGATGGTCGTTGACTTCCGCGTAGGTCAGGTAGCCCTGCTCGCGACCGCGGGCGATGAGCTCTTTGAGACGGGATTGCTGTTGCGCTTTTCCGGACATAACAACCCTATGTGGATGCCTTGGTGTGCAAAAAAGTAAGCTGCGGATTATACCCTGAAGATAGGGTGTCTTGCCAGTTTGCCTGATTGTCAGTTCCCGGCAGTTGGTGTATGCCGGCTGTTCAGGAGCTCCCGCAGCTGCTGTTTCTCCTCGGTATTGAGTGGGGTCTGTGCCGACTTGTCGAGGAGGTGCTGAATCTGACGGTCGGTCTGTCGTGCCATTAGTGTATTTATAGTGTCGAAAAACTGTTGTTCAAGGTTGGCGCTGGGAATATTCAGCAGCCACTCCTTCTCGGCCAGGCGATTGAGCTGGTCTCCCAGGGCCGTTCCGTGCCACCTCGCCAGCAGCTCTATGGTCGATAACTGCGGGTTTTTCTGCAGGGTATCGATCAGCGCGATCAGCAGTTGAGCCTCTTCGTCATCCTCGTTGGCCAGTTGACTGGCCTGTTTCGCCAGGCCGGCCAGGTGCGGGTGATGCAGCAGGGTGCGGGTGGCGCTCATGACCGGATTTTCCACCGCGCTGGTGTCGCGCTGGCGTTGCGGTTGGCGCTGGCTCCGGCTGGGACGGGTGACCGCCGGCTGGCTGGTCCAGTCGGGTGTCTCGTCGTAGTGCCGCTCATAGCCGTCCCAGGCTACGTTGTCATACTCGCTCGGCGGCGCGCTGACCGGCTCGGCAGGTGCTGCCGGCAGGCTGTCCAGGTCCATCCCGGTACGCTGCTCCAGCGACTGGCGCAGCAGGCGACGCAGCAGGTTGCCGGGCACCTGTTCGATCAGCGGCAGCGCCAGCGTGGCCAGGTGTGCCTTGCCTTCGAGGCTGTCCGGCGGCGCCTCTTCAGCCAGATGACGGAACAGGTAATCGGTCAGTGGCTGCGCCTGTTGCAGCATGCGCGCACGGAAGGCGTCATGGCCTTCGCTGCGGATCAGGCTGTCCGGGTCATGGCCTTCGGGGAGGAACATGAAGCGCACGTGGCGGCCGTCCTCCAGCGCCGGCAGGCAGGACTGCAAGGCCCGCCAGGCGGCCTGCCGGCCGGCATTGTCGCCATCGAAGCAGAACACCACGTTGTTGACGATGCGAAACAGCCGCTTCAGATGCTCTTCGCTGGTTGCGGTACCGAGGGTGGCCACGGCGTTGGTCACCCCGTGCTGGGCCAGGGCAATCACGTCCATATAGCCCTCCACCACCAGGATGTCCTCCAGTTGGCGGTTCTGCCGGCGTGCCTCGTACAGGCCGTACAGCTCGCGGCCCTTGTGGAACACCGGGGTCTCGGGCGAGTTCAGGTACTTGGGTTTGTCATCCCCCAGCACCCGGCCGCCGAAGCCGATGACCCGCCCGCGGCTGTCACGGATAGGAAACACGATGCGGTCGCGGAAACGATCATAGCGCTTGCCGCTGTCGGGGTTTTCCACCACCAGCCCGGCCTCGATCAACACCTTGCGTTCGGTATTGTCGGTGGCCAGGTGGTTCATCAGGTTGTCCCAGCCGGGCGGCGCGAAGCCCAGGTCATAGGTCTTGGCGATCTGGCCGGTCAGGCCGCGCTGCTGCAGATAGTCTACCGCTCGCTTGCGCTGTGCGTGCTTGCGCAGTTGCTGGCGGTAGTAGGCGGCGGCATTCTCCAGCACCGGATACAGCGGACTGTCCTGGCGTGAGGGGCGTTGGCCGCGACGGTCGCTGCGCTCCTCGCGAGGTACGTCCACACCAGCCTGGCGTGCCAGTTCTTCCACGGCCTGGGGGAAGTCCAGGCGCTCGAAGTCCATCAGGAAGCCGATGGCATTGCCGCCGGCGCCACAGCCGAAGCAGTAATAGAACTGCTTGTCCGGGCTGACGCTGAACGAGGGTGATTTTTCGTTATGGAACGGGCAGAGTGCGGAATAGTTCTTGCCGGTTTTCTTCAGTTTCACGCGCGAGCCGACCACCTCGACCACGTCGGTGCGTCCAAGAAGATCGTCGATGAAACCCTGCGGGATCAGCCCGGCCATGCATGCTGCCTTGCGAACGTGAAATGGATATCTGGAATGTCGAGCCCTGGGACGACCGACCGGGCATGGAAACAGGTGCCGGATGCAAGTCTGTCGGGGCGAGATGATAGCATACGCAGGCCACACGAAAATCCAGCCATTTCCAGTAAAACCGGAAGGCCGGACCAGTGCGTACGGTATGTCTGTGCGTGTCCTGCCGCGACGGGGGCGGGAGACTTGCTCGGCGGGCCTGGGATCAGGCCCGGCAGGACGCTACAGCTGAACTCAGTACAGGCGCTCGCGGCGACGATTTTCGCGCTGCAGCTTCTTGGCGTGACGCTTGACGGCAGCAGCTGCCTTGCGCTTGCGCTCGGTAGTGGGCTTTTCGTAAAACTCGCGACGGCGAACTTCAGCCAGAACACCGGCTTTTTCGCAGGAGCGCTTGAAGCGACGCAGGGCCACGTCGAAGGGTTCGTTCTCTTTTACTTTGACGGCAGGCATTTCGTACCTTTCTCAAAAATGATGCTGTTTGGTAAATAGCCCCGATCGTGATCAGAGCGATTGCATTTCAAGGGGAGCGGATGTTACCGCCTTCGGCACAGAAATGCAAAGGCGATTTGCCTCGATGTCCGGCCGCTGCCAGCCGAGGCCTGCCGTTTATCGGTCGTTTGCCGGTATCGGTGGTGGGTTCGGTCAGTAAAGGCTGGTCTGGGCTGGATCGGGGCATTATCATGCACGCCTCTTTTCCAACTGATCGGCCTTCCTGACTCCATGCGTGTTCTGGGTATTGAAACCTCCTGTGACGAAACCGGCATTGCGCTGTATGACAGCGAGCGCGGCCTGCTGGCGGATGCCCTGTTCAGCCAGATCGACCTGCATCGCATCTACGGTGGTGTGGTACCGGAGCTGGCCTCGCGGGACCATGTGAAGCGCCTGGTACCACTGATGCGCGAGGTGATTGAGCGTGCCGGCGTGAAGCCAGGCGAGGTGGATGGGATTGCCTATACCGCTGGTCCGGGACTGGTTGGTGCGTTGCTGGTCGGCGGTGCCTTTGCCCGCGCGCTGGCATTCGCCTGGCAGGTGCCGGCGCTGGGTGTGCACCATATGGAAGGCCATCTGCTGGCTCCGATGCTGGAGGAGCGGCCCCCGGCCTTTCCCTTCGTTGCGTTGCTGGTTTCCGGCGGTCATACGCAGTTGGTGCGGGTCGATGGTATCGGTCAGTACGAACTGCTGGGAGAGTCGCTGGACGATGCGGCGGGGGAGGCGTTCGACAAGACCGCCAAGCTCATGGGGCTGCGCTATCCCGGGGGCCCGGAAATCGCCCGGTTGGCCGAGCAGGGCCAGCCGGGTCGGTTCGTGTTCCCGCGGCCGATGACCGATCGTCCCGGCCTCGACTTCAGCTTCAGTGGCCTCAAGACCTTCACTCTGAACACCTGGCAGCGCTGTGTCGCCGAGGGTGATGACGGTGAGCAGACCCGCAGCGACGTCGCCCTGGCGTTCGAGCAGGCGGTGGTCGAGACCCTGACCATCAAGTGCCGCCGCGCACTCAAGGCCACCGGCTACCAGCGGCTGGTGATCGCCGGTGGCGTCAGCGCCAATCGGCGCCTGCGCGCCTCGCTGGAACGCATGGCCGCTGGTCTCAAGGGCGAGCTGTTCTATGCCCGCACCGAGTTCTGCACCGACAACGGCGCGATGATCGCCTATGCCGGCTGCCAGCGGTTGATGGCTGGGCAGCAGGATGAGCAAGGCCTGGAGCCACGTGCCCGCTGGCCGCTCGAGCAATTGCCGGCTATCGTCGGTTGATCAGAATCTGAAACGGTTTTCGTTACCGGCCAGCAGACGGCCGATGTTCACCCTATGGCGCAGCAGAATGAACAGTACCATCAGGCTGACGGGAATCTGTAATTGAGGACTGTGCCAGGCCATCCACGGCAGTACCGCGACGCAGGCGGCCAGCGAGGCGAGGGAGGCGGTGGAGCGCACGGCGAAGGCACCGAGCCAGACCAGCGCCGCTATCGCAGCGGCGGGCCAGGACAGCACCAGCAGGACGCCGGCGCCGGTAGCTACGCCCTTGCCGCCCTGGAAGCGATGGTACAGCGGCAGGATATGGCCAACGACCGCAGCCAGCCCGACCCAGGCCTGCTGCACCGGCTCCAGCCCGAGCTGACGCGCCAGCCAGACGGCGAGGGCGCCCTTGCCCATGTCGCCCAGCAGCGTGGCCAGGGCCAGGGGGCGGTTGCCCAGGCGCAGCATGTTGCTGGCCCCGGGGTTGCGCGAGCCGAAGCTGCGTGGGTCGGGTTGATGGCGCAGACGGGCGAGCAGCACGGCGAAGGAGATTGAGCCGAGCAGGTAGGCTGCGCAGAGCAACAGGTTGAATTCGACGGTCATGATACGTCTGGCCGGGCTGAGTGAAAGGCCATTGTAGTCGACATGGGAGAAAACAGTGGATCAGGTTTTTATCAGAGGGCTGGAAGTCGAGACGGTGATCGGCGCCTATGACTGGGAGCGCAATATCCGCCAGCGCCTGCTGTTCGATCTGGACATGGCCTGGGATATCCGTGCTGCCGCAGCGCAGGATGATCTGGCGCTGGCGCTGGATTATGCCGCGGTCAGCCAGCGTGTTCTGGACTATGTGAGTGCCAGCAGCTTCGAGTTGATCGAAAGCCTGGCCGAGCGCGTCGCCGAGCTGGTGATGAGTGAGTTCGGCGTGCCCTGGCTGCGCCTGAGCATCACCAAGCCGGGTGCGGTCAAGGCTGCTACCGGTGGTGTCGGCGTGCTGATCGAGCGCGGAGAACGTCGCGCATGACGCGAATCTACCTGGGTGTGGGCAGCAACACCGAGCGCGAGCATCATCTGCGCCGGGGGCTGGATGCCTTGGAGCAGCTGCTCGGTCCGTTGCAGCTGTCACCGGTATTCGAAAGCGATGCGGTCGGCATTCTGGGTACCCGCTTCTACAACCTGGTGGTGGCGGCGGACTGCCAACTGGAGCTGGGCGACCTGAATGCGGCGCTCAAGGCCATCGAGGCGGCCTGTGGCCGCCGCGAACAGAGCGTGGCCGGGCGTATCACCCTGGACATCGACATTCTGCTGTATGGCGATCTGCGGGGGCGGCACGAGGGTGTGCTGTTGCCGCGCCCGGAGATCGTCCGCAATGCCTTCGTGCTCTGGCCTCTGGCGCTGCTGGCGCCCGAGGTGCAACTGCCGGGCAGCGAGCTGTCCATTGCCGGACTGTGGAATGGCTGGCGTGGCGGGCAGAAGGTCTGGCCTGTGGCCTTCGACTGGCACGGACAGGCATTGACGCCGGAATTGCTGCTGCGCCAGGGATTGCCCGCGGTTGATCAGGCACCCGGTAGCGGCGCGGCCTGAATGTCGAACCCCAGTGTCGAGATGGAACTCGACACTCCATGGAGCGCAGTACGAGCCGGTGCTCGTGCCGGGCTCCCCGAGCGGTTCGTCTGCCCTCAGCGGGCCGCCTGGCAATACTCCGCCACCAACCGCAGTCGTTCCTTCTCCATCTGCTCACCCAATTCCGCGCCCTTGAACCCCTGCTCCAGTAGCACCTTCACATCCGCCGAGCGGGCCGCGTTCGCTGCGCCGCGCAGATAGTCGGCCTGGGGATAGTCGCGCTGCTCAAGCCCGGTACGGCCCCTGGCATCGGCTTCGCAGGCGCCGAGGAACTGCTCGAACCGCTCGGGCCGGCGATAGATATCGAAGGCCTTGAACAACTTGAGCAGGGTGCCGGGCTTCAGTTCCAGGGCGCGATGGCAATGGGTGTGGTATTCGCAGGTCAGCAACGCCAGCTCCTGGCACTCGCGTGGTGCCTTGCAGCGTTGGTTGACCGTCTTGACCGCCGTCAGCCCCTTGCTCTCGTGGCCATGGTGCTTGGGCCAGAACTGCTCCGGGGTGCGGCCCTTGCCAAGGTCATGCAGCAGGCAGGCCCAGCGTGCCGCCAATGGCAGCCCCATCTCGGCGGCCATGTGCAGTACGAGCAGCACGTGTTCGCCGGTGTCGACCTCGGGGTGATGGGCTGGCGGCTGCGGTACGCCGAACAGGCGGTCCAGCTCCGGCAACAATTCGGCCAGGGCACCGCAATCACGCAGCACGCGGATGAACACATCCGGGCGCGATTCCATCAGCGCACGGCTGATTTCCTTCCAGCTGCGCTCGGCGGTGAGGGCCTGCAGCTCGCCAGAGTCTGCCAGCTCGCGCATCAGTTGCAGGGTCTCCTCGGCCACGCGAAAACCCAGCGGTGCATAGCGGGCGGCGAAACGTGCCACGCGTAGTACCCGCAGCGGGTCTTCGGCAAATGCCGGGGATACATGGCGCAGCAGGCGGTTCTGCAGATCCTGCTGCCCCCCATAGGGGTCTATGACGGCCCCCTTATCATCCATGGCCATGGCATTGATGGTCAGGTCGCGGCGTTGCAGATCCTGCTCGAGGGTGACGCCGGGCGCGGTGTGGAAGGTGAAGCCGCCATAGCCCTGACCGCTCTTGCGCTCGGTGCGGGCCAGCGCGTATTCCTCGCCGGTCTCGGGATGCAGGAACACCGGAAAGTCCTGGCCGACCGGGCGAAAGCCGACCTGCATCAGCTGTTCCGGCGTGGCGCCCACCACTACCCAGTCGCGTTCATGGTAAGGCACACCCAGCAGATGGTCGCGGACCGCGCCACCCACCAGATAGGTCGTGAAGTCTGTTTTCATCGGCAAAGCTTAGGGGCTGCTCCCGTTTCATTGCAAGCTGTGCCGCGCCGATCAGTCAGATCGGCGGGATGTTCATATCGAAGCGGGGGACGGGTTCCTCTCCCGCGTTGGGACGGGGCGGCATGTGCGCTTCGGTCTTGATCGTATCGCCATCCATGCTCAGCAGGTGGATATCGAAGCCCCACAGCCGGTGCAGGTGCTTGAGCATGCGTTCGGTGGTCTTGCCCAGCGGTTTGCCCTCGTGGCGCTGGTGGCGCAGAGTCAGTGAGCGGTCGCCACGCCGGTCGACTTCCCATACCTGGATGTTCGGCTCGTTGTTGCCGAGGTTGTACTGCGCCGCGAGCAGTTCCCGCACTCTGCGGTAGCCGGGATCGTCATGGATCGCCGCCACTTCCAGATGGTCATCCTTCTCGTCATCGATGATGGCGAACAGCTTGAGGTCGCGGATCACCTTGGGCGACAGGTACTGCAGGATGAAGCTCTCGTCCTTGAAGGTGCGCATGGCGAACTTGAGGGTTTCCAGCCAGTCGCTGCCGGCAATATCGGGGAACCAGCGGTGATCCTCCTCGGTCGGGTTTTCACACATGCGGCGGATATCCTGCATCATGGCGAACCCCAGGGTATAGGGGTTGATGCCGCTGAACCACTCGCTGTCGAATGGCGGCTGGTAGATGACGCTGGTATGCGACTGCAGGAACTCCATCATGAAGCCGTCGGTGACCTTGCCCTCGTCATACAGGTGGTTGAGCAGCGTGTAGTGCCAGAAGGTGGCCCAGCCCTCGTTCATCACCTGGGTCTGGCGCTGGGGATAGAAGTACTGCGCCACCTTGCGCACGATGCGCACCACCTCCCGTTGCCAGGGTTCGAGCAGCGGAGCGTTCTTCTCGATGAAGTACAGCAGGTTCTCCTGCGGCTCGGCCGGGTAGCGCGGCTCTTCATGGTGCTTGTTATGTGCGTCCGGGTTGATCGGAATGGTGCGCCACAGGTCGTTGACCTGGCGTTGCAGGTATTCCTCGCGTTCATGTTGCCGGCGGCGTTCCTCCTCGGCGGACACCGGGTAGGGGCGCTTGTAGCGGTCCACGCCATAGTTCATCAGTGCGTGACAGGAGTCGAGCAGGTCTTCCACCGCATCGATGCCGTAGCGCTCCTCGCACTGGCTGATGTACTGCTTGGCGAATACCAGATAGTCGATGATCGAGCCGGCATCGGTCCAGCTGCGGAACAGGTAGTTGCCCTTGAAGAACGAGTTGTGACCATAGCAGGCATGGGCGATCACCAGCGCCTGCATGGTCATGGTGTTCTCTTCCATCAGGTAGGCGATGCACGGGTCGGAGTTGATCACGATCTCGTAGGCCAGGCCCATCTGGCCGCGCTTGTAGTGTTTCTCGGTATGCAGGAAATGCTTGCCGTAGGACCAGTGATGGTAACCCAGCGGCATGCCCACCGAGGCGTAGGCATCCATCATCTGCTCGGCGGTGATCACCTCGATCTGGTTTGGGTAGGTATCCAGGCCGTAGATATCATGGGCGATGCGCGAGATCTCGCGGTCGTATTCGCGGATCAGGTCGAAGGTCCATTCCGACCCGGTGGAGATGGGCTGACGGGTCATGTGGCCATCCTCTTCTGGAACAGCTTGCGGAACACCGGATAGATATCCCCCGCATCGACGATCTGCTGCTGGGCGAAGCTGTCGGGAAAGTGTTCGGCAACCTGTTCGTATTCGTACCACAGCGCCTGATGCTCACGCGGGGTGATCTCGACATAGCAGTAGTACTGCATGGCCGGCATCAACTGGCGGATCAGCAGTTCGCGGCAGATTGGCGAATCATCATTCCAGTTGTCGCCATCCGAGGCCTGGGCGCAATAGATATTCCACTCCGCCGGCGAGTAGCGGTCGGCGATGATCTGCTGCATCAGCCGCAGGGCGCTGGAGACGATGGTGCCACCGGTTTCCCGGGAGTAGAAGAATTCCTCCTCGTCGACTTCCTTGGCACTGGTGTGGTGGCGGATGAAGACCACATCGATCCGTTCGTAGTTACGCTGCAGGAACAGGTACAGCAGTATGTAGAAACGCTTGGCTATGTCCTTGGTGGCCTGGGTCATCGAGCCGGAGACGTCCATCAGGCAGAACATCACCGCCCGCGAGCTGGGGTCGGGCTGCTTGACCAGCAGGTTGTAGCGCAGATCGAAGGTATCCAGGAACGGGACGCGGTCGATGCGTGCGCGCAGCTGCTGGATTTCCTGCTCCAGATCATTGATGTCGATCAGGTTGTCCGGCTGTTGCTGGCGCAGCAGTTCCAGCTCGCGCAGTGCCTCACGCAGGCGTGCCCGGCTGCCCCCGGACAGGGCGATGCGCCGGGCGTGGGCGGAGCGCATCGAGCGGACGATATTGATGCGCGACGGGTTGCCCTGCTGGCTGATACCGGCGCGCACGGTGCGGAAGGTATCGGTGCCGGTCAGGTGGCGCTTGATCAGGTTGGGCAGGGCGAGGTCCTCGAACATGAAGTCGAGAAACTCCTCCTGGGTGATCTGGAAGACGAAATCATCCTCGCCTTCGCCGGAATTGCCGGCCTGGCTGCCACCGCCCCCTCCGCCGCCCCCTTCGGGTCGGGGGATGCGATCGCCGGTGGCGAACTCCCGGTTACCGGGAAATACCCGGGTCTGCCTGCCTCCCGGGCCATGATGGAAAATCGGTTCATCGATATCCCGGCCGGGGATGCTTATCTGCTCCCCGTGGTCGATATCGGTGATGGAGCGGCGGCCTACCGCCTCTTCCACCGCTTTCTTGATATGCGCCTTGTAGCGGCGCAGAAAGCGTTGGCGGTTGACCGTGCTCTTGTTCTTCCCGTTCAAACGACGGTCGATCACATAACTCATAGGCCCCTCCGGGGTAGCTTGCGGCTGCTGTTACTGCGCTTTGCGCACCCGCAGATACCATTCCGACAGCAGGCGGACCTGCTTCTCGGTATACCCACGTTCGACCATTCGGGTCACGAAATCGTTGTGTTTTTTCTGATCCTCGGTGGAGGCCTTGGCGTTGAAGCTGATCACCGGTAGCAGATCCTCGGTATTGGAGAACATCTTCTTCTCGATCACCATGCGCAGCTTCTCATAGGACAGCCAGCTCGGATTCTTGCCATTGTTGTGGGCGCGGGCGCGCAGCACGAAGTTGACGATCTCGTTGCGGAAATCCTTGGGATTGCTGATGCCGGCCGGCTTCTCGATCTTCTCCAGCTCTTCGCTGAGCGCGCCACGATCAAGGATTTCGCCGGTGTCCGGGTCGCGGTATTCCTGATCCTGGATCCAGAAGTCGGCGTACAGCACATAGCGGTCGAAGATGTTCTGACCGTACTCGCTGTAGGACTCCAGGTAGGCGGTCTGGATTTCCTTGCCGATGAACTCGACATAGCGCGGCGCCAGGTACTCCTTGAGGAAGCGCAGGTAGCGCTCGCTGACGTCGGCGGCGAACTGCTCCTGCTCGATCTGCTGCTCCAGCACATACAGCAGGTGTACCGGGTTGGCTGCCACCTCGGTATTGTCGTAGTTGAATACCTTGGACAGGATCTTGAAGGCGAAGCGGGTCGACAGACCATTCATGCCCTCGTCGACACCGGCGGTGTCGCGATACTCCTGGATCGACTTGGCCTTGGGATCGGTATCCTTGAGGTTCTCGCCATCATAGATCCGCATCTTCGAGTATACGTTGGAGTTTTCCGGCTCCTTCAGGCGCGACAGCACGCTGAACTGGGCGAGCATCTTCAGTGTGTCGGGCGCGCAATGGGCATGGGCCAGCGAGCTGTTGGTCAGCAGCTTCTGATAGATCTGGATCTCGTCGCTGACCCGCAGGCAGTAGGGCACCTTGACGATATAGATACGGTCGATGAAGGCTTCGTTGTTCTTGTTGTTGCGGAAGGTGTGCCATTCCGATTCGTTGGAATGCGCCAGTACCACGCCGTTGAACGGCAGGGCGCCGAGGCCCTCGGTACTGTTGTAGTTGCCTTCCTGGGTGGCGGTCAGCAGCGGGTGCAGCACCTTGATCGGCGCCTTGAACATCTCGACGAACTCCATCAGCCCCTGGTTGGCACGGCACAGGGCGCCGGAGTAGCTGTAGGCATCCGGGTCGTTCTGCGGGAACTCCTCGAGCTTGCGGATATCCACCTTGCCGACCAGTGCCGAGATGTCCTGGTTGTTCTCATCGCCCGGCTCGGTCTTGGCGATGGCGATCTGCTGCAGGATCGAGGGGTACAGCTTGACCACGCGGAACTGGCTGATGTCACCGTTGTACTCATGCAGGCGCTTGACCGCCCAGGGCGACATGATGCTGGTCAGATAACGGCGGGGAATACCGTAGTCCTCCTCCAGGATGTGGCCATCCTCGGTGGCGTTGAACAGCCCCAGCGGCGACTCGAACACTGGCGACCCCTGGATCGCGTAGAAGGGCACCTGCTGCATCAGCGCCTTGAGTTTCTCGGCGATGGAGGACTTGCCGCCGCCAACCGGGCCCAGCAGATAGAGGATCTGCTTCTTCTCTTCCAGGCCCTGGGCGGCATGCTTGAAGAAGGACACGATGCGCTCGATGGCATCCTCCATGCCATGGAAGTCGGCGAAGGCCGGGTAGCGCTTGATCACCTTGTTGGAAAAGATGCGCGAAAGCCTGGGGTCCAGAGAGGTGTCAATCAATTCCGGCTCGCCGATGGCCATCAGTAGTCGCTCGGCACTGGTGGCATAGGTCGAGGGGTCGGCCTTGCACAGTTCAAGATACTCCTGCAGGGACATTTCCTCCTGCTGGGTGGTCTCGAATCGGTTCTGGAAATGACTGAATATGCTCATGGCATGACCTCGCTGTTACCTGAAATGAGTTGCGGGACTTCCGGGTAGGAGCCCACCTGCCGCGCAGCGAAGGGCGAAGATGATGTCATGTGCAATCCCCCATTACCGCTTGTCAGACAAGGCTCGGGAGTACGTCGATGGCAGCGTGGTGTTGCGCTTCGACCTGCTCCCCTGTTTATCGGAAGCCAGCAGACCGGCTTGCTTTAGATTTTGATTGCCTTGAATTGAGGATAGTTCGTTTGCGCGGGGGTGACAGGGGATGTGGAAAAAAATTTACAGCGGCGCCCGCAGGCACCGTCTCAGTCGCGGCTGACGCGGGAGGGAAACTGCTGCTGCCAGAGCTCGAAACCGCCGTCCAGGCTGTACACTTCGGCGAAGCCGACGCTGGCCAGCCAGGCGGCGGCCTGCTGACTGGAATTGCCGTGATAGCAGCACACCACCAGCGGGCGCTGGCGGTCGGCACTGGCGACGAACTGCTGCACCGTGTCGTTATCCAGATGCAGGGCGCCGCTGATGTGCCCGGCCTGATAGCTGTGCGGGTCGCGAATGTCCACCACGGCGGCATCCGCATCCAGCAACTGGGCGGCGGTGTCGGGGGCAATGCGCTGGAAGTCGGTCATGGTCATGCTCCTTCAGTGGTGACAGTCACAGTGGCGCTTTTCGCCACTGTCCACATTCATCAGGGTCAGGCGGTTGCCCCAGACGCAGCCGGTATCCAGGGCATGGATGCCGGCAATATCGACCTGACCCTCGAGGGCTGCCCAGTGGCCGAAGATGATGTCGACCTCGGGATCACGGCGGGGCAGGGTGAACCAGGGTGCGAAACCCTTCGGGGCGTTGCCGGGCGTTTCCTTGGATTTCAGATCCAGGGTGCCATCGGCCCGGCAGAAGCGCATGCGGGTCAGGTAGTTGGTAATCACCCGCAGGCGCCGGGTGCCGTCCAGCTCGGCGCTCCAGCGTGCCGGCTCGTTCCCGTACATCTCATCGAGAAACCACGGCAGTTGCTGGTCACAGCGCAATACCGCTTCGACTTCGGCAGCATACTGCAGGGTCTCTGCGGTATCCCACACCGGTGGTACCCCGGCATGGGTCATGATGATGCCGCGGGTCCTGTCGAAATGGGCCAGCGGGCGCTGGCGCAGGTTCCCCAGCAAGCGGTCGCGGTCCGGCGCCTGCAGGATCGGCAGCAGGGTATCGGATTTGCGCAGGCGCTTGGGGTCGTAGGCGGCAGCCAGCAGGTGCAGGTCATGGTTGCCCAGCACGCTGATGCAGGCATTGCCCAGGGTATCCAGGTAGCGCAGGGTGTCCAGCGAGGCCGGGCCGCGGTTGACCAGGTCACCGACCGCCCACAGGGTGTCCTGCGACGGGTTGAAGTCCACCTCGCGCAGCAGGCATTGCAGCGGCGCGAGGCAGCCCTGGATATCTCCGACAGCGTAGACAGCCATGCTGGGCCTCAGTGCAATGCGTTGGGGCGGGCCAGGCGGAACACGCTGACCGGGGCACGGAATTCCTCACCATCGGTGCTGCGCATGCCATAGCTGCCCTGCATGCTGCCCACCGGGGTCTCCAGCAGGCAACCGCTGGTGTAGGTATGGCTGGCACCGGGCTCGATCAATGGCTGCTCGCCGACCACGCCGGCTCCGCGGACCTCCTGAACCTTGCCATTGCCATCGGTGATGATCCAGTGGCGGTCGAGCAACTGGGCCGCAACCTGGCCGGCATTGTGGATGGTGATGGTATAGGCGAAGGCGAAGCGGTTCTGCGCCGGGTCGGACTGTTCGCTGAGATAGCGCGGCTGCGCGTCGACGATGATCGCCCGCAGTTTCGATTCAGACATCGGTGCTGCTCCCTTGTCGCGCCAGTCGATTGGCCAGGCGCACGAAGCCGGCCAGGTCGACCTGCTCCGGCCGGACGGTGGGGTCCAGGCCCTCGGCTTCGATGGCCTCGGCATCCAGCAGCCCCTTGAGCGTGTTGCGCAGGGTCTTGCGGCGCTGGTTGAAGGCCTCGCGCACCACCACCTCGAGCAACTGCACATCCTCTGCCGGGTGCGGCAGGCGGGCATGCGGGGTCAGGCGGACGATCGCCGAGTCGACCTTGGGTGGCGGATTGAAGGCGCCAGGACCGACATCGAATAGATGCTCCACTTCGCACCAGTACTGCACCATGATGCCGAGGCGGCCGTAATGATTCATGCCGGCGCCGGCGGCCAGACGCTGCACCACCTCCTTCTGCAGCATGAAATGCATGTCGGCGATGCAATCGGCCTGTCCCAGCAGGTGGAACATCAGCGGTGTGGAGATGTTGTAGGGCAGGTTGCCGACCACCCGCAGTTTCTCGCCGGCACTGGCCAACTGATGGAAGTCGAACTTGAGGGCGTCGCCCTTGTGCAGGGTGAACTGCGGGTTGCCGCCGAAGCGGGCCAGCAGCAGCGGGTGCAGGTCATGATCGAGCTCGACCACGTCGAGCTTGCCGCCACCCGCCAGCAGCCCTTCGGTCAGCGCGCCCTGACCCGGGCCGATCTCGACCAGGTGCTGGCCTTCACGCGGGGCGATGGCGCGCAGGATGCGATTGATCACGCCGTGATCATGCAGGAAGTTCTGACCGAAGCGCTTGCGCGCCCGGTGCGGTGCGAATTGACTCATTGCTGGCCTCGGGCTTCGATCATGTTGATGGCGGAGTGCAGGGCGACGCGAAGGCTGCCGACGTCGGCTCGCCCGGTGGCGGCCAGATCCAGCGCCGTGCCATGGTCGACCGAGGTGCGGATGATCGGCAGGCCGAGGGTGATGTTCACCGCCTGACCAAACCCCTTGTGCTTGAGCACTGGCAGGCCCTGGTCGTGATACATGGCCAGCACCGCATCGGCCTGATCCAGGTGCCTGGGAGTGAACAGGGTATCGGCTGGCAGCGGGCCGTCGAGCAGCATGCCTTCAGTGCGCAGACGCTCGAGCAGCGGGATGATGATGTCGATCTCCTCGCGGCCCAGATGCCCGCCCTCGCCGGCATGCGGATTCAGCCCGCAGACCAGGATGCGCGGTGCGGCGATGCCGAACTTGCTGCGCAGATCCTGCTGCAGGATGCGGATGACCCGCTCCAGCAATGGCGGGGTAATCGCGTCGGCCACCTCGCGCAGCGGCAGATGGGTGGTTGCCAGGGCGACACGCAGACCGGGACAGGCGAGCATCATGACCACCTGCTCGGTGCCGGTCTGGTCGGCGAAGAATTCGGTATGCCCGGAGAAGGGCACACCGGCATCATTGATCACGCCCTTGTGCACCGGCGCGGTGACCACCGCGCCGAACTGGCCATCCAGGCAGCCCTGGCCACCCAGGCGCAGGGTTTCCAGCACGTAGCGGGCATTGGCCGGGTTGAGCTTGCCGGGCTGGCAGGTGGCTGCCAGTGGCACGGGTAGAACGCTGAGCTGGCCGGCCCGTTGGGGCGCCGGTGCTTGTGCTGGGTCATACAGCTGCAACTCGACCTGCAGGCTGAGGAGTCTGGCGCGCTCGGCGAGCAGATCCGGGTCGGCGATGATCACCCGCTGGTGAGAACAGGGCTCGCTGGCCAACTGCAGACATAGATCGGGGCCGATGCCGGCGGGTTCGCCGGCAGTCAGCGCTATGGCGGATACGCTCACTTAACTCTTGATCTCTACGTAGGCTTCGTCGCGAATTTCCAGCAGCCAGGTTTGCAGTTCCTCATCGAACTTGCGGTTCTGCAGCAGGTTGCGTGCTTGCTGTTCGCGCATTTCATCGGTCATGTCGACCTGGCGCTGATCCAGCACCTGCAGAATGTGCCAACCGAACTGGCTCTGGAACGGCGCGGAAATCTGTTCCAGCGGGGTATCGAGCATGACCTCGCGGAACTCGGGCACCATGGCGTCAGCGGTCACCCAGTTCAGCGAGCCGCCGTTGAGTGCCGAGCCGGGATCTTCCGAGAAGGAACGGGCCAGGGTGGCGAACGACTCGCCGGAGCGGATGCGCTCGTACAGGCGCCGGACCAGTTGGGCTGCTTCCGCCTCGCTGCGGATCTCGCTGGGCTTGATCAGGATGTGACGCACATTGAACTCGTCCACCAGCTGGTTATCGCCGCCGCGTTTTTCCAGCAGCTTGAGGATGTGATAACCGGCCGGCGAGCGCAGCGGCTGAGTGACGCCACCGATGTCCAGGTCGGCCACCGCATTGGCAAAGGCCGGAGGCAACTGGGCGGCCTTGCGCCAGCCCAGTTCGCCACCTTCCAGGGCGTGCTCGCCACCGGAGCGGCTGACCGCCAGGCGGGTAAAGTCGGCCCCGTCGCTGAGTTCGCGGTAGATCTCATCGGCCAGTTCGGCCTGCTGGCGGGCATCGTCGTTACTGGCGCTCTCCGGCACCGGCAGTACGATCATCGCCAGGCGGTAGTCGGCGGAGGTCTGGTAGCGGCCCACTTCCGAATTGAGGAAGTTGCGCACTTCCTGGTCGCTGACCTGGATGCGTTCGGCGACCCGGCGCTGGCGTACCCGGTTGATGAGCAGCTCGCGGCGTACCTGTTCGCGGGCATGGGCATAGCTGATGCCGTCCTGCTCGAGGGCGGCCTGGAACTGCTCGAGACTGACGCCGTTGCGTTCGGCCAGTTGCTGCATGGTCTGGTTCAGGGTGGCATCGTCGATGCGGATGCCGGCCCGGTCGGCCATCTGCAGCTGGATGCTTTCCAGCACCAGACGGTCCATGACCTGCGCGCGCAGTTCCTCATCCGGCGGCAGGTCGGTGGCGCCGCGCTCGCTCAATTGCTGGCGGATGGTGTTCATCCGCTCCGCGACCTGGCTGGCCATGATCACGTCGTTGTCGACAATCGCGGCAACACGATCGAGTTCGACCATCTGGGCCTGCAGGCCGGTGCTGATCAGCAGACCGGCGCACAGGCCGATCAGCGTACGGTGTAGCTTAAAATGCATTGGTTTCACGCTCTCTGTAGCCAGGGATGCCCTCGTCCAGAAGGCTTTCGACACGATTGCCGGCGACGCTGCCCAGTCCTTTCAGGACCACCTGCAGGAAGATCCCGCGGTTGCCCTCGTCACGGGTGACCGACTCGAATTCGTTGTAGTCGACCCAGTAACGATTGATGAAGCGCAGCTTCCAGCAGCAGCTGTCATATTCAAGACCGCCGAAGGCCTCGAGGGTTCGGTCATCGGCGAAATCATGCTGCCAGCGACCGATCATGCTCCACTGCTGGGTCAGGGGCCAGATGAAGGACAGATCGGACTGGTCGATGCGGCGGTTGTCGTCGCGGATGAAGTTGCCGGTCAGGGCATTGAAGGTGTTGGTCTCGTTGCGGAAGCGATAGCCGGCATTGATCACCTTGCGCGGCTCCGGCTGATAGTTGGCCATCAGGCTACCGGCATTGTCGGCGCTTCTATCGGGATTCCACAGCGCATCGCCGCGCAGTTTCCAGGCATTGCTGACTTGATACATGAACTCGGCGGCGTAGGCCGAGGTCGAGTCGTTGTCCCGTTCCCGGCGCTGGCCCAGGGTATCGACCAGTTGAACCCGCTGATCCTCGAAATAGAAGATCTGGCCGAAGCTGGCGCGCGCGCGCTCGACGCCCCTGGAGGTCAGGGCGCGGCTGGTCACACCCAGTGCCAGCTGGTTGGCGTCGCCGGTGCGGTCGTTGCCGCTGAAGCGGTCATCACGGAACAGGGCGTTGTAGCTGAAGGTGTTCTCGTTGGTGTCGAACAGCGGCTGGTCGTTCTGGTTGCGGTAGGGGGCATACAGGTAGAAGGCCCGGGGCTCCAGGGTCTGGCGCAGGTCGCGGCCGAACCAACTGGTCTCGCGGTCGAAATACAGCCCGGCATCCAGGCTGGCCACCGGTATGGTGCTGGACGGGGTGGTGTCGGCGGCGTCGTAATCGAAGAACAGGTCCGGGTCGGTGCCGACATCAGGATGCTGACGCTTGTTGAAGTCCAGGTCGTAATAGGTCGATTGCACACGTGCTGCCGGGGTGACATAGGCCCAGTTGTTCTGCCACGGATAGCTGATGCGCGGGCTCAGGCTGACCCGGTGGCCGGTGGCGCGCTGCAGACCGATCAGACTCTCATCCGGGGTGCGGATTGCGTCACCGAAGGCATCGAAGTGGATGCCGTCCTTGCCGGTCAGGAAGCCACGATCCAGATCGCGATCGAAGTAGCTGTATTCGGCGCGGTAGTCGAGTTTCAGACCGCTGTCGCCGAGCCAGTGTCCACCGTCCAGGCGCAATTGCGGCAGCCGTTCGTAGGGGGTCACCGAGGTGATGGTGGCCAGTTCATAGGCATGCAGCGCCGCCTGGAACTGCCAGCCATTGCCGCGGTAGGTCATGGCGCCGCGCTGGTTGACGTAGGTATCGCCGCGGGCATCCAGGGCGCTGTTCAGGTCCTGGAAGTAGAACGGGTCGCTGATGTCGAAATACTCGACCTCGGTGGTCCAGCGACTCTGCAGACCGCCCGTATGCTCCCAGCCATACAGCCAGCGGTTATCGTCATATTCCTTGTCATCCAGGAACGAGGCACTGATCTGGCCTTCGTGCCCCGGCTGCATATAGCGGAATTCGCCTTCCATCTGCAGGCCGCGCTTGCTCATCAGGCGCGGGTACAGGGTGGCGTCATAGTTCGGCGCGATGTTGATGTAGTAGGGCGTGACCAGCTCGGTGCCGTTGTCGGTGGAATGGCTGATGGCCGGCGGCAGCAGGCCGGTCTGGCGCCGGTCATCCAGCGGGAAGTAGATGTACGGGGTGTAGAACACCGGTACATCCTTGACCCGCAGGGTCACGTGCTTGGCTTCGCCCCAGCCCTTCTCCTGGTCCAGTTCGATATCGTCACTGTGCAGGCTCCAGGTGTTGCGGCCCGGATCACAGGTGGTATAGGTGCCATTGGTCATGACGATCACGGCATCGTCGCGGCGCATCAGCTTGTCCGCGCTGCCGCGGGCATTGGGCTCATGCACCACGTAGCGCACCTGTTCGATGCGGGTTTCGCCATTGTCGATCTGCATCTGGGCACTGTCGCCCATCACCAGCAGGCCCTGGTCGCGCAGACGCACGTCGCCATCCAGGCGGACGATATTGTTGGCCTGATCGAAGCTGGCCTGGTTGGCCTGGGCCTGCAACCGACCCTGGCGCAGCAGCACATCGCCCTCCAGCGTGCCGGTCTGGCTACGCTGCTCGAAGCTGCTGGAGTCGGCGCTGGCATACACCGGCAACTGGTCGAAGGGCGTATCGTCATCCCGTCCGATACGCGGCGGCTCGATATAGTCGCCGCTGCAATAGGGCGCGATGGCGGCCCGTTGGGCCTCGGTCAGTTGCTCGCGCGGTACCCAGTCCAGTTCGCTGTAGTCCACCGGCTGCGGTTGCCTGGCAGCCTGGCGTGGTGTCTCGGTGGTCTCGGTCGGCTCCGGCTCGGTGGCGCGCACCACCGGTTTACCGGGGCGCGGAGGCAGCTTGGCGGTCGATTGCAGCGGTGCACAGACCCAGCCGCCGCCATCACTGCTGGCGCGACACTCAACCTGGCTGGTGGCCTGGCTGGATACGGGTTGGGCCAGCAGCAGTCCGCTGGCCAGCAACAGGGAAAATGAGGGGCGAAACGGAGGTTTTGGGTAAGCCATTATAGTTGTCCGGGCGTTCAGTCGGGCGTGCAGGCTCGCGATGACTCGGGAACTTGTGCGAGGCAATTGCAACATGCATGCTGCTTCTGCGTGTCGAGATCGTGGATAATAAAGCATTGTGAGGCGCCAGAGCCAGCTAAGGAACCCAATGATGGATGCAAGACGAAATTTGCTCGAAGCCTGGTTGCCCTCGGCATTGTCCGCGGCGCAGCGGCAACGGGGCTGGGGCGAGGTCGGAGCGGGGCAGTTGCAGCCGGCCAGCAGCGATGCCAGCTTTCGCCGCTATTTCCGTTGGAGCGACGGTCAGCACAGCCTGATCATCATGGATGCGCCGCCGGAGCACGAGGATGTGCGTCCCTTCATCCGCATTGGCGGGCTGCTGGCCGCCGCCGGAGTGAAGACCCCGGAGATCCTGGCGGCCGATCCGCAGCAGGGGTTCTTGCTGCTGGAAGACCTGGGCGCGCGCACCTATCTGGAAAGCATTCAGGCCGGGGTGACGGCGGAGGAACTCGAGCGCCTGTTCGCCGGCGCCATCAGCACCCTGGTGCGCTGGCAGGCGAGCAGCCGGCCGGGCGAACTGCCGGACTACGACGAGGCTGTGCTGCGCCGCGAGTTGCAGCTGTTTCCCGAGTGGTTCGTGGCCCGGCACCTGCAGCGCGAATGGGACGCCGCCCAGCAAGCCGATTGGGATGCCCTGTGTCGCCTGCTGCTGGACAGTCACCTGGCCGAGTCCCGGCTGTTCGTGCATCGCGACTACATGCCACGCAATCTGATGACCGCGCCAGGTGAGCCGGGCGTGCTGGATTTCCAGGATGCCCTCTACGGTCCGGCCAGCTATGACGTGACCTCCCTGTTCGCCGATGCCTTTTTCAATCTGCCGCTGGCCGAGCGCGAGGGCTGGATCCGTCGCTACTGGCAGCAGGCGCGTGCCGCTGGCATCGCCTTGCCCGAGCAATTCGATGAATTTCTTGGCCAGTCACGGCTGATGGGCGTGCAGCGGCACCTCAAGGTACTGGGCATCTTTGCCCGTATCCGCTACCGCGATGGCAAGCCGCGCTATCTGGAAGATGCGCCGCGCTTCATCCGGTACCTGCGTGATGCCAGTGACAACGATAGCCGTCTGCGGCCGCTGGAGCGGCTGCTCGACAGTCTGGGGCTGTAGAACAGATGAAGGCGATGATCCTCGCGGCGGGCAAGGGTGAGCGCATGCGCCCCTTGACGCTGCACACCCCCAAACCGCTGTTGCCGGTAGCCGGCAAGCCGCTGATCCAGTGGCATATCGAGGCCCTGGGCCGCGCTGGCTTGCGCCAGTTGGTGATCAACCACGCCTGGCTGGGTCTGCAGATCGAAGCGGCCTTCGGTGATGGCACGAAGCTGGGCGTGCATATCGACTGGTCGGCCGAGGAGCAGCCGCTGGAAACGGCCGGCGGCATCCTGCGGGCCTTGCCCCTGCTCGGCAAGGCGCCCTTCGTGCTGGTCAATGGCGACATCTGGACCGATTTCGATTTCGCCGAGCTGCGCCTGCCTGCCGGCAAGCTGGCCCACCTGGTGCTGGTCGGCAATCCGCCCTTCAAACAGGGCGGCGACTTCCTGCTGGCAGGCGGTTCGGTGGCCAATCCCACCACGCCGCAGCCGGCCGAGGCCCTGACCTACAGCGGCATCGCGGTATTGTCGCCGCAGCTGTTCGACGGCCTAGTCGACGGCCCGCAGCCGCTGGCTCCCTTGCTGCGCGCAGCGGCAGGGCAGGGGCTGGTCAGTGGTGAGCACTACACCGGACGCTGGATCGATGTCGGCACGCCCGAGCGGCTGCAGCAGGCCGACCAGCAGGCGCGGGAGGGCTGAGGTGCTCTGGCCGGTCACAGTCGCGGGTCTGTTGTTGGGCGGAGTGGTCGCCGGCGTGCCGGGCGGCATCCTCGGTGGCGTGCTGGGGCATGCCCTGGACCGCCATTGGCGCCTGCAGCGCTGGTCCGACCTGCCACGTCAACTGGGCCTGAAACCGCCGTTTGAGCAGGTGCTGTTCCTGTGCCTTGGGCGAATAGCCAAGGCCCATGGCCGGGTGACGCCCGAACACCTGCAGCTGGCCCGTGAGCTGATGGGCCAGTACCGGCTGGATGAGGCGCAGCGCCGGCAGGCGATGGACAACTTCAATCGCGGCAAGCTGCCGGCCACGCGGGTCGAGCGGCAGTTGCAGCGCCTGTACCGCCAGCAGCTCGAACGCAGCGCCGAACTGCTCGATTGTTGCTGGCGCATGGCGCTGGTGCATGAGCGCCCGAGCGCTGCTGCCCAGCAACTGCTGGATGCCTGGGCGCAGATGGCCGGGTTGGGCAAGGCGGAGCAGCAGCGGCTGCGCCAGCGTCATCAGCGCCGCCAGCCAGTCGGCGCACCGGTCGCGACCGGAGGCGGCCTGCGCCAGGCCGCGGCGCTTCTGGGTGTCGAACTCAACGCCGAGCCGGCGCAGATCAAGCGCGCCTATCGCCGACTGCTCAGCCGTCATCATCCGGACAAGCTGGTCGCGGGCGGCGCCAGCGAAGCGGAGCTGGCCGCCGCCGGCGAGCAGGTGCACCGTATTCAACAAGCTTATGAAAAGCTGCGGCGCTACCGCGGATTTCGCTGACATAAGGCTGGTGTCGAGATGGAACTCGACACTCCATGGTGCCGGGCCCATGGACGGCCGGGTTCCATCCCGGCCAGCGGTGTTTCAGGTGGCTTCGTTGGTCGAATGGGTATTCGACCGCGCCGGAAGCCCGGATGACCCACTGCATCCCCCACGAACGCCGTCCGAGAGGGTAGAATACCCCGGTTCCGATTAACCCAGAGGTCTGCCATGCCTGATTACGCCATCGCTCCGTCCATCCTGTCCGCCGACTTCGCCCGTCTCGGGGAAGAGGTGGATCGGGTGTTGGCGGCAGGCGCCGATATTGTTCACTTCGATGTGATGGACAACCATTACGTGCCCAACCTGACCATCGGTCCCATGGTCTGCAGTGCCCTGCGCAAATACGGCGTCACCGCACCGATCGATGTGCACCTGATGGTACGCCCGGTGGATCGCATCATCGGCGACTTTCTCGAAGCCGGCGCTTCGTTCATCACCTTCCACCCCGAAGCCAGCGACCACGTGGATCGCTCGCTGCAACTGATCAAGGATGGCGGCGCCAAGGCCGGTCTGGTATTCAATCCGGCGACCTCGCTGGACGCGCTGAAATACGTGATGGACAAGGTCGACATGGTGCTGCTGATGAGCGTCAACCCCGGCTTTGGCGGCCAGAAGTTCATCCCCGGGACCCTCGACAAGCTGCGTGAAGCCCGCGCTCTGATCGATGCCAGTGGTCGGGATATCCGCCTGGAGATCGACGGTGGTGTGAATGTGCAGAATATCCGTGGGATTGCCGAAGCCGGCGCTGACACCTTCGTCGCCGGTTCGGCGATCTTCAATGCGCCGGACTACAAAACGGTAATCGACCAGATGCGTGCCGAGCTGGCCCAGGCGCAACGCTGAGATGACGGCTCTGCAGCGTCTGTTCGACGGCGGCCTGCCGCAACTGGTGATGTTCGACCTGGATGGCACCCTGGTCGACTCGGTGCCGGATCTGGCGGCGGCGGTCGACCAGATGCTGATGCTGCGGGGGCGGCCGCCCGCCGGCATCGAGCGGGTGCGCAACTGGGTCGGCAACGGTGCGCTGGTGCTGGTGCGCCGCGCGCTTGCCGGCAGCATCGAGCATGCGGCGGTGGACGAAGCCGAGGCGCAGGCGGCGCTGGCTGACTTCATGCACGCCTACTCCGGTGACCACAGCGCCACCTCCGTGTATCCCGGCGTGCCGGCGCTGCTGAACTGGCTGCGTGCGCGTGACATCCCGCTGGCGGTGGTCACCAACAAGCCCGAGCGCTTCGTGGCGCCGTTGCTGGAGGAGAAAGGGCTGGGGGCGTTCGACTGGATCATCGGCGGCGATACCCTGCCGCTGAAGAAACCCGACCCGGCCGGGCTGCTGCATGTCATGGCCAGCGCCGGGGCCACGGCCGAACGCAGCCTGTTTGTCGGTGACTCGCGCAACGATGTGCTGGCGGCCCAGGCCGCCGGTGTACGGGTGGTGGCGGTCAGCTACGGCTATAACCATGGCCGGCCGGTGGCCATGGAGAACCCCGACCTGCTGGTTGATTCACTTGATGCGCTCATATAGTCTTGCAACGTTACCCGCTTGCAGAATCAATGGATCAGCCGTGTTTGTCAGCAACCGCATACTGATGGGAATAATGAAGGCGCTCGCCCGCTGGCGTTGGCGTCCCTGATATTGTTCCGCCTGCGCCCAGCGCAGGCACCGGTTTGTGTGTGACATTTACCCGCCCGTGAGGCTGATCATGACCCAAGACGAATTTCGCCACCTGGCTGCTCAGGACTGCAATCGCATCCCTGTGGTACGTGAAGTGCTGGCCGACATGGACACACCGCTGTCCACCTACCTGAAACTGGCCGATGCGCCCTATTCCTACCTGCTCGAATCAGTACAGGGCGGCGAGAAGTGGGGCCGCTATTCGATCATCGGCCTGCCGGCCCGCACCGTGTTGAAGGTGCGCGGGTACACCGCCAGTGTCTATGTGGACGGTGTCGAGACCGAATCCCACGAATGCGAAGACCCGCTGGCCTTCGTCGAGCAATTCAAGGCCCGCTACCAGGTGCCGGACATTGCCGGCCTGCCGCGCTTCAATGGCGGGCTGGTCGGCTATTTCGGCTACGACTGCGTGCGTTATGTCGAGCGCCGGCTGGGCGCCTCGCCGAATCCCGATCCGCTGGACAACCCGGATATCCTGTTGATGGTCTCCGACGAGGTGGTGGTATTCGACAACCTGGCCGGCAAGCTGCATGTCATCGTGCTGGCCGATACCGCCGCCGGGGATGCCTGGGAGCAGGCCAACCGCCGTCTGGATGAGTTGCTGGCGCAACTGGCCGCGCCTTTCACCCCGCGCCAGGGGCTGAACCTGGGGGCGGTGGCCGAGCGCGACCTGGAATACCGTGCCAGCTTCACCCGCGAGGACTACCAGAACGCCGTCAGCACCATCAAGGAATACATCCTGGCCGGTGACTGCATGCAGGTGGTGCCGTCCCAGCGCATGAGCATCGACTTCCAGGCTGCGCCCATCGATCTGTACCGGGCGCTGCGCAGCCAGAACCCCACGCCTTATCTGTACTTCTTCAATCTGGATGATTTCCACGTGGTCGGCAGCTCGCCGGAGGTGCTGGTGCGGGTGGAAGAGGGCGAGGTCACCGTCCGGCCGATCGCCGGCACCCGTCCGCGCGGCGCCACCGAGGAAGCCGACCTGGCGCTGGAGCAGGACCTGCTGTCCGACCACAAGGAACTGGCCGAACACCTGATGCTGATCGACCTCGGCCGCAATGATGTCGGTCGGGTGGCCGAGATCGGCCAGGTGCAGGTGACCGAGAAAATGGTCATCGAGCGCTATTCCAACGTCATGCACATCGTCTCCAACGTGCGCGGCCGCCTGCGCCCCGAGCTGACCGCGATGGACGCGCTGCGCGCCATCCTGCCGGCCGGTACCCTGTCCGGTGCGCCGAAGATCCGCGCCATGGAAATCATCGACGAGCTGGAGCCGGTCAAGCGCGGCGTCTACGGTGGCGCCGTGGGTTACTGGGCGTGGAACGGCAATATGGATACCGCCATCGCCATCCGTACTGCGGTCATCAAGCACGGCGAACTGCACGTGCAGGCCGGCGGCGGTATCGTGGCCGACTCGGTACCTGAGCTGGAATGGGAAGAAACCATCAACAAGCGTCGCGCCATGTTCCGTGCGGTGGCGCTGGCTGAACAATCCGTGAAGTGAGGGAATCGGCATGTTATTGATGATCGACAATTACGACTCCTTCACCTGGAACCTGGTGCAGTACTTCGGTGAGCTGGGTGCCGAGGTCAAGGTAGTACGCAACGATGAGTTGAGCGTGGCACAGATCGAGGCGCTGGAGCCGGAGCGCATCGTGGTCTCGCCGGGGCCATGTACGCCGAACGAGGCGGGAGTATCGGTAGCGGCGCTCAGACACTTTGCCGGCAAGCTGCCGATCCTCGGTGTCTGCCTTGGGCACCAGAGCATCGGCCAGGCATTCGGCGGTGAGGTGGTGCGGGCGCGTGAAGCCATGCATGGCAAGACCAGCCCGGTCTACCACCGTGACCAGGGTGTGTTCGCCGGCCTGGCCAACCCGCTGACGGTGACCCGCTATCATTCACTGGTGGTGCGCCGCGACAACCTGCCCGAGTGCCTGGAGGTCACCGCCTGGACCCAGCACGCTGACGGTTCGGTGGACGAGATCATGGGGCTGCGCCATCGCCAGTACCTGATCGAGGGGGTGCAGTTCCACCCCGAGTCCATTCTCAGCGAACAGGGCCATGAACTACTGGCCAACTTTCTCAATCAGCAGGGCGGCATGCGCAGCTGAACGAATCTCAGGAGAGCAATGATGGATATCACCACAGCACTGGCCAGGGTCGTTGAAAACATCGACCTGTCCACGCAGGAGATGCAGGATGTCATGCGTCAGATCATGACCGGCCAGTGCACCGATGCGCAGATTGGCGGCATGCTGGTGGCCCTGCGCATGAAGAGCGAGAGCCTGGACGAGATCACCGGTGCGGCGCTGGCGATGCGCGAACTGGCCTCGGGGGTGACGATCGAAGGCGACAATCTGGTCGATACCTGCGGTACCGGTGGCGACGGCGCAAATATCTTCAATGTGTCATCGGCTGCCGCCTTCGTGGTAGCCGCCGCCGGTGGCAAGGTGGCCAAGCACGGCAACCGTGCGGTGTCCGGCAAGAGCGGTAGTGCCGATCTGCTGGAGGCGGCCGGCATCAACCTGAACCTGACCCCCGATCAGGTGGCCCGTTGTGTGGAGAGCGTCGGCGTCGGCTTCATGTTCGCGCCGGCCCACCATGGCGCGATGAAATATGCCGTTGGCCCGCGTCGCGAGCTGGGCATGCGTACCCTGTTCAACATGCTCGGGCCGATGACCAATCCGGCCGGGGTCAAGCATCAGGTGATCGGGGTGTTCAGCAAGGCGCTGTGCCGGCCGATGGCCGAGGTGCTGGCGCGGCTGGGCAGCCGCCATGTGCTGATCGTGCATTCGCGCGACGGCCTGGATGAAATCAGCCTGGCCTCGCCCACGCACATCGCCGAGCTGAAGGATGGGGTGATCAGCGAATACGAGGTCAGCCCGGAGGAGCTGGGTATCAAGAGCCGCAGCCTGATCGGCCTGACCGTAGAGGGGCCGGAGGCTTCGCTGCAGCTGATCCGCGATGCGCTGGGCAAGCGTGAGACCGAGGTCGGGGAGAAGGCGGCGGACATGATCATCCTCAATGCCGGTGCGGCGCTGTACGCGGCGGATGTGGCATCGTCGCTGAAGGAGGGTGTGGAACTGGCCTCCGATGCCCTGTATTCGGGCATGGCCCGGGAAAAGATGGCCGAATTGGCCTCCTTTACTGAAATCTTCCGTGAGGAGGCGCTGCAGAAATGAGCCTGCCAACCATTCTGGAAAACATCGTCGCCCGCAAGTACGAGGAAGTGAAGGAGAATCGCGCCAGGGTATCGCTGGCCGAGCTGGAGCGCCTGGCTGCCGGTGCCGACAAGCCGCGCGGCTTTGCCCAGGCGCTGCGCCAGCGTGCAGCGGCGCAGCAGCCGGCGGTGATTGCCGAGGTGAAGAAGGCCTCACCGAGCAAGGGAGTGATCCGGGAAGATTTCAATCCGGCCGAGATCGCCGCCAGCTATCAGCAGGGTGGGGCGGCCTGTCTGTCGGTGCTGACCGATATCGATTTCTTCCAGGGCAGTCCCGAGTATCTGCAGCAGGCACGGGCGGCCTGTGCGCTGCCGGTGATCCGCAAGGACTTCCTGGTCGACCCTTACCAGGTGGTCGAGGCGCGGGCGATGGGCGCCGATTGTGTGCTGCTGATCGTCGCCTCGCTGGAAGACAGCCAGATGGCGGAGCTCAACGCGGTGGCCGTCGAGCATGGCCTGGATGTGCTGGTGGAAGTGCACGATGGGGCGGAACTGGAGCGCGCGCTGAAACTGGATACGCCGCTGGTGGGTATCAACAACCGCAATCTGCATAATTTCGAGGTGTCGCTCGATACCACCTTGCAGTTGCTGCCGCGGATTCCGGCGGATCGCCTGGCGGTGACCGAGAGCGGCATTCTGTCCCGTGCCGATGTCGAGTTGATGCTGGAGAATGGCGTATACAGCTTCCTGGTGGGCGAGGCGTTCATGCGCGCGGCTGATCCGGGGGCGGAGTTGAAGCGGCTGTTCTTCTGACGTTTTGTACCGTTCAGTCGGCAGCCACTTCATGCTGCGACGCAGTGCGAAGTGGCTGCAGTAAATCTTTCCTCCCCCTCCGATACTCCGCACTCCATGGCGGCGTTTCCCGGTCGGGTCGGCTCGACCGTTTGATGCCAGGGATGGCATCAACGAGCCTGCAGGGACGTATTCACGGCGTGTCGAGCTGACCCGCCCGGGAAAGGCAGACCTTGCACGAACAGCCAGCAGCTGATCTGGGATATATCTATAAAATAGATGTTTCTGCTCTACTATTTCCGCTTTTAGTTTTCCTATCCCGATGTATGATCATTTGCATCATCCAATACAGGACGTATAGCAATGCACCTGAAAAATACGCGGAACAGCTATGGGCTGGTGTCCATCCTGCTGCACTGGGTAGTGGCGCTGACCGTGATCGGGCTGGCCATTCTCGGGTTGTGGATGACCGACCTGAGTTACTACAGCCCCTACTACCGCAGCGCGCCGTTCTGGCACAAGAGCATCGGCCTGGCGCTATTGGCAGTACTGGTGTTGCGCTTGCTGTGGCGCTGGATCAACCCGCGGCCGGCGCATCTGCCCAACCACAAGCGCTGGGAAGTCAGCGTGGCGGGAGTGGTGCATGGGCTGCTATACCTGTTGCTGTTCGTGATCGTAGCCAGTGGTTATCTGATTTCCACGGCCAAGGGGCAAGGTATCAGCGTATTTGGCTGGTTCGAGGTGCCGGCGCTGGTGACCGGGTTGCCAAGTCAGGCTGACCGGGCCGGGGCAGTGCATTACTGGGTGGCGATAGGGGTATTGGGGCTGGCCGCGCTGCATGCGCTGGGTGCTCTGAAGCATCATTTTCTTGACCATGACGACACGTTGCGCCGCATGCTCGGCATGCAAGGGCGGCAATTGACTGACTCCAAGGAGAAACAAGCATGAAAAAGATTTTCGCAGGTATTGCACTGGGTGGTTTGATGGCTCTGTCCGGCTCGCTGTACGCCGCTGATTACGCGATCGACAAGGAAGGTCAGCACGCCTTCATCAACTTCAAGACCGGACACATGGGCTTCAGCATGCTGCATGGTCGCTTCAACGACTTTGACGGCAGCTTCAGCTGGGATGCGGACAACCCGGAGAACAGCAAGGTCAGCGTGACCATCAACACCGCCAGCGTGGATTCCAACCATGCCGAGCGTGACAAGCACCTGCGCAGCGATGACTTCCTCAACGTAGGCAAGCATCCCCAGGCCACCTTCGTTTCCACTGCGGTGGAAGTGACTGGCGAGAATACCGCCAAGGTCACCGGTGACTTCACCCTCAACGGGGTGACTAAGCCGGTGGTGATCGATGCCCGCTTCATCGGTGAGGGTGATGATCCGTGGGGTGGCTACCGAGCCGGTTTTGAAGGCACCACCAGCATCAAGCTGGCCGACTACGATATCTCCATGGACCTGGGGCCGGCCTCTGCGGTGGTCGAGCTGGATCTGACCATCGAAGGTATTCGCAAGTAACGGCGAAATGGGAAGTAACAAAGGCGAGCCCGTGGGCTCGCCTTTTTCATGGGCGATCGATTGTACCGGCGAGGCGGTTTTGCTAGTCTCGCAAACAATAATTATTCGCAGATGTTCCCCCCTGTTTCTGCTGCTGTCGGTAGCGCTTCGTCGTTGCTGTTGGAGACGGCTGCGGGTATCGAAAAGGAGTTGTCATGCTGTCAGGTCTTTCCCGTTTTGCTGCGCTGTCCGGAGTCTGTCTGGCTCTGACGCTGGGTGCTGGTGCCGCTGTAGCGCAGGCAGAGAACATCACCATTACCCACTCCAGTGGTCAGGCTCAGGTGCCGGTCCAGCCACACAAGGTGGTGGTGCTGGACTGGTCGACGCTGGATACCCTGGCGCAGCTGGGGGTGACGGTCAGTGGTATTCCTTCCTCCAATCCGCCGGAGGTGCTCAAGCAGTACCGTGATGGCGATTACATTCGTGCTGGCAGCCTGTTCGAGCCGGACTTCGAGGCGCTGAAGAACGCCCAGCCGGACCTGATCATTCTCGGTCGTCGTGCCCAGGGGCAGTATGACGAGACGTCCAGGTTCGGCACCACCATCGATCTGACCCCTGATCCGAACGACCTGCTGGGCAGTGTCGAGCGCAATACCTTGCTGCTCGGTGAGATCTTCGGCAAGCAGGATCAGGCTGCCGAGCTGGTCGCCCGGCTCAAGAATTCCGTCACCGAACTGCGTGGCCTGACCGAAGGGCAGGGTGATGGCCTACTGGTCCTCACCACCGGCGGCAAGATGGCGGCGTTCGGCAAGGGCACCCGCTTTGGGCTGATCCATGATGTATTCGGCGTTGCCCCGGCGGTCGAGGAACTGCAGGTCGGCCGCCACGGTCAGGCGGTGTCCTTCGAGTTTCTGCTGGAGGCCGATCCGGACTGGCTGTTCGTGATGGACCGTGACGCTGCCATCGGCCGTGAAGGTACCGCTGCTGCTGAGCTGATGGACAACGAACTGGTGCAGGCCACCAGTGCCGGCAGCAAAGGGCAGATCGTCTATCTGGATCCGGCCAGCTGGTATCTGCTGGACAACAGCGGTATCGGCGTGATGCAGAACAGTGTCGATGAGCTGATTCAGGTGTTCTCCGCCGGGCGCTGAGTTTTCGCCCCTTTGCTGGTCAGGCAGGATGCATGTCCCATTCCATTTCTTCTCCATCCAGGGCGCCCCGCATGGGCGCTCTCTGGTTGTTCCTGTTGTTGGGCCTGGTGGTCGTACTGGGGTTGTGCAGTCTGAATGTCGGTGCCAGCCGCATGAGTCTGCTCAATGTCCTCACTGCCGACCCGGATGACCGGATTTCCAAGATTCTCTTCGTCAGCCGTCTGCCGCGCACCATCGCATTGATTCTGGCCGGCGCCGCGCTGGCGGTGGCCGGCGCGATGCTGCAGATGATGGCGCGCAACCGGCTGGTGGATACCTCCACCACCGGCCCGATGGCAGTAGCTGCGCTTGGTATGCTGGTGCTGGCTATCGCATTGCCCCAGGGGCTGCCGCTGTGGGGCCGGTTTCTGGTGGTCAGTGCCTTTGCCGCTGGCGGTATCCTGCTGTTTCTCGGGGTACTGCAGCGCATGCCGCTGCGCTCGGCACTGATCGTGCCGCTGGTCGGTCTGGTCATGGCCGGGGTGATACATGCCGGCAGTGGCCTGCTGGCGCACCACTTCGACCTCTCGCAATCACTGCGCGCCTGGAATAGCGGTGATTTCTCGGCGGTGTTGCGCGGTCGCTATGAACTGCTGTGGATAGCGGCCGGCCTGACCGGGGCGGCGATGCTGTTGGCCGATCGCTTTACCGTGATTGGCATGGGTCGTGATTTCGCCACCAATATCGGTGTCAACTACTCGCTGCTGATGGGCGCCGGTGTGGTGCTGGTGGCGATGATTGTCGGCAGCGTGGTGGTGACCGCCGGGGTGATTCCCTTTATCGGGCTGGTGGCGCCGAATCTGGTACGGCTGCTGGCCGGGGACAACCTGCGCCGGTCGATACCGCTGGTGGCGCTGCTGGGAGCGGCCCTGCTGCTGGCGGCTGACCTGCTGGGTCGGCTGCTGATCCATCCCTACGAGGTGCCCTCGTCCAATCTGCTGTCGATTGGTGGTTGCGTGGTGTTTCTCGCGGTCCTGCTGCAGGGGAGGGCGAAATGGTCCTGACTTCCTGGCGCAGTCCGGCGCTGCGGGTGCTGGTGCTGGGCGTGCTGGCGCTGCTGTGCATGGTCGGCTTCATGACGGTGAACGTGCAGACCGATTGGGACTTCATCCTGCAGTACCGTGGTAGCCGGCTGCTGGCATTGCTGCTCACCGCCTGCGCCATTGGTATTTCCACCGTGCTGTTCCAGACCATTACCCACAGCCGTCTGTTGACGCCGGCGCTGATGGGGTTCGATGTGCTCTATGTGCTGGTGCAGACCCTGGCACTGCTGGTCTGGGGCGGTAGCCAACTGGCCGAGTGGCCGCCGTCGTTGCGCTTTGCCATGCAGGTGCTGGTAATGGTGATGTTGGCGCTGCTGCTGTTCCGCCTGCTGTTTTCCGGCTCGGTGCGCAGTCTGCATCTGATGATTCTGCTTGGCATGCTGGCCGGTATGTTGTTCCGCGAGCTTTCCGAGCTCGGCGCCCGGGTACTTGACCCGAGCGAGTTCGGTATCAGCACTGGCGTGCCCCAGGCCAGTTTCAGGCGCATCAATACCCAGCTGCTGGGCGCAGCGGCGGTTGCCCTGACGCTGGGCGGTCTGTTGCTGCTGCGCTGGTGGCGTTGCCTGGATGTGCTGTCGCTGGGGCGGGATATCACCATCAACCTCGGCGTTGCCCACGGGCGGGTAGTGCTGGGCATCATGGCGGTGGTGGCGATCCTGGTGTCGGTGGCCACGGTGCTGGTCGGCCCGACCCTTTTCTTCGGCCTGCTGATCGCCAACCTGGCCTACTGGTTCACTGGCTCCCCGCGTCACTGCTGGACGCTGCCGGCCAGTGTGTTGGCCGGGATCATCTGCCTGGTCGGTGGTCAGGTGCTGCTGGAGCATGTGCTGGCCTCAACCCTGCCGCTGGCGCTGGTCATCGAGCTGGCCGGCGGCCTGCTGTTCATAGCGCTGCTGATGCGCGGAGTCAGACAATGATTGAAACCCAAGGTGTTTCCAAGCGCTACGGCGATGTGCTGGTGGTCGATGACGTCAGCCTGAGCATTCCCAAGGGCGGTTTTACCTCGATCATCGGGCCGAACGGGGCGGGCAAGTCGACGCTGCTGTCGATGATCAGCCGCCTGACGCCGATGAGCGCCGGCACGGTACTGGTCGATGGCATGGATGTCACCCGTACACCGGGCAGCGTGCTGGCCCGGCGCCTGTCGATCCTGCGTCAGGACAACCAGACTTCGCTGCGCCTGACGGTGCGGGATCTGGTCGCCTTCGGCCGTTTTCCGCATTCGGGCGGACGCCTGACCGCCGAGGACATGCGTCACGTGGATGAGGCCATGGACTACCTGCGGCTGAACGAGTACCGCGACCGGCCGATCGACGAGCTGTCCGGCGGCCAGCGTCAGCGAGCCTACGTGGCCATGGTCATGTGCCAGGACACCGAGTACGTACTGCTGGATGAGCCGCTGAACAACATCGACATGCGCTTTGCCGTGGACATGATGCAACTGCTGCGCCGCGCCGCCGACGAGAAGGGCAAGACCGTGGTGGTGGTGCTGCACGATATCAACTTCGCCTCCTGCTATTCCGACCACATCATCGCCATGCGCCAGGGCAAGCCGGCCTACCAGGGCACGCCGCAGCAGATCATCCGTGATGAGGTGCTGCGCGATCTGTACGAGATGGATATCGCCGTGCATGAGGTCAATGGGCAGCGGATCTGCGTCTATTTCCGCATGGCCTGACCGGGGAAGAGGACCCGGGTTGTCGAGTACTCCGGTACCGCCCTCGGGTTGTCGAGCGCCTGCTCGATGACGCTGTTGGCTGGCAGGCCCCCAGGCGTAGCGCAGGGGCGCTACACCCCGGTACGACCGTCGGGTTGTCGAGCGCCTGCTCGACGACGTTGCCGGTTGGTATGCCGCGAGGCGTAGCGCAGGGGCGCTACACCCCAGCACCGCTCTCGGATTGTCGAGCGCCTGCTCGACGACGTTGCTGGTTGGCAGGCCGTCAGGCGTAGGGCAGGGGCGCTACACCCCAGTACCGCTCTCGGGTTGTCGAGCGCCTGCTCGACGACGTTGCTGGTTGGCATGCCGCCAGGCGTAGCGCAGGGGCGCTACACCCCAGTACCGCCCTCGGGTTGTCGAGCGCCTGCTCGACGACGTTGCTGGTTGGCATGCCGCCAGGCGTAGCGCAGGGGCGCTACACCCCAGTACCGCCCTCGGGTTGTCGAGCGCCTGCTCGACGACGTTGCTGGTTGGCAGGCCGCCAGGCGTAGCGCGGGCGCGCTACACCCCGGTACCGCCCTCGGGTTGTCGAGCGCCTGCTCGACGACGCTGTTGGCTGGCAGGCCGCCAGGCGTAGGGCAGGGGCGCTACACTCCGTTTGTGCCACGGTATGTTTCAGCTTCCTGGATCACCCAGTCGCGGAATCCCTGCAAGGTGGCGGATTCGGCCTTGCGTTCGGGAATCACCAGGTAATAGGCATTGCTGCTGTCGAAGCTGCGCGGGCAGGCCACGACCAGTCGGCCACTCTCCAGCTCGTTGCGGATCAGGAACGGCGGAATCAGGGCCACACCCATACCATGCATGGCGGCCTGGGCCAGCATCGAAAACAGCTCCAGCCGGGTGCCATTGAGATCATGCTCGATACGCATGTCGCAGGAGGCGAACCACTGGCGCCAGGCATAGGGACGGGTTGACTGCTGCAGCAACGGCAGTTGGCTGATCTGCTGCGGGGTCAGCTGTGCCTGGCCTGCCAGCAGCCCGGGGCTGCACACCGGCACCGGTGATTCATTCATCAGAAAATGCACCTCGGTGCCCGACCATTCTCCGTCGCCGAAATAGATTGCCGCATCGAACTCGGTGTCGGCGAACAGGAAGGGCCGGGTGCGGTTGGTCATGTTGATGGTGACTTGCGGATGTTGCACAAGGAAACGGCCCAGGCGCGGCAGCAGCCATTGAGTGCCGAAGGTCGGCACCAGGGCCAGCTCCAGGGTCGCGGTGCCCTGGTTGCCCATCACCGACAGGGTGTCGCGTTCCACTGCGTCCAGGCGGTTGGCGATGCGCCGGCTGTAGGTCTGGCCGGCCTCGGTGAGCCTCACGCCCCTGCGGGTGCGGCGGAACAGCTGAATATCGAGGAAGCTCTCCAGATTGGCAATCTGCCGGCATACCGCGCTCTGCGTCAGCGCCAGTTCCTCGGCAGCCTTGGTGAAACTCTCATGCCGGGCGGCGGACTCGAAGCAGATCAGGGCCTGGGTCGGGGGGATCTTGCGGCGCATGTCACTCTCACGGATAACCATCACGGAGTTCCAAGTTAGCACAACATGCTGCAAAAAACGCGTTTGCCTAAGCTCCGTCCGAAGGCTAGTCTGTTTTGCAGTTCAAGGGGCCGGCAACAGGCTCGCATCTACAACGACATTCTCTATGGAGTACCCATGGCCGATAGCAAAGCAAGTTTCAACTGGATGGACCCGCTGTTGCTGGATCAACAGCTCACTGAAGAAGAGCGTATGGTGCGTGACTCGGCAGCGCAGTACTGCCAGGACAAGCTGATGCCACGGGTACTGGAGTCCTTCCGTCATGAGCAGACCGACGCGGCGATCTTCCGCGAAATGGGTGAACTCGGCCTGTTGGGCGCGACCATTCCCAGCGAGTATGGCGGCAGCGGTCTGAACTATGTGTGCTATGGCCTGATTGCCCGCGAAGTCGAGCGGGTGGATTCCGGCTATCGCTCGATGATGAGCGTGCAGTCATCCCTGGTGATGGTGCCGATAAACGAGTTCGGCTCCGAGGAGCAGAAACAGAAGTACCTGCCCAAGCTGGCCAGTGGCGAATATATCGGCTGCTTCGGTCTGACCGAGCCGAATCACGGCTCCGATCCGGGCTCCATGGTTACCCGTGCCAAGAAGGTCGATGGCGGCTACCTGCTCAAGGGTGCCAAGATGTGGATCACCAACAGCCCGATCGCCGATGTGTTCGTGGTCTGGGCCAAGACCGAGGATGACGTGATCCGTGGTTTCATCCTGGAGAAGGGCTGGAAGGGCCTGAGCGCGCCAGCGATCAAGGGCAAGGTCGGGCTGCGTACCTCGATCACCGGTGAAATCGTGATGGACGATGTCTTCGTGCCGGAAGAAAACCTGCTGCCCGGCGTAACCGGTCTGCGCGGGCCCTTCACCTGCCTGAACTCGGCCCGTTACGGCATCGCCTGGGGCGCCCTGGGCGCGGCCGAGTTCTGCTGGCATACCGCCCGCCAGTACACGCTGGACCGTCTGCAGTTCGGCCGCCCGCTGGCGCAGACCCAGCTGGTGCAGAAGAAGCTGGCCGACATGCAGACCGAGATTACCCTGGCGCTGCAGGGCTGCCTGCGCCTGGGTCGGATGAAGGACGAAGGTACCGCAGCGGTGGAAATCACCTCGATCATGAAGCGCAACTCCTGCGGCAAGTCGCTGGATATCGCTCGGGTGGCGCGGGACATGCTCGGCGGCAATGGTATCTCCGACGAGTTCGGCGTGATCCGCCATGTGGTCAACCTCGAGGTGGTCAACACCTATGAAGGTACCCACGATGTGCACGCGCTGATCCTGGGCCGGGCGCAGACCGGACTGCAAGCGTTCTTCTGAAGCGGCTTCGCATCGTGTGAGACAGACGGCCCCGGTAGCTACCGGGGCCGTCTGCGTTTGGGGATCAGATCTCGGTGTTGGCGGGAATCAGCAGCACCGGCTGCCGGCATTCCCGGGCTACACCCTCGGCGGTACTGCCGATCAGCAGGTCCTGGATCGGCGTGGTGCCGCGCTTGCCGAGGATCACCAGTGCCACCTGTTCGGCCTCGGCGGTCTTTACGATTTCCCGTACCGCCGAACCCTTCACGTGGCGTGATATCACCTGTTCATGACGGCTGGTGATCTCCGCCACCTGCTCATTGATGGTGGCGACATTATCGACTTCTTCGGTTTCCACCCAGAGCACCAGGCCGTGGCGGCCTCCGCTGAGGAAATGCTCGAAGGCACGCTGGGCGACCCGTGCCGGACGCGAGCCGTCGGTGGCCAGCAATACCGGGGCGCTGGGCTCCACGACCGGCCCGCCGCCCGGCAGGATCAGCAGTGGCAGGCGGGTCAGGCGCGCCAGGTTCAGGGTGATGTTGCCATAGAACAGGGCGCGCCCGGCGGAATGGCTCTGGTTCAGTACGATCAGGCCATCGGCCTTGTGCCGCCGCGCCGCTTCATGCAGCTCGGTGGCGGCGAAGCCCTGGCGCACCTCGTAATCCACGGCGATGCCCAGTTCCGCGCCGAGACTGGCGGACAGCTCCTTGAGGTGACTGGCAGCTGCGGCGGCGCTGTCCTCTACGTTCATGCGCCGGGTAGTGTCCACCACATGTACCAGCGTCAGCTTCTGCACGCCGGCCAGCTGCAATACCGATGGCAGCCGATCGCAGGTTTTCTGCCAGCTTTCCGAATAGTCGAAACCGAGAATACAGTGCTTCAGCATGGGCAGCCTCCTGTTGTCATATACGCAAGTCTAGTCCATGGCTGGCGCATGAGGGCTGACCAGGATCAAAACGACAGACGCTCCTGCGGCGTCACCTTTCCACAATCCTCGGTAGTCCAGCGGGAGATTTCCTGCAGTTGGATACTGGCTGTCGCTGCGGGGTTGTCTGGTTCGCTGCGGACCTGGCCGAGGCCCAGATAGGATGAGCGGACCTCATAACTGCTGATGATTTCCAGGTGGCCCTGCATGTCGCCATTGAAGCCCTGATCGCTTTGGCAGTGGCCATGGATGCTCAGGGTCGAGCGATCCACCGGGTGTACCGTCAGCTCACATTCGGGCACATCGCGCTGGATTTCCCGCTGCAGGGTCTCTATCTGCACCAGCTCTTCGGCACGTTGTGCAGTGATGCATTCCATTTTGACTTTCGGGGGACTCTGACTGATGGCGGCGTCCAGCAACGCCCGGCGCTCGCCCGGCAGCTCCTCCAGCATCTGCTGCTGGGCCTGTTGCAGGGCCTCGATACGGTCTTCGGGGCCTATAAGAATACGTGTTTCACTGCGCCACAAACCCGCTTCGAGGGTAGGGCTCAGTTCATAGGCATGGACGGAAAAAGTGAACGCAACGAGCAGTGGGAGAGCGGGTAATGCGCCTTTCATTATCGAAGCCTCCTGTTTGGACGCAGCCCCCCATTAATGGGGTAAACAGTGACTATAGCCGCTGCGCTCGATTGCGCCACGAATTTGACGCGCAAAAGCGCCAATAGCTCTAGCGCGGCGTTTCCCGCCGCCTGGCCCGGCTACGGCGCTGCTCCTCCTGCTGGCGCTCGGCCAGCACTTCCTGCACATAGCCGATATGCGCGCCAGCGTGGCGCCGGGCATCCTCGGCACGCCCCTCGATGATGGCTTCGAACAGTTGCTGATGCTGCCTCATCAGCATCTGCCGGGTTTCCGGGCGCAGCGCATACATGCCGCCGATATTGGTCACCACGTTGCGCTTGAGCAGGTCGAACAGGCCACGGATGGTGTGCAGCAGGATGATGTTGTGGCTGGCTTCGGCAATCGCCAGATGAAAGCGCGCATCGGCGGCGCCTTCTTCGGCGCGGCCGCCGGTGTCGCCACTGGTATAGCAGGCTTGCAGCGCCTCATAGGCTTCACGCAGATGCTGGTGATCGAGCTCGGTGGCACGCAGTGCAGCGTAGTAGGCGCAATCGGCTTCCAGGGTGTGGCGAAATTCCAGCAGGTCGCGGTGGGCGTCGGGGCGGCCTTCGAGCAGGCCCAGCAGCGGGTCGCTGAAGCTCGAGCCCAGTGACTCGGTGACATAGTTGCCCCCGCCTTGGCGGCTGGTCAGCAGGCCGCGGGCAGCAAGCTTCTGGATCGCTTCGCGCAGGGAAGGGCGGGACACGCCGAACTGTTCCGCAAGCACCCGTTCCGCCGGTAGGCGCTGGCCTGGCTTGAGGGCACCGTCGAGCATCATCAACTCCAACTGCTCGACGATATTGTCCGACAGTCGGCGCTGCTGGATCTGGCCGATTTCCATAATGGCTGCTCCTATTGGTCTGACCAATGACGATGCATTATGCCGGCTGGCCTGCAACCGGAAAAGCCTTTGTTCGCCGATAAGACCAATGTCTAAGAATTATATGTTTGACATGCCGGCATGGCTTTTTTACGCTGATCCTCATCCGCGGTAAATTGGTATTACCAATTTACCTGAAGCCTCTCCAATAACAATTATGGAGCGCTGTATGTCATCTGGATTTCTCGCCTTGCTGGCGTTTGCACCTATTCTTCTGGCCGGCGTCCTGCTGATCGGTCTGCGCTGGTCGGCCAGGACCGCGATGCCGGTGGTATACGGCATCACCGCGCTGATCGCCCTGTTCGCCTGGGACATGAGCTTCAACCGGGTGCTGTCCTCGACCCTGCAGGGGCTGGTGATCACGCTCAGTCTGCTATGGATCATCTTCGGTGCCATCCTGCTGCTCAACACCCTGAAATATTCCGGCGGCATTGCCGCCATCCGCTCGGGTTTCGCCGCCATCAGTCCTGATCCGCGCATTCAGGTGGTGATCATCTGCTGGCTGTTCGGCTGCTTCATCGAGGGTGCTTCCGGGTTCGGTACCCCGGCGGCGATCGTTGCACCACTGCTGGTGGCGATGGGCTTCCCGGCCATGGCTGCGGTATTGATGGGCATGCTGCTGCAGAGCACGCCGGTGTCCTTCGGCGCGGTAGGTACGCCGATCATCGTCGGCGTCAGCGCTGGGGTGGATAACGTCGCCATTGCCGAAACACTGATTGCCCATGGCTATGCCTGGACCGATTACCTGAACTGGATCTCGGTACGGGTGGCCATCATTCATGCAATGGTGGGTACCATCATGCCGGCGCTCATGGTGCTGATGCTGACCCGTTTCTTCGGTAAGGAAAAAAGCTGGAAAGCGGGTTGGGAGGCAGTACCTTTCGCTCTCTTCGGCGGTCTGGCCTTTACCCTGCCGTATGCCCTGACCGGTATTTTCCTCGGACCGGAATTTCCTTCGCTGCTGGGTGGTCTGGTCGGCCTGGCAGTGGTTACCCTGGCTGCCCGGGCTGGATTTCTGGTGCCGAAGAATGTCTGGCAGTTCGCTGACCGCAAGGACTGGCCGCTCAGTTGGGTGGGCACCATCGAGATGCGTGCCGAGGATCTCGGCAGCCGCCCGATGAGTGCGCTGCGGGCGTGGATCCCCTATGTGCTGGTGGGGGCATTGTTGGTGGTCAGCCGGGTATTCCCCGAGGTCACCGCAGCGCTGAAAGGCGTGGCGCTGAACTTCACCGCGATACTGGGAGAGGCCGGGATCAATGCGGGTCTTGACCCGCTGTACCTGCCCGGCGGCGTGCTGGTGGCAGTGGTGATGGTTACCTTCTTCATCCATCGCATGCGTCTGAGTGAGCTCAGTCGGGCGGTACGCGAGTCGAGTGGTGTTCTGCTCAGTGCCGGCTTCGTGCTGCTGTTCACCGTGCCCATGGTACGCATCCTGATCAACTCGGGGATCAACGGCGCCGAGCTGCCGAGCATGCCGGTGGCCATGGCGCACTTCGTCGCTGACAATGTGGGCGGTATCTATCCGTTGTTCGCTCCGGCAGTTGGCGCACTGGGTGCCTTCCTGGCTGGCTCCAATACCGTTTCCAACATGATGTTCAGCCAGTTCCAGTTCGGTGTGGCGAACAGCCTGGGGCTGTCTACGGTGCTGGTGATCTCCGCCCAGGCGGTGGGAGCTGCCGCCGGTAACATGATAGCTATCCATAATGTGGTCGCGGCTTCGGCTACAGTGGGTATGCTGGGCCGTGAAGGGCTTACCCTGCGCAAGACCATCTGGCCGACTATCTATTATGTGACCTTGACCGGCATCATTACCCTGATCGGCTGCTATGTGTTGGGTCTGACCGATCCGGTGGCCCTGGGCTGATGCGGGCGCTGACCACTTACGATAAAACATGGGATTAGTTCGATGATCATTTCTGCCTCTACCGATTACCGTGCCGCCGCCGAACGCCGACTGCCGCCGTTCCTGTTCCACTATATCGATGGCGGTGCCTACGCCGAGCATACGCTCAAGCGCAACGTCGAGGATCTGGCCGGTATCGCGTTGCGCCAGCGGGTACTGAAGAACATGTCCGAGTTGAGCCTGGAAACCCGGCTGTTCGACGAGACCCTGGCCATGCCGGTGGCCCTGGCGCCAGTCGGTCTGACCGGTATGTACGCGCGCCGGGGCGAGGTGCAGGCGGCGACTGCAGCCGCTGCCAAGGGGATCCCCTTCACCCTGTCCACCGTCTCGGTGTGTGCGATCGAGGAGGTGGCGCCGGCCATCGACCGGCCCATGTGGTTCCAGCTATATGTGCTGCGTGATCGGGGATTCATGAAGAACGCCCTGGAGCGGGCCAAGGCTGCTGGCGTCACCACCCTGGTGTTCACCGTGGACATGCCGGTACCGGGCGCACGCTACCGCGATGCCCACTCCGGCATGAGCGGTGCCAACGCCGCGATGCGGCGCATGCTGCAGGCGGTGACCCATCCGCGCTGGGCCTGGGATGTGGGCCTGCGGGGCAAGCCGCATGACCTGGGCAATATTTCCACCTACCGTGGCAACCCGACCGGACTGGCGGACTACATTGGCTGGCTGGGCGCCAACTTCGATCCGTCGATCAGTTGGAAGGACCTGGAGTGGATTCGCGAATTCTGGGACGGCCCCATGGTCATCAAGGGCATTCTCGACCCCGAGGACGCGAAGGATGCAGTGAGCTTCGGCGCCGACGGTATCGTCGTGTCCAACCACGGCGGCCGCCAGCTGGATGGTGTGCTGTCCAGTGCCCGGGCCTTGCCGGCCATCGCCGATGCGGTGAAGGGGCAGATCAAGATTCTCGCTGACTCCGGTATCCGCACCGGGCTGGATGTGGTGCGCATGCTGGCGCTGGGTGCCGATTGCACCATGCTCGGCCGCGCCTTCATCTATGCCCTGGCGGTGCATGGCGGCGCCGGTGTCACCAACCTGCTGGAGCTGATCGAGAAGGAAATGCGCGTGGCCATGGTGCTGACCGGTGCCCGCTCGATCAGCGAGATCACCCCCGACCTGCTGGTGCGCGAGCTGGCGCATCTGTCGCTATGACCATGGAGTGCCGATGAAGCTGCCCGCTGATTTCCTCGCCGCTGTGCGGCGGCTGATTCCCGCCCAGCGGTTGTTCGATGATCCGCTGTCGACCCTGGCCTTCGGAACCGATGCCAGTTTCTACCGGCTGATCCCACAACTGGTGGTGCGTGTCGAGGCCGAGCGCGAGGTGGTTGGCGTGCTGCAACTGGCCAGGCGTTTTGGCGTGGCGGTGACCTTCCGCGCCGCGGGCACCAGCCTGTCCGGCCAGGCGCTCAGTGATTCGGTGCTGATCGTGCTCGGAGACCACTGGAATGGGCGCGAGATCCTCGATGGTGGTGCGCGCATCCGCTTGCAGCCGGGGGTGATCGGCGCCGCCGCCAATGCCGCCCTGGCCCCCCTGCAGCGCAAGATCGGTCCCGATCCGGCCTCGATCAATGCGGCGAAGATCGGTGGCATTGTCGCCAACAACTCCAGTGGCATGTGCTGCGGTACCGCGCAGAACAGCTATTACACATTGGCCGGGCTGCGCCTGGTACTGGCCGATGGCACGGTACTGGATACCGAGGATACGGCCAGCGTGGCGGCATTCCGCCGTAGCCATGCCGATCTGCTGGCCGGGTTGGCCGAGCTGGGCCGGCAGACCCGGGCCAATACCGAACTGGCCGAGCGTATCCGCCACAAGTATCGGCTGAAGAACACCACGGGACTGTCGCTCAACGCGCTGGTGGATTTCGATGAGCCACTGGACATTCTCAGCCACCTGATGGTCGGCTCCGAAGGCACGCTGGGCTTCATCAGCTCGGTGACCTATGACACCGTACCCGAGCATCCGCACAAGGCCAGTGCCTTGCTGGTGTTTCCCGATGTGGAAACCTGCTGCCGGGCGGTGCCGGTGCTGAAGCAGCAGCCGGTATCGGCGGTGGAACTGCTTGACCGTCGCAGTCTGCGGTCGGTGCAGGACATGCAGGGCATGCCCGCCTGGGTGCGCGAACTGTCGGCCAATGCCTGTGCGCTGTTGGTGGAATCGCGCGCGGCCACTGCAAGCCTGCTGGACGAGCAGATCAGCCGGATCATGGCTGCCGTCGCCGAATTCCCGCGGGAGAAGCAGGTCGATTTCAGTACCGATCCGCTGGTCTACAACCAGTTGTGGCGCATTCGCAAGGATACCTTTCCGGCGGTCGGTGCGGTGCGTGCCATCGGTACCACGGTGATCATCGAGGACGTGACCTTCCCGGTTGAGGCGCTGGCGGAGGGCGTCAATCGCCTGCTCGAGCTGTTCGACCGCCACGGCTATACCGAGGCGATCATCTTCGGTCATGCGCTGGAGGGCAACCTGCATTTCGTCTTCACCCAGGGATTCGATGATCCGGCCCAGGTGGCGCGTTATGAAGCCTTCATGGGTGACGTGGCGCAGCTGGTGGCGGTGGAATTCGGTGGGGCGCTGAAGGCCGAGCACGGCACCGGGCGCAACATGGCACCCTTCGTCGAGCTGGAGTGGGGCGCGGATGCCTATGCGCTGATGTGGCGGATCAAGCGACTGCTCGATCCGACCGGCATGCTCAACCCGGACGTGATCCTGTCCGAAGACCCGCGTATTCACCTGAAGAACCTCAAGCCGCTGCCGGCCGCCGATGCCATCGTCGACAAGTGCATCGAATGCGGCTTCTGCGAGCCGGTATGTCCATCCAATGGCCTGACCCTGACGCCGCGCCAGCGTATCGTCATCTGGCGTGACATCCAGGCGAAGAAGCGTGCCGGCATCGACACCAGCGAGCTGGAGCAGGCCTATCAGTACCAGGGTATCGACAGTTGTGCGGCTACCGGTCTGTGCGCGCAGCGCTGTCCGGTCGGTATCAACACCGGCGATCTGGTGCGCCAGCTGCGCGCCGGGCAGGCTGCCCATGGTGGCCGGGCCGACTGGTTGGCCGGGCACTTCGGCGCCGCGCTGGGTGGCATGCGCCTGACCCTGCGCCTGGCCTCGGCCAGCGAGCGGCTGCTCGGTGCGCCGCGCCTGCAGCGTCTCAGCGCCTCGCTCACGCGCCTGTCCGGGCAGCGTCTGCCAACCTGGACGCCGGCCATGCCGCAGGCCGTGCGGCTCATCCAGCCGTCGCCGGCAGTCGTTGCCGAGCGGCCGCGGGTGGTCTACCTGCCGGCCTGCGTATCGCGGGTGATGGGGCCGGCGCGGGGTGACCGTGAGCAAGTGTCGCTGCTGGACAAGACCCGTCACCTGCTGGAGAAGGCCGGTTACCAGGTGGTGTTCCCGGCGGGCCTGGATGAGCTGTGCTGCGGGCAGCCGTTCACCTCCAAGGGCTATCCCGAACAGGGCGAGCGCAAGCGTCGGGAGCTGCTCGATGCGCTATTGGATGCCAGTCGTGACGGCCGTGATCCGATCTATTGCGATACCAGCCCCTGCACCCTGCGGCTACTGCAGGACAATACCGACGCGCGGCTGGATATCCATGACCCGGTGCGCTTCATCCGCACGCATCTGTACCAGCGGCTGTCCTTCACTGCGCAACCGCAGCCGGTGGCCGTGCATGTCACCTGCAGTACCCAGCATCTGGGTGAGGCGGAAGGGTTGATCGAGATTGCCCGGCGTTGCAGTGAGCAGGTGGTGATCCCCGAGGGAATCCACTGTTGTGGCTTTGCCGGTGACAAGGGCTTCAGTGTGCCGCAATTGAACAGCCACGCCCTGCGCAATCTGAAGGGTGTGGTGGGGATCTGCGAGGAGGGAATTTCCACCAGCCGGACCTGTGAGATCGGCCTGAGCAGCCACAGTGGTATCGACTACCACGGGCTGGTGTATCTGGTCGACCGGGCGACCCAGCCGCTGGTCTAGCCTTCGGCGTGGTCGAGCGCCGGCAATTGGGCTCGACACCGCAGTGCTATCGGCATGGCGCAGGAGCGCTATACCCCGGAAGCCGCGAGGGCTCCCGGGGAGGCAGATCAACTACCGAGCAGCGCCGGTTTTTCCTGCTTGCGACCATGGGGGCGGTTGCCCGAGGCCGGCGTGGCCGGAACAGCCTTGTTACCCAGTGCCTGCAGACGGCGTTCGCGGGTCACCGCGTCCTCCGGCTCGACGATGCCGGGCCGGGCCTGCTGTGGCCGGCGCGGTTTGCCGGCGCCATTGCTGCTGCGCGGCTTGTCGTTGCGGCCCTGGCCGCGGGGCTGGCCCGCCGGACGCTGGTTGCGGCCCTTGGAGGGGGCGGCACCACGAGGGCGTTCCGGGCGGTCACTGTTGAGTTCGGCCTGGGCCGGCGGGACGAAGCCCTCCAGGCTGCCTTCCTCGAACTTCTGCCGGGTCAGGCGCTCGATGGCCTTGAGCAGCTTCTCCTCGTCGGGGCTGACCAGCGACACTGCTTCGCCACTGCGACCGGCACGGCCGGTACGACCGATACGGTGCACGTAATCTTCCGATACGTTGGGCAGCTCGAAGTTGACCACATGCGGCAGCTGGTCGATATCCAGGCCGCGGGCGGCGATATCGGTGGCAACCAGTATCCGAATCTTGTTGGCCTTGAAATCGGCCAGGGCCTTGGTGCGCGCGCTCTGGCTCTTGTTGCCATGGATCGCTGCGGCCGGCAGGCCGTTCTTTTCCAGGTATTCGGCCAGGCGGTTGGCGCCGTGTTTGGTGCGGGTGAACACCAGCACCTGTTCCCAGGCACCCATGGTGATCAGATGGGCCACCAGGGCCCGCTTGTGACCGGCCTGGACACGATAGACGCGCTGCTCGATGCGCTCGACCGTGGTGTTCAGCGGGGTGACCTGGATGCGCGCCGGATTGTGCAGCAGGCGGTTGGTCAGCTCGGTGATCTCGGCCGAGAAGGTGGCCGAGAACAGCAGGTTCTGACGTTTGGCCGGCAGCTTGGCGATGACCTTCTTCACATCGTGGATGAAGCCCATGTCGAGCATGCGGTCGGCTTCGTCCAGGACGAAATACTCGACGGCAGACAGATCGACGGCGCGCTGACCGACCAGATCCAGCAGGCGGCCGGGGCAGGCCACCAGGATATCCAGACCGGGGGCGAGCGCTTTCATCTGCGGGTTGGCACCCACACCGCCGAAGATGCAGGCGCTGTGCAGCTGCAGTTCGGTAGCGTAGGAGCGGATATTGTCATGCACCTGGGCCGCCAGTTCGCGGGTCGGTGTCAGCACCAGTGCGCGGACCTGGCGCGGGACGCGCTTGTAGTCGGCGGGGCGCTGACCATTGGGAAAGAGTCGTTCCAGGATCGGCAGGGAGAAACCAGCGGTCTTGCCGGTGCCGGTCTGGGCTGCAACCATCAGGTCGCGGCCTTCAAGTACTGCAGGAATAGCCTGGACTTGAACTGGGGTGGGTGTGGTATAGCCGGTTGCGGCAATAGCGCGCATAAGCGCATCGGACAGGCCGAGAGAAGCAAAGGACATTCAGATAAACCTTGTGATGGCCGTTTGCGAACAGGGCTGTCCGTGCGGCCGAGATAGTAAGAGAAAGGTGAAGAGACGCGAGTTTAACAGAAATCGCCGCTCCCCACAGAAAAAATGCTGACAGCTTCTCTGCTGGGTGGGTCGAGCGCCTGCGCGACGCATGAGTGACGCCGAGCAGGCGTAGCGCAGGTGAGACCGTGAAAGTATTTCCTCGCCTTCGCTCGCGAACCCAAAAGGCGGGATAGGAGGCTGTTATCTACTATTGCCC
>NZ_PCQD01000005.1:6070-420432 GCF_002979975.1 Pseudomonas sp. MYb185 | reverse complement strand
TTCATGGACATCTTGACGTTGGCGAGGTCGACACCGCTGTTGTCCGCCTTGACGCGAACCTTGACGTTGTAGTCAACGACTCGTTTGACCGCTACTAATACCTTCATGGTTACCTCGTAATTTTTCGCGTAACTGCAGGCGAAGCCCGTCTTGAATTATGACCAAAACATCATTTACAGTCATTAAAGGACCAGGAAACGCTTTTCGGCAAGCGCCCTATCATGCCGAGGCTCCCCTGGCGGGTCAATAGTCATGCTGCAAAAGTCGCATTGAAAAAACCCGAAGCTTTACATCTTTACACTGGTGTGACGAGGCATGATTGATATAATGCGCCGTTATGTATCGATCACGGAAGATCTCTAGACAAAGCGATTTTCGATTCGGCCTAAGAGTTAGGAGATAAAAATAGTGGAACGCGAATTCATGGAGTTTGATGTTGTCATCGTGGGGGCGGGCCCGGCCGGCCTGTCCGCCGCCTGCCGCATCAAACAGCAAGCAGCCGACGCTGGTCAAGAGATCAGCGTCTGTGTCGTGGAAAAAGGCTCCGAAGTCGGTGCCCACATTCTGTCCGGTGCGGTGTTCGAGCCCCGCGCCCTGGAGGAGCTGTTTCCCGACTGGAAAGAGCTTGGCGCTCCGCTGAACACGCCGGTCAAGCGTGACGACATCTATATGCTGACCAGCGAAGAAAAGTCCACCAAACTGCCTGACCTCTTCGTGCCGAAAACCATGCACAACGAAGGCAACTACATCATCTCCCTGGGCAACCTGTGCCGCTGGCTGGCCCAGCAGGCAGAGAACCTGGGCGTGGAAGTCTACCCCGGCTTCGCCGCCCAGGAAGCGCTGATCGATGAGAATGGTGTGGTCCGAGGGATTCTGACCGGCGACCTGGGTGTCGACCGTGAAGGCAACCCGAAGGAAGGTTTCTATACCCCTGGCATGGAGCTGCGCGCCAAGTACACCCTGTTTGCCGAAGGCTGCCGCGGTCATATCGGCAAGCAGTTGATCAAGCGCTACGACCTGGCTTCCGAAGCCGACGCCCAGCACTACGGCATCGGCATCAAGGAAATCTGGGACGTCGATCCGGCCAAGCACGAGCAGGGCCTGGTGGTACACACTGCCGGCTGGCCGCTGGATATCACCGGCAACCAGAATACCGGTGGCTCCTTCCTTTATCACATCGAGAACAACCAGGTTGTGGTGGGTCTGATCGTCGACCTGTCCTACAGCAACCCGCACCTGTCGCCGTTCGATGAGTTCCAGCGTTACAAGCATCACCCGGTGATCAAGCAGTACCTGGAAGGCGGCAAGCGTGTTTCCTACGGTGCGCGCGCCATCTGCAAGGGCGGCCTGAATTCGCTGCCGAAGATGGTATTCCCCGGTGGTGCACTGATCGGTTGCGACCTGGGCACCCTGAACTTCGCCAAGATCAAGGGCAGCCACACAGCCATGAAATCCGGCATGCTTGCCGCTGATGCGGTAGTCGAAGCGCTGAAAGCCGGCCGTGAAGGTGGCGATGAGCTGACCGGCTACGTGGACAGCTTCAAGTCCAGCTGGTTGTATGACGAGCTGTTCCGCTCGCGCAACTTCGGCCCGGCAATCCACAAGTTCGGCGCCCTGTGCGGCGGTGCATTCAACTATATCGACCAGAACTGGTTCGGCGGCAAGATCCCGGTCACCCTGCATGACAACAAGCCGGATCATGCCCAGTTGAAGAAGGCATCCGAAGCTCCCAAGATCGCCTATCCGAAGCCCGATGGCGTGATCAGCTTCGACAAGCTGTCCTCGGTGTTCCTGTCCAATACCAACCATGAGGAAGACCAGCCGGTCCACCTGCAGTTGAAGGACCCGAGCATTCCGATCGAACAGAACCTGCCGTTGTATGATGAGCCGGCCCAGCGTTACTGCCCGGCTGGCGTATACGAGGTGGTGAGCAACGACGACGGCAGCAAACGCTTCCAGATCAACGCCCAGAACTGCGTACACTGCAAGACCTGCGACATCAAGGACCCGGCCCAGAACATCAACTGGGTAGCTCCGGAAGGCACCGGCGGCCCGAACTACCCCAACATGTAAGTTCGGCGCGCTGCGCAACCGAAAAGCCCCGGCAGAGCGATCTGCCGGGGCTTTTTTTGCGTTTGTCTGTTATTTGGCTATCGTGCCGGGGCAATAGCGGCTCAGGCAGCGACGGGCGGCTCCTGTCCCGGCCCACGGGGATTGGATGGCAGCGGCGGCAGGCCATGCAAGGCGCGAGCACGCTGGCAGTCGGGGCTGTCCTGGCCGTTCTCACCGTGATACGGGAACTCGCGGCAGGTACTGGAGCGCTTTTCATAGATGCTGCAACGCACCGCATCACCCACCTGGCCCATCAGCGCGACACAACGGGGCTGGGGCTGGTTGGTGCCCTGCATACAGCTGAGGTGGGGCGTAACCTGCTCCGTCAGGCGCTGGGGTACCAGCCCTCCGGGCACGTCATCCGTTTCCCCCCAATAGAAGGAAACCCTGAAGGTCGAACAACAGGCACCGCAATCCAGACAGGGGGAAAACTCACTCATCGCATGGCCATCCTCATTCAGCTTTGCGAACGATTTTTACGCCTGTTGCCCCCCTTTCCACAAGTAGTCGAATGAAAAAAAGTGTCCACCCGCACCGTCCTGCATGCTTGCCCTCCCCTGGCGCTTTCGCGTTACTATCCCTCTCGTGTACCGCCTACCCCCTTGGAGAGCCTGATGTCTGATTCCCCCATTATCGCCGGCATGGACCTGCAACGACTGAACCGCATTGCCGAGCATATGGACCGGAAGTATCTGGCGCCCGGCAAACTGCCCTGCGCTGTCACCCTGGTGGCACGTCACGGTCAGGTGGTCTGGCAGCAGGCCCAGGGGTTGATGGATGTCGAGCGCGCCCAACCAGCCACGACCGACACCCTGTTCCGCATCTACTCGATGACCAAACCAATCACTTCCATTGCCCTGATGCAGCTGTATGAACAGGGACGCTTTCTGCTCGACGACCCGGTACACAAGTACATCCCGTCCTGGCGCAACCTGCAGGTATACAAATCGGGCGTCTACCCGCAGTTCGTCACCACCCCGGCGGCGCGACCGATGACCATTCGCGACCTGCTGACCCACCAGGCCGGCTTGAGCTATGGATTTTCCTGTCGTACCAATGTGGACGCCGCCTACCGCGAACGGCAACTGGACGGTCATTCAGGCCTGACGCTGGAGAGCCTGATAGATGAGCTGTCCCGTCTGCCCCTGGAGTTCTCGCCGGGCAGCGCCTGGAACTATTCCCTGGCAACGGATGTGTGCGGTTACCTGGTCCAGCTGCTATCCGGCAAGCCGCTGGATGACTATTTCACCGAGCATGTCTTCCAGCCGCTGGGCATGCAGGACAGTTTCTTTACCGTGCCCGCCAGCAAGCTGTCACGCTTTGCGGCCTGCTATCAGTACCAGGACGGAGACAGCTTCAGCCTGCAGGATGATCCCCAGTCATCCCACTTTTCCAGACGCCATGGTTACCTGTCCGGAGGCGGTGGGCTGGTTTCCAGCATCGGTGACTACTACCGCTTCGCCCAGGCCCTGGCCCGGGGTGGTGAACTGGATGGCGCGCGCATCATCGGTCGCAAGACCCTCGAGTTCATGCGTCTCAACCATCTGCCGGGCAATACCGACCTGCCCTCGGTCTCCACCGGCGGCTTCAGCGAGACGCCCTACGAGGGCTCCGGTTTCGGCCTGGGCTTTGCGGTAAAAACCGACATAGCCAAGTCCCAGACCATCGGCTCACCTGGGGAGTACGGTTGGGGAGGCATGGCTGGAACGACCTTCTTCATCGATCCAGTGGAGGATCTGATCGTGATTTTCATGACCCAGTTGATTCCTTCCTCCAGTTATCAGGTCCGTCAGGAGTTGCGGGCGCTGGTCAACGCAGCCCTGGTTGATTGATTTTCAGAGGAAAGCGCTCCGAGGGGCTGATAAAAAGCCCCGATCAGCGTATAACGGCGCAATGAAGATACCCCCGAGAATACAACCCTTGGTCGACGATGGACTGGTCGACGAAGTCATCCGCCCATTGATGAGTGGCAAGGAAGCCGCCGTGTATGTTGTGCGCTGTGGTAATGAGATCCGCTGCGCCAAGGTATACAAGGAAGCCGACAAGCGCAGTTTCAAGCAGGCAGCGCTGTATCAGGAAGGTCGCAAGGTACGCAACACCCGCCGAGCACGTGCCATGGAAAAAGGCTCGCGGTTCGGTCGTGAGCAGCAGGAAAACATCTGGCAGAACGCCGAGGTGGATGCGCTCTACCGGCTCGCAGCGGCCGGCGTCCGCGTGCCGGTGCCCTATGGCTGTTTTGATGGTGTGCTGCTGATGGAACTGGTCACCGATGAGCAGGGCCTGGTTGCACCGCGCCTGAATGATGTTTCCATGTCCGCCGAGCAGGCCATCGAGGATCACGCCCTGGTCATGGAATTCGTCAAGCGCATGCTCTGTGAAGGGCTGGTGCATGGCGACCTGTCCGAATTCAACGTACTGGTCGATGAACATGGGCCGGTCATCATCGACCTGCCTCAGGCGGTGGATGCCGCCGCCAACAACAACGCCTTCTCCATGCTGCAGCGGGACGTCGCCAATATGTCACTCTACTATGGCCAGTACGCCCCCGAACTACTGGACACGCGCTACGCCAAGGAGATGTGGGCGCTCTACGAGGAAGGTAACCTGACCCCGGACACGCCGCTCACCGGGCAATTCGCCGACAGCGACGAGGCCGCGGATGTCGATGCGGTGGTGGCCGAGATCAAGGCCGCCCAGGTCGAGGAACAGGAACGCCTGGAGCGCATCCAGCAAGCCAACCAGGAATGAGGCCCGTCAGTCCTCGATCCGGCCGCGCAGCGCCTTGATCTTGCCGCGCTGGGTCTTGCTGTCCATACGCCGCTTCTGCGAGCTTCTGGTAGCTTTGGTCGGTCGCCGCGGCTTGTCGACCACGGTGGCCGCCTGGATCAGTTGCACCAGTCGCGCAATGGCATCGTCCCGATTCTTTTCCTGGGTCCGATGCTGTTGCGCCTTGATCACCACGATCCCCTCCTTGCTGATGCGCTGATCCTTGAATTGCAGCAGCCGCTCCTTGTAGAAATCGGGCAGGCTCGAGGCCTGGATATCAAAACGCAGATGGATGGCGCTGGACACCTTGTTGACGTTCTGACCGCCGGCTCCCTGGGCACGGATGGCAGTGAACTCCAGTTCGTTCTCATCCAGCTCGACCGACGCCGACAGTTTGATCACCTCTCCTCCTCCGCTACGCTTTGCTGCCTATACTGCGGGCAAGGGTACAGGAGAAAAAAATGATGAACAAAGGAATGGCGGCAATCCTGTTGGTCACGACCTGCCATGTCTGCGCCCAGGAGGCGAGCGATGACAGCGACCTGTCGCAATGGACCATCGACCGCATCACCCCCATCCATGACCGGGTCTCGCGCTGGGTCAGTAACACCTCGCGCAATATCGATGGCTTTTTCGGCACCGATGACCACCTCAACACCAGCAACAAGTCCTATATCCGCCTCAGCCAGGAGCTCCAGTGGGAGGAAGGTGAAGGCTTCAGCGCTGATCCGGGCATCCGTTTCAAGCTGGACCTGCCGACCACCGAGGAACGCCTGCGGCTGATCATCGAAAGCGATCCCGAGGAGACCCAGGGCACCCTGGCCGAGCAAGGCTCCCAGCGACTGCGCAACGACGACCGGGACCCGGGCAACACGGTCATCGGCCTGAGCCGGCTCAGCGGCAAGGACTGGGCACGCAACTGGGATACCAAGTTCGGCGCCGGGGTCAAGTTCCGTCTGCCGCTGGACCCCTATCTGCGTTTCGACGCCGAGCGTCTGTGGGATCTGGGCAGCGGGCCCTGGCAGCTGGCTTCGGAGAACCGTGTGTCCTGGTTCAACAGCGATGGCTATTTCGCCCGCACCCGCTGGGACTTCGGCCGCCCGCTGGACGAGGTGCGGCATCTGCGCTTCGTCACCAACGTCCAGTGGCAGGAAGAGGAAGATACCCTGGAGTTCTCCGAAACCGCCGCGCTGCACCAGGTGTTGGGGCGGCGCAGCGTCATCCGCTACGCCGCAGTGGTGGTGGGCAGCAGCGCTTCCAATCCGAGGATCAACGACTACTATCTGCAGACCCTGTATCGGCGCAACGTGCACCGGAACATTCTGTACGCGGACCTGATCCCGGAACTGCATTTTCACCGCGATACCGATTTCGATCCGCGCTGGGGCGTTACCCTGCGCCTGGAAATGTTCTTCCAGGGCGATATAGTCCGGCGTTGAGGCCTGCCCTCACTCGCCGGGCAGCGCCTGCTGCATGAAACGCACGATCCAGCGCATCATCAAGGCACTGTCCGCCTCGGCACTGAGCGAGGCCAGGCCGGCCCGCAGACGCGCCGGTGGCAGTGCCAGCCCGCGCATCTGCATCAGGTCCCGGCAGTAATCCTTGCAGAACTCCGGGTGGCCCTGCACGCTGAGAAAGCAGTCGCCGTACTGGATCAGGTAATAAGGGCAGAACTCGCTGCTGGCCAGCACCTCGGCCTGCGGCGGCAGGATCACCACCTGATCCTGGTGGCTGACCAGTAGATCCAGCTGGGTCTGGAAAGGCTCCATCCAGGGCTTGCGCTCGATCACCTGGTTGAACGACAGGCCCACACCCCAGCCCTTCTCCGATTGCCGAACCACGCCACCCAGGGCGTGGGCCATCAACTGATGGCCGAAGCACACACCGATAAGCGGGATTTTCTGCTCCCAAAGAGTGCACACAAATTCGCTCAGCGCCTCAATCCAGGGCAAACCATCATTCACTCCGAATTTGCTGCCGGTGATCAGCCAGGCGTCGCAGGCGCGGGGGCTCTCTGGCAACTGACCATCCAGCACGCGGTATATCGGCAACTCGCAGTCGGGCAACAGCTCCAGCAACAGCTCGGAAAACATCTGCGGATAGTTGCCGTATGCAGCCTGCAGGCTGTCCTTGACATCATCACACTGCAAAATACCGATCTTCACTTCTCACCTCACTGATTGAATCCGCACATGGAACCGGACAACAGGATGCAACAGCCATGCCGTACAGCAACAGGGGCTCACTCCCAGCCCGGCACGCCCTGGCGGATCAGCACCGAGAAAGCCGGATCATCACCAGCATCACGCGCCCGCTGGGTGATCCGCCCCTGGCGCTGCAGTTCCTCCAGCGGCAGGCCCGGCATCATGCCACCCACCTCATGGACATAGGCCGGCAGATAGCCGGTCAGCAACAACCGGTAATCCAGCGGCAGGCCGTCAACGATTTGCTTCATCATCGAAAATACTATGGTAGTGCAGTTGCCGGTGACCGTATGGTAGAAGCGCGGGTGTTCGGCCAGCTCATTGGCCTGCAGGACGAAGGAGCGAAACAGCTCGCGGGCATCGGCCGGGCTGAGGTTGATGCGGTACAGCTCCAGCTCCTCTTCGCGCACATTGCTACGCACCCGTACTATATCGCGCTCATCGGCAGCGATGATACTCAGCTCGAACTGCTTGAAGAAGCCACCCAGCTCGGAAAACGTCTCGTGCCGCTCGCGGCGGATTTCCACGGAGAACGCCACCTGCTCGCCGTTGTCGAAACCGAAGGACACCAGCACGTGGGAGACAGGTGCCAGCCCCCAGTTGGAGGTGATCATGTCCACCGACCGCAGGCGGGACAGGTCGTACTCACGACTTTCCCAGCGGATATCGTAATCCTCCCGGCTGCGCCAGTCGAAGTTGCGCACATTGTGCAGCCTCACCTGGTTGGCATTCAGCTCGCCGGTGGTGATATGGGTCAGGTCATCGGCCCAGTCCCGCTGGTTGCTCGGCTTGATGCCCGCCCACCACCACGCCAGCAGGGCGAACAGCGCGACGTAACCCAGCGCCCCATGCCACCATGCCGCCCCGGACCAGAGCCAGTACAACAGTCCACACAGGCACACCAGCCACAGCCCGCCGAGGCCGACACGCCCCCACATGCCGCCGGGGGCCTGGAACCACAGGGCGAGCAGTGCCCATATACTGCTCAGGATCATGATCATGCTGGCCAGGGACAGCAGAGAGGTTCGAAGCATGCGAGTCCTGTGAAAAGAGTTTCGCCCATCCTACGACAAAGCCGGGAAACAGGTACAGGGCCTACAATTGCCCCTCTATCGGTAGCCAGCCGAGAAACCAGGCGGCTCCGCGGCGGAAGCGGCTGGCGTGCGGCTCCCTGTCCCAGCTTTGACCCTCGGTTTCCCAACGTAGTTGGTCGTTTTCATCCAGTGTCAGTTCGAAAGAGAAATCCGCCGAGGTCCAGTGGCTGAACAGGCCGGCCAGTGTTTCTGCCAGTGCGGGCTGGTGCACCAGTACCCCCGCCTCGGTGTTGAGCACGATGGAGCGCGGATCGAGGTTGACCGAGCCGACGAAGACCTTCTCGCGGTCGAAGACAAAGGCCTTGGCATGCAGGCTGGCCTGGGACTCCCCGAGAAAGGCGCTGGTCCGCTCCTGATGCGTGGCCTGTTTGCGCAACTCCCACAGGCGTACACCACCCTTGAGCAGTGGCTTGCGGTAGCTGGCGTAACCGCTATGCACAGCGAGCACGTCGGTGGTGGCCAGCGAATTGGTCAACACCCCTACATCCACCCCGTGATCCACCAGATCCAGTAAAAACACCTGACCGCGGGAACCGGGGATGAAATAGGCCGACATCAGCAATAGTTCCCGCTCGCTGTCGCGGGCATGCCGGACCAGTTTGCGCGCCAGGATAGGAACCTGATTGGTCGCGTGCCCCGGATCGGCCTTGGTCGGCGGGTCACTCAGCCACTCGGCCTCGCCCCAATGCCAGATGATGCGGTCATCATGCAGCGCCCGGGTAAAGGGCGACTCGGCCACCGCCTGCAGGTAGGCACCGCCATTGTGACGCTCCCTGAGCCCCCTCAGTTGCTTGCGCAACTTGAGCACCGCCTGCTTGCCCGGGCGGCGGAACAGGCTCTCGACCGGCACCGCCTCGTTGGCATTCCAGTAATCGTCGAAACTACCCACCACCTCCCGGGTGATGCGCCCCATGCCGAGGATATCGATATCCTGGAAGTCCATGACGCTGAGGGAGAAATACTCATCGCCGATATTGCGTCCGCCGGTGATGAACATCTGGCTGTCGACCACCATCAGCTTGTTGTGCATGCGGTAGTTGATGCGGCCGAACTCGCCGATCTTGCTGAAGTACTTCAGCACCCTGCCGCGCAGGGTGACCGGATTGAACAACTTGACCTGGATATTGGGGTGGTGATTCAGCGTGGCCACATCGAAGTCACGCAGGCCGCTGCCGATGTCGTCCAGCAACAGGCGCACCCGTACGCCGCGGTCGGCGGCGCTGAGCAAGCGCTCGGCGATCAGCCCGCCGGTCACATCACCGCGGTAGATGTAGTACTGCAGATCCAGGCTGCGCTCGGCCCGATCGATCATCGCCAAGCGCGCGGCCAGGGCGTCGGTACCGGTCTGCACCAGCGTGAAGCCGGAGAGGCCGGCACTGTCCTCCGGCTGATGGTCGCGCACATAGCGACCGATCTCCGAGTCCAGGTTGGGTGCCACCGCATGGCTGGGCGGCAGGTTCTGCATCGGCAACGAGCTGGCACAACCGGCCAGGGTCACCAGTAGCCAGACCAACCATAGTGCCTTCCAGAAAGCTGTCTTCACCCTGCCTGCCATCCTCGATTTGCCAACAGCGCAAGTCTAGCAGCCGGTTGGCTGAAGGCGTTAGCCGGGTTCCTTCTCCTGCGGGCGGTCAGTCACCACCAACTGGTACTCGGTAGTCTGGCCATCGCGGGTATGCAGCACGATGAACCCCTGGTTGGTCGGTGCCAGTCCCTGTTCGCGCGCTGCAGCCAGCAGCGCACGCCAGGTGCCGGTACTGTCGTTGCGCTCGCGATCGAAACGGACGCTGAGGACCTGCGCTGAGGGTTGATTGAGCACAGTGTACCCGGCGACATGCCCGGCACCACTGGACACCGGGTAGCCGACATGCAATTGCAACGTCGTGGTGGAATTTGCGGTAAGGTCCGCTGCATACAGGGTCAGCGGACCGGTCAGTTGCAGATGCCCTCGGCGCACGGCAGCGGTACCCGCTTTGACGGCCAGGGCGTGAACCTCCCGCTCCAGTTTCTCCGGCGTGGAATCCAGTGAACGACCGAACAGCAGTGTGGCTGGCCGCTGCAGCAGGCTGATGCGGTACTCCACGCCATCGAGTCGATACGGCAGCACATCGCCACGACGCACATCCAGTTGCACACGCTCGGCCACAGGCAGCGCCGCATAGCTGCCACACAGCGGCCCCTGCAGCCGTTCGCGTTCGGTATCCGCCAGCTGGATGTTGTCTTGCAGGGCTTGACACACCTGGCGATCATAGCCCTCCCATGCCTGACGCGCGGCGCCGGCATCAATCAGCAACTGAAGCACTTCAGCCCCGGCGTGACCGGCTGCCAGCAGCAACGCAGTCTGCCTGCCCTGCTCCGCCTCACGGCGTTCCGGCCCGCCGATCCCGGTGTTCATCAACTGGCGGGTACGCCGGTGCACATTGGCGCCGTGCTGCAGCAGCAAACCTACGCTCTGCGCCTGGTTGTGCTCAGCCGCGCTCATCAGCGCGGTCTTGTCCCATCGGTTACCCTGTTCGGGATCGATGCCGGCCTCGAGCAGCAACCGCAAATTGGCGGGGAGCATCACCGCTGCGGCAGCAGCCGGGTTGTCGTCCGGGCCACGTCCCCACTGCCCGCCACGGGTCTCGGTTTCATATGCGATAAAATCCGCCACCACGTGGGCCGGGGCGTTGTTGAGCAGTACACTGTGCAGGGTGGAGAACTGACGCCCACGCTCGATATCTCCCGGCGCCGGGGCAATGGCATAACGCGGTTGCCAGCTTGTCGGGGGCGGCGTCGGCAGCGGCACCGGCTGGGTCGGCGCAGCCAGGCTTTCCACCGCCCGCGCGAGGGTGGCATGCAGCAGCAGGTCGGCCGCGGTATCCGCCTCTTCCTGTTCCAGCCCCTGGCCGATAAACAGTTGATGCAGCTCTTGCCGAGCGGGTTGCAGCATTGGCAACACTCGGCGATAGGCCTGTTTGTTGTTCAGGTTACGCTCGGACCAGTCGAACAGCCCCTCCAGCGCCCGATCATGCCGCTGTCGCAATGTATTCTCATGAGCATGCCGGGCCAGTGCATCGACGCCGAGCAGCGGCAGGTTGAGCAGTGTCCACTGCTGCTCCTTCCACTCCTGGAAGCTGTCGCGCCGCTCATGCTGGGCCATGCCCGGCAACGGGCCGCCGACGATATCATCAAGTTCAGCCTGCAACTGTGCATAGATGGCGAGTCCGGCCAGGGTATTGGTGCGCGGCGGCGTCAGGTAGGTCTGATACAGACACCGCGGCTGCAGGGTGGTGTCGGTCAACTCGTAGAGACCGGCATAGGCTGACTCGCCCCGCGCTGCCGGAGAATGGAACCCCCAGGTCTCGTTGACCAGCACAAGGTGGCGCCCGGCACGCTGGAAGACATCGATCGAACCATAATCACCGGTCTGCGATGAGGCGGCATGGGCACGCCCGCCGTAGTTCGGCTGCTCGGCTATCCAGTACGGCAAGGTGGCGTCGTCCAGTAACGGTTGGCCTTCGATACTCAAGCCCCGGGCGCGAATCTGGTAACCGGCATACAAGCCGGGGTTGTAGAGTTCCACCATTACCTGGCGTCCATTCACGCGGGCTTGCGCCGTGGGCGCATGGCTACCTGCGAGCATGCTCACGCCGGACAGGCGGGCCGGTGACGGCAGGCCATTGCTGCGCAGATCCCGGTTCAACTCCTGCCCCAGTGGCTCGCAGAGTCCGGGGGCACGGTTGTCCGCCAGCCGGTACTCGGCATAGCTGGCCAGTGCATGCGGGCCGCTGCCTGTCATCGGCGGTATTTTCCACTCGTTCAGCTCACGGCTGCGCTGACGGTAGAGCGCCATCAGACAGGCCTGGGCCTGCGCATCAGGCCCGTCGGGGACGCGACACAGTTCACCCCGACTCAGCAGCCATTGCCGATGATTGGCTGCCAGCAACAGGCGTCCGACCGGGTCCACCTCCTGCTGCAGGCGATGCTGCTGGGCTATCAATTCCTTGTCCAGCCGGGCCAGGGTCTCATCGGCACAGATCTGCCGGTGCACCGCCGGCAAGGCGCCATTGCAGTCGAAGCTGGCGCGTGTCTGCGGCAGCGGTTGACGGGCCTTGGGGGTGGTGTCGATGGGCGGCTTCGGTGGCACCGGCGCCGCACAGCCGCCGAGCAGCACGACAGCAACCAGCAGAGCAGAAGAGAAAAGTGCGTTTACCGGCATAGTGTTCTGTCCTTTCCTGGAGCGGTGTTATTTGATGAATATCGCCGTGCCGTAGATGATGTATTGCTCGGCACCCTGATTGGGCGGCGGCGGAAATGGCCCGGCGCTGCGCACCGCCTGCTCGGCGGCGGCATCCAGCAGCTCATCACCGCAACGGTCGATGGTGTAATGCAGCATGTGGCCAGCCGCATCCACGGTGATTTCGTAGGGGATATAGCACTGGCGCTTGAAGTCATTCGGATCGCCCTTGTATCCCGGCGGCGGCTTGTACACCGAGCCTTCGGGACGCCTCAGGTTGGCGGTAACCCGGTTCTTCACCGTGTCGGCATAGGCTGATGGCACCGGCCGGCCGCGGGTGGCTGTCGGGTTCGATGCCGAAGGTGTGGGCGGTGGTGCCCAGTCCTGGTTGTCACCGAATGCATACGCGGGTGGGCCTGCGGGTTTTGCCGGCGCTGCCCGCTGCACCGGCTTGGGTGGCACAGGCTGTGGCTTGGGAACGGGTTCCGGCTCAGGTTCGGAAATGGGTTCCGGCTCTGGTTCCGGCTCAGGCTCAGGATCAGGTTCCGGCACCGCTGGCAGCTCCACCAGTTCGACAGCCACCGCCTCTGGCAATGGCACCTGCGGGTGGCTGAAATGACTGCTCATCAGCCATACCACCAGCGCCGCGTGCAACGCCACCGACACACCGACGACCAGCAAGCGCACCAGCCAGTTCCATGGCCGGGATTCACTGGCGCTACTCATCAGAACTCCAGCTCTTCGGTAGCGACCAGGCTGATCCGCGAGTAGCCGGCCTTCTGCAGTACATTCATCACTTGCATCAGGGTGCCATATTCCACCGTGCGGTCACCGCGCAGAAACAGCCGGGTTTCCAGTTGCCCCGCCGTTACCCCGTGGGTCGATGCGGCCAGCTGCGCCAGCGGCACGGCCTGCTCCTGCACGAAGATGCTGCCGTCGGTCTGCACGCTGATATACACCGGCTCGGTTGGCGGCGGCGCGGGTGTCGAGGCGTTGCTCGGCAGATCGACCGGTACATCCACCGTTGCCAGAGGCGCGGCCACCATGAAGATGATCAGCAATACCAGGATCACATCGACGAAGGGGGTGATATTGATCTCGGCGTTCTGCTGATAGTTATGCCGTTTTACCGTCGGCCCGGAATCCAGTTGGATACCCATATCACTGCGCCTCGTCCAACTGACGGGAAACCGAAGCCAGCAGCTCGGCGGAGAAGTTGTCGAGAGCACCGACGAAACCGTTGATATCACGGGCGAACTTGTTGAAGATCATCACCGCCGGAATCGCTGCGAACAGCCCCAGCGCCGTGGCCAGCAGCGCTTCGGCAATCCCCGGCGCAACCACCGCAAGACTGGCGCTTTTCATGGTGGCGATACCGGCGAAGCTGTTGAGGATGCCCCAGACGGTGCCGAACAGGCCGATGAAGGGCGCGGTTGCACCTATGGTCGCCAGAACCCCCATCATGCCGCCCAGACGAGCCAGGTCCCGCTCCTGCACTATGCTCGCGGTCAACGCCATGCGCTGCAGCAGCCGGTTGATCTGATCGGCACTGGCCTGGCTACCACGGTGCTGACCGAAGTGGCGCAATTCCGCCTGCGCCGCCAGCCACATGCGGCCGATAGCGCTGCGACTGGCCTGCTCATCGAGTTGCGCCGCGTCGCCGGTACGGAAAAGATGCAGGAACTGGTTGTTGCGGCGTCTGGCGCCAGCGAAGGTCAACAGCTTATCGAACAGGATGGCCCAGGTCAGCAGTGAACAGAACAGCAGGAATATCATCACCGACTTCACCACCAGGTCGGCCTGGATGAACATCTCACGTACCCCGAAACGCTCGCCCACCGGCGCGCTCATGAGTACGCTGCTGTCAGCAGGCAGTTGCTGCGCGGGAATCTGTTGTTCGACTGGCGGTTCGGCCTCGGCCTGGGCCAGGACCAGGCCGCCAACCAGTGCACCAACCGCCAGCACCGCCAACAGGCTGAGTAGACGCAGCACTGTCTGCCAGCGGCCGAGCCGGGATGGGAGGGTATCGATTTTCATGGAGTTTCCTTCTTATTGTTTTTGTAGATTTGAGTGTCTGTCGGTTATTCGTGGCTATCCCGTTTACTTTCCCAGGCTTCGGCATCGACATTCTGCGGCATGAGAATCGCCTGTAGAGCAATGACATAGCGATTGAAAGCCTCGCGGCCTGCGCGGCTCAGGCAGGCGCGAGTGCGCGGCTTGCGCGCGGCGAAATCCTTCTTCAGCAGCACATAGCCAGCCGTTTCCAGCGTCGCCAGGTGGGCGCCAAGATTGCCATCGGTGGCCTGTACGATGGAGCGCAAGGCAACGAACTCGAGCCACTGCCCAGTTTCGAGGGTGTTGAGCGCGGCCATGATCTTCAGTCGTACCGGCTGATGGATGATCTCGTCGGGGGTCTGCATTATCGGCCCCTGAGCCAGAGGCCTGACAGAATCAGGGTTCCGCCGCAGGCCAGCGCCATCCATGCCCAGAATACCGGCAACAGAAACAGGTAGCCGAACATGCACAGCGTGCCCAGCATCAGTCCGATGAGGGTGTAGCGCGGACGCAGCTGAATACCGCGGAGGATATACAGCGCGGCCAGGAGCATCGGTGCCAGCATGGCGCCCTGCTCGGGAGTGAGTGGCCAGAAAACCAGGTTCAGCGCCAGGCTGAACAAAATGATGGTGCCAATGACCCCGATATAGCGCCAGGCCACCGCAGATCCGGCACCCGAGCGGCGGGCCAGACGGATACCCATGGTCATCGCGGCGAGGATGACGATGATCCAGATCGGCAGAATATGATCGCGAAAACAGGCGGTAAGAGCGAAACCGGCCACATAGGCCAGGCCCCAGAGAATCAGTTGGCCGGACTCGGCCCGGTAGTCCTGAAAGCCGGCGGCCCGATGCTTGACCCGCGCTATGTCACGCAGGGCTTGGGCGGCCTCTTCGGCGGTTGGCTGCATGGAATGCTTCTCTTGTTTTTCTGATACAAAGCACTCTATCTGGCAGAGAGTACAAAATCAATAGTTGTCTCACGCCCTTTCCGCTCAGACCTTGAATTCCGCCGAAGCCTGCTGCACCTGGAGCGCCAGCTCTTCCTGGGCCCGGGCGTTGGCGGTCAGCTCCGTCATCGCTTCGGCGGTATTCTGCGCCTGCACATGAATGCCGGCGAGCTTCTCGCCCATGCGTTGGGCCCGCCTGCTTTCTTCCAGAATGGCACTGTCGATCGCGCCGCTGGCGCGGGTGATATCCGCCACCTGGTCGCGTATCGCCACCAGCAGTTGCTCCGCCTGGGAGGCGCCCTGCAGGCACTGCGCCGCGGTTTCCTGCTCCTGGGCCAGCCCCAGCGCCGCGTCGCTAACAGTGCTGCGCAGCCGGTCCAGCATCGTCTGGATCTGCCCGGTGGCATCCTGGGTGCTGCGTGACAGGCGTCTGACCTCGTCGGCCACCACCGCGAAGCCGCGCCCCTGGTCGCCGGCACGGGCCGCTTCGATAGCGGCATTGAGAGCCAGCAGGTTGGTCTGCTCGGCGATTCCCTCGATGGTATCCAGCACCGAGACAATATCCCCGGCAGCCTGTTGCAGCTCCTGCATGCTGTCGCAGGAGTTGGCCACTTCCCCCGCCAGCTGGTGGATCATGCGACTTACCTTCGAGACCGAATCATGCCCCTGCTCCGCACTCTGGTCTGCCTGACGCGCCTGGCTGGCGGACTCACCCACCAGCCGTGCCACCTCGCCAATCGACTCCTGCAGGGCACTGGACTCGACATCCAGTTCGGTCAGCGCCTGGCGCTGATGCAACGCCACATCCCGGCAGTCCTGGCTGGTGCTGACATTGCGTGTGGCGGCGTCAGCGGTCTGCTCCGAAGTGGAACGGATACGGGCGATCAGGCCGGCAAAGGTCTCGAACAACTGGTTGAGGGCCAGGGAAATGCTGCCGATCTCGTCATTGCCCCGATCGGGCATGCGACGGGTCATGTCACGCTGGTGCACGATCTCAATGATCGAAGCCGACAGCCGCCCCAGCGGGTTGGCCACCATCCGTGTCAGCAGCCAGGAGGCCAGCGCGGCCAACAGGCCCATGATCACCACCGCCAGTACGATGCTCAGCACGATCTCGCTGCGCATGGCCCCGACCGCCCCGTAGCTTTCCTCCAGCGATTGCTCGGTGATCAGCGCAAAGGTGGCATCACCGACCTGCAGTGGCTGCCAGCTCATCAGTACCGCTTCACCGAACGGATTGGGCTTCTGCCCCAGACCGGATTTGCCAGCCGCGGCATCGTGCACCACCGGGCTATCGAAGACATAGCGCCCACTGACGGCCTGATGGCGCTGCATGGCCGCCAGCCTCGCCGCTGGCTGGGCGCGGACATCCAGGCGCTGCAAGGCCTGCTCCGGCTCGGTCAGCACCGATCGCGGTTCGGTGACCAGGCGGCCATCGGGCGCCACCAGATAGGCATCGCCGCTGGCACCCAGGCCGATCTCCTGCCAGTTGCCACCCGCGCTCATCAGCGCGGTGAAACGCTCGGCGGGCAACTGCGCCACCAGATAGCCCAACGGTGTATCCGGGCTGTATACCGGGTGATACACCGGCACGCCGAAGAACACTACCTGCTCGTCGAAGTGACCGGCGAACAGCGAAAAGCGCGATACGCTGAACTGCCCGGCCTGAGGGGCGGCGGCCATCCGGGCCAGCAGCTCACCCAGCGCCGACTGGGCGAAAGGACCATCCTTCAGCGAGGTGGCGAAGACCGGCCCCTTGTTGACGCTGTAGATCACCTCATGGCTGGCGGCATCCACCAGCATCAGGTCGTGATAACCGTAGCGCTGGGTCACCTCGGCGAAACTTTCCTGATAGCGCAGGTGCTGCTGGCCGTAGATGGTCGCGTCCTGCGGATCGATCATTGCACCCAGTTGCTCGACGGGGTTGGGGTTGTTCGCCATGTAGGCCTGTTGCAACAGCAACCCTTCCAGGCGGATTGCCGACAACCACTCGGCGACCGGTGGCGTCTCGCCGCGGGTGCGTTGTTCGTACAGCGGTCGATAGTGTTGCTGATACCACTCGGCCATGGCCGACCGCAAGGCATCCAGCTTGGGCGGGGTTACTTCGTAGCGGTAGGAGACGAAGGGGCGCACGAAGCCGTAGATGGCTTCCTGGGTCATGCGGTTGTTGGCCAGCGACAGCAACAGGTCATGATGGCTCTGCAGCAGACTGCTGACACTGCCCTGGCGGCCAGCCGCTACCGCCATGAACTGCTGCTCGACGCTGCGACCGACCGCATCGGTACTGCGGTCCAGGGCCAGCCAGCCGGTAATTCCGGAAGAAACGACGACCGCCAGGATCGTCAGCAGCGACGAGCCTAGCATCAAGCGGGTGGATATCTTCATCTAGGGCCTGTTCCTGTTTCATTACCAGCCGCGTTGCAGCGTCAAATCTCGCCAGGCTAGGCGTGGGACGCAGGTAATGGTCATTCCCTTGCCAAGTCCCACAACGACGCATGGCGAGATTTGACGCGCAACCCGCAGGGCCGGGCCTGTTTTTGCGCGATGCTGCGTTACTCGTCGTTCATTTGGAATGGCCAAATTTCTCTCCTCGTGCCTTGCATCGCGCAAAAACAGGCGCCGGCGCGGCTGGTAATGAAACAGGAACAGGCCCTTAGGCAACACACTGAGAACCGAAGGTGTGATGCAGGTTATGAAAAATGGGTTGCACTATGATGACAGCCGGCAACTGGCCACTATCCAGTTACCGGCTCAGCGGGGCAGTCAGTGGGTCGATGCGACCATGTTGCCGCCGTCCTCGGACGGGCAGTTGATGAAGGACGAGGTGGCCAGCCAGTGATCATCCGGGTAGTAGGAAAACATGAATTGGCCGCCCTTGAGACTATCAACGACCATGCTGGCGACTTCCGGTCGCACCGCTGGACAGCCGTGGCTGCGACCGATGCGGCCATGGCGCTCTATCCAGCTGGGATCGACATAATCGGCAGGGTGTATGACGATCGCCCGTTGGCGCGCCAGATCGTTGATGCCCGGCTCCAGGCCATCCATCCGCAGCGAATAGCCATGCTTGCCCATGTAGCTTTCCTGGGTGCGGAACAGGCCAATGCTCGATTGGTGACTGCCCTCTACATTGGAGAACTGCCGGGCGAAGTTGTCACCGGAGCCCTGACCGTGCGCTACCAGATCCTGCAGCACCAGGCTCTGGCTGTGCAGATCGAAGATCCATAGGCGCTGTTCGGTGGAGGGTAGCGAGAAGTCGATCACCGCCAGCCGGCTGGCCGGCTCGGCACCACTGTTGAGGGCGCATTGCATCGCCGACACGGCAGTCTGCAATACCTGTGGATTCAGGTCGGGAGCCTGGGCTGCCAGCGTGCTGGCCAACTGTGGCTGCGGCTGTGAGTACGGTTGAGCAGGTGGATGAGTGATGGCGGTTTCAATAGCGCCGGCAGGACCGGCCACGAACGCAAGACAGACAGTAGTCAATACGCCAATACGGCGTAGACGATTCAACATCGGTTGCCCCTTGGCCCAAAAGGAACGAGCCAACAAGAAAAAAGTAGAAAAACAGGTCGCAATCCGGCCCGGTGAAGAATCATGCGTGGCTTTGCCTATACTGCATGAAAGGCCGAATGGAACGGTGCGCCCCCAAATTGTGGTTGGGAGATTACCTGTTGCTCAAAAAATGTACAGTGCTATTCGTCAGTTGCCTTTGCTGGGCTGCCCTGCCCGCCAAGGCTGAATTCACCGTCAATGTGCCTTTGACGCCCATCCAGCAGGTGCTGGTCGATGACCCGACAGAGCGGTGCCAGTCCCTGCCGGAGTTGCGCAGCCAGCCCATCGCCGAGGCCCTGGGCTGGCTGTATCAGGCCAACGGCTATATTCCGATCTGGCAGGACAGGAAGCGCACGCGCGACCTGCGCGAGCAATTGCTGGAAATGGCGCATGATGGACTGAACCCGCAGCAATATGTTGCCGAACGCGCCCGGGGGGAAGACGCCCTGTGCCGGGAACTGCGCCAAAGCGGGGACTACCTGCGGGCACTTGAGCACCTGAGCCGCGGTCGGCTCGACCAACAGCGCCATGAGCCGGTGTGGACCTCCACCTCGCTGCTGCCACCGGCGCGCGTGGAGGTGGCCAGGCTGGGCATTATCGGCCTGCAGGACATGCAACAGGCCTTCGACAGCGCCCGCCCGAGCCTGCCGCTGTACCACCAGCTGCGCCAGGCCTATCAGCAAATGGATCACCACGCACCGGAGCTGGTTACTTTCCCCGACGGCCCGGCGATCAAACCCGGAAGCAACGACCCGCGGCTGGCACAACTTGCCCAGCGGCTGATGTTCGGCGGCTACCTGGCGCCGGGAGCCAGTGCCGGCCCGCTGACCGAACCGGTACTGCCCTCCCCCGAACCGGTACGGGGGCAGCCACTGAGCTATGATGTTCCGCTGCAACAGGCGGTGCGTGCGTTTCAGCAAGCCCATGGCCTGCAACCCGACGCCATTGTCGGCCAGCAGACCGTCGCCGCATTGAACATCAGTCCCGCTGACCGGGTCCGTCAGGTGCAGATCAACCTGGAACGCCTGCGCTGGCTGGACGCCAGGCGCCATCACCACGTCTTGCTGGTCAATTCCGCCGGCAGCAATGCCATCCTCTACCAGGGCAACGAGATCCGCTGGCAATCCAGGGTGCAGTCGGGCAGCCCGGGTCGAGCTACACCATTGCTGGATTCGCGGATCAACCGGGTCACCCTGAATCCCAGCTGGACGATACCGCCGACCATCATGCGCGAGGACAAGCTGCCACAGATCCGTGCCAATCCGGCTTATTTCGCGGAGCGCGATCTGCAGGTACTGGATGCCCAGGGCAACCGGTTGAATCCGATGGACATCGATTGGACCAACCCCCGCGGGGTGATGCTGCGTCAGCCCCCGGGCCCGGACAACCCCCTGGGCCAGATGGTGTTCCGCTTCGACAACCCGTTTTCGGTATTCCTGCACGATACGCCCAGCCAGTCATTGTTCGCCCGTGCGATACGCAATGTCAGCTCCGGCTGCGTGCGGGTGGAGCAGGCAACGGAGCTCGCCGACTACCTGTTTCACAGCCTGGATGCACAGCAGCGCGAACAGATCGAAGAGCAACTGGCCAGTGGCAGAACCAGGGAGGTTCGGGTTGAAAACGGCCCGCAGGTACTGCTGACCTACTGGACCGCCCAGGCCAGCGCGGACGGACAGCTGTGGTTCACGCCAGACCCCTACGCCCTGGATGGGAAACTGACCGAGGTCTTCACCAGGGCCGTCAGATCCAGCGACGACGCCGGAAGAACGCCAGCAGAGCGATGACGATCAGCAGCATCACGCCCATCACCGTGGGATAGCCCCATCGCCAGTGCAGCTCGGGCATGACATCGAAGTTCATGCCATACACGCCGACGATGAAGGTCAGCGGCATGAACAGCGTGGCAAAGATGGTCAGCACCTTCATGATCTCGTTCATGCGCTTGCTGACGCTGGACAGGTACAGGTCAAGCATGCTGACCAGCAGCTCGCGGATGGTATCGATACTGTCCATCACATGAATGGCATGATCGTGCACGTCACGCAGGTACAGCCGGGTCTCATCGGAGATCAGCGGGCTTTCATCCCGCGTCAGTCGACTGAGCACTTCACGCAGCGGCCAGATGGACTTGCGCAACAGCAGCATCTCGCGCTTGTAATGATGGATCCGCGCCAGGGTATCCGGCCCCGGCGCACTGATCAGTTGGTCCTCCAGCTCCTCGACCTGTTCCCCAAGAAGCTCCAGCATCTCGAAATAGTGGTCCACCACCGCATCCAGCAGCGCGTAGGCCAGATAGTCGCTGCGCATGAAGCGGATGCGCCGTCCCGCCCGCAGGCGCTCCCGGACCCCGTCGAACACATCGCCTGGCCGTTCCTGGAACGACAGTACGAAATCCGCACCAAGTACCAGGCTGAGCTGCTCGGAGTGGATCTGCTGCCGGTCCTGGTCGAATTGCAGCATGCGCAGCACGATATAGAGGTAGCCCTGGTAATCTTCCACCTTGGGACGCTGGTCGGTATTGAGGATATCTTCCATCACCAGTGGATGCAGCCCGAAGCTCGCACCCAGGCTTTCCACCACCGCGGTGTCGGCGACGCCATCCACGTTCAGCCAGGTGATGCGTCCCTCCCCGGCCCCTGGCTGCCATTGGGCCAGATCCTCGATGGCGGCTTCCCGCAGATCATCGGGGCCATAGCCGATCAGCCGCAGAACCGCGCTGGCCGGCCTGTGCTTGCCAATATGCACCAGCGTGCCGGGCGGCGCTCCCACCTTGCCGCCGCGTTTGACCACCAGCTTGCGCGCCATACCGCCTCCTCGGGGTCAGTCCTGGTCCTGCGTTTCGAACCATTTCAGTTTGTCACGCAGGCTCACCACCTCACCGACAATCAGCAGGGTCGGCGGCTTGATCTCGGTCTGCTCGACCAGCGCTGGCATGCTCGCCAGGGTGCCGGTCAGCACCCGCTGCCGGGCGGTGGTGCCCTGCTGGATCAAGGCGATGGGGGTGGCTGGATCGCGGCCGAACTCGATCAGCCGGCGGCAGATTTCCGGCAGCCCGACCAGCCCCATGTAGAACACCACGGTCTGCCCCGGCACGACCAGTTCCTGCCAGGGCAGATTGGTGGTGCCGTCCTTCAGGTGGCCGGTGACGAAACGTACCGAGTGCGCATGGTCACGATGGGTAAGCGGAATACCGGCATAGGCGGAACAACCATTGGCCGCGGTGATGCCCGGCACCACCTGGAACGGGATGCCGTTGGCGGCCAGCTCCTCGATCTCTTCCCCGCCGCGTCCGAAGATGAACGGATCACCGCCTTTGAGCCGTAGCACCCGCTTGCCTTCATGGGCCAGCCGCACCAGCAGTTGGTTGATCTGTTCCTGCGGCACGGCATGGTTGGCCCGCGCCTTGCCGACATAGATGCGATCGGCATCGCGGCGGCACAGGTCGATGATCGCATCCGGCACCAGGCGGTCATGCAGTACCACGTCGGCCTGCTGCATCAGCCGCAGGGCGCGGAAGGTCAGCAGGTCCGGGTCACCCGGCCCTGCGCCTACCAGATAGACCTCACCCTGGTAACGCTGGCCCTGCTGGCTGCTCAGGCGCTCGACCAGCAGTTGCTCGGCCTCGGCCTCACGGCCAGCGAATACCCGTTCGGCGATATCGCCCTGGAAGGCATCTTCCCAGAACACCCGACGCTGATTGATGGTGGGGAAAGCAGCCTTGACCTTGCTGCGGAAGCGCTGGGCCAGTTGAGCCAGCCGGCCCCAGGAATGTGGAAACAACGTCTCGATCCGCGCCCGGGTCAGGCGGGCCAGCACCGGAGCATGACCACCGCTGGAGATGGCGATGACCAATGGAGACCGATCAACGATCGCCGGGAAGATCACCGTACACAGTTCAGGGGCGTCGACCGCGTTGACCGGCAGATGCCGAGCCTGGGCCTCTGCGGAAACCTGGGCATTGATGTTCTGGTCATCGGTGGCGGCGATGGCTAGAACCACTCCGTCCAGGTCATCAGGCCGGTAGCCCCGCAGATGGCACTCGCCATTGCCCTGTTCGCTCAGATCGCGCAGGGCCGGCTCGATTTCCGGAGCCACCACCCGCAGCGCAGCTCCCGCCTCCCTGAGCAGACGCGCCTTGCGCAAGGCGACATCACCACCGCCGACCAGCAATACCAATCGACCATCCAGATGATGAAACAGGGGCAGAAAATCCATATATATTTCTCCGAAATGAGCTGCCAGCTTTAAACATCGTCATTGCGAGCCCAAAGGGCGTGGCAATCCACGGGCTGGCCATCCAGTGCCGACCGACAATGCGGAGTGCATGGATTGCCACGTCGCTGCGCTCCTCGCAATGACGGATGCAGGGGAATGCCTGACGAGAACACTGCCCCCGTTGCGACGAGAACACTTAACCGATACGTTCCAGCCCGCCCATATAACTGCGCAGTACCTGCGGAACGATCACGCTGCCATCGGCCTGCTGGTAATTCTCCAGCACCGCGACCAGGGTCCGGCCAACGGCCAGGCCTGAACCATTCAAGGTATGTACCAACTCCGGCTTGCCGGTTTCCGGATTACGCCAGCGTGCCTGCATCCGCCGGGCCTGGAAGTCGCCACAGCTGGAGCAGGAAGATATCTCGCGATACTTGTTCTGGCTGGGGATCCAGACTTCCAGGTCGTAGGTCTTGACCGCGGCAAAGCCCATGTCGCCGGTGCACAATGCCATGGCACGATACGGCAGGCCGAGCCGTTGCAGCACATCTTCGGCGTGGCCGGTGAGCTCTTCCAGTGCACGCATGGAGTCATCTGCCCGAACAATGTGCACCATTTCGACCTTGTCGAACTGATGCTGGCGGATCATGCCGCGGGTGTCGCGACCAGCCGAGCCGGCTTCGCTGCGGAAGCACGGGGTGTGGGCGGTCATCTTCAGCGGCAGGCTGTCGGCATCCAGGATGCTCTGGCTGACGATATTGGTCAGCGACACCTCGGATGTCGGAATCAGGTACAGGTCGCGCTGGTCCTCTCCACCGGTGATCTTGAACAGATCCTCCTCGAACTTGGGCAACTGGCCAGTACCCTGCAGCGCCTCGGCCTGGACCAGGTAAGGGGTGTAGACCTCTTCATAACCATGCTCATTGACGTGCAGGTCGAGCATGAACTGGGCTAGGGCCCGGTGCAGGCGGGCAATCGGCCCGCGCATCAGCGCAAAGCGCGCGCCCGACAGCTTGGCCGCGGTTTCAAAATCCAGATAGCCGTGCAGCTCACCGATGGCGACATGGTCGCGGACCTCGAAATCAAAGGCCCGGGGCGTACCCCACTGGCGCACTTCGACGTTCTCCTCTTCTCCCCCGCCCACCGGCACGCTGTCGTCCGGCAGGTTGGGAATCGCCAACAGGATGGCATCGAGCTCCGCCTGGATGGCCTCCAGCTCCTGCTTGGCTGCGCTCAGCTCCTCGCCCATGCGGTCGACATCTGCCAGCAGCGGCTGGATATCCTCGCCACGCGCCTTGGCCTGGCCAATGGATTTGGAACGACTGTTGCGCTCGGCCTGCAGGGTTTCGGTGCGGGTCTGCACGGATTTGCGGCGGGCTTCCAGCGATTCGAGCTGACTCACATCCAGCTCGAAACCACGGGTGGCAAGGCGTTCGGCAATCAATTGGGGTTGGCTACGGACCAGTTTTGGATCAAGCATGGGGCATCATCTTTTGGTTGCGGGTTACAGCCTGGCGACTAGCGGGTCAGCATCAGGCCGGCCCAGGTGGCGATCAGACCGAGGCACACACTGAGCAGGATATATCCAAGGGCCATCAGGCCCTGGTCATTCTCCATCAGACGCCAGGCATCCAGGGAGAAAGTGGAAAACGTGGTGAAGGCACCCAGGAAACCGACAGTCAGTCCCTGTTGCAGTACCGGCGATAGCTCCGGGCGGTTCAGCCACACGCCGTATAGTATACCTATCGCCAGGCATCCGAGCAGATTGATGAGGAAGGTCGCCAGGGGAAAGGCCGTCGGCCATAGCAGGCCCACGCCGTAGGTCATGCCATAGCGTGACAAGGCCCCGACGGCACCGCCCAGGGCAATTGCCAGTATGCTCCAGATCACGGCTTCTCCTGGCGGCGCCTGGCCGGGCTGGCGGCATCCAGCTTGCGCAGGTGGTCCAGCTTCTGGCCGATCTTCAGCTCCAACCCGCGGTTGACCGGTTGGTAGTAGCGACGCGGCTCCAGTTCCTCGGGAAAATAGTCCTCACCGGCGGCATAGGCTTCGGGTTCATCGTGGGCATAGCGATAACCCTCGCTGTAGCCCAGCTCCTTCATCAGCTTGGTCGGCGCATTGCGCAGGTGCAGCGGCGGCTCCAGCGACGGCTGGCCGGCGACATCCTGCAGCGCCATCTTGTAGCCCTTGTACACCGCATTGCTCTTCGGCGCACAGGCCAGGTAGACGATCGCCTGGGCTACCGCCAGCTCCCCTTCCGGGCTACCGAGGCGTTCCTGCACGTCCCAGGCGTTCAGGCACAGGGTCAGGGCGCGGGGGTCGGCATTGCCGATATCCTCGCTGGCCATGCGCACCACGCGACGGGCGATATACAGGGGGTCGCAGCCACCGTCGATCATCCGCGCATACCAGTACAGGGAGGCATCGGGGTTGGAGCCACGCACGGACTTGTGCAGCGCGGATATCTGATCGTAGAAGGCTTCCCCGCCCTTGTCGAAACGCCGGCGATTGTCATTCAACAGGTCACCGACCAGCTCGATGTCGATGGTTCCGCCATCGGCCATCAGATCGGCGGCGATTTCCAGCAGATTGAGCAGGCGACGGGCGTCACCGTCGGCAGCGCCAATCAGGATGCTTCGAGCCTCGGGGCTGATACCCAGCCGGTGCTGCCCCAGGCCCCGCTCGACATCCGTCAGCGCCCGGTCCAGCAGCGCATCCAGCGCCGGTTCATCCAGCGACTTGAGCACGTAGACCCGGGCGCGGGACAGCAGCGCGTTGTTCAATTCGAAGGACGGATTCTCGGTGGTCGCACCGATGAACAGCAACGTGCCGTCCTCGACGAAGGGCAGGAAGGCATCCTGCTGGGCCTTGTTGAAGCGGTGCACCTCATCGACGAATAGGATGGTCTGTCGGCCATTCTGCGCGGCATGCTGGCGGGCCTGCTCCACCGCCTGGCGAATCTCCTTGACCCCGGCCAGCACCGCGGAAATGGTCACGAAGTGGGCATCGGCCAGGGTCGCCAGCAGCTTGGCCAGGGTGGTCTTGCCTACCCCTGGCGGGCCCCAGAAGATCATCGAATGCAGGGCGCCCTGCTCCAATGCCACCCGCAGCGGTCGCCCCGGGCCCAGCAGATGCTGCTGGCCGGCATACTCGTCCAGGCTGGCCGGACGCATCCGCGCCGCCAGTGGCTGGTGCGGCGCCTTGGCTGCGAACAGGTCCATGTCACTCACTGATGACATCGACTCCATCGGGGATGTCGAAGGTGAACTGGGCGTCATCCAGCGGCGGGTTCAGCTGCATGTTGCGGAACAGGATATTGGTGCGCTGGCCGACCGGGTCGCTCATCTGCATGTCATTGATCACGCCATCACTGAAGGAGACCCGCAGGTGGTCGAACATCGAGTCGGCTTCCTTCGGGGTCAGGGTGAAGTCCACCACACTGCCGCCCTCGCTCCACTCGATATCGAAGTTTTCCTGCAACTGGCTGACATCACCGGACAGCAGCAGCGCCGGCGTATGGGTCAGGCGCTTGTCCATCTTCTGGATGGTGACCTGCTCCAGGTCCGGATCGTACAGCCAGATCTGCTCGCCATCCGATACCAGCAGCTGCTCCAGCGGCGGATCGGTATGCCAGCGGAACATGCCGGGACGCTTGAGCGCCAGGGTGCCGGTGGTTTCCTGCAGGTTGGCGCCATTCGAGCTGAGGGTCATCTGGGAGAAGCCGCCACTCATGGTCTGCGCTCTGGACAGCAGATCATTGAGCCGTTCGGCGGCGCGGGCCTGGTCGTCTGCACTGGCCACCAGGGGCAGGGCCACCAGACACAGGGCGGTAATGCTGGAACGCAGTAAGGTGCTGATCATCTTGGCTTGGTTGCTCCGCTGAAACTAATCGCGTACGGGAGGCGGCGCGATCACCTCGCGCGAGCCATTGGTGTTTGCTGGTGTTACGACACCGGCCATTTCCATCGATTCAATCATGCGCGCAGCGCGATTGTAACCAACCTTGAGCTTGCGCTGCACCGAGGAGATGGATGCCCGCCGGGTCTCGGTGACGAAGCGCACCGCCTCGTCGTACAGCGGGTCATCCTCTTCACCCTCCCCACCCATGCCACCGCCATCGAAGCTGCCGGAGCCGCCGTCGTCGGCACCGTCGAGGATGTCCTGGATATAATCCGGTTCACCGCGCAGCTTCCATTCGTCCACCAACCGGTGCACCTCATCGTCGGAGACGAAGGCACCATGCACCCGTACCGGCAGGCTGGTGCCCGGCGGCATGTACAGCATGTCACCATGCCCGAGCAGTTGTTCGGCGCCGCCCTGGTCGAGAATCGTCCGCGAGTCGATGCGGCTGGATACCTGGAAGGCGATCCGCGTGGGAATGTTGGCCTTGATCAGGCCGGTGATCACGTCCACCGACGGACGCTGGGTCGCCAGGATCAGGTGAATACCCGCCGCCCGCGCCTTCTGCGCGATACGGGCAATCAGCTCCTCGACCTTCTTGCCGACGATCATCATCATGTCGGCGAATTCGTCGATCACCACCACGATCACCGGCAGGGTCTCCAGCTCCGGCGGGATGTCATCCATGCTCTCACGGCGGAACAGTGGATCGGTCAGTGGCTCGCCGGCCTTCTGCGCATCCTTGACCTTGCGGTTGAAGCCCGCCAGGTTACGCACCCCCATGGCCGCCATCAGTTTGTAGCGGCGCTCCATCTCGGCCACGCACCAGCGCAGCGCATTGGCGGCTTCCTTCATGTCGGTAACCACCGGGCACAGCAGGTGCGGAATGCCTTCGTAGATCGACAGTTCGAGCATCTTCGGGTCGATCATGATCAGTCGCACATCCTCGGGGTGCGATTTGAACAGGATGCTCAGCAGCATCGCGTTGACCCCTACCGATTTGCCGGAGCCGGTGGTACCGGCGACCAGCAGGTGCGGCATCTTGGCCAGATCGGCCAGTACCGGCTTGCCACCGATATCATGCCCCAGGGCCAATGGCACGGCTGACTGCGCCTCGTCGAACTCACGGGTCTGCAGCACTTCGGACAGGCGGACGATCTCCCGGTCCTCGTTGGGAATCTCGATACCGATGGTGGTCTTGCCGGGAATCACCTCCACCACCCGCACGCTGATCACCGCCAGCGAACGCGCCAGGTCCTTGGCCAGGTTGGAAATCTTGCTGACCTTGACGCCAGGGGCCGGCTGGATCTCGAAACGGGTGATCACCGGTCCAGGCTGGACCTTCTCGACCTCGGCCTCGACACCGAAGTCCTTGAGCTTGAGCTCCAGCAGGCGCGACATGCCCTCCAGCGACTCGGGGGAAAAGCCCTTGCTGATCTTGCTCGGCGGATCGAGCAACGCGATCGGTGGCAGCGAGCCTGGTACCACCGGCTCGAAGCTCAGCGGCGTCTGTCGCTCCTTCTGGGTCCGCACGCTGGCCGGTACCGGCTTGGTATCCAGTGGTTCGATCTTCGGAGGCTGGCGTTTTTCCTGGGCGGCGACATGCTGGGCCAGTGCTTCATGGCGCTGCGCACGGGCTGCCTCGAGCTGGCGTTTCTCCTCACTGGAAACCACCGGTTCACGCCGCGCCGCGGGCGCCTGATGGCTCTGCGCCGGCAGTTGCGCTGCGCGCCGTGCACGCCAGCCCGCCCAGCCGCGCTTGAGCAGGTCGAGCAGATCCAGGGTCAGCCGTCCGGTCAGGTCCATCACCTTGAACCAGGACAGGTTGGTGAATACCGTCAGCCCGAACAGGAACAGCGTCAGGAACACCAGGGTACTGCCCTGCATGTTCAATACCGGGTAGGCCATGTCGCGCAGCAACTGGCCAAGCACCCCGCCAGCACCGGCGCCTTCGGGAAAGCTCGCATGCGCTGTGCCGTGCAGCGCCGCCAGCGCAGTACCGGCCAGCAGCGTGAGAACGAAGCCGATCAACCGCCAGGAGAACAGCCAACCATTCCAGACGAACGGCAGATGCCGCCGGCGAAACATCTGCCAGACCTTGACCGCGACAATCAGCGGGAACAGATAGGCCAGGTACCCCAGCACCAGCAACAGCACATCGGCGATCCAGGCGCCCATGCGGCCGCCGGCGTTCTGCACCGCCACCTCCCCGCTGCTACGGGTCCAGCCGGGATCGCCGACGTTATAGGTGAACAGCGCCATGCACAGGTACAGGCACAGCGCAATCATCCCCAGCAGCGCTCCTTCGCGCAGGCGCAGGCTGAGTTGTTCTCGCCAGGCAAAGTGCTGGCCTTTGTGGGATCGGGTATCCTTCAACGCTCTGGTTTCCATCGTGACTCAGCCACGTATTGTACAGGTTCTGTGAACATCGTATGGATTGACCTGAAAAGATGGGTTGCGTTCCGCGGACAGCGGGAACTATCTTGATCTGCGACAATAACTTAACGATGCTTCTTGATAAACCGTTCAAGCTCGAAATGCGAACTGCACAGGATTTGGAATGACCGAATTGAGGTGGCTGGATCCAGACAGCCTGGACTTCCCTCCTTCCCATGAAGCACTGGCCAGCCCGAACGGATTGCTGGCGGTGGGCGGCGACCTCCGCCCCGACCGGCTGCTGGCAGCCTACCGCCGGGGTATCTTCCCCTGGTACGAACAGGGTCAGCCGCTGCTCTGGTGGTCGCCTGACCCGCGTACTGTCGTAGCTCCCGACGCGGTGCATATCTCGCGCAGCATGCGCAAGTTCCTGCGCAAGACGCCTTTGCGCATCACCTTCGACCGGGATTTTGCCGCGGTGATCCGCGCCTGCGCCGAGCCGCGCGATTATACCGACGCCACCTGGATCACCGAGGAGATGCAGCAGGCCTACCTGGAGCTGCATCGGCGCGGCATGGCCCATTCGGTCGAAATCTGGGACGAGGGCGAACTGGTTGGCGGCCTGTATGGCGTGGCGCTGGGCAAGGCATTCTTCGGCGAGTCCATGTTCAGCCGCCGCAGCAACGCATCGAAGACCGCCTTCCTCGCCCTGGCCCGTCACCTGCAGGCCGGCGGCTGCGAACTGATCGATTGCCAGATGCCCACCGAGCACCTGCAAAGCCTAGGCGCCAACGAGATCCCCCGGGCGGCCTTCGTAGCTGTACTGCAACAACTGTGCGACATCCGGGTACGGGACTGCTGGAGTCGACCGCCGGGAGACGCCGGGATTGAAGCCGTGGCTGCAGCTTCTATACTTGACGAACCTACTCCAGAGCGATCGATATGACTGATCTGGCGCATCTCAAGTTCTATGCCACGCAGCCGCACCAATGCAGCTACCTGCCGGATGAGCAGGCGGTCACCCTGTTTCTCGACCCGCACCAGCGCATAGATGATTCCACCTACAGCCGGTTGTCCGAACTGGGCTTTCGCCGCAGCGGCGAACATCTCTATCGCCCCCACTGCGGCCAGTGCAAGGCCTGCATCCCGGCGCGCATTCCAGTGGCGGACTTCGTGCCGAACAGCCAGCAGCAGCGCATTTACAAGCGCAACCGGGATCTGCAGGTGGAGACCATACGCCCGGTCATCACTGACGAGATCTATCAGCTGTATGCCCGTTACATCAGGGCGCGCCATGCCGATGGCGACATGTACCCGCCGAGCCAGGAACAGTTCCGCTCGTTCCTGGTCAGCGACGATGCTTTTTGCGAATTCAACGAGTTTCGTCTCGATGGTCGTCTGCTGGCGGTGGCAGTGACCGACCGCATGGGCAATGGCCTGTCAGCGGTGTATACCTTCTTCGATCCGGATGAGTCCCGACGCAGCCTCGGACGCTATGCGATCCTCTGGCAGATAGAGGAGGCCCGCCGGGCAAGCCTGCCGGCAATCTACCTCGGCTACTGGATCAGAAACTGCCGCAAGATGAGCTACAAGACCGAATATCGGCCATTGGAAATGCTGGTGAACCAGCGCTGGATTCGCGTCACTTGAAAAATCCCCGTCAAAACTTGGCTGTTGGCTGCATTTGAGGCACAATTGCTCACCTTTTTTGCGGGCTTCATCCTGACGGCCCGCCTTGGCAACAGAATTTGAGAGGCCTTTGCTTAATGGCGAAAGAAGACAGTATTGAAATGGAAGGTACCATCGTTGATACCCTGCCGAACACCATGTTCCGCGTCGAACTGGAGAACGGCCACGTGGTGACTGCCCACATTTCAGGCAAGATGCGCAAGAACTACATCCGCATTCTGACCGGTGACAAAGTGCGCGTTGAGCTGACGCCTTACGACCTGACCAAGGGTCGCATCACCTACCGCGCCCGCTGATTCCCGGACGCGCATCCGCAACGCCCCGACCTTTCCATCTGGCTCCTCCGGGGCGCCGGCTCTTCCCAGAGCCTCTTATCCCCTGAATGCAAAAAGCCGTGCGCAAGCACGATGGCTTGCGCACGGCTGCGTTGCCTGCCGCCTGCTCAGCGCGACATGTATTTACCCACTTCCATCTTGCCGATCGCGGCACGGTGCACTTCATCCGGACCATCGGCCAGGCGCAGGGTACGCTGCATGGCATACATGTGCGCCAGCGGGAAGTCCTCAGACACACCAGCACCACCGTGCATCTGGATCGCCCGGTCGATCACCCGCAGGGCGACGTTCGGTGCCACCACCTTGATCTGGGCAATTTCGCTCTTGGCCACCTTGTTACCGACGGTATCCATCATGTAGGCCGCGTTCAGCGTCAGCAGGCGGGCCTGGTTGATCTCGATGCGCGACTCGGCAATCAGATCGATATTGCCACCCAGCTGGGCCAACGGCTTGCCGAATGCCGTGCGGCTGGTCGAGCGTTTGCACATCAGTTCCAGCGCCCGTTCAGCAGCACCGATGGAGCGCATGCAATGGTGAATACGGCCTGGCCCGAGGCGTCCCTGGGCGATCTCGAAGCCCCGGCCCTCACCCAGCAGCACGTTGCTGTAGGGAACCCGCACGTTCTCCAGTACCACTTCGGCGTGACCGTGTGGCGCGTCGTCATAGCCGAATACCGGTAATGGACGGATCACCTTGACGCCGGGGGTATCCATCGGCACCAGGATCATCGAGTGTTGCTGGTGACGCGGCGCATCGGGGTTGGTCAGACCCATGAAGATCATGATCTTGCAACGCGGGTCGCAGGCACCGGAGGTCCACCATTTGCGACCATTGATGACCCACTCGTCACCTTCGCGACGAGCATTGGCTTGCATGTTGGTGGCATCAGAGGACGCCACACCCGGTTCGGTCATGCCGAAGCAGGAGCGGATCTCGCCAGCCAGCAGCGGCTTGAGCCATTTTTCCTTGTGCTCTTCGCTACCATAGCGAACGATGGTTTCCATGTTGCCGGTATCCGGCGCGCTGCAGTTGAACGCCTCGGAAGCCAGGCCCGAGCGGCCCATCAGCTCGGCCAGCGGCGCGTATTCCAGGTTGGTCAAGCCGGCGCCCAGTTCCGATTCGGGCAGAAACAGGTTCCACAGGCCAGCCGCGCGTGCCTTGACCTTCAGTTCTTCGACAATCGCGGTGGGCTGCCAGCGATCACCCTCGTTGACCTGCTGATGGAAGATGGCTTCCGCAGGAAACACATGCTCCTGCATGAAGGCATCCACCTGCTCGCGCAGCTGTTTGACTTTTGGGGAGTATCCGAAATCCATGCCATTTACCTTTTCTGGTTTGTTGTTCATATGTATCTGAGGTACAAAAAAGGTAGATGAGACAGACAAATTTACCTAATCTATTTTCGGCGTGTATAAAGATTCATAAGCAATATGTACATGTCCCACTTATATAAGAGCCTATAAACGAGCCCAACGAAGGATGCTGCGATGAACCTCAGTAAAGTTGACCTGAACCTGTTCATTGTATTTGACGCTATCTATACGGAAGCGAACCTGACCCGTGCCGGGCAGATCGTCGGCATTACCCAGCCAGCGGTGAGCAACGCCCTGGCCAGGCTGCGCGACACCTTCAATGATCCGCTGTTCGTGCGCACCGCCCAGGGCATGGTGCCCACGCCGATGGCGCAGAACATCATCACCCCGGTACGCCACGCCCTGCAGCTACTGCGCGTGTCCGTGCAGGAAAGCCGCAGCTTCAATCCCAACGAAGCCAACAAGACCTACCGCATCAGCATGACCGACCTCACCGAGGCGGTGATCCTGCCGCATCTGGCCGCGCGCATCCGACGCCTGGCGCCAAACATCAACATCGACAGTTTCCTCACCCGCCGCCGCGAGACCACCAAGGAACTGGCCGCCGGGCGTCTGGACTTCGCCATCGACGCGCCGCTCAACACCGACCCGCAGGTACGCCACGTCCGCCTGTTCGAAGACCGCTACGTGTGCATCATGCGCAAGGGGCATCCGCTGGCCGGCAAGGACAAGATCACCCTGGATGACTACCTGGCACAATCGCACATCCACATCTCCAGCCGGCGCAACGGCCTCGGCCACGTGGATCTGGCGCTGGGCAAGATGGGTATTCAGCGGCGTGTGGTGCTGCGCTCGCAGCATTATCAGATGGCGCCGCTGGTGCTGGAGTCGACCGACATGGTAATGACCGTGAATGAGCGCTTCGCCCGACGCCACGATCTGCATTGGGTCGAGCTGCCGATCGAGGACATCCCGCCGATCCAGACCCACCTGTTCTGGCATGAAAGCACCGACCAGGACCCGGCCAACCGCTGGATGCGCGAGCAGATCATCGAGCTGTCACAGCAGTTGGAACGCAAGATGGCCAAGGAACGCGAAGCGGTACTGCCGTCCGAAGCCTGACCGGCTCAGACGCTCACTCCAGTGCCGGTTCCTCTTCTGGAATCGGCGCGAACTGGGCAGCCCAGATCTCCCGATACTTGTCCAGCAACCTGCGCGGCTCGCCCTGGCGCACCATGCGATACACGCCCAGGGTCAATGCCGCGCGCAAGGCGGGCGAGTTGCACGCCGAGTTATGGGAGACGGTGTAGTACAGTGGCTCGTTGATCAACGAGCCTTCGAGAATGTCCAACTGGTCGAGAATGTTCAACTGCGCCGCCAGGGCCAGCCCCTGATGCCGCTCGTAGACCACATAGTCGGCCCGATCACGCAGCAGCAATTCGAAGGATTGCTGGATCGACGGCACGGTACTGATATCCAGATGATCGGCAGCATAGGTATCGAAGGCTGCGCCGAAGCTGTTGTTGACCAGCGAACTGCCCTGCTTGCCACGCAGATCATCCCAGCCGCTGTAGGGAAAGGCCTTGCCGCGCTTGACGAAGATGACGCTGGGCACCTCCATGTACGGCGGATGGATATAATCCATCTCCGCCAGCCGCGCCGGGGTCAGGAAAGCGCCGGCGAGCATATCCACCCGACCGCTGCGCACCTCTTCCTGGGCCCGGGCCCAGGGCCCGACATGCAGCACATCGACATTAATGCCACTGCCTTCCAGAGCCATTTCCAACAACTCCACCGCGGCCCCGGTCAGGCGCTTGGGATCATCGGGGTTGACCCACAGCAGCGGCGGGTACTGGGAGTTGCCGGTGACCACGATACGCTCGCATGCGCCGCCGGCAGCCAGCACCGCGCCGCTCGGCCCCAGCCCCAGCGTGAGTACTGCGGCCAGGTACAACCTGCCTGTGAATCCTCTGCGTGCCGCCATCAACCATTCTCCCCTGCTCATTTATCGCTGTCCGCAGTATAGCGACATCATTCAGGCTGGCGAATCGATAGCACCGCTGTGGAAGCGAAACTCGGTATCGTCCTCCCGCACCGCCTGGGCCTCTACTTCGGCAAAGAAGGCGATGCGCTCGTCAATCGGGCCATCAGCATAGGCCCGGGCCAATTTCAGGTAGTCCTCATAGTGCCGCGCTTCGGACTTGAGCAGCGAGCGGTAGAAATCCGCCAGCTCGTCATCCAGATGTGGCGCCAGGCTGGCGAAACGCTCGCAGGAACGCGCCTCGATGAAGGCGCCGACGATCAGCGTATCGATCAGTCGGCCCGGTTCCACGGTGCGCACATGCTGGCGCAGGCGCTGCGCATAGTGGCTGGCCGACAGCCCGCGATAAGCCACCCCACGCTTGTTCATCAAGGCCGTGACCTGCTCGAAATGCCGCAACTCCTCACGGGCCAGGCGCGACATTTTCTGCAGCAGGTCGGGCTTGTCGATATAGCGAAACATCAGGTTCAGCGCGGTCGAAGCCGCCTTCTTCTCGCAGTTGGCATGGTCGATCAGCAGCTCTTCGGGGTGCTGCAGGGCCTGCCGGACCCACGCCTGCGGGGTAGCGCAGCGCAAAAAGGCAAGCAGATGGTCGGGAAGTGTCATGGATTCACGTCAGCAAAATGAAGTCGAGCGGCATTATACGGATATACACCCGCTCGTCATCTTGCCCCAGGTCAACGGCACACCGGCGAAAAGCGTCTACATTGGTAGGTACATTACAGCGATACGATGCTTGTCGAGAAGGGAGAAGCCATGCAAACCATCAAACGAATACTGAGTGTGATCGACCCCACCAGGGAAGACAACGTAGCGCTGGTGCGCTCGAGATTGATTGCCGGTTATCTCGGAGCCGAACTGCACCTGCTGGTCTGCGAGAACCGCAGTGACTTCTCCCCGCTGCTCGACGAACTGTGCGCCGGCCTGGAGGCGGCCGGGATCAGGGCCAGCTACACCCAGGCCTGGCACGGCAACACGACCGACACCATAGTGCGCACATTGATGGCCGAGGGCTGCGGCCTGGTCATCAAGCAGCATCTGCCGGACAACCCACTGAAGAAGGCTCTGCTCACACCGGACGACTGGAAACTGCTGCGCTACTGTCCGGCGCCGGTACTGTTGGCCAAGGACAATGCCTCCTGGCTGCAGGGCAAGGTCCTGGCCGCAGTGGACCTGGGAAGCCACGATGACGAGCATTATCGGCTGCACGATGCCATCGTCAGCCACGCAGCGGATATCGCCGACATGATCAGCGGCGAACTGCATCTGATCAGTGCCCACCCGGCGCCCATGCTGTCGGCTGCCAACCCGGTCTACCAGCTGCGCGAGAACATCGTGAAGATCTACAGTGACAAGGCCGCCCGCTATATCGAGCAGTACAGTCTCAGCGAGGCCAATACCCATATCGACGAGGGCCCGGCTGACACGCTGATTCCCCGGGTTGCCCAGCAGATCGGCGCCGCCGTTACCGTGATCGGCACCGTGGCCCGTACCGGTATTTCCGGCGCGCTGATCGGCAATACCGCCGAAGTGGTGCTCGACCAGCTCAGCGGGGATGTCCTGGTACTCAAGCCGGACGACATGATCGCCCACCTGGAGCAACTGGTGGAAAAATAACCCGGGTGGTTCGCGGCCTGCTCCTGGGCCGCGACCTTTTGTCCCTTGCCCGCATCGCGACGAAGGTTGTAACACCGTCCACCTTAACTTTGTGCGCCTATTCCTGTAGAATTCCTGCCCGCCGTGAGTGCATGTGTACAGGCGTTTGCCCGCAACCGTATTCTGTTACCCCAGTAAACCAGGTTGCCCCCCCACCAGATCGGGCCTGCGCTTGCACCCATCCCTATTTTCGGCATCCCAGGTCCGTGAGGATGACCGTTCCGTCACAAACGGAACAGACTGATGAGGGTAATTATTGTGCTTGAAGCCTATCGCAAACACGTTGAAGAACGCGCCGCTCAAGGCGTCGTGCCTCAGCCGCTTAATGCCGAACAAACCGCTGGTCTGGTTGATCTCCTGAAAAACCCACCTGCCGGCGAAGAAGAATTCCTGCTTGATCTGCTCACCAACCGCGTCCCGCCGGGAGTGGATGAAGCCGCCTACGTCAAGGCTGCCTTCCTGTCCGCCGTAGCCAAGGGCGAAGCCACTTCCCCGCTGCTGAACAAGGTTCGCGCCGTCGAACTGCTGGGCACCATGCAGGGTGGCTACAACATCGCCACCATGGTTGAGCTGCTCGACAGCGAAGAGCTGGCTGCTACCGCCGCCGAACAACTCAAGCACACCCTGCTGATGTTCGACGCCTTCCACGACGTCGCCGAACGCGCCAAGAACGGCAACCCCCACGCCAAGGCCGTCCTGCAGTCCTGGGCTGACGGCGAGTGGTTCACCAACAAGCCTGCCGTTGCGGAAAAGATCAGCCTGACCGTATTCAAGGTGCCTGGCGAAACCAACACCGACGACCTGTCCCCGGCTCCCGATGCCTGGTCGCGCCCGGACATCCCGCTGCACGCCCTGGCCATGCTGAAAATGGCCCGTGACGGCATCGAGCCGATCGAGCCCGGCGTCACTGGCCCGCTGACCCAGATCGAAGCGATGAAGGCCAAAGGCCTGCCGGTCGCCTACGTCGGTGACGTGGTCGGTACCGGTTCCTCGCGCAAGTCTGCCACCAACTCGGTACTCTGGTTCTTCGGTGACGACATCCCCTACGTGCCGAACAAGCGCGCCGGTGGTTACTGCTTCGGCTCCAAGATCGCCCCGATCTTCTACAACACCATGGAAGACGCCGGCGCCCTGCCGATCGAGTTCGACTGCAACGACCTGAACATGGGTGACGCCATCGACGTCTACCCCTACGAAGGCAAGGTATGCAAGCACGGCACCGATGAAGTCATCACCACCTTCGAACTGAAGACCCAGGTGCTGCTCGACGAAGTGCGCGCCGGTGGCCGTATTCCGCTGATCATCGGCCGTGGCCTGACCGAGAAGGCCCGTACCGAACTGGGCCTGGCTCCCTCCGAGCTGTTCCGCAAGCCCGAAGCACCTGCCGAGAGCGACAAGGGCTTCACCCTGGCGCAGAAGATGGTCGGTAAGGCCTGTGGCGTCGAAGGCGTACGCCCCGGCACCTACTGCGAACCCAAGATGACGACTGTCGGCTCCCAGGACACCACTGGCCCGATGACCCGTGACGAGCTGAAGGACCTGGCTTGCCTGGGCTTCTCCGCCGACCTGGTCATGCAGTCCTTCTGCCACACCGCCGCGTATCCGAAGCCGATCGACGTCAACACCCACCACACCCTGCCCGACTTCATCCACAACCGTGGTGGCGTTGCGCTGCGTCCGGGTGACGGCATCATCCACAGCTGGCTGAACCGCATGCTGCTGCCCGACACCGTCGGTACCGGTGGCGACTCGCACACCCGCTTCCCGATGGGCATCTCCTTCCCGGCCGGTTCCGGCCTGGTCGCCTTCGCTGCTGCCACCGGTGTCATGCCGCTGGACATGCCGGAGTCGGTACTGGTGCGCTTCAAGGGCGACATGCAGCCGGGCATCACCCTGCGTGACCTGGTTCATGCGATCCCCTACTACGCCATCCAGGAAGGTCTGCTGACCGTCGAGAAGAAAGGCAAGAAGAACATCTTCTCCGGCCGCATTCTCGAGATCGAAGGTCTCACCGGCCTGACCGTCGAGCAGGCGTTCGAGCTGTCCGACGCTTCCGCCGAGCGTTCGGCTGCCGGTTGCACCATCAAGCTGCCGGAAGACGCCATCGCCGAGTACCTGAAGTCCAACATCACCCTGCTGCGCTGGATGATCGCCGAAGGTTACGATGATGCGCGTACCCTGGAGCGTCGTGCCCAGGCCATGGAAGCCTGGCTGGCCAAGCCCGAGCTGATGGAAGCCGATGCCGACGCCGAGTACGCAGCGGTGATCGAGATCGACCTGGCCGAGATCAAGGAGCCGATCCTGTGCGCCCCGAACGATCCTGACGACGCCCGTCTGCTGTCCGACGTGGTTGGCCGCCAGATCGACGAAGTCTTCATCGGTTCCTGCATGACCAACATCGGTCACTTCCGTGCCGCCGGCAAGCTGCTGGAGAAGAACAAGGACGCTCTGCCGACCCGTCTGTGGCTGGCCCCGCCGACCAAGATGGATCAGTGGATGCTGACCGAGGAAGGTTACTACGGCATCTACGGCAAGGCTGGCGCACGCATGGAAATGCCCGGCTGCTCGCTGTGCATGGGTAACCAGGCACGCATCGCCGCCAAGTCGACTGCGGTCTCCACCTCCACACGGAACTTCCCGAACCGTCTGGGTGATGGTGCCGACGTCTTCCTGGCCTCCGCCGAACTGGCCTCGGTTGCAGCCATCCTTGGCCGCCTGCCGAGCGTTGAGGAATACATGACCTATGCTGCTGATCTCAACAGCATGTCCAGCGAGATCTATCGCTACATGAACTTCAACGAAATCGCGTCCTACCAGAAAGCTGCTGCCAGCATTCCGGTGACCGAAATCTGATTAGCCGTAATCAGTGAAAGCCCCGCTCCGTGCGGGGCTTTTTTTTGCGGTCAATAAACAAGCGGAACCGGCCTGACGAAATCCTGTCACAAATTGTGTACTTGCTCTAAACATGACGCAAACAAGAGGGTTACGACATGAAGCAGTGGATAATCGCGGCGTTCTGCATTACCGGTATGTTCGCCCTGGCAGGCTGTTCCAATGATCACCTGATCCGTACCAGTGACGGCCAGATCATCGAAGCGGATGACAAGCCGGAAATCGATGACGACACCGGCATGATCGAATACGAGGACGAAAGCGGCCGCATGAACCAGATTCCCCAGGGTGACGTGCGCGAAATCAAGGAACGTTGATCCAGCCTGTCGCCTCCGCATAGCGGAGGACGACTGCCTCCACCGCCACCTCACACGGCAGTCAGCGTATTCAGGCAGTGAATTCTGGCTATCGGAATTGTCTGCGCGTACACGACACTCTAGATTGTCGGTATAGCCAATTGCAGGGATACTGGCATGAGCAGACAACAAGAACAATTTCAACCAGGCCCGCTGGACGTACTGATCATAGGGGCGGGCCTCTCCGGGATCGGCGCCGCCCGGGCGCTGACCGATCAGTGCCCAGACAAGCGCTACCTGATTCTCGAGCGGCGCAACGCCATCGGTGGCACCTGGGATCTGTTCCGCTATCCCGGCATCCGCTCGGACTCGGACATGTATACCCTGAGTTACAGCTACAAACCCTGGACCCACCGCAAAGCCATCGCTGACGGCCCGGATATCAAACGCTATATCGAAGACATCGCCGAAGAGGCGGGGATCACCCACAACATCCGTTTCCAGCGCAGGGTCACCCATGCCAGCTGGTCCAGCCGGGAGGCGCTGTGGAGCGTCACCGCCCTGGCCACCGATGAGCTGGGTAACGAGCGCGAAGAGCGGTTCCAGGCCAGGTTGCTGTCGGTCTGCGCTGGCTACTACAGTTACGATGAGGGCTACCGCCCGGCCTTCCCCAACGAACAGGCGTACACCGGGCAGATCATTCACCCGCAGTTCTGGCCGAGTGATCTGGACTACGCCGGCAAGCGCGTGGTGGTGATCGGCAGTGGCGCAACCGCCGTGACCCTGGTGCCGGCGATGACCCAGACCGCTGCGCACGTGACCATGCTGCAGCGCTCGCCCAGCTACGTAGTGGCCCGACCACTGGAAGATGGCCTTGCCCAGCGCCTGCAGAAATGGCTGCCGCTACCCATCGCCCACCGCTTGACGCGCTGGAAGAATATCCTTGTCAGCGCCTTCTTCTTCAAGCTCGCTCGCAACAAGCCCGAGCTGTTCAAGGAACGGCTGCTGCACATGGCCAGGGCGCAGATCGGCCCGGGAATAGACATGAAACACTTCACCCCGTCCTACAAACCCTGGGATCAGCGCCTGTGCGCGGTCCCCAACGGTGATCTGTTCCATGACATCCGCGCCGGGCGCGCCTCGGTAGTCACCGACACCATCGACTCCTTTACCGAGAAAGGCATCCGCCTGACCTCAGGAGAGGAGCTGGAGGCCGATATCATCGTTACCGCCACCGGCCTCAAGCTCAATGCCATGGGCGATGTCGAGATCAGCGTGGATGACAAGCCCATGGTGCTGGGTGAGTGCATGTCCTACAAAGGCATGATGCTCAGCGACATTCCCAACCTGATCCTGACCTTCGGCTACACCAATGCCTCCTGGACCCTCAAGGCCGAGCTGACCTCCAACTACACCTGTCGCCTGCTGCGCCATATGGACCGCAAGGGCTACCGCATCGCCGTACCGCGCCGGGATCCAGCGGTCAACGTGGAACCCTTCCTGAATTTCACCTCGGGCTACGTGCAGCGGGCCGCAGGCATCCTGCCGAAACAGGGCAACCGCAGACCCTGGCAAGTGCATCAGAACTACCTGCAGGACAAGCTCACCATCCAGTACGGACGCGTCGATGACGGTGTACTGCAGTTTCAATGACGGAACAACGGAAAAGGATGACAACGTATGCAAGTCAACGATCGTGTCGCAGTACTGACTGGTGCAGGCAGCGGAATCGGCCGTGCCCTGGCGCTAGCCCTGGCCGAGCGCGGCTGCCACCTGGCACTGGCTGATCTGAATGCCCAGGCGCTGGCGCAAACTGCTGCCGAGGCCCGCGTCCAGGGCGTGCGTGTCAGCGAACACCCATTGGATGTCTCCAACCGCGAAGCCATCGCCGCCCTGCCCCAGGTCGTCATGGACGAGCATGGCCAGGTCGATCTGCTGATCAATAACGCTGGTGTCGCCCTTGGTGGCAACTTCGAGCAGGTCTCGACCGACAACTTCGACTGGCTGATGTCGATCAACTTCGATGCGGTGGTGTGCCTGTGTCGCGCCTTCCTGCCCTTGCTGAAACAGCGCCCTGCCGCTCGCATCGTCAACGTTTCCAGCCTGTTCGGACTGATCACCCCGGCCGGGCAGACTGCGTACTGTGCCAGCAAGTTCGCGGTACGCGGTTTTTCCAATGCACTGCGCCTGGAGCTGCAGGGCAGCCCGGTGGGCGTGACCGTGGTGCATCCCGGCGGCGTGGCTACCGCGATTGCCACCAGCGCCCGCTCCCCGGACGATGCCAGCGAAGAGCAGAAACAACAGAAACTGGCCCGAGCCCAGAGACTGTTGCGCATGCCGCCCGTCCGGGCCGCGCAGATCATTCTGCGCGGTATCGAGCGCGACAAGCCTCGCGTGGTGGTGGGCAATGATGCGCGGGTACTCTCCTGGCTGGAACGCCTGATGCCAGTCAACTACTGGCGTCTGCTACCGGGCCTGGCGACCAACAACGACTGATACCGACGATACGCACAAGGATTTCATCGTGAGTCATCTGCTCAGCATAATAGTGATTCTCCTGCTGGCAATTGCCGCCGGACTATTCCTCTACACCCTGTTCATCGCCAAGCGCGTCGAGGCCGGCATGCCGCCGGAAGGACGTTTCATCACCGTGATGGGCAACCGCCTGCACTACATCGAACAGGGCAAGGGACCGACCATTCTGCTGGTCCACGGCCTCAGCGGCGTCGCCCAGCATTTTGGCTACAGCGTCATTGAGCAATTGGCCAGGGACTATCATGTGATCGCCATCGACCGCCCCGGCAGCGGTTACTCGGTACGCCACCCGCGCTCATCCGCGTCACTGGCGGTGCAGGCCGATATCCTCGGCGGGCTGATCGACATCCTGCGGCTCGAAAAGCCCCTGCTCGTCGGCCATTCACTTGGTGGTGCTGTCGCCCTGGCTACCGCCCTGAGATACCCGGAGAAAGCACGTGGGCTGGCCCTGGTCGCTCCCCTGACCCACCTCCCTGGCGAAGTGTCCCCCGCCTTTGCCGCGCTGACCATCCGCTGGTCCTGGCTACGCAAGCTGGTGGCCTGGACCCTGGCAACCCCGCTGTCGATACGCAAACGGGAGAAGATACTGGGCATCGTCTTCGGCCCCGAGCAACCACCCGCCGATTTCGGCCTGCGCGGTGGTGGGCTCCTCGGCCTGCGCCCCAGCCACTTCATTGCTGCCTCTTCTGACCTGACCGCACTGGAACAGGTACTACCGCAGATGCAACAGCAGTACCCCAGACTGGCCCTACCGATTGCCGTGCTGTATGGCCGGCAGGATCGCATCCTGAATCCGCAGGAACAGGGCCAGGCGCTGGTCGACATAGCCCCTGGCACGACACTGGAGCTGATCGATGGCGGACACATGCTGCCATTGACCCAACCGGAGGTCACCGCCGACTTCATCCGGCGCGCAATGGACACTGCCATCCAGCCCCGACCATCCATCGCGAAAGTCCTCGACCAGACCGACCATCAACTATGCTCGGACGACATGCCATCTCCCCCACAAGCTGCTATATAACAGGAGGCAACATGAGCTACATTGATGGCTTTGTCGTTCCGGTCCCGCGTGACAGACTGGACGACTATCTGAAACTCGCGCAACAGGCAGCAGCAATATGGAAAGAGTACGGCGCTCTCGAATACGTCGAAAGTCTCGCAGACGACGTGCCAGAAGGCGAACATACCTCCTTTTCCTTGAGCGTCAAATTGCAGCCTGGCGAGATCGTGGTGTTCTCATGGATCGTCTACGCCGGAAAAGAAGATAGGGATCGCATCCTCGCCCAGGTGATGGCAGATCCACGTCTCAAATCCGACCCGGAGAATATGCCCTTCGATGGCAAACGCATGTTCTGGGGCGGCTTTCGCGAGGCCGTCCGTCTGTAAGCAGGCCCGGTAGGAAAATGAATGACCGGCGGCTCGCCGCAGCTATGGCGCAGCGCAGGGTCGCCGGCTAGAATACGCCACGTTTTTTCCGACACACGTGGCCCCTGATGACTGAAACCGCAACCCCCACCAAGAAGAGCAATCCCAGTGTAGGATTCATCTCGCTCGGGTGCCCCAAAGCGCTCGTCGATTCCGAGCGCATTCTCACCCAGCTGCGTACCGAAGGTTACGAGGTGGTATCCAGCTATGAGGGCGCCGACGTGGTGGTGGTCAACACCTGTGGCTTCATCGACTCGGCCAAGGCCGAATCGCTGGATGCCATTGGCGAGGCGATTGCCGAAAATGGCCGGGTCATCGTCACCGGCTGCATGGGTGTAGAGGAAGGCGCCATCCGTGATGTCCACCCCAGCGTACTGGCCGTCACCGGACCTCAGCAGTACGAACAGGTGGTCAACGCCGTGCACGAAGTGGTCCCGCCCAAGGCCGATCACAACCCACTGATCGATCTGGTGCCACCCCAGGGCATCAAGCTGACCCCGCGCCATTACGCCTACCTGAAGATCTCCGAAGGCTGCAACCACAGCTGCAGCTTCTGCATCATCCCCTCCATGCGCGGCAAGCTGGTCAGCCGTCCGGTGGGCGACGTGCTCAGCGAAGCCGAACGCCTGGTCAAGTCTGGCGTCAAGGAGCTGCTGGTCATCTCCCAGGACACCAGCGCCTACGGCGTGGATATCAAGTACCGCACCGGCTTCTGGAATGGACGCCCGGTGAAGTCGCGCATGACCGAACTGTGCGAAGCCCTCAGCGAACTCGGGGTCTGGGTACGCCTGCACTACGTCTACCCCTACCCACACGTCGATGAACTGATCCCACTGATGGCCGAGGGCAAGATCCTGCCCTACCTGGATATCCCCTTCCAGCATGCCAGCCCGAAGGTGCTCAAGGCGATGAAGCGCCCGGCCTTCGAAGACAAGACCCTGGCACGAATCAAGGCATGGCGGGAGATCTGTCCGGAACTGACCATCCGTTCGACCTTCATCGTCGGCTTCCCCAGCGAGACCGAAGAGGACTTCCAGTACCTGCTCGACTGGCTCACCGAGGCCCAGCTCGACCGCGTCGGCTGCTTCCAGTACTCACCGGTAGAAGGTGCCCCGGCCGAAAAGCTGGGTCTGGAAGCGGTACCGGACGATATCAAGCAGGAACGCTGGGAACGCTTCATGGCCCATCAACAGGCCATCTCCGCCGCCCGCCTGCAGCTGAAGATCGGCAAGACCATCCAGGTGGTTATCGATGAAGTCGACGAGGAAGGCCCCATCGCCCGCTCCATGGCCGATGCGCCGGAGATCGATGGCAATGTCTATATCGACACCGAGGAGCCGTTGAACCCAGGGGATATCCTCAATGTACGGGTGACGGCGGCTGATGAGTATGATCTGTGGGCGGAGCTGGTCTGATACCGACCCGCCCCGCCTGGACAAACGATCAGCGCTTCGCCTACCGAGTTCCGATTACCCGGCAGGGCTAGCGCATGTCGAACAATTCCTGATGGAAGTTGGCCGGGGCCAGACCACGCTCGGTCAGCCCCTCACGCAGCGCTTTGCCGAAACCGCCGGGACCACAGAACCAGATTGAAGCTTCCTTCCATTGCGGCACCGCTTCGCACAACCGATCCGCCGAGAGGCGACCATCACGCTCGCTGAAGACCACATGCAGCCGGATCGGCCTCTTCGGCCAGACGTGTGAGCCGCTCAATGAAACCAGGATCAGGTTCGGCGGTACTGTACCAGAGGTCGATCTCACGACCATCTGGCTGCACCGCCAGCGCCTGCAGGCGAGCCATGAAAGGGGTGATACCTATGCCGCCACCAATCCAGATCTGCCGCTGCTGCGGTCCGCTGAAATCGAAACAGCCATAGGGTCCCTCTACGATAGCCATCTGACCGACTCTCAGCACTTCTGGCAGGGTGCGGGTGTAATCGCCCAGCTCCTTGATATGGAAACACAGCTTGCCACGATGATCCCAGCATGAAGACAGGGTAAAGGGATGGGCACCCTCCTTCTCGTCGAAGGTAACGAAGGCGAATTGCCCGGCCCGATGCGGCATCCAGCGATCGCGCAGTTGAATGACCACCTGAAGCACATGATTGTCCCTGAAATACTCCAGTGCATCCACTACCCCCACCGCCCGCATCCGACGACCGATACCTCCCACCAGGGAAACCACCGCAGCGATGCTTCCGCCCAGCATCAACAGCGCCATTACCATGCCCAGGGCAGTCGGCCACTGGGCCGGCTTCATCAGCACGATAGAGTGATAGACCAGAACCAGGTAAACCAGGGCCAGCAGGCGGTGAGTCCGGAAGAAATAGCGATAGGGGAAATACCTGATCAGCGCCAGCAGAATCAGCACCACCGCCGCATAGAAGGCCCACTCTCCTACCTGCTCGGCAAACCCATGCTGCAGGTTGAACCACTCCACCAGCCAGGACTGGGGCGGCTTGGGCCCCTTGGGTGGCTTGACCAGCATGCCCCAACCAACCAGCCATCTCGGCACCTCGACCCACAGCCAGTGGATGATGGAGATCACCAGCGCCGTCACCCCCAACCACTTGTGCAGCCGGTAGCTCTTGTCCAGCCCGCCGAGAAAGGGCTCCATCCGGAACGGACGCAACGCCAGCATCATGCCCACACTCATGGCCCCCATGGCCAGGACGCCGGTGAAGTTGATCATCGCGGAGCGGAATGGAAAGAACTGCAGCGGCCTCTGGAGCAGATTACCTGTCAGCAGCCAAAGTAGCATCAGGCCAACGAACAACAATACGTAGGTAGTACGGATGTACTTCATCTTTTGAAACTCCCGGCACAGGTCACAGCATGACCGAAAATACCAGTACAACGGCAGTTTCATGGTAGTGGGAAAGGTGCGATAGCGACTTGATGAGGAGCAAGGTGGGATGGATAAACCAGAAAAGCCCAAGTCACTTGAAAAGTCACTTGGGCAGAAACAACAAAGCCGCTCGAAAGCGGCTATGTCATTGATTGATTTGGTCGGGACGGAGTGATTCGAACACTCGACCCCTTGCACCCCATGCAAGTGCGCTACCAGGCTGCGCTACGCCCCGACTGATGCTTTGCAATTGCTGCCAAAGCGGGACGAACTATACATTAACTAACTGAAATGCGAAAGGTTTTTTTCATATTTCAATCAATTCGCCTTGAGTACCTGAAGGACTTCCTCCAGCTCGGCAATGGTCTGACGAATCAACTGTTTATAGTGGCTGCCATCATCTTTCGCCTCATCACCGGACAAACGCTGGCGAGCACCGCCGATGGTGAAGCCCTGATCGTACAGCAGGGAACGGATCTGACGGATCATCAGTACGTCCTGACGTTGGTAGTAACGGCGATTGCCGCGACGCTTGACCGGGGACAGTTGTGGGAATTCCTGTTCCCAGTAGCGCAGCACGTGCGGTTTGACCGCACATAGCTCGCTTACCTCGCCGATGGTGAAGTAGCGTTTTCCCGGGATCGCCGGCAGTTCATTGTTATGGCTGGGTTCCAGCATAGGCTTCTACTCGGGCCTTGAGTTTCTGACCGGGGCGGAAGGTAACCACGCGCCGGGCCGTAATCGGGATTTCTTCGCCGGTCTTGGGGTTGCGGCCGGGGCGCTGGCGCTTGTCGCGCAGGTCGAAGTTGCCGAAGCCGGACAACTTGACCTGCTCGTTGTTCTCAAGCGCGTTGCGGATCTCCTCGAAAAACAGTTCCACCAGTTCCTTGGCTTCACGCTTGTTGAAGCCAAGTTCCTCGTAGAGGTGTTCCGCCATTTCTGCTTTTGTCAGAGCCCCCATGCGCAACTTCCTATTTCCTTAACGTGGCGTTGAACCTTTGCTCCAATGAGCCGAGCACCTTGTCCATCACTGCATTCACTTCATCATCAGTAAGAGTGCGCGATGAATGTTGCAAGGTCAAGCCAATTGCCAGGCTTTTGCTTTCAGGATCAATACCTTTTCCTTCATATACGTCAAACAACCTGAGGTTCTTGAGGAACGCTCCAGCCTGTTCACGGATATCCGTAAGCAGATCGCCGGCCACTACCGTCTTGCTCACCAGCACTGCGATATCCCGTCTGACTTCCGGGAAGCGGGAGAGTTCAGAGAATTGCGGCAGACGCCCTTCGATAATGCCATCCAGACGCAGCTCGAAGACGAATACCGGGCCATGCAGGTCCAGTTGGTCGACCAGTTGCGGATGCAGTGCGCCGAGCCAACCTACCTGCTCGCCATCACGGACGATGCGCGCAGCCTGCCCCGGGTGCAGTGCCGGATGCTCGGCAGGCTCGAAACGGAAGGCTTCCAGTGCTCCGCCCTGCCCCAATACCGCCTCGACATCGCCCTTGACGTCATGGAAGTCCAGCTTGTCGCTGCCGTTCGCCCAACCCTCGGGCAGACGGGTACCGCAGGCGATACCCGACAGCATCGGTTCCTGCAGCAGTTCGCCACCGGCTTGCGGCACGAAGCGCAGACCGCTCTCGAACAGGCGTACGCGTGCCTGCTGGCGGTTCTGGTTGTGCTGTACCGCCTTGCTCAGCCCCGGCCACAGGGAGGTACGCATGACCGCCATGTCGCTGGAAATGGGGTTGGCCAGTGCCAACGGCTCCGCTTGCGGGTCGAACAGCTTGTTCAACCCCGGCTCGACGAAGCTGTAGGTGATGGCTTCCTGGTAGCCGCGGGCGACCAGCAGACGACGCAGGATCGGCAACTCGCCCCGGGTTTCCGGCTTCGCCGTGAGACTCAGGGACGCCTTGGGCGCACTGACCGGCAAGCGGTTGTAGCCATACAGCCGGGCCAGCTCTTCGATCAGGTCGATTTCCAGGGTGATATCGAAGCGGTGGCTGGGTACCGACACCTGCCACTCACCTTCGCCGCTGGCTGTCACTTCCAGCTGCAAGCCACGCAGATAGGTCTCAACGTCCGCCGGGGCGATCTCCAGGCCCAGCATCTGGGTCACGCGCTCGTTACGCAGGGTGATAGTCACCGGCTGCGGCAGGTGCTGCTGCTCAACGGCTTCGATGACCGGACCGGGCTCACCACCAACGATCTCCAGGATCAGCGCGGTCAACCGCTCCATGGCTTCGCGCTGCAATTGCCAGTCGACACCGCGCTCATAGCGATGCGATGCGTCGGTGTGCAGACCGTAGTTGCGCGCCTTGCCGGCAATGGCGATATGGTCGAAGAACGCGCTTTCCAGGAACAGGTCGGTGGTTCCTTCACTGATGCCGCTGTGCTCGCCACCCATGATGCCGGCCATGGCCAGCGGACGCTCGTGGTCGGCGATCACCAGGGTGTCACTGCGCAGGGTGATTTCCTGGCCATCGAGCAGCACCAGCTTCTCGCCCTCTTCGGCCATGCGCACACGAATGCCGCCGCGAACCTGCGCCAGGTCGAAGGCATGCAGGGGCTGACCCAGTTCGAGCATCACGTAGTTGGTGATATCCACCACCGGATCGATGCTGCGCACGTCGCTGCGGCGCAGGCGCTCGACCATCCACAGCGGCGTGGAGCGGGACAGATCGACATTGCGGATCACCCGACCGAGGTAACGAGCGCAGGCTGCCGGAGCCAGCAGCTCGACGGGGCGAGTCTCATCATGGCTGGCAGCAACCGGCTCGATCACCGGACGGCTGACCGGCGCCGCGTAGTTGGCACCGACTTCACGGGCCAGACCAGCGATGGACAGGCAGTCGCCGCGGTTGGGCGTCAGGTCGACTTCGATGATGGCATCGTCCAGTCCCAGGTACTCGCGCAGGCTCTGCCCGGTGGGCGCATCGGCGGGCAGCTCGAACAGACCATCGTGATCGTCCGACAGCTCGAGCTCGGAGGCCGAGCACAGCATGCCGAAGGACTCGACACCGCGCAGCTTGGCCTTCTTGATCTTGAAGTCCTCACCGAGCACGGCACCCACCATGGCGAACGGCACCTTGATACCCGGCCGGGCGTTGGGCGCCCCGCAGACCACCTGGAACTCCTCGCTACCGTTGCTGACACGGCACACGCGCAACTTGTCGGCGTCGGGGTGCTGCTCGGCACTGACGATCTCCCCAACCACCACGCCGCTGAACTCACCGGCAGCGGGGGTTACGCTATCCACCTCGAGCCCGGTCATGGACAGGCGCGCCACCAGGTCATCACGGGAAACCTCGGGATTCACCCAGCTGCGCAGCCACTGTTCACTGAATTTCATGTTCTCTTCCTGCTATCAAAGGGTTGCGGTTGCGGCGTTCAGCGAAATTGCGCGAGGAAGCGCAGGTCATTGTCGAAGAACAGGCGCAGGTCATTGACGCCGTAGCGCAACATGGCCAGGCGCTCCACGCCCATGCCGAAGGCAAAGCCCTGGTATTTCTCCGGGTCGATGCCCGAACTGCGGAATACGTTAGGGTGCACCATGCCGCAGCCCATGACCTCCAGCCAGCCGGTCTGTTTGCAGACCCGGCAACCACAGCCACTGCACATCACGCACTGGATATCGACCTCGGCGGACGGCTCGGTGAAGGGGAAGAATGACGGACGGAAACGCACCTTCAGATCCTTCTCGAAGAACACCTGCAGGAACTCGGCAATGGTGCCCCGCAGGTCGGCAAAGCTGACCTCGCGATCAACCAGCAGGCCTTCGACCTGGTGGAACATCGGCGAATGGGTCAGGTCCGAATCGCAGCGGTACACGCGACCGGGACAGACGATCCGGATCGGCGGCTCCTGGCTTTCCATGGTCCGCACCTGCACCGGCGAGGTGTGGGTGCGCAGCAGCGTGTGGGCATTGAAATAGAAGGTGTCGTGCATCGCCCGCGCCGGGTGATGGCCGGGAATATTGAGCGCCTCGAAGTTGTGATAGTCATCCTCGACTTCAGGGCCTTCCGCCACGGCGTAGCCGATGCGGGAAAAGAATTCTTCGATCCGTTCCATGGTACGGGTGACCGGGTGCAGGCCGCCGCTCACCTGGCCACGACCAGGCAGGGTGACGTCCACCCGCTCGGCAGCCAGCTTGGCATTCAGCGCCGCCGCTTCCATCGCGCTCTTGCGCGCATTGAGCGCGGTCTGTACCTGCTCCTTGGCTTCATTGACCATGGCCCCGACCTTGGGGCGTTCTTCGGCAGGCATGTTGCCCAGGGTCTTCATCACCTGGGTAAGTTCGCCTTTCTTGCCAAGATACTGGACGCGAAGCTGCTCCAGCGCATTGACATCGGCCGCTTGCTGCACAGCTTCCAGGGCCTGGGAGACCAGCGCGTCTAGGTTTTCCATTTAACACTCCAGAAACAAAAATAGGGGAAGAGCGATGAGGCTCTTCCCCTATTAATGACGTTGCCAACCGGCGCGAACGCCGGTGATTGTCGTAACGAGGGCTTAAGCCAGGCTAGCCTTTGCTTTTTCGACAATCGCAGTAAACGCCGCTTTTTCGTTCACGGCCAGATCGGCCAGAACCTTACGGTCGATTTCAATGGACGACTTTTTCAGACCAGCGATCAGACGGCTGTAGGACATGCCATTCTGACGAGCACCGGCGTTGATACGGGCGATCCACAGAGCACGGAACTGACGCTTGCGCTGCTTGCGGTCACGATAGGCGTACTGACCTGCCTTGATGACCGCCTGCTTGGCAACCCGGAATACACGCGAACGCGCACCGTAGTAACCTTTGGCGAGTTTCAGAATTTTCTTGTGACGCTTACGCGCCATTACACCACGCTTAACACGAGCCATTCTTTAATTCCTCAACCTTGATTAACGGAGGCGCAACATGCGTTCAACTTTCTGGGTATCCGCAGCATTGAGCTGAGAAGTCCCGCGCAGTTGACGCTTACGCTTGGTGGTCATCTTGGTCAGGATGTGGCTCTTGAAAGCATGCTTGTGCTTGATGCCATTGCCAGTCACTTTAAAGCGCTTGGCGGCACCGCTTTTGGTTTTCATCTTTGCCATGTTCAGGTACTCCAAATAGAGTGGATAAGATAATCACAAGGCCTGGCGTTGCCCTGGAGATTACTTTTTCTTCTTGGGTGCGAGGACCATCATCAGTTGCCGACCTTCCATTTTCGGGTGCTGTTCAACGGTGCCGTATTCAAGCAGGTCGTTTTCGACCCGTTTCAACAGCTCCATTCCCAGCTCCTGGTGGGCCATCTCGCGGCCGCGGAATCGCAAGGATACCTTGGCCTTATCCCCTTCACTGAGGAAGCGTATAAGGTTGCGAAGCTTGACCTTATAGTCCCCTTCTTCCGTCCCTGGACGAAACTTGATTTCCTTGATCTGGATCTGTTTCTGATTCTTCCGCGCAGCAGCCTGCTGTTTCTTCTTCTCGAAGATGTGCTTGCCGTAATCCATGATCCGGCAAACAGGCGGTTCTGCGTCGGGGGAGATTTCAACCAGGTCGAGCTTGGCCTCCTCTGCGGCGGCCAGTGCTTCCTGAATGGACACGATACCGATTTGTTCACCTTCGGCGCCAATCAGGCGCACTTCGCGCGCCGTGATATTTTCGTTGATCGGCGGGCGTTGTGCGGCTCTTTTGTCTTGTCTCATCTCGCGTTTAATCTTTATTGCTCCGAATTCGGGCGGCCTCGTTGTGCAACGGCGCGGGCAAGGAACTCGGAGAACTCGGCAATGGTCATTGTACCCAGATCTTTACCCTCCCGCGTGCGCACGGCCACAGTGTGCGATTCGACTTCCCGATCGCCGATTACCAGCAGGTAGGGAGTCTTGTGCAAAGTATGCTCGCGGATTTTAAAGCCGATCTTCTCGTTTCTCAAGTCCGCAACAGCGCGATAGCCCATTTCATTGAGCGTTTTTTCGACTTCCTGGCAGAATTCCGCCTGATTGTCGGTAATATTCAGCACCGCGACCTGGGTCGGTGCCAGCCATGCCGGGAAATCACCGGCGTAATGCTCGATCAGAATACCGATGAAACGCTCGAACGAACCGAGAATCGCGCGGTGCAGCATGACCGGTGTCTTGCGGGTTCCATCTTCGGCCACATACTGGGCACCCAGACGGCCCGGCAGCATGAAGTCCAGCTGCAGCGTGCCGCACTGCCATACGCGGCCGAGGCAATCGCGCAGGGAAAACTCGATCTTCGGACCGTAGAAAGCACCCTCGCCCGGCTGCAGCTCCCATTTCAGACCAGCCTCATTCAGTGCCGCTTCCAGCCCCTGCTCTGCCTGATCCCAGTCGGCATCATCCCCCATCCGATCTTCCGGACGAGTGGACAGCTTCAGCTCGACATCGTCGAAGCCGAAATCACGATAGACCTGCAATGTCAGGGCGATGAAGTCAGCCGCTTCGGACTTGACCTGCTCATCAGTACAGAAGATGTGCGCATCGTCCTGGGTAAAACCACGAACCCTCATCAGCCCATGCAGTGAACCAGATGGCTCGTTGCGATGGCAGGAACCGAACTCGGCCAGGCGCAATGGCAGCTCACGGTAGCTTTTCAGCCCCTGATTGAACACCTGGATATGGCACGGGCAGTTCATCGGCTTGACTGCGTAGTCGCGACTTTCCGACTCGGTGGTGAACATGTTCGCCGAATAGTGTTCCCAATGCCCGGAACGCTCCCACAACACCCGGTCCACGACCTGGGGTGTACGGATTTCCTTGTAGCCATTGGTTTGCTGCAGCTTGCGCATGTATTGCTCAAGCACCTGGTAAACAGTCCAGCCGTTCGGGTGCCAGAACACCATGCCAGGCGCTTCTTCCTGGGTATGGAACAGGTTCAGCCGCTTGCCGATCTTGCGATGATCGCGTTTCTCGGCTTCTTCAATCCGCTTGATATAGGCCGCCAGCTGCTTCTTGTCCGCCCAGGCGGTACCGTAGATGCGCTGCAGTTGCTCGTTCTTCGCGTCACCACGCCAGTAGGCGCCGGAAATGCGGGTCAGCTGGAAGGCCTTGAGGAAACGGGTATTGGGCACGTGCGGGCCACGGCACATATCGACATATTCTTCGTGATGGTACAGGCCCATGGCCGTTTCATCGGGCATGTCCTCGACCAGGCGCAGCTTGTAATCCTCGCCCCGCTCGGTGAACACCTGAATGACTTCATCACGCGGCGTCATCTTCTTGATGACATCGTATTCGGTGGCAATCAGCTCACGCATACGCTTTTCGATGGCCGCCATATCCTCTGGCGTGAAGCTGCGCTCGTAGGCGATGTCGTAATAGAAGCCCTCGTCGATGACCGGCCCGATCACCATCTTCGCGGTGGGATACAGTTGCTTGACCGCGTGCCCGACCAGGTGAGCGCAGGAGTGGCGGATGATTTCCAGCCCCTCTTCGTCTTTCGGCGTGATGATCTGCAGGCTGGCATCCTGATCGATGATGTCGCAGGCATCGACCAGGCGCCCGTCAATCTTGCCCGCCACGGTGGCCTTGGCCAGACCGGCACCGATGGATTGTGCCACCTCGGCCACGCTTACAGGATGATCAAAAGTGCGCTGACTGCCGTCAGGAAGAGTAACGATGGGCATGAACCGCTCCTTCTCAGTGGTGACCGCTACGTAAGGCCACATGATGGAAATAGCCGACCGGGATGACTGCTGCTGCAGCTCCGTTCGGCGTAGAAATAAAAAAGCCCGATCACAGGGTGATCGGGCTTTGATTTGGTAGGCACGATTGGATTCGAACCAACGACCCCCACCATGTCAAGGTGGTGCTCTAACCAACTGAGCTACGTGCCTGCGATGGAGGCGAACTATACGCACCACCCCTGATGCCGTCAACCCCTAAGTCACTGAATAACTGAAAAAACCTTGGCACCCCAGGGCCCACTGCCCGCCATCGCCCAGCGGCCGGGAAATGCCCCCTTGGACAGGCTCCGCAACGCGCTCAGATATTGACCAATTGCTGCCGCAACTGCTGGATCTCGTCGCGCATCTGCGCCGCCGCCTCGAACTCCAGGTCCCGCGCGTGCTGATACATCTTTTCTTCCAACTGGCGGATGCGCTTGGTGATTTCCGATGGCGAGCGCAGCTTCTGTACCTGGTAGCCGGCCGCCTCCTCGGCGGCCTTCGACTGGCGCCGCTTGTTCGAGCGGCTACCGGGCACCACCGCGCCCTCGAGAATATCCTGCACACTCTTGATCACACCCTTGGGCGTGATGCCATGCTCGAGGTTGAAACTGATCTGCTTGTTCCGGCGCCGTTCGGTTTCACCCATGGCCCGCTCCATCGAGCCGGTCATGCGGTCAGCATAGAGGATTGCCTTGCCGTTCAGGTTACGCGCCGCACGACCGATGGTCTGGATCAGCGAGCGCTCCGAACGGAGGAAACCCTCCTTGTCGGCATCCAGGATGGCGACAAGGGAAACTTCAGGCATATCAAGACCTTCCCGCAACAAGTTAATGCCGACCAGCACATCGAAAACGCCCATGCGCAGATCCCGGATGATCTCCACACGCTCAACTGTATCGATATCCGAGTGCAGATAGCGCACCCGCACGCCATGGTCTCCAAGGTAGTCGGTCAGGTCTTCAGCCATACGCTTGGTCAGGGTGGTGACCAACACCCGCTCCCCCTGGGTAACACGCAGACCGATTTCCGATAGCAGATCATCGACCTGGCTGGTTGCCGGGCGCACCTCGATCAGCGGATCCACCAGGCCGGTCGGGCGCACCACCTGTTCGACGATGCGTCCGGCATGGGCTTCCTCATAGGGTCCCGGCGTTGCCGAGACGAAGATGGTCTGCGGTGAGATCGCCTCCCATTCGTCGAAGCGCATGGGCCGGTTATCCAGCGCCGAAGGCAGCCGGAAGCCATACTCCACCAGCGTCTCCTTGCGCGAGCGGTCGCCCTTGTACATGGCCCCGACCTGGGGCACCGAGACGTGCGATTCGTCGATCACCAGCAGCGCATTGGCCGGCAGATAATCAAACAGTGTCGGCGGCGCCTCACCCTGCGGTCGACCGGACAGATAGCGCGAGTAGTTCTCGATACCGTTGCAGTAGCCCAGCTCCATGATCATTTCCATATCGAAGCGGGTGCGCTGCTCAAGGCGCTGGGCCTCGACCAGTTTATTCTGGCTGTTGAGCACTTCCAGGCGCTCCTTCAACTCGACCTTGATCTCCTCCACCGCTTCCAGCAGCTTCTCTCGCGGAGTCACATAATGTGATTTGGGATAGATAGTTACACGCGGAACCTTGCGCAGAACCTCACCAGTGAGAGGATCAAAGAAACTGATGGTTTCCACCGTATCGTCAAACAGCTCGATACGGATCGCCTCCAGATCCGACTCCGCCGGATAGACATCGATCACATCCCCGCGGACCCGGTAATTGGCCCGGGACAGCTCCATGTCATTGCGCGTGTACTGCAGCTCTGCCAGCCGGCGCAGCATGGTGCGCTGGTCAAGAATGTCGCCTCGATCGATATGCAACACCATGCGCAGGTAGGACTCCGGATCGCCCAGGCCGTAGATCGCCGAGACGGTAGCGACGATGATCGCATCCGGCCTCTCCATCAGCGCCTTGGTCGCGGACAGCCGCATCTGCTCGATATGATCGTTGATCGAGGCATCCTTCTCGATGAAGGTATCCGACGCCGGCACATAGGCTTCCGGTTGGTAATAGTCATAATAGGAAACGAAGTATTCCACGGCGTTGTTCGGGAAGAATTCGCGGAACTCGCCATATAGCTGCGCCGCCAGGGTCTTGTTCGGCGCCATGATGATCGCCGGGCGCTGAACCTGCTGGATGACATTGGCGATGGTGAAGGTCTTCCCTGAGCCGGTCACCCCGAGCAACGTCTGATGCGACAGTCCGGCTTCCAGGCCCTCCACCAGCTGCGCTATGGCAACCGGCTGGTCACCGGCGGGATTGAAACGGGTTTGCAGATTGAATTGACTCATGACAGGGAAGCACCGCGAATGGAATCACAGCATCTATCATAGCACTGCCCGACTGCCACCATGCAGGACGCACGGACTCGCACCCCACCCCCGTCTCTGTTTATAATAGCCGGCCGCCTGCGGCACAGCCCGACAACTCCATTCACCTGTTTCGAGTCTGCCCATATCATGAGTCTGTTTTCCCCCGTTGAAATGGCGCCACGCGATCCCATTCTTGGCCTGAACGAAGCCTTCAATGCCGACCCGCGTGCAGAAAAAGTCAATCTGGGCGTTGGCGTCTATTACGACGAAAACGGCAAGGTCCCCCTGCTGCGTGCAGTCCAGGCCGCGGAAGAAGCCCGCGTTGCCGAGTACGCACCGCGCACCTACCTGCCCATGGAAGGCCTGGCGCCTTATGACCTGGCGGTACAGAAACTGTTGCTGGGCGCAGACTCCCCCCTGCTGAGTTCCGGTCGCCTGGTCACCGCCCAATCGCTGGGCGGTACCGGTGCGCTGAGGCTCGGTGCAGATTTCCTGTATCGCCTCGCCGGCAAGCGGTTGGTGGCCATCAGCGACCCGAGCTGGGAAAATCATCGCTCGCTGTTCGAGACTGCGGGCTATGAAGTAGTTACTTACCCCTACTATGACCCGGCAACCCATGGCCTGAACCTGCCGGGCATGCTGCAGGGCATCGATGCATTGCCCGAAGGCAGCGTGGTGCTGCTGCATGCCTGCTGCCACAACCCCACCGGGGTCGATCTCAGTGCCGATCAGTGGAAGCAGGTGATCGAGGTCGTGCGCAAACGCGGCCATGTGCCCTTCCTGGATATCGCCTATCAGGGCTTTGGCGACAACCTGGAGGAAGATGCCCTGGCGGTACGCCTGTTCTCCGAGGCTGGCCTGCCTTACCTGATCGCCAGCTCATTCTCCAAGTCCTTCTCGCTGTATGGCGAGCGGGTCGGCGCCCTGACCCTGGTCACCGAAACCCCGGAGGAAGGCGAACGCGTGCTGTCGCAGCTCAAGCGCGTCATCCGCACCAACTATTCCAACCCGCCGACCCATGGCGCGAAAGTGGTCGCCGCCGTTCTGAACAGCGCCGACCTGCATGCCATGTGGGTAGAGGAACTTGCCGAGATGCGCGTGCGCATCAAGCAGATGCGCCAGGCCCTGGCGGAAAAGTTGCGCGCCGCGGGTGTACAACAGGATGTCAGCTTCATCGAACAACAACGGGGCATGTTCTCCTACTCCGGCCTGAGCCGCGATCAGGTCGAACGCCTGGCCCAGGAATCTGCCATCTACGCGGTCGGCAGCGGTCGTATCTGCGTGGCCGCGCTGAATCACAAGAACATCGACCTGGTCGCCAACGCCATGGCCAAGGTGATGCTCGAGGGCTGAGATGAGGGTCGCGCACTTTCACCGAAAACCGACACAAGGTGTTGACTTGGAAAGTTTTTTTGGTAAAGTGCGCACATCCGATCCGCGATAGCTCAGTCGGTAGAGCAAATGACTGTTAATCATTGGGTCCCAGGTTCGAGTCCTGGTCGCGGAGCCACCTTCAAGTTATCGACAGAATCGCTACTGTCGGTAGCCACCCAGATGCCACAGGTCATGCGATCTGTGGTAGTCTCTATTTGCCATTCAAAACAAGAGTACACGATGTTGCTAGGCAGCAGCTTAAGCTCTGGATATGGAATGTCAAGCTCTTGTGTTCCAGGGTAAACAGCCAGGCTGCTTACCCTCCCCCTCTCAGCCTTGCAACAACTCATCTTGACCGGTGCCCCTCTGAAGCAGGTAGCGCTTCAACCGAGGGACAGGAACATCGACATATACCATGGTGGATCTGATATCCAGATGGCACATCAAGCGCTGCGTCAGGTGGATATCCGCTCTCTCCCCTATCATCAGCTCTGTCGCAAAGCTGTGCCTGCAGCGGTGCGGAGAAAGCTTCATGGCCAGCCTGGATGACAAACGCTTGAAGAAGGCACCAATTTGACCGGCATTCATCGTTTCTCTTCTATGCCGTACACTGAATCTGTTTACGTTAAAAAGTTGATCCGTGCGCTTTGCGCCGCGGCGAAGCGACTCTCTGATCAAGCGCTCCAGCAGCGGGATCAGGTCATGATGTAACGGCAAGGTCTTTTCTGCCAGATTTTTTGCCCCTGCAGCTGAACAGATGAACTGCTCTTGCTTCAGATCGATGTCACATATCCTGATATGCACCAGCTGCCGCCGTCGAATACCTGTGTGATAGAGCATCTCCACCACAGTCAACCAGAACCAGGCCGGGTGGATATACGTTTTTCCATTCTGCCCCGACTCCTCGGCATGCACATACTCTCTCAGCAACGTCCGTATCTTGTGTATCGCTCCTTTGGGTAAGGTCTTCGCTTTGGTCTGCGGGGGCTTCAAGTCAACCTTCGCGAATGGGTTAGTCTTCCCAGGTAGATAGCCACTGTTTAAGCCAAAGTTGTACAGCGATTTCAAATGTCGGATGTAGCTGTTCCAGCTCACTGGGCTGATACCCTCAGACTGTCCCGGTTGCCTCACCACCTCGGCCCGCCAGGCGTACACCATCCGTTTTGTCACTTCGCTGGGATAATCGGTTTGTATATGCCTTTGCAAAGCGCGGACGCTGACATGATAGCTGGCCTGCGTGTCCGGCGAAGACCAGCGCTCAGTGAACAATTCCGTCAGTAGTTCCTCAAACGTGAAAACATGCACCTTAAAACTCCTTATTCAGCTCAAGATATATGTTGTCTGCCGGTGGTCGTCCCAGTGCTTCTGGCTGTGTCAATAGAAAGCCCTTGAGCTTGCTGGTTTTACCCGTAGGCCCTCTGACGGACACGCTCACAATATTCTGCTTGTTTTTCCCTGAACGAAGATGCAGCCGCCGCTTCTGGAACCGCCCCTGCACTTGCTCCCATGCGTCATCCACCCCATAACGCTCAACACAGAACTTTTTGAAAATATTTGGACTCACCAGAAACCAGGTTCCGTTCACCGCATGAACATATGCCTTGGCATGGTTAACGCCGAGTCGTTTTGACTGCAATCCGGCCTTGACCCAATTGACGAACTCCTCGCCAGGGTCTGCCTGCCCCTCTACGGCAGGCCCTGCAGCCGGTTTCGGGTTCACTGGCTCGACGGACGCAACAGCAGGATTGGTTTCAGCCTTAGCAGAAGCCTGGCTTTCGGAAAAGGGAATGCAATCTTCAAACTCATCCTCAATGGAATCGAAACATGCGGCAGCCGCCTCGACTGGCCGTATACCCGGCTCAACTGTAATCGGCGCAGAAGCACCCTCCGCCTCTGGAGTGGCTGTCTCCTCGCTCTGATCAGAGGCAACCGTGGAAATTGCAGTCACTACCGCCTTAGCTTCCGGCCTTTCATCCTCAGCCCCCCAGATAAGCGACGGCGCCGCTTTAAGCAGGTGCAGTTTTGCGGTACTCCACTCCCCAACCCGGACAGTGCAGCCAGACCATACGGCCAACCCCTCCGGATTCGGCATGATTAAGCCGTGAGCCAACATCTCGTCATACAGTCTGCTCTCGTCGGCGGGGACGCCCGGTATGCCCTGCTCCAACAGGTAGGTCTTTAGCTGGCGGGGTACGGTAGGAGTGACGAACCACACGGCATCTTCCGACAAAAACACTGCGGAGCCCTTGGTGCCATTCAAGGGCAACGTACCACCCCGCACCAGATGACGCAGGCCTCCTACCAGCTTGCTCTGCAAGGATTGCTTCGGAGCAGCGTCCAATCGACGTAAATCTCCTCCCATCGCCTTGCTGACACTCGACTTGTCGGCCTGATGGACAATCTCACCTACGATGCCGGCCCGCGCCATGTGCCCGGAAATGGTATACATGACCAAGCCAAACAGCGTGACATCGCTGTACAGCCAGTCCATAACCGCCCCACCCAAGATATCCCTGCACATCAGTGCACCTGCCGCTTCGTGCAATCGATAGTCTCGGCCGGGGCGGTACCGCACCCGATAAGCGCTTGGAATAGCACCATTCCATAGACGCCACTGTGACCCGTCCTGAAGCTGAATCTCGACATCGACAAGCGCCTTGGCCACGTCATGCAATAGGGCCGCATACAGAACACCCATGCTCCATAGCTCGCCTACCGACACCTGGTCTTCTGGCCGCGCGCCCGGCGGCAACAAGTGCTTGCGCCTGATGCGCAGCGCGTAGCACATGATTTCAAGGCCGTGATCGAGCATCCCACCTGGGTAGGAGTGATGATGGGTTTCCGATGCGGGTAAAAGCTGGACCAGTTCAGCATATCGCTCAACAGGCGCTTTGACGTAAATATCGAATGTGTCTCTTGGGATTGAGCACAGCTCATATAGAACCTGGAGCAACCCTTGGCGGTACGGTGTATCCAACAACTGTGCACCTGCTTGCACAGACATCCAGCCATCGCTGCTCTCAAGGTCATCAGCCTGCTTCTCTTCCCTGGAAACCAAGCGCTTGAACACACTCATTATTGCTATTGCCATGCGAATCCAAACCTCCTATCTGCCAGCGGACTACACCCCAACTTGCCGGCCCGGCATAGGAAAAATAAGTTATTGGTTTCGCTGCATTTTGATGAGGGCTTGACAGGAAGCAGCAAGAATTTAATTATCGAAAGGCGTAACCGTTGTCCACGTTCGGCAAATGTGGAGCCTTTAGCGCCCTTGGGCGTACCCTTTGAGCGACTGCGCATTCTGAAAAGTCGACGGCACGACCGTGCTGAATGCTTCCTCAACTAACCCAGACGGGCCTGTCCCGTCGGGCAGTGCTCGGCATCCTGTGTACCCACCCATGCGGGGAATCCTTTCCCTGCAGGGAAAGTGTTTCTCCGCATTCGTATGCCTATTCGAAATTGGAGAACCACAATGTCCCAACTGCTTACCAGCATCGAAGCTCTGATTAGCATTGCCAAGAAGCACTGCAGCAACCCGTTGATGCGACGTGAGCGTGACTGGAGCGAATATGAACGCCCTGCTCTCGAACGCGTCAAAAAGGTAGACCTTGATCAGTGGCGCAAACGCGAAATGGCTGTTTCGCCACGTGCTCTTGGACCGCTTGCCTCCCTTATCTAAACCAGCAGCTCTATCACCTTCGGGTGGTAGAGCTGCTGATAAAACCTTCCCTGACGAGCGAGCCCCGTCAGCCAACACCAGAGGAGAATCTGGTGTTCAGAAAAACATTACTGGAATTGCCAGGCCTACCCCGATTAAACGGACACCTCTCAAAGATCGGAAAACTGCTGTTCAACCTTGGCAATTCTGCGCCGCATAAGTGGATTATGGAACCATCCAATGTAGCTGAGTACACTGGCCCATCGTCCGGTACGTCTTGCGGTTAAATCACTCACGCTAGATCATGCCAAAGAATCCTTCGCAGGCCGCGTTGTCGCCACGATGGCTGACTGCACTCACTGAACAAATCAACCAATTGCGTGCCAGCGCAACTTGATAGTCACCATTGCGAATTGGCTACCTCTATCCGCGTGCAGAATCACTCTGCCAACGCATTGACATTGCCAAATAGCCATCTCCACTGCACGCATCACCATCTGACGATCTTGGCGATGATGCATCGGCCAGCCAGCCACCAACTTGGTGTACAGATCCAGTACAATGCACAAGTAAAGGTTCACTGGTATAACCACCAGCAGCTACTGAGCTCGATTGGATATATATCGCCAACGGACGCCGGGGCACACTACTACCAGCAACACACCGCTCAGGCCGTGATTGCCTGACCTAAACGAAATGGTCTCCAGGAAACTCGGCGTGACTCACAGTAATCATTCTCTCCAAAAATGATGGCAAGCATTAATGGATATCTACAATCGTTAATCCCCTTGCCAGGGGTCCGAATGAGCAGATTTACGCAGCAACGATTCATCGGTTAGGCTTTCGAGAAAGGCCAGTAGGTCACCGATTTCCTGCTCGCTGAAACCAACGCGCACGATTAGCCCGCTCTTGTACGGATTGAGCCGGCCATCGCCACTCCTGGGGCCATGCTCGACGTTGCGTCCGCCCTGCGAGTAGAAGCCCAGCACTTCGCGCAAAGTGGCTGCACTGCCGTCATGGAAATAGGGCGCAGTCAACGCCACGTTGCGCAGGCTGGGTGCACGAAAAGCGCCCATGTCGCGCGGCTCGCCACTGAGCTCAAAGACGCCGCGATTGGGGAAGGGATAAGCGCCCTCACCATTGAGGTTGTACAAACCAGTGTTATGAAAGGGCATCTCCACCTGGCGCGAGCGGGCATGCACGACCTGGTCGTTAAAGTTGAAGCTGCCATGACAGTGATGACACTCGGCCTTTTCGCTGAAGAACAGATCCTTGCCGCGCAGCTCGGAGGCCGTCAATCCGCCCTGCCCTTGCAGATAACGGTCATAGCGGCTGTCGACAGCAATTAGGCTGCGCTCGAAGGCGGCAATCGCCTTAATCACCGAGCCCATGCTCAGCGGCTCGTCCTGCTCGGGAAATGCCGCTGTGAACAGTGGCGGGTAAAGTGGCTCATCACGCAAGCGCTGCAGCACCTGGGCCCGATTGCCATCGGTGATGCCCATTTCCACCGGGTCGTCACCGAACAACGGCACCTCCATCTGCCTCTCCAACGTGACGATGGCAGGATTGGCCCAGTTGTAGGTGGCATGCCAAGCGACATTGGCCAGCCCGGGGGCATTGCGGTGGGTAGTTTCCCCCGTACTGCCGGTGGACAGTACCTTGCCATCACTGAAGGCTTGCTCCTGCACATGACAAGTAGCGCAGGACTGGGTGCCATTGCCGGACAAACGCGGGTCGTAGAACAAGTGCCGGCCTAGCTCGACTTTCGCCGCACTCATCGGATTATCCTGTGGCACACGGGGCTCCGGCACGTGTGAAGGCAGTTGCCAGTCCCAGCCCTCGACCGCCATACCCGACAGGCTCAATAGCAGACCTGCCAGACCACAGCAGATTCGCCCCAACTTCATGGCCGCGCCCCGCGCGCGACACTCGGTGAATGCCCAGGCTGCAGCGGCTCACCGCTCTGCAGACTCAGCCCCAGGCGCTCGAATACCGGGCCGCACTCGGGATCGTCCGGGCCACTCATGCAACCCACCGCCATGCCCTGATCACGACCGATGTCGCTGCCAGCGAGCAACGCGGACAAGTCGACCACGACAGCATCCTGCCGTGGATCGAAGCGTTCGAACAGCAGCGGCAGGCGATTGCCGCGCAGGCAACTGACCGTCTCGCCCGTAACCGGATTGCCCGTGCAACCTGTGGAGCCCAGGTGCACATACCAGGTCGCCGAACGCGAGCCATCGACCTTGGCCGCCCCGCCCTGCGGATCGACCTCGAGCTTGGCGAACTTGCGGCCGGCCTGCCAACTCCATCCCATGGCGGCGATATCCAGCGGCGGCGGCTCCAGCTCGGTGCTGGTGTGATTGAGCCCTGGCGGTACGCCGAGGGTCAGTGCCAGGCCAACGTAATCGCCAGGCGGAATGCTGCCACGCACCTCATGATTGGTCTCGGGTGTGCCACCCACGCATTGGCCGCTGCCATCCTCGAAGTCGAGCAGCGCCACATTGGCGTTCTGCCAATCGCTGGTTGTCAGTTGTAGCGGTACGTGGCGGCCATCTTTAGCGATCAGTACGACGTCCTGCACGTAGAAACGCGCATCGTGCAACTGCGCCGGTATCTGATCACGCCCCAACGGTCCAAGCGGTGCGGAGCAGCGCGCTGACTGGCCATTGGCCAGCAGCTCGAAGGCAATGCTCTGCGATTGAGCCTCGTGCGTGACAGGGTGACTGCACGCCCCCACCAGGGCGGCAGAAGCGAGCAAGCCAAAACACTTCGACGTGTTCATGCCCACCTCCTAGAAACGCATGCTCAGCGTGAGATTGACGCTACGGCCTTCCTCGTAGCTGAAGGTGTTGGCCTGGGACTGCTGATAAGTAGCATAGGCCTTGTCGAACAGGTTGCTTACGCCCAGATCGACGCGGTACTGCCTTGTCTCGTAGGCCACGCCAATATCGTGCAAGCCGTAGCCGGCACGCTGCCGCAGTACAGTCGCGTCATAATCCTGGGCCTGAACGAACTGCCCCTGATAGTTCAGCGACCAGTTGTCATCCAGGCGGTACTGCATGGCCAGGGTCAACTTGTCCGGCGGCGAGTAGAGGTGATCATGGGTCTCGGCGTTGCGCGAACGCATGCGCGAATAGCCTAGGCCCACTGACAGGCGCTCATACTGGTAAGCGGCCTCGATCTCTCCTCCATGGCGCTCGGCTTCGGCAACGTTGCGACGCTGGAAGACCAGACCAGTACCGGCGAAGGGTGCCTCGCGTACGTAGGTGCCCACCACTTGTTGGTCGATCAGATCCTTGACCTCTTCATCGAAGTAGGTGGCCTTGAAGCGCAACTGGTCACCCGCCGCCAGCAGATTGGCCATGTCGAGGGTGAAGCCGGCTTCCTTGGTACGACTCAGCTCCGGTTTGAGCGCCGAGTTGGGCCTGAAGTTGAACAACGCCCGGTTGGTGTTGAGGTTGCCGAACATCTCGGTCAACGTCGGTGCACGGAAAGCCTCGCCGTAGCTGATGAAGACGCCGAGTGGCTCCCAAGGCTGATACTTCAACGCGATCTTCGGCGATAACCGGTTGTGACTAGTGCTGCTCTGCCCTGGCGAAGTCAGTTGATAGTCGTCGTGGCGCAACGCACCGATCAGCGTCCATTTTTCCAGGAAGCTGATTTCGTCCTGCACGAAGCCGCCCAGCGAGCGCAACTCGCCATCTGGCAGCACCGAATTGCCCTGACCGTTGGAGGTGTTCACGCTGGTGTCCTTGTAGAAGTCCACGCCATAGGTGAAGCGGTGCTGCACCCAGTCGCCCATGGCTAAGCGGCTGCTGTTCTGCAAGCTGCCACCGACTGTCTCGGTCATGGTCGTGGTATCCGGCTGGCGAGGCACGGAACGGCTCTCACCATCGAGCTTAAAACGCGTCTTGTACAGGCTCAGCTTGCCGTCGATGAGTGACTGCCCGGCATTCTGAAAGCTCCAGCTGCCGCTGTACTGCTCCTGACGGCGGCGCAGTTCCTGGTCGAACGGGAACAACAGGTTGCCACCAGGGTTAGTCGGCCCGACGAACTCGTCATCGAAGCTCTGATAGGCCAGATCGAAGCGATTGAACTCATTGAGGCTGAAGCCGGTTTTGAACAGAGCACTCTGTAGATCACCGTCATTGGGGTATTCGGCATGTTCACCGCCCTTGCCGGTGTGGATGCTGTCGTAATTGCGGTAAGTGACACTGGCCAGTACGTCCGCACGCTCGCCCATCGCGGCAGCCGTCAGGTTGCTGGAAAAAGCCTCCGTGGCGCTGCGGTAACCCGCCTTGAGACGCCCACCGAACACCTCACCGGGCTCGACGAAATCCTCGGCGCGAATGGTATCGAAGGCCATCACCCCACCCAGTCCACCACTGCCGTAGGCAGCCGACATCGGCCCACGCACCACATCGACCTGGCGGATGAAATCCGGGTCGAGCAACAGCGGAGTGTTGACCCCGCCTTCGTTGTTACGCCGCGCGCCATCCACCGTCAGGATCACCCGAGGACCCTGCAGACCGCGAATGGCCGGGCTCTGCGCCGCCGGGCGCGGGCCGCCGCCATAGTTCACCCCCGGCACGCTGCGCAGCACCCGTGACAGGGTATCGGCCTGAGCGTCATCCAGCTCTTCACGGGTCACGGTGGAAACCGATACGGGCAGCTCGAAAACGCTGTTACTGGTGCGGGTAGCCGTCACCGTGGTGCTGTCAAGCAGCAGCGAGTCCACGCTCATCTCGGCCGCCAGGGCGACGCCGCAGAATAGCACTGGCAGGACACATACCCGTCGGATGGCACGCACCAGCGGCTTACGCGGTATAGCTGACAAAAGGGAAAAATCGTACATTAATTGCATTCCTTCTCGTTGTTATCGACAGGCACGAGCCACGGACCACAGCAGAGAAATGTCGGGCGATGCCCGTCCTTTTCTGGTCTTCATCAAGCGCCGCTGAACAGCGGCCTGTCGATGGTCGGGATGACACACAAAGCCCCTCCAACAAGGGCCTTTACCTCTTTCAGTGATCCTAATAACCCGTAGTGCAATGGACTCAGTGCGATAAACCGCCACAGATAAGTACCAAGCATTGCTGCTGTCTTCTCAGAAACAAGATGGTTGGCTGGAGGCCGTACCAGCAGCACCTCATGGCGTCACGGCAAGACATCAAGCCGCAGTAACTTAGGAAGCTGCTGAATCAATTCGGACTCCCGCAATGGCCCACGAACATAGCCCACCTGCCGTCCCTGAGGATCGATCAGCGCCAAGTTGCCACTGTGATCCACCGTGTAATGCTCTTTGCTAGTATTGCCCGGCACAAAAGCCTGCCCCATGAGAGAAGAAGCCTTCTGCACTTCCGAAATCTCACCAGTCATGCCCATAAAAGCCGGATCGAAGTAGTTCATATACTGCTGCAAGCGCTCATGGGTATCGCGCTGAGGATCAACACTAATCATGGTTACCCCCAGTCGATTTCGTACCTCCTCCGGCATTGCAGCCCGAATCCGCTGCAGCTCACTTAACGTCGCAGGACAGATGTCCGGGCAGTAGGTATAGCCGAATAGCACCAACGTCCATCTTCCCTCGAAAAAGGCCGGACTGAAGCGCTGGCCATCGATTGTGTCGATATAGACCTCTGTCAGCTCTCGCGCCGCTGGCAGCAGGATTATTCCTGCTTGGGCCAATTGCGCTGCCTCTGGCGACGACTTGGAATTCATTAAACCAAGGACACCTCCGCCACCGAGTAAAAAAAGGGGCAGTAAAAACAACAGCCAGTTACGTGAAATAGACATACCTACTCCATTTATAAGACGCTATAGCCCACGTCACCGTCAGCCAGCTGGCGAAGCCAAGCGAAACAACACAATCCCAACGAAAGCCCGCAAGATAGAAACGTTACGGGCTGTAAGAGGCATCAGTGGTGGTGTTCACCGTGGTCATAGCCGGCCGGTGCTTCCTTATGCACTGCGACCTCGACCTCGACCTCGCCAGCCTTCTCGAAGGTCAGTGTCAGCGGAAAGTGCTCTCCATCCTTGGCTTGCTGCGTCACGTCCAGAAGCATGACGTGATACCCCATAGGCTCGAACGCCACCTCCCCACCGGCAGGGATCGTGACCACCTTGACTTCCTGCATTTTCATCATGCCGTCCGCGTGCACATGCTCGTGCAGCTCGGCTTTGCCCGCCACCGGTGTACTGGCACGCAGCAGACGATCAGCTTCGCTGCCCTTGTTGTGGATCACGAAATAGGCAGCAGCAGTCGGCGCCACTGGCGGCATCTCACGGGACCAGGGGTGGTCGATATGCAGCTGGCCGGCCTCATATTCGTGGGCCTGCACCAACAGAGTCGGCAGCAGTAGGGACAGTCCGATCAGGGTTTTCTTTAGTGTCATGGGTATTGCCTCCTTGTGGAAAAACGAAAACATCAGAAATCCAGGGTTAACCCGGCATACAGTGCGCAACCGTCGCCGGGAGTCAGTTTGTCGATGGCCCGATAATCGGCTCCGAGGACATAGAGATGATGTGGCATGTAACATGACGAAGCCCAATCACAGCTATCTATTTACTCGCACAGGCTCAGTGAGCCGAGTGGCTATGCTCGGAGTCGACCCTGACGGGCCTACCAAATAGCGCCAGACGCGCCAAGTGTGCGTCAGAAAGGCCGCGCTCGGCCTCACGCGTGCGCGTCAGCAAACGCTCCGTCTGCCCAGCATCAAGCCCGACATCCAGCAACAGCGCTTCTTCCAGAAGGCCATCACCCGCGCAAATAAGCACGCGCCAGGCACCGTCCGTACGTTGCAGCAAGGCACGCCCGCCTCGCTCGTCCTGCGTCCACCCGGCGATGGCGTAATCCTCTTCGACGGTAACCGGCTTGACCTGTAGCGGCGCGTTGGGCCGCTCCCAGGTGTGCTTCATCAGGTGCTTGATGGCCTGACTATCCTCGCTTTCGCCTGCCCAGGCGCCCGCAGACAACAACGCAACGCCCAAGGCCATAACCCGTACGATATTCATCATCAGCATCCTCTTGCCCCACTGCGCTGGAATTATTTTCATGTTCAAAATCCCATTCTCACGCCCATTTGCGCCGAAGTGCCCGGCATCGGATAACCCGTGCGGTAGGCGTAACCGCGGTCGAACAGGTTCTCCAGGGCAACGAACACCTCCCCCACCTCACCCATAGCCGGCACGGCGTGGCCGACACGCAGGTTGACCACCGTGAAGGCGTCGACCTTCTCGAAGTTGCTGGCACCCTCGGTGCGCTCCTGTTGCAGTACGTACATCGAACTCTGGTATTGCGCATCGGCGTTCAGGCGCCATGGCCCGATCTCATAGGTGGTACCCACCGACAGCGAACGCTTCGGCGCATAGGGCAACGTCTTCAGGCTCGGGTCGAGCCAGGTGAAACCGACGAAACTGCTCCAGTTGGATGTCCAGCGTTGTTGCCAACTCGTCTCGGCACCGCGCATCTCGTAGTCGCCGAGGTTGACATAAGCCGGCTGCGATACCGCTGGCGGGAAGGCGAACAGGTAACGATCCTTGAGCTTATCCTTGAATACCGCGATATCCAGGGTGGTGTCGGCGAAGGGGTTGAACTTGACGCCCAGTTCCTGATGGTCGACGCGCTCAGGCTCCAGCTTTCTCCAGCTCTGCCCGAGTGCCGGGATCAGGTGCGACAACACCGAAGTTTCCAGGCCGGGATAGTTGATGCCACGCGAAGCATTCGCACGAAACTCCACATTGTCCGTCGACAGCAACAGGCCGGCATGCGGCGCGTTGCTACTTTGGTAAACGTTATGGTCGTAGTGTCGGATACCGGCCGAGGGGGTCAGCGTCCAGTCCTGACTCAATTCGATGGCCTGGCTCAGCGCAATGTATGGCGAAGTCAGGCGCAAGGTCGGCGTGTCAAAGCGATCCTGCGGCGCAGGCAAGACACGGCGGAACTTAACCTCGCCCTCCGTCTCGTCCACATCCAGACCCAACGCGACCTTTCCTCCTTGCCAAGGCTGCAGACTCTCCTGCCAGCGCATGCCCTGCATGGTGAAGTCGGTGATGGTGTCGCCATCCAGCCCGGACTGATCCAGAGCACTACCACGTCCCTCGTTACGATACAGCTTGATGCTGCCCTGGGCCTGCTCGTAGTCATGCTCCAGCGACAGCGCGACCAGCGTGCCACGGGTGTTGAACTCGCCATTTTTGGTGTTCGGTAACCCCTTCTGGCCCGGGTCGGAGGCCCGGTTGTCGGCATGCAAGGTCAATAGGCTGGCCGACCAATTGTCGCCAATACGGTAGCCGATGCGGGCCATGCCGTTGCTCAGGCGGCCGTCGCCATCGTCGCGGTCACCGTCGGAGCGCGCAGCACCCTGCGCGAGTGAGTAATCCCACGCGCCGCTGCGCCCGGTCAACAAGACCTGCTCGGTAAAGGTACGGAAGCTGCCACCGGTGAGCCGCAGTTCGCCGTGATGATTGTCGCCGGCCTCAGCCTGGCGTGGGGTGAGATCGATGGCGGCGAAGGCGTTACCGAACTGCTGCGGCTGCGGCCCCTTGTACACACTGATGCGCTGCATGCCGTTGACCGGCAGCAGGTCGAGCAGCGGATGATTCCACACCGGCATGTAGAAAGGTACACCGTCAATATAGGTCTTGATCTCGCTACCTGGGCGGCTGGCACCCATGCCTCGGATATAGACCGCGCCGCCCTCCGCGCCGCCGAAGGAACCGACCGGGTTGAACCGCGAAACCGTGACACCTGGGGTACGCCGCAACGCCGAAGATAGATCAAGAGCATTGAGATCGCGAATCTGCTGCTCGTCGACCACCGTTGCCAGACTAGCGAAGCGGTCGACATGGTTCTGATCGATGATGGCCGAGCCAACCACCGTGACGGCCGGCAGCTCCATAATGGGCTCGGCAGCCCAGACAGGCAGGGCACTTGCGCAAATCAGCAGACTAAGGCTACTGCGCAGGGTAAATATGTGAGGCATCCTTGTTTTCCTTATGGCGAGTTCAAGCAGTTTTCATGGCAGGTCGCAGAAAGCCGAACAGCCGGTCGAGCGCGAAAACCAGCAGCAACGAAGCACCCAGCAGCGTAAAGATCACACCGAGCACAATCATCACGCCGATCCAGGGGCATCATTTGCACTAGGCACTGCCGAGTGGGTGATGGCATGGCCGCAGTCATCGCACTTGCCCCCGCAGTTGCGCTGGTTTCGCCTCACGCCGCCGTCTGCGTCGGGGGCGCAGTCGGCGCCACCCCAGCACCGTACCGCTGAGGCAGATTACCAAGCCGCCTAGACTGAAAACGATGATCAAGGCTTCGCGCAGCAGCGGGCGTTCCAACAGCGGCTGCCAATCCCAGCTATGCAGCAGGTTGAACAGCCAGCGGCCTATGCGCTGACGCTGGTCATGCCGCGCAACCATCTCGCCACTCGCTGGGTCTAGGTAAATCCAGGTCTGCTCGGCATCTTCGAAGCGGACCCGCAGCACCGGCAGCGGTCGGCTCTGGAAGCCGTACATGCTCTGCGCATCGCGGGCGAAGTAGTAGCTGTCGAAGCGCTCAAGCCAGTCGCTTTCCAAAGCTCTATCCGGCGCCATGATGCTGGCCGCAATGAGCAGTCGCTCGCGGGAGAACTGGCGCTGCAGGGTCTGGCCGTACAGTATGCGGCTCTCGCCGGTCGCATCTCGCGCCACCAGGTAGGTGCTACCATCCAGGCGGCGCCATTCCAGCTCAACCACATCCAGTTCCGTACGCACCAGCTGCAGTGCGCTGCTGACCGAGAGTGGAAGGTCTATAGCCCGCAGAGCGCCGCCCTGCATCAGCGCAGGATCAAGGTGCGAACGACTGTCAGTGGTCCCCCAGGGCCGCATGGACATCAAACCACTGAATATCCAGGCTACCAGCACAACACCGAACAGCAATCCGCCAATATGGTGCCAACGCGGCCAGCCCCCGGGGTATGGGCTACGTGAGCCGCTGCGATAGGGTTTTCGGAAACGCCAGCGCAGCACGCCGACCACCATGCCCAGCACGGCCATGGCCGTGCCGAGCAGGGACAAACCGATCACCAGCACACGCCAGCCATTGTCGAAACCAAAGCCACCGCGTAATGGATAGAGCCAGTGTAACCAAGCACCCACCCAGTTCCACACGCGTTCGGTGCGGCTAGCGTCGCGCACCACCTCGCCGGTTCTACCGGAAAGGTAAAGCCAGGTTCGTTCGCCATCTCCCAGTTCGACCAGATGCAGAGGACGCTCGACATCGAGGGCACGCGAATGTGTCCAGACGTCCTCGTTGACCTGTCCGCGGTAGTTCAGGGCTGCATTTCCGGCAAACTGTCGGGCACCAGCCAGCACCCAGGCTTCATCGACACGTTCCAGCGGCTCGCCACTAAGTGCATCAAGCGTCACCCGCTGCCCATCGACCAGCTCCAGCAGATAGAACGGCTGGCCACCCAGACTGGTCAGGCGCAGCCGCTGCAACGGCGTCTGCGCCCACTGCACAGGCACCTCGGCGCAACATGCCGTCGGCAGGACTGGCAGATGGCCGAGGCGTTCGCTCGGGGTCAGTTTGGGATAGCCTACATAGAGCATCACCACCCCGGAGACGAACCACAGCGCCATCAGCAAGCACAGGGCGATACCCAGCCAGCGATGCCAGAGGTACAGCTGTCGTTTCAGCCCCATCAGTAGCGCCACTGCACAGCCACTTCCAGGCTGCGCGGCTCACCCAGGTAGTACTGGGTGTTGCTCTGGTGGATGAAGCGGGCATAGGTTTCGTCGGTAAGATTGCGAAGACGCGCACTCAGCTCAGTATGGACGTCCAGGTCGTGCTTCAGGAACATTCCATAGACCGTATATGACGGCACCCACATGCTATTGGCGGTATTGGCATAGACCGAGGAAACGTAGCGGGCGTCCGCTCCCACCTGCCAGTCAGGCGTCAGGTCGTAGGTCAGCCAGAGGTTGGCGACGCGATCGGGGATATTCACCGGATTCTTGCCCTTGCGCGATATCACCACACCGCTAACGGTTTCGTTAAAGTCGTCGTACTCTGCCCGTACCCAAGCGACGTTACCTGCGGCCAGCAACTGCGGGGTGATCTTGAACGAGGCCGCCAGCTCGATACCGGTGGAGGTCTGTTGACCCGCCTGCTCAGTGGTATTCGGCACCGTCGAGGACGGCACGGTGATGTTCTTGCGTACGATGCGATACGCCGCCGCTGTGGCCGAGCCGCGCCCGTCGAGGAAATTGAATTTGGTTCCGAGCTCGAACTGCCGACCGGACCCCAGATCGAAGTCGGAGACCTGTCCGACCGAGGCACTGGTCAGGGCGCCGCCTGGGGGCTCTGCTGAGGTGCTATATTGAGTGTAGAGGCTAACGGAATTGGTCAAGTCATAGATCAGGCCTACACGCCCGGTGAAGGCATCCCAGCGGCGGTCCAGCTCGGTGCGAGTCGCATGTTCGAGCACCTCGAAGTCGAGATGGTCGTAACGTAACGCGGTGACCAGCGCCAGCTGATCGGTCAGGCGGGTGCGATTCTCAATAAAGGCAGAAGAAGTGTCGTTCCTGGTGCTACGACCCTTGGTGCGAGAGGCATCCATACCCGGGATATCGAGAAATCTTCCTGGGTCGAAACCATTGGGATCGACGGTATCGAAATCTGACGAAATGGACAGCGGGTAGTTGGCCTGCTGGTTGCGACTATATTCCAGACCAAAAGCCCAGTCGCTGCTCAGGCCGAACATCGTCCCCGTGTGAGTGAGCTCAATACGGTTACCGTTCATCTCCTGCTCATGGCGCTGACGGTAGGCGGCAGAGCGGATCACCTCGGTATTATCGGTATTGTAGCGATAACGCTCGAGGTTGCGGTAATCACGCTGTCCCTTGTAATGGTAGAAGGTGTTGCGCAGCTGAGTGGCGTCATTGAGGCGGTAATCGGTGATCGAACGCAGCCAACGAGTGCGTTGTTCGTAGCGACCGTCCTCGACGTTGTAGTTGTTGAAACGGTTACGTCTGTCGATATGCAGCTTGCCAAGCAGTGGCTGAAACACGGGTGTTCCCCAATACGGGCTGTCTTCTTTCTCCTCCAGGTACTCGATAGCCAGCGTATGGGAGAGCTGGTCATTGATGTCGCTGAGCAGAGAAAACGCGAGGTTGCCCGCGCCGTTTTCCTGGCGGTCAATGTAACCATTGGTATGAGTGCGGCTGTAGTCCAGCCGCACATAATGACGGGCCCCATCTCCCTTGTTAAGCGCCTGGTTGAGGCCGATCGCGGTTTCCCAAGTGTCGTAGCGTGAGTAGCTGACGCGCCCTTCCAGGCTGTCAGTTTCACGGCTGGCCAGCTTGGTGATGTAGTTCAGGCTACCGCCGACCGCACCGCTGCCGTTGAGGAAGGACGAAGGCCCACCAAGCAGTTCCACACGGTCATAGATCCACGCTCCGACGGGGCGTGCCGAAGCGCCGTACTGCAGATTAATGCCATTGAAAAGTTGACCGATCTGCGCGCCATTAAAACCACGAAAAGCCACGTAACCGCCGTGTCCGGGTGGTGCCGAAGCGTTAACGCCGGGCAAAGCATTGGCGGCATCTTGGAAGTTGCGCACTCCCAGGCGTTCCATGGTTGCCCGGTCAGCCACGCTGACCGAGGCTGGGTTTTCACGAGCGCTGAGGTTGAGGCGCGTACCGCTTTCGATGCTTTTGTCCAGGTTGATGCCTGTGGCATCTCCAGACTCTGGGGCAACTGCGGATACAGTACTGGCGGGTAGGGTTAGGGCGTCTTCTTGCGCCCAAGCAAAAGAGGCACTGCCAACCAGCAGCGCCAGGATCGTTATACGATACATGCATGACTTCCAGGCTTTTATTTAATAAACCGACGCACACGTGTTACGGCACAAGCTGTACGCGGATGATCTCAGAGAGCAGGAAGCAGCGTGGGAGAGGCACGGGGGTTGGCAGGGGGCCAGCGATAACGAACGATTCGAGTAAGATGCTGAGCGGGCAACGGCCTCATTCGCTCGGCAACGAGCAACCCGAGAAGACCGAAGAACGCAGCCAAAATGATCGCACAAAACAGGCTGGCGAGGGCGCAATTGGAACCGGTCGTCGGCTTCAGCGGAATGATACCGAAGGCCTCAAGCTCAGCGTCCGCGTTAAATCTGCCATCCAATGAGCAGTATTGGATGTCCAGGCCGCTAAGTTGCAGGCTAGCCATCTGCCCGTGGCTGTACGCGCAGGCAAACGCACTGATCAGGACGCTGAAGTACAGCACCCAAGCAGTCAGTGAGCGGTCTTTGCGAGCCAGTTTCATGGGTGAAGTCTGCCACCAAAATTTTATATAGCATACGCTGGAGAAGCTTCGATCGATTCTAATTTACGTCTGAATTAAGACCGGGATAACAGAGTTGGGTGATTCCAGTCACCAACCTACTCATAGCTCCTCCAGCTAGTGTTGTAAATCAACTCGTCATTAAACGCAAGCCGGACCAGGTGAGACACTGTGTCACACGCAGATCATGAGTGTGTTACTTTCTATCGCCACCAGGTCATTCACCGACCTGGTACATAAGAGCGGGGGATTCAGCCTCGTTGCAGTGGCAGCTGTCAGTGTAATTACCGAAAGGGGTCCCCCACTCATCTCATTCAGCGCGTCGTAGGGGGTTACCTATCAGCTTTTGTCTCTTGTGATACAGTTGACCAAAGCAATTTCCCCAGCCACTGAATACGGAGAAAAGTGATGACCTTTACTATCTACTCGCTCACCGCTTTTGTCGTCGGCACTCTGTCCATTGCTACCGTGATTGGGTGGTTTGTTGCTGGTCATCTCGACAAGAAATACGGTACCGAGACCCCTCGGCGTAAGCCGATCAATCAGCACTGACTTTTTCTACAAAGCAAAACCCCGGTGAAGAGGCCTTATGAGCTCACACCGGGGTTTTTCTTTTTCACCTCCTTTTAATTGACTACCAACTGCCTGGCCAACGCCATCTCAACCGAATCACCATCCTGGTTCAACGAGTCGAGGCCTGACTCCGGTACGTCTCCCGACGTGCTTTGTGCCACGGCAATTTTCTTGGCCATCAGCTCCAGACAGGTAATCTGCGAGGTGCCGGCGTAGCCGAAGAACACCACCCGTACTGGATGTTTCTGACCTATCCGCCATGAACGCCTGGCGGCCTGTTGCAGGGTGTAGACGTTGTAACCTGTCTGCAGGAAGGCGATGGTTGGGAAGTCGAGCAGATCCAGCCCCGTCTTCACCAGCTCCGGGTTGGTGATCAGTACGTCGATCCCCCGGTCGACCTGGTCGAGAATCCAGTCCTCTCGCCTGGACGTGTCCACAGTTGCCCGCAGTGCAGCCACCTTCAGCCCGACCTGCTCGAGGACACGCTTCAATCTGGAGGTTGTGTCGCGTTTCCCGCTGTAGACGGTGTAGGCCAGGATCTTACGCCCTTTGGCTTTCTCCTCCAGGCACAGGTCGATCAACGCCCGCTCCTTGGGCATCAGCTCCCCCTCACTGAATATCGACGGCACCATCGCCAGCGTATCCCGGGTACGAGGATGCTTGACGACTTCCGAACGGAAACAGCAGTCCGGCCAGGCCAGCAGCACGTTGAGCACAACGCCGAGCAAGGTGGTATCCCGCCGGGCCAGAGCCTGGCGCAACGCCTGGGTCAAGATGCCAGCCAGTTTCTGATAGGCCAAAGCCTGATCAGCATCCATAGCCACGTCGACAAAATCTTCCTGGTAGGCCGGCAGCACGTTGCTGCCGATATCCTTGAGCTTCAGGAACACGGTGAACGGCAGTACATACCGATGGATGCCTTTCGGGCCGAAGCCCGGAGCCTTCACCGTGCGTACCGAGAGCTTCTTGCCCCTGGCCGTCTTGTGCGACTCGTTGTCCCGCTCGGTGTAGATGTCCTTCAACACCCCATGATCACGCATGAACGACATAGCCGCAGGGGCCATGCTGCCACGCGCGTTTGGACGGTAACCGTCCTCGATCATGCGCCGGGTGAGTATCCGGAACAGCAGGTAGTACAAGTCGTCCGCGTAGCCACCCATCAGGGTGCCGGTCAGCAGCAGGGTCTTACGTGCCTTCGCTGCCAGCACACCCATGGCCTGGCCCTGGGCAGAGCCGGCGTTCTTGTACTCATGCCCCTCATCGACGATCAGCAGATCGAAGAATCCATCAGGCAGATAACGCTTGGTGAACTCCGTCGGCTGGTAACCACCTTCACCGAAGCCGAACTCGATGTTGGCCATGGCGCGCTCCATACGCCTAGCCTGGCGGTCACTGAAGATGAAGTTGCCCTTGGCATCCATCAGGTTGATGAACTCGCTGACGTTGTCACCCAGCATCGAGGCGAGAAAGTCCTCACCAAAGTCACCGAGCAGCCGTTCAGCACGCACCGGGCCGATGGTCGGTATCCGGCACATCGACTTCAGAATCGTCGAACGCCGGTCACCGCCATTCGATTTCCCAGGGCGCATCAGAGTCCACAGCGCAGAATGGCAGTGTGGACAGCAACGGCGCCGGTCCTCCTGCTGAAACGCCTCGACCGTGACGAAGTTGCCATCCTGGTCCTCGAGGATGCGACCACAATCTGGACAACCCGCCAGAAGCTGGCCACCCGTTGCACGCCGTGGCCAGCAGGCCAGGCGCCAATGGAAGCCCATCCGCATACGCACTCGGCCGAGGACGAAGAACTCCTGGCGTCCATCGTAGGGCTCGCCCAACTGGTCGCGCAGCTTCAGCAGCTTGACCAGGGTATCCGGGCCGTTGAGCACCCAGACACGGGCGTCCGGGATGGTTTCGAGGATCTCGCGCCGCCACTTGTAGACCAGGTGCGGTGGCGAGATGACCAGGGTCCGCCGGTAGCCGGCATCATGCATGACAGCCGCCGTGGCGATGGCCATCATGGTTTTGCCCGTCCCCATCTCAGCATTGATGATGCCGGCCTGCTCGTTGCGATCCAGCAGCAACGCGGTAATGGCCTGCACCACCTCTGCCTGGGCAGGGAAAGGGGTACGCTTGAGGGAGTCCATGACGGCCTGGCGACGCGGGTGGGCGTTGCCGGTATAGACCGGTGGATTGGAACGGTTGAGGGAGTCCAGCAGCTCGTCACCGAATTCGTCGATGAAGTCGGTCAGACCGATGGTCAGGGGGGAAAGAGGGGCCGCAAGGCCCTGGATCAGGTCGCTCATGATGCTTCTCCGTGATATGGAATAAAGCAGGGCATGCACGACACCCCGGCGGGTATAGGCATACCCTGCGGGTGGTTTGAAGTAACGCCAGACGGCGTTGGAGATCAGTAGTCAGATGGCAACAGCAGCGTGGTCACGCTCCGGTCAGTCTCTGTGATGATCCAGAGCCGAGGCTCTTCGTCGATGCTCAGGTCATAGCTTGAGAGCAGCCGATCACCATGGCGCAGTGCCTGCTGATTGGTCTGCCTGTCTTCATCGCATAGCTCTCCCCAGTCACCAGCAATATGCCGCCTGAGATAGAGGGAGGGATCGAGCACACCGCGCTCGACCAGATCGCTGACGGCGCGCGTCATGACCAGGCGGCCTGTTTCAAACAACAGGCTGGGTACAGGATCAGGTTCCGGCTCCCTCTCCGTGGCTGGTGTTGGCGACTCGCTCGGTGATGAGCTGATCGTCAGTACCCGCCCCCGATCTGGGGAATCTGGCGTCATGTCCCATGCCCGAATAATGGGTATGAAACGGTCTGTCAGAATCCTCACTTCGGAGACGTTGCCGTCAGCATCCTCGGTGAACTCGGTCTTGCGTACCTTATCCTTGTAGGTGTCACCCTTTAGCACCAGGACACGCCCAGTCTTGGAGTGAACCACACCGGAAATGGCACCTGCCGCCAGGGCCAATGCCAAATGCCAGTTAGACAATTCCCTCACCGGAGGCCTGGGCTGGATACCTGTCTGTCCGAAATGCAGCATGAAGTCCGGCCAGAAACCGCGCAGACGCCCTATCTCATCAGCAAACTGCTCCGGCTCCAGGCTGACCCGACAGAAGTGCTCCAGTTCGTTGACCGCCGGCAACACCACATAGGGTTCCCAGGGCCAACTGGCTGGAAGTTCTTCAGCTGCTTGCAGGTCAGCCGCCACCGCCCTGAGACGGTCACGCATCACAGCCACTCGGGGCTTGACCAGATCCTGCCGGCGGACACGGGTACCAAATATCACCACTTGCTTGAAGGTGGCATCGGCGGCCGCATAAATCCGCAGGTCAGTGAAGTGATTGCACAGCCAGCCGCACAGCTCGTCATCGAGCACGTAGTGCGGAATAATGAAGACTAGGGCGCCGCCATACTGCAGCAGTGGCAATGAGCGCTGGTAGAACAGTTTTTCGAGCCGCCGCCTGCCCTTCCCTTGATACACCGATGCGCCCGAGTGATCGGCTACCAGGTCACCGTAGGGTGGGTTGAGCCAGAGTAGTCCAAACGACTGCTTGCTGATCAGAGTATCCATCAGGTCGCTGTGCAGCACCCGATCCAGCAGACCACGGGCATGGGCGGCACGTTCGCGGTCATATTCCACCGCGCAGGCCTCGACGTTCTCACGCCCAAGGGCATGGGCAGCTTCGGCCAGTGCCACGCCCTCCCCGGCACAGGTGTCGATGATACGCATGCATCCTGGTGATGGTGCCAGCGCTTGCAACGTGCGCTCCAGGGTCGCTTCGTCGGTGGGATAGTAGCCATTGCGAGCAAAGTTGCGCGCCAGGCGCGGAAACATCAAAGCCATGAAAGCCTCCATTGTGAGTCAGGTAGAGCGGCAAAGCCGCTCAGTGGATGGGAAATTCAGGCACAGGCCTGGTCGGAAGAGGTGTCCAGGACATTCTGGCGAATGAGCTGGCCCAGCTCGGCTTCAAGCCGATCCAGTTGCAGGGACAAGCGCCAGGCAGTCACAGGGCCTGTTGAGCCCGGTAAGCGCTGTAGCATTTCCTGCTGTACCAACAGTTCCATAACCGGCTCACGCCAGTGTTGAAGCAGCGGTAAAGGACAGGCGTCCATGACCAGAGGCCACAGCCTGTGTTGAGGGTTCGCGTCAGCCTCGATCAAGGCGTAGGCGATGTGATTGGCCCGGTCGGGCGTCATGCAGCGGCTGTCGAACAGCCATAGGTGCAGCAGGCTGCCGAATAGCGTTCCGCGCATCTGGCGGGTTGTGCGCTTTTCCAGCATGTCGACGCGAGGAAAGACCGGTAGGCTGCGGCCATCCACAACGATGTGGAACTGCTCCAGCCCCCGCTCTTCCCTACCCAGGGTCAGCCTGGCCAGGAACTCCTGAATAGCCGTATCCCGGCCCCAGACGGACAGAAACACCAAGTTGCGCTGCTCATCGCAGACGCAGGCATCGACATACAGGTCAGGACATTCATCGACCTGGTACAAAGCAACAGGTGAACCTTGGTTCATAAGTGGGCCTCCTGAACGGAGGGCGCGGCCGCCCCAGACAAGGGGCGAATCGGCCCCTCGGGTGGGTTGATAGATCAGTTGCAGGCGCGTTGCTGGTGGTACGGGTAGAGCATCTCGAAAAGCATTCGCTTCCTGAGTCAGCCCCACTTCTCGCAATGCACCACATACCAGCAAAAGCAACTCAGAAAACAGAGGGGTGTGCAGCGGTATTCATGAGTCTCGCTCCCATATTTGCTGCTTGAAGTCCAGTTTGTAGCCAAGTTGGCCAAGCCGTACGCACTGAGCACGCATCCGTTGCCGATCCACTGTGGGATCGAGTTTCACGCTGTCGCCCAGAGGCCAAAGCGTACTGAACAGTGCTTCGTCCTCATTGGTAGGAGCTGGACTGGCACGGGGTGCAGGCTCTGAAGACGGCATGCCGAAAGGTGCATCACCAACATCAGAGGGTGATGTAGCAGGTACGGCAGGCACCTCCTCTTCGAGTGGATCGACTTCCTTCTGATCCAGCCGCTCGGTATCGTCCTGGGACAGCGCGTCCATATCATTGAGAACCATGCTGTCAATTTTGGCCTTCGGCGCCTCAATGACAATTCTGCCGCTGCCAGTCAAGTAAGGTTTGGATGGGCCGATGTGAGCGATTACGAAGCTACCTTCGTACTTTCCCTCGGTGTACTGCTCCAGTATCGGATCTTTGACCGCAAACTCACCAATACTGGTAAGTAGTCGCGCGACGTTGAACGCGCCGTTACGTCCATGGATGGTACGAATGGCCAGTTGGCCGGGAATATTGATCATGGGTATCCCCAGGGAATACGAGAAACCGTCATCTGGACGGTTTCTCAAGGGTATGAAAAGGTTTTGAGTGATAGCGCTAACCGCAGCGGCGCTCGGCAGCTACCAGGTATCCATCCGTCCACGCTTGTTTCAAGCGAGACTGACTAGCCAGCAACGGTGGAACCTGGTGGACACCATCAGCAAAGCAGTGGTAGCCACAAAGCTGCGCCTGAAACAGCGCTTCCAGGTTACGCTCCCCTTGAAGCAGGGATTTCTCAAACTCAGTACGCGCATCCAGGGCGGTATTGAATATCCAGTTCATTGCGATCTCCATATCCCTGGCGATAGCCTCCCCCTGACGGGAAAGGCTCCCGCCATGGGGTGGTTAACGAAGTTAAGGGTTAGTCCGTTGCTGCCAACGATCTGTTTGCAAAGCATTCCACGCGGACTTTTCTGAGCGAAAATACTCCACCGACTCCCGTGAAACAGGTCCGCACTCGTCGGCAGTTCCAATGTAGAAGCCAGCAGCACTTTTCAAAACGCTCAATGGCAACTGTTTGCCCATAGCTGCGGCCAAACGCCCCAAAGACACATGAAGCATGCGGTTCTCCTAAAAGCCTACCAGCACGGACCTCTCCCAAGGGAAAGGCTCCCGTCTGGGGTGGTTCAGATTGGTATCAAGCGGTTTGTTTTTGCTGATTTGAGGCTGGGCTCACAGGTTCGGCCTGGTAGACCATTTCCCCATCAACCTTGATCCAGCCGAGGTATAGCAAGCGCCCCTTCAGGGCTGCACCGGGCTGGCCCTGTTTGGGGCCTTTCTGGTAGGTGAAGGGATCGGTCCATATGTCACCGATTCGAAAGCCAACCAGGACTTTCTTCTCAGCCTCTACGGCCTGCTGGCAGCGCCGAATCAGCTTGTCAGCTTCTTCTCCGACGACATTGCAGTCGATGCGGGTGTACTCAGCTGAATCAGTAGAGCCTTTCAGGGCACTGACTGTCACAGCCATGAAGGGTTTGCCCTTGCGGGGCTTCACTTCACGTATGCGGTTGAGATAGCCAACGCCAGTGGTGTGCAGGTCGAAATATTGGGCTTCGTTGGTAGAGGTATTGCTCATGGTATTTCTCCAGTTTCGAATAGATATGCGAAAGCGGAGAAACACTTGCCCCTGCAGGGGAAAGGATTCCCCGCTTGGGTGGGCACAACGGATTGAGATGTAGGGTTAGAGCATGTACCGCATGCCAGCCAGCATGATGCCGACGACCGCAGATAGCATGAGCCCCATACGAATGGTCAGCCTGAGCTCAAGATCTTTGAGTTCAGTTTTAAGATCTGCCTTCGTGACAAGATGTGTTGCCATATCTGCCTCCACGGCATCGACTACAGCGGTTGCGCGTTCGTCGGATATATCGATCGACTTCAGCGCCTGGTACAGCGCAATACTGCTTTTCATGGGTCTCTCCAATCGTAATGACGAGACCCGCCCGACGGGAAGGCCCGTCTGGGGTGGTTTAGGTAGCATTCAGCACTCTCGTGCGGTCGACTTTTCAGAATGCGCAGTCGCTCAAAGGGTTGCATCCGAAGATGCTAAAGGCTCCACGATTACCGGACGTGGACAACGGTTATGCAAGAGGGATGGTTGGCGATTTGGAGTGGGTTGTCAAGGCGCCCTTCTCAAAACCCTCCATCCCATGCTGAGTTCGAGCTTGCTTGCAAGCCTCGGGGCCACGGCATTCTTATTTTCCATAAGTTATATGCAACCTACAGCCGTACAATCACCAGCGTCTCGTGTGCGGCCTGCTGGGGTTGAGACGGCCCACACAGCCATGTTTCAACAGATCTTGGAGTGAAACATGGAGCTAGCTGCCTTGGCAGGCCCACCACCTGCACTGCGATCAGTCATTGAAAGCATGGCCGCGCTGAAAATCGATCAAGATCGGCTTTCCCGCACCCTGCTCGGCCAAGCATTTTTGAACGACTGGATGCAGGCCAGCAACACCTGTGCATTTTTCCCAGACACCTATATGCGGCGTCTATTGCCTTTCCTATTTTGGGAAGAAGAAGCCAGTTCGACAAAGTATTCAGCCCTGGTGCCGGTAGAAATCGCCATAGGCGCATCTATCAAGGGACTTCCTAACCATATCAAGGAAAAGGACATCCCTGAACGCATAGCTCAGTATCGAGAAAATAAAGCATCGGGCCCTGCGGCATCAGGAACATATATACCTGCGTTGGGTGTGTATTTTGCTCATGAAGGAAAACACCGGGTTGCTTTCATGCGCCACCACCATGAGCCACTGTTCCAGGCCGAAGTCGACAATCTCCCCTACCCGTCGCCAGACAGGCTGAAGATTGTGACCTCGACCACATGCAGTGAATTGCGATACGCCGTGCTCGACAATCGGTACCTGCAAGTGCTTCTGGCGCCACATACCACTCAGCAGATCTTGAGTAGCTACGGCGTCAAAACAACACGCTGGAATCAGTTGGAAAATGTACCCAGTGAAGCTGGTGTGTATCGTGCGGTCTGTGACCGGCAGCTCTTTGCCTCCCCTGGTAGCCGCTCTGAAGCAGCCAGAACACTCGACCTGCATGAAGTGCTGCAACAGGAGGAAAAAGAAGCGCAGCGACGACAGGCAGAGATAAAACGGAATACGCATTGGAAACACCGGTTATTGAAACATTTGCTGGGCATACCTGGCTAACTTGAGTGGTCAATAGCCACATGGCCACGTAGGATTGTCGTCACTACTATTTGGCCAGCTGCCACTTACTGGCCAGTATGGCTATACCCTAATGAGCCGACACAACCACCGAACAATGCAGCAACAATCAGCTAATCAAGTCAGACTGATCCAGAGCGCTGTGCTTTGTGCTCTTGGAATCACTGTCACAGTGGCTGCTATCAGCTTAAAAGGACAATCTGACCCAGCAGAACCAACCCGGGCCTGTGATCTGCATTTTTCCAATGGCTATACTCTCGCCGGCGTGCCCGTTGCCGAGACAGTCGCTCAGCATACGAAGGGACTGTCCAAGCGGAACGATGTAGGGCCAGGCATGCTCTTCACATGGCCAGAGCCGGAACCACGTATTTTCTGGATGCGGGACACCTGGATACCCCTGACAATCGGCTTCTTCGATGGTGATGGCCGGTTGTTTGCTATTGAAGACATGCAACCAAACACAGATGATCACCACGCTTCCGTGCATCCAGCGGCTGATGCCTTGGAGCTGCCACAAGGTGATTTTCAGAGATACGGCTTGCAAGAAGGTGTCCGCCTGACAGGTAGAACTTGCTGGCTTCTCGATAATGAAGCAATGCGCAAACTGGAGGCAGAATGAAGGTTGCAAGGGCGTACCTGCGAGTCAGTACCGACAGCCAAGAGCTGGCCCGCCAAAACGGAGTGATCGAAGGCGCAAGAGAGGCTGGCTTCTATGTGGCGGGCATCTATCGTGAAAAAGCCTCGGGAGCCCGTTCTGATCGCCCCGAGCTGCTGCGCATGATTGAGGACCTGCAACCAGGCGAAGTGGTGGTTGCCGAACGGATTGACCGACTGTCCCGGCTGCCCCTGTCCGAGGCAGAGCGATTGGTTGCCGCTATCCGAGCCAAGGGCGCTCGCCTCGCTGTGCCAGGCCTCGTTGACTTGTCAGATCTTGCCGCTGATGCCACTGGTGTCGCAAAAGTTGTGCTGGAATCGGTTCAGGATATGCTGCTGCGGCTTGCCTTGCAGATGGCCCGAGACGACTACGAGGATCGCCGGGAACGACAGAGCCAAGGCATCGAGCTGGCCAAGCAGTCCGGAAAATACAAGGGTCGCAAAGCGGATGCCCTCACCCATGAGCGAATCATCACCTTGCGTCGTAGTGGCCACACCATAGCAGAGACAGCCAGGCTGGCCGGCTGTAGTCCAAGCCAGGTGAAACGGATATGGGCGCAGTGGCAGGCCGACCAGAACAGAAAGGTGTGAGAGCACCAAGCCTGTATGAGCATTCAATTAACTCACAAAATGCTTTTTCGGCAGCATCCACCTCCCCGGCTGTCCGGGCAGTTCAAAAAAACCGAAGTGCTTATGGGCTGATTTGGCATCAACCACCAATGCTGTAACTGCCAGCGTTTGACTCGCTGCAGCAATACGTTTGCAGGCATCGGCAAGCAAAATTGCCCCCAGGCTTTGGCCACGGTATGTATTATCTACGGCCAGACGCCCTAACAATGCGACGGATAAGGCAAGGCTTGATCAACACCTCAAATTTCGAGAATCCCTGTTTTTCGTATTGGAGCGTCTGGGGATAATGCTCGGGACAACATCATTTTTGCAGCAAATGGGATTTCTTTTTTACCAAACCAGCCACGTCGCTTGGGTTCAAGGAGGGAAAGATAAGAGAACCATATGCCAATTCTCTTGCAAACCCGCCCCCATTCCTCGGCATATTGATCCTGCACCCGTCCGTCTGCTGGCAGCGAATCCTCGTAGATAAAAACAACTTTCTGAAGATCTTCAATAAATTGTTCTGTTTGTTCAGGGCTCTGCAGGGTGAGAATGGAGTTTATTTGGTTTTGTCCAACTTTAATTCCAGTTGCTTTTTGGATGCGGCTCAAATCGTTCGCACTATATAACATGGCTTTCTCAAAATATCAGATTAAAAATATCGATTACCATGCAGACCGGGATGGCAACGGCGGAAAACTTATTAAGCATGTACGAGACATACCAGATAGGACTAATAGCCTTAATGTGATAACTAATACCTGCAAGCGTAAAGCTGAGAATTAACAGCCCAAAGAAAATCCCTATAGCATAGAGTGTATACACAAACCCTCCTACTCTGCGGCATTCCGCCGTCAGCGATCATGGTCGATTCTGCCTCAATTTCCTACTACTTTCACCTTCCATAGCCCTGCGTGTCAACCTAATCCTGAGCCAGCTGATTTTAAGATAACATACAAATCAGGGCCGTCATACGGAGCTTGTCAACCTCATTCGAGCTAGTTCTTTAATAATTAAATTTCTCTCTCGACGCCCCTTTTTAGGGTCGGAAAGCTGGCTTCTTTTTCGAAGGAACGTCTCACGAAAGCAACCCTTTCCGGCACCCTTTACCCTTTTGGGGTTAATCAAGTCTATACCTTTCGGGCAAGGCCCTTGACCCTTGGTCTACCATTCCCTTCAAGGGCCATTTTCCCCTTTCGGCTGGTGCAGCCATTTAGCCAATGGCTACCTTCTGCTATCTTTGATCGGCGCGGGTCACACTCTCAAACCACGCCGCCATCTCCGCCTGAATATCCGTACTGACCGGAGAAGGCACCCCGACATGCAGCTTCATCTCCTTTGCTTTCAACTCTGCCCGCTGCTTGGCAAGCAGGCTCCGCTGCTCCGCAAATACCGGTGATAGCACCTCCACTGGGACGTCATACCCCTTATGCTCATTCATCTGCCGGCGCAGCCGTTTGAACTGATCTGGATCAGGCTGGCTATCGAGTACTCGTTGCCTGTCAGCAGAACGCACTCCATGCTCCTCTGCCCAGAACTCGACCACCTCCTCCCACACCTCTGAGAAAGGCTTGGAGAATGGAAATACCTTTGATGATTGGCGAGAGGCTGTTGCAGCTTGAGACTTGGCCACCTTGAAGCAGGCTCGCCAAGGCCCCCCTGCCCCGGCGAACAAACGCAGCAGTGATACCATGCACACCCACACCACGCTCCGGCAAGGTGTTGGAATGGTCCTCGCTGACAAAACGCTGGTACCGGTATTGCAGACTATCGCGTCGCCACTCCAGGTCCTGCAACTCAGCCTCCAAACGGCGCGACAGAAAGATAACATCCTCGTCCGCCTGCTGGGCTGCTGCTGAAGTGCTGAAATAGCGCTGATGAAAGTCACCATTGAATCCCGCCGTCACACGGAACCCGATAAAACCGACCGGATGCTCGCCCGGCCCATAGTAAGTTACTGCCATTTCAAGCCCTGCTGGTTACTCAGAATCAATATTACCGATGGCCATTTCATCAATCAGCTCCGAGCGCTCGGCGGACAGGACATTTTCATCAGCCAACGATACATCCTGGAGGGAAGTCCATGCAGGCCGTACCGTACGAGGAATCAGGTATTCTCCTCTCCATGGGTTTTCAGTTCTGACACACGCAGCCCCCTTTGCGCCGTCGTTGATCGCTATTCATTCATGCTCTGTTGCATGTAACAAAAAACATATCTATCATGGTTACATGTAACAGAAAGGAGGTTCGTCGAATGGCAAACACACATGTCAATTCACGGGTTCAGAAACACCGAGACGCGCTGCGTATGTCAGGGCTTCGACCGGTGCAGATATGGGTCCCTGATACACGACGCCCGGACTTCGCTGAGGAATGCCGTCGCCAGAGCCGCCTTGCTGCCAAAGCAGACTCCGCCGACCATAACATGCAGGACTTTATGGATGAAGCTCTTGGGGACATCGAAGGCTGGACAGAGTGATGCGAGGTGACTTCGTGACCGTCGCCATGGCAGGCGACTTTGGAAAACCCAGGCCAGCACTGGTGATTCAGGCAGACCTGTTTAACGAGCATAGCTCTATCACTGTTCTGCCAGTAACCAGCACCCTGATCCGCGCTCCATTACTACGCATCACGGTCCAGCCCAGCGTAGAAAATGGCCTGAAGAAGCCTTCACAAGTGATGGTGGACAAGGCCATGACGATCAAACGGGACAAGATTGGGCCGGCTTTCGGACATATTGATGCGGATGCCTTAGTGGAGATTGAGCGCTGTCTTGCCTTGTTCCTGGGGATTGCCAAGTGAAAGCTATCTGCAAGACAGATACACCGTTGGAGATATTACGCTGATGGAGTTCATAGACAGATTGATCGTCGCCTGCGCTCATTCTATAGGCCGATTCGGTATGTTTTTGGTAACGCTTTGGGTTCGCTTGGTCTTTATCTTGGTCTGTCTGCTCATCCTCGGCATACTGGGCCTGATCGGAGTCTGGGTATTTGGGCGAGTTTTTGGCTGAACTGGACAACCCCATCCCCAGCCGCTATGTTCCAAGTGAATCGCCACGATTTTGCTACAGAGGGGCGTCATGGCCTTCAATCTCTACGGGGAACCGATCCCTGATATTGTCACAGAAAAACCCGCCGTGGAGCTGCCACAGCGGGCTGATGGCCGTGCCTGCAATATCTATGGCGAGCCGATCGACGATGCGGAGACAGTCGCCGCCAAGATCCGGCAGTTGCCCCCTACCCCAGTGCGCGTTCTAGCCATGCAAGGGGCTGTTGATGCGACCTTCTCTACACTAGGTTCCGTAGCGGCTTTTCTGGCTGAAGCGTCTCAGCATTTAGATGACGATGAAGACGAAGCTCCTAGCTGCGGGTTGAAGGATGATCCTGTCGATGGCTGGGTCTACCCGGGTGAGAGGATTGGATAACCCGTAGCAGAAAACCTACCGAACCTTGCCTTTGGTCGCCGCGCCTATTGCTGCACCTGATGCCTTATCTCCTGCTGCTTGTGCGCCTTTTGTCCCGCCAGTTAACATACTATCAACCCCTCTTCCGACATTCGATCCCGCCCAAGCCATCACAGCCATCCAGACCATCGGCAGCACCAGAAACATGGCCCGTTCGACAAGCACCAACAGCGACTTGTCATACAGGTTGACCGCACCAGAAAGAGCGTCCAAGGGTCCTCCTGACGAGCCGCCACCATCGTACAGCATGGTAATCAGATTGTTGCTCAACCACCTGGCCAGCTCCCACCAGAAGGTCAGAAACCACAGAGCGAACAACCCGAAAGTCGCTGTGCCAGCCACCTTCATGCTGTAGCCGGACATGACCATGATCAGGGGCAGACAGATGATCACGGCCATGACCAAGGCAGCCTGAACCATAGGTAGAGCCATCTTCAGCATGTCCATGCCGGCCTTTTCCTTGGCCACCATGTAGGCTCCACCCACAGCACCCAGCGCCCCAGAAACAACATGAGATGCCCCCGCGCCGGCGCGCCCAAGTGCCCCGGCATCGAGGTTAACGTCCCCATACCCACGCACCGGGTTTACAGTCTTACCATTGGCAGCCCCTTCCTTTGGACTGACCATTCTTCTGATCACCGCCTCTTCAGCGGAGTCATGCACACCCACTGCTGCCTGCAGCGTAGTCCAGAGGCTCGGGTTCACTTCGTCATGCAGTCGCTTATACAGCCCCTGGGTACCGTCTGACCACCACTCGGAACAGCTTGGATACCCCGGCTGCCCCGGCCCGGTATTGCTCCTGGCCGAATCCCGCGCCTCCACATAGGGAAAACCCTGAATGGGACGCGGCGCATAGAATGTATCGTAAAAGCCAGGAGTGGTAAGCAGATGGTTTGAGCCAAGCCAAGCAACATCCTTCGCCAGGCTTCTCTCGATGGTGGGCTGCTCACGGAACAGCTTGTCCCGCGCCGCGCCATAGCAAGCCCGCTGGAAGTCAGCGATCTCGGCCTTCAGGATCTGATCACCAACCTCCTGCAGGTCAACCTCTGTTGCGATAGCCTGCCAGTCCGGGGTACAGGGAATCGATGCCACGGCACTGTTGGTCACCCCTTTTGAAATGACATGCACGAAGGCCCACCAGAGTGGAATACTGGCAGTCTGGCCGGAAAGCGAGTTCATCGTGTTGCTACTCCACTCGCCTTCGCCGATTACTGCCACAGAGCAGGCATTTCCACTTCCATCGGTGCGTACTATGGTGTTGACCGGGTTGATGGATACGTTGAGCAACGGCAAGCAAGTAAAGGCGTAACAGAGCACCATGGAGTACAGGCCGGTCTCAATCCGGTTAAGTGCCAGCTTGCCCTTGTTGCCCTCATCATCGCCCTCTCTGCGAGCGCGGAACCATTCCGAGACCATCATGGCGACAAAGGGCACCGCAGCCAGGCCGGTCGCCATCAGGGTGTTCCAGAGCGTGTTATTGACGATCCAGCCCAGCAGTAGCAGAGGTGCTTCCATGTAGTCGGTAACGATCAGGTTCGCGTTCATGCCTGCCCCCACGCTGCATTCAGATTGTATATTTCAAGCAGTACCACGAAGGCCAGCGCCGCCCATTCCAGCCGCCTGAGCCGGGCATAGCCTTCCACGCCACCGTCCTCATCCTGCCTCAGCCACCGCACGACCTGCTGACGAAGCCGACCAACCCACAGCACGGTGAGCAGGACGTACAGCGCAAGCCGCCACACCAGTAAAGTCGGCCAGGCAGATAGCAGCAGTTGACCATAGGCATCTAGCCCGCCTGCCAGGCGCGAGCCGATATACACGATCAGTAAGCCCAGCAGAACCATTCCGGCAATAGAGACTACAACCACCGCAGTGCTGATCAATCTACTCTGCTGCATCAGCGATCCCCCCGGGTTGAGCACAAAAGGAGCCGGACGCGCCCGGTGGTAGGATTGGCGCTCCTACACACCCAATGGCCAACCAACGGAGGTCCGGCATGAAAGATAATTTCCCGTATGACAAACTCATCGAACACTTATACAAAAAGCATTCGCCAGACACAGAGCGCAATACACACAAATGGAAATACATTGCCGAAGTCTTTGCTTTATATGTGCAAGGGAATGCGTTGGCCCAGAAGTACAGTTGGGATCTGAAAGGTATCGAGGCTATTGAATATGCCATCATTCAGAAATATTCCTGGCCGTTACATGATGTGCGCGATCTAATTCCTCGCGACAAGTGGATAGCCATACATGCCGCTCTGAAAGATCTGACGATTCCCGAAGAGCCTCTTGAGGCTTGGTGCAGAGAAGGAAAGCCAGATCTGTATCCCAGTCCACTTGATGTCTGGCAGGATCACTCGACCGAGATTCCTCAGACGCTGTAGCAGCCTCGACTACGGGGTGGTGTGACCAGTACACAGGCCTCGCCTCGCCCGCACCCCAGATGATGCCAGGCTCTATTTCAATGACGGCAAAGCTGTGTTGCCGTGAGCCATCAGTGTTTAGCCCGAACAACTGGCGCGGGGCGATAAGCCCGTGATTGATGAATTGCTCAACGGTCGGCGTCCCTTCGCCTATCTTGTATCGGTGCGCATATAGGCGTTTGAGCATGGCTTCAAAACTGCCCCGGATCACATACAGTTTATCCGGGGTCAAGAACGCTCTGATACAAAGGATATTGCGGTTTGTGAAAGTGATGTCCGGTCCCTTGATCACATCGCGCAACAGCTCCAGGCAGAGTTCCCGGTTCTGCTCAGGAGCCTTGCGCTCTAGGAGTGGAATACCCTTGCGCCGCTGGGGCCTGGCCCAGGTGACACAAGGTCCATCACAGGTGTCAGCGATAGCCAGCATGAACCAGCCGGGACCTGCCGGGGGCAACGGGTTCCATCCGACGCAGCCCTGCTCTGCTTTCTCGCCCTGGCTGTCCGGCATGAGGCTCTGCGTAATATCCAGCCGCTGCTCTTCATAGACCCATCGCCGGTATGCCTGTACATCATCATCAAAGTCCGGCAGGTCAGGATGAACCCACTGGCCACTTTCATCCCGTTCCACCACGGCAGGCTTGATCACCCTCACATTCTGCATCATCACGGCGCCCCAGTTGTAGGACGGCCACGACTGTCCAGTGTCGAGCCAGGTACAAAGGTCTCAGCTTCACTGGCTCCTTGCGAACGACCGGCAGCACGCTCCAGAGCGACCACAGCCGTGTTACTGGCCATCGCCGTACGGATCTCCAGCTCGGTCTTCAAGGCCGCTATATCACGATCCAGTGCCTCCACCTTCTGCTTCAGAGCTGGACCGACTGGGGACTGCTCACTGGCGGTGCCCTCCGAGATCGAGGGCTCGGTCATACCCGCCATCAGAATTCGCCTCGCCCACATGGCCTTGATCAACGTCCTGGATAAAGCCATCTCACTGGAAAGCCGGTGAGCCAGCAATTCGGAATCAGGATCTGTCCGGATCGCCTCGATCACGTTCCGCGACACTGCCAGGCCTTCACCACCGGAGACCTGTCGCAGGTTGTCTGGGGTAATCGGCGCAGCACCAGCCAGCAGCTGCATCAGCATGTCCAGTATGTCTTTCTGCTCTTCTTCCAGGTCTTTCATCAGGCCTGTACCGGCTTGGCCTTCCCCGCGCTCACAGCCATCGCAGGTCTGAAGCGTCGTTTCACCCACTACTTTCTTGACCCAGCGTGCAGCATCCTCAGGCTCCCCCCAGATGGTGCACATGCCACCTCTGCACAGCCCACTGGCAGATGCAGCAGTGCTACCGGCCTGATTGCCGCCGCCTGGCCAGGTCCCGCTATTGGCCGGTGCCGCGCCCCAACCGCCGCCACCTCCGGTTACCGGTTGCGAGCTGGTCGGGTCGGTACGCGCATGCAACAGGTTGTATCCCGCAATGGCCACATCAGTGACCACATTGATCGGCGGCTGCCCCTGGCCACCGCGTTTGGCACCGCCTACCCAGATCACCCCCTCATTACCACGGGTTTGCTCAACCTGCTCCTGTGCCTGTACTGGATCACGTGTCGCCGTAGCAGCATTGGCCCACGCTTCCCCGGTAGCCACTTGCTGCAGACGCGAGCCCATCATCCAGTCGCCCATCTGCTCGCTCATGTTCTGGCACGACAGCTTGCCTCTGTCATAGTCGATCCTCCCCTGCAGCACACCATTGCTTAGCAGCTCATACAACTGCGGATAGGAACGCTGAATGATCAAAGCCGGTAGCGATGCCACGGCTCCCTGGGCATTCTGGATCACGTTGCCCATCAGGTTCTGAAAGGTGTTGGTGACGCCATTGAGCGAATTCGATACCGAATAGCCGAGGTCAAAGTTCCCGCAGGTAGCATTGGCATTCCAACGCACGCCCATATGGATTGGCGCCGGCGGAAGGTTGATGCCGGATGTTGCCGACACTGAAAACGGACTGGCTCCGCCAATGCGGTAATAGATATTCTCTGCCTGGGTGGAATGGCTTGCTGCAGCACTCATCAGAGCCAGGGAAAACAGCATAGTACGCTTCATATTCAACCTCCTGTATGCCATAGCAGCCGCTGACCACGCCGCTCACAGCAGCTATACGGTCGCCATAGAGCCCATGCATAGTCACCTGAGCCATCAGTGCGATCGCCATACGAGGCAAGCTGCCCTCGATCCGGCCACACATCGCAGCTGCCCTCGCTTCTGGGTGACAACGCCTGCCATTTGTGAGTCCCAGCATTGCCTTCCAGCACTGGCGATGGTGGCCACCACCCATCCCGAGAACTCGGCGTAAGCGGTTGGTAGACATGAGGAGAGCCGCTACGGGTAACCAGGTCCGCCACACGCTGAGCTGCCAGCGCAGCCCCACGATAGTCGTCTGATTGAGATACAAAGCCGCTACGCGGATAGATGTTGCCCCATACATCCCCTGCTCGCCCCAGCTCGCGCATACCTGGGACATAGGCTTCTGGGTACAACATCTCCACCAGTGCTTGCCGCCACCCCACAAAATCCAGTGTTGAGAAGAAGTGAGGCTTCATGGATACCGTGCCAGACGCACATACCATTCCGCGCAAACCAGTCAATGCCGAGAACATCGAGGTAGCGGGATGACCAATGGCGTCGACATTCTTGAACCGAAGGATGTCTCTGGAGTGGCTATGGCGGTTGGTCATGGTTCCGCCGCCTTGCGCCCCTGCCACCGGCGGGCTCAGCGCCGCCACATCTGACCAGGGGTTGCCACCAGTCCTGTTGTAACTGGACACCACCAGCTCTGGGATATAGTGCTTGACCTTCACTGAGGTTCTAACTCGGCACCCAAGTGAACAATGCAGCCAGGCACACACGCCCACCACCTGGTAATCGACACAGGCAGGGGAAGCAGCAGAAGAGATAACCTCAGCCGTAGACAGCCTGGCAGCCTGTGCCTGGCCAGCAATGCCGGCGACGGCAACCAACCCTGCAACCCAGATCAGAATGGATTTATTCAGCATGGATCAGGGCCTCCTCGATCAGCGCAACAGCGGTGGCCACGTCTGTCTCGCCATAAACGACATGGCCATCGATCACCACCGCTGGGATCTTCTCGACACCCAGCATCCAGGCTCTAGCCACCGCCATGGCGGCGTGCTCATACCGTTCACGCATTTCCAGCCATTTGGCACTTTGCATACGCTCCAGGGCAATGGCACTGGCCATGTCAGGATCACCCGGCAGTTGCAGGGATAACAGCTCATCCAGCCCAGCCAAAGCATCCAGTTCCACCACTGTGGCATTCTCAGGTAGGTTGCTCAGCTCAATATGGGATGCGGTAAAGACCTCGGGGCTTGCCAATATCGAACTGGACCAACAGGCCAGCATGGCAAGCGAGGTGAAACCGATAGTGATGAAACGCATGATGAAAAAGCTCCGTAGGCATGAGACCTACAGATTGACTGGCTACTGTCAGTCGGCGCATCAGGGAATGTTAAATGCAGTCCAGCTTTTTTCTGGCTCGGCCACCTTTATAGCTCAGCGCGTCAGACAATCAAGGGAAGGTAGTTGGGTAGTAGCAGCTACCCGCTCAAGCCTGAACTGAGGTCCCCCTCAGACAGGCCTGGATCGCCGGTCAGGACTCCCGGTCGGCAAGTTTTTGCAGGTTTTCGTGAATCTTGAACAGCACAATCATCAGCTCACACCAGATCCGAGCCCCCACTGCGCCGATCACGATATAGAACAATCCCCTGATGAAGCTGCCGAAGGAAAAACCACCAAACCCAGTGTACATGCTACCCAAACCGGCAAAGACAACACCCACCAATAAAAGCCAGTACACCACCGTAATGATTTTGGGAGTGAGCATCGACTTGATGAAAAATATTTGATTCATTTTTATTCCTTGATGAGAAAGCACAGCGTTAATCGCTGTCCAGGCAAAGCCACCCACGGCCCTAGAACAGCCCGCGCTATTCTAGGGTAATGTGCTGGTGTTTCAACGTTCGACCAATGCTTGCCTGTTGATGCGACACCAAAACCTCAGTGCGACTCACTCCCGGCGCTGGATGCGCTGATAGCCTCGGCAAGTTGAGCAGCCGACATATACCCTTCCCCCAGCTCACCGTTGGGCAACACTACAGCAGGCGTTCCTCTAACCCCAAAGCGCTGCCCCAGTTCAAAACCGGTTGAAATAGCTGCTCCAGAACATGTGTTTTGATCTACCTGCACCCAGCCACCCTGAAAAGCCTGCTCCAGCGCATTCTCTGGTTGAGAGCTGCACCAGACAGATTGCATTTGCGAGGCTACGGTGGAGTTCAATCCGGCCCGGGGAAACGCCAGGTAACGTACGGTGATGCCCAACTCGTTGAGCTTGGCCACTTCCCGGTGAAGAAGCTGGCAGTACGGGCAGCTCGTGTCGGTGAAGACTGTCACCACAGCACGCTCATCATTGGCAATAAAGCTGAGGAAACGGTCCTCCGGCACGCTGGCCAGCTCACCCAGGCGGTCTTCCCTATGGGCGATCTCCGTCAGATTGACTACTCCTTCCGCCGTGACTTGGAACAGATTACCGACCAGGAAGAAATTACCACCATGACTGATGTATACCCGCTCCCCGCTCTGCAGTCGCGCTTCGTTCAGCCCTAGTACCGGCGACAATCTGGACTCAACGATCGGCAGTACTGCTTCGACCTGTTGTTGATTGTCTTCGCCCAACTGGGTCCACAAGGCGAAAACACTGCCAACTCCAGCAATAAGCGCGGCAACCGGCAGGGTTACCAGCATTGCACCGCCTGCCCAAGCCAGAGCACGTGCTTCAGCATCTCCCATATTCATCCTGCCATCCCCTGGTTACTGCTTGAATAGGCCACACAGACGCCTCCATTAATTCCCCGCTTCTCATCCAGCCTCCGAGCAATTTCGATGGTCGCGTCCAGTTCGGAGCAGCCCAACTCAAGCATCACACGTCGCCGCTCGGCCTTCTCCTCCCCCTCTGTGCCGGCCAAAGCCAGGTACAAGCTGGGCGGTACGATTCGGAAAAGCGATTCAACCCGACCGCCCAGCACCACCCCTTCGGTGTACTTCCGGGTAACCTTGGTTGCCGACTGAACCAACTTGCGTTGATCATCAGAAAGTTCCTTGAAGCGCATGACCATGGAAACCTCATCAGGCGGCATGGTCAGTAGCACCCACCACTCGATCATGTTCAGCAGCTTCGCTGCAACGTCGGGGTAGTCTTCCAGGTTCTGAGTAGCCATCCACAGCCAATGCGAGAGCTTGCGCCCCATCTTGCCGACCGACACCAGGAACGGTGCCAGCAATGGGTTAGTGGTCAGCAAGTGGGATTCATCGATTACCTGGACAATGGGACGACCGTTATACTGGTCGCGCTCAGCCATGGCGGTAATGACGTTGGTGATGGAGATAATGGACAGAGCCAGCTGGGCGCTATAGCCCCCATCGGCATAGTGGGCCAAGTCAATGATGGTAACGTCACATTCCGGCCAGGGTTCGCCTGGGCGGTTGAAGACCTCACCGTCGAAACCATCCACATAGAGCCCCATGGCCTCGCCCATCTCATAGGCACGCATGCGCCCATGCTCTGGCGTATCCGGGTCATTAGCGATTTCCCGAAATGCGGCCCGCACATCCTCCGTCAAGCACTGCCTGCCTTCAGCCACAGCCTTGCGTGCAGCACGGAAGATGGCATCACGAACGGTACGCTGGTCGCTACGACGAAACAGCGCCTCCTCCTTGGGATCACCGCCGGTAATCATCAACCGGGCAGTGATCTCCATCTCTCCCAGGATGTTGCGCTCATCCTCAGTCGTTTCTTCCTCGATCTCCAGGTCAGCCGGCGCATCTTCCTGGCCAAGACGCGCTTCGATATCTTTCAGTTGCTTGCGGCGTAACTCCTCTGGTTCCAGGAGTCGGTGGGCCTCTGCAAAAGGTGGCAAGCGCACACCGCTGCCAGGGGACAGACGCACCTGGTTCACTGACAATCCAAGGCGCTCAAAATACTGACCCAGCAGACCAAAGCTGTTGCCTTTTTCAATCACAAACAGACGCGGCCGGCGCACCGCCATCAATTGCGCCAACATGGCGTTCAGCGTCGCTGATTTTCCGGCACCCGTAGGACCGAAAATCAGCATATGCGCGTTGGCCTGACGGTCATCAAGATTCAGGGGGTCGAAACTCAGCGTTTCACCTCCCCGGTTGAAAAAGCTCAGCCCCGGGTTACCGGTACCACGCGCTCGACCGAAAAAAGGAGCCAGGTTGGCCAGGTGCTGCACAAACTGATACTGGGTATACCAGCGGTTTTTCCGATCCAGCTCCGGCTGGAAGTTCATTGGTAACCAGCGCAGATAGCTATTGAGCGCGGCCACCTCATCCTCCAGCTCAGTGGGCTTGAGGTTGGCATTGATCAACTGCGTACCTAGCTGCAGAAGCCGTGTATCCAGCTCAGCTTCCGTGTCTCCCTTAACGAAGAACACCAGGCTGCCCTGGTACAGCTTGTGGCTCTCGCTGAGCATGTCCCGGGCCTTGTCACAGTCGCTGCGCACACTGGCCGCCAGCACACTGTCGCCGATCGCCTTCTGACGAAGGGTATTGATATGACTTTCCAAAGGTTCTTGCGGGGTGGCGACGATAGTCAAACACGCAACCGTGCCTTCAGGAAGATGGTCAAACAATGCATTGCGCGCTGCCGAGTCGCCCCGGGGCAACTCACCTGTCAGGTGACCGACTTTCGGTGGTGTTCTCAGCTCCTCGACTGGCACTACGCAATGCGGCATGCCATCGAAGTACCACAGTCCCGCTTCCATATCTCCTCGAGGACTGGAAGCCAGCAAACCCTCTGACAGGTCATAAGACCAGGACGGACGCTCGGGATAGCGGAACTGGTCATAGAATGCCCTGGGATCCTCAGGCGACAGGCGTGGCCTGGGGTTGAACCATGGCATCATCCAATTGTGAAAATCCGCTGCACCGTATCGCTTCAAACGCAGTCCGGCAGCGCCCAGCCCTCCCACCAGGCGGTCATAAACATGATTGACCGCTGCCTCCGGGTTCAAGGCCCGCTTACGGTCACCGATACGCTTCTTGCCCTGTTTTGCGTGATCCGGCAACCACCGGTACAACACCAATCGCGTTCTACGGGTATGGCCGCGCCAGTCGGCCTGGGTAATAACCTCATCGAAGAACAGCCCACCAGGCTTGGAAATGGCCTTCAGGTGCCGGTCCATATTGGCTAACCAATCCTGGGTATAGGGTGTATCCAACACATCGGGCTTTATGTAATGGTGGATCTTTTCGATATCAGTCCGGGGGTTGGTGTCATCACTGACATACAATTGCGCCACCCAGGGATAATCATCCTCCTCCGGCAAGCTATCCTGCAGTGCGGCTTCTATCTGATCGCGTATATGCTCCAAGGATTCCGGCGACCGCCCTTCGGTTGGTACCGGCGTGACTTCCGCCACCACCCCAACCGATTTTCCGTCCTCCAGCATAAAGCAGCCGGACTCGTCCAGGAATTCAACCCAGGGCAGCCGGCTGGCAAAACTCGGCGCACGTTCATAGGTCCGACGCAGGGCCGCCATAGTGATAGGTTTGCCGCGTGGAAGTACCAGCCGCTGACCCGACTCATCGGTAATCAGTTCCTCCACATTCGGCGTCACCTCGTTGCCCTGAGTTTCCGCAACCACCTCGTCAGTTTCATGCGATGAAACGCCTGCCCCTTTGGCCGGAAAAAGCCTCGACATGAACGCATTGAATCCAGACATCAGCGCGCCCTTCCCATACGGTCAAGTGGGTTGAGCTGCGGCCTGGCCATATCGCCTGGCATTGCATACTGCGGTCTGCTGTATAGCGGAAATACTGTCGAATACCCTGGAACAGGCACTGGCTCTCCTCCCGCCAGGTGAGGAAAGACATACATGACCAGGTCCGGGTTCGGCAGGCGGGCAAACTGGCTATAAATCTCATTGGCTGCGGTTCGAGTATGGTGGATACGCTGCTCCACCAGGGCGCCATCCGTCATCGGACGACGCAAGTCCGACCGCGCATCGAGCAGAGCCTGCTGACTCAGATTGTCACCACTGCGACCGCTGGCCGATTGGCGCCACAGGTCCTGCATCGTCTGATCGCCATGCGGCATCAACTCATCCTTGGACGTAGCACATCCGGCCAGCGCAGCCCCCAACAAGGCCACAGTGATGATCTTAGGGAAGTTCATAGGACACCCTCGCTGTCGTACCATGGCGAACCTTGCGACCCGCCTGCTCATAGTCAATTTCCAGTGGCCGCTCGATATGCACAGCCACCTCTACACCCGGCTGCACGTATACGGCAGCGAATGCTTCGCCATAGAGCCGGTTTACCCAGTCGGAAATATCGGAAATACCGTTGGTCAACACCGAGGTCACAGCCTGATTGCCCGTGATAGCGCTGGATACAGAACCATCAGTATTGATGGTGGCCACCCCTTCGGAATCATCTACCAGGCTGGATGCCACAGCGGCGCCGGCAGCCGTAATCAGCGCCCGGCTGCTCAGGTACTCCTTGGCATTGCTACGACGAATCCCGCTGACACAGGGGATCCCGTAGGGATCGGAAATGTAGCCGAGTACCTCATCATTATTGGAACGGCTCTGACGAGAGTTACCAGTCTCCGGTTGAGGGACAGTACGGATGGTTCCGTCCTCGAAGACGAAGGTCATCGAATTAATGGCTCCCCTCACACAGGACAGAGTCCAATCACCCGTGGCAGTACCACTGACGATCGCTGAATGAACTTCCGGGATCTCGATGTGATTCGCTGTCAGGTTGTCCTTGCCGATTACCACCTTGAAGGGATACGGATCGCTGACGGTGCCGTTCACCGGCACCCGGCCAATCAATGCCGTCATGCCGAGCGAGCCCATCAAGGTGGCATTGGCGGGCACCGTATAGACTGGTTGCACCAATGAAGCGTCCGGCTTTCCTGTCACCTTCGACTCTGCTGCCGTTGCACCACGCACAACAGAATCCGCGACAGTACCTACACCATCAGCAAACGCGCTGGGAAAGCTCCACTCTCCCTGATTGCGGCCTTTCTGTTCCTGGACACCATCCATAGGCGTAACCCAGACTGTTGATGGGGCTGGGGCGAACCCTGAACCATCCCCTCGGGCCGCCCCGATCGGCATCTGTCCGGTACTGGCTGGGTCCGCATTAGATGCATAGTTATTTTTCAACTGTTCAAACTGGCGCTCAAACCGAGCCAGCATCGATTGTTCCTTGCGCTGCTCCTCTTCGGCCATCCGCCGGCGCTCCTGACGCAGCACTTCCTCCAACCGGCGATCGACATTGGTGTTTTGCTCTGCCAGCTTCTTGTTCTGCTCCACCAGGCGCTGACTCTCACTGCGGGTGTTTTGCAGGTCCTGCTCCATCAGCCGGACACGGCCAACCAAGGTGGCTACTGTGTCCTGGGGGGTATCAGCCTCAACACCCAACAACTCCAGCTCTTCTGACGTGAGCTGGAGCGAGGGGTCCACCTCCTGTTGCGTCGGTCTCCCCGAGCCTTTGCCACCGGACATCACTACGATCAGCACCACCACTACCAATACCGTTGGTACCAAGATTTTCAGCAGACCGTTGCTCTTCAATGACATCGACATCTCACCCCTCCCCGACCGTCGGCTGAAAGCGCGGTAGTTGCAGGTGCTCTGCCAGTGGCCCTCTGGTCACGATAATGATGGTCGTGGTGTCATCCAGGTGTCCGCGGGGGCCAATGGTTGGGTGCATGAAGGTCGCAGCCATCAATGCACCATGTAGATAGCGCGGATCCAGCTCAAAACTACGGTCTGGATCCTGATTGCGCAGCTCAATCGCCGTCGCATGCAGTCCTTCCAGGGTCCAGGCAGCTATGGGCCTGGCTTCCACAGGCAAGGCTGGTAACAGTGTTTCCACGGAACCCGGCAGCCGCATGGCCACCCGGTTGATGCCCGGTACCGGCTCGATAACGCGCAACGGCGAATACAGGGACTGAGCAACGTAGCGGGTTAACACCACCGGCAAGGGTGCGCGCTGTTCCGCAGCTGGATCTGGGCGCTCGCTGGCATCTGCCTCAGCCACTTCGGCACTGATTACCTGGATCTGCTCTGCAGACGCATCTGCCTTGGCAGTAAGGTCGACCAGGATGATTTCACCTGTCGATTCATCCTTCAGCTGAACACGCTCAGTATCAAACGCCTCATGAGCCTTGAAGTAGAGCACTCCACCTGTTGACTGCACTCGCAGAATGTCATCATGCGCAATCGTAAGCGGCAGTCCGACCGACACATTTCGGTTCAGCACCACCAGTCGCTCCTGACCAACCGGCAAGTCGATCACCAATGGCGTACGATCCCACTCCATCAACTCGACAGCGTTGGCCAGGGGCGCCGCAAGCAGCGCACCACACACCAATCCTTTCAACAAACGCATTTTCATTTATCTACTCCCGGCATGTTCAGGCGTTGTGGCACTCCGTCAAAACAGTCGATCTGCAGGCCGAACGGATTCCGTTCGCGATCCACATCTGCCCGAACGACACGCAAGGGGTAGCGCACATACACATCACGCACATCCACCCCCGCGTACTGCTCGTTGATCACCAGATCCAGGTTTGCGATCCAGGTGTCCTGTCCCAGGATCTTGATGGACTCAGGCCGATATCCTCTGCCGGGCACCTCGAAAACACCGCGTACCCGCCCACGCAATTCCGAGCGGCTGCGGCGCATTTCATACTCTTCGTTAAGCGTTACGCGACAGGCGGGAGTGAAGAAGGCTTGCAACCCATGAAGGTTGCGCTGGTAGTCAGCCTCACCGTTAACTGGCCAACGGTTGAGCTGCTGCCAGATATAGAAGCTGAACGCATAGACGGTAGAGGGTGGTACCTCCCACCACTTCTGTGTTGAACCGCTACGCAAGTCCGGTGGGATATTGATGGTCAGATCCTTGGGGGCCTGACTCCATCCCCACCACATCGCAGCACAGGCCAGCACAAGAACACCACAAATGGCACGCAGCGTTGTGATATGCGAATCCCGTGAGGTATTGGCATTTCGGTATTGAGACATTAGTGTTTCCTGAAGTCAGGCTTGAGTGGGGGGTGGCGACGAATGCTGTACCTCGTCGTGCGGGTAATCAGCTTCTCGCCGGAAGCAATCCCCTTACACGCCAGATAGAACTGGAGCTGGCGATACATGAGAGAGGTGGGCCTTCCCCGACGCAGGCGGCGCATGATGGTGCCGCCGAAGAACAGCGTCAGCCCTGCCCCGAGAAAGGCCACTGTCGGCGCCATCGCAATCATGCCCATGACCAGCGCAGCCACAATGCCGATCGGTGTAAATACACCCAGACCCGCCAATGTCAGCGTGGCGACTTCCTTGCCAGTCATCCCTCGGAACACTATGGGAGCAGCGTTCAATCGCTTGGGTACCCAGCTGATGGTGTCGGCCATGGGTCACCCTGTTACTGTGAGAGAACCGGCGCGGCTTCGGTAGCCAGCCAGATGACAGCAACGACCAGCAGCACCCCCACCATGACGGTCACTGCAAACTTGCCCCAGGTTTCCCGCTCTCGCGCCTCTTTGAATGAGGCCACACTGGATGAGGCCACCACAAAGAATGCAATAACGCAGAGAACCAGGCCGATCAGGATTGCACCGTCGTAAATATATCCCTGCAGCGTGGACATAAGCCCCCCACCGCTACCTTGAGAAGGTGCATCCATCGTAGGCAGCCCCTGCGCAAAAGCCTGGCTCATGCCAAGGCCTGCCAACGCCAGAACCTGTGCTGCCTTATCCCCGGTTACCCGGATCGTTTGTTTGAACTTCATGTATTCACTCCTTAGTTAAGAAACGCGGATCCTCACGACAGCAGAATCCAGAACATCACCACAACGATGAGAATCGCCTTGATTGCTGTATGCAGCGCCTCATCACCATCAAGATTGTTTTTTGCCCACCCCCGATAACAGGAAGTCAGAACCCATGCGGCGATAATCAGCACCACGACGCAGCCCACACCAACGATCAACGTCCAGACATCTAGCGACTCGAACCCTGATCCGGCCTGGAAGGCTTCACCTGGCGTCACGGCTTTTGTCCCAGGTAGCGACCAACCACATCGTCTTCCATGGGCTCAAGTCGCCGTGGCGGCATACGTGACGGGGATAGGTACTCATCCAGACCGCGCTGAATGGCATGCACATCAGCGCGCACGCGGGGAATATCCAGGTACAGGTCGATCTGCCCGGCCTGGCCTGCCTGACGCGCCTCCAGGCGATCCAGGACAGTCACAACCTGATTGAGCTGGCCCTGGATCAGCGAAAGGTCACGACGCTGGATTTCGTCATAGGGCTCCGCCGCATAGACCACATTGGCAAGCGCGCCAGATGCCGACAGCAGCATGGGAAGAAACAACGATTTAAAGTGGTACATGTGCCAAGAGGCCCCCGGTGTGATGCTTTGGCTACAGTGTCAAAGCTCCGAGCTGGCAATTCGATAGAGAACATTAAGTGCAATGCGATGGGTTTTATTCGGTAAGGGGGCTTAGGTTCTATACGAAAAATATTGCCGTGGACTCCACAGAGTAGTCATCACAGGCGAGGCCAGCCCATCTTCTGGGCCCTGGAAGGAGAATCCTTGATCAGCCCCCATGCTGGGGGCTGGGAGTTCGTCGCACCTTGCCGTGTGTGTTCCTCACCAATCATGGTGGCTATTCTGCTTCGCATCGATTAATCGTACTGAACCTCGGAATTCAATCCTTAGCTTTCTTTCTTATAAGAACTTCTGACTTCAGGTCACTTTCTGCAATGCTCGACATAACAAGCTCGCCATGATCTGCATAGATACGAAACCACTCGCCGAGTCCCGTATATACGACCACTGCTTTTCCTGTCTTTATTGCGTGATTCAGTTTACGACTGCCGTACACTACCTCATAGCCTTTCGTAGAGAGGAATCCAGCCACATCCTCATCACCATGCTTCGAACGCTTACGAGCATTCTCTGCCTTGGTAATTACTCTAAGATTACTGGGAACATGTAGCCCACATACCTTCTTACCCTGAATAGGTAGGATATGATCAACTTCGTGCTTAATTCCAGTCTCCAATGTTTGGCGACGTGCTTGCTGGTAAATAGCTTTGATCGCTTTTAGGTCGGACCAAGCAGGCGTAGCGTCCTTCAGACGATCGCGGCGCGCTTCCTGAACCATTTTACGTATGACGTCTCGCCGCTCTATGCGCATCAAGGCGTTGGCATCCCCTTCTGCTGCCTTCGCAATATCGTCTATCTCATTCTGTCTCATCGACATCCTACCTGTTCGGCTGACTTTAAGAGCTGAGTATGCATTTATAGACGATCCTTGCTGTGTAAAGCCATCGACTCTGCCCTCTCATCCAATATTGAGCCCAATGAACGACCACAACTGTATTTTTCAAACTGTCTAGTGCGCAGCGCCTACAGTAATACCTTTCGTACAGAACCTAAACTCCGACCCCGATTCTCCATATCAAAGATACTTCTTGAATGTACTGGTAGCCACAGCAATCAAAAACCCGAACAAGGCCGCACAGGGCAACAAGAACAGGTTGGGATGTATCGCAAAGGGCAGACTCAGATAGATCAGCCAGCCGATCAGAAATACCGGCACAACGGTTCGCTTGGCATGGTGGTAGATGAAGGCACTCTCACGCCCTGCCCCAAAACGGCGCAGATCGCGCAACACCAGGCCATCGACAAACCCAACCAGGGCTGCCAGCAGAAACAAGGGGCTGGTCAGCACGAGGATCACACAGCGCGTCAGGGTCATCAACGTGACGTACATCGCAGCCATCACGTACTGCTTGATTGCCCCCGCCCAACCGCCACTGGTGGTTTCATGCGCCCACCCGGCAATGCCGGTCCGAATGAACAGCCAGTCGTTCACCGCAGCGAGAGCCTGCCCCGCAAACTGCACCGGATCCGACACCATAAGTGAACGAGAGAAGTTGGTATCCAGCCAGCGCATCTCTTGGCGCATCACCATCTCGGCATGCTCAGCTCCTGGCAAGGCCCACCAGGCAAGGTAGATCCCCGCCCATTCAATCCCTACAGAAATCAGGATAGAGACCAACACAACGCCCACGACCTTGAATGGCAGGGAAAACAGTTTCGACACTGCCCCGGTGCGCTTCTTTTCAGCCGTCCGCACCCGTGCATCTTCAGCCATCGCCGTGGACCTCCGCTGTGTTCGCTACGGAGTCATCCAGAGCCACCCTCACAGCACTTTCCCTGGCTCCTTCATTTGCGGCAAGCCCCTGTTCACCAAGTGGCTGAGGGTTCGCAGCGGCAAAGCTATCGAACGCCCTGCGCAGCTCCGGATCGATTTCCACCGGCGGCGGGGCCACCGCCTCCCACCAGCGCTCGCCAGTGTTGTACTGTCGACGCATGCCTGCAGCAATATCCGATACTGATGCGGGAACATCTTTGCCCTTATCCGGCAGCGGCAACGGCATGCGAATTTTCCATAACTGCCCCCCTTCCATTAGTGCAAACGCCTGGCCTTTCGGCAGATTGACGATGTCGGCAGGCTCCAACATGGGCACCTGTACGGTGCTGATCCGATCCCCGCCCGAACTGGTGAAGTCCACATCGGAATCAGGGTTACTGTTGTCCGCAGCCATGGACACCAACATACGGCTTTGCACATTCACCTGTCGCAGTTGGTTGGTCAGCAGTTCCGCGGTTTTGTCTTCCCTGACCCGCAGCATGATGAGATTGTTGAAGTTACCCACGACCTGCCCCGCTTTGGCGGCGCTGCCGATCTTGGCCTCGATGTCAGAGACGGTCTGTGTGTAGGCTGTCACCTGGATGCCGGCACCCCCGCCCTTGTTGACCAACGGAATGAACTCCGGCCCCATCAGCTCGTTGAATTCATCACAGTGCAGGTTGATGGCAATCTTGCCGCTGGCCGGGGTCGGCAGCCCATCATCCACACCGAATTTGTAGATGTGCCCAGCCACCGAGACAAGGTCGGCAAACATGGAGTTGCCAATAGCCTGGGCCACCTCGAAGTCACTCAGCGCATCAAGCCCGACATAGACGATGCCTCGTTTGCGGATCACCTGAAGCCAGTCGAAGATGGGACGAGTGTCCTCCAGGTCATCGTAATCCGGCGACAACAGCTCATTGATCCGCCCACTGGTCAACTTCTCCAGCAGCGGCAGCAGCGAAGCCACGATCTTGTCAAAGTAGGTCTTGTCATAACGTACTGCTGACAGCAGCCCCTCCAGCACCGAGTCCTTGATCGACACGTCGGGCGACTGCAGATATTGGATCAAGGCCACTACCCGCTTATCCCGCCCCATCAGGTTACGCGGCCAGTTCCGGTCGTTCAATCGCCCCTCGAACTCCGCTACATGTCCCCACGCACCAGGTACGGCCGCCTCCAGCTTCTGCTCGGCATACTCGATAAGCAGGCCGTCGATATTCACGACATCAGTGAGGATCTGCTCATAGCTGGGCCGGTGCCCAAGGGCGTGCCGAGCCCGGTTGACGATATTGACGAACCGCCAGGCAAACTCCCTGAATGCGGCGCTGTTTCCCTCGTTGGGTAGTGCGTTGGCAATCCGCGTGGCCACCTCCGACAACCTGCCAAACCGACCTACCGCGTTATAGCGCGCCGACAGGCCGGGCCAGCCCAAGTGGAACACATAGAACTCATTCTGACGTCCAGCACGCACTGCCTCGATGTACATGCGCACCAGCAAGTCCGCATCGCCTTTTGGGTCGAAACAGACCACCACATCCTTGCTGGGCCGATGAATGTCCTGGGTAATCATCACCTCGGCCATTCGCGTTTTCCCTACCCGCGTGGTTCCTTCGACCAAAGTGTGTCCGACACGCTCCCCAAGTGGCATCCAAGCATCTTCCTCCTTCCACTCCACTGCATGAATAGCCGGATTCCCGCCAACGGGAGGAAGCGGTCGAACAGGGTTGAGCGGCACGTCAGCTGCGAGCATCCTGACCAGCAGGCGAGCAGCACGGTAGCGATCTAACGCAATCTCCAGACGCCTGGCCAGCCGGTACCACCTTGATGGCTGCACATAGACCTGAGTGTTCGGCTGCTGGGCCTCATGTAGACGCTGTGTATGTCTGGCTTCCCAACGAAAGCCTTTGCCCAGCCACAGATACCGGCTGCTCACCGGAATCTGTTCGCTGCGTAGCGCAAAGCGCGGCAAGCGGCGCATATTCCGGCGGTACCTGAGAATAATCCACGCCTGTCGACCTCGATGCGCGCCATAGATCAGAAATCCCGCCGCCATTCCCAGCCCGATTGATGGGGTCAAAGCCACCGACCAAGGTGCCCAGATGCACAACACCGCGCACCCGAGACAGACCCATACGGTTTGTAGTTCTACAGCAGGCCGTAGCAACGATTCCATCGGATGTCGCTGATTCATGAATCGCCCTCCCACAAGGACAATGCAGCCTTGGCGATCGGCAAGCCATCCTGATCCAGCACAGCGGTCAGGGCGCGATAATGGTCAGGGTCATAATCAGTCAGAGTGGTAAGGCCGGCGAACACAGCGTCTGTTTTCAATGCAGACCTTTGAGCGGCCGTAGCGATATACAGCTTCAGGGCAGGGATACGACGATCTCTGTGCTTGAACCTTACAGGCAACGCAGGCTCCGACAGGCTGTCGACCAATGCCACGATTTGCGGCCAGGCTCCGGCATCCTGTGCTGACAAGAAGGACTGCGCATAGTCGATGCAAAGCTGATCCACCTGATCCTGGGTTCGCAGCTGCTCAACCAGTTCGTCAGGGGTCACCTCTCGCTGCGTGGCATGTAGCGCTATCCACATGGCACGGCAAAGCCATAACACATGAGCCTGTTCACCGACTGCAAAGGGCCTGTCAATCGTCGGCAATTCAAGGCTGGTAAACGCCTCTTTCGGCAGCTCCAGATCAAGGCAATCCATCACTGCTCCACCCCCGTAGCCGTAATCAGAGCCGGGTAATGTGTCAGACCCAATCGGTTGGCCAGGTCATCACCAGGAACAGGATCTATGCGCAGGTCTGGCACCAGCTCCTGCAGCGACCGCAATGACTCAGCCGTTTGCACGTTGACCGCCAGACCGCTGGCTCCCATCTGCGATAATGATGGCCCCCTGGCAGCAAGCCAACTCAGGCTCAGAGGGTCATCTCCAACGATAAACAGCGGCTGGAATGCGGGTGGCATGGACAGGGCACGGCGCTCGACCCGGCCCGGGCTCAGACTGGGCGTTGACACGGGCAACATATCGTCAACGGAGTACGGCGCGGTGCGTGCAGCCTGAACTCCCTCATACTCGGAAACCCCGGCCCCTCCAATAGCCACAAAGTAAGGCCGCGCCGGCTCTCCACCCAGATCCGCCACAATAGTGAGGCTTGGCAAGCCTGCCGGCTGGGCTAAAGCAGCGCATGACCAGGACATGGTCACCAAGCATCCGGCAGCAAAAGCTCGTACGAAATGAAGCGTCAAATACATATTCAATCTCCAGAAGAAATCCAGACCATCGCAACAGGAGCGATCCAGTGCGTGGGCGCGATGGCTGTTTGTGGGGGGACAGGGCTGGAATGTGAAGCGGCGGAAGAGCCGGCAGAACGGTACGCCGACGGACTGGAGCGAGGAGCCAGGCGGGATGCTACCGCCCTGGCATAGTAATGAGCAGCCTCCCCTCCTGCAGGGCGGTGATAGCGCCCGACCGCAGTCAACCAATGCCCCGTATCATCGAAGTGGGAGCGCAAGATGGCGGCAGCAGCATCAAGATTGTGTTGCGGGTCGAGCCCCGCACAAGGATCGGAAAATCGCTTCCCGGCACCAAACAGCTCGGGGTTCCAGCGAATATTGAGCTGGGCAACACCGACATCGATCAACCTGGTATGTTCCAGAGCCGCTCTCAAGGCACTACACGCCTCAGCGCGGGAATTGAAATACCTGCCCTGCCCGGCAATATTCAGCGTCCAGGGCCACGGCTTATGCTCGCCCTTCTGAGTGCGACCTGATTCAGTGCGGGCCAGGGCGTACAATACATCCGCCGGCACCCCATGCCGTTCGGCAATCCTCTCAAATACGACTGGATCAAGCCTGTCAACTGTCTGCGCACAAACCAGAGAAGCACTGAGCGCCGAACAGACAACATACGCCAAGGCGGCAGGCAGGTGCTTTCGCATGATTCACTGCCGCAGGCGGACGACAGGCAGGGATTGCCCGGTCATATCCAAAGTGGCTCCATGGTTCAGCGTAACGGAACCACTGGTCACTCTCTCCACCGGGATCCCAAGGCTGGTAGCCCAGCGCCGGATTTTTCCGTCATCACCGTCGCTGTCGGTCACCCAGATGTTGATTGCCCGCCCCTCTGCCACCAGGTCTCGTACAGTGCTGTCGCAAGCCGCACAATCTGACAGTGCAACCACAACGTCATAACGCACTGGACCAGCAGCCTGGCTCAAGGAGCCCATCCCCACTGTTGATTCAGGTCGCATCGTGAAGGTCGACACGCGGGGCTGATCCCCGGCTATACGCTGAATTGCCTCGTCATACGAACGCTGGTAGGCCAGCTCCCGCTCGATGCGCTCGTACTCGAAGCGGGCCTGTAGCTCAGCGTAGCGGCGGCGCTCTTGATCTGTACGAGCCTCCACCCCCAGCGCGGTCAGAGGATCAAGCCCTGGCGACAGGATGCCGCGACGACCAGCCATCAAGGACTCGTAGCGCTCCCACTCCTCATCCGTAAGCCCCCACTCGGCAGCTTTGGTTCGGCGTTCAATGATCTGGGTTTCAACGTTTTTCGATTGATCAAGATTGAGATCCTGCTGCCGAGTCTGTTCTGTCTGAGCCTGGAGTTGGAATGCCAATGCCAGCATTATCAGCCCACATCCCCAGCGTCCAGGCCGCACCTTCAACGGGTTGACCATCTCTACCTCCTACTGCACTGTCAGTTCGACAGTTCCAGTGCCAGACACGAATTCAGCGGCCTGGTCCCCAACACGGGATACCCTCCACCCCGAGAAAGTATCTCCCACTTCCAGTAACTGCACCTCATTGAGGGACTGAGCACTGTGCGATGCCACCGCCACAAAAGGTCGCCCACCTCGCAACTCGATGCCGGTTACATCAAAGGCTGGTGTTACGGGTTTGGCTGGTTCCTGCTTGGGGGCTGCACGGCGCTGAACTGGGGCACTCTGGGTAGTGCGGACGGTCTGCAGCCTGGCCAGCTGTGACTCAAGTTGTTCAACCTCCTCTTTCAGGCTGGCTATCAGAAGGTCCTGTTTGCTCTGCTGCTCGCCCAGCTCATTCACCGTCGCCTGCATTCCGGTGATCTGATCAAGGAGATCAATCAACTGACCGCTGTACTCAGCGACCAAGCCAACAACCCTATCGTGTAAGTTCTCCTGATCCCGCGCATAGCTTTCACTGCTTTCCAGCAGTTGCTGATCCAGTGTTTCCAGCCGCGTTTCGTACTCGCCCAGGCGGGCAAGCAACGCGGCATCGTCTGCCCCTGAGCAACCACCCAAGACCAGAAGTGCGATACCGGCCAGTACACCCCGCCGCATCATGGCTGACCTCCACCCAGCGAGGGACTGTCCGGTACGGGTGACACCTGCGCAGGTGCAGGAGCGGCCAGAACAGCAGCGTCCGTATTCGTACTTGCCTGCCTCAATGTGGCTACCCGCAGTCCAAAGCACACCTCTCTTTTAACCGGCTCGACCTGCAACTGATAGCTTGGCCCACCGAGTAGCTGAAGCGCCGCATGCAGTGGCATCGGCCCCAGCTCATAATGTGCTGCCGGTAAAGGACGGCTGAACAAGGTTTCCAGGGCGGGCTTGCCCTTGTCCGAACATAGCTGATAACCCGAGCGATCCAGGGTATGTTTCACCCCATCTGCAACAGTCGCTTTCAACCTGGTAGGAATCCGCACCTGCACGGTCTGCTCCAGCAGATTACTTTGCCCCACCTGGGCCGCCGTCGAGACTAGCGTATAGCGACCAGTGCGCAGCACCTCCAGCTGATCAGGCTGCTGCTCGCCATACAGGTCATTGGCAATAGGCTGATAGCTGGGCAGCTCAAGTTGCTGCGAGTCCGGGTACTGCTCTGCCAGGCTGGGAGCCACCGGCTGCTGCACGCAGCCGCTCAACACAGCTACCGCGCACCCAGCGGCAAGCAAAGAGAAATGTTGCAAGCGAAACGACATGATTTGTGCCCTCGTGATGGATCAATCAGGGGGCACAATGCGGCAAATGCCTTAAAAGGAGCGATAAGGAATGTTAAAGTCAAAAGCGAATAATCGACTATTGGAGGATGCATGCTGTACGCATGTTACGGTCGCCCAGGTGGTCCAATCGTGACTCCTGAAAAATTCATGGCTCTGGCAGGTCCTGACTTCCGGGCCAAAGGCGTACTTCCATACTGCCCCAGCTGTGATGAGGCTGTAGACCCATACGGGGTTCACAGCCCACAGGTAACGTCTCGCTTCGACCATCAAAATATTAACGAACTACAAGCACCTTGGGACGACTGCTTGGAGGCCAATCGTTCTGACCGATATAAGGGTATGCATGCTGATGGCTGGGACTACTCACGAGGCGATGCTCTACGTAGGCAATTCTTTGAGCGGGATAATATTTGCCAGGCATATGCTTTCTGCCTGACCCTTTGCCGTAAAGGAAACCTGTCTGTCTCGGAGTTTAAGGCGCTAACCCGTATAGCTGATCACAAAAAGATATGGGCTTACCAAGACATTCCTCTATGGATTATTCCCTACATCTTATTGACTCTCGGTAATTTCGGATCCGGACCTCAATCGAGGTTCCCCTTTCACTTCGTGCTATCGAAAAGCCAGAGCAAAGGGCTTTCCCAGATATGGCAGCCGAACCAGAAATGCTACCTCAAGAAGGTATTCTCAGCTTCTGGTGACCTTGTCAAAACTTCAGACAACCCCCTAGTTATCAGCCATCCACAGTTAGAGGAAACGGCTGGAGACTATGAGTGGGTGTCAAGCGGGCCGGTCGGAGCGATGTTAGGCGGTATATAGTTTTCCACTCCAGGGGGTTCTGGATACTGGCCATTCTGGTCGGCCCCTCCTTCAAGCCCGTATACCTCGAGGACCCGGCATTCCAACACCCCGTTCACAGGGCCTGCGCCTGATGGCATCGAGGAGCCACGCAGACGAAGATCAAATCGACGCACCATCAGTGCGAGGTTTCGACTCGCCTGCTCAAAAGTTGTTGCCTCGGCATAAGTATCATCAGGCTGCTGGGCGGTGCATGGTTGATATCGAAGCCTCACCGAGGTCCAATAATGAAAACGGTTCAGCACCAACTGAGGCTCTCCAGCGTCGATAAACACGTCGGTCCAGACTATTGCGCTGACAAATAAGGCTCGCCTGACTGGATGCCGGACAATATGCCCGTACCAGTATCCCAGAGAGGGATCATCCGCAAAAATCAATGCCAGCAGCTCTGGGGCGCCCGACGGCCCACGATTAGAAAAAACCACTCGTCGAGCCTGTATCCAGCCCACCCCTAACTGATGAGAATCCAGCGCAGCATGAATATCCTCCTCAGCCTGACGCTGGAAATGGCTGATAGGTGTGGCCTTGCTCACAGCGCCTCCTCAAACTGAAAATCAGCCTCGTAGTAACTCAGACATACTTCTTCGTAGCCCGATGATTCATGCTCAGCGCCTGTTTTCGGGTATGTTGTACCAGCAACAGCCATAGCAAAAAGCCAAGGCTCGACGGCCAATCGGGGATCCGGATTATTGATCTGCGGGCTCACAACAACTATCAAATCGGAGCGTGCCACTTCGAATTGAACAACCCCCTCATTGCCTGTCCAAGCAAGATGCTTTTGTAGCTTGGCAATGCCCGCCTCACTCAATCCAGTCAAGGTTCGCGTAGTGTCATGGTGGTTCATATGCAGCTCCTCAGGTAGACAGAACCGACAATGAATGACAGTCACGATACGAACGATGGGAAATGTTAACCCGATCGAGCCAGCATTGACCGGCTGGGCCAGCTGCCTGATAATGAAAGCTCACCCCGTTGGCTACTGACGGTTTCAGTAGCGCCCTTTGAGTCCTTGCGGCTCATTGCCCTATAAGTGCCTGCGACTGGTGAAAAGGCACGGTTCCAACGTCCAAACGTCCACGGTGTTGCTACCCGGAACCCAGTCTCCTTGTACTTCGCCCTCTTGGTCGAGGGCACCCTTTACCCGGTAACATTGGCCAGCCATGCTGCTTGCAACAAGGCACCATGGCTGGCCAATGTTCCAAGTGCTTCACTCCGGCAGTGCCCGCTGCTTGAACCCTGGGCTCCTTTTGTGCGGAAATCGTGCATACAAATTACCGAGTCGCGGCTGCATATCAGATTCGGGTACGGACCAACGCATGGCTTGCCGGACATGCAATACGTACAGCAGCCTCCATCATTCAGCTACATGGCCTGTAGCACCACCATCCAGCTTCCCACCCTTTACCTCAAACAAAAACGCCAGATCCTTCCCAGGACCTGGCGTCTTTGATACAGCGAGAACAGGCAGGTGTTCATTGAATTTACATCAAACACCGGCTCATCACCCTCCTATATAACTTCTCAGCAAGAGGCCTGACACTCCTCCCCAAATGGCCAAAGCCAAAATTAGCAGCCCCATTTTATCCATGACATCTCCAACTCATCTCGTTGCAGCCCCATCGAGCACCGGTGTCCCATTGCTGTTCTCAAACGATGCCTTGCACTTCGGAAAACCACTGCAGGCCCAGAAATCATAGGGGCCTTTTTTCCCCGTACCAACTCGGTGCAACAGCGGCTTGGAACACTTTGGGCAAGCATGTTCACTCGGCTCCGGCTGGGGTTTGCGCTCCCGGGCTTTACCCGGCTTGCCCTTCTCATCCGGCAACGCCGTCTTGCACTCGGGGTAGGCCGAACACCCCCAAAAGAACCCCTTGCCGCCCTTGCGCCGGCGAAGCGCAGCGCCACAGGTCGGGCAGGCATGTTCGCTTTTCGGCAGGTTGACCTGGCTTTGCCGAAGCCCACCTAACTCCCGGTCCAGCAACGCCCAGGTCTGGCCTATCACTTGATCATAGGTCATGCGCTGTTCTGCAATCATGTCCAGCTGATCCTCCAGCTCACGAGTAAAGTCCAGATTGGCAAAAGCGAAGGTACCCACGAGTGCGTCACGAATCACCTCCCCTGTTGGTGATGGTGACAGAAACCCCTTTTTGTCCTCGATCAGATAACTGCGGCTGGTGATGTTTTCCAGAATGGCAGCATAGGTACTCGGTCGACCAATACCCTGGCGCTCCAACTCGGCGACCAGCGTGGACTGCTTGAAGCGCGCCGGCGGCTTGGTGACCTTGTCCAGCACTCGAGCATCCACCGCACGAACACCCTGCCCCACTTCCAGCTTGGGAATGGGGTTGACCGGCTCGGCCTGGTCGCCCTCCTCCGGCTCATCCTGGCCATAAACCCGTAGCCAGCCGGGATCAATCAGTTTGCGGCCCTGGCCGATAAAGCGCACAGACAGCCCCTGCACTGCCCCCGTCAGCAGCACACGTCTCACCGCATAACGGGCATCAGCCAACTGTGAGGCAACAGCCCGCCGCCAGATAAGCTCATACATAGCCTGCTGATCGGTATCTTCACCCGCCCGCAGGGCAGTCACATCAGCAGGACGAATCGCCTCATGCCCTTCCTGGGCACCGTCTTTGGCCTTCCAGGTGCGCAACTTGCCTGCCAGTTCCAGACCCGCTGATTGCGCATAGCTGTGAATCGCCTCGATGCCGGCGGGATCAAGGTTGGGATTATCCGTTCGGTGATAGGTAATCGCTCCCTGCTCATATAGCTTCTGGGCCAGATCCATGACCCGTTTGGGCTTCATCTTCAGCCTCTTCCCAGCTTCCTGTTGCAACGTCGACGTGGTGAACGGCGCCGCCGGCGCCCTGTTGGCAAACGCATTCTCAAAGCGCGTCACCTGTACATCCCGCACCGTGGCGACCTGCTCAGCCAGACCGCGATCCACCAGGTACTCCTGACCTTCAACCAAGTGCGGACGGGTGTCCCACTGGGCTCGCCAGACCGCCTTGGGGTTCTCAGGCCAATGCCCCGGTATCGGCAGCAGCAGCTCCACCCCAAAATGCTTCACTGGCTGAAAGTCTCTGATCTCCCGCTCCCGATCCACCACCAGCCGCACAGCAGGAGATTGAACCCTCCCAGCAGATAGTGCGTGCCCGGCGCGATCCGACAAGGCCGGACTGACTTTATAGCCCACCAGTCGATCCAACACCCGTCGCGCTTCCTGTGCCCGCACCCGGTCGTAGTCGATACCACGGACCTGTGCCATGGCCTCGCGAATCTTCTCTTTGGTGATAGCGGTAAAGGTGATCCGCTTCGGCTGTTTCAGCCTCAAAGCGTCAGCCAGGTGCCAGGCAATGGCTTCACCTTCCCGATCCGGGTCAGTGGCCAGAATAACCTGGTCGGCTGCTGCCACTTCCTTACGCAGCTTCGCCAGCACGCCCTTTCCCCGTTCCGTTGGCACATAGCTGGGCTTGTAACTGGCTGGATCAACGCCCAGCTCCCGGCCCGGTAAATCCCGCACATGCCCAACGCTGGCCACCACCTTGTATCCAGCCCCCAGGATCGAACTGATCTTCTTGATCTTGCCTGGTGATTCCACGATAACCAGCGTTGTCATACCGCCCTCATCTCTGGTGCAACTCCATCGCCATCAATTCATCCAACCAGAACTGATAATGCGCTCCGATCAGGATGGCCTTGGGTAACTGGACACCATGAACCGGCTTACCTTGGCGAATGGCATCTTTCAGTTCCGTCACCGATACCCGCAGTAGTCGCGCCGCATCAGTGATCCCAACCCGCTCACGACCAATTGGTGACTTCTTCATCAGCTCCCCCATCAGCGCCGCTCAGCAGCTTGCATCATCAAAAGCCTCACGGCCATCGCGCTCCAATTTACCGCAGAGCAGCCTTCGCTCTTTCATGGACGGCCTGCATCACGGACTCAATGCTCGGTCCCTGGTAGTTCCTGGTCACGCTAAACGTAAACAGAACATCCGTTCCGGTCGAGGCTTTGCTGACTCGTGTTCTCAAGCTGCCATCGTAAATAAGCCCGCTCATGGAATAGGTGCTTCCCGGTACCGCGCTATAGGCGTAGTCGCCATTGTGAAACATCATCCCGCCAACCATCGAGCCTTTCTCTGCAATGGCTTCTTCCCTGGTCATGTACCCAAACGCGTTTTTCAGGAGCGCAGCCGCAGTGTCCACATCACCCGCATAGGTCATCCGCAGCTCCTCCCTTTGAGAAACACCCAGAATCGACACGGGCTGCGGCCCACCAGTATTCGATGGCTGGCTGGCTCCGGAATTGAATCCGGTAACGGCCATTGCCCCCTCCGGCAGTTTCTCCGGGTCATAATTGACCGGCTCTCCGGTCAGCGGGTTATTCATGCAACTGAGACACTTGCCTTGATAATACACATGCTGATCGGTTGCACAGCCGGACAGCGTGACAGAGACAACACCAAGCGCTAAGAAGATCGTTTTTTTCATTGGTCCCTCCTGACCATCACGTCGCAATCAAATGGGCAATTCAGCAATTACGCTGTAGCAGTGACAACGCTGCACAAGGGCCTCATCAGAAGGGAATGTCATCATCGAAGGCGTCGGATTCCGGCAGAGGCTCGTCCGGGACAGGCTGCTCAACAGGACGCGAACGTGTCGCGTTCTGAGACTGGACCATCACCACCTGCTCAATACGATACGGCAGAATCCCGACTGCGCGCGCCCGCACCTTCATCGCAGAACGATCCTGGTCGTTCGAATCTGTCCAAGTTTCCCGGACCATGCGCCCAACCACCATGACGCGCATACCCCGTTGATACAGCTCTGCCCACTGCTCACAGGTTTGAGCGTCCCTGGAAAACTCAACCGGCGCCCAGAATCCGCCTCGATCTTCAAACTTGCCATCGGCTACGGCGACAGGGTTATCGAAAAAGACATTCAGCCTCAGGATTCCCCTGGGAGGAGTGTTATCTGTGGTCGGGAAAACCTTGACCTGCGGGTCCGATCCAATATTGCCTTCACCTTCAAAATGCGTGCTCATCAGCAGCTCTCCACCTCGTTGAACAATGTGGGAACACATTGCCTCGGGCAAACCGCTACTGACACAGGAAAACAGTTTTCTGATTCAAAGGTATTCTGGTGCAGTCAATCCCTGACCACTCCAATGATTGGCTCAGCCTTCAAAAGCTCATCGGCATGCTCCAGCGACTCCAGTGTCGTGCGCAGTCGCCGCGTTGTTGCATTGACCACACCCGCCTGATGGTTCAGCAAGCAGCGCTCGACTTCGATCTCATGCAGCTTCCGCCGCTCACCCTCAGACTGCACCAGTCGAAACACACGATCAAAGCGCGCCATCCCCATCGTGCGGTTAGTGATACCACGCCACCGCACCATCGGCACCAGGTATCCACGCTTCTGCTCGTTCTGAACAGCCAGGGCAAGATCATAGTGTTTCAGGATCGGATTATAGCGCTGCGCCAAATCGTGCTCCGCTTGCTCCAGTTCCGCGGCATAGCCCTCAATCTGGTCCAGGTATTTCAGCAGTCCCCCCTTACCCTTAAAAGGAAAAAGGCCCTTTTCCCTTTCGCCGCAATATCGTGGCAGGTGATAGCTATGTCGTGGTTTGTTTTTCATCTGCTGTAGCGCTCTCATTATCAGGTTCCGCCTATCGCCTCATCATTCCAGTCACCGGTGATGCCACTGGCAACAGCCGTGACCAGAAACCCCATTCCAGTCACCAGTGTTGCCACTGGCAACAGCCGCGACCAAAAACCTCATTCCAGTCACCGGTGATGCCACTGGCATCACTCCAGCTCATCCCCCTCCCCCAGTAACCCCTGGCCTGAACCAGCCTCTTCGGGTTTTGCAGCCTGAACCTCCAACTGCAACTGATCCAGATCCGGCGCTGCCGACTTGGTATCAGCAATACCTGAGCCGCTCTCCGTAGTTGCGACTGGTGTACGGGCAATGGGGGCATAGGGACTGCGGCGAGCGCCCGACAACACATCAGGATGCAGCTCTCCCCACTTGTCGATAGCGGCCCTCGCCCTGGCATTCTGGGCCGCAAAGTCATCGCGGGTCGTACCACTCAGGCCGGGGTAACGCTGGGTACTGGTACACAGGGAACGGATAGCGTTGCCGCTCACTCTGAGTTTTTCATGGGCCTCCTCGCGGGTGATCATGGCAATGTGCTGGGCCAGCAGGATGTTCCGCACCACCCGGTCATAGCGGATAAGCAGGTGAATACCCTGCCAGCCCTGCTGACCGCCGGGGTACACTCCGGTCTTGAACGGCTTCTGTGAAATATTCTCTTCGATGTTCAACTCTTCCGGCACATCAGCCAGAACATCCATGGACCACTTGTAAATCGGGTCCAGGATATTGCGCACCTCGTCCAGCTTCGCATCAATTCTCAACATCCAGTCATCGGCATAGGGGTCATCCTTGGCAGCGTTCTGTTGGATTCGACCTGCCAGTGCGAGGTACTGACGCATACCGATGATTTGCGGTTTGCCCGATTCCACACCCCGCCCCCACCAGGTGCGAGTAGCATGGTAGGTATGCAGCGTCAGCTCGATCTTGCTTCGCAGCGCTCCAACAGCGATCTCAGCCATAATGTCCAGCTCCTGTAAACAATGAAAATGCAATGGGTGGCGCCACTGTGCGCATCACGCCTGTGGGCGCATAGGGAAAATATGAATCCCATTGCGGACAATTCCCTGGGCTGGCATTCATCGTTTCAGCCCCATGGCTGCCAACAGCTGCTGGCGACTGGCATGAGCCTCCTCGGCGCTCACTCTCGGTGATGGAGGCTCTGGAACATCAGCGATGTATTGAACATTACCGTTGGGCTGTACAGGCGCAGCCGGCATGGGATGTCGTGCACTCTGCACCGAGTGCGCATAGGTCGTAACCTTGAACTCACCCTTGAGCGCAAGGTTGACCAGTGAGCGCAGCAACGCCTTGGGCGATCGTGCCTTGCCCGCCAACACTCGGCCAGCGGTTTCGTCCAGCACCCATTGGGCTGTTTCTCTCTCCAGCCGGCCAAGTGTCGGAACCAGGTCAGCGCGCTCCTGATCGCTCATCTGCAAAGCTGCATCCCAGTGCAAGTCCTGGTCGCTCGGTACAGTACTTGTATTTTTATAAATACGTACTTGTACTGTACTGTCCTGGTTCTCAGAGCGAACTGGGGCGCAAAGCCCCGTATTTCCACTTAGTTCTCTCTGCGAACCAGGCTTGAGCACGTCAGGGAACTGCCCTGGTTCGCTCTGAGAACTAGGTGTTTTCACCTGGTTCTCGGCCCTGGTTCGCTCTGAGAACTGGGCTTGTCCCACTCTCGCCCGGGCCTTCTTCGATCTACCTTGGCTCATCTCTGCAAAGCGCTGTATCCGGCGATTGAGACGAGATACCGAGCGGCCTCCACCATCGTGCTGCATCTCTTCAGTCACCAGCCTGGCGACAGCACGCACAGCGGCGTTGCTGTGCTCCAGGCACTGCTCCACAAATTCACAGTAGGCCGGATCCAGCATGGTTGCCTCATCCGCCGCCAAAGGCTCATCGTGCAGCGCATAAACGTTGCCCATGATCCGTCCATTGGTGTCATGCCGTGCCTTATGACAGAGACTCAACCAGCGTGTCAGACGTAGCACCGCTATCACCCGTGCCACTGTGCCGCGGGAAGCACTGGTGCCCGGCGCAGACCTCAACAGAGGCTGCAGCTGATCATAGGTAGGAAAGGCGGTGGTTCGGTCAGCGGTCGACAGCAGTCTGATCATTTGCCATCCCAGCACATCCACGGCGCCAAGACAGCTGTCCAACAACAGAGCCCTGGGAACGGTCTCATGCGGATTACCAAAAAACAGTAAGCCATCCAGTGTGTCACCACTGGATGGCTCTGCGGTACCGGCATCGGCTCGCTGGGTGATGGCAGATGTGGCCCTACCCACCAGCACTTGCCAATCATCTACCGTGCGCATGCACGTCCCCCGTCAGACAGCAGCTGGAGCTTGGCGGGCGAGCCGCTTGTGGCCCGACTCCAGTTTTTTACCAGTTGCCATACCACGCCCAGGGGAATGTCGGTTTCTTCCGCCAGCACGATCATGCCTTGAATGTCATCCGCTGCCCGAACATCATCAGGCGCATCACAGATCTGCTGCCAACGCCTGTAGGCATCATGCTCGCTTTCTTCGGCAGGCATGGCCAGACGCCCCTGCCTTGACTCCAGCCCGAGCAACGCTCGCCGAGTTGAACAGTCATTGCCGGTCAAACCGAAGAAGGAATACATCATCTGCACCGATGCCCCCAGCATCAGGCACCGATCAATTGTTTTCTCCCGATCCACATCCGTACTCAGGCGGCGGAACACGCCGCCAAGCAGTTCATGGTCTACCGACAGCCGGCAGACAACCGGATTGCTGCTGGCCAACGCATCCACATCGGTTGCGCTCAAGCGGCGCAACTCTCGAAGCTCCGGATCAGTAAAGCCCAGCGCCCTGGCGCGGCGCATATTACCTTCACGCACATAGGTGATGGCCTGGCGAAGGATGGACAATGTCACGACGCTATCCATATCAGGACTCTCCTTTGTCGAGTGAGTGGAGAACACGAACCAGACGAATCAGGCGGAACAGCCGAATCAGCACCTCATCTGGCATGTAGCCTTCGTTATCGGTGGTGCCCAAGAGGTCACCAAGCAAGGTAATGTCAGAGGGATACAGCGGCTGCATTTCACCTTTCAATGCAGCCAGTAGCTGCCAGACACGCTGGGCGACCAGGCTATGCTCCAGTTCGCCGGTCAGAGGATACAGTTCATAGCCAAGCCCCTCCTGCTGATTTCGCTGCAGCGGCGCTTCACCTTCCGCTGTATCCATCAGCGGAAAGCCTGCCCATTGTCCGATTGCCATCGCCAGGCGGAAAATCAGGAACCGCAGCGTACGCGGATCCTTGCCATGGTCATCGATCCACCAGATATCGGTCACTGCCGTCAATGGCCCGGCGGACATCAGGGGAATGGCCTGAACAGCAAAGTCCTCGAAGTTGCCCGCCTTGCCTCCCTGCAATTCCGCTACAGCGTGGCGCATCTTGCGCTTGCTCTCTGACTCGAAGACCGGAGACAACGTCAAGTCTGCTATACGCTGCTCATCTGTGCGTTCATCCAGATATTCACCCATCAGTGTCGGCTCAACAGTCGCAGGCTGCTGGTCTGCGCCCAACATCAACGCCGTCGCATCGTCATCCAGCTCATTATCGGTCTCGCCTACACCATTTCCGGCCAGCACACTTGGCGCGGGCGCCGGGGTGCGCCTCAGCAGTTGTTCCTTTTCCATGCGCAGCTGCTCGATCTCCGCCTGCAGACGGGCCTTCTCTTCCTCATCTTCACTCGAGGTGTTGTGAGTAGCAGTAGCAGAAGGATCAGTGAGCGGGACAATGTCTTCACTCTGCTCCGGCTCGCCCTGGCGCGGCTTGCGCTCGCGCTTGGGCGCATCTTCCTCCTCGCCCGGCAACGGCGGGTAGAATTTCAGTGGATGCGCCGACGGGTCGCGTACTCGCTCCATCTCCACAACCAGCGGATGCCAGATTTCCGGGTCATCGATGCTCTGGCGTCGCTTCCTGCACTCCAGCAAACGTCTGAGACACCAATCCAGCGTATGCAGGTGAGCGCCCGAATGATCCTCCAGCATGCCCAACAGGCGATCCTCAACGATCGACCAGGGCAGCTCGGTCTGCTCCTCATAGTCAAATTGGCTGAGGATCTCATGCCAGGCCGGATCGAACTCCTCCACCGGCTTGGCGTCACAGCGCTTCCAGATTTCCAGGCAGGCTTCGCGGTAGGCAATCAGCTTCTCAATTTGAGGTTTTCCCAGCCCGCTTTTCAGGGTGGTCGGCAGCGTTGGCCAGAAGTGCTCGACGGTATACAGCATACGACTGATATGACTATGGCTGACGGAAAAGCCCAGTGCGGCAAAGCGTCTGGCCAGTTCACGCTGCGACAGCTCCTTGTCAGCCTCCTCCTCCAGCATCTGCTTGAGTTCAGCCACACCCAGGGCCTTCTCAATCCAGGTCAGGTCCGAGCGGTTTTCGTTCTCAGACAGGTGTCCAGCCATGGTGGCCAGCTCCGACTGCCAGGGCCGGTACACGCACCAGAAGCGGTAGTATTTTTCATCTCCCGTCTCCTGATACAGCTCATTCAGGATTGCCAGGCGAGTATTGCCGCCATCGGAAATCATGAACTTGTCATCGCCCGGTCGTTGGGTAATGGGCGGCGGCTGTTTCAGTCCAACCTCCCGGATGGACTCCTTGATCTCATCATATTTCGAATTGCGTAAGGTACGCGGGTTGCGGTCATAGGGGCGCACCTGGTCCAGCGTTATCTGCATGGCCATCTCGGCCAGCGGCGCTGTCAGTTTGTCGACCTGCTTTGTCCGTAACGCCGGACCAGGCTGTTGCAGCTTGGCCATATAATCTGCAGTGGAAAGGTTCTTGCTCATCACAGTCCCCTTACCAGCTGTTGTTTTTCCAGCAGCGCCTGACTGTCTGGATGTACCGCAGTCATGATCCGGTCATGCAAATCATTCAGGGCAAGTACCAGCTGTCGTGCGCTGGCTATCTCCTCCCAGCCCGGCACATTGGTCAGTTGCTTCAGTACCGTGGCCACCCCATCGATTGCAATGGCATACAGCTCAAAGTCAGGTTGCTCCTGCAGCTCCAGAAGCACCCAGCGGCGCCGATCCTGTTCACTTACCAACGGGTTACGCACCGCCTGCAGGATCATGCGTACATCCTCCAGTTCATACTGCCAGACCTCGCCGTCCTTCAATGGGCGATCATTGAGGAGCTGTTGCAGCAATCTGGAGCACGAATTGGCTGGCTCAACCAGTTGTTTCATGGCCAATAACGGATCCAGTTCAACACAGAGAAAGTACTGGCACTGGAAGCGAGTATCCGCCGCCATCTTGTTTGGGAACGATCGAATATCAGTCATGGGTCAGTACCTCTGTGTAACGTTGTTCTACTGCCTGGTGGAGCTGTATCGAAAGGCCAGCCTCATATCCTGCTGTCAGTGCAGCTCGGTCATGACGGCGAAGATCGCCGGTCGCCCTGCCTGTAAGATCCTGAAGGTTGCCGTGATGCCTGGACAGGTAATACTCAATCGCCTGCCGTGCCTCATCGGTAGGCGCGGCGGGGATGACCTGCTTCTTCACGGCAGCCAGCCAGGCTTCTGCAAATGCGTCGGCCCTGCGAATCTTGGTGGTGCGTTTCAAGCGTGAGGGCAAGGAGTCCTGGTACTGCTTGCGGTCCTGCAGCAGGCGGCGCTGTAACACCGTGTAGGCATAGCCGCTGATTCGCGGACTTCCGTCAGGGCCAATGAAAGACCAGCTACCGATATAGCCGTTTCTGGAATAGCGGACGGAATAAATGGCCTCAGTGCCAAAGCCGGCTGCCACCATCGAGGCCAACACCACGAGGTAGTTGGGTGGCGTCTTGCCTGACTTGGAATCAACGCACTTCTCCTCAATAGAAGAAGCCGCCACATCCAGGCGGGTCAGACCATATTCTTCCATCAGCTTCTGCGCCTGACGCAATGCAATTCCAGCTTCGTTAGCATTGGCACTGGATGACAGGGCAAGGCAGCGCTCAATCTTGCGCATGATGCGATCCGGGATCATGGAGATACCCTCCGTACCGATCTGCTTGCCGCCCTGCGCAACAGAGCCCGCGCATTGAGTCCTGCACGTGGATCGCTTGGCGTAGATGAGGTGTAGATTGGCGGGTAACCCTCCTTGGTGAAACGGATGTGCCCACCCCTGGTACGGCTCACTTGCCAGCCCAGGCCGACGGCAAAGTCAGCCAGCTCCTGGAGAGGTTTTTTCAGCTTTCCGAGTGCGATTGCGCTGTTCATGCACTCACCTCCTGAAGTTTCTCAACTTCATGGGAGTGGCAATAAGGGCAGCCCCATAGCGTTGACCTGGTCTTATGAGCTCGTTCCCCCGGGAAAACAATTCGCGCTTGCAGCTCAGTCAGATGTCGCTCGCAGTTACGGCACCAGTGGCTTAAACGAAAAGACTCGGATGGCTTAGTCATTGGCCACCCCCGCCTCAGACAGCGCAGCAGTCCAGCCCTCAATGACCTCCGCTTGCTGTTTCAGCACCTGTGGACGCACTTCATCCGCCTTGGCTATCAAGATGCCGAGAAGAGTGCTTAGGTCTCGTTGATCATCATCCAATGCCTCGGGGCGATCCGCCAACGCATCTTCCACGCCCTGCAGAATTTTACTTGCAAGAAATCTAAGCTCGCGTCGCAGGTGGCTGGCTACGTCCCTATTGGCCGGTGTATGCCTGGCTCTGGATATCTTTGCGGCAAACTCGTCGGTACTGTAGAAGTAGTGCAGTACCTTCAAATGGTTGAGGACAAGAGCCACCCTGATAACCTCAACACCTTGCTCGACGGAATTGACCGGTGGCAATGGAAAGTGTTGGAGCGCAAGTTTCCGAGCCTCGGCATGTCTGGCTTTGAATGCTGCTTCTCGTCTTTTCTCATCACGTTGTTTCTTTTCCTTAGCATGAGCAATACGTGCATTGACAGTGTTGACCACCCCCGCTGCCCGTTGAAGCACAGCCTTCTCTTCGTTACTTAACAGACGGTTCAGCGATGATGTTTCCGCCAGCTTGGATAGCTCTTTGCCGGTGGTGGTCAGCCGGGACTGCATGGAACGAAGGTCCTGAGAACTGAGGTACTTGGCTGCGTCCAGTACCTGATCAGTGGTGATACTTCTTGACGATGACTTGGCCATATCAGAACCCCTCCCGATGTTTGAATTCCAAAGAGTCAAACCGGGTGCAGTTGCCGTTGAAGGCCAGCTTGACGGTTCCTATCGGCCCATTACGCTGTTTTCCAATGATGACCTCAGCAGTTCCAGTGTCCGGGGTTTCTGGGTGATAAACCTCATCCCGGTACACAAACATGATCACGTCGGCATCCTGCTCGATGGAGCCGGAGTCACGCAGATCGGAGTTTGTAGGGCGTTTATTGGGACGCTGATCGACAGAACGGTTGAGCTGGGACAGAGCCACCACTGGCGTATCCAGCTCCTTGGCCAGTTGCTTCAGAGCCATGCTGATCGAAGCAATTTCCAGGTTGCGGTTCTCCCTACCCGGCTCATGCATCAACTGCAGGTAGTCCACCATGATCATTGACGGCTTGCCGAAACGGCGCGCAAAGCGGCGCGCCCTGGCCTTGAGCGCGCTGGCCGACAAGCCACCCTCATCCTCAATGATCAGTCGATCTTCCACTGCCTTAAGCTTGGTGGCAGCCAGCGTCAGCTTCGGCCAGTCCTCGTCTTCCAACTGACCTGTTCGTAAACGCTGCAAATTGATCTTGCCCATGCTGGCCAACAGGCGCATGACCAACTGCTCCCTGGGCATCTCCAGACTGAAAATAAATGCTGGCTGATCAGCCCTCGCGACCAGGGCGTTCTCAACCAGATTCACCCCGAATGTGGTTTTCCCCATCGAAGGGCGACCAGCAACAATGATCAGGTCTGCCGGTTGCAGCCCCGCAGTCTCCTTGTCCAGATCCACAAAGCCTGTAGAAACTCCAGTGATGCCATCGCCCTTGTTGAAGCTGTAATCAATGTGATCAATGACCTTGGACATCGTTTCTGACAAAGGGGTGTACTGCTTGCCAGGCGACTCGACCAGGCCGGCCAATCGTTTCTCAGCCTGCTCGACCAGCTCCACTCCCGGCAGATCACCCGATCCCGCCTCCTGGCTTAGGTCAGCGCCAATCAGCATCAGCTGACGTAGCTGAAAACGATCCCTGATAATCTGTGCATAGACATGAATGTTGGCGGTGGATGGCGTGTTCTGAACGAGGTTGCCCAAGTAGCTCAAGTCCAACAGTTGGCGCTCATCCGGGCTCAGGTATTCAGCCACCGTCACGATGTCAAAAGGCAGATTCCGTGTAATCAGCCCCTGAATCGCTTTCCAGAGCACCCGGTGCTCCGGAACATAAAAGGCGTCAGTCGCGGTAATGATCTCGCACACGTCGTCCCAGCAGTCGTTGTTGAGCAGCAGGCCGCCCAGTACCGCCTGTTCCGCCTCTACCGAGTGAGGCGGCAGCCTCCCAACTTCCTGGGTGACACGTTTTTTCGACTCAGTGGATTGCATCGCTTGCGCCCTCCACTGTCTGGTTGGCATCCGCTCGCAAGAACGGGCTCCATTCTGGATTCAGCTCCAGGGCAACTGCACGTATCTGATCTGCACCGGCGGGAGACTTGCGTCCCGCAGGTTTGGTAGGCTCAAAACGATGGATAGGTTGACCGAGCGCAGCAGCCTGTCGGAAAGCAGTCAAATGCCGTAGTGGTGCCGACATGACCTGGACCCGGGCGTCCGTGTCGGTGGAGAACATCTGGTAGAGGCTGGCACTCACCTCGCGGGCATCCCGCGTTTCATCCAGCCTGTTGATCAGCAATGACACTTTAGGCACAACCAGGTTGGTGTACTGGGTAAGCACCTCCAACTCTTCCAGCATCCCCAAGGTACCCCGGATGAATTCACGTGCCGACAAGAGTTCTGGCGTGATGGGAGACAATGCATGATCAGCGGCAAGAACAGCCGCTTCCAGGACAATCGACCTTGCGCCCTGGGTGTCGAGAATCACAACGTCATAGCGTGATTCAAACTGCCGTATGAGGTTCGATAAACGAAAGCGTCCATCCGGTGCCGACAGCAAAAGCTGAGGTAGCTGCGCGTGGTAGTCGTTGGATACGACGATATCCAGACCGCTGATGACGGTTTTGGACACCACCTGCTCGCTTGCAGTCTGGTTTAGCGCTATCAGCTCATAGGTACCGCCCGGCGCTTCGGCCTCAAGCTGATAGTAACTGGACAGCGTCGGCTGATTGTCGAGATCAATCAGCAGCACCCTGATAGATGAGTCGGCCAGCAGGCCGCCGAGATGAGCGCAGGTGGTGCTTTTGCCGACACCACCCTTGGTCGATATTACTGTGTAAACCTGCATTTCACGTACTCCAGCGTTGGAATGGAATACGTGTAATCTTGTTGAGCCTAGCTAGACGCCGCGCAAATGACTGTTAATCATTGGGTCCCAGGTTCGAGTCCTGGTCGCGGAGCCACATCCTGAAAGCCCGGCTATATGCCGGGTTTTTCATTTCCCGCCTCTTCAGGTACACAATCAATACCTACCCGTACTCGATTGATCGCACGCCGAAAGAATTGACTTACCGCCACCTCTTTGCCTGGCTGCAAGCGCACTCGCCGCGGTACAGGTCTTTCCGGACCATTGACGAAACTCACCCGACACTGCAACGTCACCTCGCCTTTATTGGTCAGCATCAGCGCAGCCAGATTGCTCAGATCAGCGGTGCGCACCGACACTTGCGCGGCGCCGGGCTGCAACTCCACGTCGATGGGAAAAGCCCAGGCTGACAATGGCAGGCTCAACGCTATGCCGATGGCCAGTAAAAATTGGTACATTGCATTCATCCTCGCAGTCATGCTGCCCCTTCACCATAGGCCAGAGAAACCATTGATGAAAGCACCACGCGTCACCCTGGAACAATGGCGCACCCTACAGGCCGTCGTCGATCATGGTGGCTTTGCCCAGGCCGCCGAGGCACTGCACCGCTCGCAATCCTCGGTCAGCTATACCGTCGCCCGCATGCAGGAGCAGCTCGGTGTGCCACTGCTGGAAATATCCGGGCGCAAGGCCATCCTGACCGATGCCGGCGCCGCCTTGCTGCGACGCTCCCGGCATCTGCTCAAGGAAGCCAATCAACTGGAGCAACTGGCCTGGAACATGGACCAGGGCTGGGAAGCCGAGGTGCAGCTGGTAGTGGATGCCGCCTACCCCGCCGAACGCCTGGCCAGGGCCCTGGGCGCCTTCATGCCACAGAGCAAGGGGTGCCGCGTGCAATTGCGTGAAGAGGTTCTCTCCGGCGTCGAGGAATGCCTGCTCAATGGCAGTGCCGACCTGGCCATCTCCGGCATCAGCATTGCCGGCTATCTGCCGCAGCAGCTCAACTCCATCGAGTTCATCGCCGTGGCGCACCCCCAGCACCCCCTGCAACAGCTCAACCGCAGCCTGACCCACAGCGACCTGGAAACCCACCTGCAGGTGGTCATTCGTGATTCCGGGCGGCGCCAGCCGCGGAACGAGGGCTGGCTCGGCGCCGAGCATCGCTGGACAGTCACCAGCATGAGCACCGCAACCAAGCTGATATCCCAGGGCCTGGGCTTCGCCTGGCTGCCCCAGCATGAGATCGCCGCGCAACTGGCACAGGGCAGCCTGAAGGCGCTGCCAATGGAACAGGGCGGCCAGCGTAACGCCTATATGTTCCTCTACGCGAACAAGGACAAGCCCCTTGGGCCGGCCACCCGCATACTGGCGGACCTGATCATCCAGCATTCGCATGATGCCTGAACGCCACAGCGGATATGCCCGCGCTCGTTGTGCCCGGGCGCGCTTGTGCTTACACTCATCGCCAACCAGATCCTGACCTGACGCGCTGCGCGTCATTCTATTGCCCATGGAGCCAAGCATGCTGAAACAACTGATCGGAACCTGCGCCCTGCTGCTCGCAGCCTCGACCGCCCTGGCAGACAACCCCCGCGTGATGCTCAGCACCAGCCATGGGGATATCGAGCTCGAGCTGAATGCCGAGGAAGCACCGATTTCGGTGGAAAACTTCCTGCGCTATGCCGATGCCGGCCATTACGATGGCCTGATCTTTCACCGCGTCATTCCCGGCTTCATGATCCAGGGCGGCGGTTTCACCCCCGACATGCGCCAGCGCGCCGTCGGCCAGCCGATCAAGAACGAGGCGGATAACGGCCTGAAGAACAATCGCTACACCATCGCCATGGCCCGCACCCAGGTGCGTGACAGCGCCACCAGCCAGTTCTTCATCAACCTGAACAACAATGACTTCCTGAACCATGGCAGCCGCGATTTCGGCTACGCGGTATTCGGCAAGGTGGTCAGCGGCGAGCATGTGGTGGAAACCATCGGCAAGGTACCCACCGGCACCCAGAACGGGCATGGCGATGTGCCGCGCAATCCGGTGGTCATCAATAGCGCCAAGCGGGTCGAGACCGCCGAGTAAGGCAGCAGCACCTATCGCGGGGCGGCCGAATCCCCCCTGCGATAGGGCAAGTAGTCCTGAGCGTCCTGCCGATAGGCCTTCACCCCCTCGCCTTCCTGCAACAGAAAATCCGCTACCGCTTCATGCAGACCCGGCTGCAGGCGATGCCACGACTGGGTCAGCACCGGCTCGAAACCACGCAGCAGTTTGTGTTCGCCCTGGGCGCCGGCATCGAACCGCTGCAGGCCCTCGGCAATACAGCGCTCCATGCCCTGGTAGAAGCAGGTCTCGAAGTGCAGCCGGTCATACTCCTCCAGACATCCCCAATAACGACCGTACAGGGTATCCTCGCCGGCCAGAAACAGCGCACCGGCCACATCACGACCGTGCTCCCGGGCGAACACCAGCCGTAGCGAATCCGCCATCCCTTGCGACAGCAGCTGGAAGAATGCCGGCGTCAGATAGGGCTGACGACCCCGCTTGAGGTAGGTTGCGGCATAGAACGGATAGAAACGCTCCCAGTCCTCTGCCCTTACCTCCTCAGCGGTCAGCCATTCAAACTCGATGCCCTGCGCGGCGATGCTCTGGCGCTCCTTGCGGAAGCTCTTGCGTTTACGGGAACTGCAGGCTGCCAGAAAGTCCTCGAAGCCCTGATAGTTGCGGTTGATCCAGTGGAACTGGCAGCCCAGGCGCTGCACCCAGCCCGATTCCGCAAGCTGCCGGCTCTCCTCTCCGCTGTTGAACAGCACATGTACACCGCTGACCTTGCCCGCCACCAACTGCTGCTCCAGCCAGCCGATAAGCAATCCACGGCTGTCTTCGCAACGCGCCAGCAATCGTGGCCCCTGCACTGGCGAGAAGGGAACGGCTGCGGTCAGCTTGGGATAATAATCCCGCCCTGCCCGTTCCCAGGCCTGCGCCCATTGAAAATCGAACACATATTCACCCCAGGAGTGCATCTTGCGGTACAGGGGCATTGCAGCCTGCAGACTGCCATCCGGGTTTTCCACCACCAGGTGGGCGGGAGTCCAGCCCTGTGCCGGCGTAACCGAGCCGCTGTCTTCCAGGGCAGCAAGAAAGGCATGGCGAAGGAAGGGATAACCGGCGGGCGCCAGGGCGTCCCACCGGGCAGGGTCGATGTCGCTTATATGATTCAACTGGCGTATGAGCATGGCCAACAGCATGCCACAAGGCAGCCAATGACGGGAGGGTATTGCACCCTCCCGAATGCGGTTAACTGGTTACTGCTGGACCCAGTCGAGGAAGGCCTCGCGGCTTTGCGGGCTGAGCAGGTGCCACATCTGCTGCAGCGTGGTCAGGGTAGCATCGTTGTGTGGCAGGGTTTCACTGGCTACTGCCGTTGGCAGAGGGGTGACGCTGCTGCTGGACCGGGGAACCGCCGCAGGCGCACTGGCTGTGGTTGCGCCCAATGGGGCGACGGTGGACTGCTCATCCACAGGCTCTGCGGTACCGAGCAGATTGTTGACCAGCGAGCTGTTGCGCTGGCCAGCCTGTGCTGCCTGGCGCTCACCGGTGCGGGTGTTCACCGCCCAGGCGTTGAACTCGGCTTCGAAGGCCTTGGCCTGCTGCAGGTTCTGCGGCCGGTCAAAATCCAGCTGCCACAATTCACCAGCCTGGCCATCGATGCTGAACACACCAGTGCGTCCGCGTACCACTTCATGGCTCATGCCACCGTCGATATCGAAACCGTTCTTGTAGAAGGCATTGATCCGGTAGGCTCCGGGTTGCAGGTGCAAGCGCTTCTCACCGGTGCCGAACATGGCGTTGGCGGCGGACACACGCTGGCCGTTGATGCTCTGCACCTCGAGTTCGTTGGGTATCACGACGGTCACAACCTGCTGCTCCGGCAATGCAGACCCGGGATACAGCTGTACATGGGACTGCTGCGCGCAGGCGGAAAGCAGGCAGGCAATGGCGAGAACGAAAAGACTACGCATGAAAACTCCTTGATGCGATGGGCAAGCTGATTGGGGCGGCCGCCATGTATATGGTTACAAGCGAAACAAGAATAAGAACAAATGATTTCAGTTCGATGACAGGCCCTACGGGGCAGTTCTGGCTTGGCATCGACTGGGGCCGCAGGAAAGTGGCCACGGATGGAAGCGCATGAAAAAGCCGGGTTGCTCTTGCAGAGCAACCCGGCTCGGGGCTTCATCCCAGGGAGAGGGATTAGAAGTCGTAACGCAGACCTACGGAGAAGGCCGTAGCCTCTTCGCCCGCCGCAGCACCCGGGTTGGCACTACGCCCCTCGGCCCAAGGCCGCTGAGTCGATCCTGCCTCGTTATCGACAACCGCATAGTTGGCATAGACGCGGACGGCCTTGTCCAGCTTGTGCTCCACACCGACAACCCACATATCAGCGTCATAGTCGGAATCATCGGCATCACGGGTCATCCACATGGCCTTGAGGGCCGTGTTGGATGTCAACTTGTACTCACCACCCACACCGTAGGTATCGGAGGTCCAGCGATCACGCAGGGCAGCGTCATCGGTATCATGCTCTACCGTCTGATAGAAACCTACCAGCTTGAAGGCGTCAGTCAGGTTGTAGGCCGCAGCAGCACGGATCCCATCACGCTCTCCGCGGGAAACGTCTTCCTCCAGTTTCTCGTAAGCGAGCGCGCCTTCGAACGCACCGGCAGCATAGTTCAGCGAGACGCTGAAGCCATCGGAGTCATGATCCTGGGCAGCGCTCTGGCCTTCATGGACCGAATAGGCCAGCTTGATATTGAAACCATTGAGGTCTGGCGTGGTGTACTGCACGGTATTGTCATAACGCTCATCGAAACGGGCGTCGCCCACCCGAGTCAGGTTACGCATATCACCGACCTGGTCACCAAACAGGTTGGCCGGGCCACGTGCCACTTTGAACGGGCTGTCGAAACGCCCCATCTGGATGGCGCCCCAGTTGTTTCCGGTCACACCGACGAAGGTATCGCGGGTGCTGAAGTTCGAGCTGCTGCCGTCACTGCTGCCACTGGAAAAGTTGATCTGTTGCTCGATCTGGAAGAACGCTTTCAGGTCGGGGTTGATCTGGTGTTCACCCTTGAAGCCCAGGCGCGAAGAGTTGCTGGACAGGTTGGTTTCGGAATAGTCGGCACCGTCATCCAGGAAATCGGTGGAAACGTGAGCGCGACCGTAGATGCTCACGTCGGCCATGGCCAGAGCAGGCATGACAGCTGCAGCACCAACAACAATCGCAATCAACTTCTTCTTCATCGGAAAAACTCCTTCGGGTTTTGTAAAACGTCATCCTGCGAGTGACTTGACGTCGTTTGTTTCGACCGAAGCGATTATGGAAAGCCGATATGACAGAACGCTTTCCGCAATATGAAGATTTGAAGTCAGGGGAACTTTTTGCAGAAGGCCATTACAGCGGGGGCCTGCGTCGAGCGGGCGCCCGACGTAGCCAGACAGGAGGGGCGGCGCGACGCTGACCGTCAGGCCAGCATCGCGGAGGGACTATCAGTGTTTGCGCACGATCACGCTGCCGATGGAATAACCAGCACCGAAGGAGCAGATAACGCCATGACTGCCGGCTGGCAGGTCATCCTGGTACTTGTGGAAGGCAATGATCGAGCCAGCCGAGCTGGTGTTGGCATACTCGTCCAGCACCACCGGTGCTTCCTTCTCCAGGTCGGGATCACGGCCCAGCAGCTTGCGCGCGATCAACATGTTCATGTTCAGGTTGGCCTGGTGCAACCAGAAGCGGCGCACATCGCTGACCGTCAGATTCAGCTCCTGCAGATGCGCGCCGATCAGCTCGGCCACCATCGGGCAGACTTCACGGAACACCTTGCGACCTTCCTGGACGAACAGCTTGTCCGGCTTGCCAATACCGCTCTCATCAGCCCGGTTGAGAAAGCCGAAGTTGTTGCGGATATTGTTGGAAAACTGGGTCAGCAGCTTGGTGCCGACAATCTCGAACTGGTGCTCGGATACCGCATCCTCGGCACGTTCGATGATCACCGCAGTGCAGGCATCGCCGAAGATGAAGTGGCTGTCCCGATCACGGAAGTTCATGTGCCCGGTGCAGATCTCCGGGTTGACCATCAGCACCGCGCGGGCCTGGCCGTTGCTCACGGTATTGGCCGCGGTCTGGATGCCGAAGGTGGCTGAGGAGCAGGCTACGTTCATGTCGAAGCCGAAGCCGTTGATACCCAGCGCTGCCTGGACCTCCACGGCTATCGCCGGATAGGGGCGCTGCAGGTTGGAGCAGGCGACGATAACGCCATCGATATCCGCTGCCGTGCGCCCTGCCCGCTGCAGCGCCTCGGTGGCGGCCTTTACCGACATTTCGCAGAGGATCGACCACTCGTCGTTGCTGCGTTCTGGAATCAGCGGCACCATGCGCTCGACATCCAGAATGCCGCTCTTGTTGACCACATGGCGACTCTTGATGCCGGAGGCCTTCTCGATGAACTCGCTGCTCGACAGCGGGGCCGGCTCAAGCTCGCCCGCGGCGATGGCCGCCGCGTTGTCCTGGTTGAAGCGTTCCGCCCAGGCATTGAAGCTGGCCACCAGCTCATCGTTGCTGATGCTGTGCGGGGGGGTGTACAAACCGGTGCCGCTGATCACTACTTTCTGCACGGTTGAGCCTCTTTGTATTCAGTCTATTCAGTGGTTTGGCAATGCATCGCCCAGGCAGGCGATACCCTATGGCGTGTTCGCACCGACATGCCGGCCCAGCCAGGACATGATCAGCGGGAAATGGTCATTGGCCGCCTGTGGGTGGGTCAACAGGTCATGGTGACCATAATCACGGGAGCTGCCGGTGCCTTTCTGCAACAGGACCAGTTGCGCATCGTGCTCGCCCAGCTCACGGGCGAAAGCCCTGACATCAGCAACATGCCCCATGCAGCGATCATTGCGGCCAGCCAGGTACAGACTGCTTGGCCACACGACGCCGGTCAATGCCGCAGCATAGTCGAAACCATCCTGCGGATCACGCCATTTGCCGCCATTTTGCCACATCCGGCTGTCATCATGCAGCTGTCGGGAAAGGTCCGCGCTACCGAGCCCGAGCGAACGCAAGGGCAGATAGCCCCGACGTTGGCCGATCAGCGGCGCCAGGCGATCCCACATCAGGTCGAGCAGCAGGCGTCGCTGCCAGTTGCGTTGCCGGCAAACCCGCCGTACCCCCAGATGGACCAGCCCGGCCACCTGCTCCAGCCAGTGCGGCTGGCGGATCAGGGCACTGGCCACCAGCACACCGCCCCAACCATGGGCAACCACAAAGAAGCGCTGTCGCGGATGCGCCTCGGCAAGCCGCTGGAACAGCGCCGGGAAATCCTCGCAGATCAACTGGTGCTGGGAGATATCTGGTATCACCGAGCTGCTGGAGACCCGTTCACGCAGGTCCGGTACATGGACATCGTAACCCGCTTCGGCCAGCCAGGGCGCCAGACCGCCACCGCCCGTCGGGCAGAACAGGTCACCGCGTGCCCCCAGGCCGTGCACCATGAGCACCGCGGGACCAGCAGCAGCGAAACGCCGTACCTGCAGCTGCCCGTCAGCGGCTACCGGTATGCAGAGTGATGTCATTCCTTGCCTGCCCTTTCTTCACCAGGCCACAGTGTAGCGACAGCGAGCATCTCACGCTGTGATCTCGTGCCAAAGTTTCTTCAAACGTTTTTCCGATACCGGCATTTTCGTACCCAACTGCTGTGCGAACAGCGAAACCCGATATTCCTCGAGCATCCAGCGCCACTGCTGCAGACGCTCGTCCTGTCGCCCTTCGAGGCTGTAACGCTGGGTCAGCGCCTGGTACTGCTGCCAGTATTGCTGGACTTCATCAGTCCACACCCGGTCACGCTGGACCTGCCCCGGCAGTTTGTCCAACCGCTGTGCTATCGCGGCAAAGTAGCGCGGGTATTGTGCCAGCCACTGCCCCGGCACGTTACGCACAAACCCCTTGTACACCAGTTGCTCCAACTGGCTGCGGATATCGTTCATGGCGATCGCCCGCGCCAGGTCGATCTTGCCCTTGAGCCGCTTCTGCAGGTCATGCCAGGCCTTGAGAATCGCCAGCACCTGCAGCGCAAGCTGCTCCGCAGCCGGGACGAACTCGGCACGACCGGCTTCGATGCGCTTTTGCAGCTCGGCTGGATCACGCGGCAAGGGCTGCTCCTGTGGCAGGAATACCCGATCGATCGCAGCCAGCAACACATCCTCGGTCAACTGTTGCTGGGTACCCAGCTCGCGATAATAGATGGCCGCCTCTTTCAATGGCGACAGTTTCTGGCGCAGGAACTTGGCCTGCTCGGTCAACGCCTGCAGGATCAACCGCTGCACACCCAGGCGATGGGCCTGTTGAGCCTGTACCGGGCTGTCGAACAACTGCTCGGCAACGCCTTCGCCCTGATCCACCCAGGCCGGCCAGAAGTCCACCTCGATCCCTGCCTGACGCTGGCTGACCTTGAGCGGCAATGCGGCCTGCCCCGCCGCTGCGGTCGACCTCACCGTCGGCATCGCAGGCGTCGCCGATGCGACCTGCCGCTCGGCCAGCTCACCGCTCAATTGGCGGCACAATGCGCTGTAGTCACGGCCGGAGGCAATTTCCTTGCCCGTGGCATCCACCACGGCGATGCGCATCAGCAGGTGCTCTTCCAGGGTGATGTCAGCCCAGACACCCTCCTCCAGGCGCGCACCGGTCATGCGGGTCAGTTCCCGCCCCAGCGCCTGGGTCAGACGCCCCTCGCCGAAGGGCATGCGCTCCAGAGCGGCCCGCACGAAGTCAGGCACGGGCACGAAGTTCTTGCGCAACGCCTTGGGCAGGCCCCGCACCAGTGCCACGCACTTGTCATACAGCAGCCCCGGCACCAGCCATTCCAGCCGCTCCTCGGGCAACTGGCGCAGCAAGGCCAGGGGCACGGTCAGGGTCACCCCATCAGCCACATGCCCCGGCTCGAAATGGTAGCTGAGCGGCAGCGCCACCCGTTGCCAGCGCAACGTATCGGGATACTGCTCGGCGCTGACCTCCCTGGCCTCGCGTTGCAGCAGATCATCACGGGTCATGTGCAACAACTGTGGCTGGCTCTGGCTGGTCTTCTTCAGCCAGCGCTCGAAACTGGCGAGCTGGTAGATCTCAGCAGGAATGCGCTCGTCGAAGAATCGATACAGGGTTTCATCATCCACCAGGATGTCACGCTTGCGCGCCTTCGCTTCCAATGCGTCGAGCTCTTCCAGCAGCGCCTGGTTGGCGCGGTTGAAGGCCGCCCGCCCGTGCCACTCGCCCGCTACCAGGGCGTGGCGGATGAACAGCTCGCGGGAGACCACCGGCTCGATCGGCCCGAAATGCACCTTGCGTTTGGGTACGATGATCAGCCCATAGAGGGTGACCTGCTCGAAGGCGACCACCTGGCCACGTTTCTTCTCCCAGTGCGGCTCGCTATGGCTGGTCTTGGTCAGGTGCGTGGCCAGCGGTTCGACCCACAGCGGATCGATCCTGGCCGCCAGCCGGCCATACAGCCGCCGGGTTTCGGTCAGCTCAGCCACCATCACCCAGGCCGGGCGCTTCTTCGCCAGCGCAGACGAGGGGTGCAGCATGAAGCGCCGCTGCCGCGCTCCCAGGTAGTCGCCCTCCTCGGTCTTGTTGCCCAGATGACTCAGCAATCCGGCCAGCAGCGCCTTGTGCACGGCATCGTAGCCTGCCGGGTCGGCATTCACCGGCAGCGTCATATCGCGACAGGTCAGCAGCAGCTGGCGATGGGTCTCGCGCCATTCACGCAGGCGCAGGTAGTTGAGGAATTGCCGCCGGCACCAGCTACGCAACTGGTTCTGTGACAGCGCCTGGCGCTGTTCCTCGAATCCGCGCCACAAATTGACGAAGGCAGCGAAGTCCGACTGGTCGTCACGCCACTGGACATGCGCCTGATCCGCCGCCTGCTGGCGCTCGATCGGCCGTTCACGCGGGTCCTGCACCGCCAGCGCGCTGGCGATGATCAGCACTTCGTTCAGGCTGCCGAGCCGGGCGGCCTCGACCAGCATCCGCCCGATGCGCGGGTCGACCGGCAGGCGGGCCAACTGACGCCCGATGTCAGTGATCTGCCCGTCCCGCTCGACCGCGCCCAGTTCCTGCAACAGATTGAAGCCGTCGCTGATGGCCCGCCCGTCCGGTGGCTCGATGAAGGGGAAATCCTCGATCCGGCCCAGGCGCAGATGCAGCATCTGCAATATGACCGCCGCCAGGTTGGTGCGCAGGATCTCCGGGTCGGTAAAACCCGGACGCCCGAGAAAGTCCGGCTCATCATACAGCCGCACACAGATACCCGGAGCCACCCGGCCACAACGGCCCTTGCGCTGATTGGCGCTGGCCTGGGACACCGGCTCGATCGGCAACCGCTGCACCTTGGAACGGGGGCTGTAGCGACTGATGCGTACCTCGCCGGGATCGATCACGTAGACGATGCCAGGTACGGTCAGGGAAGTCTCGGCAACGTTGGTCGCCAGAATCACCCGGCGCCCGGCATGGCTGGAGAATATCTTCTGCTGCTCGGCCACGGACAGCCGGGCGTACAACGGGAGTATTTCGGTATGCCGCAGGTTGGCCTTGCGCAGAAAGTCGGCAGTATCACGGATTTGCCGCTCGCCGGGCAGAAACACCAGTGCATCACCCGGTGGTTTGCCGGTCGCCCGTTCATGGGCTTCGAGCTCACGCAGCGCAGCGAGAATACCCTGGTCGATACTCAGGTCTTCCTCGACCCGGTTGCCCTCCTCGTCCACCTCCGCCGATAGCGGGCGGTACCAGACATCCACCGGGAAGGTACGGCCCGAGACCTCAATAATGGGCGCATCATTGAAGTGAGCGGAGAAGCGCTCCAGATCAATGGTCGCCGACGTGATGATCACCTTCAGGTCCGGGCGCTTCGGCAGGATGGTCTTCAGGTAGCCGAGCAGGAAATCGATGTTCAGGCTGCGCTCATGGGCCTCATCGATGATCAGGGTGTCATAGCGTGACAAAAAACGGTCGTTCTGGGTTTCCGCCAGCAGGATACCGTCAGTCATCAGCTTGACCAGAGTGCGCTCGTTGCTCTGATCGGTGAAGCGCACCTGGAAGCCGACCAGTTCGCCCAGGGGCGTGCCCAGTTCCTCGGCAACACGACTGGCGACGCTGCGCGCGGCGAGACGGCGTGGTTGGGTATGGCCGATCAGGCCATGCACACCCCGCCCCAGTTCCAGACAGATCTTGGGCAGCTGGGTGGTCTTGCCCGAGCCGGTTTCCCCGGCAATCACCACCACCTGACTGCTGGCGATGGCACGCTTGATCTCGTCACGCTTGGCGGCAATCGGCAGGCTGTCATCGTAATGCACCCGGGGCACACTGGCACGCCGTGCCACCACCCTGGCACAGGAGGCGGACAGGCGCGCCAGCCACTGCTCCAGTCGCCCCGGCTCCGGCGCCGGCTCACGGCCCAGCCCCTGCAACTGGCGCTGCAAGCGGTGACGGTCCGCGGACATGGCTTGGTCAAGATTGGCGGCAAGGGTGTCGAAATCGGTCATGCTTTCCTGTCTGTCAGAGGTGGCCACGCAAGGGGCATTCATGTCCTGCACGAATAAGCCCCGCCCGGAGGACCCGGGCGGGGCTTATTGTCGCAAAGAATCGGACGTTATGCTGCGCCGAGTTTCTTCAACTCCTCGTCACGCAGCTCGCGGCGCAGGATCTTGCCGACGTTGGTCGTCGGCAGGCTGTCGCGGAACTCCACTTCCTTGGGTACCTTGTAGGCAGTGAGCTTGTCGCGCATATGGGTTCTGATCTGCTCGGCACTCAACTCCGCCCCCGGTTCCTTGACCACGAACACCTTGATCGCTTCGCCGGTCTTGTCACTGGGAATGCCAATGGCAGCACACTGCAACACACCGGGAATGGCCGCCATGACATCTTCCAGTTCGTTGGGATAGACGTTGAAGCCGGAGACCACGATCATGTCCTTCTTGCGGTCGACGATGCGCATATAGCCATCGTCCTGGATGATGGCGATGTCGCCGGTCTGCAGCCAGCCGTCGGCACTGAGCACCTCGTCGGTGGCTTCCTGACGCTGCCAGTAGCCCTTCATCACCTGCGGGCCCTTGACGCACAGTTCGCCACGCTCCCCCAACGACAGCTCCTGGCCATCCTCATCGATCACCTTGCACAGGGTCGAGGGTACCGGAATGCCGATGGTGCCCAGGCGGATTGCGTTGGCCGGATTCACCGAGACGACCGGACTGGTTTCGGTCATGCCATAGCCTTCAGCCACTTCACAGCCGGTCACCTTGTGCCAGCGCTCGGCGGTCGCCTGCTGCAGCGCCATGCCACCAGACAGGGTCAACTTCATGCCGGTGAAATCCAGTTGACGGAAGTTCTCGTTATTGCACAGCGCGGCAAACAAGGTGTTCAAACCGACAAAGGCGCTGAACCTGTATTGCCCCATCTCCTTCACCGTGGCCGGGATATCCCGCGGGTTGGTGATCAGGATATTGTGCCCGCCCAGCAGCATGACCGACATGCAATGGAAGGTGAAGGCGTAGATATGATACAGCGGCAGCGGACAGATGATGACTTCTTCGCCCTCCTTCATCTCCACCGGCATCATCACCTTGCACTGCAGCATGTTGGCGACCAGGTTGCGATGAGTCAGCATGGCACCCTTGGCCACCCCGGTGGTGCCACCGGTGTATTGCAGCACCGCGGTATCTTCCGCCGCCGGGCTGGCTTCCTTGAAGCCGGCGTTGGCGCCAGCCTTCATCGCCTGGAGGAAGGGTACCGAGCCAGGAATCGACCAGGCCGGCACCATCTTCTTCACATGCTTGACCACGGCATTGATCAGCAGCCGCTTGAAGGTGGGCAGCATGTCAGCCACTTCCGTCACTATCACGTGCTTGACGCCGGTTTTCGGCACCACTTCTTCAGCCAGATGCGCCATGTTGGCCAGGCACACCAGCGCCTTGGCTCCCGAGTCATTGAACTGGTGCTCCATCTCCCGCGCGGTGTACAGCGGGTTGGTGTTGACCACCACATAGCCAGCGCGCATGGCACCGAACACCACGATCGGATATTGCAGCACGTTGGGCAGTTGCACGGCGATACGGTCGCCGGGCTGCAGGCCGGAATGGGTTTGCAGATAGGCGGCGAACTCGCCCGACAGGCGATACATCTCACCGTAGGTGATGGTCTTGCCAAGGTTGGTGAAGGCCGGCTTGTCAGCGAAGCGTTCACAGGATTCTTTCAGGACAGCCAGAACATTGGGGTACTGATCGGCATCAATCTCGGTGGGCATGCCCTCCGGATACTTGTCAGCCCAAAAATTCTCATGCATGAAGACCCCCTGGATGCGTCCGGTTGCGATAACTGCTGTTGTATTTAATAGAAGGCAGAAACAGATTTCGACCCATTCGTGAATATTTCACTCATTCCGGTCGAAAAGTGGCTGCAGCCTAACAGCTTTTTTCGGCTCAAGCCATAGCTTCCACCGCCCTGGAGCGGCCATCAAACGGTAGAACGCGGGAGTAGAAAACCGACTGTTCAGTCAGCCGGTTTTCCTGAGGGAGGAGATCTAGTCGCGCAGCTCGCGGCGCAAAATCTTGCCGACCGGACTCATGGGCAGGGAGTCACGGATCTCGTAGGACTTGGGAACCTTGTAGCCGGTGAAGTTGGCCCGGCAGTAGGCCTTGAGCTCATCGACGGTGAGATCAGGGGAAGACGGCACCACGAACAGCTTGACCGCTTCGCCCGACTTGTCATCCGGCACGCCGATCGCCGCCGCATTGGCGACTTTGGGGTGGGCGGCGACCACATCTTCGATTTCATTGGGATACACGTTGAAACCGGAGACAATGATCAGATCCTTGATGCGATCAACGATGCTGACGAAGCCGTCCTCATCGATCACTGCCACATCCCCGGTCTTGAACCAGCCATCGGCATCCATCACCTCGGCGGTCGCATCGGGACGTTGCCAGTAGCCTTTCATCACTTGTGGGCCCTTGACGCACAGTTCACCGCGCTCGCCCAATGGCAACTCGTTGCCCTCCTCGTCGATCACCTTCAGCGCCGTGCCCGGCACCGCCAGCCCGACACTGCCCAGCCGCGCAAGACCGTCACCCGGACTGGAGCAGACCACCGGGGAGCATTCGGTCAGGCCATAGCCTTCCCCGATGCCGCTGCCGGTCTTGCCCTCCCAGCGCTCGGCGGTCGCCTTGACCAGCGCGGTGCCACCGGAAGTGGTGCTCTTGAGCCTGGAAAAGTCCAGCTCCATGAACTCGGGATGCTCCATCAGCGCCACGAACAGGGTATTCAGCCCGACGATGGAGGAGAACTGCCACTTCTTCAATTCCTTGATGAAGCCAGGAATATCCCTGGGGTTGGTGATCAGCACGTTATGCTGGCCGGCCAGCATCATGCACATGCAATTGGCGGTGAAGGCGAAGATATGGTACAGCGGCAGGGGTGCGATGATGATCTCGCCGCCGTCAGCCAGCAGGCGGTTGCCCTCCTTGTCCACCTGCTGCATGTTGGCATACACCTGCAGCATGTTGGCCACCAGGTTGCCGTGAGTCAGCATGGCGCCCTTGGCCACGCCAGTGGTGCCGCCGGTGTACTGCAGCACGGCGATATCATCCAGGGTGCGCGAAACCGGTACCGGTCTGGCATCCCGGCAGCGAGACAAGGCGCTCTTGAAAGATACCGCCTGCGGCAGGCGGTAACTGGGAACCAGCTTTTTCACATGCTTGACCGCCGCGTTGACCAGCAGCCCCTTGAGGCCGGGCAGCATGTCGCCCATGCGCGCCTCGAACAGGTATTTGATCTCGGTATCGGGCAGCACTTCCTGCACCAGATGGCCGAACATGTTCATATAGATCAGCGCACGCGCGCCGGAATCAGTGAATTGGTGGCGCATCTCCCGCGCGGTATACAACGGGTTGGTATTCACCACCACCAGTCCGGCGCGCATGGCGCCGAATACGGCTATCGGGAACTGCAGCACGTTGGGCATCTGGATGGCGATGCGGTCGCCCGGCTTGAGGTCAGTGTATTTCTGGATATAGCTGGCGAACTCGGCCGAATGACGTTCCAGATCGGCATAGTTCAGCGTCACCCCCATATTGGTGAACGCCGGGCGACTGGCGTGTTTGGCGCAGGATGATTCGAATACATCGATGATCGAACTGAACTGGCTCAGATCAATATCGTGGGGCACCCCTGGGGGGCGTTTATCGTTCCAGAACGATGCTTCCATTGGCTCCATGTCTCCCGTTTGGAGTGCCAAGTGCCTGACCAGACACTTGCGCTGTTATTATTTACGCCGTACCCGCGTATTGGGCAAAATTACCAGCAATGCCGAAAAATACAAAATCCGCTTTTGTTTCATTACTTCTCTGAATATGGCTGCATGCCGCTTCAGATCTTATGGGGAGTCAATCCATGTCCATGTTGGAAAACCGCACCTACGATGAGCTCAACGTTGGCGATAGTGCCAGCCTCAGCCACTTGGTGACCGAGCGTGACCTGATCCTGTTCGCCACGGTCTCTGGGGATGTGAACCCGGTCCATCTCGATGAAGAGTTCGCCGCTGCCACCCCGTTCAAGGGCCGGATTGCCCATGGCATGCTGTCAGGTGCACTGATTTCCGCAGCCATCGCCTGCGAGATGCCAGGCCCTGGCACTATCTATATCGGCCAGGAGATGAGCTTTCTGCGCCCGGTGCGCCTGGGCGACGAGATTCGCATCGAGCTGGAAATCCTCGAGAAGCTGCCGAAGAACCGGCTGAAGATAGCCACGCGGGTCGTTAACCAGGAAGGCAAGAAGGTAGTGGATGGAGCCGCGACCGTGATGGCCCCCACCGAGAAAGTCGCACTGCCCAGGCCGCAACTCCCCCCTGTCAGTTACTGATTTCCCTTCTGCAGAAACGACAACGGCCGCCCTGAGGGGCGGCCGTTGTGGTTAATTCCAGAGCCAGACTTACTTGTGCTGCGCTCTGGGATCGGCAGCCAGCTCTTCAACCGAACGCTTGCGGGTACGCACCCAACTGATGCCGATAGCGATGATCAGGATCAGGCCCACCACACCCAGCATCGGATAGACAGTACCTACCAGCTTGGTGAAACCTACCTGGCTCAGACCCAGGCCTACCACCGCAAAAATCGCGCTCAGGACCTTGAAGCGGGTTGTTTCCGGTGTAGCAAAGCGGGCACCGAAAGCGAAGAACATACCGACCGCCGTGCTGTAGATCATGCAGATCAGTGCAAGGGACATCAACACAGCCAGCCAGGGGTGGATCTGCTGCGCCAGCAGCAGGGTGGGAATCTCGATGCCCACCAGCTTGTCCAGATTGGCGAACAGACCAACGTTGAGCAGAATGATCAGGAAACCCAACCCCAAGCCCCCGCCAACGCCACCAAAAGCGGCTGCCTTGGGAGATTTGGTCAGCCCACCGATTACCGCCAACATGGGGAAGCCTACGGCGATATTGAACGAAGCATACAGCAGACCACTCAGCGCCCAGTTCGGTACCTCGGCACCCAGGAAGGTGATGACCTGTACCTCAGTGGCCGCCTGACTCAGCTCTGCGCTGGTGCCTGTACTGGTATAGATGGAATAGACCGTAATCGCCAACACCATGACCAGCAGAAACGGCATAACCGCGCTGATCAGGTTGATGATGCCCTTGACGTTCAGGCACAGGGTGCCAATCACCAGCACCGTCATCAGAATGGAGCCAACCAGGGGAGCCAGACCGAACTGCTGAGCCAGGGTCGAGCCGGCTCCAGCGAGCATGACCACACCTACCCCGTACAGGAAGAAGGACAAGATGACGTCCACAACAAAACCGGCTTGCCGACCGAATAGGCTGTACAGCACCTGTTTATGTGAATCTGCCTGCATTATCGAGCTGATACGGGCAATGTGCATACCGAGGAAGGCAAACAGCACAGCCGCAACCACTGAGCCAGCGATACCAACGAGTCCATATCCGGTGAAGAACTGCAATACTTCATTACCGGAAGCGAAACCGCCGCCAATCACCACAGACATGTAAGCCAGTGCAATCTGCAAGGAATGTTTGTTCATTCGTCTATCTCAACTTGGATTTATAATTTTCGGTCTGGCCGCCCTATTCACGCTGGGCGGCAATAACTGACATTTCCACCAGAATGTCCGACTCGCACATTCCGGCCTCCACAGTGGCTCGCGCCGGGGCGACGCCCTCGGGCAGCCAGCGATCCCACACGGCATTCATGCCGCCGAAATCGCGCTCTATATCCTTCAGGTAAATGGTTACTGAAAGAATATGCTCCTTGTCGCTACCAGCCTCGGCGAGCAGCTTCTCGATTTCCTGCAGCGTTTCCCGTGTCTGCTGCTCGATGCCTGCTTCCATGCTCTCACCCACCTGGCCGGAAAGATAGACCGTGCCCTGGTGGATGACGATCTGGCTCATACGCCGATCAGTGTGCAGTCGCTGGGTGCGCATGCTTATGTGCCTCCTGGTTATTGCTGTAGCGGGAAATGGCGAGCCCTTCGGTGCTGATCTGCGGGGTCTTCTTCGCCAGCAGGTCAGCCAGCAGTCGTGCCGAACCACAGGCCATGGTCCAGCCCAGGGTGCCGTGACCGGTGTTGAGGAACAGGTTCCGGTAGCGGGTCGGCCCGATGATCGGCGTACCATCCGGCGTAGCCGGACGCAGACCGGTCCACAGATCGATGGACGAGGTATCGGCCCCTTCCGGGAACAGATCCTGAACGATCATCTTCAGGGTTTCGCCCTTGCGCGGGTCGATCTTCAGATCGTAGCCGCGGATCTCGGCCATGCCACCGACTCGAATGCGGTTATCGAAGCGGGTGATGGCCACCTTGTAGGTTTCATCCAGCATGGTGGATACCGGGGCCATGTCGGGATTGGTGATCGGCACGGTGATGGAGTATCCCTTGAGCGGATAGATCGGTGCCTTGATACCCAAGGGTGCCAGCATCTGCGGGCTATAGCTGCCCAGAGCCAGCACATAGTTATCTGCGGTCTCCAGCTTGCCATCGATCCACACGCCATTCAGACGGTCGCCGGCATAGTCCAGGCGCTCGATATTCTGGTTGAAGCGAAACTCCACACCCAGCTCCCGGGCCATCTCGGCAATCCGGCGGGTGAACATCAGGCAATCGCCGGTCTGGTCATTGGGCAGACGCAGGCCGCCGGTCAGCTTGTGCGCGACCTTGGCCAGGGCCGGCTCGGCGCTGGGCAGGGTGTTGCGATCCAGCAGTTCGTAGGGCACGCCCATCTGTTCGAGGACAGCGATGTCCTTGGCCGCGCCATCGAGCTGTGCCTGGGTCCGGAACAGCTGGGTGGTCCCACGCTGACGTCCCTCGTACTGGATACCGGTTTCGGCACGCAGCTCATCCAGGCAATCGCGGCTGTATTCGGACAGACGCACCATACGTTCCTTGTTCACCGCATAGCGGGCTGCAGTGCAGTTACGCAGCATGCGTGCCATGAACAGGTACTGATTGATATCCGCTGTCGGCCTGATCGCCAGCGGTGCATGCTTCTGCATCAGCCACTTGATGGCTTTGAGCGGCACACCGGGCGCCGCCCAGGGCGAAGCGTAACCGGGTGATATCTGGCCGGCGTTGGCATGACTGGTTTCCTCCGCAACTGCGGGCTGGCGGTCAACCACGGTTACCTCGAATCCTTGTCGGGCCAGATAATAGGCACTCGCGGTACCAACAACGCCACTACCAAGAACCAGAATACGCATGTTCAAACTCCTCGCCCACCGGGGCCAATCACGTTGGACCGGATTATAGGAGAGCCGCTGCAGTTGATTTCACTGTTTAATCCGCTATATTTGGCACTAAGTCCCGCGCAATTAGCCAAAGGTCTAGGCAGATCCCCCAATGAGAACCAAACATAGAGCACAAAGAGAGCTGGATCGCATAGATCGTCAGATCCTCCGCGAACTGCAGGCCGAAGGCCGCCTGGCCTTTACCGAACTGGGTGAGCGGGTCGGTCTGTCGACCACCCCGTGCACCGAACGGGTCCGTCGCCTCGAGCGGGAGGGGGTCATCATGGGCTACAGCGCCCGCCTCAACCCCGAACATCTGCAAGCCGGCCTGCTGGTGTTTGTGGAAATCAACCTGTCCTACAAATCCGGTGATATCTTCGAGGAATTTCGGCGCGCGGTACTCAAGCTACCCCACGTTCTGGAGTGCCACCTGGTATCCGGCGACTTCGACTACCTGATAAAGGCGCGGATCAACGAAATGGCGTCGTACCGCAAACTGCTCGGCGACATCCTGTTGAAATTGCCCCATGTACGCGAATCGAAAAGCTACATCGTCATGGAGGAAGTGAAGGAGTCGCTGGCACTGCCGATTCCCGAACAATGATGCTCATGCCCTTCCGTCCAGGAGCATGAGCATCATATAAAGGGTAGTTCAGCTTGAGGGAGATTGCTCGATGATGCCCAACTCCTTGAGCCCGGCCAGTTGCTCATCGCTCAGCCCCAACCGCTCGCGCAGTACCGCATCGGTGTCCTGCCCCAGCATCGGTGCCGGCCGGTGGTACTCCACTGGCGATGCCGACAGCTTGATCGGGCTGCCCACCATGCTGAAGGCCGGGTTCAACGGATGCGGCAGGTCGACCAGCATGTCGCGAGCCTGGACCTGCGGCTCCTCCAGGGCCTGGGCAATATTGTTGATGGCCCCTACCGGCACCTTCACCGCATGGATCGCCGCCACCCATTCATCAGCCGTGGCGGTGAGAAAATGCGCCGAGAGTATCTCCACCAGCTCCTCACGGTGACTGACCCGGTCGGCATTGCGCACGAAGCGCGGATCGGCGGATAACCCCGGCAGCCCGATCACCTGGCACAGCGCAACGAACTGGCTGTCGTTGCCACAGGCAATGATGAAGTCCCGGTCGGCGGCACGAAACACCTGGTACGGCACTATATTGGCATGGGCATTGCCAAAACGTCCTGGTACCTTGCCGGAAGCCAGGTAGTTCATGCTCTGGTTGGCCAGGGTCGCGACCTGCACATCCAGCAGCGCCATGTCGCAATGCTGCCCGTGCCCGGTCTTCTGCCGGTCGATCAGCGCTGCCTGGATGGCAATGGTCGCATACAGTCCGGTCATCAGGTCGGCAAAGGCCACCCCGGTCTTCTGCGGCCCGCCACCCGGCAGGTCATCCCGCTCGCCGGTGATGCTCATCAGGCCACCCATGCCCTGGATGATGAAATCATAGCCCGGTTCGGCAGCCCGCGGGCCGGTCTGGCCGAAGCCGGTAATGGAGCAGTACACCAGCCGCGGATTGAGCGTGGACAGGCTCTGGTAGTCCAACCCGTAACGGGCCAGCGAACCAGCCTTGTAGTTCTCGATCAGTACATCGCAGTCAGCCACCAGCGCGCGCACCAGCTCCTGTCCTTGCGGCGTGGCCAGGTCCACCGCCACCGAGTGCTTGCCCCGGTTGGCCGACTGGTAATAAGCCGCCTCGGCCGTCCACTGCCCTTGGCCATCCTTCATCCAGGGTGGCCCCCAGCCGCGGGTGTCATCACCGCTACCCGGGCGCTCGACCTTGATCACTTCCGCTCCCAGGTCCGCAAGAATCTGGCCGCACCAGGGCCCGGCCAGCACCCGACTCAGATCCAGCACGCGTATTCCCGTCAATGCACCCATCGATTGTTTCCCTTGCATGTGAAAGCTGCCCGGCAGGCGCTATACCCGCTCTTGCTGCAACATGGAGCTGCGTCTTGCCGGCCATCATAAGTATCCCTGGCAGCCGGGTAAAGCGCGGTTTAGGGCCCTCGGTGCAGCAGCTCTGACAATCACCGGACCGATCTACAGCAATCTCATGTTTCGCCAAGCGGTATTTCATTTTGATTTATTGATATTTTAGCTGCCCTGACGCTAACATGCGGGACATTTATCCATCACCCGTCCCGGGTGAACCTGTTCGTTACAGTTGGCCTGTTTGCCAGCCCAGGAGAAAACATGATTCGTGATTCGGAAACGCTGCAGATTCTGTTGGACTCGATCCGCCAGTTCGTCAATCAGGAACTGATTCCACGTGAGCATGAAGTCGCGGAAACGGACACTATTCCGGCCGATATCGTCGAACAGATGAAGGAAATGGGTCTGTTCGGCCTGACCATCCCAGAGCAGTTCGGCGGATTGGGCGTGACCATGGAGGAGGAAGTCAGCATCGCCTTCGAGCTGGGCCGCACCTCCCCCGCCTTCCGCTCCTATATCGGCACCAACAACGGCATCGGCTCCATCGGTATCCTGCTGGATGGCACTGACGAGCAGAAAGCCCACTACCTGCCGAAACTGGCTGCCGGCGAATATCTCAGCTCCTTCTGCCTGACCGAGCCGGACTCCGGCTCCGATGCTGCTTCCTTGAAAACCACCGCAGTGCGGGATGGCGACTTCTATGTGCTCAACGGCACCAAGCGCTTCATCACCAACGCTCCGCATGCCGGCATCTATACCGTCATGGCCCGCACCAATCCGGAAATAAAGGGGGCTGGTGGCATCAGCTCATTCATCGTCGAGCGCGGCACCCCCGGCCTGACCATCGGCAAGCCAGACCAGAAAATGGGCCAGAAAGGCGCACATACCGCGGATGTGATCTTCGACAACGTACGGGTGCCAGCAGCCAACCTGATCGGTGGCAAGGAAGGAGTCGGCTTCAAGACTGCCATGAAGGTGCTGGACAAAGGCCGCCTGCATATCGCTGCGCTTTCGGTTGGCGCCGCCGAACGCATGCTGGACGATTCGCTGCGCTATGCCATGGAGCGCAAGCAGTTCGGGCAGCGTATCGCTGATTTCCAGCTGATCCAGGCCATGCTGGCTGACAGCAAGGCGGAAATCTACGCCGCTCGCTGCATGGTGCTGGACGCCGCCCGCAAGCGCGACGAAGGGCTGAACATTGGCACCGAAGCCTCTTGCGCCAAGATGTTCGCCACCGAGATGTGCGGCCGGGTCGCCGACCGGGGCGTGCAGATCCATGGCGGTGCCGGCTACATCAGCGAATACGCCATCGAACGCTTCTACCGCGACGTGCGCCTGTTCCGCCTGTATGAAGGTACCACGCAGATCCAGCAGGTGATCATCGCCCGCAACATGATCCGCGAGGTCGAGGGCTGAGCCCCCGGGTTGTCCAGCGCCTGCTCGGCGACTTTCCCGCGCAGCTGGAGCAGGCGTAGCGCAGGCGCGCTACACCCCAAGCCCCGAACGCAGCGCCTGCCCTGGGTTGTCGAGCGCCTGCTCGACGACTGTTTCCCGCGCCGCCGAAGCAGACGTAGCACAGGCGCGCTACACCCCAAGCCCCGAACGGTACGCCTACCTCGGGTTGTCGAGCGCCTGCTCGACGACAAAGGGCCGCAAATGAAAAAGCCCCGCCAGATCGCTCTGACGGGGCTTTTCAGTCAGGACTCGGCTATCAGACCCGTTCGAAAACGGTAGTGATGCCCTGCCCCAGACCGATACACATGGTGGAAACACCAATGGTGCCGCCGTTCTGTTTCATCACGTTCAACAGCGTGCCGGAGATACGTGCACCGGAACAGCCGAACGGGTGACCCAGGGCAATAGCGCCGCCATGCAGGTTGACCTTCTGATCCATCTTGTCCAGCAGTTTCAGGTCCTTGAGCACCGGCAGAGCCTGTGCCGCAAAGGCTTCGTTCAGTTCGACATGGTCAACGTCATCCATGCTCAGACCGGCACGCTTGAGCGCCTTCTTGGTCGCCGGCACCGGACCGTAACCCATGATCGACGGATCACAACCGGCCACCGCCATGGAGCGGATCACGGCCAGCGGCTCCAGGCCCAGGGCCTTGGCGCGTTCCGCGGACATGACGATCATGCACGAGGCGCCATCGGTGATCTGCGAGGATGTACCGGCTGTCACGGTACCGCCCTTGGGGTTGAACGCCGGGCGCAGTGCGGCCAGGCTTTCCAGGGTGGTCTCCGGGCGGATGGTTTCATCCTCGGCGAACACGCGCAGGAAGCCGTTCTCGTCGTGGCCTTCCATCGGGATGATTTCATCCTTGAAGTTGCCCTCGACGGTCGCCTTGTGCGCCAACTGGTGCGAACGTACGCCGAACTGATCCTGCTGCTCACGGGTAATGCCGTGCATCTTGCCCAGCATTTCCGCGGTCAGGCCCATCATGCCGGCGGCCTTGGCCGCATACAGCGACAGCGCCGGGTTCGGGTCCACACCGTGCATCATGCTCACGTGGCCCATGTGCTCTACCCCACCGATCACGAACACATCACCGTTGCCGGTCATGATCGCTTGGGCGGCGGTATGCAGTGCGCTCATGGAAGAGCCGCACAGGCGGCTGACGGTCTGCGCAGCGCTGGTGTGCGGGATCGGCGTCATCAGGGAGGCCATGCGGGCGATGTTCCAGCCCTGCTCCAGGGTCTGGTTGACGCAGCCCCAGATAACATCTTCGACTTCCGCCGGATCGATTTTCGGGTTGCGCGCCAGCACGCCGGTAATCAGCTTGGCGGACAGGGTCTCGGCACGGACATTGCGGTACATGCCACCCTTGGATCGGCCCATCGGCGTGCGGCCGAAGTCGACAATAACAACGTCTCTCGGATTGAGGCTCATAAATTCACTCTCGCTCTGTACGTTCCGCGGTTAACCGAAGAATTTCTTGCCGTTGGCGGCCATTTCACGCAACTTCTCAGTCGGGTGATACATGGGGCCGAACTCAGCGTATTTGTCTGCAATGGCCACGAACTCGGCCACTCCGATGGTGTCGATGTAGCGCAGTGCGCCGCCCCGGAAGGGAGGGAAACCGATACCGTAGATCAGGCCCATGTCGGCGTCCGCGGCGGACTCGACGATGCCGTCTTCCAGGCAGCGGACGGTTTCCAGGCACAGCGGCACCATCATGATCTCGACGATTTCCTCATCGGTGAACTCGCGCTGCTCCTGCACCACTGGCTTGAGCAGCTCGTAGGCCTCGGCATCGACAACCTTCTTCGGTTTGCCCTTCTTGTCCACTTCATAGGCATAGAAGCCCTTGCCGGTCTTCTGGCCCAGGCGGTTGGCCTCGTACATGACATCGACGGCGGTCTTGGTCTTGTCGGCCATGCGGTCCGGATAACCTTCGGCCATGACATCACGACCATGGTGTCCGGTATCCATGCCGACCACGTCCATCAGATAGGCCGGCCCCATCGGCCAGCCGAATTTTTCCATCAGCTTGTCGACACGCTGGAAGTCCGCACCCATGCCGATCAGGCGGGCGAAACCACCGAAGTACGGGAACAGCACGCGGTTGACCAGAAAGCCCGGGCAGTCATTGACCACGATCGGCGTCTTGCCCATTTTCTTGGCGTAGGCCACGGTGGTAGCGATAGCTTTCTCGCTGGACTTCTCGCCACGGATCACTTCGACCAGCGGCATCATGTGCACCGGGTTGAAGAAGTGCATGCCGCAGAAGTTTTCCGGGCGCTTCAGCGCCTGGGCCAGGTAGCTGATGGAAATGGTCGAGGTGTTGGAAGCAATGATCGCGTCTTCCCGCACATGCTGTTCCACCTCGGCCAGTACCGCGTGCTTGACCTTGGGATTCTCGACCACGGCCTCGACCACGATGTCGACATTACCGAAGTCGCCATAGGACATGGTCGGGCGGATGGCATTCAGGGCAGCGGCCATCTGCGCCGGCTTCATGCGGCCTTTCTCGACACGCTTGCCGAGCAGCTTGGCTGCCTCGTCCAGCCCCAGCTGGATACCCTCTTCACGGATATCCTTCATCAGGATCGGGGTGCCCTTGGAGGCGGACTGGTAGGCAATGCCACCACCCATGATACCGGCGCCCAGCACCGCAGCCAGTTTCACTTCGCCGGCCTGCTTGTCGTACTTCTTGGCCTTGTGCTTGAGCGCCTGGTCGTTGAGGAACAGGCCCACCAGAGAGGCAGCGACACTGGTCTTGGCCAGCTTGGCAAAACCGGCAGCCTCGATTTCCAGAGACTTCTCACGACCATGGTTGGCCGCCTTCTGAATGGTCTTGATGGCTTCAACCGGAGCCGGGTAGTTCGGGCCCGCCTGACCAGCCACGAAACCCTTGGTGGTTTCGAACGCCATCATCTGCTCGATGGTGTTGAGCTTGATCTTCTCCAGCTTGGGCTGGCGCTTGGCGCGGAAGTCCAGCTCGCCGGCGATGGCACGGCGCACCATGTCCAGCGCAGCGTCGCGCAGCTTGTCATCGGCAACCACAGCATCCACTGCGCCAACCTTCAGGGCGTTGTCGGCACGCTGCTCGGCACCGCCGGCAATCCACTCAACGGCATTGTCCACACCGATCAGGCGCGGCAGGCGCACGGTGCCACCGAAACCGGGGTAGATGCCCAGTTTGGTTTCCGGCAGGCCGATCTTGGTGCCCTGGGCCATGACGCGGAAGTCGCAGGCCAGGCACATTTCCAGACCACCGCCCAGTGCCAGGCCATTGATCGCGGCAACCGTGGGCACATTCAGGTCTTCGAAGGCGTTGAAAATGCGGTTGGTTTCCAGATTGGCCGCAACCAGCTCTTCTTCGGACAGCTGGAAGGCGTGAACGAATTCGGTAATGTCGGCGCCGACGATGAATACATCCTTGCCGCTGGTGACGATGACGCCCTTGATGCTGCTGTCGGACTGGATCTTGTCAACGGCCGCCTTGAGTTCGGCGAGGGTGGCCTGATTGAACTTGTTGACCGACTCGCCCTGCAGATCGAATCTGAGTTCGGCGATACCGTCTTCAAGGGTTTGAACCGTGATGGCTTTACCTTCGTAAATCATCAACTGATCTCCACGCTGTGAAAGCACATGAGAAAACACTGTCCGGCCCATCGCCGGACGGTGTCATGATAGTTCCCGACTGCATTGGAATGCTGCCTTGCCCAGGCAAAATTCATACGCTCGTTTGATTCGGGTACGCACACCTTTATGGAAAACGCCGCCGTTGTCAATCTGCGGTGCGCAGATGGGGGCGAAAAAACGTGCCCGGGGATGATCGCGACACAATCCCTCTCAGCGGCCTGGCGGCGCTCCTTTCAACGGCTCGAGAGCGGCGACCAGTTGCTGCAGCACCGCCAGATCATCGGGCTCCCGCCAGTACACCACCACCGACAGGCTCTGCCGATCGATGCCCCGGACCTGCTCCGGCAGCCGTTGCAATACGTCATTGCAGTCAGGCGTGGCGGCCGAGCCGTTCAGCCAGTGCCAGCCATCCTCACCACGGCGACAACTGAACTCCCGCTCCAGCGGGCAGCGCTCCAGTGGCATGCGGTAGGCAATGCAACCGGCCAACTGGTTCACCTTATGCGCCTCACGCAGCCATTCCACGGCCAGGCCTTGCTCCCTGGCCCGCTCGCGCAAGCGCTGCAGATGGCGCTCCCGGCCTCGCGGCATGAGCTTGAAAAAATTGGACACCAGCACCGCTGCCACCAGGCCGACTATTACCCAGGTCAACATCTTGCAACCCCGTTTGGATGGAAAACCAGCTATTTGATCGGCCGCCAGCTATTCACTGTAGACCTGTTCTGAAAGACTGTTAGGGCCTATTATCACTTCATCGCCAGCCGCGTTGCGCGATGCTGCGTTGCTCGATGTTTATTTGGCCCACCAAACTACACATCTCGCGCCTTGCCTCGCGCAAAAACAGGCGCCGGCGCGGCTTGCGATGAAGCGACAATAGGCCCTAAGATCAGCGAAAAACAAGGAGAGAACCTGCATGCTCTATTCACATGTGCTGGTGGCGATAGATCTGATCGACGAGTGCCGCGCGGTTGCCGATCACGCCAGACAGCTGGCCCAGGCACTGGACGCCAAACTGACTATCGTCCACGTGGTCGAACCACTGGCGATGGCCTATGGCGGCGACGTCCCCATGGACCTGTCCATGCTGCAACAACAGCAGTTCGAACAGGCCCGCGAACGCATGCAGCTGTTTGCCGGTGATTATGGTTTGCCCGAACAGCAACTGCAGATCGCCTTTGGCCATCCGCGCCAGGAAATTCACCGGGTCGCCACCGAGTGTGGCTGCGACCTGATCGTGGTGGGCAGCCATGGCCGCCACGGCTTGGCACTGCTGCTTGGCTCCACCGCCAATGACGTGCTGCATGGCGCTCCCTGTGATGTCATCGCGGTACGCCTGAACAAGACCGGCACCACCAGTTGAACTGACGGCGGGCCCGATCTAGCCCGCCATCTCCTCCAGCTCGGCCCAGCGTTCCAGGGCCTGATCGAGTTCAGCTTGCTTGCTTTCCAGGGCCGCCAGGACCGGCGCGGTCTGGTCGTGGGGCTGCTGGTAGAACTGCGGATCACTGGCCTGCTGCTGCAGCGCCTGCAACTCGTTTTCCAACTGTTCCAGCAATGCCGGCAGCGCATCCAGCTCCCGCTGCAATTTGTAGCTCAGCTTGCTCTTCGTCGACGGCGCCTTGGCCGGTTTGACCGGCTCAGCCTCCGCTTGCGGCTCGACCGGCTTACTCTCGACATCATCGCCCCACTCCGCCAGTGACTCGATCCGTCCCCCCTGGCGCAGCCAGTCGGCATAGCCGCCGACATATTCGCGAACATTGCCCTGCCCCTCGAACACCAGAGAGCTGGTGACCACGTTGTCGAGGAATGCCCGGTCGTGACTGACCAGCAGCACGGTGCCATCGAATCCGTCCAGCACCTCCTCCAGCAACTCCAGGGTTTCCACATCGAGGTCGTTGGTCGGCTCATCCAGCACCAGCACGTTGGCCGGCTTGCTGAACAGCCGCGCCAGCAGCAGCCGCGCCCGCTCGCCCCCGGACAGCGCCTTGACCGGGGTACGGGACCGTTCCGGCGAGAACAGGAAATCTCCCAGGTAGCTGATCACGTGTCGCCGTTCGCCATTGATCTCGATGAAGTCGCGACCCTCGGACACGTTGTCGATCACGCTGCGCTCCAGGTCCAGCTGGCCACGCAACTGGTCGAAATAGGCCACTTCCAGCTTGGTGCCATGCTTGACGCTGCCACTGGTTGGCTGCAACTGGCCGAGCATCAGCTTGAGCAGCGTGCTCTTGCCTGAGCCATTGTTACCGATCAACCCGATACGGTCGCCACGCAGCACGAAGGTACTCAGATCACGCACCAGTGGCGGCTGTCCCGGCCAGGCGAAGCTGACATGCTCCAGTTCGATCACCCGCTTGCCGGAGGCGTCGGCGGTTTCCAGCTGGAAGCTGGCCTTGCCCTGACGCTCGAGGCGTCTGGCCCGCTCCTCACGCATCGCCTTGAGCGCCCGCACCCGTCCTTCGTTGCGGGTACGCCGCGCCTTGATGCCCTGGCGAATCCAGGCTTCTTCCTGGGCCAGCTTCTTGTCGAACAGTGCATTGGCCGTGGCTTCGGCCGCCAGTTGCTGCTCCTTGTGCTCCAGGAAACTGCGGTAATCACCCTGCCAGTCGATCAGTTGGCCACGGTCCAGTTCCAGGATACGCGTGGCCAGCGCCTGCAGGAATTGCCGGTCGTGGGTGATGAACAGCACCGCTCCACGAAATTCCAGCAGCGCCTGTTCGAGCCAGGCGATGGTATGGATATCCAGATGGTTGGTCGGCTCATCGAGCAGCAGGATATCCGGCTCGGCCACCAGCGCCTGGGCCAGCAACACTCGGCGACGCCAGCCGCCGGACAGCTCCGACATGCTCTTGTCCGCCGGCAGGCCGAGGCGTGTCAGGGTGGTTTCGACCAACTGGTTCAGACGCCAGCCATCCTTCGACTCCAACTGGTGCTGTACCTTTTCCAGCCGCGCCAGTTCGGCCTCGCCCATCTCGCCATGCACCAGGGCATGGTATTCCGCCAACAGCTCACCGACGCCCGCCAGACCGGCGGCGACCACGTCGTAGACCTTGGCCGCACCGGCCTCGGGCAGTTCCTGGGGCAGTTGACCGATCTTCAATCCAGGAGCGAACCACAGCTCGCCGTCATCGGCCGCCTGTTCGCCAGTCACCAGCCGGAACAGGCTGGACTTGCCGGCACCATTACGACCGATCAGACAGACACGCTCGCCACGATCGAGCTGAAAGCTGACCTTGTCGAGCAGCGGATTCAGCCCATAGGCCAGGGACACGTCGGTAAAGGAAAGCAGAGCCATATCACACCTTTTGCTGATTCAGGCCAGCATTCTACCTGCCGGCGCCGATAGCTGCATTGTTTAGAAAGAATCGTTTGGGAAGCATCGTGTAACGCCTCCGTCGTCAGTCACCGCTTTGAAGCTACGAGCCAAACAGCTAAGCTGAGCGCAATCGGAGCCGTCCTGCGGCAGCCCCTTGCAAACCAGCCTTATGCCCCTCAGGGCAGGATGATCGATGCCTCAGCAGTTGAAACGATACCTAGCCAGAATTACCGGTCTGCTGTGCGGCACCCTGCTGCTGGCCAGCCTGCCGGCACAGGCCGACCGCCTGAGTGAACAGCGCCGCCAGTACGACCAGGCCCAGAGTGCCCTGGCCCGCGGCGATCACGCCCGCTTCCAGTCGCTGAAGGCCGGCCTGAGTGACTACCCGCTGTATCCCTATCTGCAGCTCGAGTCCCTGCGCAAGCGCCTGGACCACGCACCGCACCAGGAGATAGAACAGTTTCTCACCACCCACGGTGATCTGCCCGCCGCCGCCGGCCTGAAGAGCAACTGGCTCAAGCGCCTGGTCAAGGAACAGGACTGGCCGCGCCTGCGCCGTCACGTCGATCAGGACAGCCTGACCGCGGAGCTGGAATGCCCGCTGGTGATGCAGATGTGGCATGAAGGCAAGAGCGAGCAGGCCATGCTGCGCGCCCGGGAACTATGGACCGTCGGCCAATCCCAACCCAATGTCTGCGACCCGCTGTTCCAACGCTGGATCGCCGCCGGCGGGTTGACCGAGGATGTTGCCTGGGAGCGCATCCGCCTGGCCCTGCTGCATCGCCAGGACGGGCTGGCCAAGTACCTGACACGCTACCTGCCCCGGCAGAGCACGCTGGCCGAACGCTTCGTTGCCACCGCCAGCAACCCCAAGCTGCTGAACCAGTTCAGTCAGTATCAGCCCAGCGCCGGCCAACCGATGGAGAAACTGGTCGACATCGTTACCGTTGCCCTGCGCCGCCTCGGCCGTGATGATGCGGAGGCCGCACTGGCACTCTGGCCGCATTATCAACAGCTACCCTTCACTGACGAACAGCGCCTGGCCCTGACCCGAGATATCGGCGTGCGCCTGGCGCGCCGGTACAAGCCCGAGGCGCTGGCATTCATGGCGGCCAACGACCCGCAGATGCAGGACGATACCGTCACCGAATGGCGCGCACGCCTGGCCCTGCGCACCGGTCACTGGCATAGCGTGCAGGATCTGACTCGCAGCATGCCGGCCAACCTGCAGCAGCACAGCCGCTGGCGCTACTGGCAACTACGCAGCAGTCAATTGGCCAATGCCGGCACCGGGGAGCTGACCAGCGAATATGCACAATTGGCCACCGAGCGCGACTTCTACGGTTTTCTCGCCGCCGAGCGCAGCCGCCAACCCTACGCCATCAATCACCAGCCGGTGCCGATCGATGCCCGCGCCGCAGCCCGGGTGATGGATACCGCCGGCATCATCCGCGCCCGGGAGTTCTTCGCCCGCGGCGACTATCTGGACGCCCGCCGCGAGTGGTATCACGCCGAACGACTGTTCAGCCGCGAAGAGTTGATTGCCCAGGCCAGTCTGGCTCGCCAGATGGACTGGTATTTTCCGGCCATTCGCGGCATCAGCAAGGCCCAGCACTGGGACGATCTGGATATCCGTTTCCCGCTGGCCTATCGCCAACCCATCGTCGAGCAGGCTCGACTGCGTCAGCTCAATTCGACCTGGGTCTACGCCATCACCCGTCAGGAAAGCGGCTTCATGACTGACGCCCGCTCCCACGCCGGTGCCATGGGCCTGATGCAATTGATGCCGGCAACTGCCCGGGAAACCGCTCGCCGCTACGACATTCCCCTGGGCAATACCAATGACGTGCTGCAGCCCGAGCGCAACATCGCCCTCGGTACCGCCTACCTTTCGCAGCTGTATGGCCAGTTTCAGGGTAATCGGGTACTGGCTTCAGCCGCCTACAATGCCGGCCCCGGCCGAGTGCGGCAGTGGACCCGGGACATGCCGGCGCTGCCCTCCGATATCTGGATCGAGACCATCCCCTTCGACGAGACACGCGCCTACGTCCAGGCGGTGCTCACCTACGGTGTGATCTATGGGGAGAAGCTCGGCATCAGCCAGCCGGTGATGGAGCAGCATGAGCGTTATATCGAGTAAATGAATTGCTACGTCGGCGCCCCGCCTCCTCACAATAACGGAGTAGCAGGGCTCGGCATCGACTACAATCACTGCCGTCATTGCGAGCCCCAGCGGGGCGTGGCAATCCATTGAGCAGCAGACTCCGGGTCAGTGATTGCCGCGTCGGCGTAAACGCCTCGTCGCAATGACAAGGCTGCTCATAATGGCGAGACTGCTCAGTAGTAGGCGTTTTCCGTCACCGAGTGGTCGGTCACATCACGCACGCCGTTGATTTCAGGAATCCGCGCAATCAGGGTTTTCTCCACCCCTTCCTTCAACGTGACATCGACCATGCCGCAGCCCTGGCAACCACCACCGAACTGCAGTACGGCAATGCCGCCATCAACGACGTCGATCAGCTTGATCTCGCCACCATGGCTGGCCAGACCGGGGTTGATCTCGGTCTGCAGCAGGTAGTTGATGCGGTCATTCAGCGGGCTGTCATCATTGACCATAGGCACCTTGGCGTTGGGCGCCTTGATGGTCAGTTGCCCACCCATGCGATCGGTGGCGTAGTCCACTACCGCTTCTTCCAGGAACGGCTCGCTGGTGGCATCGACCCAGACGCGGAATGGCTCCAGCGCGATCACCGTGTCCTCGGCCTTCTCCTCGCCAGGCTTGCAATAGGCGATGCAGGTTTCAGCGTAAGGAGTACCGGGCTGGGTAATGAACACACGGATACCGATACCGTCGGTGTCCTGTTTGGATAGCAACTCCGCCAGATAGCTCTGGGCAGCCTCGGTAAAGTGAATGCCTGCCATGAAATGCCTCGTGCTCGATGACTTGATGGGACATAGTGTACGGGATCTGCATCCGCGAATAAAGTCCCACCTTTTCACTCGGTTATTACTCCGCACACCTTTGTCATTCAGTGTTTCCCTGCCGTCTGGTAAGATGGACGGCTTTTCACCATGCATTTGCGGAGTATTCATGTCTGACCTGACCACCCGTTTGACCGCCCTGAATGAGGCTCTGCGCCAGCGCATCCTGATCCTCGACGGGGGCATGGGCACCATGATCCAGAGCTTCAAGCTCGAAGAGGCCGATTTCCGCGGCGAACGCTTCGCCGACTGGCCGCAGGACGTCAAGGGCAACAACGATCTGCTGATCCTCAGCCGCCCGGATGTGATCGCCGATATCGAGCGCGCCTATCTGGATGCCGGCGCGGACATCATCGAAACCAACACCTTCAACTCCACCCGCGTATCCCAGGCCGACTACGGCATGGAAGAGCTGGCCTACGAGCTGAACCTGGAGGGCGCCCGTATCGCCCGCCGCGTCTGCGACGAGAAAACCATCGAAACCCCGGACCGCCCGCGCTTCGTTGCCGGGGTGCTGGGGCCGACCAGCCGCACCTGCTCGCTGTCGCCGGACGTCAACAACCCCGGCTACCGCAATATCACCTTCGATGCCCTGGTGGACAACTACAGCGAGGCCACCCGTGGCCTGATCGAGGGCGGTGCCGATCTGATCATGATCGAGACCATTTTCGACACCCTCAACGCCAAGGCGGCGATCTTTGCCGTGCAGGGCATGTTCGAGGAACTCGGCGTCGAGTTGCCGATCATGATTTCCGGCACCATCACCGACGCTTCCGGCCGCACCCTGTCCGGGCAGACCACCGAAGCGTTCTGGAACTCGGTACGCCATGCCAAACCGATTTCCATTGGCCTGAACTGTGCGTTGGGCGCCAAGGAGCTGCGTCCCTATCTGGAGGAACTGTCGGCCAAGGCTGACACCCACGTGTCGGCGCACCCCAACGCCGGTCTGCCGAATGCCTTCGGTGAGTACGACGAGACCCCCGCGCAGACCGCCGAACTGGTCGGCGAATTCGCCGCATCCGGCTTCGTCAATATCGTCGGCGGCTGCTGCGGTACCACCCCGGAACATATCCGCGCCATCGCCGAGGCGGTGAGCCAGCACCCGCCCCGGCAGATTCCGGATATCCCCAAGGCCTGCCGCCTCTCGGGTCTGGAGCCCTTCACCATCGACCGCAGCTCGCTGTTCGTCAACGTCGGTGAGCGTACCAATATCACCGGCTCGGCCAAGTTCGCCCGGCTGATCCGCGAGGACAACTACACCGAGGCGCTGGAAGTGGCCCTGCAGCAGGTCGAGGCCGGCGCCCAGGTGATCGATATCAACATGGACGAGGGCATGCTCGATTCGAAGAAGGCCATGGTGACCTTCCTCAATCTGATTGCCGGTGAACCGGATATCTCCCGGGTGCCGATCATGCTCGACTCCTCCAAGTGGGAAGTGATCGAAGCTGGCCTCAAGTGCATCCAGGGCAAGGGCATCGTCAACTCCATCTCGATGAAGGAAGGAGTCGAACAGTTCAAGGAGCATGCACACCTGTGCAAACGCTACGGCGCGGCCGTGGTGGTCATGGCCTTCGACGAGGCCGGCCAGGCCGACACCGCCGCCCGCAAGCAGGAAATCTGCAAGCGCTCCTATGACATTCTGGTCAACGAGGTGGGCTTTCCACCGGAAGACATCATCTTCGACCCGAACATCTTCGCCGTGGCCACCGGTATCGAAGAGCACAACAACTATGCCGTGGACTTTATCGAGGCCTGTGCCTATATCCGTGATCACCTGCCCCATGCGCTGACGTCCGGCGGGGTATCCAACGTGTCCTTCTCGTTCCGCGGCAACAACCCGGTGCGCGAGGCGATCCATTCGGTATTTCTCTACTACGCCATCCAGAATGGTCTGAGCATGGGCATCGTCAACGCCGGTCAGCTGGAAATCTATGACCAGATCCCGGCAGACCTGCGCAACAAGGTCGAGGACGTCATCCTCAACCGCCACCCGGGCGCCACCGAAGCCCTGCTGAACATCGCCGAGGACTACCGTGGCGACGGCTCGGTCAAGGAAGTCGAGAACGAGGAGTGGCGCGCGCTGCCGGTGGAAAAACGCCTGGAACATGCGCTGGTCAAGGGCATCACCACCCATATCGTGGAAGACACCGAGGAGTGCCGACAGCAGGTAGCGCGGCCAATCGAGGTCATCGAAGGCCCACTGATGAGCGGCATGAACGTGGTCGGCGACCTGTTCGGCTCGGGCAAGATGTTCCTGCCGCAGGTGGTCAAGTCCGCCCGGGTGATGAAACAGGCCGTCGCCCACCTGATCCCCTTCATTGAAGAGGAAAAAGGCGACAAGCCCGAGGCCAAGGGCAAGATCCTGATGGCCACGGTCAAGGGCGATGTGCACGATATCGGCAAGAATATCGTGGCGGTGGTGCTCGGTTGCAACGGCTATGACATCGTCGACCTGGGCGTGATGGTGCCGGCGGACAAGATCCTCAAGACCGCCATCGAGGAAAAGTGCGACATCATCGGCCTGTCCGGCCTGATCACCCCGTCGCTGGACGAGATGGTCCATGTCGCCCGGGAAATGCAGCGCCAGGACTTCAAGCTGCCACTGATGATCGGCGGCGCGACCACTTCCAAGGCGCATACCGCCGTGAAGATCGACCCGCATTACAGCAACGATGCAGTGATTTATGTGACCGACGCTTCGCGTGCTGTGGGCGTGGCCACCACCCTGCTGTCGAAGGAACTCAAGCCGGATTACGCCAGCAAGATCCGCGACGAGTACGCGATGATCCGCGAGCGTACCGCCAACCGCGCCAAGCGTACCGAACGCCTGAGTTACCAGCAGGCCCTGGCCGCTGCTCCGCAGTTCGACTGGCAGGACTACACACCGGTCAAGCCCAGTTTCGTCGGCCGCAAGGTGCTGGAAGATATCGACCTCAAAGTGCTGGAAGACTATATCGACTGGACGCCGTTCTTCATCTCCTGGAACCTCGCAGGCAAGTATCCACGCATTCTCCAGGATGAGGTAGTCGGCGAAGCCGCAACCTCACTGTTCAACGATGCCCAGGTGTTGCTGCGCAAGCTGATCGATGAAAAGCTGATCCGCGCCAAGGCGGTATTCGGCTTCTGGCCGGCCAACCAGGTCGATCATGACGACATCCAGCTGTATGACGAGCAGGGCCAGCCACACTGCCGCCTGCATCACCTGCGCCAGCAGACGATCAAGACCGATGGCAAGCCGAACTTCGCCCTGGCCGACTTCGTCGCGCCCGCCGACAGCGGTCTTACCGACTATGTCGGTGGCTTCATCACCACCGCCGGCATCGGCGCCGAGGAAGTGGCCAAGGCCTACCAGGACGCCGGTGACGACTACAACTCGATCATGGTCAAGGCCCTGGCTGACCGGTTGGCCGAGGCCTGCGCCGAGTGGTTGCACCAGCAGGTGCGCAAGGAGTACTGGGGTTACGATCCGGACGAGAGTTTGAGCAATGACGATCTGATTCGCGAACAGTACAAGGGCATCCGCCCTGCCCCCGGTTATCCGGCCTGCCCGGACCATACCGAGAAAGGCACCCTGTTCCAGTTGCTCGACCCGCAGGGCGATTGCGGCGTCACCCTGACCGAGCACTACGCGATGTTCCCCACGGCAGCGGTCAGTGGCTGGTACTTCGCCCACCCCAAGGCGCAGTACTTCGCAGTGGGCAAGATCGACAAGGATCAGGTCGAGAGCTACAGCCGGCGCAAGGGCCAGGATATCGAGCTCAGCGAACGCTGGCTGATGCCGAACCTCGGCTACGACGTCTGATAGCGCACAGTGACGCTGCTTCCGTCCCGCGAGCGCTTCAGGAGTATCATCCTGCTGGGCTTGCCGATCATGGGCGGCATGCTCAGCCAGAGCCTGCTGAACCTGGTCGACGCCGCCATGGTCGGCTCGTTGGGCGAGGCGGCGCTGGCAGGCGTCGGCCTGGGCGGTTACGCCAACTTCATGGCCATTGCCCTGGTAATGGGTCTCGGTGTCGGCGTACAGGCGATGGTGGCCCGCCGCCGCGGTGAAGGCCGCAACGAGCAGGCCGCAGCGCCCCTCAACCATGGATTGCTGATCGCTACGCTGGTCGCCTTGCCGCTGATGCTGCTGTGCTGGTTCAATGCCGAGAACATCATCGCCCTGCTCTCCAATGATCCCGAGGTCACGGCCATTGGCAGCGAGTATTTCCGCTGGCGAACACTGGCGATCATCGCCGTGGGCTGTAATTTCGCCTACCGTGGCTACTGGAACGGCATACGGCAATCCGGACTGTATCTGCAGATCCTGGTCGCCATGCATGTATTCAATGTGCTCATCAGCTACGGACTGATCTTCGGTCACTTCGGCCTGCCGGAAATGGGCGCTGCCGGTTCCGGACTCGGTACCAGCATCGCCATGTTCCTCGGCAGCGGCATGTACTTTGCGCTGACCTGGCGCCAGGCTCGGCAGCACGGCTTCATGCGCAGTCTGCCGAGCCTTTCCGATGTCCGTTCGATGCTGCGGCTATCATTGCCCAACTCTCTGCAACAGCTGTTCTTCGCCACCGGCGTCACCGCCCTGTTCTGGATCATCGGTCAGATCGGCACCGCCGAACTGGCCATCGCCCACGTGCTGATCAACCTCGCGCTGCTGCTGATCCTGCCCGGCGTGGGCCTGGGCATGGCGGCGACCACTCTGGTCAGCCATAGCCTCGGCGAGGAACAGCCACAGGAAGCCTACCGCTGGGGCTGGGACGTGGTGCGGGTGGCGGCAATAGTCCTGTTCGTCATGGGACTGCCCTTCTGGCTGGCTCCGCAACTGGTGCTGCAACTGTTCACCCAGGATCCGCAACTGCTGGCGCTGGGTGAATGGCCGCTACGCATCACCGGCCTGGGCATGACCCTGGATGCGACCGCCCTGGTGCTGACCCAGGCACTGCTGGGAGCCGGTGCCAGCCGTACGGTGATGACGGTGAACCTGGGTAGCCAATGGCTGATCTTTCTGCCCTGCGCCTATCTGGTCGGGCCGGTGCTCGGTGGCGGACTACTCGCCGTGTGGCTGCTGCAGAGCCTGTACCGGGTCATGGCATCTGTTATCTTTGCCATAATGTGGAGACGCAAGCACTGGGCTGAAATCCGAATCTGAGGGCTAGCCGGTAATGACAGACGACAACAAGAATCACAAGAATCACGAGGATCAACCCACCCCCCGATCAGGCATGCGATTGCGGGATATGATCAGCACCGTTCTGTTCGGCGCTCTGGGAGTTCAGAGCAACAAGGCCAGGGAGCGGGACTTCACCCATGGCAAGCCAAGCCACTTCATTCTGTTCGGGCTTGGCTTCATGCTGGTGTTCATCCTCGGCATCCTCGGCATTGTCAAGCTGGTGCTGCACCTCGCGGGAAGCTAGAATAGTTGGTCCAGGTCAGGCCAGTCCTAGTGCTGGCTGACCCAGAACACAGCAGTCGCCACCGCGATGAGAATCAGCGCGACGGCAGCAAAGGCATCCAGCCCACTATTGTGGTCGCCACCGGTGTGCATGTCATTGTCGTTCATGATGCGATTCCTCTTGTTCTTGGAATGGGAATGTACTGTCGCTACAGTTAAGACCAGTCCCGCCGGATGTACAAGCAGCATCATCTGAACCTAGATATTCGACATAAGCATATATACAAACATTCCTTTTAAGCATAAAAAAAAACTGATATCGTCTCGGCGCTTCCTGAGCCCTGCCGGGTTGAACCTCCGTTAGCCAAGGGCGTGAACGCCCAACAACAGGTTGTCAGAATGTATATTTACGACGAGTATGACCAACGTATCGTAGAGGACCGCGCCAAGCAGTTCCGCGATCAGGTACGCCGCTATCTGGCTGGCGAACTATCCGAAACGGAATTTCTGCCGCTGCGCCTGCAGAATGGCCTGTATGTCCAGCGCTACGCGCCGATGCTGCGTATCGCGGTACCCTATGGCGTCCTCTCATCCGAACGCCTGCGTAAATTGGCTTACATCACCCGCCGCTACGACAAGGGTTATGCACACATCACCACACGCCAGAATATCCAGTTGAACTGGCCCGAACTGGAAGACGTGCCGGACATTCTGCAAGAACTGGCATCGGTGCAGATGCATGCCATCCAAACCAGTGGCAACTGTATTCGCAACACCACCACCGACCAATTCGCTGGTGTGGCTGCCGATGAGCTGATCGACCCACGCCCCTGGTGCGAGATCGTCCGCCAATGGTCGACCTTCCACCCCGAATTCGCCTTCCTGCCGCGCAAGTTCAAGATCGCCATCAATGGTGCCGAGCAGGACCGCGCCGCCATCAGCGTGCATGATATCGGCCTGAATGCCGTGCGTAACGCAGCCGGCGAGCTGGGCTTTCAGGTACTGGTCGGCGGCGGCCTCGGCCGCACGCCCATGGTCGGTGCGGAAATCCGCGCCTTCCTGCCCTGGCAGCACCTGTTGACCTACCTGGAAGCCATCCTGCGCGTATACAACCGCTACGGTCGTCGGGACAACAAGTTCAAGGCGCGCATCAAGATTCTGGTCAAGGCCTTGACTCCTGCGGTCTTCGCCGAGAAGGTCGAAGCCGAGTGGGAGAACTTCAAGGACAGCGGCGTCACCCTGACCGACGCTGAACTGCAGCGCGTCAGCAAATACTTCGTTACTCCGGAGCTGGAAAGCTTCGCTGGTGATGATGCCAGCTACCTGGACAAGCGTGGCAGCGACAGGGGCTTTGACAACTGGGCCAGCCGCAACGTGCAGGCACACCGCGCCCCCGGCTACGCCGCGGTGACCCTGTCGCTGAAACCGACCTCGGTATCCCCTGGCGACATTACCGCCGAGCAGCTGGATGCCGCTGCAGATCTGGCGGATAAATACAGCCTCGGTGAAATCCGCTCCACCCACTATCAGAACCTGGTGCTGCCCTACGTACGTCAGCAGGATCTGTACGAACTGTGGAGCCAGTGCCGTGAACTGGGCTTCGCCACACCGAATATCGGCCTGCTGACCGATATCATCTGTTGCCCCGGCGGTGACTTCTGCTCGCTGGCCAACGCCAAGTCGATCCCGATCGCCGAGTCCATCCAACGCCAGTTCGATGATCTGGATTACCTGTATGACATCGGTGACCTGGAACTGAACATCTCCGGTTGCATGAACGCCTGCGGCCATCACCACGTCGGCCATATCGGCATCCTCGGTGTCGACAAGAAAGGTCAGGAGTTCTACCAGGTATCGCTGGGCGGCAAGTCCGGCCGCGACGCCGCCATCGGCCAGATCCTCGGGCCGTCCTTCGCTGCCGACCAGATGCCGACGGTGGTGCAGAAACTGATCGACGTCTATGTGGAAAACCGCACCCCGGAAGAGCGCCTCATCGATACTTTCGAGCGTATTGGCATGGCCCCGTTTAAGGAGCGAGTGTATGCAGCAAATCATTAAGGGTAATCAGGTCATCGAGGACACCTGGCAACTGCTGCCCAAGGACGCCGGCACCGAGGACCTGACCAACTCAGGTAACCTCATCGTGCCCTTGGCGCTCTGGCTCGAACACGCCCATGCGCTCCGGGCCCGCGATGGCGGACTGGGTGTTTGGCTGGATTCCGATGAGGAAGCCGAGAGCATCGCCGATGACCTGCAGCACTTCCAGGTCATCGCGCTGAACTTCCCGGTATTCAGCGATGGACGCAATTACTCCAATGCCCGCCTGCTGCGTGATCGCTATGGCTACCGTGGAGAATTGCGTGCGATCGGCGACGTGCTGCGCGATCAGTTGTTCTTCATGCGCCGCTGCGGCTTCGATGCCTATGCCCTGCGTGAGGACCACGATCCACATGCGGCCCTGGCCAGCCTGCAGGATTTCTCGGAGGTCTATCAGGCCGCCACCGACGAACCGCTGCCGCTGTTCCGTCGCCGCTGATCCGCTCTACCCAGGTCAGTCGGACGGGTCGATGCCCGTCCGGCTTGCACCGCCCCGCTCCCCGCCACGACACTCAACCGTCAGCGCACCTTGCGGAAAGTCAGATTGATTCGCCGCTCGCCGAGCAGCGGATGCGCCATTCCCTTGAGCGGCAGCACGCCATGATAGCGCAGCCGGTCTTCTCCGCCCCACACTGCCACGTCCCCATGGTATAGCTGCACCCTGGCGGTTCTTTCCTCCCGCCGATGTCCGCCGAACAGGAAGGTCGCGGTCATACCCAGCGACACGGAGACAATGGGCGCGGAAAAATCCCGTTCATCCTTATCCTGATGCAGCGACAACCGCGAGCCTGGCAGATAGCGATTGATCAGACAGGCATCCGGCTGGAAGGCTGCAAAACCCGCCGCTGCCGCGGCGGTCTCCGCCAGCCTGGAGAATACGCCGGGCATGGCAGGCCATGGAGCACCACTGTGCGGATCGATACTGCTGTAGCGATAACCCTGAAGATCGGAAACCCAACCCACTTCACCACAGTTGGTCATGGCCACCGACATCCGGTAGCCACCACGCGTCTGCATCTTACGAAACGGTGACTGCGCCTCGATGGCGCTCAGCGCCGCCAACAGCTCATCCTGATACGGCATGGCAAAACCACACAGGATGAACGCCTGGGCGCCCAGCGGCAGCCGTTGTCCCGGCACTTGAAACAGATCGAGAGTGCTCATGCCGGCGGCAACCGTCTCAACCGAGGTTGACCACCGTACGGCCAACCATGCCACCACCGAGAATGGTACTGATCTGCTCCGGCAACTGCTCCAACGTGACCTCATGCTCCAACTGTTGCAGGTCGGTCTTCCATTGCAGGGACAGACGGTCCCACATCGACGCCTTGGCCACCAGCGGCTGCTCCACTGAGTCCACCCCCAGCAGATTGACGTTGCGCAGGATGAAGGGGAATACGCTGGCCTGGAACTGGACACCGGCAGTCAGGCCGCAGCAGGCCACGCTGGCGTCATAACGTAGCGACTTGATCACATTGAACAGGATATCGCCGCCGACCGTATCCACGGCACCAGCCCAGCGTTCGGCCAGCAACATCTTGTCGGTGCCAGCCTGCAACTCGCTGCGCTCCAGGACCTGGGCGGCGCCGAGCCGGCGGAGAAAATCGGCCTGCTCGGCCTTGCCGGTCACCGCCACCACTTCATGTCCGAGCCCGGCCAGCATAGCCACGGCAATACTGCCCACACCGCCGGTGGCGCCAGTGACCAGCACCGGACCAGCGCCGGGAGTAAGCCCGGAACGTTCCAGCTTGTCGATGCACAGCGCGGCGGTCAGCCCGGCGGTGCCCAGCACCATGCTGTCGCGCAGGGTCAGGCCGGAGGGCCGCTTCAACACCCAGGCCGCTGGCACGCGGATGTACTGGCCAAACCCGCCCGGGGTATTCATGCCCAGGTCATAGCCAGTGACGATGACCTCGTCACCGGCTGCCAACTCCGATACCGAGCTGGCTTCGACTACACCAGCGGCATCGATGCCCGGTGTATGCGGATAGTTGCGGGTAACGCCGCGGTTGCCACTGGCGGACAGGGCATCCTTGTAATTGAGCGATGACCATTGCACGCGGATCAGTACTTCGCCGGCCGGCAAGTCATCCACCTGCCGGGCAACCACCCGGGGGACGAACCGCCCCTGTTCTTCACTGACCAGCAACGCCTTGAACTCGGACATGACAGACTCCTACCAGAAACGTTGATTGTAGAAACGCGAGACCCAGGTCAGCAGCAGACGGTCCAGGGCGGCGGACACGCTGGAACTCAGACGATCCTGCAGCCGCTTGGGACGAGCGAAATGCACCTCGAACACATCGGCCTGGCGAATACGCTGGCTGACATACTCGTCACTGGTTTTCAGTTCATCCGCCAGAGCGCGCTCCAGAGCCTCGCTACCGAACCAGACCTCCCCTGTGGCCACCGCATCGATATCCAGTACCGGACGATAACGGGTCACGAACTGCTTGAACAGACGATGGATGTTTTCCAGGTCTTCCTGGAATTTCTCCCGATCCTTGTCGGTGTTCTCACCGAAAAGGGTCAAGGTGCGCTTGTACTCCCCCGCGGTCAGCATCTCGTAGTCGATCTCGTGCTTCTTCAGTACCCGGTGAAAGTTGGGCAACTGCGCCACCACGCCAATCGATCCCAGCATGGCAAAGGGCGCCACCAGGATACGATCTGCAATGCAGGCCATCATGTAGCCACCGCTGGCCGCCACCTTGTCGACACACACGGTCAGCGGTATCCCTGCCTCACGCACCCGGGTCAACTGCGCCGCAGCCAGGCCGTAGGCATGCACCATGCCGCCACCGCTTTCCAGCTTGACGATGACCTCGTCCCGCGGGGTAGCCAGCTCCAGCACCGCGGTCACCTCATGACGCAGGTTCTCCAGGGCACTGGCCTTGATATCGCCATGAAAGTTCAGCACGAAGACCTTGTCCCGGTCGGCATTGCCCCTGCTGCGCGCCTTGGCCTCCTGCTTGCGGGTCTTGTGCAAGGCCTTGAGTGCCGGCTTGTCCAGCACCGCCTGGCCGAGCCGCTCGGTCATCCGCGCCAGTTGATCATTCAGCCGGGTCACCTGCAACGCGCCTTCGCCCTTACGCTGCCGCCCCTTGAGCGAGGCCACCATCAGCAAGACGATAAATATCACCACCAGGGTCGTCAGCGCCTTCGCGGCAAACATTCCATACTCAGCAAGCCAATCCACAGATATCTCCCTATTCGATTCGATCCTGCCAAGCATACAGGATGATTCCGCCGCTGGAGACTGGGCCGCACAGGCCGAATTCAAACGGTCGTATGATTTTTGTTGACAGGCCCCGCCACCCACCATACCCTCTGTTGAGCTGCACAACGATGCCCCGCGACGGCTGCGCCGTTGCCTCAATGAAACAGCCCTATAAGGATGAACCCATGACTACCGTTGCCGACATCATCAACAACATGGAAGGCAAGTTCAATCCGGCCGCCGCGGCTGGCCTGGATCTGGTTTTCCAGTTCAACATCGAAGATGACTCCAACTTCTACGCTGTCATCAAGGACGGTACCTGCTCCGTCAATCAGGGTGATGCCGAAGACCCGAACGTCACGCTGATCATGGATGCTGCCACGCTGCAGGGCGTCATTTCCGGAGAAACCGACGGCATGCAGGCCTTCATGGGCGGCAAGCTGCGCGCTGAAGGCGACATGATGCTGGCGTTGAAGCTTGGTGAGCTGTTTCCGGTCTGATCGGACAACAACACAGCCACAATGAAAAACCGGAGCCTGGCTCCGGTTTTTTGCTCTTGGCTACCGTCACCCGGTCACATAGATACAACCAATCCACCTCCAACACGGTTTCTGATAAGCAATGCTGGCTGTTGGCAGGCCTCGGATGCTGCAGTAGATTGACCAGCGACCACGCCTATATCAACAAGGACAAGACAGATGCAGAAAACCCAACTGTTCGATCTGGACGGAAAAATCGCCCTGGTGAGCGGTGCCAGCCGTGGCATCGGTGAGGCCATTGCCAAACTGCTGGCCCAGCAAGGCGCCCATGTGATCGTTACCAGCCGCAAGATCGATGGCTGCCAGGAAGTGGCGGACGCCATTGTCGCCGCAGGTGGCAAGGCCACTGCCATGGCCTGCCACATTGGCGAGATGGAACAGATCACTGCCACCGTCGAGGCCATTCGCAGCCAGTTCGGCAAGCTCGACATCCTGGTCAACAACGCCGCTACCAACCCGCACTTCGGTAATGTACTGGATACCGATCTGTCGGCCTTCCAGAAGACCGTCGACGTGAATATCCGCGGCTACTTCTTCATGTCGGTCGAAGCCGGCAAGCTGATGCGTGAGAACGGCGGCGGCGTCATTCTCAACGTCGCCTCGGTCAACGGCATGGTGCCGGCGATGATGCAGGGTATCTACTCGATCACCAAGGCGGCGGTCATCAACATGACCAAGGTATTCGCCAAGGAGTGCGCCCAGTTCGGCATCCGCTGCAACGCGCTGCTGCCAGGCCTGACCGATACCAAGTTCGCCTCGGCGCTGGTCAAGAACGAGAGCATCCTCAAGCCGGCATTGGCGCGCATTCCGCTGGGACGTCCGGCCGATCCGAGCGAGATGGCCGGCACCGTGCTGTATCTGGTCAGCGATGCATCCAGCTACACTACCGGCACCGCGATCAATGTCGATGGTGGCATGCTCGCTTGAAACGACGATGCCGGCAGCTTGGCCGGCATCCTTCCCTTCACTCGAAGCCCTTCATCGCCCCCAGTGCCTGGGCGTTCATCGCCACCGGTGACAGCCCGGTGGCACCAATCTCGATCACGTAACGCGCCCCGTCCGCCATGGGCATGAAGCGGATGGCGAAGGCATCGGCATACAGCCAGCCCAGATCCAGGCGGTCCAACCAGCGCCAGGCATCGCGCCAGGGTGGTGTGTCGTGAAGGGGACGGGCCAGCACCGCGCCCATCTCGCGCTGCTGCTCCAGCCTCAGGTAACGGCCATTCACGCCATTGAGCCGGTAGCCATCCTCCAGGCCGAGAATATGCGGCAGGCCGCGCCAGCGCAGCACCTGTACTTCCAGCTCCCAGAGATCGCCATGCAAAGGCAGTTGATGGCTGCCGGCAGCGGCATCCAATCGCGCCTCGTACTGCTGCTCGGCAATCTGCCGCAATTCCAGCGTGGCTACCCGGCCCCCATCGGTGATGCTGCGGAACTGATACAGCTCCCAGGCCACTGCCGCCGCTGATACACACACACCCAGCAACAGCAGCAGGCCGCACCCCTTGAGCCAGCCAAGCAACCATTCCAGACGCCAACCGAAACGTAGCGTCAGACACAGCAACAGCAGCGCGAGGCATCCCACCAGCGCTGCCAGACCAGCATATTGCATGCGAACTCCTTGTAGACAGTCAGGCCGGAACCGGCGGCTCCGGCTGGCCGGCCAGCCGCGCCAGGTAACAATCGATCAACCAGCGTGAAATGGTGCCGTGCGGCGGAATGGAAGGTAGCTGGTCGACATGCCACCAATGGGCTTCCTCGATTTCCCCGGGTTGGGGCACGATCTCGCCTCCCGCGTAGCGGGCGTGAAATCCCAGCATCAGCGAATTGGGGAACGGCCAATTCTGGCTGCCGAGGTACTCCAGCTGATCGACCTCGACGCCCACCTCCTCCATTACCTCGCGGCGCAGGGCTTCTTCCGCCGACTCGCCCGGCTCGATGAAACCGGCCAGGGTGCTGAAGAAACCCGAACGGAAATTCGCCGAACGCGCCAGCAGGACCTCATCGCCCCGCGTCACCAGAACGATGATGCAGGGTGAGAGTTTGGGATACTGGCGATTGCCACAGGCGCTGCATTCCATGGCCCGTTCGTCGAGTCGCACCTGGGTTGGTTGGCCACAACGGCCACAGAAGCGATGGGTGTCATGCCAGATATCCAGCTGCTGGGCCACGCCGAGCAGACGGAAGGTGGAGTCATCCACGTGCCCAAGCAAACCACGCAGACCATGCCAGGACAGTCCCGGCAGGTCGATCTGTTCCTTGACCCGCACCAGTTGACAGGGCTTGTCATCGACCAGCCCCAAGGTCAGCTGATATTCGGCATCACCCAGATAACGCGCCATGTCCGGATCATGCAACAGGTTGCCCTGATACATCGCGAAGGATTGCTCATGACGAATCAGCACCCAGCCATCCCCGCGGGTTTCAGTCGATATCGATGCGGTGAAGCGGGTGAATTTCTGCATGTCAGGCACCTACCGTATAACCAAGTTCTGCCAGGCTGTCTTCGGCCAGAGCCAGCACATCACCGGTATTCACCGAAGAGCGCTCCGCCGATTCCAGATAGAATTCGATGCTGGTCAGTGCATCGGCAAGTATTTCCAGTTGCTGCACGCCTGGTACCTTCTGTTGCTCCAGCATCGCTTCGCGGATAAAGCGCGATGCCGTGCGAATAATGTCTGCCGCCCGGGTCATGCCGAGGAAAATCAGACCGCCACGCACGGTTTCCAGGGTCGCCGGCACGTTCAGCAGGTGCATGCGGTCATTACCCGATTCGATATAGGCGGTTACCGCCCTTCTGGCAAGAGCCAGGCCGGCCTGGGATTCCTCCACCAGTACAATATGCGCTTCCTTGAGCTCGACTGGCGCTGGCTGCTGGTCCTCGGCAAAGACCGCAGCGCCCTCACCTTCGCTCTCCATGCGGGTGACAGTCAGTTCGGCATGCAAGACCGCATCGGCAACCTGTTCCAGGACACCCTGGTCACCCGCCCGCCAGCCATCAAGCAGCTCGGCGGCGCGGCGAATCTGTTCGGAGACGCTGGTCATGTCCAGCATACCCAGGGTCTTCCACAACCGCTGCAGTGATACATCCAGGGTTTCCAGTGACTGCTCGGCATCACCGGCATTGCGCGCCAGCAGGTCGAGCAGATCCTTGATCGCGTTGATTTCTTCATGCAGCGCCTCGGCAACCGAGCGCATGACATCGGCCCCCGGCCCGCGCAGGCTGGCAAAGTCATGCTGCAAGGCTGCCTCGGTGTAGCCTGGATCCGGCAGGTTGACCGCTCGCCGGACCTCTTCGCACAACACGCAGCGCGAGTCGGCCAGCGCCACCAGATACAGCAGGTCGCGGCGCAGCCGAGCGGTATCGTCCGACTCGGTGCCGCCCGCCACCAGCCGCTTGATCTGCCGATCCAGACGCGAATACAGGCGCTTGCGCTCCCCGGTCAGCTGCAGCGGTACCCGCTCCACCGCCTCCAGCGAGGCCGAGGCGATCCAGCACAGCGTGGCGGCACGGTCATCCAGGCGGGTCTCCCAGCGCTGCAGCGCCCGCTGCATCAGTGAAATCCCGGCCCCCGGCCGCTCATCACGGATCATGCCCAGCAATCCCAATTGATACATCTGGCGCAGCCGCGCAAAGGTCCGGGGATCGAGCGGCTGGCGCGCGCCATCACGCAGGGCCGCCGGCATCCGGTATGGGTCCAGGGGATAGAAATGGCTTTCCGGCAGGGGTTGCATATCCGGTCTGTGCGAACGCAGTTCGTTGATCACCGGCAACAGCAGTTCGGGGCGTTCGCGCCCCTGCTGGCGGCACAGATGCAGATAGCGTTGCAGCAGGAACAGGCTGTTGCACAGCGTCGACAGTGGGGCATTGCGGCCCTCGCCCTCATGCACCGGGATATCGGTCGCCAGGGCGATCATTTCCTCGAGCAGCAAGGCGGCGCCGTCCAGCTCGATCAGATTCAAGGTTCCGCGCAGTTGCTGCAACCCTTCGATGGCCTGTTGCAGCAGGCTGCCATTATGGCGCTCCTCGAGGAACTGCTGCAGCAGCTCCTCGACGCCGGTCACGCTGACAAAGAGTTCGTCCCTGACAAGATCAAGTGATGTGGCACCGGTTAACATCGCTTCAGTCTCCTTCGTCCCTGCAGTCAGACTGGCACGCTCAATCGGCGAACTCGGCTGGTTTTCTGCTCATGTGTGCCGCCACCGCCAGCTTGAGGTCTTCCGACTGCAGCATGGCCGCGTTCCAGGTCGCTATGTAGTTCAAACCATCGGCAACGCTGTGGTCGCGGCTGTAGCGAATCATTTCCTTGGTTCCGCGGATCGCCAGGGGGGACTTTGCAGCAATCTGCGCGGCGATGTCCATCACACCTTCGATCAATGCGCCATGATCTGCGTATACCCGGTTGACCAGCCCCAGCTGCGCCGCCTCATCGCCATACACCGCCCGTCCGGTATAGGCCAGTTCCCGCATCATGCCATCCCCGATAAGGTGGGGCAATCGTTGCAAAGTGCCTACATCCGCCGCCATGCCCATGTCGATTTCCTTGATGGAAAAATGCGCATCGCCGGTAGCATAACGCATGTCGCAGGCAGCGATCAGATCGATGGCACCACCGATGCAATAGCCGTGAATCGCGGCGATGACCGGCTTGCGGCATTCATCGACTGCATTGAAAGCAGCCTGCAGACGCAGGATGTTGCGGCGTATGCGCTCGGCATTGCGACCGACATCCTGCACCATATCGCCGGCGGCCTGCGCCAGCATGGTCAGATCGATTCCCGCCGAGAAGTTGTTGCCAGCGCCGGAAATCACCGCCACGCGGACGCTGTCGGTCTGGTCGACCCAGTCGAACACCTGCACCATCTCGGTCCAGAACGCCTCGTCCATGGCGTTGGCCTTGGCCGGACGATTGATCATGACATGAGCGATAGCGCCCTGCTGCTCGACTTTCAGTGACTGATATTGGTGCATGTGTAGCGGCTCCCTGATTGCCTGTGCTGAGACTGGCCCTGCATCGATGGCCAATCACGCACTATATCAAGCATGGGTATCAGCGGCATACCTTGGGCGGCATTCGCCATTTCGATCTGTGGCAGGCTCCGCAATTTCGCATCGACGGCCTTTTGCCACAGACCGAAACACGCTAGTCAGACGCTCGCATCGACCGCTTCGGATTGACTCCACAAGGCGAAGCCGGCGGCCTTCTCGATGGCCGCAATGCGCTCGGCATGGGCGGCCAATTCGGCCTCGCTGGCCCGCGGCACCTGCAATCGGGGCCGCGTCTGGGGATCGAGTCGACGAATGCTCCCCACCTCCGCAGAACCATGGTCACCGCTGTTCTGACTGGCCAGCAGCAACGCGGTCTGACCACCGGTCATCACCAGATAGACGTCAGCCAGGATTTCCGCGTCGAGCAAGGCGCCGTGCAGGTCACGCTGGGAGTTGTCGACACCATAGCGTTTGCACAGGGCATCGAGGCTGTTGCGCTGGCCGGGATGCTTTTCACGGGCGATCAGCAGGGTGTCCACCACACCGCAATGCTCGGCGACCCGTCCGTGGCGACCGCCAAGCCGCTCCAGCTCAGCGTCGATGAAACCGACGTCGAACGCTGCGTTGTGGATGACCAGCCGCGCCCCTTTGATGAAGTCCATGAAGTCATCGACCACATGGCCGAACAACGGCTTGTCGGCAAGAAACTCGTCGCTGATGCCATGCACCGCGAAAGCGCCTTCCTCTACCTCCCGCTCGGGATTGATGTAGACATGGAAGTGGCGGCCGGTCAGGCGCCGGTCGATCAACTCGACACAGCCGATCTCGATGATCCGGTGACCTTCCCGTACTTCGATACCCGTGGTTTCGGTATCCAGAACGACTTCACGCATCCAGAGCACTCCTCCTGCCCAACACCTGATCTACTCCGCGATTGGCCAGCTCATCGGCCAGGTCATTTTCCGGATGACCACTGTGCCCCTTGACCCAGCGCCAGTCCACCTGATGCTGGTTGACCAGCTCATCCAGCTGCTGCCACAGGTCGGCATTCTTCACCGGCTGGCGGCTGGCGGTTTTCCAGCCACGCTTCTTCCAGTTGGGCATCCATTCGCGGATACCCTTCATGACATATTCCGAGTCGGTGGTCAGCAATACCCGGGCCGGTTTCTTCAATGCCTGCAGCCCGCGGATGGCCGCCGTCAGCTCCATGCGGTTGTTGGTGGTGTTCAGCTCGCCGCCGAACAGGGTCTTCTGATGTTCGCCCAGGCGCAACAACACCCCCCAGCCGCCGGGGCCCGGATTCCCCTTGCAGGCGCCGTCGGTAAATATCTCGATCGTATGACTCATTGCTTGTTCCGTTTGTGTGCCCGTCGGTTGCCGGCAACCAGTGGCGGCAGGCTCAGCGCCGGGAACGCCATGCCACGCTGCCGGCGCGGCATGGCGCCGAGGGTCTGGCGCCGCGCAAGCAGAAAATAGAAGCCACCGCCCGGCAGCTGATGCCGTTCGCCCAACGCTTCGATGCGCGCAAGCCGGTCCAGCCAGGCCTGCGATTTGAGGGGCGGACGATAGCATCCATCGACGCGTTTCTCCACCGCAAAACCCAGCAGGTCGAGCCAATCGGTCAGCCGCGCCGGGCTGATGAAACCGGCTTCACTGAACCAGTCACGTCCGGCGAAGTGATTGAGCCCCCAGCAACTCCAGGGATTGAAGCCGAACACCAGCAGATGGCCGCCGGCACGTACCGCCTGGCTGGCCTCGCGCAACAGGCTGCGCGGCGACAGGCAGAAGTCCAGACCGTGGTGCAGCAGCACCACATCCAGCGAATGGGGAGCGAACGGCCAATGGGTTTCCTCGACCGGCAACACTGCCTCTCCGGCCAGCAGATCCAGCCGCCAGTGGTTACGCAGCACCGAGCGCTGGTTATCCAGCAGCTCCGGTGCCAGCCCATACTGCACCAGATGCTGGCCGAAGCAGTTGCCCAGTTCGCGACCCAGCACCGCCCGCTCGGTCTCCAGCAGCAGTTGCCCCGGGGCGCTGGTCAACCATTGCCGCGCGCCCGTGAGCAGGCGGATCAGGTCCTCCTGACTGATGGAACGGGACAGTTCGGGAATCTCCATACAGCCTCCGGGTTGGCCTGGGTGATACGACCTCTATAAGATAGCGAAAACAACTATTCCAGGAAGGTGAATGCCCATGCCAACGTTCATTGCGCTACCCGCGTTTCAGGACAACTATATCTGGTTGCTACAGGATCACAGCACCCTGCAGGTCACCGCCGTGGACCCGGGAGACGCCCGGCCGGTCATCACCTGGCTGAGCCGTCATCCGGAATATCAACTCAACACCATTCTGCTCACGCACCACCACCGCGACCACACCGGTGGTGTCCTGACGCTCAAGGCCGCCACCGGCTGCAAGGTCTGGGGGCCGGCCAACGACAGCATCCAGGGCATCGACCGTCCATTGGCGGAAGGCTACCAGCTGCGCCTGTATGAACAGGAAATCGAGGTGCTGGCGGTACCCGGTCATACACTGGATCATATCGCGTTCTTCTGCAATGACCCACAGGAACCCTGGCTGCTCAGTGGCGACACGCTGTTCGCCGGTGGTTGCGGCAGACTGTTCGAAGGCACCCCAGAACAGATGTACGCCTCTTTGCAGCGCCTGGCCAGCCTGCCGGACAACACCACCATCTATTGCACCCATGAATACACCCAGTCCAACCTGCGCTTCGCCCAGGCGGTGGAACCGAACAATCCGGATATCCAGGTACGCCTGGAAGTCGTGGATGAGCTGCGCCGCGATGGCCGGATCACCCTGCCCACCACCCTGGCGCTGGAAAAGCGTACCAACCCTTTCCTGCGCTGCGAGGAACCGCACGTCGTGGGTGCGGCCGCCGCGCACAGTGGCGCGGTCAGCGCCCCCGGGGTGCAGACCTTCGCCGCCATCCGCGCCTGGAAAGACACATTTTGAAATAGTAGCAACGCTGAGCCGAAGCCGCGAACTACAGGTGCCTGTCGAGCCAGGAGCAGGGATGCGACAGAGGGTCCCGCCCGGCTTCCTTGACCCTGGGGAGGCGACTCCCTAGAATCGGGCAAATTTTAACGGATCGGCCCATGACTCTTTCGCCCAACGCACTCAGAAATGGACTCCTGACGCTGTGGCTCGTGGTTCTGGTTGGCTGCCAGACCACCACCGGCACTCCCGACCGCTCTGCGGTCACCTCCGCAGTGCCCGCACACTCCACTACCTCCGCCAAGCGCACCGCCAGCAGCAATACCGTGCGCTGGCGATCGCCGCAGAAAATCGACGAGCCGCGCACCCTGTGGACTCGCATCCGCGACGGCTTCCTGCTCGACCCGAGCGTCATCGACAATCCGCGCATCGATCAGCAAAGGCTGTATTTCGCCTCCCAGCCCCGCTATTTCGAGATCACCTCGCAACGCGCCCAGCGTTATCTGCATTATGTAGTGGAAGAACTGGACAAGCGCGACATGCCGCTGGAACTGGCACTGCTGCCGTTCGTGGAAAGCGGCTACAACCCCATGGCCTACTCCACTTCCAACGCCGCCGGCATCTGGCAGTTCATTCCCTCCACCGGCCAGGTCTTCTCCCTGCGCCAGGATGACTGGTACGACGGCCGGCGTGATATTACCGCCTCCACCGCCGCCGCCCTGGACTATCTGAGCAAGCTCGGCGACATGTTCGACGGTGACTGGTTGCTGGCTGTGGCCGCCTACAACTGTGGCGAGGGCTGTGTCGGTCGTGCGGTGAAACGCAACCAGAGCCTGGGATTGCCAGCCGATTACTGGAACCTGCAGTTGCCTGGCCAGACCATGGACTACGTGCCCCGCCTGCTGGCCCTGGCACAGATCGTCAGCAGCCCGGAGCAGTACGGCACCATTCTGCCGGCGCTGAATGACGAGCCCTACTTTGCTCAGATCACCATCAGACGTCCCCTGGACCTGTACAAAGCGGCAGAGCTGGCGAGCATTTCCACCGATGAGATCAAGTACCTGAACCCGGCCTTCACGCATCGCGTCGTCACTCCCGCCGAACCCTACCAGTTGTTGATTCCAGTGGAGCAGGCCGAACAGTTCAGCGCTGCGCTGACCAAGTTGCCTGACAGTGAGCGCATTCCTTTCACCCGCTATACCGTGCGCCGCGGTGACAACCTCTCGCAGATCGCCCGCAAACACAATCTGAGCGTGAATGCGCTGCGCCAGGCTAACGATATCCAGGGCAGCCTGATCAATGTCGGCCAGACGCTCATGGTGCCTCATGGTGCCACACCCCCGCCGGCCAGCGCTCCCGCAGCGCGCAAGCGTATCTATACTGTACAGTCCGGTGACTCGCTATACAGCATCGCCCGGCGCTTCAATGTCGAGATCAAGCAGCTGCGCGCCTGGAACGGTGTCGACACGCACCTCAAGCCCGGCCAGCAGTTGACCCTGCAGATGCCTTGAGCGGCGTCTGGGCCAGGCTTTCGCTTATAGCCGCAGAATGTTAGCGTACGGACATTCTCTGGCTATGCGACCGTCCATGATACTGCCGCTCAAACTGCTCTGCGCCCTGCTCCTCTTCATCTCGCTGTGCCCCGACGCAGATGCGACGATCTATCGGCAGCATGGCTATGCGGTCTTTGGCCAGCCCAAGTATCCGAACGACTTCACCCATCTCGACTACGTCAACCCGGACGCGCCCAAGGGCGGCAGCCTGCGGGTGATGGGCAGCGGCACCTTCGATACCCTCAACCCCTACACCCTCAAGGGCACCAGCCCGATCAGCACCGGTAACTTCTATCAGTACGGCATCAGCGAGCTGAACGAGCCGCTGATGGTCGGCAGCGGCATCTATGATCCCTCGGGTGATGAGCCCTATTCCGCCTACGGCCTGATCGCGGAAACCCTGGAGTTTCCCGATGACCGTAGCTGGGTGGTGTTCAACCTGCGAGCCGAGGCGCGCTTTCATGATGGCCGGCCGATCACCGCCCACGACGTCGCCTTCAGCTATCGGCTGCTGAGCGAACAGGGGCATCCGAACTACCGGGCGATGCTGCAGGAGGTGGAGCGTATCGACCTGCTCGGCACCTACCGCATCCGCTTCATCTTCAAGAGCAGCAACAACCCCCTGCTGATACTGCGCCTGGGCGAATTGCCGGTACTGCCCGAGCACTACTGGCGCGACCGGCCCTTTGGCGAGACCACCTTCGAGCCGGCACTGAACAGCGGCCCCTACCGCATCACCCAGGTCTCTCCGGGCCGGCGGCTGGTGTTCCAGCGGGTCAAGGACTACTGGGGCAAGGACCTGCCGATCAACCGCGGCAAGTACAATGTCGACCGGCTGGAAGTGGAGTTCTACCGCGACAACAACATCGCCTTCGAAGCCTTCAAGGCCGGCGAATTCGACATCTACCTCGAACACAAGGCGAGCAACTGGGCCAACGCCTATGACTTTCCCGCGGTGACGTCGGGGGCCGTGCTGAAACGGGCCATCGAACACCAGATTCCCGCTTCGACCCAGGCGCTGTTCTTCAATACCCGGCGCAGCCCCTTCGACCAGCGTCTGGTGCGTCAGGCACTCGGCATGCTGTTCGACTTCGAGTGGTCCAACCGGGTGCTGTTCTACGATGCCTACCAGCGCTCGCTCAGCTACTACCCCAACAGCCCTTTCAGTGCCACGGAGCTGCCCTCTGGCCAGGAGTTCCTGTTCCTGAGTGAATACCGTGAGCAATTGCCCAATGAACTGTTCCTGAAACCCTTCAGCCTGCCGACCACCGATGGCCGGGGCATCCCGCGGGAAACCCTGCGCCAGGCGGTGGAGCTGTTCGCCGAGGCCGGCTGGACACTGCATAACGGCCGTCTGCAGAGCCGTGATGGGCGTCCGCTGGCCTTCGAGGTGCTGCTGGTCAATGCGAGCCTGGAACGCATCCTGTTGCCCTGGCGCACCAACCTTGCGCGCCTGGGCATAGACCTGCGCATTCGTACCGTGGACCGCGCCCAGTACAAGGCGCGCCTCGATCAGTTCGATTTCGACATGATCCTCACCAGCCTGCCGCAGAGCCTGTCGCCGGGGTATGAACAGCACGTCTATTTCCATTCCTCCCAGCGCGACGTCAAGGGCAGCCGCAATTATGCCGGCATCGCCAACCCGATCGTCGACGACCTGCTCGGCGAGCTGTTGACCGCCGACACCCGAACCAGGCAGATCGCCGCGGCACAGGCAATCGACCGGGTATTGCTGTGGGAGCACTATACAATTCCAAACTGGTATATAAACTACCACCGCATAGCCCATCGAAGTACGTTGCGGTCACCACCGATTCCGCCCTATTCGCTATCCATCCGCAGTTGGTGGGTGGACGGCAGGACCGATTGAACAAGAAAAGGTCACCTCGATGTTCGATAAATTGAAAACCTGCCTGGGATGCCTGTTGCTGGCTGGCTCCGTGGCCGCCAACGCAGCCCCTGCCAGTCATGCCATGACGCTGTATGGCGAGCCGCCCAAGTACCCGGAAGGCTTCAGCCACTTCGACTACGTCAATCCCGATGCGCCCAAGGGCGGTACCCTGCGCCTGTCCGGCTTCGGCAGCTTTGACTCGTTCAATGGCTTCATCAGCCGCGGTACGCCCGCCGACCAGATCGGGCTGATCTACGACACCCTGACCGCGCACGCGCTGGATGAGCCTTTCACCGAATACGGCCTGCTGGCAGAGCGCATCGAGAGAGCCGATGATAATACCTGGGTGCGCTTTCACCTGCGTCCCCAGGCGCGCTTCCACGACGGCCACCCGGTTACCGCCGCGGATGTGGTATTCACCTTCAACACCCTGATGGAACACGGCGCGCCCTTCTATCGCGCCTACTATGGCGACGTGAAGGAGGTAGTCGCAGACAGCGAGCACAGTGTCACCTTCCATTTCCAGCATGGCCGCAACCGCGAGCTGCCACTGGTGCTCGGCCAGTTGCCGGTGCTGCCCGAGCATTACTGGGCTGAGCGAGACTTCACCCGCAGCGGGCTGGAGCCGCCGCTGGGCAGCGGTCCCTACCGCATCGGCCAGGTACGCCCCGGCCGCTCCATCAGCTACGAGCGGGTGACCGACTACTGGGCCGCCGAGCTGCCGGTACGCCGAGGCTTCTACAATTTCGACCGGATCACCATCGACTACTATCGCGACCTCGGCGTTGCCCTGGAAGCCTTCAAGGCCGGTCAGTTCGACTTCAATGAAGAGTACGCCGCCAAGAACTGGAGTACCGGCTATGACAGCCCGGCGCTGAGCGCCGGACGGATCGTCAAGGAAGAGATCCCCAATCTCAACACCAGGGGCATGCAGGGCTTCGTGTTCAATCTGCGCAAGCCCTACTTCCAGGATGTACGGGTGCGCAAGGCCATCGCCCTGCTGTTCGATTTCGAGTGGGCCAACAGCCGCCTGTTCCATGACGCTTATACCCGCAGCTCCAGTTATTTCGGCAACTCCGAACTGGGTGCCGAAGGGCTGCCGGGCGAGGATGAGCTGGCGCTGCTCGAACCGCTGCGCGAGCATCTGCCAGCGGCCGTGTTCGACCCGGCCTATGTACCGCCGGTCACCGATGGCAGCGGCAATATCCGCGAGCAGCGCCGCCAGGCCTATGCGCTGCTGCAGGAAGCCGGCTGGCGTATCGAGGATGATCGCCTGGTGAATGCCGAGGGCGAACCGCTGAGTTTCGAGTTCCTGCTGATCCAGGCCGATTTCGAGCGGGTCCTGCTGCCATTCAAGCGCAACCTGGCTTCGCTGGGCATCAACATGGAACTACGTCGCATCGATGTGTCGCAGTACGTCAACCGCCTGCGTTCCCGCGATTTCGACATGGTCGTCTCCAGCTTCGCCCAGTCCAACTCGCCGGGCAATGAGCAGCGCGAATACTGGCATTCCAGCAGTGCCGACAACCCCGGCAGCCGCAACCTGATGGGACTGCAGGATCCGGCCATCGACCAGTTGGTGGAAGGTCTGATCCAGGCCGATTCCCGGGCCGAGTTGGTCACCCATACCCGCGCGCTGGACCGGGTACTGCGCGCCGGCCATTATCTGGTACCCAACTACCACACCAGCATGTACCGCGTAGCCTACTGGAAGAAGTTCGCCCATCCGCCGGTCGCTCCCAAGTATGACCTGGGGCTGTACACCTGGTGGGCGACCAGCGTGGCGGAACAACCGGCCCCCGTGCTCCTGCCCGACCCTGCGCAGGAGAACTGAGCCATGCTTGCCTACATCATTCGGCGCCTGCTGCTGATCATCCCGACCCTGTTCGGCATTCTGCTGATCAACTTCCTGATCATCCAGGCCGCTCCCGGTGGCCCGGTGGAGCAGATGATCGCCAACCTCGAAGGCTTCGAGGGGGCCACCAGCCGGATTTCCGGCAGCACCCAGGGTGAGGTGGCCAGCGGCAGCAACTACCGCGGCGCCCAGGGCCTGGACCCGGACATCATCGCCGAGATCGAGCGTATGTACGGCTTCGACAAGCCGGCGCATGAACGTTTCTGGCTGATGATCAAGGGGTATCTGACCTTCGACTTCGGTGACAGCTTCTTCCGCGACGCCAGCGTCATCGACCTGATCATCGAGAAGATGCCGGTTTCCATTTCCCTGGGGTTGTGGACGACTCTGCTCACCTACCTGATCTCCATTCCACTGGGCATCCGCAAGGCCATCCGTCACGGATCGGCGTTCGACGTCTGGACCAGTTCATTGATCATCGTCGGCTATGCCATCCCCGGCTTCCTGCTGGCCATACTGCTGATCGTCCTGTTCGCCGGCGGCAGCTACTTCGACTGGTTCCCACTGCGCGGACTGACCTCCAACAACTGGGAAGAACTGGATACCTGGGGCAAGATCCTCGATTACCTGTGGCACCTGGTGCTGCCGATCACCGCCATGGTCATCGGCAGCTTCGCCACCCTGACCATGCTGACCAAGAACTGCTTTCTCGATGAGATCGGCAAACAGTACGTGACCACCGCTCGGGCCAAGGGCTTGTCGGAGAATCGGGTGCTGTACGGCCACGTGTTCCGCAATGCCATGCTGTTGATCATCGCCGGCTTTCCCTCGGCACTGATCAGCGTGTTCTTCACCGGCGCGCTGCTGATCGAGGTGATCTTTTCCCTGGATGGCCTGGGCCTGCTCGGCTTCGAGGCCGCGATCAATCGCGACTACCCGCTGATGTTCGGCACCCTGTACATCTTCACCCTGCTGGGGCTGGTGGTGAAACTGATCGGCGATATCGCCTATACCCTGGTCGATCCGCGCATCGACTTCGAAAGCCGGGAGGGTTGAGCGATGTTCCATTTCCAGTTGTCACCGCTCAATCGCCGGCGTTTCGCGCGCTTTCGAGCCAATCGCCGCGGTTGGTGGTCGTTGCATGTCTTCATGTTGCTGTTCGTGCTCAGTCTGGGCGCCGAGTTCATCTCCAACGACAAGCCGCTGCTGCTGAGCTACCAGGACGAGCTGTATTTCCCGGTATTCAAACGCTACGCCGAAACCGAGTTCGGCGGCGAGTTCCCCATCGAGGCGGACTACCGCAGCCCCTATGTACGCGAACTGATCGATGATGCCGGTGGCTGGATGCTATGGCCACCGATCCCCTATAGCTATCAGACCATCAACTACGACCTGCAGCTGCCGGCACCGGCTCCGCCTTCGGCGGACAACTGGCTGGGCACCGATGACCAGGCCCGGGACGTCATGGCCCGGGTCATCTACGGCTTCCGCATCTCGGTGCTGTTCGCCCTGACCCTGACCATCCTCAGCTCCATCATCGGTGTCATCGCCGGGGCCATCCAGGGCTTCTATGGCGGGCGCATCGACCTGTTCGGTCAGCGCTTCATCGAGGTCTGGTCGGGACTGCCGGTGCTCTATCTGCTGATCATCCTGGCCAGCTTCGTGCAGCCCAACTTCTGGTGGCTGCTGGGCATCATGCTGCTGTTCTCCTGGATGGCGCTGGTCGATGTGGTGCGCGCCGAGTTCCTGCGTGGACGCAACCTGGAGTATGTGCGTGCGGCCCGGGCGCTGGGCGCCGGCAACACCAGCATCATGTTCCGCCATATCCTGCCCAATGCCATGGTCGCCACCCTGACCTTCTTCCCCTTCATCCTCACCGGCGGGGTGATCACCCTGACTTCGCTGGACTTCCTGGGCTTCGGCCTGCCACCCGGCTCGCCCTCGCTCGGCGAGCTGATCGCCCAGGGCAAGGCCAACCTGCAGGCACCCTGGCTGGGCATCACCGCCTTCGTGGTGCTGTCGGTGATGCTGTCGCTGCTGGTATTCATTGGCGAGGCGCTGCGGGATGCCTTCGACCCGAGGAAATGACATGACGCAACAGCCATTGATACGGATCGACAATCTCAGCGTAGCCTTTGCCAGCGAGCGCGAGGAAGTGCTCGCCGTACGCGGCGTGAGCTTCGACATCCAGCCGGGGCAGACCCTGGCGCTGGTCGGCGAAAGCGGCTCGGGCAAGTCGGTGACTGCCCACTCGATTCTGCGCCTGCTGCCCTACCCCCAGGCGCGGCACCCCAGCGGACGCATCCTGTACCAGCAGCAGGACCTGCTCAGCGCTCCGGAAAAGCAACTGCGCAAGGTACGCGGCAATCGCATCTCGATGATCTTCCAGGAGCCGATGAGTTCATTGAACCCGCTGCACACGGTGGAGCGGCAGATCAACGAGGTGCTGTTCCTGCACAAGGGGCTGGACAAGAAGGCCGCGCGGGCCCGTACCCTGGAGCTGCTCGACCTGGTGGGGATTCCCGAGCCGGCCAAGCGCCTCGGTGCCTATCCCCATGAATTGTCCGGCGGCCAGCGCCAGCGGGTAATGATTGCCATGGCGCTGGCCAACGAGCCGGAGCTGCTGATCGCCGACGAGCCGACCACGGCACTGGACGTCACCGTACAGCTGAAAATTCTCGAGCTGCTGCAGTCACTGCAGCGCAAGCTTGGCATGGCCCTGCTCCTGATCAGTCATGATCTGAACCTGGTGCGAAAAATTGCCCACCGGGTATGTGTCATGTACCAGGGTCAGGTCGTCGAACAGAACGATTGTGCAGAACTGTTTGCCAGGCCGCAGCATGAATATACCCAGCAGTTGCTGGCTGCCGACCCTACCGGAGGTCCGGTTCCCATGGATCCGGAGGCACCGGTGGTCATGCGTGCAGAGCAGTTGCGGGTGTGGTTCCCGATCCGCCAGGGTGTATTCAAGCGCACGGTGGATCACATCAAGGCGGTCACTGACGCCAGTTTCAGCCTGCAACGCGGGCAGACACTGGGCATCGTCGGGGAAAGCGGCTCGGGAAAAACCACCCTTGGACTGGCACTGTTGCGACTGGTCGAGAGTCAGGGCCTGATAGAATGCAACGGTCAACGTCTCGATGGCCTCGACCAGCGCGCGGTACGACCAGTACGGAGGCAGTTCCAGGTGGTGTTCCAGGACCCCTTCGGTAGCCTGAGCCCACGCATGTCGATTGCGCAGATCATCAGCGAAGGGCTGGAGATCCATCGGATCGGCAGCACCGCCGAGCGCGAGCAGATGGTCATCCAGGCACTGCAGGAAGTCGGTCTGGACCCGGACAGCCGGCATCGCTACCCGCACGAGTTCTCCGGCGGTCAGCGTCAGCGCGTGGCGATAGCCAGGGCGCTGGTGCTCAAGCCGTCGCTGATCCTGCTGGATGAGCCGACCTCGGCCCTGGACAGGACGGTGCAGGGCCAGGTGGTCGAATTGCTGCGTGAGCTGCAGCGCAAGCACAATCTGAGTTATCTGTTTATAAGCCACGACCTGGCGGTGGTCAGGGCCCTCAGCCATCAACTGATGGTCATACGCCAGGGTGAAATCGTAGAACAGGGACCGGCCGAGCAGATCTTTGCCTCGCCGCAACATGACTATACCCGTCAGTTGCTGGAGGCGGCGTTCGCCCACCCGGTATCCGATAAGTCGGCCTCGGTTTGAGGCCATAGCAAAACAGGAAAAGAACATGGGATTTCTAAGCGGAAAGCGTGTACTCATCGTTGGCGTAGCCAGCAAACTGTCCATCGCATCGGGCATTGCCGCGGCCATGCACCGCGAAGGCGCTGAACTGGCCTTCACCTATCAGAACGACAAGCTCAAGGGCCGTGTCGAAGGTTTCGCCAGCGACTGGGGTTCCAGCGCGGACATGTGCTTCCCCTGTGATGTGGCCGATGATGCACAGATCGAGCAGGTATTCGCCGAGCTGAGCAAGAAATGGCCCGATGGTATCGACTGTATCGTGCACTCGGTCGGTTTCGCCCCTGGCGACCAGCTGGACGGCGACTTCACCGAAGCCACCACCCGCGACGGCTTCAAGATCGCCCATGACATCAGCGCCTACAGCTTCGTGGCCCTGGCCAAGGCGGGTCGCGAACTGCTGAAAAAGCGCAACGGCAACCTGCTGACCCTGACCTACCTGGGCGCGGTACGCACCATGCCGAACTACAACGTCATGGGCATGGCCAAGGCCAGCCTGGAAGCTGGCGTACGCTACCTGGCCGGCAGCCTGGGCGAGGACGGCATCCGCGTCAACGCCATCTCCGCCGGTCCGATCCGCACCCTCGCCGCCTCAGGCATCAAGAGCTTCCGCAAGATGCTGGCCTACAACGAAGCGCGCACCCCGCTGCGTCGCAACGTGACCATCGAGGAAGTCGGCAACGCCGGCGCCTTCCTGTGTTCGGATCTGGCTTCCGGTATTTCCGGCGAGATCCTCTATGTCGATGGCGGCTTCAACACCACCGCCATGGGCAGCGTCGACCAGGAATAAGCTGTACGGCAGCCGCCGAGCGGCGGCTGCCTCCCTCTCTCGGCCGGATTTACTCGCCCGTTACCGACTGGATTACCGGGTCGTCCAGATCCCAGCCACCACCAATGATCGCTGCCAGCTGCAGCGTCGCCGCCAACCTCTCCGCGTGAATATCCACCGCCACCCGCCGGGTGCTCAAGGTGATGTTCTGCGCTGTCGCCACTTCCAGGAAAGACACCTGCCCCGCTCGATAGCGGTTGCTGATCACCCGCTCGTTCTCCAGCGCCAGTTGCAACAGGGCGTCCTGCTGCTCGGTCTTCTCGGCGAGAATCTGCAAGGTGGCCAGTGCATCCTCCAGCTCCCGCAGACTGTCGAGCACGGTCTGGCGGTAGAACGCTGCCTGTTCATCGTAGCGGGCGATGGCCATGTCCCGGGTCGCCGCGCGTTGACCTCCATCGAAAAGCGTCTGGGCCAGCGTTGGCCCCAGTGACCAGACCCTGGCCGGCGCGTCGAACAAGCCGCTGAAGCTGCCGCTCTGCACTCCTCCCCACAGATCCAGCGTGAGGTCCGGCAGCCAGGCGGTCTGGGCCACGCCGATGCGGGCATTGGCTGACGCCACCAGCCGTTCAGCAGCGACCACGTCCGGACGCCGGGCGATCAGTACCGCGGGCAGGCTTTGTGGCAAGGCGGGGATGGCCGGCAGTTGCTCCCCTTCCTGTTGCAGGCTGAGTTCGGCCGGTGCGATGCCCAGCAGGGCTGCCAGGGCATTCTGCTCCCGGGCCCGTGCGGCCTGCAGGTCGTACATCTCGGTACGCAGCGACTGGCGCTGGGTTTCGGCCTGGATCACGTCGGCCCGGGAGACGATACCGGCCTCATACTGGTTGCGGGTCAGGGTCGCGGAGCGGTCGTAGGCGGTCATGGTCTCGTTGAGGATGTCCTGCTGACGATCCAGCGCGCGCAAATTGACATAGGCGCCGGCCACCGCCATCTGAATGGCAAGACGGGCCGCCGCGAGGTCGGCGGCGCTGGCCTGCAGACTGGCCCGATCGGCCTCGATCTCCCGGCGCACCCGGCCCCAGAGATCCGGAGCCCAGCCGATCTGTAGACGCGCATCGTACTGTTCGGAAGCGGACCGCCCAGTGTCACCACTGCCACCGCTGCGGCTGCCACCCAGGGTCGCGCCCACCTCGGGACTCAAGCCGCCGCGGGACAGTCGCCACTGGGCCTCGGCAGCGCGGAAGCGGGCTTCGGCCTGGGCCAGGGTCTGGTTCGCCTGAGCGCTGCGCTCCACCAGCGCAGTCAGGGCGTCGTCCTCGAATGCCAGCCACCAACTACCGCTGGCTGCCCAGCTCTGCGCGGGCATTGGCTTCCAGCCCTCCTGATGGCGCACGGTGGTGGTATCCGCGATATCGGGCTGGGTATAGTCCGGCCCCAGGGTGCAGGCGGACAGCAGAACGGCAAGCAGAGTCAGGAATAGCGACGATATTTTCATGGCGATGGATTCATTGGGTCGGCCGGTTGCTCCCGGTGGCGCAGCACCCGCTGACGCAGGCGCTCCAGATACAGGTAGATGACGGGGGTGGTGTACAGGGTCAACAACTGGCTGACCGCCAGCCCACCGATGATGGTGATGCCCAGCGGTCGGCGCATTTCCGCTCCTTCACCAAAGCCCAGCACCAGCGGCACCGCACCGAGCAACCCGGCGAGATTGGTCATCAGGATCGGGCGTAGCCGCAGCACCGCTGCGTGGCGAATCGCCGCCTGGGGTGACAAACCATCACGACGTTGAGCCGCCAGGGCGAAGTCGATCATCATGATGGCGTTCTTCATCACCACTCCGATCAGCAGGAACAGACCCAGCAGCGCAATCAGGCTGAAATTCGTACCGCTGAAATTCAACGCCAGCAATGCGCCAACCCCGGCCGACGGCAGGGTCGAGAGGATGGTCAGCGGATGCAGGGTGCTTTCGTACAACACCCCCAGCACCAGATAGACAGCCAGCACCACCCATAGCAGCAGCCATGGCTGGTTGAGGTCGACACTGAAATCCGGGCGCCCGGAGGACGCCGGCACCGTATGCACGCTGGTCGGCAGCATGATCTCACCAAGCACACGATCGATGGCCTGCTCCGCCTCATAGGCCGTCACACCAGGGGCTAACGCATAGCCGACACCGACCGAGGCGAACTGCCCGTCATGCCGCACCCGGTCGCTGGCCATGCCGTAATCCCAACGGGCGAAGGAGGACAGCGGGACACGGGTGCCGACATCGGTGATCACCTCGATCTGCCCCAGCACTACCGGATCTTCAGTGTAGCGGGGGTCGAGTTCCATCACTACGCGGTACTGGTTCAGCTCATCGTAGAGGGTCGCCACCTGGCGCTGGGAGAAGGAGTTGTTGAGGAGCGAGGCAATGGTCGCCATATCCACACCCAGGCGACGGGCGGCCTCCCGGTCTATATCGAGTACCACCTGGCGCGTCTCTTCACCACCGGCCGAATCAACGTCCACCAGTTCAGGCATATCCTGCATGGCTTCGGAGACCCGTTGCGACCAGAGCTTCAAGGCCTCCAGTGAGTCGGAGCGCAAGACCACTTCGTGCTCGCTGCGTCGAAACGGCGAGCCCAGGTGCAGATCCTGATCCACCATCAGCATCATCATCGCGCCCGGAATCTGCGGGGTGTTCTCCCGCAGCCGTTCGACCACCTGCTGGGCGGAGACGCCACGCTGTTCCAGCGGTTTGAGATTGATCGACAGTTGCGCATTGGTGGTGCCGCCGGCGCCGCCACTGGTGCCGGTAAGGTCCTGCACCGCCGGGTCGGCGAGGATGTACTGGCGGTAGGCTTCGATCTTCGGCTGCATGACCCGGAACGAGAAGCCATCGTCACCCCGCACGAAGCCGCGGATCTGACCGGTGTCCTGCTGCGGCAGGGTTTCCTTGGTGATATCGACATACAGCCAGGCATTGCCGGCGATCACCACCGCCAGTGCCAACAGGATCAGCACACCATGGCGCAGTGCCCAGTCGAGCGTCCCCTGATAGCCGTCACGCAGCGCAGCGAACAGGCTTTCGCTATACCGCGCCACCGGCCCGGGTGCCTGCTGCGCCCGGCTTTTCAACCACAGCGCGCACAGACTGGGCGTCAGCGTCAGGGACACCAGCAGGGAGATGAGCATGGCCGCGGCCAGCGTGATGGAAAACTCGCGGAACAGCCGCTCCACCACCCCACCCATGAACAGGATGGAAACGAACACCACCACCAGCGCCACGTTCATCGCCAGCAGCGTGAAGCCGACCTCCTGGGTTCCCTTCAACGCCGCCTGGAAGGGTGTCAGGCCGTTTTCTATATGCCGCTCGACGTTCTCCAGCACCACGATGGCATCGTCCACCACCAGTCCCGCAGCGACGATCAGCGCCATCAGCGACAGGTTGTTGAGGGAAAAACCATAGAAGTACATCACCACGAAGCTGCCGACCAGCGATACCGGCAGCGCCACCGAGGGAATCAGCGCGGTGCGCGCACTGCCGAGAAACAGCCAGACCACCAGCACCACCAGCACCGAGGCCAGCACCAGAGTGAACTGGGCCTCGTTGAGCGTGGCACGGATCACTGGCGAGCGGTCCATCACCACCGCCAGCTCACTGTCGGCGGGCATCAGCGCCTGCAGCTGCGGCAACTGCTCATGGATGGCATCGATGGTACGCACGATGTTGGCGCCACTCTGGCGGCTGATCATCAGGATTACCGCTGGGTCGTGGTTGTGAAAACCGCTGGTGTAGCGGTTTTCCACCGAGTCGGCAACGCTGGCCACATCGCCCAGCCGTACCACCGCACCGTCGCGGTGGCGAATCACCAGTTTGCGGTACTGCTCGGCGGTACGCAGCGAATCACTGATGCCTACCCGCCAGCGGTGCTCCTCGTCTTCAATGAAACCCAACGGATACAGAGCGGTGCTCTGGGTGATGGCATTGCGCACCTCATCCAGGGCGATACCGTTATGTAGCAGTGCGCCTGGGTCCAGCTGCACCCGCACCGCCGGCAGCGAGGCGCCAGTGACGCTCACCTCCCCCACCCCGGTGACCTGTGCCAATTTCTGCGCCAGGATGGTGGAAGCCGCATCGTAGAGATCGCTGGAATCCAGGTTGGCCGAGCTGAGCGCCAGTGCCATGATCGGCGCCTGGGACGGGTTGACCTTGCGATACTCGGGGTTACCCGGCATGCCGGCGGGCAGTTCGCCACGCACGGTGTTGATGGCAGCCTGCACTTCCCGCGCTGCCTCGTCGATATTGCGGTCCAGTTCGAACTGCAACATGATCTCGGTGGAGCCCTGGTTGCTGCCAGAGGTGATGGCGACCACCCCGGAGATACTGCCCAACGCCCGTTCCAGCGGTGTAGCGACGGTGGTGGCCATGCTTTCCGGGCTGGCCCCCGGCAGGCTGGCGCTGACCGTGATTACCGGAAAATCCACCTCCGGCAGTGGTGCCACCGGCAGCAGCCGCCAGGTCAGCAGACCGCAGGCCAACAAGGCCAGGGCCAGCAGACAGCTGGCTATCGGCCGACTGACGAACAGGCGCGCCGGGTTCATCAACCCTGACTCGCCACGTCCGCACCGGCCGGGTTGTGGCGGCGCCGGCTCAACCGGTCAAAGAACAGGTACACCACCGGCGTGGTGAACAGCGTCAGCACCTGGCTGACCAGCAGGCCGCCGACCATCACCAGCCCCAGCGGCTGGCGCAGCTCGGCCCCCGAACCACTGGCCAGCATCAGCGGAACCGCGCCAAACAGTGCCGCCAGCGTGGTCATCAGAATCGGTCGGAAACGCAGCATCGCCGCCCGGTGAATCGCCTGGCGTGGCGCCATGCCCTGGTTGCGCTGGGCCTCGAGGGCGAAGTCCACCATCATGATGCCGTTCTTCTTCACCAGGCCGATCAGCAGGACCACCCCGACCACCGCAATCATGTCCAGTGCCCGGCCACTGATCAGCAGCGCCAATAGCGCACCGACCGTTGCCGACGGCAAGGTGGAAAGAATGGTAATCGGATGGATGGTGCTCTCATAGAGCACACCCAACACGATGTACATGGTCAGGATCGCAGCAAGAATCAGCCACAGGGTATTGGACAGCGAAGCCTGGAAGGCTTCGGCTGCGCCCTGGAAACGGGTCTCGATCTCCGCCGGCATGGCCAACTCCTGCTTGACCTGCTCGATCGCGGTTATTGCTTGGCCAAGCGAGGCCTTGGCCCCCAGATTGAAGGACACCGTAGCCACCGGGAACTGGCCCTGATGGTTGACCATCAGCGAGGTCGCGCGCTGGTGCAGCCGCGTCAACGTGGCCAGTGGCGCCTGGCCACCGGAGGCGGTAGATACATAAATGTTGCTCAGCGCCTCCGGGCCCCGGGCCAGCGCAGGGTCCATCTCCAGCACCACCCGGTACTGATTGGCCTGGGTGAACAGTGTAGAGATCTGTCGCTGGCCGAAGGCGTTCTGCAGCACCTCGGCGATGGTCGAGACGCTGACGCCGAGACGCGCTGCGGCGTCGCGGTCGATTTCCAGGTAGAGCTCCTGTCCGCGCTGCTGCAAGTCGGACGCCACATCGGTCAGTTCCGGCCGCAGGCTAAGGGCATCCACCAGGCGCGGCGTCCACTCACCCAGGGTCTCGCTGTCGAGGCTGGTAAGGGTGAACTGGTACTGGGTCCGGGCGACCCGGTCCTCGATGCTCAACTCCTGCACCGGTTGGAACCAGGCCTGGATACCCTCCACCTCGGCGGCGCGCTGACGCAATCGCTCGATGACGGTGAACACCGTTTCGCTACGCTCAGCGTGCGGTGGCAGATTGATGAACATGCGCCCACTGTTGAGACTGGTGTTGGTGCCATCCACGCCGATGAAGGACGACAGGCTGACCACCCCGGTATCCTCGAGCAACGCCGCGGCCAGCGTCTGCTGCCGCTCGCCCATGGCGCCGAAGGAGATATCCTGGGGAGCTTCGGTCACCACCTGGATCACGCCGCTGTCCTGCACCGGAAAGAAATCCTTGGGCACGGCCAGATACAGCAGCGCGGTCAGGGCAATGGTCGCCAGCATCACCAACAGCATCAGCGGCTGGCGATCCAGCACCCAGTCGAGCAGCTCACCGTAGCGACGAATGGTCCTGCTCATCAGGCTGCGGCCCTCTGCCTGCTCATCATGGACCAGCGGCTCGCGCAGCATGCGTGCACACATCATCGGCGTCAGCGTCAGGGACACCACCAGGGAAATGGCAATGGCCACGGCCAGCGTCACAGCGAACTCGTGGAACAACCGGCCGACCAGGTCGCCCATGAACAACAGCGGAATCAGTACCGCGATCAACGACAGGGTCAGCGAGATCAAGGTGAAGCCGATCTGCGCCGCTCCCTTGAGTGCAGCCTCCATCGGCGAGGCGCCCTGCTCTCGATGCCTGGCGATGTTCTCCAGCATGACGATGGCATCGTCCACCACGAAGCCGGTGGCGATGGTCAGGGCCATCAGCGTCAGGTTGTTGATGGAAAAGCCCATCAGGTACATGAAGCCGAAGGTGCCAACCAGTGACAGCGGCACCGCAACGCTGGGGATGATGGTGGCGGGAATGCTGCGCAGAAAGGCAAAGGTCACCAGCACCACCAGAAAAATCGCGAACAGCAACTCATGCTGCACATCACGTACCGAGGCGCGGATGCTCTGGGTACGGTCGGTGAGCACCATCACGTCCACTGCCGCCGGCAGGGTCGCGGTCAACTGTGGCAGCAGCGCCTGTACCCGATCCGCCACCTCGATGACGTTGGCACCAGGCTGGCGCTGCACGTTGAGTAGTACGGCCGGCTGGGTGTCTGCCCAGGCCGCCAGAAAGCGGTCTTCGGCCCCATCAACGATGGTCGCCACATCTCCCAGGCGCAGTGCGGCACCCTCCTCCCAGGCGAGGATAAGATCGCGATAATCCTCCACTGAACGGATCTGGTCGTTGGCATCCAGCATGGTGGTGCGGTGCGGGCCGTCAAAGCTGCCCTTGGGCTGGTTGACGTTAGTGGCGGCGATGGCCGCACGCACATCATCAAGGCTCAGGCCACGGGCCGCCAACATCGCCGGATTGGCCTGCACCCGCAGCGCCGGGCGCTGGCCGCCGGCGAGGCTGACCATCCCCACCCCGGACAACTGGGCGAGCTTCTGTGCCATGCGGGTGTCCACCAGGTCGTGGATCTGTGGCAGCGGCATGGCATCGGAGGTGATGGCCAGGGTGAGAATTGGCGCGTCAGCCGGGTTGACCTTGCGGTAGATGGGTGGTGCGGGCAGGTCATTGGGCAACAGACTGTCGGCAGTATTGATTGCCGCCTGCACTTCCTGCTCCGCCACGCCGAGATCCACCTCCAGACCGAACTGCAGGGTGATGACCGAGGCACCGGCAGAGCTGGTGGAGGACATCTGCTTGAGGCCGGGGATCTGCCCCAGGTGCCGCTCCAGCGGTGCGGTGATGGTGCGGGCAGTGACGTTCGGCCCCGCACCGGGCTGGAAGGTGAAGACCTGGATGATCGGATAGTCCACCTGCGGCAACGCCGCCACTGGCAGCATCCGCCAGGCGATGATGCCGGTGATCAGAAATGCCAGCATCAGCAGCGAGGTGGCAACCGGGCGCAGGATGAAGGGGCGCGACAAGTTGCTCATTCGCCGCTGGCCTCAGTTGGCTGCACCGCTCCCGGTAGCGCCGCTGCAATCACGGCCAGACACCTCATCAGCCAGCATCCTCGTCGCTGACCAGCACCTCGCGACCCTCGCGCAGCCGATCGAGGCCTTCCAGCACCACCAATTCCTGCTCCTCCAGCCCTTCGGTCACCGCCACCCGCCCATCAGCAGTAGCACCCAGTTTGACAAGCCGGGTGTAGGCCTTGTTTTCATCCGGGTTCACCACGTAGACATAAGTGCCTCGGGAACCGAACTGCACTGCATCCGAGGGAATGGTGATCACCGACGGCAGGGTGTGCAGGCGCAGGCGGACATTGACGAACTGGTTGGGAAACAGCTCGTCATCCTCGTTCTCGAACAGCGCCTTGGCCCGCAGCGTACCGGTGGCGATATCGATCTGGTTATCCAGGGTGTACAGCCGGCCACTGCCCAGCACCAGTTGCTCGCTGCGGTCCAGCGCCTGCACCGCCAGCTCCTCGCCGCTGGCCGCGGCCCGGCGCAGGGCAGGCACATCCGGTTCCGGTACAGTGAACTCCACCGCGATCGGACGCATCTGGGTAATGCTCACCAGCCCCTCGGTATCGCCGCTGCTTACCAGGTTGCCGGCATCCACCCGGCGCAGGCCCAGCTTGCCGGCAATCGGCGCCTCGATGCGCGTCCAGGACAACTGCAGCCGGGCATCCTCGACCTGGGCCGCATTGGTCTTGAGCGTGCCACGCAGCTCTTCTACCAGGGCGCGCTGACTGGTCAGTTGCTGGCGGGCGATGGAATCCTGCTCGTACAAACCTTCATACAGCTCCAGATCCGCCTGGGCGTTGGCCAACTGGGCCTGGTTCTGCTGGGCCAGCCCTTCGGCCTGAGCCAGTTGGGCCCGGTAGGGCTGCGGATCGATCTCGGCAAGCAAGGCGCCCTGCTCCACCTCGGTGCCTTCGCTGAACAGCACCCGGGTCAGCTCGCCGTCGACCCGGCTGCGTACCGTTACGGTGTTGAGCGGAGTGACGGTACCGATGGACCTGATCTGCACATCCAGGCTGCCCCGCTCGACCGGAACGACGCGCACCGGTGTTGGTTGGTTCCAGGGGCTACGCTGCGGCGGCTGGGCCGACGGTGGTGTTCTTCCGAGCAGGTACCAGATCCCGACCAGCACCAGCAATAATGCCAGGATACCGATCAGACGTTTGTGGCGGGCGGACAACGGCGAGGAGTCGGTCATGAAAAGCACAAACCCATAAGTAACGGACAGGGTGACAGGGCACCGCCATGGCGGCCCGATCGGAGCAGCGGCAACAGTAAAGGATCAAAGTGCCACTTGCAAACGATTATTCTTAACATAAAGAAACCGGTAAGGATGGCCGCCACGGATGGCAAGCCACAAAAAAACCGCATGTCCTGAGGAACACGCGGTTTCTTCTGACCGGCCATCCATGGCCTGGCGTACGTGCTTGATTCAGTCGATCAGAAACGCTCGATATCCGCGCTTTCCTGCAGCGCTTGGCGTACCGCTGAGAAGTCCTGCTCGCCAGTCTGCCCCGCGATGTAGTTGCCATACATGGGCGCGTCGGCCTCGGTCAGCGCCTCGTCCGGCGTCGACACACCGCGCAGCTCGACGATCCACTGGCTGCCGTCGGGCTGGCGGAAGTGACCGTAAACCGGTGCATCGTCAGGCTTGGGCATGGCAAACACGTTGCGCAACAATGACTGGGGCACGTCCTGGTCGGAGCGGCTGATGGCCTCATAGGTCTGCCATTGATGTCCCAGCTGCTCAGCCAGAGCCTCGACCTGGAGTTCACCCTGTTGCAGCTTGGTAATCAGCTCCTGCGCCTGCTCGTCAGCCTGCCTGGCAGCTTGACGGAACTGCAGCAGATCGGCGATTTCCGCCTTCACCTGCTCCAGCGGACGCTGCTCGGGGGTCAGATGCTCCTTGACCCGTACCACTGCCACGGTGTCAGCATCCAGCTCGATCAACGGGCTGTTGCGGCGGTCCAGCAGCACGTCCTCGGCAAAGGCAGCGGCCATCACCTTCGGATTGGCGGTGATGCCTTCCCCACCGCTGCGCTCCAGCGGGCCATGGGTCTCGATCTCGACATTCAGTACCCGGGCCGGCTCGGCCAGGTCTTCAGCCTCATAGGCCAGGTTGGCCAGCTCCTGGGAGACCTCGACGAAGCGGCGTGCTACCTGCTCGTTCTTCAGCTCGCGCTCCAGGGTCGGTCGCATGGACTCCAGACTGGGCACATCCGCCGACCGCAGATCGGTCAGCTTGATCAGGTGATAGCCGTAGCCGGTACGTACCGGTGCCGATACCTCATTCTCCTGCAGGGCGAATAGCGCTGCCTCGAAATCCGGATCGAAACTGTCGTGTTCGATATAACCCAGATCGCCACCACGGTTCACCGTACCGGTATCCTGGGACAGCTCCTTGGCCAGCGTCGCAAAGTCCTCACCCGCATCGAGACGCGCCTTGACCGCTTCAGCCTGCTCGAGAGTGGCGGCCTCGTTGTCGCCGTCGACCTCGAACAGGATATGCGCGGCCCGGCGCTGCTCGGCCAGGTTGCCGACTTCCCGCTGATAGAGTGCCGCCAGCGCAGTCTCATCGACGCTGGCTTCTTCGAAGAAATCACTGCGCGACAACGTCAGGGTTTCCAACACCACCTGCTCGGGGCTGAGGAAGTCGGCCTGGTTGTCGTTGTAGTACTGTTCGACCTGCTCATCGCTCACCTGGACGGCATCGGTCACCAGATCGAATTCGACCACGGCGAAGTCGCGGCTCTGGCTTTCCAGGCGCGCCAGCATCTGGCGCTCCGCCGGGGTGGCGAACGAGCTGGCCTGATAGGCATTGCGCAGCTGCGCCAGCATGAGCTCCTGGCGTACCAGCTCGCGGAATGCCATGCGTGAACTCATGCCCATGTTGCGAATCACCACATCGAAGCGGTTCGCATCGAACTGGCCATTGACCTGGAAGTCCGGCGTGTTGAGCAGCATCTGGTCGATCATCTGCTCGGAGATGCGCAGCTTGGCATCCTTGGCGCCTTCCAGCAGAACCGCACGCTCGATCAGCCCTTGCAGCACGGAATCGCGCAGCAGTTGGTCATCGATCATGTCCGGGTCGAACTGTTCCCCCATCTGCTGCAACTGCTGCGTCAACTGACGACGCTGCTGAGATACGGCCTGCTCGAGTTCAGCCGTACTGATGACAGTTCCGTTAACCTCCGCCGCTTTCTGATCGTTACTGGTGAAACGACTGATGGACTCCCACCCGGTCAACGCGAAAATCAGCACAATGACGCCCACGATCACTTTCGCGACCCAGCTTTGCGCCTTGTCCCTCATATTTTGCAGCATCATGCCCCCAAATCTTCTGGTCAGTCGCCCTTGGTGCAGGCGACGAGGCTGGCAAACCAGAAAGGTCTACCCGCCAATCCTAATCCTGTACAAACAAAAAAGGCGCACCGGAATGATGCGCCTTTCGGGAACTGACTGAACCTCTGTGTCTTTCCTGCTGACCAGGAGTCCAAACGCATGTCGCACGTGGTGCGGTGCTGACATGTCCTGTCAGTTGCGGGACGCTATCAGTTGACGGCGTCCTTCAGTGCCTTACCAGCTTTGAAGCCAGGAATCTTGGCAGCGCTGATTTCAATCGGCTCGCCAGTTTGCGGGTTGCGACCAGTGCGAGCAGCGCGCTCCTTGACAGCAAAGGTGCCAAAACCTACCAGCACAACCGAATCACCTGCTTTCAGAGCACCAGTGACGGACTCGATGACGGCGTCCAGAGCACGACCGGCAGCAGCTTTCGGAATATCGGCAGATGCAGCGATGGCATCGATCAGTTCAGACTTGTTCACTCTAAGTCCCCTTATACATTTCAATGAGTTGATTAGTCGTTATGTAAGCTTGTGGTTCTAGCAACGCTGTAGCCAGTCAGCATACCTGCTTGGGTCGAAGCACGCTTTATATCAAGCGGTCAAAAACCGTGTCAAGGAATGCTTGCGGTAACGGCGGCATGGCCGCTGGGTCAAGGTTGGCCGCCCTGACCCAATACCGGCTAGCTTAACATCAATGAGTACTGATGCGCCCTTTTGCATCAGCATTATGAGGCTCTTCCTTGGCAACAATTTCATCGCCCTCTTCCTTCAGGGGCTTCGGCATGTATTGCAGCGCAATCTGCAGCACCTCGTCAATCCATTTCGCCGGGATGATCTCGATATCCTGCTTGATATTGTCGGGAATCTCCTTCAGATCCTTCAGATTATCGTGTGGAATCACTACCGTGCGAATACCGCCGCGGTGTGCCGCCAACAACTTCTCCTTCAGGCCACCGATCGGCAGCACCTGGCCCCGCAGGGTGATCTCGCCGGTCATGGCCACATCCGCCCGCACCGGAATCCTGCTCAGCGCCGAGACCAGAGCCGTGCACATGCCGATACCGGCGCTGGGGCCATCCTTCGGCGTGGCGCCTTCGGGCACGTGGATATGGATGTCGTGCTGCTCATGGAAATCGCTCTTGATGCCCAGACTGGCAGCACGGCTGCGCACCACGGTCAGCGCCGCACTGATCGACTCCTGCATCACATCGCCCAGCGAGCCGGTCTTGATCTGCCGGCCCTTGCCCGGCATCACCGCCGCCTCGATACTCAGCAGCTCACCACCGACCTGGGTCCAGGCCAGGCCGGTGACCTGACCGATCTGATCGGCCTCCTCGGCCAGCCCGTACTTGAACTTGTGCACCCCCAGATGCTGCTCCAGCAGCGCCGCGTCCACCAGCACCGGGCCGCTGCTGGCCCGCTCGGCATGCTCGCGTACCACCTTGCGGCAGACCTTGGCGATCTGGCGCTCCAGGCCTCGCACACCGGCTTCACGGGTGTAGTAGCGGATCAGGTCACGCAACGACTCCGTGCTGAAGGTCAGTTCGTCCTGCTTCAGGCCGTTGTTCCTGATCTGCTTGGGCACCAGGTAGCGCTGGGCGATATTGATCTTCTCGTCCTCGGTGTAACCGGGGATCCGAATGACCTCCATGCGGTCGAGCAACGGTGCCGGGATATTCATCGAGTTGGAGGTACAGATGAACATCACATCCGACAGGTCGTAATCCACTTCCAGATAGTGATCACTGAAGGCATGGTTCTGTTCCGGGTCCAGCACCTCGAGCAGCGCCGAAGACGGGTCGCCGCGCATGTCCTGGCCCATCTTGTCGATCTCGTCGAGCAGAAACAGCGGGTTCTTCACCCCCACCTTGCTCATCTTCTGAATCAGCTTGCCCGGCATCGAGCCGATATAGGTACGGCGGTGACCACGGATTTCCGCTTCATCCCGCACCCCACCCAGGGCCATGCGCACGAACTTGCGGTTGGTCGCCCGCGCCAGGGACTCGCCCAGCGAGGTCTTGCCCACACCGGGGGGCCCGACCAGACAGAGCACCGGCCCCTTGAGCTTGCGCACGCGTTTCTGCACGGCCAGGTACTCAAGGATACGTTCCTTGACCTCTTCCAGGCCGTAGTGGTCGGTCTCCAGCACCTTTTCCGCATGCTTGAGGTCATGCCGGACACGGCTGGACTTGGTCCAGGGCACGTTGCACAACCACTCGATGTAGGAGCGCACCACGGTGGCCTCGGCGGACATCGGCGACATCATCTTCAGCTTGTTCAGCTCGGTGTTGGCCTTGTCCCGCGCCTCCTTGCTCATGCCGGACGCCTCGATCCTGCGCTGCAGGTCGTCCAACTCGCTGCTGCCCTCGTCGAGCCCGCCCATTTCCTTCTGGATGGCCTTCATCTGCTCGTTCAGATAGTACTCGCGCTGGCTGCGCTCCATCTGTTTCTTGACGCGCCCACGGATGCGCTTTTCCACCTGCAGCAGATCGATTTCGGTATCCAGCACACCCAGCACATGCTCGACCCGCTCGCGCAGAGAAGTGATCTCCAGGATCGCCTGTTTCTGTTCGACCTTGAGATTCAGGTGCGCGGCCATGGTATCGACCAGGCGCCGCGGATCGTCGATACCGGCCAGCGAACTGACCGCCTCGGCGGGAATCTTCTTGCCCAGATTGACGAACTGCTCGAACTGGCTCATCAGGCTGCGTACCAGGACCTCGGCCTCCCGCTCGTCCAGGGACGCCTCGTCAATCAACGACGCGCTGGCCTGCTGGTAGCCATGCAGCTCCTCGATGTGCTCGACACGGGCCCGCTGCTCGCCCTCGACCAGCACCTTGACCGTGCCGTCGGGCAGCTTCAACAGCTGCAGGATGGTCGCCACCGTACCCAGCTCGTACAGCGCCTCGGGCGCCGGGTCATCGTCCGCCGGATTACGCTGGGTCAGCAGCAGCACCTGCTTGTCACCGACCATGGCGGCCTCCAGGGCCTCGATGGATTTGTTGCGGCCAACGAACAAGGGGATGACCATGTGTGGGTACACCACCACGTCACGCAGTGGCAGTAGCGGAAAAGCGCTGGGAGTCGTCATGGCTTGGGCTCGCTCGCAGTGGGGCACAGCCGCTGGCCGCACCCGGAATTGAAAGTATTCATGGGTTCAAGATGAGGGCGCACGGAGCAAATTACAAGATGCATGTGGCAGCGAATGTTGCCGTATGCCGATTTTTGAACTAGCGGAGGGAACCGCGCCACCAGAAGCGGCGGCGCGGGAACAGCTTACTCTTCGGGCATCGCCTTGGGCGGCTGCTCGGCGGACTCGTACATCAACAGCGGCTTGGCACTGCCACTGATGACGTTCTCGTCGATCACGACCTTGCTGACATGCTCGGCCGAGGGGATTTCGTACATGGTGTCCAGCAGTACGTTCTCGAGGATGGAGCGCAGACCACGGGCACCGGTCTTGCGCTTGAGCGCCCGCTGGGCGATCGCCTTCAGCGCATCGGTGCGGAACTCCAGCTCCACGCCTTCCATCTCGAACAGACGCCCATACTGCTTGGTCAGCGAGTTCTTCGGCTCGGTGAGGATCTGGATCAGCGCATCCTCATCCAGCTCGGCGAGAGTTGCGATCACCGGCAGGCGGCCGACAAACTCGGGGATCAGGCCAAAGCGCACCAGATCTTCCGGCTCGACCTCCATCAGCGTCTCACCGACCTTCTTGCCGCCGTCCTTGCTGCGCACGCTGGCATTGAAGCCGATGCCGCTCTTCTCCGACCGATCGCGGATGACCTTCTCCAGCCCGGCGAAGGCGCCACCACAGATGAACAGGATATTGCGCGTATCGACCTGCAGGAACTCCTGCTGCGGATGCTTGCGCCCACCCTGCGGCGGAACCGAGGCTACGGTGCCCTCGATCAGCTTCAGCAGTGCTTGCTGCACACCCTCACCCGATACATCGCGGGTGATCGACGGGTTGTCGGATTTGCGCGAGATCTTGTCGATCTCGTCGATGTAGACGATACCCATCTGGGCCTTTTCCACATCGTAGTCGCACTTCTGCAGCAGCTTCTGGATGATGTTCTCGACATCCTCACCGACATACCCGGCTTCGGTCAGGGTGGTCGCATCAGCGATGGTGAACGGTACGTTCAGCAAGCGCGCCAGGGTTTCAGCCAGCAGGGTCTTGCCCGAACCGGTCGGACCGATGACCAGGATGTTGCTCTTGCCCAGCTCGACCTCATCCTTGCCTTCGCGCTGGTTGAGCCGCTTGTAGTGGTTGTACACAGCCACGGACAGCACTTTCTTGGCCTGTTGCTGGCCAATCACGTACTGGTCGAGGATGCCGCAGATCTCCATGGGCGACGGCAACTTCTGTTCGCCGCTGTCGCTCTGGCTTTCCTGCACCTCTTCCCGAATGATGTCGTTACACAGGTCGACACATTCGTCACAAATAAATACGGAGGGGCCGGCAATCAGCTTGCGCACTTCATGCTGGCTCTTGCCGCAGAAGGAGCAATACAGCAGTTTGCCGTTGTCGTCACCCTTCCCAGTCATATCTGTCATCTAAAACCCCTGCTTGCAGATCACTCTTTGGATAAAGATGAGGGCTGCCAAGCCTGTTTGCAAGTGCAATCCATCCAACCCGTACCGACAATACCGGTCTGGCTGAAGGAACATGAAGGGCCCGGGCATACTGCCCGGGTCGTTAAATCGGTGCGTCAGGCCGTTATTCGGCCGCTGGACGGCTCTCCAGCATCTGGTCGATCAGACCGTATTCGACCGCCTCGGCAGCGCTCATGAAACGGTCACGATCGGTGTCTCGGGCGATCACATCCAGCGGCTGGCCAGTGTGATGTGCCAGCACCTTGTTCAGACGCTCGCGGATATAGAGAATCTCACGGGCATGGATCTCGATGTCCGACGCCTGCCCCTGGAAGCCACCGAGCGGCTGGTGGATCATCACCCGCGAATGCGGCAAAGCGAACCGCTTGCCCTCAGCGCCGCCGGCCAACAGGAACGCACCCATGCTGCAGGCCTGGCCGATGCACAGGGTGCTGACGTTGGGCTTGATGAACTGCATGGTGTCGTAGATCGCCATGCCGGCGGTTACCGAGCCGCCAGGCGAGTTGATATACAGGTGGATGTCCTTGTCCGGGTTTTCCGACTCCAGGAACAGCAGCTGGGCCACCACCAGGTTGGCCATGTAATCCTCTACCTGACCGACCAGGAAAATCACCCGCTCCTTGAGCAGACGCGAATAGATATCATAGGAACGCTCGCCCCGTGCCGACTGTTCGACAACCATGGGCACAAGACCGCCTGCGGCCTGGATTTCCGGCGGTAACCCGGTATAGCTGTTATGAATCATGCTCTGGTGTCACTCCACGTTTGCCTATCGCGTAAAACCCCTGGACAGTGTGATCGGGGCTTGCATAAACACATGAGCCAGCCCGAAGGCTGGCTCAATGCACTGCGTAACATCGGCGACGATTATTCGTCTGTGCTGCTCTGCGCTTCGTCGTCAGCCTGTTCGGGTTGAGCCGGCTTGACCGCCTCTTCGTAGGCGACCTGCTTGTCGGTCACCTTGGCCTGCTGTAGCACAGTATCCACGACTTGCTCTTCCAGTACAACCGACTGAATCTCGGCAAGCTGCTGCTCGTTCTGCATGTACCAGTTCACCACCTGCTCGGGCTCCTGGTAGGCCGAAGCCAGATCTTCGATCATCGCGCGAACCCGGTCGTTGTCCGGCTTGATCTCGTTCTTCTTGACGATCTCGGCCACGATCAGGCCCAGGCTGACGCGACGCTTGGCCTGCTCTTCGAACAGTTCCGCCGGCAGTTGGCTCGGGTCGATGTTGGCGCCGCCGAACTGCTGTACGGCCTGGGCCCGCAGACGGTCGATCTCGCTGCTGATCAGCGCTTTCGGTACTTCGACCTCGTTGGTTTTCAGCAGACCATCCATGACCTGGTTCTTGGTCTTGGACTTGATCGCCTGGCGCAGCTCACGCTCCATGTTCTTGCGTACTTCGGTACGGAAACCTTCGATGCCACCCTCTTCCACCCCGAAGCGGGCAAAGAATTCATCGTTGAGCTCGGGCAACTGGGAAGCAGCCACCTCGTGCACGATGATTTCGAACTCGGCGGCCTTGCCGGCCAGATCCAGGTTCTGGTAGTCCTCGGGGAAGGTAACGCTGACAGTGCGGGTTTCACCAGCCTTGGCACCGACCAGACCATCTTCAAAGCCGGGGATCATACGGCCGGAACCCAGCACCAGCTTGCTGTTGCTGGCAGTGCCGCCCTGGAAGGCTTCGCCGTCGATGCGACCGGTGAAATCGATGGTCAGCTGATCGCCATCCTCAGCGGCCCGCTCCACTGCCTCGTAGCTGGTGTGCTGCTTGCGCAGGATTTCCAGCATGTTTTCCAGATCGGCATCGGTGACTTCAGCGTCGATGCGCTCTACTGCGATCTCGGAAAAGTCGGCCAGTGTCACTTCCGGATACACCTCGAAAGTGGCGATATATTCGAAATCCGTACCTTCGTCGATCGACTTGGGCTCGACGCTCGGTGCACCGGCCGGGTTCAGCTTCTCCTGAACCACCGCTTCATAGAAAGAGGACTGGATGACTTCGCCAATGACTTCCTGACGTGCAGATGCACCAAAGCGCTTGCGGATCACGCTCATCGGCACCTTGCCCGGACGGAAACCATCAACACGTGCACGGCTAGCTGTCTGCTGCAGGCGCTTGTTGACTTCATTTTCGATGCGCTCGGCAGGAATGCCGACAGTCATGCGGCGCTCAAGACCGGAGATGGTTTCAACCGAAACTTGCATGTAGAGTCCTCGTTGAACAGACAATGAGTGAATAAATAAAAGGCGCACATTCTAGTCGCTCACGCGCCGGAAGTCATCATCCCGTCACGCCTTAGCTGCACAGATTTTCCGACAGCGCCCCCACATCCGCCGCCAGTGCCCTGCATACGCCGCCGCAGAGCCTCAGCCCGCCACTCCGTTCCGGCACCAACCAGCCTATTGATTGAATCTTTCTGCCGGCCCCGGCTCGAAATACCTACCAGCGACGCAATCATGCCGAGGTAAGGCAGCATGCAGCATTTGTCCATGACATTCATGCATGCGGCCCACCCCCGACCAGGACAGAGAAATATGACCATGCTGAGCACGCCCATCCAGCACCATACAACTCGCAGCCCGCAGGATCTCGTCGCGCTCTACCAGGATCTGCTGCATGCGCCGCAACAGCACCTTACCAGCGGCCGCCAGTTTCTGCGCGAGCAATTGCGACTGACGACAGCCTGCCCCTGCGATCTACCCGCCGACCCGCTGCAGTTGGGCGAATGGGTCACCGCCAGCCATGCGCGCACCGCACAGGCTTACCGGGATTATCTGACAGCCCGCAAGCAGGGCCAGCCACGACGCTTCTTCAGCAATCGTGCCCACGCCCTGTATTTCCTACGCAATGTCGCCCCCACCAAACTGGTGGATGGTGCCTGGCTGTATGGCGTCCTCCCCCACTGGCAGGACTGGCGCTTCCATACCCTGGTACGCACTTACCTTGAGGAGCTCGGCGATGGCGAGGCGACGCAGAATCATGTCCTGCTCTACAAACAGCTGCTCGCCAGCCACGATATCGATGATATCGACACCCTCCCCGCCGACCATTTTGTCCAGGGCGCCCAGCAACTTGCGCTGGGCCATCTGGCGGCGGAGTTCCTGCCGGAGCTGATTGGTTACAACCTGGGCTATGAGCAACTGCCCCTGCACCTGCTGATCACTACCTACGAGCTCGGCGAACTGGATATCGATCCCTATTATTTCCAGTTGCATGTCACCATCGACAATGCCGCTACCGGCCATGCAAAGAAGGCCGCCCAAGCGGTGCTGGACAACCTGCCGACCACGGGCAACCGCCAGGCATTCTACGACCGGGTCAGGCGCGGCTATCAGCTGAATGAACTGGGGCTGTCCGCGACCGCAGTCATCACCGGATTCAATCTGGAGCAGGAACTGCACCGGGTACTGGAGCAGAAAGCCAGGATTGCACGCAACATGCATGCGGATTTCTGCCGCATAGAAGGTCGCACGGTCAATGAATGGCTGAGCGAGACAGGCCGGATCGGCGGTTTTCTTGCCGCCCTGGAAAAACGTGACTGGATTCGCCGCCATGCAGACCCCGAGGCCAGTCGTTTCTGGCAACTGATCCAGGGCAACCGGGCACCGATGTTCGGCGTATTCAGCCCCTACGAGCAACAGCTGCTGTACGACTGGATAGCCGGCGAGTGGCAGGGATCAGCTAAAACCAAGCCGGCAAGACGATTTGCCAGTCCAGGAAATACCGGCAAAGGCACCACCCCAAAGGGAGACTTCAATTCGGGGCAGCGGCTGCTGCAGCAAGAACTGCAAGCATTGCCCGAGCCGGCCAGAACCCAGCGACTGATCGACCTGATGGCCCCGACCAGCCACCACACTCCGGCAGGCCTGATGGCAACCCGGCTGTTTTCCCGCCAGGCGCAGTGATCCTGCAGGGACTCAGAGCCAGTTCAGGGTAAGCACGATCACCACAGCGTAGCGCCCGGCCTTGGCCAGGGTGACCAGCAGCAGAAAACGCCATAGCGGCTCGCGCATCACGCCCGCCGCCAGGGTCAGCGGATCACCGATCAGCGGCGCCCAACTCAGCAGCAGCGACCAGAAACCATATCGCTGATAGGCCGCCTGCGCCTTGCCCAGCTTATGCTCCGACACCGGAAACCAGCTCTCATGCTGCCAGCGGACGATATAGCGCCCCAGCACCCAGTTCACCAGCGAGCCGAGCACATTGCCCAGGGTCGCTATCAGGAATAACGCGGGGGTTGGATAATCGCCTGCCAGTAGCAGCGCGGCAAGCACCACCTCCGACTGCAGCGGCAGAAAGGTAGCAGCAATAAAGGAAGCCAGAAAGAGGCCGAGATAGCCGGATATTTCCCACATGCCATACCCGCCCATTTATCCGCTCGTGTGTAATGGCACACCCGGAGGGCAGCATTGACCGCAGCCGTCAATTCATGAGGCCGGGCGCACAAGGGCGGGAACCGAAAGTATTTGAATGGTGCGGACGGAGAGACTCGAACTCTCACACCTCGCGGCGCCAGAACCTAAATCTGGTGTGTCTACCAATTCCACCACGTCCGCAAACCGGGTTCAGATACGAAAACGCCAGGCTGGAGCCTGGCGTTTTCGCTGAAATGGGGTGGACGATGGGGATCGAACCCACGACACCAGGAGCCACAATCCTGTGCTCTACCGACTGAGCTACGCCCACCATTACAGCTGCAACACTAACACATCTTCGTCGAATCGTACCATGTGCGCGTGGCGCGCCCGGCAGGATTCGAACCTGCGACCACCCGCTTAGAAGGCGGGTGCTCTATCCAACTGAGCTACGGGCGCCTAACGCACATATTCAATCCCGAAGGCCTGAAATGCTGGAGCCTGATCGCCTTCCAAACCGACTTCGTTGTGTTTGTGAAGCGGGGCGAATAATACTCAGCCCCCATCTTCCCGTCAACGATGAATTCGCATTTTTTTCAAATATTTGAGTAAGTTAAGAATCCAACCGCCCGTGCCCTTTTGCCCAAGCCCCGCCGCGTGCGACAATTGCAGCATTCTATGCACCGCCCAGGAACATCATGAAAGCCCAACTGATCGATGGCAAACAGATTGCCGCCAATCTCCGGCGCGAGATCGCCGACAAGGTCGCCCAACGCAAACAGCAAGGCCTGCGCATTCCCGGCCTCGCAGTCATCCTGGTGGGTAGCGACCCCGCCTCCCAGGTCTACGTCGCGCACAAGCGCAAGGACTGCGAGGAGGTCGGCTTCATCTCCAGCTCGCACGACCTGCCGGCCGACACCCGCCAGGAGGATCTGCTCAATCTGATTGATCAGCTCAACGACGACCCGACGGTCGACGGCATTCTGGTCCAGCTACCACTCCCGGCGCACCTGGACTCCTCGCTGCTGCTGGAGCGGATTCGCCCGGACAAGGACGTGGACGGTTTCCATCCCTACAATATCGGCCGCCTGGCCCAGCGCATGCCGCTGCTGCGCCCATGCACACCACTGGGGATCATCCGCCTGCTGAAGAGCACTGGCGTCAGCCCCTATGGGCTGAATGCCACCGTGGTCGGTGCCTCCAACATCGTCGGCCGCCCGATGGCGCTGGAACTGCTGCTGGCCGGCTGCACCACCACCGTGGCCCACCGTTTCACCAATGACCTGGAGGAACATGTCCGCCGCTCCGATCTGGTGGTCGTTGCGGTCGGCAAGCCCGGCCTGGTCAAGGGGGAATGGATCAAGCCCGGTGCCATCGTCATCGATGTGGGCATCAATCGCATGGAAGATGGCCGCCTGCGCGGTGACGTCGACTTCGACAGTGCTGCCGAACGCGCAGCCTGGATCACGCCGGTCCCCGGCGGCGTCGGCCCGATGACCCGCGCCTGCCTGCTGGAAAACACCTTGACCGCCTGCGAGAAGCTGCACAGCTGATACAGGCGCCGCAGCCAGCGCTCGGCTGGCTGCGGGCCCTCCTACCCCGCTACAAGCTGGCGGTAGCGCCACCATCGATCGGCAGATTGATGCCATTGATGAAGGCCGCCGCCGGCGATGCCAGAAAGCCCACCGCATTGGCGAACTCTTCCGGCTCGGCGAAACGCCGGGCGGGAATGCTCTGCAACAACTCCTGTTCGGCTTCCTGCCCGGTCTTGCCGCTGGCCTTTGCGCGATAGGCCAACAGGCTTTCCAGACGCGCGGTGCGGGTCAGTCCCGGCAGCACATTGTTCACCGTGATGCCACTGGCTGCCAGCTCGCTGGACAGGGTCTTGGCCCAGTTGGCCATGGCTGCGCGGATGCTGTTGGACACACCCAGATTGGGAATCGGCGTTTTCACCGAGGTCGACAGCACGTTGATGATGCGCCCGTAAGCGAACTCACGCATGCCCGGCAGCAGCAGCTGCAGGATCGTCTGGCTGCTCAGCAGGTGCTGCTGGAATGCCGCCGCATAGCTTTCCGGCGTCGCCAGATGGGCCGGTCCCGGCGCCGGGCCGCCGGTATTGTTCAACCATACACAGATGGCCCCGCCCTGCTCGATCTCCGTCTGCACTGAAACCGTCAGTGCCGGGAGGTCGGTGGAGTCGACACAGATATACCCATGTTTCTGCCCTTCGGCGCTCGGTAACTGGGCGACCAGTTCCACGAGCTTGTCCTCGCTGCGCGCCAGGGCAATGATTTCCGCACCCTGCAAGGCCAATTGCCGGGCACAGGCTGCCCCCAATCCCTGACTGGCCCCGCCTACCAGGACGCGCTTACCGGCTAGATTCAGATCCATCGTTGACTCCACTCATGTGTGACTACCGCTTTCAGATGATGAACTGCAGGTTAGGTAATTCACCACACCAGTTCAAATGCGATTCTTGCCGTTCGCCAGAGTGCCTGCAGAGCAGGCCTGGCTAACCTGGAAAGAATACCGGAATAACGGCCTCCCATGAAAAAGGCCCCGACAGGTCAACCTGCCGGGGCCCTTGGGTTGCCCGCGATGATCAGCGAAGACAGCGCCTCAAAAAGTATCAGCCGGCACCCGCACCCAGCCTTCCATCAGGATACGGGCGCTGCGACTCATGATCGCCTTGGTGACCTGCCACTCACCGTTCACCTGACGCGCTTCGGCACCGACCCGCAGGGTGCCGGATGGATGGCCGAAGCGCACGGCCTCGCGATCGCCGCCGCCGGCGGCCTGGTTGACCAGGGTGCCAGGGATCGCCGCCGCCGTCCCTATCGCCACCGCCGCGGTGCCCATCATCGCGTGGTGCAGCTTGCCCATGGACAGCGCCCGTACCAGCAGATCCACCTCACCCGCCTGGATCTGCTTGCCGCTGGAGGCCCGATAGTCCTTGGGCCGCGAGACGAAGGCGATCTTAGGCGTATGCTGGCGCTTGGCGGCCTCCTCCGGCTTGCTGATCAACCCCATGCGCAGCGCACCGGCGATACGGATGGCCTCGAAGCGTGCCAGCGCCTCGGGATCACCATTGATATCCTCGCGCAGCTCGGTGCCCTGGTAGCCGATATCCTCGGCATTGACGAACACGGTCGGGATACCTGCGGTGATCATGGTCGCCTTGAGCGTGCCGATCCCCGGCACCTCCAGATCGTCGACCAGATTCCCGGTGGGGAACATCGAGCCGCCCTCCTCACCGTCATCGGACGGATCGAGAAACTCCAGCACGATCTCGGCCGCCGGGAAGGTCACCCCGTCCAGTTCGAAATCACCGGTTTCCTGTACCTGGCCATTGGTCACCGGTACCTGGGCAATGATGGTCTTGCCGATATTAGCCTGCCAGATGCGCACCGTGCACACCCCGTTCTCGGGAATGCGCGCGGGGTCGACCAGACCAGCGTGGATAGCAAAGGCCCCCGCCCCGGTAGACAGGTTGCCGCAGTTGCCGCTCCAGTCAACGAAGGGGCTGTCGATGGATACCTGACCGTAGAGATAGTCGACATCGTGCTCCGGCTGACTGCTCCTGGACAGAATCACGCACTTGCTGGTACTGGAAGTCGCGCCGCCCATGCCGTCGATATGCGCCGCATAGGGGTCGGGGCTGCCGATCACGCGCATGAACAACCGATCACGCGCCTCCCCCGGCACCTGGCAGGACGCTGGCAGGTCTTCAAGACGAAAGAACACGCCTTTGCTGGTGCCGCCACGCAGGTAGGTAGCGGGGATCTTGATTTGTGTTGCCTGGGTCATTGTGTGCTCCTGTTGGAATCCCCCTCTCCCCCGGCCCCTCTCCCGCGAGGGGAGAGGGGTGACGACGGCTCGACCTCCGCGCACGTCAGGTCTTCCGATGTGCACGGCCAAGCCCCCTCTCCCCTCGCGGGAGAGGGTTGGGGAGAGGGGGATACCCTATTCACCGCCTCAAATATCACCGCCAACACCTGTTCAGTGTTCAGCAGTATCTCGTTATTCCAGAACCGCAGAATCCGCAAACCCTGATTCCGCAGCCATTCATCCCGCTGCACATCCCGTCCGCAGCCACTGTGCTGCCCACCATCAGCCTCGACGATCAGCCGCGCACCGAAATGCACGAAGTCCACCACATAAGGCCCCAGCAACTGCTGACGGCGGAACTTCTGCCCTGCCAGCCGGTGGCCGCGCAGGTGGCGCCAGAGCAGCTTTTCGGCGTCAGTCATGTTGCGCCGCAGGTGTTTGGCGAAGTGCTTTTTATCCATGGCGTCCGTGCCTGCTGTTGATTCCCCCTCTCCCCAGCCCTCTCCCGCAAGGGGAGAGGGAGCTTGATCCTGCACTGAATCAGTATCCACGTCATACTTGCCACACATGGAAAGCGAACCAGTTCCTCAGAATGTCGAAGCCATAGTGCAAAACGGAATATTCCTACATGCACGACCTAAAAGCCCCTCTCCCTTGACGGGAGAGGGGTTGGGGAGAGGGTGATCGGTTCTACACCTTCCCTTCCAGGAAATCCTGGGCAAAACGCTGCAGTACCCCACCCGCTTCGTAGATCAGCACTTCCTCATCGCTGTCCAGTCGGCAGAGCATCGGTACTTCGACGCGCTCGCCGCTCTGGCGGTTGATCACCAGGGTCAGTTCGGCGCGTGGTGCCGGCGTGCCGAGCACGTCATAGGTTTCGGTACCGTCCAGCTCCAGGGTCTTGCGCGTGGTGCCCGGTTTGAACTCCAGCGGCAGCACACCCATGCCGATCAGGTTGGTGCGGTGGATACGCTCGAAGCCCTCGGCGGCAATCGCCTCGACGCCGGCCAGACGTACGCCCTTGGCTGCCCAGTCGCGGCTGGAGCCCTGGCCGTAGTCGGCACCGGCAACGATGATCAGCGGCTGCTTGCGGTTCATGTAGGTTTCGATCGCTTCCCACATGCGCATCACCTCGCCTTCCGGCTCGACCCGTGCCAGCGAGCCCTGCTTCACACTGCCGTCGTCGTTCAACACCATCTCGTTGAACAGCTTGGGGTTGGCGAAGGTCGCGCGCTGGGCGGTCAGGTGGTCACCACGGTGGGTGGCGTAGGAGTTGAAGTCCTCCTCCGGCAGGCCCATCTTGTGCAGGTACTCACCGGCGGCGCTGTCCATCATGATCGCGTTCGACGGCGACAGGTGGTCGGTGGTGATGTTGTCCGGCAGGATCGCCAGTGGACGCATGCCCTTGAGTGAGCGCTCCCCGGCCAGTGCGCCTTCCCAGTACGGCGGACGGCGGATGTAGGTGGACATCGGTCGCCAGTCGTACAGCGGGCTTTCCGCTTCCTTGATGGTGCCCAGGTCGAACATCGGGATGTACACCTGCTTGAACTGCTCGGGCTTGACGCTGGAGGCAACGATGGCGTCGATTTCCTCATCGCTCGGCCACAGATCCTTCAGGGTGACCGGCTGGCCATTCTGGTCATGCCCCAGCACATCCTGCTCGATATCGAAGCGCACGGTACCGGCGATGGCATAGGCCACCACCAGCGGTGGCGAAGCCAGGAAGGCCTGCTTGGCATAGGGATGGATGCGCCCGTCGAAGTTGCGGTTGCCCGACAGTACCGCGGTGGCATACAGGTCACGGTCGATGATTTCCTGCTGGATCACCGGATCCAGTGCACCGGACATGCCGTTGCAGGTGGTGCAGGCGTAGCCGACGATACCAAAGCCCAGCTGCTCCAGTTCCGGCAGCAGTCCGGATTCTTCCAGATACAGGCGCGCCACCTTGGACCCCGGGGCGAAGGAGGTCTTGACCCAGGGCTTGCGCACCAGGCCCAGCTCGTTGGCCTTTTTCGCGACCAGCCCAGCAGCGACCACGTTGCGCGGGTTGGAGGTATTGGTACAGCTGGTGATGGCAGCGATGATCACCGCGCCATCGGGCATCAGGCCCTCTGCTTCCTCGGTTCTGCCGGTTTCCAGCTTGGCTTCATCGGCGATGCCGCGCTCGACCAGTGCCGAGGTCGGCAGGCGGCGATGCGGGTTGGAAGGACCTGCCATGTTGCGCACCACGGTGGACAGATCGAACTCCAGCACCCGCTCGTACTCGGCCGTGGTCAGCGCACTGCTCCACAGCCCCAGGGTCTTGGCGTACTGCTCGACCAGAGCGACCTGCTCCGGCTCGCGACCGGTCAGCTTCAGGTATTCGATGGTCTGCTGGTCGATATAGAACATCGATGCGGTGGCACCGTATTCCGGGCACATGTTGGAGATGGTCGCACGGTCACCGATGGTCAGGCTGTCGGCACCCTCGCCGAAGAACTCGACATAGGCCCCCACCACCCGCTCCTGACGCAGGAACTCGGTCAGTGCCAGCACGATATCGGTGGCAGTGATGCCCGGCTGACGCTTGCCGGTGAGTTTGACACCGACGATGTCGGGCAGGCGCATCATCGACGGACGACCGAGCATCACCGTCTCGGCTTCCAGGCCACCGACGCCGATGGCGATCACGCCCAGCGCATCCACGTGCGGGGTGTGCGAGTCGGTACCGACACAGGTATCCGGGAAGGCCACGCCGTCGCGGGCCTGGATCACCGGGCTCATCTTCTCCAGGTTGATCTGGTGCATGATGCCGTTGCCGGCCGGGATCACGTCGACGTTCTTGAACGCGGTCTTGGTCCACTCGATGAAGTGGAAGCGATCCTCGTTGCGGCGATCCTCGATGGCGCGGTTCTTGTCGAAGGCCTCCGGATCGAAGCCGGCGTGTTCGACGGCCAGCGAGTGGTCGACGATCAACTGGGTCGGCACCACCGGGTTGACCAGTGCCGGATCCCCGCCCTGCTCGGCGATGGCATCGCGCAGGCCGGCCAGATCGACCAGCGCGGTCTGCCCGAGGATGTCATGGCAGACGACCCGCGCCGGATACCAGGGGAAGTCCAGATCGCGCTTGCGCTCGATCAGTTGCTGCAGCGAGTCGGTCAGTGTCGCCGGATCACAGCGGCGCACCAGTTGTTCGGCCAGTACCCGCGAGGTGTACGGCAGCCCTGCCCAGGCGCCGGGCTTGATGGCGTCCACGGCGGCGGGGGCGTTGTAGTAGTCCAGGTCTGTGCCTGGCAAGCGTTCACGGTATTCAGTGTTCATGGTTGTGCCTGTGTTTGGTTGAAGCTCCGCCCCCCTCTCCCCAACCCCTCTCCCGCAAGGGGAGAGGGGCTTTGCCCGTGCACTACACCAATCAACTGCGCGGATTGCTCCCTCTCCCTTGACGGGAGAGGGCTGGGGAGAGGGTGAACAGCCGTCCAAAAATTACTTACGATCCTTCAACGCAACGAACTGCAGATCTTCCGGGCCGACATAGTTGGCGCTCGGACGGATGATCTTGCCGTCGATGCGCTGTTCGATCACGTGCGCCGACCAGCCGGCAGTACGGGCGATCACGAACAACGGAGTGAACATCGCAGTGGGCACGCCCATCATGTGGTAGCTCACGGCGCTGAACCAGTCGAGGTTGGGGAACATCTTCTTGGCTTCCCACATCACGCTTTCCAGGCGCTCGGCGATGTCGTACATCTTGGTATTACCCTGCTCCTGGGACAGCTCCTCGGCGACCTGCTTGATCACCTGGTTGCGTGGATCGGAGACGGTGTAGACCGGGTGGCCGAAACCGATGACCACTTCCTTCTTCTCGACCCGGGCGCGGATATCGGCCTCGGCCTCGTCCGGATTGTCGTAGCGCTTCTGGATCTCGAAGGCCACCTCGTTGGCGCCGCCATGTTTCGGGCCGCGCAGCGCGCCGATGGCACCGGCGATGCAGGAGAACATGTCCGAACCGGTACCGGCGATCACCCGGCTGGTGAAGGTCGAGGCGTTGAATTCATGCTCGGCGTACAGGTTCAGCGAGGTGTGCATGGCACGCACCCAGGACTCGCGCGGCTTCTCGCCGTGCAGCAGGTGCAGGAAGTGACCGCCGATGGAGTCGTCGTCGGTCTCCACGTCGATGCACTTGCCATTGTGGCTGTAGTGGTACCAGTACAGCAGCATGGAGCCCAGCGAGGCCATCAGCTTGTCGGCGATGTCACGCGCGCCGGGATGGTTGTGGTCGTCCTTCTCCGGGGTCAGACAGCCGAGCACCGACACACCGGTACGCATCACGTCCATCGGGTGGGCCGACGGCGGCAGTTGCTCCAGTGCCCCCATCACTGCGGCGGGCAGACCACGCAGCGCTTTCAGCTTGGTCTTGTAGGCAGCCAGCTCGGCAGCGTTAGGCAGTTTGCCATGCACCAGCAGGTGAGCGATTTCCTCGAACTCGCAGGTAGTGGCCACATCCAGAATGTCGTAACCACGGTAATGCAGGTCGTTACCGCTGCGGCCTACGGTGCACAGGGCGGTATTGCCGGCAGCGGTGCCGCTCAGCGCGACGGATTTCTTCGGCTTGAAGGTCGGGGTGGTCGATTCGTTAGCGCTCATGGCGTGTTCTCCTCATTAAACCCGGTCGGGCATTTTATTGTCTTTGTGACACCGCCCCGGTAGGCGGGGCGGTCAGGGCGATTACTTCTTACCAGCAGCGAACAACGCATCGAGTTTCTGCTCGAAGGCGTGGTAACCGATACGGTCATACAGCTCGGCACGAGTCTGCATGCTGTCGATGACATTCTGCTGATGGCCTTCGGTGCGGATCGCGTTGTAGACATTCTCCGCCGCCTTGTTCGCTGCGCGGAACGCCGACAGCGGGTACAGTTGAATGGCCACACCGACCGATGCCAGTTCCTCACGGGTGAACAGCGGCGTAGCGCCGAACTCGGTAATATTGGCCAGTACCGGCACGTTCAGCTCCTTGACGAAGCGCTCGTAGGTCGGCAGGTCATAGGCCGCTTCAGCGAAGATGGCATCAGCACCGGCTTCAACGTAGCGCTTGCAGCGCTCAAGAGCCGCTTCCACCCCTTCGGCCTGAATCGCATCGGTACGGGCAATCAGGAAGAAGTTCGGATCAGTCCTGGCATCCGCCGCCGCCCGCACCCGGTCGACCATCTCTTCGGTGGAGACAATCTCCTTGCCCGGACGGTGACCGCAGCGCTTGGCACCCACCTGGTCCTCGATATGCGCAGCGGCGGCGCCGGCCTTGATCAGGCTCTTGACCGTACGCTCGATATTGAAGGCGCTGGGGCCGAAACCGGTATCGATATCCACCAGCAGCGGCAGATCACAGACATCGGTGATGCGGCGCACGTCGATCAGCACATCCTCCAGGGTATTGATGCCAAGGTCCGGCAGCCCCAGGGAGCCGGCGGCGACACCGCCACCGGACAGATAGATGGCCTTGAAGCCGGCGCGCTTGGCCAGCAGCGCATGATTGGCATTGATCGCACCGATGACCTGCAATGGCTGCTCTTCGGCAATTGCATCGCGGAAACGTTGACCTGGGGTTTTCGACATCAGACTGTCCCTCCTGAGGAAGTGGAAGCATCGCCCTGCTCTTGCATGCGACGCTCGATGTTGCGGCGGGATGCACTGATATGTCGGCGCATCAACATTTCCGCGAGTTCACCATCACGATCAGCGATGGCTTCAATGATTCGGTGGTGTTCGGCGAACGCCTGCTGCGGGCGTTTCGGCGTGGAAGAGAACTTGTAGCGGTACATGCGTACCAGGTGGTACAGGTCGCCGCAGAGCATATCGCTCAAGGTGCGGTTCTTGCTGCCCTGGATAATCACGAAATGGATATCCAGGTCACCTTCCTGCTGGTAGTAGGACTGGTTGGCCTTGAGCCCGGCATGACGTTCGTGGGTGGCGAGAATGTCGCGCAGGTTGGCGATTTCCTCATCGGTCATGTTCTGCGCCGCCAGCCGGCAGGCCATGCCTTCCAGTGCTTCACGCACGTGGTACAGCTCGATCAGTTCTTCATAGCTGAGCGACACCACCCGCACACCGGCATGCGGCACGCGCACCACCAACCGACGCCCTTCCAGGCGACGAATGGCCTCGCGCAATGGGCCACGACTGATACCGTAGGTAGTGGACAGGAACTGCTCACTGATGCGGGTGCCCGGCGGGATCTCGCCTTTGACAATCGCCGTCTGCAAGCGCTGAAAGGCGCCATCAGACAATGTTGCAGCAGGAATCACATTATTCGAATCAGCCAATTGTCGACAACCTTGTTAGAATAAAATCCGACCAGCCCGTGATTGAGCGAGATAATGCCCTTCCAAGGCATGGATTGTCAACAATCGGTAATTCGAGCTGATATTTTGAAAAAAATCCGGGGGAACTTCTGCCTCTGGGTGCCGGTCTGCTTGGCATGCTACTATGCCGCCTGCCTAACGCTGCCTTTTCCATCACATCCAGGGAATGGAGCAGCTGTCAAAAACTGCAGCTGAGAACACTATGCAATCGATCAATACGCATCTGAAAATCCTCATCGCCCTGATGGTCAGTCTGGGCCTGCTGATTACCGGCTATCAGATATATGTACTCGACATTCCCGTACGCGAGGATGAAACCGACGATATCTGGAGTCTGGATGCCAAAGTCGAATTCCGTGCCAGCAGCGGCGTGCCGGTCAAGGCACAGCTGTTCATTCCGCCGCTGAACCAGAAGTTCGTCAGCCTCAACGAAAGCTTCATCTCCAACAACTACGGCGTCAGCGTCAACCAGCAGAACGGCAACCGCCGGGTCACCTGGTCCGCCCGTCGCGCCAGTGGCTCGCAGACACTCTATTACCGACTGGTACTGACTCAGCGCTATGGCTCCGAAGCTGTCGAAGCGCCCGCGCCCGCCCCGCGCCAACCGATTGCACTGGACGGTCCCGAACAGGTGGCCGCCGATGCGCTGATCAACCCGATCCGCCAGCATTCAGCGGATATCGAAACCTTCATCAGTGAAACCATCCGCCGGGTCAATGACATCACCGATGACAATGTGCGCCTGCTGCTGGGCGGCCAGAGCACCCCGCTGGACAAGGCGCGGGTGATCGACGTACTGCTATCCAATGCGCGCATCCCGCTGGAAATGGTGCACACCGTGCGCCTGGAGGCCACCCCCAACCAGGAGCCGGAACTCTGGCTGCGCAGCCACAACGGTGAGCGCTGGCTGTATTTCCACCCGGAAACCGGGCAACAGGGCATGCCGGAAAACCGCCTGGTCTGGTGGACTGGCAACCTCCCGCTGCTGCAACTGGAAGGTGCCCGCAACGGGAGCGTCAGCATTACCGTCAACAACAGTGAAATGAATGCCCTGCGGCTGGCCAAGATGACCACCGAGAGCAGTCCCTCGGCGCTGCTGGAGTACTCGTTGTATGGCCTGCCGCTGCAGGCACAACAGGTCTACCAGGTGATGATCATGATCCCGATCGGCGTCCTGGTGATCCTGGTGCTGCGCAACCTGATCGGCATCCAGACCCTGGGTACCTTCACCCCGGTACTGATTGCCCTGGCCTTCCGTGAAACCCAGGTCGGCTGGGGTATCATGCTGTTCACCCTGATCACCGCCCTGGGCCTGTCGCTGCGCTCCTATCTGGAACACCTCAAGCTGCAGATGCTGCCACGCCTGTCGATCGTGCTGACCTTCGTGGTGATCATCATCGCGGTGATCAGCCTGTTCAGCCATAAGCTGGGCATCGACCGCGCCCTGTCGGTATCGCTGTTCCCGATGGTGATCCTGACCATGACCATCGAACGCCTGTCGATCAACTGGGAAGAGCGTGGCGGTGGTCATTCCTTCAAGGTGGCCCTGGGCACCCTGATCGCCGCGACCCTGTCGCACCTGCTGATGACCATTCCGGAGCTGACCTACTTCGTCTTCACCTTCCCGGCCATCCTGCTGGTACTGGTGGGCTTCATGCTGGCCATGGGTCGCTACCGCGGCTATCGCCTCACCGAACTGATGCGCTTCAAGGCGCTGACCAAGCAGGGTTGAGGAGAGTCGCATGTTTTTCTGGAAGACCTGGAAAGCGCTCAGAGACAATGGGGTCATGGGCATCAATCGGCGCAACGCGGATTACGTGCTCAAGTACAACAAGCGCAACCTGTATCCGGTGGTCGATGACAAGATCCTGACCAAGGAGCGCGCCCTCGCCGCCGATATCAACGTCCCCGACCTCTACGGCATCATCGATACCGAGAAGGGTATCGGTCAGTTCAGCAAACTGGTGGAGGACCACAAGGGCTTCGTCATCAAGCCGGCCCAGGGGGCTGGCGGTGACGGCATCCTGGTGATCGGCGACCGCTACGAGGGCCGCTTTCGTACGGTGTCGGGCAAGATCATCACGCTGGAGGAGATCGAGCACCACATCTCCAACATCATTTCCGGCCTGTACTCGCTGGGTGGACACCGGGACCGGGCGCTGATCGAATACCGGGTCAAGCCGGACCCGATCTTCAAGAGCATCAGTTATGAGGGCGTGCCGGATATCCGTGTCATCGTGCTCATGGGCTACCCGGTCATGGCCATGCTGCGCCTGCCGACCCGCCAGTCCGGCGGCAAGGCCAACCTGCACCAGGGCGCCATCGGCGTCGGCGTGGACCTGACCACCGGCGTCACCCTCAAGGGCACCTGGCTGAACAACAAGATCAGCAAGCATCCGGATACCGCCAACCCGGTGGACGGCGTGCAGTTGCCCGACTGGGACGGCTTCATGCGTCTGGCCACGGCCTGCTACGAGCTGTCCGGGCTGGGTTACATCGGTGTGGATCTGGTGCTGGACGAGAAGAAAGGTCCGCTGATTCTCGAACTCAACGCCCGCCCCGGTCTGAACATCCAGATCGCCAACGATGCAGGCCTGACCCACCGCTGCCATACGGTGGAGAAACACATCGCCGAACTGAAAAAGACCGGCCGCACCGAGACGGTGGACGAGCGCATGGCGTTCGCCCAGAAGCATTTTGGCAAACCGGTCTTCCTCAGCGCAGACGAGGCGCCGGCGGAGCCCGAACCCACCGCATGACCGCGTCCTACCAGATTACCGAACTGCCCTGGCAAGCCGACCCGCTGCCAGGGCTTTTTGCCATTCGTGACATGGGCCATCCGGTACTGCTCGACTCGGCCGCCAGCGGCGACCCGCTGGGCCGCTACAGCATCCTGGCGGCGGACCCGTCGATACTGCTCACTCCGCAGCCGGACGAACCCGGTCGGCAGACCATCGAGCGCCTGCGCCAGGCCCTCGCCGAGCTGGGCCCAGCCAGTTGGCCGCAGCAGTTGCAGCTGCCGTTCGGTGCCGGCGCCCTGGGTTTTGTCAGCTACGACTTCGGTCGGGCACTGGAGACCATGCCGGTCCAGGCCCGCGCCGACATCCAACTGCCGCTTCTGCAGATGGGCATCTATCGCTGGAGCCTGGTCAGCGACAACCAGTTGCGTCGGCGCTGGCTGGTGTGCCATCCGATTGTCGACAAAAGCTATCGGAGCGAATTGCTTGCGCGCCTGGCCGCTGCCACTGTCGATCCAGGCGAATTCAGCCTCACCCACCCCTTCACTGCAGAGCAGCCGCAAGCGGCCTATCTGGACGCCTTCGAGCGTATCCAGCAGTACATCCGAGCCGGTGATTGCTATCAGGTGAACCTGGCCCAGCGCTTCTCGGCACCCTGCCAGGGCGATCCGCTGACCGCCTATCGGCGTCTACGCCAGGCCTGCCCGACACCGTTTGCCGCCTACCTGGAATTTCCTGGCCAGGCGCTGCTGTGCCTGTCTCCGGAGCGCTTTCTCAAGGTGGTGGATGGCCAGGCGGAAACCCGGCCAATCAAGGGCACACGCCCGCGGGGCGATACGCCGGAACAGGACCGGGCGCTGGCCGAGGAGCTGCAAGGCAGCCCCAAGGACCGCGCGGAGAACCTGATGATCGTCGATCTGCTACGCAACGACTTCGGCCGCGCCTGCGCCTTTGGCAGCGTTCGTGTACCGGAGCTGTTCAGGATCGAGAGCTACCCCAACGTGCATCATCTGGTCAGCAGCGTGCGGGGCACGCTGAAACCGGAGATGGACGCCCTGGACCTGCTGGCCGGTGCCTTCCCCGGCGGCTCGATCACCGGCGCACCGAAGATCCGCGCCATGCAGATCATCGAGGAGCTGGAGCCGGTGCGCCGCAGCCTGTACTGCGGCAGCATCGGCTATATCGGCTGCGAGGGGCAGATGGACCTGAATATCGCCATCCGCAGCCTGGTACACCAGGACGACCGCCTGTACTGCTGGGGTGGCGGCGCCATCGTCGCCGACTCCGAGGCGGGGGCCGAGTACCAGGAAAGCCTGACCAAGGTACGGGTGTTGCTGGACAGCCTGGCCCAGGCCTGATTCGAATAGCACGCGAAGGATGACAAGGTTCGGCCCGTATCCCACCACATCAGTCCGGCTCCACCACCCCTGCCCACTCGGCATACTCGCGCCAGGCCTGCATCAATTCGGCCGCCTTTTCCGGGTAGTCGGCAGCCAGATCCCGGGTTTCCCCACGGTCTTCGGCCAGGTTGAACAGTTGCCACTGGTAAGGCTGGTTCAGGCTGGCCGGGCTGCCGTCCGGGGCGAAAGCCGAACGCCACTTCCAGTCACCCAGGCGCACATAGGGCTGGCCGAACATTTCCCCGGCCATGGGCTTGCTACGCACCCCTTCCCGCCCCTGCCAGGCGGCCAGCAGCGACACGCCGGTAACCGGATGCCGAGGCTGCTCCTTGAAGCTGTCACCTGGATCATCCTGCCCGGCCAACTCCAGGAAGGTCGGCAGCAGGTCATCGACCCGCCCAACATCATGGATCACCTGCCCCGCACCGGCACCACCCAGGCTGGCCGGCAATCTGACGATGGCCGGTGAGCTGATGCCGCCTTCGGCGGAGGTGCCCTTGACCAGGCTGAAAGGCGTGGCACTGACCTCGGCCCAGCGGAAACCATAATTCACATTGGAGCCGCGCCGTCCGATATTGGCCAGCGAATCGTCAGTCATCCCATCCCCCGGGGAATAGCCCTTGGCGTGGTCCTCGCCAGCTGCGCCATTGTCGGAAATGAACAGGATCAGTGTGTTGTCGTACTGCCCGCTGCGCTTGAGGTAATCGATCAGCCGGCCGATATTCATGTCCAGGTGATCGACCATGGCCGCATACACTTCCATCCGGCGCGCCTGACGAGCCTGCTCCTGGACGCCGAGCTGATGCCACAGCGGGCTCGGCACATCAGCCGGGGCCGCCGCGGGGAACGCCACCGGAAACAGGCCAGCATCCCGCTGCCGGGCCAGGCGTTGCTCGCGGATGGCCTCATACCCGGCATCGTAGCGCCCACGGTACTTGTCGATATATTCCTGCGGCGCATGCAGCGGCCAGTGCGGCGCGGTATAGGCGGCCCAGGCGAAGAACGGCCGCCCACTGGCCCGCCCCTGTTCCAGGTAGCCGATCAGCTTGTCGGTGTAGAAATCCGAGGAGAAGAAATCCGCCGGCACCTCTACCGGCTGGCCGTCCTCGCGATAGCTGACGTTCTCCACCCGCACCTGGCTGCCGTCCAGCGGCTGGAAATGACTGGCGCCGCCATCGAGCAGCACGAAGGCACGGTCGAAGCCCAGGCGCAGCGGGTCCTGCTCCGGCGCCTTGCCCAGGTGCCATTTGCCGCTCAGGTAGGTGTTGTAGCCCGCCTCGCCGAGCAGCGCCGGCAGCGAATGGGCGCGCTCATTCAGGTGCCCTTCATAGCCCGGGCGGCCCTGCAGCTGGGGCAGGAACGGCAGCACCTCCGCCATGGTCCCCAGCCCCACCAGATGGTTGTCGGTACCCGACATCACCATGGCCCGGGTCGGCGAACAGGTCGGCGCGGTGTAGAAGTTGGACATGCGCAGCCCCTCGGCAGCCAGGGTGTCCAGGTTCGGCGTAGCTATCTCCCCGCCATAGCTGCCCAGGTCCGAGAACCCCAGGTCATCGGCCATGATCAACAGGATATTGGGCCGCTCGGCAGCCACCCCAGCACCCATCCACAGCAGCGCCAGTACCGCCATCGTCCTGCCCACCCGGTCACTCCTGCGCATGCTCGCCTCCTTGCCCGATCGTCACGCGCAGCAGACGATCGCCGGTAAAGGTGCCAACGTACAACTCCTCACCGACCTGGGTTGCCACCGAAGCACCGGCCATGACACCGGGCTCGATACTGAACAGCATGTCGTGCTGCAGGTCGAGCGTATCCAGCGCCGACACCCGCACCGCCATCGGACAGTGCTCGATCTGCTGCTCGAAGCAGTGAATGAACGCATCCCCGTCAGGCACACCCGCACCAAGCAGCCGGCCATCGCTTGCCCAGTTGAGATTGTCGACCATATAGCCGGTGTCCACCCTGGCCGTAATGGCGCCCGTTTCCAGGTCGTATCGCCACAGCTGTTTCGCCGTCCATGCGGCGAACCAGGCGCTATTGCCATCCGCCGATACCTGCACGCCATTGGGGAAAGGCGCACTGGAGCCCTCCAGTTTGCGCAGCGGCTGCGCCGCGGACCATTGCATCAGATAACCGGTGTCGCGCCCATCGAGCAGTTGCTCCAGTGGCAGCGGCGGCTCCATGCTGTCGGAGACGAACATGACGGTGGCGACAAAACCGCCGTCCGGCGTGGCCGCCACATCATTGAACTTGCCCTGGCCGCGGTTCTCCACACAGCCACGCCAGATGGCCTGCCAACCCTGCTCATCCGGCTGCAACTCGATGAACTCGATAGCCTCGCGCCCGGCATGATTGACCACCAGCAATTGCTGGCGACCATCTGCGCGCTCGGACAGGTGGATGCCATGGGCACCAATGCCATGCTCGGGTACAGCGCAGCCGGCTTCCCCCCAGCCTGGCTGCGCCGCGTAACTCACCTTCATATCCTCCACCCGGTCGGTAGCCAGCTCCATGACCCGCAGCCGCGGACGGTGCTGTCCGGCCAGGCCGGGAGTCACGCTCATGAACAGGTGCTTGCCATCAGCTGACAGCTCCAGGTCCTCCGGCGGTGCGATGCCGCACACCGGTCGATAGTCGGCGCCGGCTTCGCAGGGCGGAGCCTGGTCGGCCTGGGTCTGCGCCGCGCAGGCCATCAGCATCAGGGCCAGAGGCGCATGGCAGCGCATCCAGTGCAGAGATGTGGTCATGCTTGGATTCCTTTTGCTCTTGTCGTTATCAGGAAATCAAGCCTAACAATCCAGCCCCGTCCCGTCAGTCAACTCAACCGAACAACCCATTCAATTTATCGCCAATGACGTCACTCCAGCGCTTGCTAGGATGGGGCCAAGTATCTACATCACAGGCCCTCGCACGCAGGGCCACTGGAGCACCATGAACAACACACAAGCCTCCCTCGATCCCCGCCAGTTTCGTCGCGCACTGGGCAACTTCGCCTGTGGTGTCACCATAGTCACCGCCTGTGATGCAGCGGGAAACAAGGCCGGAGTAACCGCCAACAGCTTCAACTCGGTATCGCTGGACCCGCCGCTGATTCTCTGGAGCCTGGACAAGCGCTCCAGCACCTGGGACATCTTCCAGCAGGCCAGCCATTTCGCAGTGAATATCCTGGCCTCCAGCCAGATCGAGCTGTCCAATCACTTCGCCCGCCCGCAGGAGGACAAGTTCGCCGGCATCGAACACCATGCCGGCCTCGGCGGCGCGCCCCTGCTCCCGGGCTGTGCCGGCAACTTCCAGTGTTCCACCTTCCAGCAGATCGATGCCGGCGACCATTGGCTGATCATCGGCCAGGTGGAACAGTTCGAGGATTTCAGCCAGCCGCCGCTGGTCTATCACCAGGGCAGCTATGCCATGGTCCTGCCGCACCCGCGTGGTCGCAAACCCGAGGTGACCGAGCAGAACGAGTCCGCCGACCTGCTGCACACCAAGCTCGGCGACAACCTGTTCTACCTGATGATCCAGGCGGTCAGCACCAGTCATCCACGCTTCGTCCAGCAGCACCTGAAACTCGGCATGCGCAACAGCGAATCGCGCCTGCTGCTGGTGCTCGACAGCGCTCCCAATGCCAGTATCGGCGACCTGCAGCAGGCGGCTGCGATACCGGCCCGGGAACTGAACGATGCCATGCAGACCCTGCAAACCAAGGGCTACCTGGATATCAAGGGTAACCAGCGCTGGGTCACCAGTGCCGGTCACGCCAAGCTGGAAGAGCTGTGGAACATGCTGCACCAGGCCCAGGATGACATCTTCGCCGAACTCAGCGAAGGTGAACTGGAAGTGTTCAGGAGAGCGCTGAAGCTGGTGGTCAGCAAACGCTGACTGGAGTGTAGCGTTTCATCTCCACACAGTGCTGTCTGAGACACCGCGGGCCGGGATGGAAGCCGGCCTTCCGTCCAGCAGCGCGAATGATGAACGCCACCTTCCATGGGTCAGGTGGTTCGGAGTGTCGAGTTCCATCTCGACACAGCGCCACCGGGAACACCCCTGGCTGGGCTTAGTCACAGCGACTCACCCAGCAACGCTTCCCGTTGCCGCACGCTCAGCAGGTGATAGACCAGCAGACCAGCCACGCTGAAACTGAAGATCACCAGCGCCAGCGGGCGCACGCTGCCGTCCTGCAATGCCGCCACCAGCAGGCTGGCACACATGCCCATGCCGAAGGTCAGGCTCACGTGCAGCGCCGAGGCCAGCCCGGCGCGCTCGCCCTGCTCGGCCAACGCCAGGGCGGAGGCATTGGGACCGACCAGCCCGACGCTGGACACCAGCAGGAAGAACGCCGGCAGGATCAGCCACAACCCGACATGCCCCGCGAGCAGGTCCAGCATCAGCAGCGCCCCGGCCAGCAATGGCAACCACAGCATCCGCGCCAGTAGCCGGCGCGGGCTGTGCCGGCGCAGCAGCCAGCGGTTCAACTGGCTGGCGGCGACCAGGCCGATGGCGTTGATGCCGAAGAACCAGCCGAACTGCGCAGCCGGAATGCCGTGCAGCTCGATCAGCACGAACGGCGAACCGACGATATAGGCGAACATCGCCCCGGTGGTGCAGGCCTGGCACAGGGAGAAGCCGATGAAACGGCGGTCCTTGAGCAGCCCCAGGTAACCGGTAAAAACCGGGCGCAACGCCAGGCGTAGCGCTGGCTGGGCCAGGCTTTCCGGCAACAGCAGGCCGATGCCCAGCAGGCATAGCAGACCGAAACCGGCCAGCAGCAGAAAAATCGTCTGCCAGCCCCGGAGCTCCAGCACGAAACCACCAGCCAGAGGCGCGAGTATCGGTGCGACACCCATCACCAGGGTGATCATGCTCATCACTTTAGCCGCCTGCAGCGGCTGACACAGGTCGCGGACAATGGCCACGGTCAGTACCGCACCGGCACAACCACCCAGCCCTTGCAGAAAGCGCAGCCATACCAGCCCATCCAGTGACTCACTGGTCACAATCAATAGCGAAGCCAGGCTGTATAGCCCGAGCCCGAATAACAACGGCGGGCGACGACCAAAGCGATCACTGAGCGGCCCATAGCACAACATGCCCAGCAGCATGCCGACAAAATAGGCGGAAAAGGTCAGCTCCACCTGCCCCGGCAGCAACCCGAGGTCAAGGGCGATAGCCGGCAGTGCCGGCAGGTACATATCGGTGGACATGGGTGCGATGGCAGTCAAGGCTCCCAGCAACAGCAGGCCACTGATAGTAAATTTATGGGACATCTTCATTCTCCAGGCGCTACGGCGCCAAGGCTCTCACAAACCGGCCGCTCGCTCTGACAGGAATAGCGACAGCCCCTGGCTGGTCTGCCGCAGGTAATAGGCCGCACTACCGGGTACCCAACCGCGCTGCTGCTCCAACAGGTGCGGACGTACAAAGCTGTAGAAGCCTTCCAGTTTTGCCAGTTGCTGATCCGCCGACAAAGCCTGCGACTGCAGTTCGGCAAAGCCATGCAGAATGCGCTTATCCAGCTCCGCCACGGTGTTTTCATCCACTACCAGCACATACATGCCCAACAGGCCGAAGGCGCGGGACTGATACAACAGCAGCAGGCGCTCGATATCCAGCTGCAGCTCCTGCACTGTGCTCAACTGCGCCGATACCTCCCCTGCTCCGGCGTTGCGCTCGGCAAGCCGCTGATCAAGCCGTGCATGGGTCATCAGCACCAGCGTCAACCACTCGGGATACAGTTCCGGCAAATCCGCCGGTATCGCCTCCAATGCCGTAATCGCAATATCGATATCCTCGACCATCTCACCCAGCTCCGCATCATTGCCCAACTGCTCTTTCAGCCACGCCAGATCCTGCTGGTAGCCATCGGCGTAGCGCAGATCAATTCCATCCTGGTTGGGGTTGTAGTAGGCGAGGAGAAAACTGCACAGGCTGAAGGCCTGGATACGAGCGTCATGCAATGGGGTGCTGGAGAGCTTCGCGCCAGCCAGACCCGGCTGCATCAGCAGCAAGACCAGAAACAGACGAACCCACATTATTCAATTCCTTTTTATTATTGTGGAGGCAGGCCACCCCTGGTGGGGTGGCTCTGTATGGCAGACCGATCAGTGCTTGATGAAATCGATCACCAGGCGGTTGAACTCCTCGGCATGTTCCCACTGCGCCCAGTGCCCGCACTGGCTGAACACATGCAGGGTGGAATTGGGGATCATGTTCAGCAGTTTCAGGCTCCAGTCGATGGGCACGAAACGATCATCCCGGCCCCAGACCACCAGCGTCTTGTTGGGGATGTTCGGCAGATCATCGGTGTAGTCCCCCATGTTGAACTGGCTCTGCGCCACGCTCTTGAGGAAGTTATCCAGGTGGTGCCCATTCTCCATCATCGCGTCATAGCGCAGCTGGATCAGCTCATCGGTCAGCGCGCTGGGATCATAGACGAACACGTCCAGCATCTTGCGCAGGCTTTCCGGGCTCGGGTTCTTGTACACGTCGAACAGCAGCTTGATGCCTTCCATCGGCAGCGGGGTGAAGATACTGGTCTTGCCCACGCCGCCAGAGCCCATCAGGATCAGCTTGCCGACCCGCTCGGGATAATCCTTGACGAAGGCCAGCGCGCTGCCGCCGCCCATCGAGTTACCGATCAGGTGCGCCTTGTCGATATCCAGCGCGTCCATCAGTTGCTTGATCGCCCGGCCGTTGACATCGAAACGCGGCTCGCCGGTGACGATCGGATCGGATTTGCCCCAGCCCGGGCAGTCCATCAGGATGACCCGGTAGCCGGCATCCACCAGCGGATCGACGTTGCGATGGAAATTTGCCCAGCCGGTGGCACCGGCACCGGAGCCGTGAATCATCAGGACGACGTCACCTTCACCAGCCTCGTTGTAGTGCAGTTTCCACTCTTCGGTCTGGACAAACCTGCCGGTACCTTCATTCGTAAACTTGCTCATATTCCTTCCTGCCTCTGGGTTGTGAGTTGTTATCTTTTTCAGGTCTTGTCACGCGCTGCCAACAGATCCAGCGCCACATCCACGATCATGTCTTCCTGGCCGCCGACCATGCGGCGCTTGCCCAGCTCGACCAGGATGTCGAGGGTCTTGAGGCCATATTTGTCCGCCGCCACCTCGGCGTGGCGCAGGAAGCTCGAATACACCCCGGCATAGCCCAGCCCCAGGGTTTCCCGGTCCACCCGCACCGGGCGATCCTGCAGCGGACGGACGATGTCGTCAGCGGCGTCCATCAAGGTGTACAGGTCGGTGCCGTGGTTCCAGCCCAGGCGTTCGGCGGCGGCGATAAACACCTCCAGCGGCGCATTGCCGGCACCGGCCCCCATGCCGGCCAGGCTGGCATCGATGCGATCACAGCCCTCTTCCACCGCCGTGATCGAGTTGGCCACCCCCAGGCTCAGGTTGTGGTGGGCGTGCATGCCGGTGTGAGTGGCAGGATCGAGTACATCCTTGAACGCACGCATGCGATCACGCACGTCCTGCATGTTCATCGCCCCGCCGGAGTCGGCCATGTAGATGCAGGTGGCGCCGTAGCTTTCCATCAGCTTGCCCTGCGCGGCCAGCTGCTGCGCCGGGATCATATGGCTCATCATCAGGAAGCCGACGGTATCCATGCCCAGCTCCCGGGCGTATTCGATATGCTGCTTCGATACATCCGCCTCGGTGCAGTGGGTGGCCACCCGCACCACGCGGGCGCCGGCGTCATACGCCGCCTTGAGGTCATGCACGGTGCCGATGCCCGGCAGCAGCAGGGTGGCGATCTTCGCGTGGCTGATGACATCGGCCGCCGCCTCGATATATTCCAGGTCGGTGTGCGCGGCAAAGCCATAGTTGAAGGAGGAGCCCTGCAGGCCATCACCGTGGGCCACTTCGATGGAGTCGACCCGGGCCTTGTCCAGCGCACGGGCAATGTCCTGCACATTCTGGATCGAATACTGGTGACGGATGGCGTGGCTGCCATCGCGCAGGGTCACGTCGGAGATATAGAGTTTGCGTTGCGGATCGAAGCTCATGCGGCACCTCCAGCAGTGAGCATGGACTGGGCCATACGCTCGGCGGTGGCCAGCGCCGCCGAGGTCATGATGTCGAGGTTGCCGGCATAGGCTGGCAGGTAATGGGCGGCGCCTTCGACTTCGAGGAAGATCGAAGTCTTCAGCCCACTCATCCGGCCCACACCGGGCACATTGACCGGGGCGGATTCAGGAATCACATCGAACTGCACTTGCTGTTTCAGGCGATAGCCGGGCACATAGCGCTGCACTGCAGCGGCCATTTCCTCGACCGAGGCGGCGATCTGCTCCTGGTCAGCCAGCTCCGACAGCACGAATACTGTGTCGCGCATGATCAGCGGCGGCTCGGCCGGGTTCATGATGATGATCGCCTTGCCCTTCTGCGCCCCGCCTATGACTTCAATCGCTTTGGAGGTGGTCTCGGTGAACTCGTCGATATTGGCCCGGGTGCCGGGGCCCGCGGACTTGCTGCTGATCGAGGCGACAATCTCGCCGTAATGCACCTTGGCTACCCGCGACACGGCGGCAACCATGGGAATGGTGGCCTGGCCACCGCAGGTGACCATATTGACGTTGGTCTGGTTGAGGTGTTCTTCCAGGTTCACCACCGGCACACAGTACGGGCCGATGGCCGCCGGCGTCAGGTCGATCATCCGCAGGCCGGGTTTCAGCTGACGCAGCAGCGCATCGTTACGCACATGGGCGCCAGCGCTGGTGGCATCGAACACGAAGTCGATGTCGGCGAACTCCGGCATCTGTGCCAGCCCATCCACGCCCTGGTGGGTGGTGGCCACGCCCATGCGGGCGGCGCGGGCCAGGCCGTCGGATTCAGGATCAATACCGACCATCACGGCCATCTCGATATGCTGCGCGTTGCGCAGGATCTTGATCATCAGGTCGGTACCGATATTGCCCGAACCGATGATCGCGGCTTTGAGTTTCTTGCTCATGGTTGTGTTTCCTCAATAGGATCAGGCAAAGCGCACGCTGCAGCTGCCAAGACCGGCGATGGTCACGCTCAGGTTGTCCCCGGCGGTTACCGGCACCATGCCCGACAGCGCGCCGGACAGAATCACCTCGCCGGCCTTGAGGCTCATGCCCAGCCGCCCCAGGGTATTGGCCAGCCAGGCCACGGCGATCGCCGGCGAGCCCATGGTCGCGGCACCGGCGCCGGTGCCAACGATGGCGCCATTCTTCTGCAGCACCATGCCGGTGCTGTACAGATCCAGCCCGCGCGGGTCGACCAACCGGTCGCCCAGTACGAACACGCCACAGGAAGCGTTGTCCGCCACGGTGTCCTGGATCTTGATCTGCCAGTCACGCACCCGCGAATCGACGATTTCAAAGCAGGCCATCACACCCTCGGTGGCACGCAACACATCGGCCACGGTCACCCCTGGGCCAGCCAGATCCTGCTTGAGCACGAAGGCGATTTCCCCTTCGGCCTTGGGCTGGATCAGGGTCGCCATGTCGATGCACTGGCCCTGGTTCACCACCATGCGATCGGTGAGCATGCCGAAGTCCGGCTGGTCGACCTTGAGCAGGTCCATTACCGCCTGGCTGGTGACCCCGATCTTCTTGCCGATGATGCGCTCGCCATCCTCCTGGCGCCGTGCAATCAGCTGCTGCTGGATGGCGTAGGCGTCCTCGATGGTCAGGTGCGGATACCGCTCGGTCAGCGGTGCCACCATGCGTGCCTCGCGCAGGGCGACGAACAGCTCGTCACCGAGCTGGGCATGGAGGGGGTTGTTGCTCATGGTTCAACTCCTTCGGATTCGGGCGCCGCGTCGACCTGAGAGACCATCGCCTCACAGCCGGCCAGCGCACAGATGATGTCTTCTTCCTCACTGGCACCGGACACGCCCAATGCGCCGACCAGACGGCCATCCATCTGGATCGGAAAAGCACCGCCCATGGCGACGATTTCCGGGCGCAGCAACAGGTTCATGCGGATGCGTTCACTGGCGTTGTCGATCATGTCGCCCAGGGTGCTGCTGGGCAGACCGAACGAGGCCGAGGTTCGGGCCTTCTCGGTGGCCAGCTGGATGCTGTGCCAGGGGGTGCCTTCGGTACGGGCGAAGGCCATCAGATGGCCGCCGCCATCGACCACGGCAATGCTGACCTGGAGCTGGTTGCGCCGTGCGCACTCCAGCGCTGCATCGACACCGAGCCGCGCCACGTCGAGGGGCAGGCCAGCGCCGGGCAGGCGCGGTAGGGGCAATCCATGCTGTCTCATGGCAGCACCTCCTCGACCGCGAACGCACGGCGCTCGGCGGGATGCAGGGTTTCGGTGCGACCGGTCTCAGCCTGGCGCTGTTGCAGAACGTATTGCGAGGCGAAGTGCCTGGGCTGCAACAGGAAGCAGGCCAGCGCCGGCACCAGGATCAGCGCCACCAGCATGTTGCAGAAGAACATGAAGGTCAGCAGCAGGCCCATATCAGCCTGGAACTTGATCGGCGACAGTATCCAGGTCACCACACCCAGCGACAGGGTCACACCGGTGAACACCACTACCCGACCGGTGAAGTTCAATGCCTGGAAGTAGGCTTCCGACAGGCTCGAGCCACGCTTGAGCCAGAACAGCATGACACTGAGGATATACAGCGCATAGTCGACGCCGATCCCCACCCCCAGCGCCACCACCGGCAAGGTGGACACCTTCAGCCCCATGCCCAGCTTGACCATCAGCGCCTCGGCCAGCATCGAGGTCAGCATCAGCGGCAGGATCGCGCAGATGGTCGCCCGCCAGGAACGGAACGCCAGCAGACACAACAGGCTCACCGCCAGGTACACGCCGATGACCATCTGCGTGTTGGCCTTCTTCACCACGATATTGGTGGCACTTTCGATGCCGGCATTACCGGCAGCCATGATGAAGCGCGCCTCGTCACTGTTGAACTCGCCGGCGAAGCTCTCCACCGTGGAGACCACTCCGCCAAGCGTCTGCGCCTTGTGGTCCTGCAGGTAGACGAACACCGACAGCAGCTCGCAGGTAGCGTTGAACAGGTCGCGGGGCGAGCGGTTGGCCGCGGCGTTGATCATCGGCTGGTTCGGCGGCAGCTCGTTCCACTTGAGGAAGCCCTCGTTCATGCCGACGTTGACCCGCCGCGCCACCCCGGCGATCGAGTTGGTGCCGTCCACCCCCGGCAACTGGCGCAGGCGCCATTCCAGCTCCTCGACCTTGCGCAGGGTTTCATAGTTGACGCACTGCCCCGCCGGGGTCTCGACCATCACCACGAACACGTCGCTGCTGGCCTGGTAGTTGCTGATGATGAACTGGTTGTCCTGGTTGTAGCGCGAATCGGCACGCAGCTCGGGGGCGCCGGGGTCCAGGTCACCGACCTGCAGGTTGCGCGCCTCGAGCACCGCCCAGCCAGCCAGGGCACCGGCACAGAGCAACGCGCTGATGGCGACGCGCGGGCGGGTGAAGGCCAGCAGGCCACGGACCACGGCGGGCTTGCGATAGTCCGGCTGCTCATGGGCACGTTCGGCATCCAGCCGACGCTGCGCCGCAAGCGGCGACACGCCGGTGAAGGACAGCATGATCGGCAGCAGCGCCAGGTTGGTGAATACCAGCAGCGCCACGCCAATGCTGGAGATGATCGCCAGCTCCTTGATTACCGGGATATCAACGATGGTCATCACCGCAAAACCCACCGCATCGGCCAGCAGCGCGGTCATGCCGGCGGCGAACAGCCGGCGGAAGGTATAGCGGGCAGCGATCAGCCGGTGCGTGCCGCGGCCGATGTCCTGCATGATGCCGTTCATCTTCTGCGCGCCGTGACTGACGCCGATGGCGTAGACCAGGAACGGCACCAGGATCGAATAGGGGTTGAGCTCGTAACCCAGCAGCGGCAGCACACCCAGCAACCAGACCACGCCGACCAGGGTGCAACCCTGCACCACCAACGTGCTGCGCCAGCAGCGGGTGAAGTACAGCAGAATGATGGTGGTGATCAGCACCGCGGCGGCAAAGAAACTCAACACCGCATACAGGCCGGAGATCAGGTCGCCCATGACCTTGGCGAAACCGATGATGTGCAACGACACGCCCTGGTCGCTGTAGCGCTCGCGGATCTGCTCCAGCGCATCGGACAGTTGCTTGTAGTCCAGCGCCTCGCCGGTGGACGGGTCGACATCCAGCAACGGCACCAGGATGATGCTCGAACGGAAATCCGGCGCTACCAGTTGCCCGATCTCACCGGACAGTTGCACGTTGCCCCGCAGCACCTCCAGGTTCTCGGCCGTACCGGCAAAGCCGTCAGGGATCACCGTACCGCCATCGAATCCCTGCTCGGTCACCCCCTGCCAGCGGGTCAGCGGTGTCCACAGGGACTTCATGAAGGAGCGGTCCACCCCCGGCAGCAGGAATACCTCGTCGTTGATCTGGCGCAGGGTCTCCATGTACTCGGCGCTGAAGATATCGCCCTCGCCTTCCAGCGCCACGGCGATGCGCAGCGTATTGGCAGTGCCCTTGAGCTCATCCTGGTGCTTGAGGTAGTTGAGGATGAATGGATGACTGGTCGGAATGGTCTTCAGGAAGCTGGCATTCATGCGCACCTGGGTCGCCGAGGCGGCCAGCAGCAGCGTCATCAGCACGCAGAAGGCAATGATCCAGCCCCGGTAGTTGAACAGCAAACGCTCCAGCGCATTACCGGACTTCTGGTCGAAATCCTTCAGGTTGGTGATGGTCTGGAAACCGTCTGAAGATGAAATAGCCATATAGATGAACCTCTGGCGCAGGCCGGTCAGTTGAGCTGCTCGGCGGAGAAACGGGTAACACCGTTGGAGCCGACACCCAGCACGCTGCCATCGGCCAGCGGCAGCAGGTCGGTCAGCGGGAACGGGCGCGCGGCACGGATGCGGGAGAACGAGCGCCCCTCATCCCGACTCAGCCAGCCGCCACCGGCGGCATCGGTCAGCAGCAGTGCGCCGTCCGCGAGCAAGGTGCCGGCGGTCAGGCTCTGGCTGGTGGGCAGCGACAGTTGGCGCCAGTGCTCACCGGCATCGGTGGAGATGAAGGCGTGGCCGCGCAAGCCGAAGGCCAGCAACCGCTGGGCATCCCCCAGCAGACCGAAATAGCTGCCCTCGTAGGGCTGGGCGAGGCGTTCCACCTGGCTGGCCGCTACGTCGCTGCGGTACAGGCCGCCCATTTCACCGGCCATGTACAGGGTATTGCCCACCCCGAGTACGGCATTCAGGTGGCTCTGTTCGGTGCCCTCCATCAGCGTCAGCAGCGGACTCCAACTGATGCCACCATCAGCGCTGCGCACCCCCAGGCCATAGGCGCCTACGGCTATCACCGATTGGCTGCCCAGGCATTGCACATCCAGGAACGGCTTGTCCGCTCCGTCCTCGACCAGCATCTGGGCGCTGTACTCCAGCTCCGAGCCTTCCTCCCGGGCGCGTTGCCAGGCGGCTTCGGCAAAGCGCTGGCCATCCAGCTGCAGGCTCCAGCTGTCACCGGCATCATCGGTATGCAGAATCGCACCGCGGTGCCCCACCGCCCAGCCATGCTGGCTGTCGGCAAAGCACACCGAGGTCAGCGTCACGCTGACCGGGGATGGCGCCTGGCGCCAGGTCCGGCCCTGATCATCGGACAGGATGATGTGACCGCGCTCCCCCACCGCCACCAGCCGTTCGCCGGCCTGGGCCACGCTACTGAGCATCGAGCGCACCGCCAGGTCGGATGGCGTGGCCGGGCGGCTCAGGGTGTCCGGCAGGTCGGCCGCCAGCGTCATCGCTGGCAGACAGGCCAGGGCCGTGGCAGCAAGCAGCGATAGCAGGCGCGTTGTAATCGTGTTTTTCACTTGTGCAACTCCTCGCAAGGCGGATTGCCCTCTGCCATCACTGGCAGAGGGCACGGGACCGATCAGCGACCACTCATGCGCAGCAGGGATTGCGGCGAGAAATAGGTCTCCGAGCGCTTGTCAGCCATGCTGAACTGACTGCCCTTCACGTCCGTACCCATGGCGCAGTTGTAGACCCAGGCGCGGGTACGGTGGTCATGGAAGAAGCCATTGCAGTAGTTCACCGTCGCCGGGATATCCGGTGCCACGAACGGCGTGGTCATCGAAGTGCGCCACAGGGTGCCCTCGGCATCCCAGCCGTCGAGGATCGCCGTCCCCCAGTTGTCCTCGCTGAAGTAGAACTGACGCTTGGGCACCGCGTGGCGGCTACCCGGTTTCAGGGTCGCCTGCACTTCCCATACCCGATGCAGCTCCCAACGCACCAGGTCAGGGTTGGCATGCCGTTGACCGAGCACCTCGGCATCGCTGTGTGCCATCAGCGCGTTGTTGTTGTAGGGAATGAGCATTTCCCGCTTGCCGATCAGCTTCCAGTCGTAGCGTTCGGGCGAGCCGCCGTAACCGAAGGTCTCATCGACGAAGTTGGTGCCGGAGGCCACCACGTTCGGGGTATCGAAGTTGATGCTCGGCGCCTGGCGCACGCGGCGCTGACCGACCAGGTATTGCCACAGGGTACGGCCCTGGTGGTAATCCAGGGTGTTGTGCACCATCAGCGCCTCACCCGCGCGGAACGCTGGTTCGTAGGCCAGCTGGATGGCCAGCATGTACTTCGGATTGGGCGTCGATTCCTGCGAACCGCTGGCGTAGTAGTAGGGATACTGCGCGTAGTCCTGCGCTGCGGTGGCCAGAATGCGGCGGCCCTCGCCGGTGGTGGTCCAGACCTGGTACTTGGTATCGGTGGACTCGCCGCGCCACTGCAACTGGTGGTTCCACACCAGCTCGATGCCGCTCTTGGGAATCGGGAACGGTACCCCGCCGTAGGCACCGCGCACGGTCAGACCGTTGTTCTCGAGGGTCGCGCTGGTGGCGTTCTTGAAGGTGTTGTCGTAGATCCACTGCGGCGCTGCAGCGGTGCGCCGGGTCGGATACACGTCGATGCGATAGGTGTCCGGGTTGTCCTTGAACAGCTGGATCACACCGGCGGCCAGTTGATCCTGGTGCTCGGCCAGATTGGCGGCGGTGATCGAGTACAACGGCTGGTCACCGGAGAAGGGATCGAAGTCCCGATTACCGTTCCTGAAGCCGGACGGCACCGTGGTATAGCCGCCGTCCCAGGCGGGAATGGTGCCAGCGGCGTTGCCGGCACGCTCGGCGCCCAGCGGAGTCAGCTCCGACTTGAGCAGGGCGGCTTCCTCGGGGCTGACTGCGGCGCCAGCGGTGCCCACGCTCAGCGCCAGCAGGGAAACGCAAAGGGCGAATTGACGAATGTTCTTGTTATGCATGATCTGGCCTCAGAACGTATAGGATGCATTCAGGGAAATGAAGTCGCGGTCGCCATTGGTCTGCTTATAGGACTTGACGCCCGTGGTGGCATCGACCGCAGGCACGTACTCCGGACTGCTGGTACGATCGGTCGGCCCATAGAAGCCGTTGTAGCTCAGCGCCACGGTGACGCGCTTGAGGTACTCGGCCGACAGCCCGATGTTGAAACCACCGCCCTTGGCCTGGCTGAACCCGCCCACCGCCGAGGAGCGGCCATCGATGCCGTAACTCACCCCCATGGGGACCGACAGGTCGATGCCATCGAACACCTGGAAGTAGGTAGGGTTGAACACCACGCGCATGGCTGTGGCGTCACGGGTGCTGTTGGGGTCCATCCATTCACGGTTCTTGGTCACGCTCAGCGTGCGGTTCCAGGCCACCTCACCCATCAGCGCGGCGGTATCCCAGAAGCGGCTCTGGGGCATGATCTGAATCATGCTGACCTGGGCATGCGCGGTATTACCCACGGCGTACAGCGGATTGCGGTCATTATCGTGATCGCCGGTAATGTCATTGACGGTCAGGCTGACCAGCGGTGCATTGCGTCGGATCGAACCCTCGAAGGCCACGTTGGCATCACCGATACCGGTGGTCGCACTGAAGCCATAGGCGCGCACGTCCTCGGGGAATACCAGCATGTGCTCACCCACCACGATGTCATCGGCCACGCCGGGCTGAGGAACATCGAACGGCCGGGTCTGCACCTGGAAGTTCTTGTCGTGGTAGTTGATCGCATAGAGGCCGAAGTCGGTATCGATGCTGTCGGCCCGGTAGCGCAGTTGGAAGCCCCACTGCCCCGAGTCGCGCGCCTCGATATCCTTGGTCCGGTACAGCGACACGCCGGGCGCTGCGAGAATGCGCTCACCACCGCCATCGAGCAGATCCGCCGGGCTGAAGTAGCTGCCCGCCGCCGGAATCCGCGTGCGCTCCCATTCGAACTGGTAATAGGCGCCCAGCGACAGCGCCGGAGTCAGCTGCAGGTCACCGGAAATCTGCTTGACCGGCAACACCAGCTCCTTGAACTGCGAGTTGGGCGCCGACAGCGCCTGGATGGCGTTGATCGGCATCATGCCGCCAGCAATACCGTTATTGCCGAAGAACAGGCTCTCGCCGTACAGCAGCGAATGCTGGCCGACCCGCACCACACCCCAGACATCGTCGGTCAGGCTGAAGTCGGAATAGACGAAGGCATCCCGCAGCTCGGCGTCGCGGCCATGCAGGTCGCGGGTTTCCTTGGTGAACTCGTTGTAAGCGACCGACAGGTTGTTCGAGGTCTCCGGGTTATCGTGATCGTTCTTGCGGTTGTAGACCCGGTCATACCAGGCCGCACCACTGACGCGTACACCCATGCCGCGGTAGTTGACGTCGAACTCGGAGAACAGGTCGACCCGGTTGTTGATCATCGAACCCTTGTCGAAGTTGCGGTCACCGTCATCCAGGGTCATATCGGAAATCAGACGGTTCTTCTGATCCTGCACCCGCCAGGCGGCGTTGTACTTCACGTTGGTATCCAGGCGGATGCGCAGGTCGGCATTGTCGGTGTCGAACTGGAACGCATGGGCAGGCAATGAGGAACAGAGCAGGATGGCAGCACTCAGGGCTGACAGCTGAAACGTCTTGTTCATCCTTTGGTAAGACATAAGGCACCTCAGATATGGGCGGTACACCGCCTTTTATTTTTATCCCATGGCAACCGCACCGGCGGTTGCCATGCCTTCATTTGGGGCAAGCCCCAAAATGTTTCAGCCGTTCAGCGATACCGGCTCCAGGCCGAAGACCATGGGCGGCAATTGCTGACCGAGCAGATAGGCGCCCAGCATGCCGGCGGTATCGTCGGCGTTCTGGGTGATATGGTTGGCCGCGGCGATGACGTCGCGCAGGATGCGCTGCAGCGGGTTGTTCAGATAGATGCCGCGTGCCGAGGTCGCCTTGAACAGCAGCATCACCGCTTCCTCGCAGTCGCGTCCGACCCGGGCGATATCCAGCATGTGGTGGACCCGGTCGTAGTTGGGCACCAGCTCGCCGCGCTCGACGATCTCAGTGGTCTCGGCCATCATCTGCAGCAGCCGCGCCCGCGCCGAACGCACCCGCACCACCGCGTTGCCCAGACGGTCCTTGACGTAGGGGCTGAGCGCCGCGCTGCCGCCATCGGTGGTATTGGTGCGCACGGTCATCTGGCGGATGTACTCATCGATACCGCCCTGGGCCATGCCGACGATCAGCGCCGACACCGAGCCGAAGAAGATCTGATTGAACGGGTACAGGTAATGTGTACCGCGATCATCCTTGTTGTACTGAATCAGGCTGTGGGTGCGGTGATAAGGAACGAAGGTCTCGCGGACCACCAGGCTCTTGCTGCCGGTGCCGGCCAGACCGAACACGTGCCAGTCATCCTCGATCTCGTAGTCGGTGGCCGGTACCAGCATGGACAGGCGATCGATCACATTGCCCTGGGCATCACGGCGCAGCCCACCGAGGAAAGCCCACTTGCCATGGTCGCAGCCGCTGGAGGTCTTCCAGGTGCCACTGATCCGGTAGCCGCCTTCGATCTCCTCGACCTTGCCGAAGGGCGGGTAGGAGGAAGCGATGATGGTCTTGTCATCCACACCCCAGACATCTTCGCAGGCCTGATCCGGCAGACTGCCGAACTCCCACTGGTGCACCCCGAGGATCATCATGTTCCAGGCGCTGCTGCAGCAACCGCGACCCAGCTCCATCAATACCTTGTAGAACACCGCCGGGTTCATTTCGTAGCCGCCGAACTTGGCTGGCTGCAGGATCTTGAAGAATCCCGCATCGACGAAGGCCTGGATGGTTTCCGGCGATACCATGCGATTCTTCTCGACCGAGTCGGCCTTCTCGATGAGCATGGGAATCAGGTCACGGGCACGCTGGATCAGCTCGGCCTCGGAGGGCACGCAGCTGGCTTGGTCGGCAGTCTTTTTCAGCACACTAGTCATATCGGTTCTCACTTTGTTGTTATCCGGGCAGCAACCTCGCGGCTCAGGCAAGCGCCGCGAATCGTCCGTTGAAATAGATAAGGGGATCTTCTTCACTCATCTGTCCGGTCACCTGGATGACCTCGCAGAGAAACATGTCATGGGTACTGGCCGGCACCGCCTCGACCACCCGGCATTCGAAACTGACCAGCGCATCGCTGAGCACCGGCACCTGGCTGATACCCGGCACCCAGGCGCCTTCATCAAAACGCTGTTCACCGGCCACCCCGTCGACCATGCCGGCGAAGCGCCGGGCCACCGACTCCTGGCAGCAGCCGAGCACGTTCACGCTCAGGTGACGGCTGGCGGTGATCACCCCGTGGGCAAACACATTGCGATTCACACATACCAGCAGGCGTGGCGGCTCGGCGGTGACCGAACACACCGCGGTGGCGGTCAGCCCGGCACGCTGCTGACTATCGCCGCTGGCAATCACCACGCAATGCCCCGCCAGGTTGCGCATGGCCTTGCAGAAGTCGGGGGTGGCGACCGGCAGATGTTCGCGTGAGGTTTTCATCATGGCGACCTGGGCATTCATGCACCTACCCGCCCGGTCGACAGGAACTCGACCATCACCTGGTTGAACTCCTCGGGCGATTCGTACTGCGGCCAGTGGCCGGCCAGCTTCTTCATCACATACAGCTGGCCGTTGGGCAGACTGGGCAACGCCGATTCGGCGGCAGCCACGTCGTGGATCGGGTTGTGACTGGTCCACAGCAGCAGCGAATCGCACTGCACCTTCTCCAGCTCGATCATGTCAGGCGTACCGCCCTCGTTGACCTTGCGCAGGCGGCCGTATACCAGCGGAGCACTGCCCTGGAAGTCGGACCGCGAATAGATCGCCAGCCGCGAACCGACCAGCTCCTCGTTGAGCAGATCCCAGTTGCCCTCGTACAACAGCCATTGCATGCGCGCCAGCACGCTGTCATAGGTAGGCTGCTGGCCGGAGCTGCGGGCCGACAGCTCGGCCAGGTTCTTGAGATCCTGACGCCCCTTGTCGCTGACGATAGGAATGCCGCCGGTGGTATTGAACACCGCACGCAGGATGCGTTCGGGGTAACGCACCGCGAAACCGCCGGTGACTACCCCGCCCAACGACTCGCCGGAGATGTGCGCACGCTCGATGCCCAGCACATCCATCAGCTCGCGCAGTTGCTCGACGTAATCGCTGATCGAATACTCGATATCCAGCTTCTTGGCCGACAGACCATGGCCGACGTAATCGAAGGCGATCACGTGGTAGTGCTCACCCAGCGCCACCACGTTCCTGGCATAAGCCTCCAGATGACCACCGATGCCGTGCATCAGGATCAGCGCCTCGGGCTTGCCGTGACCGGCCTCGGCAATGCGCGTGCGGCCATAGGTGGGCAGATCGATAAAACGTATCTCTGCTCCAAGAAAATCCAACCAGATACTCATGTTCTTGTTCTCCAGGTAAGGCCGCGATCAGGACAGGGGATGCTCTTCGGTTTCCGGAACCGGGATCAGGTTGCGCTTGTGGCCCCAGTCGCTCATCTGGTGGAAGGTCTTGACCTCCCAGTCGTTCTCATCGATGACGATCCCGCCCCAGCCGAATTCGAAGTTGAAGCCCGACGGGGTCTGCGCATAGAAGGAGAACATCCTGTCGTTCGGGTGATGGCCCAGCTCCAGGACGATCGGAATGCCGGCGGCAACGGCGCGGTCATAGGCCAGGCCGACATCGTCCATATCCTCGAGCTGCACCATGAAATGGTTGAGCACCTTGGCGGTGGGCGCCTCGGCGGTGGCAATCGAGTGGTGGCGGCCGGTCTTGGTGTGAAAGAAGGTCGCCTCGACCATCATCCCCGGTTGCACTTCCTGGCGGATGTAGTCGCTGATGCGGAACTTGAGCACGTTCCTGTAGAAGTCGACGGTCTCGGCGCCATTGCCACGGTTGGCGAACGGCAGGATATGCCCTACTCCCAGGTTGCCGGTGACGAAGCCGCCCTTGAGTACTGTCGAACGGAACTGGTCCTTGAGCAGCGCTACCCCGTGACCGAAGAAGAACTCGTGATCGAAGCCGTTGGGATCCTGGCAACTGTAGCCCTTCTCGATATGCCGCCGGGCACAGTGCTCGGCACTCAGCACCCGCAGTTCGACGCCCTTGTCGCGCAACTCGGCAACGTATTCTTCCAGCTCCCGCTCGCTGGTGAATTCCCAGCCGGCGGCGATGATGTCATCGATATCGTTCTGTTCGAGGAAGAAGCGCTGGCAGTATTCGTCCATGCGCAGGGTCATGCTGGTAGCGTCGCGTCGGCCAACCTGCATACCAAGGATGTCGGTGGCGAACACCTGCCACCTGTCGAGGTCACTGACGCCGAAACCGACGTAGCCCAAAGAAGAAATCTCAGCCACTGTGCTATCTCCGTTATTCTTGTTTTCCAGTCCGACTCAGCGGACGGGGTGCGACCGGGAACCTCTGTCGCGTTGTACAAGAGAGATAGCAACGGCTGTGCCAGTCAGTCACGAGCCGGACGATAAAACTTATTTACCCTTTAATTACAACAAGATAGATATAATAGAAATAGCATTTCGGGTCTTCCGCAGGTCGTAGGCCGAAATAATCACTTCATGTTTTTCTGCATCACCCGATTTTTCCGTACAAAAAATCGCTATACCTTTCAGGAAAGATGAATAGTCTATTCGTCTGACCAATGTCCCTCTGAGACGGACAGCGGAGGTATCGCTTCTGTTAAAATTCCTCATCCGCGGATCTATCGCTGCGCCCCTACAACAACAATATCCATGGTGAACACATGTCCCCTTCCTCCGACAGCAAGAACAGTCGCCCGCACTCACTCAAGGACGTGATCACCGACCTGCGCTTTCCCAATATGCAGGACCTGGCCGAGCATCTGTATTTCAACCCGGAAAAAGGCATGATCTGGCTGGGTGACAAGCGCATGCTGATGCTGCATGCCGAGGCGTTCGGCTCGTTGCGCCAGGAGCTGCTGGAAACCCTCGGCGTCGAGCAGACCCGCGGCCTGCTGACCCGCATCGGTTACCTGAGCGGTACCCGCGACGCCGAACTGGCGATCAAGACCAGGCAGAACGGCAGCCAGCTCGACATCCTCGCCGCCGGGGCGCAGTTGCGCTCCCTGTGCGGCATCATCGAGGTCGAGCCGGTGCGTATCGAGGTCGACCAGCACAAGGGCTACCTGTATGGCGAATTCACCTGGAAGCATTCGATCGAGAGCGATCTGCACCTGGCCACCCTCGGGCAGAGTCATGATCCGGTGTGCTGGATGGAAACAGGCTACAGCTCGGGCTTCCTGACCCGACTGATGGGCAAGCGCATCCTGGTTCGCGAGTCCGAGTGCGTGGCCCGGGGCGATGATGTCTGCCGGGCGGTGGCCCGTCCGGTGGAGGACTGGGATGACGCCGATGATGACCTGCAATATTTCCAGCCGCGCCTATCCGGCCAGCGCCGCCGCCCAGCACCGGCACGTAGCGAGTTCGCCGGCATGCAGCCGGGCAAGGCGCCCTTCGGGCTGGCCTTCAAGCAACAGGATGTCGTGGAGCTGGACCGACCGGTTGGCAGTTCCGCGGCCTACCACGCAGTGCTGCACAAGATCCTGCGGGTCGCCTCGACCAACGCCACCGTGCTGCTCCTGGGCGAGAGTGGCGTCGGCAAGACCATGTTCGCCCATGAAGTGCATGCCAACAGCCGGCGCGCCGACACCCCGTTCATCGAGATCAACTGCGCGGCGATCCCCGATACACTGATCGAGTCCGAGCTGTTCGGCGTGCAGCGCGGTGCCTACTCCGGCGCCACCGAGGCCCGTGCCGGGCGCTTCGAGATCGCCGACGGCGGTACCATCTTCCTCGATGAGATCGGTACCCTGAGCATGACCGCCCAGGGCAAGCTGCTGCGTGTGCTGCAAAGCGGTGAGCTGGAACGCCTGGGCAGCACCAAGACACTGAAGATCGACGTGCGGGTCATTGCCGCCACCAACGAGGATCTGTCCGAAGCGGTCAAGCAGGGGCGTTTTCGCAGCGACCTGTTCTACCGCCTGAACGTATTCCCGGTGACCATTGCGCCGCTGCGCGAACGCAAGGACGATCTGCCGCTGCTGCTGGAGCGCTTCGTCAATCAGCTCTGCCAGCAGCATGGTCGCCGGCTCGCCGGCATTACCCCGCGGGCCCTGCAACGGATTCTGGACTATCCCTGGCCCGGCAATATTCGCGAGTTCGAGAACGTCATCGAACGCGCGGTAATCCTTGCCGATGACGGTGAAACCATCGACCTGCGGCACCTGTCCGGCCTGGAGGACAACCAGCGCGAACACCAGCGCGGCACCGTCAGCTGGGACCAGGCACCGGGTATCGGCATCCGCCTACCCGAGCCCAGCGCCACGCCTGCCGGCGCCGCCGAAGCGAGCGCCAGCGGCCCTTCCCTGGACCACACCGCATTGCGCCTGTTGCAGCAGCAGCCGCTCAACCTCAACGATATCGAAGACGCCTTCGTACGTGCCGCCATGCACCTGGCACAGCAGAACATCACCCGCGCCGCCGCCCTGCTCGGCCTGACCCGGGCGCAGATGGATTATCGCCTGAAGAAGATGGCCAACAGCGACGGCTAGGTCTGAACAGGCGTTCAACGCCCCGCCGATCGACTGGCGCTGGCGGCCGCTGCGGCAGCCAGCGCCATACCGCAGACAATCAGGCACAAACCCAGGACGAAGATCAGCGACAACCGATTGTCCAGCAACAATACCGAGGCCAGGATACCGATCAACGGCACGCCCAGCGTAAAGTTGGACATGGCAAAGGTACTGATGCGGCGCCCATGCTCGGCGGAAATAACGAAGCAGGCCGAGGTGGCCACCGGGCCGATAAAGAACAGCAACTCCAGTAGCTTCCAGTCAAAGGCTATCGCGGTTGGCGAGCCCTCCAGGAGCACAGCGAACAAAGCCAGCGGCACGGTAGCCAGCAACATCTGCCAGGGCGCGAGCGACAGCGGCGATGCCGTCCAGCGATGACGTCTGATATGCAGGATCACCAGCGACCAACTGATGGCGGCAATGATCAGGAACACCGATCCCATCACCACGCCCGGTGCGGACCAATCCATCTCCCAGGGCGAGCAGATCAGGCCAATACCACCCAAACCCATTGCAAGAGCAAGAAGTTGCCAGCCCGTGGGCGTGTCGCGAAACAGCAACCAACCGACAATCACTCCCCACAACGGCGTGGTGTAAGCCAGCAGCACCGCACGGCTGGTATCCACCTGGGTCATGGCGATCATGCCCAGACCGGTGAACACCATCATCTGCAACAGCCCGATACTGAGAATGATGGGCCAGTCCGCCCGCGGCGGGAGCACGAGTGAGCCACGGATCGCCAGCAGGATGAACAGGCACAGGGCGGCACTGCCAAAACGGATGGCAGCCAACCAAAGGGGTGGTACCGAATCCAGCGCAAGCTTGGTGGCGGGCCAGCTCAGCCCCCAGAGCAGGACCATGACTCCGAGCCAGACCAGGGTGCTGACGCTGGCGAAGGGGACTGGTTGGGAGCGGGACACATGGGCAGACGTTCTTGAGCTATTCATCAGGGTATCGATCCAGGATTCGAAAGATCATGCTACCCTTGCGCCAGCGGAATTAATTATCTAGATGTCCTGCCAAAAGACAAATACCGAATAGATTCCCCCAATTACAGAAAAAACCAGGAGATATTATCCTTGAGCAAAGTCGACCTGGATGAAGCCAGCCTCCGCATCCTGGATGAGCTGCAGAAGAACGCCGAACTGAGCAATGCCGAGCTGGCGGAACGGGTAGGCCTGTCTCCCTCACCCTGTTGGCGGCGGGTCTCGGAGATGAAACAGAATGGCGTGCTCCGGGGCTCGGTCTCCCTGGTCGACCCGCTGAAGCTGGGGCTTGCAGTCAACGTGTTCGTCCACGTCGTACTCAAGCAACAGGACAAGGAGTCGCTCGAGGTCTTTACCCAGGCCATAGCCAATCGACCGGAAATCATGGAATGCTATCTCATGAGCGGCGAGGCGGATTTCATGCTGCGCGTGGTGATCGAGGACCTGGCCAAGTATCAGGTCCTGCTACTGGATTGCCTGACGCAGATCCCGGTAGTAGCAAGCATCAGGTCCAGTTTTACCCTCAACCAGGTCAAGTACACCACGGCACTGCCGACCGGGCACCTGCGGGGAAGATAGAACCGGGGGCACATGGCGTTGCTAAGCGTTGACGTGTCGCCTACCACGGCGCGTATGAACCTCACTTTCTCAAGGCAGGCCTGTGATGACGCCACACCACTTTCAACTGGAAAAAGTCTCGACTCCGCTTGGCCAGATGCTGCTGGTCACCGACGACCAGCAACGCTTGCGGGCCATCGACTGGCAGGACTACGAGGCTCGCCTGCATCTGCTGCTGCGGCGCCAATACAAGGGGTTGTCCATATCCCTGCGGGAAACCACCCAGGCCTCAGCCGCCACACGTGCCATGCAGGCCTATTTCGAAGGTGAGGTTGGCGTCATCGACACGCTGGAAGTCGCACTGGGCGGTACCGATTTCCAGCGGCAGGTATGGGCGGCGCTGCGTAGCATCCCGGCCGGCCAGCCGCTCAGTTATGGTGCCCTTGCGCTGCAGATCGGGCGGCCATCGGCGGTCCGCGCTGTCGGTCTGGCCAACGGCGCAAACCCCATCAGCATCGTGGTCCCCTGCCACCGGGTGATTGGCAGCAACGCCTCGCTTACCGGCTACGGCGGCGGGCTACACCGCAAGCAGTGGCTACTGGACCACGAAGCTGATTGGCTCAGCAAGTGTCATCTGTGATCAGGGGAAGAAGCTCTGCAAGCCTTCCTGAGCCTGCATGTCGTAATTCATCAACATGAACTCTTCAGCCTGATCAGTGTAAGCGGGCCAGGTGATTTCTGGCGTGGAAGGGTTGCCCGCTTTGGCAAACTGCGCCCACAGAGACATGCTGTCGGCGGCAATTGATTCATCCACTGGCCCCCAGCCTGGCAAATTGTCTGCGTAATTATCGGCAGTGGCATCTGGTAGCCCGGTCAGCCCCAGCACGTAGTGGCTGTAATAGGTATTGGGATAACCGAATACCGAGGTCAGATCAATGCCGTGATAAGCACCGACTCCCCGGTTGGCCCAGTTTTCCGGAACATGGTCATAGACATAGGCGAACACATCGGATTCATGCTTATCTTTCAAGAAAGGCAGATACCACTTGAGCCCCTCGACTACCCAAGCTGCATCATCGCGTGGCGTGCCAATAATGAGCGGTACATCGTTATGGAAGCCATTTTCGCGAATATCGGATTTCACATACCAACCATCCACATTGGGCTTGAAGTAATCGACGCCAAAAGAACCTGCAGCAACGCTGGCAGCGTTGGCCAAATCCACCCATGGCACTGCTCGCATGGCTGCCAACACATCCTCTTCGTCCTGCATACCCAGCTCTTCTGCCAGAGCAAGGCCGCCAGCTTCTTCCTGTTCAAGCGTGTTGTATATTGGGCGGGAGATATCATCAGGTGGCGGAGCTGCACTCATGATAATGGCCCTGTGGAATAATCCCTCGGCGAGCGGCGAGTTAAGCAGTGAAATCACCTTCAGCCCACCGCCTGACTGTCCAAAAATGGTTACGTTGGCCGGGTCACCACCAAACGCCTCGATATTGTCGCGCACCCACTCCAGCGCCGCGATCTGGTCCAGTTGCGAGTAATTACCCGAAGAACGATGCTCCGACTCGGCGGTGAGCATGGGGTGAGCCATGTAGCCGAATGCACCCAGGCGATGATTCACGGTAACCACAATCACTCCCTCACTGGGTAACGCCGTGTGATTGTAGGACAGGCTGTTAGCCGTCAGGATCGCGTAGCCACCGCCGTGCAGCCATACCATGACAGGCAGCTTCTCGCCGTCGTAACCTTTGGGCACCACCACATTCAGGTAAAGGCTGTCTTCACTCATACTGCCTTCGCCGTATACCTCAAGATAAGGCGCCTGAGCTGATTGATCCGCCCAGTCGGTGGCTTCACGCACAGCTTCCCAGGCGTCCGGTGCAACAGGCGGCTTCCAACGAAGATCGCCAATCGGCGGTTTGGCATAAGGGATGCCGTACCAGGCCCAGGCTTTATCATCCGGCGAGAAACCTGCCACCTTTCCATACTTGGTGTCGACAATACGCCGCTCACTCAGAGTGCGTTGAAGATGTGCTTGCGCATCCTCAGCACCACGCAATGTCCGTGGTCGCGGGTCGCTTTCGGTAAACACCGGCGGCTCGGCGGCATTGAGATCAGCCAGTAGCGACTGGATCGGGGTGCTGCTGGCGAAGCTGGCAGGATCCTGATCGAACAGGATGGAGTCAGCCCAGAGCGACACAGCATCGGCTATCGCCGCCGATATCTGGATGCCGTTATTGAGCGCACGGTCTTCATCCAGACTCTGCAGCAGTACCAACATGTTGGTAACTCTGCTATCGGTGATCTCTGATGTTGGTAACTCTGCTATCGGTGATCTCTGCGCCATCAACCAGGTCCAGAGGACTCAACTGCTCAGCTGCTGTAGCACTCCCAAGTTGCAGCTCCCCCAAATGGAAGGTCACCGTTTCACCATCCTGGTACCGAAAGGTGCCGTCGGCTGCCGTGATGCCTTCCTGGGTAGCAGTGTGATAACGCAATCCAGCTACCGGGCTATCAGTGAATACTCCCGTACGGGTTGCCGAGCCACCGCCGCTACCACTACCGCCTAGGCAACCACTAAGGCCGATTATCGTCATAGCGCCAGCGGAAATGAGACAAAGAGATTTTCTGAGGTTTGCATACTGAGATTGACGCGTAATCATGTACCACCTTTATTTTTATTAACTGACGGCGTGTTGCCTTGCCCGATACAATCGGGGCCCCCTTATGACTTCCAGAAATCCATCTGGTGAAATCATTCAGAAATGAATGTAGTCATGAACTGATCGCAATGAATCCCATTTCACAGAACCTTCAGTGCATCTCCGCAGAGACAGAACACAAAAATGACTCAAAGGTCATATATAGACCATTCATATCCAGCAAGTATGAAAACAGGGAGCAAAAAATACAGAGAGGTCAATGCTGAGCCTCAGCGATCAGCTTCTCGAAAAACATGTTTTCAACATGCATCGCTGCAGAGCAGAATCCTGAATTGATTACCCGCATTGCTCACGAGACACTTTGAACCACGGAAAGCAGTCCCATAACCACCTATTCACAGTGTTTATGGTGGAGTTGAAACTGGGCGGGCTCTGCAGATTAGCAGGCAGCAGACTCTGAGCAGTGACAAAAAAAGCCCGGTCTCCCATACAGGGACCGGGCTGCAAATCACCACTTCGGGACAGGTGGTGATTTACGCAAAGGCCGACTCGGAAGTGGCCACGGAACAGAAGCGCGCAATGCTGGCCAGGGAGTTGGCATGTTCCTGCTCGTTGGGGCCAGCACAGCAATCCTCGAGAACCACTACATCGTAATCACGGTCATGGGCGTCACGCACGGTGGCCTGCACCACCGCCTGGGTGCTGACACCGCTGCAGTAGATGCGCTCGATGCCCTCGCGCTTGAGCAGCAGCTCCAGCCTGGTCTGGTAGAACGGCGACACCCGGTGCTTGACGATATCCCAGTCGCCGGCCTGCGGTGCCAGCGCCTCGTGGATCTGACCACCCCAGGCATTCATCTTGAGAATGCCATTCTTGGCAATCGGGCCGAATACCTGGGAGTTGGGGTTGGCCTCGCGATGGTCATCGGAGAAAGCCACCCGTACATAGGCCACCAGCATGCCCTCGGCGCGGGCCCGCGCAATGGCGTTGGCGGTGCGCTGGATCACTTCCCGGGCCTGGATATCGGCCTGCATCGGTGCCTTGCCACTGGCGCCATCGGCATGAACCAGGTCGTTCTGCATGTCCAGAACCAGATAAATACTCTTCATTGTTGAAATCGTCCTTTGGTTGGTGAACTCAGTCGCACCAGAGTGCGCCATTGACATCAATAATCTCGCCGCTGATGAAGCCGGAGCGTTCATCGAGTAAAAAGTGCACTGCATGGGCAACTTCTTCTGGCGTGCCCATACGCCCTGCCGGCACCAGCGCCCGCAGGCTTTCAGGAAAACTGTCGGTCATCTGCGTGGCAATCGGGCCAGGGGCCACCGCATTGACCCGCACTCCCTGCGATGCCAGTTCCTTGGCCAGAAAACCGGTCAGGGTATGAATAGCCGATTTCGACATGCCGTAGGCCACGTTACCGGCGCGCTCCAGTTCGCTGGGATCCAGCCACGGCCTGGCATTGCCGGCATTCTTGCCAACCACCGAGCCAATATTGACGATGGCGCCCCGCCCCCGCGCCGCCATGCGCTGACCCACCTGCTGGCAGACAATCAGCGTACCCAGCACATTGATGCGCCAGACCCGCTCGACCTCTGCCACCGGCAGATCAATCGCCCGGCCCCGGGACACCACGCCAGCCACGTTGACCAGCGCAGTGATCTGCCCATAGCGTGCCTCACCCTCCTCCACCAGCCTGGCTACCGCCTGCTCGTCGGTCACATCCAGGCCACGGAACGATACCTGGGCGGGCAGGGACGAACCTGGCTGCATATCCGTCGCCAGCACCCGGTAGCCTTCAGCCAGCAGCCGCTCACAGCAGGCTTTGCCGATCGCACCACAGGCACCGGTCACCAGCGCCAGCCCCCGATCAATGCTCATGCCAGCACCTGTGCTGCGTTCTGTCCGGCACGGCGGCCATACACCAGGCCACGCAACACCGAGGTCCCACCGCAGTAGTTGTTGAAGTACATCGCCGCGGCTTCACCGGCGGCATACAGGTTGTCGATCGGCGCACCATCGATATTGATCACCCGGGCCTGCTCGTCGATCTTCAGGCCGCCGAAGGTGAACACGTTGGCGGAGATGATCGGGTAGGCAAAATAGGGACCGGTATCCAGCGGCAGCGCCCAGTTGCTCTTCGGCGGCTGCAGGCCTTCGGTAGCGACACCGTCCAGCTCCAGCGGCTTCCAGTTGCCCGGACGGCAGGCGGCGTTGTAGTCGGCAATGCTGCGCTCGACCTGCTCCACCGGCAGTTCCAGCTTGCCCGCCAGTTCACTCAGGGTCGCGCCCTCGATGGCCGGCTGGTCGGTACGGATACCCAGGGTGTAGTTGGGGATCTGCCTGACCTTCTGGTCGAGAATCACCCAGGCGATACCTTCGGTCTGCGCCAGGATCTGCCGGGTCACCCGCTCGTACCAGGCATCCACGGTACCGGCAGCCTCGTCGGTGAAGCGCTTGCCTTCCTTGTTCAGCAACACACCGTAGGGGAAGATGAAGATCGACGGCTCGGAGATACCCGAGCGCGGATCGACCGGTTCGGCATGGAAGTTGCCAAATTCACCGGCCCCGGCGGCACCGATCTCGAGCGCCATGCGGATGCCCTCGCCACGGTTGAAATAACCGCCCTTGCAGACCGGACGAATAAACGCCGCCTTCGGCCCCAGGTAGCGACTGAGCATTTCCAGGTTGCCCTGAAAACCGCCGCAAGCCAGCATCACCGCACCGTTGAACTGCAGTGCGCCGCGCTCGGCGGACCAGGCGTGCAGCCCGGTGACCCGGTTCAGTTCCGGGTTGATCAGGCTACGGGCGGTGGTCTGGTAGAAAAACTCGACACCCATTGCCTCGGCACGGGCGGCCAGACACTCGACGATGGCTTCGCCGCCACCCACCGGCAACAGGCGCGGCTGGGTGCTGGTGAGGAATTGGGTCGGCAGAAAGTCGAAACGCACCCCCTGCTCCTTCAGCCAGGCGATGGTGCCAGGTACGCTGTCGGCGAAGGTGGCGATCACGTTGGCATCGATGAACGGCTGGCTGCGCGTCTGCACCGACCAGTCCGCACGCTCGCCCAGGGTCTCGGCAACGAAGTCCGGGTCCTGATAGAAACCGGCATTCTCGGCAAGGAAGATATCGAAGTCATCGGTGACCTCTTCATGGCTCTGCATACGCAGATAGGCCTCGGTCCAACGCGTCTGCCCACCGCGTTCCTCGATCCGGGAACGTTCCAGCACCGCCACCTTCAAACCACGCTCGGCTGCCGACACTGCCGTGGACAACCCCGCCGCGCCACAACCCACCACAATGAGATCAAAGTTCAGTTCAGTCATTTTGTACCTCCCTCAGGTGGTTGCTACTATAGGAACCCGCTCGAATGGGTTCGAGGCTGGCTGGGCTAATGGGGTTTTAGAAAAACATGAAGAACCGAATGGACAAGCTCTGGGCCATGCAGGTGTTCACCAGAGTGGTTGAATGCGGCAGTTTCAGCCGCGCTGCGGAATCCCTGGACATCGCCAACGCTACCGTCACCGCCAGCGTGCGCAACCTGGAAACCTACCTGGGCGTGACCCTGCTCAGCCGCAATACCCGTACCCTGCGCCTGACCGATCCGGGCGAGCGCTTCTTTCATCAGTGCGTGGAACTGTTGCGGCATGTAGCCGAGGCCGAGGCGGAAGTCATGGAGCAGACCGGCAGCATCGCCGGCCAGTTGCGCATCGAGTCACCAGCGGCGTTCGGCAAGGAAGTCATCGCCCCGCTGCTGGCCGAGTTCGGGCAACAGCATCCGGAGCTGCAGGTGGCCCTGCGCCTGACCGACCATCCCGAAGGCTTGATCGAAAGCGGCACCGATGTGGCGATTCGCATCGACTCGGTGAATGATGCCGATCTGGTCGCCCGCCCCCTGTACCAGGCCCATTACGTGGCCTGCGCCACACCCAGCTTCCTGCAGCTGGCCGGCACCCCGCAGCATCCCGGTGAGTTACGCGCGGCCCGCTGCCTTGGCCTGTTCCGCAAGGCCAGCTACAGCCCGGCGGTCTGGTCGTTCAGCCGCAATGGTGAACATCATGAACTGCTGCCCGAGGGCCCGGTGCATTTCAACAGCACCGATGCGCTGATCGACGCCGCGCTGGCCGACATGGGCTATATCTATGTGCTGGATGTATTCGTCAACCCACTGATTTCGAAGGGTGTCCTGGTGGAAATCCTGCCGGAATGGAGTACCTACGGCCGGACCTTCTTCAGCGTTACCCCCAAGTCACGCTTCGTGGCACCGCGCACCCGGGCGTTCATCGACTATATGGCCGGCTGCCTGGACGCCCAGCGGCGGATACCGGTCGGCGTGCAGGTGAGTCTGGAGCATGGGCGGAAATAGCCACCGGGGTGTAGCGCGCCTGCGCTACGCCTACAGCCGCAGGCACGCGACAACCCGAGGGCATCAGGCTGGTAGTTGTTCCAGTAGCGCGGGTAGTAACTCCTCCCACTCCGCCACCACACCCACATTGGCAACCTTGAAGATATCCGCCGCCGGGTCCTTGTTGACCGCCAGGATGCAGGTCTCGCTGCCGATCCCGGCCAGGTGTTGCGGTGTGCCCGAGATACCGACGGCCAGATAGATATCGGCACTGACGAAGTTGCCGGAAATGCCCACCTGACGCGCCACCGGTACCAGCCCGGCATCCACCGCCGGCAGGCTGCCGCCGAGTGCGGCATCGAGCCTGGATGCCAGTTCCTCGAGCAGGGCAAAGCCCTGTTCGTTGACGCCCCGACCACCGGATACCACCAGCCGCGCACCCTGTACCGGCGCCAGACGCTGTTCGCTCTGGCTCTGCTCGATGGCCATGGCAGGTGGCAGCGAGTGTTGCAGCGCCATCACCTGCGGTTCGACAGTTACAGCGCCGGCCACCGCCTGGGCCTTGCCCAGACGCAGACAGGCCACACCCAGCGGCGCCGCCAGGCGCAGCTCCAGGGTCTTGCGTCCACCCCACCCCGCCCGTTCGGCCAGCCAACCGGCACCATCCCAGCGCAGCTGGTTACAACGCCCAAGCAACTGGGCACCCAGTTGCGCCGCCAGATGGCCGGCCAGCTCCTCACCGTCGGCTCCCGGTGGTACCAGCAGCACACGCTGACCGGCCTGCTCCCTCAGTGTCTGTCCGGTAGCGGTAGCCATTGCCGGCAGGTTCTGCGCATCACCCAGTGCTTCATGCGCCACCAACTGCACCGTCTTCGCGCCAGCCATACTTTCCCACTGCAGACTCGGCGGCTGCGCGCTGCCCCCCAGCAGCAGCACATCAAAGCCGCACCCGGCACTGGCGCTCACCTGCAACGCCGCGCCCAGTGTGGCGAGCATGGCCTCCTCACCCCAGGCCAGCGGTATCACCGCAACGATCCGATGTGCATCACTCATGCCTGTTTCCCCCCCTGCAGATACGCCAGCAAAGCCGCCGCCTGACTGTTCACATCCCCATCCAGCATGCGACAGTTGCCGCCGCGCTGGACTTCCCGTGCCGGCAGCAATTGCTCCAGCGCCAGTGCGGCAGAAGGCTCGGCCTGGGCGATGACGGTGTCAAAGCTCATCTTCTTCGCCATCATCACGTTCTTCATCAACGGATGGCGTAGCTTGTTGCGCCGGTCGTTGGTCACCGTGGCGACCAACGCTCCCTGTGGACGATGCCACTGCTGGGATGTGCCGCGCTCGCGCAACAGGCTCAGCTGGCCGTTCTGCCACTCGGCATACTGGGTCAGGGAGAACAGCGGCAGCCCCAGACGCGCCGCCAGCATGACCGGCAGCCCGCCCTCGTCCAGATCACCGAACTCGCGGCCGATCAGCAGCAGATCCGGCTGCTGGCCTTCCCCGCGCAGCAACTGGCCAATCTGCTCGCTGCTCAGCCGGGCATCCCAGGGGCAATACGGCTGCAGCTGCAGGCAACGCAGGCGATCCGGCTTGAACGCGGCCACCGTGCGCAACAGGTTGTCCTGATTGCTACCGCCGAGCACCAGCACCTCGATACGGCAGTCATCGTGCTGGTCGCGCAGTTTCAGCGCCAGCTCCAGGGCGCCCTCGTCGAATGGGCTGAGGATGCGCCGCGATTGGCCACTTTCGCGGACCTGGCCGTTGTCCAGACCGACCTCGTGCAGCGGATAGCGGCTGTCCGCTACCCCTGCCAGCAATACCAGAATATTCATGCTGCCTCCCCGGCTCAGCCGTTGACCACAGTGGCGGCGGCCAGGCGGCCGAAGATCGCCGCCTTGCCCAGCGCCGAGCCGGTCATATAGGCCGCGCCATGCAAGCCACCGACCATTTCTCCCGCCGCCAGCAACCCCTCGATCGGCTCGCCGAACACATCCTGCACCCGCATCTGCGCATCCACCCGCACCCCGCAGTAGGTACCGAACACCGCCGCGGTAGAGGGGTAGGCATAGAATGGCGGGTGTACGATCGGCCGCAATTCGCCGAACTGATGCACCAGATGCTGGCGCCCGAATTCGGGGGTATGCCCCTCATTGACTGCAGCGTTGTAGGCATTCACCTCATCGACGAGGGTCTGCTCCGGCAGTTCCAGCAGCCGGGCCAGTTGCTCCAGGCTGTCGGCCTTGACGAACAGCCCTTCCTCCAGGCGCCGTTCGAAGTCGAGGATGCGCACCCGGTTGTCACCACTCTGCATGATGTCCCGGTCGAGAATCTGATAGGTCACACCATAGGGCTGTTGCATGCAGGCATCGCCCAGCAGCTTGTAGGACAACGACTCATCGACATAGCGCTTGCCATCCTGGTTGACCGCGATCGCGCCCTTGTATACCGCCAGGCAGGCATGATGGTTGTGCTCATCCATCGGGTGCTTGCCGAAGGTGCCCTTGATATGCACCATATCCCGCACATCGGCACCCAACGCCCAGGCCATGCGCAGACCATCGCCTTCGTTGCCTTCGCCACCAATGAACACCGCATCGTCATACAGCGGGGCGAAACGGTGGATCATTTCACGGTCATGCACGAAGCCGCCGCAAGCCAGCACCACACCCCGCTCGGCGTGGATTTCCAGGGTCTGCCCGGCCTGCTCGGCAGTCACGCCGATCACCCGGCCGCTGATATCGCGCAGCAGCCTGCGGGCACGGGTCTGGTACAGGATCTCGACCTTGCCGCTGGCCAGCGCCGCCTGCTCCAGTTGGCGCACCATGTCCGCCGGATCGACGTTATGCACCCGCGGTACCGATTGCCCGGAGGCAGTCTCGATCACCGGCTGGAAGGTAACGCCGTGGCGCTTCAACCAGGCATAAGTGGCCAGTTGGTTGTCGGTGTAGGCCCTGACCAGCGCCTCATCACACTCGCCCTTGCCAACCTCCACCAGATCGTTAAACAGCAGCTCGGCCGAATCCTCGATGCCGCGCTCCTGTTGCAGGTCGGTGCCGGCAAACGCCAGGCAGCCCCCACTCATCGCCGAAGAGCCGCCGGTGGCAGCGGTCTTTTCCAGCAGAAGTACATTCAACCCCGCCTCTGCAGCGCTCAACGCGGCAGCAAATCCAGCCAGGCCGCCGCCGATCACCAACAACTGGGTGGTCAGATAATCATTCATGTCACAATCCCTCAGCGTGGGTCGAGCAGACGCTCGCCCAGGCCATAGAAGTCGAAGATCTCACGTACCCGGGCCGGGTCCGGGCGAGCGGAAAAGTAGTTGCGATCACAGCTGCTGGTGCCATTGGCGCGCTGCAGATCGACCATGCTCTCAGCCTGCTTGATCCAGGCGCCCAGCGAGTCCAGTACCGGCACACCGTCCACCTGGTTGATGCCGTGGGTGGCCAGCAGCACGTTGAGCGGCGCCTCGCCGGGAATGATCACCTCGGCGCCGACCTCGATCAGGCCACGGGCTGCGGCCTGGAAACGCTCGATCAGCGCGTCCGGCTGCTCGAAGGCGGCCAACACGTCGTTGAAGCCGAAGCCAACATGCCGCACGCTGCTCAGGCGCTGGCCCAGGCCATGGCGCTCGGCGTTGTCGGCGACCAACTCGGCCAGCTCGTCGATGAACACCAGCACTCCGAACTTGCGGCCCAGCATGCAGGCGGTCAGCATCGCCGACTCACCATAGCCCACCACCGGAATCCGTAGCAGGCTGCGGATCTCGCGCAGCGCCGGCTCCGGCAGCGTGCTGATGGCGTAGACGTCATAGCCCTGAGCCTCGGCATTGATGCCATTGGCCATGAACTGCAGGCCATGCAGGTACTGCAGCACGGCATGCTTGATATCGTTGCCCGGATAGTTGCTGCGGTAGGTGCCCTGTTGCATGCCGTGCATGTCGATCACCGTGTCGGGGCGCGCAACCTTCTGAAAATGCGCGCGCAGTGCGGCGTCGTAGGCCCCCAGATCACTGAGGACGGTAAAGCTCTGGTGCCAGATGCGGATACTCATGGTTGGTCCTTGTCGATTTGCTGGTTGGAACGGCTGGCCTCCATCACCAGACCGGGTTCGGCCGGCTGGCTGGCCCGGGCGCGATCCCGGATGAACTGGTACAGCGCCTGCAGCTGCGCCTGGTCGAAGTCATCGAACACCGGCATGCCGCGCAGTTGCAGAGCACCACCGCGCACCACCTGATCGAAGCCTTCCGGACTCAGCGCCAGGGCCGAGGCGCGCAGGTCCGGCGCACCGCCGCCGCTGATCACATCACTGCCATGGCAGGTCTGGCAGTTGCGCACGTACAGATCCCGGCCCTGCTGCACCCGCTCGGCATCCAGTTGCAGCTCGGGGTTATCCAGCAGCTGCAGCACGGTGCTGGTCACCGGTGGCAGCCTGGCCTCGCCGCCAAGACGGAAGGTCAGCAGGCGCCTGGTCTGGTCGCGATAACCCCAGCCGTGCTGGGCGAACAGCGAGCCGCCCACCAGCGGACCGCCGCCACCCCAGCCGACCAGCACAGAAATCTGCTGCACACCGTCGACGCTGTAACTCACCGGCGGCGCACTGATGCCGCGCTGGGCCTGGAACTGCCACAACGGCTCGCCGCTGGCGGCATCGAAGGCCTTGAGGTAGCCATCGGCCTGGCCCTGGAACACCAGGTTGCCAGCGGTGGTCAGGGTACCGCCCGGCCAGGCGCCGGCGGTGGGCTGCGACCAGACCTCGCGCTGGCGCAACGGGTCCCAGGCGATCAGCGATGAACTGCCAGCCTCGCGCGGCGCATCGCCGGCGCCAAGATTGAGGCCGAAAGCATAGGTATGGCTGCGGTGCAGCCACTTCTTCGGGTCGATGCCCATGTCGTTGTAGTAGCCGGGAATATGCAGCGCCGGCACATAGACCAGCCCGGTCTGTGGGTTGAACGACATCGGATGCCAGCTGTGCCGACCCGGTGGGCCCGGCCAGATGAATGCCTCGCCGCTTTCGTAGCGTGCGCCGGGTACCTCCACCGGCCGGCCGGTGGCCAGATCGATGCGTTCGGCCCAGGTAACCTCGCCCAGTTTCTCGGCGGAGATCAGCTTGCCGCTGGCCCGATCGATCACATAGAAGAAACCGTTCTTCGGTGCGTGCAACAGTACCTGGCGCGGCTCGCCATCGATCTCCAGCTCGGCCAGCACCATGTCCATCGAGGAGTTGAAATCCCAGGTCTCGCCGGGGGTGGTCTGGTAGTGCCACTGGTACTCGCCGCTGTCAGCATCCAGCGCGACGATGGACGACAGGAACAGGTTGTCGCCCCCTTCCGGGCTGCGGATCTTGCGGTTCCAGGGCGCGCCATTGCCGGTACCCAGGTACACCCGGTTGAACTGCGGATCGTAGGTCATGGAGTTCCATACGGTGCCACCACCACCGTGCTTCCACCACTCGCCACTCCAGGTCTCGGCGGCCATGCGCATGGCCTCGTTCTCGAAACCCTCGGCCGGATTGCCGGGCACCGTATGGAAGCGCCAGGACAACTCACCTGTTTCGGCGTCATAGGCACTCACATAGCCGCGCAGCGGGCCATTGTCGGCGCCGCCGAAGCCGATCAGCACCTTGCCGTTGAACGCCAGCGGCATACCGGTGATGATCGCGGGACTCTGCGGGTCGGTGGTCTGCACCGACCACTGCGGTTCGCCGCTGGCCATGTTCAGCGCGATCAGGCGACCATCGCCAGTGCCGACAAAGATATTGTCGCCCCACATCGCCAGACCACGGTTCATCCCCCAGTACATCCGCTGGCGGCGCGGATTATTGTCGCGAAACGCCTCGGTGACCTTGGGGTCGTAGCGCCACAGCTGCTTGCCGCTGCGTGCATCCACCGCGTGTACCACGCTGTGCGTGGCACTGAAGTAGATCACGCCCTCCTTCACCAGCGGTGTCGATACCAGCGAAGTCGCTTCGGGCAGGTCCAGCGCCCAGGCCAGTCCCAGTTCCGGGATACTCTGGCTGTTGATCTGCTGTAACGGACTGAAGCGCTGCTCCGAGTAGTTGCGCCCGTAGGCCAGCCAATCGTTGCCCGGCAACTCGGCACTGATGGCCGCGCGGTCGACCGGAGCGGCAGCAGCCGGCAGCGACCAGCTTATGCCCAGCCCGCACAGCAAGGCCCAACTCAGCGCCTGGCGCCGTAGCGCCCAGGGTCCTTGGGAATGTCGCATAGTGAAACCTCTTGTTGTCATTGTTGTTCCGTTCAGGCCCGCTGCCACTCATCGCTGCGCGCCGCCGCCCCGGCACCGGCCAGCCGCCCCAGTACCGAGCCGGAGGTCAGGCCCGCACCACCGGCATACTTGACGTAGTAGAGGTTGCCGACCAGCTCGCCGGCGGCGTACAGGCCATCGATCGCCTCGCCCTGCTCATCCAGCACCTGCGCCTGGCTGTCGACCTGCAAACCGCCGAAGGTGAAGGTAATGCCGCAGGTCACCGCGTAGGCCACGAAGGGTGGTTTGCTCAGCGGGTTGGCCCAGTTGGACTTGGGCAAACTCAGCCCTTCGGTGCAGCGACCGTCGCGGATCGCCGGATTGAACGGAATATCGGTACGCACCGCTGCGTTGTACTGGTCAAGGGTCTGCAGCAGCGCCCGGGCATTGATGCCCTCAAGCTTGCCGGCCAGCTCTTCAAGGCTGTCGGCCTGGATGCGCGTAGCCTGGCGTACCCGGTACTCGTCGGGCAGCAGTTGCTCGCTGTGCTGGTCGAATATCTGCCAGGCCACACCGCCTGGCTGGCGCAGTACCTTTTCGCCCATGCCGGAATAGGTGTAATTGCGAAAATCCTCGCCCTCATCGACGAAGCGACGCCCCTCGGCATTCACCACCACACCCAGATGGAAGTAGTTCTTCTGCATGTTGAGCAGGTCGATATCGCCCATCGCCGGGGCGTTGAGGTCGTAGAACACCGCATGGCAGCCGGACCAGTTGCCGTGCGCGGCGGCGCCGATGTCCAGCGCCATCTGGATACCATCGCCAGTGTTGAAACGTGAGCCGCGTACCTTGGCCAGATCCCAGCCTGGGCCCAGGTATTGGGCGCGCCAACGCAGGTTGGCATGGAAACCACCGGTGGCGACGATCACCGCTGGGGCCGCAAACACCTCGCCATTGGCGGCCAGCACCTGCCAACGGCCATCGCCACAGCGGTTCAAACGCTTGGCGCGCACACCATAGAACAGCTCGACGCCGTCCTGCTGCGCACGACGACTCAGCGCATCGACCAGACCGAGGCCGCCGCCGGAGACTTCCACGGTAAGACCACCCCAGAACTTGTACTTGCCATCGACCTTGAACGCCTGACGACCGTAGATGGGCATGAAGCGCACGCCCTTGGTGGTCATCCAGCGCAGGGTATCCAGGCTCTGGGTGACCACGGTGTCGAGCACCTCGGGGTCAGCCCGGTACTGGCTCATGGCGGCCAGCTCACCGAAGAAGTCATCCTGGCTGTAGCTGCCGAAGTCACTGTTCTCCAGTTCGCTGTCCAGCAGATCGGGCATCAGTACCCGCAGGTCGTCGTTGCCGTGATAAGCGACGCGGAAGGCCCCGCCGGTATGCGCCGAGTTGCCGCCTTTCAGTTGCTCGGGCGCACGCTCGAGCAGCGCCACCCTGGCACCACTCTCCCGCGCCGCCAACGCGGCGCAGAGCCCGGCGTTACCACCACCAAGTACGATTACATCGAAAGAATGCATGCAGCCCCCTGTTATGGCCGGCGCATCGAGACCGCCGGCTGTGACGTTGGAGGCATTATCAGGTGAGTCCGGAGGACGAAGGAGTCTCCGGGATCGAAGGGGGTTTTCAGGTTAGCTGTAAAATCAGCGGAAGGTAGTTAGTGAGTAGCAGCTTGCTACGCCTGCAGGCTCTCAGCCGGCCATGCGTCGAGCGGGCGCTCGACACACTCAGCCCTGGGGTGTAGCGCACCCGCGCTACGCCTGCGGCCTCATAGCCAGCAATACGTCGAGCAAGTGCTCGACACTCCCCCAATTACAACGTCAACGGACGATTCGAGGCCTTGATGAACTCCTTCTTCAGGTCCTCGAAGGTATGCACCGCCGGGAACTGCGGGAATTCGGCAATGACGTTGTCCGGCGCATGGAACAGGATGCCGGCATGGGCCTCGGACAGCATGGTGGTGTCATTGTAGGAGTCGCCAGCGGCGATCACCCGGTAGTACAGGCTCTTGAATGCCAGCACCGACTGACGCTTGGGATCCTTCTGGCGCAGTTGGTAGTCCACTACCCGGTCGCTGTCATCGGTCACCAGCTTGTGGCACAGCAGCGTCGGGAAGCCCAACTGACGCATCAGCGGCTGGGAGAACTCATAGAAAGTATCGGACAGGATCACCACCTGGAAACGCTCGCGCAGCCAGTTGACGAATTCCACAGCGCCATCCAGCGGCTTCAGCGTGCCGATGACTTCCTGGATGTCCGCCAGCTTCAGGCCATGCTCATCGAGAATGCGCAGACGCTGCTTCATCAGCACGTCATAATCCGGAATATCCCTGGTGGTCGCGCGCAACTCGGCGATACCGGTTTTCTCGGCAAAGGCAATCCAGATTTCGGGGACCAGAACACCTTCGAGGTCAAGGCAGGCGATTTCCACAGATTACTCCTGAAGCAGTGATTGAACTGGCGCCACAATCTACCGGCTCCGCTTGCCCGGCGCAATGATGAGCTGACCGGACGGCCTCGATTGATAGCCAAAAGGCATAAAACTATAACCAAATAAGGGAAGAAGTACTAAGCGGGCCTTGTTAAAATGCCGCGATTAGAGATGGCCCGCCTGCACGGGCCGCATAGCGGGAGAGCCTGATGTCCACCAATGTGTTCGATGTAGAAACCCTGGCTGCGAAATACGCGAGCAAGTCGCCGCAAGATATTCTCAAGCTGGCCATACAGCAGTTCGATGATCTGTGGCTGTCGTTCAGCGGCGCCGACGATATCGTGGTGCTCGACATGGCCTGGAAGATCAACCCGAACATCAAGGTCTTCACCCTGGACACCGGCCGCCTGCACCCGGAAACCTACCGCTTCCTCGAGGAAGTGCGCAAGCACTACGGTATCCAGCTCGAGGTGCTATCCCCGGATCAGCAGGCGCTGGAAGCCTATGTGAAGGAAAAGGGCCTGTTCGACTTCTATGAAAGCGGCCACGGCGAGTGCTGCGGTATCCGCAAGATCGCCCCGCTGCGCCGCAAGCTGAGCACCGTGGACGCCTGGATCACCGGTCAGCGCCGCGATCAGAGCCCCGGTACCCGCAGCCACGTACCGGTGCTCGAGACCGATGCGGCGTTTTCCAGCGCCGAGCGCACGCTGATCAAGTTCAATCCACTGGCCAACTACAGCAGCGAGGATGTATGGAACTACATCCGCATGCTGGAGATCCCCTACAACAAGCTGCACGAACGCGGCTTCATCAGCATCGGCTGCGAACCCTGCACCCGCCCCGTCCTGCCCAATCAGCACGAGCGTGAAGGCCGCTGGTGGTGGGAAGAAGCCACCCAGAAGGAATGTGGCCTGCACGCGGGTAACCTGATCGCAAAGAACTGACAACGCCGGGGTTGGCGAGCGCCTGCTCGCCGACAGCCATCAGCAGCTCAAAATTGCAGGCGTAGCGCGGGCGCGCTACACCCCAAGACTGCAGGCCGGTGGTGTGTGGATTGATTGTATGCGTGCAGCAAACCGGCAAGCCCGCCAGGGTTGGCAAGTGCCTGCTCGATGAAAACCCACCGCAACCTTCCCCTCAAAACTGCCGCCGCAACATCAAACTCACCTCTGTCTGCTCAAACCCGAACGCCCAATCCAGATTGCTGTGGTTGATGCTGTGCCGTACCCGCAACTCCGGCGTCAGCCCTGCAACCTTCCAACCATTGGCCCCGGCACTGAGGATATACACCTGCTGCCGATCCCGCCGCCGGTCTCCGAGAAAGAAGTCATGGGCATCATTGCGGCTGTCGCGGTAGATACCCAGCGCATTGACATACAACCCGGCCCTGCCGGAGAAGCCATGATATACCCCAACACGCGCCGCCCAATCCTTGCTGCTGGCCTGCTCGATCTCGTATTTGCGCCGGCTCAGGGTCAGTCCGGTATACAGACTGGTATTGGGCTGTGGCATGAAGGAGGCAGTCAACCCCCACTGATGCATCTCATAGTCGGCACCGGTACGCTGGCCCTTGCTGGTGTACTCGTAGCGCTTGGTATCCAGGCTGGTGCCGATCTGCCACTTGCGGCTCAAAGTACGCCGCCATTCCAGTTGTAGCCCGTGGGCCAGGTAGTCACTGGCGCGGTTGCGGTAGTAATGCTCCACATAGGGCATCAGACTGATACTGTTGCGCGCGTCCAGGTACTGGTAACCCACCTGCAATATCGCCAGGTTGGTACTGTAATCCTGCATGGTCGCCGTACGGGATGGATTGGTTTCCGCATAATAGGTGCCATAACTCATCGGCCGCAGTTGCAGGTTGTGATTACCCGACAGGTTGTAGCGGCGCTGCAAGGACAGTTCATAGCTGACCAATTCCGACTCGATTGGGTCAGGCATCTGCCGCTCGAAAAAACAGATGCCGGCAAAATAGTTCAGGCAGCTGTAATAGCCGTTGGCCTGGTTGATATTGTCGTTATAGCCCACGCCCAGTGCCGCGCTGCCATGCCAGCCGGCACGAATATCCATGGCCTGGTGGTACTGCTGGATCAGCATCTGCACCTCGAGTGGCAGCCCGGCATCCAGTGCCCTGGCAAAGCCCTGCTCCGCACGCTTCTCCTGATGATCCTCGAACCACAGCCGCGCCAGCTCCAGCAGCACCCGCGCATCAGTCGGTTCCTGCTCGCTGGCCAGTTCCATACGCTGCAGCGCCAGCGGATAATTCCCCTCGAAACGCGCCAGCAGACTTTCCGCCATGCTCACCAGCGCCGGTCGATGCCCCGGCAGCTCACGGTAACGGGCGATGAAATCCGGCAACTGGGTCCATTGATTGGTATTGATCGCCACATAGATGGCCGGCGTCAGCGACTCAAGGGTGCTCGGCACCTGGTAACGCTGGCCTTCATACATCAGGGTGCCAGGTGGCGCCGCCAGCACCTCCTCGGCTTGCGACCGCTGTTCGATGGCGCGACGGGTCTGATCCTGCAGAAAGCGCGTATCGTCGTCATCGGCCCAGATTGCAGGCGCAACAAGGTACGCCATAAACGACAGCCACAGGGCTGTGGAACGGCAAGACATAGAAATTTTTCCATTCTGAGTGATGGCGTCATAGAATGGAGGCCGGTGAACCGGCCTCCATCAGGTACTACAGGTACTCTCCGTACAGGCAATGCCAAGTGGAAACCACCCGGATTGCCCTGTTTGACGCTCTTCACTGGTGGCCGCCAGTGGAGAGTGGTCAAACCCTACGGGGTGATGGTGCCATCGATTTTGCTACCGCCGAAAGCGGCATCAGCATATGTGCCATTGGTATACATACCAGCCAAGGCTTCAGCACCATTGTAGAAACGACCTTCAATGGTATTGCTCAATGCCGAGTTACTGAAGGTGCCATCGCTGTCGATAGTAGTGCCAGCAAAACTGATAGTGTGAGTTACACCACCCACATCACGACTGATGCTGTTATTAGTGAGACCCGCACCGATAGTTCCTGTCCCTGCGATACTGGAGTAGTATACGTCCAGCTTGCCTTTGTACAGGTTCGGGCTATCCGGCAAACCACCTGCCGCTGTGCCAGTTCCACTGATACCAATCACACCATAGGTCGCGTCGACCTCACCTGGCATGGTGGTAACTGCATTGTCACCCACATACCAAACAGTATGGCTGGCATCAGCCATATTCAGGTCAGTGCTATGGTCTGGAGGCGAAGCTATCGAGTTAGCCCACTCACCAAAATAAACTCCGGCTCCCACGGGGAGCAGGTCTACCGGATCAGCAGGGGCACCCGTACTGGTCTCACCTACTTGGCCAATGACCAGACCACCGAATTGCGGAGCGAAGAATGGAGGGTCGATTTGGCGAATTGCATTGACCATGAAGTTCGCATAGTCGCCAGTACCATTCGTCGCCGCACTGGACCGCCATACCTGAGCAATCTTGTTCGAGCCAATCAGCCCCATATCGGCAGGCGTCATGATGGTGCCATTACCACGTGCATCAATAGCGCTATTGGAGCCATTAATTGGCCCGCCGGCAATATCAATGAACCCCAAAATGCTCCCATTGAAGTTCAAGCCAGAGTTTCCACCACCAAACATGAAGTGATTGGACGGAGTATCTACGTCGACTCTTGTATCATTGGATGAGCCACCCTTCACATTAGGGGAGGCTGCCAACACAACACCGCTACTCATTGCGGCCATAACGGCCAAAGACAGAATTGTCTTTTTCATATTGCTTTCCTCTCATTTGAGTTTTACTTCACAAGACGCTTGTTTTTCCCACAACAAAAACAAGCAAAAACCTAGAAATTGATCTTCAGCCCAGCGGTTACCGTACGCCCAGGCCCCGGCAAAAGGTTTTTCGACATCGGGTCCAGATAGTATTCATCGGTGATATTGGTAACGCCCAGATTCAAGGCCACCTCCTGGGTGACATTGAAATTGGCATACACATCGTGCAATAAGACCGAACGCCAAAGAAATGTATCCAGTCCGCCCCTGAACCAGGCATCCCGGGCCAGATAATCGGCTGACCCTTCTTCCGATCCCAGCAACTTATCCAGTTGTTTATTCTGTGCGCCTGCGTGATATACGCTGCGCCACCCCAATTCCAGTCGTTCGTTGAACAAGCGCGTACCAAGCCCCAGATCAATGGAGTATCTGGGCTGAAGGCTGTTTCCGCTATAGGTGCCAGGGAAGCCCCCCGTCATACAGCTTGGAATGCGGTTATAGTACGGATCCATCCCGGATGCATAATCCTTGTCGCAAAGTTTTTGCTCCAGTCGATAGGTGCCAGACAAGTTTCCAAAAAACCTGCCGTTATCGAAACGTGACTGCAACTCAACACCGCGGCTTTTCTTCTGGTCAAACTGAATTACATCGTACAGTAGGCCACGGTCGATAAAGTCCTTGATCTGTGTGTCGTAGTAACTGATACGTGCATCGGCCACACCCAGACCAGGGAAAAACTCGGTCAAATCATGGGCATAACCCACTTCCCAGTTAATACTGCGCTCTGGTTTTCTGGCACCATTGACAACCATGTTCCCAACGGTACCCGCCCCATCAATTATCGCGCCGGAAGTCAACTCATTGACACTAGGGAAGCGAGTCGTTTGCGCATAGCGCAAAAACATCGTGCCAAAGGGTGTAACCCGCGCCGTCGCCCCCAGCACCGGACTCCAGGCATGGCCAGACTGCTCCTCCGGCATTTCCCAAGCCCGCCCCTGACCCAACCGTGCGTAGACCCGACTCCCATAAGGGTTGTCAATGGTTATCCGGCTCATATCTACCGCCCCACTAACAAATGGGTTCGTAGAAGAATCGAATTTCCCATCCTTGGCAGGCAGCAGTACTTTCTTTATAAAATTATCACCTTGAACGGGCCGGAAAGTTGATCCAGTAATCCCCACGCGCAGCAAATATGCAATCGCGGCACCCTCTGCCTCCGTGGCATCGTGGAGTTTCCCAGCATGCTGAAAGTACTGGTTGGCATCGTTGGCAGTCAAAAAGTCCAGATATTCCTTGGCGGCCGCCCTAAACGCCGGGTTCTCCGTCGCAAGTCTCTGTGGCTGCAAAGGGCGATTATCACCATATTCAAGATACAGCTGCCAGATCTTGAAATTGCCATCATCACTGCGATCTATATTATTGTTAGCATCAATAACAGCCTGCTGCAGCCGGTTAAACTCAGCCAACTGATCCGGCGTCATCTTTTCCTTGTATTCCAGCTGCAATCCAGCAAGACGCTGTTGTGCCTTATAGAACTCATCTTGCTGACGACGACGCTTGGCCGTGCCGGTATCCTTACCGGTGTAATTCATATAGCGAGCACCCGCCGTCAGGGACAACCAATCCGTGGCCTGCCAAGCCAGATTCATCAGCGCCGTATATTCCTTACGCTCCCCCGAGCGCGGGCCAAGCAGGTCAGTACCTGCACTCAACTGGGAGCCATCCGGACCAATACCATTGGTAACGGAGCGACTTTGTTGTACACGATCATCCAGTTTTTCCTGCTGATAACTACCACCAAGGGTTAGTTGCAGGCTTTCGCTCAAACGAATTTGATTGCTCAGGTCAAAGCCGGTTCGGTCATGGCTGGTCCATTGCCTACCATTGGGAACGATGGTGCCGTCATGTGCTGGCGGCGGTGTCCCTGGAGGGTAATAGCCATATTCCATCATCAAAGACCAAAGTTTAAGTTGCTGCTGCGTCGCCGCATCTATGTCAATGCTGAAAGGAGAAGAGCCGGTCTGGTAGCGAACGCCATCCAACTTGGTACGCCAAAGGCTGGTTTCCATATCCAGCCAATCCGAGCCTCCAGGCTTTAAGTCATAGCTTATCTTGTAACTGTCCAGCCGCTGTTCCGAGTGCGGCCCTTCATAAACATATCGATCCTGTGAGCGGTCACGGTCGGGTCTGGTCTTGTCTGCCCCTTCCATATACCCCCATGCCAATACGGAAGCCCCCGGCGTTGTTTCTCCGAAAACCGTATCGGTGCGCATGAACTGCAAGCCCAGGCGCTGCCCATTAGGTAGATAAAGATTATTCTTCAGCAGCGTGGTTTCGGTTTCGCTGGCCGTGTTAAAAACTTCACTTCCTGCACCATACAGCTTCTTCAGGTTCGGAATATAACGATCAGTGCTACTTTCATCCCATACGTCATGCCCGAAGTAACGATCCGCATTGCGCTTACCTGCATAGTAATTCCCAGAGGTACGCTCACTACGCGAAATCAGGATATCCATGAAGTCATTACGCCCAGCAATAGCCAGCATTTCCGAGTGGTCATCGAAATTGAGGTTTTCTCCACCACCTTTGGTGCGTGCGGCAGGCGTCGGAACAATAACAGTCGCGCCATCACCTGCTACCTGCCCGCCAGGCACATCACGCCAATCCTGACCATATACACCGGCAGCATCGAAACGAGGCTTGCTGGTATTACCCGAGGTTTTCAGATTGGCTTCGATACCCCAGCTATCCCCCTCCGGAATAATGTCGCTGGCTTCGATAGTGCGGATATTCACCGCCCCGCCCACACCGCTTTTTATTCCCCGGCTCAGTGACGGGCCTTTTTCCACTTCAATGCTGCGAAACAGAGCTGGATCAACGTAGCTGCGGTTGCCAGCACCAAACATATGCAGCCAAACGTTGGTCGATTGCTCGGTACCATCAATGGTCAGCGGCGTACGCCCCTCGCCGGTGATGCCACGGATATTCGGCGTAATAGCCTGACTACTGCGGGTATCCATGCTGTAGACGCCGTTCATGCCCTTGAACACGTCGCCGGGGTTGGTGACCTGGAAGCGTTGCAATTCTTCACGGCCCTGATAAACGCTGGTGACGTTTTCCTGGTAGACGTTGTTATGGCCCTGCTCATCCTGCGAAAGGTATCGCCCACGCACGCTCATCGCTGGCAATTGCAGCGCACTCTCTTCCTGAGTTGTCGATTCCCCCTGCACCTCGGCACTATCCTGTGCCAAGGCAAGGCTCGCGGGCCCCGCCAGACACAGCGTCGATATGATGATTGCCAGTTTTTTCTGTTTGAATGGCATTACCGCTTTCTCCCCAGCTCCCGGTTCTGCGCTGCCTATGCTCCCCGGTCCCCTTTCCAATGTGATGGCGCGTCACCGCCTTAATGAGAATCGTTATTATTGGTAGCGCGCAGAAAAAACCCTCTTGATATTTATCAAGAGGTGGGAAAAATAATTGACCAGGCAGTCGTGCGGTAACGATATCGCTCGCTGCGAGGCTTGCTGGGCTCGGCGGATAGAGGGAATGCGCTGCTGACAAGCTTGCTGCTCCCATCTATTTTTCGCGCATCTTGATATTTGTCATGTCGCTGCGGCCACGGAAAAAATATACTCTGAGTCCATGCGAACCATTCTCAGAAACACCCTGAGCAGCGCTATTGGCGCGCTCCTGATTGCCCTCCTGCCGTTGCCCGCTGCTGCCGATGCACCGCGCCGGTCGCAATTGATTCTGGCTGGCCCGCCCACCACGGTGTCCTACCCACTGCTGCATATGCTGGAAAGTGGTGCTCTGCAACAGCTTGCCGAACGAGTGGAGTTCCGGCTGTGGAGCAACCCTGACCAGTTGCGGGCGCTGACGCTGGAGAGTGGCGCCGATTTCACCGCGATGCCGACCAATGTGGCGGCCAATCTGTATAACCGGAAGGTACCGCTGCAGTTGGTCAACGTCTCGGTATGGGGCATGCTGTGGCTGGTGTCGCGCAACCCGGAGCTGAAAACCCTGGCGGATTTCAAGGGTCAGGAGATTGCCGTGCCGTTTCGTGCGGACATGCCGGATATCGTCTTCACCTTCCTTGCCGAGCGCGCTGGTCTGGACCCGCGCCGGGACTTCACCGTGCGCTATACGGCGACGCCGATGGATGCCATGCAGCTGCTGATCATGCGCCGGCTGGATCATGCGCTGCTGGCCGAGCCCGCGGTATCCATGGCGCTGCGCAAGACCCGCTCGTTCCCGGTGTCGGTGGTGGCTCCGGAGCTGTACCGCAGTGTTGACCTTCAGGCCGAGTGGGGTCGGTTGCTGCAAACCGAAGCGCGCATTCCCCAGGCGGGCATGGTGGTACTGGGCGCGGCGCGGCAGGATGAGCAACTGGTGCAACAACTGGAAGCAGCCTATGCCGCTTCGCACCAATGGTGTCTGGCACAGCCCGAGGCCTGCGGCGAGCTGGCCGCCCGGCATATCGATATGCTGACCGCCGAAGCAGCCACCGACTCCATCAACAACCTGCCCGCTCACTATGCCAGTGCCGCCGAGGCACGCCCGGAACTGGAGCGTTTTCTGCATCTGCTGTTGGAGCGCCAGCCTGCCAGTGTCGGCGGCAAGCTGCCGGACGCAGCGTTCTATGGATTGCATCCATGACGTTGTTCCTGCGGCCAGTGCGTAAAGCGCTGGGGGCGACCTTGGCTTATCTGTGGAGCGGCTGGGGCGCGGTAGCCAGTATCCTGCTGTTCTGCGCCCTGTGGGAGTTCGGCGGACGGGTATATGGCGACCTGGTGTTGCCCGGCCCGGTGGCCACCCTGCAGCAGTTGTCGAGCATGTTCGAGAGCGGCCAGGCGCTGCCGGAGTTGATCATTTCCGCCCGCCGTACGCTCTATGGTCTGGGGTTGGCGCTGGGTATCGGCACCCTGCTCGGCCTGCTGGCCGGGCGTTCACTGACCGCCGCGATGATGTCACGGCCATTGGTCACTCTGTTGCTGGGCATGCCGCCGATCGCCTGGCTGGTACTGGCGATGCTGTGGTTCGGCATGGGCGATGCCACACCGGTGTTCACCGTGTTCATCGCCTGCTTTCCGATTGCCTTTGCCGGCGCCATGCAAGGCGGCCGCACGCTGGACAACAAACTCAAGGATGTGGCACTGGCCTACCGCCTGCCCTGGCGCATGGTGCTGACCGATGTCTATCTGCCGCATATCACCTCCTACCTGTTTCCCGCCTGGATCACCGCGCTGGGCACCTCATGGAAGGTGGTGGTGATGGCCGAGCTGCTGACCACGGTGGATGGCGTCGGTGCGGCGCTGGCGGTATCCCGCGCACAACTGGATACTGCCTCCTCGCTGGGCTGGATCGTCGCGGTGCTGGGTCTGCTGCTGGCACTGGAATACCTGCTGCTGGAACCGATCAAACGACGGGTGGAACGCTGGCGTACGGAGCCTGGCCCATGAGTGAACTGCATATCCGCCATCTGTATCACCGCTACGGTATCACCGAGGTGCTGGCCGACGTCGGCCTGGACCTGTACGCCGGTGAAACCCTGGCACTGGTCGGCCCCTCGGGCTGCGGCAAGAGTACCCTGCTGCATATCGTCGCCGGCCTGCTGACACCTTCGGAGGTGGTCATGCAGTCGACCTTTCGTGGGGTGGCCTGCGTGTTCCAGGAACCACGCCTGATGCCCTGGAAAAACGCAGCGGACAACATCACCCTCGGCCTCAAGGCGCTGGGTGTGCCAAAAGCTGCCCGCCAGCGCCAGGCAATCACCCTGGCCGAGCGCATGGGGCTGAGCGTGGAGGATCTGGGCAAGTATCCCCATGAGCTGTCCGGCGGTATGCAAAGCCGGGTATCGCTGGCCCGTGCGCTGGCGATCAACCCCGACCTGCTGTTGCTGGATGAGCCCTTCTCGGCGCTGGATATCGGCCTGAAAGGCGAGCTGTACCGGCAGTTGGAGGATCAGGTGCACCGGCATGGCACGGCGGTACTGATGATCACCCACGACCTGATGGAGGCCGTGCGCCTGGCCGACCGCATCCTGATGATGGTGCCCGCGCCCGGGCGCATGGTCTACGAGTTCACTTTGCAGCAACCGCAGGCCGAGCGCAGCAGCAACTGGGTGTACCAGACCACCGCGGAGCTGATGCAGGTGAACGAGGTGCGTATCGGTTTTGGCCTTGCCGAAGGCGAACTGCCGGTGCAATCAAGCCATGGGCATGCCCAGCATTCAGGGTGCGCAGTATGAGTCGCACGCCTGGCGGGCTGCAGGGCGCCCTGCGTGGTGACTGGCCGGTGTTCATGTGCGGATTTCGCCCGTTCTTCATCTTGACGGCTGCCAGCGCGGTACTGCTGACCCTGGTCTGGCTGTTGATGCTGCGGGGCATACTGCCGGCGGGCATGCCCGGTGGCAGTGTGCTGTGGCATGGCCATGAAATGCTGTTCGGCTTCGTGACAGCCGCCATTGCCGGTTTTGTATTGACCGCGGTGCCGGAGTTCACCCGTACCGCTCCCCCTGGCAGGCACGCTCTGCTACGGATGCTGCTGTTATGGCTGGCCGCGCGGCTGGCCTATGCGCTGGCCGGAAGTTGGCCGGCGGTCATCGGCCTGTGGCCAGCGGCGTTATGCAACCTGGCGCTATGGGTATTGCTGCTGGTTGAGGTATTGCCCCGCGTATGGAACGCCCCGCAGCGCCAGCATGTCAGTTTCGCCTGGGCCCTCGCCGCCCTGGCGCTGTTGCAGGTCGGCTTCTTCACGGCGGCCAGCCTGGGCGGCAATTCCCTGGCCTGGCTGTATGCGGCAGTCGGCATGATCATGATACTGATCATCATCGCCACCAGCCGGGTATCCATGAGCGTGGTCAACGGCCTGGTCGAACAGGGCCATCCCGACCGCCAGGAAACAGACGAGGTCGGCTACCTGGCCCGCCCGCCCCGGCGCAATCTGGCCATCGTCACCATCGTCATCTGCAGCGCTACCGAGTTCGCGCTGGGCCATGACATCATCACCGGCTGGACCGCACTGGCTGCAGCGGCAGCGATGCTGAACCTGCTGAATGACTGGCATATCGGCCGGGCACTGTTCACCCGCTGGGCCCTGATGCTGTATGCCAGCTACTGGCTGATCGCCCTGGGCTACGGCCTGATGGGCGCCGCCTGGCTCGGCGCTCCTCTGCTGCCATCGGCTGGCCGGCATCTGCTGATGGCCGGCGCCATGGGGCTGTCGATTTTTGCCATCATGGTGGTGGTTGGTCGTATCCACGCCGGCCTGTGGCTGGATCGCCGTCGCTGGCTACCGGTCACCGCGGCGTTGCTGGTGATGGCCGCCCTGCTTCGCGCCGCTGCCGGGCTGTATGCGCTGGCACCCTGGATGACGCTGCTGCATGCAGCCTCCGGTACGCTGTGGGCCGCCTGCTTCGCGCTCTATCTGGGCGTTACCTGGGTGGTCCTGAGCGGGCCACGCAGCGATGGCCAGGAGGGCTGTGCCGAGCCGCTGGCGCGCAGCGGTGGCCATGCCTCCGGGGGTGGCGGTTGCTGAACCGGGCTCAGCGCTTGCCGAGTACCTGGCTGGCGTAGTTGCAGCAGTCGAACAGACTGCTGCCCAGCCGCCGGGCGGCCGATTCCCCCTCGAACTTGAGATCCGGTGGTGGCAGCCCGACCGAGCGACACAAGCCTTCGATATCCAGCAATACCACGTCCGGGTGGTTGTCGCCGATCAGTCCGCTGCGCCGGAAGCTACTGAGCTGCCGCGACAGGGTTTCCGGGGTGATATTGAGCTGACGCGCCAGCACGCTCTGGGCCACCGGCAGCACCAGCCAGGCACGGCGTTGCTGTATGTACAGGTCCATCAGGTACAGCACCAGGCGCTGGGCGGCATTGCCGATGGTCAGCAGGTCTATGCGGTTGAGTGATTGGGAAATGCGCTCAGCCATGCCGCTGAGCATGGCCAGGCTGAAATCGGGGCATGCACGGCACAGCTGCAGCAGGTTGTCCCGCGGGATGCGGTAGACGATGACATCGGTCGCCGCCTGGGCCGAAAGCGGATACTCGGGCTGGCTGAGGAACATCGCGGTTTCCACCAGCAGGTCGCCCTTCTCCACCGTGCGGAATACCTTGTTATCGCCGGTGTAGCTGGGGCGATACAGGGTAAGGGCGCCGGCCTTGACCAGGTAGAAATGCGTCGCTTGCTGGCCCATGTAGAACAGGTGCTGGCGGCCGTGCAGGTGCAATGGCTCGGCGCCGACCAGTAGAGGACTGAGGACCTGCCGATCGACCCTGGCGAACATGGGGGTGCGCTCGAGCATGCCGATGAGTTCGGCGGCTGGCCTGTCCCTCTCGCTTCCCGCACGAAGCTGCATGCCCCCTCCCTGCAATAGTGAATGATAAACATTCGCAAACTATCACAGGCAGGCCCATGCAGCAATTATTCAGCCGTGCTCAGTACACCGGCAGCTCCACCGACTCGAACAGCGCCTCGACTTCCATGCGATTCTGACAGCCCAACACCTCTTCGATCCGCTCCCGGGTCAGGTGCGGGGCGAAAGCCTCGATGAAGTCGTACATAAAACCACGCAGGAAGGTGCCACGGCGGAAACCCAGGTGCGTTACGCTGGATTCGAACAGGTGACCAGCATCGATGACCACCAGGTCATCATCCAGCTCGGGGTCAACCGCCATTTTCGCCACGATACCCACGCCCAGTCCAAGCCGCACGTAGGTCTTGATCACGTCCGCATCCGCCGCGGTGAACACCACCTTGGGTGACAAACCCTGGTGGCTGAAGGCATCGTCCAGCTTGGAGCGGCCGGTAAAGCCGAACACGTAGGTCACCAGCGGCTGTTCACTGAGCAACTCCAGGGTCAACGGACCAGCTTCCAGCAGCGGATGGCCCTTGGGCACGATCACGCAGCGATTCCAGCGGTAGCAGGGCATCATGATCAGTTCATTGAACAGCTCCATGCCCTCGGTGGCGATGGCGAAGTCGGCGGTACCGTCCACCGCCATCTCGCTGATCTGGGTCGGCGTGCCCTGATGCATGTGCAGGGACACCTCAGGGTAGTTCTGGATGAAACGGCGGATCACCGACGGCAAGGCATAGCGCGCCTGGGTATGGGTGGTGGCCAGGGTCAGGGTGCCCTTGCGCTCATGGCTGAACTCCTGGGCAATCTGCTTGATGTTCTCGCACTTGCGCAGGATCTCGCCGGCGGTCTGGATGATGCGCTCGCCAGCAGGTGTGACACGCGTCAGGTGCTTGCCGCTGCGGGAAAAGACCTCGACCCCCAGTTCATCCTCGAGCAGACGTATCTGCTTGCTGATGCCCGGCTGGGAAGTGTACAGGCTCTGTGCCGTGGCGGAGACGTTGAGACCATGGTGAGCCACTTCCCAGATATAGCGCAGCTGCTGCAATTTCATCGATGTCATCTCCCTGTTGAAACAAGCGATACATCATGGACCGTTTATAACCAAATTCATAGATACAACGCTGAGGTTAGACGAAGAATGATAAAAGCGAAGGTGCAGTGAGGAATTTACGTTGCCGCTGGTCGGTTAGTCAGCTGCTGGGCGGCCCCCAAGGCGTAGCGCAGGCGCGCTACACCCCGAGACCATTGAGGTTCGCCCTGCCCGGGTTGTCGAGCCCCTGCTCGACGACAGCAGAACCGCAGGCCACGATCTGCTCAATGAGGTATACATTCGCAGTTGCTGGAAGGTCGAGTTCCATCTCGACCAGCAGAGTCCCAGACCACCCCTGGATCGAGATGGGAACCCGCCCCCCATTGGCCAGAATGGAACCCAGCCATCGATACTCAGGCGTCGGCCAGATAACCATCCTGGATGAACTGCAACATGTTCCGCAGCGCCTCGGTACGGGGCATGCTGCAGCCGGCAGCAGCGGCCAACTGCAGTGCTTCGCCGTACAGGTTGTCCAGCTCCATCGGCCGCTTGTGCAACCAGTCGTGGTACATGCTCGGCAGGTAATCGGGCATGCGCTGGGTGCCGACCAGCAGCTTCTCCGCCAGTGACTCGGGCATGCTGTGCCCACAGGCCTCGGCCACATCGACCACTTCCTGCATCAGGTCGCGGATCAACTGGCGACTCGCCGGATTGGCCAGCAACGTTTCGGTACCGGCATTGAGGATCACCGACACACCATTGAATGGCGCATTCCATACCAGCTTCTGCCAGCGCGCACCCTCCAGGTTACCCTGCTCCCGCGCTTTCAGCCCGGCTTCACGGAACATGGCCGCACCGTCGGCGATCATCTGCTGCTGCTCCTCGACGCTCGCCGGACCGGAATGGTAGGCCAGGTCGATCATGCCGTTGTCCTGATGCACCACCACACCAGGTCCCTTGCGGTACAGACAGACATAGCACAGGCCACCGATCAGATGCAGGTCCGCCGGCAGCTGGTCACGCAGGTGCGCTTCATTGCTCAGGCCGTTCTGCAACAGCACTACCCGTGCGCCCGGAGCGGCAGCACGAGCGATGATCGGTGCCAGCGAGTCATTGCTGGTGGACTTGGCACCGACCAGCAGCCAGTCACAGGGTGGCATTGCCGCAACATCATCATAGGCCTGCACCGGGCTCAGGTTCAGCTCGCCATGCACCCGGCTTTCCACGGTAATGCCGTGCTGCTGTACCGCTGCGTATTCGCTGCGTAGCAGAAAATGCACATCGTAGCCCGCACGGGCCAGCATCACGCCATAGAAGCCGCCAATGGCGCCAGTGCCGATCACGCCGATACGTGGTTTTGTCATTCGCCTTTCCCCTCTTGTTTGAACGATGCGCAAAAATCCGTCCCATGGTAATCGCTGCGCACCACAGGCAACAGTCAGCCAGGCGACAAACCGGGCGATAACCTTCTGATAACCAGGGTCAATCCCTCCGATAGCACGTTACAGGGTAGCCGGAGCCGCCATCCATGCTTTAAGCTGTCGCCCATTATTGACAGGCTGGCAGGTTGCCGGCCTTGCAGACTCGCTGGGAAGGAAGATGGCCGATTTACCTATCAATGATCTGAACGTTGCTTCCAACGAAGTGATGATTACCCCTGCCCAACTCAAGGCCAGGATCCCCATGAGCCCGGCAGCGGAAACTACCGTAGTGGAAAGCCGCCAGGTCATTCGCGATATCCTTGATGGCAAGGACCACCGCCTTTTCATCGTCATTGGCCCCTGCTCCATCCATGATGTGGAAGCGGCCAAGGACTATGCGCAGCGCCTGAAGACGCTGGCGGCCGAGGTAAGCGACACCCTGTATCTGGTGATGCGCGTGTACTTCGAGAAGCCACGCACCACCGTGGGCTGGAAGGGCCTGATCAACGACCCTTACCTGGATGACACCTTCAAGATTGAAGACGGCCTGCATATCGGCCGCCAGTTGCTCTGCGATCTGACCGACATGGGTCTGCCCACCGCCACCGAGGCGCTGGACCCGATCTCTCCGCAGTATCTGCAGGATCTGATTTCCTGGTCGGCGATCGGCGCGCGTACCACCGAGTCCCAGACCCACCGCGAGCTGGCCTCGGGGCTGTCCTCGGCGGTCGGTTTCAAGAACGGCACCGACGGCAACCTCGGCGTGGCGATCAACGCCCTGCAGTCGGTTTCCAGCCCGCACCGCTTCATGGGCATCAACCAGGAAGGCCAGGTCTCCATCGTCACCACCCGTGGCAACCGCTACGGTCATGTAGTATTGCGCGGCGGCAATGGCAAACCCAACTACGACTCGGTGAGCGTGTCGCTGTGCGAGAAGGAACTGGACAAGGCCGGCATCGTGCCCAACATCATGATCGATTGCAGCCACGCCAACTCCAACAAGGATCCGGCCCTGCAGCCGCTGGTCATGGACAACGTCGCCAACCAGATCGTCGAGGGCAACAGCTCGATCGTCGGTTTGATGGTCGAAAGCCACATTGGCTGGGGTAACCAGGCGATCAACAAGGACCTGTCGCAGCTGGAATATGGGGTCTCCATCACCGATGCCTGCATCGACTGGGATACCACCGTCCAGGCGGTACGCAGCATGCACGCGAAGATCAAGGATGTACTGCCGACGCGCAAGCGCGGGCAGTGATTCCACGCGACTGAAAAACCCGCCGCGGCGGGTTTTTTCATGCCTTCAGCCACGCTCCTGCTGACGCTGCATGTAGCGCTCGACATAGGAACAGGAGGCAATCACCGTGTAGCCCCGTTCCTGGGCATAGTTCAGCGCCTCTGCCGCCAGCCTGGCTGCCAGCCCATGGCCACGCCGGGCATCGGGGACGAAGGTCCGGTAGATGTCCATGGTCTGCTTGCCCAGATCCATATAGCTGAGGTAAGCCCGGCCACCATCGCCATCGATATAGAACATCTTGTTTTGAGGGTCGTGCCGAACCGCAACATCGGACGTCATGGGCTGCCTCCCACCCCGGGTTTGCTGGAATACCATTGACCTGCGACATTAGCAGAAGATTCCACCCCCGTCAGATTGAGCATCATGCCGGCGGCGTGACGCCCACACCCAGCACCATCAGCAGGGCAATGGACAGCAGACAGGCCACCACCGGCACTGCCACTGTGACCACGAACATGTCCTTGTAGGCCTCACGGTGGGTCAGGCCCATGATCATGAAGGTGGCGATCACCGCCCCACAGTGTGGCAGGGAGTCCAGGCCACCCGAGGCAATCGCCGCGATACGATGCAGGATTTCCGGCTGTATGCCCATCTCCAGATAGCTGGGAGCCAGTGTCTGCATGAATATCTGCAGGCCGCCCGAGGAGGAGCCGACAATGGCCGACAGCGTGCTGATCGAAGCAAATACCGACAGCAGCGGCGGCAGGTCCACGCCGAGGATCCATTGGGCGAACTCACCAAAACCGGCGGTCTGGGTAACCACCCCACCGAAGCCGATCACCGCAGCGGTATTGAGCAGCGGCATGACCGAGTCCTCAGCCCCCTGACCGAAGACCTGACCGATCTGACGCCGTGCATTGGCAAACAGCGCCGCGCAGGCCAGCGAGCCGACGATCAGCGCGATGCTCGGCCAGATGATCGGTTGGCTGGCACTGAAACGCAGTAACTGAGCGAATAACCCTTCAGTTTCCGACCAGTCGGCCATCCCCAGAATGAGGCGTGGCAACATGATCACCGCCAACACCAGAATCAGCGGCACCAGCGCCAATCCCCAGGGTGGCGCCTCGTTCGGATCACCGATCAACTGCTCCATGCGCAGGTCCTGCGCATTTTCCACAAAGCCTTCACCACTGGCCCGCGCCAGGCGCCATTCCCGCTCCACGTACCACATGCCCAGGCCGGCCATCATGGCCGCCGCAAACAAGCCGATCCAGCCGCCAGCAAACAGGTCGGTACCCAGGGCACTGGCGGAGATCACGTTGTGGATCGAAGGAGAGCCCGGCAGCGCGGTCATGGTGAAGGTACCGGCGCCAATCGCGGTAGCCGCACACCAGATACGCTTCGGCAGGTTGGCTTCGCGCATCAGGGTGATGCCCAGCGGATACATGGTAAACACCACCACGAACACCACGACCCCGCCATAGGTCAGCAGCGCACACACCACCATGCCGACCAACAGCGTGTGCCTGACGCCCAGCCCCCGGGTAATGGCCACCGCAATACTCTTGGCCGCCTGGCTGGTGGCCATGGCCTTGCCGAAGATGGCGCCGCAGAGGAACAACAGGAAGAATTTGCCAGCGAAGGTGAAGGCACCGAGCGGGCCGAACGGATAGTGCTCGAGCAGCGCCGCGGGCAACAGAATACCGTTGGGAATCGCCACCACCAGAGCGCAGATAACCGAAGCCAGAAAGATGTTCACACCCCTGAGCGCAAACCAGATCAGCAGTGCGAGCCCCGCGAACAAACCCAGGTATCCCAGCATATGATGCAATCCTTTTGTATTTTTATGATGTTGCGCCGAACACACTAACCCAGCCCCGAATGGGAACAAAGCCACCAGGCGTCCAGTCACTGTGCTGAATGTCGACAAAGGCATGGGAGTTATGACGCCCGTCAATCACCATCCGTCCGAAAACTGCTAGCATTGTTGGGTCTGTTCCCGTTTCATTTGCCACCGCGCCGGCGCCTGTTTTTGCGCGAGGCAAGGCGCGAGGAGAGAGATTTGGTTATTCCAAATGAACGACGAGTAACGCAGCATCGCGCAAAAACAGGCCCGGCCCTTCGGGTTGCGCGTAAAAACTCGCCATGCGTCGTTGTGGGACTTGGCAAGGGAATACCATTCCCTGCGTCCCACGCCTAGCCTGGCGAGTTTTTACGCAGCAACGCGGTGGCAAATGAAACGGGAACAGACCCTATGTCGGCAAAACGACACTATCGTCAACAAAGGGGTATCGAAATGAATACTGCACTGAAACTTTCGGCATTGTCTCTGGTCGCGCTGCTGGCTGTGGGTTGCAGCAGCAACCAGTATCAGGAAGAAACTGGCACCCGCCTGTCCGCCAATGAGAATGCCGCGGCCCGTGCGCAGTCCACCGCTGACGAGGCCAACCGCAAGGCCGAAGAAGCCCTGGCTGCCGCACAGCGCGCCCAGCAAACTGCAGATGAAGCCAACGAGCGTGCGCTGCGCATGCTCGAAAGAGCCAGTCGCAAGTAACACCAGGCAGCACCACTGCGAAGGCGCCCAGCTGCGGCCATGGCGCCTTCGCAGCTTTTCAGAACGCTCCGGTTGAGCTATATGGCTCGCCGATCACCGCCGGAATGCCCTCTTCGGCGAATACCATGTCACGTATCTTCTGCCAATCCAGTCGGTAGCCACTGACCAGTTCACTGCGCGCCTGCAACAGCTCCTGGATCGCCGCCAGCTTGTCCAGCGACGAGGGGAAACCATGCTCATCCAGCGGCGTATGCACCTCCAGATACAGCTTGCCGTCCAGTACGCCGAGCTTGTAGGGCTGATTGACGATGGTCACCGACGTCCCCACCGGCACCTGCGGGAACAATTCGGTGACATCCCGATTGTTCATGCGAAAGCAGCCGTGGCTGACCCGCATGCCGATACCGAATGACTTGTTGGTGCCGTGGATCACATAGCCGCTCATCGCCAGGTTCATCTTGAACGGCCCCATGGGATTGTCCGGCCCCGGCGGCACCACCGCCGGCAGCGGATCTCCCGCTGCGGCATGTTCCTCGCGGATCGACTGCGGCGGGTACCAGGACGGGTTGGCCTCCTTGCGCGCCACCCGGGTCTGGCCGATCGGCGAGGACCAGCCCTCACGGCCGATACCCACCGGCCAGGTGCTGACCCTGCCCCCATCATCCGGGTAATGATAGAGCCGGTACTCCGGCAGATTGATCACGATGCCGCTGCGCGGGGCGTCGGGCAGGATGTGCTGGCCGGGCAGGCGGATGGTGGTGCCGGCACCGGGCAACCAGGGGTCCACGCCGGGGTTGGCCGCCTGCATTTCCAGAAAACCGAAACCATGGAGGTCGCCCAGGTCGGCAAAGGTATCCTCGTAGACTGCCTGTACGCTGGATAGCGAACCGACCAGTTGCTGCTCGGCCGAATCCAGCGGGTAATCGGCAGCCGTCGCCGTGACCGCCAGCCACAGACCCAGAGCACCTGCCGTCATCCCGCCAAGCAACCTCATGCCCTCACCCTCCGGCCGCCGCATACAGATCAAACTGTTGAACCATTGGCGCTGCCACAGTTCCCCTTCGGGCAGCCGGGCGCCGACCGGCATCACGCAGCGTCTGCGCCATGTCCACACACTGTGGGCACAGGCTTTTCAACAGTTTGCGCTGCAATTCCCGGTATACCGGGCGCGACGGCAGCAGATCACCACACAACGAACGCTCCAGCGGCGCATCCAACCGCAAATTGATATCCACCAGATGCACATGCCAGGGATCTCCCACGAACAGGTCTTGCTGCTCGTCCTGCTCAACTACACACCATCGTCTGGCCATCCAGGACACTGTCACCAACCTGCTCCTCACACTGAATCAACGCCATCACCGTGACTTCAGCCACTGGCTGATGGCCGGCCAGGCATTATCCAGCAAAAGCGTCTGGGCTGCAGCGGTTGGATGCACGCCATCGCTCTGCATCTTGCCTTCCACCCCGCCTATGCCCTCCAGCAGAAAGGGTACCAGTGGCACATCATGCTCCTCGGCCACAGTGACAAAGGCCTGTTCGAAGGCATCGGAGTAGCGTGGGCCATAATTCGGCGGAATGCGCATACCCAGCAGAATCACATCGGCGCCGGCCTCCCGGCTCAGCCGAACCATGGCGGAAAGATTCTGTTGCATATTGCCCACCGGCAGCGCTCGCAGCCCGTCGTTACCACCCAGCTCGATCACCACCAGCTCCGGCTCGACCTGCTCCAGCAGCGCGGGCAGCCTGGCCAGGCCGCCTGCGGTGGTATCGCCACTGACCGAGGCGTTGACCACCGAGTAGGGCTGATTGTTCTCGGCCAGACGCTGTTCCAGCAGCTTTACCCAGCCCTGCTCGATTTCCAGACCGAAGGCGGCGCTGATACTATCGCCGACCAGCAGAACATTCTGTGCCAGGGCCGGCAATGCCAGCACACAACAGAACAGCCCGGCAGCGCATTTTTTCCAGACATTCATCAAGGCCGATACCCATGTCAGACAGCGTTATCATTGCCCGCCACCTTAGCAAAGTCGTCGATGCCCCGGAAGCGAAGCTGACCATCCTCGATGATGTCAGCCTGCGCATCGCCGCTGGCGGCAGCGTGGCCATCGTCGGCGCTTCCGGCTCGGGCAAGTCCACCCTGCTCAGCCTGCTCGCCGGGCTCGATCTGCCGAGCAGTGGCGAGGTCATTCTGGCCGGGCAGTCGCTCGCCAGCCTCGATGAGGACCAGCGCGCCGCCCTGCGCGCCGAACAGGTGGGTTTCGTATTCCAGTCCTTCCAGTTGCTGGACAGCCTCAACGCCCTGGAAAACGTCATGCTGCCGCTGGAACTGGAAGGTCGCCGGGATGCCTCGGCACGTGCACGGCAATTGCTTGAACGTGTCGGCCTGGGCCACCGTCTCAGCCACTACCCACGGCAACTGTCCGGCGGCGAACAGCAACGCGTGGCGATTGCCCGCGCCTTCGCCAGCGAACCGGCCATCCTGTTCGCCGACGAGCCCACCGGCAACCTGGACGCGGTAACCGGGGCGCATATCACCGACCTGCTGTTCGAGCTCAACCGCGAACAGGGCACCACCCTGATCATGGTCACCCATGACGAACGCCTGGCCGCGCGCTGTGCCGCGGCCCTGCATCTGGAAGCCGGCCGCCTCAAGGAAGACCAGCCATGATCGGACGCGACCTGCCCCTGGCCTCGCGCCTGCTGCTGCGCGAATGGCGTGCCGGCGAATTGCGGGTGATGCTGCTGGCGCTGCTGATCGCCGTCTTGGTCAGTACCGCCATCAGCTTCTTCACCGATCGCCTGCAACGAGGCATGGCGACCCGCGCCGCCGAGTTCCTCGGGGCCGACATGCGCATCTCATCACGCGAGCCGCTACCGCAGGAATTTCTTCAGGAAGCTCTCAACAACAACCTGCAACATACTGATCTGGTTGATTTTTCCAGCGTCACTTCAAGTGAAGCCGAGATGCAGTTATCCAGCATCAAGGCCGTCGGCCCCGGCTATCCGCTGCGCGGTGAAGTACGCACCAGCCAGCAGCCGTTCGGCACCGAGCAGGTCGCCACCGGCATTCCCGATGCCGGCAGCGTCTGGATCGAGCCGCGCCTGCTCAATGTGCTGGAACTGCAGGTCGGCGATGCCCTGGAGATCGGCTATGCACAGCTTCGGATCGCCGCACTGCTGACCCATGAGCCGGATCGCGCCGGGGACTTCTACAGTCTCACTCCCCGGGTGCTGATGAACCTGGACGACCTGCCCGCCACCCGTGTCGTGCAGCCCGGTAGCCGGGTACGCTATCGACTGCTGCTCAGCGGCAGCGAAGCGGACCTGCAACGCTATCGTCAATGGCTGGAGCCACGCCTGGAAAGCCATCAGCGCCTAACCTCGGTAGCCGATGACAACCGCCAGATTGGCAGCGCCCTGCAGCGCGCCAACCAGTTCCTCGGTCTGGCCAGCATCGCCGCGGTGGTGCTGGCCGGCGTGGCAGTGGCGCTGTCGGCCAGCCGTTTTGCCAGCCGCCACTACGACACCAGCGCCCTCCTGCGCTGTCTCGGCGCCAGCCGCCGACGCACCCTACGCCTGTTCCTCATCCAGTTGCTGGGGCTGGGCATCATCGCCACCCTGCTCGGCCTGTTCGCCGGCTGGTTGATGCAATGGGGTCTGATTCATCTGCTGCGCGAACTGCTGCCACCGGACCTGCCCAATGCCGGGCTCAAGCCGCTGTTGGTCGGCTCCGCCACCGGCATGGTTGGCCTGCTGGGCTTCGCCCTGCCGCCCCTGCTGCGCCTGGGCCGGGTCTCGCCATTGCGGGTACTGCGCCGCGAGCTGACTCCGCTACCCGGCAGCGCCTGGCTGATCTACGGTCTGGCGCTGTCCGGCCTGAGCCTGCTGATGTGGCAATTCACCGGCAACCTGCCGATGACCCTGGCGGTGATCTTCGGCGGCGCCATTGCCGCACTGCTGCTCGGCTCCCTGGCCTGGCTGCTGCTGCGCGCCAGCAGCAAACGCCTGCGCAATGCCGGACTGGCCTGGCGCCTGGGCAGTGGCCAGTTGCTCAAGCAACCCGCCGCAGCCGCTGGCCAGATCCTGGCCTTCGGCCTGATCCTGATGTCGATGGTGGTGATCTTCATCCTGCGTACCGAACTGCTGGAGACCTGGCAGACACAGCTGCCGGACGATGCACCCAACCACTTCGCGCTGAATATTCTGCCCGACGAGGAACCGGCATTCCGCCAGGCCCTGGATGATATCGGTGCCCGCAGTGCACCACTGTATCCGGTCACCCCAGGCCGGCTGACGGCGATCAACGGTGAGCCGGTACGCGAGCAGGTCACCAAGGACAGCCCCGGCGAACGCGCCATCAACCGTGATCTCAGCCTGACCTGGGCCGCCGAACTGGCGCCCGACAACCTGCTGCGGGAAGGCCAGTGGTGGGACCAGTTGCCACCCGGCGATGGCCATCACGTATCGGTCGAGGCGGAACTGGCCGACAGCCTCGGCGTGGCGCTCGGCGACCAGCTCAGCTTCGTCATCGGCGGTGCCACAGTGGAGGCCGAGGTCAGCAGCATCCGCGAAGTCAACTGGGATAACTTCACCCCCAACTTCTATATGGTGTTCTCCCCCGGCGCACTGGCAGGCCAGCCCAGCACCCTGCTGACCAGCTTCCACCTGCCCGCCGACCAGCGCGACGGCCTGCGCGAACTGACCCGGACCTTCCCGGCGATGACGCTGCTCGAGGTCGAAGCCATATTGCAGCAACTGCGCGACATCCTCGACCAGGTCACCCTGGCCGTGGAGTACGTGCTGATATTCGTACTGCTGGCCGGCTTCACCGTGCTGTTCGCCTCATTGCAATCGACCCTGGATACCCGCCTGTACGAAGGCGCACTGCTACGCACCCTGGGCGCCCGACGCCAGCTGCTGCGCCAGGCCAACCGGCTGGAGTTCAGTCTGCTGGGCGCCCTCGCCGGCCTGCTGGCAATCGTCGCCGCCGAACTGGTTACCTGGCTGCTGTATCGTTTTGCCCTGGATCTGCCCTGGCAACCCCACTTCCTGCTGTGGCTGCTGGTGCCACTGGCCGGTGCCCTGCTGATCGGCTTCGCCGGTGCCCTGGGCACTCGTGCCGTGGTCAACCAGAGCCCGATGAAACTGATCAACCGGGGAGCCTGAACATGAGCCGCTATCGCCCGCCCCGTACTGCCGGCACGCCACTGATCACCGCCGAGGGCGCACAACGCCTGCGCGATGAACTGCACCAGCTATGGAATGTGCAACGCCCGGAAGTCACCCGCGCGGTCAGCGAAGCTGCCGCCCAGGGCGACCGCTCGGAGAATGCCGAGTACACCTATGGCAAGAAGATGCTGCGCCAGATCGACAGCCGCGTGCGCTTTCTACGCAAGCGGCTGGAAAACCTCAAAGTCATCGACCAGCCGCCCAGCGACCCCGAAAAGATCTTCTTCAGCGCCCGGGTCGTACTGGAGGACGAAGACGGCCAACCACTGAAGGTCCGCATCGTCGGCCCCGACGAGATCGACCCCAAGCAACAGCACATCAGCATCGACAGCCCCCTGGCCCGCGCACTGCTGGGCAAGCGGGTGGATGACGAGGTGCTGGTGCAGGCGCCGGCGGGTGAGCGGCTGTATTGGGTAGTCGATATCCAGTACTGACGCACTCCCCTGGAACAGTAAGGCTTGTTCATCAGCAGCACCATTGTCTCCGGCCTGGGGTAAGGGACAGGTCAGGCCGACCGTTTGATGACAGGGATGTCATCAACGAGCTTACAGGGATGTACTTGCAGCGTGTCGGCATGACCTGTCCCTTACCCCAGGCCATGCACAGAACACCAACAGATCCGGCCAGAAACCAGAACCTACAACCCAAGCCACTCCGCTGGCCGCACCCCACGCCCATGTGGCAACGTCAGATCCTGCCCCTCGCCCAGGGGCACGACCCGCGTCGGGTTGATGGTCTCGTGACTGTAGTAGTAATGCTGCTTGATGTGGTGAAAGTCGACCGTCTCCGCCACACCGGGCCACTGATACAGCTCGCGCAGATAGCCGGACAGGTGCGGATAATCCTGGATGCGCCGGATATTGCATTTGAAATGGCCGTGGTAGACCGGATCAAAACGCACCAACGTGGTAAACAGCCGCCAGTCCGCCTCGGTGATGCGCTCGCCAGCCAGATAGCGACGCTCACCGAGTAGCTCATCCAGCCAATCCAGCGCAGCGAACAACGTCGCACATTCCTGTTCATAGACGTCCTGGGCAGTGGCGAAACCGGCCTTGTACACGCCGTTGTTCACCTCGTCGTAGATACGCTTGTTCAGCCGATCGATTTCCCCGCGCAACGCCTCGGGATAATAGTCATCGGTATTACCGGTCAGGCCGTTGAAGGCACTGTTGAAGATACGCACGATCTCCGCCGACTCGTTATTGACGATGGTCTTCTCCTGCTTGTCCCAGAGCACCGGCACCGTCACCCGACCGCTGTAGTCCGGCTTGGCCAGGGTATACAGCTGATAGTGGAACTCGAAGCCATACAGCGGCTCGACCGGGTCATAGGTCCAGCCCTTGTCGAGCATGTGCGGATGCACCACGGTCACATCGATGTGCGGTTCCAGGCCCTTGAGCTTGCGCAGCACCAGCGTACGGTGGGCCCAGGGGCAGGCCAGCGATACGTACAGATGGTAACGGCCACTGTCCGGCGTGAAGCGACCACCCTCCTCGATCCGGTTGCGATAACCGGTGTCTTCGCGTACGAAGGCACCGCCGGTGGAGCGGGTGTCATACCACTCGTCATGCCAAGTACCCTTTACCAGGCGTCCCATATCCGTTCTCCTTGCATCGTTGATCTGGAGTGCGGCAACCACTGCGGCACGATATGAAAATCCTTGCGGCAATTTGCGCTGAATGAGCGTATACTACGCGATCTTCAATCCCCCAAGGTTTACTTCCCGTATGTCCGATACCGCTCCGGCGGCACCGCAGTTTGCCGATCTCGGCTTGCCTGCACCGCTCCTTGAGGCTCTGAACAGCCTCGGCTATGAAACACCCTCTCCTATCCAGGCCGAGGCTATTCCGACTCTGTTGGCCGGTGATGATCTGCTGGGGTTGGCCCAGACTGGCACCGGCAAGACCGCCGCTTTCGCGCTGCCGCTGCTGGCAAGCATCGACGTGAGCATGCGCGCCACCCAGGCGCTGATCCTGACCCCCACCCGTGAGCTGGCCCTGCAGGTCGCCGAAGCGCTGCAGCGTTATGCCCAGTTCCTGCCCGGCTTTTCCGTGCTGGCGCTGTACGGCGGCTCCCCTTTCGCTCCTCAGTTCAAGGCGCTGGAGCGCGGCGCACATGTCGTCGTGGCCACCCCCGGACGACTGACCGACCATATGCGTCGGGGCAGCATCAAGTTCGACAACATGCGTTTCCTGGTGCTCGACGAAGCCGATGAGATGCTCAAGATGGGCTTTGCCGACGACCTCGACGCCGTATTCGAAAAGGTCCCGGAGCAAACCCAGAAGGCGCTGTTCTCCGCCACCATGCCTGCCGGTGTACGTACCGTGGCCCGCAAGCACATGCGCGAGCCGAAGGAAATCCGCCTGCACAGTGGCAAGAGTAGCAGCCTGGATACCATTACCCAGAAAGTCTGGGAAGTGGCCAACCACCACAAGCTGGATGCCATGACCCGCCTGCTCGAAGTCGAGCCGGTGGAAGCGATGATCGTGTTCGTGCGCACCAAGACCGCCAGCCTGGAGCTGTCCGAGCGCCTGGAAGCCCGTGGCTTCGCCGCTGCGGCGCTGAACGGCGACCTCAGCCAGCAACTGCGTGAGCAGGTGGTCGACCGCCTCAAGCGCGGCCTGCTGGATATCGTCGTCGCCACCGACGTGGCCGCCCGTGGTCTGGATGTCGAGCGTATTTCCCACGTCCTCAACTACGACCTGCCGCATGACAGCGAGTCCTATGTGCACCGCATCGGCCGTACCGGTCGTGCCGGTCGCTCGGGCACCGCGATCCTGTTCGTCACTCCACGCGAGCGGCGCATGCTGCACGTGCTGGAAAAGGCCACCGGCCAGAAGATCGAACAGCAAGCCCTGCCCAGCGCCGACGCGGTACGCAACGGTCGCCTGAGCAAACTGGGTACGCGCCTGCAGAAAGCTGCTGAATCCACCGGCTCGCTGCATCAGCAACTGGTCGACGACCTGCTGCAACTGACCAACATGGACCCACTGGAACTGGCTGCCAGCCTGCTGGCCATCCTGCCCAGCGCCAAGACCCTGGTCGAGCCGGTAGTCGACCTGCCCGTCGCCCCACCGCGCCGCGAAGTCAGCGATGACCGCGACAGTGGGCTGGTGCGCTACAAGGTGCAAGGTGGTCGGTCCAATGGCCTGATGCCCAAGCCGCTGGTCGATGCGCTGGTCAAGCATGGTCGCGTACAGCGTCAGCAGATCGGGCACATCAAGATGTTCACCGAGCATACCGGTGTCTATCTGCCGCCGCTGGACGAAGCGACGCTGGCCAAGCTGGCCGGCATCGAGATCAACGGCGTGGCCCTGCAGATCCGTGCCTGGCCGCTGCCGCCCGGTGAAACCGAGCGTCCCCGCAGTCCCCGTCCGCCGCGCAAGGACTTTGCCGGCAAACCCCGCTCAGCCAAGCCGCCACGGCGCAGCTGAGCGAGGGGCTCCTCATGGAATGGGTCGATATCGGCGTCAACCTGCTTGACGCCGCCTTTGACAAGGACCGTGAAGCCGTTCTCGAACGAGCCTGGGCGGCCGGTATCAGTCAGATGATACTGACCGCCACCTCGGTTGACAGCTGCACCGCCATCCAGGCCCAGTGCGCTGAAAACCCGCTCCGCCTTTTCTGTACCGCCGGTGTCCACCCCCACGAAGCACGCCACTGGAACCATGCCCAGGCGGCCGACCTGCGCCTGCTGGCCGGTGCGGATTCTGTGCGGGCCATCGGTGAATGCGGGCTGGACTACAACCGGGATTTCTCTCCCCGCCCACAACAGATCAAGGCGCTCGAAGAGCAACTGGAGCTGGCTGTGGAGCTGGGCTTGCCGGTATTCCTGCATGAACGCGAAGCCAGCGACACCCTGGTGGGTATCCTGCGCGACTTCCGCGACCGGCTGCAGGCCGCGGTGGTGCATTGCTTTACCGCCGACCAGCAGGCCCTGTACGGCTACCTCGATCTGGATCTGCACATCGGCATTACCGGCTGGATCTGCGACGAACGTCGTGGTACCCACCTGCAGTCGCTGGTCAGGGATATTCCCACCGGTCGCCTGATGCTGGAAACCGACGCCCCCTGGCTGCTGCCGCGCACCCTGTCACCGAAGCCGAAGAACCGCCGCAACGAACCGGTCTGGCTGCCGGAAGTGGCGAGCATGGTTGCTCAATGTCGCGGGGAAAGCCTGGAACAGTTGGCGGCACATACCACGGCCACGGCGCGGGAGTTCTTTCGGCTGCCGTAGGTACCTCCAAGACACGTCCCTGCCCCAGGGGAATAAATCAGGTCTCAGCAAAGCCCCCCCCTCGTCCCAAAACAACCCAACCGCCGCCCACCGGTAGTTTTCCAGCCCGTGCTTGCGCTATCCTGTCAGGCAACTGGCTGTCAGCATGGGAAGGGACACTCCGCGCAGCCCCACCCGCCTTTCCCTGGGAGTCGCGCTCGATGCTGCGTCTAAAAAAACTATCCCTGTGCTGCTTCCTTTCCCTTGCCGGTCTGCTTGCCAGTGGCGCCACTTTCGCTGAAACCGATCGCGGTACCCTGCCCGCCAAGGTCAGCTCGGCACTGACGGCGGCCAAGATACCGGCCAATGCCATGTCCCTGGCGGTGATTCCGCTGGAAGGCCAGGGGCTGGCGCAGTATGTGAATGCCGATCAACCGGTCAACCCGGCCTCGACCATGAAACTGGTGACCACCTACGCCGCCCTGGAGCTGCTTGGCCCGAACTACCAATGGAATACCGACCTGTATGGCACCGGACCGATCAGCGGCGGCGAACTGCAGGGAGACCTGGTGTTTCGCAGCAGCGGCGATCCCAAGCTGACCATGGAGCGCGTATGGCTGCTGCTGCGCGACCTGCGCGCCGCCGGCGTGCGCGAAGTGCGTGGCGACCTGGTGCTGCAACCAGCGGACATTCGCCTGCCCAAGGACCTGGCACCCTTTCAGGATGATGGCAACGATCCGAGCAAACCCTTTCTGGTCGAGCCCGATCCGCTGCTGACCAACCTCAAGCTGCTGTCGCTGAAAAGCTATGCCGAAGCCGGCGGCGTGCGCATCCATCTGGAACCAGCCCTGCCTGAAGTCAGTATCGATAACCAGCTGACCCTGCTGCCAGCAGCCAAGAGCTGCCCATGGCCAAACGTGGCCTATGCCATCAAGGATGATGGCAAGCGCGCCACCATCACCCTGACAGGCTCGCTGCACCAGGGCTGTAACGCCGAACGCTATCTGTCGCTACTCGACGCCCCGGTATACACCGCCAGCCTGATCCGTACCCTGTGGCACGAAATGGGCGGGCGCATCCATGGCGGCAACCGTATCGGGCCCTCCCCGGCCGAAGCCCGGCTGCTGGCGCGTAGCACCTCGCCGGATCTGGTCGAGGTAGTGCGCGATATCAACAAGTACAGCAACAACACCATGGCCCGGCAGTTGTTCCTGACCATTGGCCGCGAGCAGCGCAGCGCGGCGGACACCGACGACCACAAGGCGGCCACCCGCATCATCAACCAGTGGCTGGCGGACAAGGACATTCAGCCCAACGGGCTGGTACTGGATAACGGTTCGGGGCTGTCGCGCCTGGAACGCATGACCGCACGCGACATGGCGCAACTGTTGAGCCATGCCTGGCACAGCCCCTACTCTGCGGAATTCATCGCCTCCATGCCGCTGGCGGCAATGGATGGGACCATGCGTCGACGCCTGCGCAACACCCCGGTGGCCGGGCAGGCGCATATCAAGACCGGCTCCTTGCGCAATGTCCGGGCAATTGCCGGCATTACCCGGGACAACAATGGCCAGAGCTGGGCGGTAACCGCCATCGTCAACCACCCCTCCGCCGGTGCCAGCCGCGAGGCACTGGACCAGTTGCTCGGCGACGTCTACCGCCGCGGCCCGACGGATGTGGCTGACCGCCGCTGATACTTGCCGGTGTAGCGCACCTGCGCTACACCGGCAGACCCGCAGCACGCTGGGGCCCCGTCGTCGAGCAGGCGCTCGACAACCCAAGCCCCCCCGAGTCTGACAGTCGATGCAGAGTTCAACGGAGTGTAGCGCGCCTGCGTACGCCGGCAGACCCGCAGCCCACCGGAAGCCCGTCGTCGAGTCGATCGCGCCCCGGTCCGATCGCGGCCCGAGGCGCTCGACACCCAAGCCCCCCCGAGCCTGACAGTCGATGCAGAATTCAACGGGGTGTAGCGCGCCTGCGCTACGCCGGCAGACCCGCAGCCCGCTGGAAGCCCGTCGTCGAGTCCGATCGCGGCCCGAGGCGCTCGACAACCCAAGACACCCCTCGAGTCTGACAGTCGATGCAGAGTTCAACGGGGTGTAGCGCGCCTGCGCTACGCCGGCAGACCCGCAGCACGCTGGGGCTCCGTCGTCGAGCGGCGCTCGACAACCCGGGCCAGCCCTCAGGTCAGCGCGTCAAGCGCCAGGTACGATGAATCCGCGCATTGCGCTGGAAGTCCCGGTCCAGCGTCTGCGGCGAGATATCCTCCACCTGGTACGTCTCTTCCAGCACCGGGTCCAGCCGGAAACGGCGGAAGTTGTTGGAGAAGTACAGCACCCCGCCCGGCGCCAGGCGCGCCATGGCCATCTGCAGCAGTTGCACGTGATCGCGCTGCACATCGAACACATCGTCCATGCGCTTGGAGTTGGAGAAGGTCGGCGGATCGATGAAGATCAGCTCGTACTCGCCCCGGTCCTGCTCCAGCCACTTCATCACATCGTCCTGCACCAGCTGATGCAAGTCGGACAACCCATTCAACGACAGATTGCGTCGCGCCCAGTCCAGATAGGTCTTCGACAGATCGACACTGGTGGTCTTGCGCGCCCCACCCACCGCCGCATGCACGGTGGCGCTGGCGGTATAGCAGAACAGGTTGAGAAAGCGCTTGCCGCGCGCCTCCTCGGCGATGCGCAGGCGGATCGGGCGATGATCGAGAAACAGCCCGGTGTCCAGGTAGTCGGTCAGGTTGACCAGCAGCTTCACCTGTCCTTCCTGCACGGTCAGGAACTCACCACGACGGTCCATGCGCTGGTATTGCTGCTTGCCGGCCTGGCGCTGGCGCTGCTTGAGCACCACCCGGCTGGCTGGTATTCCCAGCACCTGCGGCAGCGCCACCAGTACATCCTGCAGGCGCGCCTGGGCCTTCTCCTCGCTGATACTGGCTGGCGCCGCATATTCCTGCACATGCGCCCACCCATCGTACAGATCGATCGCCACGGCGAACTCCGGCATGTCCGCATCGTACAGCCGGTAGCAACTGATATTCTGCTGGCGGGCCCACTTGCCCAGGGTCTTGAGATTCTTCTTCAGACGGTTGGCGAACATCTGTGCCGACTCGCTCAGGCGCGCAGTGGCCTCCACCGGCTGAGCTGCCTTGTCGACATCGGCCTCCCCGCTCCGCTCGGCAGGGGTCGGGCTGCTGCCGGTAATGTAGCGCTCCGGTTGCAGATCCATCATCAGCAGCTTGCACGGCAACGCACCATTGAACAGCGCGTACTGCTTGTGACTGCGAATGCCCATACGCCGCCCCAGCTCCGGATTACCGGTAAACACCGCCGCCTGCCAGCCGGTACATTCGCGGCGCAGCACTTCCCCGAGTTTCTGGTACAGATAGACCAGGCTCGCGGTATCCCCCAGGCGTTCGCCATAGGGCGGGTTGCATACGATCAGGCCGTGCTGACCGCGATCAGGACTGGGCGCAAAGGTCGCCAGCTCACCCTGGTAGACCTTGATCCATTCACTCAGCCCGGCGCGCTGGATATTGTTGCGCAGCGGCTGCAACAACCGCGGGTCGGCTTCATAGCCACGAATCCACAGCGGCGGGCGGGCCAATCCGGCCTCGGCACGCTGGGTGGCTTCGTCATGCAGGCGTTGCCACAGCGCCGGCACATGCTGCAACCAGCGGCTGAACCCCCATTGCTGGCGGTGCAGGTTCGGCGCGATATCGGCCGCCATCAGGCCCGCTTCGACCAGGAAGGTACCGGAGCCGCACATGGGGTCGGCCAGCGCGCCACCTTGGGCCGCCAGCGCTGGCCAGTTGGCACGAATGAGCACCGCCGCAGCCAGGTTTTCCTTGAGCGGTGCCGCGCCCTGCTGCAGGCGATAGCCACGCTGATGCAGACTGTTGCCGGACAGGTCCAGCGCCAGCTGCACCTCGCCGTTACGGCAATGCACATTGATGCGCAGGTGCGGATTGACCTTGTCCACCGAAGGACGCGTGCCTTCGGGAGTGCGCAGCCGATCGACGATCGCGTCCTTGACCCTGAGCGCACCGAAATGGGTATTGTCGACACCCGGCAATTGACCACTGAAATCCACCGCCAGGCTGCCATCCGCCGCCATCTGCTCAGCCCAGTCGACCTGCGCCACGCCGTCATACAGGCTCTGGGCATCACTGGCGGCAAAGCGCTGCAGGATCAGTAACACCCGATTGGCCAGGCGTGACCACAGGCAGATGCGGTAACCCAGCTCCAGATCCCCCTGCACATGGACACCGGCTACGGTTTCCTTCGCCGACTCAGCGCCCAGTTCACGCAACTCGTCGAGCAGCAAGCCCTCGATGCCCTTCGGACAGGTAATAAAAAATTCAAGGGTCTGGCGCATCTCATTGATTTCCACAGGTGTATTGCATTCATGTTACATCCAGGCTTCTAAGCATCGAGCCTGGTATGCCGATTTGATCTTTCTCATCCACACGCAATAGGGTACAACAGACCCAAGACTTTGCGTTGGTAAACCGAATAAGGAGCCCGCGATCCGCGCGGACTCCGGGGTGCTGAGGGCAATCCCGGCACCAAACCCCGTTCCGGATGGAACGGGTTGTCATACCACACGAGGGCTGTACTTTATGAGAAGACTAAAGCGTGATCCGATGGAACGAGCATTTTTGCGCGGATATCAGAACGGCGTTCAAGGCAAGTCTCAAGACTCCTGTCCCTTTAACAGTAGCGCCACCAGACAGAACTGGATCAATGGCTGGCGTGAAGGCAGAGCCGATCACTGGGCAGGTTATACCGGAATTTCTGGCGTGCATCGCCTTAACGAGATGCGTGCTGTAGGGTAATCCCCTCGCTACCTCTTTTCTCCCAGGGCGCTTACTCCAAGCGTCGGGCCTGCGAGGCCCAAGGCCCCCGTACACCGGGGGCCATTTTATTCAGCCTGCTCCTGCCTCATCGCCGCAATCGCATCCACGCACTCACGGATCAGCTCCGGCCCACGATAGATGAAGCCGCTGTACAACTGCACCAGGCTGGCCCCGGCGGCAATCTTGGCTGCCGCATCGGCACCAGTGAGAATACCGCCAACACCAATGATCGGCATCTGGCCATTCAGCTCCCCGGCGAGCACCCGAATCACCTCGGTGGATACTTCGGTCAGGGGGCCTCCGGACAGACCGCCCGCCTCATCCGCATGCTCCAGCCCCTCGACCCGCTGGCGATCCAGCGTGGTATTGGTGGCGATCACCGCATCCATACCCTGCTCGCGCAGCGTACGCGCCACCAGTACCAACTCCTCCGGCGTCATGTCCGGTGCGATCTTGATGGCAATCGGCACATAGCGGCCATGCTGGCTGGCCAGCTCCTGCTGGCAGCTCTTGATCTGCCCGAGCAGCACCTTGAGCGTGTCACCGTACTGCAGCGTGCGCAGACCGGGGGTATTCGGTGACGACAGGTTGACCGTCACATAGCCGGCGTGGGGATAGACCTTGCGCAGACAGTAGAGATAATCGTCCACCGCGTTTTCGACCGGCGTTACCGCATTCTTGCCGATGTTGATGCCCAGCACGCCCTTGTACCGCACCCGGGCAATGCGCTCCACCATGGCATCCACGCCCAGGTTGTTGAAACCCATGCGGTTGATGATGGCGTCGGCCTCCGGCAGGCGGAACAGGCGCGGCTTGGGGTTGCCCGGCTGCGGCCTCGGCGTGACCGTGCCCACCTCCAGAAAACCGAAGCCCAGGGCAGCGAAGCCATCCACCGCCACCGCATTCTTGTCCAGACCTGCTGCCAGACCTACCGGGTTATCGAATGTCATCCCCAGCAAACGCACCGGCTGAGACTGCACCGGACGCGCCAGGCGAGACGCCAGGCCCAGGCGGCCGGCAGCGCCGATCAGGTCCAGCGCCAGATCATGGGAGGTCTCCGCCGGCAGGCGAAACATCAGGGAACGCAAGGTGGAATACATGGAAATGCCCCGGTAGTGAATGGCTGCGCGGAGTATACCGTATCAGCCCGCCCGCGACTCAACCGCAGCGACGCTCAGGCGGTAGATCACTCTTCATCCAGATGAAATTTGTGCAGAATCCGGTGCAGGACCGGCGCAATGACTATCGTGCTGGTGGCAATGAACACATAGCTGGAGAAGAACCCATAGAGACTGGCAAACACCTGCCCCGAGGTGCTTTCGGGAAAAATGGATAGTCCCAGCCCACTGCTCAGCGTAACCGAGGCGATGAGCGCCCTGCCCGGCTCCATATTGTCGAAGTACATATGCCCCGCAATGCCGGCCACCAATGTCGCAAGCACCAGCACCAGTGCCGCGAGCACATGCAAGAACATGCGTCTACTGAAGTCCCGCCGGGCAATCAAAGGCTCATTCTTGTTTTCGTACATGTCATCCTCGGCCCCACTGCACGTCATCCTCGGCGAAGGCCGAGGATCCATCATTCCGGTTAACTCCGGGCTGCCCCAGCCGCACGGTGCGCATGCAGCTTCCTGTAACTCTCGATCAGGCGCAGATGCTTGTCCAGACCCTCGAGCTGCATATTGGTCGGCGTCAGGCCATAGAAGCGCACCGCCCCCGTCACCGAGCCCACCACCGCCTCCAGGGTCACCGCGCCGAACATGCGCCCGAAGTTATGCAGATAGTCCTCCAGCTCCAGTTCGTCATCGAGCACCACTTCCAGCACCGCCTGCATGGCCTGATAGAAAAGCCCACGCTCGACAGTATTGTCGTTGTACTGCTGGAACATCTCGACCCGCTCTAGCGCTTCTTCATGCTGCCGCAACGCCAGGTTGATCAACAGCTTCAGCTCGAGGATGGTGAGCTGCCCCCAGACGGTGTTCTCGTCGAACTCGATACCGATCAGGGTGCTGATATCCATATGCTCGTCAAGCTGGCTCTCGTCCAGACGGTCCAGCAAAGCGGCCAGTTGATCGTCACTCAAGACATGCAGGTTGAGGATATCTTCCCGGTAATCCAGGGCCTTGTTGGTGTTGTCCCAGATCAGGTCCTCCACCGGATACACCTCGGAGTAGCCCGGCACCAGGATACGGCACACCGGCGCGCCCAAGTCCTCATGCACGGCCATGTATGCCTCCAGCCCCAACTCCTCCAGAATGCCGAACAGGGTCGCCGCCTCCTCCTCGTTGGTCCCGGAGAAATCCCACTCGACGAACTCGACGTCCGCCCTGGCACTGAAGAATCGCCAGGAAACCAACCCCGAGGAATCGATGAAGTGTTCGACGAAGTTGTTCGGCTCGGTGATGGCCTGGGAGTTGAAGGTCGGTGGCTGGAAGTCGTTCAGGCCCTCGAAGCTGCGCCCCTGCAACAGCTCGGTGAGGCTGCGCTCCAGTGCCACCTCGAAACTCGGGTGCGCGCCGAAGGAGGCGAAGACGCCGCCCGTTCTCGGGTTCATCAGGGTGACGCACATGACCGGGAACTGCCCGCCCAGCGAGGCATCCTTGACCAGCACCGGAAAGCCCTGGGCCTCCAGCGCCTGGATACCCTCGAGGATATCCGGGTACTTCTCCAGCACCGCCATCGGCACATCCGGTAGCGCGATTTCTTCCTCGATGATCTGCTTCTTCACCGCCCGCTCGAAGATCTCCGACAAGCACTGCACCTGGGCCTCGAACAAGGTATTACCGGCGCTCATACCATTGCTGAGGTAGAGGTTCTCGATCAGGTTCGAAGGGAAATACACCACCTCACCGTCCGATTGCCGCACGAAAGGCAGGGAAACAATACCCCGCGCCACATTGCCCGAGTTGGTATCGATCAGGTGCGAACCGCGCAGCTCACCTTCCGGATCGTAGATCTCCCGACAATGGTCATCGAGGATATCCGACGGCAGCTCGTCATCCGGGCCCGGCTGGAACCACTTCTCGTTGGGGTAGTGAACGAAGGCACTACCGGCGATCTCCTCGCCGAAGAACTGGTCGTTATAGAAGAAGTTGCAGCTCAGCCGCTCGATAAACTCGCCCAGCGCCGAGCACAGCGCGCTCTCCTTGGTAGCGCCCTTGCCATTGGTGAAGCACATGTTGGAGGCGGCATCGCGAATGTGCAGAGACCACACATGCGGCACGATATTGCGCCAGGACGCGATCTCGATCTTCATGCCCAGATTCGCCAGCGCGCCGGTCAGATTGGCGATGGTCTGCTCCAATGGCAGGTCCTTGCCCTCCACCCAGGTGCTGCCCTCCCCCGCAGCCCCCACCATCAGCAGCGCCTGGGCATCCTCATCGATATTGCCCACCGTCTCGATCTGGAACTCCGGCCCGGTCTGCACCACCTTCTTCACCGTGCAGCGATCAATCGAGCGCAGAATGCCCTGGCGATCCTTGTCGGAGATATCCTCCGGCAGCTCGACCTGGATCTTGAAGATCTGCTTGTAGCGATCCTCCGGATCAACGATGTTGTTCTGCGACAGCCGGATGTTCTCGGTGGGAATATTGCGCGCGTTGCAGTACACCTTCACGAAATACGCCGCGCACATCGCCGACGACGCCAGGAAGTAATCAAACGGCCCAGGCGCCGAGCCCTCGCCCTTGTAACGGATCGGCTGATCGCTGATAACGGTGAAATCGTCAAACTTGGCTTCAAGTCTGAGATTGTCGAGAAAATTGACTTTGATTTCCATGGGCGGGGTACCGGGGTTGTAGCTTGAGGCAATGGAGGAGGCGAAGGTGCCGTGTTGGGGCGTGATGGTACCATCTGGCGACGACTCAGTTGTACCTAACCGCCCGCCTCCTGGGCCAGCTTGGGCTGCGAGGTGGCAGGAAAGCTGCTTGCCGTGCTAACGCTGGGAAACCCGTCAATTACCCTTGATTTGTAGCCGGACGGGAGGCCCGGAGATTCATGCAGCACCCTCCTCTGATGTAACGTAAAGCGGTCGGCCGGAGCGCGATGTTATGCGCGTTCACTTCAGCTTGCTGGGTCTTTCGGAGGCATCGCCGCCGGGTCCATCCACATTGCCTCCCAGACGTGGCTGTCGGGATCAGCAAGGTTACGGTTATACATAAAACCAAGATCCTGAACGGGATTGATATCTGCGGTTCCGCCATTTGCGGCAGCCGCCTCGTTCATGGCGTCGACGGCCTCGCGACTGTCGCACGACAGGGCCAGCATCACTTCGCTAGATGTCGTGGGTGGAATTGGACGATTGGTAAAAGTGCGCCACTTGGCATGCGTGAGCAGCATGACATTGATCGTCTCGCTCCATACCATGCAAGCAGCCGTATCGTCAGTGAAATGCGGGTTATTCTCAAAACCGATGGACTTGTAGAACGCCATCGATGCGTCGAGGTCAATTACGGGCAGGTTCACGAAAATCATTCGGGACATTGTTCACTTCCTCCAGGTTGCTGAAATAGCGACAGCAATGCGCGGTCTTCTGGTAGTCGAACAGGAAGTCGCGATTTCGACAGGAACGAGAAAATATTTTCTCTATCCGCTTCATCGGCAGTCGCCGCCGCGCGGCAGCTAGTTCGTCGCCGGCGCACGTGTGCATCTTTTCGCGCGGATATGCTAAGCCTGACGATCAAGTTAACAGGCAGACCAGAAGCATAGCCTTGGCGAATCCAGTAAGCGAAGCGAACAAGCACATGTTCAGAGGACGATTTCACATACGCGTCCCGTCGTTCTCGAGCGTATTCCGGATGATCTGCTAGGCTGAAATGAATACCTGCCAATGCTCAGCGGGGAGCTACTGCCAGTGTTTACTTACCTCCCTAGCAGCCGCACCATGCTTGCCTTCGCCGCCAGTCTTATCGGCGTGAGCGTACTCCTCTTGCTGGCCAGTCTGACTACCGGCACGCAGGCCCAGCAGAACCAACGCAGTGCCATCGTGCTTACCGTGGAAGGACCTATAGGCCCGGCGACGATGGACTATGTAGCCCGGGGTATCGAGCAGGCGGAAGAAGAACAGGCAGGGGTGGTGGTCATCCGGATGGATACTCCGGGAGGCCTCATGGAATCCATGCGCATGATCATCCGCGACATCCTGGCCTCGCCAGTACCAGTGGCCACCTACGTGACACCCGCCGGTGCTCGTGCGGCCAGTGCCGGCACCTACATCCTGTATGGCAGCCACATTGCTGCAATGGCGCCAGCTACGCATCTGGGATCGGCTACTCCCGTGCAGATGAGCCCGATGCCGGGTACCGACAAGCCTGAGCCAGCACCTGACTCAGATGCCAAGGAGACTGAAGGCGAATCCCGGCGAGGTAGCACTGCAATGGAACGCAAGGTACTGGAGGATTCGGTTGCCTACATCCGCAACCTGGCTGAACGCCATGACCGCAACGCCGACTGGGCGGAAGAAGCAGTGCGCGAAGCGGTCAACCTGAACGCGCAGCAAGCGCTGGAGCGTAACGTCGTGGATGTAGTCGCTACTGATGTCGCCGATCTGCTGCAACAGATCGATGGCCGTAGCGTGGTGATGGCGTCGGGTAATCAGATCCTCGAAACCGCCAATCTGGCGATCAAGCAGGTGGATCCGAACTGGCGGACCCGGTTGCTGTCAGTCATCACCAATCCCAACATCGCTTTCTTTCTGATGATCATCGGTTTTTACGGGATCATTTTCGAGCTATCGAACCCCGGACAATTGTTCCCCGGCATTCTCGGCGCCGTATGTCTTATTCTGGCACTGTTCGCGTTCCAGATTCTGTCGGTCAACTACGCCGGGCTGGCACTGATCATACTGGGGTTGGCATTGATTGTGGCTGAGGCCTTCGCGCCCAGCTTCGGTACTCTCGGTGTTGGCGGGATCGTTGCCTTCATTTTCGGCTCAGTGATTCTGATGGACGGTGCGCATCAGCAGGTGTCATTACCGATGATTGGGGGAGTCGCTGCCGTCGCTGCTGGCTTCATGCTGTGGATCCTGACCAGACTTGTCCGGCTGCGGCGCCTGCCGGCAGCCAGTGGGGTCGACAATATGATAGGCCGCGTCGGTATCGCTGCCGACGACTTTCAACCCTGGGCAGGCGCGCAGCAAAGGCGCTACCGCGGCCACGTGCAAGTCAGCGGTGAACGCTGGAACGCCGTGTCTGATCAGCCTGTCCAGGCTGGGCAAGCGGTTCTTATCGAGACAGTGGAAGGTCTGTTGTTGCATCTCAAACCCACCCATGACCAACGCGACCCATAGTGTCGGGAGAATCCATCATGTTCGAGTTTGTCCCCTATCTGGCTCCACTATTTGTACTGCTTGCCATTCTGGCATCAGCCATCCGGATCCTCCCTGAGTACCAGCGCGGGGTCGTGTTCTTTCTCGGTCGTTTTCAGGGCGTCAAGGGCCCCGGCCTGATCCTCATTCTTCCCGGCATCCAGCAGATGGTACGGGTAGATCTGCGGGTGGTTGCGCTGGATATTCCTCCTCAGGACGTCATATCCAAGGACAACGTGACCGTGCGGGTCAACGCGGTTCTCTACTATCGAGTGGTTGACCCGGAGCGGGCAATCATCCGAGTCGAGAATTTCGCCGAGGCGACCAGCCAGTTGGCGCAAACCACGCTGCGCTCGGTGCTCGGCAAGCACGACCTGGACGAAATGCTCTCCGAACGGGACAAGCTCAACTCGGATATTCAGGGGATTCTTGATGCCCAGACTGACGAGTGGGGCATCAAGGTGGCGAACGTTGAGATCAAGCACGTGGATCTTAACGAATCGATGGTGCGCGCCATTGCCCGTCAGGCCGAAGCCGAGCGAGAGCGCCGCGCCAAGGTGATTCATGCCGAAGGTGAGTTGCAGGCCTCGGAGAAGCTGGTCGAAGCGGCGCGGGTCATGTCCAGTGAGCCTGGAGCGATGCAACTGCGCTATTTGCAGACACTGGCGGATATGAGTACCGAAAACGCTTCCACGATCATTTTCCCGTTGCCGATAGATCTGATTCACAACCTGATCAAGAGCCGTGAGCAAGGTTCCTGAGGAGTTGAGGCGCAGCCAAGCCGCGAAGCGGCGTCGGCTTGAGTGAATTGCTAGGCTGCACTGACGGGCTCTTTAACCATATCAACATGAGGTATGCCATCCTCATCGTATGGTTCTCCGACAGACTGAAAACCCAGTGATTCGTAAAATTTCTGCAAATAAAGTTGCGCCCCAATTTTTATCCCGCAGCCAGGAAATTTTAGCTCGGTGAATCTTATAGTTTCTTTCATTAGTTGGCGGCCGATTCTCAGCTCGCGGAAGTTCTTAAGGGTCATAACGCGACCGATAGAAGGCTGGCTGTATTTGACTCCAGGATCAACAACCCTTGCATAAGCCGCAAGCTCATCGTTCAAGAAGACAGATAAGTGCCAAGCATGAAGGTCCATATCGTCAGTTTCTTGGTAGGGACAATTTTGCTCTACAACAAAAACCGATTCGCGAGCCTTGATAATGTTGTGTAACTCCAATGCGGAGAAAGACTCTAATCGGTGCCATCTAAACTCAAGGATCATATCACTGCTTCTCTTGGGCGAATCGTCGTTATTATTTGGGTGCAGCCTAACGCCGCATTCAGCGGCTCGTCCGCTGCAATGCCTTGTTAGAAGCTCACCCTGCAATTTCACCCTCGAACAAAATGAGCTACCATCTTCAGAATCGCAGATGCCATAAATAGATACAGCACAACATTCCATAAACTAAACATTGGCTTTTGGAGTGTTTTGTTTTCATCGTCCCGCCCTTTCCCATGAGAGGCAGTTTCATGATTATCCTTTTCACTCCACTCCAGCCAGTCCTTTAGCTTCCGGGCAATATACAAGCCCTCATCAGTAACTCTAACCCCTTCCATAACATCAAATTCAACGAGCCCGCTCTCTTCCAAGCTCATGCACTCAATATTAATCTGACCAAAAGAAACACCCGCCTGCTCCGTAACCAGATCCAAGTCAACCCATACTTTATTACCGAGAGTTCGAGCTGTGCGCAGTAGAAACAGCATGATAGATACCGCAGCATTGCTAGTTGGCACAGATGAATTTTTCGCCTTCTCGTCTCGCAGCTTATGATAATACTTGGTCTGCTGCATGGAATTTATAGATAACATGCCAACTTCATCACTTGCGTTATTTAAATCGAAAACTGCAAGCTTAGCTTCGTTAATCGCTGCTTGCGGGCCAAACCTTTGCTCTAAAGCTAGAAGCCCATTTTCCAAGAAAGGAAGCATAGCTTCGCGTGCCTCAATGACGCTCTTCCCTTGATCTTTCATGGATGCTAGAAGAATTAAATGCATTCCCATCCCGCCTTCCTCTATGGCCGAGTGGAACAGGCGACGGCTTATTGCCATTGAGTCAGCTATTTCATTTCCAAATTTCTTTCCTCTTGATGCCTGGCGCATCCCCCAAAATATTTTCAACATATAAGAGTCCTTGGTAGCTAACGCCCCGCTAAACGGCCAGCGTTAGCGAGTCCGGTGAAAGCCACGCTTTTTGTGGCCGGAACGAATTTGAGCGGTTTGTTAGGCATTTGGCACAGCCCCAAATTCACTGGTAATTCTTTGTTCTAAAATACCTGTAACGAGTTCAAATGAGCTGTCTGTATTTTCAGCCCCGCGTTGATCGAGCAAGTGATACTCAAAAGGTAACTCTTGAGACATTTTTAATGCATAGAACTCGCCAAGCTGAAACCGCCAAGGGTATGATTTGTATTCTGGAGTATATACGTGAAAAAGGACGATTTTTTCATAGGGCTGATATTGATTTAACAGCCAGTATTTGCCGACATTAGTATCAGGGTGAGTTTGCTTGACCTCAACCTCTAGTGCCAGAACGACCTTGCCATTTGTGAGAAGGCCATCGGCACGAAAGCCATCAGATGGAAATCCCGGAATCGCTTGAAAGCCATTAGTGAATTTGAGGTTTTCATTCGCAAACTGCTTCATCCAGTTCGCCAATCTTGATTCATATTGAAGCCAAGGTGATTTCAATGGAAGTGACTCCCTGCATGCCTAACGCCCGCAGCACGCGCGGCTTTGTAATGGAGGCGCAGCCGCAATGAAAAAGCCGTCGCTGTGCCTGCGATTGTTATGCATCCAACTTCAGTTCAGCGCGCGAAATTTTGCGTACTTCATCAATGGTTCTCATCGTGTCTAGGGATATCCTATCGAAATGATCTTCCCAATCCTCCTCTGCATCAGTTCTGCTAAGCGACTGTTTTAGCTTTTCCATCTCAGCCTCTACACGGTCATCGAGGTAAATCGCTTTCAGATCTATATGATCAAATATCTCTGACAAAGCTCTGTCATATCGAGTTTTAAGTGCTTCCGATTCTGCAACAGTTTCGGGGTTACTTTTCTTCTCTTCATACTCTTGCTTGTCACGCTCCCACGCTTTCTTGTTACCTACATCTTCGTGAGCGTAAAAGCCAAAATAGGGGTGCCGATTATTTATATACTGCCATTCCTCAAAATCTGTCACCTGATGATAAACGTATTTTTCAATATCATGCAGCAACCCGAGAATGACTTCATATGACTCCTGCTTCTTGAGCCAAACCTGCTGCCTTATCCAAAAATTTTCCGAGAAATTCGACTCAATTTCTTTTACTAATCTTGTATTTTCTTTGAGTTCAGATTTCAGCCTATCAAAGTCTTCAGAGTTTGCTCTGTTCTTGGCCTTTTGCACGAGGTATGCCGCGAGGAAAGCCCCCATCCAGCTGAGCGCCACCACCGCAATATAGTCCAGAATCACTGGTTGGTTTGTTGCATTAAATGCAGCACCAATACGTTCAAATTCTTCAATGGATAACATTCGTCACTTTAACCTCTGCTGCATGTATAACATTTGGTTAAGGGGCGGGCTTTAGCCCGTCCCAGCGAGCGCAGTGAGCGATTTGAACCAGTTGTATGGATAATTTCTGCCGTGTTTGGGTAAATTGAGGCCCACCCCCCGGCGGCCATCGGGGGGCTTCATGCAGCAGCTCGATTGAACCTCGGCTCCTCCTTCGAGAGACCGATAACAAGTGTGTAGCGCTACATGACTCTCAAGCGATAACTCGAACAGTTATCGGGGCCTCGAGCCCGTATAGCAAGGCAGAGTCAGCTTATTATGAACACTCCAGAAAACCAAACTCTGATCAACATCGGTGTCGACGTCGGCAAAGCCAACCTCGATATCGCCCTTCATCCGTCCGGACAGTTTTTTACCATTCCGAACAGCACCACTCATATCCGAGAGCTTGTGAAGATACTCAAGGGCTACACCATTGAACGGATCGTAGTGGAGGCAACAGGCCGCCACGAACATGCGATGGTTCAAGCCTGCAGTCAGGCCGGTCTACCCATCATTGTGGTCAATCCGATCAGTGTGCGGCGCTATGCCCAGGCCATCGGTGTGTTAGCCAAAACTGATCGCATCGACGCGCAGGTCATTGCCAAATATGCTGCTACGTTGAAGCCGGAATTCAAGCCCATCCCGGATAAAGCCTCTCAGAAAATCAGAGACCTATTGGCCAGACGCAGCCAGCTCATGGACATGTCGACGATGGAGAAGAACCGCCTGCAGATCCTGCCAAAATCGCTTCACAGCTCTATCAACAGTCTGCTCAAAACCCTGCAAACCCAGATCAAAAACATCACTCGGCAGATCGAGCAGGAAGTTGCCAAGGTCGATCACTGGCAGAGTAAAACGGACATCCTGACCAGCGTGCCCGGCGTTGGCAAAGTAATGGCGTTCACCTTACTGAGCGAGCTTCCTGAGTTAGGTGACCTTAACCGGCGAGAGATCGCCGCCCTGGTTGGTGTAGCCCCCATAAACCGAGATAGCGGCAAGTTGACGGGCAAGCGTCGAATCCGTGGCGGTCGTCATAGAGTGCGAACTGTGATGTTCATGGCCATGATGTCAGGTATCCAATGCAACCCGGTATTCAAGCAGTTCTATGAGCGCCTGAAAGCCCAGGGAAAGCTGCCTAAAGTCGCCCTCATTGCCTGCATGCGAAAGATGATCGTGATGCTCAATACCATGGTCAAAAACCAGGAGCCGTGGCGTGAGATAGCAGCTTAATTTGAGGCGTTGACACCACAGTCACTTGTTAGACCGTTCATGGGTATGCAACAGAAAGGAAATTATCTTGCATTGAGCCAGAATGCTCTGTACCTGACTCATCTGTGAGCGAGAATGCGACAAACTGGCCCCCGACCTGTGTTGAGCCGTCAATTACACCGCAGAGAGTTGAGATAGCATCAACTGCTGCTAAACGGGCAAAAGATAGAAATATTTCCTGTTGGTGCGGTTCTAGTTCCCGGGCTAAACCAATGATTGTCCGCCACTTATCGTCTTTTACTGTGGCCAAATCTTGTGTGGCAAGCATGCTTCTGTAAAACGATAAATTGTCGTCGCATACATCTTTTAAAAGGGCTTTGCACAATGTCGATGTTTTCATGGCTTAGGTCTAACGCCCCGCACAAGGGCGGCCAAATAAGCGCAGCGTTTTGGCTGTCCCAGCGACCAACGGGAGCGATTGCTGCGGATTGTTATATGTAAAGCAGCTAGAAAGGCAAGTCATCGTCAAAATCTCTCTCTAACTTATTCGTTAATTCTTCAACAAAAGTTACCGCGTTATTCCTTAGCTCATCAATAAGCTTATCGTTGACATTTACCAGGCGTCCTTCAGTGGTTTTCCCGTTCCGGTGAACCAAATCGTGGCGAACAAGAATATACTTCTGGAGATTCGAAATATCTGGAAAATCCATTGAGAATGTCCCTGCATACATTTCTCTAACAGTAGGTAGTTTATGATAAATGGTGTTGACCATGACGGTCTTGGCTCGCTCCTTAATTTTTACTGACACATCGTAAATCTCACTGATACTTATCTTTTGCTGTTTGAACTCCGGATGGTTTCTGACAAACTGTTGAAGGTAGTGCTCAGATGAAAGTGTTTTAGAAATAAAAGTATCAGAAAGAAAAGTTTCAAGCGCGCCAATAATCGAGATAAATGTCTGGCGAAGTAATAACTGCCTTGTCGCATGATCATCAATTTGTAGACTTTGGAGACGAGCCGACGATTCCATTTCATTTGAAAAACTTGCACGATGATCTATATTCTGCGCAATCGCACCGAGTGCGTACTGATCTTCATAGCTTCTTTCGAATATCCATGGAGAGAGACTTATTGTTCTAGACTTGCTAATGCCAGCTATTCTAGACAGAATTTCTGCGCTGCAGTTTCTGCTAAATGTTATGAGGTAACCGTATAGCAACCCTTCATTTGAAATATTTTCCGTTACCGTATAATCCAGTTGCGAAAGCTCATCCCAAGATATGCCGAGAGCGTCAGCCAAGTTTTCCTGACGGCCTTCGTCTGACTCTAAATAGGATTCTTTAAGGCTTCCCATAGGTTCGACCTTTTGGCATATAACGCCTAAGCACACGGGCGCGAGTTTACGAGCGTCCCGCCGCCGCTTGCGGCGGCGTAGTGCTGCGTATGGTTATAAGGCATTTACTGCACGCTCTTTTTGACAAAATGGCCGCACACGGCGGACAGCCCGAAAAATACGGACGACAATAAAATTGCTCCCAGGGCCGGAATCAAACCCTTGCCTGATGATAGAAGCTCAATACCCGCAAGAACAATTACTATACCGAGCGCGACGAAGCACACTAGCGCAAAAAGCATAGTAACGAACACCAACGGCCTTTCTAGCCGCTTGAACTGAAGGCCAACTATAATTGCTTCAATCAACCCCATGCACAAACTCTCAATGACTTATAACGCCCGCAGCACGCGCGGCTTTGTAGTGGAGGCGAAGCCGCAACGGAAAAGCCGTCGCCGTGCCTGCGATGGTTAGAGGGCATTACGAGACGACTCCGTTAGAAACTGACAAGGCGACATAATCCATAAAGCGCTCTGCTAGCGCTAGGTTCAAGCAGACCCCGCCCCACCGCCAACGCACCCAAGGATAGCCATAGTCATCGCTACCTGCTTCTGCTGGCTCTCCAAACTTCGCTTTCAATATCTGCAATACAGCTTCGTATTCAAGTTTTTCCGACTCGAACTTCTCCCCGTTTTTTAGATCGAGGAAGAAAATGCCCAAGCCTCTTTCCATTGCTTGAACGGATACGTTCATGCCGCCAAATACGGCGTCGGCCTCCCAAAATAGCTGAGTGCGTTTGCCTTTCTCGGGGAGAGGTTTACCACCTTTTTCCGCGAGCTGCTCCAAGCTTCTAAACCAAGGCAACAAGCTCCCAGATTCTTCCAGAACAAGCCCCTCGGAAAGTCGGTAAGGTGCGTAGTTCATCATGCCCCTCTAACGTTTGGTTAAGGGGCGGGCTTTAGCCCGTCCCAGTGAGCGAAGCGAACGGTTTTAACCAGTTGTTAGAGATTGCATTCTAAGTATGAGTCGGTGGCTTTCACCAGCTCTTTGATGAAACGAATGACTTTTTCGAGTTCATCGCGCTTTATGAGGTGGGCCGCAGGTGAGCCATTGTTTATTGGCTTTGAGCGATGTACAGCATCACCTCTTTTGGATATCCACTCGTTTAGTGATTTTTTGGCTTTTTCTGGGTCGTTATTTGCCCAGTTCCACCCTTGAGTAACGTCGGCGCCGAGATAATCAAGGAATAAGCGTTTTGTTTTATCTGATGTGGGATTGTGGAATTGCTTAAGTTCTTGCTGCAATTTCTTTTGAATGAACTCGCCGACATAGCTTCCTGCAACAGCAGCAAGTCTCTTGTTCATTGCCTCGGTTACACGATCTTCTACGTAGGTTTCCCATGCAGTAAGCGCCATTACTAACCCTGCACGTTTTAAGACCTCCGCATTAGGAGGTGGGGGATTGGAATTAATTGCGTCGAAGTGAGCCAAAAGCTCCTCTGCATCTTTTATTCCGTGCTCAAATGAAATTTTGGCCTGGGACATCTTGTGATCTCTAACAGTGATTAGACCGCACGCGGCACTAATACATAACAGACGCTTCGATATAACTCCGGTTTCCCGGAAAGCCCTAACAAACAAAGTCATAATAAAATCAAACAATTAGAAGCAAAGACAGGCTCCATTCCGTATTAGCTTGACTTCATCTTTTCCCGAATTCATTACTACCCCCGCAAAACCACCTCACAATCACTCGCCCCTTCGCCCAACCCACACGCTTCGCGGCCTATTCCTCATGCCAGGCAGAAACACGCTACCGCCCTACCCAACCGGCAATATCGCCGGCAGGTATGCCAATCATTCTGGGAGGAATTCGGGCTGTGTAGCGTGTCTGGCAGGCGGGCTCGCATTCCTTCGCATTGGGTTCACCATAATGCAGGCACGGGGCCATATCAATATGGAAAGGCTCAGGAATGGTCGTCGGTTGGGTTTCCACTCCGGCGGTTACTGTGTGGCCGGTGGATTCTCGGCCTTCGCCGAGAATGACGGTTGAGGGGACAATGTTTGGTACGAGCTGGTGCTCGAACCTCCCGGGTTACGCGGATGTGTGGAAGGTCGATGGCGATCCTGTCGAGTTCCATCTCGAACAGTGGGGTGGCCGGGGAGCAGGTGTCGAGATGGAACTCGACATTCCCAAATCGGGAGCGGGGACTGGCGTTTGGCAACTGGCCCTGCCTCTCACCCCAACCGCTCCAGCGACACCATCTTCCCGTCGCTGGTAAACCGCATCACAAAACTCCCATACACCCCCTCATGCGTCAGGAAAGGCCGCAGGTGGTGTGCCGGCAGGCTGATGCTGCGGCCGTCGCGGCTGCGCATCAGGACCCGCTTAGCCTGGCCTTGGTACCAGGCCAGGTAGCGTTCGGCGGGCACTGCGACGTCGATGATCAGTTCCTGCATGTTTCTCCATGTATGGTCTGGCGGGCATCGTTTGCCAGGTCGGTCAGTTCACGCATGGCGACGGCCGTCATCGGGTAGTCGCTCTGCCCGGCGCTGCGCAGTTCGTTCAGCAGTTCCTGCCAGCGCTGCACCGGTGCGTGGTTGCGTTCCAGCCAGGTGCTTACCAGTTCTGCCACCGGGGTCTCGGGCTCGCTCATCTGCAAGGCCGTTACGGTAATGCTGCCCAGTTGGTTCTCCAGTTCATCCCGGTAGGCTTCACGTGCCAGGGCCTGCCAGTGCGAGCCGACCGGCAAGGCATTGATCTGAGAGCCGAACCAGGTCAGTTGCAGTTCGCTGCCCAGGGTGAAGAACACCTGTGCTACCCGTTCGACCGGCTGGCCGGTGGTATCGGCCGCGGTGATCATCCCCAGCATGGTATAGAAATGCACGGTCCCGGCGACCAGGCGGGCAATCGGGGCCGGTACGCCGGCGGCAGTATAATGGTCGAAGCGGGTTTGCCATAGCTCATGCACGGAGCCTTCGAGCATGCCATCGAAGCGCTCTCCCAGCGCCTGGATCTGTGGTGCGAAATGCTCCACCTCCGCTGCCGGCTGCAGTTCCTTGCCGCGACGGCGGATAAACCAGCGGGTGGCGCGGCGCGCCAGGCGCATCAGTTCGTCCATCAGTTCCAGCTGGATCGCCGCCGACAGCTGATGGTCCAGTTGCTCGATGCTGTGGAATTGTTCCATCAGCTTGAACACATCCCGCGCCACCACATAGGCGGCGACGATCTGCCCGGGGCTGGCACCGGTCGATTGTTCCAGCCGGCGCAGGAAGGTGATGCCCATGTGGTTGACCAGGTTGTTGGCCAGTTGCGTGGCGATGATTTCCCGCCGCAGCCGGTGGTGGGCCAGCGCGGCGGTCTGCTCACGCACCAGTCTGGGCGGGAAGGCGGTGGCCATTTCCCGTGCCAGCCAGGGATCCTCCGGCACCGCCGAGTCCACCAGTTGCTCCTTGAGGTCGGCCTTGGAATAGGAGATCAGCACCGACAGCTCCGGCCGGGTCAGCCCCAACCCCTTGCCGGCGCGGTCGGCCAGTTGCTCGTCATCGGGCAGGAACTCCAGGCTACGGCTGAGCTTGCCGCTGGCTTCCATGCCGCTGATAAAGCGCTGGTATTCGACCATCGCCCGTGCCGCCTGGCCCTGGGCCAGGCTGATGGCCTGACTCTGCTTGTAGTTGCTGGCCAGCACCAGCGCCGCTACCGCCTCGGTCATCTCGGCCAGCAGGGCGTTGCGCTGCTTGACGGTCATGTCCCCCGCTGCAACCACTTCGTTGAGCAGGATCTTGATATTGACCTCATGGTCAGAGCAGTTCACACCACCGGCATTGTCGATGAAGTCGGTGTTGGCGGCGCCGCCATTCAGGCAGTATTCGATCCGCCCCAGCTGGGTCATGCCGAGGTTGCCGCCCTCGCCTATCACCTTGCAGCGCAAGTCCCTGCCATCCACCCGCAGCGCATCGTTGGTCTTGTCACCGACATCGGCATGGCTCTCGGTCGAGGCCTTGATATAGGTGCCGATGCCACCATTCCACAGCAGATCCACCGGGGCCTTGAGCAGGCGGTGGATCAGTTCCGCCGGGGTCAGCTGCTGCTCGACGATATCGAATACCTCACGTATCTGCGGCGTCAGCGTGATCTGTTTGAGACTGCGGGAGAACACGCCGCCACCCGCGGAAATCAGCTCCGGGTTGTAATCGGCCCAACTGGAGCGCGGCAGGTCATACAGGCGCTGTCGCTCCTCGAAGCTGCGCGAGGCATCCGGGTCCGGATCGATAAAGATATCCTGGTGGTTGAAGGCCGCCAGCAGCCGCACTGAACGCGAGCGCAGCAGGCCGTTGCCGAACACATCGCCGCTCATGTCACCGATACCGATAGCGCTGACCGGATCTTCCTGGACGTTGATGCCCAGTTCGTGGAAGTGCCGCTGCACCGAGATCCATGCGCCCCGGGCGGTGATCCCCATGGCCTTGTGATCGTAGCCGACCGAGCCGCCGGAGGCGAAGGCGTCGCCCAGCCAGAAACCGTAATCGGCGGCGATGCCGTTGGCGATATCGGAGAAGCTGGCAGTGCCCTTGTCCGCCGCCACCACCAGATAAAAATCGTCGCCATCATGGCGGATGACCTGCTCGGGCGGAACCACCTGGCCTTCGATCAGGTTGTCGGTGATATCCAGCAGCCCCTGAATGAAGACCCGGTAGCAGGCAATCGCCTCCTGCTGTATCGCGTCGCGTCCGGCCCCCTGCGGTAGTCGCCGCGGCACGAAGCCGCCCTTGGCGCCGACCGGTACGATCACCGCATTCTTGACCTGCTGGGCCTTGACCAGGCCGAGCACTTCGGTGCGGTAGTCCTCCTCGCGATCGGACCAGCGCAGCCCGCCTCGCGCCACCTTGCCACCGCGCAGGTGCACGCCCTCGACCCGCGGCGAATAGACGAATATTTCGTACATGGGCCTCGGCAGCGGCAGTTCCGGTATGCCGGCCGGATCGAACTTCAGACTGATGTAGTCCTTGGCTTGCCCCTGTGCGTCATGCTGATAGAAGTTGGTCCGCACGCAGGCCTTGATCAGCTCCAGATAGCGCCTCAGGATGCGGTCCTCGTTGAGCACCGCGACCTGCTCCAGCGCGCCGACGATAGCCTGCTCCAGCTTTTCCTCCAGCTCCCCGGCCGACGCCTTGCGGGCCAGGAAGAAGCGCGTCTTGAACAGCCTGACGAGCTCCCGGGCGATCGGCGCATGAGTGGCCAGGGTTGCGGCGAGATAGGGCAACTCGAAGCCCATGCGGATCTGCTTGATATAGCGAGCCAGCGCGCGCATCAGTGCAGCCTCGCGCCAATGAATGCCAGCCAGCAGGATCAGCCGGTTGAAACTGTCGTTTTCCGCCTGGCCGTTCCAGATGGCGGTGAACGCCTCGCCAAACAGTTCGTTGACATCGCCGATGTCCATCTCCGGGGCCAGCGCATTGGTGAACACGAAATCATGCACCCAGTAGCTCTGCCCATCCTGGCGGCAGATCTGGAACGGGAACTCGCCGAGTACACGCAGACCGAGGTTATCCAGGATCGGCATGACATCGGACAGCGGCAGTGACCCGCCAAAGTGATACAGCTTGCAGTGCAGCTCATCCGGTTTAGCGTTGAGCGGTTGGTAGAAGCTCATCGCCAGCGGGTTGCCTTCATCCAGCTGCAACAGGTGCTGCAGGTCCGCCACCCCGGTAGCCGGGTTGTAGCGGTCGCTGTAGCCCACCGGGAAGCCATCGCCGAACTGCACCAGCACCTCGGTGGCAGTGGCCTCGCCCAGGGTGTCCTGCAGCTGTGCGCTGAAGTCGTCATGCCAGCTGCGGCAGGCCTGTATCACATCCCTTTCCAGTTTCACGTGGTCGATTTCCAGGTTGCGCCGGGGGTCCACGCGCAGGATGAACTGCACGCGGGCCAGCTGTGATTCGGAGAAGAAGGTCCAGAACTCGCTGTCGCTGGCCTCGAGTCTGTCCATCAGTACCTGTTGTATCTGCCGGCGAATGGCGGTCGAGTAGATCTCCCGTGGCACGTAGGCCAGGCAATAATAGAAGCGCCCATAGTTGCCACGACGCAGGAACAGGCGGATCAGGTTGCGCTCCTGGATCTGCACTATGCTCAGGGCCGTTTCGCTCAGTTGCTGTGACGATATCTGGAACAGGTCATCCCGGGGCAGCTCCTGCAGCACCTGGTCCAGCTCCTTGCCCAGATGGCTGTGCGGCTCGAATCCCGAGTCCTGGCGTACCGCCTCGACCTTGTGCCGCAGCCAGGGAATGTTGTAGACATCGGCGCTGTATACCCTGGAGGTATACAGCCCGCAGAAACGGTGCTCCAGCACCACCTCCCCGGCAGCATTGACTTCGCGGATCGACACATAGTCGGGATAGGCCGGCCGATGCACACGGCTGGTGCGCGACGACTTGGCGAACGACAGCAGCACCGGGCAGCGCAGATACTCCAGCACCTCCTGCGGCAGCCCTTCTATATCCTCATCCGGCGGCTCCAGCGCAGCGGCGCCAAGGCTGTGCTGCGGCTGCATGCCCAGGCGTCCCTCCGGCAGCCCCTGGTCGATGGCGAAGCGTTCGTACCCGAGAAAGGTGAAGTTGTCATCCAGCAGCCAATCGAGAAAGGCCGTCGCCTCCTCGCGCTGGGATACATCGAACCAGTCGAAATCCGCGCCCGCCAGCCTGCCGATCAGTTCCTGCACCTGGCGCTGCATCGGGGCAAAGTCGTTGACCACTCCCTCGACATAGTTCAACGCCTGCTGCAAACCGGTCTGCAATTCGTTCAGCGCCGCCGGCAACTGGCAGCGGTCGATCTCGATATGCATCACCGACTCGCCATGCAGCCCGGGACCGTCAGCGGCAGCCGGCTCGATCCGCTGCAACTGGCCATCGGCATTGCGGGCGACCTTGAATACGCTGTTCTGCAGGATATGGATGGCATAGCCCTGGCGCTGCAACTCGATGCGCACCGAGTCGACCAGAAACGGCGCATCGGCGTGCAGCAGTTGCACTACCGTATGCGAGGATTGCCAGCCATGGCCCTGCACATCCGGGTTGAACACATGCACCTTGCTGCCGTGCCCTGCGAACTGCTGCAGCATGCGCCAGCCCGACAGCACGCTACCCAGCAGGTCGGTGTCGTGGCGGGACAGCAGCTCCTGCAGGGTGGTGATACTGAAGAAATCCCGGGCAAATACCGCGATGGCCTCCTGCTCCCGCGGCTCGACCAGTTCCTGCAGGCGTTGCTGGATGACCTGCAGAAACTCCTGCTTGCTGCTGGCGACGATAAAAGCCATGAACACACTCCCAGACTGAGTGAACTACAGGAAAATTTGTCTCTGATTTGATTTCAGATTAGTCCAGACTGAGCGCTTTTCGGTAAAGTAGTCTCCTATCGCAGGAAGATACCAGGGAAGAGGCACCATGCCCCATCGCGCGTCACTGATGCAACTCAAGAGCTTCATGGCCCAGCAGATCTTCGGCCAGGAACAGCTGATCGACCGTACGCTGATCTGTCTGCTCGCCGGTGGCCACCTGCTAGTGGAAGGCGCGCCGGGGCTGGCCAAGACCAAGGCAATCAAGACCCTGTCCGAGGCCATCGATGCGGACTTCCATCGTATCCAGTTCACCCCCGACCTGCTGCCTGCGGATATCACCGGCACCGAGATCTACCGTCCGGAAACCGCCTCCTTCAGTTTCCAGAAAGGGCCGATCTTCCACCACCTGGTATTGGCCGACGAGATCAACCGGGCACCGGCCAAGGTGCAGTCGGCGCTGCTCGAAGCCATGGCCGAGCGCCAGGTGAGCATCGGCCGCGAAACCTGGCCGCTACCCGAGCTGTTCATGGTCATGGCCACGCAGAACCCGATCGAACAGGAAGGCACCTACCCCCTGCCCGAAGCCCAGCTGGACCGTTTCCTCATGCATGTGCGCATCGGCTTTCCCGATGCCGCCCTGGAGCGCCAGATCCTGCATCTGGCCCGGGGTGAGGCCAAGGGCTTCGAAGCACGCATTGCCGAGCGCATCAGTCAGGCGTCGATTCTCGCCGCCCGTCAGGAAGTGCTCTCGCTGTTCATGGCCGACGCGGTGGAGGAATACCTGATCCAGCTGATCATGGCGACCCGCCGCCCGGAGCTGTACAACCCGCAACTGGCCGAATGGATCGAGATGGGCGCCAGCCCACGCGGCACCATCGCCTTGGATCGCTGCGCCCGTGCCCACGCCTGGCTGGCCGGTCGTGACTTCGTCAGCCCCGAGGACGTGCAGGCGATAGTGCATGATGTGCTGCGCCACCGGCTGATTCTCAGTTTCGAGGCCGAAGCGGCAGGGATCGATGCCGACCGGGCGATCACCCTGCTGGTTGAATCCGTCGCCGTGGTCTGACCATGAACAACGCCGCGGTCTACGCCACCCTGGAGTCGCTGCTGGAAATGCGCCGGCACAGCCAGGCGCTGCCGCTGTCCGGCCGCTCGGTGCATGTCGGACAGCAGACAGGCCGCCAGCTGTCACGCTTGCGTGGGCGCGGTATCGATTTCGATCAGGTACGCCTGTATCAGCCCGGCGATGACATCCGCAATATCGACTGGCGGGTCACCGCACGTACCCGCAAGGCGCACACCAAGGTCTTCAATGAGGAGCGCGAGCGCCCGGTCTTCATCATCTGCGAACAGAGCGAGCGACTGTTCTTCGGTACCCAGCTGTGCTTCAAGTCGGTACTGGCGGCCGAGGCCGCCGCCCTGATCGCCTGGATGGCACTGGCGCACAACGACCGGGTCGGCGGCATGGTTTTCGGCTCCCGGGAATGCCACGAGATCCGCCCGCGCCGCAGTCGCCGGGCGATCCTGCAACTGTTGGGACGCTTGCTCGAGGGCAACCACGCCCTGGGCGCACCCACCGATGAAAGCGGCGGCGAACCACTGGATCTGGCGCTGCGGCGCAGCCGCGAGGTGATCCGCCCCGGCAGTATTCTCTATCTGCTGTGCGACCATGCCGCCATCGACGGGCTGAGCCAACCGCTGCTGGTGGCGCTGGGTGCGCACAACGACCTGGTATTGCTGCCGATCTTCGATCCGCTGGAGGCCAGTCTGCCGAGCAGCCCGGCGCTGGAGTTCGTCCAGGGGCAGCAGCGCCTGACCCTGAATACCACTGCCAGTGCCCTGCGCGAGGCCTGGGCCGGCCAGTTCCTGGCCCGCCAGCAGAGCTGGCAGCGGCTGGCCAACCGCCTGCGCTGCGGCCTGCAACCGATGGATACCAGCCGCAATGCAGTCGATCAGTTGCGCCCGCTGCTCAGCGAGCATGCACGGAGACGCTCCTGATGGACGCCGATCTGCAGGCTCAGTTGATCCCACCGCTGGAGCCAGCCCCGATCCTCTGGTGGCCGCCGGCACCCGGCTGGTGGCTGCTCGGCGGCAGCCTGTTGCTGCTGGCACTGCTGTTGCCGTGGCTGCTGCGCCAGGCCCGCCGGCACAAGCGGCGGCGCCACCGGCTCAGTTGGCAGGTGCTGGCCGATATTCCGACGCAGTTGCCCGATACCCAATGGCTGGCGGCCGTCAATACCCGGCTCAAGCAACTACTCAAACAGCGTGGCGACGAGGCCGCCACCCGTCTGTATGGCGAAGCCTGGCTGGACTACCTGTGCAGCCGCAACCCGCAGGTGCAACGCAGTGCCCTGCAACCCCTGGCTGCCGACCTGTATAGGCCCCAGGTCCAACTCAGCGCCGCGCAGCGAGAGGCGCTGCTCAGGGAGTTGCGCCGCTGGATACGGTATGACGATGTTTGAGTTCCATTGGCCGCTATGCTTCCTGTTGCTGCCATTGCCCTGGCTGTACCGCAGATGGCTGCCGGCCGCCGAAACCCGTTCGACAGCGCTGCAGGTCAGCTTCATGACACGGCTGCAGGCCATACGGGAGCTGGCGCCGGGACACAGCGCGCCGGGACGCAAGTGGCCCTACCTGCTGATCTGGGTACTGCTGGTGTGCGCCGCCGCCCGGCCGCATTGGCTGGGCGAAGCGCTGCCAACAGCGACCAGTGGCCGGGACATGATGCTGGCGCTGGACCTGTCCGGCAGCATGGAGTTTCGCGATATGCAACTCGATGGCGAGGAAGTCAACCGCCTGACCCTGGTCAAGCATCTGCTCGGCGAGTTCATCGAGCGCCGCCGCGGTGATCGCCTGGGGCTGATCCTGTTCGGTAGTCAGGCCTATGTGCAGGCGCCGTTGACCCATGACCGCAGCGCTATCGCCCAATGGCTGGATGAAAGCTTCATCGGCCTGGCCGGTCGCGAAACTGCCATCGGCGATGCCATCGGCCTGGCTATCAAGCGGCTGGTCGAGGAACCCGCGGCAAGCCGGGTGCTGGTGCTCATCACCGATGGCGCCAATACCACCGGCAATGTCAGCCCGCTGCGTGCCGCGCAACTGGCCGCCGAGCATCAGATACGCATTTTCCCCATCGGTGTCGGTGCCGATACCGGCACACAGGACAGCAGCGCCAGCTTCTGGGGTCTGCAGTTCGACCCCTCCATCGAACTGGACGAGGACAGTCTCAGGGAAATCGCCCAACTGACCGGCGGCGAATACTTTCGTGCACGCAACGAGACCGACATGGAGAACATCTATCAGCGCCTGGACCAATTGGAACCCGCACTGCGCGCCGGTCTCCCGAACCGCCGGGCCATCGTACTGTATCCCTGGCCGCTGGGGCTGGCGCTGCTGCTGAGCCTGGCACTATCGGCCGGCATGGTATTGCGGAGCCCCCGGCATGCCTGAGCTGTTCGGTCTGTCCTTCGCCCGGCCGCTATGGCTGCTCGGCCTGCTCCCGGCCGGCGTACTGCTGGTGCTGCTGTACCGGCGCGGCTGGCGACGCTCCGGCTGGGAACAACTGCTGCCAGCCCACCTGCATGACTGGTTGCTGCAGCAGCACGCCGGTGGTCATCACCGGCTGCGCTTCATCGCCCTCGGCGTGACCTGGGTCCTCGCGCTACTCGCCCTGGCCGGTCCGGTACTGGAAGCCAGTGGCGAGTCACGCCGGCTGCAGGACGGCGCACTGGTGATAGTGCTGGATGTGTCTCGCAACATGCTGTCCAACGACCTGCCGCCGAACCGGCTGCAACGGGCCAGGTACAAGATCCGCAATGTGATCCAGGAGCATGGCGACAGCGAGATGGCCCTGGTCGCCTTCGCCGGCAGCGCGCACCGGGTCGCCCCGCTGAGCAGCGACCATGGCACCCTGACCAGCCTGCTGGCTGCGCTGGAGCCGGACATCATGCCGGCCGAGGGCCAGGATGTGGGACAGGCCCTGGCACTGGCCCGGCAGATGATCGAGCAGCGGCCGCGCAGCAGCAGTCAGATACTGCTGGTCACCAGCGGGCTCGACAGCGACGGGCGCGCCGCCCTGGTCGAACATGCCCAGGCGCTCGGCAGCCAGTTGGCGATACTTGGTGTCGGTACCACCTCCGGTGCCCCGGTGCCGCTGGCCGAAGGCGGCTTCATGCGCGATGACCAGGGCCGCATCCTGCTGCCACGGCTCAATGGCCAGCAGTTGGCTGCGCTGGCACGCCAGCACGGCGCACGTTACCACGGCATCAGCGTCGGTAGTCGGGACCTGGACTATCTGCTGCAGCCCCTGCGCAACATCGCCAGCGCCGAGTCTGACACCCAGCGGCTGCTGCTCGACCAGGGCCATTGGCTGGTGCTGCTGCTGTTACCCTTTGCGGCCCTGGGCGCCCGGCGTGGCTGGCTCGGCCTGCTGCTGTGCGCGGCCCTGCTACCCTCCCCGGCAGCGCAGGCTTTCAGCTGGAAGGACCTGTGGCAGCGGCCGGATCAGCAGGCCATGCAATTGCTGCAGCAGCAACGTCCCGACGATGCCGCCGAGCGTTTCGTCGATCCAGACTGGCGGGCCTGGGCCCTGTACCAGGCTGGTCAGTACCAGCAGGCCGCCGAGGCCTGGGCAGAGTTGGCCCGGCTTGAGCCCGACAACCCCCAGCATCATTTCAACCAGGGCACCGCCCAGGCCATGGCCGGGGAATACCAGGCAGCTCTGGAGGCTTATGAGCACACGCTGACCCGCGCGCCGGAGCACCGTGCCGCCCGGCACAACCGGGACGCCATCGAGGCACTGCTGGAGGAACTGCGCCAGCAGCAGGCCCAGCAGCCGACCGATGGCAATGTCGATGCCGCCGACGCTGCCAGTGCCGATACCGAGGGCCCGGCTAACGGCACGGCCTCCCAGGACGCCGCTGGCGCAGCCACACCGGCCACTCCGGAACAGGAACAGCACCCCGGTGACGCTGGCAGCCCAGCTGGCGCCGACCCATCCGGCGGCGTCAACCAGGGTCTGTCTGGCGGCAATGACGGCGCCAATCCGCAAACGCAGCCCGACACGGACGATCGCAACGGCGCAGGCGCTACCGATCGCACTTCGCAACGCACCAGCCTGGAACAACAGCAGGCGCTGGGACAATGGTTGCGGGACATTCCCGACGATCCGGCGGAACTGCTGCGACGCAAATTCCTCCACCAGTATCTGCAGCGACAGGAAACAACCCCATGATCCGACTCCTCGCCGTGTGCCTGCTGGCACTGGCCAGCCAACTGGCCCAGGCCGCACTGGAAGCCAGCGTCGACCGCACCCGGCTGGTCGAGGGTGAAGCCCTGGAGCTGACCCTGGAGACGCCGGCTGCCGGTCGGCTCAGCGAGCTGGACCTCAGCCCCCTGGAGGAGCATTTCGAGCTGCAGCGCACCCGGCAGCTGAGCCTGGTGAGCCAGATCGACGGCAAGACCACCCCGGTCACTCGCTGGGTGGTCACCCTGATGCCATTGCGGACCGGTTTCATCGTCATCCCCCCGGTCAGCCTGGGCAGCCTGCAAAGCCAGCCAATCAGCCTGCATGTGCTGTCCGCCGCCCAGGCCGCCGCTGACAGCGGTGCCCAGTTGGCGCCGATCTTCATCGACAGCGAAGTCGATATCGAGCAGCCCTATGTCCAGGCGCAGGTGCTGCTGACGCTGCGCATCTATCACTCGGTATCCTTGTTCGACGACTCCATCCTCAGCGGCCTGGACATTCCCAATGCCCGGGTCGAAAGCCTGGGCCCGGCACGGCACTTCGAGCGCCTGCTCAACGGCGTACGCCACGGTGTAATCGAAGTGCGCTATGCCATCTTTGCCCAGCAGAGCGGCGAGCTGGAGATCCCCTCGCAGTTGTTCAGCGCCACCGCATTGCAACCCGGGAATGGCAACAACCGCTCAGCACGCAGTGGCAGGTTGATCCAGGTGCGCTCACCGAGCATCACCCTGCAGGTTCGTCCGGTGCCGGACAGCTATCCCTCCGGGGCGCCCTGGATACCGGCAGCCTCGCTGAACCTGAGCCAGACCTGGCAACCCGACCCCGGTATCGACCTGCTCAGCGGCGAGCCGCTGACCCGCACCCTCATCCTCACTGCCGACGGGCTCAATGCCAGCCAGCTACCTGCGCTGCAGAGCCTGCCCGGTGACGTCGATCATGAGCTGCGTCAGTATGCCGACCAGCCCCAGCTGCAGAGCCGGGCCAGCGATGAGGGCATGCATGGCGTGCGGCATGACAGTGCCGCCCTGGTCGCCCTGCAGGAAGGCTCCTATACCCTGCCGCCGGTGGTGGTGCACTGGTGGAATACCCGGGAGGACCGCCTGGAAACCGCGACACTCGATGCCGTCATGCTGAATGTCAGTCGCAGCAGCGAGTTCACTGGCCCCGGCGGACCGCTCAACTTCCCTGCCAGCGACCCCGTATTGCTCTGGCCCTGGCAGTTGGCCTGCGCCCTGCTGAGCCTGGCGCTGTTGTACTGTCTGTACTGGCTGCGCCGGACCCGCCTGGCGCTGGGCGAATATCAGTTGCCCGAAGTCGAGGAGCACTTCGACGACACTGCCCAGGGCAATCCGCTGGCGGACCTGCAGGCAGCCTGTCGCACCAACCAGCCAGCGGAGGCCCGCAAGGCCCTGGAGCTCTGGGCCAGGCAGCAGGACAGCGAAGGACTTATCGGCCTGGCTCACAACTATCTGGAGCTGGAAGAGGCTCTTGATGACCTCAACGCCTGCCTGTTCGGTCGCGCCCACCATAACTGGCGCGGCAAACCCCTATGGCGCGCGGTGCGCATGGTGATCCAGAGTCGGCGGCGAGAGGCCGAGCAGGAACAGGTGAGCAAACCGGAAAGCCTGTATCCGGATGTGTGAGTGCCCAGAAACGACATCACCCCCAACCGCAAGCGATTGGGGGTGATGTCGGAATAGGTGGCGGGCTCTGGCAAGCCCGTCCGCCAGGCTTACTCCAGCGTTTCCGCGGTTTCTGCGGTTTCCGGCAGGGTCAGCGCCGAGCTACCCGGGGCCGACATGCCAGCCTCGTCCGCCTTGATCACACCACGCTGCCCAACCAGCAGAACCCTGCCATCCGGCAAGCTGGTGGCGGTGGCCAGAGCCACGCGGTCGGAGCGGATATTCACATCGAAGCTGCGACCGTGGTCATCGCTGATGGCAACCACGCCACCGACACCGACCACAAGCAGGCGACCATCGACCGACAACTGACCACCCGACAGCGTCGAGCTCAGCGAACCATTGTTCGGCATCAGCAGTTCGACCTGCTCCCAGCTGTCACCAAAGTCGCTGGAGCGGAACACGTTGCCACGCAGCCCCCAGGCCAGCACACCGCCCGGCTCGCCAGTGCTGGCCACGCCGAACCAGGAACCGTCATAGGGCATCTCTTCGAGGGTTTCCCAGGTTTCGCCGTAATCAGCCGAGCGATACATGGTGCCCATCTCACCGACCAGGAACAGGCCGCTGTCCTTGATTTCGGTCAGCGCGTTGTAATGGAATTCGTCCGGGTTATCGATATCGAAGGATACGTCTTCCCAGCTCTGGCCACCGTCATCGGTACGCAGCAGCAACCCGTAGGCGCCGACAGCGAAACCGGTCTGCGCATCACGGAACCAGACATCCATCAGCGGCTTTTCCAGGAAGCCGAAGCCTTCATCATCCTCATCCGCTGCGTCGATCTCCGGATCGCGATACTGCACTGTCCAGGTCTCGCCGGCATCGGCAGTATGCAAGATCAGCGAATCGTGGCCCACCGCCCAACCGTGGCGGTCATCGACGAAGTCCACCGCTGTCAGCAGTTGACGGGTCGGCGCTGGCGCCTGGATCCAGCTCTCACCCAGATCATCCGAGTAGACGATATGGCCGCGGGAGCCGACCGCAACCAGCCGCTTGCCAGCCTGTTCCACATCCAGCAGCAATGTCTTGCTGGCCTTCAGCGACAGGACCGCTGGCTTGAGATTGTCGGTGTTGACCGGTTGCGCCATGCTCATCGGTACAGCACCCAGCAGCGCGGCTGACAGGCCCAGGGTCATGACGATCCTGCGTGACAATGATATTCCCATTCCCTTACCCGGCAGCGCTGCGACAGCCTGCTTCAAGGATGAAACGCGCCAGAAATGTGGCTCGTGCATAATCCGTCCCCTTTGTTCTTATAGGTAGCCCTGCCGGCTGGCGTGTCCTGTACCCCATCGAGGTCTGACACAGTGCACCAAGCGGGCGGGCTCTCTGGTTAATCATTCACCGGGGTTCTGGCGCACCTAGGAGGTCGACGCCAGAACGATTTCCCTCGGTATCAATGCTGCATGAAAGTCTGCTTCTTGTTACGGATTTTCTCAGGATTGAGCAGGAAGCGTGCCAGCGCCGGCAACAGCAGCATGGCCCCGAACATGTTCACGATGAACATGAAGGTCAGCATCAGACCCATATCCGCCTGGAACTTGATCGCGGAGAAAATCCAGGTAGCCACACCGATGGCCAGGCACAGACCGGTGAACAGTACCGCCTTACCGGTAGAACGCAGCGTCTGGTAGTAGGCCTCCTGCAACGGCATGCCCACGCGCAGGAAACTCTCCAGGCGACTGTAGATATAGATACCGTAGTCCACACCGATACCCACACCCAGGGCAATCACCGGCAGCGTCGCGACCTTCATACCGATGCCGAGGAAGGCCATCAGCGCATTACCCAGGATCGAGGTCAGGATCAGCGGCATGACGATACAGATAGTCGCCGGAATGGAGCGGAAGGTGAACCAGCACATGGCGCCTACCCAGAGATATACCAGCACCAGGATGGTCAGCTCGGACGTGGCGATGATCTCGTTGGTGGCCGCCTCGATACCGGCGTTACCCGCTGCGAGCTTGAACTTCAGCGTGTCGGTGTCGTATTCGGCAGCGAACGCCTTCACTTCATCGGTAGCACGGGTCAGCGTTTCAGCCTTGTGATCGTTGAGGTAGACCAGCACAGGTGCCAGCGAGCAGGAGCTGTTGAACATGCCTTCCGGCGCGCGGCTGATGGCGTTGTTCAGGTTGTCCTGGTTGCGTGACAGCGCCTGCCACTTCAGGTTGCCCTCGTTGTTACCCATGATCACCTGTTTGCCCACGGTGACCAGCGATACCGTCGATTGCACGCCCGGCACGTTGTTCATGCGCCACTCGAACTGGTCGATGGCTTCCATGGTATTGAAGGCCGAGCACATCTCCGGCGGGGTTTCGACCATCACCACCAGGATGTCGGAGCTGGTGGAATAGTTGCTGATGATGAAATCGTTATCCAGATTGTAACGGGAGTCGGCACGCAGCTCCGGTGCACCCGGATCCAGGTCACCGATCTCCAGGTTGGCCTTCTGGTACAGGAAGCTGCCAACACCGGCCACCAGGCCAAGGATAACCATAACCGGAGCCAGGCGCGGATGCGCCACGTTGGACAGTGCACGCCAGAACGGATGCTCGCGTACCGCATCGCGCTTGCTGCGCTCGATGGCGCGCTTGCTGATGCCCATGTAGGAAATCGCTACCGGCAGCATGATCAGGTTGGTAAACACGATTACCGCCACACCCACCGAGGCACCGATGGCCAGCTCGTGGATCACGCCGATATCCAGCACCAGCAGTGCGATGAAGCCCACCGCATCGGCCAGAATCGCGATCATGCCGGGCAGGAACAACTGGCGGAAGGTGCGCCGCGCCGCCATCAGGGCGTTATCGGCACCACTGGATTGCAGGGCGATACCGTTGATCTTCTGTACACCATGGGAAATACCGATAGCGAAGATCAGGAAAGGTACCAGCATCGAGTAGGGATCCAGCCCGAAGCCGATCAGGTGGATCAGGCCCAGCTGCCAGACTACTGCGATCAAGGTGGTGATCAGTACCGCCATGGTGCTGCGGATACACCAGGTGAACCAGTACAGCAGGCAGAAGGTGATGCCTACCGCCACGGCGAAGAACAGCATCACCGCCATCAGGCCCTCGATCAGGTCACCCACTTTCTTGGCGAAACCGACGATGTGAACACTGATGTTCGGGTTCTCGTTCTGGAACTCGTTACGGATCTTCTCTTCCAGCATGGTCGAGAATTCGCCGTAGTCCAGACGGATCAGCTCGGACTGGTTCTCCGGGTTCGGATAGGATTCCTGCAGCGGAACCTCGATGATGCTGGATTTGAAGTTGTTCGCCACCAGACGACCGATCTCACCCGACTTGAGCACGTTGACCCGCAGCTCATTGAGATCATCTTCGGTCATGTAGGAAGGACGGCTGGCCACCGGGCCGCCATCGAAGCCGTATTCGGTCACTTCGGTCCAACGTACATTGGGCGTCCACAATGAGCGCAGACCCGCCCGGTCCACACCCGGCAGGAAGAACACCTCATCGTTGATACGCTTGAGCGTCTCCATGTATTCGCTGGAGAAGATATCGCCATCTTCGATGGCTACGGCGATACGAATGGAGTTACCCAGGCTGGCCAGATCGTCCTGATGCTCGATCATGTTGACGATATAGGGATGTTCGAGGGGGATCATCTTCTCGAAACTGGTATCCGGCCTGACCTTCGTTGCCTGGTAACCAAGGAACACCGTCACCAGCAGGAACAGCACAACGACTGTCAACCGGTGGGTGAAAACCAGACGCTCCATGAAGGTAGCTTCTTCCTGATCATTCTGAACCATCCAGACTCTCCTGGGTTGTAATTGTTATGTTATCGAGCTGCAGCCATGGCAAGCACGAAAAGGACTGCCGACCGCTGACAGATCGACTCGAAGATGCCCGGCAATGCAATGCGCATCACCGAAGGCATGCTCGACCGAAAAACGCGGGATGAGAAATAAAACCGAAGGCACGAACGTCGATGGCACGACGCTGGCTGCTGTTGGACGGTACTACGCGGAGATGCCCCATTCTAAAATCACACATGGACGAACCTCGTTGTTTTTATTGATCATCCCGAATTGATTCGGGTGACTCATATTAGGAGGAATCTTGCTGCCCACCAATGGCTGATCCGTAATCTTTTGTAATTGGCGCACCATTATCACAAAACGCAAGTATGCATCATAAACGAAACGCAGTATGCCTCCGTCATTCTTCGCGAAAACGAAGGATAACGGAGGGAAGACGCCTTCTGTTCACGTCAGGCCAGGGACTTGCTGACCACCTCGTACACATCGGTGGACAGTTCCTCACAGGCCAGGATGCGCGTCAGCTCCGCCCTCATCAGTTCCTGACGAGCCGGATCGAACTTGCGCCAGCGGGTCAGCGGCGTGAGCATGCGCGAGGCGATCTGCGGGTTCAGGCGGTCCAGTTCGATGATCCGCTCGGCGACGAAACGGTAGCCCTCGCCATCAGCACGGTGGAAGTTGGCGAGGTTCTGGTTGGCGAAGGCGCCGATCAGTGCCCGTACCTTGTTCGGGTTGCGGATATTGAAGGCCGGATGCTTCATCAGCCCCTGCACCCGCTCCAGGCCACCCGGCAACGGACTGCTGGCCTGGATGCTGAACCACATGTCCATCACCAGCGGGTAGTCGCTCCAGCGCTGGGCGAACTCCTGCAGGGCGGCATGCTTCTGCTGCTCGTGGGGCGAATTGACCAGTGCCACCAGCGCCGCCTGGCGATCGGTCATGTTGCCAGCCTCGACGAACTGCTGCACGCAGGCCGATAGCGCGGCCGGCGCATCGGTCAGCATCAGATAGCCAAGCACCGTGTTGCGCAAGCTGCGGCGCGCCATGGCGGCGGCATCGGCACTGTAGCTGCCCGGCTCTGCACCCAGGCGCTGGACGACCAGCCACAGCGGCTCGACCAGGGCTTTGGCCAGCTCCAGGCGCGCCCACTCGCGGACGTGGTGAATGGCGTCCACATCGGCGACCTCGGCCAGTTCGATCAGATAGGCCTCGGACGGCAGCCGCAGGATTTCAGCGACCATTGCCGGGTCCAGCTGAGGATCGAGCAGTACACTGCGGTACATCTCCAGCAGGCGCTGATCGAGCAGCAGCGGTCGGCCCGCCTGGTGAATCTGGATCAGGCCCTGCAGCACGTCCACCGCCAGCGACTGCGCCGCTTCCCAGCGATTGAAACCATCCGGGTCGTGCATGGCCAGGAACACCCGGTCATCACGGCTGTAGGGGTAGACCAGCTTCACTGGCGCAGAGAAGCCACGCAGCAATGACGGCAGCGGCTGCTCGCTGACATTCTCGAAGACGAACACCTGCTCGGCCTCGGTTACCGCCAGTACCGTTTCCGTGCCTCTGCCCTGCCCTTCACCCGCCAGCTTCAGCGGTATTTCCCGACCCTCGCCATCCAGCAACGCCATGCGCAACGGGATCACGAAGGGCTGCTTTTCCGGCTGGCCGGGTGTCGCCGGGCAACTCTGCCGGCAGCGCAGCTGGAAGGTCGAGCTGGCCGCATCATAGTGGCTGTCGACCTCCAGCACCGGCGTACCGGCCTGGCTGTACCAGCGCTTGAACTGGCTGAAGTCCACACCGTTGGCATCTTCCAGCGCGGCAACGAAATCATCGCAGGTCACCGCCTGACCGTCATGGCGCTCGAAGTACAGATCGGTACCCTTGCGAAAGCCCTCGGGCCCGAGCAGGGTGTGCAGCATGCGCACCACTTCGGCGCCCTTCTCGTAGATGGTCAGGGTATAGAAGTTGGAAATTTCGATGAAGGAGTCAGGCCGTACCGGGTGGGCCATCGGGCCGGCATCCTCGGCGAACTGATTGGAGCGCAGGAAGGTCACGTCCTCGATGCGCTTGACCGTGCGCGAGTTCATGTCGGCGCTGAACTCGGCGTCGCGGAATACCGTCAGGCCCTCCTTCAGCGATAGCTGGAACCAGTCACGGCAGGTAACCCGGTTGCCCGACCAGTTGTGGAAATACTCATGGGCGACCACCGCCTCGACCCGCTGGAACGCCATGTCGGTAGCGGTATCGGGGTGGGCCAGCACACAACTGGAGTTGAAGATGTTCAGGCCCTTGTTTTCCATCGCCCCCATGTTGAAGTCGTTCACCGCAACGATCATGAAGATGTCCAGATCGTACTCGCGGCCATAGACCTGCTCATCCCAGCGCATCGCGCGCTTGAGGCTGTCCATCGCATGGGCGCACTGCTCGCGGTTTTCCGGCTCGACGTAGATGCGCAGCTCGACATCGCGACCGCTCATGGTGGTGAAGCTGTCATCGATGCGGTACAGGTCGCCAGCGACCAGGGCGAACAGGTAGGCCGGCTTAGGAAAGGGATCTTCCCAGGTGGCCCAGTGCCGTCCGCCTTCATGGTCGCCACTGGCGATCAGGTTGCCGTTGGACAGCAGCACCGGATAAGCCCCGCGCTCGGCCATCACCGTGGTGGTGAAGCGGCTCATGACATCCGGGCGGTCCAGATAATAGGTGATCTTGCGAAAGCCCTCGGCCTCGCACTGGGTGCAGAACATGCCGCCGGACTTGTACAGCCCCTCCAGCGCGGTATTGTTCTGCGGCTCGATGCGGGTGGTGATCGCCAGCTCGAATTCCGGCGCCTGCGGCTGCAGTGTCAGGCTGTCTTCATCCTGCTGATAGTCAGCCGCTGACAGCGCATGCTCATCCAGTGCCACACTGCGCAACTCCAGCTGCTGGCCATGCAGTACCAACGGCGGCAGCCCCGCGCCCTGCTCCTGACTGTTGCGGTGCATGAACAGCCTACTGTGCACCAGGGCATGATCCTCGAACAGCTCGAAGGTCAGATGGGTCTCATCGATCAGGTAGTCGGGCTGCTGATAGTCCTTGAGGTAAATGGTCTGGGGTTGTTCGGTACGCATGTTGGACTCCTCAGGACACACTGAAAGCCATAGTGTAGGCAGTGTATTTGCGAATATTGATGACGGCGGTATCCAGTAACAGGTATTGACCCTTGATCCCCAGCAGGGTGCCCTCGAGAACCGGCTCCTTGTCCAGATTCGCCGACTGCGGCTTGGCGCTGTACTCCAGTACCGGATAACGAATCTCCTGCACCTCGGCCGCCGGCAACGGCTGAATCGCCTGCAGACCGAAGCGTGCCTGCAACGCCTGCAGTTCTTCCTGCGCGCCGTCCAGCAGTCGATCGCGTTCGGCCGCCAGGTCGATCGGATCCGGCTCACCGCGCAGCAGCTGCCGCCAGTTGGTCTTGTCCGCCACCTGCTGGCGCAACAGGTCTTCCACCAGCCCGGACTGCTGACGGGTCGCCACCCGCAGAATCGGCAACGCCTGGCTGGCACCCTGGTCGATCCAGCGGGTCGGCACCTGGCTGGCCCGGGTAATGCCGACCTTCAGCCCCGAGGAGTTGGCCAGGTAGACGATATGGTCGGTCATGCAGAACTGCTTGCCCCAGGCCGGCTCGCGGCAGGTACCCTGGTCGTAGTGGCAGCGCTCGGGGCTGACGATGCAGATATCGCACTGGGCCAGCTTCTTCATACAGGGGAAACAGAATCCCTGGCTGTAACTCTTTTTGGTGAGCCGGTTGCAATGGCTGCAATGGATAGGCCCCAGTGCCTCCAGCCGGATGGACCGACCCAGCAGTTCATTCAGGGATACCTGCTGATCTCCAAGGGGTAAAGCGTACTGGACGGGTTCGCCCAGAGTCCCGAGCATCTTGCGGATACTGCCCTCGCCGCTGACCAGCGCCATCAGTGCAGGGTGCCCTTGGCCGGAGAGAACAGGGATTCATCAAGGTTGGTGGGGGCCTTCGCCTGGTTCTTGCAGGTCTGACCGATATAGCCGGTGCGCTGCTCCTCCGGCAGGTTATCCATTTCCCAGGCGATGATCGCCTGCAGGCACAGTTCCTTCTGCTCCTGGGTCAGCTTGCGGCCATCGGCCCATTTGCCCAGCTCGATCGCCTGCTTGAGGTTCTCATAGACCTCGGGGGAAATATTGCGCAGCATGTCGATAAAGGTATTCATGGGTTCTCCGGAGCTGATAAATAGGTCGTTGCAGGCTGTCTTTCGCTGTCGCGGCAAGTAGCGCCACTGCAGGCTCCCCTCACCTCACCGTCATTGCGAGCCAAGCAGCGTGGGACTAAGTGTTGTCATGCCGACATTGTACCTGTTCGGGCCCGGACATTCAGCGCATCCGCTGCAGACCACCGGCAATCGCACCGCAGGCACACCCGATCAGCAGGCCGCCAACATGGGCGGCATTGGCGATGGCGCCGAAGCCGAGCATGGTCACCACACCCGACAGGCACAGCACCAGCCAGGCGAGCATCATCACCACCACCCCCTTGGGCAGGTCGAAATGCACATTGGGCGACAGCATCTGGTATAGCCAGCAATAACCCAGCAGGCCATACAGCACCCCGGACAGCCCGCCGAACAGTACCGCCCCGCTGAATATCCATTGCGCCAGGTTGGATACCAGGGCGAACAACAGCGTCAGCCCGAGCAGCCACAGGCTACCGGAGCGCAGTTCGATACGCCGGCCCAGCTCCCAGTACCACAAGGCGTTGAACGCCAGATGCAACCAGCCGAAATGCAGGAATATCGGAGTGAACAGCCGCCACCACTGCTGCAGATCCAGCTCGGTGGCCAGATAACCCGTGTCGGTCACCGGCACGAAGGAAAACAGCACGATAGCCGAGATATTGCTGCCGATACCGGTCAACAGCGCCACCACGGCGGTCATCGCCAGCACCGTCAGGGTGACTGGTACATGTCGCAGCAGCTGTTTCCAGTTCAGCCGGCGGACAGGTCGGGCGGTCAGCGGTCTGGCCTCCTGCTGCGGTACGCCCTCGGCATACAGCACCCGAACCAGCTCGGCATCGGCTTCATCCCGGGTCCAGACCACCTGCTGCCCGCGCTCCTCGGTGATGCGGTGCGGTACGCCCTGGCGGCGAAGAAAGCCGGTCAGCTGGCTCAGGTCTTCATCCAGCCGGCAATGCATTGCACGGTACTTGCTCATCTCACGTCCACCCAGACAAAGTTTTCCCGCAGCAGCCGTTGCTCGCCGCTCCAGCGATAGGCCACCAGGCGGCCGTATTTCACCGCACTGTAGTCGAGGCAGGCCAGATTCTTCCGGAGCGGTTGCGGCACGCCCTGCTGCCAGTAGTGCCCGACGAACAGCAACGGCTGATCGCTGCCATATATCAGCAGCTCACGCTTCTGCCGGTCGGTCAGCGGGCGGATGGCAATATGCTCGGGCAGGCCATCGGGCTGGAACACCAGATCACCGTAGGTCTGCGGCGCCTCCTCCCAGAACTTGGTACGGAACATGGCCCGGGTAAAGCCGTCACGACCGGTCATGGTCAGGCCATGCGGCAGGGGCATACCGATACCACGCAGCAGGCGGTCGAACACCTGATCGGCAAAACCGTCACGCTCCACCGAGGCCTGGAGAAATTCGATATCGGGGCAAGCATCGGGGTACTGCGCGGAGAATGACTCAATCAGTTGATCATCCCAGCAGGCATGCACCAGACGGAACGGCCCCATATCGAGGAACAGCGGCAGGGTCCAGAACCAGTCGACGAACTCGTCCCACTCGGCGGCGCGACCGCTGAACTGTTCGAGCGTCGCCTGGATCTGCCGCTGGTTGCGCTCGGTATGCTCACGCACGTAACGCCGGCCACTGCCGGCCGGGGCCGGCGTCATCCAGCCCAGCGCATTGAATTCATGGTTGCCCATGATGCAGCGGGCACTGCCGGCCTCGATCATGTCGCGCACCAGCAGCAGCGCCTCACGGATGCGCGGACCGCGATCGATGATGTCGCCGAGAAACAGCGCCTGGCGCTGCGGGTGACGCCATACGCCGCCGATACGTGCGTAACCCATGCGCTCGAGCAACGCCTCCAGCGTATGCGCACAACCATGCACATCACCGATGATGTCGTAGCCCTGCCATTGTTCCAGCGCCATGTTTGTCATTCCGTCAGACGACTGCTCCAGCCCAGTTTGCTGCGGCAGATCGCGTAGAAGTTATGGTCCAGGGGATGGATCAGTCGCAGTTTCTGCGGTTTCTTGCGGATGATCAGGGTATCGCCGGGGGCACAGGCGATATGTACCTGGCCGTCGCAGCTGACCTGGGGGTAGATCTCGTTCTGCCGACTGATAACCACCCGGATCTCGCTGTTGCCCTCGACCACGATCGGGCGGCTGGACAGGGTGTGCGGGAACATGGGCACCAGTACTACCGCATCCAGCTTGGGATGCATGATCGGCCCGCCGGCCGACAGCGAGTAAGCGGTGGAGCCGGTCGGGGTGGCGACAATCATGCCGTCTGACTTCTGGCTGTAGACGAACTGACCGTCGACGAACAGCTCGAACTCTATCATCCGCGCCGACTTGCCGGGGTGCAGCACCACATCGTTCAGCGCCTCACTATTGCCCAATTGCTCGTCGTCACGACAGACAAAGGCATCCAGCAGGAAGCGCGATTCGGCCATGTATTCTCCGGCCAGAACGGCCCCGACCCGCTGCTCCAGTTCCTCCGGGGAAATGTCGGTGAGAAATCCAAGCCCCCCACGGTTCACCCCCAGCACCGGCACGTTGTAGCGGCACAGCGCACGGGCGGCGCCGAGCAGGCTGCCGTCACCACCGACCACGATCACCAGATCGCAGATCTCGCCCATCATCGCGCGAGAACAGACCTGCAACTGATGCCCCGGCAGCAGGTCGGCCACGGCATCCTCGAGTATCACGGTATGGCCCTTGTCCAGCAGAAAACGCTTGAGACGACGCAGGGTATCCACCACCCGGCCACTGCCCAGACGGCCGATCAACCCGATATTGCGGAAATGCTCCATACACCACTCTCTGTAGTCGGCTTGAGAAATTCCGCACAACGCTGCTGACGCACGGACAAGCAGCAATTATCCGCAGCAGAGCGGCTTCTGGCAAATGCAGTGGGAGGGGATCAGGCTTGGGACGCTTATTCGCTATCCATGTGAGTGCGGCTCTGCAGTTTGCTCAACTCACGGCGCAATAGCGTGTTGAGCTTCTGTTGCTCGGCAAGTTCGCGCTTGATATCCAGCAGTTCACCCTGGGCCACCGTAAGTTGGTCGGCATGCTGGCCGCGCAGGCTTTCCAGTTGCTGGCGGTGCGCCTGCTCCTGCAGTCGCAGGCGATTCTGCAACTCGGCAATCTGGCGCAGATGGTCGGCGATTTCGCTGGCATGGAGCTTTCTCAGCGCCTCCATCTGCGCAGCGAGATCCTCCTCCACCGCCTGGGGAGCGCTTTCCAGAGCCGAGGCATTGCCATACCAGGCTTCCTCGGCAGCCATCTGCAGGTTGTCGGTGGCCAGTACCGCCTGCGCCTCCTCGTCCTCGCCGATAATGCCCAGGGTATTGCGGGTGACCGCCTGCTTGATCAGGCTCAGGTCCGCCTTGCCGCCACGCTGTTGCGGCTTCCACAGGCTGGCGCGGTATTCGTTATTGTTGCAGAAACCGAGACAGACCAGCCGAATCGGCCCACCGCCCATATCGGGGCCTCGCCCGGCCTTCTCCGCCAGTTGACGCAACGGCAGGTTCCACAGACGGTTGACACAGCCGTCCATATCGAAATCGATGGTGAAAAACACCGCCGCGCGGACATGCAGGCGGTGATTGATCTGCAGGAACACCGCCTCGATGGTCTCGTCGGCGCATTCGGGCGCGGCCACCAGACCATCGAGCAATGCTTCGAACTCGGGGAACAGCATCTCCCGCGAGATACCATGCTCAGAAAAGAACATCACCGCTTCAGTCAGCAACGGCTTCTGTATTCTGCCCTGGTCTCTCGCACTCATCCCACTGCCCATCCGTTTTTGTGATTCCGCCACTGTGCACCTTTTTCGGGGCGTTTGCATCCGCCCCCGCGCAGTTTAAGAAAAACATCACACCCGGGATGTGACAGACTTGGCAGAGATCAGAGCACGGCCGCCAGTCGCGATCCCTGATCGATGGCGCGCTTGGCATCCAGCTCGCTGGCCACATCCGCACCACCGATCAGGTGCACCGGCTTGCCGGCCGCCAGCAGGCCATCGTGCAGCTCGCGCAGCGGCTCCTGCCCGGCGCAGAGAATGATGGTATCGACCGGCAGCACGCTGATCTCATCACCCCGGCGGATGTGCAGGCCCTGATCGTCTATCTGCAGATACTCGACCCCATTGAGCATCTTCACCTGCTTGCTGGCCAGGCCGGCACGGTGGATCCAGCCGGTGGTCTTGCCCAACCCGGCACCGACCTTGCTGGCCTTGCGCTGCAGCAGATACACCTCACGCGCCGGCGGATGCGGCTGCGGCTCGACCCCGGCGATACCACCCCGGGCCTGCAGCTCGGGGTCGATGCCCCACTCCTTCCAGAACAATCCGGTGTTGGTACTGGTGCTCTCACCGGCATGGCAGATGAACTCGGACACATCGAAGCCAATGCCGCCGGCACCGATCACCGCGACCTTCTGCCCTACCGGCTTGCGCTGCAGGATCGCATCCAGGTAACCAATGACCTTCGGATGCTCGACACCGGGGATGGCCGGCGTGCGCGGCACGATACCGGTGGCCAGGATCACCTCGTCGAAATCAGTCAGATCACCAGCACCCACCCGGGTATTGAGCTTGAGCTGAACGCCGGTCGCCTCGATACGTTTGGCGAAGTAGCGCAGGGTTTCGTAGAACTCTTCCTTGCCGGGGATCAGCTTGGCGACATTGAACTGGCCGCCGATGTCCGCAGCCGCATCGAACAGGGTCACCTCATGGCCACGCTGGGCGGCAACCGTGGCAGCAGCCAGACCCGCCGGACCAGCACCCACCACGGCGATCTTCTTGACCTCTCGGGTGGGGATGTAATTCAGCTCGGTTTCATAACAGGCCCGCGGATTGACCAGGCAACTGGTCAATCGGCCACTGAAGGTGTGATCCAGACAGGCCTGATTGCAGCCGATGCAGGTATTGATCTCATCGGCACGGCCGGCAGCGGCCTTGTTGATGAACTCCGGGTCGGCCAGGAACGGCCGGGCCATGGACACCATGTCGGCATCACCCTCGGCCAGCACCTGCTCGGCCACTTCGGGGGTATTGATGCGGTTGGTGGTGATCAGCGGGATGGAGACCTCGCCCTTGAGTCGCGCGGTCACCTTGGTGAAGGCCGCCCGCGGCACCTTGGTGGCGATGGTCGGAATGCGCGCTTCGTGCCAGCCGATACCGGTGTTGATGATGGTCGCCCCGGCCTTTTCGATTTCCCTGGCCAGCAGCACCACCTCGTCCCAGCTGCTGCCATCCTCCACCAGATCCAGCATCGACAGCCGGTAGATGATGATGAACTCGGGACCCACCGCCGCGCGCACCCGGCGCACGATCTCCAGCGGCAGGCGCATGCGGTTCTCGTAGCTGCCGCCCCAGCGGTCGGTGCGCTGGTTGACCCGCGCCACCAGGAACTGGTTGATGAAGTAACCTTCGCTCCCCATGATCTCGACGCCGTCATAACCGGCACGCTGCGCCAGCGCGGCACAATTGACGAAATCGCTGATCTGCTTCTCGATGCCTGCTTCATCCAGCTCCTGCGGGGTGAAGGGGTTGATCGGCGAACGCACCGCACTGGCCGAGACCTGCTCCGGGGTAAAGGCATAACGCCCGGCGTGCAGGATCTGCAGGCAGATCTTGCCACCCGCCTCGTGTACCGCCTGGGTCACCACCTTGTGCTGCTCGGCTTCCTCGGGCGTGGTCAGCTTGGCCGCGCCCTTGCCCACACTGCCCTCGGTGTTGGGACCGAAGCCGCCGGTCACGATCAGCCCGACGCCGCCCCGGGCACGCTCGGCGAAGAAGGCAGCCATGCGCTCGAAGCCCTGCGGGCGTTCTTCCAGGCCGGTGTGCATGGACCCCATCAACACGCGATTGCGCAGGGTGGTGAAGCCCAGGTCCAGCGGGGCCAGCATATGGGGATAGAGTGTCTGTGCGGTCATGCTCGTGCTCCAAGATCATCATCAGGCCGCCGGCTCATCGTCCGGCTTTGGTATGCAGCAGACAATAGGCTGGTCTCCGGCAGCGCTCAATCACCTCAAATGACATTTTCATAACCCTGGGTTACATTCTGACTCCGATTAGAAGGAGGGATGACAATGAAGCTGGGTGACCTGTCGGTCGGCTATCTGTACAGCCTGCAGGCGGCGCTGCACAGCCTGGGCCATGATCCGGAGCCGCTGCTGCGTCGCTACCGGATCAGCGCAGCGCTGCTGGCCCAGGCGCAGGCGCGCATCAGCATCCCGCGCTTCATGCGCCTGGGGCATGCGGCGATGCAGCTCAGCGGGCGGGCCGATCTGGGTCTGCTGATGGGACTGCACAGCCAACCAAGCCACTTCGGCCTCCCCGGGGCCGCCGCACAGTGCGCGCCGACGCTGGCCGCTGCATTCGAGACGCTGGTGCGCTTCGAGCGGCTGGTGAGCCAGAACTACCGCGGCCATTCCAGCTTCCAGACACCCGCCACCCGCTTCTACTCGATCAGTCCCTACAACGCCTTCAACCTGTTCGTGGTCGACTCGGCACTGGCCTCGCGCATGCAGCTGGCACGCCAGCTGACCCTGGGCGCCGCGCGGTTGCGTGAAGTGCATATCGAGTTTCCAGCCCCGGCGTATGTCGAGCGTTACGAGCACCTGTTCGGCTGTCCGGTGCTGTTCGAACAGGAACACAACCAGCTGCTGTGGGAACCGGCCAGCCTGGAACTGCAACCGGTGCAGAGTGCCGCAACCACCCATGAGCAGCTGCTCGCCCTGTGCCAGCAGCAGTTGCGGGAGCTGACCCGGCATCGCCGGTTGCGGGAAAGAGTCGAGGAGATCGTATCGCCACAGTTGCACAGTCGCTTGCCGACGCTGGACGAAGTGGGCGGCCAACTGGGGCTGCCCGGCTGGACATTACGCCGCCGGCTGCGGATCGAAGACAATACGCGGTTTCAGGACATCATCGATGAAATCAGGCGGGATCTGGCGCTCAGCTATATCCGCGATACGGAAACAGCCCTGGGGGAAGTATCGTTTCTGTTGGGGTTTTCATCACCCGCGGCATTCCAGCGGGCGTTCAAGCGCTGGACCGGCATGGCGCCGGGACAATATCGCCGGCAGAGTCGGGAGACACAGGCTGTACAGCGCTAACAAACCGGGAGCGACGAGCATCAGCTCCATGGCGGTGTATCGGGCAGCACCGCTGGTCGAGATGGAACTCGACCTTCCAGAGGGCTGCAACTTGCCCGGAGTGTCGAGCTCCATCTCGACAAGGAGACTGGGCGGATACACCGCTGGTCGAGGTGGAACTCGACCTTCCAGAGGGCTGCGACTTGCTGGGAGTGTCGAGTTCCATCTCGACACGGGGACTGGGCAGATACGCCGCTGGTCGAGGTGGAACTCGACCTTCCAGAGGGCTGCGACTTGCTGGGAGTGTCGAGTTCCATCTCGACACGGGGACTGGGCAGATACGCCGCTGGTCGAGGTGGAACTCGACCTTCCAGAGGGCTGCGACTTGCTGGGAGTGTCGAGTTCCATCTCGACACGGGGACTGGGCGGATACACCGCTGGTCGAGGTGGAACTCAACCCTCCAGAGGGCTGCAACTTGCCCGGAGTGTCGAGCTCCATCTCGACACGGGGACTGGGCGGATACGCCGCTGGTCGAGGTGGAACTCGACCGGGTCGCGCTCGACCTTCCAGAGAACTGCGACTTGCCCGGAGTGTCGAGTTCCATCTCGACACGGGGACTGGGCGGATACGCCGCTGGTCGAGGTGGAACTCGACCCTCCAGAGGGCTGCGACTTGCTGGGAGTGTCGAGTTCCATCTCGACACGGGGACTGGGCAGATACACCGCTGGTCGAGGTGGAACTCGACCGGGTCGCGCTCGACCTTCCAGAGAGCTGCGACTTGCTGGGAGTGTCGAGTTCCATCTCGACACGGGGACTAGGCGGATACGCCGCTGGTGGAGATGGAACTCGACCGGGTCGCGCTCGACCTCCCCTGGATCATGGAATCGTTCGGAGCAGGGACGACGCCTCCCTACATCTCCTCGGCGTCTTCCACGTCGTGGTCCCAATCCTGCGCACGCTGTTCCAGCAATTCTTCTTCGTACTCGTTCATCTTGTTTTCCTCCGTTTCCCTGTTGCAGGGGGTGAAGTCACATAGTCACCTTATGGCCCCTGCATTACAGTCAGATGAACGCTGCCGGAAAAAGTTCAGACCACGGCGCAACTCACCAGCACCGCGGTTTCCACCAGTTCGACCAGAGCACCGGCGGTATCGCCGGTGGTGCCGCCGAGGCGCTGACACAGGTAATGACGCACCACCAGCAGCACCAGCAGCGCCACCACCAGTACCAACAGCCCCGTCCAGCCAAACAGCAACATCGCCAGCGCATGGATGCCCAGCAACAGCGGCAGGCTGCGACGCGGCATATGCTCGGCCAGCACCTGACCCAGCCCACCGGGACGCACGTAGGGCGTGCTGAACAGCAGCAACGGCAACACCCAGCGCCCCAGCCAGGGCGCCAGCAACAGCGCGCCCCACTGCCCGGCCTGCAACAGTGCCACCAACGCGGTCAGCTTCAGCAGCAACAGCAGCACCAGGCTGATCACGCCAATAGGTCCGCAGGTCGGGTCTTTCATGATCGCCAGGGTGCGCTCACGATCACCATAGCCGCCAACCCAGGCATCGGCGGTATCGGCCAGGCCATCCAGATGCAGCCCACCGCTGAGCCAGACCCACAGGGTCAGCAGCAGTGCCGCCTGCAAGCCTATCGATACGCCATTCAACAACCAGTGGCCCAGCAGTAGTGCAGCCCCCAGCAACAACCCCACCAGCGGATACCAGAGCAGCGAACGACCGCTTTCCTCCGGCGTGGGCAAGCGCGGCAGGCGCACCGGTAGCCGGGTCAGGAACTGCAACGCAATCAGCAAGGGCATTCGTGCAGCTCCCCGCCTTCCTTGACCTGCAGGCGTAACCGCTGGCCATGCCCAACCTCGACCTGCAGCAGCCCTTCCCGCGCCAGACCGCGGGCCCTGGCCGCCAGCAGACGCATCACCCCGCCATGGGTAACCAGCAGCAGGTGCTCCCCGGCGCGGCGCTGGTACAGCTCGTCGATGGCGTTCAGCACCCGCCGCTCGAAGAGCTCCATCTGTTCTCCGCCCGGAGGGCAGAACTGATAGGGATCGGCCCAGAAACGCCCGAGATCCTCGGCATGTTCAACCATCAACTCGCTGGCCTGGCGCCCTTCCCAATCGCCGAAATGCAGCTCGCGCAGATCCTCCACCAGCACCAGCGGCGACCTGCACTGCTGCGCCAGGGCGAAAGCGAAATCGGCACAGCGGCGCAAGGGGGAACTGATGATCGCGTCCCAGGGCTCCGGCTGCAGCGTCGCCTCCCGCATCTGCTGCCAGCCGACCGGCGTCAGCAGATCATCCAGACTGCCGCGAAAGCCGCCACCGCGCTCGGTCTCGCCATGACGCAACAGATCCAGGGTCAGCATGCCGCAGGCTCGGCAGCCACCGCCGCCTCGGCAAAGGTGGCCATGTCATTGTGCAGCGCGCAGGCCATGCGCAGCAGCGGTACACTGGCCGCCGCACCGGTGCCTTCGCCCAGGCGCATGCCCAGATCCAGCAAGGGATCGGCCTGCAACGCTGCCAGTACTGCGGTGTGGCCCGGCTCGGCGCTGCGATGGCCGAACAGCATCCACTCGCGGCAGGCCGGGTTCAGGCGTACCGCACACAGCGCGGCGATGGAACAGATATAGCCGTCCACCAGCATCGGGATGCCCTGCTGCGCCGCTGCCAGATAGGCACCGGCAATCGCGGCGATTTCCAGCCCACCGAGGCGGGTCAGCACGTCCAGTGCACTATGGCACTGCGGACCATGCAGGCCCACCGCCGCCTCGATGACCTCGGTCTTGTGCCTCAGCCCCTCGGCATTCAGGCCGGTGCCGGGGCCGACCAGCGCGGCGACCGGCTGGTCCAGCAGCAGGCTGGCCATGGCGCAGGCCGGCGTGGTGTTGCCGATTCCCATTTCTCCGGCGATAAACAGCTGCGCGCCCTGCCCGGCTGCATCGACTACCGCCTGGCAACCGGCCAGCAATGCCTGCTGACACAGCGCGTTGGTCATGGCCGGTTCATGCAGCAGATTGGCGCTGCCCGCTGCCAGATTCAGGTGATGCACGCCGGGCAGCGGCTCGATGGGCACTGCCAACCCCAGATCACGCAGATCCAGGGTCGCCCCCAACTGGCGGGCCATGACGCTGATCGCCGCGCCGCCAGCGGCGAAGTTGCGCAGCATCTGCCCGGTTACCGCCTGTGGCACCGTGGATACGCCTTCCACCGCCACCCCGTGGTCGCCGGCAAATACACTGATCCATACCCGCTGTAACTGCGGAACGGGAGTGCCCTGCCAGCCGGCCAACTGAATCGCCAGTTGTTCCAGCCGGCCCAGGGCACCCTGCGGCTTGGTCAACTGGGTCTGGCGCTGAGCGGCCTGCTCCCGTGCAGGCTGATGCACCGGCGCTACCGGCGCCTGCCACCAGTCTGCAGGCACGATCTTCTGTTCAGATAAACTCAATTGCCTGTCTCCCTGGTTCCCTTGAGTAGCATCGGCAGACCGGCGACGCAGAACTGCACCCGGTCACAACAGTGTGCGAGCGCCTGGTGCAGCCAGCCGGCCTCATCCACATAGCGGCGACTCAGCTCACCCATCGGCACCACGCCCAGGCCGGTTTCATTGCTGACCAGAATCGCCCGGCCCGGCAGCCCTTCGAGCACCTCCAGCAGTGCCTGACGTTCACGCCCCAGCCGCTCGGGGTCCCCATCCAGCAGCAGATTGGTCAGCCACAGGGTCAGACAGTCGACCAGCAGACAGCGCCGCGCGTCCGCCTGCTCACGCAACACCTGCGCCAGGGCCAGGGGCTCCTCGATCAGCCCCCAGTGTGCCGGCCGCTGCTGACGGTGATGGGCGATACGCGCGCGCATTTCCTCATCCAGCGGCTGGCTGGTGGCGATATAGATCACCTCCAGCCCAGCGTCCTGGGCCAGTTGCTCGGCCAGCCGACTCTTGCCGGATCTGGCACCGCCAAGTATCAATTCAATCAATTAGTTACCCCGCATAGAGCAAGTAGTTTATCAGCATTCATATGCTTATCGATCAGGTCGGCAAGACGCTCGATATCCCGTTCGCGCAGCCCCGCATAATCCAGCTCCCGGGCTCCGCTCAGGCCGGCCCAGCCAAGCAGTGCGGCGGCCGCCTGCGGCGCTTCGAACAGACCATGCAGGTAGGTCCCGGCGATCTGCCCATCGGCGCTCAGCACGCCATCCAGATTACCATCATCCAGCCGGATCAGCGGCTCGGACAGGGCCGGCCCACTGCTGACCCCGGCATGGATCTCATAGCCGCGCACCGGCACCCCGCCCGCCAGCAGTTGGCCCTCGACCCGGGTCAGGCGTTTTTCGTTCGTCAGTCGGGTGGCAAAATCCAGCAAGCCCAGACCGGCACTGCGCCCGGCCGGCCCCTCCAGCCCGAGCGGGTCACTGATCTCCCGGCCGAGCATCTGCAGGCCGCCACAGATGCCCAACAGTTTGCCACCGTAGCGCAGGTGCCGGTGGATTGTTGCATCCCAGCCCTGGGCACGCACGAATGCCAGGTCGGCACGCACGCTTTTCGAGCCGGGCAGGATGATCAGGTCCGCTGGCGGCAACGGCTGACCCGGTGCGGCGAAGCGCAGATCAACCTGCGGATGCAGGCGCAGCGGATCGAAATCGGTGTGGTTGCTGATGCGCGGCAGTACCGGGATCACCACCCGCAACTGCTCCGCTGCGCTGTCCGCCTGGCGCGTATCCAGCGCATCCTCCGCCTCCAGATGCAGGTCATGCACATAGGGCAGCACACCCAGCACCGGTACGCCGGTGCGCTGCTCCAGCCAGTCCAACCCCGGCTGCAGCAAGGCCAGGTCCCCACGAAAACGATTGATGACGAATCCCTTCACCCGCGCCCGCTCGCTGGCGGACAACAGCTCCAGGGTGCCAACCAGATGGGCAAACACGCCGCCGCGGTCGATATCGGCGATCAGCAGCACCGGGCAATCCACTGCCTCGGCAAAGCCCATGTTGGCGATATCACCCTGACGCAGGTTGATTTCCGCCGGCGAGCCAGCGCCCTCCACCATCACCACCTGAAAGTCACGGCTCAGACGGGTGTGGGAGGTGAGCACCGCCTGCATGGCAGTCGGCTTGTAGGCGTGATAGGTGACGGCATTCATATTGCCCACCGGGTGACCATGGATGATCACCTGCGAGCCGGTATCGGTATTGGGTTTGAGCAGCACCGGATTCATGTCGGTGTGCGGCTCCAGCCCCGCGGCGGCGGCCTGCACCGCCTGGGCGCGGCCGATCTCGCCACCGTCGGCAGTCACCGCCGCATTCAAGGCCATGTTCTGCGGTTTGAAGGGGACCACCCGCACGCCCCGGCGCCGCAGCCAGCGGCACAATGCGGTCACCAGCGTGCTTTTCCCCGCATCGGAGGTCGTGCCCTGAATCATCAAGGTGCTCATGCTCTACTGCTCCCCATGGTCCGCATCACGTCGCTGAATGCCTGCTCCAGCCGCTGCCATTGCGCCTGGTTGGCGGGCAGGCCGATGCGCAGCCCGGCAGGCTGCCGATACCAACGCAACAGAATGCCGCGCTCGACCATCTGCTGGTACACCCCGGCCACATCGATGGCAGTCACCCACTGGAACAGCTCGCAGCCACCCGCCGGGGACAGCCCACAGCGGATCAACAGCTCCTGCAAGCGCACCGCATCCTCCTGCAAGCGCAGCCGCCAGGCCTGCTGCAGGGAGCTATCCGCCAGTATTGAGCGTCCCACGGCACGCGCCGGCCCGCTCACCGCCCAGGGCCCCAACAGGGCCTCCAGCGCGGACAGCAATGCCGGCTCAGCCAGTACAAAACCCAGACGTATTCCCGCCAGGCCGAAGAACTTGCCCACCGAACGCAGCACGATCAACCCCGCCTGGTCGGCACAGTCCGCCAGGCTGCAGGCGGGTTGCGCATCGGCAAAGGCTTCGTCAATGACCAGCCAGCCACCGCTGGCGAACAGCCGCGCGTGCCAATCGAGCAGAGTGGCTCGATCCAGCACGCGACCGGTGGGGTTGTCCGGATTGACCAGCACCACCACATCGAATACCGGCGCGGCCGGCTGCTCATCCAGCACAGCAGACAACTGCTCCGCAGTCAGCGATTGCACCTGATGGCCCTGGCTCTGCCAGGCATGCTGGTGCTCGGCATAACAGGGCCCGATGATCGCTACCCGGCAGGGTGCTCGCAGCCGGGGCAAGGCCTGGATCGCGGCCTGGGAGCCGGCCACCGGCAGTACCGCGGACGCACCGTAGTAGGCGCAGGCGATGGACTCCAGACCATCATCCGGCTCGGGCAGACGCATCCAGGCGCTGGCCGGAATGGCCGGTAGTGGCCAGGGCCAGGGAGCCAGCCCGGTTGACAGGTCCAGCCACTGCTGCGGCGGGATGCCGAACCGGGTAGCGGCTTCCAGCAGGCGACCGCCGTGCTCAAGCATGCCAGACCAACCCGATGACCAAAGCCACCACCAGCCATAACCAGACGCCCTGTCGTACCAGACGCAGTGCACGGTCAATATCGTCTGCCGCTGCCGGCCGACCGGCGCCCAGTAGCGGACGCTCATGCAACTCGCCATGATAGATCGCCGCCCCGCCCAGCCGCACATTCAGCGCACCCGCCCCAGCAGCCATGACCGGTCCGGCGTTCGGGCTATCCCACTGCGGCGCCTGCCGACGCCAGCAGGACCAGGCCTGGTACGTATTACCCAATAGCGCATAGGTCAAGGCCACCAGCCGGGCCGGCAGCCAGTTGAGCGCATCATCCAGCCGTGCCGCAGCCCAGCCGAACCGCTGGAAGCGTTCATTGCGATAACCCCACATGGCATCCAGGGTATTGGCCAGGCGATACAGCACCACGCCCGGCGCACCCAGCACGGCGAACCAGAACAGCGCGGCGAAGACCGCATCGCTGCCATTCTCCAGTACCGATTCAGTGGTCGCGGCAGCGACGGCAGTGGCATCCAGCTCGGCAGTCTGCCGGCTGACCATATAGCTCACCCGGCGGCGCGCCTGCGACAGATCACCGGCCCGCAGCGCCAGGGCCACGGGCTGGGCATGCTCGCCAAGACTGCGCAGACCGATGGCCAGATACAGCAGCAGTATCGAGAGCAGCCAGCCAATCTGCGGCAGGCTGGCCAGCGCCCAGGCCAGTAGTGTCAGCGGCACCACCGCCAACAGCCAGGCCAGCAATCCGCGCAACTGACGCCGCTCGCCCCGGTTCATCCAACGTTCGAGCACATCGGCCATTCGCCCGAATGCCACCAGCGGGTGCGCACGCCGCGGCTCGCCCAACAAGTGATCCAGCAGCACCGCCAGCGCCATCAGCAGCCCCGTCAACATCGCAGTCTCCGGCGCTGCTGTTCAGTCATCCTGCTGCCCCCAGGCATCGGTGAATACCAGCTCCGCCAGCGGCTGTTCCTCGGTCCAGCCCTGTTCGACCAGCATCGGGCGTGGATAGAACTCCTCCACTGGGCCGAGGCAGAGAATGGCCACCGGGCGGGCGCCTTGCGGCAGCTTCAGCAGTGCGCCCAGCGCCTGCGGATCGAACAGTGACACCCAGCCCATGCCCAGCCCTTCGGCGCGGGCCGCCAGCCAGAGGTTCTGGATGGCGCAGGCAACCGATGCCAGATCCATTTCCGGCAGCGTGCGCCGGCCAAATACGTGCCGCTCGCGTCCGTCCGGCAACGCCGCCACCAACAGCTCGGCACAGTCGAGGATGCCTTCGACCTTGAGCTGCATGAATTCGTCACCGCGTTCGCCCAAGGCCTCGGCGGTGAGCAATCTTTCCTGCTCCACCAGTTGCGCGATATCCCGGCGCAGCGCCGGTCGGGTAATCCGGATGAAGCGCCAGGGCTGCATCAGTCCGACGCTCGGCGCCTGATGAGCGGCCTGCAGCAAGCGGCTCAGCACTTCCGGAGCCACCTCACCGCCACTGAAATGGCGCATGTCCCGGCGCTCGCGGATGGCCCGGTACACCCCAGCCCGTTCGGCATCGGAAAAGCCCTGCCCGCTCATGGGCGAAACAGCTCCGCAGCGGCAGCCGGATTGCCTGGCAGGTAGAAGTGGATATAGGACGCGGTCAAGCGGCCGATACGCCATACCCGTTCGGCCGTGCGCCGGTAGTTCGGGCACTCACCCTGTGCCAGTGGTTCCAGATCGCACTCCAGCACGGAGCGGTGGTAGGTATGGCCACGCAGACTGCCTTCCGGCAGAGCAACCTCCTGCAATGCCAGGGCGGCCAGCCGGCCCTGCATCTGCGCCGTGGCGGGCAGCAGACCCACCAGCTCGCCACGCGCGCCCGCCATATCTGCCAATGAATGGCACAGATAGAGCATTCCGCCGCACTCGGCATGGATCGGCTTGCCGTCGTCATGATGGGCGCGGATAGCGGCCAGCATCGACTGGTTGCCCGACAAGGCATCCAGATGCAGCTCAGGATAACCTCCTGGCAGATACAGGCTGTCCACCTCCGGCAGTTGACTGTCAGCCAGTGGCGAGAAGAAAGTCAGCTCCGCGCCCAGACTGCGCAACAGGTCCAGGTTGGCCTGGTAGATAAAGGCGAAGGCCGTGTCCCGTGCCACACCGATCCGTACCCCTGCCAGCAACGGCTCAACGAGCGCTTGCGGTGCAGCGGCAAAGCTCACCGGCTCGGGCAAGCGGGTATCGGCGCTCTGTTCCAGCGCGTCGGCGGCAGCGTCCAGCCGCGCGTCGAGATCCGCCAGCTCTTCGGCCTGCACCAGCCCCAGATGCCGGCTCGGCAACTCCACGGCAGCATCCCTGGGCAGCGCACCGAACCAGCCCATCCCCTCGCCCAGGCTGTCGCGCAGGATCTCTGCATGCCGGGCGCTGCCAATGCGGTTGGCCAGCACCCCGGCAAACGGCAGGTCCGGCTGGAAGGTCGCCAGCCCATGGGCCAGCGCACCGAAGGTCTGGGCCATGGCCGCACCGTCGATCACCGCCATGATCGGCACACCAAAACGCCGGGACAGATCCGCCGCCGAGGGCGTGCCATCGAACAGTCCCATGACACCCTCGATCAGGATCAGGTCCGACTCCTGCGCCGCCTGCCACAGCAGCCGGCGGCTCTCCTCTTCGCCGACCATCCACAGGTCCAGTTGATACACCGGCTGGCCGCTGGCCCGCTGCAGGATCATCGGGTCGAGAAAATCCGGCCCGCACTTGAACACCCGCACCCGCTTGCCGTTGCGGCTGTGCAGCCGGGCCAGTGCGGCGGTAACGGTAGTCTTGCCCTGCCCCGAGGCAGGCGCGGCGATCAGCATTGCCGGACATTGTGCGTTCATCAGAACTCCACTCCCTTCTGCGCCTTGATACCCGCCTTGAAGGCATGCTTGACCACGCCCATCTCGGTCACCGTATCGGCCGCCTCGACCAGTCCCGGCGGCGCACCGCGCCCCGTCACCACCACATGCTGGTGGCGCGGGCGCGCGGCGATATCGGCCAGCACCTGGTCCAGCTGCACATAACCATATTTGAGAGCGATATTCAGCTCGTCGAGAATCACCAGCGCCACACTCTCATCGCGCATCAGCTCCACCGCCACCGCCCAGGCCGCCTGCGCCTTGGCGATATCGTCCTGGCGGTCCTGGGTTTCCCAGGTGAAACCGGCGCCCATCACGTGATAACGCACCTGTTCCGGGAAACGCCGGAAGAAATGCTCCTCCCCGGTACTGGCAGCCCCCTTGATGAACTGGACGATGCCAATCTGCATGTCATGACCCAGGGCGCGCGCCGCCATGCCGAAGGCGGAACTGCTCTTGCCCTTGCCGTTGCCGGTCAGCACCAGCAGCAGCCCGCGCTCCTCACGGGCCTGGGCGATCTTCTCATCGACCACCGCCTTCTTGCGCTGCATGCGCTGGCGGTGGCGCTCATCCCGTTCGGTGGACTCGCTCATACCTTGCCACCCTCGGCAACCCGCTGGCGGGCCAGCAGCTGCCAGCCGATATAGAGCGCCGCAGCGATGGCCACATAGAAGGCCAGCGAGCCAAGGTACTTGGGATAATAGGTCGCCAGGCGCTCGATGGTGCCGAGCAGGGTCGGGTCGGGATAACGCCCCGACAACCAGTAGAAACCGCCGCTGGAAAAGCTCTGGCAGACCAGCGCGCTGGCGGCCATGGTCCCGCCCAGCACCAGCAGACTGGTTGGCTGCTCGCGATGCCAACCCGCGTATAGCCGACCGCCCAGCCACAGCGAGCCATAGGCCGGCAGCAGCATCCAGTAGGCGATGGTCATGCAATGGTGCCCGGCATTGCTCCAGCCGACGGTCATGACATCCATGAACACCGCCTGCAGAAACAGCAACGGAAAGGCCCAGCGCGGGCGCAGCAGCACGCCGGCGAGGAAGAACGCCGCCCAGGATGCGCCGGGCAGGTTGACCGTGCTGAAGTGGCTGCCCCGGGTAATGGCCATCAACAGCACCAGAACGATACCTACGGCCAACTGGCCGCGCTTGGATAGTGCCAACATATGTCATCCTCCTGTGGATGTGGTCCTGCTGTTACAAGGGTTGATAACGCACCGTCAGATAGCCGGCACGACCCGGCTGCTGGTAGCTGGCAGCGGTCTCGTAATCGGTATCGAACAGGTTGCTGATACGCGCCTGCAGCCGCCAGGCATGGCTGAGCCAGTACTCGGCGCGCAGGTCGACGGTGTTGTAGCCGTGCAGCTCGATGGTATTGGCCGCGTTATCCCAACGCCGGCCCTCGGCATGCAGGCTGGCACCGACGCCAATGCGGCCGAAACGGCGATCGATATCCAGGTTGAACATCTGCTCGGCCCGGCGGGCCAGCAGATCACCCTGTCCCGTGCGAGAGGTACGGTTGGCGGGGTCCTGCAGAGTCAGGTTGCTGCTCCAGTCCCAACCCAGCCAATGGCGGGCAATCTCGAGCTCCACGCCTTTGATCACCGCCTTGTCTATGTTCTCCGACAGATAGATACCGCCACCGAGGTTTACGCTGGAAATCAGATCGTCCACTTCATTGCGGAACAGGTTGACCGCCCAGTTACCCCAGTCGTGCTCGCCACGCAGTCCAGTCTCGATATTGCGCGAGGTTTCTTCCTTGATATCCGGGTTACCGAAGCCGGGGTAGTACAGCTGGTTGAAGGTCGGCGCCTTGAACGCGGTGCCGTAACTGGCCACCCATTGCAGGTTGTCGGTCAGGCTCAGGCCATAGGCAATGCTGCCGGTGTTGTAGCGACCGAACTGTTCATTGTCATCATGACGCAGGCTCATCTGCCATTCATGCACGCCATGTTGTCCCAGATACTGGGCGTAGTAGCCCTTGTTGGTACGGCGGTTCTCCCTGTAGGCCACGCTACTGCCGACCTCATCGGTCAGGTGGTCGAAACCCAGGGTCAGCAGATGGCCGGGGGCAAGATCGATATCGTTCTGCCAGCCCAGGCTGTCGCGCCGGGTATCGAAACGGCTGTTGAAGGTGCTGCCATTGAAGGTGTCGTTCTTGTCCTCGCTGCGCGCCGCCTGCAGCGTCACCCGCCAGGGTTCGAGCGGTGAGAAGCGGGCATTGAGCCCGTGGGTTTTCAGCTTCGAGTCGTTGTTAGCCTTGTAGCCCGAGTCGAAGTCGCTATGGGAGTGGGATTCCAGCACATGACCTTCCAGCTCCAGACCATTGTCGAAGCGATAGCCGGCGCGCAGGTTGCCGGAGAGTTCACGGTAACCATCGTTATCCGGGTCCCCCTTGCCAGGCCGGGCATCGATGCCCCGGGTGGACAGGCTGGTCACCGCCGCGCTGTACCAGCCTTGCCCGATCCCGCCGGAGACCCCGGCACTGCCCTCATGATGGTTGCGGCTGCCGGCAGTGAGCGACATCCACGGCTTGGGATCACCGCCGGCTCCACGCTTGGTGAAGATCTGGATCACCCCGCCAATGGCTTCGGAGCCATACAGACTGGAGCGTGGTCCACGCACGATCTCGATACGCTCGATCTGCTCGATGGGCAGATTGTGCAACGCAGCACTTCCACTGGTCACCGAGCCAATACGCACGCCATCGATCAGCACCAGCACATGGTCACTGCTGCTGCCGCGAATGCCAACGGTGCTGGACTTGCCCGCGCCACCATTGTTGACGATGCTCAGCGATGGGGTGCGCCGCAGCAGATCCAGCATATCGGTCGGCTGCAGGCGCTGGATGGCGCGCTGGTCCAGTCGTGTTACTGCGCCAAGGTTGGCACCCAGGGACTGTCCGGTGCGCGTGGCGGTAACGACCTGGTTGTCCAGGGAAAGGGATTCGGCATGGGAAAAACCGGCAGTGGCCATCAGGGCCAGCGCCAGGGAGGTGCGTGCAAACGTCATCGGTGCTCCGTCGCCGTACTCACCCGTACGGCATGGCTGGTTATGCAGTCGGCGAACGGAGTTGGGGAGACGGTTCCAGACACAGCATGAAACGCTACACCCACAGAGCCCGCCGCACTGCTGTGACATGCGACAGGCCGGTCTCCGGGCTCATGAGTGGATAATGCCTATCCGATGATGCGACCTTCCCGTGCAGGCACAGTGGTCACTCTGAATCATCCGCCAGGACGCACCTAGAGGTGGCTGGCACTCATTTACCGTTGCGGGGGCAGCGCCGGAATAGTCTGAAATATCAAGACGCACCGGCTTCCCAGTTTCACCCACCAGCCGAGCTGGTGGACACCTGAAGCAGGCGAAAGGTTAGGAGTTTTCGCTGGGGAAGTAAAGCGGCAGACCACCGTGTCCATGGGTTTCCTGGGGGCTGGTACCTCCCAGGAAACCCTGTCTCCCGTTGAGCCGGAATTCGATCAATCCGGCAGGGCGTAGGCGATCACATAATCGCCACGGTCAGGCGATACCCGCGCGCCGCCGGCGGTGATGACGATGTACTGCTTGCCGCTGTGCGGTGACACATAGGTCATCGGGCCAGCCTGGCTACCCACCGGCAGACGGGACTTCCAGATTTCCCTGCCGGTATAGCTGTCGAAGGCCCGCAGGTAATAGTCCTGAGTGCCGGCGAAGAACAGCAAGCCGGTCTCGGTGGCCAGCGATGGCCCCAGGGTCGGCATGCCCACCGGAATCGGCAGGCGCATCTTGATACCCATCGGGCCGGTGTCGCGCACCGTGCCCACCGGCACCTGCCACACCAGCTCACGGGTCTTCAGGTCGATGGCCGACATGGTGCCGAATGGCGGCTTCTGGCAGGGAATGCCGAGCGGCGACAGGAAGCGTTCACGCATGGCGCCATAGGGTGTGCCTTCCATCGGTACGATACCCATCTCGATCCCACTGGCGTCAGCAGGAATGTCCTCACGCGGCAGCATGTAGTTGGCCAGCCCCAGACGCATGTCGTTGACGAACATGTAGCTGGTAGTCGGGTCCACCGCCACACTGCCCCAGTTCATGCCGCCCAGCGAACCGGGATACTGCAACGCGCGATCCAGGCCCGGCGGGGTGTATACACCCTCATGGCGCATACCGGCGAACTGGATACGACACACCAACTGGTCCAGCAGGGTCGCGCCCCACATATCCGACTCCACCAGCGTCTCGTTACCGATCGACGGCATGCCCACCGAGAACGGCTGGGTTGGCGCGTAGCGTTCGCCTTCCAGATTACCGGCGGGCACCGGCCGCTCTTCCACCTCGGCAATCGGCTCGCCGGTCACCCGGTTGAGCAGGAATATTTCCCCCTGCTTGGTCACCTGGGCCACTGCCGGCACACTACCGCCCTGCTCGTCCGGGATGTCGTACAGCAGCGGCTGGGCCGGCAGGTCGAAGTCCCAGATATCATGGTGGGTCATCTGATAGTGCCAACGCACCCGTCCAGTCTGCGCCTCGACCGCGACCAGCGAGGAACTGTACAGATCATCCAGCTCGGTGCGCTGGCCAGCCCAGAAGTCCGGAGTGGTGTTGCCGGTAGGCAGGTAGATCAGCCCCAGCTCGGCATCATAGGACATTGCCGACCAGACGTTGGGCGTACCCAGGGTATAGGTCTCGCCTGCCGGCGGGCGGCGGGTGGTGTCCGGATTGCCCGGATCCCAGGCCCAGACCAGGTCGCCGCTGCGCACATCATAAGCGCGCACCACGCCCGGCGGCTCACCCACGTAGAAGTTGTCGGCCACACGGCCGCCAACCACCACCAGCTCACCGGCCACCAATGGCGTGGAGGTCTGCTGATAGAAGCCATCCTTCACCTCGCCCATATCGACCTTGAGATCGACGGTGCCATTGTCACCGAAATCGGCGCAGAGCTCCCCGGTTTCGGCATTGATGGCAAGCAGGCGGGCATCCCCAGTGGGTAGGAACAGTCGGCGCTGACAACTGGCCGCCGGGCTGTCGCCGGTCTCGCCGGCCAGGGTGCTGGCGCCCTCCTCGGCAAAATAGCCCAGGCCACGGCAACGCTGCCAGACCGGAGCGTGCCCTTCAGGATCGAACATCCAGCGCTGCTCACCAGCGTCCACATCCAGAGCGAAGACCTTGCCGTAGGCATTGCAGTAGTACAGGGTATCGCCGACCTGCAGAGGCGTATTCTGGTCTTCGGCACCGGAGCCGGTGCTTTCCGGCAGCTCCCCGGTACGGAAGGTCCAGGCCACCTCCAACTGCGTGACATTCTCCGGCGTGATCTGATCCAGTGCGGCAAAACGGTCACCATGGGTGGTGTTGCCCCAGTGCATCCAGTCAGCCTGCTCGACACCGTCGGCCAGGGGCGTGCGTACCGGGTCACGGGTGGCCAGCTGGCTGTTCATTGGAATGAACATGGCGGCAAAGGTGGCGACCACGCCTACCAGCATGATGACCGGCACCACCACCGCGCTCCGTCCCGGCAGTTCGCCAGTGCGGCGCACCATCGAGGGATAGATGAAAGCGATGACCAGCCCCATCACCGCCAGCATGTACAGGCGCGACACCAGCGGCCAGAATTCGAAACCCGCATCCCAGATAGCCCAGACTGCCGATAGCAGGAAAACCAGGGCGAACAGCAGGGCTCCGGATGTACGTCCTCTTGCAATCAGTATCCCGGCAACCAATATGGCCACACCCGCCGGCAGGTAATACCAACTGCCACCCAGCGTCACCAGATAGCCACCACCCAGAGCCAGCACCAGCCCGACCAGTGCGCAGGCCAACCCGACAATCACCGTGAACGCTTTCAAGAGTGTCGCCCCTTTCAGTTCATTGTTGAAAGTGGATCGCATCAGCCTGATCCACGCTGACACCATTATAGACATCGATCAGCACCAGAGCCGGATTGACTTTGCCACCATGTCAGGGTTGAAAATGCTCCCAGTTCAAACCTCCAGGGAGTACCCCACCATGAGTTCCATCGAATTGGATGTACAGGAAATGACCTGCAACAACTGCGTCAAGCATGTTACCGAAGCACTGACCGCGGTGGCCGGCGTCAATGGCATCGAGGTTGATCTCGGCAGCGGTCGGGTCAAGGTCGACGGGCAGGCTGACAGCCAGACGTTGATTGCTGCACTGGACGAAGCCGGCTACCCCGCTGCCGTCGCCAGCGCGGCCAAGGCCCATGACGGTCACACCACCTGCTGCGGCGGCTGTCACTGAGTTCAACCCATAGCAAAACAGAGGATCACATCATGCATGCCAGATTACGCTTCGTCGCGCTGACCGCCCTGCTGCTCGGCGGCATCGCCCAGGCTGCCGACAGCCTGACCATCGACGTCCACCGCGACGTCAACTGCGGCTGCTGCAAGGACTGGATCAAGCACCTGGAAAGCAATGGTTTCAGCGTCAATGATCATGTCGAGCCGAACATGGCTACGGTAAAACAGGAACTGGGCGTGCCGCCACGCCTGGGCTCCTGCCATACCGCAGTGATCGGCGGCCAGTTCGTCGAAGGTCATGTGCCAGCGGAGCAGATCCTCGCCCTGCAGGCGCGCCCGGATCTGCTGGGCATAGCTGTGCCGGGAATGCCGATGGGCTCGCCTGGCATGGAGTATGGTGATCGGCAGGATCCCTATCAGGTAGTGGGGCTGACCAAGGGCGGGGATCTGGAGGTTGTTGCCGAGTATCCGGGCAACTGACCCCGCAGAAAGCAGAAAGCCCCTGAATCTTTCGATCAGGGGCTTTCTCGTATATGGCGCAGCGGACGGGACTCGAACCCGCGACCCCCGGCGTGACAGGCCGGTATTCTAACCAACTGAACTACCGCTGCGCATCTGTCTGACGGCAGGCATTCACCGAGGTGGCGGGCCTGTCATCGAACCAGGCGCGCATTGTAAATGTTTACCCGCCCAAGTCAAGCCATATTGCACCTCATATAGCCAGTCGCAACTGCCCTGCAACCTGCTCGATCCATTGCGGCGCCACCCCGGCCCGCTCGGCAAATTCCGGCCAACGCGCCACGCTGGCACGCACCTCGGCCACGATGGTTTCCGCCCGCCCGCGCTTGAGACCGGCGCTTTTGCCGCAGGCGTTGAAATCTGCCAGGGTAAAACCATCGCGCTTGCCGCTCATCGACATCTGATGCATCGCCGTCCATGCGCCCTGGGGGTTGTAGCTGTAGGTAACGTCGAAGGCCGGCGACAGCCTCCAGGCACCACGGCGGTCCATCAGAAAGGCGATGTTCTTGACGTGATCGTCCTGGTTGCGGGCGATGATATTGAAGGCCATCCGGCGAAACTGCTCCTCCAACGCCTGCATCGGCAGACCCAGGCGGCGAATCACCAGCAGCGCCTGCTCGTAGGAATGCGCACCGGCCTGGTTGAAATCATAATGCGCCAGCGCGCATAACGACTGCATGTGCAGCTTGCCACCGTCCTCGGTGCGATCGAAACGCCGCGTCATGAAATGCCGGCGGCCACCCTCCTCCAGCAAGCGGCATTCACTCATGTCGATACCGGCAGCACAGGCCATCAGATAATAGGCATACTCGATCGCACAGTACCCCTGCGGGTCATCCAGCTCCCGGTCACGGTTACCCGCCACCCCGTCGAACTTGAGCAGCCAGTACTCAAAGCCCTCTCCCGCCGCCACCTGACCGGAGCGAACTTCATTGGTAGGCGGATGCCAGGCAATCACGGCCTTGGCCCTGGCCCCGCCAGCCGAGGTACCCACACGCAGAATATCCTTGAGTGCCGCAGCCTTCCCGGCATCGGCGAAGGATGTCGCAAGGCCATTGCGATTGGCCAATACATCGGATGCCAGAGCCACCAGCGCCTCGATATCCACCCGTCCCGACTGCTGGTGGCGCGGTCCGCTCATGGGTACGAACTCCAGCGCCCCCATCCCCCGGCTACCGGTATAGCAAAGCCGCTCCACCGCATTGAAACTCTCCGGTGTCCGCCCCTGCGCCGCCAGCCAGGCGTTGATCAAGGAATTGCCGAACTTGTCCGGCAGGCTGTCGGCAAGCAGGCCAGGCAAGCCATGGAAAGTCTGCCTGGCCAGTTCAGGGAAACGATAGACCCGACTGGACAAGGGCATGACCAGGGGGGATAGCTGGATGTCACTGGTGACGAAGGCAGGATCGTACTGAAAGCTCGCTACCTCCTCGCCATCCGCGAGCGACACCGCACCGATAGTCCGCCCCCACAATCGTACCTCGGCCAGGGTAGTCATGACTCATCCCCCCACTGCCATGCTGCATCCGGTTGCTGAATGCCGGCCGGCGCCGCGGGGCGCACCCGCCGTGGAACCTTGCCCTTGCCTCGCAGCAGCGCCATGGGGCTGGGTCCCTGCTCGGGGAGCAACTGGTCCAGACCATGAAGGAGTCCCAGCACCCGCAGAATACGGATGAAGCTGGTCAACTGGGTGGATGCGCCGGCCTCCAGCCGCTCCAGGGTACGTTTTGATACCCCGGCCTGCTCAGCCAGCATGGCCTGGGTATACCCCATGTCCAAGCGCTGCCGAGCGATCCGGCTACCCAACTCAGCCAGAATCGCCTCATCTGAAAGCATCCCCTGAATACCCATCTCGTCTATCCAGTCGAATAGTGATCAAAAACTCTTTTATTTCGCCATATATGACGAAATAAAAACCAGATATGTAATCATAGTCGACAATAGCGAAAACACCCAACCTCCCATGAAATACTCGTCATATATGACGATTTATTCCAAGAATACGCCATAAGTCGTCTAAAGAGACGAATAGAATTCAATACTCATACGCCGCGCCGCTCCCCGATGGATTTGCCATCCTGCCAGCAGTTAACCATGCTGTAACCAAGACCCTCATATAAAAGGAATCTGGAGATGTCTCTCACTGGCTGGATCTTTGTATTGATCATTCTCGCCACTGTCATTGGCGGCCTGTACATGCTGCGCAAGACCGCCAACAGGATGCCGATCGGCAAGGAGCAGATGAAACGCATCAAAGCGCGCCAGGCCGAACTGGAAGCACAGGAAAGAAGGGAGAAGCAACGCGAGTGAAGACTCGTCACAGACCGGAACAGACACCGGCGCGGTTGTGATGAGGTGGCAACAGACCCTAGAATGCGTTTCTCAAATTCCACGCCCCGTAACAGGTAGCCCCAACGCATGGTCAATTCACTGCAAGCCCAGCTGCTCAAAGCCGGACTGGTCGATGAAAAGAAACTCAAGCAGGCCCAGCGCGCCAAGAAGAAGGCTGCGAAGAACACCCCCGAGAAGGTGCACGACACCGCCGCTGCGGTGGAGAAGGCACGTGCCGAGAAAGCCGAGCGTGACCGCCAGTTGAACCTGCAGCGCCAGGAAGAAGCCGCCCGCCGCGAACGCGAGGCCCAGGCCAAGCAATTGATCGAACAGGCCAAGCTGGATCGTACCGGTGGCGAAACCGCCTATCAGTTCGTGGCCAAGAACAAGATCAAGAAGATCTATGTCACCGACGAACAATTCGCCAAACTCAGCCGTGGCAAGCTGGGCATTGTCCGCCTGTCTGGCCACTTCGAACTCATCCCCCTCGATGTAGCGGAGAAGGTAGCCGAGCGCGCACCGCATTGGCCGGTAATCATCGCCAAGGTGGAAGCTGAGCAAGCCGATGAGGACGATCCCTACGCGGACTTCAAGGTGCCTGACGACCTGATGTGGTAACCCTTCACCCGACCTGATGGAGCCCAGCATGGACCAGGCCGCCCCTGCCCCGCACCCTGGCGGTGACCGCAGCCCCTGGTTCGTATTCCTGATCTTCCTGCGCCTGGGCCTGACTTCCTTCGGCGGGCCCATCGCCCACCTGGGCTATTTCCGCGACGAGTTCGTGGTGCGCCGGCAATGGCTGTCAGAACGCAGTTATGCCGATCTGGTTGCCCTGTGTCAGTTTCTACCCGGACCAGCCAGCAGCCAGGTCGGCCTGGCCCTGGGCCTTTCCCGAGCGGGCTATGCTGGCGCCCTGGCGGCCTGGGTCGGCTTCACCCTGCCCTCGGCCCTGGCACTGATCCTGTTCGCCATGACTCTGACCCAATATGGCGATCCCGGCTCGGGTGCGCTCCAGGGACTCAAGGTGGTCGCCGTTGCCGTAGTTGCCCAGGCAGTTTGGGGTATGGCGCGCACCCTGTGTCCCGACCCGCTGCGCATGACCATCATGGCTGGCGCCGCAACGGCGGTACTGCTGGTATCCACGCTGTGGATCCAGGTTGCGGTCTTGCTGGCAGCGGGACTGCTGGGGCTGGCGCTGATAAGCCCCGGCAGTCGCGGCGAACCGGACATCCAGCCCGTGCGGGTCAGCCGACGCGGCGGCAGCCTGGCACTGGGGCTGTTCCTGATACTGCTGCTCGGCCTGCCGCTGCTGACAGCGTTGCTGCCGAGCCAGACACTGGCAATTATCGACAGCTTCTATCGGGTCGGGTCCCTGGTTTTCGGGGGCGGACACGTGGTCCTGCCCTTGTTGCAGGCGGAGACGGTTGACTCAGGCTGGGTCGCTGCGGACACCTTCCTGGTCGGCTACGGCGCAGCCCAGGCGATACCCGGCCCACTGTTCACCTTCGCGGGCTTTCTGGGTGCCGCCATGGACACCGGCATGCCCAGTTGGATCAATGGCATCATCTGCCTGCTGGCAATCTTCGCGCCATCATTTCTGCTGGTAATCGGAGTGCTTCCATTCTGGGAGCAACTGCGTCACAGCGCCCGGGCCCAGGCCGCCCTGGCCGGGGTGAACGCAGCAGTGGTCGGGCTGCTACTGGCTGCACTGTATCAGCCGATGTGGACCAGCAGCATCCTCGGGCCAAGGGACTTCGTCCTGGCCCTCGGAGCATTGATCGCGCTGGTATTCTGGAAGCTGCCGCCGTGGCTGGTGGTGCTGGCCACGGCGGCAGGAGGATGGATCCTGGGCGGATAGCCGAAAGCGTCAGTCCCCGCCTTCCTGCTCGTCATCCTCCTCCTCGGTTTCCGATGGTTCGTCGATCTGACTGTCGTCCACCAGGCTGGCATCATCGCGCAGCTGTTGCTGCCTGTTGCGCTCGTCCTCGCTGGCGGTTTCCGGGCAATCCAGCGGCAGCATGAAGGTATCGGACACATCGATCAGACCGATATGCTCGATGGTGCGCCGACCGAGCAGCACGGGATAGGTCATGTCGCTGCGATCACGCAGGGAAAACTGCTCTTCATAGATCCGGTTGCCGATGCACATCCGCATCTTCACTACCGGCCGATAGTCCTCACCGCCGGCACCGCGTACGGTGATCTGGCGATATACCGGACGTTCGAAGTTCATGGTCACACGCTTGCCGGTATCGGCGTCCTTCACTTCGACGTCATAGCGCACCCACCTCTTGCCCTCGCGGGTAAAGCGCTCGAGATTCACCGCATGCATGGACGAGGTCAGCGCCCCGGAGTCCACCTTGACCTTCACCGCGGTCTGCTCGGGCAGAATCAATCCCTTCTCGATCCAGCCCACCACCACCTTGCCGGTGAGGTCCTCCGACATGACAGCATCAGCAGGCGGCTCGATGGCCTCCTGCGTAGCGGCAAATACACCGGGGGATACTGCCGCTGTGCTCAACAGGGCCGCGAGGGACAGGCTCTTGATAGATAACTGCATAAAATATCCTTTAGGAAACAAACAGATAGACCGGGGCGAGGGAAGAAAGTGCCGTACGCATTGAATTTCCGCGGCAATTTAACACGCTGTCACCCCATTCGGAAGGTCGCCCGGACAGACGACGGAGGCAAGCGATAACGCCAAACCCCAGTAGTAGATTCATCAGATGAATAATGGCTCATTGACACTGGCCAGCCAGCAAAGAAATACTCCAGTATTACGCCGCTTGGTCGATAACGCTTAAAGGTAGGTTCTCAAGTAGACCGTAGTTACTAATAAAAGATCGCGGAGATCAACAATGGATTTGTTACGTCGGATACGCATTAGCCAGAGGATATGGCTGATCCTAATCGTTGCCCTCGCCAGCCTGCTGGTTCTGACCTTCATTTCTCTCGATCATCTGCGTAAAGAGATCCATACCGCCGAGATCACCAAGGCCACCCATCTGGTGCAAACCGCCCACAGTCTCATGGCCGCCTACCACGCCAAGGAACTCAGCGGCGAGCTGAGCCCCGAACAGGCCCGCCATCAGGCATTGGAAACGCTACGCGGCCTGCGCTATGACGGCAATGAGTACTTCTGGGTCAACGACATGAACTACGTCATGCTCATGCACCCCTTCGCCCCCGAAACCGAGGGCGTCGATCTCAGCACCCTGGGCCGGAACGGTTCGCCCAATGTCATCAAGGAGATGGCCGACCTGGCCCGCAGCCAGGGTACCGGCCACTACGAATACAACTGGGTCAAGCCAGGCGACAAGGTCGGTGAGAGCGATCCAGTACGTCGTCTGTCCGCCTTCACCCACTTCAAACCCTGGGACTACATGATCGGCACCGGCATCATCCTCACCGATGTGCAGGCCAAGATCCGCACGCAGGTATTCTGGGCACTGAGCGTCGTCACGGTCATCATGCTGATCATGATCGGTATCCTTTATGTCATCGCCCGCAGCATTACCCAGCCACTGAATCTGGTGGTCCAGGCCATGGGGGATATAGCCAATGGCGAAGGCGACCTGACCCGCACACTGAACGGCGACGCGCGAGACGAACTGTCACTGCTCGCCCGACACTTCAATACCTTCACCGGTAACCTGCGCAAGCTGATCGGCCAACTGGGCGATGGCGCCAACCAGATGATCAGCGCCAGCCAGCAACTGGACCAGATCAGCAATGCCAGTCTCGTTGGCATGACCCGCCAGTCCGAGCGCATGGAGCTCATGGCCACGGCGATCAACGAGATCACCTACGGCGTGCAGGACGTAGCGCAGAATGCCAACGCCGCTGCGCAGGAAGTGGAGAGTGCCAACGAGGGCGCCGACTTCGGTCGTGTGCAGGTGGAAAAGACCATCGAGCAGATCAACCACCTGTCCGGCAGCGTGAATACCGCCGTCGCCCATATGGAAACCCTGTCGGCCGACGCCAATGAAATCGCCACGGTACTGGATGTGATCCGCGCCATCGCCGAACAGACCAACCTGCTGGCGCTGAATGCTGCCATCGAGGCTGCCCGCGCTGGCGAAATGGGCCGCGGCTTCGCCGTGGTGGCCGATGAAGTACGCAACCTCGCCCAGCGTACCCAGAAGTCCACCGAGGAAATCCACGGCATGATCACTCGTCTGCAGAACAATACGCAGTCGGTGGTGCATGTCATCAATGAGAGCAGCCGCTATTCCGAGCTCAGCGTCGAACAGGTCAATGCCGCTGGGCAGTCACTGGAGCAGATCGCCCAGTCCATGCAGCACCTGGTAGCGCTGAATGCCTCCATCGCCAGCGCCACCACCCAGCAGTCCACCGTGGTGGAGGATGTCAACCGCAACGTGACCGAAGCCGCCGAACTGGCAAGGGAAACCACCGATGGGGCGCAGCAGACCGCCCAGGCCAGCGAACACCTGGCCCGGATCGGTCAGCAGATCAGCAGCCTGCTGGGCCGCTTCAAGATCTGAAGGGGAGGCAATCCAGTGCTCCGAGCCAGTGGATTGCCGCGCCCTTCGGGCTCGCAATGACGACGGAGAACGTAGGCAAAATAACATTACGCCCCCTCGTCATTGCGAACCGCGAAGCGGTGAAGCAATCCACGGGCACGGAGTAGCCGACACTCCTCCCTCAACCGTCCTGCAATCGCTCCATATCGATATCCACCAGTAGCAGATGGCGGCTGTCGTCGATGAACAATCCCGAGGTCATGCAGTACTGATTGGTGGTGGCATCGCGGTAGCGGCTGGACAGGATCACCCGGCTGTCCTCGCCGGATTCGGCCAGGATGCGGTAGAAATAGGGACGCCAGGACCAGTTGTGGTCGAGGTAGCGTGGGTCCTGCTGCCAGCGTTCACCGGTCCACTCGTAGTTCGGTGAGATCTGCGTGCCATAGGCATCGCAGAGGAAAAAGCGCAGCAGCCAGGGGTACTCCGTCGGGGCCGGCAAGGCATTCGGCTTGGCGCCCTTCTCCAGCCAGCGACGTAACTGGGCGAACAGACTCGCCAGCGAGGTGCGTAGCTCCAGCAGTCGCGTCCGCTCAGCCAGCTTGGCCTCCACATAATGATCCCGCAGACGCGAGAATACCGGCTGCACTGCATCTGCCGGCAGGAAATTCTCCGCCGCTGCACCAAACAGGAACCCCTGGACATAACGCGCGCCACAATCCAGTGCAAAGTGCAGGTGCTCTTCGGTCTCGATGCCCTCGGCCATGATCCAGCAACCACTTTTCTCGGCCATCAGGGCCAGCGACTTGACGAAATCCGAGCTGTTGCTGTTACCGCGGGTGGCCTGGTGCAGCAACTGGATATCCAGCTTGAGAAAATCCGGGGCCAGGGCGATCACCTGGTCGAGCATCGAATAACCGGTACCGAAGTCATCCACCGCCACCCGAATCCCGGATTCGCGGTAGCGCCGCACCACCTCGCGCAACCGCTCCAGGTCACCCTGCAAACCGGTGATCTCGAATACCACCTGCTCAGCGGACAGACCGATCTCTTCCAGCAGTACCAGGCTCGGCAGCGGCTCGTTCGGGTCCACCTGGGCAAGCCAGAGGGGCGAGATATTCAGCGTAATGAAGCCATTGGGCGTGTCCCGAAAACGCTCCAGCGCCATGCGCCGGACCGTACGATCAAGATCCAGCAATGCCAGCTGGTCCACCTGCGGATCGGTGAACAGCGGGCCGGCACTGATGACTTCACCTTCCTCGTTGCGCAGTCGAGCCAGGGCCTCGTATCCGGCGATGCGCCCGGTCGCAGTATCGATCAGTGGCTGGTAGTACGGCAGCGGTTGTCCTTCGAACACAGCAAAGTCTCCAGTTCAGATAGCTGACACAGATTATGCAAGATTGTCGCCAGAAAGATACCAACGGCGGTACTGAATGGCACTGGTCACGCTCTACACCGTCATCCTCGGCGCAGGCCGGACGAGGTGGGAGAGCGAAGGATGATCCGTTCCTCCCATAAATTTTGACAGGCATTCAGGCATCCGGCAGAGTACGCGCCCTCTCCTATCGTTCTGTGCAAGTGAAGTCATTTTCAAACAGGAAGCAACCATGAATGCAGTGGTCGTTGCAGTTGCAGTAATGCTGGTTCTCAGTCTGTGCCGCGTGCACGTGGTAGTAGCCTTGATCATCGGCGCGGTGACCGGCGGTCTGCTCGGCGGCCTGAGCCTGGATGCCACGCTGCAGGCCTTTCAGGACGGGCTCGGCAAGGGCGCCACGGTGGCTCTGAGCTATGCCCTGCTGGGCGCCTTTGCCGTTGCCATCGCCAAGTCCGGCACCGCCCATGCCCTGGCGGACCGCGCTCTGCACATGATCGACGGTCAGCGTGGGGGCAATACCGGCAAGCTGCGCCTCATGCTGTTGCTGATGCTGCTGGCAGCCGCCATGGCCTCGCAGAATATCCTGCCGATCCACATCGCCTTCATCCCGCTGCTGATCCCGCCGCTGCTGTTCGTGATGAACAAGTTGTACCTGGATCGCCGCCTGGTCGCCTGCATCCTGACCTTCGGCCTGATCACCCCCTACATGTTCCTGCCGGTGGGCTTCGGCGCGATCTTCCTGAACAACATCCTGCTGGCCAACGTCCGGGATGGCGGCCTGGATACCGCCGGCATCAATGTCATGCATGCCATGGCCCTGCCGGCGCTGGGCATGCTGTTCGGCCTGCTGGTGGCCTTCTTCAGCTACCGCAAGCGCCGCGATTATGCTGTCGCTGGCGTGGCCGGCGGCGAGTCGCCGGAGAAGGTGGTATATACGCCGAAAACCCTGCTGGTGGCACTGGTTGCCGTGATTGCCGCCTTCGGCATCCAGCTCTGGCTGGACTCGATGATCATCGGCGCGCTGGCCGGCTTCGTGGTGTTCTCGCTGTCCGGCGTGGTGCGCTGGCGTGAGACCGACGACCTGTTCACCGAGGGCATGAAGATGATGGCCATGATCGGTTTCATCATGATCGCCGCCAACGGCTTCGCATCGGTAATGCAGGCTACCGGTCATATCGAAAGCATGGTCACCAGCTCGGCAGCGTACATCGGTGACAACAAGGCACTGGCTGCCCTGCTCATGCTGGTGGTCGGCCTGCTGATCACCCTGGGCATTGGCTCCTCGTTCTCCACCGTCCCCATCATCGCCGCGATCTACGTACCATTGGCCATGCACCTGGGCTTCAGCCCGCTGGCCATCGTTTCGCTGGTCGGTACCGCCGCCGCCCTCGGCGACGCCGGCTCCCCCGCCTCCGATTCGACCCTGGGGCCGACTGCCGGGCTGAACGTCGATGGCCAGCACAACCATATCTGGGACACCGTGGTACCGACCTTCCTGCATTACAACCTGCCGCTGATCGCCTTCGGCTGGGTGGCGGCGATGGTGCTCTGAGGCAACGGCTGAACTTGCTCTCATCGAACTGGCGCTCGACGCTCCCAGCGAAGCACAGTGGGCTCAGGCGCGAGTCACCCCTCGCCCCTTGTGGGAGAGGGGCTGGGGGAGAGGGGAAAGCGGCAGGCTCACCCGCACCGCCAGCCCACCCAATTCGCTATCCCCCAACGCCAGCTCACCACCATACACCTCGACCAGATCACCAACGATCGCCAAGCCCAGGCCGTGGCCGGTAACGCTTTCATCCAGCCGCGTGCCCCGGCGCAGTACCTTCTCCCGATCCTCGTGCGTGATCCCTGGCCCATCATCCTGCACCCGCAGGAGCAACGCCTGCGGGCTCATCTGCCAATCCAGGCGCACCCTGCCCCTGGCCCATTTACAGGCGTTATCCAGCAGATTGCCCAGCAATTCCAGCATGTCCTCACGCTCGAAGGGCCAATCCTGCGCCTGCGCCGCCGGGTGCTCGATCTGCACCCGCTGGCCGTGGATCTGACGCAGGGAATCGAGCAACCAGTGCAGGTCCTGCTGCGGGTTGAAGCGCTTGCCGGCCTGGCTTTCCGGCGCCAGCCGCGAGCGCTGCAGGGCTCGCTCCAGCTGACCGCGAATCTCCTGCAATTGCGCGGCGATGGCGGTCTTGTCGGCCTGGTCGAGATCGGTCTGGGCCAACAGACTCTCGCTGACCGCCAGCGGCGTTTTCAGGGCATGCCCCAGATCACCAACACCCTTGCGTGAACGCTGGATAATCTGCTCGACCTGCGCGCCCAGATGATTGATCTCCTGCACCAGTGGCAGCAACTCCTGGGGCACATTGTCACTGAGCACCAGGCGCTGGCCGGCATGCCACTCGGCCAGTTCATCCCGCGTGCGGTGCAGCGGGCGCAAGGCGCGACGCAGCAGCCCCTGCTGGATCAACAGGCTGACCAGCACCGCCAGCGCGCCCAGCCCCCAGAGCCATAGCCGGGCCTGGGCAAAGGCCTGCAGCAGCGGCAGGTAATCCATCGCCACGCTGATGCGCACCGGCTCGCCGAGCTTGTCGAAGGTGCCGGAGCGCACCAGCAGTTGCTGTCCCGCCGGGCCCGGCACCAGGGTATTGTGCAGATCGTCGGCATCCAGCGGCAGGCGCTGGTCCCACAAAGAGCGGGAACGCCAGCGTTCGCTGGTCTGCACCACGAAATAGCGGCCTGAAAAAGGCCGCTGATAATCCGGACTGACCCGGCGCAGATCCAGATACAGCCCGGTCGGGGACGGGGTCAGTGCCGCCAGCAGTGCATCGGTCTCGCGCTGCAGGTCGGTGCTCAGGTAATCACGCAAGGCCCGGTCGAACAGCCAGATACCCCCCTGACCGACCAGCATCACGGTCAACAGCAGTACCACCAGCAGCCCGCCGCCGAGCTGGCGGCCAATCGAATTCACGATGGCAGCCCCACCAGCACATAACCCTGGCCGCGCCGGGTCTCGATTGCCTGCTTGCCCAGCTTGCGGCGCAGGTGGTTGATCTGCACCTCGATCACATTGGAATCGCGCTCGGCCTCGTAATCGTACAGATGCTCGGCCAGCCGCGCCTTGGACACCAGTTGTCCGGCGTGCAGCATGAAACAGCGCAGCAGGCGGAATTCGCTGGCAGACAGTTGTGTGGTCTCCAGCCCCTCGCCGGAAACCTGCTGGCTGGCCTCGTCGAGGACCAAGCCTGCTGCCCGCAGCTGGTTCTGCGGCTCCCGGCCATGACTGCGGCGCAGCAGGCCCTGGATACGCAGCAGCAGTTCCTCGGGATGGAAAGGCTTGCTCAGGTAGTCATCGGCCCCGGCACGCAGCCCCTCGACGCGGTCGGTCCAACTGCCGCGTGCGGTGAGGATCAACACCGGCATGCCCAGCCCCTGCTCGCGCCAGCTCTGCAGCACTTCCAGGCCACCGCGCCCGGGCAGGCCCAGGTCGAGAATGCACAGGTCATAGCTTTCCTGCTCACCGAGCAGTTGCACGTCGCGGCCATCGGTGCGCCAATCGACCGCATAACCGGCTTGGCGCAGGCTGCTGCACAGCGTGTCGGCCAGGGCAATATTGTCTTCGGCAAGCAACAGCCGCATCAGTCATCCTCATCCACATCGAGCAACGCGCCGGTCACGGCATCGTATTCCAATTCCAGCACCCGCCGATCATGGGTGACTATTTCCAGCTCGTAAACATAGCGTCCATCGTCATACTCGAGTTCAGCCTCGAGAAAACGCCCCGGGTAACGCCCCAGGGCATCGTCGATCAAGGACTGCAGCGGCAGGATCACGCCCCGCTCGGTCAACGCCAGGGCCTGATCCTGATCGATGTCCTCAGCGGCGCTCAGCGGTGCCCAGCCCAGCAGCAGGCCAAAACACAGCCAGCCGCACAGGGCGGCTGGCTTCAAGACAGACCTGAGATCAGTCATCTTGCTCGGTTTTGAGCACTTCGCCGGTCGCGGCATCGATATCGATGTCCCAGTCGGTACCATCATCGGCACGGACATCCAGCTTGTAGATGTAACGTCCATATTCGTGCTCCAGATCACGATCGGTGATCCGACCAGGCTTGACCGACAGCGCCTTTTCTTCCAGGCTTTCCAGCGATTTGATCTTGCCCTCTTCGATCAGCCGGGCCGCTTCGGCAGAGCTGACGTCATCGTCAGCGAACACCGCGGCAGAACCCATGCTCAGAAGTGCAGCGCAAGACAGTGCAATAAGTTTTTTCATATCATGAAGCTCCGTTGTTTGAACACAACTGAATGGTAGACCGGGAAACTGAATTCAACCTTAAAACAAGCTGAATCCAGGCTTAATGCCAGGGTTTGTTCCCGGTCACCTGATTCACCTTTGGAACACCATGACTGCAATTCATATTCACGAACCGGCCCTGACCATTCGCGCCGGCACCCGGGCGCTGCAGCATATTCGCAGCGCCGGCCTGCAACCAGCCGATGTCCATCTGATTCCCGGCGCGGCGGGTGGCCCCAAGGCGCTGGGCATCCAGGGCCTGGACATCGCCCTGTTCGGCGACTGGCTGCCCCAGGCCCCGCAACCACGCAGCCTGATCGGTGCCTCCATCGGCAGTTGGCGGTTTGCCAGCGTCTGCCTGCCGGATCCGGTAGCCGGCTTGCAGCGCCTGGGTGAGCTCTATACCCAGCAACGCTTTCCCAAGGGCATCAGCGTGGCCGAAATCAGCCGGCGCTGCGCGCAGATGCTCGATCAGCTGCTCCAGGACCAGGAGCAGCACATCCTGGGCAATCCGCTGTATCACCTCAATATCATGGTGGTGAAAAGCCTGCGCCTGCTGCAGCATGATCACCCGTCACGCCTGGGGCTCGGGCTCGGCGGTGTCGCCGGCAGCAACCTGCTCGGTCGGCGCCATCTCAAGCGCTGGTTCGAACGGGTCATATTGCATGACGAACGCCTGCTGCCACCGTTGGACGAGCTGCAGGATTTCGTCACCAGTTACGTCACGCTGAATACCGACAACCTGCGCCCGGCGCTGCTGGCATCCGGCTCGATTCCCATGGTGATGCAGGCGGTCACCGACATTCCCGGCGCCAGCCAGGGGGTCTACCGCGACGGTGGCCTGCTCGACTACCACCTCGACCTACCCTGGCGCGCTCCCGGCGTGGTGCTGTACCCGCATTTCATCGACCGGGTGGTGCCGGGCTGGTTCGACAAGGCACTGCCCTGGCGCAAGGCCAATGCCGGACAGATCGCCGACGTGCTCCTGCTGGCGCCCTCCCCAGCCTATCTCGCCCGCCTGCCCCACGGCAAGCTGCCGGACCGGCGCGATTATCGTCGTTTCATCCGGGACGATCAGGGACGGGAAAACTACTGGCGCCGGGCGATGGCGGAAAGTCAGCGCCTGGGTGATGAGTTTCTGGAACTGGTCAGCAGCGGACGGTTGCAGGATCGTGTGCAAGCTATGTAATAGCGCCCGCTCACCCCGATATCCTCAGTGATCCAGCACCCGACGGGCGCTGTTGAAGCTGCGCTGCCAGTAACTGGCCTGCAGGTCATCTATCCGCACCTTGCCCCCGGTGCTGGGTGCGTGCAGAAAACGCCCGTCACCCACATAGATACCCGCATGATCGACCCGCTTGCCACTGGTGGCGAACAGCAGCAGATCACCGGGGCGCAGCGCCTTGGCCGGTGCCTTGCCCGGTAGCTGGCTCAACCCTGCCGTAGTACGTGGCAGGCTCAGGCCCGCGGTTTCACGGAAGACGTAGTTGATCAGGCCGCTGCAATCGAACCCCACCTCCGGACTGTTACCGCCCCAGCGGTACGGCGTACCGACCAGCGTGAAGGCATGGAACAGCAGGTCATCGTTATAGCTGGAGGCCGCAGCGGAGGGTGTTTCCGGCATTGGAGCGTAGGCTGGGGCTGGCGGCGATTGCGGCGCACTGGCGCACCCGGCCAGTACAGCCAGTGACAATACCAGGAGCAAGTGAATAGCACGCATGCCACAGCCTCAGCGAGAATACTCGCTAACCTTGCCCTGACAAGGAGTTGAGGTCAAGTCTTGAGGTGAAGGTTCAGGCTATGCGCGTAACCTGTTAATGATTCACGGTAAAGGCCAACATGGCCGATAATTGGCCCATTGACCGACCACTTTCATCAGCCAATTGATTGAAGGCCTTCTGCACCGTCGCCAGGTCCCGCTGGCTGGTGGCGGTGGGCCGATCCAGCACGCCCATGCCCGTGAGCGCCGTCAGCACATCCCCGGTCGTGACGAAAGTATCCTTGCCCACCATGCGCAAGAAGCGCGGCACCGACAGCCCACCGAGCTGATTGCCGCGTTTCGCCAGCAATCGCCAGAGGCCGACGATATCCTCGCCCGGCCAGTCGGCGATCAGATTACCCATGCTGCCGTATTCCCGGTTCAGGTCGAGCACCATCTGGGCATTGCGCGGCACGCTGCGTAGCTTGGCCAGGTGCCGGATCAGCCGCTTGTCCTGCATCAACCGCTCGATATGCTCGGCGCTCATCAGCACCACCTTGTGCGGATCGAAGCCGAAGAACACCTCCTCGAATGCCGGCCAGCGCGCATCCACCACACTGTGCTTGAGGCCGGCACGGAAGACCCGCAAGGCAATGTTGGATAGATAGCGGTCATCGCTCAGGGCCCGTAACTCCTCGGCTGGGCGCGCTATCGGCAGGCGCGCCTCCAGCGCCTGGCGTGAGCCGAAGCGGTTCAGACAATACTCTTCAAGCCAACGGTAATCACGCATGGGGGTCGCCTTTCAGGTTGCCGGAGCGGTTCAGAGATTCATCACATTGACAAAGCGCGGTGTCGCGCTGGTATCCACCTTCAGGCTGGCGAAATCGAACAGGCTGGCATCGGCCAGCTGCGAGGGCTGTACATTGCGCAGCGAGCGGAAGATATTTTCCACCCGGCCCGGGGTTTCCCTTTCCCAGGCCTGCAGCATCTGCTTGACCACCTGACGCTGCAGGTTTTCCTGCGAGCCGCACAGGTTGCAGGGGATGATCGGAAATTCGCGCAGCTGCGCGTACGCCTCGATATCGCTCTCGTTGCAGTAGGCCAGCGGGCGAATGACCACATTGCGGCCATCATCGGAGCGCAGCTTGGGCGGCATGGCCTTGAGGTTGCCACCATGGAACATGTTCAGGAAGAAGGTCTCGACGATATCGTCACGATGGTGCCCCAGGGCCATCTTGGTCGCACCGATCTCATCGGCGAAGGTATACAGGTTGCCCCGGCGCAGACGCGAACACAGCGAACAGGTGGTCTTGCCCTCCGGCACCTTCTCCTTGACGATCGAATAGGTGTCACGCTCGAGGATGTGATAGGCGATGCCCAGCTCCTCCAGATAGGCCGGCAACACCTCCTCGGGAAAGCCCGGTTGCTTCTGGTCCATGTTCACCGCAACCAGCTCGAAGCGGATCGGCGCCACCTTCTGCAGATGCAGCAGCATGTCCAGCAGCGTATAGCTGTCCTTGCCACCTGACAGGCACACCATGATCTTGTCGCCGTCCTCGATCATGTTGTAATCAGTGACCGCCTCGGCGGTCAGGCGGCGCAGACGCTTCTGCAGTTTGTTCTGGTTGACGCTCAGGCTGGACATGATGGGATCCGGGATGCTCAAAAGGCTGCATTCTACCGGGAATCGAGTCGTATAAAAACAAAGCGCCGTCGAACCGACGGCGTGTAGCGGTAGCCGGGGCAATGCTCCCGCAGCCCCGGCGCAGTGGAATGTCTAACGCAGGTAGATCGGCCCGATGCCCAGCCCCCAGAAGATCACGGCGGTGGCCATCATGCCCACCAGCACCACCAGGCCCACGGCCAGGATCGAGCTGGAGAACAGGAAGCCCTCTTCCGTCGGGATCTCCATGAAGATCGGAATACCCTGATAGAGCAGATATACCGTGTAGCAAATCGCCACCGTGCCTACCGTCATCGCCAACCACAGGTTCGGGTAAAGCGCCGCCAGGCCGGCAATGAACAGCGGCGTCGCGGTATAGGCAGCAAAGATGACGCATTCACTCAGGGTCGGGCTGGAATCGTAGGTGCGCGACATCCAGTGAATGAAGGCCCCCATGATCGCTACCCCGGCCAGCATCGCCAGCCATGTCAGGAAGGTCATCTGCAAGGCACTGGCCTGGGTGAGCCTGACCGGTTCCAGTGTGCCTATGGTCCAACCGACCTGGGTGGTGCCAATATAGGCGGAAACCGCGGGAATCGCGGCAAGTATCAGCACATGGACCAGGTACATCGGTCCGATGCGTGCCTCGCCGTCCTTGATGGTTCTCCAGGCACGGTTGGGATTGATGAAAAGCCCCACTACGTTGTTGATCATGGTCTGCCCTCCTGATTTGTTATTGTCCTGCGCTCCATCGATACCGAGTCGCAGGCAGAAGGTGCGACATACTGTCGCAGCGATCTTGTCCTTGACTATAGTTAAATCCCGATTAAATAAAACCTACGTCATTAGAACCATTGGCAATATCACACCATATTGTGATAGCGATTAAAAATCATCACCATTCCATCGCACACCGCTTCACCCTCACCCGCCCGGCACCAGACCCGAAAATGTCACTTCCCGGCAACCGGAACGCCATTCAGCTGTCATGTGCGGCCCGTATCAATGGGCCACCCAATACATCAAGGAATAGGATGCACATGAACAAATGGTTTGCGGTCAGCACTCTGGCCATGTCCGTCGCTCTGGCTGGCTGCCTGGGCAATAGCAGCAGTAGCAACAGGGATAATGGTGGCCCGGCCGACCCCACGCCGATCAATATCGAGCTGAGCAAGCTGGGGCGCTATTCCAGCGGTGTATTCGGTGCCAGTGCAGCGGAGATTCCCGCCTTCGATCCGGTCAACCAGCGCATATTCATCGTCAACGCCCAATCCGGCGCGGTTGATGTGCTGGACGCGGCGGATCCGGCCAACCCGACGTTCATCGAGTCGCTGGTCACCTCCGTTCCGTCTGCCACCATCAACAGTGTCGCCTGGCATGATGGGCTGCTCGCCGTGGCCGTTGAAGCCTCCCCCAAGACCAGCCCCGGAGCCGTCGAGCTGTACGACGCCACCAGCCTGGTGCTGCTCGACAGTGCCCCGGTCGGCGCTCTGCCGGACATGGTCACCTTCACCCCCGATGGCAAATACGTGCTCACAGCCAACGAAGGCGAGCCGAGCGATGACTACTCGATCGACCCCGAAGGCTCGGTCAGCATCATCGAAGTGCTCGAGGACCGAACCGGTTTCGGCACCAATCGCACCGCCGGCTTCGCCCACTTCGAGTCCCGGAAACAGGAACTGATCGCCAAGGGGGTACGCATCTACGGCCCCGCCGACAACAGCCAGCGCTATGGCCACGATAATATCGCCAGCGTCGCCCGGGACATGGAGCCGGAATACATCGCCGTCTCCGACGACAGCGCCACTGCCTGGGTCTCGCTGCAGGAAAACAACGCCTTCGCCAAGCTGGATATCGCCAGCGCCACCATCACTGACATCCTGCCGCTGGGCTACAAGGACTATGGCCAGGAAGGCAACGCCATTGATGCCAGCGACGAAGACGGAGAGAAGGGCGCGCCGCTGCTCAACTTCCAGCTGTGGCCGGGCGTGGTCGGCATGTATCACCCTGACGCCATTGCCAGCTACAGCGTGGATGGCAAGACCTATCTCGTTTCGGCCAACGAAGGTGATGCCCGCGCCTGGGGAGAGGACAACGACGCCTACTGGGGCACTGCTAAAGCGCTACCCGGTGATCGCAGCCAGGGCTTTGTCGAAGAGCTGCGGGTCAAGCACCTGGTTCATCATGAGGGCTTTTCCCGCCGCTTCGCCGATGACATGCCGCCACAGCTGTACGACCTCGCCGTCGGTGCCGTACTCGATCCTGAAGTATTCGGCTATTGCGGTGCCGGGCTGAACCCGGGCAAACAGGCGGGTGCGTGCCGGGAGGACGCGGCCAGCCCCGACAATGGTGGTCTGGGTCGCCTGAACATCAGTTGGGTACAGGGCTATCACACCAACGAGGACGGCAGCCCGATCTATCATGATGCCGCTGGTAACCCAACCCCGGGTGCTGACGCCAGCAATGGCTACCTGATGTACCACACACTGTACTCCTATGGTGCCCGCTCCTTCTCCATCTGGGATGAGGACGGCCAGCAGGTATGGGACTCCGGCGACTTCTTCGAGAAGTTCCTGGCCGACCAGAGCGGATTCGAGTGCCGGCTCGGACCGGATCGCAATATCCCCTGCCTCGACTACTTCAACTCCGGTCATGATGAAGGCAATGCGTTCGACAGCCGCAGCGACGCCAAGGGCCCCGAGCCGGAAGGTATAACCCTGGGCCGGATCGGCGAGCAGACCTTCGCCTTTGTCGGTCTCGAGCGCATGGGCGGAGTGATGGTATTCGATATCAGCAACCCGCAGGAGCCGCTGTTCCAGGACTACCTGAACACCCGTGAAAACTGGGTTGACGACCCCGAGGATCTGGCCGACGCCAACCGCCTGGCAGAAGCCGGCGACCTTGGGCCGGAAGGCCTGGTGTTCGTCTCCGCCGAAGACTCGCCCAACGGTGAACCGCTGCTGATCGTCGGCAACGAAGTCAGTGGTACCACGGTGATCTACCAGATCAATCAATTGGAACGCACCGCGCAGTAACAGCAAGACCCGCGGGCGCTGTCTCTGGCAGCGCCCGCTCCTGCCAACCTCCCCTCTTCCTGCCCACCCCATAGCCGATGGCTGTCGCCAAACCGCACTGTAACGCCCTACACTGAGTGCAATCACTCATCATCGCTGTCATGAGGACGCCATGGCCAGGAAACAACTGCTGGTGGTCGCCCACGCCCCATCGGACAATACCCGCAAGCTGGTGGACGCGGTGCTGCGCGGCGCAACCAGTCCCGATATCGAAAACGTATCCACCCGCTGGGTGGCCCCCCTGCAGGCCACGCCGGAGGATGTACTGCAGGCCGACGCCATCATCCTCGGTACCACGGAGAATCTCGGCTACATGAGCGGCGCACTGAAGGACTTCTTCGACCGGTGCTATTACCCGGTGCTGGAACAGCAGCAGGGATTGCCCTGCGCCCTGTATATCCGCGCCGGCATGGACGGCACCGGCACCCGCCGCGCCATCGAAAGCATCGTCACCGGCCTGCGCTGGAGCTGGGCGCGCGATCCGCTGGTGCTGCGTGGCGACTGGAAGCCCGAGTTCGTCGACGAAGCCGAGGAGCTCGGGTTGTATATGGCCGCGGGGTTGGATAGCGGCATATTCTGAACCAGGGTGGAGCACCCCTGCCACTTCGCAGCCACTCGAATCATCGGGGTGTAGCGCCCGCGCTACGCCAGCGAACTCCCCGCCACGGCGCAACACCCGTCGCCGAGCAGGCGCTCGACAACCCGGTGTTATGGATGGCCGGGTTCCATCCCGGCCTGCGGTGTTTCATGCTGCTCTGCTGGTCGAGATGGAACTCGACCTTCCTTTCGGGGCTGTGTTTGGGCGCTATGCCCGTGGTGTTGTCGTCGAGCAGGCGCTCGACAACCCGATAAAGGGGCACTCAGACCAGGGCCAGCCCCACCCCTCCAGCAACCAGCGCCAGCAGCAGGATCGAGCTGGCCCAGCGCGCCAGTGACCAGCCGCCCACCACCAGTACGATGCCCGCCTTGACCGCGGTGTTGGTCAAGGCCGCCAGCAGGATGCCGCGCACCGCCACATCGTCGGCCAAATCCCCTTTCGCCTGCTGCGCCAGGGCAATGGCAACGGCATCCACATCGGCGATCCCGGCCAGCAGCGCCAGCACGTATACCCCTTCACTGCCGAACCACTGCTCGGCACCGCGCGACAGCATGAATACCAGTGTCAGCAGCGTAGCCATGACCAGCGCCTGTTGCAGATCCAGCGGATTGCTGACCGGCGGACTGTTGCGTATCCCCTGCTCACCCCGATGACGATGGATGACCCAGCCCACCGCCAGCAACGGCACCAGTGCCAACCCGACGATCCCCGGCAGCAGAGGCCATACCAGCGCACGATTGACCACCGCCACTTCCAGCAGCAGGCGCGGCGCCATGGTGCCGCAGGCCAGCGCGATACCGGCCCCCAACAGCGCGTGCCGGGACACGTCCACTCGCGCCATCCGGGAAAATGCCAGCGTCAGCGCGGTACTCGAAGTCAGCCCACCCAACAGAGCGGTCAGCACCAGCCCGACACGATCACCCAGCAGCTTCACCGCGAAATAACCGATAAAGCTGATACCCGCAATCAACAGCACCAGCCAGCCGATGATCCGGGGGTTGAGGCTGTCCCATGGCCCCATGGGCTCATTCGGCAATAGTGGCAACACCACCAGCACGATGACCAGCAGTTGCAACGACGCATTCAGCTCCAGGCGCGACAGGCTACGCAACAGGGTATGAATGCGCTCCTTGGCCCCCAGCAGCACCGCCGTGATGACCGCTGCGGTGGCCGCCTCCAGGTGCAGCCCGTAAACCGCCAACGCCCCCAGCAGAAAAGCCAGCAGGGCAGCCACCTCCGTGGTCGCCCCCAGGTCGCCGGTGGCCTTGCTGCTGTGCACATAGCCCACGATCAACAACGCCGCCACACCGAGCAGCGCCGCCGCCAGCAACAGATCCGAGGACAGCATCGCCAGATGCGCCACCACCCCACCGGACAGGCCCAGCAAACCGAAGGTACGGATGCCGGTCACCGTCTGGTCATCGATCTCTTCATGCCGGGCCTCGTCCAGATTCTGCGACTGCCAGCCCCGCTCGAAGCCGATGATCAGCCCCACCGCCAGCGCAATCAGCAACCCCGTCAGCTCACTGCCATAGCTCAATGCATTCATCCCGTTTCCTTTACCTGCCCTGCGTCCACACCCTTATAATGCCGCATGGATCAGATACTGCATCGCCTGGAACACTGCTATCAACACGCCGAACAACATTTCGGCAGAACCTTCGAGCGTCCCCAGGTTACCCTTGACCTGCGCGGCCAGAAGGCGGGCGTAGCCTACCTGTATCGCAACCTGCTGCGCTTCAATGGCCAGATGTACCGCGACCATCGTGACGATTTCCTGCTGCAGACGGTACCGCACGAGGCCGCGCACCTGATCGCCTATGCCCTGTATGGCGAGCGTATCCGCCCGCATGGCCGTGAATGGCAGAGCCTGATGACCGGCCTGTTCGGCCTGCCCGCTCACCGCTGCCATGACTATCCGGTCCCGCAACGGCGCAGCACCCGCTACCTGTACCGCTGCGGCTGCCCCGAGCACATTCCCTTCACCCCCCAGCGCCATGCCCTGGTGCGCCGAGGGCGGCGATATCAGTGCCGGCGCTGCGGCGACCTGCTGCACTTCACCGGCCAGCAGCACCGCGTCGGCTGAGGCCCTGCGAGCGCTACAGCACCTCTCCGGCGCGGTACAGATCATTGATGTAGGGCTGCAGCGAGTACCCCAGCTGCGGCTCCAGGGCCACTGCCCAGGCATGCATGGCCGGCCGGTCCAGCGGTAGCGGCGGGTCACCCACCGCCGGCACGAACAGGATGATATTGCCCTCCTCCACCTGAACCTGCAGGTACTGCTCGCCGAACAGGTCGCCGAGCATGGCTGCAGCGTAGGGCAGACCACTGTCGCCCATCTGCCACTGGTTGATCACCAGCACCCCACCGGGTCGCAACGCCCGCTGGCACTTGGCGAAGAAGTTCGCCTGCAACTGCAGACGCGACAGCCCGCCTTCCATGTACAGATCGACGAACAGCAGATCGCAACTGGCGGGGGCTGCAGCGATATACCGCTCGGCACAACCGATCCGCACCTGCAGACGCGGGTCATCCGACAGGCCCAGCCAGTGCCGGGCCAGCGCCAGCACCTCGGCCCGCAGCTCGACTGCGGTCACCCGACCCGGCGCGAAATGCCGCACCAGGCAATTGGCCAACGCGCCACCACCCAGCCCCAGCAAGGTCATCTGCGCCGGTGGCGCGCACCAGAACGCGCCCAGCAGCATGGCCCGGGTGTAATCGTATTCCAGCCACGCCGGATCGGCGTGAAAAACACAGCTCTGTTCGGTCAGCTCACCGAAATACAGAAACCGATAACCCTCCCCGTTCTCGGTGATCCGCAGCGAACCGTAGTCATCACGGCGCCGTTCCAGCAGGGTTTCCCGATCACTCATCAACAACCTTCCCAACAGACTTTTCCACCAGGTCATGGATCACCTATGGCCTGAATCACTCATATCATTGTGGAGCACTGCATCATGAAAGTCTTCCCAAGTACAGAGAAGCATGAAAGGTCGATGGCAACCCCGTCGAGTTCCATCTCGACCAACGGAGCCGCCTGCAACGCCGCTGGCCGAGATGGAACTCGGCCTTCCTTTCAACCGTGCAGCGCATGCCTTCTCACTTGAGCCCGACTCCCCTCAGCGCGCATAATGCCCAGCCTTCGCTGTTGCCACAGGCTGCTTTCATGTTCCGCTGGTTTGAACAACGTCTCGACCCCTTCCCCGCAGAAGAACCCACCCAGCCGCCGCGCACGCTGCTGGCATTCTGTCTGCATTACACCCGGGGCTCCTGGCCGTACCTGATCATCGCCGCCGTGCTGATGGCAGGCATTGCCATCACCGAGGTGTGGCTGTTCAGCTTCCTCGGCAATATCGTCGACTGGCTGTCGCACCAGGACCGCAGTACCTTCGTGCAGAACGAAGGCTGGAAGCTGACCGGCATGTTCCTGGTGGTCATGGGCCTGTTACCGCTGCTGATCCTGATCAACTCGCTGTTCAGCCACCAGACGCTGATGGGCAACTACCCGATGCGTATCCGCTGGCTGGTACACCGCTACCTGCTGCGCCAGTCGATGACCTTCTATCAGGATGAATTCGCCGGCCGCATCGCCACCAAGATGATGCAGACCGCCCTGGCAGTGCGCGAGTGCGTGATCAAGCTGATCGACGTGCTCAACTACGTCGCCGTGTACTTCCTCGGCACCCTGCTGGTGATGGGCCTGGCCGACTGGCGGTTGATCGTGCCCATGCTCGCCTGGGCCACTGGCTACCTGCTGATGATGAGTTATTTCATCCCCCGGCTCGGCAAGGTCGCCGAGCAGCAGGCCGATGCGCGCTCGGTGATGACCGGCGGCGTGGTCGATAGCTACACCAATATCCAGACCGTCAAGCTGTTCTCCCATGCACAGCGCGAAGCCGTCCACGCCCGTGAGGGCATGACCGGGTTCATGGACACCGTCTACCGGCAGATGCGCCTGGTGACCCTGGTCAACCTGTCACTTTACGTGCTCAACGGCATCCTGCTGAGCAGCGTCACCGGGCTGGCCATCTGGTTGTGGCTGCAGGAGATCATCGGCGTTGGCGCCGTCGCCGTGGCGGTCGGCCTGGTACTGCGGCTGTGGGGCATGTCGCAGTGGATCATGTGGGAGATCTCCGCACTGTTCGAGAATATCGGCACCGTGCAGGATGGCATCAGTTCCATCTCCCGCCCGCAACTGGTCACCGATCGGCCCGATGCCAAACGCCTGCAGGTCACTCAAGGCGATATCCGCTTCGAGCATGTGCAGTTCCACTATGGCAAGGGCCATGGGGTGATGGACGAACTGAACCTGCACATCCGCCCCGGGGAAAAGATCGGCCTGGTCGGCCGCTCCGGTGCCGGCAAGTCGACCCTGGTGAACCTGCTGCTGCGCTTCTACGATGTCGAAGACGGGCAGATCCTCATCGACGGCCAGAATATAGCCGAGGTCAGCCAGGACTCGCTGCGCGAACATATCGGCATGGTCACCCAGGACACCTCCCTGCTGCACCGCTCGGTACGCGACAACATCCGCTACGGCCGCCCCGACGCCACCGAGGAGATGGTGCAACAGGCCGCCCGCAGCGCCCATGCCGACGGATTCATCCCCGGCCTCGGTGACGCCCGGGGCCGGCACGGCTATGACGCCCATGTCGGCGAACGCGGAGTGAAGCTCTCCGGCGGGCAACGTCAGCGCATCGCCATTGCCCGGGTCATGCTCAAGGACGCGCCGATCCTGATCCTCGACGAGGCCACCTCGGCGCTGGACTCGGAAGTCGAAGCCGCGATCCAGGAAAACCTCAACCAGTTGATGCAGGGCAAAACCGTGATCGCCATCGCCCACCGCCTGTCGACCATCGCCGAGATGGACCGGCTGATCGTCATGGACCAGGGACGCATCGTCGAGGATGGCAGCCACAGTGAATTGATAAGTCAGGGCGGGCTGTATGCCCAGCTCTGGGCACGGCAGTCAGGTGGCTTTCTGGGCGAGTAGGCTCCGCACCTCAAGGTGTAGCGCGCCTGCGCTATGCCAGCGAACTCCCAGCCATCTCGCAACAACCGTCGTCGAGCAGGCGCTCGACAACCCATTGGGGGGGCGAGTGCATCCACACTCTGCTTGCACCTGCTACTCCGGGGTGTAGCGCGCCTGCGCTACGCCAGCGAATTCCCAGCCCCCTCGCAGCAGCCGTCGTCGAGCAGGCGCTCGACAACCCATTGGAGGGCGAATGCATCCACATTATGCTGGGCTACTCTGGGGTGTAGCGCGCCGGCGCTGCGCCAGCGAATTCCCAGCCCCCTCGCAACAGCCGTCGTCGAGCAGGCGCTCGACAACCCATTGGAGGGAGGGGCGAGTGCACCCACATTATGCTTGGCTACTCCGGGGTGTAGCGCGCCGGCGCTACGCCCTTCGGGTTGTCGAGCGCCTGCTCGACGACAGGTCCCCTACGCCAACATCTCCCGCAGCACATAATGCAGGATCCCGCCCGCCTTGAAGTAATCCACCTCATTGCCGGTATCGATCCGGCATAGCACCTCGAACTCCAGCGTCTGTCCGTTATCACGGTGGGCGATGACCTTGAGTATCTGGCCAGGCCGGATCTGGTCGTTGATGCCGGGAATCTCCAGCACTTCGTGTCCAGTCAGTTGCAAGGTCGCTGCACCCTGGCCATTGACGAACTGCAACGGCAGCACGCCCATGCCCACCAGGTTGGAACGGTGAATGCGCTCAAAGCTCTCGGCGATGACCGCCTTCACCCCCAGCAGATTGGTGCCCTTGGCCGCCCAGTCGCGACTGGAGCCAGTGCCGTACTCCTTGCCGGCCAGCACCACCAGTGGCGTACCCTCGCGCTGATAACGCATGGCTGCGTCATAGATCGACATGCGCTCACCGCTGGGCGTGTGAATGGTCAGTCCACCCTCCTCGCCGCCGAGCATACGGTTGCGGATACGGATATTGGCGAAGGTGCCGCGCATCATGATCTCATGGTTGCCGCGCCGCGAGCCGTAGGAGTTGAAGTCATCTGGGCTGACACCCAGGCGCTGCAGGTACTCACCCGCCGGGGAACTCGACTGGATATTGCCCGCCGGCGAGATATGGTCGGTGGTGATCGAATCACCGAACACCGCCAGCACCCGGGCCTGCTCTATCGGTCGCAGCGGCTGCAGCGGCTTGTCGATATCCTCGAAGTACGGCGGGTTCTGTACATAGGTGGACTGGCTGTCCCAGGCATAGGTATCGCCCCCACTGGTGACGATCGCCTGCCAGTGCTCGTCGCCGGTGAACACGTCCGCGTAGCGAGCGCGGAACATGCTGTCCTCGACCAGCGCCACCGCCTCGGCGATCTCGGCGTTGCTCGGCCACAGGTCGCGCAGATACACCGGCTTGTTGTCCCTATCCAGCCCCAGCGGCTCCTCCAGCATGTTGATGCGGCTGTCACCCGCCAGCGCATAGGCGACCACCAGCGGCGGCGATGCCAGCCAGTTGGCCTTGACCTGCTGATGGATACGCCCTTCGAAGTTGCGGTTGCCCGACAGCACCGCCGAGACCACCAGGTCATGCTCGCTGACGGCACGGCTGATCGGCTCGGGCAAAGGTCCGGAGTTGCCGATACAGGTGGTACAACCATAGCCGACCAGGTTGAAGCCCAACTGGTCCAGATAGTCGGTCAGCCCGGCACGCAGCAGGTAATCGGTAACCACCTTGGAGCCTGGCGCCAGCGAGGACTTGACCCAGGGCTTGCGCCGAACACCACGCTCGACCGCCTTCTTCGCCAGCAACCCCGCCGCCATCATCACACTGGGATTGGAGGTGTTGGTGCAGGAAGTGATCGCGGCGATCACCACCGCACCATCCTTCAACACGATCTCCTCGCCGTCCAGGGTCACGCATACCTCGGCACTCGGCCCGCCGATCGCCGCGCCGCCGCCACCCTCGTCCTCCAGGCGTTCGACATCGCGCACCACGGGTGCCCGCTGCTGCTCGAGCAAGGCATCGAACGCCTTGTGCACGTCCCCCAGCGCCACCCGGTCCTGCGGGCGCCGCGGGCCGGCCAGGCTCGGCTCCACCTCGTTCATATCCAGGTGCAGGGTGTCGGAGAACACCGGCTCATGCCCCGGTTCGCGCCACAGCCCCTGCGCCTTGCTGTAGGCCTCCACACGCTCCACCACCTCGGCCGGACGACCGGTCAGGCGCAGGTAGCTCAGCGTTACCTCATCGATCGGGAAGAAGCCGCAGGTCGCCCCGTATTCCGGGGCCATATTGGCAATGGTGGCGCGGTCGGCCAGCGGCAGATCGGCCAGACCATCGCCATAGAACTCGACGAACTTGCCCACCACACCGCGCTGGCGCAGCATCTGCGTCACGGTCAGCACCAGGTCGGTGGCGGTCATGCCCTCGCGCAACTTGCCGGTCAACTTGAAGCCCACCACCTCAGGAATCAGCATCGACACCGGCTGCCCGAGCATGGCCGCCTCCGCCTCGATACCGCCAACGCCCCAGCCCAGCACACCCAGGCCGTTGACCATGGTGGTATGTGAATCGGTGCCCACCAGAGTATCGGGATAGGCCCACAGCTGCCCATCGACCTGCTCTGCCCAGACGCTCTGCGCCAGGTACTCCAGATTCACCTGGTGACAGATACCGGTGCCCGGTGGCACCACGCGGAAATTGTTGAACGCCTTCTGCCCCCAGCGCAGGAAGGCATAGCGCTCACCATTGCGCTTGATCTCCATGGCCACGTTGTCGTGGAAGGACTGCTCATCGCCGAAGTGGTCGACCATCACCGAATGGTCGATCACCAGGTCCACCGGCGATAGCGGGTTGATCCGCTGCGGATCGCCACCGGCACGCGCCACGGCATCACGCATGGCCGCCAGGTCGACCACCGCCGGCACCCCGGTAAAATCCTGCATCAACACCCGCGCCGGTCGATACTGGATTTCCCGATCGGAATGCCGCGTCACCAGCCAGTCGGCCATGGCCTGGATGTCCTCACCGGTGACGGTCTGACCGTCCTCATGGCGCAGCAGGTTTTCCAGCAGGACCTTCAGTGACATTGGCAGCCTGTCGATCTCACCCAGCAGCTGGCCAGCTTTGGGCAGCGAATGATACTGATAGGTCAGGCTGCCTACCTGCAGACTGCTCAGGGTTTGCAAACTGTCGATTGATGACATCAGGGACTGCTCCTCATTTAGAATTCTCAAGACCGACAAGTCCGTTCAAGAACTAGGCGGTCTGGCCGATAACCACCGGATAACATCTAATTAGAATAGTCCAGATAACCCGAGCCTTCAGGAAACCCCATGCGCAAGAATCTACCCGTGACACAACGGGAGAGAACCTTCAATGCCAACCAGAGACTGATTTCCACCACCAACCTGAAAGGCGTAGTCACCTACTGCAATGACGCCTTCGTCGAGGTTTCCGGCTTCGACCGCGAGGAACTGATCGGCCAGGCGCACAATATCGTGCGCCACCCGGATGTACCCCAGGCGGTCTATGCGCACCTGTGGAATGACCTCAAGCAGGGCCGCAGCTGGATGGGCGTGGTCAAGAATCGCTGCAAGAATGGCGATCACTACTGGGTCAACGCCTTCATCACGCCGATCCGCGAGGACGACGAGGTAGTCGGCTTCGAGTCGGTGCGCACCCAGACCACACCTGACCAGGTCGCCCGTGCCACCCGTCTGTATGCCCGGCTCAATGCCGGACGCAAGGCGGTCCCGGCCGACTGGCTGGGCATGGCGCAGATCATGCTGCCGGTCGCCCTGCTCAGTTGCTTCGGCGGCCTGGCGGTGCATTTTCTCGGTCTCTGGGGGCTGCTGCTGGCAGCGGCGGTTGGTGGCCCGATCGGCATCCTGCTGAAACACATGCGCGACTGCACCCTGCTGCGCATGCTCACCGATGGCGCCGAGAACAGCATTACCGATCCGCTGCTCGCACAGATGTATACCGACCATCGCGGACCACTCGGCCAACTGGAAATGGCCCTGCACAGCCAGCAGGCGCAACTGCGCACCTGCATCACCCGCGTCGCCGACAGCACCGAGCAACTTCGGCAACAGGCCCTGCACAGCAGCGACCTGTCCAGGCAAAGCAGCGAGCAGCTGGAGCGCCAGCGCAACGAAACCGACATGGTGGCGGCCGCCGTCAACGAGATGTCCGCCGCCACCCAGGAAGTGGCCGGCAACGTACATCGCGCAGCCGATGCCGCCCGCAGCGCCAACCAGCAGGCCGAACAGGGCAAGCTGGTGGCCGGCAAGGCCCGCGACTCGATCGAAATGCTCTCCTCCTCGGTCAGCTCCGCCGCCACCGTTGCCTCGCAACTGGCGACCGATGCCAAGGAAATCGGCACCGTGGTGGATGTGATCAAGGGCATCGCCGAGCAGACCAACCTGCTGGCACTCAACGCCGCCATCGAAGCGGCCCGGGCCGGCGAACAGGGACGCGGCTTTGCCGTGGTCGCCGACGAGGTCCGAGCCCTGGCCAAGCGTACCGCCGACTCCACCGAACAGATTCACCGGCTGATCGACAACCTGCAGCAGGCCACCGGCCGGGCCGTCAGCACCATGCACGCCGGCAGCGAACAGGCGGACCAGGGCGTCCAGTTGGTTATCCAGGCTGACGAGGCACTGGACGGCATTCGCCAGGCCATCGAGCGGGTCAATGACATGGCCGGCCAGATTGCCAGCGCCGCCGAGGAGCAGAGCGCCGTGGTCGACGAGATCAACCAGAACATCACCAACATCGCCGTGCTCTCCGACCAGACCGCCACCCACGCCCGGCACAGCGCCGAGATCAACCTGCAACTGGCAGCCAGCGCCACCAGCCAGAGAGCACTGGTGAAGCGCTTCAACCGGCGCTAGGCCCCAGTGTCGTCGCGCAGGCGCGCGACAACCCGAGAACGTGCCGTGCCTGGTTTCGGGGTGTAGCGCCCCTGCGCTACGCCTGCGAGCTCCCTGCAGCAGCCAGCCCGTCGTCGCGCAAGCGCGCGACAACCCGAGAACGCGCTGTGCCTGGTTCGGGGTGTAGTGCCCCTGCGCTGCTGCTGCGAGCTCCCAGCAGCAGCCAGCCCGTCGTCGCGCAGGCGCGCGACAACCCGAGAACGCGCTGTGCCTGGTTTCGGGGTGTAGCGCCCCTGCGCTACGCCTGCGAGCTCCCAGCAGCAGCCAGCCCGTCGTCGCGCAGGGGCGCGACAACCCGAGAACGCGCTGTGCCTGGTTTCGGGGTGTAGCGCCCCTGCGCTACGCCTGCGAGCTCCCAGCAGCAGCCAGCCCGTCGTCGCGCAGGCGCGCGACAACCCGAGAACGTGCTGTGCCTGGTTTCGGGGTGTAGCGCCCCTGCGCTACGCCTGCAAGCTCCCAGCAGCAGCTAGCCCGTCGTCGCGCAGGCGCGCGACAACCCGAGAACGCGCTGTGCCTGGTTCGGGGTGTAGCGCCCCTGCGCGACGCCTGCGAGCTCCCAGCAGCAGCCAGCCCGTTGTCGCGCAGGCGCGCGACAACCCAAACCCCAGAATATCGTCCCTCGACCAGCAGTGTTAAACTGCGGTCTTTGCACCCGGCAACAAGGAAACCACAACATGTGCGGAATCGTCGGCGCGGTCGCTCAGCGCAATATCACCCCCATTCTGCTCGAAGGTCTGCGTCGCCTGGAGTATCGCGGCTATGATTCGGCCGGTGTCGCCGTGTTGGCCGCCGGCACCGGTATTCAGCGGGTTCGCGCCACCGGCAAGGTGGCGGAACTGGAAAAGGCCCTGGCGGCCAGTCCGGCTGATGGCTACCTGGGCATCGCCCATACCCGCTGGGCCACCCATGGCAAGCCCGCCGAGCACAATGCCCATCCGCATGTGTCCAAAGGGCTGGCGATCGTGCACAACGGCATCATCGAAAACCACGCGCCCCTGCGCAGGAAGTTGACCGATCTGGGCTACGTGTTTACCTCCGAGACCGATACCGAAGTGGTCGCGCACCTGATCGCCTGGCATTACAGCCAGACCCCGGATCTGCTGAGCGCCTTTCGCGCCGCCCTCGGTGAACTGCATGGCGCCTATGCATTGGCCCTGGTGCATGAGGATGAACCGCACAACCTGTACTGCGCCCGCATGGGCAGCCCACTGGTCGTTGGCGAGGGCAGCGGCGAACACTACCTGGCGTCCGACCCGCTGGCCCTGCTGCAGGTCACCGACCGCTTCCGCTACTTGGACGAAGGCGACCATGCGCGCCTGAGCCACGACCAATGCGACATCTGGGATCGCGAGTACCAGCAGGCCGAACGTCCGGTCAAACGCTACGAACACGCCGCCCACAGCCTGGAAAAAGGTGAGTACCGTCACTACATGCTCAAGGAAATCTTCGAGCAGCCGGAGGCCATCAGCGACACCCTCAGCGGCACCCTGGGCGACGACCATGTACTGACCGCCATTCTCGGTCCGGAGGCGGAAACCCGTCTGGCAGACATTCAGAACATTCATATCGTCGCCTGCGGCACCAGCTACCACGCCGGGCTGGTCGCCCGCTACTGGATCGAATCCCTGGTCGGGCTGCCCTGCCAGGTTGAGGTGGCCAGCGAGTACCGCTACCGTACCGTGGTGGTACCGGCCAACACATTGCTGATCACCATCTCCCAATCGGGCGAAACCGCCGATACCCTGGCCGCACTGCGCTTCGCCAGGAATCAGGGCTATCTTGCCACCCTGGCCATCTGCAACGTCGCCGGCAGCTCGCTGGTGCGTGAAGCCGACTGGCGGTTGCTGACCCATGCCGGCCCGGAAATCGGCGTCGCCTCGACCAAGGCATTCACCACGCAACTGGTCGCCCTGCTGTGGTTCACCACCGCATTGTTGCAAGTGCGCGACCGCAGCGCGCCGCAGGTAGCCGACAATGTGGCCGCGCTACGCAAGCTACCCGCGCTGATCACTCAGGTACTGGCGCTGGAACCAGCCATCACCGCCCTGGCGCAGCGTTTCGCCAACAAGCACCACGCGCTGTTTCTGGGGCGCGGCCCGCACTACCCCATCGCCATGGAAGGTGCGCTCAAGCTCAAGGAAATCTCCTATATCCACGCCGAGGCCTACGCCGCGGGTGAGCTCAAGCATGGCCCGCTGGCCCTGGTCGACGAGGACATGCCGGTAGTCAGCGTCGCCCCCAGCGACAGCTTGCTGGAAAAGCTCAAATCCAATCTGGAGGAAGTACGCGCCCGCGGCGGCGAACTGATCACCTTCGCCTGTGAAAGCATCGACCAGGAACAGGGCGAAGGAACCATCAGCCTGCCCCAGGTGGACGACATCATCTCTCCGATCCTGTACACCATTCCGCTGCAACTGCTCAGCTATCACGTTGCCCTGGTCAAGGGCACGGATGTCGACAAACCCAGGAACCTGGCCAAGTCGGTGACCGTGGAATAAGCCACTGCGCAAGACCGCTGCTCAGAACACCAGCGGTCTGCCCCTCGGAAAGTGGCTGGCCTGGCGCTCAGCCAACGGCCAGCTAGAGCGGTCGATCGCCTCCGCCAGGAAGCCGCTCAGGGACTTCATGTAAACCGTGGATATATGGCTTCTGTCCTTGTAGATCAGGACATTGCCCGCCACCGCCGGGCAACTGTCACGGGTGCAGAAGTAATCACTCATATCGATGAAATGGATAGCCTGCTCCTTCGCATCCAGCTCTTCCAGCGGCAGGCGCAGATCGGCCGCCAGCGCCTGTTCCCTGGGACGCGAGCAGTGCCGCGAATCAGCGCCATTGATATCCACGCAGGTCGGTACATGGAAGCCCATGAAAGGCGTATCGCGCACGGCGATGATCCTCAGCTGCATCTGCTGCAGCTTCTTCCACTGCTCAACATAGCCATCCGGCACATGCTCCGGGCGATCCGCCGTCGCCGCCACGGTGGCGGTGGTAAACACCAGGTCCGGCGCCAACTGCTCGAGCGCCGCCAGCACATTGTCATTCCATACTGCGCAGGAGTTCTGGCGGTTATCCGGCGATTCATCAGCATTGGCGGTGAAGCGGCAGCCGTTCTTGGTATAGCTCACCAGGCGCCAGTTGCGCTGCAGAGCGATCTTCTCCAATGCCGGCACCCAATGGGTGGCATGTGAGCTGCCCGCCACCGCAATGGTCAGCACACCATCCGCATGGCCATATTGGCAGGCACTCGCCTCGCTCCCCAGCAGACTCTGATGGCAACCCTCGCGATAGGGCTTGGGCACATCCCTGCTGGCCATGAACGGCTCCGGAATGATGGCCGTGTCCTCGGTGGAGCCGTGCGCCAGCCCGGCAGCCAATGCCCGCGCGCCCGGATACAACGATGCATCCACCGTTTCCGGCACCTGATACTGCTCGGCCAGGCCCTGAACCTCATTGCGCCACAGGGCGATTGCCAGCACCAGCGGAGCGAATGCAGCCAAGGCCGTGACATAGACAAAGCCCGGTGACCGCCTGCCAAGATGGCTGCGCACCGGCTTCTCGATCAGTCGGGTGGTTCCCCAGGCCAGCAACAGTGACAGCAGCAGGATCAGCACCCCGCCATACCAGGCAACGCCCAACTCGGCAAAGGTGGCGCGGAAGAAGATCATTATCGGCCAATGCCAGAGATAGAAGGCATAGCTGATGCCGCCCAACCAGATCAACGGTCGAATCGACAGCAACCGGCCTGCACTGCCCCCCACCACGGTCGCTCCGGCCGCCAGGATCAGCGCCGCGCCCAACGAGGGCCAGAGTGCCACGTAACCGGGGAAGCTCAACGACACATCCAGCACCATGCCGCAGCTGAGAATGGCCACCAACCCCAGCCAGCCCATGACCCGACGTATTTCAGCGGGAATCGACGCCCAGGGCATGATCGCCACCAGCCCGCCGAGAGCGAACTGCCAGACCCGGGCAAAGGTATTGAAATAGGCGAAGGTCTGGTTGGCAGCGGTGTGGATGATGGAAAACCCCAGCGACAGGATGAAGACCCCGGCAAACGTCAGCATCACCGCCTGACGGCGATTCAGTTGCAGTCGCCTGCCCAGGTACAGCGCCAGCATGATGACGAACGGCCAGAGCGCATAGAATTGTCCCTGTGCCGACAGCGCCCAGTAATGCTGCACCGGGCTGGGCAGATTGTCGCGTGCCAGGTAGTCCACCGAGTTGAGTGCCAGCAGCCAGTTCTCGAGGTAGAACATCGCCGCCAGGCTTTCCTTCATCGACGGCATCCACAGCGACCGTGGCAACAACAGCCAGGTGCCCAGCAGCACCGCGGCGATGACCAGCAGCGCAGCCGGCAACAACCGCCGGGCCAGGCCCGCCCAGAAAACCAGTGGCCGCACCCGGCCCTGCTGCTCGCATTGCCGCAACAGCGAGAGCGTGATCAGATACCCGGAGGCTACAAAGAACACATCCACGCCACCGGACACCTTGTTCATCCAGATATGAAATATCGCCACCAACAAGGCCGCCAGCGCGCGCAACCCTTCGATGTCTCCGCGAAATGAACCGGCCGCCGACGCCCCGTTGTGTCTGTCCATGCTTCACCCCAGCTCGTTCACCGCATCGTGAAAGTGACTGCTGCGCTCGCTGATCGTCTCGGCAACACTCGGCATGGGCATCTCCGGCCAACGAAACAATGTTCCCAACTTCTCGTCCCATTCCGCCGGATGCAGCTTGAAAGCGCCGGCTCCCGGGGTAAAAGTGATTTCACCCACATAGATACGCTGTTCGAACAGGTACAGATCCACCCGGCAATAGCCAAAGGGTTGCCCCAGCCGCCTGGCCACTTCCAGCATGTCGGACAGATTGTCGGGCGCCGCCGTCACCGCCGCATCGGTGCTCGGCGGCAATGTTCCCCCCAGTCGGAATGGCAGACTTCGCCAGTCCGCCGAATACAGATTCTGGGTCATCCTGCCGAAGCGACCATTGATGACCTGCACGAAGAGAAAGCTTTCCCCTTCGGCAGGATTGAAGACATGCACCTTGTAATCCGCCGGAGGTCCGTTGGGCGTCAATAGCGCCTGCTCGAACAGCACCTGTGGGCGGATCGCCTTGTAGTGTCGTTCACCGCGACATTTGGAAAAGTCATCACGCAGCCAGGAGTTGCCCAACGCTACCAGCTCAGCAATGTTCTCCCGAGACTTATCGGCCACAATGCGAACGGAACCACTGCTGTTGTTGGTTTTCATGACAAACACATCAGGTAATCGATCAAATTGTGACGCAGTTACCATTTCCACCGCATCGTACAACGGGACATTGAACTTCTCACCTACAGTATCCCGGATGTAATCCCGGGCCAGGACCTTATCGGCCAGGCGGGAAAAGTGCGGCAAGGGATAGCGCATTCGGTGATGCAGTTTCTCGGTCAACCGCTTCGGGTCCTTGAAGTTGCACAGTTTGCCGTGTCTTTTCAGATACCGCAGTTGATACTCCACGACCTCGGGTAGAAGATCCAGAACCGGCGACATGATTGACACTCTCGCTTTTTCAGCGATTTTTTCAGCAGAACCACGCAAGATTTCCATATACTTACCCCAGCGCACTTGAGGGAGGCCTAGTCGGTGCAGCAGATACGAGATTGCCACCACCCATCCACAGGGGCTATTCAGGCATGAAAAACAGCGGCCCGCCTTCACGAATCAGTAACGCCGGTTCAGCAGTAACCAATCAATAACGGTTCAATAACGCAGCACACTTAATCAGCAAACATCTGCCTTAATAAGTCGTGGTTCACCAATAGCGTCGTAATTCATCTCTGCTGAGGAGACGGCATATGGATTTACTGTATAAGCGACCTGCCAGGCTGTACCGATACTTCTTCGGTACAGCCGAATTCAATGAAGCGAAGTTCGAACTCAGGATTAACGGAGCGCCTGTAGCGATTGAGCGTAGACCATTGGTATTACTGGCAAAAATGCTCGAGCACGCAGACCAGGTGGTGACCAAGGGCGAGCTGCTGCAAACGGTCTGGGGCGGCCGCCTCACCGTGGAGAATGTATTGGCTAACGCGACGGCCAAGCTGCGCAAGGCCCTGGGAGAAAATGCCACGCTCCTGGTTACCATCCCCCGCGTCGGCTACCGCATCAAGGGGCCGGTCAGAAAGATGGAAGCCGCGCCTGATTGCAGCATCATCCCCTCGCCCCAGCTCACTCCACGTCAGGTGAAAAGCAATCCCCTGTTCACCAGCGCACGGATCAGCCCGCCACCGCCGTCATCGCATTACCTGGATGTCATTTCGCTCAATCCAACCGACGAGCAGGGCAGCTTCGGAGCCACCGTCGATGTCGAGCCAGAAGTAGCGGGAACATACGCGGAGGACACCGCCTTCCACGCAGCAGGTGGTACCAGTCTGGATGCCTGGGCCGGACGGCACCACCTATCCATCATGCCGATCGAGCACCGGCTCGATCTTTTCATGAACCTTGCCAGGGAAGTGTCCATGCAGCACTCCAAAGGCACCGTGCATTCATTTCTGAAGCCCGGCAACCTGTTTGTGTCCGAAGACGGTCATATCCAGATCACTGCACCTGGCAAGTCAGTGAGCAATCCCGTCACGGAATGTAATTGCAGCGATTGCAGCTGTTTCTACCGCGCTCCGGAAACCTACCGCAATTGCGGCGTCTCCCAGCGCAGCGATATTTATTCTCTGGGAATTCTGCTGTACCAGATACTGGCCTCGGATTTTTCCCGGCCACTGCTTCCTGACTGGCGACAAGACATTACCAATAGATCGATCCAGCATACGATAGAAGCAGCCACACACTCCTGCCCTTCCCTGCGGCCGGCGTCTGTGGAAGACCTAGTCAAGCCCCTGTACACCCACCGAATCGGACATCACCAACAGCCTGAAATCTGGTCGGCTGCCCTGGCAAACATGTTCCGGCAGTAGCGGTACGTTTTACCAAACTGCTTTTTCTCAAACGTGCAGTAGCCGTTGTGGCTGCCGTATGCCCGCCCGAGAAAGTTTTAACAAATAGAACTCAACAGTTTTCAGGATCCGACTGCAAATCCTGGGGCGGTAGCGTGCCTGAAAAAGGCCATGCCAGAGCTTCACCATCCTTAATTTGCGCCTGCGCAAGGATAATCATGCAAAACATCACGTCTCCCTATCGGAACCAGAGCAATACCGATGAAATCGATCTGGCGGTGCTGTTCGGCGCGCTCATCGAGGGCAAATGGGTCATCGTCGGCCTGACCGTCGTCTTTGCCCTGCTGGGCATGGCCTACGCCATCCTGGCGACGCCGATCTACCAGGCCAACGCCTTGATCCAGGTCGAGGAAAAAAGCGGCGGTCGCCTGGCAGGGCTCTCGGAACTCTCTGACGTCTTCGGCACCCCTTCCAAAGCCGTCACGGAGATCGAGCTGCTCAAATCCAGAGCGGTGATAGGTCAGGCCGTGATCAACCTGAAACTGGATACGGTTTCCGCGCCCAACCACTTCCCCCTCATCGGTGAGTGGGCGGCGCGGCGCTTTCAACCGCAGTTCAAGGGCGAGCTGGCCATCCCCTGGTTTGGTCTGGCCGAATATGCCTGGGGTGGCGAGGAGCTGGATATCTTCCAGTTGGAGGTGCCGGTCGAGTATCTGGACAAGCCCCTGACGCTGGTCGCCGGTGAGTATGATTACTTCAGTATCTACGATGAACATGACACACAGCTGCTGGCTGGCCAGACCGGCCAGCAGATCGACCAGAACGGCTTCAAGGTACAGATCGCCACGTTGCTGGCCCGACCAGGCACGCGTTTCAGCGTATCCCGCAACCGTCTGCTGAACACCATCATGTACTACCAGAACGAGCTGGAGGCCAGCGAACGTTCCAAGGATTCCGGCATCATCAGCCTGAGCTTGCAGCATCCGGATCACCGGCACTCCATTCGCGTACTGGATGAAGTCAGCCGTCTCTATGTTCGCCAGAACGTTGAGCGCAACTCCGCCGAAGCGGCGCAGAGCCTGGAATTCCTGCGCGAGCAGTTGCCCCAGGTTCGCTCGGAACTGGAGCGCTACGAGCAGGCCCTGAATGACTTCCAGATGAGCAGCAAGTCGGTCGATATCTCCATCGAGACCCAGTCGGTACTGAGTCAGATCATCGAACTGGATACCCTGATCTCCGAGCAGAATCTCAAGCGCGCCGAGCTGCAACGCCGCTTCACTGGCGAGCATCCGTCCTACCAGATCCTGCTCGAGCAGACCCAGCAGTTGCAGCGCCAGCGCAACGAGTTGAGCAAGAAGGTCGACGAACTGCCCGAAACCCAGCAGGAGCTGCTACGCCTGTCCCGGGACGTAGCGGTGACCACCGAGGTGTATACCGCGATGCTCAACCGCTCCCAGGAGCTGGATGTACTGCGCGCCGGCACCGTCGGCAACGTGCGCATCATCGACGCCGCGGATGCCAGCGTATCGCGCCCGGTCAAACCGAAGAAGGCACTGATCACCGTCCTGGCCACGCTGTTCGGCGGCTTTCTCGGCGTTGCCGTGGTGCTGCTGCGGCAGATCCATAATCGCGGCGTGGAAAATCCCGAGGTCATCGAGCACCTGGGGCTGCCGGTGTATGCCGCCATCCCATTCAGCAAGGACCAGGAGTATCTGGAGAAGAACCTGCGCAGCAACAGCAAGGCGGCACAACGCAACTCCCTGTTGCTGGCCATGAAAAACCCCGCCGACCTGGCCGTGGAGTCCCTGCGCCGCCTGCGCACCAGCCTGCACTTCGCTCATGCCGAAGCGAAGAACAACGTGCTGATGATTTCCGGCCCCAGCCCCTCGGTGGGCAAGTCCTTCGTCGCCGCCAACCTGGCCGCAACCATGGCCCAGGCCGGGCAGAAGGTACTGCTGATCGATGCGGACATGCGCAAGGGCTATCTCAACAAGGTATTTCGCCTGCCCCCCAGGGACGGACTATCCGAGCTGCTCACCGCGCGGCTCAGCCTCGACGGCGCCATCCATCGTACCGAGATCGACAGCCTGGACCTGATACCCCGCGGGCGTATTCCGCCCAACCCTTCCGAGCTGCTGATGCATGAGAACTTCCGTCGCTTCCTCAGTGAAGTCGACGAGCGCTACGACCTGATCGTGATCGACACGCCACCGGTACTCGCGGTTACCGATGCCTCCATTGTCGGTCGCGAGGCGGGCATCTGCCTGCTGGTGACCCGCTTCGGCCAGAACTCGGCCAAGGAGATCGAAGCCGCCAAGCGCTGTTTCGAGCAGGACGATATCCAGCTCAAGGGAGCCATCTTCAACGCCGTAATCAAGAAGTCATCCGTGTATGGATACAGTCACTACGGCCATTACTTCTACGAATACAAATCCGAGAAGGCCTGAACGCCCGGTTGATCCCCCACCCGCTGACCCACTCTGCCCTCTTGATGACAGGGAACGAACATGAAAGTAACCGTATTCGGCACCGGCTATGTCGGCCTGGTGCAAGGCGCCGTGCTCGCAGAAGTCGGCCATCACGTCGTCTGCGTTGATGTGGACCCAGACAAGATCGAGCAGCTCAAGCAAGGCCAGATCCCGATCCATGAACCCGGTCTGGAAAACCTGGTCAGGGACAACCACGCCGCAGGCCGGCTGCACTTCACCACCGACGCGGCGCAGGGCGTGCAGCACGGCAGCGTCCAGTTCATCGCTGTCGGCACGCCACCGGATGAAGATGGCTCCGCCGACCTGCAATACGTCCTCGCCGTGGCCAGCACCATCGCCGAGCATATGGACGGTCATCGCATCATCGTCAACAAGTCCACCGTACCGGTGGGCACCGCCCGGCGCGTGCATGACACCGTCAGCCGGATACTCGCTGGCCGGGGCAATCAGACGCTGACCTTCGAGGTGCTCTCCAACCCCGAATTTCTCAAGGAAGGCTCGGCGGTGGCCGATTGCATGCGTCCCGACCGCATCATCATCGGTACCGACAGCAGTGAAGCCGAGGAAGTGATGCGCGAGCTGTACGCTCCGTTCAATCGCATTCACGAGAAAATCATCGTCATGGATGTGCAGAGCGCGGAGCTGACCAAGTATGCCGCCAACTGCATGCTCGCCACCAAGATCAGCTTCATGAACGAAATGGCCAACCTTGCCGAACAGCTGGGTGCCGATATCGAGATGGTGCGCCAGGGCATCGGCTCGGATCCGCGCATCGGCTATCACTTCATCTACGCCGGCGCCGGTTATGGCGGCTCCTGTTTCCCCAAGGACATCCAGGCCCTGATCCGCACCGCGGACAGCATCGACTTCGACGCGCGCATTCTCAAGGCGGTCGAATCACGCAACAAGGAACAGAAGACCATGTTGTTCCGCAAGATATCCCGGCACTTCAACGGCGACCTCAGTGGCAAGACCTTCGCCATCTGGGGGCTGGCGTTCAAACCCAATACCAATGACATGCGTGAAGCCCCCAGCCGGGTGCTGATGGAAGCGCTCTGGCAAGCGGGGGCACGAGTGCAGGCCTATGATCCCGAAGCCATGGAAGAGACCCAGCGCCTGTATCTGCATCGTGATGATCTGCAGCTGTGCGGTACCAAGGAGTCTGCCCTCAGGGGCGCCGATGCGCTGATCCTGATCACCGACTGGCAGGCATTCAAGGCGCCGGACTTCGAGCTGATCGCCAACTACCTGAGCAGTCCGGTGATCTTCGATGGACGCAACCTGTATGACCCCGTGCGCATGCAGAAAAAGGGCTTCCACTATTACGCCATAGGGCGATGAAATGAAGATCGCCATGCTCAATACCCTGTATTACCCCTACCGGATCGGCGGCGCCGAGGTGTCCGTGCAACTGCTGGCCGAATCGCTGGCCGATGCCGGGCATGGGGTCAGCGTCATTACCTTGCATGACGCGCAGCAGCGAACGGTGGAACAACTCAACGGCGTGACCCTGTATCGCCTGCCGCTGCGAAACATCTATTGGCCATTCTCGCCAACGCGCAATTCCCTGCTGCGCCTATCGTGGCATCTGCTGGATATCTACAACCCGCTGGCGCGGGCGGATGTGCGTGACTTGCTGGAACAGATCCAACCGGATGTGCTGCACACCAACAACCTGGCCGGATTCTCCGTGGCAGTGTGGGATGCAGCGCGGGCGCTGGGCATTGCGGTGGTGCATACTTCGCGGGACTACTATCTGATCCACCCCAACTGCACGCTGTATGACGGCAAGCACAACCAGAACCCCGCATCCTTGTCTTGCCGGCTGTTCTCCCTGGTGAAGAAATGGCGCTCGCAGCACGTTGAGCGCTATGTAGCGATCAGCGACCATGTCGGCAGACTGCACAAGGAGCTTGGCTATTTCCCGCAGGCGCCCGCCGAGGTGATCTACAACTCGATAGCCCAGCCGGACCAGCCACCACGGGCCGACGCGACAGAGGCCGTCATCACGCTTGGCTATCTGGGCAGGATCGAGCCATCCAAGGGGATCGAAGTCGCGCTGCAGGTGTGTCGCAGGCTCGGGCCGGGCTACCGCCTGCAGATCGCCGGCACTGGCCAGCCCGCGTATATGGCGCAGTTGCAGGCCGCCAATGGGGATCTGCCGCTGACCTGGCTGGGGCATGTACCACCGGCGCAGTTCTTCCCCAACATCGACATCCTGCTGGTGCCCTCGCAATGGGCCGAGCCCCTGGGCCGGGTGGTGCTGGAAGCGGCCTCCTATGGTGTACCGGTGGTCGGCTCGGATCGCGGTGGCATTCCGGAAATCATCAACCAGGGCCAAACCGGCTACGCCTGCCCGCCCGATGATGCCGACGCCTTCGCCGACGCCGTAGGCAAACTGGCCAGGCAGGACCGGCAGGAAGTCGCCACGCAATGCACCACCTGGGCCGAGCAGTTCTCCCGACAAGGCATCACCCAGCACTACCTGCGCACCTTCGAACAACTCGCCCAGCGGCACGAGCTGTCAAACACACGCTCACCAACAACACCCCTGGCGTAGCGCAGGCGCACTACACCCCAAGGAAGGTCGAGTTCCATCTCGACCAGCAGAGCAGCATGAAACACCGCAGGCCGGGATGGAACCCGGCCCTCCATAACACCGGGTTGTCGAGCACCCGCTCGACGACAACACCACAGGCGTAGCACCCAAACACAGACCCGAAAGGAAGGTCGAGTTCCATCTCGACCAGCAGAGCGCCATGAAACACCGCAGGCCGGGATGGAACCCGGCCCTCCATTACACCGGGTTGTCGAGCCCCCGCTCGACGACAACACCACGGACATAGCGCCCAAACGCAGCCCAGAAAGGAAGGTCGAGTTCCATCTCGACCAGCAGCGCGCCATGAAACACCGCAGGCCGGGATGGAACCCGGCCATCCATAACACCGGGTTGTCGAGCGCCTGCTCGACGACAACACCACAGGCATAGCGCCCAAACACAGATCCGGGGCGGTACACCCAAGGAAGAAGGAAGGTCGAGTTCCATCTCGACCAGCAGCGCGCCATGAGACGCCGCAGGCCGGGATGGAACCCGGCCCTCCATAACACCGGGTTGTCGAGCGCCCGCTCGACGACAACACCACAGGCGTAGCGCCCAAACGCAGACCCGAAAGGAAGGTCGATCGCGACCCGGTCGAGTTCCATCTCGACCAGCAGAGCAACATGAAACACCGCAGGCCGGGATGGAACCCGGCCCTCCATAACACCGGGTTGTCGAGCGCCTGCTCGACGACAACACCACAGGCGTAACGCCCAAACGCAGAACCGAAAGGAAGGTCGATCGCGACCCGGTCGAGTTCCATCTCGACCAGCAGAGCTGCATGAGACACCGCAGGCCGGGATGGAACCCGGCCATCCATTACACCGGGTTGTCGAGCGCCTGCTCGACGACAACACCACAGGCGTAGCGCCCAAACGCAACCCATAAAGGAAGGTCGAGTTCCATCTCGACCAGCAGCGCGCCATGAGACACCGCAGGCCGGGATGGAACCCGGCCATCCATTAACAACCAGACCGAGCCATCATGAAACCCCAGTATTTCCGCCTCAACACAGCATTCCTGTTGCTGGTATTCCTGTTCGTCGTACTCGGCAACCTGCCGCGCTTCGTGCCGATTGCCGGCTCGTTCGGCAACATCAATGCCAGCGAACTGGTCCTGTACCTGTGCGCCGCGCCGATCCTGGTCAAGAACTTCAAGCGGCTCATCACTTCCAGGGCGGTACTGTTCCTGCTGTGCCTCAACACCTTCTCCCTCGGAGTCGGCATCTATCACTACGGCGCGGCCAGCGACGCTATCTTCTACAACATCCGCCTCAGCGCCATGATCCTCTCGGCCTTTGCCGCCGGCGTGGCCATGCACTGGATATTCCGTGACGACATCTCCCGGTTGGCCAAGGCGTTCACCATCACCTATGGCGTCGCCACGGTCTTCAGCTTCGTGGTGCTGGCCATGTATCCCGACTCTACCGTGCTCTGGCTCAAGCTCGAGCAGATGGGCATCAACTTCACTGGCGACCCCCACCAGTTCCGCCTGGTCTCCACCTATCTGGACCCGAACTTCTTCGGCACCATCATAGTGCTGCCGATCCTGATGGCGACCATGGTCATCCGCCATACCCACTATTTCGGCATCTTCCTGCTGATGGTGGTAGCGCTGCTGTTCAGCTTCTCCCGCTCTGGCATCTCCCTGGCGCTGTTCGCCTTCGCCTGCCTGTTCGGTATCAGGCTGCTGAGCACCGTCACCCAGTACCAGATGAAGCGCATTACCGTGCGCCCGGCCCACGTCTATTTCCTGCTGCTGTCACCGTTTCTGATCCTGGCGCTGATCTACAGTTTCGACAGCCAGATCGAACGGGTAGTCGAGCGCTTCACCACCACCCGCGCCGACAACTCCGCGCTGTCGCGGGTCAGGGCATTCCAGACCGGGGTCAACCTGATTGCCGAGCATCCCCTGCTGGGGCATGGCTACAACTTTTCCATAAGGCAGTTGTTCAAGACCGGCACCAAGGTGGACTCCAGCCTGCAACTGGTAATCATCAGCTATGGCTTCGTCGGCACCCTGCTCAGCTTTATCGCAGCCGGGGCCTGGGCCTGGGTCATCAGCAACAAGCTGCGCCTGCTGGCCTCGCCCCTGCCCTACCTGCTGTTCAAGAAACTCGTCGTCTACACCGCACTGACCCTGCTCTGGGCCGGGCACTTCAACCAGATTGTCTTCTATCCGTTCTGGCTGTTGCCGGTCCTGGCGCTGTTCTTCTACTTCGACCAGCTCTGCGTAAGTCTGAAATCCCCTCAATTTTCACGGAGCCACCATGCAGCACTCGCACATAGCCTTTGATTCCAGGTGGATCGGCCAGCATGGCATTGGCCGCTTCGCCACCGAACTGCAGGACCGACTCAACTTCACCTGCCTGTTCACCGATGCGGGCCATCCAAGCTCCTTCGTATCCTCGGTCAAGCTCGGTCGCTGGCTGGCCAGCAGTGGCGCCAAGGCCTTGTACAGCCCGGGCTATATCCCGCCGTCGACCAGCCGCCTGCCCTTCGTGTTCACCATCCATGACCTCAATCATCTGGATGTCGAACACAACAGCTCGGCGCTGAAAAAGCTTTTCTATCAACTGATCATCCGCCCCGCGGTACACCAGGCCGCGCAGGTGCTGACCGTGTCGGAATTCTCGCGTCGGCGCATCATCGACTGGGCAGGCTGCCAGCCGGAGTGCGTCAGTGTGGTAGGCAACGGCGTCAGCGATGTATTCCACAGCGAGGTGGCGCCCAAACAGCCCGGTTTCCCCTACTTCTTCTGTTGCAGCAACCGCAAGGGCCACAAGAATGAGCAGCGCCTGGTGCGGGCCTTCGGACACAGCGGCCTGCATCGCGACAGCAAACTGGTGTTCACCGGCACGACCACACCCGACCTGCAACGCCTGATCCACCGTGAAGGTCTGGAGCAAAAGGTGGTATTCACCGGGCGTATCAGCGAAACCGAACTGGCCTCCTGGTACCGCGGCGCCATCGCTACGGTGTTCCCCTCCCTGTACGAAGGCTTCGGCCTGCCGGTGGCCGAAAGCATGGCCTGCGGCACACCAGTCATCACCTCGCGGATCTCTTCCATGCCGGAAGTCGGCGCGGGCGCCGCACTGTATGTCGACCCGACGGATACCGAAAGCATCGCCACCGCCATGATCGCCGTGGCGGGTAGTACGGAACTGAGTGACACCCTCAGCGCCAAGGGCCTGATCCAGGCCCGCAACTTCACCTGGGACAGAACCGCAGAACTGGTCAGCCAGGCACTGGAAAAGCTGCCGGCCCACTAACCACAGACGTCATTACGAACCGTGAAACGGTGAAGCAATCCACAGGCTCGGTGCCCATGGATTGCCACGCCCTTCGGGCTCGCAATGGCCAGTAGAAACACCACCAACGACAGGGTGGGAGTTCTCATCGTTCATCAACATCAAAGGAACCTGCAATGAAAGTTGCCATCGTTGTTGACTGGCTCACCGTCTATTCAGGCGCCGAGCGTGTAGTCGAACAGATATTGAAGCTGTACCCGGACGCCGACCTGTTTTCCCTGGTCGACTTCCTGGAAGAGGATCAGCGTGCTTTCCTCAATGGCAAGCAGGCCACCACCTCGTTCATTCAGCGCATGCCCATGGCCAGGAAGCGTTACCGCAACTATCTGCCGCTGATGCCGCTGGCCATCGAACAGTTCGACCTGAGCAGCTATGACCTGATCATTTCCAGCTCACATGCCGTAGCCAAGGGCGTGCTGACCGGGCCGGACCAGTTGCATATCTGCTACATCCACTCGCCGGTGCGCTACGCCTGGGACCTGCAGCACCAATACCTGTCGGAGTCCGGCCTCAGCCGCGGGCTGAAGAACTGGATCGCCCGCTGGTCGCTGCATTACATCCGTAACTTCGATGCGCGCTCCTCACTCGGCGTCAACGTGTTCATCGCCAACTCCGAGTTCATCGCCCGGCGCGTGCAGAAGTGCTACCGACGCCCGGCCGAGGTGGTGTACCCGCCGGTGAACATCCAGGATTTCACCCTGCAGCGCAGCAAGCAAGAGTTCTATGTCGCCGCCTCGCGCATGGTGCCCTACAAACGCATGGACCTGATCGCCGAGGCCTTCCGGCAGATGCCCGAGCGCCAACTGGTGATCATCGGTGACGGCCCGGATATCCATAAGGTACGCAGCAAGGCGGCCGGCGCCGCCAACATCACCGTTACCGGCTTTCTGCCCTTCCCCGAAATGAAACGCCACATGCAGGAAGCCAAGGCGTTCGTGTTCGCCGCCGAAGAGGATTTCGGCATCACCCCGGTCGAGGCCATGGCCTGCGGCACGCCGGTGATCGCCTATGGCAAGGGCGGAGCCCTGGAAACCGTCATTGACGGCCGAACAGGGCTGTTCTTCCCCCAGCAGAATGTCGAATCGCTCATCCAGGCTGTGGAGCGCTTCGAAACGACCGGCCACGCCATCAGTCCCGAAAGCTGCCGTGAACAGGCGGAGCACTTTTCCGTCGAGCTGTTTCGCGAACGGTTTTCCCGGACGGTGGCTGTGGCCATCCAGGAGTTCAACCTGCATCCCTCTTTCAGCCCGACAGGAGTATGACCATGTTGCAGCCCGTAATCATGGCCGGCGGTTCCGGTTCCCGACTCTGGCCACTATCCCGCCAGCTCAATCCCAAGCAATTCCTGCCACTGGCGGACCAGCAGTTGACCATGCTGCAGGCCACCATCGGCCGCCTCAGGGGGCTGTCCTGCGCACAACCGCTATTGATCTGCAATGAGCAGCACCGTTTCATGGCTGCCACGCAGCTGGAGCAGTTGGGCATGGATGATACCCGCATCATTCTCGAACCATGCGGGCGCAATACCGCACCGGCCATCGCCCTGGCAGCGATCAAACTGGCTACCGCCGGGCAGGATCCGCTGCTGCTGATTCTCGCGGCCGACCACCGGATTGCCGATGTTGCAGCCTTCCATGACAGCATACAGGCAGCGATTCCGCTGGCCGAAGCCGGCAAACTGGTCACCTTCGGCATAGTGCCGACCAGCGCCGAGACCGGCTACGGCTATATCCAGCAGGGCCAGCGATTGAGTGAGCGGGCGTATGCCGTCAACCGCTTCGTGGAGAAGCCCGACGCCGACACCGCCCATGCCTATGTGGAATCAGGAGAATACTTCTGGAACAGCGGCATGTTCCTGTTCCGCGCCTCGCGCTACCTGGAGGAGCTGGCCGAGCACCGTCCGGATATTCTCACCGCCTGCCGGGAAGCGGCGCTGGGCAAAGCCTATGACATGCTGTTCACCCGGGTCGATGCCGAAGCCTTCGCCGCCTGCCCGGATGAATCCATCGACTACGCCGTCATGGAAAATACCGCCGATGCCGTGGTGGTCGGCCTGGATGCCGGCTGGAGTGATATCGGCTCCTGGTCCGCCTTGTGGGACATCAGCGACAAGGATGCCGCAGGCAATGCTGTGCAGGGCGACGTGCTGGCCCATGAATCGCGCAACACCCTGATCCGCGCCGACCACCGCCTGGTCGCCACCCTCGGCGTGGATGACCTGATCATCGTCGAAACCAAGGACGCCGTACTGGTCGCACACCGCGACCGGGTGCAGGACGTCAAGGCCCTGGTGGAAAAGCTCAAGACCACCGGCCGCCAGGAGCACATCAGCCACCGGGAAGTCTATCGCCCCTGGGGCGTATACGACTCCATCGATCATGGCCATCGCTACCAGGTCAAGCACATCACCGTGAAACCCGGCGCCAAGCTGTCCCTGCAGATGCACCATCACCGCGCCGAACACTGGATCGTGGTCTGCGGTACCGCCAAGGTCACCAATGGCGACAAGACCTACCTGGTGACGGAGAACCAGTCTTCCTACATCCCCATCGGCCAGGTCCACACCCTGGAAAACCCCGGCGTCATCGACCTGCAACTGATCGAAGTGCAATCGGGCTCCTATCTGGGCGAGGACGACATCGTGCGATTCGAGGACAGGTACGGGCGAGTGGAAAAAGCCCCTGCCACCACCAAGGCGTAGCCCCCCAACCGCACGGAACCCGCAACCACATGAGTGCTGTTTCTCAACCCAAAGGCCTCGGCAGCATCGCTGCCCGGGGCGCCGTGCTCACCATGGGTGGCCAGGGCGTGAAGATAATGCTGCAGTTCTGCGGCATTGTGGTTCTCGCACGCCTGCTATCCCCCGATGACTATGGCCTGCTGGCCATGGTCGTCGTGCTCACCGGCATCGGTGAGGTGGTGCGCGACTTCGGCCTGTCATCGGCTGCCGTGCAGGCCGATACCCTCTGTTTGCAGCAACGCAGCAACCTGTTCTGGATCAACTCGGCGATCGGCCTGAGCCTTGCCCTGCTGGTGCTCGGCATAGCTCCGGCGATCGCCGCTTTCTATAGCGAACCCAGACTGGTCCCCATCACCCAGGTGCTGGCAATCACCTTCGTATTGAACGGCATCTCCACCCAGTACCGGGCGCAACTCAATCGCAGCATGCGCTTTGGCAATCTGGCATTGGTCGACATCATCGGCATGGCCGGCGGTCTCGGCACCGGTGTGTTCATGGCATTGAACGGCTTCGCCTATTGGGCATTGGTGGGGCAGCAACTGGCCCTCTCCGTCGCCACGCTGTGCGTGTTGCTGGTCAGCGCGCGTTGGCTGCCGAGCCTGCCACGGCGCAGCGTACCCATGCGCGCGCTGCTGCGCTATGGCGGCAATCTCATGGGCACTCAACTGATCGCCTATGCCACACGCAATCTGGACAGCCTGATCATCGGCTATCGCTTCGGCGCCGAATCCCTCGGCCTGTACAACAAGTCCTACCAGCTATCCATGTTGCCGTTGAACCAGATCAATGCGCCGGCCACCACCATCGCGCTGCCGGTGCTGTCGCGACTGCAGCACGAACCACAGCGGTATCGGCAGTTCCTGCTGCACGGCCAGACGGTGATGCTGCATGTGATCGTCGGGCTGCTGAGTTTTGCCGCAGCCATGGCCGAACCGCTGATCCTGCTGGTACTGGGCCCGCAATGGGCCCCAGCGGTGCCGATCTTCCGCATTCTCGCAGTAGCGGGGATCTTCCAGGCGGCCAGCTATGCCAGCTACTGGGTGTTCCTGTCCAAGGGACTGACCGGGCAGCATCTGCGTTTCATCCTGATTTCCCGACCGGTACTGATTGTCTGCATCCTGTTCGGTGCGCTCTGGGGTATGGCCGGTGTAGGCATCGCAGTAGCCAGCGGCATGGCGGTGATGTGGCTGTGGGGCCTGCGCTTTCTACGGCATTCCGGCGCGCCGGTACTGGGTATGTTACGCAACGGCCTGATCATCATTACCGGGCATGCCCTCTGCGCCGGCCTGACCTGGTTCGGAGCCCATACCTGGGGTGATTCGCATGCGCTACAGCTGCTCATCAGCGTACCGCTGATGGCTGCCAGCCTGCTGCTTACCTGCCTGATCTGGCCGCTTTTCCGCAACAGCGTGGCCCTGGTACTCAGCTCCAGAACCCTGTTGCGGGCCAGACACCTACCGGACCAGTAACACCGCCCATATCGTCCCTCTGACATCCCCAGGATCATCATGAAAAAGTATCTGAAAGCCACTCTGGGCTACCCGCCCCTGTTGTTTCTGTGTGACCGCCTGCTGTCTCATCTCCTCAAGCATCCGGGTGGTCGAGCGCCCGCTCGACGACAGGCTCCGGCATCATCGGCAGCCGGCGTAGCGCAGGCGCGCTACACCCCACGGCTTGCCGTCGCTGGCGGGAAATGGACTCCTACTTACAGTCTGCTGATTGCCCCACCGGGCGGCGGTAATATCGGCGACCAGGCCATGGTCGAGTGCTTTCTGGAAAACACCCCAGGCCACATCATCATCGTCTGCCGCACATCCGCCGATATCAGCCTGCCGGCCGAGTACAGCGAGCGGGCCCAGCTGATGGTATTGCCGGGGCTCATCTATGGTCACCTGGCCAGCCATCTGCCCAGTGCGCTGCGCTTTCATCAGTTGCTGCGCCACGCCCACGCCGTGGCCATCATCGGTGCCGACATCATGGACGGCGCCTACAACTGGCACGCCTCAAGCAACAGGGCCAACCTCGCCTGGCTGGCAGCGCGCACCGGCGTGCCGGTGCGAATTCTGGGCTTCAGCTGGAACGGGCGCGCCCATCACCATGCTCTGGCAGCACTGAAACGCGCCACCGCCGCCGGAGTACAACTGTGTCTGCGAGATCCGCTATCAGCCGAACGGGCCCGCGCGGACGGCCTGACCAATGTCACTGAGGTGTCGGACATCGTGTTCGCCGCACGCACCGTGAACCTTGAAGCAGCCGCCCATCTGCTCGGCTCACGGCCCACGAATAGTCGCTATGCCCTGGTCAACGCCAGCGGCCTGATTGGCAAGGGGCACCAGCAGATCGAGGAGTACCGGCACGTAATCAGCGAACTGCAGCACCAGGGCTTGCAGGTAGTACTGCTGCCTCACGTCTCCCGCCCCGGTGGTGACGACCTGCTGCTATGCCGTCAGATTCATCAGGCACTCGATGATGAACAGGTTCTGCTGATCGATCACCTGCTCCGCCCTGCGCAGATTCGCGGCCTGACCGCCGGCGCCAGCCTGGTGGTCACCGGTCGCATGCACCTGGCCATCATGTCCCTGTATCACGGCGTACCGGCAATCACCCTCGCTACCCAAGGCAAGGTCGAAGGGCTGATGCGGTTGTTCGGTGCGGAATGTCTCTGCGTCGACCCTCGCCCCGGTTTCGGCCAAAGCGTGGTTAGTGTCATCCGTCAGGTGATGTCGCACCCGGAGGATCTGCGCCAGCACCTGCTCAGCAAACTGCCGGAAGTGCGCACCATGGCGGGCCGGAACTTCACCACCCCCGAATACCCTGACAGCAAACGGGAGGAAATGGCCTGTGCCTACGACTGAGCAAGTAGTCGAACGGAATGCCCGCATCCACAACGGTAACTGCCGCTATCCATGGCTGGCCTGTCTCAACAAGAGTAACCGCCTGCTGGGCCTGGCCAAACGCAAACTCCAACTGATTCGCTCCTGACCTCCCAACGCAGATTCGATGCCATGATCCGAATGCTCCGCGCCGCACTCTATTCACGCTCCGCACAGACTGACGCCCGCTCCCAATCGGCAGGCCGGTGCTCCGCCGACGAGCAAACCCTGCATAGTGAACCGGACCAGCGCCTGAAAATCGGCTATGTACCCGGATTCGCAGATGAAAACGCCTATGTGCAACGTACCCAGGACGCCCTAGCGCACCTTGGGCAGGTCTACCCACTGTCACCCTCGACCAGGTCTCTGTGGCGCATGCTGCAATTTCGGCCCGGATTCTTCGATGTCATCATCGTCAACTGGCTGGAACACAAGACCGCCAACCCCGCCACCGGCAAGCTGTCACTACCGGGGATCATCGCGTACTTCGTGCAGATTCTCACCTTCCGCATCCTGGCCCGGCGCCTGATCTATGTGCGTCACAACATCTACCCTCATCACGCCGAGAGCCGATGCGCGCCCGCCCTGACCAGGATCATCGACCTGTCCGAGCGCCTGTACTCGGCTACCGCCACCCACAGCGGCCACTTTCCGGACAAGCACTACATCCCGCATCCGCTGTATTACGAACAACCCATGATGAGCAAAACGGGCAAGGACAGGCACTTCATCGTGTTCGGCCGGGTCATGCCGTACAAGAACATCGAACAACTGATCGACAGCTTCCCCGTCGATCAGCTGCTTATCGTCGCCGGCCCCTGCGATGACCAGGAGTATTTCAAGCGGCTGCAAATCGCTGCCCAGGGCAAGCAGGTCGAGTTCATTCCCCGTTTTCTATCCGAGGAAGAAGCCAGAGAGCTGGTCGGCACCGCCCGCGGGCTGATCCTGTCCCATGCCGATGACGACATGATCGTCAGCGGCAGCTTCTTCTATGCCCTGAGCCTGGGTACACCAGTGATCGGCGTGAAAACACCCTTCTTCAGCTGGGTGCAGCAGGCTCTGGCAGTGCAGGGGCTGACGGTCATCGAGGACCTGCAATCCATCGAAGCCGCGCTCCAGCAGCAGAACAGTCCACCGGCCGAGGCCATCGTCTGCTCGGCCAGACAGTACTTCTCCCTGGCGACGGTCATTTGCTACTGGAAAAAGCTGTTTCTGCAACTGCAGGTACAGGGCTGACTAACGCAGGTTCCGGAGGGTCGAGTTCCATCTCGACCAGCAGAGCTGCATGAGACACCGCAGGCCGGGATGGAACCCGGCCATCCATAACACCGGGTTGTCGAGCCCCCGCTCGACGACAACACCACTGGCGCAGCGCCCAAACACAGACCCGAAAGGAAGGTCGAGTTCCATCTCGACCCGCGCAGGTGCATGAAACGCCGCTGGCCGGGATGGAACGCGGCCTTCCACTTGTCTTCCGGCTCCTGCACCACCACGCCGCAGCTCGCTCCCTCCAAACACAGAACAAATTAAAGGTACCCACCATGCTGAACAATCAAGACGGCATCATCCGCTCCAACGAACCCATACTCGCAGTCATCCAGCGCTGGCTGGATATCCTGGTTATCGGCCTCGCATTGCTGCTGGTCCTCTTCTGGCGCGATCCTCCCTATGACACACACCACTGGATCAACCTGCTGATCGCCATGTTCAGCTTCTATCTGCTCAGCGACATGAGCCAGCTGTATGGATCATGGCGTGGCGAGCACACCTTTCGCGAGCACCGCCGCGTGGCGGCCAACTGCGGGGCGGCCTTCATCGTCATGGCGATGGTCGACTACCTGTGGTTCGAAAACGCCCTGCTCTCCGACGGTGACAAGCTCTACTGGTTCGCCACCACGCTGATCATCCTCAGCGGCTACCGTATCGTTCTACGCCAGATCATGCGCACCCTTCGGGCCAATGGCTACAACAGCCGCACGGTCGCCATTGTCGGTGCCGGTCCGCTCGGTCAGCGGCTGGCCAACAACATCATCACCAACCCATGGATGGGCCTGGACCTGCTCGGTTTCTACGATAACCAGATCACCGGCACAGTCCCCCTGCCAGGCATGCAGGAGCCCATGCCGGTCAAGGGCGATATCCAGGCGGCTATCGAAGGTGCACGTAACGGTTATATCGACAAGGTGTACATCACCCTGCCGATGCGCTCGGAAGAACAGATCAAGACACTACTGGACCAGCTCAGCGACAGCACCGCCTCGGTCTACCTGATCCCCGACGTATTCATCTTCGACCTGCTGCATGCACGCAGTGAAAGCATCAACGGCCTGCCCAGCATCAGCATCTTCGACTCCCCCATGGATGGCGCCAACCGTCTGGTCAAGCGGGTCGAGGACGTTCTGCTGTCGTTGCTCATCCTGTCCATCATCGCCATCCCCATGCTGCTGATCGCCCTGGCCGTACGCCTCACCTCACCCGGCCCGGCGTTGTTCCGGCAGAAACGCTACGGCATGGACGGTCGCCCCATCGAAGTCTGGAAGTTCCGCAGCATGCGAGTCATGGAAAACGGCGGGACGGTTACCCAGGCCACACGCAATGACACCCGCATCACCCCGCTGGGCGCCTTCCTGCGTCGCACCTCGCTCGATGAGCTGCCCCAATTCATCAACGTACTGCGCGGCGAGATGTCCATTGTCGGGCCACGGCCACATGCCATCGCCCACAACGAGGAATACCGCAAGCTGATCACCGGCTATATGTTGCGACACAAGGTCAAACCGGGCATCACCGGCTGGGCGCAGATCAATGGCTGGCGCGGCGAGACCGAAACCCTCGACAAGATGCAGAAGCGCATCGAGTACGACCTCAACTACATACGCCGCTGGTCATTGTGGCTCGACCTGAAGATCGTCGTCCTGACGATCTTCAAGGGATTTATCAACAAGAATGCCTACTGAGCCGTTTCCCCCAGAGCCGCCCGCCCCTTGGCCAGATAGGCTGCCATTTCATCATCCGGTACCATGCTGCCACCGGTAGCCCAGGCCAGGTGCGTGGCATTGGCCAGCGCCTCTGCACTCAACTGCAGACGCTGGCGATAAGCCTCCTGGTCCGCTGACAGGATACGAGCGATCCCCGGCACACCAGCCAGCGCCGAAGGCTCCAGACGAATGCCCTCCTGTTGCTCCAGCAATGCAAGCAACGCATACATCTCTTCATCGCTGATGGTGTAATAACCGTCGATGAGCCGCTGCATGGCCTTGCCGACAAACCCCGATGGCCTGCCCACGGCCAGGCCGTCAGCAGCAGTGATATTGTCGATGCCGAAATCCTGCACCGATATTTCATCATGCAGCCCGGTGTAGACCCCCAGCAGCATGCACGGAGAATGCGTGGGCTCGGCGAAAATGCAATGCACAGCATCACCAAACGCCAGCTTCAGACCGAACGCCACACCGCCCGGCCCACCACCCACACCACAGGGCAGATAGACGAACAGCGGGTGCTCGGCGTCGACCACCACACCGGCGTCCGCCACCTGCGACTTCAACCGCCCGGCAGCCACCGCATAGCCGAGAAACAGACTGGTGGAGTTCTCATCGTCGATGAAATGACAGGCCGAGTCCTGTTCCGCCTGCTTTCTGCCCTCGGTCACCGCCACACTGTAATCCGAGGCATGCTCGACCACCGTCACCCCGTGCGAGCGCAGCTTGTCCTTCTTCCATTGCCGGGCATCGGCGGACATGTGCACGGTCACATCGAAGCCAAGCGTGGCGCTCATGATACCGATCGACATACCCAGGTTACCGGTGGAGCCTACCGCGATGCGGTACTGACGAAAGAACGCCCGCACCTCGTCGCTGTCGAGCTTCGAGTAATCGTCATCCGTGCTCAACAGCCCTTCGGCCAATGCCAGATCCTCGGCATGCTTGAGCACTTCGTAGATCCCGCCCCGCGCCTTGATCGAGCCGGAAATCGGCAAGTGGCTATCCAGCTTGAGCCATAGCTGGCCCGGCAAGGGCAGGCCATAACGTGTGCTGATGGCCTCCTGCATACGCGGCACCGCCTGGATCGGCGACTCGATAATCCCACCGACCGGCTCGGTTTGCGGAAATACCCGGGCGATATAGGGTGCAAAGCGACCCAGTCTGGCACTGACGTCCGCCACATCCTCCCGCGTCAGCCCCACGTCAGCCAACGCCACAGCTGCAGGTTGCACAGCCGGATTGAACCAGGCCGTCTCCTTCAATGCCACCAGCTCCTGCACCAGGGGGTGACCTTCCAGCCAGCGATCAATCGATACTATGCTCATGATATTTCCTCGTATTCACGGTTATTCAGAGGGTGAATGGCATGATAGCAGCTGGTGGAAATAAAAAAGGGGCATCCGAAGATGCCCCTCAAACCCAAACGTAAAGCGTACTACAGCAATCAGCGTACCCCTGCAGCCCTCAGAGCAGCCGGAGTGAACTGGTTGTAGGTCGGAGGCGTACCGCCAAACTGCGGAGCGGAGGCTTCCTCGGTGTACATGCCCAGGGCGATGTAACGACCAGCCAGCAGGTCATACAGGGTCTCCAGAGCATAACCGGGGATCTGGTGCTTGTAGTTGAAGGAGATATGTCCCTCACCGACACGCCACAAGGTGCCACGGCCGTCGTAATGATCAGCCAGACCGATCTGCCAGGAGTCCTCATCTATGAAGAAGTTACGCTGTGCATAGATATGACGCTGGCCCTGCTTCACGTTACCCTGTACTTCCCATACACGGTGCAGCTCGAAACGGGTATGTTCGGGGTTAACGTGGCCTGCTTTCAGTACGTCCGCGTATTTCAGGCCCGGCGTAGTCAGCTTGCCGGAGTTATAGGGCAGGTAGATTTCCTTCTTGCCGATCAACTCCCAGTTGTAGCGGTCAGGAGCACCGTTATACATGGAGAAGTTATCCGAGGTACGCATACCGTCCGATGCAGTACCCGGACCATCGTAGGCCACCTGCGGCGCACGACGTACCCGACGTTGACCGGCGTTGTATACCCACGCCATACGCGGCTCTTTCAACTGGTCAAGGCTGTCATGCACCAGCAGCACGTTACCGGCCAGACGCGCCGGCGCGTTCACCCGCTGTTTGAAGAACAACAGCGTGTTGGGCATGGTGGTTGCGTCGATATCGGGCATCAGGTTCGGGTAGCCCACTTCCTCTTCCAGCTTGATCAGCGTGTAGGAACCATTAGTCTGCGGCATGGCCTGCATATACCAGCGATGCACGTTCAGGCGGTAGCGCGTCATGTGGTTCCAGATCACTTCCGCACCGGATTTCGGCACAGGGAAGACGAAGGAAGCGCCCGGGGTAACGTTCTCGATACCGTCACCACCATTCACCAGCTTGGCCTGACCTGCAGTCTGCTTAACCTGGTCATAGATACGCTGGGGAAAGCCAACCGTACGCTGGCTCTTGTAGACCGGCATGCGGAAAGTTTCCGGATAGCGCTCGAACATCGCCACCTGGCCAGGAGTCAGATTGTCCCTGTACTCCTGGTAGTTCTGCGCCGTGATTACAAACTCCGCCTGCTCCCCCTCGAATGGGTTCTGCAGGAAGTTGTTGGGCAAGTCACTACCCGCATCCGTCGGCAGACCGCCGGTCCACTCGGGAATGGTGCCTGCCGCGTTACCGGCCTTTTCCGCACCGATCGGAGTCAGGGTAGTGCCCAACTGGTCGATTTCAGACTGGCTGACACTCTGGGCCGATACCGCTGTGGCAACCAGACTCAGAGCCAGACCGCAGGCGCCGATTATCATTTTCTGCATATGCATTTTTTTCTCCTAGCCTGCTTAGAAACTTACGCCAAAGCTGACAGCGGCAAAGTCGCGATCAACCAGGGTGTTGTACTTGCCATCAAAGAAGTTGGTGTAGCTGATGCTGGCGTTGTACTTGTTGGCGTAATCGGCATTCAGACCGAGGCTGACCGACTTGGCATTTTCGTTGAAGTTGGGGCTGTAACCCTCGACATCATGGGAAAACGCCACGTTCGGACTCAGGTTGATACCGGCAAACACGTTGCTGTAATCCAGGGAGGCACGCATGCGGTAGCCCCAGGACCAGTCGGTGAAGAAGCCGTTGTTTTCACACCAACTTGCGGCATGAGGGGACTCACCCGCAGCGCCTGAGTTGGACGAACAGGTGCCATCCGCGTATGGGCTCTGACCAAACAGAGAATCTCTACCAAATTTGGTAGTACCGTTACCCGTGCCAAGGCCACTGATGTAGTTAGCGCCGACCTCTCCAATCAGCGACAACCGGCTTGCTCCCAGAATACGATCAATGAAATGCACCGCACTCATAGATGCTTGCCAGAACTCCTTGCGCTCATAGCCACGGATATAATCGCCTGGAGCGAGACTGTTATGCAGATCGCGGTGAGTATTGTCAGGCTGCCCAAGAGCAGCCAGCAAAGCGGTACGGCTCATGTCGCCAGAGTTGATCTGCAGCGGCATGTTTGGTCGGTAACTGATTTCACCCGCTACAGAGGTACCGCCAATATCAGTACCGAAGCTGATACCGTAGAGACGGATATCTTCAGGATGCTCAAAGAAATAACCCGCAGCCCCGAAACTACCGTCATAACCAGGAGTCGGAACACCAACACCACCAGCTAGCGTCCCCGCCACGTTGGAGTAGATAGGGTTTCGGCTATGATAATTAAGCGCATAAAAGCCGAACTCAGTGTTGTTCAGCTCTGGCACAAACCAACGGAACGCCACGCCGAACTGCCCGCTATCGCTAGCCTCCTTGTCTTTCTGAGTCCGAGCGATGAATGTTCCGTTGGGCTGAGTACCATGAGGCAGATCAGCCCCTGCAAATACTAAGCGGTCATTACATTCACGCCCCACCACATCCGAACCAGAGAAAAACGTTCCGCAGTTATCAGCAATGGTGCCGTGCCACTTGAGCTGGTAGAAGGCCTCCATCGTCAGGTTCTCGGTCAGCCCCTGGGACAGATACAGCATCTCAACCGGCATCAGCCCCTCTTTCAGCTCCGCACCGGGACGGCGAAACGCAGAGGCGTCGATCGGGTTGATCGAGTTGATACCATTCTGGATGAAGACACCCTCACCCCAGCTGACCACCTGGCGCCCCAGACGCACGTTGCCAGGGTTATTGCCGATGGAATAGTTGTGATAGACGAAAGCATCGAGCAGTTGGATACCCGAGCCCTTCTGCAATGGGTGACGACCGGAATCACTCACATCATAGAAACGCTGACTGCCGTCCTTGGTTTCAAAGTCATACCAGTAGTTGCCACGAATAAAGGCACCTGAATTGCCATAGCGTAGTTCCAGATCGTGGGAGCCCTTGAAAATCTTGGAAAACACATCGTGTTTCTTATAGTTGAGCCGGCCGTCATCCGATGTACGTGCAGCTGCCTCCCCACCCTGATTCACTCCATTGATTTCGGTCAGTGTATGGATAAAGCGCTTGTCCGGACCGGACATTGACATGCTGGCACCGATGGACAGCTGTGAGTCAAGTTGCCCTTCAATTTCACCAATATTGAAGTTCACTGCATTTGCCGAGCCTGTGAAGCTGGCTAGCCCGATTGCCAGAGGCAACGCGGCCAGCGCCCAAGCATGCTTTGTTTTTGTCATTGTGCTGCTCCGTTAGATTGGATCCATACCCTCCGGCCTTGGGGGAGCCGAACGGTCGCTATCAAGTCTGTCACGGAGCGCTGAAACGATTTGGCTGATTCGGACCAATACCTTGGCTCTGCAGGACATTCACTGGATGAATGTGATCAATTTCTCGACGGCAATAGTCTGTTGTATTTTTTTGCATAATGGCTGCAGCTGCTCTATGTTATGTCTCAACGACAAGAATCGTTACAAATAAGAACAACAAAGAGGAATGCCGGCATGAGCCACGTACTTCCGCCACTTCCCTGCCATCGCCTCAAGGAAAGAGCGCTATGGGCCAGGGGCATCATTCAGGCATTGAGTACCTATGGGAAACAGATTCGCGATTTGCCCGAGGATCTGCGCTCATACAACGGCCCCGATGACGTAAGTCTGCGCCATATCAGCCAAACAGACATGAATCGCCTCTGGCACGCCGCGGCGAGCCTCAGCAAGGATGAGTGTTTCGCCCTGCGCATGGGGCAGGCCTTCACCAGTCCAACGATGCAATTATTGGCCCTTACAGCCCGCTCCAGTGAGACAGCTGGCGCAGCTGTCCAACGCATTGTGCGTTTCATACAAGTATTCAGCACCCAGGTGCAGCTGTATTCGGTCGAAGACGAGCATTCAGTGACAGTGTATTTCGAACCCAAGGGTGCCGCCCACCCCTTGCAGATCGAGGCGTTGGTATCCCGATGCGTCAATTCATGGAAGGAAATGGAAGCGGAGAACCTGCCGCTGGTCATGGAAGTCCGCCTCGGTGGCGATGCCGAAAAGAGGCGGGAGGACTGCGAGAAGATTCTCGGTACGCGGGTCAGGCTGAGCAGCAAGCGAATCGCCGTACGCCTCAGCCGCCGGGCCCTGGACGCCCGACTGCCGACCAGTGATGCCTTTCTGCTCAAGCGCCTGGACGCCTCCCTGGAAGACATGCTCGAGGATCTGCCCAACGTGGACTTCGCCGAACAGGTCAAGCAACGGATTCGCGTGTTGCTGTCCGAGCGGGAGATCTCCGAGGAGCTGGTCGCCATGCCCTTCAACGTCAGCCCACGGCACCTACGGCGCAAGCTGAGCGAAACCTGCACCACCTATGAAAAACTGCTGGATGAAGTGCGCATGGAGCTGGCCATCAAGCTGATCCAGGAAAACCGCCTGAACCTCGGGCGCATCGCCTTCGAGCTGGGCTTTCTCGACCCCAGCAGCTTCACCCGCGCCTTCCGCCGCTGGACCAACATGAGCCCAACCGCCTTTCGTGAACAGACGCTGGGCCGACCGGAGAATACGGTGCTGGTATAAGCCCGCACGCCCCTCACCCTGCACTCGGTCATCCTTCGAGGATGAAGGATGACCGAGCCATAAATTGTATCCGTCGGGCATCAAAATAAGTCGGATTCGGCCAGCTTGAGTCCTGAAGGCTACAATCCCCTCTTTAAATGCTCCTTCCATCTTTAAGCAAGATTTCAAGTGCACTCCTTGCGGCAATGTAGCCCGCAAGCTACATTTTATCTTTAAAACCCAAAATTTGACGCCCAGAGGACACAGTGACAACATTAGCTGACGTTGCAGACTTTCTGCGTAGCGTGCGCCGAGAAGCAGGCTTGAGCCAAGAAACCCTGGCCCAACGCGCGGGAGTCTCGCGCACGACCGTTGCCCGCATGGAGAGCCTTGCCAAAGGCGACATGAGCGTTTCCGCATTGCTGCGATTGCTGGAAGCAGCAGGCTACGACCTCAAGCCTGTCAAACAGGGTCACATCCGAACTATCGAGGACATCCTGGCCGAGCAACGTCGGGAGGACGATCCATGAAACTCGACGTGCATGTGTGCGGAAGGACAGTCGCCAAACTCTACCGGGAACGTGACGAATACCTTCTGAGCTATTTGCCGGATACCGATCCCGCTGATTTCGTCAGTCTGACGATGCCAGTACGTGCGGAACCCTGGCGCTGGCCGCGCGATCTGCATCCCTTTTTTCGCCAGAACCTGCCCGAAGGCTATCTGCTAAGCATCATCCGCGAAGAGTTCGGGCCGCTGCTTGATGGCACGGACCTTTCACTGCTGGCGGTGGTGGGTGGAATCGGGATTGGACGTGTCACCGTTACGCCTGAGGGCGGGGCGCCAGGTGGGGATATGGAGCCACTGCAAATAGAATCCTTGCTCAAAGCTGAGAACACCACGGTGCATTTTTCGAGCCTGGTGCGTCGATATGCCCGGACATCCATTTCCGGCATGGTGCCCAAGTTCATGGCACCGGAAGAAGATACAGAGGCGCCTGCGCATGCCGTCGGGAAACCCACATTGCGTACCAGCCGCCATATCATCAAAGGCTCGGATGACAGCACCCCTTATCTTGGGTTCAACGAGTTCTACACCATGCGAGTGCTGGAGAGACTGAATGTCGTGCCGGTGGCCAGGACACGCATGTCGGAAGACGGGCGCGTGCTAGTGGTGGATCGGTTCGACGTGGATGCGCAGGGTGCCGTCACGCACGGGGTCGAGGATGCCTGCAGTTTGCTGGGACTACCGCCCCACGAAAAATATGCAACGACGACCGAACGTGCCCTGAATGCCACCCGAGTATATGTGCCTGCCGCAGCCATGAGGCAGCAACTGGAGCTATTTGGCTGGCATTTGCTGACCAACTATGTAGTGCGCAATACCGATTGCCATACCAAAAACATCGCTCTGTATTACACCGGCTTGCAAGACGTGGTTTATACGCCGGTCTATGACCTCGTCACCACCCAGGCGTATCCACGTTATGCCGCCAACCCACCGGGGTTGCCAGTTGATGGACGGCAAACCTGGGCAGTGGGAAAAACCTTGGAGCGGTTCTTCAAGGCCAGACTGGGCATTGCGCCTAAGCGCTATGCAGAGATGGTGGAGCGCTTGTGTGAATCGGCAGTAGAGGTCGGACAGGAAGTGATCGAAGCGGCTCAGAATGAGCCTCGCTGGCATACCGTTGCCAAGCACATGGTGCATGCCTGGAATGATGGGATGGCTTCTCTGCGGAGTCCGAAGCTTTAGAGGGCTAGATGAGGCGATCGCTCAGGCAGCCTTCTCGGAGCCAGATAAGCCTGAAAGTGGGCGGGAGGTGATCGGACGATCAGAGTTGTTGGGCAGGCCACGTAAGCAGTAGTGCTGTTTTGGTATAGGGGTGGAAGGTATAGGCGCCGTGCCCTGAGGCGTACGCGGGTTGTCGAGCGCCTCGGGCCGCGATCGGACCGGGCCGCGATCGGCTCGACGACGGGGTTGAGGTTGGGTCCGCAGGCGTAGCGCGGGGGCGCTACACCCCGAGCAGTGCCCTCGGGTTGTCGAGCGCCTGCTCGAC
>NZ_PCQD01000005.1:0-5850 GCF_002979975.1 Pseudomonas sp. MYb185 | reverse complement strand
CGTAGCGCGGGGGCGCTACACCCCGAGCTGCGTCCTCGGGTTGTCGAGAGCCTCGGGCCGCGATCGGACCGGGCCGCGGTCGGCTCGACGACGGGGTTTGGAGGTTGGAGTCCGCAGGCGTAGCGCGGGGGCGCTACACCCCGAGCTGTGTCTTTGGGTTGTCGAGCGCCTGCTCGACGACGGGGTTGAGGTTGGAATCCGCAGGCGTAGCGCAGGGGCGCTACACCCCGAAAGCGGGCGCTACACCCCAAGGACTTTACTATCGCCTACCACGTCTTCCTGCCTGGCATGCTGTTCGTACAGCAGATCAACGATGCCGTTGGTGGGTGCGTATCCCTGTACCGTCGCCAGCAGGGTTTCACGTACCAGGTTGTAGTCGTCATCACGTACAGCCTGGCGCAGGCTATCCAGGACCGGCAGCAAGGCGCTCCAGGTCATGTACACTTCGTTGGCCCGATGGATCTTGCTGTGGGTGGTGGCTTCGGGGTTATCGCCGATCAGCAGCTCCTCATACAGTTTCTCGCCCGGACGCAGGCCGCTGAAGGTGATGGCGATATCGCCGTTGGGATTGACATCGTCACGCACCGTCAGGCCCGAGAGCATGATCATCTTGCGCGCCAGCCCCAGGATGGTGACCGGCTCCCCCATATCCAGCACGAACACATCACCGCCCTGCCCCATGGCCCCGGCCTGGATCACCAGTTGCGCCGCCTCGGGGATGGTCATGAAATAACGGGTAATGTCCGGATGGGTCACGGTGATCGGACCGCCCCGGCGGATCTGCTCGCGGAAGCGCGGAATCACCGAGCCGGAAGACCCCAGCACATTGCCGAACCGCACCATGGTGAAGCGCGTACGGTTGACCTGATTGACCGAGGGTGTCTCACCCCACAACCGCGGCGCCTGCTCGCGGCTCAGCGCCTGCAGCACCAGCTCGGCCAGACGTTTGGTCGAGCCCATCACATTGGTCGGACGCACCGCCTTGTCGGTGGAGATCAACACAAAGTTCTCTACCCGGCACTTGATCGCCGCCTGCGCTGCATTCAGGGTGCCGAACACGTTGTTCATGATGCCTTCGGCAATATTGTGCTCCACCATGGGCACATGCTTGTAGGCCGCGGCATGGTAGATGGTGTTGATCTGCCAGGCGCCGATCACATCCTGCAGCCGCCCGAAATTGCGGATAGACCCCATGATCGGTACCAACTGAATATCCAGCTTGCGGGCGCGAATCCAGCCTTCCAGCTCACTGTGAATCTCATACAGCGCGAACTCACTGTGCTCGAACAGCACCAGGGTGGTCGGCTCCGACTGGACGATCTGGCGGCACAGCTCGCTGCCGATCGAACCGCCAGCACCGGTTACCATCACCGCCTGCCCCTTGATGCAGCGCTGGAACAGCGAAGGGTCCGGCGGTACCGGGTCGCGGCCCAGCAGGTCGGCAATATCCACTTCCTGCAGGTCGTCCACCTTCACCTTGCCGCAGGCCAGATCCATGATGCCGGGAATGGTACGCACATGCACACCATGGCCCTGCAGATTGGTCAGGATCTCCTGGCGGCGCGAGCGCGGGGCCGAAGGCAAGGCGAGGAAAATTTCTGCCACGCGGGTGTCAGCGATCATGCTGCCGACCTCGGCACCGGAATACACCCGTAGCCCGGCAATGGTACGCCCCACCAGACGCGGGTCATCGTCGACGAACGCCAGCGCCTTGTACAGACGGCCAACCTTCAACGAAGCCAGCAACTGCAGGCCAGCGGCGCCAGCGCCATAGATGGCCACCGGTTGGCCGCTGTGCTCGCCATCCTTGTTATGCTGCAGCGTCGGCAGGCCCGCGGTCAGCCAGTCCCCCATGAAGTATTCACGGGCCAGCAAGCGCAGCCCGCCAATCAGGATCAGGCTCAGCGCCCAATAGGAAAAATACACCGAGCGCGGAAACAGCACTTCCCAGCCCAGGTCCTTGGCCACCAGCAGAATCAGCGCGAACGCCAGAAAGCCGAGGGTGACGGCCTTGGCGATGCAGTACAGGGCCACGTTACCGAAATGCCGCATGACTGCGCGATACATGCCCATACGCACATACAACGGAATGGCCAGCAAGGGCCCGAGCAGAAACAGAAAGCCCTGCCCATCCTGCGGCCATATCCAGCCTTCATCGCCCAACCGGAGATACAACGCCAGCCACAGGGCCAGCGACAATAGGATGACATCGGCAACGATCTGGATAGATCGTTTCTGGCCATGGCTCAATTCAATCAGTTGTTCTTTCAACACCGACTCAAACCTCTGATGTGATAATTGGGAACATCCGCTGCTCTAGTGCGACAGTGGTATGTTACAAAATGTTCCAGGTATTTTTTTAACTTCGTTATCTTCGGCTTCCCCGCCGCAACCCTCAGCATCCTCAACCACTGCCCTCGGCTTCCCTCTCCGTTAGCCTCATATCCCGCACCGTCATTCTCTACATCCCTCTCCGTCATCCTCGGCGCAGGCCGAGGATCCGTGGTTCCGGTTGACTCGGAGTGGCCGGTGGATCCTTCGCCTTCGCGAAGGATGACGGAGTTTCGCGCAGGATGACGAAATCAAGTGCGCCTCAGATACTACCGATACCCGTTCGGGTTATTCGATTGCCAGCGCCACGCATCAGCACACATGGCCTCCAAGCCCAACTCCGCGCGCCAGCCAAGTTCCTCGGCAGCCATCGCCGGGTCGGCATAACAGCAGGCCACATCGCCGGGGCGGCGGTCGGCCAGGACATAGGGCAACTTCTGACCACAGGCCCGTTCGAAGGCATGCAGCATATCCAGCACTGAATAGCCCTTGCCCGTCCCCAGATTGAATGCCTTGAGACCCAACCCGCGCTCCAGCCATTGCAGTGCCTTGACGTGCCCTTCGGCCAGATCCATCACATGGATGTAGTCACGCACACCGGTGCCGTCATGGGTCGGATAGTCGCTGCCGAACACACTCAGATGTTCGCGCCGCCCCACCGCCACCTGGGCGATATAGGGCATCAGGTTATTGGGGATGTCCGCCGGGTCTTCTCCGATACGGCCACTGACATGCGCACCCACAGGATTGAAGTAACGCAGCAGCGCCACATTCCAGTCGCTATCGGAAACGTACAGGTCGCCCAGCAGCTCCTCGATCATCAACTTGGAGCGGCCATAGGGGTTGGTCGCGCTGGTGGGAAAGTCCTCACGAATCGGCACCGAGGCCGGATCGCCATACACGGTTGCCGAGGAGCTGAACACCAGGTTCTTCACTCCGGCGCGCTGCATGGCCTCACACAAGACCACAGTACCGCTGACATTGTTGTGGTAATAGCGCAGCGGCTGGGTCACTGACTCACCCACCGCCTTCAGACCAGCGAAATGGATCACCGCATCGATGGCATACTGCTGAAACACCTGATCAAGCAAAGCGGCATCATTGATGTCGCCCTCGATCAGCGGCAACGTCTGGCGGCTGATGTCCTCCACCCGCCGCACCGCTTCCCGGGAACTGTTGCTGAAGTTATCCAGCACAACGACCCGGTAACCCGACGCCAGCAATCGGATGCAGGTATGCGAGCCGATGTAGCCTGCTCCTCCCGTCACCAAGATGGTCTTGCTCATACCCAATTCCTTAATCTCTTGGGGTGTAGCGCGCCTGCTGCTAAGCCTGCGCCCCCAACCTCAAACCCGTCGTCGAGCCGATCGCGGCCCGGTCCGATCGCGGCCCGAGGCTCTCGACAACCCAAGGCGCGGCTCGGGGTGTAGCGCGCCTGCGCTACGCCTACGGCCCCAACCTCAACCCCGTCGTCGAGCAGGCGCTCGACAACCCGAGAGCGTAGGGTGTAGCAGCCCGCGCTACGCCTGCGGACTCCAGCCTCAACCCCGTCGTCGAGCAGGCGCTCGACAACCCGAGAGCGTAGGGTGTAGCGCGCCTGCGCTACGCCTGCGGCCCCGACCTCAACCCCGTCGTCGAGCAGGCGCTCGACAACCCAAGGCGCGGCTCGGGGTGTAGCGCGCCCGCGCTACGCCTGCGGACTTCGACCTCAACACCGTCGTCGAGCAGGCGCTCGACAACCCAAAGGCGCGGCGCCCGCTTTCGGAGTGTAGCGCGCCTGCGCTACGCTTGCGGACTCAACCTCAACCCGGTCATTGGTCAGATCGCCCGTATCGCTTCCAGCAGCTTATCGGTCTGCTGCTGCATCAGCGCTGCATCACCGCGGCTTTCCACGTTCAGGCGGATGACCGGCTCGGTATTCGATGCGCGCAAGTTGAAGCGCCAATCGGCAAAAGAGACACTCAGACCGTCAGTGTAATCCACATCCAGCGCATCAGGCGCATATTGATCTTCGATGGTCTTGATCACCGTCGGGGCATCGCTGACTGTCAGATTGATCTCGCCGGACGAGGGATAGGCAGCGATACGCTCACCGACCAGCTCGGACAAGGGCTTGCCCTTGCGGCATACCAGCTCGGCCACCAGCAACCAGGGAATCATGCCACTGTCGCAATAGGCGAAGTCGCGGAAGTAGTGATGCGCGCTCATCTCACCGCCGTACGCCGCATCCTCGGCGCGCATGCGCTCCTTGATGAAGGCATGCCCGGCCTTGGTCTGAATCGCCACCCCACCGCTCTGCTCGACCTGCTCCACGGTATTCCATACCAGACGCGGATCATGAATGATGCGCGCGCCCCGCTCCTTCTGCAGGAAGGCTTCAGCCAGCAGCCCAACGATGTAATAACCCTCGATAAAGCGGCCCTGCTCATCGAACAGGAAGCACCGGTCGAAATCACCATCCCAGGCAATCCCCATGTCCGCTTCGTACTTGAGCACCGCATCCCGGGTCACGCCGCGGTTCTCGGTCAGCAACGGGTTGGGAATGCCATTGGGGAAACTGCCATCAGGCTCATGGCAGATCTTCACCAGCTCCACCGGAATATGCTGTTCGGCGAAAGCCTTCTCCAGCGCATCCACCACCGGACCCGCAGCACCGTTACCCGCGTTGACCACCAGCCGCATGGGCGTGAAGGACACCGGATCGATATAGCCAATCAGATGTTCGATATAGTCAGCGCGGACATCGATCAGCTCATAGCTGCCCCGATCCTCCTCGGCCACGGTCGGGTCGCAGCCGTCGACCAGCTCATACTCATTGGCCTCGGCCAGAGCGCGGATATCCGCCAGCCCGGTATCAGCCGAAATCGGCCGCGCACCTTCGCGTACCAGCTTGAAGCCGTTGTAATCGATCGGGTTATGCGACGCCGTCACCTCGATGCCGCCATCCACACCCAGGTGGAAGGTAGCGAAATACACCTCCTCGGTGCCGACCATACCCAGATCGAGCACATCCACGCCCTCGTCACGCAGCCCGTTGGCCAGCGCTGCCTTCAGGGTCGCCGAGGTCTCCCGCACGTCACCACCCAACACCACCCGCTTCGGCTTGAGCCACTGGGCAAAGCCACGGGCAATGCGGTAGGCGATCCCCTCATCCAACTGCGTACCCAACTGCCCACGAATGTCGTAGGCCTTGAAACAAGTGATTTCAGACATACAGGTTCCTTTGTTTGAAAATCAAAAACGGTTTGGTGGGGAGTGAGATTGGTTCGTTGTCCCCCTCTCCCCAACCCTCTCCCGCGAGGGGAGAGGGAGCTTGTCAGTGCTCGCAGGTTGTTCTTCCGTATTCCTGACAACATGGAGCTGTCTATATTTTTTCAGAGAGGGGCCAGGAGAAAATAGTCGTCTCCATTAGCACGGCCGGCTCCCTCTCCCCTGGCGGGGCGAAAGCGGGAAAAGCGAAGCACTGCTTCGCCCGCTTGAGCGCCCTGAGCTCTGCGAAGGGCCGGGGCCCGGAGGGGG
>NZ_PCQD01000004.1:6485-420668 GCF_002979975.1 Pseudomonas sp. MYb185 | reverse complement strand
TCTCCGACCTGAAACCTTACCGCCGTTCCGGGCCAGGGAGGCGCATTCTACAGGAGCCTAGCCCCTTGTCAACGCCTCGAACCAAAATAGTCGTTTCCCTCCCGGATTGCCAGTCACCATCCGTGAATCAAGCGCTTCCTGCGGCTATATCAGATGAATGGTGCGCACCCTTACCTGCCGCGTCATGACCGAGTGAGACAGCGGAGCAAAATCCTGTGCACCGGCATGATCAAAATGGGTCAAAGGCGTATGGTACGGGTTCCAGTACTGTAGGCCCAGTCAGCTTATCACCTACATAATCCAAGGGGGCAATATGGCAATGCAGACGATTTATACGGATCAGGCACCGTCACGGGACGAAGTCGGCGCGCTGCAGGGCGCGACCATCATCGAGTTCGGCACCGATTGGTGCGGCCACTGCCAGGCCGCGCAGCCGCATCTGGAGCGGGCCTTTGCCGCACATCCACAACTACGCCATCTGAAGATAGAGGACGGACCGGGGCGCCTGCTGGGTCGGTCGTTCCGGGTCAAGCTGTGGCCGACGCTGATCTTTATGCGTGATGGGGAAGAAGTCGAGCGGCTGGTGCGGCCGGTGACTGCAGAGCCAATCAGGGAAGCCATGGACAGGGTTGATGGTTAGCAGAAACAGCTACTCGTCGTGCGAGCGCTCGACAATTCCAGGTGATATCCAGCAATTCAGCAAGCGGCAACGGTTGGCCTTTCGCTGCGCGAAGAAGCACACTATCCGTCCGATTTACTGAACAAGAACAAGGTGTTCCATGACCGAGACCGCTTTGCAAGATCTTCTCGCGCCCCATGGCGTCTGTTATGGCTGTGGTGGCAGCAACCCGCACGGGCTGCATATAAAGAGTTATTGGGACAAGGACGACGTTCACGTCATTGCCCGACACCTGCCGGAAGCGAAGTACTGTGGCTGGCCGGACCTGGTATATGGCGGCCTGCTCGCCATGCTGGTGGACTGCCATTCAAACTGGACCGCCATGGCCTACCATCTGCGCGCCGAGCAGAAGGACGGCAACGACCCGACTGCGATCAACTGCGTTACCGGGGAACTGGGCATCAAGTACATCAAGCCGACGCCGATGGGCGTGGAGCTGACCCTGCGGGCTCGGGTGGATGGGCCACTGGGACGCAAGAGCCGCATCATTTGCGAGATATACGCCGGAGATGTGCTGACCGCTATCGGCGATTCAACCTTTGTACGAGTGGATGCCGGGAAACTGGCAGAACAGGCGCACGGGCGTGATGCCTGATCGATGCAGGTATTCATGCCAGATACAGCATGGCGGTTGACAGGTCCCTGGGTGGTGCCTGTCAGCTCGCCGCTGGCAACCACCAGATCAACAGCAGCGGGATCAGCAGAAACGACAGCAGAGTCGAGCAGATGACCAGGCTGGCGACAGTTTCCGGTGAACGTCCGGCCTTGACCGCGAACAGGTAGTTGAATACCGCTACCGGCATCGCCGATTGCAGCACCAGCACGCCCTGGGCCAGTGGCGGCAAATTCAGCGCCAGGGCAATGACCCAGCCGATGGCGGCGCCGCAGAGAATACGGAAACCACCCAGCGCCATGCCGCGCCCCACCTGCTTGGGGCGGATGCTGGCCAGGGAAACGCCGAGGGTCAGCAACATCATCGGAATGCTCATGCTACCGAGCAGGTCGACGGTATTGGCAATCCAGCGCGGCAACTCCAGATCCAGTACAAGTACCGCCAAGGCCACACCCAGGCTGATGATGACCGGGTTGAGCAGCAGGCGCCGCCAGGACTGTGCCGCTCCGGACAGGATCATGCCAACCGAGAAATGCCCTACCGACAGCACCACGAAGAAGGCCACCGCCAGCGCCAGCCCCGGTTCACCGAAGGCATACAGACTGATCGGCAGCCCCATGTTGCCCGTGTTGGGAAACATATAGGCGGGCACCAGCACCTTGGGATCGTAGCCGATCAGGCGGCTCAGCCCCCAACCAATCAACGCCATGATTGCGCATATCACCACGCAGGCCGCGGCCATCTGGCCGAACACCTGCAGATCCACCTCGGCACGACTGAGTGTCGATAGCACCAGACATGGGGTACTGATATTGAGCACCAGCCGGGTGACGAACTCAGTGGGATAGGCCTGACCGGAGCGCGCCCAGCCATAGCCGATACCCGCGACGATCAGCACCGGCGCCATTACTGCAAACAGCTCGACAAGCATGCGGATTCCTTATAGCAAGACGGAAAAACTCAGGTCGCCGAGCGCGCCCGCAGTTGCTCGTAGCCGCTGCGGGTCAGCAACAACAGATGGCGGGTGCTGGTATAGATCTGCCCGGCTACCCGGAGCTCATCTATAAACGCCTGATGGGCGTCGGCCGGCAGATGAAAATAGTCCCGTCCCTCGACCAGTTCGGCCTCACAGGCCTTGAACCAGCGGAAACTGGCTCCCTTGGGCAGCCCGTTGAGCTCGTCGAGCTGACGCAGACTGAGGGTGTCAGTGCCGGCGAAGTGGATTGGTGCAACAGAAGCCATGCAGATTCCCGTATTGGACCAGGCAAGCAGAGTGGCAACCATAACAGAATCAGCCCGGCTTGAGAGCTTGGGAAAGGGCACAGCGCGCTCCCTGGGACAAGAACGATCCATCCCCGCGGCAAGTGTTTTGCCCTGCACTTTCACTCCCTGCTCCGGTCCGAATTATGAGGGACGTTCCGGCGGATGTGCTGGTGGTCGGCAATCCGCGCCCGATCGTGCAGCGATAACACCACAACAACTACAGGAGATTTCATCATGCCCTCCACCATTCGTCTTCATCGCGTTCTGCAGGCCCCAGCCGAGCGGGTCTATCGTGCCTTCCTTGATCCACCAGCCATGGTCAAGTGGTTGCCACCGCATGGCTTCACTGGCGAGGTGCAGCATATGGACGCCCGGGTTGGCGGCTCCTATCGCATGTCATTCACCAACTTCACCAGCCAGCAGAAACATTCGTTCCACGGTGAATATCAGGAGTTGATACCCGGCGAGCGGATACGCTACAGCGACAGCTTCGATGATCCGGGCCTGCCCGGCACCATCGAAGTCACGGTATTGCTCAGGGAAGTGTCCTGTGGCACCGAGCTGAACATCACCCAGGAAGGCGTGCCCGACCCGATTCCGGCCGAGGCGTGTTATCTGGGCTGGCAGGAGTCGCTGAACCAGCTGGCGAAGCTGGTCGAGGCGGAGATTCCCGATCAGGAACCGAGCTGATCCCGGAGTGCGATGATCATACCTATGCACTTTTTACACCGCAGCGAGTCTGAAGTTGGGGTAAGTCCAGGATCCAGGAGAGGCATCATGGGAAATAACAAGCTGATAGGCATAGTGCTGTTGGTGGTCGGTCTGATTCTGCTGTACTTCGGATGGCAATCATCGCAATCGGTTGGCGATCAGGTGGTCGAAACCTTCACCGGACGTTTCACCGACAGCACCATGTGGTTCCTGATCGTCGGCGCGGCAGCTGCAGTGGCCGGGATATTCATGGCAGTGCTGAAAAAGTGATTCGCCACCTCGGCGCAGCCGGCCAGCACGGCTATCGGCTGGCTGCGTCGGAGGTCCAGCATGCGTTTTCCCCGGACGTAGTAAGGAGGCCTGTTGAAGACCGCCTTTATCCGAGTCATGAAATGGCTGCTGCTTCTGGCGATCATCGCCGTGGTGGTGCTGAGCAAGCCCTGGGAGCATATCCCTCCCGAGTGGCACCCGTGGACGCCGCTTTCCATCGACCACCCGATGACACTGGTCAGCAAATGGAAGCTGGCGCAACTCAAGGACAATCCGCAACAATGCCTGGCCGTGCTGGAGACAGCTCCCGACGGAGCCATTGATTACCTGGCACTGGATGACTACACCCCGGTGGCCGGTTGCCCGCTGAGCAATGTGGTACGCGTACGGCGTACTGGCGTGGGCTTCAGCTCCACCTTCACCGTCACCTGCCCGCTGGCCGTGGCCTGGGTCATGTTCGAGCGCCAGCAATTGCAACCGCTTGCACAGAAACACATGGGCAGCGATCTGGTCCGGGTTGATCACCTAGGCAGTTTTGCCTGCCGCAATATCTACCATCGCGAAGGTGCACGGCGCAGCCAGCACGCAACAGCCAATGCCTTCGATATCGCCGGCTTTCGCTTCGAGAATGGACAACAGGTCTCGGTACTCAGGCATTGGAATGACAATACAAACCCCGCCAGATCAATATTTCTCAAGGAAGCCCACGGTGCTGCCTGCGGTTATTTTGGTACCGTGCTCGGTCCCGACTACAATCAGCCGCACGAAAACCACTTTCATTTCGATGGCAGTGGCTTCGGCTTCTGTCGTTGACAGTCAGCCCACACTATCGAGGCCGGCCCCATGTCGGGGCCGGCTTTCTTTCACTGCTGTTGATCAATAAGGACAGTTGCCACGGTATTCGGAAACCCTGCGATCGGAAGTGTGATTCGGGCCACAGAGGAACTGGCTGTAACGAGTGTCGTTATCCAGGAAGCGTTTCATCCAGGATACGCCAAGGCGGCTGAGTACATCGTTGTTCAAACCACCCCCGTTGGCACAATAGTGCGACCCGCCACTGATCTCGACATAGGCTTTCTCGATATCATTCGGCAACTGGTTATAGAAGGGAGAGGCATGCACACCTACCGGTGCGATGATATCCGCCTGGCAGGCGAAGATCAGCGTCGGTGCCTGGACACTGCGGGCATTGGTGGTATCCCAGGGGGCCAACGGAATGGCTGCCTTGATCCGGCCCTGGCTGGCCACGCGCAGCGTGCCGCCACCGCCCATGGACCAGCCGATCACGCCCAGCCGGTCGGTATCGATCATGCCGTTGACCGGGCTGGTTCTGCGGGAATTCTGGTCGACCAGATAATCCAGCGCGTTGTTGATCTGCCGGGCTCGGCTCGGCGGCTGGTCAAAGCCGGTATTGGTATCTATGGTCATGACCACGAAGCCGTGTGACGCCAGCTTGGGGCCCCACCAGTCGATGGAGGACTCCGCCGACACAAAGCCCGGGATGACCACGATCGCCGCCATGGTACCGGTAGTGCCGGTGGGATAGTGGATGGTGCCACCCCCGAAACCACTGACCAGGCCGGAAACCCGGCTGGTACGCGTGCTGTAGGGACCGCTGGAGGCTTCGAGGAAGGCCACGGTCGGGTCCGGGCCACGGGCATAGGAGTCACCCGGGTCGGTCGGTTCATCCACCGGTGGGTTGGTCGCCATGACCGAAGTAGATAGCAACAGGGCTCCCGCCGCCAACATGGAAAGCAGCGAATTGGGTAGGGTTCTATTTATCATTGTTACTCCAGAAGTATTGTTAGTTTTATTGTCAACCACATATCACGCTTACTGCTGATGCCAAGTACAACTTCACCAACAGCGCCGGAGTATTTTGCTTGTATTAATCAAGGTCAATGGGAAAACACAAAGTTCACCCGCACGGGTGATAAGAGAAAGACCTTTAGCTATAAATTCATTCAGAAAAAATATTCATATGTAATAAACAACCAAACTTTCTTATTCAAAACCACACTTTCGAGTTAATAGCGTTGCAATGTCATTCATTACCCTCGACACCATGCGCTGCCCTGCCCTTCTGGGTCGCCTGCCCTACTGCTGATTGACGCCAGCCCGGCGACAGCAGATCATTCCAACTGATTGATCACAGGGGTAAAACATGTTTGAGAATGTGGACTGGCTGCCGGACAACTTTGTAATTTCCGATGCCCTGCTGAGCCTGTTGGCCAGTACGGTCATTCTGATTGTGGTTATTTTCATCTTGCGTGCCCTGACCACGCGCTTTATCCAGCGCACGGTGCAATCACCGGAGCTGCGCGGCAAATGGCTGGTCAACTCCCGCAACGGTTTCCTGCTGTTGATGCTGCTCGGGCTGGTGATGATCTGGGGCGAGGAGCTGCGTACCCTGGCGCTGTCCATCGTCGCCATCGCGGTCGCCTTCGTGGTCGCCACCAAGGAGCTGATCCTTTGTTTCACCGGCTCGATACTCAAGAGCGGCTCGCGCTCCTTCGTGCTCGGCGACCGCATCCAGATCAAGGAGCTGCGTGGTGACGTCATCGATCAGACCCTGCTGGCCACCACCATTCTGGAGGTCGGGCCCGGCAAGCACCTGCACCAGCGCACCGGGCGGCGCATCGTCATCCCCAACGCGCTGTTCGTCTCCGAGCCGGTGGTCAATGAAAGCTTCACCACCCATTACGACTTTCACGTGTTCACCGTGCCGTTCAAGCGCGAAGACAACTGGCAGGCTGCACAAGCCGCGTTGATGACCTCGGCCACGCGCCATTGCCAGCCGTATCTGGAGTTGGTGCGGCGCTACATGAGCAAGATCGGCAACCAGCGCGGCCTGATGATGCCCTCGGTGGACCCGCGGGTGAACATTCAGGTGCCGGTCGCCGGCGAGATTCATCTGACTGTGCGGCTGCCGGTCAAGGTCGGCGAGCGCAACTTCATCGAGCAGGCGATACTCAGCGAGGTGTTTACCGAGAACGACTTCTCGCCGCGCAGTCGTGAGCAGGCCAGCAGCAAGCCAGCCCAGAGTGCCGAAGCCGCCAGCGATTGACAGGAAACCACCATGTACAAGTACGTTCTGGTACTGCACATTCTGTCCGCCACCGTCTGGACCGGCGGACATCTGGTGCTGGCCCTGGCACTGCTGCCAAAAATTCTGCGTGAGCGCTCGGTTGCCGACCTGCTGGCCTTCGAGTCAGCTTACGAGAAATGGGGCATGGCCGCCCTGGTGGTCCAGGTATTGTCCGGACTATGGCTGGCTTACAGCCTGATCCCGGACATGGGATCGTGGTTCGCCGGCGAGAACTTCGTCACCCGCCTGATCCTGCTGAAACTGACCTTGCTGGCGCTGACCCTGGCGGTAGCCATGGATGCCCGGCTGCGTGTCATCCCCCGGCTGTCGGCTGATACGCTACCGGCGATGGCCCTGCGTATTCGGCTGATCACCCTGCTCGGCGTGGCCTTTGTCATTGTCGGCACTACCTTCCGGACCGGACCCTGGTGGTAGCGGGTCGATTGCACCGCTGATCCATCTGGATGAATCCGGCGATGGCGTCAGCCAGAAAGAGCTGGCCTCGCTGGTCGGCATCGCCCTGGCCTCCTGCCTGGCCATGGCACTGGCGTGGTCGATCGGCCTCGAGCATCCACAGTGGTCGGCCATGACCGCCTGGGCGGTATCGCAGCCGGTGCGTGGGTAGCGCAGGCGCGCGGCAGGAAATCATTCCCGCCTGTCTGTGTCTCGCCGTCCTGCCGGCCCGTCTATGCTTGAGTCTGGAAGAGTCGACAACATGGGGCGGAGATATGAGCGGGCGGTTTGCCAATGCACTGCGGGTGTTACTGAGTTCCTACGTCACCACCGGCATGTCCGCCGGTCTGGGACTGCTGCTGATATCCGCTAGCGTCTATCTGCTGCTGGGCCAGTTCGCCGCCTCGGTAGCTGCGGTCGGTGCCATTGTCTGCGTCCCGCCGGACCATGCCATGCCCCGCCGCGGCAAATTCGTCAGTCTGTTGCCCGCCGCGCTGCTGGGTCTGCCGCTGTTCGCCGGGGTGCAGGCGCTGCATGATATGCCACTGTATCTCGGGCTGCTGCTGGTGCCGGCCACCTTCTTTGCCTTCCTCGCCGGCGCCTGGGGTCAGCGCGGCCTGCCCATCGTCATCTCGATCATGTTCGCGATGACTTTCTCCATGGCCGTGCCGCAGCATCTCAACAGCGGCAACCTGCTGACCACCTGCTTGTATTTCGGCATGGGCTCGTTGAGCTATCTGGTCTACGCGACCGCCTCCAACGCAGTGCTCAACCGTCGCTACCGGGCGCAGCTGCTCGCCCAGTCCATGCTATCGCTGAGCCGCCTGATGCGCACCCAGGCCGACCGCTTCGACCCGACCACCGACACGCCGCTGGCGGGCGAGCTGATGCAGCAGCAGGCCGCCCTGGCCGACCAGTTGCAGGCGGCCCGGGATCTGCTGCTGGAGTCGCCACGTACGCCACGTCGCCAACAGCTGGCGGCGATGCTGATCAATGTCCTCGAAATCCGTGATCACCTGCTGACCAGCGAGCTGGATCTGGACCTGGTCAAATCCCGGCCGGAGGCGGCCTCGGTACTCACTGAGATGCACCAGGTGATCGACCAGATGGCCGCTGAACTGGACCGGCAGGCCGATGCACTGCTGTACGGCACCCGCCCTGCCCGCCTGGCCGACCTGCGGCCGGCGTTGGCGGCACTCAATAGTCTTCCCCAGACAGCCGTCGCCGGGTGGCCCGGCAATTCACCTTCTGTCGTCACCCTGTTGCGCGGGCTGACCAACCGGGTCGGCAATATCAATGACGAGATCCTGCGCCTGAACCGGCTGGCCCGCGGCAAGGTCGAACCGGATCTGGCGGCAGTGCGCCGGGCCTGGCAACTGTTCGTCAGTCCAACCAGTTGGTCGACCCGCCCACTGCAGGTGCTGTGGCGTTGGGATGCCCCGCCGCTGCGCCACGCCATACGCGCGGCGCTGGCGATCGGTACCGGCTATCTGCTGTCGCTGGCACTGCCCTGGGCGACACACGGCTACTGGATTCTGGTGACCATTGTGGTGGTCCTGCGCGGGAGCCTGTCGCAGACCCTGGAGCGGCGCAACAGCCGGGTGGCCGGTACCATTGTCGGCTGTCTGCTGGCCGGCGCAATCCTGGCCACCCAGGCGCCGACACTGGCATTGCTGGTGATTGTACCGATCGCCCAGGCGGTGTCGCATGCCTTCGCCATCAAGCGCTACCTGATCACCGTGGTGGCGGCAACCGTACTGAGCCTGGTACAGGCGCATCTGATCAGCATCGTCGATGCGCCGGTGTTCAATGCCCTGGAGCGCATCGCCGACACCCTGATCGGGGTCGGCATCGCCTGGGCGTTCAGCTACGTGCTGCCATCCTGGGAGCGCAGCCAGATTCCGTCATTGGTGAACCGGACGCTGCTGGCGCAGGCGCGGCATGCCCGGGTAGCACTGAACCTGGGACAACTGACAGCAGTAGATGACGAACCGGAGCTGGAGTGGCGGCTGGCACGCAAGGAGGCCTATGACAGCCTTTCGGCACTGGTCCAGGCGACCCGCCGCTCGCTGTCCGAGCCGCGAGCGGTGCGCCCGGCGCTGGAGCCACTGGAGAATCTGCAGACCCATGGCTATCAATTGCTCGCCCAGTTGAGCACGGTCAAGACCATGCTGCTGATGCGTCGACACCAGGATCAGGGGGATATTCAGGAAGCCTTGCAGATTGCCGCCCGCAGGATCGATAGCGCCTTGAGCGCTGGGCAAGCGGAATACTCGGACGAGCCACTGGCTACAGTGGTATGGAATGAGGACGCGGCTTTCACCGATCCCTTTGTCTATGACCTCAAGCCGTGGATATTGCGCCGGCTGGAGCTGGCCTGCGGTCTGGCAGAATGCATCAGGGCCGACGCCGTTGCCGCACTGCAGCAACCAGGCGGGGAGCCTGACAGCTCCCCTGACCCGATCTGACGAGAGTTACACCAGGTCGGTGTTGTTGCGCTTGGCTTCGCGGTAATCGCGCAGCACGGCGTAGCTGATCATCCCCAGCATGCCCAGGGTGATGGCGGGCCAGACCAGAATGTAAGAACCGTAGATAAATGTTTGCATGATCATTCTCCGTTATTGAAAAAGAGCGAGCAGCCTCCGGCGGAGGCGCTCAGCCGAGCCCTCAGTGGACGGTTACTGTCGCGTCCAGCTCATCATCCGCCGGCTTGTTGTAGTCGCCGACGCGCTGCTGGATGGTGTTGAAATCAAAGCGTTCGTCGCTCGCCAGGCTGACTGCGACACATACCAGTGTGCTCACACCATAGGCGGTCAGCGAGGACAGCAGGACGGTGAAGTCGCGCAGATGGCCTATCCCCAGCCAGGCGATCACAAGGGTACCGATGAAGAACGCGATCACGCCCATGCGCTTGCCGAAGAAGCCGAAGGTCATCAGCCCGGCCACCACCCCGGCACCCACCGATGCCAGCAGTTCCACGCCGATCGCCAGTATGCCGGTCATGGGCAACAGGTCGAAGCGCACCACGCAGAACACCAGCAAGGCGACGATCACCGCCCAGGTAAAGGCCGCATTGGTTACCCGGTTCCAGAAACAGCTGGCAATGACCGGGAATACGATAGCGCCCCAGAGCGCGCCGACGAACACCAGCATGACCAGGATATCCAGCGAAAAACTGGCGAAGATGATGCCGATCACCGTCGCGGTGATCATGGTCATCCGGCCGATCAGCAGCATCTTGCGCGGATCGGCCTTGTTCCTGGCGATGTTCTTGCCATACACGTCAGCCATCATGATCGCCGACAGCGCCGACAGGTCGGAGTCGGCGGTCGAGGACAGCGAACCGATCACCAGGATGAAGAACAGACCGATGAAGATGGGCGGCAGGTAGCTCGACACCATCTGCGGGATCAGGTTGTTCATATTGCCATCCAGCGGCTCCACTCCCAGTGTCAGCGCCATCAGGCCGATCATACCCAGGCCGATGACGATGGCGCCGTAGCTGATGGTGGCGGTGATGAAGGTCGGCTTGATGTGCGACTCGTCCACCGCGAACAGGCGCTGGGAGATGGTCTGGTTGCCGATGGCATAGGCCAGCACCGCGACGAAATAGGGAGCACCCTGATGCAGGAAGGCTTCACGGGAAAAGATGTTGGCCTGCTCCGCCGTCAGGTTCGACAGGTTGTCGACCATCACTGCCGGTCCGCCCATGGCGAACAGCACCGCCGGGATGATCACCACGGCAATCGCCATCATCGCCACCAGTTGGGCGAAATCGGTGAAGACCGAAGCACGGAAGCCCGAGTACAGGGTGTAACTGAGCACGCCCACGCCGGCAATGATGATCCCCGCCTGGAATGACAACGGCGACAGCACCGAGACCAGCGCACCGGCGGCGGTCAGGTTGACCATCAGACTGATGACGCTGCCGAGAATGTTGGAGAAAGCCAGAATCAGCTGGCTGGAGGCGCCATGCCGGGCATGGATCAGCTCACCCAGGGTGTGCGCGTTGGGCGCCAGCTCGCGGAAGCGACGACCGAAGGGGTAGATGAACAGGATCATCAACGCCCCCCAGAACCCGTAGTGCAGCGGGCCGGAAACCCCATAGGTGTAGCCGGAGGTGGCTGCGGCGTAGAACGATGCCGCCCAGACCCAGGTCGCGGTCATGCTCGCCGCGCCCATGCCCAGGCCGATGCGGCGGTTGGAGACCATGAAACCGTCAGCATCGTCGCTGTCGTGCCTGATCATTCTGGACAGCAAGTAGGTGCCGCCATAAAACGCGAACAGCAACAGCAGCACTGTTGCCGTGGAAAATTGAAACAACTCGGAGTTCACTGCATAACCTCATGACTTTCTGCGGACGATGTCGTTCCATCCCGATGACCGGTGGACCAGACCGCAAAATAGGAATATGACTGTGCCGCTACGCGCAGATGATGCGCATATTCAGCAACCGCTATGGAAGTTCTGGAACAGCGGGAACAGCGAGGCTGCTAGGGGTAGCCCTTATAGGCAGCGTGATTGCGGATTACAGCTTTGATGCAGATGACTGAACTGAACTCATTGTTAAGATGGTTGAACATGAACATGTATATATTCTCCGACAGTGCTGCTGTCCATTTATATGACTGGCTTTACAAACATCTCCTGGAGTGATGCGAAGATAACCGGACATCATTTGTCGGGTATGGAACCCGTATTGGCGCCGTGGGGAACAGAGTGGATCTGCAGACCGATCCAACCGAGAAAGCTGACCGAAGCTCGAAACGGCATGCTGTGGATGAGCGGACATTTTTATCGGTTGTATAAGCCGCAGGCGATGCACATTCCAGGCCCACTTCGGCAAATCTGACGCACAAGCTTACAGCTCTAATGGATTTCTTTCAACATATGCCGGAATACCGAGCTGGTAAACACCTGCAATACCACCCCGGAAAGCCCTTTGCGCAGGGCTGGAAATGGACAATTACCGCCCCGGGATGCTATGGTCCCGGCCCTTCCGATCAGCCGCTCGCCATCCCGGCGAGCCATTGACTTTGTTATAGGTGACATCATGAGCACGTTGCCCAATTGCCCGTCCTGCAGTTCCGAATATACCTATGAGGATGGTTCCCTGTATGTCTGCCCTGAATGTGCCCATGAATGGCCGAAGGACGGCGAAGCGGATACCTCATCCGATGAACGCGTCATCAAGGATGCCCATGGCAACGTTCTCCAGGATGGCGACTCCGTCACCGTCATCAAGGACCTGAAGATCAAGGGCTCCTCTTCCGTGGTCAAGGTCGGCACCAAGGTCAAGAATATCCGCCTGGTCGATGGCGACCATGACATCGATTGCAAGATCGACGGTATCGGCGCGATGAAGCTCAAGTCCGAGTTCGTCAAGAAGAGCTGAGCTCAGTAAGCCAGCACCAGCGTCGCCCCCCAGGCCACCAGCATCGAAGCGATGATCACCAAACTGATCGGCCGCCGCAGGCTGGTGTACCAGGCGGGCGCGAGGCCGTGCTTGACCGCCCAGATATCGGCAAAGTACAGCGTCGCGTAGGCGAAGAAGAACACCGGAATGGCGAAGTTGATCGGCAGGCTCAGGGCGAACCAGCCCAGCAGCGGTGGAATCACCGAGAGCCCCAACTGCATCGGCGCCCGGTCGCTCGCCTCGTCGGCGCGCATCGCCAACCCCCAGTGAATGGCCCCCATGAACGCCAGGATAACCGCTGCGAAGGCCAGCAACTCTTCCATTACCCACTCACGCCAGGCTTCCGGAGTCACCCACAGGCCGAGCGCGCCGGTGACGAACGGCACCAGGCCAGCGAAGGCAAGTCCAACCGCGAGCCCCGGTGGACGTGTGGCATTGAAAGGATGCATCAAGACTCCAGATTGCTTAGTGGTTGAACGAACCCGGCCACATTACAACCGGGATTCCTCGTCAGGCAAGCCTGTCAGGGTAATTGGCCGTGGCGGCTTGCTGCGAGGCAAGGCGCGCAGCAGCGCGCGCAATGCCAGGTCCAGTTGCCGCGAGCTACCCTCCCCAGCGCCTGGCGCCGTCGCATAGCTCAGGCGTACATACTCGTCGAAGAAGTCGCTGATTTCCGCCTGCTGTCCGGGCAGCGTCTGCATCAACCGCTGCTGCCAGGCCCGCGGACCTTCACCGGTAGCGGCTTGCAATTGCAGCCTCGCCAAGCGGCGATTGAGCTTCAGCCAGGCGCGACGCTGCCGGCTGACCGGCCGGCGTGCGGGGCGCAGTATCCACCAGGCCATCGGCAGCATGCACAGCAACAGCACCACCAGCGAGACCAGGCCGATCCGCTGCCAGTCGGCGGAGCCGAGCCAGCGACGGAAGAATTCGCTCTGCCGATCGCTCTGGTAGCCCAGCACCCGTAATTGCCATTGATAGTTGAGATCATCCCAGAACAGGCGTGCATTGTTCAGCCAACCGATGTTGCGATAGCGCACCGCTGCCAGCGGGGAACCTTCGAGAAAACTGCCTTCGCTCTGCAATGCCTCCTGCAGACCGCGCTCGATCCGTTCCGGCGCCACCTGGAAGGTCGGGTCGACCGAGACCCAGCCCTGCCCCGGCAACCAGGCCTCCACCCAGGCGTGGGCATCGAACTGATGCACCAGTACATAGTTGCCACGCGGATTGAGCTCGCCGCCCTGATAGCCGGCCACCACCCGTGCCGGGATGCCGGCGGCACGCAGCACGAAGGTCATGGCTCCGGCAAAGTGCGCGCAGAAACCGCGGCGGCTGTCGAACAGGAACTCGTCATTGCTATGCTGACCCAGCGGGGTCGGACGCAGCGTGTAATGGAAGGGTTCACGATTGAAGTGACGCAGCAGCGCTTGCAGCAGATCGGCATCGTCGGGGTGGCTCTGGCGCAGCTCTGCGGCAAAGTCCCGGCTGCGCGGATCGAAGCCTTCCGGCAGGTGCAGATTCAGCCTGCGCTGCTGTGTTTCCAGTTCCAGCGGTTCCAGCAGACTGGCTGGATAGGACATGGCTCGATAGGCCATGCCCTGGTTCAACGGCCTCCGCGCCTGCAGGATGAAGTCCCGGTTCAGCAACAGCCGCTCGTCGTCACTGCTGGCCCCGCGCAGGCTGAATACCCAGGGTTGATGACTGGCGGTGGCGATCACCTGGTAGCTGTACGACTCGCCCTGCGGCTCCCAATGACGGGGCATGCTGCCCGAGGCCAACGGCGACTGGCTCCAGGTACGGCCATCGAACCGGCTGAGAGTCATCGCCCGCCAGTACAGCTGCGACTGCACCGGCGGCGCTCCGTCGAAGGCAGCACGGAAGGCCAGCCCACCAGAGCGCGCCAGCTCCGCGACATCCGCCGGCGTCATGCTTTCCGCCAGCCCGGTACGCGCCTGTTGCCCTGGGGCATTGACCGCCCACAGCGGGCCCATGCGCGGAAACAGTACGAACAGCACAATCATCAGCGGAACCGCCTGCAACAGCAGTACGCCGGCCATGCGCATGGCCCGCGCCGGATCATTGCGCCCCGGTGTCTGCTGCAGGCCGACCAGCGCCGCCACCAACAACAGCAGCGAGAAGCACTGGAACAGCGCCAGCGGTATGCTCTGGTCGAACAGAAAGGCGGTGGCGACAATGAACAGTCCCAGATAGATGACCACCAGCGCATCGCGGGGCCTGCGCATCTCCAGCAGCTTGAGCATGAACAGCATCAGCAGCAGCATCACCGCCGCATCCAGCCCGATCAGCGTCCCCTGGGTCAGATACACGCCTAGCGTCACCGCCGCCAGAGCCAGCATGCGTACCACCAGCCCCGGATAGCGCCAGCGCATGCGCTGGATCTGTACTCGCCAGACCGCGCAACCCAGCCACAGGACCGCCACCCACAACGGCAGACGCGGCAGGTGCGGCATCAGGGCCACTACCTGGGCGGTAAGCAGCCAGACCAGACTGTTACGGGGGATCAGCGCGTGACTGCTCATCGGGCTACCCCATGCAGCGCCAGTGCGCGCAGGCAGGCGTCGCGATGGGTCTCGCCCAGCGCCGGGCCGATACGATTGCCCGGCAGCGCCAGCCCGTAGGGGCGGCGCCGCTGTTCCAGTTGCAACACCCAACCAGTCAGGCAGCTCAGTTGCTGTTCGAGGGATTGTCCCGGGGTCTGCTCCAGGGTCAACCATTGGCTGGTGTGCCGCGGCTCGGCAAACACCTTGCTGTGCAGGCCCTGGCCGCGGGACCAGGCGCGCCAGTCCAGACGCCTTTTCGAGTCGCCCGGCTGGTAGCTGCGCAGCCCCTGAAAGTCATCCACCCCCTCGGCCAGCAACTGGTCCCCTTCCCCAGCCCCCCCAGCCTGCAAGCCGGGTAACGGCAGATTCAGTGGTTTGGGGTACACCAGCACCTGCCAATCAAGATCCACCAGGCTCCAGGCGACGAACCAGCCCAGCGGGTAACGCGTCTCCACCCGCAGGCGTCCAGGTTTAAGCCAGCCGCGCCGCGTAGAGGGGTAATACAGTGACAATGACGTGCTGAGGCCGGGCTCGACATCCACCTGGCGCCGTGGGGTGGATGGCCAGAACAGCACGATGGCCTGATGCTCGCGACGTTCGGACAGCAGGGTCAGGTTCAGCGGCGCCTCCTCCCCGGCGAACACCGGCAGGCTGCCATTGGCCTGCAACTCCAGACCGGCGAGGTTGCGATAGGTATGGTGCAACCCGACCCAGAACAGGCTGCCGAGTAGAAAGACCACGGCATACACCAGACTGTTCTGATAATTGATGGCACCGATCAGCATGATCACCAGCAACAGTAGCAACCCCATCCCGGCGCGGGTCGGCATGATGAAGATGCGTCGGTGGTTCAGGCGTACCTGGCTGGCAGCCGGAATGCGTCTTTTCAGCCAGTGCTGGAACAGCACACTGGTCTGCCCCCCCAGACGACTGATCAAACCGCCGGCACCTCGTTCAACAGCCGCTGCGCCAGGCTACCACCGCCATGTCCTGCTGGATCATCACTGGCACGCAGACGATGGCCAACCACCGCCGGCAGCACTGCCTGCACATCCTCGGGTATCACGTAGCCGCGATTCTCCAGCAGCGCCCAGGCGCGTGCGGCTGCCAGCAACCCCAGACTGGCACGCGGCGACAGGCCCCAGGCGCACAGATGGCTTTCCCGGGTGCGGGTGACCAGCCGCAGGATATAGTCGATGATGGCCTCGCTGGCGGTAATCTTCGGCACCTGGGCCTGCAGCGCCTGTAGTTGCGCACGGCTCAGCACCGGCACCAGGCTGTCCAGGCGCGCGCGCCCGGTATCCCCCAGCAGCAGGGTCTTCTCCGCCGCCGGCGCCGGATAGCCCAGCGACAGACGCATCAGAAAGCGGTCCAGCTGGGATTCAGGCAGGGAAAAGGTACCGCCCTGTGAAGCCGGGTTCTGCGTGGCGATGACGAAGAACGGATCGGGGAGCGGCCGGGTGGCACCATCGACGGTGACTTGGCCCTCCTCCATCGCCTCCAGCAAGGCACTCTGGCTCTTGGGCGTAGCACGATTGATCTCATCGGCCAGCACCAGCTCGGCAAAGATCGGCCCGGGATGAAAGACAAAGGCGCCGGTGTTGCGGTCGAACACCGAGGTCCCGAGAATATCGCCGGGCAGCAGGTCACTGGTGAACTGAATCCGCTGGTAACTCAGGCCCATCACCCGCGCCAGCGCCTGGGACAGGGTGGTCTTGCCCATGCCCGGCAGGTCCTCAATCAGCAGGTGTCCCTTGGCCAGAATGCAGGCGACCGCCAGCTTGACCGCCTGCTGCTTGCCCAGCAGTACCTGGTTGATGGCGTCCGTTGCTTGCTTCAACACATCCCTCATGTTCACCTCTTGTCTGCCCGTTACCGCATCTTATGACCCAGCCGTCCCCCTGCAAACCCCGACGCAATGCGCTGTCACAAAGCCGGCGCCTCGTACCCGGCGTCGGCATTCTCCTGCTGCATCTGCCGCAACCGACTGATCATGTAACTCACATGCAGATGCAGGCTGTACAGCTCATGAGCATAGGACAGCGGCACATCCACCCGCGTCAGCTCGTCCTCCAGCGCCAGCAGCGCATCGATCTCGCGCCCCAGCACTTCATGGATGCCGCCGTTGTGAATCAACTTGTCCACCCGCCGCAGGTGCGCATACCAGCGATAGACCCGCGCACGCATGCGCCAGGCATACAGGGGGCCCATGCTCTTCACCAGGGGCAGCATGATGGCGATGAAGGGAATCAGCAGCACCACGTAACGATCGACGATGGAGGCGACCCAGAACGGCAGATAGCGCTGCAGGAAGGGCACGCCGCGCTCGTGGTAATACTCGGCCTCGCCGCTGAGTTCAAGCTCCATGGGTGTGGCCGCGGGAAAGCTGCCCGGCGGGTCCAACAGACTGCCCTGACGCAGGACATCGGTGGTCGCCTGCAGCACCAGCGAGGCCAGTGCCGGATGAAAAGCCTCGTTGATCACCAGGGTCGCCACCGGTGACAGCAGTTCGGTGCGCTCGGCTGGAATGTTGCGTTGCAGGTCGAACAGCCCTTCAGCGACACTCAGCTTTTCCAGAAACGGCAACCTGGCCGCCAGCGCCTCGGTCTGGCCGAGGTTCACCAGCTCCAGGTCCGGGTCGGCCAGCAACTGACGAACCATGGCATTGTCCACCGGCAGTACGAAGAATGCCGCATCCAGCTCACCAGCATGCAGTGCCCTGGCCGAGGCGCTGTCCGGCAGTTGTCGCCAGTTGCCGTTGGCCAGCTCGTCCTCACCGGCCTGCCCGTCCAATTGATTGAACACACTGCGCACCACCGCCCAGGTGCCGCTGCCGGCACTGCCCACCGAAATCTGCCGACCGCGCAGGTCGCTGAGTCGGGCAATACCCGCATCACGCTTCTGGAACAGCCACAGTGGTTCATGGTAGATGGCCCCGAGGGACTCCAGCCCCGCCAGCCGCTGCGGCTCGATGAGACTGGTGGTACCACTCTGGATCAACCCCAGCTGCACCGCACCACTGCCATCGCTCAGGCGTTCCAGGTTATCCACCGAGCCACTGCTGGTACGCAGTTCCAGGGTCAGCCCTTCCTCGGCCAGACGCTGCTTCAACGCCAGCCCGAAATGATGGTAGCCGCCACTCTCACCGCCGGTGGTCATGACCAGGGTGCGTGGCGGTGCCGGATCGAGAAAACGGAACAGTGCCCAGGCCAGCAACAGCGCCAGCGGCACGATCCAGAAGTTGGTGCGAACGAACAGCGCCGCCTGTTTAACCACATGCATGCATCTATCTCCCTGTCATCGTTCAGATTAGTCTAAACGGCTCGGCACGGCGGGACCATGCCGGTCAAATAGCGGAGGGATCTTGCAAGAAGATTACATTCTGGTACTGTCTACCTATGCCGGTGTCCTGTCGGCTTCCTTACATGTATTTCCCAATTACCGTTTTTTTGATTTTTTTAATTGTTTCGACAAGGAGTAATGCTGTTCGCCATGAGCAAATCACCTTCAATCGTGCTCACCCGTCTGGATGTCCAACGCCTGGATGAGGTGTTGAATACCCTGGACGGGCCGATCGACCTGCTGGAAGCACTCGAGAATGAGATGCTGCGCGCCAAGGTCGTGAGTCACAAGCGCGTGGATCCGGATGTCGTCACCATGAACTCCAAGGTGCGCTTCGTGGATGAGACCAGTGGCCGTGAGTTGGTACTGACCCTGGTCTATCCCAACAACGCCGGCAAGGAAGGCACCATTTCGGTGCTGGCCCCGGTGGGCATTGCCCTGCTCGGTCTGAAAAAAGGTCAGAGCATCGACTGGACCGGCCCCAATGGTCGCCCCCTGAAGCTCAAGATCATCGACATCGAGTACCAGCCGGAAGCCAGCGGCGACTTCCATCTGTAAAACCCGGCGCCCCGCCGGGTCTTATCCTTCCCCATAGCACCTCAAGTTCCCAGTGTATCTGCGGTATCCGCGGACGCGTCGTGGCCGAGCTCAAGCTCGGCACGATCGGTCCAGCTTTCTCCAAGTTCTGCTTTAACAGATACACCCAACTCCTTGAAATCATTGACCTGCTTTACCAGATTCCCGCGCCCGCTGACCAGTTGGGCACAGGCTTTGTGATAAGCCTCGCTGGCCTTATCGAGACTACTGCCGATACTTTCCATGCTGCCTAGGAAGGTACGCAGCTTGTCATGCACCCGTGCCGCCCGCTCGGCCAGTTCGGCGGTGTGCCGGTTCTGGTCTTCGAAGCGCCACAGCTGGCGCACGATATTGAGGCTGGTCAGTAGCGTGGTCGGTGTGGCCACCAGCACGTTCTGCTCAATGGCCTTCTGGAACAGAGTTTCATCGGCCTTGAGCGCCTCGACGAAGGCCGACTCGATAGGCACGAACATGAACACCATCTCGGGTGCATTCAGCCCCGGTAGCTCGAAGTAGTTGCGCTCGGAGAGTTCACGGATGCGTTGTCCGAACGCCTGCACGTGCTCGGCCAGGGCCAGTTGACGCTCGCTGTCATCCTCGCTGTTGATGTAGCGGGTATAGGCATTCAGCGAGACCTTGGCGTCGATGATCAGATGCTTGTCCTGGGGCAGGTAGACCAGCGCGTCGGGACGCTGGCGCTGGCCTTCGACACTGGTCATGCTGACTTCGCGACGGAAGTCGATGCCGGCCCGCAGTCCGGAACGTTCCAGCACGTTCTCCAATATCAGTTCGCCCCAGTTGCCCTGGGTCTTCTTCTGGCCGCGCAGAGCCGTGCTGAGGTCGTGGGCCTCCTGGGTGATCTGCTGGTTCAGTTGCTTGAGCTGCAGCAGTTCCTGGGCCAGTGCCGCCTGTTGCTGGGTATCCTTGTGATGGATGTCTTCGACCTTGCTGCGGAACTGCTCGATCTGTTCCCGGAACGGCTTGAGCAGCGCATCCAGGGATTGCTGGCTGGTCTGGGTGAAGGTCTGCCCCTTGGCCTCGAAGATGCGCCCGGCCAGTTGCTCGAACTCCAGCTTCAGCTGCTCGCGGCTGTCCTTGAGCAGTTGCTGCTGTTCATCGAAATGCTGCTGGCGCTGCTCCAGGGTGGCCTGCACCGTGGAGTGTTCCACCCGCAGCTGCTCATGCGTCTGCTGCAGCTGTTGCAGGCGCTGCTCCAGGGTCTGGCGCTCGGCCTGCAGTTGTTCGCGCTGGCGCAGTTGCTCCTGCGCCAGCGTCTGGAAGCGTTCGGCCCGGCGCTGCCATTCATGGCACTGGCGTTCGCTGTCGGTCAGCCGCGCAGTCAGGCTATCGCATTCCGTGCCGGCGCGCTCCAGTGCCTGTTGCAGGTGCTCGATACGGGTTTCCATACTGAGCTGGCCGGCCAGTTGCTCGTGCGCCTGCAACTGCTGGCGCTGACTCTCCGCAGTCAGCTCGTCGAGCCTGGTTCTCAGCGCCGCTTCCCGGCGCAGCAATATCCAGCCGCTGAGCATCCAGCCTCCCAACAGGGCCAGGCTGAGCAGGGGTAACAGCAAGCGTGCTTCAATCAAGGGCATGGGCATCTCCTTCGGGCTGCCGGTATTATCCCCGCGTCGGGGGCAATATGTAACCGTTGGTCCGAATATGCCAGTCAGGCCCGGCAGACCACCCAATAGAGGGGCAAAGACATTGCACCTTGCGATCTTTCTGCTAGGTTACAAAGCATTACAGGCAGTTCATTGAGCAAGGGAATCTGATGCTGGATGTGGCTAATATCCCCCCTCGTCGTCTGTTACTGGTCGACCCCTGTGACGAATGCAGTGTCTTGCGCGCCCAGTTGAGCGCTGCCGGCTGGGAGGTCCAGAGCGCCGAGCTGGACGACGTTGGCCAGCCCGCCTGTGACCTGGGCATGCTCCGACTGCGCCCGGCGCACCTCGCCAATCTGAAGAAGGTCAAGGCACTGATCAACCTGACCGGTATCCAGTGGGTGGTGGCGGTACCCCAGGAGTTACTGGGCCAGCCCGGCGTGGATCAGTTCATCGCCGAGTGGTTTCTCGATTATCACACCCTGCCCTTCGACCACAGCCGGACCCATATCGCGCTTGGCCGTGCCTGCGGCATGGCCCATCTGCGCCGCCGACAGCAGCAACGGAACGGGACGGAGGATGAGTTCCTGTTCGGTGACAGCGACCAGGCCAAGACCCTGCGCAAGCTGATAGCGCGGATTGCGCCAACCGATTCGCCGGTGATGATCCGTGGCGAAAGCGGTTCAGGCAAGGAACTGATCGCCCGCGCCCTGCATGCCCACTCCCGACGCAAGCAGGAGCCCTTCGTCGCGGTCAATTGCGGTGCGATCCCTGAGCAGTTGATCCAGTCCGAGCTGTTCGGTCATGAAAAAGGCGCTTTTACCGGCGCCCATCAACGCAAGATCGGCCGGATCGAGTCTGCCGATGGTGGCACCCTGTTCCTGGACGAGATCGGTGACTTGCCGCTGGAGTTGCAGGCCAACCTGCTGCGTTTTCTGCAGGAGATGCAGATCGAGCGGGTCGGCGGCAACAGCACCATCACCGTGGATGTGCGGGTACTGGCCGCCACCCATGTCGATCTGGAAGCGGCCATCCGCGAAGGCCGCTTCCGGGAAGACCTGTATTACCGGCTCAATGTGCTGGAAGTACGCACCACCCCGCTGCGCCAGCGCCAGGCCGATATCTTCCCCATGGCCATGCACTTCGCCCAGCTGTACATGGCCGAGATCGGTCGCCGGCCACGCAGTTTCAGCACCGAAGCGATCAGCGCCATGCTGCGCCACAGCTGGCCCGGCAATGCCCGGGAGCTGGCCAACCGGGTGCGCCGGGGCATGGTACTGGCCGATGGCCGGGAGATCGAGGCGGCGGACCTCGGGCTGGCATCCTCGATATCGTCGGAGCGGCCCGCCATCGAGAGCCTGGAGACCTGGGTGTCGCGCGCCGAACGCCAGGCGCTGCATGCCGCGCTCAATCACTTCCCCAACAACATGCGCCAGGCCGCGGAGAAACTGAAGATCTCCCGCCCGACGTTGTACCGCCTGCTGCGCAAGCACCAGATCCGCTGATGCCTAGAAGTAATACGGAAATTTCAGGCTGACGCTGAAGTCCGGTGCATCGGGAGTCAGGCCTATCGACAGGTTGGGCACCACCGTCAGGCGGTCGCTGGCGGCCAGGGTCATGCCAATATTGAAGTACGCCGCATTGGCGTCGCTGCCGTTGACCGTTTGCCAGTTGCCCTCCCGGTACTTGATGCGACTGCTGCGGCTGATCAGCTCGGAAAAGGACATCGACATGCTCATGCGCTCGTTGAGGGCAAAAGCCATACCCAGGCCGAACTGGAAGTAGTCACCCAGATCCACCCGTCCCGGTACTGCCACGCCCTGCTGGGAACTGATGTCGCCGAAATTTCTCGCGAAATTGTGGGTATAGGCGATATTGCCGAACAGCACCGCCGGGTCCACGGTCTTGACCAGTGACAGCCCGGCGGTCGTCGCCCAGACACCGTTGCCAGTCGGCAGCGAGTCGGGCACCGTCAGGTTATCGTTGCCGGGTACCTGATGCAGCTTGATGCCGTAGGGGTGATTGCCGGTGGGCGCCTTGACCCGCAGGCTGACCACCGCATCGGGGCGTGAGGGTCCCTCGTCGAGAAACTTGTAGGCCACACCGACGCTGATATCACCCAGCTCCGGATCACCCTTGACCGTGGCCTCGCTGTAGGAGTTGCTGGCTCCCCCGGCGCCGGCGGACTGGTAAGTGGTCTCACGATAGATATAGGGCACGTTGATATCGAACTGCCAACGCTGACGCCAGTTGTAGCGTGCCGTCAGGTCGAAGGTGAAGGTATCGGCATTGATCTCGTCGACGCCGAGGTTGCCGAGAAAGATCGCGTCCAAAGCCAGAAAGCCATTGAGGAACAGTTGCCGCGTGTCGTAATGACTGTAGGTGAAGCCCGGTTCGAGACTGAAACGGCCGCCGCCGAAGAAACCACTGGCTTCCTGGTACAGGGCTTCCACACTGGGGGCCTGCTCCGAACCGTCACGCAGCGACTGGCCGTATCCACCGCCGGCACTGCTGGCGCTGGCCACCTGGGTAGCTGCAGGTTGCTGCCTGGCTGGTGCGGCGCTGCTGGGCCCCTCCAGCTGCCGCAGCCGCTGCTCCAGGATCATCAATGCATTCTGCTGCGCCTCATAGCGCTGTCGGAGTGCTTCGATCTCCTGACGCAATATCTGCTCTTCGCTGCTCTGGGCCAGGGCCTGCCCACTGAGGGCCAGCAGCAGTAATGCACAACCCGCTGATCTGCGCATGGTGCTCTTCCTTGTATAGCTCATTGTTATCGTGCCCGGCTGGACCTGCTCAGTAGCCGACGGGACGCAGTGCGCGCAACTGCTCCAGCGTACAGTTGGCGAACCCCTGCCCCAGTGGCATCTCCCGCAATGCCACGTTCAGAGTGGCAAGGTTACGCACGGTGTTCATGTCGCCGGTGAAATTCGCCTGTTGCACTATCTTGCCGGCGCCGATCTGCTGCAGGGCCGCGCCCTGCGTGCCGGCATCGATCCGGATGCTCAATCCGCCACCCTGTGTGCTGACCAGCAGGTTACCGGCAGCTCCCGCAAAATCGGCTGTTCCCTCCCAGGGGCTCGCCCCTGGTGTCGAGGCCAGACCTTCACCGCCATGGGAAATGACAATCTCCAGATTGTTGAGCCCGTCGTTGAAGTCACCGGCGCTGCGTACGCTTTGCGAGATGCCGCGCACCTCGGTCAACCCAGCGCCACCGATGACCTGGCCGGCGCCCGGACGCTGCACCGAGCCATCGCCAGCATCATTGATCATGGAAGACAGGTCGGTCACATGCAGACTGGGCTGGGCCTGTCCATCGACCTGGAAACTGACACCCGCACCTATGCTCTGCCCGGCGCTGTTTTCCCAGATGCTGCTCATGGTCACGCCAAAATGAATGATCCGCCCCGGCAGCACATAACGGCCGCGCAATTGGGCCAGCTCGGTATCGCTCAGCTCGGCGGCGCGAAACAGGCTGCCGGCACTGGTGGGAAGGCTGAAAGCAACCAGACATATCATCAGCCATGCCTGAGTCCGTTGACGTTTCATACTGTCCTCCCGCTGTGGTATTCAGAAAAAATCACTCTGCAGAAAGCCGAACTCCATCAGGTCCGCATCCTTGACCGGACTGAACCGGTCAAGGCGATGGCTGGCGGTCAATGGTTCCGGCGGCGTCAGCAAGGCGTTCTCCCGGTTGTAGCCAGGGCCTATCAGGGCGAACACGATGCCGTTCCAGCCCTGCGCGAACTCCTCCAGTGTCAGCTTCTTGTGCCCAAGTACCGGATCACCGATATACACCCAGCCTTCGTTGCTGACCTGCATCACCACGAAGTGCTTGTAACCGCGCACATCCAGCAGCACGATGGAGGGCACCTTCACCTCTGCCAGCTGCGTGGGCTGCAACCGGTACCCACGGGCCCGCAACCCCAGGCTTTCCGCGTAGCGCTTCATGTCCAGCATGGAGAAGCCCATACTGTGGACCTGCTGTACATCCGCCCCGGCGAGCATGCCCTGAATCACATCCTCTTCGCTGAAACGCCAGCCGTAGGCTTCATTCAACAAGGTGGCCATGGCCGCAGCGCCGCAACTGAAATCCGTTCTCTGCTGTACCAGGTTGACGAACCTCCGTTCACGCATGCTCTCCACCGGCTTGAACACCAGCCCGCCACCGGGCATGACCGCGAAGGGCTTCGGCGCCGCCAGAGCGGGGCCGGAGCCCAGCGGCAATAGCACAACACTCAGTGACAGACCCAGCAATAGATGTTTCATGCAACGGTCCCTGTATTCGAGAAGACCCCGGGGCAAGCCCCGGGCTCCAAGGGTCGCTTACGGACAGGCGTAGCAGCCGGCAGCGATGGACAGCGAATTGCTCTGCTGATGATTGCCACCCGCAGCGATGTTCACACCCGCCGCTCCGGAGAGGCCGTTGAGCGAGTTGGTCAGACCCGCGTTGTTTTCCACATCCAGGTTCTGGGTGGGGTGGCCCGGAAAGCCCGGGAAGCCGGGATACCCGCCGTAGCCGGAAGCAACCAGGTTGAGCGCCGAATCACCCGCCTCCACGCCGTTATAGGTAGTACCGCCCACAGCCGTCTGCAACACTTCAACCGAGGCATCGGCATTCTGAGCCTTGGACGCCGAGGCGATGGTCACGTCGTTCTTCTGCTGGTTGAACGCACCGGCAGCAACGTTCAGCCCCAGGTTGCCGGAGAAGTTGTTGGCGGAGTTGTGGACCGTCGCGTTGTTCTGCACATCGAGGTTGGACAGAACATTGCCACTATTGAACTGACCCACGCCAATGCTGGCGCTGGCGCTATGCCCGAAGACGAAACTGGCGTCGGCATCCGCGGTGGAGATAGCCACGGCGTTGGCCTGCTGGTTGGTATCGCCTGCGGACACGTTCACCGCAGCGTTACCGCTGGAATTCTGGAGGGCGTTATCCAGATAGGCATTGTTCTCGGTGCCCTGGTTGTCGACAGAGTTGTACATATTGATCTGCACATCGGTGATCGAAGCGCTCGAACTGGACGGGCTCACTGCCGGTGGCGGCGCTGGCGGAAAGCCTGCGGCCAGGGCTCCCAGGGAAAAGGATGCAGCAACGACAACGGCAATAGAGGTGAGTGTATGTTTCGTTTTCATGATCTATTCCTTGTGTGGCGTTTTGGTTGTCAGTACGGGTACTACTCCACGATCCGGATGCCGAGGTTGTTGACCATACGGTTGCCAACCCCGGCACCCTGATTCAGCTGGACCACGCCGCGGCTGTCGGAGAAGGCCTGGTCATCGATCTCGACCAGGCGCTCCCCTGCCCCGTGTGATCCTGCAGCTGAGCTGAACGACACCGGCGCGGCGCTTTGCGCCAGGCTGCTGTCATCGAGGCTTTCAGGGTGCACACCGGCACCCAGGCGAAAGCCGTTTATCTGTTGATTAGCCACCCCGGCGGCCTGGTTGACACCCAGCACACCGCTGCCATCACTGAAGGCGCTGCCGCGAATATGGGCCTGCAGATCGGCACTGGTAGTATCGGGCGAAAGCCCCTGGAGGTGCTGCTGCACAGTCACACTTGGCATCGAACCAGGGGCAATGGCCCTGGCATTGGCCTGCTGCTGCAGCTCCCCCGCAGCCTGATTGATCATCAGCGTGCCGTTGTAACCGGCCCCGCTGCTATCAATGGTTGCTGTGTGGTCGCTGGCTGTGGCAACGGCGGTCAGCAGCATGGTCAAGCCGGCAAGCAGTCGGTGGGTTCTCATGTCATTGCCCCTGCAAGGTTTGCAATGGACGCAGTCCCTGCTGCACGCTGCGGCTGACCTGGCCGCCCGCGCGGCCGGCAGTGCCGGCACCCCGCCCGACCGGATTCATGCCAGCGACGCTGCTGCGGCCCTGGCTGGCGACCGCGCCGGCACCGGGGGGATGACCGTCGCCTTGATGGGAAAGGGGCACTCCATTGCCCATACGGCTACCGGCATGGACGCCGGCAAAATCGCTGTCGGACATTTCCAGCGGTGCCAGGCCACTGCTCAGGGAGCTGTTGATCAGTTTCTCGCGGCTTGGATTGACCACCTGGGGGTTGGGGTCGGGTACCAGTTCCTGGCGCGCTGCGGCTCTGGGCTGTACCTGTCGGGAGATGGTGATATCTCCCCCGGCGGCCTGTGCCGGCAGTTGGGTAGCGACACAGACCGTCAGGCCGGCCAGGCAGACCAGCATCTGCATGATCAATGAAGAGAAATGGGAGCTCACTAGCGTATCCATGTCCGACTGCTCCGGCCGCAGGTTCTGATTGTTGTTACATCAGTTCAGAGCAAGGCCTGTGCCGGGTCCTTGATAGCCAGTACATTCAATGGGTTACATGGATTCTTCAGCACCGCCATAAGAAGAGTGTTTCAGTTTTGAGACACATGCTTCTGACTGGGAATAGCGAAACCCACGTGCAGCGAGGCACCAGGGCGAATCGGTTGGTTCCAGACGATTCTCAGAATTGAGACAAGGCGGCGACCAGCCCGGCTTTACTGGTCTGTAGCGCAGGGAGATGTCTCAGTTATGAGCCGGAGAGAGAAAAGAGAGCCAAACAAGAGCCAAGGATGAAAAATTCGGAATGGTGAAGCTGCACCGGGTAGCGCCGATGCAGCTGGAGGCGTCCTGTCAGCCGCACTTGCTGTCGCCGCAGGCCAGACAGGTCAGGCAGCCATCCATCTGGACCGCCGCCTTGGTATGGCACTTACCGCACATCTGCGCGCCCGAGGGATAGGTTTCGGTGCTGTCATCACAATCGGATGCGGCCTGGCTGGGCACTGTCAGACTGTTGAATTCGGCACGCTTCTGTTCCAGATAGGCACGCTGATGCTCATCCATTTCATCCTTGATCAGGCCGATATGCTTGAGATGGCGCTCCAGCACGTCACCGATTTCCGCCACCAGCGACGGCATCCAGCGACCGCCACGCTTCATGTAGCCACCCTTGGGATCGAATACGCTATTGAGCTCTTCCACCAGGAAGGTACAGTCACCGCCCTTGCGAAAGACTGCGGAAATGATCAGCGTCAGCGCTGAAATCCACTGGTAATGCTCCATGTTCTTCGAGTTGATGAAGATTTCGAAGGGCCGGCGGATCTCGTGGTCACTGCCAGGGTTGAGCACCACGTCATTGATGGTGACGTAGATCGCATGCTCGGACGTTGGCGTCTTGATCTTGTAGGTCGAGCCTTCCAGATGCTCCGGGCGCTTGAGCTTTTCATGCATTTCCACATAGGTGGGCACCGGCGCCTCCGGCACCTTGGCCGGCTCATCCGGCTTGACTACCGCATAGTCGACGATCTTGCTGTCTATCTTGATTGCCATATTCCATCATCCTCGCCCCGCCTACGCCGGGGCCGTGTCATTGCTGATTCAGCCAGTGAGTGCTCAGAACTTGCCGTAGTAGCCTTCCTTGAGCGCATCGTACAGGTTGGCCGCGGTATGCATCTCGCCGTCATATTCGATCTCATCGCCCCCCTTGGCCTCGATGACGCTGCCGTCGGCAAGCTTGAAGCGGTAGGTGGTATTGGCCAGATCCTGCTCCTTCACCAGCACGCCCTGGAACGCCTCGGGATTGAAGCGGAAGGTGGTGCAGCCCTTCAGCCCCTTGTGATAGGCATACAGATAGATGTCCTTGAAATCCTCATAGGGATAGTCGGTCGGCACGTTGGCAGTCTTGGAGATCGACGAGTCGATCCACTTCTGCGCCGCCGCCTGTACATCCACGTGCTGGGTCGGCGTCACGTCGTCGGCAGCGATGAAATAGTCCGGTAGGGTGCGCGAGGCCGCCTCCATATCGGGCAACGCCTGCGGGTCGATGAACTCGCGGTAGGCAAGCAGTTCGAAGCTGAACACATCGACCTTTTCCTTGGATTTCTTGCCTTCGCGGATCACGTTGCGGAAGTAATGATGGGCAAAGCTCGGCTCGATGCCATTGGAGGCATTATTGGCCAGCGACAGGGAGATGGTGCCGGTCGGCGCGATCGAGCTGTGGTGGGTGAAGCGCGCCCCCTTCTCGGCCAGCGCTTCGACCAGTTGCGGGTCTTCAGCGGCAACCTGCTGCATGTAGCGGCTGTACCTGGCCCAGAGCACCTTGCCCTTGACCTTCTGGCCGACCTGGAAGCCGTCTTCACGCATCTCCGGCCGTTTGGCCAGCATCGCACCGGTGACGGTGAACTCTTCCTCCATGAGCGGGGCCGGGCCCTTTTCCTCGCTCAGTTCGAGACCGGTACGCCAGCCCTGCAGCGCCATTTCCCGGGATACCCGCTCGGTAAACTCCAGGGACTGGGCGTCCCCGTACTTCATGCGCAGCATGGTCATGGTCGAACCCAGACCGAGAAAGCCCATGCCATGGCGACGCTTGCGGAAGATTTCATTGCGCTGCTGCTCCAGCGGCAGACCGTTGATCTCGACCACGTTGTCGAGCATGCGGGTGAAGATGTCCACCACCTGGCGGTACTCGTCCCAGTCGAAACGGGCCTTGTCGGTAAACGGGTCACGCACGAACAGGGTCAGGTTGATCGAGCCCAGCAGACAGGCGCCATAGGGCGGCAAGGGCTGTTCACCGCAGGGGTTGGTGGCGCGGATTTCCTCGCAGAACCAGTTGTTGTTCATCTGGTTGACCCGGTCGATGAGGATGAACCCCGGCTCGGCGAAGTCATAGGTGGAGGTCATGATCATGTCCCAGATGCGCCGCGCCTTCATGGTGCGGAATATGCGGCAGGCGACCAGGCCATCCTCGCGGGTGACATAACCTTCGTTGCTCGGCCACTCGCGCCAGGTCACCTGCCCGGCATCGTTGACATCGACGTTGTCCGCCTCGGCCTCGGCTTCACTCAGCGGAAACGCCAGCTTCCATTCACTGTCGGACTCAACCGCAGCCATGAACTCTTCGGTGATCAGCAGCGACAGGTTGAACTGGCGCAGGCGTCCGCCCTCACGCTTGGCGCGGATGAAATCCGTAACATCCGGATGACCGACATCGAAGGTCGCCATCTGCGCACCACGCCGACCACCGGCGGAAGACACGGTGAAGCACATCTTGTCGTAGATATCCATGAACGACAGCGGGCCGGAGGTATAGGCGCCGGCGCCGGAGACGTAGGCGCCGCGGGGACGCAGCGTGGAAAATTCGTAACCGATGCCGCAACCGGCCTTGAGCGTCAGCCCGGCCTCGTGCAGCTTGGCCAGGATGTCATCCATGGAGTCACCGATGGTGGCCGATACGGTGCAGTTGATGGTCGAGGTGGCCGGCTTATGCTCCAGCGCGCCAGCATTGGAGGTGATACGACCGGCGGGAATGGCGCCATGGCGCAGGGCCCAGAGAAAGCGTTCGTACCAGGTGTCACGCAGCTCCGGGGCTTCGACCTGCGCCAGCGCGCGGGCAACACGCTGGTAGGTTTCATCAACGGTCTGGTCGATGGCCGTGCCGTCCTTGGTCTTGAGTCGATACTTGGTATCCCAGATATCTTCCGAGGCAGGCTGCATGGGAATGTTGGTGACCACATTATGCAAACGCTGCACTTTGGCTGCTTGACTCATCATCTTCTCCTGAAAGCGTGCTTCCCCGGAGTTGCCGATGGTAAAGCCCATCTACCCCAAGCAGGAATCACTACCTGTTGTGCGTGAGAAGGATGCTATGCCCATATATGGTAAATATCAACCGCGCAGACTGTATTGTTTTGCGCCTGCGACAGCTTGTCTCTGGCCGACTGTGGTGCGCTCAGGCGCCAGCGCCGTCTATCGGGAAGAACACGCCGGCGCTCCACACACCGGTAGGCCGCTGCCCATCGACCTGATGTTCAACGGCAAGATCAACCAGTTGATAGAACACGTTGCGATGGATCAGCGCCTGCAGATTGGTTCGCAGCAGTACATAGGGAGACGGTTGCTGGGTCTGCGCATCCACTTCGACCCGGATCGGATGCTCGGCGCCAGCCACAATGCGATGTTCGAGACTGGTGATGAACACCAGCCGCTGCTCCCGTCCCTGCCCCTCCACTTCCAGACGCACCGCAACGAAGGGCACATCATCGACCTTGATGGCCCAGCGCTCGACCGGTGTCACCAGGTAGTAGCGACCATCCTCGTCCAGCCGCAGGATGCCGGAAAACAGCTGTGCCAGGGCCTTGCGGGTAATCGCTCCACCCTGGTAGTACCAGGTGCCGTCGCGGGTGATATGCATATCCAGCTCACCGCTGAATTCCGGCTGCCACAGATGTACCGGGGCCGGTTCGCGGGCATCACCGCTGGCCGATTGCGGAAGGCTTTGCAGCAACGATTGTGCCGGGGGCTGTCGATTATCCATGAAGTTCTCCGTTCTCAGGGCCTGCCCAATAGTTGACGGGTATAGTCCTGCATCGGTTCCCGCAGCAGATCCTCCGGGCGCGACTTGTAGAAAGCCAGAAAGCCCGTGCGGCTCTCGATGGTAACGAAGTCGATGACCCGCTCGCTCGACGCTTCCATCAGCAGCAACTGCAACACCACCCGGTCCCGCCCGACATGCCCCTGCTGGGCAGCCTGTTCGCTCGGCTGGGTTCCGGCACTGCTCTGGGCACTGGCAAAGCGGGTGTACAGCAGATAGTCCAGCCCCTGCTCGCGGGTGCGCATCAGCGCCTGATCCAGTCCCAGCGGCTGCTCTGCCCGCTGCACCATGGGGAATACCTGCACCGCGGCGGCAAAGGCTTCCTCGGCGAGAATATTCGGCCTGGCATAGACATGCCCGACCGGGACGAAATGGCTCTGGCCGATATACAACCGTGAATCGGCCTGCAAACGCCAGTTGCCGCTGCGCTTGATCTGATAATTGTCCAGCAGACCGGCATCACTGAGGTAGTAACGCCCCTCATCGCGCATCTGTGACGGCGTGCAGCCAGCCAGCAACAGCAGCGCCAGGATGGTCATCATGCCGGGAATCAAGACGCTCGGTTTCATAATCCACGCATCCATTCCGGGCGGAGCCCGGCTTGCTCGGGTTGTTCGATGGCCTCGCGCACCTGCGCCAGCAGCCGCGGCTTGTCCGCGCCGAGAACGCCCTTGAGCACCAGGTAGTTGGAAGCATGGTCACTGCGAAACACCGTACTGCTGAGCTCCAATGCCGAGAGAAACCGTTCGGCCTCCCGGAACAGCCCAGCCTGGTCCAACGGCTGGAAGTCCGGGAACTGTGCCTGGTAACGTGCCATGCCATGTGGAAAGCTGACCACCAGGGTCGACAGATAATCAGGCTGGGTCAGATTCATCAGCCTTGCCGAGTTCGCTGCATGCTGCTCGGTCAGGGATTGCCCGCCCAGCCCGTTGAGGATCATCACCGAGGTCTGCAAGCCGGCCTCCCTGGCCTTGAGCAGGGCCTCGGCCGTGGAGTCGAAGGTCTCGCCCTTGTTCACCCGCTGCAACACCTGGTCGTCGCCCGATTCGGCACCAACGTACAGCATCTGCAGTCCCGCCTCGCGCAGCTGCCGCAGATCATCCACCGACTTGCGCCGTAGATTGCGCGGCAGACAGTAGGAAGTGACCCGCTGCACCTCGGGCATGTGCTCACCTATCGCTTCAAGGATACGCAGCAAGCGGTGGGTTGGCAGCACCATGGCATCCCCATCCGCCAGGAACACCCGTTGCACTATCAGGCGCTCGCCGCTGCGACGGATCTCGTCGAGCACCTGCTGCTCGTCCCGGGCCCGGAACTTCTTCTGTGGAGCGGTATACATGTCACAGAAGGTGCACTGGTTCCATGAGCAGCCATTGGTCACCGGCAGGATCAGCGAATGCGCCTCGCTCGGCGGCCGGAATACCGGTTCGATGTAGTCGATGGGAAAGCTGACCTGGGCTGACATCAATCGCTCCTTGTGAAAGTCCGGCATGCAGTTTACCGGATGACGCAGCCAGGGTCTGCCAGCCCGCAGCCTCACCCGTATGGGTTTAGCGCGCCTCCGCCAATTATTTTAAGGTTTGCCTACCAACACAAGGCACTTTGCCAGTGCCGTCGGCTGGATCATCACACGGATAATAACAATGCACAAAAGCACCAATACCTCCAAGCGCCTCGTACTCTCCCTTTCCACCCTGGCCCTGGCCATCAGCCTCGGCGGCTGCCTGTCCGGGGGTGGCGGCGGGAGCAGCAACAGTGGTGGCGGCAGCGCTCCCGACAACTCGCTGACGGTCACTACACAGCAGGGCGATTATATTGGCATCAGTGATGCGGGTATGCGGGTATTCCGCGGTATCCGTTACGGGGTAGCCGAGCGCTTTGCCGCCCCGGAGCTACCACCCACCCATGCCACCGCCATCGAGCTCAGCGACGCCTTCGGTAGCAGTTGTCCGCAGGCCGCCAGCCCCTTCGGTGAAGCCAGCCTCAATGAAGACTGCCTGTTCCTCAATGTATATGCTCCCGAGGAGCCCGGCGATTACCCGGTCACGGTATGGATCCATGGTGGTGCCTTCATCTATGGCTCCGGCGGCCCCAGCTATGACCCATCGCGCCTGGTAGAGCAAGGCGTGGTGGTGGTGACGCTGAACTACCGTCTCGGCGCACTGGGCTTCCTGCCCCATGAGGCGCTGGGCGATGCCAACTTCGGCTTGCAGGATCAACAGCTGGCGTTGCAGTGGGTGCGGGAAAACATTGCCGAGTTCGACGGGGACCCAGACAATATCACTCTCTTCGGCGAGTCCGCCGGTGGACACAGCGTTCTCAGCCAGCTGGCCTCGCCCGCTGCCGCAGGGCTGTTCCACAAGGCCGTAGTGCAAAGCGGCTCTTACAACGGTGACCAGATTGCCCTGCAAGAGACGTCCCAGGGACCATTCACCATCCCGGGAGGCCAGCAACTGTTCGGGTTGCCGACCATCGCCCAAACCGATTGCGCCACTGCCGCAGAAGCGGAACTGCTGGAGTGCCTGCGTGAACTTTCGGTGGAAGAAATTCTCGCCGCCCAGCCAGGCAATATTCTACCGGTCACCGGCACCGACACCCTGCCCATATCCATCAACCAGGCCCTGGCCTCCGGAGACTTCAACCAGGTACCGGTGATGATGGGCAGCAACCTTGATGAAGGAGCGCTCTTTACCTTGCTGGCCCTGGGTGATGGGGAAGACCTGTTCACGGCAGGGGGCTATGAAACCGCGGTTACCAAGCTGCTGGCGGAAAACCCATTGTTGAATGCCGGCCAGATCGCCGCCGACTATCTGGCCGAGCAGCCCCCCGGCTTGCTGCAATTCGCCAATGCCTATACCGCAATAGGGACCGATTGGCGTTTCAATTGCCCCAACGATACCCAGTGGGGCCTGTTGAGAAACCATGTGGATACCTGGGGATACTGGTTCACTGACCGGGATGCGCCAAATATTCTCGGCGACATATCGGCACCTTTCCCTCTTGGTGCAGCCCATTCCTTCGAGATCCAGTATGTACTGAGCTCGGAGCAGACGTTGACCCAACGTGGCGCTGGAGCCGCTCAGCTCGCATTGGCGGAACATATGGCCCGCTACTGGACCAATTTCGCGAAATACGGTGATGATCCAGCTATCGGACCCAATGATATCGACGGTGCGGCAGAAGCAGTCGAATGGCCGCGTTTGACCGCGAATGGCGAAATCCTGCGCCTCGATGCACCAACGCCGGCGGCGGTTGGTCAAAGTGATTTCAGTACTGCTCACCAGTGCGCTTATTGGGCAAACCCGCCGATCAACCTTCCTGTCAGGTAATACTCGTTCAGCGACGCCGGCATCTGCCGGCGCCGCTAACCAACTGTTTCAATCATCCTGCGCCGCTTTCTGCTTCGGCAATATGTCCAGAAAATTGGTGCTCGCCACCTTGTGTGCTACCGCCTCGGGCAGCGCATCGAGGAATACATCGAAACTGCGCATCTGCTCGCCCAGGTTCCTGAAGCGCCCCACCACGTCCGAACCGATCATGAAGCGGTCGGGGAAACGCTCGACCAGTTGCAGCCATTGCGGGTCAGGCTCGCCCTTGGCGTCCAGCAGATAGGGTTCGCGCATGGTCCAGGACAGGTCGATATACAGATTGGGGTACAGCCCCAGCATCCGCTCCACCTCGTCGAACAGGAACTCCAGCTTATCCTGGTGACGGTGGATCTCCATGCTGGTGCCGGCGTGGGCCCAGATGAAACGCACCTGCGGATGATCGCGCAGGGACTCTTCCAGCTCTGGGAGATACAACGGATTGCGCTCACGCTTGGAAGTGATGTTGCTGTGGATCAGCACCGGCAGATCATGTTCGGCTGCCAGAAAATAGATACGCTCCATGGCCTCGCCGTTGGCTCGGGGGGTATCGCCATTGGTCAGCGCAGTGAGGTCGTCATGCCGGGTGAACACCTCGCCAAGGCCCTGCCACATGCCCGGGTACATCTCCAGCATGCGACGCACATGCACATCGGCATTCTTGTCGTTGGGATTGAAGCCGGAGAGAAACGGATGGAAGCGCTGGCGCTGCTGCGCATCAAGCTGTTCCAGCGCATGCGCCACTATGTTGTCGGTGGCGCTGTACCAGTACACGCTGGCGTCATCACCAGCGTAATAGCGTGGCCGCCGCGGCTCGTTCTCATGCCATTTCTTGGCCACCGGCACACCGCTGATCATGACATGTCCGATGCCATGCGCATCCATCTGCTCCAGCAGGGCGGCCATGCCGTCGGTTTCCTGGAAGAAGTCGACATAGTGCAGGTGCATATCGGTGTAGTTGTAATCACGCGCCTGCGCCGCCAACGCGCACAGCGCCGCGACGATACATAAACCTGAACGAATGAACTGCAAACGGGGCCACTCCTGTGTAAGTCGATCGCCCCTGTAGACCCAACGGCGACCGGCAAAGTTCACCGGACACCCCTCAGGCAGGATCACCCTCCTTCCGGCGCTTGGAGCGATTACCCATGCGCACTCCCATATCCGTCAGAAAGCGCATGTAGCCTTCCTTGTCCTTGATGACATCTTGCCAGAACGGTGAGTGATACATGGACATGGCTCCATGCACCAGCGCCCAGGCGGCACAGTAATGGAAGTACGCCGGCACATCCTCCAGCTTGCCTTCATCGATCCGTTCCTGAATGACTCCGGTCAGATGATTGAAGTTGGAGGCGCGAATGCCATGCAATTGCTCGATCAGTTCCGGCATCTGGTTGGCCTTGACCACCTTTTCCTCCAGGCGGTCGAACAGGCGATAGCGCTCGGGATCGCTCATGCGGAAGGCAAAGTATTCACGTGACAGAGCCTCGCGGTCCTTTTCGATGGTTTCCGAATGCAGCAGCTCGGCCAGGTCGCGCTCATAGTCGAGCATCAGGCGCAGATAGATCTCGGCCTTGGACTTGAAATGCTTGTAGATGGTGCCCTTGCCGATGCCCACCTCATCGGCGATCATCTCGACCGTGACGCTGTCCTCCCCCTGTTCGAGGAACAATCGCAACGCCGCAGCCAGGATTTCCTGTTCCCGACGGCGAAACTCCCGGATTTTGCGTGATTCTTTCTGCATATGCTTACCTGCATGGGCGTGACGATGAGTGCGCATTATGCCAATTTCATGACCCCTTGCACACTTCCGGTACTAAAATGACCGGAAATTCATCACACATTCACTATCCCCTGTCGTTTGCCTGCAGCCACGCTATCATCAATCTCAACGTAACCCGGACAGGACCTGACCATGCTTCATGATGCATTGTGGGATGACGAGTTTCCCCACGACCCAAGTATCTGTTATCTGAATCACGCCGCTGTGGCGCCCTGGCCAAAACGTGCAGCGGATGCGGTAAGTGCCTTCGCCCGGGAAAACATCCATCAGGGTGCGCGCGACTACCCCCGCTGGATTCAATTGGAACATCGGCTGCGCGGGCAATTGCAGACCCTGCTCAATGCCCCCGGCAAGGGCGATATCGCACTGGTCAAGAATACCTCCGAGGCATTGTCGCTGGTTGCCATGGGCCTGGACTGGGCCGCGGGTGATGAAGTACTGATCAGCGATCAGGAGTTTCCCTCCAACCGCATCCCCTGGCAGGCGCTGGAAGGACGCGGCGTCACCGTACGCCAGGTCAGTCTGGATGGGGACCCCGAAGCGGCGCTGATCGCGGCGATGGGACCGGCCACACGCCTGCTCAGCATCAGCTCGGTGCAATATGCCAGTGGGCTGCGCATGGACCTGGAACGTCTCGGGCGCGCCTGCCGCGAGCGCAACATTCTGTTCTGCGTGGATGCCATCCAGTCCCTGGGCGCCCTGCCCTTCGATGTACAGGCCATTGACTGCGACTTCGCGATGGCCGATGGGCACAAGTGGCTGCTCGGCCCCGAAGGGCTCGGCGTGTTCTATTGCCGGCGCGAAGCCCGCGATCGCCTAAAACTGACCCAGTTCGGCTGGCATATGGTCGAGGCCATGGGCGACTATGACCGTGAGGACTGGGTCCCGGCCAGCACCGCACGGCGTTTCGAGCCCGGCAGCCCCAATACCCTGGCCCAGCACGCCCTGTCCGCCAGTCTGGAGCTGTTGCTGGAGGTCGGCCTCAAGCGTATCCAGGAGGCGTTGCAACAGCGCACCGCCTATCTGCTGCACTCGATAGCCGCCATTCCCGGAGCACGCATTCTCAGCCCCAGCACACCGGAGCGCCGCGCGGGTATTGTCACCTTCACCATCGGCGACTGCCCCAATGCCTGGCTGTTCCAGCAGCTGAAAGACGCGGGCATCGTCTGTGCCGAGCGCGGGGGCGGGATTCGCTGGTCACCGCACTTCTATACTTCTCAGCAGGTGCTGGACAACGCGCTGGCCATTCTGCGCAGCGCTCTGCAACAACACTACAACCGGTCACGATAAGCTGGATAAAGTTATTCCAAATGAGTTTAACCAAGAGGCCTTTCAAGGTGGAAATGCGGTGAATACCGACAATACTTACCACATCAGGTTCTGGCATCTCCCCCAAGTGCCAGCCTGACAGAAACGGGCTCTGCCCGTTTCTGTATCACTCCTAATGGTCTTGACCCGAATTCTTCCCCCGGAATTCGGGTTTTTTTATGGGCGTGGAGAAACCTGAAAACATCTATATATTAGATATATTAAGCGCAATTTATGCGCTTTTTATCCCGATCAAACTGATTGATCATGTTTGTCATTGACCCACCGACCCGGTGGCCAGCAACCTGAATGAAGGGAGAGACTCATGATCGAATTACGTCCCTACACACAACTGGGCAGAGCCAACCATGGCTGGCTGGATGCCCGTCATCACTTTTCGTTCGCCGGATATCACGATCCCAAGCGCATGCACTGGGGCCATCTGCGAGTGTGGAACGATGACATCATCGCCCCCCAGTCGGGCTTTCCCGGCCATCCGCACCAGGATATGGAAATCATCACCTACGTCCGCGCTGGTGCGATCACCCATCGCGACAACCTCGGTAATGAGGGGCGGACGGTGGCGGGCGACGTACAGGTGATGAGCGCCGGCACCGGCATCGCCCACAGTGAATACAACATGGAGGATGAGGAAACCCGACTTTTCCAGATATGGATATTGCCCGATGAGAAAGGCCTGCCGCCCTCCTGGGGCACTCGTCAGTTCCCCAGGGGGGAACGCAGCGGCTCTTTCGTCGCTCTGGCCAGTGGTATGCCGGAAGACACCGAGGCGTTGAAGATCCGTGCCGATGCACGCCTGGTGGCAGCCACATTGCAGGCCGGACAAACCGCGGACTATGCCGTCGCCAAGGGCCGCAAGGTCTATATGGTGCCGGCCAGCGGTCGCATCGAAGTCAATGGTGTAGCTGCCACTGCTGGCGACGGGCTGGCTATCCGGGACGAGGACCTGTTACGGGTCGTGGCTACCGAGACCAGCGAGATAGTGCTGGTGGATGTGAACTGAGCGGGCACCGCCGAGGCGTTGTCAGCGCCCCGGAAAATGATCTTTTTAACCTACACTGCATGTAATCCATGGGCCTCAGGCTACAGCCCATCCATTGAAGAGGAAGCGATCATGGCGAAAATACTAGTGCTTTACCATTCCATGTACGGTCATATCGAAACCATGGCCGAGGCGGTCGCCGAAGGGGCGCGCGGCGTATCCGGCGTCGAGGTCACCATCAAGCGGGTTCCGGAGACCATGAATGCCGAAGCATTTGCCGCCGCGGGCGGCAAGACCGATCAACAGGCCGCCGTGGCCAGCCCGGCGGAGCTGGCCGACTATGATGCCATCATCTTCGGTACCCCGACCCGCTTCGGCAACATGTCCGGGCAGATGCGCAATTTCCTCGACCAGACCGGCGGTCTGTGGGCCAAGGGCGCGCTGGCCGGAAAGGTCGCCAGTGTGTTCACCTCCACCGGTACCGGCGGTGGTGAAGAGATGACCATCACCTCCACCTGGACCACCCTGGCGCACCACGGCATGATCATAGTACCGATCGGTTATACCACTCCAGCGCTGTTCGATATTTCCCAGGTTGGTGGCGGTACACCTTATGGTGCCTCGACCATTGCCGGCGGAGATGGATCACGTCAACCCGATGAACGCGAACTGGGCATTGCCCGCCATCAGGGCCAGCATGTGGCCCAGATCGCCAGCAAGCTCAAGGGCTGATGGCCGCTGTCAGTTGATGGCCAGGGGGAACAGCCGGTGGAAGTTGGCGGTGGTGTTCTCCCACAGGGTTTCCTCCGACTCGCCACGTATCTGCGCCAGCGCGGCCGCCACCTCATGGACGAACTGCGGCTCGTTCGGCTTGCCACGATGCGGCACGGGTGCCAGGTAGGGCGAGTCGGTCTCCACCAGCAGACGATCGGCGGGCACCCGCCGGGCCACCTCGCGTAGCGCCTCGGCATTGCGGAAGGTAACGATGCCGGACAGGGATATGTAGTAGCCCATATCCAGTGCTGCCCGGGCCATGTCCCAGTCTTCGGTGAAGCAATGCAGCACCCCGGCCTGCGGCAGATCAGCCTCGCGCAGCAGCTCCAGCGTATCGGCACGGGCTTCACGGGTATGGATGATGACCGGCTTGCCGGTCTGGCGCGCGGCCTGCAGGTGACAGCGGAAGGACGCCTGTTGCGCCTCGGCCATCTCCGGCTGGTAGTGGTAGTCCAGCCCGGTCTCGCCGATCGCCACCACCCGGGAGTGATCCAGCGCCTGCAGCAGCCAGGCAAGGTCGGTCGCCTCGTTGCGGCTCAGATCCAGTGGGTGGATACCGACACTGCACCATACATCCTCGTACTGTTCGGCCAGTTGTTTGACCACCGGGGCATTGGCTGCGTCCACCCCGATGCACAGGAACTTGCCCACGCCACGGGCGCGAGCGGCATTCAGCGCATTGTCGAGGCTGCCGTCATGGGCGGTGAGGTCGAGTCGGTCGAGATGGCAATGGGAATCTATCAGCATGGTCACATGGTATGGGTCGGGCGGTCCGATTTGAGCGCACCGGCCAGGTAGGTTTCGATCTTGCTGCGGGCGGTGCTGTCCTGGTCGCTGAACTGCACGCCGATACCGGCTGCGCGGTTGCCCTGCGCGCCCCTGGGCGTGATCCAGATGACCTTGCCGGCCACCGGAATCTTTTCCGGTTCTTCCATCAGGTTGAGCAGCATGAATACCTCATCGCCGAGGCGATAGGATTTGTTGGTGGGAATGAACATCCCGCCATGTTTTATGAAAGGCATGTAGGCGGCATACAGCACCGACTTGTCCTTGATGGTCAGTGAAAGAATGCCGTTGCGGGGTCCTGGCGCAGTCGCTGTGTTCATAACGTTGTCCTTGTGTGTACTCGGCGAATTCAGGTTAGCGTCTTTCCATCAGTTGCTTCCATCGGATCAGCAGTGTCTCGATGAACAGTACCCGATTCAGGTTGGCCTTGCCCAGCAACATGCCCCGGTGTTCCAGCAGCCAGCTCTGCCAACTCAGCAGCGCCGGCATACGCACATGCCGCGCCATGTAGGGCAACACCTTGTCCATGTCGGCATTGGCCGGTGTGTCACTGGCACCAGTCTTCAGTCGCAGCAGGTCCAGCGTCCAGTCGCAGAACCAATCGGCCAGCAGCTCCAACGGCAGGCTCGGCCAGCGCTCGGCCAGCTGTGAAGCCGACTGCTGGCTTTTCAGCAGCGCCTTGACGCCTTCCACGACCTGCTGGCGCAGGCTGGCGGCGTCCATTTCATGCAATGTCAGCGCCCGCAGCGGTGCGCCACCGGCCATCAGCAGCAAGGCCGCGTGCTGCTCTGCAGCCAGTTCCGGCAGGCGCTCGGCCAACCACGCCTGGGCCTGCTCAGCACTCGGCGTGGGCAGCGTCTGCACGCGGCAGCGGCTACGGATGGTCGGCAGTAGCCGGCTCGGCTGGTCGCTGACCAGCAGCAGGTAGGTTTCGGCGGTCGGCTCTTCCAGCGACTTGAGCAAGGCATTGGCGGCATTCAGGTTCATCGCCTCGGCCGGGTGCAGGATGATCACCTTGCGCCCACCCTGCTGCGCCGTCTGGCCCATGAAGTCTGCCAATTGACGGACGGCATCGATGCGGATGGCCTTGCCCTGCTCTTCCGGCTCCACCACCAGCCGATCCGGATGACTGCCTGCCAGCCGCAGTTGGCAACTGCGGCAGTGTCCACATGCATGCCCTGACTCTGGCTGCAGGCACAGCAGGCTGGCGGCGAAGGCTTCGGCGAACAGACGCTTGCCGACACCCGGCAGGCCGCCGAACAGGTAGGCATGGGCATGCCGGGTCCGGGCGGTCAGCGCAGTCCATACCGGCAGGTGCCAGGGGCAAGGCAACACGGCCTGCTCAGCCATGGGCGCGCTCCAGCACTTCGTCTATCAGTGGCTGCATGGCCTGACGCACCTGGTCCAGATCACCGCTGGCGTCGATCACCCGATAGCGCTGCGGGTCAGCTGCCGCACGTCGCAGGTAGGTATCCCGGACGTTTTCAAAGAAACGTTGCTGCTCCTGCTCGAAGCGGTCCAGCTCACTGCGCGCCCGGGCGCGGGCCATGCCCAGCTCCACCGGCACATCGAACACGACGACCATGTCCGGGCGCAGGTCGCCCTGCACCCAATCTTCCAGCACCGCAATGCGCTGTGGGTCGATACCACGGCCGCCACCCTGGTAGGCATAGGTGGCATCGGTAAAGCGGTCGCTGATGACCACCTTGCCTTCCGCCAGCGCCGGGCGGATCAGGCCGTTGAGATGCTGCGCACGGGCAGCGAACATCAGCAGCAGTTCGGCGTCGGCGTGCATCGGCTCCTCGTGCATGCTCAGCAGCACATCGCGGATACGTTCGGCCACCGGGGTCCCACCAGGCTCGCGGGTGATCACCGGCGGGCAGCCGCGTTCCGCCAGCGCCTGGGCAAAGACCTTGAGATTGGTCGACTTTCCGGCGCCTTCCGGGCCTTCAAAGGTGATGAACAGTCCACTCATTCGGCAGCCCCGTTGTCTGTTGGCTCCGCCGGTGGCGGACTGGAACGATAGTTGGGCGCGCGCCGCAGGATCTGATAATGGCGCACCGCCCTGTTGTGCTGCTGCAGGGTTTCGGAAAACACATGGGAGCCATCGCCGCGGGCCACGAAGAACAAGGTCTTGCCCGGGGTCGGGTTGACTGCCGCCAGCAATGAATCACGCCCGGGCATGGCAATCGGCGTCGGCGGCAGGCCATCGATGGTGTAGGTATTGTACGGCGTGGCCTGGCGCAGATCGCTGCGACGGATATTGCCCTGCCAGCTCTCGCCCATGCCGTAGATCACCGTGGGATCGGTCTGCAGGCGCATGCCTTTCTGCAGGCGTCTGGTGAATACCCCGGCAATCTCGCCACGCTCATGCGGTACCCCGGTTTCCTTCTCGATGATCGAGGCCAGGATCAGTGCCTCGTAGGGACTATCGATCGGCAGCCCAGGAATCCGCTGCTCCCAGGCCTCGGCCAATACCCGCTGCATACGCTCATAAGCGCGTTTGAGAATGTCCCGGTCACTCATGCCCAGGGTATACAGATAGGTGTCGGGGAAGAACAGCCCTTCCGGGTGGTCCTCGGCCAGCGTCAGCTCGGCTGCCACCTGATCATTGCTCCACTCCCGCGGCAGCGTCTGCTCCAGGCGCTCGGCCCTGGCCAACGCATCGCGGAACTGGCTGAAATTCCAGCCCTCGACCAGGGTAATACTGCGCTGCACCACCTCACCACTCTGCAATAGCTCCAGCAGGCCGTTGACGGTCATGCCAGGCTCGAGCCGGTATTCACCAGCGTGCAATATGGTGTCGGGCATCTGCCATTGCCAGTAACGCCGCACCCAACTGGCCCGCTGGATAACACCGCGACTTTCCAGCCCGGCCAGGATCCGCGCCGGCGTGCTGCCAGGCGGCACCTCCAGGGTGTCGACGATCTCGATCTGCAGCGGCTGAGTCAGCGTCGCTTGCAGGGTGAAGTAAGCCCACGCCCCTATTGCAGCAACGGAAATCGCTGAAAAAACAATCACTAAACCTAGAAACTTGATAAACGCCTTCAACTCAGAACCTGCTTTGCCAGGGTTTGCACAAACCGTGTATGCGGGCCAACCGGCCAGCGGTGCTCATCCAGCGCGACGATCGGCCAGACGCCGAATACGCTGTTGCAGCAGAATATCTCTTCCGCTGCCAGCAATTCGTCGAGGCTGATGCGACGCTCGGCAACCGGCTCGCCGCGACTGGCCAGTTGCTGCAGCAGATAGTCACGCATCACACCGCGCACACCGCACTGGTCGAGCGCCGGCGTGACCCACCCGTGCTGAAGCCGGACGAACAGATTGCTCATGGTGCATTCAATGGGGTGGCCGGCCAGATCGCATACCAGTCCTTCGGCATGTTCGGCACCCTGCCATTCGCTGCGCGCCAATACCTGCTCCAGCCGATTGAGGTGCTTGAGGCCGGCCAGTAACGGCTGGTATCCCAAGCGCATGGTGCAAGGGTACAGGGAAATGCCCTGCTCCGCGTTGGCCGCCGGATAATCGGGCAACGGCGAGGATTGCAGGATGCGGTTGGGCGCAGGCTGCGGCGGCATGGCGTAGCCACGCTGGGACTCGCCCCGGGTGATGGTCAGTTTGAGCAGTCCGCTGCCGATTGCGGCAGCACGGCTGACAACCTCTTCCCTCACCAGCTGCAGGTCCAGCGGTATGTGCAGCACAGCCGCCCCCTGGGCCAACCGCTGGAAATGCCGGTCGGCCAGGGTGGCGACGCCACGACTCACCCGAATGGTTTCGAACAGGCCATCACCGTAGGCCAGGCCGCGATCCCGGACCGAGACCAGGCTGCCTGGTACACCATTGACCAGGCAGTTGGTGTCGGTTGGAGTGGCCATCCGGCTGCTGTCCATCAGAGTCGGCGGAACACCAGGCTGCCGTTGGTGCCACCGAAGCCGAAGGAGTTGGATACGGCCACATCCAGTTTGCGCGACTGTGCCTCATGGGCGACATAGTCGAGATTGCAGCCTTCACCCGGATTATCCAGGTTGATGGTGGGCGGTGCCGCCTGGTCGCGCAGGGCCAACACACTGAAGATAGCCTCGACGGCCCCCGCGGCACCCAGCAGATGGCCAGTCATGGACTTGGTCGAACTCATCGCCAGTGCGCGAGCATGCTCGCCGAAGACGCTTTCCACCGCACGGGTTTCGGCCAGATCACCAGCCAGGGTGGAAGTACCGTGGGCGTTGATGTAGCCCACCTGCTCAGGGTCGATACCGGCATCACGCAGGGCATTGCCCATGCACATCGCCGCACCCCGACCGTCTTCCGGTGGCGCGGTCATATGATAGCCATCACCACTCATGCCAAACCCGATCAGCTCGGCATGGATATGCGCGCCGCGCGCCTTGGCGTGTTCGTATTCCTCCAGCACCATGGCGCCGGAACCGTCGGACAGCACGAAGCCGTCACGCTCGCTGTCCCACGGACGGCTGGCCTTCTGCGGCTCGTCATTGCGGGTCGACAGCGCACGTGCTGCGCTGAAACCGCCAAGCCCCAGGCCGCTGGTAGCCATTTCCGAGCCACCGGCAATCATCACGTCCGCCTCGCCATAGGCGATGTTGCGCGCGGCCATGCCGATGCTGTGTGTGCCCGTGGTGCAGGCGGTGGTCAGGGCGTAGTTCGGACCACGCAGGCCATACTGGATCGACAGGTAGCCGGCCACCATGTTGACGATCGAGCCGGGCACGAAGAAAGGAGAAATCCGCCGCGGGCCACTGTTGAGCAGCAACTCATGGTTATGCTCGATATTGGTCAGACCGCCGATACCCGACCCCATGGACACGCCGATGCGGTCACGGTTGGCATCGCTGATTTCCAGCCCCGACTCGTTCAACGCCTGCATGCAGGCCGCGATGCCGTACTGAATGAACAGATCCAGCTTGCGGGCTTCCTTGGCGGTCATGTACGGCTCGATCTCGAAACCACGGATCGAACCCCCAAAACGGGTAGAGAAAGCGCTCACGTCCATATGTTCAATGGGAGCGATGCCGCTTTTACCTGCCAAAGCTGCCTGCCAGCTGCTTTCAACCGTATTGCCGAGCGGGCTCAACATACCCAGGCCGGTTACCACGACGCGTCTACGCGACAAAGGAGACTCCTTAATTCAACTCTTTTGACAGCGGGCTATTGTCCGCATAAAGGACCGGCGCGGCAACTGAATGATTGCCGCCATGGACAGCTGGCCACAAAAAATCACCGGGAGCGATTCTTCGCATCGCGCAGCGATAGCCCGCAAGGGTGGCCGCCATGAATGGCAGGCCACAAAAAAAGCCGCAGTTCCGATACCAGGACTGCGGCTTCTTTCGACCTGCAAGCAGACTGCGTGATTACTTCTGGTGCGCGTTCACGTAGTTGATTGCTTCTTGCACGGTGGTGATCTTCTCGGCTTCTTCATCCGGAATTTCGGTCTCGAATTCTTCTTCGAGAGCCATCACCAGCTCAACGGTGTCCAGGGAGTCAGCGCCAAGATCTTCAACAAAGGAAGCACTGTTGGTTACTTCTTCTTCTTTGACGCCGAGTTGTTCGGCAACAATTTTCTTGACGCGCTCTTCGATGGTACTCATACCTTGTTCTCACTCCTAATTTGCAGTTCCGATAAGCCGGACTGCGGGTAGTTTATAGAAAGAATTCCCGAGTTTTCAAGCTGGAAATGCTTCTGTGCCAAAACAGCCCGGCCCAGACAGCTCGCACCGGGTCGGTTCTCAACCAGTCAAACTCCATTGGCGGCCCGAAGGTGCCGGAGTTTAACCCATGAACATACCGCCGTTCACCGGAATGGTTGCCCCGGTGATATATCCAGCCGGCTCACCGGCAAGAAACGCCACCACTGCAGCAATTTCCTCGGCCTGGCCGAGACGCCCCAGCGGAATCTGTTCGAGCATGACCGAGCGCTGACTGTCGTTCAGTGCACGAGTCATGTCCGTATCGATAAATCCGGGTGCCACCGCATTGACGGTGATACCGCGGGAACCCACCTCGCGGGCCAGTGCCCGGGCGAAGCCCTCCATGCCGGCTTTTGCGGCAGCATAATTGGACTGCCCGCCGTTGCCCATACCGGCGACCACGGAACTGATGCAGATGATACGCCCCCAACGGGCTTTGGTCATGCCACGCAGTACCGCCTTGGACAGACGGTAAACCGAGCCCAGGTTGGTGCTAATGACATCATCCCACTCATCATCTTTCATGCGCATAAGCAGATTATCGGCGGTTATCCCGGCATTATTGACCAGAATAGCTGGCGCAGCGTATTCCGCCGCGATGCGTTCCAGCACCTCGCTGACCGAGGCCGGGTCGCGCACATCCAGCTTCATGCCGGTGCCCTGATACCCCGCCGCAGCGAGTTTTTCGGCAATCGACGCGGCACCGGCATCACTGGTCGCAGTGCCGATGACAGTTGCTCCCTGGGCTGCCAGGGCATGGGCGATGGCCTGCCCGATACCCCGACTGGCGCCGGTAACCAGCGCTACTTTTCCTTCCAGACTCATATCGGTCTCCTTAGGCAAACTGGGCAAGGGCTGCGGCAAAGCCGTCCACGCTGTCCAGGTTGTGAGTCGCAACACCTTTGGCGCAGCGCTTGTTCAGGCCCGACAACACCTTGCCGGGACCACATTCAATCAGATCGGTGACACCTTGGGCGGCCATGTATTCCACACTCTCGACCCAGCGCACAGGGCTGTACAGCTGTTCGACCAACTGGCTGCGCAGCGCATCCAGATCCGCCGCCGGCCGGGCCGTGACGTTCTGCACCAGAGTGATCTGCGGCGACTGCCAGCTCAGCCCGGCAAAATCCTTCGCCAGTTGCTCGGCAGCCGGCCGCATCAGCGCACAATGCGAAGGCACACTGACCGGCAGAGCGATGGCACGCTTGGCACCAGCGGCCTTGCAACCGTCGATGGCCCGCTGCACAGCAGCGGCCTGACCGGCGATCACCACCTGCCCCGGGGCATTGAAGTTCACTGCACTGACCACCTCACCCTGCGCCGCCTCGCTGCACAACTGGATGATCTGCTCATCAGTCAGGCCGAGGATCGCCGCCATGCCGCCCTCACCTGCCGGCACCGCCTGCTGCATCAACTGTCCACGGCGCTCGACCAGGCGCAGGGCGTCGGCAAAACCGATTACCCCGGCAGCCACCAGCGCGGAGTATTCGCCCAGGCTGTGGCCGGCAACAAAGGCCGGACGCGCCTCGGAGTTGGCGGCCCACAGGCGCCACAGCGCGACGGAAGCAGCGAGGATCGCCGGCTGGGTGCGATCGGTCCGGTTCAGCTCGGCTTCCGGTCCGTTCTGGCACAGTTGCCATAGATCGTATCCCAGCGCATCGGCAGCCTCGGCAAAGGTTTCGCCAATCAGGCCGTATTGCTCGGCCAGCCCGGCGAGCATGCCGACAGCCTGTGAGCCTTGCCCGGGAAATACGAAAGCGAGGGTTTGAGTCATGCAACCTTCCTCATTTATCAATGAAATAATTCCGTCTAGGATGACCAGGCAGTCATGCAGGTCACAACAGTTCATTCCGGCAACGGGCCAGCCGCCCGGCAATCCGCTGCGGCATGTCCGATTGACAGGCGCGTACCGCCTGCCTGATCGCCACTTCGAAGGCATGCTGCCCGGCATTGCCGTGGCTCTTGACCACCACACCCTGCAGCCCCAGCAGACTGACGCCGTTGTACTGGTGAGGGTCCAGACGCTCCCCCATCGGCTTGAGCGCCCGGCGCAGCAAGGGCGCCATCAGCCGCAACAGCAGATTGCCGGATAGCGCCCGATGCATCTCGTCCTGCATGTAATCCGCCAGGCCTTCACTGGCCTTGAGCACCACATTGCCGACAAAGCCATCACACACCACCACATCGGCCCGGTCATGGAACAGCTCATTACCTTCTATATGGCCGATGTAGTTCAATGAGCGGCTATCGCGCAACAGCTCGGACACCTCGCGCACCCGCAGCGAGCCCTTGTTGATCTCGCTGCCGATATTCAGCAGGCCGACCCGGGGCCGATCGATGCCAGTCAACTCGGACACCGCCTCGGAGCCCATCACCGCGAATTCGAACAACTGGCGTGCCGTGCAATCGACATTGGCCCCCAGGTCCAGCACATGACAGAACTTGCCGGCCACTGGCAACGCCGCCATGATCGCTGGTCGCTGAATGCCTTCCACGGTCCCCAGCAGGGTCTTGGCCAACACCATCAACGCCCCGGTATTGCCGGCGCTCAGGCAGCCATCGGCATTGCCGTCACGTACCTGCTCGATAGCCACGCGCATGGACGCATCACGCTTGCTGCGCAGCACGCTGGCGGGCAGATCATCGGCAAGAATGATTTCGGAAGTATGAACGAAACTGACGCGATCGCCAGGCAGGAGGTGTTTTGCACAGAGACTGGCCATGGGTTCGGGAGAACCGACCAGAACGACCTTGAACCCGGGAATCTGCTGTAGGCAGCGGGCAACGGCGGGGATAATGCAGCGGGGACCGAAGTCCCCGCCCATCACATCAATCGCTAAGCGGACTGACGTGGACAAGACTTATTCGTCGTTGTCCTTGTTGACCACCTGACGGCCACGATAGAAGCCATCCGGGGACACGTGGTGACGAAGATGAGTCTCGCCGGTAGTTTGATCTACGGACAGTGCCGCCGAGGTCAGTGCATCGTGCGAACGACGCATGCCACGTGCGGAACGAGACTTTTTGTTCTGCTGTACAGCCATGACTTTAAGCTCCTAAGCTCAGGTATCGCGTTTCAACTTGGCCAGCACACTAAAGGGGTTGGGCCTTTCAGCTTCTTCCTCAGGCTCCGCCGTATCAGGCTGATAGCCTGGCGGGTGCTGACATGTTCCCATCGGATGCATCGGAACCGCCGGCAGAGCCAGCAGCAGTTCATCCTCGATCAGCGCATGCAGATCGAGCGCCTCTTCATCCACAATAACCGGTTCATAATGCCGCGGCAGGTTCTTCGCTGCCTCGTCACTTGCCACAAATCCCACATCACATTCGGTATCCAGTGCCAGCACCACCTGCTCAAGGCAGCGCTGACAGATTTGCGCGACCTCGACCTGGTAATGCCCGTGCATGGCACTGACGCCCTGCTCGTCCCGCGCAAAGGAAAGCTCGACCTGAACATCTCCTGCGGGAGCGTCAAGCAAGGCGCTGAGGCGGGGCATCTTGGCGGTGGGTACGATCCCTTTCAGGACGATTCCACGGTCAACTAGCCGACGCGGTTCTATGTGTGCAGGTATGGGTCCAGACATAAGCGCGCAATTCTAGGCACCAAGGGTGCTGCTGTCAAAACTATTTGTTGAAAAACCGCATCTTCGCCACGCCAGACTCTGGCCGGGATAGAATCGCGATACTTTCTAGTAATAAGGACAGCAAATGCCTGACCTGGTTCTCGCCTCCAGCTCACCCTATCGCCGTGCCCTGCTCGAACGCCTCGAGCTCGCCTTCCAGTGCGCAGCGCCGGATATAGATGAAACACCCCGGCCCAATGAAAGCGCCGAACAGTTGACCCAGCGCCTGGCACTGGGCAAGGCCCAGGCACTGGCCGGGAGATTTACGGATCACCTGATCATCGGCTCGGACCAGGTCCTGCTGCTGGATGGCCAGCCGATCAGCAAGCCCGGCAACCACACTGCAGCGCAACAGCAACTGCGGCGCTGCAGCGGTCGTACGGTGGAGTTCACCACCTCCCTGTGCCTGCTCAACAGCCGCACCGGAGCCTATCAGCTGACCAGCGAGCCGTTCCATGTCAGCTTCCGAGAACTGGATGAGGACAGCATCGAGCGCTATCTGCTGCGCGAGCAGCCGTACGATTGCGCCGGCAGCTTCAAGATGGAGGGCCTGGGCATCACCCTGTTTCGCGCGCTGCGCGGCGATGACCCGAACAGCCTGATCGGACTACCGCTGATCAGGCTGTGCGACATGCTGCGCCAGGAAGGCGTGCGCTTACCGTAATACCGGCGCAGCCAGGCCGAGGTGGGTGGCCAGCGTATTGCCGATGCTGGTGCCCAACTGCCGGGAAAAACGCTGGAATGGCGATTCGCGGTAGGTGAAGTCGACCAGTTCCTCGGCACCGACAACCTCCCGCGCCACCGCCGAGGCACTGGACAGGCCATCCACCAGACCCAGCTCCAGCGCCTGCTCGCCCGACCACACCAGACCACTGAACAGCTCGGGATGTTCCTTCAGGCGCTCCCCCCGACCCTGCCGGACCTGATCGATGAACTGCTGGTGAGTGGTTTCCAACACCGTCTGCCAGAACGCACGCTCATCTGCGCGCTCGGGCTGGAACGGATCGAGAAACGCCTTGTGCTCACCCGCGGTATAGGTACGCCGTTCAACGCCCAGCTTGTCCAGCGTCTCGACAAAACCGAAACCAGCGGCCGTGACCCCGATCGAACCGACCAGGCTGGCCTTGTCGGCATAGATCTCATCGGCCGCAGCCGCAATGTAATAGGCACCGGAGGCACCGATATCGGCAATTACCGCATACAACCGGGTATCCGGATGCAGTGCTCGCAGGCGCTTGATCTCATCATATACATAGCCGGCCTGCACCGGGCTGCCACCGGGACTGTTGATGCGCAGCACCACGGCCTGGGTCTGTTCATCCTTGAAGGCCCGACGCAGGCTGGTGACCAGGTTGTCCGCACTGGCCTCCTGGCGATCGGCGATGGTCCCGCGCACCTCGATCAGCGCGGTGTGCGGCTTGCCGGTGGTCGCCGCCCCCTCGAACCCGGCGAACGGCGAGAACAGGAACAACGCGCCGAGCAGATAGAGGAAGGTCAGGCTCTTGAAGAATATCCCCCACCGCCGTGAACGACGCTGCTCCTGCACTGAAGCCAGCAAGGACTTCTCCAGCAGCTCCCAGGCCTTGCGATCTTCCTTCTGTGCCTTGGCCTGGTTGCGCTCGATCATCGGGCCCTCGGTCCATTGGTCCTGTTGCATCTATTGCACCTCTATCATCTGACTGGTCCGAAACTGGGGCAGAGCCCACCCGTGGAACTCGTCGAAAGAGTCCACGCAATGCACTGGCTGGCAGCGCAGCAGTTGTTCATGGGTCATGGCACCGTAGGTGACCGCCACCGGGCGCACCCCGGCATTGTGCCCCATCATGATGTCGAATTCGCTGTCGCCCACCATGCAGGCATCGGTCGGAGCCACACCCAGCTCACCGAGGATTTCCTCGATCATCCGCGGGTGCGGTTTGCCAGCGGTTTCATCCGCACAGCGGGTGACGTCGAAGTAGTCTTCCAGGTCATGGGAGGCCAGCATGCGATCCAGCCCCCGGCGTCCCTTGCCGGTCGCCACGGCAAGGTGGAAGCCCCGGGCACGCAGCGCATCGAGCGCGACATGCACACCCTCGAACAGCGGCGACGGGTCCCGCTCCAACGCCAGATAGTTCTCGGCATACGCCTCGATAAGCCGTTGCGCCAACAGCGGCTGATCAAGCTCTGGATACAGCACGGCAACCGCATCCGGCAGGGCCAGGCCGATGATGTCACGCACCTCCCGCACCGAGCATACCGGCAAAGCCACATCCACCGCAGCACGCTGCATGGCCGTCACTATATTGTTGATGGAGTCGGCCAGGGTACCGTCCCAGTCGAAGATCAGGGTATTCATGTCACTCCTTCTCGAGCTTGCGCAGCGTCAGGTCCCAGACCGCTCCAGGCTCGGCCCGAACTTCCAGGCACCCCCCTTCCGGTAGTTGAGAAGCGAGAGAAGCTGCATGCAAAAACAATCGCTTACCGCCCTTTTCTCGAATTATTCTGGAAAACTCATCGTCGCCGTATTTGGCATCACCGGCGATCGGGTGACCGGCGTGGCGCGCATGCACGCGGATCTGGTGGGTACGCCCGGTGATGGGCCGCGCCTCAACCAGCGTGGCGAAATCGCCGAAGCGCTGGACCACGCGGAATTCGGTCAGCGACTCCTTGCCTTCCGGGTTGACCTCCACCATACGTTCGCCCGAGCGCAGGTTGTTCTTCAGCAACGGAGCGTGCACCTTCTTTACCTGCGACGGCCAGCGCCCGCGCACCAACGCCAGGTAGCGCTTGTTCACGCCCTTGCCCGGACCGTCGCCACGCAACTCGGCATGCAGATGCCGCAACATGCTGCGCTTCTTGGCGATCATCAGGCAGCCGGAGGTATCCCGGTCCAGCCGGTGCACCAGTTCCAACTGCTGCGCTTCGGTCGGGCGCAGTTGACGCATCGCCTCGATCACACCGAAATTCAGGCCACTACCGCCATGTACGGCCAGGCCGGCGGGCTTGTTGACCACAATCAGGCCTTTGTCTTCATACAGGATGCTTTGTTCCAGGGCATTCAGGATGCCCTGCCCGACCAGCGCCGGAGCATCGGCCTCCGGCAGGCGCACTGGCGGTATGCGAATGCTGTCGCCCGCCTTCAAGCGGTACTCGGGCTTGATCCGGCCCTTGTTGACCCGCACCTCGCCCTTGCGCAGGATGCGGTAGATAAGCGTCCGGGGCGCACCTTTCAGACGCGTCAGCAGGTAATTATCGATGCGCTGACCGGCCATATCCTCGGAGATCAGGTCGGTTTGCACGTTGGGAGAGATAACGGATTGGTCGGTTTTCATGGGCGCATCATACATTTTTTCATGCAATTGAAGCACTTGAATAATGCTGCTATAGTCCGGCGAGCTGCGCAAAAGGCAGCAGGAGGCCCTGGTAGTCGATCCGATTGCCGCACCCCTCCCAGAAATAGTGATATAGAGCCTTCGTCAGGCCCGGAAAGCAGCGCCGGCGAACCTCGAGAAAACATGCTGCGGGCCACAGGCTGGCAGAATATTAACCCGCTCCCCGGAAGGCGACGAGCGGCACCCGATTCAGATGGGAAAGTGATTAGGTGGAGATGCACAGCTTCAGGATGATGTGACGAGCGTTGACACTTGCATTGATCGTGTCCCCGTCCCCAGTCCGGCTGATTCCTCCCTAAAAGTAAAGTTTCTCTGTACTCGCCATAGACAGACTGAACTGCAGCTGCCCAACGGCAACAGCAATGTGAACTCTGAACAAGGGCAAGGTTGGCCCAAGCAGAAACACGCCTGACACCTAACGGAAGAATCAGGTGCCGTACTCGTGTTCCGGGAAGCACTGGAAACACAACGGTACTTCATGAAAAGAATGCTGATCAACGCAACTCAGCCAGAAGAGTTGCGCGTAGCGCTGGTAGATGGCCAACGGCTGTATGACCTGGACATCGAATCAGGCGCCCGCGAGCAGAAGAAATCCAATATCTACAAGGGCCGCATCACCCGCATCGAACCCAGCCTCGAGGCCGCCTTCGTCGACTTCGGCTCCGAGCGCCACGGTTTTCTGCCGCTCAAGGAAATCTCCCGCGAATACTTCACCAAGCAGCCCGAAGGCCGCGTCAACATCAAGGAAGTGCTCAAGGAAGGCCAGGAAGTCATTGTCCAGGTCGACAAGGAAGAACGTGGCAACAAGGGCGCCGCGCTGACCACCTTCATCAGCCTGGCTGGCCGCTACCTGGTGCTGATGCCCAACAACCCCCGCGCTGGCGGCATCTCCCGCCGTATTGAGGGCGAAGAGCGCAACGAACTGCGCGAAGCCCTGAATAGCCTCAACGTCCCTGCCGACATGGGCATGATCGTGCGTACCGCCGGTCTTGGCCGTAGTGCCGAAGAACTGCAATGGGACCTCGATTACCTGCTGCAACTGTGGGAGGCGATCAAGAGCGCCTCCAGCGAGCGCAGCGGCACCTTCCTGATCTATCAGGAAAGCAACGTCATCATCCGCGCCATCCGCGACTACCTGCGCCAGGATATCGGCGAGGTACTGATCGACAATGAAACGGTCAAGGAGGAAGCGCTCAACTTCATCAGCCAGGTCATGCCGCAGTATGCGAGCAAGGTCAAGCTGTACGAAGACAGCGTGCCGCTGTTCAACCGCTTCCAGATCGAAAGCCAGATCGAGACTGCCTTCGACCGCCAGGTCAAGCTGCCGTCCGGCGGCTCCATCGTGATCGACCATACCGAAGCGCTGGTATCCATCGACATCAACTCGGCACGCGCCACCAAGGGCGGCGATATCGAGGAAACCGCACTGCAGACCAACCTGGAGGCCGCCGAGGAAATCGCCCGCCAACTGCGCCTGCGTGATATCGGCGGCCTGATCGTCATCGACTTCATCGACATGACCCCGGCCAAGAACCAGCGCGCCGTGGAAGAGCGCGTGCGCGAAAGCCTCGAGGCCGACCGCGCCCGGGTCCAGGTGGGCCGTATTTCCCGCTTCGGCCTGCTGGAAATGTCCCGTCAGCGTCTGCGCCCCTCCCTGGGCGAGACCAGCGGTATCGTCTGCCCACGCTGCAACGGTCGCGGCACCATTCGTGATGTCGAGTCGCTGTCCCTGTCGGTACTGCGCCTGATCGAGGAAGAGGCGCTGAAGGATCGTACCGCCGAGGTGCGCGCCCACGTGCCGGTATCGATCGCCACCTTCCTGCTCAACGAGAAGCGCGACGTCCTGGCCAAGACCGAGGCCCGCACCCAGGTCCGCCTGCTGGTACTGCCGAACGCCCACATGGACACCCCGCACTTCGAGGTCCAGCGCCTGCGCGATGACCAGGAAGCCGTGCTCAATGGCGAATCCAGCTACACCATGAGCGCCGAGGTCGAGCAGGAAGAGCCCGTCCAGGTCAGCCAGACCCGTGCTATCGTGCGTCAGGAAGCGGCGGTCAAGAGCATTGCCCCGTCACGCCCTGCCCCGGCACCGGCCCCCGCTCCCGTTGCTGCGGCAACCAAGGCCATTCAGGAATCCCAGCCAGGCCTGATCAAATCGCTGATCAAGTCCCTGGTGGGCATGTTCTCCGGCGACAGCAGCCAGGCTGAGAAAGCCGAGCAGCAGCCTGCCAGCGATGCCACCCAGAAAACCACGCGCGAAGGTAACCGCAATGCCGAGCGTCGCCCCAACCGCAACCGCCGTCAGCGGCCGGAGCGCGGTGAGCGCAGCGGCGAACGCAGCGAGCGGCCCCAGGCCCAGCGCGGCGAGCGCAAGAGTGCCGAGCCGGCAGCCGAAGCCGCCGCACCCAGCCAGGCAAGCGTACCGAGCAGCAAGGCCGAAGGCAGCACCTCCAGCCGTCGCCGCCGTCGCAGCAGCGGCAGTGCCAGCAGCGAGAATACCGAGCAGCGCGTAGCCCAGACCGAGGACAGCAGCCGTCAGGAACGCCGCACTCCACGCCAGCCAGAACCGGTTGCCGCGCAGGATGAGGAACTGACCGACCTGACTCTGGAGCAGTCCGGCAGCGAGGGCGGCTCGGAAGAGGATCGTCCCAAGCGCCGCTCACGCAACAGCCAGCGCCGCCGCAATAACCGTCGCAGCCGCAGCCCCGTCCAGGACGAGAGCACTGGCGAAAACGTGGCAGCGGCAGCCCAGGCCGATAGCGCAGCCGACACAGCGGACAAACCGGCCAACCAGAGCAGCAATGACGCCGCCGAGGTCATCATTCCGGCCAGTGTAGCCATCGCTGCCACCCAGGCGGTTGCCGCCAGCGAAGGCCAGGCCCCGTCGGAGATGATCAATGAGCCGGCCGTAGAAGCAGCTGCCCCGGTCTCCGCCGAACCCCTGGAAGAGGTCAAGCAGCCGGTTGAGGAAACCCTGACCCAGGCAGTATCGGATATCGAGCAATCGATCGAGCATGCCGTCGAGGCATTCAACCAGTCCCAGCGTGAAGAGGGTGGCGCACCGGCAGCCGAGCCGGCACCGACCAGCGTGACCGAGGAACCAGCGGCTCAGCCGCAGGCGGTTGAGCAGGTTGTTGCCGAACCTGAGGCCCAGCCCGAGCCGGACGTTGACAGCGCAGCAACCGTCGCCGAGCAGACCGCTGCCCAGCCGGAAGAAGCGCCCCAGGAGCCGACTCCGGCACCGCAGCCTGCTGCCGAAGAGGTAGTAGTCGCCGAGGCTCCGGCACAGGTTGCCGAATCGGAGCAGAAGCCGATCCCAGCCCTGACCGAAAGCGGCCGCGCCTTCAACGATCCGCGTGAAATCCGCAAGCGTCGCCTGGAGGCCAAGCGTCTGGCCGAGCAGCAGGCCGAGGCACCCGCCCAGGAGCAGGTGGAAGCCGAGCCCGAGGTACAAGCCGAAGCCCAGCAGCCCGCCGAGCAGACCGCACAGCCGGTCGAGTCGGTGAGCGAAGCGATGGCCGAAGCCCAGGACGTCATCGAGACCATCGAGGAAGCCCAGGTTGAGCCGAGCCCGGCAGTAGCCGCGACGGAGGAAGCCGAAGAGGTCATCACGACCGGCGAGCAGGCGGATATCCCTGCGCACCCGGGAACCAGTGTCGTGGAGCAGCAGGAAGACTCCGCCGCACAGGAGGATGACGAGCAGGCTCCGAGAAGCTGATCGTCAGTTGCAGCAACGACAAAGGGGATGCCAATCGGCATCCCCTTTGTCGTTTATGGCCTTCCCTTGCCTGACTGACCCGCCGATGTCAGCCGCCGATCAGTTGCGGCTCCATCTCCAGGGTAACGCCAAACCTGCGCGCCACATCCTGCTGGATATCGCCAGCCAATGCCATTACCTCGGCACCCCGCGCGCCTCCGAAATTGACCAGCACCAAGGCCTGCTCGCAGTGCACGCCGACGCTGCCGCGACAATGTCCTTTCCAGCCAGCCTGCTCGATCAGCCAGCCGGCAGCCAGTTTGATACTGCCATCATCCTGCGGGTAATGCGGCATGCCTGGCCAGGCTGCCAGCAGTGCCGTGGCACGTTCGACACTGACCAGGGGGTTCTTGAAGAAGCTGCCGGCATTACCCAGCTGGGCGGGGTCGGGCAGTTTCGAGCGACGGATGCGACACACCAGTTCGCTGATCACCCGACTGTCGGGCCGCTGCAGGCCAAGCGCCTGCCAGGCCGCCGCCAATGGCGCATAGCCGAGCCTGGGTTGCGGGCGCGTAGCCAGCCGCAGGCGTACCCGCAGAATGACGAAGCGCCCGGGTTGCTGCTTGAACAGGCTGTCCCGATAGGCGAACCGGCAGGCTGCCCGATCCAGGCGACAGACCTCTCCAGTGTGGCGATCCAGCGCATCCAGACTGTCGAATACATCACACAGCTCGACACCATAGGCACCGATATTCTGTACCGGCGCAGCACCCAGGGTACCGGGAATCAGGGACAGGTTCTCCAGCCCGTGGAAACCATGATCCAGGCTCCAGCCAACCAGTTGATGCCAGTTTTCGCCGGCCTCCCCTTCGATCAGGACGTTATCGGCGGTGCGCTCGACCACCCGCCGCCCACGGCTGCGCATGGCTATGGTCAGGCCCGGCACCGGGCCGGCCAGCACCATGTTGCTGCCACCACCGAGCAGGGTCACCGGCCAGTCTTGCTGCCGGGCCAGGCTTAGCGCCTCACGCAACTGGATGTCGTTCTCGACTGTTACCAACCGTTCGGCATATTCGCTGATACCGAAGGTATTGAGCAGGCGCAGATCCGCCCGGGAGACGACCACCGCTCCCATCAGCGTGCAGCCAGCAACTGGCGTACCCGCTCCAGGTCTTCCAGCGTATCCACCCCGGCCGGCGGCACTTCGCAAGCGTCGGCGACATGGATGCGACAGCCGAACCACAAGGCCCGTAATTGCTCGAGCGACTCAGCGGCTTCCAGTGGACTGGTCGGCCAACGTACATAGTCATGCAGGAAGCCGACCTTGTAGGCATACAGGCCGATATGGCGACGGAACGGGATATCCTCGGGCAAACTGGCCGGACGCTCCCCGGCAAAGGCATCCCGACACCAGGGCATCGGCGCGCGGCTGAAATACAGGGCGAACCCCTGGTGATCGGTCACCACCTTGACCGCATTGGGATTGAACAGGGTGTCGATATCCTGCAGCGGCTCGGCCAGGGTGGCGATGCTGGCGGCGGAAAAGGCCCGCAGGTTGGCGGCCACCTGGTCGATCAGCACCGGCGGGATCATCGGCTCGTCGCCCTGCACATTGACCACATGGGCCTCGCTGTCCAGCCCCAGTTGGCTGACCACCTCCTGCAGGCGATCAGTTCCGGACGGATGATCGTCACGGGTCAGCAGTGCATCGGCACCGAACTCGCGACAGGCCTCGACGATGCGCACATCGTCGGTGGCGATGGTCACCGATGCGGCGGCACTCTTGCGGGCCTGCTCCCAGACGTGACGGATCATCGGCTTGCCGGCGATATCCTGCAGTGGTTTGCCCGGTAGCCGGGTGGAGGCATAACGGGCCGGTATGATGACGTGGAACATGTTCAGTGATCCAGCCTCTCGTCCGCGTCCAGCGCACGCGCTTCACCCTCAAGCATCACGGGAATACCGTCACGCACCGGGAAGGCCAGACCATCGGCCCGGCACCACAGTTCGGTCTTGTCCTGGTTCTGCACCAGCGGGCCCTTGCACAATGGGCAGGCCAGGATATCGAGCAATTTGGGATCCATCGTCAGACTCCGGTCAGGGAAAGGTTTTCCGGCTGGACCGCAGATGGCGGTCCAGTCTTTCATGCAGCGCCGCGGTGAAGGCGGCGCTCAAGCAGGCATCGACGCTCAGGTACCACCAGTTGTCGCGCGCGAAGCCGGCACATTTGATCGCGTCCTTTTCGGTCATGATCAACGGCTCGCCATGGTCGAACTCGGCGAAGCTGTCGGCATTGTACTGGGCGTGATCGGCGAAGGCATGGATTTCCGGCACGAAGCCATGATTCTCCAGGGTCTTGCAAAAGCGCTCGGGGTTGCCGATACCCGCGACCGCCTGCACCCGGGGCGGTGCTTTCCACTGCGCCGGCTTGATGCGCTCACCTGTCTTCAGGTTGACCAGATCCACGGCCTGCAGTTGCATGGCGAAAGCGCCATCGGCATCAACATCGGCACCGGTACGTACCAGCATATCCACCGATTCCAGGCGCTTGGCGGGTTCGCGCAGCGGACCTTCAGGCAGGCAGCGGGCATTGCCCAGACCACGCCCGTGATCGATCATCACCAGTTCCAGCGTACGCCCCATGCGGTAATGCTGCAGGCCATCATCGCTGATGATCACGTCGACAGCCGCGTGTTCCAGCAGATGCCGCCCCGCCCTGGCACGGTCGTGGTCGATCACCACCGGCACCTGGCAGCGACTGGCGATCAGCAGTGGCTCGTCGCCGACCTGCTCGGGACCATCCTCGGTCGGCTGGATGCGCCAGGGCCGGGAAGGCGGTTTGGAGCCGTAGCCCCGACTGATGACCCCCACACGCAACCCGCAATCACGCAGGTGTTCTACCAACCAGATCACCATTGGCGTCTTGCCGGTACCACCGAGGGTAATGTTACCCACCACGATCAGCGGCACTGGCGGTTGCCAACTGGCCGAAGGATCATCCAGGTAGCGTTGTCGGCGGCGCGTGGCGACCCCTTGATACAGTTGCGACAGTGGCCGCAGCAGCTTCAGCCAGCCATGCCGTTCATACCAGGCACGGAGCATGAAGCGCTCCAGGGAGAAGCCGTTCATGGCGCCGGGTTTTCCGGCTCACTGGTGGTCAGCCGCAGGTGGGTGAAGCCCTGCTGGCCGGCAGCATCCATGGCGGTGATGACTGACTGATGCGGCGTCCTGGCATCGGCAGTGATCACCACCGGCAGAGCGTGGTTGCCACCGGCTTCACGCGCCAATGCCGCCTTCAGCGTCTCCAGACCGGGATCGATCAGCGCATTGCCGTTGATCGCCACCTCGCCGGTAGCGGAAATCAGTACCTCGATCTGCTGCTGATCAGCATTCTCGGCCCGCTCGCCGGAGACGGACTCCGGCAGGTCGACTTTCAGATGGGTTTCCCGGGTGAAGGTAGTCGATACCATGAAGAAAATCAGCAACAGGAACACCACATCGATCAGCGGCGTCAGGTTGATATCGGTATCCACCCGGGTCCTGCGTCGAAAATTCATCGGTCAATTCCCTTTGGCCAGGCTGACGGGCCGCTTGTCCTGTGCCGCCGGAGCGCTGCCGTTGAAATCGGCATCACGCTGGCCCTGCACCACTTCAACCAATTTGGTCGCTTCCTGCTCCATGGCCACCACCAGCTCGTCGACCCGGCGGGACAGAAAGCGGTGGAAGAACAGCGCGGGGATGGCCACGGTCAGGCCCGCGGCGGTGGTGATCAGCGCCTTGGAAATGCCACCAGCCAGCACTGCGGTGTTACCAGTGCCCTGCAGCATGACTGCGGTGAACACATCGATCATCCCGATCACGGTGCCCAGCAGCCCCAGGAGCGGGGACACGGCGGCAATAGTGCCCAGGGTGCTGAGGTAGCGCTCCAGCTCGTGGATGACCTTGGTCGCCGCCTCCTGAATGCATTCCTTCATGATTTCCCGGCCATGATGAGCATTGGCCAGGCCGGCCGCCAGGACCTCGCCCAGCGGGGAGTCGGCACGCAGCGCCTTGAGCCGACTGGTATCGAGCTGGCCGTCCTTGATCCAGCGCCAGGCCTGCCCTACCAGGTTGGCCGGCGCGACGCGGTTACTGCGCAGCGTCCACAGGCGCTCCAGAACGATGGCTGCGGCCACCACCGAGGACAATACGATCGGCAGCATCAGCCAACCGCCGGCTTTGATCAATTCCCACACAGACGTTCCCTCCAAAATTGGTCTACTCTAGCACGCCTGCTGGCGACTATTCAGCCAGCCGGCCCGGTGCTCGATCTTCATGCCAGAAGCGTTGTGCACGCTCACGCCAGGACCACTCCCGGCGGGCCTTCCCTGTGTCGTCCAGGACAAAGCGTATCGCTCCGGCGGTGGCAGTATAAACTGGTTCGGCTCCCAGTTCGCGGTAACGTTCCACAACCCTGGGATGTGGATGGCCGTATTGACTGTGCCGACCGGCACTGAACACTACCCAGCGCGGGTTGACCGCGCGGATGAACGCGTAGGATGAGGAGCTGCGGCTACCATGGTGGGGTGCCAGCAGCAGGTCGGCGCTCAGCGGCTTGTCCAGCATCTGATATTCACCACGAATTCCCACATCCCCGGGCAGTACCACCGCCCCCTGGCCAGCGACCACACGCAGCACACAGGATTGCTCGTTGGCCGATGCCGGGGGTGGCGGGCTATGCACCACCTCGAAACGTACGTCATCCCAGCTCCAATGCTCGCTTGGAATGCACGGCTGTGCCTGGAGCAGAGGGTCGAGCGCGGCATATTGCCCCGCCAGCGTGCGCTTGACCGGCAGGTTGGCGGCAATGAAGCCTGCGCCCCCGGCGTGATCGTTGTCGGCATGACTGAGCAGCAGTATATCCAGCTTGCGCACCCCCAGCGCCAGCAGGGCCGGATGCACCACTGCCTCGCCCAGATCGAAGCCACTGGCAAAGCGGGCCCCGGTGTCGTACAGCAGGTCATGACGCTGGGTCTGCAGCAAGACCGACAGCCCCTGCCCCACATCCAGTACGGTGACCCAGAGCTGGCCAGGCGCCGGCCGTGGTTGCGGTGGCAGCAACAAGGCCAGCAGACAGACCAGGCCCGGCAACCACAACAACCGCGCCAGCGGGCTGAGCAGCGCGGTGACCCCAGCCAGACCGAGGAGAAAACCCGCCCAGCCGGGAAATGCCAGACGCTCGGCCTCGCGCAACCGGGCCACCCAGTCGAGTCCGTCGAATAGCCAGTTCAGTGCCACAGCGGCAGCCCTGACCAGCCAGGGGAAGTCGAACAGCATCTGCAGCACCGTGCCCAGCAACGCTGCCGGCACCACCAGCAGGCTGACCCAGGGGATCGCCAGCACATTGGCCAATGGCGACGTCAGGCTGGCCGGCATGCACCACAGCAACAGCCATGGCCACAGGCCGACGAATACCAGCCACTGCGCACGCCCCCACTTCCACCAGATATTGGCCGTGCCCAATCGGGCGCCCATGCCATACAGCAGCAAGCCGACCGCAATGAACGACAGCCAGAAGCCGGCGCGCAGCGGCGCCGCAGGATTGAACGCCACCACCCCGGCAAAGGCCACCAGCCAGAATGTCCACAACCCCGGCTGGCGGTATAGCAACTGGATCAGCAGCCCCAGGGTGATCATCAGCAAGGACCGCTGTACCGGCACATCGAATCCGGCCAGCAAGGCATATACGGCAGCGACCACGATCACCAGCGGCATCGCCAGCCACAGCCGCGGCCAGGGCCAGACCAGCACTCCGCAGCGCCCCAGCAGCGTCACCACACCGAATACCGCAGCCGCCAGCATGCCCACATGTAAACCGGAAATGACCATCAGGTGGCTGGTGCCGGTGGCCTGCAATGTCTGCCAATCCTCCCGGCCGAGTACACTCTTGTCGCCGACTACCAAAGCCGTCAGACGGGTACCGCCGGGCTGACCATCGAGTACCTGTTCCAGTTGCTGGCGTATGTTGTTGCGCAGCGCGGCGATACCCGGGCCCGGCTGTGCCTCGCTGAGCCGCTGCCCACTCCGCACGCTGCCGAGCGCACCGATACCCTGGGCATATAGCCAGGCCTCGTAGTCGAAGCCTCCAGGATTGGCCATGCCGGCCGGACGCCGCAGGGTCATCTCGAAGCGCCAGCGCTCGCCCGGGCTAAGCGGCTGGCCATCGAACCAGTGCGCGCGCAAGGGTGGCAGCGGTTGGCCGGTGTCGGCCAACCGCACCTGCTCCAGATCGAAGCGCCAGCCACTCTCGGTGGGTTCGGGCAGTCCCCTGACCTGCGCCACCACCTGCACACGAACGCCATCGAACTCCGTCGACAGGCGCTGACCCAGCAGTTGGTGATGAAACAGGCAGGCCCACAGCAGACCGATGGACAACGGCAACAACCAGCGCAGCCGGCGGACATGCCAGAGCAGCACTGCCAGGCCCAGCGGCACCGCTGCCAGCCAGGTCGGAGGCAGACTGCTCCAGCTCAGCGGCAGCAACATGCCGGTGATCAGGGCGATCAGAAACAACGGCACAACCATGTGCGAAATATCCAGTCATTTTCAATACCACGGCGATGGGTGGCCGGAATACCCCATTAGGAGCATAATTGCCGTTTAGCCCGCCTACCGATCAGCCTGCGATGCCACGTCAGCTACTCAAGCGCTACATGCCCAGCCCGGAACGGATCAAGCACAGCAAGTCGCTGCGTTTCATGGGCACCGTGCTGCATGATCCGAACCTCTGGCACCTGACCCGGCACAGCGTCGCCAGGGCCATGGCCGGCGGCCTGTTCGCGGCCCTGCTGCCAATCCCCATGCAGATGCTGCTGGCCGCGTTCATCGCTGTAATGATACGGGCCAACCTGCCGATCTCGGTGAGCCTGGTGTGGCTGACCAACCCGATCACCATGCCGCCGGTATTCTTCATGCAGTACAAGCTCGGCACCCTGCTGCTGGGCGCCCCGGAACGCACCATGCCGCCGGAACTGTCCATCACCTGGCTGACGACAGAGATTCACCATATCTGGCAACCCATGCTGGCCGGCTCACTGGTGTCAGCCGTCGCCGCCGCCGCCATTGGCTACTTCGGCACCCTGTTGTATTGGCGTTTCTGGGTTGCACGCAACTGGAAGCGCCGCAAAATGCGACGCCGTCGTCAGTCCTGAATCAACTGTTCAGATTTGCTGTGCCACCAGCCGGCCTTCATCGAGGGTCAGCACCCGATCCATCTGCGCGGCCAGCGCCAGATCGTGGGTAACCACCAGAAAGGCGGTATCCAGCCGCTGGCTGAGTTCCAGCATCAATTGCTGCACGCTGCGGGCAGTGTGCTGGTCGAGGTTGCCGGTCGGTTCGTCCAGCAGTACACAGGCCGGCTCGTTGATCAGCGCCCGGGCGATCGCCACCCGCTGGCGTTCGCCACCCGACAGCTCGGCCGGCTTGTGACCGGCACGGGGCGATAGACCAACGCGCTCCAGCATCGCCAGGCCGCGTTCACGCGCCTGGTCGATCGGCGTTGCACCGATCAGCAGGGGCATGCAGACGTTCTCCAGCGCGGTGAATTCAGCCAGCAGGTGATGGAATTGGTAGACGAAGCCCAGATCGCTGTTGCGCAGCTGTCCGCGTTCGGACTCCTTGAGCGCCGACATCTGCCGCCCCGCCAGCCACACCTCGCCGGTGGTTGGAGTGTCCAGGCCACCGAGCATATTCAACAGGGTCGTCTTGCCCGAGCCTGAACTGCCAACGATGGCGATACGCTCGCCAGCCTGCAACCGCAGATCGACCTCGTCCAGTACCTGCAGACTTTGCGGGCCTACCGCGTATCGCTTGCCCAGCTTCCGGCATTCCAGTACTACTTCAGTCATAACGCAGGGCCTCCGCCGGCTCGGTACGGGATGCACGCCAGGCCGGATACAGGGTAGCCAGAAAGCTCATGCCCAGCGCAGCGGTGCAGATGATCACGACATCCGTCCAGATCAGCTCGGACGGCAGATAACTGATGAAATACACATCGGAACTGAGAAACTGGGTACCCAGCAGCTTTTCCAGCCCGGCTACCAGCGCCGAGACATTGAGCGCCGCCAGTACCCCCAGAATACCGCCAGCCAGGGTGCCGACCACCCCGATGACCGAGCCCTGGACCATGAAGATGCCCATGATGGTGCCGGGCGAGGCTCCCAGGGTACGCAGGATGGCGATATCGGCCTTCTTGTCGGTGACCACCATGACCAGGGTGGAAATGATATTGAATGCCGCCACCGCCACGATCAGCAGCAACAACAGGCCGATCATGGTCTTCTCCATGCGGATCGCGGCGAACAGGTTGCCGTGACTGCGCGTCCAGTCCTGCGCGTAATACTCCCCCGGCAACTGTGTCACCAGATCCCAGGACACCTGGGGCGCCTGGAACAGGTCAACCAGACGCAGCCGTATGCCCTGCACCTGGCCCGGCTCCCAGCGACTCAAACGCGCAGCATCGGCGGCGTGAATCAGCGCCATGGAAGCATCCAGTTCGGCGCCGACCTTGAACACACCGGTGACATGGAAGCGCTTGAGCCGGGGGAACACGCCAGCCGGGGTGACCGAGGCCTCGGGCATGACGAAGGTCAGCTTGTCACCCAACTGGACATTGAAACGTTTGGCGATCAGTTCGCCGATGATGATGCCGAACTCGCCTTCCTTCAGGTCATCGAGGCTGCCGGCCTGCATGTGCTGGTCGATGATCGACACCTGTGCTTCCGCCTCGGGAATGATGCCGCTGACCAGTACCGGGGCTACACTGCCATTGTGGGTCAGCATGCCCTGCATCTGGATGAACGGGGCGGCAGCGGCAACCTCGGGATGGGACTCCAGTTCGGTGGCCAGGCTGCGCCAATCATCGATCGGCTGATAGCCATTGATGCTGGCGTGCGGCACCATGCCGAGAATGCGGGTGCGCAGCTCACGGTCGAAACCGTTCATGACCGACAGCACCAGAATCATCACCAGCACGCCCAGGGTCAGCCCCAGCATGGAGATCAGGGAAATAAAGGATATAAAGTGATTACGACGTTTGGCGCGCGTGTAGCGCAACCCGATGAAAAACGGCAAGGGTCTGAACATGGAATACCAGTTACCTGATGAGAAAAGTCCCGATGAATGGCAGTTCGGGCTGACATGTTACACTGAAACCGGTTTCGGTAAACGGGCCTGAAACATGCAAACCAACAATCACGATGGCGTTCACTCCGGCTACTTCCAGATCCAGGATCGACTGGCGCTGGATTATCAATTGATCGATGCCCTACCCGCCGAGCATCCCCCCCAACCCGAGCCATCCCCACTGTTCGGCCTGCTCGGTGAATTGCACCTGTTGGACCATGAATCACAGCATCTGTTGCGCCAGATCGGTGAGCATGATCGCGGTCTGGCCGCCTACCTGAAGATCCTCAACAAGCGGGTCGAGCTGATCGGCCGGGCCCTGTCCCTGCAACTGGTCGAGGATATGGGGACACCACTGGCCGTGACCCTCAGCGAGGCTGGTCTGACCTTCCCTTCCCATCGGGCATTGGCCGTAGGCCAGTGGATCGTCCTGCGATTGCTGCTGCCGGACCCGATCGGCCTGGCGGCAACGGTGCAGATTGCCGACTGTGTCCGGGATGACGCTTCCGACCAGTACCTGATACAGGTAAGCTTCGCACAGTGCAACGATGCCCAGCGCCAGCTGCTGGCTCGGCATATCGTGCAGAAACAGGCACAGGAAATCCGTGCTGCGAAACACAACGAAAGGACATCGACATGAAACGACTTCTGCCCCTGACCCTGGTCACCACCCTGTTTGCCGCCACCATCGTACAGGCCGAGACCCTGTCCATACCGCTGGGCCAGCAGGCGGTCAGCCAGCAACTCGATCTGCCCCAGCGCGGCACCAGCACCAGCGCGGTACAGCAGCGCCACGGTGCGCCGACCACCCGTCACGCGGCGGTCGGCCAACCACCGATCAGCCGCTGGGACTATCCGGGTTTCAGCGTCTACTTCGAACATGACAAGGTGATCCACAGCGTGCGCCAACACATCCCCACCGGCAACTGAAGACCCCATGCTCATCTACGGCCATCGCGGTGCTCGCGGCGAAGCCCCGGAGAACACCCTGCCCAGCTTCCGCAAGGCGCTGCAGGCTGGGGTGACCCGGGTGGAGCTGGACCTGCACCTGTCGTCTGACCATCAATTGATGGTCATCCATGATCCGACTCTCAAGCGCACCACCGGCATCAAGGGCAAGGTCGCGGCCCTGCGCGCCGCCGATCTGACCCGCATCGACGCCCGCCTCGGTCTGGCCGGCTGGGCGGAGCCCTGCCCGATTCCCACTCTGGAACAACTGTTCCAGGCCTGCCCGGAATTCGAGCACTATCAGTTGGAAGTCAAGAGCGGATCGCCGGCGCAGTCACGCCGGGTGATCGATGCCATTACCCGGCTGGTCGATGCCCACGGCCTGGCAGACAAGGTGGTGATCACCTCATCCAGTCGTGCGCTGTTGCGCCATGCCCGGGATAGTGGCTGCCCGCTACCGACCGGACTGGTCGAGGAGTATGGCCTGCTGGACCCGGTCAAGAGCGCCCTGCGCTATCAGTGCCGCTTTCTGGTGCTGAGCTGGAAGCTGTGCACCCCGGCCAGAGTCGCCCAGGCACACCAGCACGGCCTGCACGTTTCGGTGTGGACGGTGAACGAGCCGCAGCTGATGCTGCAATTGCGCGAGATGGGAGTCGATAGCCTGATCACCGATGTACCGCAACTGGCTGTCACGGTACTGGAGTCTGGCGCGGCCGACTGACCGCACCAGACAGGTGGCAGGTCAGAACAGCCGGCCGAGGCCGTCCAGCGCGGCGACCCGATAGGCCTCCGCCATGGTCGGGTAGTTGAAGGTGGTATTGACGAAGTACTTGATGGTATTGGCCTCCCCCTTCTGACTCATGATTGCCTGGCCGATATGCACGATCTCGGAGGCCTGGTCGCCGAAGCAATGGATCCCAAGCACCTGCAGCGTCTCGCGATGAAACAGGATCTTCAGCATGCCCACCGGCTCGCAGCTGATCTGCGCCCGTGCCATGCTCTTGAAGAAGGCCTGGCCCACCTCGTAGGGCACCATTTCGCTGGTCAGCTCACGCTCCGTCTTGCCCAGCGAGCTGATCTCGGGAATGGTGTAGATGCCGGTCGGCACGTCATCAACGAACCGCCAGCTGTCATTCTCCACAATATTCCCCGCCGCCGAACGTCCCTGGTCGAAGGCAGCACTGGCCAGGCTTGGCCAGCCGATCACATCCCCGGCCGCATAGACGTTGGGCACCTCGGTGCGATAGTTCTCGTCCACCAACACCTGGCCGCGACTGTTGGACTGCAGGCCGATGTTCTCCAACCCCAGGCCATCCGTATTGCCGGAGCGGCCATTGCACCAGAGTAACGCGTCACCCTTGATCTTCTTGCCTGATTTCAGGTGCAGTACCACTCCGCCGCCGTCCAGTCCCTCGATCTTTTCGTACTCCTCGTTGTGACGGATGAGCGCCATGCTGTTGCGCAGATGGTAGCTCAAAGCATCGGAAATCTCGTCATCGAGGAAGCTCAGCAGGCGGTCGCGGTTGTGGATCAGATCCACCTTGACTCCCAGCCCACAAAAGATGGAGGCATATTCGCAGCCGATGACCCCAGCACCGTAGATGATCAATGTGCGCGGAGTATGGTTGAGCTGCAAGATGGTATCGCTGTCATATATCCGCGGGTGGTTGAAATTGACATCCGCCGGACGGTACGGCCTTGAGCCAGTGGCAATAATGACTTCCTGAGCCACGAGCCGGTCCACAGCCCCTTCGGCGTTGACCAGCTCGATGGTATGGGCATCGGCAAAACTACCCTTGCCGAAGAACAGATCGATGCGGTTACGCGCGTAGTAGCTATTACGCGAACGTACTTGACGGGAAATGACCTTTTCCGCGCTCTTGAGCACATCCGGGAAGGAAAAGTCCCGTGGCTCGCCCACCGTGCGAAATACCGGATTGGTATTGAATTGAATAATCTGCTTGACCGAATAGCGCAGCGCCTTGGACGGAATGGTACCCAGGTGAACGCAGTTGCCGCCCACCATGTTCCGTTCCTCGATCACCGCAACCCTGCGTCCCAGCTTCGCCGCGTTGACCGCAGCTCCCTCTCCCGCCGGGCCTGCGCCCAGCACTACCACATCATAGTTGTAAACAGCCATTCAATTCGGTCCTGTAGCAATCCTCAGATAGATTCCTGTGCAGCCTGCGCCATTCACTTTCTCTGAGTGGCGTCGTAGCCCAATGCCGGGGGGGCTGTCGAACCGGTTTCCTGCTTCGACTCCTCGCACTTGTTGGGGTTGCCGCCACACAGACTGCAGCTGGCATCCGCCCCCATAGCTCCGATACCGCCGCAGGAACCGGCAATCGGCTTGCGGCCGGCCATGACGCCAACCGCCATACCGGCGACACATAGCAGCATCACCGAAAAAGTCACGACCCAAAGCATGGTTCTACTCCTTGCCCTGTTGCAGGGCGATGAATCGGGGAGTGCTGCGGGATACGAAGCCATCCCCCTGACGAATGACGAACAACGCCGGAATATCGTGCTCCAGCGCATAATCCCAGCCGCGCTCCGAGCCCTTCACCAGCAAGGTGGTGGACAGCCCATCGGCCCAGGCGGCGGACTCGTGCAGTACCGTCACGGCGGCCAGGTCGTGCATCACCGGCTTGCCGCTGACCGGGTCGAAGGTGTGCGAGTACCGCTGCCCTTCGTGCTCGAAGTAGTTGCGGTAATCACCAGAGGTGGAAACGCCATAGCCGCGCAGGGGCAATACCAGCTGCGCGACCCGGCTTTCGTCCCGGGGCTCCTCCACGGCAATGCGCCAGGGACTCCCCCCCGGCTTCTGGCCGTCAGCCTTCAGTTCCCCGGTAAGCTCCACCATATAGTCTTTGATGCCCATGGCCATCAGACGTTCGGCTACTTCGTCGACCATATAGCCGGCAGCAATGCCACTCACATCCAGTTCCAGCTGGGTGTCCTTGCACAGTTGCCGGCCACGGATATGCAGATGCTCATGTCCGGTGCGCGCCATGGCCTCGGCCAACTGCCGCGGGTCCGGCACCTGCTGTGAGCCAATATCCCCATGAAACCCCCACAAGTGCATCAGCGGCTCCAGGGTCAGGTCAAAGCTGCCACCACTGTCCTCATGCAGCTGCTGCGCCAACAGCACCAGATCCAGGATCGGTTGCGGCATCTCCTGGCAGGTGCCCGCCGGTGCCGCATTGAAGCGCGACAGGTCCGAGTCGGGGCGCCAGGTGGAGGCGATACTTTCGAACTCCTCCAGCATTTGATCGATCAGGGTCTTGACCTCGGCTGGCGGCGGCGTTCCTTCCCCCCCCACCCATTTGATCGAATAGGTACTGCCCATGGTCGGACCGTAGATCTCGGCCACCGGCTCTGCAGAATTGAAACAGCCCGTCAGGGCTGCTGCCAAGGCAACAGCACCGACGGGCCAGAAAAGCCAACGCAACATATCAGCCGCCAAAGTCATCGAGCAGGATGTTCTCGGGTTCAACCCCCAGTTCCTCCAGCATCTTGATCACCGACGCGTTCATCATCGGCGGCCCACACATGTAGAACTCACAATCTTCCGGGGCCGGGTGGTCCTTCAGATAATTCTCGTACAGCACATTGTGGATGAAGCCGGTAGGCCCCTCCCAGTTGTCTTCGGGCAGGGCATCCGACAGCGCCAGATGCCACTCGAAGTTCTCGTGCTCGGACGCCAACTTATCGTACTCATCGACATAGAAGGCTTCTCGCAGCGAACGTGCACCATACCAGAAGGACATCTTGCGCGTGCTCTTGAGTCGCAGCAACTGATCCAATATGTGCGAGCGCATCGGTGCCATACCGGCGCCGCCGCCGATGAACACCATCTCCGCATCGGTATCCTTGGCGAAGAACTCACCGAAGGGCCCATACACGGTGATCTTGTCGCCCGGCTTGAGGCTGAATACATAGGAAGACATGATGCCCGGCGGGATATGATCCTGACCTGGCGGGGGGGTAGCCACACGTATATTGAACTTGACGATCCCCTTCTCTTCCGGGTAATTGGCCATGGAGTAGGCGCGGATCACCGACTCATCGACCTTGGACACATAGCGCCAGATATCGAACTTGTCCCAATCGGGATGAAATTCAGGCTGAATATCGAAATCCTTGTAGTGCACCGTGTGAGGCGGGCATTCCAACTGTACGTACCCACCAGCGCGGAAATCCACGTTCTCGCCTTCCGGCAGGCGCAGCGTCAGCTCCTTGATGAAGGTCGCCACGTTGGGGTTGGATTCAACCACGCACTCCCACTTCTTGACCCCGAATACCTCTTCCGGGACCTTGATCTTCATATCCTGCTTGACTGGTGTCTGGCAGGATAGACGCCAGCCCTCCCGGGCTTCGCGCTTGTTGAAGTGGCTTTCCTCAGTGGCCAGCATCTCACCGCCACCACTTTCCACCATGCATTTGCACTGGGCACAGGTACCGCCGCCACCGCAAGCCGAAGAAAGGAAGATACCATTATCCGCCAGGGTGCCCAGCAACTTGCCCCCCGCCGGCACGGTAATGGTTTTCTCGCCGTTAATTTCAATACTGACATCGCCACTGGAAACCAGCCGGGTACGGGCCAGCAGAATAATTACCACCAGCACCAGCACGATGCCAGTGAACATCGCGATGGGTAGCAATAAATCAAGAATCGACATGTCCGCTCCCTTATAGTTGCACGCCGGAGAAGGACATAAAGCCCAACGACATCAAACCCACAGTAATGAAGGTGATACCCAACCCCTGCAGCCCTGCTGGCACATCACTGTACTTGAGCTTCTCTCTGATGGCCGCCAGCAGCACGATGGCCAGTGCCCAGGAAAAACCGGAACCCACCCCATAAACGACACTTTCGCTGAAGTTATAATCGCGCTCGACCATGAACAAGGTGCCGCCCATGATGGCGCAGTTCACGGTAATCAAGGGCAGGAAGATCCCGAGCGCCCCATATAGCGCAGGAATGTACTTGTCCATGACCATTTCCATGATCTGCACAAGCGCCGCAATCAGGCCGATATAGCACAGCAGACCGAGGAAGCTCAGGTCTGCGTCTGGCAACCCGGCCCAGCTTAGAGCGCCGTCCCGAAGCAGATAGGTGTAGAGCAGGTTGTTAGCCGGTACGGTAACTACCTGAACCACCAAAACGGCAATCCCGAGCATGAGCGCTGTCTCGACTTTCTTCGAGATAGCCAGGAAGGTACACATGCCGAGGAAGAACGCCAGGGCCATGTTCTCGACGAACACGGCCTTCACGAACAGACTGATATAGTGTTCCATCAAAAGGCCTCCTTGTTGGATACCTGTGGAGCCATCTTGAAGTCCGGTTTCTCCACCTGCTCCCTCTTCCAGCTGCGCAGCGCCCAGATGAACAGGCCGATCAGGAAGAACGCCGAAGGCGGCAACAGCAACATACCATTGGGCTGATACCAGCCACCGTTATTGACCGTGCTGATGATTTCATAACCCATCAGCGTGCCGGCACCGAACAGCTCACGCACGATACCCAAGCCAATCAGCATGGCGCTGTAACCCAGGCCGTTGCCAATGCCGTCGAAGAATGACAGCACCGGCGGGTTCTGCATGGCGAAACCTTCGGCGCGCCCCATGACGATACAGTTGGTGATGATCAAGCCGACGAACACCGACAGCTGCTTGCTCAGGGCATAGGCATAGGCCTTGAGCACCTGATCCACCACGATCACCAGCGAGGCGATGATCACCACCTGGACGATCATGCGGATCGCACTGGGGATCTGGCTGCGGATCATCGAGATGAACATGCTGGAAAAACCGGTCACCAGCGTCAGTGCGATACTCATCACCAGCGCGGTCTTCAGGTTCGAGGTGACCGCCAGCGCCGAGCAGATGCCGAGGATCTGCAGGCCGATGGGGTTGTTGTTGAAAATCGGGTCCAGCAGGACCTGTTTGATTGTCGGCTGTGACATGCTCAAGCCTCCCCTGCACGCAGGTTATCGATAAAGGGACCGAAGCCATTCTCGCCCAGCCAGTACTCCAGCAGGTGGTTGACTCCGTTCACGGTCAGCGTGGCTCCCGCCAGCCCATCGACCTGATGATGGGCATTCGGACTGCCGGAATCGACACTGCTTTTGAGTATCCGGATGGCCAGCTTGCCGTCTTCGCTGAAGATCTGCTTGCCGGGCCACTGGCCACGCCAGTTCGGGTTGTCCACCTCGCCGCCGAGACCGGGGGTTTCGGCATGCTGATAGAAGCCGAAGCCCTGTACGGTATTGAGGTCGGCGCGCAGGGCCAGGAACCCATGCAGTGTGGACCACAAGCCGTAGCCGCGGACCGGCAGAATCAGGGTCTCCATCTGTCTGTCGGCATCCTCGACGATGTACGCCACGCTGTAGTTCTCGCGGCGGTTGATCGAGGCGATATCCTCGCTGCCAGACAGGTTTTTCGACAACGCCGGGTCCTTGGCAGCCCGCAGCGGATCAAAGGTATCGGCATCGAACTCATCGCTGAACCGGCCGGTTTCCAGGTCGACCAGACGAGCGACAATACGCTCATCGAACAGCGCCTTGATCTCAGCGCCGGACATCGACGCATCCCCCAGGCCTGCAATGGCCAGGATGTTGCGTTGCTTATCCAGCAATGCGTTTTCGATCTGCGTCGGGCGCAGCGCAACAGCCGCCCCTGCCACCAGTACGGAACAGACCAGGCACACCAGCAGGGCAACGACCAGCGTGCGGACGGTGGATTCTTTCTGACTAGACATGGCGTGCCAGCCTCCGCTTGATATTAGCCTGGATGATGAAATAGTCGATCAGCGGCGCACACAGGTTGGCAAACAGGATCGCCAACATCATGCCCTCGGGGAAGGCCGGGTTGACTACCCGGATCAATACCACCATGACTCCGATCAGACCACCGAAGATCCACTTGCCGAGGTTGGTCATCGACGCCGAGACCGGATCGGTTGCCATGAAGATCATGCCGAAGGCGAAGCCGCCGGTGACCATGTGCCAGTACCAGGGCATGGAGAACATGGGATTGGTCTCCGAGCCGATGGCATTGAAGACCATGCTCAGACCGATCATGCCGATCATCACCCCGGCGACGATGCGCCAGGAGGCGATCTTGGTCATCAGCAGCACCGCACCGCCGATGAAGATGGCCAGGGTGCTGGTTTCGCCGATAGAGCCCTGCATGGTGCCGATGAAGGCATCCATCCAGCTGAGCCCACCGTTGACCAGCGCATCGACGCCGCCAGCGCCAGCCATGCTCAGCGCAGTGGCGCCACTGAAACCATCCACTGCGGTCCAGACTGCATCACCGGAAATCTGCGCCGGGTAGGCGAAGAACAGGAAGGCGCGACCGGTCAGCGCCGGGTTGAGGAAGTTCTTGCCGGTACCCCCGAAGATCTCCTTGCCGATCACCACACCGAAGCTGATGCCCAGAGCCACCTGCCACAGCGGAATGCTCGGCGGCAGGATCAGGGCGAACAGTACCGAGGTGACGAAGAAGCCTTCATTGACTTCATGCCTGCGCACGGTGGCGAACAGAACTTCCCAGAAACCACCGACGACGAAGGTCACCACATAGATCGGTACGAACCAGGTCGCGCCATGGATGATATTGTCCCAGATGCTGCCCGGGTCGAAACCCGCCAGCATGCCTATGATCGCGAAGCGCCAGCCATCCTGGGCAGCCAACAGCTCCGGATTGACCGCAAGCACACTGTTGGCCTGGTAACCGACGTTCCACATGCCGAAGAACATCGCCGGGAAGGTACACAGCCAGACGGTGATCATCATGCGCTTGAGATCGATGCCGTCGCGCACGTGGGCGGTGGTCCTGGTTACGCTGGCCGGTTTGTACAGAAAGGTGTCGAGCGCCTCGTACAGCGCGTACCACTTCTCGTGCTTGCCGCCCTTTTCGAAATGGTGCTCGATCTTGTCAAGAAAACTACGCAGCCCCATTGATCAACCCTCCCTTTCGATGTGCGTGAGATTGTCACGCAGAATCGGGCCGTATTCGTATTTACCGGCACATACGTAGCTGCACAACGCCAGGTCCTCCTCGTCCAGTTCCAGACAGCCGAGCTTCTGCGCCATGTCGGTATCACCGACGATCAGCGAACGCAGCAGTTGGGTGGGCAGGATATCCAGCGGCATGATCTCTTCGTAGTTGCCGACCGGGACCATGGCGCGAGGACTGCCGTTGGTACTGGTGGTGAAGTTGAATAGCCGCGACGGTGAGAGCTTGGAAATGAAGATATTCAGGATCGAGTGCTTGTCGGTACCGGCACGCAGATAATGCAGCAGCTCACGCTGGGTGCCTTCCAACAGGACGGAGACCTGCAGGTGGTATCGGCCAAGAAATTGCGCTGCACCTCGCGCCAGGCGACCACCGAGCACCGACCCGGAGATGATGCGGTTGTTGCCCGCCTTCATCTCACCAGCAGTCAGCTCGGCCAGGTTCGCACCCAGCACGGTACGCAACAGACGTGGCCGCTCAACCTGGGGGCCACCGAGGGCGACTACCCGTTCGGCCGACAGGTGGCCGCTGGTGAACAGGCGGCCCACCGCGACGACATCCTGATAGTTGATATGCCACACCTGGCGACTCTCGCTGACCGGATCGAGCATGTGGATATGGGTACCCACCAGGCCGGCCGGATGCGGCCCGGCAAAGCTTTCAGTGCGGACACCCGGAATGCTTTCACCGGGAATCGCCGCACCCTCGGCCTTGCACAACCAGATGCCGGCCAGACGCGACAGTACCTTCAGGCCGTTTTCGAAATCAACGCCATACCCTTGCAGCACCACGGCCGGATCGGCCGACAGCGGATGCGTGTCGATGGCAGTGACGAAGATCGAGGACGGCGTGGCATCCACCGCAGGGACTTTGCTGTAAGGTCGTGTACGCAGGGCGGTCCACAATCCGGAACGGATCAGCTTGTCACGCACCAACTGGGCGTCAAGACTGTCCAGACTATCGGCGGCATGACTGCCAAAGTCGATGGAGTCACTGCCCTCGACGTCGATCACCACCGACTGCAGCACGCGCTTCTCGCCCCGGTTCAAGGCGCTGACCACACCACTGACGGGTGCGGTATAGAGCACACCGGGGGTTTTCTTGTCACTGAACAGGATCTGCCCTGCCTGTACCCGGTCGCCGACCTGCACTTCCATCGTAGGTTTCATACCTTGGTAGTCGAAACCGATGACCGCAACGCTCCTGACGGGACGTGCGTCCTCGATGCGTTGTTCAGGTGAGCCGGTGATTGGCAGATCCAAGCCCCGCTTGATCTTTATCATATGAATAGCCTGATCACATGTGGAATTTGTGAAGGGGCAATGGCGGTGCCTGGAGCACTAATGCACTCCGCTGAACTTAACAGGAGAAGAATCAGACGATGCAGCCACGACCCTGATCGAAAAATCCTGCCAAGTATAAAGATCATGGCCTTTTAAAGCTACTCGGAAGGTGCTTTTTTCGGGTTTCTACGCGGCATAGTGTCGCAGCGCCAGACAATCCCCTGGCAACATGGAAAGTGGCGTTGCAGAGCGATTCTGCCGGCAGAACTGGCGTCAACAAAAAAGGCGCCGAAGCGCCTTTTTTGATTACCACATATTACACCTACGCCGGGAATGCCGGAGGGTTGACGCCCGCCATATCTTCCAGAATGCGTACTACCTGGCAGCTGTAACCGAACTCGTTGTCATACCAGACGTACAGAATGACCCGGTTGTCGTTGCAGATGGTCGCCTCGGCATCCACTACACCAGCATGCCGCGAGCCGACGAAGTCGGTGGACACCACTTCCTGGCTGTTGGTGAAGTCGATCTGCTTGTGCAGCTCGGAGTGCAGGGCCATATAGCGCAGATAGTCGTTGACCTCCTCGCGATTGGTCGACTTCTCCAGATTCAGGTTCAGAATCGCCATGGAAACGTTTGGCGTGGGCACCCGAATGGCATTACCGCTGAGCTTGCCGGCCAGCTCCGGCAATGCCTTGGCCACCGCCTTGGCCGCACCAGTCTCGGTGATGACCATGTTCAGCGCGGCGCTACGGCCACGGCGGTTGCCCTTGTGGAAGTTGTCGATCAGGTTCTGGTCGTTGGTGTAGGAGTGAACGGTCTCCACATGCCCATTGAGGATCCCGAACTTGTCGTTGATCGCTTTCAGCACCGGCACGATGGCATTGGTGGTGCAGGAGGCGGCCGATACGATCTTGTCTTCCGGGGTGATCCAGGCATGGTTGATGCCATGCACGATGTTCTTCAGGCTGCCCTTGCCCGGCGCAGTCAGCACTACCTGGCTCACGCCCGGGCACTTGAGGTGCTGGGACAGGCCGGCTTCGTCGCGCCATACACCGGTATTGTCGACCAGAATGGCGTCCTGGATACCGTAGGCGGTGTAATCGATGCTGGCCGGATCACTGGCATAGATGAACTGGATCTGGTTGCCGTTGGCGGTCAGCGTGTTGTTCTCTTCATCGAGGGTGATGGTGCCCTGGAAGGAGCCGTGTACCGAGTCGCGGCGCAGCAGGCTGGCGCGCTTGGACAGGTCGTTCTCCGCACCCTTGCGAACCACTACCGCGCGCAGGCGCAGACCATCACCGGCGCCAGCCTTCTCGACCATGATGCGAGCCAGCAGACGACCGATGCGACCGAAGCCGTAGAGCACGACATCGCGCCCCTCCCGCTTCTCACCCTTGTGGCCGATGACACTGGCCAGTTCCCGACGCAGGAAGGCGTCAAGATCATCGCCCCCTTCCTTCTGGAACTTGACCACCAGGCGCGCCAGATCGATGGAGGCCGGCCCCAGATTCAGGTCCAGCAGCGCCTTGATCACCGGAAAGGTATCGTGCACTGACAACTCGCTGTCATCGATCTGACGGGCAAAACGATGGGACTTGAGCAGGCTGATGACGGAGCGATTGACCAGACCACGGCCATAGATGGAGGTGACCACATTGTGTTCACGGTACAGACGTCCAATCAACGGGATCATCGCTTCGGCGGTCGCTTCGCGATCGGTCCAGTTATCCAGACATTGCTCGTATTGGGCTTGAGTCACAGTTTTTCCTTCCAGGTCTTGGGAACTAAGAGGGCCGTTATTATGCGGCGAGCTGCTCTGGTAGGCAATCATCCGATGGCTAACGGAGCCCGGCGCACGGCCGGAGCTCCGCCAACCTGTCGCTCAACTGGCCGATTTGCGCGTACTGTACAGGGACAGCAGCACGCCGCCAGCCAGCAGACCGAAGGTCACTCCCAGGGACACACCGGCATGGATATTGATGTCCAGACCGTGCGCCAGGATCTTGCAGCCGATGAAGATCAGCACCAGGGCCAGGGCATATTTCAGGTAGACGAAGCGGTGCATCAGCGCAGCCAGGGCGAAGTACAGCGAGCGCAACCCGAGGATGGCGAAAATATTTGATGTATAAACGATGAACGGATCCTGGGTGATGGCGAAGATCGCCGGCACGCTGTCCACCGCAAACACCAGATCGGCCAGCTCGATCAGCACCAGTGCCAGAAACAGCGGCGTGGCGAACAGCACCACCTTGCCGGTCTTGTCCGGCAGGCGTACGAAAAAGTGCGAACCATGCAAGTCGTCGGTCACCCGGAAATGTCGACGGATAAAGCCGACCATGCGGTTCTGCGACAGGTCGGCATGCTCCTCCTGGTCCTTGCTGAGGAACATCTTGACCCCGGAGAACAACAGGAACACACCAAACAGATACAGAATCCACTCGAACTCCTGCACCAGCGCCGCACCCAGGCCGATCATGATCGCTCGCAGCACGATCACCCCGAGAATGCCCCAGAACAGCACCCGGTGCTGGTACAACCGGGGAATGCCGAAGAAGCCGAGGATCATCGCCATGACGAACACATTGTCCATGGACAGCGACTGCTCGATCAGAAAGCCGGTGTAGAACTCCAGCGCACTGGCCGACCCTCGGTCGAACCAGACCCAGACGCCGAACAGGATGCCCACGGTGAAGTAGCCGCTGTACAGCAACAGACTCTCGCGCACCTCGATCTCGTGATCCTTGCGGTGCAGTACACCCAGGTCGAAGGCGAGAATGGCCAGAACGATGGCCAGGAAGGCGAACCACTGCCAGGCGGCGGTTCCGAGAAAGGGGGTGGTCAGAAATGAGATCAGTGGCTCCATGGGGCCCTCCGGTCAAAGTTAAGAATCAACTTATGACTCCGACATCACGGTGGGACCAACCACCGCCAGAGGGGCCCGGCGTCACGCGGCAATCATGATATAGCTGCCTCATTCCTCTGACAAGCGCAGGCACGGCAAGGTCCGATAAAAACAGGGCAATCCCCACATGGATCGGTACATGGCGTTAAACTGTGCGTTTTGCGTAACAAGATAAGCTCAATTGCATGCCTGACAATTCCATTCTGTTCGCCGCCCCGCAGCACAAAGCCTCTGGCAACAAGTCCGCCTGGGGCAATCTGCCGGCGGCAGCACGCGCTCTGGCCATAGCCGAAGCGGCGTTGCAATATCCGGGCCTGAGCCTGGTCATCACCCGCGACACGGCCATGGCCGACCGCCTGGAGCAGGAACTGCGCTTCTTCGCCCCGCACCTGTCGGTCGCCAGCTTCCCGGACTGGGAAACCCTGCCCTACGATCGCTTTTCGCCGCATCAGGACATCATTTCCCAACGCCTGCAGACCCTGTACCGCCTGCCGCAGGTCGAGCGTGGCATTCTCGTGGTGCCGATGATCACCCTGCTGCACCGCATTCCACCACGCCCGTTCCTTGGCGGCTCGGTCCTGATGCTGGAAGTCGGCCAGAAGCTGGATATCGACAGCATGCGGCAGAACCTGGACGCCGCCGGCTACCGCTGCGTCGATACGGTCTACGAGCATGGCGACTATGCAGTGCGCGGCGCCCTGCTGGATCTGTTCCCCACCGGCTCACGGCTGCCCTACCGTATCGACCTGTTCGACGAAGAGATCGAAACGCTGCGCACCTTCGACCCGGAAACCCAGCGCTCCATCGACAAGGTCGAGAAGATCCATCTGCTGCCGGCGCGCGAGTTCCCCCTCGACAAGAGCGCCCTGACCGGCTTTCGTGCCCGTTTTCGCGAGCGTTTCGACGTCGACCATCGGCGCTGCCCGATCTATCAGGACCTCAGCGACGGACTGGTACCACCCGGCATAGAATACTACCTGCCGCTGTTCTTCGAGGAACTCGGCACCCTGTTCGACTACTTGCCGGACAATACCCAGCTGTTCAGCCTGCCCGGTATCGAAGACAGCGCTACCCAGTTCTGGGTCGATGTGCGCAACCGCTACGAGGAGCACGGCATCGACCCGACCCGGCCGTTGCTGTCACCAGCGGAACTGTTCCTGCCGGTGGAGGAAGGCTTCGCGCTGATCAAGCGCTACCCGCGCATCATCTGCCACGACACACCCCTGCCGACTGGCGCGGGAGTAACCAACTTCGATTGCAGTTCACCGCCGGAGCTGCCGCTGGATAACAAGCAGGAACGTCCGCTGCAGCAACTGGAGCGGTTTCTCGAGGACTTCCAGGGCCGTTCGCTATTCGTCGCCGAGACCGCCGGCCGGCGGGAAGCGCTGCTGGAGCTGCTGGCTCGGATACCGCTCAAGCCTGAACCGGTGGACAGCTGGAGCGCCTTCGTCGACAGCGATATCCGCTGCGGCATCACCATCGCACCGGTAGACCAGGGCCTGCTGAGCAACGACCCGGCCATCGCCCTGATCGCCGAAAGCCAGTTGTTCGGTCAACGGGTGATGCAGCGCCGACGCCGGGGCAAGACCACCGACCTTGGCGACACCATCATCCGCAACCTGACCGAGCTGCGTGAAGGTGCGCCGGTGGTGCATATCGATCATGGCGTGGGCCGCTATCACGGGCTGGTCAACCTGAGCGTGGAGGGTCAGCAGGCGGAGTTTCTCAAGCTCGAGTATGCCGACGAAGCGACGCTGTATGTGCCGGTCGCCAACCTGCACATGATCGCCCGTTACTCCGGGGCCGAGGATGACAACGCACCGCTGCATCGGCTGGGCTCCGAGCAGTGGCAGAAAGCCCGGCGCAAGGCGGCGGAAAAGGTCCGCGACGTCGCCGCCGAACTGCTCGACGTCTATGCCCGCCGGGCGGCACGCAAGGGTTACAGCTTCAACGATCCCGATCAGGACTACCAGACCTTCGCCGAGGCCTTTCCCTTCGAGGAAACCGCTGACCAGCAGGCTGCCATCGATGCGGTGATCAAGGACATGACCAACAGCCAGCCGATGGATCGCCTGGTGTGTGGCGATGTCGGCTTCGGCAAGACCGAGGTAGCGATGCGCGCCGCCTTCGTCGCCGTGCACAGCGGCAAGCAGGTGGCAGTGCTGGTGCCCACCACCCTGCTCGCCCAGCAGCACTACAACAGTTTCAAGGACCGCTTTGCCGACTGGCCGGTGAAGGTCGAGGTGATGTCACGCTTCAAGTCCGCCAAGGAAATCAAGCTCGCCACCCAGGAGCTGGCCGACGGCAAGGTCGACATCATGATCGGCACCCACAAGCTGCTGCAGGGTGATGTGCAGTTCCAGGACCTGGGGCTGGTCATCATCGACGAGGAACACCGTTTCGGCGTGCGTCAGAAGGAACGCCTCAAGGCGCTGCGCAGCGAGGTGGATATCCTCAACCTGACCGCGACCCCGATCCCCCGCACACTGAACATGGCCATGACCGGCATGCGCGACCTGTCGATCATCGCCACCCCACCGGCGCGGCGGCTCTCGGTCAAGACCTTCGTCATGCAACAGCAGCCGGCCGTCATCAAGGAGGCGATCCTGCGCGAGCTGCTGCGCGGCGGCCAGGTGTACTTCCTGCACAACGAAGTGGAAACCATCGAAAAATGCGCCGCTGACCTGGCCGAACTGGTGCCCGAGGCACGGATCGGCATCAGTCATGGGCAGATGCCCGAACGGGCGCTGGAGCAGGTGATGCGCGACTTCTATCACCGCCGCTTCAACATCCTGGTGACCTCCACCATCATCGAAACCGGCATCGACGTGCCCAGCGCCAACACCATTATCATCGAGCGCGCCGACAAGTTCGGCCTGGCCCAGCTGCACCAGTTGCGCGGCCGGGTCGGGCGCAGCCATCACCAGGCCTATGCCTACCTGCTGACGCCGGCCGGGCGCAAGCTCACCGGCGATGCGGAAAAGCGCCTGGAGGCTATCGCCGCAGCCCAGGACCTGGGCGCCGGCTTCACCCTGGCCACCCATGACCTGGAAATCCGCGGCGCCGGTGAACTGCTCGGCGAAGGCCAGAGCGGACAGATCCAGGCGGTCGGTTTCAGCCTGTACATGGACATGCTGGAACGGGCGATCAAGGCCATTCAGCAGGGTAAGCAACCGGAGCTGGAGAACCCCTTGAGCCGCGGCCCGGACATCAACCTGCGCTTGCCGGCACTGATCCCTGACGATTATCTGCCAGACGTGCATGCCCGCCTGACGCTGTACAAGCGCATCGCCAACGCCGGCGACGATGAAGAGCTGAAGGACCTGCAGGTGGAGATGATCGACCGCTTCGGCCTGCTGCCGGAGCCGGTGAAGAACCTGTTCCGGGTTACCTCATTGAAACTGCGCTGTACCCCCCTGGGCATCAGCAAGATCGATGCGGGACCGGAGCATGGGCGGATCGAGTTCGCCGCCGACACCAGCATCGATCCGCTGATCCTGATCCGCCTGATCCAGGACAGTCCGCAACGCTACCGCCTGGAGGGTGGCAGCACATTGCGTTTCAGCGCCCCCATGGGCGCGCCTGGTCTGCGCCTGAATACGGTCGAGGCCCTGATCGAGCGGCTGCAGCAAGCGCCCGCCGCCCCCAACGGCAAAGGAAAACGCCGATGAGGCTTTGATATGCCGGAATGTATCGTCCGATCCGCTCAACCCGGCAATGACTGGGTTGAGCGGCGGCACTTGGATTTGATTGGAGCTTGCGGCGGGTTCCGCGTAGGACCGCGCTGACCGGCAGCCATTGCAGAACGCGCACCCCGCCATCCATGGCGCTCGTCTACGGCCATCCCTGGCCGCAGACGGTTCTGCAATGGCTGCCGGCCAGCACGGCCTGCGACCTCGGAGCTGGTGCTGGTGCTGGTGCTGGTGTTATACCGAGTACAACGTCGCTGTCTTCACGCGCTCGCGCGCAACAACTCGAAACAAGGCTTCCCCAGCTTTGCACGTACCAAGGAGGGTCGAGTTCCATCTCGACCCAAGGGGGGGCGTGGGACACCGCCAGTCAGGATGAAACCCCGCACTCGAACGGCGGTGCCGGCTTTTCCGTTACAGCAGTCCGGCGCCCTGCACCAATTCGACCGACTGCCGCCAGCGCGGCTGAGCCTTGTAGTCCAGCCCCACCACACGCCGGGCCAGCATTCGCTGCGCCCGCAGCGAGGGCTGCATGCCAATGCGCTGGGCATGCAGCAGTGCCTGCTCGGCAGCCGCCCGATCATTGCAGACCAGCAGCATGTCGCAGCCCGAGGCCAGTGCCGCGTCGACCCGCTGCGCCATATCACCCACCGCGTGGGCGCCGGCCATGGTCAGGTCGTCGCTGAAGATGACACCCTCGAAGCCCAGCTCGGCACGCAGAATATCCTGCAGCCAGCGCCGGGAGAAGCCTGCCGGCAGGCTGTCCACGGCCGGATACACCACATGCGCCGGCATGATGCCATCCAGCAACGGCGCCAGCGCTGCGAACGGCTGGAGGTCCGACTGGCGGATATCCGCTTCACTGCGCTCGTCTACCGGCAGGTCGGTATGCGAATCCGCCTCGGCCCAGCCGTGGCCGGGAAAATGCTTGCCGGTGGCGGCCATGCCGGCCTGGTGCAGCCCATCGATATAGGCCCTGGCCAGGCGACTGACCTGCTGCGGGTCACCACCCAGGGAACGGTCACCGATTACCTGGCTGCGACCATGATCCAGATCCAGCACCGGCGCGAAACTGATATCGATGCCGCAGGCGAGCATTTCCGTGGCCATCAGCCAGGCGGCCGCTTCGGCAACGGCAGCGACATCTTCGGCGCCACAGCCGGCAATCCGCCCCAGTGCCGGTAGACGCAGCACCTCGCGGCGCAGGCGCTGTACACGACCGCCCTCCTGGTCGATGGCGATCAGCATTTCCGGGCGCAACGCGCGAACACTGCGTACCAGCTCACGCACCTGGGCCGGGGATTCGGTATTGCGGGCGAACAGGATGAGGCCGCCGACTTCGGGTTGTCTCAACAGCTGGCGGTCTTCCGGGGTCAGCCAGGTACCGGCCAGATCCAGCATCAATGTGCCTTGGGTCAAAGGGTGTGCTCCATCAGATTATTCGATGACCACGGCGCAGCCCGCCGGGGTCATATCAAAGAGGGTCAGCATGTCGGCATTGCGTAGACGTATGCAGCCATGGGACAGCGGAATGCCCATCGGCTGATCGTCGCCAGTGCCATGCAGATAGATATAGCGACGCTGGGAATCGCGGTCACCACCGCGATTGATCCCCGGCTCCTCGCCACAGAGCCACAGGATGCGGGTCAGAATCCAGTCCCGCTGCGGGTTGGCGGCGGCCAGTTCGGGGGTCCACAACTCACCGGTCGGACGCCGGCCAATGAACACCGTCCCCGACGGCAGGCCATCGCCGATGCGTGCACGCACCCGATGCCGCCCCCGGGGAGTGCAGCCACTGCCATTCAGCTCACCCGGCCCGTTCTTCGCTGTGGATACCGGCCAGGCACACACCTGCCGACCGGCTTGATAGCCGGTCAGCCATTGCCTATCGATGGATATGTGGATCAGGTCCAGTTGCATGCTCAGCTCCGCCGCAAAGGCCACACGATAGCGGATCAGGGGGCGCGAGGTAAGCCCCGGCTACGATCGACACTGCCGGCTATAGTGCCTGCAGCGTATCCTGGCCTTGTCTCGTGGTCTCCGGGGTGAGCGCACCGGCGCGCATACCCGCCGCCAGGAAGGGCACCATCTGCCGCAGCACTTCTTCGGTACTGGCCCGCTCGCCGCATTCAGCTTCGGCGATCGCCTTCAGCGCTTTCATGCTCGACAGGGTGAAGGCCGCGCTGCCCAACATGAAGTGCACCCGCCAGAACAGTACCGCCGGCGGCAACTCCGGCGAGCTGCGCAGCACCAGCTCCATGTAACGCTTGAACACCTTGCCATAGACTTCCGCCAGGTATTTGCGCAGATGCCCCTGACTCTGGCTGAACGCCAGCCCCAGCAGGCGCATGAAGGTAGACAGGTCATGGCCGCTGCGCGGCTTGACCGCCAGTACCAGGCGCACCAGCATTTCCAGCAGTTGTTCCAGGCTCTGCTCGGGAATGCCGGCCTGCTCGTTGCGCTCGAGCTCCTGCTCCAGGCTGCTGACGAAAGGATTGAGAAAACGGGTGAACACCGCCTGGATCAGGGACTTCTTCGAACCGAAGTGATAGTTCACCGCCGCCAGGTTAACCCCGGCCTTGCTGGTGATCAGCCGCAGCGAGGTTTCGGCGAAACCCTTTTCGGCAAACAACTGCTCTGCAGCATCCAGAATGCGCTCGACTGTTTCAGACTGTGCCACAGATAACTCCAGGAAAAACACATGTGTTTGAAACATACGTTTCAAACGGACTCACTGTCAACTCCGACGTTTTACCACACAACGGCTGCGCTGCAAACGGTAGCTGCGGGCTTGCCCTTGGCCTCAAGCTGTATATAATCACAGTCACTGTATAAAAACACAGGCAGATAAAATGCAGAAACTCACAGCACGGCAACAGCAGGTACTTTCCTTTATCAGGGAATACATGAGCAGCAATGGCTACCCACCTACGCGGGTGGATATTGCCAGGGAGCTGGGGTTCCGCTCACCCAATGCCGCAGAGGATCACCTCAAGGCGCTGGCCCGCAAGGGCGCGATCGAGATGATTCCCGGCGCATCGCGTGGCATTCGCCTGCCTGCGGACAACGAAGCGCCCGACGACGACAGCCTTCCGGTCATCGGCCAGGTCGCCGCCGGCGCCCCCATCCTGGCACTGGAAAACATCGAAAATCACTGCAAGATCGACCCGGCATTCTTCAGCCCGCGCGCCGACTACCTACTACGGGTACGCGGCATGAGCATGAAGGATATCGGCATTCTGGATGGCGACCTGCTGGCGGTGCATCGCACCAGTGAAGCCCGTAACGGCCAGGTGGTGGTCGCCCGCATCGACGACGAGGTCACCGTCAAGCGCTTCCATAAACAGGGACGCAAGGTGTCGCTGATCGCCGAGAACCCCGAGTTCGCCCCCATTGAAATCGATCTGGGTGAACAGGAATTGATTATCGAAGGTTTGAGCGTTGGCGTGATACGCCACTGAAGGAGTACGCCATGCAGTATGCGCGAAACGAAGGTTCAGCGGTGCAACCCGATCTGTTGCATCAGGCCGTGATGTCTTCCCGTCTGGGTATGCGCAAACTGGCCCCGGCCCGCCTGCCGGAATGCGAGCCGGACGAAAATGCCGGATTCAGCGAAATAAGCCTGAACGGAGCGCCCCGCCAGTGCCTGCAATGGTTGGCTCCGGTACTGCGCGATCTGAGCCAGGCCAATACCCCAGGCTGGCTGAGCCTGATCGACCCGCCCCTGCCGGTCAGCCAGAAATGGCTGCGCGCCTCGGGCCTGGACCCACAGCGCATACTCATCATCCGCCCCAAGCACGGCATGGACGCACTCAAACTCTGCTGCGAGATACTCGAACTGGGCTACAGCCATACCGTGGTCAGCTGGCTGCCGTCGTCACCACGCACCAGCCACCGGCTGGACATGGCGGCACAGAGAGGTCATTGCGCCAGCCTGAATATTCGCATGGGGTAGTCAGACACCGGCCGGGCAAAAACAGAACAGTCGGGCGAACGCCCGGCTGGATCAGTGCAATACGCGCTGCTGGTCAAACTCCAGATCCGGATCTTCATCCATGATCTGTCCGGCCATCTGCATGCCGGCGCCGATCATGGCCTTGGCCACCTCGACGTAGTTACCCTGTAGAAAGTCTCTGGCTTCCTCGGAGAATTCGATGGTCAGCAGCGGCTTGCCCTGCTCATCCGGCCGGCGCAACGCGACCGTGCCATCGGCAAGCTCTATGATCTCGAGAAAGGGTGAAGGCATTTCGCGTCTCCTGTCAGTCAAGCCGCGCAGTGTACCACAGCAACAGCGCCAAACCCGACTGCAGGGTCAGTTGCCGCTACCACTCCTGCATGGCCTGACGGTAACGCTCGATCTGCGCCGCCAACGCATCCAGCGCCGCTTGCGCCTCGTCGATGTCCCAGTGCCCCGCAGCGGCCGCAGTGCTGGCAATCAGCTCGGCACCTGCCGTTTGCACGACGCCCTCGGCGGGCGACAGCAGGTGCTGCCAGGCCCGCAGCAGGCCCGCCAGCCAACTGGCCTCATCCGCAGCCAGCTGCACCAGTTCTCCCAGCTCCGGACCCGGGAAGCGTTCGACCACATCACTGCCAAGCACCTGCTCAACGCTGCGCGCATCCAGCAATGGCCAGCGATAACCCTCGGCCACCTCATGAATCAAGGCCAGAACGGCGCGGTAGGCATGAAAGATCACATGCTCCCGGTGATAACGCTCCTGGGTGACGGAGCCCACGCCTGACGCGCCTGCTGCCGCCTCCCACGAAGCCAGGGCAAGACGGGCAAATGACAGAGCCTGGTTGGTGCGGGTATACACTTCATTCGCCATATCGCCTCCGCTCAGCGCTTGCCCTTGCGCGCGTCATCCACCACCCATCCCTTGCCGTCATGGAAAGCGCGCCAGCCGCTGGGTTTGCCGTCGATTTCACTCTGCACGTACTGTTCCTTGCTCTTGCGGCTATAGCGCACCACCGTTGGATTGCCGTCCGGATCGGCCACCGGCGCCTCCAGCAGGAAATGGTATTTGGGGTCGATCGCCTCGGCGTGGGGCAGCAGCTCCTTGACCAGTGGCGCGCGGGTCTCCCGGTTTTTCGGGAACTGACTGGCAGCGAGGAACAGACCGGATGCACCGTCGCGCAGTACATAGACGTCATCCACTTTCTCGCAGCGCAGCTCCGGCATCAATACCGGATCCATCTTCGGCGGCGCCGCCTCACCACTCTTCAGCAGCTTGCGGGTATTCTTGCAGGCACTGTTGGTGCAGCCGAAATACTTGCCAAAGCGCCCGGTCTTGAGCTGCATCTCACTGCCGCACTTGTCGCACTCAATCACCGGCCCATCGTAGCCCTTGATCTTGAACTGGCCCTCTTCCACTTCGAAGCCGCTGCAATCGGGGTTGTTACCGCAAACGTGCAGCTTGCGCTGCTCATCGACCAGATAACTGTCCATCGCCGTGGAGCAGATCGGACAACGGCGCTTGGCCCGCAATACCCGGGACTCGCCCTCCTCGTCATCGGCCGCCACCTCGTTGCCGGGTACCAGGTTCACGGTCGCCTTGCAGCGTTCCTTGGGTGGCAAGGCGTAGCCCGAGCAGCCGAGGAAGACGCCAGTGGACGCGGTGCGGATCATCATCGGGCGACCGCATTCGACGCAGGGAATGTCAGTCAGGGTCGGCTGGTTGGCGCGCATGCCCTGGCCTTCGACTGTTGCTCCGGCTGCCTCAAGCTTCTGCCTGAAATCAGCGTAGAATTTGTCCAGCACCTCTTTCCACAGCGTCTCCCCCTGGGCTACGTCGTCCAGCGACTCCTCCATGCGCGCGGTGAAGCTGTAGTCCATCAGGTTCGGGAAACTTTCGTTGAGTCGCTCGGTAACGATATCGCCCATTTTTTCGGCATAGAAGCGGCGGCTGTTCAAGGTGACGTAGCCGCGCTCCTGGATGGTGGAGATGATCGAGGCATAGGTCGAAGGCCGACCGATGCCGCGCTTTTCCAACTCCTTGACCAGGCTGGCTTCGGAGTAGCGCGCCGGCGGCTTGGTGAAGTGCTGTTTCGGATCGAGCTTGACCAGATCGAGGACATTGTCCACCTGCATATCCGGCAGCACTTCGTCCTCCCCCCCTTTGCCCAGCGGCGGCAGCACCTTGGTGAAGCCGTCGAACTGCAGGATGCGACCGCGCGCACGCAATTCGAAATCACCCGCCTGCACACTGATGGTGGTGGAAAGATACTTGGCCGGCGGCATCTGGCAGGCAACGAACTGGCGCCAGATCAGCTCGTACAGACGCTCGGCATCACGCTCCATACCCTTGAGTTCAGTGGACTTGAGCTTCACTTCTGACGGCCGGATCGCTTCGTGCGCTTCCTGGGCGTTGGCCTTGCTGCCGTACACATTCGGCGACTCGGGCAGATACTGGCTGCCGAAAGTTTTCTCGATGTAACCCCGGGCCATGCTTACGGCATCGGCAGACAGGTTGGTCGAATCGGTCCGCATATAGGTGATGTAGCCCGCTTCATACAGCCGCTGGGCCATCATCATGGTCTTCTTCACGCTGAAGCCCAGGCGCGTACTCGCTGCCTGCTGCAGAGTGGAGGTAATGAACGGGGCGCCGGGCTTGGTACTGGTCGGCCGGGCATCACGCTTGACCACCTTGTAGCTGGCACCTTGCAGTTGCGCCAGCGCCTGGTCGGTCTGCTGCTTGTTCAGCGGACGGAAGGTTTCGCCATTCTCCTTGACCACTTCGAAGCGCACCGCTTCGCTCTTGGGCGTGGTCAGGTTGGCGTGCACTTCCCAGAATTCTTCCGGAATGAAGGCGCGGATCTCGCGCTCACGATCCACTATCAGCTTGACCGCGACCGACTGCACGCGGCCAGCGGACAGGCCGCGGGCGATCTTCTGCCACAGCAGCGGTGAGACCATGTAGCCCACCACCCGATCGAGGAAGCGGCGCGCCTGCTGGGCGTTGACCCGGTTCATGTCCAACTCGCCAGGCTCGGAGAAAGCATCCTGGATGGCTTTCTTGGTGATCTCGTTGAACACCACGCGGCGATAGCGGCTATCGTCACCGCCAATGGATTCGCGCAGGTGCCAGGCGATAGCCTCCCCTTCGCGGTCCAAGTCCGTTGCGAGGTAGATGGTGTCGGCTTCCTTGGCCAGGCGGCGCAGCTCGTCGATGACCTTTTCCTTGCCCGGCAGGATCTCGTAGTGCGCCTTCCAGCCGTTTTCCGGATCAACGCCCATACGGTTGACCAGTTGCATCTTCGCCTTGGTCTGCTTGTCCACTTCCGGTGCCGCCGAGGCAGCCTTGCGTCCCTTGGGTTTACTGTCGGTCTTGCTGCTGCCGCTGGTGGGCAGGTCGCGGATATGTCCGATACTCGACTTCACCACGAAGTCATTACCAAGATACTTGTTGATTGTCTTGGCCTTGGCTGGTGACTCCACAATGACCAGTGCTTTTCCCATGGGTAAAGGTATTCCTCAATCAAAAAATCCAGTTCGCCCTGCGGGCAAAGGGGCTGGGCTGCTGCTCGAAGCGGCGGACAGCCCGGAGGGCCAGAGCCTACACGTCTTCGCTGATAAAGGTAAAGCGTGGATGTGTTTTGCCGCCTACCTCTATCTCTTCGGTAAACATGTCCAGCGGCCGCACCCACAGATCGAAATCGCCGTACAAGGTACGATAGACCACCAACTGTTCCCCGGTTTCGGAATGGCGTGCAACATCAATGACTTGGTAGTCCCTACCTTTATAGTGGCGGTAGCGGCCGGGCTTCAGGGGCATATGATTTGCTCTGTTGGTGCCTGTGTCATGCGTGGTGGAGTGTCGGCGGTTGGTGGCTGTTGGCTCAGTGCAAGGACGGCGCCTGTCGACTGGCTCTGGTGGACACGCCGCAAGTACGTCCCTGTAGGCTCGTTGATGGCATCCCTGCCATCAAACGGTCCACCAGAGCCAGTCGCCAAACTCCGCCGATGAGTCTGTGCACATTGCAGGTTTCCCCTCCGCCACACCGACATTTCCAGCAGCGTTTGCCGGGCGGGTCAGGCAGACCGTCGGTTGTCATGGATGACAACCGCGAGCCTACATGGATGTACTTGCGGCGTGTCTGCATGGCCCGACCGGCAAACGCGGCCACTCAGATCATCAGCAACAGACCAACAGCGGCGCCAGACCACCGCAACAACCTACTTGCTCAGGTACCGCATCCCCTGCTCCAGCCCCTCCAGCGTCAGCGGATACATGTGGTCCTCCATCAGATCCTGGATGATCCGCGTGGAGGTGGTATAGCCCCAGGCATCCTTGGGATAGGGGTTTATCCAGATCATCTTCGGATACTTCTCCCGCAGGCGGGTGATCCAGACATGACCGGCCTCTTCGTTCCAGTGCTCCACGCTGCCACCAGGCTGGGTGATCTCGTAGGGCGCCATGGCCGCATCGCCGACGATCACCACCTTGTAGTCGGGCCCGTACTTGTGCAGCAGATCCATGGTCGGCATGCGCTCGTTGGTGCGACGCATGTTGTCCTTCCATACCGACTCGTAGATACAGTTGTGGAAGTAGAAGTATTCCAGGTGCTTGAATTCGGTACGGCAGGCCGAGAACAGTTCCTCGCAGACCTTGATGTGCGCATCCATCGAGCCGCCGATATCGAACAGCAACAGCAGCTTCACCGCGTTGCGCCGCTCCGGTCGCATCTGGATGTTCAGCAGGCCACCGTCACGTGCGGTATGGTCGATGGTGCCATCGATATCCAGCTCTTCGGCAGCGCCGGTGCGGGCGAATTTGCGCAGGCGGCGCAGCGCCACCTTGATGTTGCGCGTGCCCAGCTCGACCTGATCATCCAGGTTCTTGTACTCGCGCTGCTCCCAGACCTTGGCCGCTCGCCCCTGGCGCTTGCCGGCATCGCCGACACGAATGCCCATCGGGTTGTAGCCGCCGGAACCGAAGGGGCTGGTGCCGCCAGTACCGATCCACTTGTTGCCGCCGGCGTGACGCTCCTTCTGCTCCTCGAGGCGCTTCTTGAACTCCTCGATCAGCTTGTCCAGCCCGCCCAGCGACTTGATCTGCTCGCGCTCCTCGTCGGTCAGCAGACGCTCGAATTCCTTGCGCAGCCAGTCCTCGGGAATCAGCGCCTCGAGCAACTCGTTGAGGTCCTGCAGGCCATTGAAGTAGGCGCCGAAGGCCCGGTCGAACTTGTCGAAGTGACGCTCGTCCTTGACCATTACCGTGCGCGCCAGGTAATAGAACTCGTCCATGTCGGCGAACACGACATGGTTCTTCAGCGCATTGATCAGGTCCAGCAGCTCGCGTACCGATACCGGTACCTTCGCAGCGCGCATTTCATTGAACAGACCCAGTAACATAGGGCGTACCCCCGTTAACGGTTCTGCCGACGCGTCATGAATGCCAGACGTTCCAGCAACTGGACGTCCTGCTCGTTCTTCACCAGTGCGCCATACAGCGGCGGAATGGCCTTGGTCGGGTCGCGATCACGCAGCACCGCCTCGGGGATCTCATCGGCCATCAGCAGCTTGAGCCAATCGACCAGCTCGGAAGTGGACGGCTTCTTCTTCAGGCCCGGCACCTTGCGCACGTCGAAGAAGATATCCATCGCCTCGCTCAGCAATTCCTTCTTGATGCCCGGATAATGCACATCGACGATGCGCTGCATGGTCTCGCGATCAGGGAAGGCGATGTAGTGGAAGAAGCAGCGGCGCAGGAAGGCGTCGGGCAATTCCTTCTCGTTGTTGGAGGTGATGATGATGATCGGGCGCTGCCTGGCCTTGATGGTCTCGTTGGTCTCGTAAACGTAGAACTCCATCTTGTCGAGTTCCTGCAGCAGATCGTTGGGGAACTCGATATCGGCCTTGTCGATTTCGTCGATCAGCAGGATGGCACGCTCCTCGGACTCGAACGCCTCCCACAGCTTGCCCTTCTTGATGTAGTTGCGCACATCATGCACCTTGTCCACGCCGAGCTGCGAGTCGCGCAGACGGCTGACCGCATCGTACTCGTACAGACCCTGGTGGGCCTTGGTGGTGGACTTGATGTGCCAGGTGATGAGCTTGGCGCCCATGGATTCGGCCAGCTGTTCGGCGAGCATGGTCTTGCCGGTGCCCGGCTCACCCTTGATCAGCAAAGGGCGTTCCAGGGTGATGGCGGCGTTTACGGCGAGCTTGAGGTCGTCTGTAGCGACGTACGACTGGGTACCTTCGAACTTCATGGGGAATTCCTTGAGCCAGACCCGGCCCGGCCGGGTATTCAAATCAATAAACAGCCCAGGACTATAGCTTGCGCCCCGATTGGGTGTAAACGCACAGGGAAGATTCAGTCAATGAATGACAAAATCATTCCTCTTCTTCCAGTTCCAGCGCGCGCTCGAAACGGGGAGTGAATGCCTCGACAAAGGCATTGCGCAGAATGGCGATAAAGGCCTGGAAAGCGCTGGTCTCGGTATTGTCCAGGCTGCCGGACAGCTCGATGCGGGTAGCGAACTGATCCTTGCGCTGGTTCTGCAGCACTTCCTGGCCACCATGCACGATGGCTTCCCACAGGCCACGGAAGAAGCCCTTGTCCTCATCGCGGATGTCCTGGTCCATATCGAAGACATCGACATTGCGCAACAGCGGCTGCACGTAACCGTCGAGCTGACGTTCACGCACCTCCAGCTCCATGGTCAGGTCACCTTCACCGGCACGAAAGTCGAACTTGCCATAGGCCGAGGCAAAGTCGTTGATCCGCGTCAGGTCCAGGCCCAGCATGCGGAACTGCAGGTCGGCGTCATCCACCCGCCCCAGCGGATCGAAATAGGCCCTGGCCTCGATCGGCGCATGGTCGAGGAAGTCCGCCGTGCCGTTCATGCTCGCACTGCGCTCGCCTTGGGCGTCCGGTGCATTGGTCAGGTTGCGCACCGTCATCTGTACCGCGCTGGCGTTGACGTTGACCTGGGGGTCACTGGAGAAATTGCGAAACGATACCGTGCCGTTGTGTACATTCACCTCGTTGAGGCGTACCGGCACCATATCCTCCAGCTGCGCGCGCCAGTCGACACCTTCACCGGTCTGTTTCTGCTCCTGGGTGTCACCATCGACGAAGTTGAGTTCCGGCTGGTGGAGGTCAACGACACCAATCAACACCCCTTCCTTCCACAGCGCCCGCATGCGGATGGCAATATCCATGCTCGGCACGCTGAGGAAAGGCACCTGAACGCTACCATCGGTCTTGGTGATCTCCAGTCCGTTGATGCGATAGGCGCCATTCCACCAGGTCATGTCCACATCTTCTATGTGGCCACGGTAGTCACCCATGTCGGCAAGCTTGTCGTTCAGGAACTCGCGCACCAGCCAGGGCAGCATCAGGTGCAGTATGATCAGCAGCAGCGCCAGCACCACCGCCGCCAGCAGGGAAATGCGCATGGTCTTGTTCATATTTAAAGGGACTGACTCACCCGGCGGTAGTTCCACCGATTGACGCCCCCTTGCGCCGGGCATAGGCTGATTCCCCGCAGGCACATTACAAGGAGCCAACCCATGAGCCATGTTTTCGCAGATTATTCGCAGTCCATCGGCAATACGCCGCTGGTGCAGATCAACCGCCTCGGCCCGCAGGGCGTGACCATCCTGGCCAAGGTCGAGGGGCGCAACCCCTCGCATTCGGTCAAGTGCCGCATCGGCGCCAACATGATCTGGAGCGCAGAGTCCCGAGGCCTGTTGAAGGAAGGCATGACGATCGTGGAACCGACCTCGGGCAATACCGGGATCGGCCTGGCCTTCGTCGCTGCCGCTCGCGGTTACAAGCTGATTCTGACCATGCCCGCTTCCATGAGTCTGGAGCGGCGCAAGGTGCTCAAGGCACTGGGTGCCGAATTGGTACTGACCGAACCGGCCAAGGGCATGAAGGGTGCGATCGAAAAGGCCACGGAAATAACCCAGGCCGCCCCCGACACGCATATTCTGCTGCAGCAGTTCGAGAATCCGGCCAACCCGGAGATCCATGAGAAGACCACTGGCCCCGAGATCTGGAACGATACCGACGGCAGCATCGATGTGCTGGTATCCGGCGTGGGTACCGGCGGCACGCTGACCGGAGTGTCGCGCTATATAAAGAACACCCGCGGCAAACCGATCACCGTGGTCGCCGTCGAGCCGGTGCTGTCGCCGGTGATTTCCCAGGCGCTGGCCGGCGAGGAACTCAAGCCGTCACCGCACAAGATTCAGGGCATCGGTGCCGGCTTCATCCCGGGCAACCTGGACCTGAGCCTGATCGACCGGGTCGAGCTGACCACCGACGAGGAAGCCAAGGATATGGCTCTGCGCATCATGCGCGAGGAAGGCATCCTCTGCGGCATTTCCTCCGGCGCGGCCATGGCTGCTGCGGTACGCATGGCCGAGGAACCGGAAATGCAGAACCGCACCATCGTCGTCATCCTCCCCGACTCCGGCGAGCGCTACCTGTCCACCATGCTGTTCAGCGACCTGTTCACCGAGCAGGAACTGGTGCCCTGAGGGTCCAACCGCCAGTACCGACCCGCCTGGTCGGTACTGGCACTTCCGTCATCCTCTCTGACTGGCTATCCTGAGCACACCCGATATGCTACAGGTTGCCCCCATGCCCGATACCGCCGCGCACGTTGCCCAACGCCTGCTGGATGCCTTCGAAGACTACCGTACGACATTCCGCGATCTGACCCAGGGCGCCCGCGCCCGGTTCGAACAGGCTCAGTGGACGGAAATACAGGAAACCTCCACTGCCCGCATCAACCTGTATGACGAACGCATCTACGAGACCAAGCACCGGCTGTCAGCCGACCCGCAATGCCGCGACATTCTCGATGCCGACCGCTGGCCAGCGATCAAGCATGCCTATATAGAGCTGATTGAGGATCGTTTTGACGACGACCTGGCGGAAACCTGGTTCAACTCGGTGTTCTTCAAGATGCACCGGCATGACCAGATCAGTGATCGCACCATGTTCGTGCACAGCACCAGGCCGCCGGTACGCAAGCCGTCGCGGGTGCAACTGACCCGTGGTTTCATTTCCGGTGGCTGCCTGACCAGCCTGGCCCGTCAGGTCCTCGACGAATATGCCTTCGATGCACCCTGGGCGGATTTCGAACGTGATTGCCAGCTGATCGTCCAGTGTCTGCGGCAGGGCCTGCCGGATTGGGCACAGCTGGATCACGGGCTCACCGTGGAACTGATCCAGCCGGTGTTCTATCGCAACAAGGGTGCCTATCTGGTGGGCCGGGTGCTGAGCCAGGGCGAGCAGTGGCCTTTCGTGCTGGCCCTGGTGCACAAGGATAATGAAGGTATCAGCGTCGATACCCTGATCACCGATGAGTCGGAAGTCTCCATCATCTTTTCCTTCACCCGCTCCTACTTCATGGTCGATGTCGTCGTGCCGGCGGAGATGATCGGCTTTCTCAAGCGCCTGCTGCCCAGCAAGCAGATTGCCGAGCTCTACACCGCCCTGGGCTTCTACAAGCAGGGCAAGTCCGAGTTCTACCGTGCGCTGATCGACTACATGGCACGCAATCCCGAGGACAGGTTCGTCATGGCCGCAGGCGTACGCGGCATGGTCATGACCGTATTCACCCTGCCGGGCTTCAATACCGTATTCAAGATCATCAAGGACAGGTTCGCGCCATCCAAGCATGTCAGCCGCGCCACGGTGATCGAAAAATATCGCCTGGTGAAACGCCATGACCGCGTCGGGCGTATGGCCGATACTCAGGATTTCGCCGACTTCCGCTTCGCCCGTGACAGTTTCGAGCCCGAGTGCCTGCAGGAGCTGCTTGAGGTGGCACCGTCCATGGTGGAACTGCAGGGCGACAGCGTGCTGATTCGCCAATGCTGGACCGAGCGGCGCATGACGCCCTTGAACATCTACCTGGAGACCGCCAGCGAGTCCCAGACCCGCGAGGCACTGCTGGACTACGGCCTGGCAATCAAGCAACTGGCGGCAGCCAACATCTTCCCCGGTGACATGCTGTTGAAGAACTTCGGTGTCACCCGCCATGGCCGGGTGGTGTTCTATGACTACGATGAGATCAGCTACCTGACCGAAGTCAACTTCCGCCATATACCGGAGGCCATGTATCCGGAACAGGAAATGGCTTCCGAGCCCTGGTATTCGGTCGGACCGAACGATGTATTTCCCGAGGAGTTCCCGGTGTTTCTGTTCGCCGACGTACGCCAGCGCCGACTGTTCGCGCAGATGCACGGCGAGCTGTTCGATGCGGACTACTGGAAGGGGCTACAGCAGCAAATCCGCGACGGCAAGGTGATCGACGTGTACCCCTACCATCGCCTGCAGGACAAGGCTGTCGAGGCCTGAAAACGGGCCTTTAAAATTATCCGACGAAAGGCGTGCTATTTCCGCAAACTGACGTATACTGAATTTCGTTCGTTTAGCTCCGGCATCGATAAAAGTATTAACTTGACTTGATCGGTATTACGGGGCAAAGTGGGCGCGTAGGTTTTCAAGAGATAGAGTAGTAGGCTGCAAGCGCACTTTCAGTACGTAAGTTTGTCATTCTCGCAATCTTTGATTCCCACGCTTTAATTGAGCATTGCTCAAGTATTTCAATTTGATAGGAATTATCTGAAATGGCAACTGGTACAGTTAAGTGGTTCAACGACACCAAAGGCTTCGGCTTCATTACTCCGGACGGCGGCGGTGACGATCTGTTCGCCCACTTCTCCGAAATCAAGGTTCAGGGCTTCAAATCCCTTGCCGAGAACCAGAAGGTGTCCTTCGACATCACTACTGGTCCTAAGGGCAAGCAAGCTGCGAACATTCAGATCATCAACTAATCCTTGATGTCTGAACAGAAAACCCGGCCTCGGCCGGGTTTTCTTGTATCTGTCCTCCTCCCAGCCCGCCCGGGGCAAAAATCACTCGCCTGCACCGCCCCGACGTCGTACCCTATGCTGCAATGACCCGAGGGCGACAGAGTCATTCCATCCATTCTGTTCGCAACCTCTATCCAGACGTCCAGATCATGAGGTTCTCGCAGTGGACAGCACCAACCAGAAACAGAGCAATTCACTTCACCTGAGCCTGTTCCGCGCCGCGGAAGCCATCGTCAGCGAACTGGGTGCTTCCCAGCTGACCTTCGCCACCCTGAGCGAGCGCACCGGCGTTGATGAAGCCACCCTGAGCACCCTGTTCCCCAACCGTGAAGCATTGCTGACAGCGATGATCGAACATCGCCTGGAGCGCTTTCGCGTGCGCTGGGGTGCCTATGAAAGCGTTCTGCCCGATGAGCCCATGCGCGAACTCAAGGCATTGCTACTGAGCAACATGAGCGAGTCCACCGAGGAGAAGAACCTGGACTCGGCGATCTTCGCCGCTGCGGCGAGCAACCCGGCGCTGCTGCAGACCACCTCGGACGATGTCCAGGGGCTGTTCGACATTCTCGAGAAATCACCACTGGGGCTGGCTCAGGCCGCCGTGCTGTTCTTCTCGGTGCGCGGCTACCGCCTGTTCGAGCAGGTCGGCATCTGCCCAATGACCGATAGCCAGCGGACCGAGTTCCAGGAGCAGATCATGCGCCTGGCGCGCATCATGTACGAACAAAAGAACGAAGAGTAAGACCCGTTCAGGCCGCGGAGCTGCTCCGGCCGCTCCGCCAGTGCCGCCAACCCAGGCGCAGGCAGGCAAAACCGATGTAGGCCAGCGCAGCCAGCGCCATCACCAGGACCAGCTCGCCCAGCAACTTGCCGGCATTCTCTCCGCTACCCAGCAGCGTATCCAACGCCAAACCGATCACCGCTGGTGCCAGCCACGGTTCGAGTGGATCGATCTGCGCCGGGGTGAACAGGATCACCGCCATCACCAGCCACAGCGGCTCCCGAATGAACCACCACCCGACCCAGCGGGTCAACTGTGTCCAGACCAACCAGCAGCAGGCTGCAGCGGCAAGGTAAATCATCCACACTGTCTGGTATTCCGCCTCGTTGAACATGCTGGTGCCCGGTTGCCAATGAACGAGCGGCTATAATAACTTTTTTGTCCCTGGAGTCCTACAACCATGCCCCCATCAACTCGCCGTGATGCGACGCCTGATCCCTATGCCTGGCTGGAACAGCGCGACCGCGACGAAGTGATCAGCCACCTGAATGCTGAAAACAGCCATACCGAACAATGGCTGAGCAGTCACAATGACCAGCGGGCACTGCTGTTCGAGGAAATCCGTGGACGTATCCGCGAAACCGATCTGTCGCTGCCCGCTGTGTGGGGACCATGGCTGTATTACCAGCGTACCGAAGCCGGCGCCGAGTATCCGCGCTCCTATCGCTGCCCGCGGCCGGAGGATGGCAGCCTCGAGACCGATCCAGACCACGAGGAATTGTTGCTGGACATGAACGAGCTGGCCGGCGACGGCTTTCTGCAGCTCGGCGACTTTGCCATCAGTCCCGACCATCAGTGGCTGGCCTACAGCCTCGACCGCCAGGGCGATGAAGTGTACTGCCTGTATCTCAAGCATCTGGCCAGCGGCAATATCAGCGAGTTGCCACTGGATCAGGCCGACGGCAGTCTGGTGTGGGCCAACGACAGCGTCACCCTGTTTGCCATCAGCATGGACGAGGCCTCACGCCCGGCCACGCTCTGGCGCCTGCAACTGGGTACCCCGCCGGTGCGTGTCTATCACGAGGCCGACCAGCGCTTCTATCTGCATGCCTACCGTAGCAGCTCGGAACAGTGGCTGATCCTGGCCAGCGACAGCAAGAACACCAGCGAGGTACGCGTGGTCTCAGCCGATCAGCCGGCGGCGGACTGGCAACTGCTCAGCCGCCGCAGCAGCGGCCACGAATACCATGTCGACCATGGCCCCCAGGGCCTGCTGATCCGCAGCAACGACCGCGGTGAGAACTTCGCCCTGTACCGCACCGACCCATGTCACCCGTTGCGACCGCACTGGGAACTGCTGATCGATGTGGACCCGCAGCGCACGCTGGAACATTTCAGCGTGCAACAGCATGGCCTGCTGCTGCATTACCGCGAGGCAGGACTGACCCGACTCGAGGTACACCCGGTCAATGGCGATGCCTATGAGGTGAGCATGCCCGATGCGGTTTACAGCCTGCACGTGCAAGGTGGAGAGGAATATGTCAGCGAGCACATCCGCCTGCGTTACGAATCGCTCAACCGCCCTGCCCAGGTGCGTGCCCTGCACCTGGCCAGCGGCACCCAGAGCATTCTCAAGCAGACCCCGGTCGAGGGGCACTTCGATGCCGACGACTATGAGGTGCGCCGCGAATGGGCCAGCGCCGCGGACGGCACGCGCATCCCCATCAGCCTGGTCGGGCGGCCGACGGCCCTGGCTTCGCCCGCCCCGCTCTACCTGTATGGCTACGGCGCCTATGGCGCCAGCATGGACCCCTGGTTCTCCCATGCGCGCCTGTCATTGCTCGACCGTGGCTGGGTGTTCGCCATCGCCCATGTGCGCGGCGGCGCGGACATGGGCGAGGCCTGGTACCAGCAAGGCAAGCTGCAGCACAAGAGCAACACCTTCAACGATTTCATCGCCTGCGCCGAGCACCTGATCGACCAGCAGTACACCGACAGCAGCAAGCTGGTGATTGCCGGCGGCAGCGCCGGTGGCCTGCTGATCGGCAACGTCATCAACCAGCGGCCCGAGCTGTTCGCCGCCGCGGTCGCCGACGTGCCCTTCGTCGATGTGTGGAACACCATGAATAACCCCTCTCTGCCGCTGACCATCGGCGAGTACGAGGAATGGGGCGACCCGAACGAGCCGGCAGTGGCCGAACGAATCAGGGCCTATGCGCCCTATGAGCAAGTGCGCGAGCAGGCCTACCCGGCGATGTTCGTGACCAGCGGCTATCACGACATGCGTGTGCAGTACTGGGAGGCGGCCAAATGGGTGGCCAAGTTGCGCCACAGCAAGACCGATGACCGTCCGCTGCTGTTGCGCACCCAGATGAGTGCCGGGCACGGCGGCGCCAGCGGCCGCTACCAGTCGATGAAGGAGCTGGCCGAAGAGTACAGTTTCCTGCTGGCAGTCATCGGAGATCACGGCCAACCACAGTAGCCAGCCGGCCCGCCGCTGTCTCAGCCATTGAAATCCCCCATCGCAGGCACCACCTTGGTATATACGACAGTTCACACAAAGGGTGCTTCATGACTGATCACGACGCCGTGCCGGACTACATTGAGCAGGACCGGACCGGCCAACCCGGAACCGGGCTGGTGCTTCCCAGCCAGCGGCTGCCGGAAAAACTGTATCTGCTGCCCATCAACAATCGCCCGTTTTTCCCCGCCCAGGTCATGCCGGTAGTGGTGAATGAGCAGCCGTGGTCGGAGACCATCGAGCGGGTCGCCAACACCCCGCATCACGCCCTGTCGCTGTTCTGGGTAGATACGCCGTTGCCAGACAGCGGCGAACTGGATCCGGCGCAATTACCGAAGACCGGCTGCGCGGTGAAGATCCACCAGGCAGTGAGGGAGGATGGCAAGATCCAGTTCATCGCCCAGGGACTCACCCGGGTACGCATCAGCCACTGGCTGAGCCGCAAACCGCCCTATCTGGTGGAGGTCGAGTACCCCGAGTCCCCCAGCGACGAGCGTGACGAGGTACGCGCCTACGCCATGGCGCTGATCAACTCGATCAAGGAGCTGTTGCCACTGAACCCGCTGTACAGCGAGGAGCTGAAGAATTATCTGAACCGGTTCAATCCGAACCAGCCTTCCCCGCTGTCGGATTTCGCCGCCGCGCTGACCTCGGCCAAGGGCAGCGAACTGCAGGATGTGCTCGACACCATTCCGGTGCTGCGACGCATGCAGAAAGTGCTGGTACTGCTCAAGCAGGAAATCGACGTGGCCCGTCTGCAGGGCGAGATCAGCGCCGAGGTCAACCGCACCATCAGCGAGCAGCAGCGCAAGTTCTTCCTCAAGGAGCAACTGAAGGTCATTCAGAAGGAACTGGGCCTGTCCAAGGACGACCGCACCGCTGACATCGAGCAGTTTCGCGAGCGCCTGGTCGGCAAGCAGCTACCCGAGGCGGCACAGAGCAAGATCGACGAGGAGCTCAACAAGCTGTCGATCCTGGAAACCGGCTCCCCCGAGTACGCCGTCACCCGCAACTACCTGGATTGGGCCACGGCGATGCCCTGGGGCCTGACCCATTCGGACAAGCTCGACATCCAACGCGCCCGTCGCATTCTCGACCGCGATCATGACGGTCTGGAGGACGTCAAACAGCGCATTCTGGAGTTCCTCGCCCTGGGTACCTTCAAGGGCTCGGTCGGCGGCTCGATCATCCTGCTGGTCGGCCCACCTGGCGTGGGCAAGACCAGTATCGGCCACTCCATCGCCGAGAGCCTGGGGCGCCCGTTCTTCCGCTTCAGTGTCGGCGGCATGCGTGACGAGGCGGAGATCAAGGGCCACCGGCGCACCTATATCGGCGCCATGCCGGGCAAGTTCGTCCAGGCCCTCAAGGAGGTCAAGGTGATGAACCCGGTGATCATGCTCGACGAGATCGACAAACTCGGCAGCAGTCACCAGGGCGACCCGGCATCGGCCCTGCTGGAAACGCTGGATCCGGAGCAGAACAGCCAGTTCCTCGACCATTACCTGGATCTGCGCCTGGATCTGTCCAAGGTGCTGTTCATCTGTACCGCCAATACCCTGGACAGCATCCCCGGCCCATTGCTCGACCGCATGGATGTAATCCGCCTGTCAGGCTACATCGCCGAGGAAAAACTGGCCATCGCCAAGCACCACCTGTGGCCACGCCAACTGGAGCGTGCCGGTTTGCGCAAGAGCCAGCTGCGCATCACCGACCGCGCCCTGCGTCAGGTGATCGAGGGCTATGCCCGGGAGGCCGGGGTGCGCAACCTGGAGAAGCAACTGGCCAAGCTGATACGTAAATCGGTAATGAAGCTGCTGCAGGAGCCAGACCAGAAGCTGGGCATCAAGCCGGAGAACCTGCCCGAACTGCTCGGCGCGCCGGCATTTCGTACCGAGAAGACCCTCAAGGGCGTCGGTGTGATCACCGGACTGGCCTGGACATCCATGGGTGGGGCGACCCTGCCGATCGAGGTCAACCGCGTGCATACGCTCAATCGCGGCTTCAAGCTCACTGGCAAGCTGGGTGAAGTGATGAAGGAGTCGGCAGAAATCGCCTACAGCTACATCTGCGCCCACCTCAAGGACTTCAAGGCCGACACCCGGTTCTTCGACGAGGCCTTCGTGCACATGCATGTGCCGGAGGGCGCCACGCCCAAGGATGGTCCCAGCGCCGGGGTCACCATGGCCAGTGCGCTGCTGTCGCTGGCGCGCAACCAGGCGCCGAAGCCAGGCATCGCCATGACCGGCGAGATCACCCTCACCGGCCAGGTTCTACCGGTGGGCGGTATACGCGAGAAAGTGATCGCCGCACGGCGCCAATCGATCTTCGAGCTGATCCTGCCGGAAGCCAACCGCGGCGACTACGAGGAATTGCCCGACTACCTGAAACAGGGCATGACCATCCATTTCGCTTCGCGCTACGGCGATGTAGCCAAGGTGCTGTTCGCCTGAACGCACGAGGGCGGCCCGCAGGCCGCCCTCGTATTTTCCCCAATAGCCATCAATTGCTGCCGCGGGAGTCCGCTGACGGGGTGAAATGGCCGGCGAACGCCTCGTCCAGCTCCCCAACCTCGGGAAAGTCATTGAGATTGCTCTCGAACGGTTCCTCCACCGCAGGTTCACCGCCAACATGGCGCTTGGTATTGTCGCTATCCAGTTGCTCGATCAGATCCCAGTCCGCATCCAGATCGAAACTGTCCAGATCCAGCGCAGCGACATCCGCAGCCTCATCCGGTATGGCCACCGACGGCTCCTGCACCGGCTCGACCTGAGCCTGCTGCCTGGTCCGGACCTGTTCCAGCTGCGGGAAGCGCGCCTTCAGTTGATCGACCCGGGCCCGGTCACCACCCAGCTCCAGCACCACCGCCTGCTGCTCGGCAAAGGCCACCGCGTCCCCCAGCTCGGCCAGTACCGCCAGTTGGCGCTGACGCAGATCGACACGCTGGGGCTCGGCACTGATGGCCTTGTCGAGCATGTCCCGCGCCTCAACCAACCGGCCATAGGTGATGTACAGCTCCACGCCTTCCAGTGGATCAGCGGTCTTGCTGCCGGGGATGGTAACCGGCTGTGGCGCCGGGCTGGCAACAGGAACCACCAGCTCTGTCTCCAGGCCACGGCGCAGCCGCAGGAGAATGGCCCCGGCCAGGACGACCAGCAATGCCAGCAACGCCGGCCACCAGTTCATGATCGAGCTGCGCGGCTCACCCGCGGCCGGTGCGGCTTCCGCTGCGGACATGCTGCTCTGGAGCGCGCCGGCAACCACTGGGCTGTCGCTGCTGGCCGCCATCACGCCTGCCTGTGGCGGCGCTACGGAGAACCGGTCGGCCTCCCCCACCTCAGTTTGGGGCGCCGCAGCTGCCAGCTGCAGCTGCGCATCGCGCGCCCGACGCATCACATCGAGCTCAGCCTGCAGGCTGGCAATCTGTCGGTCACGGGCATCGAGCTCGGTCAATAGAGTATTGAAACGCGACTCCAGCACGCCCAGGCGATTCTTCAGTTCCTCATTTTCCAGTGCCGTGGCCTGCAGCAGGGGTTCTTCGATACGCAGGCGATCCTGCTGATCCGGCAAGGCAGTTGCCGGCGCCGCATCCGGCGTGACCGCTGCGAGCCTGGTGCTGCCTGGCGTCGTCTGCCCCGCGGATGCGGCTGCCGGTGACGCACCGACCTGCTGCGCGGTGGGCAGCGTCAGCGTCTGGCCGGTGCGTAGCCGATCGATATCGCCATCGATGAAGGCCGCCGGATTGAGTGCACGGATGGCCAGCATCTGGGTGCGTACCGGCACCGAGCTGTCGGCCCGGGTCGACGCGGCGATCGCCCACAGGCTATCACCAGCGGCGGTCTGATACCGGCCCGCCCCTGGTTGCGGCTGCAACGTCGGCAGGCTCGGCTGGGGCCGTGGCTGCGCCGGCGCGGAAGACACCGGCGGCGCAACCGCCGCCGGCATGGACGCTGGAGTGACGGTGGTCGCCAGTATCGGCGTCGGCTGGTACAGGGGCGGGTCCAGCAACAGGGTGTATTCCCGCAGCAACAGGCCACCGGGGCGATGCAACTGCACCAGGAAGTTGAGGTAGGGCTCGTTGACCGGCCGGCTGGATTCGACGCGCACTGCCAGTTGCTGATTCAGCATGACCGGGGTGAAACGCAGATCGGTGAGGAAATGGGGTCGTTCGATACCCACCCGGGCAAACGCCTCGGCATCCGCCAGGGAAATACGCACATCGGCAGGTGTCAGCCCCTGGGCACCATGGAGAGTGATAACGCCTCTGAGCGGCTGGCTCAGCGCCGATTCCAGTTGCAGCTCCCCCAGCCCCAGGGCATGACTGGAGCCGGCATAGAGGGCTGCCAGTGAAGCCATTCCCGCGATTATCTGGCGATGGACGTCCATTTCAGCCTTCCTTGTGTTGATTGATGTCTGCCGCTCAGAGTTGCCGGAGCAACCTTCAGAGATCGGGCGAGCGCATTAGCCATTATTATGCCACCACAGATCAGCTGTGCGAATACGGCTCCAGCACATTATCGTCAAATAAATCACGAATTTCCTGGCAAAAGCATAACAAGGTCATTTTATTGACAAACGGTCGCCGATGCCCGAGCAACTCAAGTCCGATGCATTGATGTAAAATGACGTTTTGCCGATTCAGCTGGACCTCCCCATGACCGATGTAGACAAGCTGTTCGCAGCGCCGCTGCCGCAGGTAAGCGATTTTGTTTTCGATCACAACGTGGCGCGGGTGTTTCCCGACATGATCAAACGCTCGATTCCGGGCTACCCGACGATTGTGGAAAACATCGGTGTCATCGCCGCCCAATATGCTCAGCCGGATACGCTGATCTATGACCTGGGCTGCTCGCTGGGCGCGGCGACACAATCCATGCGCCGCCATCTGCGCAGCGAGGGCTGCCGGATCATCGCCGTGGACAATGCCGAAGCCATGGTCCAGCGTTGCCGCGAGTACCTCAGCGCCCAGGACTCGATGACCGAGGAGCTGGTACCGGCAAGCGTGGTGCAGGGGGATATTCTCGAGGTGGAATTGCAGCCGTGCTCGGTGGTGATATTGAACTTCACCCTGCAATTCATCGCCCCGCAGCATCGACTGGCAGTGCTGAGCCGCATACGCGATGCGCTGCTGCCCGGTGGTGTGCTTATCCTCTCGGAGAAATTCCGTTTCGCCGAGTCGAACGTGCAGCATCACCTGGAGCAGGTGCATTACGCCTTCAAGCGCGCCAATGGCTACAGCGACCTGGAAATCGCCCAGAAACGCAGCGCCATCGAGAATGTCATGTTGCTGGACACTCAGCAGGCGCACCTCGAACGGCTGCAGGCTGCCGGCTTCAGCCAGGCCTACACTTGGTTCCAGTGCCTCAATTTCGGTTCGATAATGGCCCACGCGTGATCGATTACTCCCCTCTCTACCGCGAGCTGAGCGGTACCCCCCTGGAACATTGGCTGGATGACCTGCCGGCCGCCCTGCAGCAGCGCCTGGAGCAGGCCCGCCGGCATGGCGACTTGCCCCGCTGGCAGGCTTGCCTGGAGCAGTTGCCGAACCAACTGCCAGGCACGCTCGATATGCGCAGCGGCGTGCACATCGGCCAGCGCGATGACCTTGATAGCCAGCAACAGCAGGATCTGCTGGCGGCACTGCAGGGACTGCATCCCTGGCGCAAGGGGCCCTTCGAGTTGTTCGGCGTGCATATCGATACCGAGTGGCGTTCGGACTGGAAGTGGCAGCGGGTGTCGCCGCATCTGGATCTTGGCGGCAAGCGGGTGCTGGATGTCGGCTGCGGCAACGGCTATCACATGTGGCGCATGTGGCAGGATGGCGCCCGGCTGGTCATCGGCGTGGACCCGAACCTGCTGTTCCTGACCCAGTTCGAAGCCATTCGCCGCTACCTGCCGGATGCACCTGTATGGCAGTTACCCTTCACTTTGGAAGATCTGCCCGAGCCCAGCGCCGGCTTCGACTGTGTATTTTCCATGGGGGTGCTGTATCACCGCCGCGCACCGCTGGACCACCTGCTGCAGTTGAAAGCCTGCCTGCGCCCTGGCGGTCAATTGGTGCTGGAAACCCTGGTGATCGAGGGCGATGAACAGCAGTGCCTGATTCCCGAGGACCGCTATGCGCAGATGCGCAACGTCTGGTTCCTGCCGTCGGTAGCCATGCTGGAGCGCTTTCTGCGCCGCTGCGGCTACACCGATGTACGCTGCGTCGATCTCAATCGTACCAGCGTAGAGGAGCAGCGCAGTACCGAATGGATGCGGTTCCAGTCATTGCCGGAGTTTCTCGATCCGGCCAATCCGGCGCTGACCTGCGAGGGATACCCAGCGCCATTGCGCGCCACCGTGCTGGCGACGCGCCCCTAGGGCCTGTCAGCCGAAGACCGTGACGGTCTGCCGGCTGATGGCCACCAGTTGGTCGGCCTGATTCCAGATCATCGCCGAGGTATGGCCGTAGCCGTCCCGGGCGTATTCCACCTCGGCGCGGTATTTCAGCCAGTCGGTGTTGGCGATGACCGGCTGGGGCTGGATGAACTCGATGGTCCAGGTCAGCGAACTGGCCGGCACACGGCGCTGCAGATGCGGCAGGATTGCCGGCGGCCAGACGTCCACCAGCCCCAGGATGTGCGCCTCATGGATTTCGCCCTCATCCCCGGCAAAGCGCATCCAGCCACCCATCTCCCGCTTGCGGCTGTTGCTGAAAGGCAGGTCGCCAATCCCCCAACGGGTTTCGAAGTGCTGCAGAAAGATCGGGAACAACCCTTCGATATAGGGGATCTGGGTGCACTCCTCCGGCGCCTTGATGAGCGGTGCCGGTTCGGCATCGACCGCCACCGCGGATTCGCGCGAAGCGCCGAAACTGCCCTGCACCACGCACATCACCTCGCCGTTCTGCGTGGCCATGCCGAGCATCTGGGTCACCGCCTTGCCCTGGCGCAGCACCCGGGCCTCGACCTGCATCTCCACCTCGGTGGCCACCGGGCCAACGAAGGTAATCGCCAGTGAGCGCACCGGGCGCTCCGCTCCGACCTTGGCACGCATGCCCTCGTATACCAGTGCCGCCACCAGACCGCCATAGCCAGCGCGCCCCTGGGCCCAGTCAGCAGGCAGGGTGACGCTATTGTCAGCGGAATCGGCAAGAGCAGCGAGAAGATCAGCGAAGGTCATGGATTTGTCTCTGAAATCAGGATGTTGCCATCATATGGCATCCACTGGGCCAGGCAAGCCCGGCACGGAAGCATCAGGACGATGAATATTCCGTCATGTTCGCGCGGTCCAGCCGCAGCCCGCAGATCCAGCCCAGCGCGAACCACCCCGGCGGGATGTCCGGCCAGTCATCCTCGCCCAACCCGGCCAGATCGAAACCGGCTACACCGGCGCGCGCCAGCAGCCGCTGCTGCCACCACCCCAGGCAGGCGCCAGCCCCCGGCGCATGCCGGTTGGCCATGTCGGTACGCAGGCGCATCGGCAGGGATTCGAACAACAGCGCGTCGATGGCCGGGAAGATTTTCCGCTCGTTGTCGAGATAGGCCGTACGGGCGGCCGGCTTCAGTTCCAGCAACTGGGCGAGGGTTTCGAGCTGCGCGGCATATTCGCGGTGGCTGTGCAGCGGATCCAGCCGCTGGCGCCAGTCGAGCTGCAGGCGCTCTACCGCCTCGGCCAGACTCAGCGCACCGGCCGCAGGTGCGTCCAGCAGCGTGCCGAGCAATTGCCGCTGCTGCAGCGGCAACTCGCCCAGCAATAGCGCCAGCTCCGCCGTACTGGAGCCTGGCTGTGGCAGCCAGCGGCTGGCGTTGCCCTCGGGCAGTTGCTGCATGCGCTGGCAGCGCGCCGGCCAGCTGGCCGGCAGCAACTGTTCGCGCAGCTCCAGCCATTGCTCCTGCAGCTTGTCCTTCTGTCCATTGAGCCAGCGCTCCAGCTGCCAGCGCCGACGCGATTTATGCCTTGTCATCCGTTACCTTGCCCAAACGATCCCTGATGCCCTGGATGATGCCACGGTTATCCTCGGCCAGCATATCCCGGTTCGCCAGAGGTGACGCACGGCACAGATCCAGGGTGAAATGGCCGAGCCGGGCGCTGTACAGGCCGACACCGACCCCCTGCCCGACCCGCGCCGCCAGTTTTTCCAGCACCCCCGACAACAGGCTGTCGCTGAGTGCACCTATGGCCATTTCGGTGCCGCCGGCCAGGGCGATATTGCGCAATACATGCCGGGCCAGGCGCCAACTGCTCAATTGGCTGATCGGCAGTCCATAACATATGGCGATGCGCTGCATCATGCGGATATTGCGCCATACCACCAGCAACAGGTCGACGGTTACCCAGGGGCTGGTCGCCACCAGCAGCCCGGTACCCACCGCATCCCGCTGCAGCAGGCGCCGCGCCTGCAGATCCAACGGCTGGTAGAACAGCAGGTTCAACCGCCGGCTGACCTCCTCAGCGGTATGTGACGCATCCAGATCGGCGCAGGCCGCAATCAGCCGCACCGCCAGCGGGGTATCCGCATACAGCGCCTGCAGACGGTCCAGCCAGTCCACTGCCAGACGCTCGCGTGGGTCGGCGAGTGCTGCCTGCATTTCCAGTCGCAGCTGTTCCAGATCGGTCAGACGGGCGCGCTGGCGGCGAATATCCCACCAGGCCTTCAATCCGGTCCCAGCCAATGCCAGTCCAGACAGTCCCACCAGCGCTCCGGCTACCGGCTGCCAATGCCAGGCCGCCAGCGTCCACTGCCCCCACTCGTGGGCCGCCGCACCCAACACCACGGCCAGCAGTAGCTTGCCCAGGCGACTCGGCCAGCGGCTGCGTGGGGGCGCATTGAGCAGCCCCGGCTCGGGCAACTCGACACTCAGCACCTGCTCATGGCCACTGAGCGTCGCTTCACCGAGAATCCGTGTACGCTGCAAGGCTTCCTCGCCCAGCGGCTCGTCCATGGTTTCCAGGATTCGGGTCTTCTGCTGCTCGCTCATAGTGTGTGGCCCTCCACCATCCAGCCGATCAGCTCATCCATACGGTAATGTGGAAACGGCTCGTTGCGATGCAGTCCGGCAGGCGGACGCAGATCCAGCAACTCCGGCCCGGCGACCTGCAGATCCAGCGGCAGGTGCTCGGGAATCCCGCCCGGCTGATAGCGAACCCAGCCGCTCTGGCCCTGCAGCCCGGCAACCAGTGCGTCACCCTCCTGGCGGGTGGCACGTACCGCCGCCAGCGGGAAGCCCCTGACCTGCACCCCGCCGTGACGCACCTCGGACAGACTATCGGTGAGCAGGTCTTCCAGGCACTGCTGCACTGCCCGCTGCTGAGCCGGCGCCACCTGGTCGACCTTGGTCGCACATACGGCCAGACGGCTGATACGCGGCTGCCAGAAGCGGCTGAGCAGACTGTTGCGCCCATGCCGGAAGCTTTGCAGAACCGACTCCAGGGCCGCTTTCAGATCCGTCAGCGCAGCCTGGCCGGCATCCATCGGTGCCAACATGTCGACCAGCAGTATCTGCCGATCCAGCCGGCTGAAGTGCTCATCATAGAAGCCCTTCACCACGTAGTCCCGGTAATAGCGAAAGCGCGCCTCACATTCACTCCACCAACTGCCGGCCTCACCCCGGGTGTGGCGGTTGGCCGAAAGCAGCGGTACGAATAGCAGCATGTCAGCGGCGATACCGCTGCCCGGCAGCAGGAAGCGCCCAGGCTGATTGCGCGACAACCCGGCCTCACTGCGGCTGCGCTGCAGAAACTCGGTCCAGGCTCCGGTCAGACGTTGCAGTTGTCCGACATCCTGGGGCGCCAGCGGATCGATCGCCGCCAGCTCGTCACGCAACGCCCCGGCAAGGCTGCGCCGCGGCTCGGCATCCAGCCAGTCACGCATCTGCTCGCACCAGTGCCCATAATCCAGGCCCAGCAGCGGTAGATCGAGCAGCCACTCGCCGGGATAATCCAGTATCTCGATCCGCAGTGCGCGAGTCTGTTGCAGTCGTTTCAGCAGACCGGTCTGGCGAAAGCGCAGGTCAATCACCACCCGCGACAGATCACGGGTGGACGCCGGCCAGCTGGCCGGCTCCCCAGCCAGCGCCTGCAGAGCCTCGATATAGGCAAACGGCTGTTCGACGCCATCGCGTTGCCAGCGCACCGCCTCCAGACGGTCGAAGGGCCTGCGGCGCGCCAGCAGCCCGCGCTGATGATTTTCCAACTGGTTGATCAGGCCGGTAATGAAGGTAGTCTTGCCCGCCCGACTGAGCCCGGTCACCCCCACCCGCACATGCTGTGTGCCCAGGCTCGTCGCCTGCTGCCGCAACTGTGCGAGCCACTGCGGGTTTTTAATTCCTGCCATGCAGGGCACTCCTGAGGTCATTCATGGTCTATGGGCAGTATTGCACAACCGGGACAGAGGATATCCAATGGCATACGCAGACACACACAGCAAGGCGGTAGGCTACCTGCTGTGGATTTTCGGTTTCATGGGTGCCCACCGTTTCTATTACGGCAAACCCTGGACCGGTACCCTGTACTTCTTCACCCTCGGACTGTTCTTCATCGGCTGGATCGTCGACCTGTTCCTGATCCCGTCCATGGACCGGCAGGCCGACCAGCGCTTTCGCAGCGGACGAATCAACTTCAACCTGACCTGGATTCTGCTGACCTTTCTCGGCGTGTTCGGTGCCCATCGCCTGTACATGGGCAAATGGATCACCGCGATCATCTATTTCTTCACCGGTGGCCTGTTCCTGCTCGGTGTGCTGTATGACTACTGGACACTGAACGAGCAGATCTCCGTGAAGAACATGGAGAAAGCCTGGTAATCAATGGCTGCGGCGGCAGCCCGAAACAGGCACCGCCGCGTCTCATACCGGATCGTTGCGGGTCAGCAGCTCATCCGGCAGATGCACGATCCAGTCTTCCGCCTGCGGCGGCATCTGCAGGTGATAGCCCTGGCTCTTCAGGTTGTCCAGCACCTGCAGAATATCTTCCCTGGCCAACTTGCGCTGCTCGGTAAGCACCATGTCCATGGCATGCTCGGGTTTGCCGAAGAGTTTCAGCAGCGCTTCCGGGACTTCGCTGACACCCTTCTCCCGGGGCACGTACAGATACATGCCCGGCTTGCGCGGGCTGCGATAGATCGAGCACAACACCTTCATGCGGACTCTCCCTTGCTGGCAAACTGGTTCGCCAGTGCCAGCAGTTCCTCACCCATCAGCTCGCGACGCCAGCCGGTCAACTCGTCCGGCAGACGGTATGGCCCGCATGGATAGCCGGTGCGGACCATGGCTTCGAGCACCTTCTTGCGCAACATGATCTCACTGGCCATACCCAGCCGGTCGGCCTGTCGCTGTCCGACCTTGCGCAGGGTCTTGAGCAGTCGATTGGCATCAGCCGGCAAAGGTTCCGGCAGGGGCTGTGGCCACTGGGCCTCCGGCACCGCCTGCCCCTGACGGATCAGGTCGAGGATGGTCTGGCCATCCTGGCGCACAGTGCGCGGGTGCATATCCTCGAACCGTGCCAGTGCCTGCAGCGAGTCGGGCTGACGCTGCGCCAGCGGGCACAGGGTCGCTTCGCGCACCAGGCGATTGCGGGCCACATCACGCTGACGTGCCGCACGCTCCCGCCAGTCACAGAGCACCTGCAGGATAGCCAGTTCGGCGGGCTTGAGTCGCCAGGCCTGCTTGACCCGACGGTAAGCCTGTGCCGGCTCCACCATTACCTGGGCGGCAGCGACCAGATCGGCGGCATCCTCCAGCAACCACTCGGTCATTCCCGCTTCCGCGAGGCGCGGTGCCAGCAGTTGGTAGATCTGCGCCAGATGCACGGTATCGTCGGCGGCATACTGCAGTTGCCTGGCGCTCAGCGGACGTTGCAACCAGTCGGAGCGGGTCTCGTCCTTTGGCAGTTCAATGCCCAGCAAACTGCTGACCAATCGTGAATAGGACATGGAAAAGTCCATGCCCAGGTAGGCGGCAGCCAGTTGAGTATCGAACAGGGGGGCGGGCAAGGCGCCACACAGATGCTGGAACACTTCCAGATCCTCACTGCAGGCATGCAGTACCTTGACCACGTTGGGGCTCTGCAGCAGCGTTACCAGCGGGGACCAGTCGGTAATCGCCAGCGGATCGATCAGGAAGGCACGCTCGCCGTCGCCGATCTGGATCAGGCCGGCGATGGGGAAAAAGGTTTCGGTACGGACGAATTCGGTATCGACCGCGACGAAGGGCAATTGCAGCCATTCGCGACAACAGTCTGCCAGAAGGGAGTTCTGGTCGATGATCAGAGGTTGGGCCTCGGGTGGCGTCATAAAATATCGGTTCCTTAACTGAGCCTGACAGGCTCCAAGGGGAAGTATAACCGAGCCGCTCACCGCCGCGAGCTGCAACTTTCGACCAATGTGCGCAACACCCGATTTTGTCCCACATGGCGGATCACCACACGGATTTCGTCGATGGGGGGTCAAGATTGATGGACGTCAACCGATACAGAGTCTGAGGACGTATAATCTGCGCGGCCGCAATACGGCTTGCGAGGCAACCTAGGAGCCCCCATGGAGTTTTTTCAGCATTTACAGCTCAAGTACAAGTTCTGGGCTGTCAACAGCGTCACCTTTGTCAGCACCGTATTGCTGGTAGTGGTCGCTCTCTGGGTGGAGCAGGACCGGATTCATCTGGTGCGCCAGGACCTGGCCCGGGACATGGTCCAACTCCTGCCCACGGATGCAGCGCCCGCGGGGTTACGCTGGCTGAATGCACCCTCTGCCGGGAATGCCGCGACCAGCTCTGCAACCTGGATTCCGGCAAGCGAGCTCGGCACTTCTGCAGCAAACGATCTGAACGGTGCCTGGGCGATCCAGCGTGAAGGCCAGGCCCGGTTGCTGGGGGTCGAACGGCAGGCATATCTGCCATTGCTGTTCGAACGCGCTCCGCTGTATGCGCTGGTAGTGCTGGTATTGATGCTCGGCGTGCTGGCCGTGTCCCAATTGCTGATCTCCTTCATCACCCGAAACATCCGCGCGCTGCGCGATGTCATGCTGACCGTCCAGGAAACCGGCGATCTGACCCTGCGCGCCAGGGCCACCTCTCGCGATGAGGTCGGCGCCATGGCCCAGGCATTCAATGCCATGCAGACCGCTCAGCAGGAGGTGGTGGGCACCGTACGCCTTGCCGCCAGCCAACTGGAACAGGGTACCGATGAAATGGCCCGACTGATGAGCGGGGTCAAGGATGGCATGGTGACCCAGCAAGGCGAGACCGATATGGTCGCCGCCGCGGTCAATGAAATGAGTGCCACCGTGCAGGACATTGCCGGCAATACCGCGGTGACCCGCGATCAGTCGTCCCAGGCCGATGCCCTGGCCCGCGAGGGCCGCGACCAGGTGGTCCAGGTCAGCCAGACCATCACCGGCCTGGCCACCAGCATCGAACGCTGTACCCAGCACATGCAGAAACTGGAAGGTCACAGCCAGGAAATCAGCGGCGTGGTTCGAGTGATCCGTGATATTGCCGAGCAGACCAACCTGCTGGCGCTCAATGCCGCCATCGAAGCGGCACGGGCAGGCGAATCGGGGCGCGGTTTCGCGGTTGTCGCTGATGAGGTCCGTGCCCTGGCCCAGCGGGTCCAGAACTCCACCGATGAAATCCAACGGATGATCGAGGCTCTGCAGGGTGGCACCCATGACGCGGTAGCGGACATGCAGGATAGCGCACGGCTGACCCATGAATCAGTCGAGCAAGTGGAACAGGCTGGGTATTCGCTGGCGGAGATTACCGCCTCGGTCAGTCAGATAAGCAACGGCAACAGCGAAATCGCATCCGCGGTCGAGCAACAGAGCGTGGCCGCCGAAGCCATCACCCAGAGCGTTATCCAGATCCGTGATGTCACCGAGCAGACGGTGATGCAAACCGTGCAGAGCGCCACCACCAGTGAGCAACTGGCAGCCCTGGCGCACCAACTCAATGCTGCCGTCGGCCGCCTGAAAACCTGAAGACAGGTCCGGGGCCCCATCCGTCTTACCGGCTGGGGCCCCATGGTCATTACTGCAGAACAATACGCTCCCGGTTTCTTTCAATGGTCGCCGGGCCGACTCCCTTGACCACGGCCAGTTGGTCAACCGATTCGAACGAGCCATTCTCCTGCCGATAGGCAACAATGGCCTCGGCCTTGGCCAGCCCGATTCCCTTCAGCGTTTCAGCGATTTCCGCAGCGCTGGCATCGTTGATATTGACGGTCACCAGCGGCTCGGCTCCAATCTCGGCAAACACCGGCGTGGCGAACCAGGCAGACAGGCTTAGCAGTACAGCGGCAACAATGGTTTTCATGGATTTCATGGTCTTTCTCCCTTTGAATGAATTGCCGCACATCAAGGGAGAAAACCTCAACCAGTCGACTGACAACGCGCTTCCCTGCGGCGTTGCCCAAGCTACCCAGAAGCTCCGCGCAACAAAAGCCTCTGCTGTCATATATGTGAAAAACGTCTCACAAAGCGGGCACACTCTGCCCATATCGAGGTGGCATCTCGGCCCGCCCAATGTCATTATGCCTTCACCTCGGATCGGGACACGAAAAGGATAGCCCCTGTGGACGATGCCATACCGCTGCTGGTATGTGACGACTCGAACATGGCCCGCAAGCAGCTGATTCGCTGCCTGCCGGCCAACTGGCCGTTCCGGGTCAGCCAGGCGGACAACGGCCTGTCCGGTCTGCAGGCGATTCGTGACGGGCGCGGCCAGATCGTCCTGCTCGACCTGACCATGCCCGAACTGGATGGCTTCGGCATGCTCGCCCGCATGCGCGAGGAAGGCCTGCAAGCCGACGTCATCGTTATCTCCGGCGACGTTCAGGAAGAAGCCATACGCCGTGCCAAGGCGTTGGGTGCAAGGACCTTCATCAAGAAGCCGGTGCAGCCGCCGGAGCTGGAAGCCGCCCTGCTCGGCCTGGGCAGAGGCTTGCCGCCAGCCTCGAGCGCAGCCCCGACACAGCATCATCCCCTGCCCTTGGTCAATTTCCGTGATGCCTTCCGCGAGGTGGCAAATATAGCCATGGGCCGCGCCGCCGAATTGCTGGGCCGGGTGCTCGATGTTTTCATCCACCTGCCGATCCCCAACGTCAACATCCTCGAAGTAGGCGAACTGCAGATGGCCCTGGCCGATGCCCAGGGAAACCAGCACGTCTCGGCCATCTGCCAGGGCTACATCGGCAGCGGCATCGCCGGTGAAGCGCTGCTGATCTTCCATGACGCCGAGATCAGCGACGTGGCCAGCCTGCTGAACAACCGACTGGACAGCAGCTCGCGCCTGGAACTACTGCTGGACCTGGCGACCATCATCATCGGCGCCTGTCTCAATGGCTTGTCCGAGCAACTTGGCATGCAGCTGTCACAGGGGCACCCGCTGGTACTCGGGCAGCATTGCACGATCGACGAGCTGATCCGACTCAATCGCCCACGCTGGAAACGGACTCTGGCGGTGGAAATCAGCTATGCACTGGAAAACCATGACATTCAGTTCGATCTGATGCTGCTGTTCACCGAAGATTCGGTACCCAGGCTGCAACAGAAGATCGAGCTCCTGATCAATTGAATGCGATGCACGAGACGATGAGCCGCCATGTCCACCCTATTTGATATCAGTGAACTGCACTGGCTGCTGGACGTGGTCCAGAGCATCGATGTCGGTGTGGTGGTACTGGATCGGGACTACCGTGTCCAGGTCTGGAACAGTTTCATGGAAAACCACTCGGGCAAGCCGGCCAGCCATGTCTCTCAGCAATCGCTGCTCGACCTGTTTCCGGAGATCGACCGCCCCTGGTTTACCCACAAGGTCGAGACTGCCCGCATGCTCGGCACCCGCGCCTTCACCATCTGGGAACAACGTCCTTATCTGGTGCGTTTCAAGAGCTATCAGCCGATCACCGGGCAGGCGGACGAGATGTACCAGAACGTTACCATACTGCCCCTGCGCACGGTCAGTAACCAGTCAGACCATGTCTGCCTGATCATCTATGACGTGACCAATGTGGCGATCAACAAACTGCAGCTGGAAACCGCCAATACCCAACTGCAGGAGCTGGCGCTGCGCGACGGGTTGACCGGGTTGCTCAACCGTCGCCACTGGGAAAGTTGCCTGGAACACGAGTTTGCCCGGCATACCCGGTATAGCAGCCCAGCCAGCCTGGTGATGTTCGACATCGATCATTTCAAGTGTCTCAATGACACCCATGGCCACCGCGCCGGTGACGAGGTCATCCGCCGGGTGGCCGGAATGACCCGGCAGATGGCGCGCGAGACCGACTATGCCGGCCGCTATGGCGGTGAGGAATTCGTCGTGCTGCTGCCTGATACCGACCTGCAGGGCGCCGGTCAGTTCGCCGAACGCCTGCGCACTGGCATCGCGCAGTTGAACATCGAGCATGAGGGGCAGACGCTGTCATGCACCATCAGCGTCGGCGTAGCCTGCCTGCACAGTGACATGCCGGGCTACAACATGCTGATCGAGGAAGCCGACCGCGCCCTGTATCAATCCAAGGCCGGTGGCCGCAACCGGACCACCCTTGGCATAGCCGGGGAGCGGGTTCCCCGGACCCAGGCCTAGCGGGTGGCGTCCAGCCCGCGCTGCAGATCGGCGCGCAGATCGTCGACCTCTTCCAGACCGACCGCCAGACGAATCAGCCCTTCGCGAATACCCGCCGCCTCGCGCGTCTCTGCGCTCAAACGGCCATGGGTAGTGCTGGCCGGATGGGTGATGGTGCTCTTGGCATCGCCCAGGTTGGCGGTGATGGATACCAGGCGCGTGGCATCGATAAAACGCCATGCCGCCTCGCGCCCACCGCGGACTTCGAAACTGACCACGGCGCCGAATGCCGACTGCTGTGACCTGGCCAGCTCATGCTGCGGGTGACTGGGCAGGCCGGCATAGTAGACGTGCTCGACCTCCGGCTGCTGCTCCAGCCATTCGGCCAGTTGCTGGGCCGATGCGCAATGCGCCGCCATGCGCAGGCGCAAGGTTTCCAACCCCTTGAGAAATACCCAGGCGTTGAACGGGCTCAGACTCGGGCCGGCGGTACGCAGAAAACCGACCACTTCCTGCATGTGTTCCTTGCGGCCAGCCACCACGCCGCCCAGGCAGCGGCCCTGACCATCGATGTACTTGGTCGCCGAATGGATGACGATATCCGCTCCCAGATCCAGCGGCTTCTGCAGCGCCGGGGTACAGAAACAGTTATCCACCGCCAGCAGCACACCCTGCTCCCTGGCTACTGCCGCCAGACCACGGATATCCACCAGCTCGGCCAGCGGATTGGACGGCGACTCGACGAAGAACAGTCGGGTGTTGGGCTTGCAGGCACCACGCCACTCATCCAGATCGGCCAGGGTGACGTAGTCCACCTCGATACCGAAGCGCTGGAAATACTTGTCGAACAGGCTGACGGTCGCACCGAATACACTGCGCGATACCAGGATATGGTCACCGGCGCTGCACAGGCTCATCACCGTAGCCAGGATCGCCGCCATGCCGGACGCCGTGGCTACCGCCTGTTCGGCATTCTCCAGCGCGGCGATCCGCTGCTCGAAGGTACGCACGGTCGGGTTCATGTAGCGGGAATAGACGTTGCCGGCACGCTCACCGGCAAAGCAGGCAGCCGCGTCAGCGGCGCTGCGGAATACATAACTGGAGGTCAGGAACAGGGCCTCGCCATGCTCGCCCTCCGGTCCGCGCTGCTGCCCGGCGCGCACCGCCAGGGTATCGAATCCGACGTCATCCAGATCGCTGTCCAGACGCCCCGCTTGCCATTCAGATGTCATCTACGCCTCCCTGGTGACTCAGTTGTTGTGCAGGCCGATGACCGCATTGTCGACATTGGTCAGCGCCTTGGCCGCATCATTGCGCGATTGCTCGATCCTGCCCAGATATGCCTCGTTGATATCGCCGGTCACGTACTCGCCGTTGAATACCGAACAGTCGAACTCGGTGATCGCCGGGTTGCCCTCGCGCACCGCCTCGACCAGGTCTTCCAGATCCTGATAGATCAGCCAGTCGGCACCGATCAGCTCGGCCACCTCGTCGGTGGTGCGGTTATGGGCGATCAGTTCGTGGGCCGATGGCATGTCGATACCATACACATTGGGGTAGCGTACCGCTGGCGCGGCCGAACAGAAATAGACGTTCTTCGCTCCGGCTTCACGGGCCATCTGGATGATCTGCCGGCAGGTAGTGCCACGGACAATGGAGTCATCCACCAGCAACACGTTCTTGCCGCGGAACTCCAGCTCGATGGCATTGAGCTTCTGGCGCACCGACTTCTTGCGGGCCGCCTGGCCGGGCATGATGAAGGTACGGCCGATATAACGGTTCTTGACGAAGCCCTCGCGGAACTTGACGCCCAGGTGGTTGGCCAGCTCGACCGCCGAAGTACGACTGGTATCCGGGATCGGAATGACCACGTCGATGCCATGTTCGGGCCGCTCGCGCAGGATCTTCTCCGCCAGCTTCTCCCCCATGCGCAGCCGCGCCTTGTACACCAGCACCCCATCGATCATCGAGTCCGGGCGAGCGAGATAGACGTGTTCGAAGATGCAGGGCGAATACTTGGGATTCTCGGCGCACTGGCGGGTGAAGAGTCTGCCATCCACGGTGATGAACACCGCTTCGCCGGGGGCCAGATCGCGAATGGTCTCAAAACCCAGTACGTCCAGCGCCACACTTTCCGACGCGATCATGTACTCGACGCCATTGTCGGTATCACGCTTGCCGTAGACGATCGGACGAATGCCGTTGGGGTCACGGAAACCGACGACGCCATGCCCGGTGACCATCGCCAGCGCGGCGTAGCCGCCGCGGCAGCGGTTGTGCACCGCGCGCACGGCCTTGAAGATATCCTCTTCGGTCGGCTTGAGTTTGCCCTCACCGGCCAGCTCGTGGGCGAAGACGTTGAGCAGCACCTCCGAGTCGGAGTTGGTGTTGACGTGACGCAGATCCGATTCGTAGATCTCCTTGGACAGCTGCTCGACGTTGGTCAGATTGCCGTTGTGCGCCAGAGTGATGCCGTAGGGGGAGTTCACGTAGAACGGCTGCGCTTCGGCCGAGGTCGACGAGCCGGCGGTCGGATAACGCACATGGCCCAGGCCCATGTTGCCGACCAGCCGCTGCATGTGGCGTTGATGAAAGACATCCCGCACCAGGCCGTTGTCCTTGCGCAGAAACAGACGATCATTATCGCAGGTCACGATGCCGGCGGCGTCCTGGCCGCGATGCTGCAGGACGGTCAAGGCATCGTAGAGCGCCTGATTGACGTTCGACTTGCCTACTATGCCAACAATGCCACACATGGCTAATCACCTTCTTTCGTTGAAATGGAAAACACCGGCAGCGGCGGAACGCACCGGCATCAGCGACCGAAGAGCCCGAGAATGAGATTCTTTGACCAATCCGCCACAAGGAGAAAATGGGGAATAAGTGTCGATTCGCGCCACCAGGTGTCTGCCTCCACGGGAGCCAGACTCAGCAGGCCGACGGCCACGACCACCAGCAGCGCACCACGCGCCGCACCGAAAACCATACCCAGAAAACGATCGGTACCGGTCAGCCCGGTCACCAGCACCAATTGCCCGATCAGATAATTGATCAGGCCACCCAGAATCAGGGTCAGCACAAACAGAATGGCGCAAGCCGTAATGACACGAATGGATGGGGTGGCGATGTAGTCGACCAGCAGGTCCGCCAGCGCACCACCGAACAGCCAGGCTACCAGCCCGGCGATGACCCAGGTCAGCAGCGACAGCGCTTCCTTGACAAAGCCCCTGGTCAGGCTGATCAGAGCGGAGACGGCAATTACAGCGATTATCGCCCAGTCAACGCCGGCTAATGTCACGGTCAGGCACCCAATAACGAAAAGCGTATTCTAACAGAGGCAAGTGCCACATCGAAACAGGCAATCTGTACCAACAGCATTACTTAACACCGTCATCCCTCGCCTTCACGAAGGGTGACGGGTATAGAGAGCGGCCAAGGCGCCGTTCGGCTCAACGTGCCCCTGTGCTGGCATCATGGGCCACGACCAGCCCCTTGCTCTTGTGCCGCCGCTCCAGTTCGTCACGCACCCGGGTGGCGCCGTCGCGACTGGCCAATGGACCGACGTAGACGCGCACGATGGTCTTGCCGCCAGACTGCGCAGAGCGGGTATAGGCGTTGTAGCCCTGCTCCGCCAGCGTCTTGCGGAAGCTGTCGGCATTTTCAGCACTGGAGAAGCTGGCCAGCTGAATCACCCAACCTCCCGCTGCTGGCACGCTGGCTGGCGGCTCGGGCTCGGCGGCTGGCGGTGGGGCTACCACTGGCTCACTGGCCAGCGGTTCTGCCGGCTCGTTCAACACAGCGGTGGCTGGCGGCGCGGTGTCTTCCAGTGCTGGTGGAGGAATCTCCGGGACCGGCGCCGGCTCGGGAAGGGTCGGCGGCAGCGCCGCAACGATGTCGGTATCATCAGGCACCGGCGTAGCGGGCACCTCCACTTCGACCTGTACGGTCTCATCCTGTCCGGATAGCAGCATCGGCAGGAAGATCACCGCCGCCACCACCAGCACCAAGGCACCAATGATGCGCTGCTTGAGGCCTTCGTCCATCATTTGTCTCCGCTGGTTTGAGCATTCAGCCAGAGTATGGCCTCAGAGACGCAGAAAAACGACCCGAAAATGACGATTTCCACGTCCGCGGGCGTATCGTCCAGCTGTCGGGCGATGGCATCGCCTATGGAGGCACAGGCCCGCGCCGGTTCGCCAGCCGCCTGGAGATCAGCGGCCAGGGACTCTGCATCACGGCTGCGCGGGGTCGGCAGGGGCGCCACCGCCCAGGAACGGAAGTGGCCGCCCAGGGGCTGGAGAATGCCCTGCAGATCCTTGTCCGACAACAGGCCGAATACCGCATGACGGTAGCCAGGCTCGCTGTGCAGGTGTGCGGCCAGGAAGGCCGCCGCCTGCGGATTGTGACCGACATCCAGCAGCAACCTGCGCGCCTGCCCCTTCCACTGCACTGTCCGACGGTCCAGGCGGCCCGGCACGAAAGCTGCCACCAGGGCAGCAAAAATCTGTTCATCGGGCATATCCAGGCCGGCGGCCCAGAAAGCCTGCACTGCCGTGCACAGGTTGTCACGCGGCAGACGCACCGGTGGCACATCGATAGACCGGCGCTGCCGCTCATCCACGCCGAACAATTGCCAGGCGCCCTGCTCGCCCTGTCGCCAGCCGTAATCCCTGCCCCGCTGCAGCATGCTGACCTCGAGCTGCTGCACCTGTGCGGCAAAGCGTGGCGGCACATCGGTTTCCGAACACACCAGCATGCCCCCGTGACGCAGTATGCCGGCCTTCTCGTAACCTACCGAATCACGCGAATCACCCAGATAGTCGCTGTGATCCAGGCCGATACTGGTGACGACCGCCACATCGGCATCGACGATATTCACCGCATCGAGACGTCCACCCAGGCCCACTTCCAGCACTACGGCATCCAGTCCGGCGCGCTTGAACAACCACAATGCGGCCAGCGTACCGAACTCGAAATAGGTCAGGGAAATATCACCACGGGCCTGGTCGATGGCGGCAAAGGCCTGGCACAGATCGGCATCACCGACCGGCTGGCCGTCGATACTGACACGTTCGTTGTAGTGCACCAGGTGCGGTGAGGAGTAACAGCCGCTGCGCCGACCGGACTGGCGCAACAGACTGTCGAGGGCGGCGCAGGTGGATCCCTTGCCGTTGGTCCCGGTCACGGTGAACACCAGCGGTGCCGGGTTGGTGATGGCCAGGCGTGAAGCCACTTCGGCCACCCGCCCCAACCCCATGTCGATTTCCGAGGGATGCAGCCCTTCGAGCCGCTGCAGCCAGGCGGCCAGATCCAGATTGCGCATCAGGCCTGGCCAGCCAGTTCCTCGCCTTCGCCCGGCACATCGGCATCGCTGACGACCGGTGACGGCTGGCTGGTCAGCATGGCCAGGATCGACGCCAGGCGGTCACGCATTTCGCTGCGCGGGATGATCATGTCCAGGGCACCGTGGTCCAGCAGGAATTCGCTGCGCTGGAAGCCCACCGGCAGTTTCTCGCGCACGGTCTGCTCGATAACTCGTGGCCCGGCGAAACCGATCAGCGCATTCGGCTCGGCCACGTTGAGATCACCGAGCATCGCCAGGCTGGCCGATACGCCACCGTATACCGGATCGGTCATGACCGAGATGAAGGGAATCCCCTCTTCCTTGAGACGCGCCAGCACCGCACTGGTCTTGGCCATCTGCATCAGCGAGAACAGCGCCTCCTGCATACGTGCACCACCGGAGGCCGGGAAGCATACATAGGGGATGCGCTCACGCAGGGCGACTTCGGCACCGCGCACGAAACGCGCACCCACCACGCTGCCCATGGAGCCGCCCATGAAATTGAACTCGAAGGCGCTGGCCACCAGCGGCATACCCTTGAGGTAGCCCTGCATCACCACCAGCGCATCCTTCTCGCCGGTTTCCTTCTGCGCGGCAGTCAGGCGGTCCTTGTATTTCTTGGTGTCGCGGAACTTGAGCTTGTCGACCGGCTCCAGTTCGGCAGCAATTTCGCTGCGCCCATCGACATCGAGGAAGATGTCCAGGCGGCGGCGCGCATTGATGCGCAGGTGATGGCTGCACTTGGGGCAGACATCCAGATTTTTTTCCAGCTCCGGACGGTACAGCACCGCGTCGCAGGAAGGACACTTGCGCCACAATCCTTCAGGCACACTGCTCTTCTGCGTCTCGGAACGCACGATGGAAGGAATCAGTTTATCCACCAGCCAGTTGCTCATTGCCAATCCTTATCTGTTGTCTGCTTTGACCAATATGTCCGATCGCTCAGCGATCCATGGCTGCCCGCATGTCGCGGATGACCGCGGTGATGCCGGCGCGGGCCTGCTCCAGGTCACCGACATGCGCGGCAATCTGACGGACCAGTACGGAGCCGACCACCACACCATCGGCCACGCCGGCTACCGCAGCGGCAGAGGCACCGTCACTGATGCCGAAACCGACGCCGATCGGCAGGTCGGTGACGCTGCGCAGCTGCTCCAGTTTTTCTGCTACCTCGGTGACGTTCAAAGCAGCCGATCCGGTCACACCTTTGAGTGAAACATAATAGACATAGCCACTGGCATGCTCGCAGATTTTGCGCGCACGCTCGAGGGTGGTGGTCGGTGCCAACAGGAAGATGCAGTCCAGACCGTGCTGGCGAAACAGCGGCGCTACCTGCTCGGCTTCTTCCGGCGGCAGGTCCACGGTCAGCACGCCATCGATACCGGCCTCGGCCGCCTGTTCGGCGAACGCCTGGTAGCCCATCCTCTCGATCGGATTCAGGTAACCCATCAGCACCACCGGCGTGGTCTGATTGGTGACGCGGAACGCACGCACCATGTCCAGCACATCGCGCAGACTGACGTTGTGCGCCAACGCCCGCTCCATGGCCAGTTGAATGACCGGGCCGTCGGCCATCGGATCGGAGAACGGCACGCCCAGCTCGATCACATCGACACCGGCCTCGACCAGTTCATGCATCAGCGGCAGCATCATTTCCGGGCTCGGGTCACCCGCGGTGACATAGGGAATCAGCGCCTTGCGGCCTTCGGCCCGCAGCGCAGCGAAACACTGTTCAATTCGGCTCATGTCTGGTCCTTTAAATGCTGATGCCATCGATGCCAGCGACGGTATGAATGTCCTTGTCACCGCGACCGGACAGGTTCACCACGATGATCTGGTCCGGGCGCATGGTCGCCGCCAGCTTCATTGCATAGGCCACCGCATGGCTGGATTCCAGTGCCGGCATGATGCCTTCTACGCGGGTCAGCTCGCGGAAGGCCGCCAGTGCTTCGGTATCGGTAGCGTCAACGTAGTTGACCCGGCCGATATCCTTCAGCCAGCTGTGCTCCGGCCCGACGCCGGGATAGTCCAGGCCGGCGGACACCGAATGGGTTTCAATGATCTGGCCATTGTCGTCGGCCATCAGGTAGGTGCGGTTGCCGTGCAACACACCCGGCTGGCCGGCGGCCAGCGGCGCTGCATGGCGGCCGGTCTCCAGGCCGTCACCGCCTGCCTCGACACCGTACATGGCGACATCCTGATCCTCGAGGAAGGGATGGAACAGGCCGATGGCATTGGAGCCACCGCCCACGCAGGCCACCAGCGCATCGGGCAGACGCCCGGCCTGGGTCAGGCACTGCTCACGGGCCTCGCGGCCGATCACGCACTGGAAGTCGCGTACCAGCTGCGGGTAAGGATGCGGGCCGGCCACGGTGCCGATGATGTAGAAGGTGTCATCGATATTGGTCACCCAGTCGCGCATGGCTTCATTCATCGCGTCCTTGAGCGTCTTCGAGCCGGATGTCACCGGAATCACCTCGGCGCCGAGCAGCTTCATCCGGTACACGTTCAGCGCCTGGCGCTTGACGTCCTCGGCCCCCATGTACACCTGGCACTTCAGACCCAGACGGGCAGCCACCGTGGCGGTGGCCACGCCATGCTGGCCGGCACCAGTCTCGGCGATGACCCGGGGCTTGCCCATGTGCTTGGCCAGCAGCGCCTGCCCAATGGTGTTGTTGACCTTGTGCGCGCCGGTATGGTTCAGGTCCTCGCGCTTGAGCCAGATCTGCGCCCCACCGATCTTGGCGCTCAGGCGCTCGGCGAAATACAGCGGCGACGGACGGCCGACATAGTGCGCCAGATCGCGATCGAACTCGGCCTGGAATGCCGGGTCCTGGCTCAGCTTGCTGTACAGCGCCTGCAGCTCTTCGAGCGCGTCCATCAGCGTCTCGGAGACGAAGCGACCGCCATAGGGGCCAAAATGGCCGTACTGGTCGGGCACGCTCGTGTAATCGATAGGGGTTGAATCAGACACGCTTCACCTCTTGAATAAAAGCGTTGATTTTGGCGACATCCTTGATTCCCCTGGCGGCCTCGACACCGCCGCTGACATCCACCGCCCAGGGCGTGGTGAGATCGATGGCCTGGCGAACATTGTCCGCTTGCAGGCCACCGGCCAGAACCAGCGTCCAGTTGCGCTGGGCAGGAATCATGGACCAGTCGAAAGTCTCTCCGGTGCCACCCGGCACACCGGGTTTATAGCTGTCCAGCAGGATGCCACTGGCTCCCGGCCAGCGGCCGGCCAGCGCGTCCAGGTCATCCCCTGCCCGCACCCGTACGGCCTTCAGATAGGGACGCACGAACCGCTGGCAGAATGCCTCCGGCTCATCGCCATGGAACTGCAGCATATCCAGCGGCACCTGCTCCAGCACCCGTCGGATGGTCTCTTCGCTGGCATCCACGAACAGCCCGACACTGGTAACGAAGGGGGGCAGCGCCTGCACGATGGCCCTTGCCTGCTCGATGCTCACTGCCCGCGGGCTGGCAGCATGGAATACCAGGCCGATGGCATCCGCCCCCGCCTGCGCAGCCGCCAGTGCATCCTCGATGCGGGTGATGCCACAGATTTTGACACGCGCCATAGACAAGCCGGACACCTTGAATAATCAAAGCAGACGATAGTAGCAGATCAGGCTGCGGGACGTCAGTCCAGCTCGTTGAGCGGCGCCAGAAAATGTGGCCCCATATAGCGCTGGGGCAGTTCGAAGTGATCAGCGTAGGTCACATCCACCAGGTACAGACCGAACGCCGGAGCGGTCAAACCGCCGGTGTGGCGATTGCGGGCGTGCAGGATTTCCGCTGCCCATTCGATCGGCCGTTCGCCACAGCCGATCTGCATCAGCACCCCGGCAATATTGCGCACCATGTGATGCAGGAAGGCATTGGCACGAATATCCAGCACGATGAACTTGCCGAAGCGAATCAGCTTGAGGTGATGGATGGTCTTGACCGGCGACTTGGCCTGGCAGGCGACCGCCCGGTAGGAGGTGAAATCGTGCTCCCCGACCAGTACCTGGGCCGCTTCCTTCATGCGTTCGATATCCAGCGGCCGGTAGTTCCAGGTGACCTCGCGCCCCAGATGCGCCGGCCGAACCGGATCGTTGTAGATCACATAGCGATAACGCCGGGCCATGGCGGAAAAGCGCGCATGAAAATCCATGCCCACCGGCTTGGCCCAGACGAAGCTGATATCGTGCGGCAGGTTGGCATTGGCGCCATGGAACCAGTTCGTCGGCTCACGCCTGGCGCTGCTGTCGAAGTGGATGATCTGGCAGGAGGCATGCACTCCGGCGTCCGTGCGCCCGGCACAGAACAGTTGAACGGGATGGTTGGCCACCCGCGACAACGCCTTCTCCACTTCCTCCTGGATACTCTTCACACCCGGTTGCTGGCGCTGCCAGCCGCGGTAGGCGGTGCCGCTGTATTCCACGCAGGCAGCCACCCTTGAAACAACAGCGGCCGCCCCGGAGGCGGCCGCATCTTCAGTCTTACTGCTCATGTATCAGCCAAGTTGCCCCATCATTTCACGCGCGTCCTGTTGCTGCTGTTCAGTCCCTTCCTCCACCACTTCGGCAAGGATATCACGCGCGCCTTCCTCATCGCCCATATCGATATAGGCGCGAGCCAGATCCAACTTGGTGGCGCATTCATCGGTATCCGACAGGAAGTCGAAATCTTCATCCAGACCATCGGCGCTCATCGGGCCCTCATTGGCGGTGGTGGCAAATCCGACATTGCCGGTATCCTGCTGCTCGAGCCCCTGCTCGGCCTGCATGGCCGTCTGCAGTTGCGCCTCGAAGCCGGCCAGGTCATCGTCGGTCAAGGTGAAGCTGTCGTCCTCTGTCGGCGCCACCGGCTCGATATCGCCAGCAGTCTCGCCCGGCTGCTGGGTATCAGCCAGGCCCATGGCCTCGAACTCGGCCAGCAGGTTATCCGCCTGCAGCTCGTCATCGAGGTTCAGGTCGAAATCATCTGTCGATGCTTCGGCCAATGGCGATACATCCAGCGGTTGCTCCGTCTCGAGCAGCTCAGGCGACGTATCGAGGGCGGCTTCCAGGTCACTCGCAGCCGGTGCGGGCAGCTCCTCGTCCAGGTCGAAATCCAGATCGAAGCCGATCTCCTCCCCGGCGTCGCCAGCCAGGGACGCAGCGGTTTCCTCTTCCAGTCCGAAGTTGCTGAAATCGAACTCTTCAGCCTCGCCATCCAGTAGCGCGGGCTCCTGCGCGCTGGCAGCCGCATCGGCAACCAGTTCCTGCGGATCGTCAAGCTCATCCTCTTCGGCGGCTACGCCGGCGTCCAGCAACGCGGCACCGGTCATCAGACCAGCCGCCATCAATGGATAGCGGGCATGCATCATTTCAACCGCAGCACCGTCCACGCCCAGACTGCGCAAGGCCTGTGCCTGCTCGGAATATCCCTGGAGGTTCTCCCGCAGCGCCTCGACTTCCATCATTTTCAGACGCAGATCAGTACGCTCTGGCTCCTGGTCGATGGCTGCCTGCAGCACCTCGGCCGCTTCATCCAGCTTGCCGTAGGCGATCAGTGCATCCGCCTCGGTCAGCGGGTCCCGGGCAATGTCCATATCCTGCGGCGCTTCGTCCTGCACGTCTGCCAGTGCCACGTTGAAATCATCGCCCTCATCGGCTGCCGTCTCCTGGATGGCCGACTCGGCCATGAAGCTATCGGCCGCCTCGGCCTCGCGCCGGGCATTGCGCCGGGCGATGGCCATCAGGATCAGCAACAGCATCAGCAGCGCGACCGCGCCGGTGCCGAACAACAGGCTCTGATTCTGCATGAATCGCTGCAGCAACGCCTCGGGCGAGTTGCCGGCGCTCTGCTCGGCACTCGGTGCGGTCGGTGTCGGCGGCACCGGAGTGGAGCCATTGTCCGCAGGTGGCGGCGGCGCTTCGCTGGCTGGAACCACAGGAGGCACTACGGCCACCTGTTCGTTATCGTCATTGGCTTCTTCGTCCCCGCCGCCGGATTCGGCATCGGAATCGGCCGCGACCTCGTCGCCAGGCAGGCTATCGGCATCCACCGGCTGCTCAGGCGAGTCGAGGGCAATGACCTCGTCAGCCGCGGGATTCTCTTCCGGTACCGGCAGGATGTCGGGCAGCTCGTCGTTGCCGCTCAATTCCTGCTGCAACGCTGCCAGTTGTGCATCCTTCAGCTCCAACAGGCGCTGCAGCGTTTCCAGCTGGCCCTGGATATCCGCCAGACGCTCGTTGAGTTCGGTTTTCTCACGTTCGGCGGAGTCCAGTTGCTCCTTGGTCCGATCCAGCGCATCGCGCAGGCCGCCGTTCTGGCCCTCGGCCGAATCGGTGTTGTTGTCGCTGGCCTCATCCGCGCCGGCCACCAGGCGCAGGGAGTCCTCGTTCCGACTCTGCGCAGGTGCCGCGCCGGCAGTACTGCGCTCACGCGCATCCAGTTGTCGCGGTGCCGGCTCGGCAGTTGGCTGGCGGTTTTGCCAGGCCGCAGTCTGGCTGCTCACTTGCGCCACCGCATCGGCGCGGTTGCGCACAGCCGCCTGCTCAGCCGTGGGCAGGGTCAGCGTCTGTCCGGCCTTGAGATTGTTGATGTTGTTGCCGATGAAGGCGTTGGGGTTCAGGTCCTGAATCGCCAGCATGGTCTGATGCACGCTGGCACCCTGCGGGCGACTTTGCAACGCGATTGCCCACAGGGTATCGGCGCGACTGGTCTGCCATTGCCCGTCTGCCGACGTGGCTGGCTGGGCGGCTGGCGCAGCCCGACGGACCGGAGCGCTGGCGGCCGGTGCCGAGGCAGGCGCGCTTGCGGAGGGACGGTTCAGCGTACCGGAGGTGGTCGAAGCCGGCGGGGTTGCCGCGGCGCTGGCGGTGATCGGGGTGGGCTGGTACAGCGGCGGGTCCAGCAGCAGAGTGAACTCGCGCAGCACCCGGCCTGAAGGCCAGCGTACCTCCATCAGGAAGTTCAGGTAGGGTTCCTTGACCGGGCGACTGGAAGTCACCTTGATGAAGGCCTTGCCGTCCGGCCTGACCATGGGGGTAAAGGTCAGGTCGGTCAGAAAGAACGAACGGTCGATGCCGGCCTTGCCGAAGTCATCAGGCGACGCCAGCACCGAGCGTATTTCACTACTGGTCAGATCGCGGACCTGCAGCAGCTCAATTTCGGCATCCAACGGCTGATTCAGGGCTGACCGCAGGTTGATTTCCCCAACCCCCAGCGCCTGGACCATATTGGATGACATCAGGGCACTAGCTGCGGCGACAGCCAAAACCAGTTTGCGAACCATAGCGAAGATCCTTTGCTTTTATCGTTTACACGCGTCCATGAACCCCATCACCGCACTACCGGCCTGGTGATATCGCCGGCAACCGGCAACCTGAAATCAGTCGAGCTCAAAATCAGTGTTTGCCCGGAAATACCTGACCTGTCTGTTACAAATCAGCAGCAAGTATCGATTACAAATAGTCTTTTATCAATAACTCGGCGACAGCAAGACTGTTAAGTGCGACACCTTTCCGAAGATTATCAGACACGACCCACAAACTGATACTGAGCGGATCAAAAGAATCCTGACGCAGGCGCCCCACCCAGACCTGGTCACTACCGGTGGCATCACTGACCGGTGTCGGATAGCCGCCAGCCGCCGGCTTGTCGAGCAATTTGACGCCCGGCGCCTTGCGCAGCAGCGTGGCGGCGCGCTTGGTGGTCAGCGGGTCACGGGTACGAATCTGCATCACCTGGGCGCTGCCGAAGAAAGTCGGTACCAGAACGCAGGTAGCCGATACCGGCAGCTGCGGCAGCGCCAGAATCCGGCGGACATCATCGGCCAGGCGGCGTTCTGCCGGGCTGCTGCCGTCCTCCTCCACCTCACCGATACGCGGAATCAGGTTGAAGGCAGCCTGCTTGTCGAATGCCCCCTTCTCCGCCGGCTGGCCATTGAGCAGACGACCGGTCTGCAATGCCAGGGCCTCGACCTCGTCATTACCCTGGGTCGACATCGACTGGTAGGTCGCCACGGTGACCGACTGCAATCCAGCCTGCTCAATCAACGGCTGCAGGGCAACCAGCGTCTGCACGACCTGGGCGTCGGGACAGGCAACGATACCGCGCTGGCGCGCGCCCTCCAGCGCCTGTGGGTTGACCTCGGCAACCACCAGCGGCACCTCCGCCTCATGGCGGAATGCACCACAGGCATCCACCACCAGGCAGCCGGCGGCAACGGCGGGCTGCGCCCAGTCAGCAGCCAGTTGCGCATCGGCGAACAGCACCAGAGCGACCCGGGAAAAGTCGAAGCGCTCGAGCACTTCCACCCGCTGGCTCTGCCCCTTGAGCATGGGCCGCCCACCAGCGCGTTCCTCGGTATCCAGCAAGTGGATCTGCCCGAAGGCAAAATCCTGCTCATCCAGCACATTGAGCAGCGCTTCCCCTACCAGGCCACTCATTCCTACCAACGCCACATCACGGGTCTTGCTCATATAGGGACTTCCCAAACGAATCTGAATCTACAAAAAGCAAGGGGCATCCCCGCCAGGCGGGGATGCCCCTCATCATGTCACCAACCGGATCGGCTCAACCCTCGAGCAGAATCCGCAGCATGCGCCGCAGCGGCTCAGCGGCACCCCACAGCAACTGGTCGCCGACGGTAAAGGCCGACAGGTACTGCGAGCCCATATTGAGCTTGCGCAGACGGCCAACCGGCACCCGCAGGGTCCCGGTCACGGCAGTCGGAGTCAGGTCACGGACGCTGGCTTCCTTCTCGTTCGGTACCACCTTGGACCAGGGATTGTGCGCATCCAGCATGGCTTCGATATCCGCCAGCGGGACATCCTTGTTCAGCTTGATGGTCAGCGCCTGGCTGTGGCAACGCATGGCACCGATACGCACGCAGATGCCATCGACCGGGATCGGACGGCCGCTGCGACCGATGATCTTGTTGGTCTCGGCCTGGGCTTTCCACTCTTCGCGGCTCTGGCCATTGGGCAGTTGCTTGTCGATCCAGGGGATCAGGCTGCCGGCCAGCGGCACACCGAAGTTCTCCGCCGGAAAGCTGTCATCCCGCAGGGTCGCTGCCACCTGGCGATCGATATCCAGGATGGCGCTGGCCGGGTCCGCCAGCGGGTCGGCAACCGAGGCGTGGATCGCGCCCATCTGATTGATCAGCTCGCGCATGTTCTGCGCACCGGCGCCACTGGCAGCCTGGTAGGTCATGGCGGTCATCCACTCGACCAGGCCGTTCTCGAACAGACCACCCAGCCCCATCAGCATCAGGCTGACGGTGCAGTTGCCGCCGACGAAGGTCTTGATGCCATCACGCACGGCCTGGTCGATATTGCGGCGGTTGACCGGGTCAAGCACGATGACCGCTTCGTCTTCCATGCGCAGCGCCGAGGCAGCGTCGATCCAGTAGCCCTTCCAGCCTTCGGCCCGCAGCTTGGGATAGACCGCATGGGTATAGTCCCCGCCCTGGCAGGTAATGATGACATCCATCAGCTTGAGGGCTTCGAGGTCGTAAGCATCCTTCAGCGCGGGAATGTCCTTGCCGATATCAGGACCGGTGCCACCCACATTGGACGTGGTGAAGAAAACCGGATCGATGGAGGCAAAGTCATTCTCCTCACGCATACGTTGCATGAGCACCGAACCCACCATGCCCCGCCAGCCGATCAAACCAACTTGTTTCATAACTGCAGACCCCCATGGGGTGAAAATTCTCGACAGACTGTACCCGGCAACGCCGGGTACAAATTAAGCAATGCGACAGACTACAGGTTTTTCAGTGCTGCTACCACGGCATCACCCATTTCCCGGGTGCTGACCTGTTGGCAACCTGTCGCCATGATATCACCGGTGCGCAGGCCCTGATCCAGCACCTGACTGACGGCCTTCTCGATGGCGTCCGCGGCGGCGGTTTCAGCGAAGCTGTAGCGCAGCATCATGGATACCGACAGGATGGTTGCCAGCGGGTTGGCGATGCCTTGCCCGGCGATATCCGGCGCGCTGCCATGGCAGGGCTCGTACATGCCCTGGTTCTGCGCATTCAGCGAGGCCGACGGCAACATGCCGATGGAACCGGTGAGCATCGAGGCCTGGTCGGACAGAATGTCGCCGAACATGTTGTCGGTGACGATCACGTCGAACTGCTTGGGCGCCCGCACCAGCTGCATGGCGGCGTTATCGACGTACATGTGCGACAGCTCGACGTCCGGGTAATCCTTCGCCACCTCTTCCACCACTTCGCGCCACAGCTGACTGGATGCCAGCACGTTGGCCTTGTCCACCGAGCACAGCTTCCTGTTGCGCAGGCGGGCCATGTCGAAACCGACGGTGGCGATACGGCGGATCTCGCTTTCGCTGTAGGGCAGCGTGTCGTAGGCCTGGCGCTCGCCATTGTCCAGCACCCGGCGCTCGCGTGGCTGGCCGAAGTAGATGCCACCGGTCAACTCACGGACGATGAGGATGTCCAGGCCGGACACCACTTCCGGCTTGAGCGTGGAGGCCTCGGCCAACTGCGGATACAGCAGCGCCGGACGCAGGTTGCCGAACAGACCCAGCTGCGAGCGGATCTTCAGCAGCCCGCGCTCGGGACGCAGCGCCGGATCAATGCTGTCCCACTTGGGACCGCCGACCGCACCCAGCAGGATGGCGTCGGCCTGACGTGCCCGCTCCAGGGTCTCATCGGCCAGCGGCACGCCATAGCGATCATAGGCGGCACCGCCGAGGTCGTCGTAGCTCAGCTCCACGCCCAGTTCAAACTTGTCGCTGGTCAGCTGCAGTACCTTGACCGCTTCGGCAACGATTTCCGGGCCAATGCCGTCACCCGGAAGAATCAGAATGTTTTTCATGGCTTTCCTTGAATAAAGGTCTTCACTTGATGGCGTCAAACAGCCAGGGCTGTACCTGGCGGTGGCGCTGCTCGAACTCGCGGATGGCATCAGCGTCCTGCAGGGTCAGGCCAATGTCGTCCAGACCGTTGAGCAGGCAATGCTTGCGAAACTCGTCGATCTCGAAGCTGTAGCTCTTGCCGTCCGGTCGGGTCACGGTCTGCGCCTGCAGATCAACGGTCAGTTGGTAGCCTTCCTGCGCTTCGGTCTGCTGGAACAGATCATCGATATCTTCTTCAGGCAAAACAATGGGTAACAGACCATTCTTGAAGCTGTTATTGAAGAAAATATCGGCAAAGCTGGGAGCCAGTACCGCGCGGAACCCATACTCCTCCAGAGCCCAGGGCGCGTGCTCACGACTGGAGCCACAACCGAAGTTCTCCCGCGCCAGCAGTACGCTGGCGCCCTGGTAGCGCGGCTGGTTGAGGACGAAATCGGGGTTCAACGGACGATTGCTGTTGTCCTGTCCCGGATAGCCTTCATCCAGATAACGCCACTCGTCAAACAGGTTGGGGCCGAAGCCGGTGCGCTTGATCGACTTGAGAAACTGCTTGGGAATGATCTGGTCGGTGTCCACGTTGGCCCGATCCAGCGGCGCTGCCAAGCCGGTGTGTGTAGTAAAGGGCTTCATGCAGTCGCCTCCTCTGTGAGCATGTCACGCACGTCTACGAAATGACCGGCGATCGCCGCCGCTGCCGCCATGGCCGGGCTCACCAGATGGGTACGCCCGCCATTGCCCTGACGACCTTCGAAGTTGCGGTTGGACGTCGAGGCGCAATGCTCGCCCGGCTGCAGACGGTCGGGGTTCATCGCCAGGCACATGGAGCAGCCCGGGTCGCGCCATTCGAAGCCGGCCGCCTTGAAGATCAGATCCAGCCCCTCACGCTCGGCCTGCTCCTTGACCAGCCCGGAGCCCGGCACCACCATCGCCTGCTTGATACTGGCCGCCACCTTGCGCCCCTTGGCCACGGCGGCCGCTGCGCGCAGATCCTCGATCCGCGAGTTGGTGCAGGAGCCGATGAACACCCGGTCCAGCGCGATCGAGGTGATCGGCTGATTGGCTTCGAGGCCCATGTACTGCAGCGCGCGCTGATAACCGCTGCGCTTGACCGCATCGACCTGTTGCTGCGGATCGGGGACGTTGGCATCCACCGCCACCACCATCTCCGGCGAAGTGCCCCAGGACACCTGCGGCTTGATCTGCGCCGCATCCAGTTCAACCACGGTGTCGAACTGCGCATCGGCGTCGGATACCAGTTCCTGCCAGGCAGCCACGGCCTTGTCCCAGTCCTCGCCCTTGGGTGCGTAGGGGCGGTCCTTGACGTAGGCGATGGTCTTCTCGTCGCAGGCCACCAGGCCAACGCGAGCGCCCGCTTCAATAGCCATGTTGCACACGGTCATGCGCCCTTCCATCGACAGGCCGCGAATCGCCGAGCCGGCGAATTCGATGGCATGGCCATTGCCGCCCGCGGTACCGATCTTGCCGATCACCGCCAGCACGATGTCCTTGGCGGTGACGCCAAAGCCGAGTTCACCTTCGACCAGGACCAGCATGTTCTTCATCTTCTTGGCCACCAGGCACTGGGTAGCCAGCACATGCTCCACTTCGGAGGTGCCGATACCGTGTGCCAGCGCACCGAAGGCACCATGGGTGGCGGTATGCGAGTCGCCACAGACGATGGTCATGCCGGGCAGAGTCGCGCCCTGCTCCGGCCCGACCACGTGGACGATACCCTGGCGGCGGTCGGTCATCTTGAACTCCAGGATGCCGAAGTCGCGGCAGTTGTCATCCAGCGTGGTGACCTGCAGTTTGGAGACCTGGTCCTCGATCCCGGCGACACCAGCGGCGCGGTTGTCGGTCGGCACGTTGTGGTCCGGCGTGGCCAGGTTGGCGTCGATGCGCCAGGGCTGACGAGCAGCCAGGCGCAAGCCTTCGAAGGCCTGCGGCGAGGTCACTTCATGCAGCAGATGGCGGTCGATGTACAACAGGGCCGAGCCATCATCCCGTTGTTTGACGAGGTGGCTATCCCAAAGCTTGTCGTAAAGCGTCTTGGCGGACATGCTTGTCTCCTGAATCGGGCTATTGGCCGTCCGTCACGGCGATATGCCGGCGGACAGCTTCTTCTGATCACGATTCGATGGTAAGAGCTGGCCAACAATAAAACAAATTCATTATATTCATGCATTGGATAACCAACAGGAATCCGACATGGATACAGCCAATTTCGATGCCTTCCTCGCCGTGGCCGCCACCGGCTCCTTCTCGCGAGCGGCGGAACAGCTGCATCTGACCCAGCCGGCGGTGAGCAAGCGCATCGCCACACTGGAGCAGCAGCTCAACGTGCGGCTGTTCGATCGCATCGGCAAGCATGTCGACCTGACCGAAGCCGGCCGCGCGCTCAAGCCCCGCGCCGAGCTGATCATCAATGCGCTGAACGACACCCGCCGGGCACTGGGCAACCTGTCGGCGACCATCCAGGGCCGTCTGCGCCTGGCGACCAGCCACCATATCGGCCTGCACCGCCTGCCACCGATATTGCGCCGTTTCACCAAGGCCTACCCCGGTGTGGTGCTGGATATCCAGTTCCTGGATTCCGAGGTGGCCTATGAAAAAGTGTTGCACGGGGAAATCGAACTGGCAGTGATCACCCTGGCTCCCGAGGTGGAAGCGCCGATCGTCGCCACCCACATCTGGGACGACCCGCTGGAGTTCGTAGTCGCGCCGGAGCATCCGCTGGCCGACGCGCAGCGTGTTCAGCTACGGCAACTGGCAGCCTATCCGGCAGTATTTCCCGGTACTACCACCTTCACCCACCGGGTGGTCAACCAGTTGTTCGAGCGGCACCAGATCAGCCCGCAGATCAGCATGAGTACCAACTATATGGAGACCATCAAGATGCTGGTCTCCATCGGCCTGGCCTGGAGCGTGCTACCGCGGACCATGGTCGATTCGCAGGTTCGCGTGCTGCAGATCCCCCGGACCCGACTGGTACGCGCACTGGGCTGCATCCACCACAGCGGACGCACCCTGTCCAATGCCGGACAGGCGCTCATCGCCCTATTGCAGGATGAGGCCGGCTACCCGGCCCTGCACATGAAAGACTGAACTTGTGCATGGCGCTGTGGTCCCAGCGTTACCACTTGCGGGTTGCCGCAGCAGATCAATACGTCACACTGGAAGTCAGGGAATCACCATGAACAAGTCAATGTTGTCAGGTATCGTCATCGGCGCAGTTGTAGCCACTGCCGGAGGGGCCATTGCCGGATACAACGCACTGTCCGACAAGACACCCACCCATGCCGAGGTGCTCAACGTTGTCGAACTCAAGGAAAACGAGCGCATTCCCCGCGAGGTCTGCGAGCAGGTTGCCGTGACCCGCCAGAAGCCGGTCCAGGATCAGCATCAGGTGCTGGGCAGCGTGGCTGGCGCAGTGATTGGCGGCGTGCTGGGTAACCAGGTCGGCGGCGGCTCGGGCAAGAAAATCGCCACGGTAGCCGGCGCAGCCGCTGGCGGCTATGCCGGTAACAAGACCCAGGAACGCATGCAGCAGAACAACACCTACACCACTACCGAACAACGCTGTAAAACCGTATATGACAGCAAGGAAAAGGTCGTCGGTTATCAGGTCGATTACAGCATCGGCGACGAAACCGGCAGCGTACGCATGGACCGCCACCCCGGTAACCGGATTCCGCTGCAGGATGGCCAGTTGGTGCTGAGCGCCAACCAGTAACGCCCCGCCCCCCAGCCGCAGCACAACGGGTTGTCGAGCGCCCGCTCGACGACTCGGCAAATCCGACAAGATCGGCATTCCCCCCGGCGTAGCGCAGGCGCGCTACACCCCGAGAGCAGGGTTGTCGAGCACCTGCTCGACGACTGCGGCCAACCCGACGATATCAGCATTCCCTCCCCGCGTAGCGCAGGCGCGCTACACCCCGGGAACCAGGTTGTCGAACGCCTACTCGACGACCGCGGCCAACCGACGAATCAGCATTCCCTCTACAGCGTAGCGCAGGCGCGCTACACCCCGAGAGCAGGGTTGTCGAGCACCTGCTCAACGACCGCGGCCAACCCGACGATATCAGCATTCCCTCTACAGCGTAGCGCAGGCGCGCTACACCCCGAGAGCAGGGTTGTCGAGCACCTGCTCAACGACCGCGGCCAACCCGACGATATCAGCATTCCCTCCCCGCGTAGCGCAGGCGCGCTACACCCCGGGAGCTGGGTTGTCGAGCGCCCGCTCGACGACCGCGGCCAACCCGACGATATCAGTCCTCCCTTCCCGGTCATTGCGAGGAGCAGGGGGCGGCCATCCGCCGACGCGGCAATCCATCCAGTACCAGCCGCAAACCCGAACCCATGGATTGCCACGCCACTGTGGCTCGCAATGACATTGGGGTTCAAAGCAGGGATTCCGGCTCCTCCTCCCGGCACAACTCCAGCCAGCGGCGCATACCGGCGCTGATGAACTTGTTGCGATGCCGCACGAAATACAACCCCCGTGTGAAATCCCTGTGCGGTACCGGCAGCGGCACCAGGGTGCCTCGACGAAAGGCGTCACCCAGCGTGATCGTCGACAGACAACCAATCCCCAGCCCCGCCTCCACCGCCCGCTTGATCGCCTCGGTATGCTGCAACTCCAGCTTGATGTTCAGCTGCGGTAACAAGCCGTGCAGCGCCCACTCGAAATTCTGCCGGGTACCCGAGCCCTGTTCCCGGACTATCCACTCCGCCTGCACCAGGTCCTCATCCGTCAGCCAGGGCTTGCCCGCCAGCTCATGATCCGGTGCACAGAACACCACCAGTTCATCATCCCGCCAGTACAGCATCTTCAGATCGGGATGGCGGGTTTCGCCCTCGACCAACCCCAGATCCAGCTCGAAATTGGCCAGTTTGCGCACGATGCTGGAGGTGTTGGCCACCTCCAGCTCGACCCGCGCCCCCGGCTGTTCCAGCATGTAGCGGGTCATGATACCGACCGCGATATAATTGCCTACGCTCATGGTCGCCCCGACCCGCAGGTGACCCAGCTCCTCATGCCCCGCCAGCGCCGCTTCCAGACCTCGGGCCTGCTCCAGCAACGCCTGGGCCTTGGGCCGAATGCCCTGACCCAGCTCGTTGAGCTGCAGGCGCTTGCCGACCCGATCGAACAACTGGACATTGAATTGCCCTTCCAGGTCGCGTAACGCACTGCTCACCGCCGACTGCGACATCGCCAGGCTCTCTGCGGCGCGGGTCAGGTTTTCATGGAACGCAGCGGCAAGAAAAACTTCCAGCTGGCGGAGGGTATATTTCATTATCGGTTTTTCCGGATATATAAATAAAAATAAATCACTTAACCGCTAGATTAGCCAAGCATTAGAATGGCCGCAATTTCGAGGATCCCGACTGGAGGGAATAGATGTCCAAATTCAAAACCGAGCGTGTTCTCAGCGTCCACCACTGGACCGACACCCTGTTCAGCTTCAAGACCACTCGTGATCCGAGCCTGCGCTTCAAGAACGGTCATTTCATCATGATCGGCCTCGAAGTCGAAGGGCGCCCGCTGATGCGTGCCTACAGCATCGCCAGCCCGAACTATGAAGACACCATGGAGTTCTACAGCATCAAGGTGCCGGACGGCCCGCTGACCTCGCGCCTGCAGCACATCAAGGAAGGCGACAACATCATCGTCAGCAGCAAGCCGACCGGCACCCTGGTGCTGGACAACGTACTGTCCGGCCGCAACCTGTACCTGCTGAGCACCGGCACCGGCCTGGCGCCCTTCATCAGCATCATCCAGGACCCGGAAACCTACGAGCGCTTCGACAAGGTCATTCTCACCCACGGCTGCCGCTGGGTCCGCGAACTGGCCTACCAGAAGCTGATCACCGAGGACCTGCCGAATCACGAATACTTCGGCGAGCAGGTGCGCGAGCAACTGATCTACTACCCGACCGTGACCCGCGAACCCTACCGCAATGAAGGCCGCCTGTCGGACCTGATGACCAGCGGCAAGCTGTTCGAGGACATCGGTCTGCCCAAGCCGAACCTGGAAGATGACCGCTTCATGCTGTGCGGCAGCCCGGCGATGCTCAAGGATCTGACCGCCATCCTGGATGGCTGGGGCTTCGAGGAATCCCGTCAGGGCATCCAGGCGCACTACGCCATCGAGCGCGCCTTCGTCGAGAAGTAAGCACTTCCCCGGGCCGGCAGCAGTTGCCGGCCCGCTGTCCTTCCCTATTCGCGATAGATCATCTGCCGGCTCATGCCCCCATCGGCGACGATATTCTGGCCGGTGATGAAGGCCGCCGCCGGGCTCAACAGAAACGCTACCAGCTCACCGACATCCTCCGGCTGCCCTACCCGACCGACCGCATGCTGTTCATGATCGATCTGGCGCAATGGGTCGCTGGCCTGCACGGTCTCGGGGCGGGTATCGATCCAGCCGGGGCTCACCGCATTGACCCGCACCTCCGGCCCGAGGCTGACCGCCATGGCATGGGTCAACGCCACCAGCCCACCCTTGCTCGCAGCGTAGGCCTCGGTATTGGACTCCGACTGCAGCGCCCGGGTCGAGGCGATATTGACGATGGCGCCGCCACTGTCACGCAGCAGACCCAGGCATTGCCGGGATACCAGAAAGGGACCGGTCAGATTGACGCCCAGCACCCGGTTCCAGCTTTCCAGCGTGAGCTGCCCCAGCGGGCCGCTGTCCGGGTCGGCCAGTCCGGCATTGTTCACCAGACCATCGAGCCGCCCGAAATCCCCCTCGATCTGTTCCAGCGCGGCCTGCACGCTGGCCTCGTCGGCGACATCCAGCGGCACGAACTCGACGGTACCCAAACGCGCCAGTTCCTCAGCGGCAAGCAGCCCCTCGGCCTCGTCCACATCCCCCAGCACCACCGACCAGCCGGCACGCAGCAGACTGGCGGCAATGCCCTTGCCGATACCCCGCGCCGCGCCGGTAATCAGCGCCACCCGAACCTCGTGCTGTTGGTTCATGTGCGCCTCGGCCCCCTGCCCAGCCAGATGGCCCAGCCGAGCAGCGGCAGCAACGCCACCAGAGCAATCCAGCGCGCCTTGGCACTGCGCGTTTCACCGCTCTGGGCAATGCTGCTGATGGCGCTCAGTGCCATCAGCAGCAGCACGAAGCCGGCGATCACGATAATGAAATTGGTATTCATTCATTTACCTCCCGGTGCAGCCCACTATAGACCATCGACGAGCCGGCCCGGCATCCGCCACACCAGCAGAAACGCAGCCAGCGAAGCGGCAAGACTGGCCAGGGCGAAGGTCCAGCCAGTGCCCAGGGCATTCCAGCTGTAGCCGGAGTACAGGGCACCCAGCGCACCGCCGCAACCGGCCAGCGTCGCATACAGCGCCTGGCCCTGCCCCTGCTGCCGCTCGCCGAAGCTGCGCTGCACGAAGTGGATTGCCACTACGTGGAAGCACCCGAAGGTGGCCGCATGCATCAGTTGGGCAAACGCCAGCAGCACCAGTTGGTCAGCCAGCAGACCCAGCAGCAGCCAGCGCACCGCCGCCAACAGGAAGCTGCCAATCAGCAGTTGCTTGAGCGAGAAGCGTGCCAGCAGCCGACTCATCAGCATGAACAGGATGATTTCCGCCACCACGCCCAGCGCCCACATCGCACCGATCAGCACCCGGCCATAGCCCAGCGCCTCCAGATGCAGGGTCAGAAAGGTGTAGTACGGGCCGTGGGACAGTTGCATCAACGCCACGCAGAGAAAGAATACCGGCACCCCGGGCCGCCACAGCTGGCCGAGAAAACCCGCTCTCAGCGCCAGCTCGGGACGCGAGGCGACCACCGGGGCCGGCGGCACCAGCAGACTGCAGAAGAAGATCCCCAGCATGATGGCCAGCATGACCTGCGGATAGATGTCCGGGCTGTATCTGTCCAGCAGCAGGCCAAGCACCACCACGGTGACGATGAAGCCCACCGAGCCCCACAACCGGATCTGACTGTAGCGCGCCGACTGCGTACCCAGGTGCGCCAGGGTGATGGTCTCGAACTGTGGCAGCACGGCATGCCAGAAGAAGCTGTGCAGGGCCATGATCAGCGCCAGCCACAGATAGTCCTGGCGCCAGAGGATGGCGCTGAAGGTCAGCGCGGTGAGCAGCGCACCGAGCCGCACGATCAGCAACCGCTGCCCGCTGCGGTCCCCCAGCCAGCCCCACAGGTTCGGCGCCAGGCAGCGCATCAGCATGGGAATGGCGATCAGCTCGCCAATCCGCGCCGCGGAGAACCCCAGGTGATGGAAATACAGCGACAGGAAAGGAGCCACACCGCCCAGCAGGGCGAAATAGCAGAAGTAGAAGCCGGAAAGACGCCAATAAGGCAGCATCTCAGCGCACCCTGCGTCGAGGGTGGCACAACAGATGTACCACCCTATCGATACCGGCGCTCACCGGAGCTGAATCAGAGCTGACCCAGTACCGGGGTATCGACCCGTACCTCAGCGTTCTGCGCACGATGACGCAGCAGGTGATCCATCAGCACCAGAGCCATCATGGCTTCGGCGATCGGCGTGGCGCGGATACCGACACAGGGATCGTGCCGACCCTTGGTCACCACCTCGACCGGATTGCCAGCCACATCGATGGAGCGGCCCGGCGTGGTGATACTGGACGTCGGCTTGAGCGCGAGATGCGCCACGATCGGCTGACCGGAGGAAATGCCGCCGAGCACGCCACCGGCGTTGTTACCGAGAAAGCCTTCGGGGGTCAGCTCGTCCCGGTGTTCGGTGCCACGCTGACTGACCGAGGCGAAGCCGGCGCCGATTTCCACGCCCTTGACCGCATTGATGTTCATCAGCGCATAGGCCAACTCGGCATCCAGTCGATCGAACACCGGCTCGCCCAGCCCCGGCGGCACACCGTCGGCAATCACGGTGATCTTCGCCCCGACCGAGTCCTGGTCACGGCGCAGCTGGTCCATGTAGGCCTCCAGCTCCGGCACCTTGTCCGGGTCAGGACTGAAGAAGGCGTTCTGACCGACCGCCTCCCAGCTCTTGAAAGGAATCTCGATCGGCCCCAACTGGCTCATGTAACCGCGCACGCTGATGCCCTGGCTGGCCAGGTACTTGCGCGCAATCGCCCCTGCCGCCACGCGCATGGCGGTCTCGCGGGCGGAGGAGCGACCGCCGCCGCGATAGTCACGGATACCGTACTTGTGGTGATAGGTGTAATCGGCATGCGCCGGGCGGAACAGATCCTTGATCGCCGAGTAATCCTTGGACTTCTGATCGGTATTGCGGATCAGCAGACCGATCGGACAACCGGTGGTACGGCCCTCGAACACACCGGACAGGATCTCCACCTCGTCCGGCTCCTGGCGCTGGGTGGTGTGCCGGCTGGTTCCGGGCTTGCGCCGGTCAAGATCGAGCTGCAGATCGGCGGCGGACAGCTCCAGCCCGGGTGGACACCCATCGACAATGGCGACCAGGGCCGGGCCATGGCTTTCGCCGGCGGTGGTGACGGTAAACAGGGTGCCAAGGGTATTTCCGGCCATGCGTGCCATCCAGTGTCAAGTAAATGAAAGCGAGCAGTATAACCGCCGACCGGCAACGGTGACAGCCCGTGGTGGCAGCGGCCAGCCCCTTGCAATGATCAGCGAGCCGCCAGCGGCATACTCATTTAGACTGGGCGCAGAGCGCAACCATGAACTGCCTACCCGGAGCTGACAGATGCAGGCATTGCTGGACCTTTTACTCCCTGCCACCCTATCACCGCTGACCGCCGCAGCACTGGTGGCGGTATCGGCACTCACCTCGGCGATCACCGCCTCGCTGGGTATCGGCGGCGGCGTGCTGCTGCTGGCGATCATGGCCGTCGCCCTGCCACCGGCGGCGATCATTCCGGTGCATGGCATGGTGCAGCTGGGCTCCAATGTCAGTCGTGCGGCACTGACCCTGCGCCACATCAATCTGCGCCTGATCGCCTGGTTCGCCCCCGGCGCGCTGCTCGGGGCCTGGCTCGGCAGCCTGTTTCTGGTCGACCTGCCACTGCCACTGATTCAATTGTGCATTGCCGGTTTCATTCTGCTGCTGTGCTGGGGACCACCTATTCCGGCCATCGCCACCGGCCCGGCGGGTACCCTGCTGGCAGCGGCGCTCACCACCTTCATCAGCCTGTTCGTCGGTGCCACCGGGCCATTGGTGGCGGCCTTCGTCAAGCAGCAGCAACGGGGCGAGCGCTTTTCCACCGTGGCTACCTTTGCCAGCGCCATGTGCCTGCAGCATGCCCCCAAGGCATTGATCTATGGCGCCGCCGGCTTCATCTTCGCCGACTGGCTGGGTTTGATTGCCGCGATGATCGCAGCGGGCGCTCTGGGCACCTGGGTCGGCCTGCGGCTGCTCAGGCGCCTGAGCGATCACCGCTTCACGCTGGTTTTCAATACCTTGCTCACCTTGCTGGCCTTGCGTCTGATCTGGCAGGCATGGCAAAGCTGGTAATATTCAAGAATTCCGGCAACCGGCCGATAACGGTGTATTCAGCAAGGATCACCCGATGAGCGAAGAACAACCCCACAGCACGACACCGGACCCGGCCCCGCCGCGGGACCCGTTCGTCCATGCGCGGCCATCTGAGTTCTACTGGATCCAGCTCAAACCGGTATTCAAGGGCCGACTGATGCTGCATGGCGAGCGGCTGGCACAGATCGCGGTGACCCATGAGCGGGTGGCCAGCCTGGAGTTGTTGCGCCTGCAACTGCGCATCGAGGACGAAAGCGTCCCGCCGGGAACCAACTTCATGGAACTGCTGATCGACCACAAGCATCAGCGCGTACGCTTCGGCCCGCTGCAGGGGCTGCGGATATTCCCACCCCAACGCGGGATCGCCGGCTTCATGCTGGCCCAGTTGATCGACTGGGCACAGCGCAAGTTCGCCAGTTACGCGGTAACGCCGATCATGCTGCAGAGCAATGAGGTACCCAGCGAGGAAGCCCGGCAGATGCGAGAACGCCTGCTCAAGCGAGCTGGCTTCCATCTGAGCTACAACGACGATGCCCGCACCGAGGGCAAGGCCCAGGCCAACCGGGTCAGCGACCTGATCGCCAGCTGGAACACCGAGCGGGTACAGCGGCTGCATGTCGGCGAAATCCTGCATCAACTGCGCGACCAGGAAACCCTCAACCGTCAGCAACAGGCACAGTTGACCACCCTGCAGGCGAGCCTCGACGAATACAAGCGCAACGACATAGGTCACCGCTTCGCCATCGGCTGCCTGATCGTGTTCTCGATCTTCCAGGCACTGATGCTGCTCTGGGTGGTACTGCGCTGATAAACTACCTGCCTGTTCAATCACGCACGACATTACACCCATGACTCAGGACAGCAACGACGCCGACGACCTGGAGCTGTTCCGCCAGGCCACCCAGGGCGCCAGACCGATCAGCCATGACCGCGCCGATACCGGCAAGCCACGCAGCGACCGCGCACAGTTGCATGCCCGGCGCCAGCGCGCCACACAAACACAGAATCAGCTGCGGGTCGATGGCCTGTCTGACCAGTTCGTCATCGATGTGCTGCCTGAAGAAGAACTGGCCTGGGCCGCCAACGGCGTGCAGGAAGGCCAACTGCGCAAGTTGAAAAGCGGACAGATAGCCTTCGATGGCAGTATCGATCTGCACGGCATGAATGTGGACAAGGCCCGCGAGCTGCTGTGGGAGTTCATCGCCGAAGCGACGCGCATCGAGGTGCGCTGCGTGCGCGTCACCCACGGCAAGGCCCAGCGCAAGGACGGACGCACGCCGATCCTCAAGAGCCACGTCAACACCTGGCTGCGCCAGCACGACAGTGTGCTGGCGTTCACCTCCTGCCTCCCGCGCCATGGCGGGACCGGCTCGGTCTATGTATTGCTGCGCAGGAACATGCTCGAAGGTCGGGACGACTAGAGACGTCTTGCCACGGCTCCCCCTTGGGGGTGTAGCGCGCCTGCGCTACGCCGGCAACGCCGCTTCCACCCAACCCTGTCGTCGCGCAGGTGCGCGACAACCCAGGCATGAATCAGTACGCGGTCTTGCCGCCATCGACCGGCAGCGCAACCCCGGTGGTGAAGGAAGCGGCCTCCGAGCACAGGTAGAGCACCGCAGCAGCGACCTCCTCCACCATGCCGATCCGCCCTACCGGATGGATGGCGACGGCGCTCGCGGCCTTGCGCGGGTCACCCGCCACCGCGCGGCGGAACATATCGGTATCGATGACGCCGGGGCAGACCGCATTGATACGCACGCCCTGCTTGCCATACCCCACCGCCGCCGACCGGGTCAGACCGAGCACCGCGTGCTTGCTGGCACTGTAGACACTCATGTTCGGCGCGGCCCCCAGCGCAGCGACCGATGCGGTGTTTACGATGGCGCCTCCGCCATGCTTGAGCATCAGCGGGATCTCGAACCGCATGCATTGCCAGACGCCCTTGACGTTGACCTCCATGATGCGGTCGAACACCGCTTCGTCACCGTCAGCCAGCCGGCCCTGCTCGATATCGATACCGGCATTGTTGAAGGCGCAGTCCAGCCGGCCATGGTCGGCCTCGATCCGTTCGATCAGCGCCTGGACCTGCGCGCTATCTGTCACATCGCAGGCAAGGAACAGGGCATCGCCACCCGAGGCCCGAATATCGCTGGCGACAGCCTCGCCACCCCCGGCATCCACATCGGAGACGATCAGGCGGGCGCCCGCCGCTGCAAAGGCCTGCGCGGTCGCTTTGCCGATCCCTGCTGCCGCGCCGGTTACCAGTACCACCTTACCGGAAAAATCATTGGCCATGCTTGCCGCTCCTGAGCCTCAACGGGGCGGTCCATTCCGCCCTGATGCCTGGAGCGTAGCAACCTGCAAAGCCGGGACTCCAGCAAAGTCAGGCCTGTTATTCACACATCATCACATTCGCTTATGCCGCAGCCAATCGATGACCGCCTGCTGGTCGCCGCTGAATACCACCCGGGCTTCCTTGCTCTGACGCTGATAGGCATACATCGGGTCGTAGTAGTGGGTCAGCAATTCCTCGATCCAGGCGCGGTGCGCCTGCACCTCGCCGCTGCGTTGCTGGATATCCAGGGCCTCACTCATCAGCCCTTGAAGCTCCTGGTGACGGTCACCACCAAGGCGCTTGTAGATCCGCTGCAGGCTTCCCAGCAGGTATTCCGAGAAAGCATCGAAGGCAGCCTGCGGGTCATCCGGGTGGATGGCATTGAACTCCGCCTGCATGTCGATCACGTAGTCGCCAAGGATGCGCGTGACCCGGTTATCCAGTGGGTCCTCCAGCCATACCAGCGGTGCGGAACGCATGGCATGGAACAACGCCAGGGGAACCGAGCAACTGCCGACCATGCGCCCTTCATCCTCCAGCACCAGTTGCCCTGTCCCTTGGGCACGCCGCCGGAGTACATCTATCGCCAGGCGATTCTCGAAGTCGATCTGGGTAGGCTGCGGCGTGGCATGGCGCCCGAAGCTCGAGCCACGATGATGGGCACAGCCCTCCAGGTCCACGCCGTTATCCAGCGCGCTGATGACCTCCGTCTTGCCGGTACCGGTCATCCCGGCCACCAGTACCAGCGGGCAGTCACGCACCGCCTCGTCGAGGCTGTCGATCAGGTAGCGCCGCATGGCCTTGTAACCGCCGATCACCCGCGGGTACTCGACCCCGGCCTCGGCCAGCCACTGCTGTACCAGCTGCGAACGCAAACCACCGCGAAAGCAGTACAGGTAACCGTCGGGATGGGCCTCGGCAAAGGCCTTCCAGGCGGCGATACGCGCCTCTTTCAACGGGCCACTGACCAGCCGGTGCCCGAGGGCGATGGCCGCCGCCTGGCCATGCTGCTTGTAGCAGGTACCGACCCGGCGCCGCTCCTCATCATCCATCAGCGGTCGGTTGATGGTCTGCGGAAACGCACCCTTGTTGAACTCGATCGGCGCCCGCACATCCATCATCGGCACACTGTTCAGGAACAGTCGGCGGTAGTCGTCGGTGTCGGGGCGCATCAAACCACCTCGACCCAATGGCCGCCCCGGTGTTCCAGCAGCTCGCCGATCGGCTGCAATTGCAGGCCCTGTTCGGCGGCGATGGCGAGGAACGCCTGTTCCCCGGCCGGGTCGACCGCGACCAGCAATCCGCCACTGGTCTGCGGGTCGCATAACAGGTTGCGCCACGGCGCCGGCATATCGGCCAGCTTGTGGCCGTAGCTGGCGAAATTGCGACCGGTGCCTCCGGGCACACAGCCGGCATCCAGATAGTGTTCGACGCCCCGCAGGCGCGGTACCGCCGCTTCCTGCAGTCGCGCCAGCACACCCGAGCCTTCAGCCATTTCCGCCAGGTGGCCGAGCAGACCGAAGCCGGTAACGTCGGTCATCGCCTGCACCGCATCGAGCTGTGCAAAACGGGCGCCGATACGGTTGAGCTGGCACATCAGGTCGCGCGCCACACCGGCATCTTCCGGGCGCAGCTTCTTCTGCTTTTCAGCGGTGGTGAAGATACCGATACCCAGCGGCTTGGTCAGGTACAGGCGTGCCCCGGCACGGGCGGTATCATTGCGCTTGAGCTGCCGGCGCGTTACCTGGCCGGTCACCGCCAGACCGAAGATCGGCTCCGGAGCGTCGATGGAATGGCCGCCGGCCAGCGGCATCCCGGCGTCGGCACAGACTGCGCGGGCACCGGCCATGACCTGCGCCGCCACCGAAGCCGGCAGCAGGTTGACTGGCCAGCCAAGGATGGCGATGGCCATCAGAGGTGCGCCACCCATGGCATAGATGTCGCTGATGGCGTTGGTCGCGGCAATACGGCCGAAATCGTAGGGGTCGTCGACGATCGGCATGAAGAAATCGGTGGTGCTGACAATGCCGCGCTCGTCATCCAGACCGAATACCGCTGCATCATCGCGACTGCCATTGCCGACCCACAACTGCGGGTACTCGGGCATCGGCTGGCTGCTGGCCAGAATCTCGTCCAGCACCTGGGGGGAAATCTTGCAACCGCAGCCTGCACCGTGGCTGTATTCGGTCAAACGCACTGTATCGGCCATGCCTGTCTCCGGGTTGAAACTCAGCCCGGCATTCTAACAGACCCGAGAGTCTGTTCCCGTTTCATCGCCCTCTATCCGTGTCATCCTTGATGCCTCTTGTTACGCCCCTCGAACCGATCCAGCGTATCACTGGCCACCATGCGGCCCAGCTCGATCAGCTCAGGGGCGCGCTGGAACTCGAAGAACCGGCACAGACGCTTGGGCACATCGAACACCACATCCGGCGGGTAGCCGGCGATCTTGTACTTGGTCAGCGAGGCCTGCATGGTTTCGAAGGACAGGTTGACCAGCTCCAGCATGCTCGCCGGGCCGACCTGGATATCCGTGCTCACCGGCTGCTCCTCATCCTCCTGGCGGTGGGCGGCTGCCTCGGCGGGTGACAATTCTTCGCTCATGTAATCCAGCTTGCGCTGCTTTTCGCCCTCTTCCTCCTCTTCGGCGTCATGCCAGCTGAGCAGGCTGCGCAGCCGCAGCGAGTCCATCCACTGTTCCAGCTGGTGACGAATCGGCGCCGGTCGCGGGATCACCGGCAGCACATAACCGTTACTGTGGTTGGCATTGAGGTTGACCGCCATGATCAGGTCACAATGCGCCGACACCACCGGGATGATCGGCAGTGGGTTCAACAACCCGCCGTCGACCAGCACCCGACTGCCCTGGCGTACCGGCGAGAACAGGCTGGGAATCGCCGCCGAGGCGCGCATCGCCTCATGCAGGCTGCCCTGCTGAAACCAGACCTCCTGCTGGTTGGTCAGGTCGGTGGCCACCGCGGTGAAGGGAATGCGCAGGTCCTCGATATTCACTTCGCCGAGAATCTCGCGGATACGCCCGAAAATCCGCTCACCGCGGATCGCCCCCAGATTGCCGAAGCCGAAATCCAGCAGGCGCAGTACATCCAGATAGGCCAGCCCGGAGACCCATTCGCGATACGCCTGCAGGCCGCCCGCGGCATAGATGCCACCGACCACCGCCCCCATCGAGCAGCCGGCGATGCATTCGATGGAATACCCGCGACGCTCGATTTCCTCGATCACACCGATGTGGGCATAGCCCCTGGCTCCACCGCTGCCAAGCACCAGCGCTACGCTTTGCGCCATTTTCACCTCTCCATATTCAATGCCGATTGACGTCGGACCGCTCTCTCAGCATGATGCCCCGGTTCAGTCATCATTCTCTGCTACAAGGCCAACCGTGATCCAGCGTCGCACCCTCTTTCGTCTGAAAATTCTCGCTGCCCTGCTCATCACCGCCATTGCCCTGGCTGCCTTGGGCCATTGGGTTCTGCATACCGCCGAAGCCCAGCGCAGCGGCACCTTGCGCCTGAAGGGCCTGCAGCAGGAGGTGGCGGTGTATTTCGACGCCTGGGGCGTGCCGCATATCGACGCGCAGAACGATACCGACGCCTACCGCGCACTCGGTTACCTGCACGCCCAGGATCGGCTGTTCCAGATGGATATCCTGCGGCGCATCGGCGGTGGCCGGCTGTCCGAACTGTTCGGCCAGGAGACCTACGCCACCGACAAGTTCTTCCGCACACTGGGCATCAGCCGCTACGCCAGGCAATATGCCGAGCATCTGGAGAACAATGCCGAGCGACCCCATGTACAGGCGCTCAAAGCCTACCAGGACGGTATCAACCAGTATATCGACCAGGGCCGCACACCGGTGGAGTATCGTCTGCTGCTGACCCGACCGGACTACTTCGCGCTGGAGGATATCGCCCATGTGATGGGCTATATGGCCTACTCCTTCGCCGAGGCATTCAAGACCGACGCGCTGGTCGACCATGTACGCGGCACGCTCGGTGAACGCTATGTGCAGGATCTGGTGCCCGGTGCCCCGGAAGCGCCGCCACCGCGCAAGTCCGCCGCGCCACAGACCACGGCGAGCCTGTTGCAACCGCTGCTGGAACAGTTGGCCCAGGTGCAGGCGCAACTGCCCGCCGGGCAGTTCCATGGCAGTAATGCCTGGGTAGTCAAGGGCGCCCTGAGCATCAGCGGCCGGCCTCTGCTGGCCAACGACCCGCATATCGGTTTCGCTGTTCCGGCGGTGTGGTATGAAGCCCACCTCCGGACGCCGGAGCATGAGGTCTATGGGCACTTCCTCGCCGGCCTGCCCTTCCCGCTGCTCGGACATACCGCGCATCACGCCTGGGGCCTGACCATGCTGATGAATGACGAGATCGACTTCTACCGCGAGCAGTTGAACCCGGACAATCCCGACCAGGTGCGGGTTGGCGAGCGCTGGCAGGATCTGACCGTGCACGAGGAAGTGATCAAGGTGCGCAATCAGGAGGACCGTCTGGTCCGGCTGCGCAGCTCACGCCACGGCCCTATCATCAACGACCACCTGGTTCTGGCACAGACCGAAGGGGAGACCCCTCCGACCCAGCCAGTCAGCCTGTTCTGGACCTTCCTGACCCCCGGCAGCGATTCCACCGAGGCATTCTACCGCTATGCCCGGGCCACCAGCATGGCCGAGTTCGAAGCTGCCGCCGCACTGCACTGGTCGCCGGGCCTGAACGTCATCTATGCCGATGTCGATGACAACATCGCGATGTGGGCCACCGGCCGGCTCAAGCGCTGGCCCACCAGCAACAACAGCTTCACTCTGCTGGATGGCAGCAACCGCCGCGATGACTTTCTCGGCTATCAGCCCTTCGCCTCCAATCCCAGGCTGATCAACCCGCGCGAAGGCTACATCTACAGCACCAACAACCCCTACCCCGGGGACAGCCTGCGACGCACCTTACCCGGCTACTATGCCCCCGGTGAGCGCGCCGATCAGCTCGCCACGCTGCTGGCGGGTCGGGACAGCTTCGACTTCTCGGTATTCAAGGCCATGCAGCTCGATAGCCACCGGCCCCGCGCGGTGCACATGGTCGAGGACGCGCTGCCACTGCTCGACAGCGCTCTGCTGCCCGAGGCCCTGCGCCCATCGGGCGAGAGCGCCCGGCAGATTCTTGCCGAATGGGACGGTCGCTTCACTCCCGACAGTATCGGCGCGGTGCTGTTCCAGCGCTGGGAAGACAATCTGATGCAGGCACTGTTCGCCGATGAACTGGCCGATCACTATGCGCACTTCCGCAATACCTTCATGGCCCGCAAATCCCTCGAAAGCCTGTACTGGAAGCCCGCCTCGCCATGGTGGGACAACCGTCAGCAGCCGATCATGGACGGCCGCCAGGCGGCCATCGAGCAGGCCTGGATCCATACCATCGAAGCACTGACCGATGAACTGGGCAGCAATCCGCAGAACTGGACCTGGGACAAGCTCGCCAGCCTGCAGCACCGACATCCGCTGGCGGACAAGTTTCCCTTCGCCGGGTATCTGAATAGCGACAGGGTCGCCGTCACCGGCACCAATGGCAGCCTCAACAACATGGTATTCAACCGGGGTGGCCCACGTTACGAGGTGATCGCCGGGCCTTCGACCCGGCGTCTGGTGGACCTGGCCGACCCAGCGATGTCATTGGGCATCAATCCGCTGGGGCAGTCCGGTAATCCCTTCGACCCGCATTACGACGACCAGGCTCAGTTGTTCGCCCAGGGCAACTACCGCGCCCAGCTGTTCGACTGGTTGGGCATCCGCGCGCTGCCGGACCAGTTGATCCTGCGACCGGGTCGGCGCAGATAAGGCCCCCCCCGCGGGGCGCCGCTCCACCAGGGCCTGCGTCGGGTTGTACGGACAGGGCCTCGGCAGGCGTAGCGCCGGCGCGCTACACCCCGGGCTGTCGAGCGCCGGCTCGACGACGGGTTTTCACGAACTCAGCAAGCTCAGGAGCGCTCAGCGCTTTTCCAGCCGCACCCCCTGCTCCGGCAGTGGCTCACCGATCTCCAGACGCTGCTGATCGATGCCCCGATCAAGCAGCCCTTGCACGAATGCCGGCGCCTGCGCGCCGTCCACCTGGATGCGTAAACGGTTATCCGAGCGCAACATGCGCGCCGCCAGGTCAAGCCAGGCGCTGGTGACCGTGCTGTCGGTATCTTCCGCCAGCACGGCGGGCAGCAGCAGCTCGCCTTCGGCATGCAGGATCTTGCCCAAGGTCGCGGGCGTCGGATACAGCATCTCGGTTACCGGCTGCGCCGGGGTCAACTGGTCCAGGTGCAGATAGGCCCGCTGGTTGCCACGGGTGATCGCATAGAGGCTGATGAAGCGTTGCGGTTGGTCGTCCAGGCGCAGGGCCAGGTACAGCTGGTTCTCTTCCGGGCCATACAGCCGGGAATAACCCAGCACCTGGTTGGCCCACAGGCTGCTGCTGCCGCATTCGCGGCCTTCGCAGAAGAACAACGTGGTATGTGGGTGCTCCTGCAACTGAGCCACGGCGTGCGCCATGGCTTCCCGGGCGCTGTGCCCCTCGGGAATGCGCCAGGACAACCGGATCAGCTCACCCACCGCCTGCACTTCCCGCTCCGCGCGCACCTGGTTGTTGATCCGCCGGATGTTGCCGATCACCACGCTGTGCTCCACATCCGTTTGCACCCGCTCGCGGGCGACCTCAGCCCGCGGGAACGGTTCGATGGCCAGATTGTCGGCAGCGCTGCTCGCTGCCGCGGCACACAGCCCCAGCACCAACAGGGCGGGACGCAGAATGTTCCGGCAATTGCTCACGTGCAGATACATCGAGACTCCTTGAACGACGGCCCGGCAAGCAACAGCTCAGCGGGACCTATGACTGAAAGCAGATTCCGGAATACCGGATAATGGTCTCAGCCTTGCCCAGCCGTCGCGCTGGGTCAAGCAAGGGTTTGGAAAAAGCTGTCGATAATTGTTGCAACGATTGGCGCCTGCTCTTCCAGGTGCAGGTGATGCCCGCCTTCCAGGCGATGAGTCTGGATATGTCCGAAGCTGTCGATCCGCTCCATCAGTAGCGGATGTTTGGCCATCACCCCCTGGTTGGCCAGCACCAGACAGGTCGGCGTGCTGATCGCCTCGGCGAAGGCGATGGCATGCTCGAAGGTCAGGCGCACCGGTGACGGCAGCATCAGCTGCGGGTCGGTACGCCAGGTCCAGCCGCCCTGCTCCGGCATCAACCCCCGCTCGACCAGCATGGCCGCCGCACCGCGGGAAATACTCGAAGTACCACCCAGCACCCTGGCACTGACCGCCTTGTCCGCGCTGTCGTAGACCGGCTTGCGCTTGCCGGCCAGGGCCTGGCTGGCCTCGAAGAAGCGCGCCATCTGGCGGGGTGCATCCTGCGCTTCGCCGGTCACCGGCAGTAGTCCATCGATCATGGCGGCACCGATCAGTCGCTGCGGCAGGGTGCCGGAGAGAATGCAACTGATAATCCCACCCATCGAATGGCCAAGTAGCGCGAAACGCTTCCACCCCAGGTCATTGGCTACCTGCAGCACCGTTGCCGCCTGCTGCCACAAGCTGTAGCCGCCGGCGGGCAGATGGTCGGACAGACCATGGCCGGGCAGGTCCAGCGCTACCAGATGAACCTTGCTCAGTTGCGGACCGATCAGATCGAAGGTCGCGGCGTTATCCAGCCAGCCGTGCAGGCCGATGACCGGCAGGCCACCCGGCTCTCCCCATACCTTGCCGGCTATCTCGATCGACGGCAGGGTGAAACGTATCTCGTGACTGCTGACCATGGTGTCCCGTTGTTTGCAGTGAATGGCCGTTGAATGTAAAGAACGCCGCGGGCCGTCGACAAGCAGCTGGCGGGCCATGAATGAAGGTATATAATGCCTCAGCCCTGCCAGACGATGGTGGTGCCGCTCACCGACCAGGCACCGAAACGCTCCTGATAGCGCGCGCGAATCATTCCACGCCGCAGCTGCATGGTCGGAGTCAGGCAACTATCATCCAATACCCAGGCATCACCGCTCACCACCAGGCAGCCCAGTTGCTCCCAGCGCGGCAACTGACCGTTGACCTCCTGCAGCAGCACTTCCAGTTGCTTCTCCACCTCATGCCTGGGCAGCATCCGCGCTTCCTCGGTCAGCACCAGCAGCGCCAGGGGCTGGGGCAGGCCCTCACCTACCACGCAGACCTGCTCGATGAAGCCATGGGTCAGCAGGCGATGCTCGATCGGCTGCGGCACGATCAGCCGTCCCTCGGCACTGTGGAACAGATCGCTGATCCGCCCGCTGAGACGGAGAAAGCCTTCCTGATCGATCTCCCCCCGGTCACCGGTGTGCAGGAAACCCTGCTCGTCGAGCTTGCGCGCGGTCCGTTGCGGATCCTTGAAGTAGCCGAGCATGGTCGCCTGGCTACGCACCAGCACCTGCTGATCCGCATCCAGCCGGCACTCGACGCCGGGGTTGGGCAGGCCACACCAGCTCGGGCGCAGCCGACCAGGACGCCCGACATGGGAATAGCCACAGTTCTCGGTCAGCCCATAGATTTCGAACAGCCTGACGCCAATGCGGTGGTACCAGTCCATCAGTTCCGCCGGTACCACATCGCAGCTGGATACGGCAAAGCGCACCTGGTCCAGGCCCAACTGCTCGAGCATGCTGGCCGCCAGGCGCTTGCCCAGCAGCGGGATCTTCAGTGCGGTATCCAGCACCCGTTGCTGGGTGCGGCGCAGCACGCCCTGGCGGATCTGCTGCCAGGTCGAAGGCGTGCCGAGAAACAGCGTCGGCCGGGCCCGACGCAGGTCATCGATGAAGGTGGAACGGCTGTGGGCGAAATACACCGTCATGCCCGACAGCAGTGATTGCATCTCGACGAACTGGCGCTCGGCCACATGGGACAAGGGCAACCATGACAGCACCCGGTCCTGCTCGGTAACCAGGAACAGCCGCAGAAAGTTGTTCGCCGCGAAATACATGCTGGCGAAGCTCAGCACACAGCCCTTGGGCAGCCCGCTGGCGCCGGCACTGTACATGATGGTGGCCGGTTGCGCCGGGTCGCGGGCCAGTATCTGCTGCACGGGTGCACAGCGCTGCACGCTCTGCCAGTCGTGCAGTTGCTCGTCGGCCTCGGCCAGCGGCAGGCCGACCCAGGGGATACCCGCCGGCAGTCCCGGGCGCACACGCTGCCAGTCATCCAGCTTGCCAACCACCACTACCCGGGACTCGGAATGCTCGATCATCTGTCGCAGGGCATCGGCCGGCAAAGTCGGTGGCAGCGGCACCGAGACATGCCCGGCCATCCAGATCGCCAGGTCGGCAATGATCCAGTGTGCGCAATTCTTCGAGAGAATCGCCACCTGGCTACGCTCGGGCAGATGCAGCTGTGACAACCAACCGGCGAAACGCCGCGCCTGCTCACCCACCTGCCGCCAACTGAGCTCCAGCGTGGTACCCCCAGCCAGGGGCTGGATCAGATAGGTCTTGTCCGGATGCTGCCGCTCATGCCGGAAGAACGCCTCCAGCACCGGGACGGCAGCCGCCCCTGTCTGATTGTCCATGCATCACTCCGTGCTACCGGTGATTGTTATTATGTGCCCGGCTCGCTGGCCGGATTGCTCAGGCTGAGCAACTGTGCCACCCCGGCAGCCGGCAAGGCCATCTCCAGGCAGGCCAGTCCAGCGGTGGGCATGGGGTAATGCGCCTGGCGATGGCCATCCACCGCCAGGCTGATCATCTGTCCCACCAGCGGTTGGTGGCTGACCAGCAGGATGTTCGCCTCCGAACGCTCGGCAAGGCGATCCAGTGCCTCCAGCGGGTCGTCGTCCGGCGTCAGCCAGTCCACCGTGGTGATGCTGCGGCGCATGTCCAGTTGTTCGCGCACCAGCTCGGCAGTCTGCTGGGCGCGCTGATAGGGACTGGCCAGGATGATATCCAGTGGCTGGCCAACCAGCCGCTGCGCCATCTGCCGCACCTGCTGCCGCCCGACCTCGGTCAGGCACCGCTGTGGATCACTGGCAGCGCTGGGCTCAGCCTGGCCGTGGCGCAGAATCCATACCTTCATGGTTTCAACCTGCTGCCATCGCCGGCTGTGGCATCCGGGTCGTCGATTGCCGACGGCTGCACTATGGGCGGCTCGGGCTGCGGCTCGTCTGCCGGCAGCGCTGCGGTCGGCGGCTCGGGCTCGGTTGCCGGCGGTACGTCAGCAACCACCGCTGGTTGTGCAGGATCGACCAGCGGCGCCGAGGTGGCTGGTGGTACCGGGGTCACCGGCGGTACCGGCGTTGTATGCGGGTCTACGGTAACCGGGCCCTCGGCCGGCTTCGGCTGCCACTCGGCATCTTCAGCCGGCCACTCGATGAACGGCCAGGGCTTCACCTCGCTGGCACCAGTGACGTAGCGGCCCATCTGCCAGGCGTACTGCGACAGGCTGTTGCCCAACCCGGCGAGCCGTGCGTGGGGCTGCCCGGTGAACAGCCGAAAGCCGATCTGCAGCACCAGGATCACTGCCAGCAGGAATTCGACCACCTGCCAGGCCAGGGCGAACAGCAGGGTATAAACCAGCCGCAACCAGAAGTCGGCACTGGTGATGTTGTCTTTGAATGCGTTCATTGCTGCTCCCTATTTTGCTTGTTCAAAGCGGTACAGGACATAAAGGCGGAAAATTCCACATCGTGCTTCTGCTCGGCGCTCATCAGTTTGCCGATCACCTCGGTCAGCGGCTGCTGCTCGAAGATAATGGCATGCAGCCCGGCTACCAGCGGCATGTACACGCCCTCCTCCTGCGACTTCTGCCGCAGTACCTTGAGCGTGTTCACCCCTTCGGCGACCTGCCCCAGCCGGGCTATGCTCTCCTCCAGGCTCAGCCCCTTGCCCAGGGCATGACCCACCTGGAAGTTGCGCGACATCGGCGAGGTGCAGGTGACGATCAGATCGCCGACCCCGGCCAGGCCGAGGAAGGTCATCGGGTTGGCGCCCATATGCACGGCGAACCGGGTCATTTCCGCCAGCGCCCGGGTAATCAGCATGCTCTTGGTATTCTCGCCCACGCCCATGGCAGCGGCCATGCCGGAGATGATCGCATAGACGTTCTTCAGCGCCCCGCCCAGCTCGACACCGTAGCGGTCCTTGCTGGCGTATACGCGCAGGCTCTTGCAACCGAGCACCGCCTGCACCTGGGCACTGAGGGTCTCATCATCGCTGGCAACCACGGTAGCGGTCAGCGCACCGGCAGCCATTTCCCGGGCCAGGTTGGGGCCGGACAACACTGCGACCCGCGCCTCGGGCACTTCCTGCTCGACGATCTGGCTCATCATCAGGAAGCCCGGCTGTTCGATGCCCTTGGTGGTGCTGATTATCCCCTTGCCGGCCAGACCCGGACCGATCTGCTGCAGCACACTGCGAAAGGCACCACTGGGGATGGCCAGGAATACCAGTTCGGCTGCCTGCAGCGACGCGGCCAGGTCACTGGTGATGGTCAATCGAGGATCGAGCCGGATACCCGGCAGATAGCGGGTATTCTCTCCCTGGCGGCGCATGTCGGCGGCCTGTTCCTCATTGCGCAGCCACAGCGTGGCGGGAACGTCATTGGCCGCCAGCAGATTGGCCAGGGTGGTGCCAAAACTGCCGCCACCCAGTACGGTTACGGGGACCTTGAGGTCGGTCATGCAGATTCCTTGAAACAGATGAACAGCCGTCAGTATATGTCCGCGAACAATAACAGCGAAGCGGTGATGAAAAAACCCGATGCCGCAGTCACCTTTATCTCAGTGCTGAGTTAAACTTCTGATCTATCGAGCTGACAAGGAATGTCGCCATGCCGCCACTTTCCAAGAACCGGAGCGGGCCATGCAACCGCTGCGCCTGACACTCCTCACTCTGCTGTGCCTGCTGAGCAATGGCGCCTGGGCGGACATCCTGCTGGTGATCAAGCCGCGGGAAACGGAGCTGACCCGCGCCTTCGTCGACGCCCTGCAGCATCAGCGTCCGGCCGACACCCTGCTTATTCAGCTGCTCGGCGAGCCGCCCAACCCCGGCGGCGCCACCATCATCACCATGGGGCCGGAGGCTCTGGACTGGCGCCTGCAGCAGACATACGTAATACCCACCATCGCCACCTATATCACCCTCGACCAGCTCGGCCCACATCCCAGCAGTGACCAGCCGCCCTTCGTGCAGATACTGCTGGCCAGCGCCAAGCCTGAACGTCAGCTGTCGCTGGCCCAATTGCTGATTCCCCGCCTGCACTCCGCCGGGCTGCTGTACAGCAGCGAGCAACGATGGCAGCTACCGCTATGGGAAGCCGCAGCGCAACGCCGCGGCCTGACCCTGCATGCCCGCTCGGTCGCCACTCAGCAGGATCTGCTGCGGCGCCTGGCCAGCGTGCTGAACGCCAGCGAAGTGCTGATCGGGCTGGATGACCCGCAGGTCTACAATGCCAACAACCTCAAGCCGCTGCTGCTCGGCAGCTATACCCGCAATCGCGTACTGATCGGCCCTTCAGCGCCATTCATCGCCGCCGGCAGCCTGAGCACCACCTACAGCTCGGCGCAGGACATGGCTGACAGCGTGCACGCAATGCTGCAGGATGACTGGCACCCTGGCGCGGTGCGCTATCCCGAGCGCTTCTCGGTATTGAGCAACCCGCAGGTAGCCCACTCGCTCGGCCTGCCACCGCCGCAGGACGCCGAGCTGCAGCAGCGGATTCATGCAGAGGAACAAGCATCGCCATGAACATTGTGCAACGCGGCAGCATTCACCGCCGCCTGATCATGATTGCCCTGCTGCCGGCCACTCTGCTGGGGGTCATCCTGCTCGCCTACTTCACCCATGTTCGTCTGGACGCACTGAACCAGGAGATGCAGACCACCGGCCAGTTGATTGCCGATCAGTTGGCACCGGCCACCGAATATGCCGTCATTACCGGCAACCTCATCCTGCTGGAGACCCTGATCAACAGCTCGATGAAGATCCCGCATGTACAGCGCATCGAAGTATTCGACAGCAAGGGCAGATCCCTGGCGATGCAGCATGCCAGCCAGATCCCGAGCACCCATCTGCGCATGTTCCGCGCCGATATCCAGCGCCAGCGTGTGCCCTTGCACTATGACCTGTTCCTGCTCAATACCGATGACAGAGCCAATGGCGCAGCGGTGAAAGTGGGCATGGTCGAGGTAGGGCTCAGCTTCCAGGCCTTCATTGAACGCCAGCGCAGCATCATGTGGCGCAGCCTGCAGCTGGGCGCGCTGGTGCTGCTCGCCGCCCTGTTGCTGTCCATGCGACTGGCCCGGGCCTTGGCCACGCCGTTGATCCAGATGCGCCAGTCAGTGCAGGCGCTGCAGGACGGCCGGCTGGATGCCCGCCTGCAGGTGAACGAAGACAGCCAGATCGGCGAGCTGATGACCAATATCAACCGGCTGGCCGCTACCTTGCAACAGGCCGAGGTACAGCACCGTGAGGCCATGGCCGAGTTGATCGCCGCACGCGAACAGGCCGAGCATGCCAACCGGGCCAAGTCCGACTTCCTGGCAATGATGAGCCATGAACTGCGCACCCCGATGAACGGCGTCATGGGCATGCTGCAGTTGCTGGAAACCACCGACCTGAGCGAAGAGCAACTGGAGTACGCGCGTATCGCCAGCGAGTCCACCGACCACCTGCTCAAGGTCATCAACGACATCCTCGACCTGTCCCGCATCGAGCGTGACGCCTTCGAGCTGGAGCAGATCCGCTTCGACCTGTCCTCACTGATCAGCCGCACCGCCATCGCCTTCGATTACGCCGCCGCGCAGAAAGGGCTGCAGCTGATCGTCGCCCAAAGTGGCGAGCCGCCCGCCCCGCTGGTGGTGGGTGACCCCACCCGACTGCGGCAGATCCTGGTCAACCTGCTGGGCAACGCGCTGAAGTTCACCGAGCAGGGCAGCATCCGCCTGCACGCGCATTGGCATCTGAATGCCAGCGGCATGCTGGAACTGGTGTGCGAGGTGGTCGACAGCGGTATCGGCATCGACAATGAGCGCCTGGAACACATGTTCGATGCCTTTCAACAGGGCGACAGCAGCACCTCGCGGCGTTTTGGCGGCACCGGGCTGGGCCTGTCGATCGCCCGCAATTTCGCGCACAAGATGGGCGGCCAGCTGCACGCCAGCAGCCAGCCCGGCGCCGGCTCCTGCTTCACCCTGAGCGTCCCCCTGGGCCTGGCTGACCAGACCGTCAGCCAGGCCCCAGCCACCTCCCCGACGGCAGCGCGGCCGGGCTCGCTGCCGGTATTGCTGGTGGAGGACAACCCGGTCAACCAGATGGTCATGGAAGGTATGTTGCGCAGCCTGTCACAGCCAGTGGTGGTGGCCGATGACGGCCATCAGGCACTGCAACTGCTGAAGGACCCGCAACAGGCGTTTTCCCTCATCCTCATGGATATCCAGTTGCCGGACATCGATGGTTTCACCGTGTATCGCTGGTATGTCCGGCACTGCACCGAGACGCATGCCGAGCCACGTCCCTGCATCGCCCTGACCGCCAGCGCTTCCCAGGAAGACCGCCAGCGCAGCGAAGAAGCGGGCATGCAGGGCTTTCTCGCCAAGCCGGTGACCCGCAAGGCGCTGCAGCAGTTGCTCGAGCGCTGGACCTGAGCATCGCGCCCGGCTCCCCGGGGAGCCTGTTCGGGGAAGCTATCATCGAGGTTGATCGGCCATTATTCCGCAACGCCGAAGGCATGGATTCACACTGATAAAACGGAGACACTGGGGCACCATCATCATTCTCAGGGGCCCATCAGGAATGAGCGTTTCAGCCGATTATCCGATAACACTCGAATCACCCTTCACCACTCTGCCTGAACTGCTGGCGCTGCATGCGCAACATCGAGCCAGTCACCCAGCCCTGATCCAGGATGATCGCCAGCTCACCTATGCCGAACTGGATGCCCAGGTGAACCGGGCCGCCGCAGCGCTCCAACGCGATGGACTGCAACCGGGCGACTCCATCGCCATCTGCGCTGCCAACTCGATCCCCTACGCCATCCTGTTCCTGGCCGCGCTGCGTGCCGGCATGGTGGTTGCGCCACTCGCTCCCTCCTCCACCCCCGACAGCCTGATCACCATGCTGGGTGACTCCGCTGCCAAGCTGTTCTTCGTCGATCAGCCGGTGGACCAGGCGCTGCAGGCGGTCGCTTCGCGGATAGAGGTGCCGCTGCTGAGTCTGGATGACAGCCGCCCGGAAGCCGGCTTCAGCCAATGGCTGGGCAATACCCCGCCAAGCCCCGTCGCGCTCACGCCGGATACGCTGTTCAATGTCATCTACTCCTCGGGCACCACCGGCGAGCCGAAAGGCATAGTGCACAACCACCTGATGCGCTGGTCGCACATCCAGCGCGGCCTGGCGTTCGGCTATGGCCCCGATTGCGTGACCCTGATGTCCACCCCGCTGTATTCCAACACCACCCTGGTGTCCTTCCTGCCCACCATCGGTCTGGGCGGCACCCTGGTGCTGATGGGCAAGTTCGATGCCCGCAAGTACCTGGAACTGGCCCAGGAACACGGCGCCACGCATACCATGCTGGTCCCGGTGCAGTATCAGCGCATCATGGCCCGCGAGGACTTCGATCAGTACGACCTGTCCTCCTTCAAGGTGAAGTTCAGTACCAGCGCGCCCTTCCATGGCGAGCTCAAGGCCGACATCCTGGCACGCTGGCACGCTGGCCTGGCGGCCTGGTGGAGTTCTATGGCATGACCGAAGGCGGTGGTTCCTGCATGCTGGTCGCCCATGAGTTCCCCGACAAGCTGAACACCGTGGGGCATCCCCTGGATGGCCATGACATGCGGGTGATCGACGAGGAAGGCAACGAGCTGCCGACCGGTGAGATCGGCGAAGTGGTCGGTCATTCGATAGCGATGATGACCGGCTACCTGAACAAGCCGGAAAAAACCGCCGAAGCCGAGTGGTACGACAGTACCGGTAAACGCTTCATCCGTACCGGTGATGTCGGTCGTTTCGATAAGGACGGCTTCCTTACTCTCATGGACCGGCGCAAGGACATGATCATCAGCGGCGGCTTCAATATCTATCCCAGCGATCTGGAAGAAGTACTGCGCCAGCACCCGGACCTGCTGGAAGTCACCGTCATCGGCGTGCAATCCACCAGTTGGGGCGAAACACCTGTCGGTTACGCCGTACTCAAACCCGGCGCTGACACCACGGCGGAAAACATTTTGCAATGGTTCAACGGCCAGGTCGGCAAGACCCAGCGCCTGAACCGCGTCATCCTTACCGACGAGCTGCCGCGCAGTGCCATCGGCAAGGTGCTCAAGCGCGAGCTGCGTGATCAGTTCCAGGAGCTGTTCGGCGTTCTCGACTGAACAGCGCCCGCGCGCGGCTCGGCAGCTGCCGGGCCGCGTGGCCTGATATCGGCCGGCCCGACAAACGGAGGGCCGCCTTCGGCGCCGGTTCGCAGCAGCGGCAAAATTTCTCCCGGAAATTTTGTCCTCGAACGGCATCGCGGGTATCCTCAACGCCTCATCTGTCCGGGTGTGACTTTCACCACGCCGCGACAGTCTGAGCTTACGCTGGCGGATTTACCGTTCATCAACCCCCGCCATGCCGATACAATAGCGCCCCACCGAACGGGGAAGAGCAGGAGCCTCTATGTCAAAACAAAATGCGTATAGCCGGGAAGAACTGCTTCAATGCAGTCGTGGCGAGTTGTTCGGCCCCGGTAACGCACAGTTGCCAGCCCCCAACATGCTGATGATCGATCGCATCACCCACATCAGCGAAACGGGCGGCCGCTTCGGCAAGGGCGAAATCGTTGCCGAATTGGATATCCATCCCGATCTGTGGTTCTTCGCCTGTCACTTTGAAGGTGATCCGGTCATGCCGGGCTGTCTGGGTCTCGACGCCATGTGGCAACTGGTCGGTTTTCACCTCGGCTGGCTGGGCTTTGAAGGCCGCGGGCGCGCACTGGGCTCCGGCGAAGTGAAGTTTTTCGGGCAGGTCTTGCCGACCGCGAAGAAAGTCACCTATACCATACATATCAAACGCACCATCAACCGCGCCCTGACACTGGGCATTGCCGATGGCACCATGGCGGTCGACGGTCGCGAGATCTATACCGCCGAAGGTCTGCGGGTGGGTCTGTTCACTTCTACTGATAGTTTCTGAGGATCATCACTATGCGTCGCGTCGTGATTACCGGTATGGGCATTGTCTCCTGCCTCGGCCAGGACCTGGAAAGCGTGGCCGCCAGCCTGAAAGAAGGCAAGTCAGGCATTTCCCACAATCCCGAATATGCAGAAATGGGCCTGCGCAGCCAGGTCTCCGGCAGCGTGAAGATCGATCTGGACGCCGCCATCGACCGCAAGGTCAAGCGTTTCATGGGCGATGCCGCGGCATTCGCCTATCTGTCCATGCAGCAGGCGATCGCCGACTCGGGTCTGAGCGAAGAGCAGATCAGCAATACCCGCACCGGTCTGATCGCCGGCAGCGGTGGTGCCTCGACCCTGAACCAGATGGAGTCGATCGACATTCTGCGCGAAAAGGGCGTGAAGAAGATCGGGCCATACCGGGTTCCACGCACCATGGGCAGCACGGTATCGGCCTGTCTGGCCACGCCGTTCAAGATCAAGGGCATCAACTACTCGATCTCCTCAGCCTGTGCCACCAGCGCGCACTGCATCGGCAGCGCCATGGAGCAGATCCAGATGGGCAAGCAGGACATCGTGTTTGCCGGCGGCGGTGAAGAAGAACACTGGAGCCAATCCATGCTGTTCGACGCCATGGGCGCCCTGTCCACCCAGTACAATGACACCCCGGAAAAAGCCTCGCGTGCCTACGACGCCAAGCGTGACGGCTTCGTCATCGCCGGCGGCGGCGGCATGGTCGTGGTTGAAGAGCTGGAGCACGCCCTGGCCCGCGGCGCCAAGATCTACGCCGAGGTGGTGGGCTACGGCGCCACTTCCGACGGTTACGACATGGTCGCACCCAGCGGCGAAGGCGCGGTGCGCTGCATGCAGCAGGCGCTGGCCACGGTCGAGGGCAGCATCGACTACCTCAACACCCACGGCACCTCCACTCCGGTGGGCGACGTGGCAGAGCTCAAGGCGATCCGTGAAGTGTTTGGCGACAAGGCACCGAAGATCAGCTCGACCAAGAGCCTCTCCGGCCACTCGCTGGGTGCTGCCGGGGTCCAGGAGGCGATCTACTGCCTGCTGATGATGCGTGACAACTTCCTAGCCGCCTCGGCCAACATCGATGAGCTGGACGAGAATGCAGCCGATCTGCCGATCCTGCGCGAGCGCCTGGACCAGGCGGTTGACCTGATGATGTCCAACAGCTTCGGCTTCGGCGGCACCAACGCCACCCTGATCCTCAAGCGCTGGTCCGGCGCCTGAGTCTGACGGCGGGCAGAGCTCCTCTGCCCGCCGCTTTCTACCCTACTCCTGCCCCACCGCCTCAGGCGCCGGCTTGCGCCGCGACACCCGCCGCGCCATCAATGCCATGCTCGCCGCCACCACCCCACACAGCGTGATCATCCCGGCCATGGGCAATGCCGTACCATCATGCAGTACTCCCACCATGGCCGAAACCACCCCGGCAATGGCGAACTGCAGGGTGCCCATCAGCGCCGAGGCGACCCCCGCCTGATGCCCGTGCCCGGCCATGGCACAGGCTGATGAATTGGGCAGTACCAGGGCCAGCAGAGCCATGCAGATGAACAGCGGCACCAGCAGAGGCCACAGTGATGCGGTCTGCAACAATGCCACCAGCGACAGGGCAATGGTGCTGCACATGAATAACAGCGTGGTGACCTTGAGCAGCTTGAGTGGAGTACGGCGGCGCAGCAGTCGGCCATTGAGCTGGGCCGCCAGCACGAAGCCGGCCGAGTTCATGCCGAAGAACCACCCGTAATGCTCCACCGGCACACCATACAGTTCGATGAACACGAAAGGTGAACCGGCGATGTAGGCGAACATGCCGGCCATGGCAACCCCCCCGGTCAACGCATGGAACATGAACTCCGGCTCCTTCAGCAATCGACCATAGCGCCCCAGGGCACTCGATAGCTGGCTGCGCGGACCGTCCGCGGAGAGGGTTTCCGGCAAGCGGAACAACACCAGGAAGCCGAACACCCCGGAAAATACCGCGAGGGCAGCGAAGATCAGCTCCCAGCCACCCAGCAGCATCAGCCAGCCTCCGGCCAGCGGCGCCAGGATGGGCGCCACCCCCATCACCAGCATCAATTGCGAGAAGGCTCTGGCCGCCTCGATGGGAGTACAGAGATCACGAACGATGGCGCGGTTGACCACCATGCCCGCACAGCCACCCAGCGCCTGGGCGAAGCGCGCAGCGATCAGCCACTCCAGCGTCGGTGCCAGGGCGCAGGCAACCGAGGCCAGGGTAAACAAGCCGATACCGAACAGCAGTGGCTTGCGCCGCCCAAAACGGTCCGCCAGCGGGCCATAGAACAGCTGCCCGAGTGCCAGACCGATAAAATAGGCCGACAGACTCAGTTGCACATGTTCGGAGTCGGTAGCGAAGCTCTGCGCGATGGCAGGAAAGGCGGGAAGATAGAGATCGATGGCCAAGGGGCCGAAAGCACTCAGACCACCCAGGATGAGCAGTAAACGAAGGGTCATGTAACATCCACGAAGACAGAGCCGAACGGCAAAGGAGTTCGGCGGAATCGGCCATCATGCCAGATTCCGCCGTAACAAAAAAATACTCATGCCAGCGCGCAGCAACTCACGGCAGAGCAGAACCCCTGCTATTGCTCATGCAGTCGCGCGTTGAGCTGGTCGACAATGGGCGCCCACTCGGCATCGTCGCGCATCTCTTCCTTGAGGAAGGCGGCCTGGGCCGGGGTCCAGAATGGCGCATCGATCAGTTTCACATCCTGCGCCAAGGCATGGGTGGCGAAAAACACATCGATATCCTCAGGCCGGGAGGACAGGCCAAGTTGGTCGAACAGTGCACCTAGATCCTGGTTCGGCAATTCCATGGGTATCTCCTCTGATGGCTGATCACCCTTTTCATTAAAGCAGACCCTGCGGTTTCAGCCTGAATCATCCATACCAGGGTGACCGGAAACCGTCGGCAGTGCACAATTGCAGCTCCCCCTTCAGGAGAACAGCATCATGGCTGACCAACCGTATCTGGATGATGAGACGCTGGCCTTCGCCGAGCGCATGTTCGATCTGGCCCGTCAGGGTGAGGCCGAGCAACTGGCCCGCATGCTCGACGCTGGCCTGCCGGCCAACCTGCGCAACAGCAAGGGCGACAGCCTGCTGATGCTGGCCAGCTACAATGGCCACCTGCAGGCCGCGCAAAGCGTGCTCGAGCATGGTGGCGACCCGGAACTGGCTAATGATCGCTGCCAGACGCCATTGGCTGGCGTGGTGTTCAAGGGTGACCTGGCCATGGTCGAGCTGCTGCTGAGCCACGGTGCCGATGTCAATGGCTGCCCAGCGGGTGGCAAGACGCCGTTGATGTACGCCGCCATGTTCAACCGCATCGACATGCTCGAGCGCCTGCTGCAGGCCGGAGCCGATCCGCAGGCCACCGATACCGAAGGCCATACCGCGCTGGATCTGGCCCGCAGCATGGGTGCCAGCGACACCCAGGCACGCCTGGAACAGGGCTGAACATCCCACTCAGTTGCGCTGGATACCGTCCTTGTGACTGCGACCGACGTGGGATACCGGCTCCTCATCGAGGTAGTTGCCGCTGGCAGTCAGTTGCTGAAGTATCTGGCAGTCGGCGATGCCCCGCCCTTCGGTACAGCGCCGGCGCAGCTCCGTCAATTGCCGTTGCAGCGCCTGCAGGATCTCGATCCTGGCTGCCACATGCTCGATATGCTCATCCACCAGTTCATTCACCCCGGTGCAATCCTGGGTCGGATGATCGCGGTAATCCAGCAACTGGCGCACCTCATCCAGGGTCATATCCAGCGCCCGGCAATTGCGGATGAATACCAGCCGCTCGGCATGTGCCGGGGTATAGACACGGTAGTTGCCCTCGCTCCGCTCGGGCGGCGGCAACAGCCCGGCACGCTCGTAGTAACGGATGGTCACCACCTGGCAATGGGTCATCTTCGCCAGTTCACCGATCTTCATCAGCTATCACCTCGTCGGGAGTTGACTCTATAGTCGCTATAGGGTGTTCACTGCACCATAGCAAAGGAGAACAGCCATGACCAACTGCTGTGGTAGCCATAACACCGACACCCATGCCGCGCCAGCGGCAGCGCCCGCCTCCCCTGCCCGGGACGGGTCCGGCATCTCGAGCACTTTCCGCATCACCGAGATGGACTGCCCGACCGAGGAGCGCCTGATCACTGACCGACTGGGCAACATGCCGGGGATCTTCGGCCTGCAATTCAACCTGCTGGACCGCACGCTCACCATCAGCCACACCCCCGCAGCCCTGGACTCCGCCCTGCAAGCCATTCGTGCGCTGGGCTTTACCCCGCAGGCAGCCGATGCCGGCGACGCCGGTGTTGCCGAGGCCCCGCCGCCGCAGACTCTCTGGTGGCGGCTGGGGTTGGCGGGTGGTACCGCCCTGGGGGCGGAGATCCTGCACTTCAGCCAGTGGGGCCCGCAGTGGCTGGTCGCGGCGCTCGCCATCGCTGCCATTGCCCTGTGCGGTATGGGCACCTATGCCAAGGGCTGGATCGCGCTGAAGAACCGCAACCTCAATATCAATGCGCTGATGAGCATCGCGGTCACCGGCGCCATGCTCATCGGCCAGTGGCCGGAAGCGGCCATGGTCATGTTCCTGTTCACGGTGGCGGAACGGATCGAGGCACGCTCGCTCGACCGCGCCCGCAACGCCATCCGCGGGTTGCTGGACCTCACCCCCGAGACCGCCACCGTCCAGCAGGACGACGGTCACTGGCACCAATGCAAAGTGGTAGAGGTCGGCATCGGCAGCCGGGTGCGGATACGCCCCGGCGAGCGTATCGGCCTCGACGGCACGGTGCTCAGGGGACATTCGGCGGTCGACCAGGCGCCCATCACCGGCGAAAGCCTGCCGGTGGAAAAGGGCCCGGGCGACGCGCTGTTCGCCGGTACCATCAACCAGGCCGGCGAACTGGAGTACCAGGTCACCGCACCAGCCGGCGAGACCACCCTGGCGCGGATCATCCACGCCGTGGAACAGGCCCAGGGCTCCCGTGCGCCGACCCAGCGCTTCGTGGATCGCTTTGCGCGCATCTATACCCCGGCGGTGTTCGCCCTCGCCCTGGCCGTCGCCATCCTGCCGCCGCTGTTGATGAGTGCCGCCTGGCTCGACTGGATCTACCGGGCGCTGGTGCTGCTGGTGGTGGCCTGTCCCTGCGCACTGGTGATATCCACCCCGGTGAGCATCGTCAGCGGCCTGGCCGCCGCGGCACGCAAGGGCATCCTGGTCAAGGGTGGCGCCTACCTGGAAAGCGGTCGCGAGATCACCCACCTGGCGCTGGACAAGACCGGTACCCTGACCCACGGCAAACCGGTGCAGACCGACTTCCTGCCGCTGGTCGAAGGGGCCCCCGAGACCTGGCAGGCGATTGCTGCCAGCCTCGCCCAGCGCTCGGACCACCCGGTATCCCAGGCCATCGCCAGGCAGGCGGCAAGCCAGTCGGTAGCATTCCGGGAGGTGGAGCGGTTCAGCGCCATCCCCGGTCGCGGCAGCCGCGGCGGCATCGATGGCAACAGCTACCACCTGGGCAACCATCGCCTGCTGGAGGAGCTCGGTCTGTGTTCGCCGGCCATCGAGGCCCGCCTCGATCCGCTGGAGCGCCAGGGCAAGAGCGTGGTCATCCTCTCCGACGCTACCCAGGCACTGGTGCTGTTCGCCGTCGCCGATACGGTGAAGGACAGCAGTCGCCAGGCCATCAACGAACTGCACAGGCTCGGGGTGAAGACCCTGATGCTGAGCGGTGACAACCCGCATACCGCCGAAGCGATCGCCGCCCAGGTGGGAATCGACGAAGCCCGCGGCAACCTGTTGCCAAGCGACAAGCTGGAGCACATCGAAGCGCTGATCGAGCAGCGCAACTGCGTGGGCATGGTCGGCGATGGCATCAACGACGCGCCGGCGCTGGCCCGGGCCGATATCGGCTTCGCCATGGGCGCGATCGGTACCGACACCGCCATCGAGACCGCCGACGTGGCCATCATGGACGATGACCTGCGCAAGATTCCGGCATTCATCCGCCTGTCCCGCCAGACCCATGCGGTGCTGGTACAGAACATCGGCCTGGCGCTGGGCATCAAGGCAGTGTTCCTGGCACTGACGGTAACTGGCCACGCGACCATGTGGATGGCGGTATTCGCCGATATGGGGGTGAGCCTGCTGGTCATCCTCAATGGCCTGCGGCTGCTGCGCAAGTAAGGCAGCCTGGGGGTGGTATTCGTCGGCGCCAGCTTGCGACGCGAGTGGTGCTACGGGCACAATACTGTATGCCCAACCAGCCCACACCCCTTGCCACCGCTCAGCCACCGCCGCTGTATTATCTGGATAACTTCCAGCAGGCGCTGGACTGGCTACGGCAGCGCTATGCCGATCTGCTCGACAGCGAAGAGCAGCACTTCATGCTGCACTTCACCCGACTGCCGGAACCGTCCCGTGCCCTGCTGGTGCGGCTGATCATGCGCAAGGGGCCGCATTACCGCAGCGACAAACTGAGCTATGCCGAGATCGGTGATATCGAGCAGGCGGCGGGGCCACTGCTGGAGCTGGGTTGGCTCAGCGATGACCAACCCATCGACGCACTGCAACTGGGTCAGCTGTTGCACAAGGACGAAATCCTCCCGTTGCTCCCCGCCAATCCCGGACTACGGGCCCTGCGCAAACCGGATCTGATCGAGCTGCTGCATGCCGCCCAGCCTGACCCCAGGCCCTTCGCGCAATGGTGCCCGGAGCACGACGCGCGCCTGTTTACCCTGCATCTCGCTGACCTCGTGGAGCGACTGCGATTGATATTCTTCGGCAATCTCGCCCAGGGTTGGGAAGAATTCGTGCTCGCCCAGCTGGGTGTGTTCCGTTATGAGCAAGTGCCCTTCACCGCCGACTCCCGGGGTTTCAGTTGCCGCGAAGACATCGAACTCTACCGGCATCTGCATCGATGCCGGCAATCGCTGGAACTGGGCCTGCCCACCGCGGAGGTAGTTGCCCTGCTGGGCGAACCGGAGTGTGGCAACCCCTGGCTGCGCAGCCGCACGGCGCGCCTGGAGTTCACCCTGGCCCGCCAGTTGGAGCGTGAAGAGCAACTCGATGCGGCGCTGGCGCTGTATCAACGCAGTGGGTGGAAAGGGGCTCGCCAGCGGCAGATACGCATTCTGGAAAAACGCCAGCAGCATCAGCATGCCTATGCCCTGGTCCAGGCCGCCCTCGCCGCTCCGGAAGACGATGCCGAGTTGCAACTGGTGCTGCGCGCCCAGCGGCGCCTGGCACGCAAGCTCGGCCAGGCGGCAGTGCCGGTGGCCGTCGAGACGGACAGTACGCGCCTTGATCTGGCCTTGCCCGGCCCGCACCCCCTGGGTGTGGAGCTGGCGGTGTGCGAGCACCTGGGCAGCGCGCAGGCGCCGGTGCATTATGTGGAAAACGCATTGGTCACCGGCCTGTTCGGCCTGCTGTGCTGGGAGGCGATCTTCGCTCCCTTGCCGGGCGCCTTCTTCCACCCGTTCCACAGCGCCCCGGCCGACCTGCACAGTCCGGACTTTCACCGCCGCCGGCACGAATTGTTCGCAGACAGCCTGGCGCAGCTCGACTCCGACCACTATCAGCATCGCATCCGCCAGACCTGGCAGCGCAAACAGGGCATCCAGTCGCCCTTCGTCAACTGGTCGCTGCTCAGTGAAGAGCTGCTCGATCAGGCCTTGCACTGCCTGCCCGCCGCGCATCTGCGGCTGTGGTTCCAGCGCCTGTTGCTGGATTTGCGTGGCAACCGCGCGGGCATGCCGGACCTGATCCAGTTCTGGCCCGAGGAACGGCGCTACCGCATGATCGAGGTCAAGGGCCCCGGTGATCGCCTGCAGGACAACCAGCGCCGCTGGCTGGCATTCTGCGCCCGGCATGGCATGCCGGTGGACGTCTGCTATGTGCACTGGACCCCATGAGCTATCGCATAGCGGTACGGGCCCTGTGCGAATTCACCGCCCGTGAAGGCGACCTGGATCTGCGCTTCACCCCCGCGCCCAGCTCCCAGGAAGGCATCGCCGGACACCAGACCGTGGTGGCCCGCCGCGGCGCGGGCTATCTCAGTGAGCTGGGGCTGGCTGGCAGCTACCAGGACCTGCTGGTGAGCGGGCGCGCCGATGGCTATGACCCGGCGCGCAACCTGCTGGAAGAGATCAAGACCCACCGCGGCGATGTCGGCCGCATCGCGCAGAACCAGCGCCTGCTGCACTGGGCCCAGGCCAAGGTCTATGGCTGGCTGCTGTGCGCCGAACGCGGTCTCGAGGAGATCGATCTGGCGCTGGTCTACTACAACGTCATCAGCCAGAAGGAAACCGCCTACCGCGAGCGCTTCACCGCAGATCAACTGCGCGCCTTCTTCGAGCTGCAATGCCAGCGGTTTCTCAGCTGGGCGCAACAGGAGAGCGCTCACCGCCAGGCGCGGGACAGCGCCCTGCAGCAGCTGCGTTTCCCCTGGCCGAACTTTCGCACCGGCCAGCGCCAGCTCGCCACCGCGGTGTACCGTGCCGCCCGCGATGGCCACACCTTGATGGCCCAGGCCACCACCGGCATCGGCAAGACCCTGGGTACACTGTTTCCCCAGCTCAAGGCGTTTCCCGAGCAGCAGCTCGATCGCCTGTTCTTTCTCACCGCCAAGACACCCGGCCGGCAACTGGCACTCGATGCCCTGGCCACGCTGCGCTCGCAACAAGCGGACATGCCCCTGCGGGTGCTGGAGCATGTCGCCCGGGACAAGGCCTGCGAATTTCCCGACCGCGCCTGCCATGGCGACTCCTGTCCGCTGGCGCGGGGCTTCTATGATCGCCTGCCGGCAGCACGCCAGGCGGCGGTGACGCGCCGCTGGCTGACGCGACAGGCACTGCGTGAAGTGGCTCTGGAGCATCAGGTGTGCCCCTACTACCTGAGCCAGGAACTGTGTCGCTGGGCCGATGTGGTGGTAGGCGACTACAACTACTATTTCGATATGAGCGCCCTGCTCTACAGCCTGACAGTGGTCAACGACTGGCGCGTGACTCTGCTGGTCGACGAGGCACACAACCTGATCGAGCGCGGGCGCGGCATGTATTCCGCCGAGCTGGGTCAGGGCCGCTTCCAGGCGCTGCGTCAGCTGGCCCCCACCGGGCTGAAGAGCGCCCTGGACCGGGTCAATCGCCACTGGAATCACCTGCACCGGGAGCAGCAGGCGGAGTATGAGGTGCATCCCGCACTGCCCGACCTGCTGATACTCGCCCTGCAGAAACTGATCGGCGCCATCACCGACCATCTGACCGATCAACCGGAGGGTAATGACCCGGCACTGCTGCGCTTCTATCTCGACGCCCTGCTGTTCTGCCGCCTGGCCGAGCAGCACGGCGCTCATTCACTGTTCGACATCAGCCTGCGGCGTGTTGGCCGGCGTCGGTTGTCGACCCTGTGCTTGCGCAATGTCCTGCCGGCGCCCTTCCTGGCCGGGCGCTTCGCCGCCGCGCACAGCACCACGCTGTTCTCCGCGACCTTGAGCCCCTGCCACTACCATGTCAACCTGCTGGGACTGCCGGAGGATACCCACTGGCTGGATGTCGAGTCGCCGTTCAGCGCCGAGCAGCTGCAGGTGCGCTTTGCCCGCAACCTGTCGACCCGCTATCAGCATCGCGCCAGCAGCCTGCGGCCGATCTGCGAACTGATTGCCCGGCAGTTCACCGAGCGTCCCGGCAACTACCTGGCGTTCTTCAGCAGCTATGCCTATCTGCAACAGGTTCTGGAGATGTTCCGCGCGGCCTGGCCCGACATACCGGTACGCGAGCAGTCACGCCAGATGGACGAAGCCGAGCGTGAAGCCTTCCTGCACGGCTTCACCGATGACACCCGATGCGTCGGTTTTGCGGTCCTGGGTGGCGCTTTCGGCGAAGGGATCGATCTACCGGGCAAACGGCTGGTGGGCGCCTTCATTGCCACATTGGGGCTGCCCCAGGTCAATCCGGTCACCGAGCAGATCAGGGAACGGATGCAGACCATGTTCGGCAGCGGCTATGACTATGCCTGCCTGTATCCCGGACTGCAGAAGGTGGTCCAGGCCGCGGGCCGGGTGATCCGCAGCCCCGAGGATGAGGGCGTGATCTGGCTGCTGGATGATCGCTTCGGTCAGCCCGCGGTACAGCAACTGCTGCCCCGCTGGTGGTCGGTGGAGGGCCATCGCCTGGAACGGCAACCGGCCCGCGGCACCACTCAGCCGCTGTTTCCCGGATAAGAATCCGCAGCGCGCTGCAACCATGACTCCAGCTCCTTGCGACTCACCTTGCTACGTTGCGCCTCGGCCAGTTGCGCCAGCATGTACTCGCGCCTGGCCTGGTCCTCACCGGCCATGGACAGGGCCAGGTCCCGATTGCTCCAGCGCCGGATGCGCACCATCAGCCACCAGTGGAAATACAGCCCACTGATCACCGCAAACGCGATGATGAAATACTCCAGCATATCTGTCCTGCTCCATCGAAAATGTGCCGCGATTCTAGCAAATGGCGGTGACGCCCATGAAAAGGCCCGCACAATAGTCTCATTGTGCGGGCCTGGGCAATCAGCTCGAAGTTAGCGCGTGATCGTCGTGCGCACCACCTTATCGTACTGACGCGGAGAGAATTCGCCGGTGGCGTTACCCTCTTCATCCATCAGCGGGAAGACATAGCGGGGCGTCATGATCACTTCGTAGTCCTGGCTGCCGCTGGGCCGCACTTCGACTTCCAGGAAACCATAGTGCTTGCCGCCATCGACCAGTTGCTTGCCATTCCACACCTCCGGGGCATCGCCATGCGCGCTCCAGTGACTGGCCTGCGCCTGGGCCGGCAACTGATCGAAGGGCACGTAGGTGGTGGTCGGCGCATAACCCGGTCCACGCAGGCCATCCCCGGCAAAGCCCACATCCCAGTAATGCACGCCATCCAGCTGCACGTATTCCAGCAGTTCGTCATGTCCTGCCAGCACCGCCGTTACCCCGTAACGCTCGAACAGTTCATGGTAGATGCGCATCGGCTGGCCGGACTGGTTGTCCTCGTTGTTGGCAATACCGGCGTTGCCGGACGGCAGGCTGTGCACGCCGGTACCGAAGGGCATGTGATGAAACTGCACGAAGATTACCTGGCCCTGGGCCTGGGCATCGGCCAGCTCATTGACGGCCCAGTCCCATTGCTCGCTGTCGCGGTTGAAGTCCGGCACCCGTGACTGGATGCCATCGATGGCCAGGTTGGTATCCTTGGCAGGATCGCGGTCATCTCCATTGGACGAGTCCAGGGTGATCAGCGTGACCGGGCCATAGTCCACCCGATAGTAGCGCTTCTCGTAACGCTCATCGGAACCGTAGTTGCGCGGCAGGTCCCAGTAGCTGTTCCACTTGTCGTAGGAGCGCATCACCGCTGGCGGCGTATAGGAGCCACCTTCCGGGTGCCAGTAGTTCTCATGGTTGCCCAGAGCCGGGAAGATCGGGGTGCTGGCGGCAAAGTTGCTCCACTCCCCGGCTGCGTGACGCCAGAACTCATCCCAATCCAGCTGGCGGCCACCCTTCTCCACCAGATCACCGGCGATCACCCAGAAATTCGGCTCGCGTTCCATGGCGTACTGGATGTTGGCCCGGTATCCGGTGGTCTGGTCCACTGGATACAAGCGGTCATAGGTGTCCGGGTCGGTATCCAGTTTGTCGCCACCCACAGCCAGCGCACTGGCACCCCAGGCCACCGGTTTCTGCGTCGATTCCGGCTCGGTTTCCATATCGGACATCGCCAGGAAGCGCACCGTGGCGCGCTCGCCGGTAACCGGCGCGGTGCTGAAGCGTGCCGCCATCACCGCCTCGCTCCCCGGCTGCTTGACCTGATACTGGTACTCGGTACCCGACTCCAGCCCTTCGATCCGCACCCTGTGCCGGTACGGCAAGGCAGGCGTCTGCCCGGCGGGCACCTCAGCGTGGATGCGGCCAAAATTGTTCTCGCTGTGGATATAGGCCACCTCGCTGTCACCATAATCCAGCGCCATGGCCTGCTCAGGCTCGGACGGGAAGCTGCCAACCCCATCGACCACTACCTCACCGGCTACCGCGGTGTCGGTGAACCAGGTGATGCTGATGGCGGTTTCAGTCGGATTCTGCAGATAGGGCGACACCAGTACCCGGGTTGCCGGGGCATTCTCGCCCGGCGGCGACACACTGTTATCGGAGCTGGAGCTGCCCAGGCAGGCCGACAGGCAGGTGGCAGACGCGACCAGGATCAACGTCGCCAGATAGGTTTTCTTCATGCATGTTCTCGTCAGGGTTGTAGTGAAGGCGCTCAGCATGACAGCGCCGCATGTCAACCCTGTTGCAGTCAGGCTTCTGCAACCCTCCTTGCCCGCGGCTGGTAGAACATCACCACATTGCCCAGCAGGATCAGCACCAGCCCGAACACCGCCGCCCCGCTCCACTGGTAACCTTCGAACAAGGTCGACATGCCCAGGGCAATCAGCGGGAACATCACCGTGGTATAGGCCGCTGGCCCGGCACCGATACGGCCGACCAGGGAGAAATAGGTGGCGAAGCCGATGATCGAGCCGATCACTGCCAGATACAGCAGCGAGCCGATATACGCGGGGGTCAGCTCGATGGCGAAGGAGGCGCCGGTCAGCAACGCCAGCGTGAGCATGATCAGCGCCCCGTAGCCCATGGCCCAGGCGTTGGTCGACAGCAGGTCCAGCCGGCGCTGCTGAAAGCGTACGCTGATCATGTTACCCAGGGAAAAACCGTAGGTTCCCAGCAGACTCAGGCCGATGCCGATCAGCGTGCCACTGGACACCTGTTCATCGGTGAGGTCGTGCCAGAACAGGCTGACGATACCGGCCAACCCCAGCAGGTTGGCCAGCATCAACCGGGTGGTAATGCGCCGGCCGAAGAAGATCACGCCATTGATCGCATTGAACACGATGGCCAGGGAGAACAGCACCGACTCCAGCCCGCTGTTGATATAGGCATTGGCGGTATAGAAACAGACGAAGTTGAAACCGAACACGCACATGCCCTGCAGCAGGCAGAAGCCATGTTCCGAGCGACTGAGGCGCTGCAGGCGACCGCTGGCAGCCAATACCAGCAACATCAGGCCGGCGGCGATGGCAAACCGGTAGAACACCGATACCAGTACCGGCACAGAGCCGGTCTGCAGGCTGATGGCAATCCAGGTAGTGCCCCATATCAGCACGGTCGCAGCATACAAAAGCGCGTTCATCAGTGGCCCCGCAGGAGGAGTTGGAAGGTATCGTACCGGCGATCTGGAAGGGTAAACCGGCGGTTCGCCGCGCACAGCATACACCTGCGCGGCGCTGAATCTGCCGGAACTAATCCAGTCAGGCACCGACAGAAATAGGGAGTATCTGCGCCATGGCGCGGCCTGCCAACCACCTGACTGGAGATTATCATGCCGTACTGGGACGTCCTCACCGATCGCTCACTCTGGCTGCAACTGGGCATTCTGGTTGTCGTGACGCTTGGCACCTACCTCATCCTGTCCGTTGCGCTGCGTGTGCTCAGCCGCCACTTCCTGCAACGGGACGCAAAGACCCGCTCGCGGGCCTACTATTTTGCGGCGGAACTGCTGCGCTCGACCAGCCAGTTGCTGCTCCTGGCGTTTGCCCTGATGCTGGGCCTGAAGAGCGTGGATCTGTCTCCACGCTGGGAAGAGGCCCTGTCCCATGGCTGGTTCATCGCCCTGGCATTCCAGATCGCGCTGTGGGCCGACCATGCCGTGCAACTCTGGACCAGCAGCCTGACCCGCGACGGCAAGGCCCGCAACCCGGTGACCACCACGCTGGTCGGGATCATGATTCGTCTGGTGATCTGGACCGTGATGCTGCTGTCGATACTCGCCAACCTGGGGGTGGATATCACCGCCATGGTTGCCAGCCTGGGCGTCGGCGGCATTGCCATCGCCCTGGCAGTGCAGACCCTGCTCAGCGATATGTTCGCCTCGATGTCGATCGGTATCGACAAGCCGTTCGAGATCGGCGATTTCGTGGTCTTCGGCGAGGTTGCCGGCACCATCGAACACATCGGCCTCAAGACCACCCGCATCCGTGCGCTGAGCGGTGAGCAGATCGTCTGCGCCAACGCCGAACTGCTGGCGCAGACCCTGCACAACTACAAACGCATGGATACCCGACGCATCGTGTTCACCTTCGGTATCAGCCCACATACGCCGACCGACAAGGTGCGCGAGGTCAGCGCCGAGGTGAAGCGCATCATCGAATCCTCCGAGCGCACCCACTTCGACCGCGCGCACTTCTTCGCCTTCAATGAAAGCCAGTTGACCTTCGAGGTGGTGCATATCATGCAGACCGCCGACTACAACCAGTACATGGATGTGCAACAGGAGATCAACCTGCAGTTGCTGCAGGCCCTGCGTGATATGGACGTGCATCTGGCCTTCCCCATCCGCCGGGTGGAGTTCAATGGCGGCAGCCTGCCGGAGATCCAGGTTGCCGGCGTGCCTCGGAGCAAGGCCCCGGCCGATCAGGCACGCTATGGCAGCAGACCGTCCAATGCCTGAGCCGTGGCGGTCCAGGTGGCCACGCCGGCTCGACCGCCGGGCCGTAGTAGTGCAGGATAGGCCCGAGCTTTCTTCTGGAGATGACATGAATACGAACATACTGCGCAGCCTGCTTCCCGCCCCTCTGGCACTGGCCCTGCTGATCGGCGGCTGCAACAGCACCGACAACGCGGTATCGGTGGACACCCTCACCCAGCACCAATGGTCCCTGGTCGAAGCGACCGATGCCGATGGCCAGGCGGCAGCGGCGCTGACCGAGGGCGACAGACCACCTATCGAGCTGAGCTTCCAGCCCGATCGCCTGGGAGTCACCAACACCTGCAACGGCATGGGCGGTAGCTACGAGCTGGAAAAGGATACCCTGAAAGTCGGCGATCTGATGCAGACCATGATGGCCTGCGAACCGGCACTCATGGCCCGCGAGAGCGCGATCAAGACCTATCTGCAACAGCCGCTGCAGGTGCAGTTCGATGACAGCAACCTGCGCCTTACCCTGAGCGGTGAGGCCGGCGTACTGGTGTTCCAGCCAGTCGCCCCCTGACTCACCGACCCACCCAGGCCCGCCAGCGGCGGGCCTGCACTACCGCCCATCCGTCAGCCTGAACTCCGCGCAGCGCCATCAATCAACAGTGGAACCCCCACCCACTGCATGCAGCGAGGGCGATACCCATGACGCAAGCATCCACCCCCAAGATACCTGCCAGCCTGGCGATTTATCTCACCTTTGACGGTCATTGCCGGGAAGCCCTGCAGTTCTATGCCCAGGAACTCGGCGGCACCCTCGGCACCATCCATAGCCACCGGGACGCACCTGAGGGCACCGGTGTGCCCGAGGCCTGGCTGGACAAGGTGCTGCATGGCGAGGTTACCATCGCCGATCGTGTGCTGATGGGCTCCGACGCGCCACCCGGTGCCTACCAGCCACCCCAGGGTGTCTTCGTGCAGATGTATTATGACGACCTGCTGAAGGCCGAGCAGGCCTACAACCGACTGTCCGACGGAGGGGTTACCCGGATGCCCTTCGGCCCCTGCTTCTGGGCGCAGGGTTTCGGCATGCTCACCGATCGCTTCGGGGTTGGCTGGATCATCACCAGTTGCTTCATCGAGCAGGACGACTGGCAATAATGCCGGCCGAGCCGGGTCAGACCCGGCGCACGGTGGCCAGCAAGCCGCTGGCGATACCATACATGACGGCGAAGCTGCGGTTGAGCAGGCGCTGCTGCCGCGGTGAATCCAGCAGTCGCATGGCCTTGGCCGCCAGCCCGGTATAGCCGGCCATTACCACCAGGTCCACCGTCACCATGGTCAGCGCCATGAGCAGGTACTGCATCAGCAGCGGCCGGCCCGGATCGATGAATTGCGGCAGTACCGCGAGGATGAAGACGATCGCCTTGGGGTTGCTGATGTTGATCACGAACCCGCGCAGCACCAGGCTCAGCGGACGGCCGATCGGTCGCGGCTCCAGACTCATTTCCCGGGTCGGTGCCCGCCATTGCCTGAACGCCAGATACAACAGATAGCCCACCCCGAACCATTTGATCAAGGCGAACGCCAGCGCCGAGGTGGCCAGCAGCGCGCCCACCCCGGCAGCGACGACAGCGATCTGCAACAGCAATGCCAGCTGCAACCCGAGCGCGTTCCAGTAGCCCCTGGCAAAGCCGTAGTTCATGCCGCTGGCCATGGACGCTACCGCCCCGGCCCCCGGTGACAGACTGATGATCCAACAGGCCACTAAGAACGCCAGCCAGGTTTCGATACTCATGAGTTCCCGCCATGGAAGAAGTGCATAACGCAGCTGCGATGGTAACAAAGCCGAAACGCGGCCAGGTGAATAAAAAACCAAAACTGTATACACATACAGTATACTGCAACCCGCATGCGGCAGCCTGCCCGCATGGACCAGGAAACCATCTTCAAGCCAGAGGTAAGAAATGGCCGTTGAAATAGTGTACCGAAGCAGCAGAGACCCGGAGCGCCTGTTCATGGATAAAGCCGAAGCCGACCGTCACGACAAGATGCTGGAGTTGGCCGAGCGGCTCGGCGAAGTGCTGCTCAAGGCAGTACCCTCCCTCACCGAGGTGCAGGCCGAAGAGGCGGGAATCTACATGGCGAAACACCGTGACCTGTTTGCCAAGGCATTCAAGAGCAGCCCCGATGTGCTGGCCGCCCTGCATGAGGAGGAGCCGGCCTGAGTGGCCTGCTGCTGAGAGCAGCCACCGCGCAATGACGGTGGCTGCTCCCGCCCTCGCTCCTCGCTGGTAAGGCATGAGTAAATCCCGGTAAAGCTCTCTTTACAAAGCCCACAACGTGGCAGCGGCCCCCTATGCTGGGCATGCGCTGTCAGGGAATTTCAGGCGCCAGTATCACTCTAACGGTCATCGCCATGAGGGTATCGCCATGAAAGCACTTCTTCGCTTCACTATCGTCATTCTTGCCGCCACGGCGTTGTTCTCCACGGCAGTCCACGCCGCCCCGGCCCGCTATGCACCGGGCCAGTCGCAGGATCACCGCAAGGCCTTCAAGCAGCATCAGCAAGAACGTGATCATCGTCGTCAGCAGATGCAGCGGCACGACTCCGACCGCTATGGCCAGCAACACCCGGGTTCCGGTTATCGTCCCAAGGATCATGCCCGCCCACCAGGCCATCGCCAGATCTACCAGCAGCGGCATCAGTTCCAGCACCGCCAGCCGCCGCATCGTGAGCAACTGCGGCGGCAGATCTACCAGAGCCGCTACAACATCGGTCGCGGGCCAGCATTGCCACCCCATGTACACCTGGTGGTCGGCCGCCCGATCCCTCATGGCTGGGGGCATCCGCTGTCCGCGAGTCATGTACGGCATCTGCCGCATTACGCCGGCTATGAGTGGCGCCGCGCCGGCAATGACCTGATCCTGGTCGCCGTCACCACCGGCCTCATCTATGCCATCGTGGACAATGTGTTGAACTGAACTGCCTCATCCTGCGTCACTGTCCACGCCTTATCAGCCGTCATTGCGAACCTGAAGGGCGTGGCGATCCATCAGTACGCGTCTGCCACCCCGTGGTCATGGATTGCTTCACCGCTTCGCGGTTCGCAATGACGAGAGAGCGGTATACCCGACCAGTTCCCCTCCTCAGCCGTCATTGCGAGCCCGAAGGGCGTGGCGATCCATCAGTACGCGTCTGCCACTCCGTGGTCATGGATTGCTTCACCGCTTCGCGGTTCGCAATGACGGGGGAGTGGGGTATCCAGGTCATTTCCAATGATTCCCATCCGTCATTGCGAGCCCGAAGGGCGTGGCAATCCATCAGTGCGCATCTGCCACTCCGTAGTCATGGATTGCTTCACCGCTTCGCGGTTCGCAATGACGAGAGAGTGGTATACCCGACCAGTTCCCCCTCCTCAGCCGTCATTGCGAGCCCGAAGGGCGTGGCAATCCATGGCGGGCCAGCCAGCATGCGAGCCAGTAGAGGACTAACATCCCGTTTTTACACCATCCCCGCACTAGGCTAGCATCTGGCTACTTCTCTCAGCTCCCATAGCCCCATGCAAGCATCTGCCAAAAAACACCCGGCCTTTACCCTGTTCTTCCCCCTGGCAGCCCTGCTGGCCAGCATCGTCGTGCCCTTATCGGTGTGGGCCACGCTCTCCGGCAGCGGCTGGCCGCCCGGGCTGGTGGGTGCCGGCCATGGCCATGAACTGATCTTCGGGTTCGCCCTGGCGCTGATCGCCGGCTATACCCTGGGACCCCAGCCGCCAAAGGTACTGTATACCCTGCTCGCTCTCTGGCTGGCCGCACGGATGGCGCACCTGCTGCTGCCAAATGCCTGGCTGGCCCTGCTGCTGCCTGCGATATTTGCCCTGGCGTTGGCCTGGCAGGTAGTGCCGCGTTTCAGCGCAGCGAAGCAGTGGCGCAACAAGATCACCGCGCCGCTGATCATGACGCTGTGCCTGCTGCCACTGCTGTGGCTGACGCTGCTACTGGCCTGGCGTTACTGGCCCGGACTGGCTCGCGGCATCAGTCTGGATATCAGCCGGTTGATGCAGGCCGGTGTACTCTGCCTGTTGCTGTTGATGAGCTTCATTGGTGGCCGCCTGATCGCTCCAGCGGCGGCCGTCACCCTGGAAAAGCGCGGCGTGGAACTGCAGGCGCGGCTGCAACCGCGCCTGGAAGCAACGCTGATCATCCTGCTGGGCCTGGCAATCATCGCCCTGCTGCTGCCCTGGCTGGGCAATGCATTCGCTTATCGCTGGTCCGGCCTGTGTCTGATCATCACCGGGCTGGTACTGACGATACGCGGTCTGCGCTGGCAATTGTGGCGCTGCACCGAACGGCCGGACCTGCTGGCCTTCGGGGTTGGTTACGCCTGGCTGGCACTGGGCAGCATTGCCTGCGGCATCGCTTTCATCCGTCTGAACGCCATCACCCCGGCGCTGCACCTGATCACCATCGGCGGGCTGGGCACCCTGTCGACCAGCGTGATGCTGCGGCTGTATTTCCAGCGCGCCAGCAGGACGCCGCCACCGACCGCCTGGGTCGTCAGCATCACCACCCTGATCGGTATCGCCAGCGTGACGCGTTTTCTCTGTGGACCGACGCCCTTCGCCCAGCCATTGCTGCTGAGCCTGTCCGCGGCTTGCTGGTCACTGGCCTATCTGTTACTGGCGATCAAGATGCTGCGGCTGACCCCACAGGTCTGATCAGCGAGCGCTACTGCACCGATTCTTCTTCCTGCACCCGGGTCCAGGTGGAGGTACGACCGAACAGCGGAGCGCCCACGAAACCGCGCAGTTTCAATACATCCGGCTCTTCCAGGGTGATCTTGCCCTGGTAGGTCTTGCCGCTTTCCGGGTCGTACACCCTGCCATCCTTCCAGGTCCTGCCATCTCCGGTCGGCTGCATATCCCAGAGAATACGCAGCCCCTGTACCGGACGGCTGCGCAAGGTCTCATCCGGATTGTGCCGATCCAGTTTCGGTTGCCCTTCCACATCCAGCGGCTCGGCCAACCAGACCAGATCGCCACACAGCTTGTCAGCGCAGTTGCTGATTTCCACCTGCCCCTGGTGCCCTTCGGTATTCCACAGCCCGGTCGGTTGTGCCAGAACCTGGCTGGAGAGCAGCGCTCCCATCATCAGGACAGCTATGGGCAGAGCCCGCGATAGACCTTTCATGACTCGATTCCTGTTCCGTTGTCGACAAACCATCCTACGGCAGAATGACCAGCCGGTTGGGCAACTCGTTACGTTCGTGGGTCGCGGGCAGTGCACCCCGGAGCTTCTCGCCGCAGGCATCGATGCAGACCAGAAAGCCCTCCAGGGTACGGCCCTGCCTGACCTGCTCGGTGAAGTCCAAAATGATCTGTTCCCATACACTGTTGTCAATACGGGTTGAAACGCCGCGATCAACCATGATCTCCACATAGCGCTCGGCTTCGGAAACGAAGATCAGCACCCCCGTCTCCCCCTGGGTGTGATGCAACCCCAACTGGACGAACTGCCGGTGCGCCAGGTTGCAGGCACGCCAATGCCTGACAGAGCGCGGAATCAGCCGGGTAGTCAGCCCCGGAATACGAAACAGCAACGCCAGCACGATGAACGTCAGCCACTGCGCCAACAGCAGCTCACCGCTGCTCGGCCAGCCGGTCAGCACCAGCACCGCTCCCGGTAACAACAGCGCAACCAGGCTGGCCCACAGCAGCGGGATGTAATGATAGTCATCGGCCCGGGCAGCCAGCACCGTGACCACCTCGGCATCGGTGTAGCGCTCGATGCGGTCGATGGCGTCGGCCACCTGTTGCTGTTCGTCCTGCGTGAGAAGCGTCATTGTCCACCCGTTATCCTGATCACCAGCCACCCGACGCACCACCGCCGCCGAAGCTGCCGCCGCCGCCACCGAAACCGCCACCACCACGGCCGCCACCGCGCCCCATGCCACCGAGCAGCACGCCGGCCAGGATCGCCCGGCCGAAGCTACCTCGCCCGCCACCACCACTGATGAGAAACAGGATGACCATGAAGAAGAACAGCAGCCCACCCAGCAGCGATGGCGGTGGGCGCTCACCCGTAGCCGCGACAGAACGCAGCGGGTCGCCGCCCAGTACCTGGAGGATGGCCTCAGTACCAGCGACGATGCCACCCTCGAAGTCACCCTGGGCAAAGGCCGGGGCGAGAATGCGGTTGATGATGATCGACGCCTGGGCATCGGTGAGCCGGCCCTCCAGCCCGTAGCCCACCTCTATACGCATGCGCCGGTCATCCCGTGCGACGATCAACAGCGCGCCGTTGTCCTCACCGCGCTGGCCAATGCCCCACTGCCGCCCAAGGCTGACGCCGAACTCCTCGATGCTGCGCCCCTGCAGATCCGGCACGGTAACCACCACCACCTGCTCACCGGTCGCCTGTTCATGACCAGCCAGCATCTGCGTCAGTTGCGCCTCCACCGAGGGGCTGAGCAGATCCGCCTGATCCACCACCCGCCCAGTGAGGGTGGGCAGGCCGGGCGTTGCCGGCTGCTGCGCACATAACGCACCGGCCCAGCACAGCAGGGCCAGCAACAGCAGCCGGCGCCATCTCATTCGAAGCGCACCTGGGGCGCCTGCTCGGCGTTATCGCTGGTGGCCTGGAAGTTCTCCCGAATTGGCATGTCGCTGTACATCAGCGTATGCCAGATGCGCCCCGGGAAGGTGCGGATCTCGGTGTTGTACTGCTGCACTGCGGCGATATAGTCGCGGCGGGCGACCGCGATGCGGTTCTCGGTACCCTCGAGTTGCGACTGCAGCGCCAGGAAGTTCTGGTTCGACTTGAGGTCGGGATAGCGCTCGGAAACCGCCATCAGGCGGCTCAGCGCACCAGTGAGTTGGGCCTGGGCCTGCTCGAAGGCGCGCATTTTCGCCGGATCGTCCAGGTCATCCACCGTGATCTGGATCGAGGTCGCCCGGGCACGGGCCTCGACCACCGCGGTCAGGGTTTCCTGCTCCTGCCGGGCAAAGCCCTTGACCGTCTCCACCAGGTTGGGAATCAGGTCCGCGCGGCGCTGGTACTGGTTTTCCACCTGGGACCAGGCGGACTTCACCTGCTCGTCATAACGTGGAATGTTGTTGATGCCACAGCCTGAGAGCAGGCTGCCCAGCAACAGCAGTACCGCCAGTTGCCGGATGATGCGAAACGACTGGGTAGGCATGAGCATGTTTCGTCCATTGATGTTGTGCATACAAGTGACCTTCTGGCCATGTTGGAGTTCAGCGCAGCAAGCCGTCATCAGCCCGGCCTGACCACCCACTCGGGGTCCTCGAACTCACCGATGGGATGGATTTCGCAGAACGGCGCGGCACTCTTGATGATCGCTGCCACCGTCGGGTCATGCTGACTTTCCATGGCATCACGCTGCGCCTTGCTGTCCCAGCTGGCGATGGCGATCAGTGTGCGCGGATCGTCGATCTTGCGGTGCAGCTCGGTGCCCCGGGCACCCGGCGCGCGCTGGATGATCTCGCTGGCCCGCACCCAGGCGTCCGCATAGTCCTCGGCGCTATGGCCTGCCTTGATGTGTACTTCGAAGATGTATTTCATGCCGGTCTCCGCTGTTGACCTGCTTCCAGTCTAGCTGAAGCTGTGCCAGCAACAGGCAGGCTGGACACTTATCTGCTTTACTGGTGCGTACCCACAACGGTTGGAAGAGGTATTACCCATGAGCTGGATCGTTTCCCTGATTATTGGCGGTATTGTCGGCTGGCTGGCCAGCATCATCATGAAGACCAACGAGCAGATGGGGCTGATCGCCAACGTGGTCGTCGGCATCGTCGGTTCCCTGCTGGGCTTCTGGCTTGCCGGAATGCTGGGCATCGCCGCTGGCGGCATGATCATTCGCTTCATCATAGCCATAGCCGGCGCCGTTCTGCTCATCTTCATCCTCCGGGCGCTGGGTGTGTTCAAGAAGGTCTGAGTCCCTGGCCGGTCATCGCCCCATTGCGGGGCGATGATGAGGCCGTCGCCGCCCACGCTGCGCCCGGCCAGATACGCCGATCTGGTGACCTGCACCGGCCAAACAGGTATGATTACCGGCTTTGATCCGTTTACCCAACAGAAGCCGAGTTTCCATGTCCAGCAACGTCAAGCAACGCCAGATCCTCGTTACCAGTGCCCTGCCCTACGCCAACGGTTCGATCCATCTGGGGCATATGCTGGAATACATTCAGACCGACATCTGGGTGCGCTTCCAGAAGCTGCGCGGCCATCAGTGCGTGTATGTCTGTGCGGACGACGCCCACGGTTCGGCAATCATGTTGCGGGCAGAGAAGGAAGGCATCACCCCGGAGCAACTGATCGATGCGGTGAAGGCTGAGCATACCGCCGACTTCGCCGATTTCCTGGTGGATTTCGATAACTATCATTCCACCCATTCCGAAGAGAACCGCGCGCTGTCCGAGCTGATCTATGAAAAGCTCAAGGCCAACGGCCATATCAGCACCCGCTCGGTGACCCAGTACTTCGACCCGGAAAAGGGCATGTTCCTGGCCGACCGCTTCATCAAGGGCACCTGCCCGAAGTGCGATGCCGAGGACCAGTACGGCGACAACTGCGAGAAGTGCGGCGCCACCTACGAGCCGACCGAACTGAAGGACCCGCGCTCGGCCATCTCCGGCGCCACGCCGGTGCTCAAGGACTCCAAGCACTTCTTCTTCACCCTGCCCGACTTCCAGGACATGCTCAAGCAGTGGACCCGCAGCGGCACCCTGCAGGAGGCGGTAGCGAACAAGATCGCCGAGTGGCTGGAATCCGGGCTGCAGGAGTGGGACATCAGTCGTGATGCGCCCTACTTCGGCTTCGAGATTCCCGGTGAGCCGGGTAAGTACTTCTACGTCTGGCTGGATGCGCCGGTGGGCTACATGGCCAGCTTCCAGAACCTCTGCGCGCGCCGCCCGGAACTGGATTTCGATACCTTCTGGGGCAAGGATTCCAGCGCTGAGCTGTACCACTTCATCGGCAAGGACATCATCAACTTCCATACCCTGTTCTGGCCCGCCATGCTTGAGGGTGCCGGCTTCCGCAAGCCGACCGGCGTCAATGTGCACGGCTACCTGACGGTCAACGGGCAGAAGATGTCCAAGTCCCGTGGCACCTTCATCAAGGCGCGCACCTACCTGGACCACCTGTCGCCGGAGTACCTGCGCTACTACTACGCCGCCAAGCTGGGTCGTGGCGTCGAAGATCTGGACCTGAACCTGGAAGACTTCGTGCAGAAGGTCAACTCGGACCTGGTCGGCAAGGTGGTGAACATCGCCAGCCGCTGTGCGGGCTTCATCCACAAGGGCAACGGCGGGGTCATGGTCGCCGCCAATCCGGCGCCAGAGCTGACCGACGCCTTCGCCACCGCCAACCCGTCGATTGCCGAAGCCTATGAGAAACGCGACTTCTCCCGCGCCATGCGCGAGATCATGGCGCTGGCCGACAAGGCCAACGCCTGGATCGCCGACAAGGCGCCCTGGGCCCTGAACAAGCAGGAGGGCAAGCAGGATGAGGTGCAGGCGATCTGCTCGCTGGGCATCAACCTGTTCCGTCAACTGATCATTCTGCTCAAGCCGGTGCTGCCGAAGCTGGCCGCCGATGCCGAGGCCTTCCTCAACCTGCCTTCGCAGCAGTGGAGCGACCTGGGTACCCTGCTGGGCGATCATCAGTTGAATGCCTTCCAACCGCTGTTGACCCGTATTGAAGCGCCGCGTATCGAAGCGATGGTGGAAGCCTCCAAGGAAGACCTGGTCGCCACCGATGGCAGCGCGCCGGCCGGTAACGGCGAACTGACGAAGGATCCGCTGGCCGAGGAAATCGATTTCAATACCTTTGCCGCCGTCGATCTGCGTGTGGCATTGATCGAGAAGGCCGAGTTCGTCGAGGGCGCGGACAAGCTGCTGCGCCTGACGCTGAATATCGGCGACGCCACCCGCAACGTGTTCTCCGGTATCAAGAGCGCCTATCCCGATCCGGGCAAGCTGGAAGGCCGCCTGACCCTGTACGTGGCCAACCTGGCAGCGCGCAAGATGAAGTTCGGCGTATCCGAAGGCATGGTGCTGGCAGCCGGCCCCGGCGGAGAGGAAATCTACCTGCTGAGCCCCGATGCGGGTGCCAAGCCAGGGCAGCGCGTCAGGTAATTATTCTGCGGGCAGCTGCCGCTGCCCGCATCCTTGCATACGGTTGGCGTGATGACTGAATTCATCCTGATTCTGATCAGCACCATCCTGGTCAACAATTTCGTGCTGGTGCAGTTTCTCGGCCTGTGCCCGTTCATGGGGGTATCCGGCAAGCTGGAGACCGCCATCGGCATGTCCATGGCCACCACCTTCGTGCTGACCCTGGCGTCGATCCTCAGTTACCTGACCTATCAGTACATCCTGCTGCCCTTCGACCTGGAGTTTCTGCGCACTATTTCCTTCATTCTGGTGATCGCGGTGGTAGTGCAGTTCACCGAGATGGTGGTGCACAAGACCAGTCCGTTGCTGTATCGCATGCTGGGCATCTTCCTGCCGCTGATCACCACCAACTGCGCGGTGCTCGGGGTGGCGCTGCTGATCACCAACCGCGCCGAACAGACTTTTCTCAGCGCCGCTACCTACGGTTTCGGTGCCGCACTGGGCTTCTCCATGGTGCTGATCCTGTTCGCCGGGCTGCGTGAGCGCATCGCCATCGCTGACGTGCCTACGCCCTTCCGTGGCGCAGCGATCGGCATGATCACCGCTGGCCTGATGTCCCTGGCGTTCATGGGTTTCACCGGACTGATCAGGATCTGAGCATGTCGATCATCCTCACTGCGGTGCTCACCCTGCTGGTTCTGGCGCTGATCTTCGGTGCCGTGCTGGGCTACGCCGCGGTGCGCTTTCGTGTCGAGGGTGATCCCATCGTCGAGCAGATCAACGCGCTGCTACCGCAGACCCAATGCGGCCAGTGCGGCCATCCCGGCTGCAAGCCCTACGCCGAAGCCATCGCCAATGGCGCGCCGATCAACAAGTGCCCGCCCGGTGGCGAAACCACCATCCAGGCGCTGGCTGACCTGCTGGACGTGGAGCCACTGCCGCTGGATGGTGAACATGGCGAGGAAAAGCCCCCCATGGTGGCCTATATCCGCGAGGCAGAATGCATCGGTTGCACCAAGTGCATCCAGGCCTGCCCGGTGGATGCCATTCTCGGCGCAGCCAGGCAGATGCATACCGTCATCGTTTCGGAATGCACCGGTTGCGACCTGTGTCTGGAGCCTTGCCCGGTAGACTGCATCGACATGCTGCCGCTGCCCGTTACCACCCAGAACTGGCGCTGGGACCTTCCCCGGCCCGTGACCGGATCTGCCCGGGGAGGTGCCGCCTGATGACCGCGCAACCTCGTATCTGGGATATTCCCGGCGGCATCCACCCACCGCAGAACAAGGCACAATCCACCGCCCGCGGGCTGGAGCAGCCGCCCCTGCCGGAACGCTTGATCCTGCCGCTGCTGCAGCATATCGGCAACCGTGCCGAGCCGCTGGTAAAGCCCGGTGATCAGGTACTCAAGGGGCAAGTGATCGCCACCGCCAGCGGCCTGTTCAGTTGCCCCGTGCATGCGCCCACCTCCGGCACCGTCAGTGCCCTTGGCCCGGCGCCCTATCCCCACGCCTCGGGACTGGCAGAACCCGCCATTATCATCGACAGCGATGGCGAAGATCGCTGGATCGAGGCACAACCTGTGGCCGACTACCGCAGCCTCGAGCCACTCGCATTGCTGGATCGCATTCGTGACGCAGGCATCAGTGGCCTGGGCGGCGCCGGCTTCCCCACTGCCCCCAAGTTGGCCGCCCGCCCTGATCACCGGATAGACACGCTGATCATCAACGGCGCCGAGTGCGAGCCCTACATCACCTCTGACGACATGACCATGCGCCATCGCGCGCCGCAGATCGTCGCCGGTATCGAAGTGCTCATGCATATCCTCCAGCCGACGCAGGTGCTGATCGGTATCGAGGACAACAAGCCCGAAGCCATTGCCGCCATGCGCGCTGCGGCCGAGCAGCACCCCATGCAGGTGGTGGTGATCCCGACCAAGTACCCCTCCGGTGGCGAGAAGCAGCTGATCCAGATTCTCACCGGCAAGGAAGTGCCCAGCGGCGGCCTGCCGGCGGATATCGGCCTGCTCTGCCACAACATAGGTACCGCGCTGGCGGTGCATGATGCGGTGCTGCTCGGCAGGCCGATGATCAGCCGCATCACCACCCTGACCGGAGCAGCGCTGACGCGGCCGACCAATGTCGAGGCGCTGATCGGCACTCCGATACAGGACCTGCTGAGCTTTGCCGGCCTGCGCCCCGAACAGCTGTATCGACTGGTGATGGGCGGCCCGATGATGGGTTTCACCCTGCCCGACAGCGCGGCGCCGATCATCAAGACCAGCAACTGCCTGCTGGCCGCCACCCATGACGAGCTGCCACCGCCACCACCGGCCCTGCCGTGCATCCGTTGCGGCCTGTGTGCCGAGGCCTGCCCCGCCGAACTGTTGCCGCAGCAACTGCACTGGTTCGCCCTGGGCAAGGATCATGAGCAGTTGCAACGACACAACCTGTTCGATTGCATCGAGTGCGGCGCCTGCGCCTATGTCTGCCCCAGCAGTATCCCGCTGGTGCAGTACTTCCGCGCCGGCAAGGCGGAGATTCGTGCCATCGAACAGCAGCACAGCCGCGCCGAACAGTCGCGGCTGCGCTTCGAACATCGGCAGCAGCGCCTGCAGCGCGAAGCCGAGCAGCGCGAACGGGAGCGCCAGGCCCGTGCCGAAAAGGCCGCCCGCGCCAAGGCTGCCCGCGAGGCCCAGGCAAGCAGGCAGCAGACCGAGGCCAGTCCGGCAGCCGCGCCGGATCTGGCACGCATCCAGTCGCGCAAGGCCAGCACCCTGAGTCCTGAGCAGAAACAACTGAAGGTCGCCGCCGCCACCGCCCGCATGGCCTTGCAGAGAGCCCAGAAGCAATTGGCCGCCAACCCCGACAATACCGACCTGCAGGCGCAGATTCCGGGGCTGGAGCAGGCCTTCGCCGAGGCGCAGCAGGCATTCGAGCAGGCGACCGCCCAGGAGGCCCCTTGATGGCAGTACGCCCACCCAGCTCACCCCACACGCTGGGCAACAACCGCACCCGCAATATCATGCTGCAGGTGTTGGCGGCCACCGTGCCCGGGATTGTATTGATGACCTGGTTCTTCGGTTGGGGCACCCTGATCAACATTCTGTTGGCCGGCAGCTTCGCCATTGCCATCGAAGCCGCCATTCTGCGCCTGCGCCAACGCCCGGTAAGCTTCTATCTCAACGATGGCAGCGCCCTGGTCACTGCCTGGCTGCTGGCCCTGGCGCTGCCGCCCTACTCGCCCTGGTGGCTGGTGCTGGTTGCCAGCGGCTTCGCCATGGTCTTCGGCAAGCACCTGTATGGCGGCCTGGGTCAGAACCCGTTCAACCCGGCAATGCTCGGTTATGCCGTGGTGCTGGTGTCCTTCCCGGTGGAGATGACCAGTTGGCCGGTATGGCGCGGTATCGAGCAATTGCAGCCGGCGCTGACACCGACCCTGGGGCTGCTCGACGGCCTGCAACGGGTGTTCGCCCCCGGCAGTCTGCCCGCCGACGGCTGGGCCAGCGCCACCGCACTGGACCTGCTGAAGAACAACACGGCGCTGACCATGGATGAACTGCGCACGGCCCAGCCCGCCTTCGGCAGCATGGCCGGTCGCGCCTGGGAGTGGGTCGCGCTGGCCTGGCTGGCCGGCGGCCTGTTCCTGCTGTACAAGCGCGTCTACAGCTGGCACGCACCGGTGGGCATGCTCGCCGCCCTGGCAGTCATGAGTCTGCTGTTCTGGAATGGCAGCGGCTCGGCGTCCAACGGGTCACCGCTGCTGCATCTGCTGGGCGGTGCGACCATGCTCGGCGCCTTCTTCATCGTCACCGACCCGGTCACCTGTGCCACCAGCCCGCGCGGGCGCCTGGTATTCGGTGCCGGCGTCGGCATCCTGGTGTATGTCATCCGTGTGTGGGGCAACTACCCGGACGCGGTGGCCTTCGCCGTGCTGCTGATGAACCTGTGCGCGCCGACCATCGACTACTACACCACACCGCGCACCTATGGGCACAGCAAGGCCAGGCGTGGCCTGGGCAAGGTGGACAAACCATGAGCACGCCCCTGACACCCAGCCGCTCGATACTGCGCAACAGTGTGATCCTCGGCCTGTTCGCCATCTTCACCGTAGGCCTGATCGCCTTCATCCAGCAGGCCACCAGCGAGCGTATCGCCGCCGAGCAGCAGCGCATGCAGATGCGCGCATTGAATGAGATCCTGCCCGAAAGCGAGCATGATAACGACCTGCTGCAGGATACCTTCAGCATCGACGACCGCCAGTATCTGCAACTGCCGGCAGCGGCCACGGGCTGGCGCGCGTGGCGCGACGGCAAGGTCACCGCGGTCATCCTGCCAGTGGTGACCCAGGACGGCTATAGCGGACGTATCGACCTGCTGGTGGGTATCCGGGCCAACGGTGAGCTGGCCGGGGTACGCGTGGTCAACCACCGGGAGACCCCCGGCCTGGGCGACAAGCTCGAAGTCGGCAAGGGCACCTGGATCTTCAGTTTCGACGGCAAGAGCCTGAGCATCCCCACACCCGAACGCTGGGCGGTACGCAAGGACGGTGGCGATTTCGACCAGTTCACCGGCGCCACCATTACCCCGCGCGCCGTGGTACAGGCGGTCCACCGGGCGCTGCGGTACTTCGAGGAGCATCGCGCGCCCCTGCTGCAACCGACTGAACAGGAACGCAACGATGGCTGACAAGAGATTCTCCGAACTCGCCGCCGACGGCCTGTGGCACAACAACCCCGGCCTGGTGCAGCTGCTCGGCCTGTGCCCGCTGCTCGGCGTCAGCAGCAGCACGGTCAACGCCCTGGGTCTCGGCCTGGCGACCATTCTGGTGCTGGTTGCCTCCAACCTTGCCGTGTCGCTGATTCGCAACGCGGTGACCGAGGCCGTGCGGCTGCCGGCCTTCGTCATGATCATCGCCGCGGTCACCACCTGCATCGAGCTGTTGATGCAGGCCTATACCTATGAACTGTTCCTGATCCTCGGCATCTTCATTCCACTGATCGTCACCAACTGCATCATCCTCGGCCGCGCCGATGCCTTCGCCGCGAAGAACCCGGTCCTGCCCGCGCTGGTGGACGGCTTCATGATGGGCCTGGGCTTCGCCCTGGTGCTGCTGGTGCTCGGCATGCTGCGCGAACTGGTCGGCCAGGGCACCCTGTTTGCCGACATGCACCTGTTGCTCGGCCCGGTTGCCGCCGACTGGACCTGGGTGGTATTCGCCAATTACAAGGAGGTGCTGTTCGTCATCCTGCCGCCCGGCGCCTTCGTGTTCATGGGCCTGCTGATCGCCCTGAAGAACGTTATCGACACTCACATCAAGGCCCGCATGGCGGCACGCGACAGCGCCCCCGTCGCGACCGGCAGCAAGCGGGTCCGCGTTACCGGAACCATCGACTGACAATGAACAAAGAAAAACGTTATGAAATCTTCCGTCGGCTGCGCGAGGACAACCCGCACCCGACCACCGAACTGAATTTCAACTCCCCCTTCGAGCTGCTGATCGCGGTGATCCTCTCGGCCCAGTCCACGGATGTCGGGGTCAACAAGGCGACCGACAGACTGTTCCCGGTGGCCAACACCCCCGAAGCGATATATGCCCTGGGGGTCGAGGGGCTGTCGGAGTACATCAAGACCATCGGCCTGTTCAACAGCAAGGCCAGGAACGTCATCGAAACCTGCCGCCTGCTGATCGAACTGCATGGCAGCCAGGTGCCGGATGACCGCGCTGCGCTCGAAGCGCTGCCCGGCGTCGGTCGCAAGACCGCCAACGTGGTGCTCAATACCGCCTTTGGCCATCCGGTGATGGCGGTGGACACCCATATTTTCCGGGTCAGCAACCGCACCGGCATCGCACCGGGCAAGAATGTGCTGGAAGTGGAGAAGAAACTGATGCGCCACGTACCCCGGGAATTCCTGGTGGATGCGCATCACTGGCTGATCCTCCACGGTCGTTATGTATGCAAGGCGCGAACCCCGCAATGCGGCAGTTGCCGGATCGAAGACCTGTGTGAATATCGACACAAGACATCGGATTGATATCACCGACAAAACCTGACCCATCCATAAAAAAATTCTATTTCCGCTTCCCCTCGACTCCCGCTATAAGGTGCGCAAATGGCAACCTTCAATAGTGGAGTGGAGTTATGGCCAAAGCGAAAACCGATATTGAACTGGATGAAGACGATTTTGTTGTGGACGACGAAGACAGCCCCGAGACCGAGGTGCTGAACAGCAAGTCCAACCTGACCAGACGTCGGCAGATTGACGACTACCTGGAAGAACGCCGGCTGCAGAAGCAGTTGTCCGACTATGATTTCGATCTCTGATTGAAAGCGCCGATCAGCTCGATTGGCAAAGACTTTTTCACCTCTGCGCATGGCGCACCTAAGATAGCAACAAACGGGAATGAATCCCATTATTGTTACCGAGGTGCGCCATGACCAAGACCTTCACTTTTGCAGTAATGCATTTCAGCATCGCCTTTGGCGTGGTGTACGCCATGACCGGCAGTCTCCTGCTCGGCGGTGCCGTTGCGCTGGTTGAGCCGGCACTCAATACTGTCGCGTTCTACTTCCACGAGAAGGTCTGGAAGCGCCTGGAGCAGCGCCGCAGCCAACAGGCAGGCTTCAACCTGCCGCCGATATTCCGTGCCTGAGTGCCGGGGGAATGCGCGCCCCTGTAAGGAACTATCCACATCATTTCGGGTATAGTTCATGAAGCCAACCGGAAGAGCCCATGAACCGATACCTGCACTACCTCTATGTCAGCCTGCTCGCACTGGCAGGCAGTCTCGCCCACGCGGATGATTCCAGCTATCCGGTAACCAACCCGTTCCTGGCGACCATTGTCGGCACACCGCCGCAACTGGCCGCCCCGGTTCCCCCGGAAACCGAGGTGCGGCAGACTGACCTGGCGGTCACGGTGCTCCCCGAACGCCATCTGCCGCCGGCGCTGTCACGCTACCATGACCTGCATTACCGGCTGGCCTGGCACAATGAGCCCGCGCCGCTGATCTTTCTCATCGCCGGCACCGGCTCCGGCTACAGCAGTCCGCGGCTGGACTACCTCAAGCGCGTATTCTGGCAAGCCGGCATGCATGTCATCATACTGTCTTCACCAACCAACCATGACTTTATCGCCGCCGCCTCGCGCAGCGGGCTGCCCGGCCTGGGCTTGAGCGACGCCCGCGATCTGCACACCGCCATGTCCATGGCGGTCGAGCATGCCCGCGACAAGAAGAATCTGCAGATCACCGAGTATCGCCTCGCCGGCTTCAGTCTCGGCGCATTGAATGCCGCTTTCGTCGCCCATCTGGACCAGAGCCTGCGGCAGTTCAACTTCACCCGCACCCTGCTGCTCAACCCGCCAGTCGACCTGTACGCCTCGATCCGGCGCCTGGATGCGCTGGCCCGTACCCAGCTCGACGGGGTCAGCAGCGGTGACAGTTTCTATGAGCATATCTTCCAGAAACTGGCACGCTATTTCGCTGAAAGCGGAGGCACCGACATCGAAGGTGGTCTGTTCTATGGCATCCAGAGCTCCGACAGTGCCCTGACCGATGCCGAAATGGCCATGCTGATCGGCGCGGTATTCCGCTTTGCCGCGGCCGACCTGAACTTCATGGCCGACCTGGTCACCGAAGGAGGACGCTATGCGCCGGCCGGCGAAAAATTGAAGGTCAGCACCTCGCTGACCCCCTACCTGCGCCGCGCGCTGTTCTGTGACTTCAGCTGCTATCTGGAAACCCAGCTGTGGCCGGTATGGAATAACGCCAATGACGGCAAGAGTATCGACGACATGGCCTGGGATACCAGCCTGTACAGCATCGCTGGCTTCCTGCGGGACAACCCGAATATCGCTGCGCTGACCAACGCCGATGACTTCATCCTCACCGCGGACAACTATCGCTTCATCACCGAGACCTTCGGCGAACGCGCCCTGCTCTACCCCCACGGAGGCCATGGCGGCAACCTGCAGCACCGGGACGTGGTCGCGACCATGCTGCACTTCATGGAGGGCGACGTCCAATGACCAAGCTGCCGATGACCCGCCTGCTGGCCGGCTGCGTTCTGCTGACCAGCATCGCAGCGCAGGGTGCCGAGGGCATCCCCGAATACCATGACCCGCTGGCCGACCTGACGATCGATACCGAAGGCAGCAATTACCAGTTCGAGCGCTCCAGCCTCGAAGCGCTCAAGGTGCATGACCCGATTGAAGGCTTCAACCGACGCGTGTACCGCTTCAATGGCCAGTTCGATGACTATGTCTACCTGCCAGTAGTCAACGCCTACGAAACGGTTACCCCGCGCTTCGTGCGCAGGGGGGTATCGAATGTGTTCGCCAACCTGGCCGATGTACCGAACCTGGCCAACAGCCTGGCCCAGGGCAAGTTCCAGAAAGGCGGACGCACCACCGCGCGATTGCTGTTCAACAGCACCCTCGGCGTGCTCGGTCTGTTCGATGTGGCCAAGGCCATGGGCCTGCCCCAGGAGTCCGAGGACTTCGGCCAGACGCTGGGCTTCTACGGCGTGCCGACCGGCCCCTACCTGGTATTACCGCTGCTCGGGCCATCGACCCTGCGCGACGCCACGGGCAAGGCGGTGGACTGGTCGATCGAGGATGCTGCGGCATTTCTCGACAACCGCCACTATATGAACGACAACCCCTGGGCCTACGGCTTGTATGCGATCAACCTGCGCTATATCAACGGCTTCCGCTACGGCTCACTGGACAGTCCGTTCGAGTATGACCAGATCCGTTATCTGTACATCAAGCTGCGGGAGTTGCAGATTCAGCAGTGACGGTTATCCCCCTCTCCCACGAGGGGAGAGGGGGAGCGAAGCAACGCTTCGCCCAGCCCAACCATCACACTCGAAAGATGATGTGCTCTTCCCAGTCCTCGTTCGCCACACTGTCTTCGGCGAGCATGCGCCCGGCCTGGGAAATACGCAGCTCGTGCACCGCCTTGGGGTCGCCGCACACCAGATGGTGCCAGGGCGGCAGGTCCTCGCCCTCGGCCACCAGGCGATAGGCGCAGGTCGGCGGCAGCCAGGCAAACTCCCCGGCCATGGTCGGGGTCAGCTGCACGCAGTCCGGCACATGCTTGCGCCGATTCTCGTAGTCGCTGCAACGACAGGTATCCAGATCCAGCAGTTTGCAGGCCACCCGCGTGTAGTAGATGGCAGTGGCATCATCCTCATCTTCCAGTTTCTGCAGGCAGCACAACCCGCAGCCATCGCACAGTGACTCCCACTCCTGGCGGTCCATCTGCTCCAGGGTCTTGCGTTTCCAGAATGCGCTGACGATCTGTGCCATATCAACCTTCCTCGCCAGCGGCATCACCCAGCCAGTCGAGCAACTGACCGAGATTGAATGGCCAGTCCAGCTCCGCGCCGGTATCTTCACGGCGCAGCACCGGGATGCGCAGTTGGTAGCGCTCGAGCAATTCAGGATCCTCGACGATATCCACCTGCCGCACCAGGATGCCGTTGCCTTGCAGTGGCTGGGTCAACATCAGGCACTCTTCGCACAGATGGCAGGCGGTAGTGCCGAACAGGGTCATGGTCAGTGAAGCGGTCATGCGAATTCCGAAGTGGACGGGACAATCGCCATTCTACCCCGGAACCCGCGCCGGCTGAATCCTGACACACCCTTGGCAGCCCGACGGCGTTGCCACATACTCGGGTGATCTGATCGGAGGACATCATGGATTGGGAAACACTGCTATGCCGCGAGCGACTCGGCAAACCTGTCGCCAGCACCGAGGAGTTGGGACGCACACCCTTTCACAAGGATCATGACCGTGTCATCTTTTCCGGCGCCTTCCGCCGGCTGGGCAAGAAGACCCAGGTGCATCCGGTGTCCAGCAATGACCATATCCATACCCGCCTGACCCACAGCCTGGAAGTCGGCTGCGTCGGCCGCTCGCTGGGCATGCGCGTCGGCGAGATGCTGCGCGGCGTGCTGCCAGCCTGGTGCGAACCGGCTGATCTCGGCGTGATCGTACAGGCAGCGTGTCTGGCCCATGATATCGGCAACCCGCCCTATGGTCATTCCGGCGAGGATGCGATCCGCCACTGGTTCCACAAGGCAGCCGGTGCCGGCTGGCTCGATCGGTTGAGCGAAGCCCAGCGCCAGGACTTTCTCAATTTCGAAGGCAACGCCCAGGGCTTTCGGGTACTGACCGAGCTGGAGTACCATCAGTTCGACGGCGGCATGCGCCTGACCTATGCCACCCTGGGTGCCTATCTGAAGTATCCCTGGACCGCCCAGCATGCCGACAGCATCGGCTACAAGAAGCACAAGTTCGGCTGCTACCAGGCCGAATACCCATTGCTGCTGCAGATCACCGACAAGCTCGGCCTGCCTCAGCAGAGCGAGCAGTGCTGGGCTCGCAGCCCCCTGGTGTACCTGGTCGAGGCAGCGGACGATATCTGCTACGCGCTGATCGATCTGGAAGACGGCATGGAGATGGAGCTGCTCAGCTATAGCGAGGTGGAGCGTCTGTTGCTGGATCTGGTCGGCGATGACCTGCCGGAGACCTACCGCCAGTTGGGGCCACGGGACTCCACCCGGCGCAAGCTGGCGATCCTGCGCGGCAAGGCCATCGAACATCTGGTCAATGCCGCCGCCGAAGCCTTTATCGCCCAGCAATCCGCGCTGCTCGCCGGCACCCTGCCAGGGGACCTGGTCAGCCATATGCCGCATGCGGCGCAGCGCTGCGTACTGGAAGCCAAGGGCATCGCCCGGGAACGCATCTTTCAGGACAAGCGCAAGACACTGCATGAGATCGGCGCCTACAGCACCCTGGAAACCTTGCTGGAAGCCTTCTGCGGCGCAGTCAACGAGCAGCAGGCCGGGCAGAATCTGAGCTTCAAGCACCGACGCATCCTTGATCTGCTGGGCAACAATGCCCCGCGTGAGGATTGGGATCTGTACTCGAGCTATATGCGGGTGATCGACTTCATCGCCGGGATGACCGACCTGTATGCGGCGGATATGGCCGCGCAGATTCGGGGCATTCATCCGACCAGGTGATGATTTCCCGGACTCGAAGCGTAGCGCAGGGCGCCCATCCCCGGTTGGCGAGCCGCCGCTCGCCGACCATCCGGCAGCGACGGCATGGCCACAGGCGTAGCGCAGGCGCGCTACACCCCGCTATCAATCCCCGCGACTGGGCGACAGCAACTCGATCTTGTAGCCATCCGGGTCTTCGACGAAGGCCAGGATGCTGGAACCGTGCATCATCGGCCCGGCTTCACGCACCACCTTGCCGCCGCTGGCCTTGATCTGCTCGCAGGCCTTGTACACGTCGTTGACCTCGATGGCGATATGGCCGTAGCCATTGCCCAGGTCATAGCTGGGCGTGTCCCAGTTGTGGGTCAGTTCCAGCACCGAGTTTTCCGCCTCGTTGCCATAACCGACGAAAGCCAGGGTAAAACGCCCGTCCGGATAGTCCTTGCGGCGCAGCAGGGTCATGCCCAGCACGTCGGTATAGAAAGCGATGGACTTGTCCAGATCACCCACACGCAACATCGTATGCAGAAGACGCATATAAACCCTCCTCAGGTAAATCACAGGATGAATTTGGAATTATCAATGCCGGGCCCTACCCGTCATTGCGAGCGAAGCGCGGCAATCCATGGTGTGCCGGGCACAATTGGTCATGGATTACCGCGTTGCTCTTCGTGGCGCGGCTACCTCTAAGAGTAGCCGAGCAATCAGATCAGCTTGCGGCCCTTGTTGGCAGCAATGCGCAGACGCAGGGCGTTGAGCTTGATGAAGCCTGCCGCATCGGCCTGGTCATAGGCGCCAGCGTCGTCTTCGAAGGTGGCGATGTTGGCATCGAACAGCGAGTCATCGGACTTGCGACCGACCACGATCACGTTGCCCTTGTACAGTTTCAGACGCACCACACCATTCACGTTCAGCTGGGAAGCGTCGATCATCTCCTGCAGCATCACACGCTCCGGGCTCCACCAGAAGCCGTTGTAGATCAGCTCGGCGTACTTGGGCATCAGGCTGTCTTTCAAGTGGGCGACTTCACGGTCCAGGGTGATGGACTCGATGGCACGGTGGCCCTTGAGCATGATGGTACCGCCGGGGGTTTCGTAGCAGCCGCGGGACTTCATGCCGACAAAACGGTTCTCGACGATGTCGGTACGGCCGATACCGTTCTCGCCACCGACCTTGTTCAGGTACGCCAGCACGTCGGCAGGGCTCATGTCCTTGCCGTCGATGGCGACGATATCGCCCTTGCGGTAGCTCAGCTCGATATAGGTGGCCACGTCCGGTGCCGCTTCCGGCGACTTGGTCCAGCGCCACATGTCCTCTTCGTGCTCGGCCCAGGTATCTTCCAGCACGCCGCCTTCATAGGAGATATGCAGCAGGTTGGCGTCCATGGAGTACGGCGACTTCTTCTTGCCATGGCGCTCGATCGGAATGTCGTGCTTGGCGGCATAATCCATCAGTTTCTCGCGGGACAGCAGATCCCATTCACGCCAGGGAGCGATGACCTTGACGCCCGGCTTGAGCGCATAGGCGCCCAGCTCGAAACGCACCTGATCGTTACCCTTGCCGGTCGCACCGTGGGAGATGGCGTCAGCGCCGGTCTCGTTGGCGATCTCGATCAGACGCTTGGCGATCAGCGGACGGGCGATGGAGGTACCGAGCAGGTACTCGCCTTCGTAGACGGTATTGGCACGGAACATGGGGAACACGAAATCACGGACAAACTCTTCGCGCAGATCATCGATGTAGATTTCCTTCACGCCCATGGCCTGAGCCTTGGCACGTGCCGGTTCAACCTCTTCGCCCTGCCCCAGGTCCGCAGTGAAGGTGACCACCTCGCAGCCGTAGGTGTCTTCCAGCCACTTGAGGATTACCGAGGTATCCAGACCGCCGGAATAGGCCAGGACGACTTTTTTCACATCAGTCATTACGCGCTCCCTTGATGAATGTTACCGGCGCAGCGAAAGGCACCAGCCAAAGGCGCCATTCTACCGCTCGGGGGCGAGTAATTACAGGGGCCGGCAGAGAAACTCTGGGGTCCTGCCGGCTGTCAGTCTTTTTCCAGACGAAGGGTGACCCGGCGGTTCTTGGCTCGACCGGCAGCCGTGTTGTTCGCTGCCACCGGATAGCGCTCACCATGGAAGCGCGTGGAGAACAGCGCCTCGTCCACGCCGCGCTCGCTCAGGTAGGCCTGCACCGACAACACCCGCTGGCGGGACAGTTCGCGGTTGCTCAGCCGGTCGCCAACACTGTCCGAATGCCCGTCCAGCTGGATACGGGTGATATCCGGGTCAGCTTCGAGATAGGCCAGCGCCACATCGAGCATCCGCCGCGCCTCGGCATCCAGCTCCGAGCCGCCATTGGGAAAGCCGATGGCGGTGCGGGATACCTGGTCGATATTCATCGGCAACAAACCGCTGGCGCAGGCCTGGAACTCGTCCCAGGCCTGCCGGTAGCCCACCGCGGACACCACCACGGTCACCTGCCCCGCATCGCTGATACTGCTGCGTTGAATGGTCGGATGCAGCCCCGCCGCCAGCCCCGCGAGCATCTGCCCCGCCTGCTGGTATGGTAGCCGGAGCACTGTCGGGCCATCCCCTATGGTGCCCTGCCCCAGCACCTGCGCGCTGGAACCGGGGCGCCATGGCGGCGCATCATTGAACAGCTGCGCCGGCCCCGGCCGCATCAGATTGCTCCAGGCGGACAGCTCGAACACCGGCCGCTCACCCGCCCGGCGCACGAACATCGCCTCGCCGTAACCCTCGACCCGCTGGCTCAAGCGACACTCGAACTGATCGCCAGCCACTGTCCACTGCACATTCTCCATGCGTGTCTGGAATGTCAGGGCCTGGGCCGGCAAGGCGAAGCCCAGCAACAGAGCTAGGGGCAGGCGTGGCAAAAGGAGGATCTCCCGAATCGACGATTACAGGAGATTGCATCGGCGGCTGAAGGGGAAACTTTAGCCGTGGAAGCGATCCGCTGCAAAGGGCGCCATATCGATTGCCGGCACCGCGCCATCCACCATCTGTGCCAACAGCTCGCCGGTCGCCGGCCCCAGGGTGAACCCCTGATGGCCATGCCCAAAGGCCAGCCACAGCCCCGGCTTGCCCGGCGCCGGACCAATGACCGGTTTCATGTCCGGCATGCAGGGGCGCGCGCCCTTCCAGGGCTCGGCTTCGCGCCGCTTGCCCAACGGGAACAGTTTGCGCGCAGCCCGCTCGGCTGCCGCCAGTTGTTTGTACTGGGGCGGCGCATTCAGATCGGCCAGCTCAGCGCCAGTCGTCAAGCGAATCCCCGCACGCATCGGCTCAAGCAGAAAACCCTTCTCGGCATCCATCACCCAGTGGTTGAGCGTCGCTCCCTGCTCCGCCGAATAGTGCATGTGATAACCGCGTTTGACGAACAGCGGCACCTTGATACCGAGACGTGACAGCATCTCGCTCGACCAGGGGCCCATGGCGATCACCACCTGCTCCGCCTCAAGCACCCCGGTGCTGGTCACCACACGCCAGCCGCGGTCCTCCTGGACAACCTCCTCGACGCTGGCCTGTACCAGGCGGCCACCCTGCTGCTCGAAGCTGCGCGCATAGGCCTGCACCAGAGCACCCGGATCCGTCACCATCCACGGCTGGGTCCAGTGAATGGCACCCACCAGCCCCTGCGCCAGGTGTGGCTCCGTGGCGTAGAGCCCTTCGGCGTCAAGTACTTCATATTCCACGCCGAAGCGACCACGGTCCTCATGCGCTTCCGCAAGCCGCTCATCAAGGGCTTTCTGCCTCCGGTACAGCTCCAGCCAGCCGCCCTTGCGGATCAGCTCCTGGGCGCCGGCTGCCTCGATCATCGGCCCGTGCGCATCCTGGCAGCGCACGATCAGCGACGCCCACTCCCGGGTAATACGCTGGTAACGCTCCCCGCCGGAATTGAGCCAATACTGCAGCAATGGGCCGGCCGCATTCAGCATGCCGGCTGGTCGATAGCGGATATCCACTTCCCGGTTGGGCAGCACGCGCAGCAAGGTACCGACATCACGGGGGAAGGCGTAGGGGCGCACCGCCTCACGCTGGATGATGCCCGCGTTGCCGAACGAGGTCTCGCGTCCCGGCTCGCGGCGATCCACCAGCGTCACGGCATGGCCACGACGCGCCAGATGCCAGGCCACGGAAACGCCGACCATACCGGCACCAAGAACGATGATACTACGCGACATGAATGTCTCCCTGCAGTGACCAAGGGGCCCTGAAATGGGCTGTCATGGCCCAGAGTCTAGCAAGGGTTTGGCTGAGATATCCGCAGCGCAGCAGCACTCAGGTGGATTCACCATATTTGCTCATTCAGCGGGATTTTCTACTGAAAAGAAGGAGCGAAACAGGGGGAAGTAAAGCCATCGCACCGCGCGGCAAAAGCCAGCCGCGATCAACTGCTCCCGGTGTGGCCGTCGAGCAACTTGATGATCTCGCCCTTGGCAAAGCCAATGAGTTCATCCAGTTGGTGCCCGCGCGAGGCCAGGCGATCCCCGCCAAGCCCGAGATAAGCCTGACGGGCTTCCAGCAACACCGGCTGAAGCTCGCCGGGCACACGCGCCAGCGCCCAGGTGGCCGCCACATCCTTCGGCACTATCCTTGCGGTTGCAGCGCTGTACCAGATTCGCGCGAGGGTAAGCAGCACATTGCGTTCATCACCCGCCCAGTCTGTCGGTGCGTTCCACTGTTTCAAAATGTCGGCCAGCGCCATACGGAAGTGGCCTGGCGGGACCGGATCGAACAGCTGCTCCGCCGCCGGGCCTGCCAGGGCAAGACTGCATTGTCTGGCTTGCGTCAGCAGGATCGCCAGATCGGCATCCACGACAGCGGGCTCGACGAGACCCGCCAGGATATCGCTGCGCAGCCACTCTCCGAACTGCAATTCCCGCCGGGCCGGATAGCGCCAGGGCAGGATGTCATCGGAGACAAGGACCGTGACCTCCAGAGCGCGAAGTTCCTCGCTTTGGCCCGGGGGTGCTGACACCTGTAGCAGATCGCGTAACAGGGCTTGCCGCACTTGGTCATCGAGCGGTGCCGCCACGGTGACCAGCAGGTCCACATCGCTGTATGGCTTCAGCCCGCCATCCAGCACCGAGCCGTACAGATGCACCGCCACCAATGTCGGTGCCAGATGCCGCTTGATGACCTCGCACGCCAGCGACACTTGCGCCGAGATGTCGGCGGGGATCAGCTCACTCATGGGCTGGATACCTGGCTCCAGGCTTCTACTCCCAGGAACTGACCTTGCACATGAGTCCGCGTCTGCCCGGCGACCCACGTCTGCCCTTGCGCATCCCGACGCACATAGATACGCCCGCTACGTCCGAGGCGGCCTCCTTGAGCGGCAATATAGGCGTTCCTGGCGTCACCCGTGTTGAACAGCCAATCGCCGACGGCAGCATTCAAGCTGCCGGTGACCGGATCCTCGATAATCGTCCCCAGGCTATCGGAAAAGAATGCCCGCAGCTCGAATGCAACATCGCTGCCTGCGGGATGCGGACCGACAACGCCAATATCGACCTGCCTGGGCCAACTACGCAACGGGTTGAGGGACAGCACCTTGTCAGCGGAGGCGAACTTGATCCCCAGCCAGCCGGGACCGTTATCCAGCCAGGCAGCATCGATCACATCGTGCGCCTCGATGCCGAGCACCTCTCGCGCCTCGGCCAGCTCCTGTGCAGATGGCGCGCCCGAACGGAGCAAAGGCGGAGCAGCAAAGGCCAATCGTCCCTGCTCGCGCCGAATGGCGATCAGCCCGGCCGCACACTCCTGGATGATTTCACTCCCATCCTTCGGCTTTCCACCGGCAGCGAGCCAGGCGTGACATGTCCCCAAGGTAGGGTGCCCGGCAAAGGGAATCTCGCCGCTTAGAGTGAAAATCCTCACCCGGTAATCCGCCTCCGGCCTGGTTGGCGGCAACAGGAAAGTGGTTTCCGAGAGATTGAACCAATGCGTTATGCGCATCATCTGTTCCGGCTCGAGATCATTCGCCTGCGCGATCACCGCAACCGGGTTGCCCGACACCGGGCCATCGCCGAACACATCGACCATCTGGAAAACGGCTGTCATGAAAATACTCCCGGCAAGGCCCTCATGGTGTTTCACTTATTGTCGCTCTGGTCTGGCGTCAAACTCTACCAAACAGGCGGCGCTTTTGCTGTTCTCTTGCCGTTGGCCAGCGCATCCAGCGTGTAAACCCCCGCCTTTTCCGGTAGCATTGCGACATTAGCAATAGCCTGGAATTCATCCCATGACCGATCGCATTACCCTGATCCGGCCTGACGACTGGCATATCCACCTGCGCGACGGTGAAGCGTTGCAACATACCGTGCCGGATGCCGCTCGCAACTTCTCCCGCGCCATCATCATGCCGAATCTGGTGCCACCGGTGCGTGATGGGCAGCAGGCAGAGGGTTACAAGTCGCGGATTCTCGCTGCACGGCCGCAGGGTAGCGTGTTCGAGCCGTTGATGGTGCTGTATCTGACCGATCAGACCTCGCCTGAGGTGATCCGTCAGGCCTGGACCCAGGGTCAGGCGATTGCCGCCAAGCTGTATCCGGCCGGTGCCACAACCAACTCCGACTCGGGTGTTACTGCGCTGGAAAAAATCTATCCGGCGCTGGAGACGATGGCCGAGGTGGGAATGCCACTGCTGGTGCATGGTGAGGTAACCCATGCCGAGGTGGACATCTTCGACCGGGAAAAGGCTTTTATCGATCAGCAGTTGGTGGCCTTGACCGAGCGTTTCACCACCTTGAAGGTGGTGTTCGAGCACATTACTACCGCCGATGCGGTGGATTTCGTGCGCAGCGCCTCGGATCGCATCGGTGCGACCATCACTGCCCATCACCTGCTGTACAACCGCAACCACATGCTGGTGGGCGGTATCCGCCCGCACTTCTACTGCCTGCCGATCCTCAAGCGCCAGCGTCACCAGCAGGCGCTGGGCGATGCCGTGGTGTCCGGCTCCAGCAAGTTCTTCCTGGGTACCGATTCGGCGCCGCATGCACGTCACGCCAAGGAAGCCGCTTGCGGCTGCGCCGGTTGCTACACTGCCCATGCGGCCATCGAGCTGTATGCCGAAGCCTTCGAGGAGCTTGGCGTTCTGGACAAGCTGGAAGGCTTCGCCAGCCTGCACGGGCCGGACTTCTATGGTCTGCCGCGCAATACCGATACCATCACCCTGGTGCGCGAACCATGGGCCGTGCCCGACACCTTTCAGTTCGGCGAGCAGCAGTTGGTACCGCTGCGTGCGGGCGAAACCATCCAATGGCGGGTCGTCTGATCCCCTCTCGAATAAGGACGCTGTGTGAGCGAGTTTGACTACGATAACGACGCGATGGATGAAGCGCCCCAGTCAGGCGGCCCCAAGCCGCCGATGGCCTATCGGTTCCGTGGCTTCCTGCCGGTGGTGGTGGATGTGGAGACCGGTGGTTTCAACTCGGCGACCGATGCCCTGCTGGAGATTGCCGCCACGCCGATCCTGATGGACGACGATGGGCAGGTGTATCCCGACCAGACGCATTTCTTCCGAGTCGAGCCCTTCGAAGGCGCGAACATCGAGCCGGCGGCGCTGGAGTTCACCGGTATCAAACTGGATCATCCGCTGCGCATGGCCGTCAGCGAGAGCCATGCACTGACCGAGATCTTCAAGCACGTACGCAAGGCGGTGAAGTCTGCCGGCTGCAAGCGCGCCGTGCTGGTCGGGCACAATGCCTTCTTCGACCTCGGTTTTCTCAATGCAGCGGTCGAACGCAGCGAGATCAAGCGCAACCCCTTCCATCCCTTCTCCTGCTTCGATACCGCTACCCTGGGCGGTCTAGCCTATGGGCAGACGGTGCTGGCCAAGGCCTGTGCCGCCGCCGATATCGAGTTCGATGGACGTGAAGCCCACTCCGCGCGCTATGACACGGAGAAGACCGCGGAGCTGTTCTGCAGCATCGTCAACCGTTGGCGTGACATGGGTGGCTGGCCCCCCGTCTGACCCTCTGCGCAGAGCCGGGCAGAAACTTTTGTCACGCTCGGCTACACTTACTCCGGTAGGCCTGCGGTGAAGCAGGCCGATGCAACAACCGGAGGCCCTGCGGCGTGCCGGTGCAAACAAGAACAAGGAGTACCTGCATGCGCGTCAAAGCACTCTCGTACATTTTCTCTGCAGCACTGGGTTACGCTTGCCTCACCGCCACGCCGGCGCTTGCCCAGCAGAACTTCATCACCATCGGCACCGGAGGACAGACCGGGGTCTACTATGTCGTCGGCCAGTCCATGTGCCGCCTGGTCAATCGCAACACCAATGATCATGGCATTCGCTGCAATGCGCCTTCCAGCGGTGGTTCGGTGGCCAACGTCAATGCCATCCGCAGTGGTGAGATGGACATGGGAGTGGTGCAGTCCGACATCCAGTACAAAGCCTATGAGGGTACCGAGAATTTTGCCAATGCCGGCGAGTTCAAGGAGATGCGTGCCATGTTCGCACTGCACGGCGAGCCGCTGACCATCGTTGCCCGGCGCGATGCGAAAATCCAACATGTCAAGGATCTCAAGGGTAAGCGCTTCAACATCGGCAACCCCGGCTCCGGTCAACGCGACACCATGGATGTAGTCATGGATGCGCTGGGCTGGACCATCAAGGACTTTGCCCTGGCCTCCCAACTGTCCGCAGCGGAACAGGCCGCCGCGCTCGGGGATAACAATATCGATGCCATGGTCTACGTAGCCGGCCATCCGAACGGCTCGATCCAGGAAGCCACAACGACGGTAGATTCGGTCATCGTGGCGGTCAATGGTCAGGAGATCGATGGCATCATCGCCGAGCAACCCTACTACGCCAAGGCCATCATCCCCGGCGGCATGTACCGCGGCAATGATCAGGACATCGAAACCTTTGGCGTGCGCGCGACCATGGTGACCTCCGTCAACGTGCCGGAAGAGACCGTATACCAGACGGTCAAGGCGGTGTTTGACAACTTCGACCGCTTCAAGCGATTGCACCCCGCCTTCGCCAACCTGGATGAGCAGGAGATGATCAAGGAGGGGTTGTCGATCCCACTGCATGATGGTGCTGTACGCTATTACCAGGAGCGCGGCTGGATGTAACGAGCCTCCATCCCGGGCGGCCGTTCTAGCCGCCCGGTGCTTCATTCGCACCGCATAAGGACCTGTCCATGAGCGAACCTGCCAAACATGACGACCTGGTGACCGAACTCGAGGACCTTGTCGCCACCAGCGACACTGGCGCGCGTAAACCCCATGGACTGACCGGAAAGCTGCTACTGAGCGTGGCCGCCTTGTGGTCACTATTCCAGCTCTGGATCGCCTCACCGTTGCCCTATATGCTCGGCTTCGGCGTTTTCAACAGTACCGAAGCACGCTCCATTCACTTGGCGCTGGCAGTATTTCTTGGCTTCATGGCTTTCCCCGCATTTCGCCGCTCGCCCCGCGAATACGTACCATTGATGGATTGGTTGATGGCCCTGGTGGCCGCCTTCTGCGCCGCCTATATCTATATTTTCTACGCTGCCCTGGCGGCACGCCCGGGTAACCCCACCAGCATGGATGTCGCTGTCGCCCTGGTGGGCCTTGCATTGCTGCTCGAAGCGACCCGCCGCGCGCTCGGCCCGCCGCTGATGATAGTCGCGCTGGTCTTCATCGTTTACTCCCTGGCCGGCCCCTACATGCCGGATATGCTTTCCCACCGTGGTGTCAGCTTCGTGTCACTGGCCAACCATCAGTGGCTGACCACCCAGGGGGTGTTCGGCATAGCAGTGGGTGTATCGACCAGCTTCGTGTTCCTGTTTGTGCTCTTTGGCTCCTTGCTGGACAAGGCAGGGGCCGGTAACTATTTCATCAAGCTGGCCTTTTCCCTGCTAGGCCACTACCGTGGCGGGCCGGCCAAGGCCGCTGTAGCCGCCTCTGGCATGACCGGACTGATCTCAGGCTCCTCTATCGCCAATACCGTCACCACCGGTACTTTCACCATCCCGATGATGAAGCGTGTTGGATATACTGCTGAGCAGGCTGGCGCAGTCGAAGTATCGGCATCGGTCAATGGACAGATCATGCCCCCGGTCATGGGGGCTGCTGCCTTCCTGATGGTCGAGTATGTAGGTATTCCCTATACCGAGATCATCAAGCATGCCTTTCTGCCGGCGGTCATTTCCTATATCGCATTGTTCTATATCGTCCACCTGGCAGCGCTGAAGGCCGGCATGCAGGGACTGCAGAGCAGCAACCCCGACCGCCCGCTGCTGCGCAAACTGTTTGGCTTCCTGACGGGTCTGATACTGATCATGGGGCTGTCCGTTGCTGTGTATTACGGATTAGGCTGGCTCAAACCCCTGCTCGGCGAGCATGCCGGCTGGGTCATTGCCCTTGGCCTTGGCATCAGCTACATCGCCTTACTGCGCGTCGGCGCCCACTATCCTGACCTCGAGCTTGACGACCCTGATTCGCCAGTAGTGATTCTGCCTCAAACCAGGCCCACCCTCATGACCGGCTTGCATTACATCCTGCCGGTGGTCGTGCTGGTCTGGTGTCTGATGGTCGAGCGGCTGTCCCCCGGTCTGTCCGCCTTCTGGGCCACAGTATTCATGATCGTTATCATGCTGACCCAGCATCCGCTGACGGCGCTGTTTCGCAAGGAACGGAATATCACCGGCACGATCCGGCGTGGTGTGGATGATCTATGGCAGGGGCTGGTCGCTGGGGCACGCAATATGATCGGTATAGGTATCGCCACGGCGACCGCCGGCATTATTGTGGGCGCCGTCTCGCAAACCGGCGTGGGACTGGTACTGGCCGACCTGGTAGAAGCACTCTCGATGGGCAACCTGCTGTTGATGCTGGCACTCACGGCAGTGCTCAGCCTGATCCTCGGCATGGGCTTGCCGACGACGGCAAACTATATCGTGGTATCGGCATTGCTCGCCCCGGTTATCGTCACCCTGGGTCAGCAGAACGGCCTGATCGTACCCTTGATCGCCGTACACATGTTCGTCTTCTATTTCGGCATCATGGCCGACGTCACGCCACCGGTGGGGCTCGCATCCTTTGCCGCCGCAGCAATCTCTGGTGGCGACCCGATCCGTACCGGATTCCAGGCGTTCTATTACAGCCTACGCACCGCAGCGCTGCCGTTTCTGTTCATTTTCAATACCGACCTGTTGCTGATCAATGTGAGCTTCGTGTACGGGGTGGTGATCTTCATCATCGCAACAATCGCCATGCTGATCTTCGCTGCCGCCACCCAGGGCTGGATGCTCACTCGCAGCCGCTGGTACGAGAGCCTGCTCCTGCTGCTGGTGGCCTTCACCCTATTCCGCCCCGGCTTCTGGATGGACCTGCTGCATGACCCCTATCAGCCTATCCCGCCGGCACAGATCGCCCAGGCACTCGACCGGACGGAGCCCGACAGCCACCTGCGCATGCAGATAAGCGGTCTGGATGACCTTGGCAGCCCCAGAACCTTTCATCTGCTGGTGCCAGTACCCGACGGAGCGACTGGCGAACAGAAACTGGACAGGCTCGGCCTGACGCTGATGCAGGAAGATGAGCGAACCCTGGTCGATATGGTGACCTACGGCAGCCTGGCATCGGAGTTGGGGTTCGATTTCGACCAGGAGATCATCGAAGTGCTGGCCCCGGTCGACCGCCGCCGCAAGGAATGGATGTGGATACCCGCGCTGATGGTATTCGCGCTGGTGGCCGGCCTGCAGTGGCGCCGCCGGCAGGTAGCGCCATTGACCTCCCGCTGACGAGGAGTGCATACATGTACAAGACGATCCTGCTACCGATTGACCTGAACCACAAGGCGTCCTGGGCCAAATCCCTGCCCTGTGCCATTCAGCTGTGCCAGACCTATGGCGCATCGCTGCACCTGCTCAGCATCATCCCCACCATCGGCATGCCGATGGTGGAAGGATTCCTCCCCAGGGAGTTCGCCGCCACGGCGAAGAAAAACCTGAAGGCAGCACTACGCGAGTTCGCCGCCAAGCAGGTGCCAGCCGACATGAAGGTGCAATTGATCGTCGCCGATGGCAAGGCTTATGCGGGCATCCTGCGCATCGCGGAGAAGATCGATGCCGACCTGATCGTCATGTCCACCCATAAACGCAAGCGCATCGAGGACTACCTGGTCGGCACCAATGCCATGCGCGTGTTGCAACAGTCGAAGGTGTCGGTGCTGGTGGTTCGCTGATGTTCAGCCGCGCCGCCTCGGTGGCACATGTATTGGCTTGAGATGGCGGGTTATGCCGGCGCCCCCTCTCCCCCGCAAGGGGCGAGGGGTGACTCGCGTATGGGATAGTGTGTTCAGCCTACAAGTAATGAGTAGATTCGCAGTTGTCGGTTTGAAAGGCGATGCTCTACAGGCCGATCGTTACCGCAGACAGCATCGGCAGGAATGATCCCTCGTCTTCCAAGAGCCCGTGAATAGCACGTTTTGCATTTGCAGGTCATGACAGGATAAGCACGGCATCGCAGGCGCGAGTCACCCCTCGCCCCTTGCGGGAGAGGGGCCGGGGGAGAGGGGGCAGCCGCCCACACCGAGAAATCCGCTTAACCCGCTCATCAAGCCAGTCCCACTCCCCCATTCCCGGCAGCCACAATATGCCCCACCTCAGCTGCCCGGGAGAGTACCATCCCCCACTAAATGAACGTTGTCATTGACGATAGCCGCCTGACAGTAGAGCTGATGGATGGCCGATTGATCGACGTGCCGTTGGCATGGTATCCGCGCCTGGCCAATGCGACCCCGGAGCAGCGTAACCATTGGGAGCTAGCCGGGGCCGGATACGGCATACACTGGCCGGATATCGATGAGGCTCTTAGCACCGAGGGCCTACTACTGGGACGCAAAGCCCCCTCTTTGCAGCGCAACTGAGTCACGCGGAAAATGGGAGGTGGCAGCGGAAATGTACCGGAGTGTAGCGCGCCTTCGCTACGCCAGCGACTCTGCCGGCTACTCCTCCTGTCGTCGAGCAGGCGCTCGACAACCCAGCCCTAGGCTCTGCCTCGCGGCTTATGTTCACCCGAACCGATCTGCGGAAAAGACACCGGGGTGTAGCGCCCCTGCGCTACGCCAGCAACTGTATTTGTGGCGTAGACTGACCGCTGGTCAGATTTCTCGTCAGGACAACGATGCACGGGGTCGAGCCATGCTCACCCTCCAAGACCTCATTCCCATGCTCTGTGTCCCGGTCGATCCGGAGGATTACGAGCTGCTTATCCAGGCCGATGTCGGCGATGCCGATGCTCAGAACGACCTGGCACAACTGTTTCTTGATGCCGATAGGCCCGATATTGCGTTGCACTGGCTGCAGTTGGCGGTGGACCAGGAGCATCCCGATGCGATTCATAATCTCGCAACGCTGCATATCAAGGGGATTGGCGTGCCGAAGGACGAGACCAAAGGGTTGATGTGGCTGGCCAAGGCGGCTACCTGTGGGCATGCCGTTGCGGCACAGCAGGTAGCGGCCCTGCATTCGCGGCAGAAGACTGAGTGAGTTGGGGCAGCCTTCCCCCTCTCCCCCAGCCCCTCTCCCGCAAGGGGCGAGGGGTGACTCGCGCCGGAGATACCGTGTATATCCTGCACGAATCAGCAGTGAATGATATTTTTCAGTTGCTGGCTCCCACCATGGAGGTTCGAGCCTCATCTTGACGGAGTACTGATGGATGTTCCGTTGCTTTACAGGATAAGCACGGCGATTCAGTCGCGAGTCACCCCTCGCCCCTTGCGGGAGAGGGGCCGGGGGAGAGGGGGAGCAGCCTTCCCGACTCAGCTACGCCGCTTCGGCGGTGCCAGACCATCACCGCCATCCAGCACAACCTGTCCCTTCGGCATCGCGGGCTTGCGTTTGGCCGCTGGTTTGGCAGTCTTGGGCCGCTTGATTTTCTTCTTGTCGTCCTTTTTCTTCTTCGCCCCCACCGGCTTGCCGGAGGCCTTGACCTTCTTCGGTCCCTTGAAGCTGCCGGCCAGTTCCTTGATCACCCGGCGTTCGAACTGCCGACGCAGGTAGCGTTCGATACTCGACATCAGGTTCCATTCGTGCGGCGCCACCAATGAGATGGCAACACCCTCGGCCCCTGCCCGCCCGGTTCTCCCTACACGGTGCAGATAGTCATCGCCGCTGCGCGGCATGTCGAAGTTGATCACCAGATCCAGTTCGCTGATATCCAGGCCGCGGGCTGCCACATCGGTTGCCACCAGCACACCGTTGCCGCCCTGCTTGAAGCGCTCGATGGCCAGCTTGCGCTCCTTCTGGTCCTTCTCGCCATGCAGCACGTACACACGCAGCCCTTCCACCGCACGCAACACGCCATTCAGGCGGTCGGCCATGACGCGGGTGTTGGTAAAGACGATGGCCTTGCCCTGGCACTCGTTGAGCAGCAGCCACTTGACCAGCGCCTCGCGGTGCGCGTTGTCGTCCACCGCGATCACCTGTTGGCGGATGGCCGGCGTATCGTCACGCACGCTGTCCAGTTCCAGCCAGCGTGGTTCGCGCAGCACCTGCTCGATGATGCGCTTGAGGCCGACGTTGCCTGTGGTGGCGGAGAACAGCATGGTCTGGCGCTCGGTCGGGCAGGCCTTGGCGATCGTCAGCACATCCTCGCTGAAGCCCATATCCAGCATACGGTCGGCTTCGTCGATCACCAGCGTCTGCACCTGCGACAGATCCAACCCGCCGGCGCCCAGTTGCTCCAGCGTACGCCCCGGCGTGGCGATGATGATATCGGGGTTCTTGCGCAGCTTGGCGGCCTGGACCTTGAAGTCCTCACCGCCAATGACCAGTTCGGACTTGAGGAAGGTGAAGCGAGCCAGGTCCTGGATATCCTTGTGGATCTGCTGCGCCAGCTCCCGGGTCGGCGACAGGATCATCGCCCGCGGCGCCACCGGCTTGCTGTCGTCAGCCAGCAGCCGCTGCAGGATCGGCAATACATAAGCCGCGGTCTTGCCGCTGCCGGTCTGGGCAATGATGTACAGGTCCTCGCCGGCGATCGCCGGGGGAATCGCCGCAGCCTGGACCGCGGTCGGCTTTTCGAAAGACAGCGCCGCCAGCGCCTTGAGCAGTCGCTCATGCAGGGATAATTCAGTGAACACGGGTTTTCCTTCTGGAAACGGGAAAAGACTAACGATCCGATATGGCGCTAGTGTATCACCGCTTTGCGCGAACCCCGGCACAATGAAGACAGCCACACATCAAACGGTGAACTTGCGTACCGACGCTTCCAACTGCCGCGCATGCTCCGATAATGCGCTGCTGACCTCGGTTACGGCATGGGCAGTCTGCTCCGTAAGCTGCAGGTTCCCCTCGATGCCGCTGACAGCTTGCTGAACCTGTTCGGCGATGAGCACCTGCTCACTGGTTGCCCTGGCGATCTGGCCGCTCAATCGATTGATCACCCCGATATCATCAGCGAAGCCATTGAGCAGTTCACCCAGTTGCTGGAACCGGGATACCGCCCGCTGGCTATATTCCCGGCTATTACCCATGCTGGTGGCTGCCTCATCCGCCGTCACACCCAGCAGTTGGATGGTCTGCTCGATCCTCTGTGCATAATCCTCGGTCTGATCAGATAACAGGCGCACCTCATCAGCAACCACAGCGAACCCGCGACCATGCTCCCCGGCCCGTGCCGCTTCGATGGAGGCGTTCAGTGCCAGCAGATTGGTTTGCCGCGCAACGCCGCGGATAAGTTCGAGGATACTGTGTATATCGTCACTTTGCGCCGTCAGGCTCTCGACATGACGAGCTGCCGCACCAATAGCCTCCTCGAGTTGACTGGAGGTCAGCAGACTCTGTTCGATCAGTTCCTGCCCCTGCCTCGCACGCCCGGCGCTGGAGGTGGAGAACTGCATCGCTTCGTCTGCTTTGTCCGCCACGGCGGTGATCGATTGACTCGAGTCTGCCACAGCAGCCTGTGCCGCCCGCACACCACCCTCCTGTTCCAGCAGAATCGCTTCCAGCCCCTTCGCACGCCGGGATAGCTCAGCGACTTCTTCATGAATATGCGCAGCAGCGCTATCGGTCCTGGAGACCAGATGGTGCAGCGTAGCCATGAACTCATTGAGGCCGATGGCAATCTCGCTACGCGCATCGGCCTTGCGGAACCGGAGATCGATACCCTCCCCGGCCTGGGCCAGATTCCCCATGAAGGCTGCGGCCTCTTCTGTCTGCACCGCTTCGCGCTTCAAGCGCACGGCCAGCCAGCACTGAAAGGCAGACTGGCAAACCACGAACATGGCGTGCAGCGCCACGATACCGAACCCATGATCTTCATGGCTGAACACGAAGACCGGAAACCCCTTGTGCTGCAGCACATGGAAACCCAGATGATGAACGGCAATGGCTACCGCGGCGATGACGATCGGCAACCAGTCACGATAGTAGACCAGGAATGCCAGCAGGACGAAGATGCTGAAATGCATTTCGATCATGCCGTGCGCCTGGTGGATAACCAGCGCCGCATACAGCATGAAGCACAGAGCGATGCTGCAGCGGCTGAGCAGACGCCCCTTGAACAGGTGTACCGCCAGGGAGGCGGCCAGCGCCAGAGGCAGTCCGATTACCAGCGCTTCCCACCAAGTGTCATGCCAGGGAGCCAGCGCCAGACTGAACAGCCACATGAACCATACCGGCACGAGCATCAGCGCATCGGCATGCTGGCGCTGTTGAAACAGGGAATACATATTACAAGGCACCACACAGGGATTATCAAAGCAGGACGTCACATCAGTGACCGTTGACCAAGCGCTTTATAATACCCCAAGCGCTCAGGCGGTATTTTGCCTGAGCGTCTATGGCTTTTGATTCAGAGGCGACCAGCGGGCGCAGCAATCCACAGCACTACCGCGCCCACTGATATATCTCGCTCAGCGCTGGGCTGACATGATGAAACTGTGGGGGTAGAGCTTGGCCAGTGTGCTGGTTTCCATCTGCACCTGGGCCATGGCCTGACGCAGCTCGGGATAGATGCCATAGGAGGCGTTCAGGACGTCCGCATACTGGGGATGGCTTGCGTTTTCATACGCCATGTAGCGTGCCAGATCTTCCACCGTATCGAAGGACATATCGCTGTTCTCGCGGATGAATTCCCAGCCGCCCATGCTCCGCAGAAATACTTCCCTGCCGATCTTTTCACCGGCAATCCCACCCACCAGGGAAAACATCAGGTTATCCGAGTTGGACATGGCCGCCAGACTGCCGAGGGCTGTGCCGACGTTGCCCGCCACGGCAGCCTGCAGTCCCTTTTCCACCCAGGGCGTCACCGTGTTGTCTTCGGTGAAGGGGCTCATGTACTTGCCTTCGGAACCGAAGATCGGCTCCGGCAACACCATCAGCTCACGTTGCGGAACTACGCCATCCAGCACCGTGACGGTATAGCCTGCCTGGTCCTGGGGCATGACCACCGCAACATAGGAGCCATCAGCATCTTCCGGCAGGGTAAAGATCAGGTGTGAATTCAGGCCGTCAGGATCTCTCATCGAGCCCACACCCATATTCAATGCCCCAACGAATGCCAGCGGCTCGGCGTTGCGCCGAAAATCGTTGGCATCTCCATGCAGGTACAGGCTGGTATCGGGACCGCTGGAGCGCACGACCACCGTCACCGTCTGACCAGGCTGGCCCTTGAACTCATAGAAGCTCTGGGGGCGACCCTCGACAGTCTTGCCCATGCCCACTTCAACAATGACCGGAGGCGGCATCATGTCCACTATCTCCTGCGACAACAATACACGTGGAGGGGCTTGATAGCCGAGATAGCCCGCCGTCATATCCGTGGCGCAACCGCCCAGCAACATGGCGCAGGCCGACAATGTCATTATTCTTTTCATGTGCTTCTCCTTGGGGTTCCAGCTTTCGAGCGAGGCGTCAGGCACCCCATTGACTACTCAACGATTGCATCAACTTGAGGGTGAGTTCCCGCGAGACCTGTTCCAGCGTCAGATAGGTGTTCGGCCGCAGGGCGTAACCGCTGGCACTGGCCAGTGCGCCGCCGTGGTGTTGCACCTGATCGCCATTGACGAAGGCGGTACCGATGATCTGACCAGTCTGGACACGCTTGGCCACCGCACGGAAGTCATAGCCGAAATCGGTTGCCGAGCGGGTGACCTTCATCTCGATAAGCACATCGGCATACTTGTCCAGTGCCGAGATTTCATTCAGCGTGGTCGACATGGAGCCATCCAGTCCCGCGGTCTGCGGCGCCTGACGGGCCATCTGTCGGAAGATCACCGCGCGGTCGACGACATTCGCGCCACCATCCAGCAACGCAGCGGTAATCGCCTCCTCGAACTGCCAATGCCAGGATTCGCGCATATCGGGACGCTTACCGGTGTCGCCGATGGCATAGCGCGATTGGCTCTCGACCGTAGCGCTGGCACTGCCCTGGGCACTGACCGGCCCGGTCTGCAGGCTGTTGAAGCTCGCCGACTGGCTGTGTGCTGTGGTCAGTTTGTGATGATCACCCGGCACCCACTCACGCACCTCATCACTGAGTTCGCGATTGAAGTAGATCGCCATGCGCGGCGCTCCACCCTGGCGATAGGCTGTACGAAAGCGCTCGACCGCGGCAATGGCGGCAGCCTGATCGAACAGGCCACCAGGCTCGGCGATATATTCCTGTTCCTCGGCCAGGGCCGGTGCCAGTGCGGAGCCTCCCAGCGGCGGCACGGCGCCAGCGGGTGTCTGCTGTTCCAGCCGGCTACCGAACCAGGGGTCATCGAAGGCGGTATTGTCCTGCGCTGCCTGCACGTCGAGCGCCAACAGCATCGCCAGGGACAGGGCGGCAGGTATATGTGCATCCTTCATCTCAACGCCCCTCCCGAATCTCGATGTAGTAATGAGCTACCTCGCCTGTGCCGGTGGACAGCTCGCGATAGCCGTTGATCGACTGGGGGTCCAGATAGAGCCGCTGCCACTGGGACGGTACGCCCAGGGGGATGCCCATGCTGTCGAAGAACTGGGTGCGGCCCTCGATCTGCAGTGGATGATCGGTGCGGTTGCGGATCACCGCGTAGGCTTCCACGGTACCGGTGGCGGTACGCCTGGCCCCGGAGTTTTCCACCGCCAGCTTGCCCGTCTTGCGGTCCTGCAGGGACTTGTCCAGAATCACCACGGTGTCCAGGTTCAACCGCTGATTGGGGGCGCGCTCGTCAACGATGCGCACCGCCGGACGGGGCCCTTCGTTCCTGTCGATACCGCTACAGCCCACGCTGGCCAGCGATGCCGCAAGTACCAGGGTCAGGGGAAACGTCTTCATCTCTTATATCCTCAAGGCCTGTCCACATCCGTGGCTCGTCGGGCTCGCGCCCACACAACGCCCCTGCCCGCGTTATCCACCTCAACACTGACAGCTTGCGTCAACTCCGGAATCACCGCTCCGTTCGCGTCCAGAAATTCGATCTGCACCTGGCGTGCCGCCGGCATCGGCAGGGTCAGTACGTGCACCTTGTCCGGCAAATTGTTCCAGAACCGATGATCGGCACGGGCCTTGACCTGTGAGGTCGCCAGCGTGGCCACCCCGGCGACCGCAGCCACACCGGCGAACACGCCACCCGCGGCGCCGAACGCCGGCGCGAGCATGGTGGCGTGGGCGGCGACACCGGAGACATCGGCCGACACGTTCTGGGTGGTCTGCTTGAACTGGACCTGGCCTTCCAGGATGCTGTCGATCGGACGCCCTCCTCGACTGGAGGCCTGCCAGAAAATACTTTCGATGGGGTTCAGATCCAGCGTCCTGCCATCCACCCGCAGACGTACCGCTTCCTCACGGAAGCGTTTGCCGGGGCGATACACCAGAATGTTGCCGCCAATGCCATCCTGCAGCTTGCGCGGCGCCTTGCCGGTTTCCACCATCACCAGCAGCCGGTGACTGTCGTCAGGCAGGCCGAAACCGGGGCGGAAGGTCAGCAATTCCTCGAAACGCTCGCTGGCCAGCCCCCGGGCGCCGAGCACATGCGAGGACCAGGCTTCCAGAAACATCAGCAACGCAAAGTCCGCCCGGTGCTGTTCCTCCTCGGCGAAGGCGTCCTGGAGCAAACCACTCTTGAAACTGGCCCGGGCGTTCTCGTAATCACCGGCATACATATCCAGCAGGCCCCGGTAGTAGAAGGCCATGGCCCGCTCGTAGGGTTCGCCCTTGAAGTCCTTCGCCCCTTCGTCGTACCACAGGCTGCGCGCACGGGCGGCCTGCTCGCTGTTGGCATACACCGTAGTGATACCGTTCAGCGCCGCATCGAACAGCTCGCCGGACTCCTCGCGATATCCCAGGTCCAGCGCCAAGGTCGCGGCCTGCAACTGGTTCAGCACCCGGTTGTTGGGTTCATCGCTGGAAATGCGCTGCACCGCCTGGGTCAGGGGTGGCGGCAGCGCAGTCGCGGACACAGCCGCAGGCAGCATCGCCCACAGCAATGCCGTCATCAGGTAATGACGCATGGCAATCTCCGTGTCGCTGACCGCCTAGCGGTAGATGATGTCGTCCTGCGCGGTCTTCTTGAACTCGTACAGCCCGCCCCAGACCACGGTGCCGTATTCCAGGTCGATCATCTCGAAGGAGATCTGCTGGTAACGGGAGGTCAGTGCGCTGCTGCTGTCCACCGCGTCGGCGGAGGTGATGCGTCCCACCAGGCGGAAGTCCGCGCCGGCGGTGCCACGGGTGCTGCGGATGGTGCCAGCGTCGGTGACGCCACTGCGCTTGAGCTCACGCTCGGCCTCGACCATGCCGGAATATTCGCGACCGATGAACACCATGCGCCCCTGGGCAGCGCGTTGCAGCTCGATGCGCAGGCGGTCGGTAATCATGTTCTTGTTGATGCGCGAGGAGCTTTCATTGGTGAAATACTGGGAATCGATGATGACCCGCGGCGCCGGGCTGCGACCGGCCAGCAACTGATTGGCCAGCATGTCGCGCATCATGCGGTCGGTTACCGCCACGATATCCTGCGACTCGATGCCTATGCCCTGCACGATGGAACTGCTGGTGCGTACATCCTCATACACGGTGGCACGCCCCGCCGAGTTGTTCACCCCGGTGGTAGCACAGGCAGACAGCAGCGCCATTGTGGAACAGATTGCCAAACCTCGGATTCCCGTCATGGGTCACCTCTACATGGAACTAAGACCGCCAGCCAGGTGCTGGCTCCATAGGTGAAGAGCAGCGAGCCTCATCGACCCGGGCTATCCCTTACCGTTCGCCTGTGCGGATCGTCAACTGAAGGCGATCCAATATCATTTCCGCAGCTTTATAGCATCATTGCGTCATTACGACATACCCATTTTTGGGGATCGAATGCAAAGAGATGCCGTTCCATCCCGATCAAAGGTTCCGCTTTTTTTGATAGACTGCGCCGTCCTGAATACAAGCCCCAGCATGACCGCCATGCTGATCGCCAGCCCCACCCGACGCCAAACGATGACCACCGAGGCCGCCGCAAAGCACATGAGTATCCTGCCCTGCCCTGTACAGCCCAGCCTTTCGCGCCCCGGCCCGTCGCGCCGCTTCAGCGTGGCGCCGATGATGGATTGGACCGACAGGCACTATCGTTACTTCGCCCGGCTGATCTCCCGGCATACCCTGCTGTACACCGAGATGGTCACCACCGGCGCGGTATTGCATGGGGATCGTTCACGCTTTCTCGGCTATCACCCGCAGGAACAGCCGCTGGCGCTGCAACTGGGCGGCAGCGACGCGCAGGAGCTGGCGCAGTGTGCGCGGCTGGCCGAAGAAGCGGGGTATGCCGAGGTGAACCTGAATGTCGGCTGCCCCAGTGACCGGGTACAGAACAACCTGATCGGCGCCTGCCTGATGGGTCATCCACAACTGGTAGTCGACGGGGTCAAGGCGATGCTCGATGCCTGCAGCGTGCCGGTCACGGTCAAGCACCGGATCGGCATCAATGGACGCGACAGCTATGAACAGCTGGTGGATTTTGTCGGCCAGGTGCATGAGGCCGGTTGCCAGACCTTTATCGTGCATGCGCGGATCGCCATTCTGGAGGGGCTGTCGCCCAAGGAGAACCGGGATATTCCACCGCTGCGCTATGAGGTGGTGCATCAGCTCAAAGCCGATTTCCCACAGCTGGAGATCATCCTCAACGGTGGACTGACCGACCTCGACGCCATGCAGCAGCACATGCAGACGCTGGACGGCGTGATGGTCGGCCGCGAGGCGTATCACAACCCCTATCTGCTGGCCGACGTGGACCGACGCTTTTATGGGGATGATGCACCGGTGCGCAGCCGTATCGAGGTGCTCGGGGCACTGCGACCCTATATTGCGGCGCATCTCGAGCAAGGAGGGGCCATGCATCATGTCACCCGGCATATCCTCGGACTGTTCCAGGGGTTGCCGGGGGCACGGCATTTCCGCCGGCGATTGAGCACCGAGATTCACCGTACCGAACAGCCGCTGGCACTATACGATGACGTAGTCGAGGACATGATTGGGCGTATGCGTGCTTGATGACTGAAGATTTGCGTTAGCCGGCAGTATGGATTGCCGCGCCCTTCGGGCTCGCAATGACGGGTAGTGCAAGAGCCTTACGCGCCCAGGAAGTCCATCACTCCGCTGTCATTGCAAGCCAAGCGCGGAAATCCATCACTCCACTGTCATTGCGAGCGAAGCGCGGCAACCTATTACTCCACTGTCATTACGAGCAAAGCCCGACAATCCATTACTCCACTGTCATTACGAGCGAAGCCTGGCAAGCCATTACTCCGCTGTCATTGCGAGCGAAGCGCGGCAACCTATCACTCCACTGTCATTACGAGCAAAGCCCGGCAATCCATCACTCCACTGTCATTGCGAGCGAAGCCCGGCAATCCATCACTCCACTGTCATTACGAGCGAAACCCGGCAATCCATTACTCCACTGTCATTGCGAGCCCGAAGGGCGCGGCAATCCATGGGGCGCCAGCATTGCCCGCTGCAACAGGCTTGAGGTAAGGTCGAAGGCCTCTCTTCGCAACCGCCTCGGGCCATCATGACAAGCAAACTGGATAGTCTCCGTCAGCACACCTTGATTGTCGCCGATACCGGCGACATCGACGCCATCCGAACCCTGCAACCAGTGGATGCCACCACCAACCCCTCGCTGCTGCTGAAGGCCGCGCAGCAGGCCGACTACGCCCCTTTGCTGGACCGGGCACTGCAGCAGGCCAGCGGCAGTTATGAACTGATCGCCGATGCCTGCGATCATTTCGCTGTGGCCGTGGGCAGCGAGATCGTCAAGCTGGTACCCGGACGCGTCTCCACCGAAGTGGACGCTCGGCTGTCCTTCGACCGTGCCGCCACTCTGGACAAGGCGCGCAAGCTGATCGAACTGTATGAACAGGGCGGTGTGACCCGGGACCGGGTGCTGATCAAGATCGCCGCCACCTGGGAAGGCATCCAGGCCGCAGCCGAGCTGGAGCGCGAAGGCATTCAGTGCAACCTGACGCTGCTGTTTTCCTTTGCCCAGGCCCAGGCCTGCGCCGATGCGGGGGTATTTCTGATCTCACCCTTCGTCGGGCGCATCCATGACTGGTACAAGCAGCGTGACGGGCGTGACTATCAGGGCGCGGATGATCCAGGCGTGCAGTCGGTGGCGCGCATATTCCGCTATTACAAGCAACACCTGTACGCCACGGTGGTGATGGGCGCCAGCTTCCGCAATATCGGTCAGATCGAGGCGCTGTGTGGTTGCGACCGGCTGACCATCAGCCCCGCTCTGCTGCAGCAACTGGCCAGCGAGCCCGGCCCGCTGGCGGCCTCGACGCTGTTGACCAGCCCGTCCGATGATCCGCGTCAGCCCCTGGATGAAATCGCGTTTCGCTGGGCGCACAATGAAGATGCGATGGCCACGGAAAAACTGGCCGAAGGCATTCGCGCCTTTGCCGCCGATCAGCGCAAGCTCGAACAGCTGCTGACGGAACGGGCGGCCTCAGCCGTTTGATTCCAGGGTGCTGACCAGGTCGGTGAAGGCGGTACGGTTATGCTCATTGAGGTCCATCAGGATACGGTGGGCCTCCAGTACCCGGTCCTTCACCTGATCCTCGGACAGCAACTGGCCAGGCAACTCCTGGAGTTCGGCGTCGGTGGGCGTGGACTCAGCCACGATATTGAAAATCTGATCGAACCCCATGCTCTGCAGCAGGCGGTTCAGGTCCTCATGGGTCGATACCAGCGTCGGCAACAGGCCGACCCGTTCCTTGGACAGGATCGACAGCTTGGCCAGCAGGCCCAGGGAGGTGCTGTCGATATTGTCGGTTTCGGTCAGGTCGATGACGATGGACTTGAAACTCAAGGCGCTGAAAATCTTCTCGATATAGGCATCCAGCGCGGCGCACAGCGTCAGGCGCACATCGCCAATGAACTTGAGGACGAAAGTACCTTCGGACTCAGCGAACTGAATCCTGCCTGTTGTCATCATTCCGGTTTCCTGCTCAACAGCAACACTGAGATATCATCCGGCATCACCTTGGCTTGCTCGAGCCCGAGCAGTTGCATGAAGGTCTGCATGTTTGCGCCCGCCTGCTCCACCAGTGCGGGCAACCGGTCTTCCTTTTCCTTCAGGGTAGTCCCTTCAACACAATCAAGCACACCGTCAGAGCATAGCGTCAGCGAAAACGTCGGCGGCAGCGGCAACTGGTGGTTCTCATACTCGGCGTCATCGAACAGCCCCACCGGTCGGCCCTTGCCCTGCAGATACTGCGCCTTGCCATCGGCCACCAGCACCGGTAGCGGCAGATGCCCACCAATGCTGTAGGTCAGCGTCTGCTGCGCCTCGTCGATGACCCCGCCGAGCATAGTCACGTGCTTGCCCAGCTTGCAACTGATCAGACTGCGATTGATGTGACCGAGCACATCGGAAGGCTGGAAGCTGATCGGCCCCTCTTCCTTCTGCTTGCGCTGCTCATACAGCAGACGGGTGGTCATGAACTTCAGCAGCACGGTGACGAAAGCGGAAGAAGCACCATGCCCTGACACATCGGCCAGATAGAAGCCCAACTGAGTGTCGGAGATACGGAAGTAGTCGACAAAGTCGCCGGAGAGATACAGCGACGGAATGATGCGGTGTTCGAAGAAGAACTCACCACTGTCCCAAGGCGTCGGCGGCAGCATGTTGAGCTGCACCTGGCGACCTGCCGCCTGGTCATCGCGCAGTTCGCGCAGATGATTTTCCAGTTCGTGGTTGGCCAGTTCCAGACGCTCGCGGATACGCTGGTTCTCGTTGCGCAGGCGAGCACGATCCAGAGAGCGGCGTACAGCATGCTCCAGTACTTCAAGATCATCCTGGGGACGGATCAGATAATCGCTGGCACCCAGACGCAGGGCTTGTACCACATCGCTCATGACCCCATCGGCGGAGAGCACGATCACCGGCATGTCCGGGCCACGCTCGCCAAGCTGCTCCAGCAACTCGAAGCCGCTCATGTCCGATATCTGCAGATCGCACAACACCAGCTCGGGATGCTGGCTCATTACCAGCGACAGCCCATCTTGAGCACGACTGGCCTGCAGAACCTCGAAACCACACTGTTCAAGGTGAATCGCGATGCTGTGACGAACCTGGTCGTCATCATCAATAACCAGCAAAGTGGTGCCGGGACGCTGCATATATTCCCTACGTCATTGCCGAAAAGCCAGGCTGAGCTTGGCGGCCACAGGGGTTTATTAGAGGTCAGAATCGAGCCTGACCCTTACCAAGGGGCAGACATTACTCCCATCCGCAGGTACAGGCAACCTCCCGACGATCAGTGCGTCGGAAGGCTATGCATGGCGCAACGGCAACAGACCCTAAAACTCGTCCTCTACCTGCCCATCCTTGACCTTGTACTCACGATTCTGTAACCACGCGTTGCGGATGAATCGGTACTTGTCACCGCGGATCAGGCGCTCCTGCGACAGCAGGCCGGCGCGGGTATCGACGATATCCAGGCCCACCGCGGTGTTGCGGGTGCGCACATGATCCGTATCTGCGTAGTTGTAAACGGTGTAGCCTTCCAGGGCGAAGGCGCTGCCATCGCGCACCGTGCTCGGACCGAACAGCGGCAGCATGACATAGGGGCCGCTCTGCACACCCCAGGCGCCCAGGGTCTGGCCAAAGTCCTCGTCGTTGCGCTGCAGGCCCATGCGGGTGGCCACGTCGAACACGCCGACCACCCCCACAGTGGTGTTCATCAGAAAGCGCGCCAGATCGATGCCGGCATCGTGGAATTTGCCCTGCAGGGTATTGTTGATCAGGTTCTTCGGCTCACCGAGGTTGTTGAATACATTGGTGACACCGTCATTCAGAAACTGCGGCATAACCCGATCGTAGCCCTTGGCTACCGGCTTGAGGGCGTAGGTATCCAGGGTATCGTTGAAACGGAATATCACCCGGTTCATCGGCTCCCAGGGATCGGGATCACGATACTCGGCCTCATAGTCATAATCGTCATCGTCTGCCGCCACGGGAGCGATCACCGACAGTGCCAGCGCCCCGGCCAGCAGACTGCAGGTGGTGGCATTCAATAGCTTCATTATTGAGAACTCTCCATTTGGGGACCAGAGCGGCAGATCGAAACGCCGGATGCCGCGCGTAGAGGCCGCCAGTGTAATCCAAAATCCTCTGTCCACTGAGCGATTTTGCGGTGATTGTCAGGGAAGCAGGGGGTTGTCGGCAACCCAGTGATGACTTGACCGAGCAGGGAGACGGCGGCAGGGTTCGGAGTCTATAGTGTAAGCAACGCGTTTTCCTACAGGAGTAGCCCAATGCCGGAAGAACAACTGAAAGCCCAGCTCGAATCCCTGCAGCAGACACTGAACGATCCGGATACCCAGCTTTCGGCCGAGGAGCGCAGTTCGCTGGAGGCACTGGCCAATACCCTCGAAGCCCGCCTGCTGGTACGTGAGGCCGATGAGGATGCCGTCAACGACCCGAGTCTGGTGGACGGGGTGAACCTGATGATCGAGGAGTTCTCCGAACGGCATCCGACCCTGGCCGCGACGCTGCAGAACGTGGTGCAAACCTTGTCGAACATGGGTATCTGAAACCCCTGCCGGTCCTGCCTCCCGGCAGGACCCTCCTCGTTACTGGCGCGCCAGTCGCAGGTTTTCCGGCATGCCAGCCTGAGTCGAACGCCAGGGGTTGATATCCAGCCCACCGCGGCGCAGATAGCGCGCATAGACTGTCAGTTCATACCCCTCGCCCAGTAGCCTGCTCAACTCCAGGAAGATGCGCTCGACACACTGCTCATGAAAGTCCGCATGCTGACGGAAGGACACCAGATAGCGCAGCAGGCTGGCCCTGTCGATCGCCGGCCCGGCGTAGTTGATCAGCACACTGCCCCAGTCCGGCTGGCCGGTCACCGGGCAATTGGACTTGAGCAGGTGGCTATGCAGGGTTTCCCGCACGTGCCGCCCCCCCGACGCCAGTTGCAGCAACTGCGGGGAGTAGTCATAGGTCTCGATCTGCACATCCAGATCATCCAGGCACTCACCAGGCAAACGGGCAATGCCGGCCTGCTGCAGGCGCGTCATGTTCAGCAGACGCACCATCACCGGAGCCTGGGCAGTCACGCTCAGGTCCGATTCGAGGGTACGCAGCACTTCGGAACGATCACTGAACACCGTCTGGTTGAAGGAGTTGAGATACAGCTTGAAGGATTTCGATTCGACGATGCGAGCCGTGGCGGTAACCGGGAAAATGAATTCCACCGCAGCCACTTCTGGCTTGCCGGACGGTGTCAGCCAGGACACCTCGTAACTGTTCCACACATCCACACCATGGAATGGCAAGCGCTCCGGGTCCAGCCCGAGCGCTTGCCAGATCGGTTGGCGCGGGATCGGATACAGCAGCGACGGAGTATAGATGTCACTGTAACTGCTGGATTTTCCGAGGGGCGACTGGTCTGCCGGATGCATTTGCGGGTCTCCTGGGTTGAGAGCCGCAAGCATACCTTGGGCGGGGCATCAGGCCTAGGGGCTGTTCCCTCGGGGAGTGCTGGCAAGCGGCAAGACAGCGTCTGCGGTCAGGCACCCAAGGCGTAGCGCCCGAACGCGGACCGGGGCGCTACACCCCTAGGCGCGGCGTCTGGGCAGGCGTGCCACACTCCCTCGGGCTGTCGAGCGCCCGCTCGACGGCAGGGTCACTACTGGCGCAGACCGGTACCGCGCACCAGCAGGCGGTAGCTGAACAGATAGAGTCCCACCACGAACACCATCATCAGTAACAGGGCGACGCCGATATTGATGTCCGATACACCCAGGATGCCGAAGCGGAAGGCATTGACCATGTGCAGGATGGGGTTGATCAGCGATACGCTCTGCCAGAACTCGGGCAGCAGGTTGATCGAGTAGAACACCCCGCCAAGATAGGTCAGCGGCGTCAGCACGAAGGTCGGCACGATGGAGATGTCATCGAAGCTGCGCGCGTATACCGCATTGATGAAACCACCGAGGGAAAACACCAGCGAGGTGAGGAACACCACGGCGATCGTCAAGCCGATGTGCTGCACCTGCAGGCGGGTGAAGAACAGCGACATCAGCGTGACGATCAGGCCTACCGCCAGCCCGCGGGCGACGCCGCCCAGGGTGTAGCCCAGCAGGATCACGTGCGGTGACACCGGTGCCACCATCAGTTCCTCGATGGAGCGCTGGAACTTGGTGCTGAAGAAGCTCGATACCACGTTGGAATAGCTGTTGGTGATCACCGCCATCATGATCAGCCCGGGCACGATGTAGTCGATGTAGGTGAACCCGCCCATGTCACCGATACGCCGGCCGATCAGGTTACCGAAGATGACGAAGTACAGGGCCATGGTGATACCCGGCGGCAGCAGCGTCTGCGGCCATATCCGGGTGAAACGACGGATTTCCTTGAACAGGATGGTGCTGAAGGCGACCCAGCTGTTGCGCCAGTAATTCATGTTCATGCCACTCCCTTCTGCGCATTGCCATCCACCAGACGCAGGAACAGTTCCTCCAGCCGGTTGCTCTTGTTGCGCAGGCTCAGTACCTCGATGTCCTGCGTGGCCAGTTCGGCGAACAGCCCGTTCATGCCCTGCTCCCTGTCCACCTGCACCTCCAGGGTGTGATCATCCACCAGCGCACAGGGATAGCCGCCGAGCGCGGGCGGCTCGACCAGTGCGTCGCGGCAGTCGAGCAGGAAGGTCTCGACCTGCAACTCCTTGAGCAGCTCACGCATGCTGGTGTTGTGGATGATCTGCCCGCCATCGATGATGGCGATGTTGCGGCACAACTGCTCGGCCTCTTCCAGGTAATGGGTGGTCAGGATGATGGTCACCCCCTGGGCGTTGATCTCCTCGAGGAATTGCCACATCGAGCGACGGATCTCGATATCCACCCCGGCAGTCGGTTCATCGAGAATCAGCAGCCGCGGCTCATGGATCAGCGCGCGGGCGATCATCAGCCGCCGCTTCATGCCACCGGACAGCATGCGCGAGGCCACATTGCGCTTGTCCCACAGGTTCAGCCGGCGCAGGAAATGCTCGGACCGCTCGCGCGCCTCGCCAGCCGGAATGCCGTAGTAGCCGGCCTGATTGACCAGGATATCCTGGCTCTTCTCGAACTGGCTGAAATTGAATTCCTGCGGCACCACGCCAATGCAGCGCTTGGCCGCCATCAGATCGGTATCCAGGTCGTGGCCGAAGATGCTGACCTTGCCAGCACTCTTGCTGACCAGCGACGACAGGATGCCGATGGTCGTGGACTTGCCGGCTCCGTTGGGACCGAGCAGAGCGAAGAAGTCACCCTGCGCCACCTCCAGATCCATCCCCTTCAGGGCGCGCATGCCATTGGGGTAGGTTTTTTCAAGCCCGCGAATCGTAATTGCAGCCGTCATGCATACATCCTTAATCCAGCGATCAGCCAGAGGATATGGGGGTGAAAATCGCGTATTCAAGCCACGCTGGCAATTACAAAAGTTCTACAAATGTGACTGGTCGGTCGATTGTGGTCACCGGTACCCAGCCGTATGCTTCAACGTGACAAGAATAACCACACATACGGAGACGCTTCATGTCCCAAGCGCCAGAAACATCGGCACCTGCCAAGGACGACTTTGCCAGTCGCATCACCCCGGCGTACCGGCGATATGCACTGTTCATTCTGGTGTTGGCCTATACCTCCAGCCACGTTGACCGCAATATCGTCGGCATCCTGATCCAGCCGCTCAAGGCCGATCTGCTGCTGTCCGATACCCAGCTCGGCTTTTTGTCCGGTATCGCCTTCGCCCTGTTCTACGCCACCCTCGGCATTCCGATCGCGATCTGGGCCGACCGCTCCAACCGCCGCAACATCATCGCCTGGGCCATCGCCATCTGGAGTCTGATGACCGCTGTCTGCGGCCTGGCACAGAATTTCTGGCAACTGGCCGCCGCCCGTATCGGCGTCGGCATCGGCGAAGCCGGCTCCAGCCCGCCCTCGCATTCCATGCTCTCGGACCTGTATCCGAAGGAAAAACGCTCCAGCGCCATGGCCCTCTACTCGCTGGGGGTGTACTTCGGCATCATGATCGGCTTCATCGTCGGCGGCTTCGTGGCCGATGCCTGGGGCTGGCGTGCGGCCTTCTTCATCGTCGGCATGCCCGGCCTGCTGATCGCCCTGCTGGTCCGCTTCACCATGATCGAGCCGCCGCGCGGCTTTGCCGACGGGGTACCGCCGCCACCGCGCGGCAAGGTCAGCGTCAAGGCCGGCATGGCAGTACTGTGGCGCGTACGTACCACCCGCCATGTGGTGATCGGTGTCACCCTGACCGCGCTGGTCGGCTACGGGACCATCGTCTGGAATCCGGCCTTCCTGATGCGCAGCCACGGCCTGACCGCCGGTCAGGTGGGTCTGCTGCTGGGGCCGATGATGGGCATCGTCGGCGGTCTGGGCGCCTGGGTCGGCGGCCTGTTGGCGGACAAGCTGGCGGCGCGCAACCAGAGCTGGAACGCGTGGATCGTCGGTCTGGCGAAGGTCTGTGCGGTTCCGTTCGTCATCGCCTTCTATACCATCGACAACACCATGTGGGCACTGGCTGCCTATATCCCGGCGGTGTTCCTGGGCGCCTTCTATCTCGGCCCCAGCTTCGCCATGATCCAGAGTCTGACGCCGCTGCGCAGCCGTGCGCTGGCCTCGGCAATCATGCTGCTGATCCTCAACCTGTTCGGCCTCGGTTTCGGCCCGCAGCTGATCGGTCTGGCCAGCGACCTGATGAGCAGTGCATATGGAATGGAAAGCCTGCGCTATGCGCTGATCGTCGCGGCATTGGCGAATATCTGGGCCTGCTTCCACTACTACCTGGCCGGCAAGACCATCAAGTACGACAGCGCGCACATCGAACCCTGAACACCAGCCCTACCGGGACAACGCCTCCGCGGCGTTGTCCCGCCCTTTCTCCCCCCTCTCCTTCCCTGTTCCGCCCCGGCGCGGTGATATTCCGTTACAGCCCAGGCCGCAACGCCCGGCCAAACCGACTATGCTAAAGGCTGTATTTCAACGCTGAAAGGAGTGCTTCATGCTCACCCTGCTCTGGCTGCTGGGTCTGATTCTCTGTATTGCCGTGCTGGCCTGGGTCCGCAGTGGCCTGCTCAATGGTTCTGTAGTGGTCGGTGCCTATCTGCTGGCGATGACCCTGCTCGGCCCGGTGCACTGGCTGCTGGACCTGATCCTCTGGGCGCTGTTTCTCGGTATCGCCATCCCCCTGAACCTCACCGATTGGCGCCGCAGAAGCATCACCACCCCACTGTTCCACTGGTTCAGGAAGGTGCTGCCGCCGATATCCGATACCGAGCAGGAAGCACTGGATGCCGGTACCGTCTGGTGGGATGGGGAGATCTTCAGTGGCCGTCCCGACTGGGACAAGCTGCACAGCTATCCCAAGCCGACCCTGACCGCCGAAGAGCAGGCATTTCTCGATGGCCCGGTGGAAGAACTGTGCCGCATGACCAACGAGTGGCAGGTCACCACCCAACTGCAGGACCTGCCGGAGCCGGTGTGGCAGTTCATCAAGAGCAACGGCTTCTTCGGCCTGATCATCCCCAGGGAATATGGTGGCAAGGGCTTTTCCGCCTATGCCCATTCGCAGGTCGCCATGAAACTGGCCAGCCGCAGCGGTGACCTGGGCTCGACCATCATGGTTCCCAACTCCCTGGGCCCCGCCGAGCTGCTGATGCAGTACGGCACCGACGCCCAGAAGCAGTATTACCTGCCACGCCTGGCCGCCGGCCAGGAAGTACCCTGTTTTGCCCTGACCTCGCCAGAGGCCGGCTCCGACGCCGGCGCCATGCCCGACCGCGGCATCGTCTGCCGCGGCCAGTGGCAGGGCCAGGAAGTGCTGGGCCTGAGCGTCACCTGGGAGAAGCGCTACATCACCCTCGGCCCGGTCGCCACCCTGCTGGGGTTGGCCTTCAAAGTCTACGACCCCGACGGCCTGCTCGGCGACCGGGAAGAACTGGGCATCAGCCTGGCTCTGATCCCTACCGATACCGACGGCGTCGAGATCGGCCGGCGCCACTTTCCGCTCAATGCAGCCTTCATGAACGGCCCGAACTCCGGCAAGGACGTGTTCATCCCGATGGATTACCTGATCGGCGGGCAGCATATGATCGGCCACGGCTGGAAGATGCTGATGAACTGCCTGGCGGTCGGGCGCTCCATTTCCCTGCCCGCCGGTGGCACCGGTGCCGCCAAGATGGCCAGCATGACCACCGGCGCCTATGCGCGGATTCGTCGCCAGTTCAACCTGCCCATCGGCGAGTTCGAGGGAGTACAGGAAGCGCTGGCGCGCATCGGTGGCAACACCTACGTGATGGACGCAGCCCGCAGCATGACCGCCGGCGCGGTGGACCTCGGCGAGAAGCCCGCAGTGCTGTCCGGCGTGGTCAAGTACCACATCACCGAACGCATGCGCCAGTGCCTGAACGATGCCATGGATGTGCATGGTGGCAAGGGCATCTGCATGGGGCCGAAGAACTATCTGGGCCGCGGCTATCAGTCGATACCGATTTCCATCACCGTGGAAGGCGCCAATATCCTCACCCGCAGCATGATGATCTTCGGTCAGGGCGCCATTCGCAGCCATCCCTATGTGCTGCAGGAAATGCTCGCCACCCAGGACCCCGACCAGGAACAGGCCATCGCCCGTTTCGATGCCCTGCTGTATGAGCATATCGGCCATGCACTGGGCAATGCCGCTGGCAGCCTGCTGCTGGGACTGACCTGCGGCGTCTTGGTCAAGACCCCGGGCAACGCCGACACCCGCGGCTATTATCGCCAGTTGTCACGTCTGTCGGCGGCATTCGCCACCCTGACCGATACCACCATGCTGATGCTCGGCGGCGAGCTGAAGCGCCGCGAGCGGCTGTCGGCGCGGCTCGGCGACGTACTCAGCTTCATCTATCTGGCCAGCGCCACGCTCAAGCACTATCACGACCAGGGCGAACCGGAGGAAGACCTGCCGCTGCTGCGCTGGGGCGTGGAGGACCTGCTGGTGAAGACCGAACAGGCCATGCATGAGATCCTGCTCAACTTCCCTGACCGCTGCGTAGGCATCGCCCTGCGCGTGCTGATCTTCCCGCTCGGCCGCCGGCTCAAGCCGCCGGCCGATATCACCGGCCGGGAAGTAGCGCGACGGCTGATGACGCCCGGCGCCTCGCGTGATCGATTGCTGGAAGGCTGCTATCGCAGCAACGACCCCGAGGATGTCACCGGCCTGCTGAACAACACGCTGGACAAGGTAATCCTGGCCGATCCCATCGAGCTGCGACTGAGCAAGGCTCAGCGTTCCGGCGAACTGCAACATGACAGCGACGCCGATCCGCTTGCGGTGGCCGCCGAAAGCGGTGTGATCAGCCCGGACGAAGCACAGAAGGTCCGCGATGCCCGGCTGGCCCGCCGCGCAGTGATCGAAGTGGATGACTTTTCCCAGGAGGAGATGACGCCGCGCTAATCCATCTCCTGGGTTGTCGAGCGCCTGCTCGACGACCGAAGCACTTTCAGGCGTAGCGCCGAACGCGGACCGGGGGCGCTACACCCCAAGGTTTGCTGCACGACAAGTGCCGAGAGTCGCAGGCCTTGGTGACCAGCAGCCGTTGCAGAACCGTCTGCGGCCAGGGACGGCCGTAGACGAGCGCCATGGATGGCGGGGTGCGCGTTCTGCAACGGCTGCTGGTCACCAAGGCCCCACTCGACAGCCCACTGCCTCCTAACCAAATCCTGGTGTGGGTCGAGCCCCGAACACGGACCGGGCGAGATGCTACCCCCTGCTGCTCTCCCCATGTCGCAGCTGCTCCGCCCATAGCCGCGCATAGGCGCCACCGGCGGCCAGCAATTGCTGGTGATTACCCTGCTCCACCACCCGCCCCTGATCCAGCACCAGGATCTGCTCGGCATGGATAATGGTCGATAACCGGTGGGCGATGGCCAGGGTCGTGCGTCGCTGCGCCACCAGGTTGAGCGCATCCAGAATACGCCGCTCGGAGTGTGTATCCAGTGAGGCAGTGGCCTCATCGAGAATCAGTATCGGTGGATTCTTGAGCAGTACCCGGGCGATGGCGATGCGCTGTTTCTCGCCACCGGAGAGCTTCAGCCCGCGCTCACCGACCTGTGTCTCCAGCCCCTCCGGCAAGCGTTTGACGAAATCTTCCAGCTGCGCCATACGCAGCGCTTTCCAGATATCCGCCTCGCTTGCCTCCGGCTTGCCGTAGGCGATGTTGTAGCCGATGGTGTCGTTGAACAGCACGGTATCCTGCGGCACCACGCCGATGTGCTGGCGCAGGCTCTGCTGGCTGACACTGCGGATATCCTGCCCGTCGATGCTGATGGCGCCAGCGTCCACATCATAGAAACGGAACAGCAGGCGCGCCAGCGTGGACTTGCCCCCGCCACTGGGGCCGACCACGGCCAGCGTCTGGCCTGCCGGAATGGTAATGCTGACACCCTGCAATATGGGTCGGTCCGCCTGATAGGCGAAGCCCACATTGTCGAAGCGCACCTGCCCACCACCGACCTGCAGCGCCGGCGCCTCCGCCGCATCGACCACCCGCACCGGCGCCTGCAACAGGCCGAACAGGCGCTCGATATTGATCAGTGCCTCGCGGATCTCCCGGTAGATGAAACCGAGAAAGTTCAGCGGAATGAACAGCTGGATCATGTAGGCATTGATCATCACCAGCTCGCCCAGGGTCATGGCGCCGGCGGACACCTGCCGCGCCGCCAGCACCATCAACAGGGTGACCGAACCGGCGATGATCAGCGCCTGCCCGGAGTTCAGCGCCGCCAGCGACAGCCGCGTCTTCATGCGCGCCGCCTCCCAGTTGGCCAGGTGCACATCGTACTGGCGGGCCTCGAACTGCTCGTTGCCGAAATACTTCACCGTTTCGTAGTTCAGCAGGCTGTCCACCGCCCGGGTATTGGAGCGGTTGTCCAGTTGATTGCTCTCACGCACGAAGCGGTTGCGCCACTCGGTGAAGACGATAGTGAACAGGGCATAGACCACCACCGAGCCGAGCACGGTCAGCGCGTAGATCGGACTGAAGTTGAGCAACAGGATGGCGGCAATCAGGCCGATCTCCAGCAACGTCGGCAGGATATTGAACACCATGAAACGCAGTAGAAAGCTGATACCGCTGGTGCCGCGCTCGATATCCCGAGCCAGCCCACCGGTGCGCCGCGACAGATGAAACCCCAGATCCAGCCGGTGCAGATGTTCGAATACCTTGAGTGAAATGCGCCGCATGGCACGCTCGGCGACCCGGGCGAATACCGCGTCACGCAGTTCGGAAAAGAATACCGAGGCGAAGCGCAGCAGCCCGTAGCCGGCCAGCAGAGCCACCGGAACCAGGATCAGCGCATCGGTAACAGTTTCATAATGCTCGACGATCAGCTTGAGCATCCAGGGCACAGCGACCCCTGCCAGCTTGGCCAGGATCAGGCAACCCAATGCCAGCAGCACACGACCACGGAATTCGCTCAGATAAGGAAGCAGACTGCGGATGATCCGCCAGTTGACCGGACCACCGGTATAGGACTTGTCGGACAGGGAACGCATGGGAGGCCTCGGCGGACAACGAAGCCAGCGAGCATAGCACAGCAGTTGGAGCTGCTCCCTGCAGGAACCGTCATACTATGGCTCCTGCAGGGGCTATGCGAGTGGAGAGAGGTACTCAGTCCTCGTGGGGAATAGGGTCGGGATTGCGGTCCCAGCCCACCAACAGCAGCGTGGTGATGATGCCGAACAGCAGGCCGATCCAGGGCTCGAAGAGCGCCAGCCCCGTGCCAATCAGTACCACCGCCCCACGCGAGGTGTTGTTCCTGGGAATCGCCATGGCGATGTAGGCGCAGGCGAAGCCAGTCAGTACCAGGGTCAGCGACAGTGCTACGCCCAGCAACGGACGCAGGCCGGTCACCAGCGGCAGCAGCACGAACAGCACCGGAATGCCCATGAGGTAATAGGACACCAGCCCGCTGTGCAGGCTGTCCATCGCCCGTCGCCCCTGCTTCCAGCGCTGCACGATGATGACATGGACCCCGGTCCACAGCGCGCCCTGGGTTGGAAAGAAGGGTGCGAACAGGCCCATCAGGCCATTACGGATAGCCAACGACAGATGCGTCCGGTTGGGGTTGATATCGATATGCTCATCCTTGCGGGTAGCCATACCCTCACGGATCATCTCGTTGCCGGTGACAATGTCGCCGAACAGGATCACATAGGTGATCAACGCCAGCGGAATACCCTTGATGAACATCTCGGCGCTCGGCCAGCCGATCGCAAATGGCGAGACCTTCAGCCACAGGTCGCCCACCGGTGGGATCAGGATGCCCCACTCGATCTCATAGCTGACCTCCCCCACCAGCGGTCCCACCAGCGCCGCCAGCAGAAAACCCGGCAGCAGCCCCATCGCACCGATAAGGGCGACCAGGTGATATTTCTCCTTCAGCCGGGCCATCGGCAAGGAAAAGGCGAATATCAGGCACACCGCACAGGCCAGCGTGGTGATGATCGGCTGCTGCAGCAGGAAGCGCTCGGCGTCATCGATGAACACTCGCTTGAGTGCAGCAATGGCCGCCCCAAGAATGATGCCGGCCTTGAGGGTATCCGGGAGCCAGAGTACGAACTTCTTGCCCAGCCCGGACACACCGAGAATAAACAGCAACAGAGCGAAGTTCAGCGATATCGCCGTCATCGCCTGAAAGCGCAGAACGGGGTCCTCGTAACTGCCCAGAACGAAGGCCAGCACCAATGGCAGGGCCGGTGTGATCCAGCCTGGCGCATAGGGCTCGCCGAAGAAGATCAGCGCCGAACCGATCAAAATCGAGTGCAGCATCGATAGCGCCACGGCTTCTTCGAAGGTCAGACCGAAGAACATAGTCATCAACGGCACCAGCGACAGGCCAGTGGCAGCGGCAACGAACAGCCCCTGCAAAGCCTCGGGCCAGTACAGTCTGGTGTGGTAGAAAGGCAGGCGAAAAATGAATGGCCCCCAGCGCCATCCGGGCAATTCGGGTTTGGACATGTCAGACTCCGTGGCTTTTTATTGGATTTATTATTCGGCCCGCCAACCTGGAAGGCGTGGGCTCAAGCCATTATGCAAGGCAGCGGGAAAGTCTGCATGAGCCATTGCTGGCAAGCGCTGCCCCAGCCGCTGCCGGGAGGGCTTCTCGGCCAGGGCAGCAGGCGCCAGTCGAGCTCCAACTCCAGACAATACATGGCTCGCACCCGCCCACGACTATCCCCACACCTTCGCCATCAATCTGGTGAATAGCCTGTTTCCAGTTGTTTCAACCGTCCAGTTCGGGCTGCGACTCCTGCTCCAGCCGCCGTCTGACCGCCAGCGGCGACCCGGTGCGACGTGCCAGAAGGCTATACAGCACCGGGATCAGTATCAGCGTCACGAACATCGATACCGTCACCCCCCATACCACCACGATACCGATCACCGCCCGGGTCTCCGCACCCGCCCCGGAGGCCATGATCAGCGGTATGGCTCCGGCCACCGTGGTCACACCGGTCATCAGGATCGGGCGCAGGCGCAGGATACTCGCCTGCACCAACGCCTCATCGAAGCTGCGCCCGGCATCACGCAGCTGGTTGGCGAACTCGACGATCAGAATACCGTTCTTGGCCGCCAGGCCGATCAACATCAGCAGCGCGATCTGGCTGTACAGATTGAGACTGTTGCCGGTCACCCACAGCCCGATCAGCCCACCACCGATGGCCATGGGTACGCCGAGCATGATCACCAGCGGATGCACGAAGCTCTCGAACAACGCAGCCAGTACCAGGAAGATCACCAGCCCGCCGAGCATGAAGACGAACATCATCGAGCCGCTGGCATTGCGCAGATCCAGCGACTGGCCCTTGTATCCGATCACCAGGGTTTCCGGCAGGTTATCCCGGGCCAGTTGCTCAACGTGGTCCAGCGCATCACCCAGAGCCAGCCCCGGCAGCATGGATGCGTCGATGGTGATGGCGCGGTTGCGGTTATAGCGGTTGAGGGTGGTGGAGCCGGCATATTCCTCGATGGTGATCAGGTTCGACAGCGGAATCAGCGCACCGCTGGTGGCCGAACGTACATAGATATTCTGCATGCTCGACGGGGTACGCTTGTCCAGCTTCTCCGCCTCGAGAATCACATCGTATTCTTCACCATCATCCAGATAGGTGGTGACCCGACGCGAACCGAGCATGGTCTCCAGAGTACGGCCGATGGTGTTGATATTGACCCCCAGCGCCGCCGCCCGGTCGTAGTCGATATGCACCTCCAGCTGTGGCTGGGTTTCCTTGTAATCGGTATCGATGTTGATCAGGCCGGGGTTATCCTGTGCCAGCTTCTCCAGCAGGATATCCCGCCATTCGGCCAGTTCCTGGTAGGTGCCAGCGCCACCGATCACCAGCTGGAACGGCTGGTCGCGCCCGGCGCCGAAGCCCTGGCGCATGATCGGGATGATGCGCACTCCGGACAGGTCGGTGAACCGCTCACGCAGCTCCTCGATGATCTCGGTGGCTGGCCGGCGATCCGCCCAGTCGTTCAGCACCACGTTGAGCATGCCGGTATTGAAGGTGGTGATGGCACCAAAGGAGCGCGGCGCGCGTACCATGATACGTGACACCTCGCCGCTCTCGACCAGGTCCATTACCCGCGACTCGATCTCATCCATGTACTCGACCATGTAGTCGAAGGTGGCCCCTTCCGGCCCATTGACCATGATCATGAACACCCCCCGGTCCTCGATCGGAGTGTACTCATTGGGTAGTTGGGTGATCAGCCAGATGCTCAGCACCGACAGCGCGGCAAAGAACAGTACCGTCAACCAGCGTATCCGCAACGCCAGCAGCAACACCGTGCTGTAGAGCTTCCGGCTGCGCTGCAGAGCCCAGTCGACGGTGCGTACCAGGCGGTGGTTGTCGTCATTGCGGCGCAGAATCTTCGACGCCAGGGCCGGCGACAGCGTCAGCGCCACGAAGCTGGAAAACACCACCGCTGCCGCCATGGTCAGGGCGAACTCGGCAAACAGCTTGCCGACGTCCCCGCTCAGAAAGGCGATCGGCACGAATACCGCAATCAGCACCAGGGTGGTGGAAACCACGGCAAAGCCGACCTGCCGGGTACCACGGAACGCGGCGACCAACGGCGTCTCGCCCTCCTCATCGATGCGCCGGCGGATGTTCTCCAGCACGATGATGGCGTCGTCCACCACCAGCGAGATGGCCAGCACCAGTGCCAGCAAGGTCAGCAGGTTGACGGTGAAGCCGAACACCATCAACGCGATGAAGGTCGCGGTCATCGATACCGGCAGGGTGACAGCCGGCACCAGCACCGCCCGCGGACTGCCAAGGAACAGGAAGATCGCCAGCACCACCAGCACCAGCGCGATGGTCAGGGTACGGTACACCTCGCCGATCGCGCCTTCGATGAAGATCGAACTATCGAAACTGGGGCTCAGGCGCATGCCCTCAGGCAGGGTCGGATTGATTTCCTCCACCAATTGCGCGGCGGAGCGAGAAATCTCCAACGTATTGGCCGTGGACTGACGCTCCAGACCGATACCGACCATGGGCACACCGTTGCCACGAAACAGGCTGCGCTGTTCTTCGGTACCGCGTTCCACCAGCGCGACATCGCGCAAACGCACCAGGTGATTGTCTGCACCCCGGGACACCACCAGCTGGGCGAAGTCCTCGGCGGTACTGAAAGCCCGCTGCACGCGCACAGTGAACTGGCGATCAACCGACTCGATGCTGCCAGCCGGCAACTCGACGTTCTCCTGGCGCAACGCCTGCTCCACGTCATCGACAGTCAGGTTGTGCGCAGCGAGCAACTCGGCATCCAGCCAGACACGCATGGCCCAGGGCTGCGCCCCGCCAATCCGCACCCGGGCCACCCCCTTGAGGTTGGAGAAACGGTCGATCAGATAACGGTCGGCATAATCGGTCAGCTCGGGCACCGATAGACGATCACTGTTGAGGTTCCACCACACCACCACGTCCTGGTTGGCATCCTGCTTCTCGATCTCGGGCGGATCGGCCTCCACCGGCAGGTCCGGCAATATTCTCGAGACCCGGTCACGCACATCGTTGGCCGCCTCGCTGACATCGCGATCGATGGAAAAACGCACGGTGATCTGCGAGCGGCCATCCTCGCTTCTCGACTCGATGTACTCGACACCTTCGATGCCGGCGATGTTCTCCTCGATGATCTGTGTCACCTGGGAATCGATGATGCTGGCCGAGGCACCACGATAGGTGGTGTCGATGGTGACGACGGGAGGGTCGATGTCGGGGTATTCGCGCAACGGCAAGGTCTGGTAGGCCACCAGGCCGAAGATGATCAGCAGCAGCGATACCACGGTGGCGAATACCGGGCGCAGTACAGCGGTGTCGGAGAGGATCACGGCAGGACTTCCTCGGGCACCTTGACCTCGATCTGCTGACCGGGGCTGACGCGGAAATTGCCATGGGTGATGACCTGCTGGTCCTTGCTCAAGCCTTCGACCACCTCGACCATCCCGGCGCTACGCTCACCAATCTTCACTTCCAGGCGTCCGGCGACGGTCTCACCATCGCGCTCGGTGACCACCATCACGAACTGCTGCTTGCCCAGGGGCAGCAAGGCGCCCTCCGGAATGACCAGCGCCTGGCGCGGCTCACCTTCCACCAGCACCTTCATCAGCATGCCCGGACGCAGCAGACCGGCGGGGTTGGGTATCAGGGCACGCACGCGAATCGAACGGGTGACCAGATCCACCTCATTGTCCAGCACCGCTACCTCGCCCTCGAACTGCTCCTCGGCAAAGGCCCGGCTGCTGGCGATGATCCGCTGCCCCGGCTGGATATCCGCCAACCTGAGCTCCGGCACAGTGAAGTCCAGCTTCATCACGCTGTCGTCATGCAGTGTCGTCACCGCCATGCCCGGCGTCAGCAGGGTTCCGACACTGACCTGGCGCAGCCCGACCACACTGTCGAACGGCGCACGGATCAGCCGATCGGCCAGCCGCGCCTCCACTGCTCGCAAGCGGGCCTTGGCGATATTGAACTCGCGGGTGCGGTCGTCCAGTTCCTGGCGCGATACATACTTGCTGGCAATCAGTTGCCTGGCCCGTTCCAACTGCTGCTCGGCATCGGCGACACCAGTGCGCGCCTCGTCCAGCTGGGCCAATTGTTCGCGATTGGTCAGCGCCACCAGGATGTCGCCAGCCTTGACCCGCTGGCCATCGGAAAAATTGATCTCGGAAATGGTTTCGGTGAGATTGGCCGCCAGCACCGCCGTCTCGTTGGCGTACAAGGTACCCAGCGCCTCGATCCGGCTGGCCACACGGATTTCCCGGACCGGCTCGGCAGAGACCTGAAATACCTCCTCCTCTGCCTGCACCGGCAGGGAAAAAAGAAGAACACAGCCGGCTGCATGACACAGCACCCTGCGCTGTGCACTCCTGATCAACTTCATCATCCAATGATTCCTTCGGGTTCAGCCTCGACTGCTGATTATCGCAGTCGGGTGTAGCCGAAGTGTGACAAACAGAGAATCAATCGGCTAGGGATTGTTTTGCTGCGGTTGTGTCGAAATAGTACCAGCTTTCAGGGTCTCATTGAAAAACATTCGCATTTGAGAAAATGCTCGCCCTGCCACCCGTGCATCGTATTGCGCCTGGCCCGGCATATTGGCGGTAGGGTCAGTGAATGAATGCACGGCACCGCCATAGCTGATCAACTGCCAGTCATTGACCTTGGCCTCACGCATCTCATTCTCGAAGGCAGCGACCTGCTCCGGCGGAACATAAGGATCATCTGCGCCGTGCAGCACCAGCAGTGGCGTGCGGATCGCACTGGCATCCTTCGGGTTCGGCGTATCCAGGTTGCCATGGAAGGACACCACGCCGCCAATTGCACTACCGGAACGGGCCAGCTCCAGCACCGTGCCGCCGCCAAAGCAGAAGCCGATCGCACCCAGGCGCTCGACATCCAGCGCGACCTTGTCGGACTGGGCCTTGAATGCCTCCAGCGCCGCATTGGCCCGCTTGCGCATCAAGGCCCGGTCGGACCGCACCAGTCCGGCAGCCTTGCCCGCCTCCTCGGCATTGGCCGGGCGGATATCCTTGCCGTACATATCGGCGACGAACACGATAAATTCCGAACCACCAGCGCGGAAGGCCTTCTTCGCCGCGTTGTCGGTAACGCCCATCCAGTTCGGCACCATCAGCAACCCGGGCCGTCTTTCAGTGACCGCGTTGTCATATACCAGCATGCCTTGATAGGTCTCACCGTCGATCTGATAGTCCACTGCCTGCGTGACCATGCCCGCCTGCACCAGCCCTGCGCTGCCGGCCATGAGCAACATACCGAGAATTCTTTTCATAGGAGGTTCCTGAGCCAAGGATGCTCAGCACAGAATAGACAAGAAGACGCAACTTGGGAAACGGCTGGCAGTCCTGTCCGGCGTAGCGCAGGCGCGCTACACCCCAGGGCTTTGCCGCCCCGAAGTCGCAGGCCGTGGTGAGCAGCCGCCATTGCAGAACCGTCTGCGGCCAGGGACGGCCGTAGACGAGCGCCATGGATGGCGGGGTGCGCGTTCTGCAATGGCGGCTGCTCACCACGGCTTTACGCGGAGCATGTCGCCGCCCATGGATTGCCACGCCCTACGGGCTCGCAATGACTGTGCTTTTGAGGCACTGGCCAGTTGCAGACGCCAACCGCCTGCCGCTCCCTGCGGGCTCGCAATGACTGTGCTTTCGAGGCGCTGGCCAGTTGCAGGCGCCAACCGACTGCCGCTCCCTGCGGGGTTCGCAATGACCGTGCCTTTGAGGCACTGGCCAGTTGCAGACGCCAACCGACTGCCGCTCCCTACGGGTTCGCAGTGACGGTGTTTATAGGGAGTGCAGGACACGCAGAAATGACAACGCCCGGTGTGAGCCTCCCCACACCGGGCGTTGTTACAGCGGTATTACTTGCTCAGCTCGACCAGCAGCGCGTTGAGCCGACGCACATAACTGCCCGGGTCCTGCAACGCTTCGCCGGCGGCCAGCGCGGCCTGGTCGAACAGGATGTGGGTCAGATCGGCGAAGCGATCCTCGTCCTGCTCCTGATCGAGCTTTTCCAGCAGCGGGTGTGCCGGATTGATCTCCAGGATCGGCTTGCTTTCCGGTGCCTTCTGCCCAGTGGCTTCGAGGATCTTGCGCATCTGCAGACCCATGCCGTCTTCGTTGATCACCAGTACCGCCGGGGAGTCGGTCAGACGATGCGAGACCTTGACCTCATCCACACTGTCGGCCAACACCTGCTTGACCCGCTCGACCAGATCGGCCTTGGCCTTGGCCGCCTCTTCCTGGGCCTGCTTGTCCTCTTCGCCTTCCAGTTTGCCCAGGTCCAGATCACCGCGAGCGACATCGACGAACTGCTTGTCCTTGTACTCGCTCAGGTGGCTCATCAGCCACTCGTCGATACGGTCGGTCAACAGCAGCACCTCGATACCCTTCTTGCGGAAGATCTCCAGATGCGGGCTGTTCTTGACCTGGTTGTAGCGCTCGCCCGTGAGGTAGTAGATCTTGTCCTGACCTTCCTGCATGCGCTCGATGTAGGCATCCAGGCTGACCACTTCACTGTCATCGCTTTGCGCGGTGGAGGCGAAACGCAGCAGGCCGGCGATCTTCTCGCGGTTGGCGAAGTCTTCCGCCGGACCTTCCTTCATCACGCTGCCGAAGGCCTTCCAGAAGGCAGCGTATTTCTCAGCATCGTTCTTCGCCAGCTTCTCCAGCATGTCCAGGACGCGCTTGGTCAGGGCCGACTTCATACTGTCGATGGCCGGGTCCTTCTGCAGGATCTCCCGGGAGACGTTCAGCGACAGGTCGTTGGAGTCCACCACCCCCTTGATGAAGCGCAGGTACAGCGGCAGGAACTGCTCGGCATCATCCATGATGAACACGCGCTGCACATAGAGCTTCAGCCCACGCGGCGCCTCGCGCTGATACAGGTCGAAGGGTGCGCGGCCGGGAACGTACAGCAGGCTGGTGTATTCCAGCTTGCCTTCGACCTTGTTATGGCTCCAGCTCAGCGGGTTCTCGAAGTCATGGGCAACGTGCTTGTAGAACTCCTGGTACTCCTCTTCCTTGACCTCGGTACGCGGGCGGGTCCACAGCGCGCTGGCGCGGTTGACGGTTTCCCATTCCGGCTCGGCCGGCTTGTCCTGCTCCTCACCGAGATGCTGCTTGGGCAGCTCGATCGGCAGGGAGATATGGTCGGAATACTTCTTGATGACGTTGCGCAGGCGCCAGCCATCGGCGAACTCGCTCTCGTCGGCCTTCAGATGCAACACAATGCGTGTGCCACGCCCGGGCTTGTCGATGTTCTCGATGGTGAAGTCGCCCTCGCCCGCCGACTCCCAGCGCACCCCCTCAGCAGCATCGGCGCCGGCACGGCGGGTGAATACCTCGACCTTGTCAGCAACGATGAAGGCACTGTAGAAGCCCACACCGAACTGGCCGATCAGACTGGCGTCCTTCTTCTGGTCACCGGTCAGCTGCTGCATGAACGCGGCGGTACCCGACTTGGCGATGGTACCCAGGTGGCTGATGACCTCCTCGCGGGACATGCCGATGCCGTTGTCCTCGATGGTCAGGGTCCTGGCCTGTTCGTCAGCGCTGATGCGGATGCGCAGGTTCGGATCATCTTCCAGCAGTTGCGGCTGGGCGATGGCTTCGAAGCGCAGCTTGTCCGAGGCGTCCGAGGCGTTGGAAATCAGCTCGCGGAGGAAGATCTCCTTGTTCGAGTACATCGAATGGATCATCAGGTGCAGCAGTTGCTTCACTTCGGTCTGAAATCCAAGCGTTTCCTTCTGGGCTTCCACGGTCATGTTTGCAGTATCTCCATGTTTCACAAAGGGCCTTCACCCGGCAGCAACCGGGCAGATGGGTCATTGATGGGGATGCGGCAGGAGAATTTCAAGGCATGACCGGATCAGCGAGCGCGCTCCTCGATCCGGCGGATATCCAGCGGGTGAAAGTGCAACTCGACCTGATGCGGCCCCCGCTCCTGTGACAGGATCAGGCGCTGCTCGGCGCTCAACTCCTTGAAACTGCCCAGGTGCGTACGCCCGGACCAGGTGGTCAGACGTACCGCTGCGCCGCTGAACAGCTGCGGCTCGTCCATCAGCGCCAGCAGACTCAGCTCCCGCCACTGCGGCGGCACAGGTGGCGCCTCGGCTGGCGCTGCGACAGCCGGTTCGCTGGTCCGGGAATACAGCACGACACGCCTGGCACGTTCGCGCTCGAGCAACCATTCCGGCGTGGAGGACAGCACGACCTGACCGGTCAACCAGGTGCTGTGGATGGTCGGCAGATGCAGGTGGATGCGTCCCTCGACCCGTCCGGCAACCGGTTGGGCGAAATCCAGGCTCAGACTGTAGTCCCCCGACACCCGGCGCAACCCCGGTTCGGACAGGGCGCCGGTGTGCCAGCGCAGGATCAGCTCCGGCCACGCGCCCTGGTCCTCGGGCAGGCGCTCGATGACCGGGGCAAGCAGCAGCTCGCGGGCATTGGCAAAGCGAATGGTCAGCGAGCGGCGAACCCGGTCGGCCGGGCCTTCCTCGAACACCAGATCCTCACCGCGCCAGAATATCCGGTTCGGCACGAACGGCTGGCCCATGATGGTGCCGCGCAGGTCGCTGGCCGCCTCGGGCTCCACCGCCCAGCGACCCGATAGCAGCGCCTGCATACGCTCAGGATGATTGACCTGCAGCAGTGCTGCACCGGCAATCGCAGCGCACAACCCGAACAACAGCAGCAGACGCGGCCACAACGGATAGCCAAGCCCGCGCAATACCAGGGTCAGCGGCGCGAACAGCAGCGCCAGCAGCATCCTGCCGACCGACAATCGCACAGCGGCGATCACCAGCCACAGCCAGCCCAGGGTCAGTAATACAGCACCGCCAAGTAACAACAAGGCTTCCATGTCCTGACATCTCCACTCGTACGGCTGTCGAAAATTCAATCCAGCTTGAAATGCGCCCGTGCCGTGGCCACCGGCTCGTCCGAGCGGGTTTGCCATGCGGTAATCGCCACATTACCCACTCGCCGCCCCTGACGCCATACCTGACAGGTCGCATAGGTATCCCGGGACAGGCCGGCCCGCAGGTAATCCACGGAAAAATCAATAATCTTGGGAAAGGTCGGGCTGTTCATGCTGACCATCAGATGCAACATGGCCGCCAGCTCCATGAAACCAGCCAGCACGCCGCCATGCAACGCGGGCAATACCGGATTGCCGATATTGTCCTTGCTGATGGGCAGGTGGAAGACCATCTCCTCCCCCAGCCGCAATACCCGCATGCCGAGCATCTGCGCATAGGGGATCTGTTCTATCAGCGGCCGGTAGTCACCGGTCTGGTGGGCATCGCGCACCAACTGTTCGATATGCTGGTTCATGCTGCGCCTCCTGCTGCGGGGCGTACCTGCCCCGACTCCAGCGTACCCTTGCCCATGCGCATGAAGGTGCCCACCACGTGGGCCAGCGGCTCCTCTCGGCTGTGCTGGTAGGCCACGCCGCGGGTGAAGATGATCGTGGGCGTTACCCGGTAGCATTCGGCAAAACCGAAGATCGGCGCCCCCGGCTCGGCCGGATGCATATAGTCGATGCGCAGGTCCAGCGTCGGGCAGATCTCGAAATCATCCAGGTAACAGACCGTGGAAATGCCACAGCAGCTGTCCATCAGGGTGGTGATTGCCCCACCGTGCACCACACCGGTCACCGGATTGCCGACAATGAGTTCACTGTAGGGCAGTTTGATGACCAGGCCGCTCTCATCGGCCTGCTCCACCGTCATGCCAAGCACCTGGCAATGGCGCAGCACGGACAGGAAGTTGCGTGCGCGTTGTTCAATACTCATATCAAGCCCACCGGATACAAAACTCCAGATTTTAACAGACCAGCATGAATCTACTACGCTTGGTGTAGCGAAGCGGGAACTCTTGCCGCTTACGCCGGACTAACCAGACAGTGAATCATCACTTGGAGAATCAGATGAAAAAGCTTTGCGCAACGGCCATCCTCATGGCCAGTCTCGGTATGCTGGCAGCCTGTCAGGACAAGCCGGAAGACAAGATGGAGTCGGCTCGCGAGTCCATGTCCGATGCGATGGACAATGTAGGTGATGCCATCGAAGATACCGGCGATGCCATCGAGCAGAAAGCCGACGAAACCTTCAATAACGAGCCGACTACCGGCGAACGCATTCAGGAGAATCTGGATGCAGCCGGCGACAGGATCAGTGAAGCCTATGATGACTCCACCGATTACCTGCAGGAAAAAGGTCAACAGGCCAAGGAAGCCGCCGCTGATGCCCGGGACGATCTGAACCAGCGCATGAACGGCGAATAACCCCCGCAGTTGCTGTATACCCCACGACAATATCGGCCGCTTATGCGGCCGATATTGTTTGTGCGTCAGTCATTGCTCTGGCGGGGGTTCGGGGAACTGCGCCGGCGTCGCCATCAGCACTTCCAGCACCGTGGATTTGAACTCCCGACGGTACAACACATATACCACGCCCGCGGTCATGCCCATGAACACCCAGGGGTTGATGAACCAGCAGAGCATCGCCAGCGCGAAGTAATAGGAACGCAAGCCCAGGTTGAAGGAGTGCGCAGCCTTGGACAGCACCTTGGCCGCCCGGGTGGCGAAGGCCTTGCGTTCGATCTCGCTGACATGCTTCTCCCCTACCAGTGGAGCCGAGCCAAACAGCACTGAAGCAAAGTTGTACTGACGCATCGCCCAGGAGAAGGTGAAGAACGCGTAGACGAAGATACCCAGCATCGCCAGCAGCTTCACCTCCGAAATTTCACGGCTGACCGAGGCCACGAATGGCAGTTCCTGCAGCAGGCTCTGGGCCCGATCCGTTGCCCCCATCACGGTGATCAACCCCGCCACGATCAGCAACGTGCTGGAGGCGAAGAACGAGGTGTTGCGCTCCAGGTTGCTGATCAGGCTGGCGTCGGCAATGCGCTGCTCACGCAGCAGCAGCCGGCTCATCCAGTCCTTGCGATACAGGTGCAGTACGCTCGCCAGGCAGGGCGTATCCCGCCCTTTGTGCCAGGCGTAGCGGGTATAGCCGATCCAGCAGAAGATGAACCAGCCAAAGGCGGTAAAATTCAGCCAGAGCGATTCGGCATGGAGAATATCGTTCATTGTGCTTCCTTCAACGAACTCATGCGCTGCGCAGCCTGCCATAGCGTAACTGGTCCACCACAATGGCGATGACCAGCATGACGATGGCCGGCACCAACCAGCCCAGCCCCAGAGAAGCAAACGGCAGGCCACTCATCCAGGCCGTATCACGGTCCATGAAACCGGCGGCCTTGAGGCCATCGATGATACCGAACAACAAGGCGACCAGCATCACCGGGCGCATGATGTTCTGCGGACGCTGCCAACCTGGCAGGAACAGGCCAAGACAGACCAGCACGATAGCCAGCGGGTACAACCCCACCAGCACCGGGATGGAAACCCGGATCAGGCTGTCCAGCCCCTGGTTGGATACCGCCATGCAGAAGATGGTGAATACCCAAACCACCTGTTCATAGCTGACCGGAAACTCGCGACTGAAAAACGCGCCACAGGCCGATATCAGCCCTACCGCGGTGGTCAGGCATGCCAGGGTGATCACCACCGCCAGCAGCAGGCTGCCCGCCGTACCGAAACGATACTGGACGAAGGCGGCCAGGATCTGCCCACCATTGGCGCCCGGCTCCACCAATGAGCTGCTGGTAGCGCCCAGCTGAAACAGCGCCAGGTAGACCAGGGCCAAACCAACGGCAGCGATCACCGATGCAGTAATCGTATAGCGGGTCACCACATGGGTTTCCTGCACCTGGCGATCACGAATGGCTCGGGTGATCACCACACCGAACACCAGCGCCCCCAGGGCGTCCATGGTCAAATAGCCTTGCAGAACACCCTCGATAAGCGGGTTTTCCCGGTAGGCCGATGCCGCCTCACTGACATCACCTGCCGGGAACAGCAGCGCCGCTATACCGAGAATCACCAATGCCAGTAGCAGCACTGGCGTGATCAGCTTGCCGATATTGTCCACCAGGCGGCCGGGCTTCAATGCCAGGCACAACACCACAGTGAAATACACCAGCGAATAGATCAGCAGCGCCTGCCAGCTGTCCTCGACCAATCCGACCACACCCACCTCATACGACACCACGGCGGTTCGTGGCGTGGCGAACAGCGGCCCGATGGAGAGATAGACCAGAATGGCCAGGATCAGGCCGGGATATTTCCCCAGCGGCGCGGTCAGCTCCTGGATACCACCACCAACCCGCGCCAGCGCAACCAGCGTCAGCAGCGGTAAACCCACCGCAGTCAGCAGGAATCCCAGCGCGGTGGGCCACATGTTCTCACCGGCCAACAGACCGGCGCTGGGCGGAAAGATGATATTGCCTGCACCCAGAAACAGGGCGAAGGTCATGAAACCGAGGGCCAGAATATTGGCCGGCGATAATGTCTTCATTGAAATTCTTCTGTCAGGGACTGCCCGGTACAGACAGCAATGCGGGCATTATAAACATGCGTATGGGCAAAAGGGCTGCTCCCGGTCATGTTGTGAACCAAAAATGACAAAACCCCGCCGAGGCGGGGTTTTGCTTGCAGATCAGCGGGGAATTACTTCATTTCCCAGCCAGTCAGTTCCGACAGCGCCTTGCCGATATCGGCCAGCGAGCGGACGGTCTTCACGCCTGCGTCTTCCAGGGCAGCGAACTTCTCGTCGGCAGTACCCTTGCCGCCGGAGATGATCGCACCGGCATGGCCCATGCGCTTGCCTGCCGGAGCAGTCACACCAGCGATGTAGGACACCACCGGCTTGGTCACATTGGCCTTGATGAAGGCAGCGGCTTCTTCTTCAGCGCTACCGCCGATCTCGCCGATCATGACGATGGCTTCGGTCTGCGGATCTTCCTGGAACAGCTTCAGGATATCGATGAAGTTGGAGCCAGGGATCGGGTCACCGCCGATACCGACGCAGCTGGACTGACCGAAACCGGCGTCAGTGGTCTGCTTGACCGCTTCGTAGGTCAGGGTGCCGGAGCGGGAAACGATGCCTACCTTGCCTGGCAGGTGGATGTGGCCGGGCATGATGCCGATCTTGCACTCGCCGGGGGTGATGACGCCCGGGCAGTTAGGCCCGATCAGGCGTACGCCCAGTTCGTCGCACTTGACCTTGGCATCCAGCATGTCGAGGGTAGCGATACCTTCGGTGATGCATACGATCAGCTTGATACCGGCGTTGGCGGCTTCCAGGATGGAATCCTTGCAGAACGGAGCCGGAACGTAGATCACGGAGGCATCAGCACCAGTAGCTTCCACTGCTTCGCGCACAGTGTTGAATACCGGCAGGCCCAGGTGCGTAGTGCCACCCTTGCCCGGGGTAACGCCACCGACCATCTGAGTACCGTAGGCAATGGCCTGTTCGGTGTGGAAGGAGCCCTGCGAGCCGGTGATGCCCTGGCAGATTACCTTGGTGTTCTTGTCGATCAGGATGCTCATTACTTGCCCTCCGCCGCTTTGACGACCTGTACTGCAGCGTCGGTCAGACTGGTTGCTGCGATGATGTTCAAACCACTTTCAGCCAGTACCTTGGCACCCAGGTCGGCGTTGTTGCCTTCCAGGCGCACCACTACCGGCACCTTGACGCCTACATCCTTGACCGCACCGATGATGCCTTCGGCGATCATGTCGCAACGCACGATGCCACCGAAGATGTTGACCAGAACCGCGGCCACATTGCTGTCGGAGAGGATGATCTTGAACGCTTCAGTCACGCGCTCCTTGGTTGCACCGCCGCCGACGTCGAGGAAGTTGGCCGGCTTGCCGCCGTGCAGGTTGACGATGTCCATGGTACCCATGGCCAGACCGGCACCGTTGACCATGCAGCCGATGTTGCCTTCCAGCGCCACGTAGTTCAGTTCGAACTGGGCAGCATGCGCTTCACGGGCATCGTCCTGGGACGGATCGTGCATGGCGCGCAGCTTGGGTTGACGGTACAGGGCGTTGGCGTCGATGTTGATCTTGGCGTCCAGGCAGTGCAGGTTGCCGTCTTTCTTGATCACCAGCGGGTTGATTTCCAGCAGCGCCAGGTCGTAGTCGGCGAACAACTTGCCCAGACCGACGAAGATATTGGTGAACTGCTTGATCTGGTCGCCCTTCAGGCCCAGCTGGAAAGCCAGGTCACGGCCCTGGTAGGGCTGCGGACCGACCAGCGGATCGATGGTGGCCTTGAGGATTTTCTCGGGAGTTTCTTCAGCGACCTTCTCGATTTCAACGCCACCTTCGGTGGATGCCATGAAAACGATACGGCGGGTGGAACGATCCACGACGGCGCCCAGATAGAGTTCCTGGTCGATATCAGTGCAGGACTCTACCAGAATCTTGGTCACCGGCTGACCGTTGGCATCGGTCTGATAGGTTACCAGACGCTGACCCAGCCACTTCTCGGCAAAGGCCTTGGCGTCTTCCTTGTTCTTGACCAGCTTGACGCCACCAGCCTTGCCGCGGCCACCAGCGTGGACCTGGGCTTTGACTACCCACTCGGAACCACCGATGGTGTCACAGGCTTCGGCAGCTGCTTCAGGAGTGTCGACAGCAATACCTTTGGAGACAGGAAGGCCGTACTCAGCGAACAGCTGCTTCCCCTGATATTCGTGAAGATTCATTCATTTGTACCGTTGTTCATATGAATTTCATAACAGTGACGGTACTGCGCCACTGTCACCGATCAGGCTGCCGGACCAGAGTCCCTGCATACCCGAGTCACCCCCGGGGGTGATGGTCGATCCTTCGACCTTGCCTTGTGAATCGGCAACCAGGCCGCCGGCACATCCGCTGTGCGGAAGTGCCGGCGGTCCGGGGAGGATTACTTAACGCTTCTTGCGGTTGGCGATGTGAATCGCGTGGCCGTTCACTGCCAGAGCAGCTTCCTTCATCGCTTCCGACATGGTCGGGTGAGCGAAGACCATCATGCCCAGGTCTTCGGCACTGGTGCCGAATTCCATGGCGATAGCGCCCTGCTGTACCAGCTCGGCAGCGCTTGGCCCGATAACGTGTACGCCCAGTACACGGTCGCTCTTGGCGCAGGCGATGATCTTGACGAAGCCGGCAGTATCGTTGGCGGCCATGGCGCGACCACTGGCAGCGAAGGGGAACACGCCGACGTTGATTTCAACGCCTTCGGTTTTCAGCTGCTGCTCGTTCTTGCCAACCCAGGCGGCTTCCGGATGGGTATAGATGACCGACGGAATCAGGTCGTAGTTCATCTGCGCCTTGTGCCCGGCGATGCGCTCGGCCACCACGACACCCTCTTCCGAGGCCTTGTGGGCCAGCATCAGGCCGCGTACCACGTCACCGATGGCGTACACGCCCGGCACCGAAGTGGCACAGTGGTCGTCAACGAATACGTAGCCACGCTCGTCCAGGGTAACACCCGAGTCAGCGGCCAGCAGATCGGTGGTCACCGGACGGCGGCCAACAGCCACGATCAGCTTGTCGAACACCAGTTCCTGATCGCCCTTGGCGTCAGTGAACTTGACGGCAACTTCCTCGCCCTTGACTTCGCTACCGGTAACACGCGCACCCAGCAGCACATTCAGGCCCTGCTTGGTGTAGATTTTCAGCGCTTCCTTGGACAATTGCTCGTCGGCAGCTGGCAGGAACTTGTCCAGTGCTTCGATAACGGTCACTTCAGCACCCAGACGCGACCATACCGAGCCCAGCTCCAGACCGATCACGCCCGCGCCAATCACACCCAGACGCTTGGGAACGGACTCGAAGTCCAGCGCGCCGGTGGAGTCAACGATGACCTTCTGATCCACCGGAGCCGGGGGAATTTCGACCGGGCGCGAACCGGAGGCCAGAATCACGTTCTCAGCGGCCAGCACTTCGCTGCTGCCGTCTTCCTTGGTGACTTCGACCTGCTTGCCAGCCAGCAGTTTGCCGTGACCCTGGTAAACAGTAACGCCGTTGGCCTTGAGCAGGCCGGCAACACCGCCGGTGAGGTTCTTGACGATCTGATCCTTGCGACCAATCATGGTCGAGACGTCCATCGTCACGTCACCGGTGGAAATGCCGTGGACCTGGAATGCATCCTTTGCTTCATGGTATTTCCAAGAGCTGTCCAGCAATGCCTTGGAAGGAATGCAACCCACGTTCAGGCAGGTGCCGCCCAGTGCCAGCTTGCCATCCTTGCCCTGGTACTTCTCGATACAGGCTGTTTTCAGACCCAGCTGGGCAGCGCGGATGGCGGCTACATAGCCCCCCGGACCGGCACCGATGACCACTACATCAAATTTGTCGCTCATAAACCAATTCCTCTGTTTGCAGCTCTATATCCCAAACTGCCGGTACGACTACCGGCAGTCTGCCGCTTGACGCGTTAAAACCAGTTGCTGCGGTCAGATGTCCAACAGCATGCGAGCCGGATCTTCCAGCAGCTCCTTGATCGCGACCAGGAAGCTGACCGCTTCCTTGCCATCGATCAGGCGGTGGTCATAGGACAGCGCCAGATACATCATCGGCCGGATCACCACCTGGCCATCAACGGCCATCGGGCGCTCCTGGATCTTGTGCATGCCCAGAATGGCGGCCTGCGGGGGGTTTACGATCGGCGAAGACAGCAGCGAACCGAATACCCCGCCGTTGGAAATGGTGAAAGTACCACCAGTCATTTCCTCCATGGACAGCTTGCCATCGCGTGCCTTGCGGCCGAAGTCGCTGATGGTGCCTTCGATCTGGGCCAGGTTCATGAACTCGGTGTTGCGCAGCACCGGCACCACCAGACCACGGTCACTGGATACGGCCACACCGATATCCTGGTAGCCGTGATAGACGATGTCCTTGCCATCGATGGAGGCGTTGACCGCGGGGAAACGCTTCAGCGCTTCGGTAGCCGCCTTGACGAAGAAGGACATGAAGCCCAGGCGTACGCCATTGTGCTTCTTCTCGAACAGGTCCTTGTACTTCTTGCGCAGGTCCATGATCGGCTTCATGTCGACTTCGTTGTAGGTCGTCAGCATGGCCATGCTCGACTGCGCCTCGACCAGACGCTCGGCAATGCGCGCACGCAGGCGGGTCATGGGCACGCGCTTCTCGACGCGGTCACCTTCGCTCAGCATGACCGAGGAGGCGCTGGCGGCAGCAGGCTTGGCGGCCGGTGCAGCGGCAGCAGCCGGAGCGGATTTCTTCGCCTCGATGGCGTTGAGCACGTCTTCCTTGGTGACGCGACCGCCCTTGCCGGTGCCCTTGATCTGGGCAGGATCCAGGCCACTTTCTTCGGCCAGCTTGCGCGCTGCCGGATTCAGCAGTTGCTCATCACCCGCTTCGGCTTCGGCGGCAGCGGCGGGAGCCGCAGTTGCTGCCGGCGCGGCCTCGGCCTTCGGTGCGGCAGTGGCGCCTTCGTTCAGCGTACCCAGTTTCTCGCCGCTGAGGACGGTATCGCCTTCGCCCTTGATGATATCGCCCAGCACGCCATCGGCTTCGGCCAGAACTTCCAGAACAACCTTGTCGGTCTCGATGTCAACGATCAGGTCATCGCGCTTGACTGCGTCGCCGGGCTGCTTGTGCCAGGTGGCAACAGTGCCGTCCGCAACCGATTCGGGGAATGTAGGGGCCTTGATTTCAATCGCCATTGTCAATCCTTAAATAAACTGTGTTGTGCAGTGGCTCAAGCGTAGAGCGCGTCCTGCAGGAGTTTCGCTTGTTCTTCTGCATGAACGGAGGGGTAGCCACCAGCAGGTGCTGCGGAAGCCTCTCGTCCAGCGTAGTCCAGATACAGATTGCTGACGCTGTGCTGTGCCAGCACGCGGCGCATGTGATGCTGGCTGCAGTACCAGGCACCCTGGTTCATGGGCTCTTCCTGACACCAGACCACTTTCTTCAGTCCGCTGTAAGGGGCAAGAACCTCGGCCAGGTCGTCTTCCGGGAACGGGTACAGCTGTTCGATACGGACGATGGCGACATTCTCGAGCTCATCGGCGCGACGCTTCTCCAGCAAATCGTAGTACACCTTGCCGCTGCACATGACCACCCGGTCCACCTTCGCCGGATCGATCGCGTCGGCTTCGGGAATCACGGTCTGGAAGGACCCTTCGGCCAGATCTTCCAGGGTGGAGATTGCCAGTTTATGACGCAGCAGGGATTTCGGCGTCAGTACCACCAGCGGCTTGCGCAGCGGGCGAATCACCTGACGGCGCAGCAGATGGTAGATCTGGGCCGGCGTGGTCGGTACGCAGACCTGGATGTTCTGCTCGGCGCACAGCTGCAGGAAGCGCTCCAGACGTGCGGAAGAGTGCTCCGGCCCCTGACCTTCATAGCCGTGCGGCAGCAGCATGGTCAGACCGCACAGGCGGCCCCACTTGTGCTCACCACTGGTGATGAACTGGTCGATCACCACCTGGGCACCGTTGGCGAAGTCGCCGAACTGCGCTTCCCAGATCACCAGCGCATTGGGCGTGGTGGTAGCGTAGCCGTATTCGAAGGCCAGCACCGCCTCTTCCGACAGCAGGGAGTCGTAGATATCCAGGCGTGGCTGGTTCTCGCTGAGGTTGGCCAGCGGAATGTAGGCGCCATCGCCTTTCTGGTTGTGCAGCACCGCATGACGGTGGGAGAAGGTACCGCGTCCCACGTCCTGGCCGGTAATACGCACCGGATGCCCTTCGTGCAGCAGGGTGGCGTAGGCCATGGTTTCGGCGAAGCCCCAGTTCAGGGCCAGGCCGCCAGCGGCCATCTTCACCCGGTCCTCGATGATCTTGGCTACCTGGCGCTGTACCACCAGACCGTCCGGCAGGTTGGTCAGGCGGTTGGCCAGCTCCTGCAGGGTCTTGAGGTCGAAGCGGGTGTCATGGCGCGCAGTCCACTGGTGGCCCAGGTAGGGTCTCCAGTCAACGAAGGAGTTGGAGTCAGGCTCCTTGACCAGGCTTTTCACCACGTGATCGCCATTGTCCAGGGCGGTACGGTACTCCTCGATTCGCTTCTGCACATCCTCTTCGGTCAGCGCGCCACCTTCGACCAGACGCTTGGCGTAGATCTCGCGGGTAGTCGGGTGCTTGCTGATCACCGCGTACATGCGCGGCTGGGTGCCGGACGGCTCGTCCGCTTCGTTGTGGCCGCGACGGCGGTAGCACACCAGGTCGATCACCACGTCACGCTTGAACTGCATGCGGTAGTCGACTGCCAACTGGGTGACGAACAGCACGGCTTCCGGATCATCCCCGTTGACGTGGAAGATCGGCGCCTGAATCATCTTGGCGATGTCGGTGCAGTACTCGGTGGAGCGGGCATCTTCCTGACGGCTGGTGGTAAAGCCGACCTGGTTGTTGACCACGATATGGATGGTGCCACCGGTCTTGTAGGCGCGGGTCTGGGACATCTGGAAGGTTTCCATGACCACGCCCTGGCCGGCAAAGGCAGCGTCGCCATGGATGCTGATCGGCAGCACCTTGTCACCGGTGGCATCCTTGCGGCGGTCCTGACGGGCACGCACCGAGCCTTCGACCACCGGAGAGACGATCTCCAGGTGCGAGGGGTTGAACGACAGCGCCAGATGCACTTCGCCGCCGGAGGTCATGACGTTGGACGAAAAGCCCTGGTGATATTTCACGTCACCGGAGCCCAGGTCGATCATCTTCTTGCCTTCGAACTCGTCGAACAGATCGCGCGGGTTCTTGCCCAGGGTGTTGACCAGCACGTTGAGACGGCCACGGTGAGCCATGCCCAGTACGACTTCGTTGACCCCATAGGAGCCGGAGCGCTGGATGATCTCGTCGAGCATGGGGATCAGGCTCTCGCCACCTTCCACACCGAAACGCTTGGTGCCGGGGTACTTGGTGCCCAGGTACTTTTCCAGGCCTTCGGCGGCGGTCAGGCGCTCGAGCAGGTGACGTTTGCTTTCGGTCGAATGCTGCGGCTTGCCGCGCACGCTCTCCAGGCGCTGCTGGAACCAGCGGCGCTGAGCAGAATCGACGATATGCATGTATTCAGCCCCGAAGGTACCGCAATAGGTCGACTTCAGTGCTTCGAGAATTTCACGCAGGGGCGCCTCTTCCTTGCCGATGTTCAGCTCACCGGTACGGAACACGGTGTCCAGATCAGCGTCGGTCAGGCCATACTCGGCCAGCGTCAGATCAGCGATTTCTTCCCGCTCCCACAACCCCAGCGGATCGAGACTGGAAGCCTGGTGGCCACGCATGCGGTAGGCCTGAATCAGGCGCAGCACACCGACCTGCTTCTTGTCACGCTCGCTGCTGACCTGGCCACCGCTTACCGCCTGCGGACGGCGGTTGTTCTGCGCGAGCGACAGGAAATGCTCGCGGATGGTGGAATGGGAAATGTCCGAGCCGGTGGAGCCGGTGATCTGGGGCAGCTTGTCGAAATAGCTGCGCCATTCTTCGGCGACACTGTTCGGATCGTGCAGATAGAGCTCATAGAGCTCTTCAACGTAGGAGGCATTCCCACCGGATAGGTGAGATGTACTCCACAGCTGCTGCATTTCGCTGTCTGGCATTCTTGGTCACCCTCTATAAGGGGACACCACCTGGCGCAAAAGACCATTAATTGGCAATCAGATTGCCATCCGTGCAGAACAGTCAGATGGGGTCTCGGCATTGTCCCTGCCAATCGCCCTGCTCTGTCACATTCCGCGAAACCGGAATATTGCCGGCCCCGACAGATAGTTCGGGTGTTACCCGTTGCCCCTGTTGGTTTAGCTACATAATACAGACCGCTGCTTTGTGAGCGGCGGTCCGAATTCAATTACTGGCCGACCCCTGATGCAGGGGCCGGCGCAGACTCGTGCTCAAACAGAGCCCTACTCAAGTCCCGCTTTGCAGCAGCATGTTGCGGATATGTCCGATTGCCCGGGTCGGATTCAGACCCTTGGGGCAGACATTCACGCAGTTCATGATGCCACGGCAGCGGAACACGCTGAACGGATCATCCAGCGCTGCCAGGCGGTTCTCGGTCTCGGTGTCGCGGCTGTCCGCCAGGAAGCGGTAAGCCTGCAACAGACCCGCAGGACCAATGAACTTGTCCGGGTTCCACCAGAACGAAGGGCAGGACGTGGAGCAGCATGCACAGAGAATGCACTCGTACAGGCCATCCAGCTTTTCCCGCTCCTCCGGCGACTGCAGGCGCTCGATAGCCGGCGCCGGCGTGTCGTTCTGCAGATAAGGCTGAACCTTCTCGTATTGCTTATAGAAGATGCTCATATCCACGACCAGGTCACGGATTACCGGCAAACCCGGCAACGGACGCAGAACCAGCTTGTTGTTCTTCACTACACTTGACAGCGGAGTGATGCAAGCGAGCCCGTTCTTGCCGTTGATGTTCATGCCATCGGAACCGCACACACCTTCACGGCAGGCGCGGCGGAAACCCAGCCCAGCGTCCTGCTCCTTGGCCAGCTGCAGAACGTCCAGCACCATCAGGTCCTTGCCCTCGGTGTCGACCTGGAAGTCCTGCATGTAGGGAGCCTTGTCGGTCTCAGGGTTGTAACGATAGATACTGACTTGCAACATATCGGATCCCCTTAATATGTGCGGACTTTGGGTTCGAACACCGGAACGGTCTTCGGCGCGAAGTTGACCGCACGCTTGGTCAGCTGCTTGGTCTGCGGATGGTACATGCTGTGGCACAGCCAGTTTTCGTCGTCACGCTCGGTGAAGTCTTCACGGGCATGCGCGCCACGGCTTTCAGTACGTGTGTCAGCGGCAATGGCGGTCGCCTCGGCCACTTCCAGCAGGTTCTGCAGTTCCAGCGCTTCGATCCGCGCGGTGTTGAACGCGTTGCTCTTGTCGTCGATCTTGACGTTGGCGATGCGCTCACGCAGGCCTTCCAGCTCCTTGATGCCCTTCTGCATGTATTCGCCGGTACGGAATACACCGAAGTAGTTCTGCATGCAGTTCTGCAGTTCCTTGCGCAGCGGAGCGACGTCTTCACCGGTAGTACGGGTGTTGATGCCGGACAGGCGGGACAGGGAGGCTTCGATGTCGGACTCGGAAGCGCCGCGGTAGTCGATACCTTCCTTCAGAGCGCTTTCCAGGTGCAGGCCGGCAGCGCGACCGAATACCACCAGGTCGAGCAGCGAGTTACCGCCCAGACGGTTGGCACCGTGTACCGATACGCAGGCCACTTCGCCAACGGCGAACAGGCCTTCGATGATCTTGTCGTTGCCTTCGGCATCCTGGGCGATCGCCTGACCATGGATGTTGGTGGCAACACCACCCATCATGTAGTGACAGGTCGGTACTACCGGCACCGGGGCAGTGACCGGGTCGACATGGGCGAAGGTCTTGGACAGCTCACAGATACCCGGCAGGCGGCTGTGCAGCACTTCCTCACCCAGGTGATCCAGCTTCAGCATGACGTGGTCGCCATCCGGGCCACAACCGTTGCCAGCCAGGATTTCCTTGACCATGGAGCGGGCCACGACGTCACGACCGGCAAGGTCCTTGGCGTTGGGAGCGTAACGCTCCATGAAGCGCTCGCCGTGCTTGTTGATCAGGTATCCACCTTCACCACGGCAACCTTCGGTAACCAGTACACCGGCACCGGCAATACCGGTCGGGTGGAACTGCCACATTTCCATATCCTGGACCGGTACGCCGGCGCGCAGCGCCATGCCGACACCGTCACCGGTATTGATCAGGGCGTTGGTGGTCGAGGCGTAGATACGGCCTGCACCACCGGTGGCCAGAACAGTGGCCTTGGAACGGATGTAGACGGTTTCGCCGGTTTCGATGCAGATGGCGATGACGCCGACGATGGCGCCGTCCTGGTTCTTGACCAGATCGACCGCATACCACTCATTGAGGAAAGTGGTGTTGTGCTTGATATTACCCTGATACAGGGTGTGCAGCAGGGCGTGACCGGTACGGTCGGCGGCAGCGCAGGTACGCGCGGCCTGGCCACCGTTGCCATAGTCCTTGGACTGACCACCGAACGGACGCTGATAGATGCGGCCCTGCTCGGTACGGGAGAATGGCAGGCCCATGTGCTCGAGTTCGAATACCGCTTCAGGACCCACGGAACACATGTACTCGATTGCGTCCTGGTCACCGATATAGTCGGACCCCTTGACGGTGTCATACATGTGCCAGCGCCAATCGTCGTTCGGGTCGGCCGAGGCGATCGCACAGGTAATACCGCCCTGGGCGGAAACGGTGTGCGAACGGGTCGGGAATACCTTGGTTACGACGGCAGTCTTGTGACCGCCCTGAGCCAGTTGCAGCGCCGCGCGCATACCGGCACCACCACCACCAACGATGATGGCGTCAAATGTCAAAGTACGAATGTTAGCCATTAGTTAAAACCCCACAGAATCTGTACACCCCAGACGAACAGCACGAACATCGCCAGACCGCAGACCACCTGGAACAGGAAGCGCAACACGGTAGCGGCTTTGCCGAAGGCCATGGGGGTGAGGTAGTCAGTGGAGATGGTCCACATGCCGACCCATGAATGCACGCTCAGCGCAACCAGCGTCAGCAGGCTGAAGATGCGCATGGCATTGTTGCTGAACAGACCCTGCCACTCGGCATAGGTCAGCCCGGGGTTGAGCAGCAGAAAGCCAAGCATAAACAGGGTATAGGCCGCCAGCAGCACAGCGGATACGCGCTGCGCCATCCAGTCATATAGACCGCTGCGCGACAGGTTGGTGACGTTGGTTACCATATCCATACCCCCAGAAGAACAATCAGAACAACGGCGATGACAATCACCAGCTTGGAACCCAGCCGGCCACTTTCCAGCCCCTCACCGATGCCGGCATCCATGATCAGATGGCGGATACCCGCTACCAGGTGATACAACAGGGCGGACAGAACACCCCAGAGCACCAGCTTGGCGAACGGATTTTGCAGGCATGCCTTGACTTGCTCGAAACCGCTTTCGGAACTCAGTGACGTGCTCAGCATCCAAAGCAGACCAGCAATGGCGATGAACAGAATGACTCCCGAAATTCGGTGAGCGATAGACGTATAGGCTGTGACAGGAAGTTTGATTGTCCTGAGATCTAGGTTGACAGGTCTTTTGCTATTCACGGCTATATTCACACTCATTACCCTGTGGACAGGGCTGGATTATAGAAAGGTGTGGTTCACACCCAAATGACGCGCGGCACAGCTTCAAGGAAGAAGCCGAATGGGTCACTTTGCCGGTCAAGGAGTATAGAGACTTGGCCGCCTGATTACAACGCGATAAAGCCCAGCCAGCAGCGCCCGCCGCCCTTGCAAGAACCCCCGCTGCGTCAAATGCGCGCATCCCGTTTTGTCAATGAAACCTTTGAATGGCAACGATTCAGAAACTCTATCGGTAGAATTGACAAACGGGTTTTTGACCTTATAGTGATGCGGGCCCTGCGTGGGGGGTCACACTTTCGATACAGCAAAATAGGAGGCCATCAATGGCTGACAAAAAAGCGCAGTTGATCATCGAGGGCGCTGCCCCCATCGAGCTGCCTGTCTATTCGGGCACCTTGGGGCCGGATGTCGTCGACGTTCGCGGCCTGACCAGCGAAGGGGTATTCACCTTCGACCCCGGTTTCATGGCGACTTCATCCTGCGAATCCAAGATCACCTACATTGATGGCGACAAGGGTGTATTGCTGCATCGGGGCTATCCGATCGAACAACTGGCAGAGAAATCCGACTTCCTGGAAACCTGCTTCCTGCTGCTCAAGGGTGAACTGCCCACCGCAGCGGAGAAAGAGAAGTTCGACAACACCATCAAGAACCACACCATGGTTCATGAGCAGTTGAAGAACTTCCTCAATGGCTTCCGCCGCGACGCCCACCCGATGGCCATCATGTGTGGCGTGGTGGGCGCCCTGTCCGCCTTCTACCACGATTCGCTGGATATCAACGACCCCCATCATCGCGAAATCTCGGCCATCCGCCTGATCGCCAAGATGCCGACCATTGCCGCCATGGTCTACAAGTATTCCGCCGGCCAGCCGATGATGTATCCGCGTAACGACCTGAGCTACTCGGAAAACTTCCTGCACATGATGTTCAATACCCCGGCCGAGATCAAACCGATCAGCCCGGTGTTGGCCCGTGCCATGGATCGCATCTTCGTGCTGCACGCCGACCACGAACAGAACGCCTCCACCTCCACCGTCCGTCTGGCCGGCTCCTCCGGCGCCAACCCGTTCGCCTGTATCGCTGCCGGTATCGCCGCCCTGTGGGGACCGGCTCACGGTGGTGCCAACGAAGCCGTACTGCGCATGCTCGATGAGATCGGCGATGTGTCCAACATCGACAGCTTCATCGCCAAGGCCAAGGACAAGGACGATCCGTTCAAGCTGATGGGCTTCGGCCACCGCGTGTACAAGAACTTCGACCCGCGCGCCCGCGTCATGAAGCAGACCTGCGACGAGGTTCTGGGTGAGCTGGGCATCAATGACCCGCAACTGGAACTGGCCATGAAGCTGGAAGAGATCGCCCTGAGCGACCCCTACTTCGCCGAACGCAACCTGTATCCGAACGTGGACTTCTACTCCGGTATCATCCTCAAGGCGCTGGGCATCCCCACCGAGATGTTCACCGTGATCTTCGCCACCGGCCGCACCCCGGGATGGATCGCGCACTGGAACGAAATGATCAGCAACCCGTACAAGATCGGCCGTCCGCGCCAGCTGTATACCGGCTACACCCAGCGCGACTACCCGAACAAGTAAGGGCAGTCCCAAAAAAACCCGCTTCGGCGGGTTTTTTATTGGCGGGTGGGGCCGAATTGCAGCCGGGCCTCCGTTCAGGCCGTGGCCTGCTCCCACCAGCTCAGTATCCGCACCGCTTCCTCAGCACTACCGCCACACACCTCCTCATCAGCCATGAACTCGGCGCAGACGCGGGGCCGCTGCGGCGAATGGAAGATCCCACAACGCCGATCCGACGTAAGATGAATACAGGCCACACCCGCCGGTTTACCGCCGGGCATGCCTGGAATGGATGAAGTGATCGAGGGCGCCACACAACAGGCGCCACAGCCTTCTCGACATTGCATATAGAAGCTAGAATTCCCGCTGAATCTGATTACGCCCGCCTGACGGGCACCTTCCACACCTTTCGAGCCCCATACCATGCACATACCCGTCTGGGCCCAGACCGCCTTGCTGTTGAGCCTGTCGAATATTTTCATGACCTTCGCCTGGTATGGGCACCTGCGTTCCCTGAACAGCAAGCCGTGGATCATCGCCGCGCTGGTCAGCTGGGGTATCGCACTGTTCGAGTATCTGCTGATGGTCCCGGCCAACCGTATCGGCTATACCGAGATGTCAGTGGCCCAGCTGAAGATAATGCAGGAAGTGATCACGCTCTGCGTGTTCGTACCCTTTGCGGTGTTCTTCCTGCATCAGCCATTGAAACTGGATTATCTCTGGGCCGGCCTGTGTCTTCTCGGCGCGGTGTATTTTATTTTCCGCTCTTGAGTCTGGCAATCAGACTTGAAGTATCCCAGCGTCCACCACCCATCTGCTGAACATCGGCGTAGAACTGGTCGACCAATGCGGTAATGGGCAGTTGCGCGCCATTGCGTCGCGACTCGTCCAGCACGATTGACAGATCCTTGCGCATCCAGTCGACCGCAAAGCCGAAATCGAACTCCCCGGCAAGCATGGTCTTGTGCCGATTTTCCATCTGCCAGGACTGCGCCGCGCCCTTGCTGATCACCGATACCGCCGCTTCGCCATCAATACCGGCACACTGGGCGAAATGCAGCGCCTCGGACAAACCCTGAACCAGCCCGGCAATGCAGATCTGGTTGACCATCTTGGTCAGCTGGCCGCTACCGATCGGCCCCATCAGCTTGAGCATCCTGGCATAGCTGTTGATCACCGGGCGCGCCAGATCGAATACCGCTTCCTCACCACCGACCATCACGGTCAACTGCCCATTCTCGGCACCCGCCTGACCACCCGACACCGGCGCATCGAGAAAGCCCACGCCACTTGCCGCGGCCAGCTCGCTCAGTTGCCGGGCCACACCGGCCGACGCGGTGGTATGGTCGACGATGACCGCGCCACTGCGCGCACCTGCCAATACCCCTTGCGAGCCGCCGATCACTTCCAGCAGGTCCTGATCGTTGCCAACGCAGACCATCACGAAGTCCTGCTCCTGCGCCGCTTCAGCCGGGGTGGCACAGGCACGTCCGCCATATTGCGCTACCCATTGCGCCGCTTTTTCAGCGGTGCGGTTGTACACGGTCACCTCATGCCCGGCACGGGCCAGATGCCCCGCCATCGGATAACCCATCACCCCCAAACCAACAAAGGCCACATTCGCCATTCCATACTCCTGATTCATGCATAGACACATCGTCGTGATCGCTGATAATAGCAGGCTTCGCGGCGCTGGCTGGCAAAAGCGGCGGCAGGCATAATGTGCACCCTTTCACGCATCCATGGAGTCACGACATGTTCAACGTCAACCAGTACTTCGAAGGAAAAGTAGCTTCCATCGCCTTCACCCAGCCCGAAGGCGCGGCCACCGTCGGTGTCATGGCACCGGGAGAGTACGAGTTCGGCACCAATCAGCTGGAGATCATGCACGTGATCAGCGGCCAACTGACCGTCAAACTTCCCGGCAGCGAGTTCTGGGAAGACTTCAAGGCTGGCAGCCAGTTTACCGTGCCGGCCAACAGTCGCTTCCAGCTGCAGGTCGCGCAGGATACCGCCTACCTGTGCGAGTATCGCTGAGCTCACCGGTCACGGGTTGTCGAGCGCCTGCTCGACGACAACACCTCAGCCGGTAAACCCGATGCGGTGGCTGCACGACTGCGCACCACTCCAAACTCGCAGGCGGTGATGAGCCGCAACAGTTGCAGAACCGTCTGCGGCCAGGGACGGCCGTAGACGAGCGCCATGGATGGCGGGGTGCGCGTTCTGCAACTGTTGCGGCTCATCACCGCCCTACTCGGTACCTCAACAAACTCCAATCAAACCCTATCAAGCAACTCAGCAATGATCGGGCTCGACATACCGCAGCTACGCCACGATCGCCCGCCCATACCCCTCGACGAACTCCGCCGGCATCCGCCGTGGACGCCCGCTACTCAGTTCGACACAGGCAAAGGTGGTGTAAGCCCGCAGCAGAGTGACTCCATCGCTCGGACGCACCAGCTGGAAGCGCCGAGTCATGCGCAGCTTGCTGTCCCAACTGACGATCCAGGTCGCCATCTGCAACTCTTCATCGACATAGGCCGCCGCCAGGTAGTCGATTTCATGGCGTACCACCACCATGGCGCGATTGAGCTGCTGATACTCGGGCAAACCCAGGCCTAGCGACTGGGAATGCCGCCATGCGCAGCGCTCCAGCCAACGCACATAGACGGCATTATTGGCATGCCCCAGCTCGTCGATATCCTCCGGCTGCACCTGCACATTGTCGATAAAGGGGGTTTGCAGATCCCATTTCACACGCTGTCTCCCGGCAAAGCAGAACAAAGAGTGCAGCATACCACCGCCGAGCCTGTGATAGACCGCGGCGATTTACCGGTGCGGACTTGCCAAGCCTGCCACCCGGCACAACACTGTGATGCAGAGCGTTCACAGGAGACAGCATGTTCAAGCATCTGCATTTCCCCATTCTGGTCATCAATCCGGACACCGGCCGCAGCAACGTCGCCGGCCAGCAACTGGCCGAACTGTTCGCCGCCCTGCAGCATGAAGGCTTCGAAGTGCTCGCCACCACCTCGCTGGATGAAGGCCGCCTGGTGGCCGAGGCGCACCGCGGTCTATCCTGCATCCTGTTCACCGCCGAGAACGACCCGGTCCACGAACTCGAGCCGGTGCGCAAGCTCTTCTTGGCGGCGCACTCGCGCTCCCCCGAGCTGCCGATCATGGCATTGAGCACCACCCAGGCACTGGATAACCAGCTGCTGAGCCGCCTGCGTGACCTGCACCAGCTGCGCGGCATCATCTATCTTTTCGAAGACACCATGCCGTTCATCGCCGGGCAGATCGCCCGTACCGCGCGCGCCTATCTCTCCCAGTTGCTGCCGCCGTTCTTCAAGGCGTTGCTCGACTACACCGGACGCGCCAGCTACTCCTGGCACTCGCCCGGTCACGGCGGTGGCGTGGCCTTTCGCAAAAGCCCGGTGGGCCGCGCCTTTCATGACTTCTTCGGGGAAAACACCCTGCGTTCGGACCTGTCGGTATCGGTCCCCGGCCTGGGCTCGCTGCTGGATCACAGCGGCCCGATCGCCGAGGCCGAAACCAATACCGCCCGCACCTTCGGTGCCGACCACAGCTTCTATGTGATCAACGGCACCTCCACCGCGAACAAGATCATCTGGCATGCCTTCGTTACCCGTGACGACGTGGTACTGGTCGACCGCAACTGCCACAAATCGATCCTCCACTCAATCATCATGACCGGTGCCATACCGGTGTACCTGACCGGCTCACGCAATGACTATGGCATCATCGGCCCGATCAGCCTGGACTCGTTTTCACCACAGAACCTGCGCCAACGCCTGGCCGAACACCCCTTGCTACAGGGCCGCAAGGCACGCATCCGGCTGGCGGTGCTGACCAATTCCACCTATGACGGCCTGTGCTACAACGCCGAGCTGATCAAGGATGAACTGGAAGATGCGGTCGATATCCTGCACTTCGACGAAGCCTGGTATGGCTACGCCGCCTTCCATGAATTCTATGCCGGGCGCCACGGCATGGGCAGCAAGCGCGGCTTCGAGCGCGCCAGGCATCCCCTGGTATTCGCCACCCAGTCGCCCCACAAGGTACTGGCAGCGTTGTCCCAGGCGTCGATCATCCTGGCCGAGAACAGCGTCGAACAGCAGCTCGATGTGGAGCGCTTCAATGAATCCTTCATGATGCACACCTCGACCTCGCCACACTACGGCATCATCGCCTCGATCGATGTAGCCACCGGCATGATGGCCGGTGAGCCCGGACGCTCGCTGGTTCAGGAAACGCTCGATGAGGCACTCTCCTTCCGCCGCGCCATGCAGCAGACCGCCGAGCGCCTGGATGAGGACCAATGGTGGTTCGACGTCTGGGAGCCCGAGCAGGCACTGGATGCAGAGCAGTTGCAGGCCAGTGACTGGACACTGGACCATCAGGCACCCTGGCACGGCTTTGGCGACATGGCAGAGGACTACGCACTGCTCGACCCGATCAAGGTCACCCTGCTCACCCCTGGCGTCGAAGAGCAGGGCCGCCTCGGCCGCACCGGCATCCCAGCGGCAGTGGTCACCCGCTTTCTGGCTGAACGCGGGCTGGTGGTGGAAAAGACCGGCCTGTATTCGTTCCTGATCCTGTTTTCGCTGGGTATCACCAAGGGCAAATGGAGCGCACTGGTGTCGGAGCTGCAGGAGTTCAAGCGCCTGTACGACTGCAACGCCCCCCTGGAGTTGACCCTGCCGGCGATCGCCCGTAGCGGTCACTACCCCGGCCTGGGCCTGCAGGATCTGTGTCATCGACTGCACCGCTTCTACATGCAACAGCACATGGTCCGTGTACTACGGCAGATCTACACCGAGTTGCCGGAGATCGTCGTACGCCCCGCCGATGCCTACCAGCAGATGGTTCGCGGCCAGGTGGAAATGGTACCGGTCGAACAACTGGCGGGCCGCATCAGCGCCGTCATGCTGGTACCCTACCCGCCCGGCATCCCGGTGATCATGCCGGGCGAACGCTTTCCCTCGGACAGCACCGCCATCGCTGACTACCTGTGCGTGGCACGGAGCCTGGATGAGCAGTTCCCGGGGTTCGAGAGCGACATCCATGGATTGCGGGTCGTAACACAGAGGGATGGCGGCATCCGCCACTATGTGGACTGCCTGGTATAGCGGGTAAATGGCGGAAGGACATGGGAGTCGAACCCACCAGACACGCGTTGCGCATCTCACCGGAGTTGAAGTCCGGGCGCCCCACCGGGGACGATGTCCTTCCCTTGTCCACCGGCGTCAGCCAGTGGTAAGGAAACGTTGTTGCCGTACGAAACGGGTCATGCCCGCCCGGTCGAGATAGTGCAATACCTGAATGGTCAGGTTGCGCCCGATACCGGACGCATCCCGGTACTCGGCGGCAGTGAAACTACCAGAGCAGGAGCCCGCCGCCAACCGTTTCGCCACCGCCAGCAGGCCATCGACCTGGGATGGCAGATAATAGCGGTTCGGCGCGACCGCAATCAGCTCGCCCGCCCGCTGCATGCGCTGCAGAAAGGCCCGCAGCGGCTCCAGTTCGATCTCCAGTGCCTGGCTCAGTTCGCCAATGATCGGCGGGCGCAGGCCCCCCCTCAGCAATAGCTCGCTGATCCTGGCAAGCAGCGCCTGGTCCTCCTCCAGCAATCGCTGCCGGTGCCCCGGCAGGTACCAGGCCCAGGCCTGACGCTGCAGTCGACCTTCGCGCAACCAGCGGCCCAGCAGGCAACTGCTCAACTCCAATGGCAACTGCAGACAGCTAGCCAGCCTCAGCTCGCCCTCGCCTGGCCCCAGCTGCTCAGGGTGCGCAGCATGCCAGGCCGTCAGGCGCTCAAACAGGACAGCCCAGGCGGTTTCCATTTGCTCTGGCAGCAGCGCCCATGCCTGCTCCGCCCCGCGCAGGACTTCGCAGTTGACCGTACCGAGCAATGCTGTCAATTCGGCTTCGGTCAGGTTGAAACGCCGGGCGAAGCCGCTTAGCTCCACCGGCTGCCATCGCAGTGCCGCCACCAGCGCCTGCTGAACCGTCGTTGCCTGCTGCCACTCGCGCAGCAGCGCCAGGCGCTGCGACTTGCTACGCCCACGCCGCAGGCCCTGCGGGTCCAGCACCCGCCCACCACCCAGCGTGGTATTGGCCGCCGGGTCGCGGATGATGAAGCGCTCTCCCCATACGGCCTGCACTGGCTGCTCCAGCATCAGCTGAGCCAGCGCCGGCCGCCCTTGTTCCAGCACGACCACCCGCACGGAATGCACCGCCGTGCCCAGATGCAGCTGCAGCAGTCCGCGATGCCAGCGACTGCCCTCCAATTGCACCAGCTCTACATCCAGCCGCTCGGAGGCGCCGAAGGCTACTGCCGTCAGCCAGTCGCCCCGGCGCGGATGAGTATCCACCGCACCTGCCAGATTCACTGCACAGCGTTGCCCAGCCTCCGCCCGCGTCGCTTCCCGACCCGCGATCTGCAGGCTGCGCACACGCAGCTCTCGTCCTTCGGCCAGCAAGCGCTGACCTACCTGCAGACTGCCGCTGACCAGGGTGCCGGTTACCACGCAGCCAGCCCCCGGCACACTGAAGCGGCGATCCACCATCAGCCGCGCATGACCGCCAGCAGCGCTCAGGCGGTGATCCCGGGCCAGCCCGAACAGGTACTCCCGCAGCACGGGTATTCCTTCGCCGGTGACAGCAGATACGCAGAATATCGGCGGTGATGCCCAGCCCTGCTGCACCAGCAGCTCGCTCAGCTCGACCTGTACCGTCTTCAACCTGGTCGGCTCTACCAGATCACAACGGCTGAAGACGATGATCAGCCGCTCTACTCCGAGCAGCCGCAATATGCTCAGGTGTTCGCGGGTTTGCGGCATTACACTATCATCCGCCGCCACCACCAGCAGCGCCGCATCCACCGCCGCGACACCGGCCAGCATGGTGGCGATGAAGCGCTCATGCCCCGGTACATCCACGAAGCCCAGCGCCTGGCCTGCTTCAGTGCCGATCCAGGCAAACCCCAGCTCGATGGTCAGGCCGCGGCGTTTCTCCTCGGCCAGTTGATCAGTGTCGATGCCAGTCAATGCCCTGACCAGCGAGGTCTTGCCATGATCCACATGTCCAGCGGTGGCAATGATCATGGCCCGGTTTCCCACTGCCCTCGCAGCACTGCCGGGTGCTCCACGCAACGGCAGTCGAGCAGCAGGCTGTCATCGGCGATACGCCCTATCACGGGTTGCGGCAATCGGCGCAAACGCTCGGCGAGCTCACGCAGGTGGCGGCTACGCTGACGCTTGTTGGGGCTGTTACTGCGCAGTCGCAGGGCCGCGCTGGGCAACCGCTCCAGCGGCAGCGAACCGGATCCGATCTGGCTGCTGACCTCACATACATCTGTGCTGAAGTCGCTACCAGTCCACGTGGCCAACGCCGGCACCAGCGCCTCAGCGGTACGGCGGATATCGTCGGTGCTGCGAGTGAGCAAGCGCAGGGTCGGGACCTTCTGCACCAAGGTGTCAGGGTCGGCATACAGACGCAGCACCGCCTCCAGGGCGGCGAGGGTCATCTTGTCGCACCGCAACGCCCGCTTGAGCGGGCTCTTGCGAATGCGCGCTACCAGGTCCGCCCGACCGGCAATGATGCCGGCCTGGGGGCCACCGAGCAGCTTGTCGCCGCTGAAGGTGACGATATCCGCCCCCTGTTCCAGTACCCGGCGCACCACCGGTTCGGCGGGCAGGCCCAGCGTCTGCATATCGATCAGCGAACCACTGCCCAGGTCCACCACCAGCGGCAACCCGTGCTCATGAGCGATGTCCGCCAACTGCGCCTCGCTCAGAGCCTTGGTAAAGCCTTCGATGCTGAAATTGCTGGTGTGCGCCTTGAGCAGTAACGCGGTACGCGGGCCAATGGCCTCGACGTAATCGTGGATGTGGGTACGGTTGGTGGCCCCCACCTCACGCAGCCTGCACCCGGCGCGGGCCATGATATCGGGCAGGCGGAACGAGCCGCCGATCTCGATCAGTTCGCCACGGGATACCACTACCTCGCGGCGCTGCGCCAGCGCATTGAGCACCAGCAGCACCGCTGCGGCGTTGTTGTTGACCACAGTCGCCGCCTCGGCACCGGTCAGCCGGCAGATCCATTGCTCGACATGGTCGTCACGATCGCCGCGCAGTCCGGTCTGCAGATCGAACTCGAGATTGCTCGCACCCAGCGCCACGGCAACCATCGCCTCGACCGCTTCTGGTGGCAGGGGCGCCCGGCCCAGATTGGTGTGCAGAACGGTGCCGGTGAGGTTATGCACCGGCTGCATCGACGGAGCGAGGATCCGCTCGACACGCTGCTGCACCGCCTGGGTAAGGCCTGCTTCGTCACTCACCGAGCCGGCCCGCCACAATTCCAGGGCTTCGCGCAGGCAATCGAGCACCAGTACCCGGCCATGACTGGCCACCAGTGCCTGCATCAACGGCCAGGCCAGTATGCGGTCAACCGATGGGGGATGCGGCGGGCTTGTCGGCTGCTTCATTGATTACCTTTTCCTGTTCTCTCTCGGTTGCCGCAACCCCTCAGCAAGCTCATCCGCTGGTGTCACCCTCCTCTGCACAGAGCAGGCGCAGGATATCCGCCAGCGCGGCATCGGCCAGGGCGCGCATTTCCTCATCGGTGCGATCCTGAATCGGATGCGGCACGAAGACCATCGCCGGATCAAAGCCCAACGCCCGCGACTGCAGCGCCGCTGCCTCGATGAATTCGCTGGAGGCAACACCTACTCCCGGAATCTGGCGAGACTCCAGATCTGCGATGTCATGCATACAGCACGACGTGCAAGATCCTCAGTCGGCCAGCCCTTCCACCAGCAGATCGACCTCGGCGGCCATTCGCTGCTTGAGTTCGGTCGGGGCGATCCGGGTAAAGGTCGGCTTGGCGTAACGCTTGACCTGGATACCCATGGCAGCCAATTGCTCCTCGATACGGTCGAGGAAGACATCGCCACGCGGCTTGGATATATCCAGCAGGCCAACCACCCTGCCCTCTACCGACGTCGGCCGGGGCAGACGCGCCCGCTGGGCCGGCGCTTGCTCGGCCGTCGGGTCCAGCACCCTGTTCTCGTTCATGTGTTTACCTCACGTGTTACCGCAGACGAGCCGACCGGGCCGGACGCAGCCCAGCCGGCAATGATGGCGGAAAACAGGCCGGCGGTACCGCCGGCCCGGACGATAAGCAGGCCGCCAGGTCGGAACTTGGGCACCTGCATATCCTTGAAACGTTCGGGAATACCCTCGGTAATGCCTCCGGCACCGGCCACCAGATCCTTGCCCGGCGCCAGCAACAGCCTGTCCAGCTCCTCACCCAGGCGCTGCTTGGACCAGCCTGCCTCGATGAACACCCGCGCATGCTCGGGCGATACAACCAGCACCGCGTCGCCCGCCATGGCCAGCTTGGCGTGATCGACGGTGCGCAGCGACAAGGCAAAGGAACGCGCCAGGGAGTCGGGATCGCGGGACTTCTGATCGACGATGCCCTGCACCCCCTCTCCGGGGAACAGCGTCACTGCCGAACGTCCAGCCTCGATGCCCCGCACCTGCGCCAACGACAGCCAATCACTGTCCTCGGCTTCGGCGAAGCAGAAACTGTATTTGCCGGGATTACCCAGGGTGGCACGATCGATCTCGCCGGGGCGACCACCGCCGACATTGCGAATGATCAGCTGCAGCGCCCGGCCAATGGTGGCATTGGCGCGATTGCCCTGCCCCAGTGCATTGACGCCCGAATTCATGCCGATGGCCTTTGCCACCGGACCATTGACGATGATCATCGGGCTACCGAACATGGTCGTGCAGATCAGCCCGTGCAGACCGAACTCATCGGTCAGCGCCGCCTCCAGCGCGGCCAGCAGCACCGGCATGTATTCCGGCTTGCAGCCAGCCAGCACCGCATTGATCGCCACCTTCTCCACTGTGCAGGGCACCAGATCCGGCGGCATCAACCCAACCACCTCATCCGGCTTGCGCTGGGTACCCTTGAGCATGCGCAGCACCCGCACCGGCGTCGGCGGCACCACCGGCAGGCCATCGCTCCAACCCCCATCGAAACAGGCCTCGAAGGGATCGTCGACGGCGGAAAAGTCGATCTCCCGGGACTGCAGGCGGACGTCACCGAAAGCCAGCTCCAGCTCCTCGGCAATACCCGGTTCCAGGGTCTTCGACCCACAACCCGGGCGCATCACCGGCAAGTCCTCACCCAGCGTCGCCACCCTGGAGATCTGTCGCCAGTCTTCCTTGTGCCAGCCATAGGTGCGTTGCACCTCGATCCCATTCTCGACGCGGATCAGCGTCGGCACGAACTCGATACCCAGGCGGTAGGAGTGTTCCAGAGTGCTGTCATGGAGGGTGCCAGACACATCAGCGGCATATTCGGAGGAGTCCTGCACATAGACCGTCAAGGGCCCGGCCTGCGCGCTCAGCTCGGCGAGCAGCGGCTCGGCCAGCCGGCAGGTGGGACAATCAGCTTTGGCCACAACGATCAGGCCATCTGGCAAGGCAGTCTTCATCGGTAGCCCTTTGGCGGGTCTTATGTCTTATCGAAAGAACAGGATAAGCAGGCAGGCGCGGGTTGTCGAACCCGGGCCGGGATCATGGGCGGGGTGATTGGTGGAACATTAGCGGTTGAGGCCCAGAACCCGAAAATTGATACGGCCACTGATCAGCCCATACAACGATATTGGCGCTCGCCCCTCTTTCCTGAATGCCATTATCGAGGCATTATCATGATCGACACAGCCAGGCTCTCTACAGGGCCTATCGCCTGGGCTTGACCGAGAAAAACAAAGAATGCTCGATACGGATGATCAGTGGATTCACGTTGCCGATAGCTTTACCGATGCGGCGTTGAATGGAGATGGCTGGTATCAGGCCCTTGAGCTGTTCGCCCAGGCCACAGGCTCGGAAGGCGGCCAGTTGATCGGTATCGGAACCGGTATCACTACACCTTTCAATACCTGGACGATAAATCCGGAGATAGCCGCCGAATTCGATGAGCTGGGCTTCTCCAGTCCCGACCTGAATCCACGGGTACGTGCCGGCATGGCGGCCGGGCCGGGGCGGGTGATATCTGAGGCGGATTTCATCACCCCAGAGCAGATCAGAACCGACGAACATTACAAGTGGAGCAGGCACCGGGATGTTCCCTACTGTTGCCTGAGCACCTTGATCGCAGGGACGGATTCCCTGATCGGGCTGGCGGTATCGCGCAGCAACAGGGATGGGCATATCACGCCCGCCCAGAAACAGATTTTCGCCTCCCTGGCTCCCCATGTGCGCACCGCTGTCCGCACCCAGATGATGCTCGAGGGCAATACCGCCAGCCTGCTTACCGGCACCATGGAGGCCATGTCCCTGGCGGCGTTCGCCTGTGACCATATCGGCCAGGTCATGGCCATGACTCCCCAGGCCGAGGCACTGCTCAGCGATGGGCGCTTTCTCAAACTGCAACTCAACTGCCTGACAGCCGAGCTATCGCAGGACAGCCAGGCACTGGATCAGGCCATCCGGGAAGCGGTTGCCGGCCTGCAGCGCCCTGGCCCACCCCTGATGAAAAGCCTGTTCATCCGCTCTCTGCAGGGCGAGCAGACGCCCGATACCATCATCGTGGATGTGATCTCACTTCCGGTCAGGCCCTTCGCCTTCAGCTTCACTCCCCGGGCACTGGTATTGGTACGCGGACTCAACCGGGATGACCAGCAACTGATTGCTGCGCTGAAAACAGCCTTCCTGCTGACCGAGGCGGAGGCGCAGGTTGCCATGCAACTGGCCAACGGCCAGAAACCCGAAGACATAGCCGATAGCAGAAGGGTCTCGGTGGCAACCATTCGCAGCCAGATCAAGAGCATCTACGAGAAGATGGGCATCAATCGCCAGGGCGAACTGGTCACCCGGCTGCGGCCACGGTAATAGCCCGGACATGAGCATTGGCTGCACAGTCATTTGCAAAGCAATAGATATAATATAACATCTGCGCCCCATGCATTCTCCTGGACACCGCGTACATGACCAACCCCGCCGCCACGACGCTTCCACCCGGCACACTTCTGTCCCCTCAAGCCAAGACGCAGGCACACACGCGAATGCTTGCAATCGACGCGTTGCGCGGGCTGGTCATGCTGTTCATGCTCGTCGATCATGTGCGGGAGACGTTTTTCCTGCATGTTCAGGTAAGTGACCCCATGGATCCGGTCAGCACACCACCGGAGCTCTTTCTCACGCGTATCAGCAGCATGGTCTGCGCGCCGGTATTCATATTCCTGACCGGCCTTTCGGCATGGCTGTACGGACAATCCCACAGCCGCAGCGAAGTATCGACGTTCTTGCTCAAGCGCGGGGTGTTCCTCGTATTCCTCGAGCTGACCCTGGTGAACTTCGCCTGGAACGCCACCTTCATACCACCTACCCTGTGGCTGCAAGTCATCTGGGCCATTGGTCTGAGCATGATCATTCTGGCTGCCCTTATCCACATGCCGCGTGCAGCCTTGGCGGTGCTGGGTTTCATTATCGTTGCCGGACACAACCTACTCGATGGTATCGTGCTGACCGCAGATTCACCCTTCTTCGAGATCTGGTCGATCCTGCACCAGCGTTCGTTCCTCGAAATCACCGAGCACACGCGCGCGCGTACCACCTACCCTATCCTGCCCTGGATCGGCGTTATCGCCCTGGGCTACTGCGCCGGACCGTGGTTCGCCCGCGATTCCGACCCAGAGCAACGGGCCCGCCGTCTCCTGACCTGGGGTATCGGTTTGCTGGTGGGCTTCGTCCTCATCCGCTATTTGAATGTCTATGGTGACAAGCCGTGGAACACCATGGAGGATGGCATACGCACCTTCATGAGCTTCATGTCACTCACCAAGTACCCACCTTCCCTGATGTTCCTGATGCCAACCATCGGCGTCGGCTTCCTGCTGCTCGCCTGGTTCCAGCAACTCGAAGGGCGTCCCACACTGAAGGTGCTTTCGCTGTATGGCGGCGCGCCGATGTTCTTCTACGTGCTGCATTTGCTGGTGCTCAAGGCCCTTTACCTGATAGCGGTGCAAATCTGGGGGCTGAACCAGGGCAACTACTACGGCTTCGATAGCCTCGCAGGTATCTGGCTTTGGGCAGTACTGTTGTCGGCCGTGCTTTACTTCCCTACCCGCTGGTTCGCGCAGCTCAAGCAGCGCCGTCGCGATATCACCTGGCTGAAGTATTTCTAAGGCCTGCTGGTGAACAGGCAGCTTGGTTACTGGATACAGGGATTGGCGCTCACCTGCCTGCCATTGATGGTGTGCGCTGGGGCTCAGGAGCATGCGGCGGGCTTCGCTGAAGACAGCACCTGGGATCTGCTGAACCGTACCGTCTACGACCGCCGCGCTTACCGTAACGGCGGGCTGAACGGAGCCGCGCGCAATGCCGTCAAACCGCGCAGCGAGCGCAGTGACCTGGCGGAAGAATGGGGCTATGGGCTGATGGGCAGCTATACCTCAGGGTTCACCCAAGGCCCGGTCGGCTTCGGTCTCGATGCCCACGCCTACCTCGGAGTGAAACTGGATAGCGGCGGCGGCCGTGCAGGCAAAGCACGCCTGCTTTCCGTGGATAACGACGGTCACCCCAAGGATGATTACGGGCGCGCCGGCGCAGCGGCGAAGCTGCGGCTGTCTTCCACTGTATTGAAGTATGGCGAGCAACGGGTGAAAACACCGGTATTCGGTTCATCCGATAGCCGCTTGCTGCCCGAAACCGCCACTGGCTGGTTGGTGACCAGCCAGGAGTGGAACAACCTGACCCTGAACGGTGGTAGCTTCACTGAAAGCACTGACCGTAATGCCAGCAGCCATAACGATGGATTCGTAGTGAACTATTCCAATGGGCGGCAGGGCAATTCGTTTCGCTTTTTTGGTGGCAGCTATGATGGCATAGAGCGCCTTGACCTGACGCTTTATAGCGCGCTGTACGAAGGGACCTGGCGGCAACATTATCTGGCTGGGGCGTACGCCTGGCCGATCGATGATAAGCAGATGCTGTCCTTCAACCTGAACCTGTATCGCACACAGGACACGGATGAAGCGCGTTCGGGGGATATCGACAACACCACCTGGAGCCTGATGAGCACCTATTCACGCGGAGCCCATAGCCTCTCGCTGGGATATCAGAAGGTGCATGGGGATACACCATTCGATTACGTTACCCGGGGTGCAATCTACCTCACCAACGCGATGGCGCTGTCTGATTTCAACGGCCCGAACGAAGCCTCATGGCAGATCCGCTACGACCTGGCTATGGCTGGCTACGGCATTCCCGGCTTGAGCTTCAACGCGGCCTATATTCGCGGCAGCGGCATCAACGGTAGCAATGTGGACCCCAACGGCGGCTATGCCTATCTGGGTTACGGCCGTAGCGGACGGCATTGGGAGCGCGACCTTGAAGCCCGTTACGTCGTGCAGAGCGGGGCGGCCAGGGGAGTGGTCATCAGTGCACGGCACGCAACGCACCGTGGCAACACCGATCAGGCGGAACTGGACACCGACCAGTTTCGCTTGGCGGTGGAATATCCCCTCAAGGGGATGTTCTAGGCCGCTGACGCAAAGAAGTTGCCATGGAAGCCAAACGGCACCGGGTGTGGCACCTCGAGCCGTGCCTGCTCTGTCCAGCTCGCCGCGTCCAGAACGATAAGAAATGATCGACCGACCTTGGCATCCAGCACCACGGACAGAATGACGCCGTCGTCTTCATCCTGGGCTTCGGGCCTGGGTACGAATACCGGCTCGCCTGGGTAACAGTCCGCTTCATGCCAGGCTGTCTCCTTCCCCGTCTCGAGGTCAATCCGGATCAACGCATCAATGAATGTTGCATTGGGACCTGTCCCCGCCGCGTACACGTAGCGGTAAGGTTGTCCCGCACGGCGACGGTAATCAAAGCGGGGCAATTCCAGTGCCGCGTCTGCCAGTGTTCGTGATACCACCTCGTCGTCATCGCCATCCAGGTCAATGGTGAAGCGGGTCAGTTTTCCCGCTACCTTCGTGGGTGCCCCGGACCTGAGGTGCTCCAGGTACAGTTCGTCGATCACCGAAGGATCGGGGAAGGCAATGATATCTACGCAGAGCTTCCCGTCCCGCTCGAAGGCATTGACGTGGTGAAAGGCAAAGAACGGTTCTGACCGGGCGGTTTTCATGACCTGACCAGTGTCCTTGTCGATCACATGGAACAGGGTGCCCCGCTCTGGCTCCCAGCGGTAATTCTGGATGAACGGCCGGTTCCTGAGCAGGAAGCGCAGGGGATTGGTGACCAGCGGGAACTCGGTCAGCACCAGATAACGCTGACTCATACCGAATGAGTGCATGTAGGCCGGGCGTTGCGTGTCGAGCGTGGCCACCAGTTGCGCCTGTGTTGCCCCGGCATCAATGCGGTAGAGGCGGTACTTGCTCACCCGCCCGAACTCCAGCAGGTAGTTGTACTGGCACTGGCGACGCGCATCGAAGTGCGGATGGGCGGTGGTGACCTGCCCCGGTAGTGATGGCAGCAGCGTGCGACTGTCCAGGGTTGCCAGGCTGGCCGGGTCGAAGGCGACTGGCTGGGGCGTTTCCGTTAATGCCACAGTGTGGGTGCCGATCCGGCTGGTATTGACGTTGGCGTTGTCGCCTGAACCCGCTCGCGCGACGAGCCGCAATCTCTGTAACAGAGTCGGCCGCGGGTTGGTGGCGAACTCAGGACTGTAGGGTGCACCGGCGGCCTTGGCCTTCAGGTAGGCGTTGCTTTGCAAATAGCGATTGGAATAGACCACGCGTCCTTCCTGAAAATGGAACCGGTACAGCATCGCAAGACCGTCAAACCAGTGCCGATAAGACGCTTTGCCTACCTCAAACTGTGCCGGTCCGGTGCGCAACAGGTCGCCTTCAAGCCACTCGGGTACCTGGCCGCGCCCATGCAGTTCGACTTCCGTCAACTCCTGACCCAGGGTTGTGAATCCAAGCGCACTTCCGGTATTAACCATGATGGTGTCTCCTATGCGTGGGTGTCGGGCGCAAGCTGAGATCCGACCCACCAGCGAAGGGCCAGCGTAAAAGTCCGGCGCTGAATAGCGCCCACCAGACTGCCAACGGCTGAAATCCAAGCCGTACCCAGTAGTACCATTCACTGGCGGGCAAGCCGTCTACGCTCAAACCCTGCAGGGCGTTATGCACATTGGCGGGGAACACCGCAATGAAGTACACCGCCAGCAGCGCACCCGCCCATCGACGTAGCCCGGGCATTAACAGCCCCAAGCCCCCGGCGATTTCGCAGATGCCGGTCAGAGCGACAACGGTGCCTGCCCAGGGCAGCCAGCTGTCAATCATCGGCAGGTAGCGCTGCGGGGTGAGCAGGTGGTCTGCGCCAAAAAACACCAATGCCACAGTGAGTGCCAATCTCATGCACGCACGCCCTTCACGCAGGGAAGTCATGCCCATACGGCCAGCTAGCCAGGCGAGGCCAGTGAGAATGAGTAAAGAAAGGAAGAAAATCATGGCCGCCTCCGGTAATGTAGACACCATAAACATTGAACCCAAAAGTAGGCACTGTCAACATTGAAAACCAAAGAATCTGATTACCATCATGGCGACCTGCGCGGGGCGCTATTGAACGCAGCCCGGGATGCCCTTGAACAGAACGGTGCAAGCGCCGTGAGCCTGCGCGAGTTGGCGCGTCGCGTCGGGGTTTCCCATGCCGCGCCCTACCGGCACTTCGCCAACCGGGAGACGTTATTGATGGCGTTGGCGACGGACGGCTTTAACGAGCTGGCCAGACGCCTGCGCGCACAGGAGGGGAAGGATGACACTCTGATGGACATGGGGCAGGCCTATGTCAGCTTTGCCATTGGCAATCCGTCGCTTTACAAACTGATGTTCAGTCCCGAGCTGGACCGGAAGAAGCCCGAGCTATTGGCTGATGCAGCCGGCGCCGCTTTCGGACTGCTGCGGAGTCAGACTGCCGCTACCGATCAGGAGCAGAGTGGCACCCTCGCCGCCTGGGCCCTGGTCCATGGGTTGTCCCAGCTGCTGATCGACCGATTGCTTCCAGAGGAGCTGATGAAACCGGACCAGCTTGGAGCACTGGTCGAATCCGTGCTTGGGCATCTGCAGGTGCATGATCGAAGCAAGACGTAGCGAAAATTGCGGACAAAAAAAAGGACCGACAACAAGTGTCGGCCCTTTAAAAAATGGTGGAGCTATGCGGGATCGAACCGCAGACCTCCTGCATGCCATGCAGGCGCTCTCCCAGCTGAGCTATAGCCCCGTGGTCTTGCGACCGTGACACATTGCTGTGTCGGTAAAGATGGCGTCCCCTAGGGGACTCGAACCCCTGTTACCGCCGTGAAAGGGCGGTGTCCTAGGCCACTAGACGAAGGGGACGCAAACCCTTCTCGAAACGATGCTGGTATCGTCTCATCACCTGATATGCACTGCTGCATACCGGCTAGTGTAAAACAGGTCACCGACAAGCGATGACCAAAAATTGGTGGAGCTATGCGGGATCGAACCGCAGACCTCCTGCATGCCATGCAGGCGCTCTCCCAGCTGAGCTATAGCCCCGTCTTCTGGACGGGGCGCATATTAGGTCTATGGCCCGAAGCTGTCAACAGAAAATTACGTAAAACAGCAACTTAAGGCCAAATTTATTGGGCGCTGGCAAAATCGGCCAGCAGCTTTTCCCAGGCTTTGACTTCCTTCTTCGAGGCGCCGCCCAGCAATTCCAGGGCCTGGCGCAAACGGAAGCGGCTCAGGTCCGGTCCCAGGTGGGCCATGGCGTCGAGCACCGAGACCGAACTGGCCTGCCCGGTGATGGCCACGAACAGCAGCGGCATCAGGTCGCGCAGCTTGAGCTGCACCCCTTCGGCTACCTGCTGGATGCTGGCGGTGATGCCCTCCTTGTCCCACTGGCGCAACGCCTCCAGCTTCCACAACAGCAGTTGTAGTACCTGACGGACCTCATCCTGAGACAGCTTCTTGTGTGCGAACTGCGCCGGGTCCAGCTCCAGCTTGCCAGTCATGAAGAAGCCAGCCAGCGGCAGCAGCTCGCTGAAGGTTTCCACGCGGCTCTGCACCAGCGGCACCAGCGGACGCAGGTAATCGCTGTTGAGCGCCCAGGTCTGCACCGCATCGACAAAATCCTGTTCCGACAGGTCGCGAATCCACTGCCCGTTCAGCCAGGCCAGCTTCTCCACATCGAAGATCGGCCCGCCGAGCGATACCCGCTGGATATCGAAATGCTCGACCATCTCGTCCAGGGAGAACTTTTCGCGCTCATCCGGCATCGACCAGCCCATGCGACCCAGGTAGTTGAGCAGCGCCTGTGGCAGATAGCCCATGCGCTGGTAGAAGATGATGCTGGTCGGGTTCTTGCGCTTGGACAGCTTGCTCTTGTCCGGGTTGCGCAGCAGCGGCATGTGGCACAGCTGCGGCATGTCCCAGCCAAAATAGCGATACAGCAGAATGTGCTTGGGCGCCGAGTTGATCCACTCCTCGCCACGCAGCACATGGGTGATCTGCATCAGATGATCATCCACCACGTTGGCCAGGTGATAGGTGGGCAGACCATCGGCCTTCATCAGCACCTGCATGTCGACCTGCTCCCACGGGATCTCGATCTCGCCGCGCAGCATGTCCTGCACCTTGCACACGCCGGTACCGGGGACTTTCATGCGCACCACATGGGGCTCGCCAGCGGCGACCCGCTGCGCCACCTCCTGCTCGCTCAGGTGCAGGCAATGGCCGTCGTAGCCGGGAGTCTGCTTGTTGGCCATCTGCTCGGCACGCAGCTTGTCCAGGCGCTCAGCGCTGCAGAAACAGCGGAAGGCATGGCCCTTGGCGATCAGTTGTTCGCTGTGCTCATGGTAGATTGCGCTACGCTCGCTCTGTCGGTACGGGCCGTGGGGGCCGCCGACATCCGGGCCTTCGTCCCAGTCCAGGCCCAGCCAGCGCAGCGAGTCGAGAATCTGCTGCTCCGACTCGGCACTGGAGCGCACCTGGTCGGTGTCCTCGATCCGCAGGACGAACTGGCCGCCATGCTGGCGGGCGAAGCACTGGTTGAACAGGGCAATATAGGCAGTGCCTACATGGGGATCTCCGGTGGGTGACGGAGCAATACGGGTACGCACGGTCATGGAATATCTCGGTAACAGCGGCCCCCAGCGGGCCAGGTAAGTAGCTCAGGTAGAAGGCAATTTTACCAGTGGATCATCATGCTCCTCCACCCCGACATTCAGCCGCTCACGCAGCTGTTCGATCATGTAGTCGATAAAGGCCTTCACCTTCATCGCCTGGAAACGCCGCGATGGATACAGCGCAAACAGCTCGGTGGAGGGTAGCACGCAATGCTCCAGTACCCGACACAGCGTGCCCTGCTCGACAAAGGCTTCGGCAATGAACGCCGGCACATTGATCACCCCGGCGCCGGACAGAGCCGCCTCACGGGCGAAGGTGATGTTGTTGATGGTCAGCACCGGGGTGATCGCCACACTCACCGCCGGTTCCAGAAAGTGCCATTTGCGCCCGTCATCCATCAGTGTGTGGATACAGCGGTGCTGCAACAGGTCCTCGGGCTTCTCCGGCACACCATGCTCGGCCAGGTATGCCGGACTGGCAAACAGCTGCCGTGGGCTCTGCATCATCGGCCGTGCCACCAGGCTGGAATCCTGTGGCCGACCACGGTGGATAACGATATCCATGCCCTCCTCGACCGGATCGACCACTCTGGTGGTCAGCTCGACCTCGACCTGGATCGCCGGGTAACGGCGCATGAAGTCGCCCACTACCCCGCCGAGAAACAGCTGGCCGAACTCGATCGGTGAGCTGATACGCAACAAACCGGTGGGCTCGCGCTGCAATTGCATGATGGCCTGCTCGGCCTCGGCAAACTCCTGCATGATCTGCCGGCAACGCTCGTAATAGGCCTGGCCGACTTCGGTCAGGCGCAGCTTGCGCGTGGTGCGGTTGAGCAGGCGCACACCAAGGCGCTCTTCCAGTTGCGCAATACGCCGACTGACGGTGGATTTCTGCATACCCAACGTCAGCGCCGCGCTGGTAAAACTGTGACACTCCACTACCCGAGTGAATATCAGGGCGTCGTCCAATCCCATCGCACTGTTCCTGTGATGCAACAAAGTTTCCAGATTCTAGCGCCATTGGCCCAGTACGGAACAGTGGTAGAGTGACCCACATAACAATCATGGGGATAAAGCATGCCGGCCCGGGTTCGCACTCGTCTGTTCGTTTTCCTGCTTCTGGTGGCCCTTGCCGTTGCCGCTTTTCTTGGTCACTGGTGGCTGATCGGACGGCATTACGAAAAGACCGACAACGCCTATGTGCATGGCGATATCACCCGCGTCAGCAGCCAGTTGGCCGCCCAGGTCACCGAGGTACTGGTGACCGACAACCAGAGCGTTGAGGCGGGCGACCTGCTGGTACGCCTGGACGATCGGGATTTCACCACCGCCCTGGCGCAGGCCCGGGCCAATCTGGCCACCCGTGAAGCCGAACACCTGCAGGCCCGCGCCCAACTGGTGCGCCAGGACAGCCTGATCGAGACCGCCCGCGCCGCAGTCGAGGCGCGCAAGGCCGAGCAGCGGCGCATCGAGCTGGATATCAAGCGCATCACTCCCCTGCGCCAATCGGGCTACGCGTCGGAGGAGCAATTGAGCAACTTCCGCGCCCAGCTGGATGTAGCCAAGGCCCAGGTGCGCGGCGCCGAGGCCGAGCTGCAGACCCAGATCCTCACCAAGGATACCCTGGGCGCGGATATCGATCGGCTGGCGGCACTGACTCAGGCGGCGCAGAGCGAGGTAGCCAAGGCCGAGCTGGACCTGTCACGCAGCGAGATCCGCGCACCGGTTCCGGGCCGGGTCGGCCAGCGTAGCGTGCGCATCGGCCTGAACGTGCAACCAGGCGACCATCTGCTGGCCATAGTGCCCGGCAAGGATCTGTGGGTGCAGGCCAACTTCAAGGAAACCCAGATCAAGCGCATGCACCAGGGGCAGCGCGCCACCCTGATATTCGATGCCTTCGATGATCAACCACTGGAAGGCACCATCGACAGCCTGTTCCCCGCCTCCGGCGCGCAGTTCAGCCTGCTGCCACCGGATAACGCCACCGGCAACTTCACCAAGGTGGTGCAGCGCATTCCGGTGAAAATCAGGATCGACAACGATCACCCACTGAGCCAGGCGGTACGTCCGGGCATGTCGGTCAGCATCAAGGTCGACCTGCGTGACTGAAGCGACATCATCGCAGCTCATTCCACCACCGACCCGCCGCGACTGGATTGCCATCCTCAGCGCCATTCTTGGCGCGTTCATGGCGATTCTGGACATCCAGATCATCAACTCGTCGCTGAAGGATATCCAGGGCGCACTGTCGGCGACCATCGAGGAAGGCTCCTGGATCTCGACCTCCTACCTGGTCGCCGAGATCATCATCATTCCGCTGGCGGCATGGCTGGCCACCATCCTGTCGCCGCGACGTTTCGCGGTAAGCATCTCGATCCTGTTCGTGACTGCCTCGCTGCTCTGCTCGATGGCCTGGAGCCTGGAAAGCATGATCGTTTTCCGGGTGCTGCAGGGCCTGGCCGGTGGCGCGCTGATTCCCTTCGCCTTCTCCCTGGTGCTGACCAAGCTGCCGCTGGATGTGCGCCCCAAGGGCATGGCGCTGTTTGCCATCACCGCCACCTTCGCGCCCTCCATCGGCCCCACCCTTGGTGGCTGGCTGACCGAGAACTATGGCTGGGAATTCATCTTCTACATCAACATCGTTCCCGGCGCGCTGATGACCCTGGGCCTGCTGTATGGGCTGGACAAGAGCGAGCCACGCTGGGAGCTGCTGAAAAAGGGCGACTATGCCGGCATCCTGACGATGGCCATCGGCCTGGGCTGTCTGCAGGTCTTCCTCGAAGAAGGCCATCGTGAAGACTGGCTGGAATCATCATGGATGGTGACACTGGCCAGCCTCGCCTTCGTCAGCCTGGTGTGCTTCGTGATCCTGCAGTTGTCACGCGATAACCACCTGGTCAACCTGCGGCTGCTCAAGCACCGAAACTTCCTGCTTGGCAGCCTGGCCAATATCGGCCTGGGGGTGGGCCTGTACGGCACCATCTTCATCCTGCCTCTGTACCTGGCCCAGATCCAGGGTTACAACGCGCTGCAGATCGGCCAGGTGATCATGTGGATGGGCTTGCCCCAGTTGCTCCTGATCCCCCTGGTGCCGATTCTCATGCGCTTCGTCGACGCCCGGCTGATCTGCGCCTGCGGCCTGATGCTGTTCGGTCTGGGCAGCTTTCTCACTGGCTCGCTCAACCTGGACTTCGCCGGGGACCAGCTCATCGGCATCCAGATCATCCGGGCCATCGGCCAACCCATGGTCATGGTACCCCTGTCGATCATCGCCACGGCCATGATCCCTCCGTCCCAGGCCGGCTCTGCCTCCAGCCTGTACAACATTCTGCGCAACCTGGGCGGCGCCATCGGCATTGCCGCACTGGCGACCATTCTCGATAGCCGGACAGCCTATTATTTCGACATCCTGCGCAGCCATGTCAGTGCCGGGAATTATGCGGTCACGGAACGGCTGACCATACTCCGCGAACAGCTGGGCGGCTCCGAGGCGGCCCTGCGCGTACTCGACATGCAGGTGCGCCAGCAGGCCCAGATCATGGCCTATAACGACGCCTTTCATCTGATCGGCATCATGCTCGCCTGTTCCGTGGTGTGCATACTGCTGACCCGTTCGCTGCCAAAGGCGCCGGCCAGGGCTTGACCCGGTTGGTCACTCCGTCCCCGGCGTAGCGCCCGAACGCGGACCGGGGCGCTACACTTCATCTGGCCTTCCCTCATCTGAACCGGTAGCATCAGGCATGTAAAAAATATCAAACAAGGTGCGCAGCATGAGCCATACGCCCTACCCGCCTTCCTACTACGCCGCCTCTGCCCTTCCGGCACCGGAACGACCACCCTTGCAGGGCGCCCATGAAACCGATGTATGCGTCATCGGTGCCGGCTATACCGGCATCTCCACGGCGTTGTTTCTGCTCGAACATGGCTTCCGGGTCACCGTGCTGGAGGCCGCCAAGGTCGGTTTTGGTGCTTCGGGACGCAACGGCGGGCAGATCGTCAACAGCTACAGCCGGGATCTGGATGTGATCGAGAAGCAGGTGCCGCCGGAGCAGGCCAGGCTACTGGGTGAGATGGCCTTCGAAGGTGGTCGCATCATTCGCGACCGGGTCCAGCGCTACGCCATCGACTGCGACCTCAAGGACGGCGGCGTCTTCGGCGCCGTGAACCACAGACAGCTCGGCCACCTGGAGCAGCAGAAAAGGCTGTGGGAGCGCTACGGGCATACCCAACTGGAACTGCTCGACGCCAAGGCCATCCGTGGTGTGGTGAATACCGAGCTGTATGTCGGCGGCATGCTGGACATGAGCGGCGGGCATATCCATCCACTCAACCTGGTGCTCGGCGAAGCCGCCGCAGTGGCGTCCCTGGGCGGCATCATTCATGAGCAGTCGCCGGTCATTCGCGTGCAGCAGGGTACATCTCCTGTTGTTTATACCGAACAAGGCCAGGTCACCGCACGCTTCGTCGTGGTCGCCGGCAATGCCTATCTGGGCGACCTGCTGCCGCCGCTGGCGGCCAAATCCATGCCCTGCGGCACCCAGGTAGTAGCTACCGAACCACTGGCCCCTGAGCTGGCCCAGGCGCTGCTGCCACAGGATTATTGCGTCGAGGATTGCAACTATCTGCTGGATTACTATCGCCTGTCCGCCGACAAGCGTCTGATCTTCGGCGGCGGTGTGGTCTATGGTGCCCGAGACCCGGCCAATATCGAGGCGATGATCCGGCCGAACCTGCTGCGCACCTTCCCTCAACTGCACGATGTGAAGATCGACTATGCCTGGACCGGCAATTTCCTGTTGACCCTGTCACGCCTGCCACAGGTGGGTCGCCTGGGCAGCAATATCTTCTACTCCCAGGGTTGCAGCGGCCATGGCGTGACCTATACTCACGTCGCCGGCAAGGTGCTCGCCGAGGTGATCCGCGGCCAGGCCGAGCGCTTCGATGCCTTCGCCGCCCTGCCCCACTACCCCTTCCCCGGCGGCAGGTTGCTGCGGGTGCCATTTACCGCCCTGGGCGCCTGGTATTATCAGTTGCGCGACCGTCTAGGATGGTAATACATGAACGGTCCCCTGTTTGCGTGGTCACAGGAAGTGTCGAAGATAATCAGCAAAAACCAAAGCCCCGACTCGAAACAAGGAGTAGTCCCATGAACCATACATCCACTGCCCGGCGCTATATATCCATCCTCATGGCTACGCTATTCATGCTCACCAGCATGGTCAGCATCCACGCCCAGGCTACCCAGGCTGCAATGGTAGGAACCCACGAGGTGATCGCCGCAGAACAACTGACTGTCGATCGTGACCAGCTCAAGGCAATGCTGGATGATGAAGCTGTGCAGGACAAGCTGGCCAGCATGGGGGTCGCTCCCGAGCAGGTCGAGCAGCGCATCAACAGCCTGACCGCCGACGAACTGGCCTACTTCAACAGCCAGCTGGATGAGGCCCCGGCAGGTGCCGGTGTGCTCGGTGTCATCGTGCTGTTCCTGGTGATCTTCATCATCACCGACATGCTCTGCGCCACCAACATCTTCCGCTTCGTCAACTGCATCAACCGCTAACCGGTGCCTCCCTTGCTGCGGCTTGCCGCCCTGCTCGGACTGACAGCCCTGCTGTCAGCCTGCGCCGGGCGCGCTCCGGTGCTGCCCGAGCCATCCACCCTGAGCCATCTGCCTGACCGGGTAATACTGGAGCAGGTGCCCTTTCATGCCCAGGACGCCTACCAATGCGGCCCCGCGTCCCTGGCAATGGTATTGAATCACCGGAATGTAGCCGCCACCCCGGACGCCCTGAAAGACCGCGTCTACCTGCCCGAGCGCAAAGGCACCCTGCAGGTGGAGATGGTCGCCGCCGCCCGCGAGCGTGATCTTCTGGTCTACCCGCTGGAGCGCAAGCTGGAGGCGATTCTTGCGGAAGTGAATGCGGGCAATCCGGTGCTGGTCATGCAGAACCTGGCCTTCGACTGGTATCCCCAATGGCACTACGCAGTGGTTATCGGCTATGACCTGCCAGCCGAGGAGATGATTCTCCACAGCGGCCTGAACCAGGCCCAGCGCGAGCCATTCAAAGTATTCATGCGCACCTGGCAACGCGCCGACCGCTGGGCCAGGGTGGTGCTGCCCCCGGATCAGTTGCCGGCCACCGCCCAGCCGCTGACCTATCTCAAGGCCGCCAGCGACTTGGAACAGACCGGCCGCCTGGATAGTGCCCTGCATGCCTACCAGGGTGCCGCGCAACAATGGCCGGAGCAACCGGCGGCACGCCTGGGCCTGGGCAATACCTACTGGGCAAAGAACGAGCGCCAGACCGCCATCGAGCAGTTCCAGCAGTTGGTCAACGACTTCCCGGAGTTCCAGCCTGGCTGGAGTAACCTGGCGACCGGTCTGGACATGCTCGGCTGCAGCGAACAGGCCACAGCTGCCCGCCAATGCAGCGAGCAACCGGACAAGCCGGCCGCCTGCCGCAGCCTGGCGTGCCGGCCCACACCATAGGGGTTTACACCCGGCCGGTCATCTTCGCCACCAACTGATGCTCGGCCGGCAACAGGCCGCTGACACTGCTGCGGGAGGTCACCCGGCTCAGCAGCGAGGATAGCCCCGGCCAGGTCATTTCATCGATCAGCTCCCCGGCATGCGCCAGGTTGATCAACTGACAGCACACTGCAATATCGGCCATGCTGAACTGCTCGCCCAGGAAGTACCGCTGGTCGCCAAGCTGGGTTTCCAGATAATCGAACAGCACCGGCAGGCCCTGCCCCAGTGCCTGCTGAATCGCCGCCTCGTCACAGACCTCGCCAACCACCGGCTTGACGATACGGTTACGGAACACCACCAGGGTCGCCAGCGCGCCAAGCTCGTAATCGGCGTACTTTTCCAGCCAGCGTACCCGCGCGGCCTGTTGCGGCGTCTCGCCATAGAGTGCCGCACCGCCGCGAGTATCCTGCAGGTACTGGCCGATGACACTGGAATCGGCCAGCGCGAAATCCCCATCCCGAAGTGCCGGAATGCGGCCAAGCGGGCTGATTTCGTAGTACCAGTCAGGCTGGTTGAATGGCGGCTGGGTCACCAGTTCATGGGCAATCTGCTGCTCAGCCAGTTGAATACGGATCTTGCGAACGAAGGGGGAGAGAATCGCCCCGTAAAGAATCAGAGACATGCGGACAGGTTCCAGGTTGAGAGATCAGTCATCGTACAACGCTTTTTTCTTCCACGCCTGATCATCCTCCTCCAGCGCCTGTACCCCTTCGCTCAGTACCGTGCCGGTATTCCCGGCACTCTGCTCCATCTGCAGCGCAGCCTGTTCCGCCTGCTCCATCAATTGGCGAAACACCACCATCTGACCGGCAGCAGCGGGATGCTGCTGCTTGCCCAGATAAGACAGCGCCCGTTCATACTGCAGTTTGGCGACACGGGGCTTGCCGCTCCGCATCGCCTCGTTGGCCAGCGCCTGGTGCATGCTCAGGGTGGTCTGCAGCAGATGCAGGCCAAGCTCCTGGTTCCACCGCTGGAAAGCGGCATTATCCAGCCCACCCTCTCGCCGCACCTGCTCCAACAGACGGATCAGATCACCCAGTTGCTGACGGGCCGTCTGCGCCGCCACCTCATTGTCGATGACCAGCGGTGCATTAGTGATACGCGGTTCACCCTGACCAAGCTGCTGACGTACCTCCGCCAGGAGTCCGGCGTGCCTGGCATTCTTGCCATCCTGCCTGACCAGACGCTCCAGCAGGCCAGCCTCGACCTGCAGCAGCAGGAGCTTGAGTTCGGCAGACATGAACTGCCCGGGCAATTCGGAGCTGATGCTGGCGCAGTGACTCCAACGCGCCTGCAGCTCCGCCAGCGCCCGCGCCCGCTCCAGGCGCGAACGCTCCACGGCCTGACTGAGAAAGCCGATACCGATCACTATCGCCAGACCACCGACAACCAGGGCCGCAATAAGCATGGTGGACACGAGATACTCTCCAATGAGATGCAGTATGTCGTTATGCCATATTAGTGAATTCAACACAATGAACCGACCGTGCCGCCACGCTTGCATTACGTCGGACCGACCTCCAGACTGCATCTGTGCGGCATCGGCCAGGCGGATCAGTGGAATGCCTCCCCCTGCAGGCCAGGATTTTCGGGAATACGAAAAAAAACCTGAAAAAAGATTGGCTTGAGGGGTTGACGCTTCCCCGGACCATGCCTAAAATGCGCGCCACTTGCAGCGAACAACGCAACACGGAGTAAGCAGCAAGTAGCCAGGGTTAACACCTCGGCACTGTGAAGACCGGATACGTCCCCTTCGTCTAGTGGCCTAGGACACCGCCCTTTCACGGCGGTAACAGGGGTTCGAGTCCCCTAGGGGACGCCACTTCGGCGTCAGTTTTGCGGGAATAGCTCAGTTGGTAGAGCACGACCTTGCCAAGGTCGGGGTCGCGAGTTCGAGTCTCGTTTCCCGCTCCAAATCCTGTCTACAGGTACTCGACCTGAAGACAACAAAAAAGGGCCTAACGGCCCTTTTTTCGTTATTGGAATTCTCCTACATCCAATCCCTGCCCCAGTCTTCGGGAAGCCCCGCCCAGCGCAACGAAGCCCGAGCTCGGCCCTGAGCCAATACCAGCTACGACAATCTCTCCTGACATGCAAGAAGCCTCTGGTTCGTTTGAAAGTAAAATGGCAATCTCTACCAGGCGTGCCCTCTGCTTTTGAGACTCATATATGCATACCGTTGAAACTGTGCTCCTGGTGCTGATGCTCGGAGCACTGACCGGCATCGTTGCTCGCTATATTCGTGCAGTTCCCTTACCCCTGATCCAGATCGGCCTGGGCGCCGCGATATCCTGGCCCCAGCAAGGGCTGCATATCGTCTTTGATCCTGAGCTGTTCCTGCTGCTGTTCATTCCCCCTTTGCTGTTCGCCGATGGCTGGCGGATTCCAAAGCGCGAGTTCTTCGCGCTCTACAAGCCGATCCTGAAACTGGCGCTCGGCCTGGTGCTGTTCACCGTGATCGGACTCGGCTACCTCATCCACTGGATGATTCCGGAAATCCCCCTGACTGTTGCTTTCGCACTCGCAGCGGTGGTGTCACCCACCGACGCAGTGGCGGTGTCTGCCATCACGCGTAATCTGGGAATGCCCTCGCAGACGATGCACGTGCTCCAGGGAGAGTCGCTGCTCAATGATGCGTCCGGCCTGGTGGCATTGAAATTCGCGGTCGCGGCCACCCTCACCGGCATGTTCTCGTGGACCGAAGTGGCGACAGACTTCTTGTGGATGGCGCTGGGCGGGCTTGGCGTGGGCGCCTTGATCGGCTGGGGCTTTGCCGTAGCACGCGACCGCGTAACGCGCAGATTGGGTGACGTGGCCGCCACCCAGATGGTGCTGCTGCTCGTGTTGTTGCCCTTCGCTGCCTACATCGCCAGCGAACAGATCGGCGTCTCGGGGATCCTCGCGGCGGTCGCCGCCGGTATCACGACCAATTTTGCCGACCTCAACCGCAGCGAGTTCATTGCCGAGCGCATGCAGACGGAAGGCACCTGGACCATGGTCGAAGCGTCCTTCAATGGTGCCATTTTCCTGCTGCTGGGCCTGCAGCTTCCCTCCATCATCGGGGTGACGCTGCAGCACGCAGGTCAGGAATGGTGGATCCTCGTAAGCTATGCGGCAGTCATCGCCCTGGCCTTGCTATTGCTCCGCTGGGTCTGGCTGACCGTTGGCGTGCAAAGCAGCCTCTGGCACGCACATGGGGAAGGCAAGATGGTCGAGAAACCTTCACGGCTGCTGACCCTGGCCACCACGCTGGCCGGGATTCGCGGTGCGGTAACGTTGGCCGGCGCGCTCTCGGTCCCGCTACTGCTGAATAACGGAAACCCCTTTCCGGGGCGCGAACAACTGATCTTCCTGGCTACCGGCACTATCCTGTTCACGCTCCTGGTCGGTAGCATCGGCCTGCCACTGGTTTTGCGCCGCTTGCCACCCAGTGGCGAACCAGCCTCGACGGCGGAGGAGCGGCATGCCAGGCTGGAAGCCTGCAAGGCTGCGATCGCTAGCATGGTGCTCGATAAGCGACAGGCAGAATCAGCCGATCCGCAATGGCTCGCCCAGTACCAGGAGTCCGCGGGACTCCTGACGCAGGAGTACCGCAAACGGATCGACCTGCTCGACGACCCGATGCCCACTGCGACCCCCGAAGCACATGCCGAAGCCCCTGATGTGATGCTCCAGCGGCGCCAACGCTATGTCGTGGAGCTGGAACTGAGGCAGAAGGCACTGCACGTCGAACGGGATACTCTCTACGCCGAAAGGCAGGCCCAGCACATCAACGACGAATCACTGCGTAGCTTGGTCGCCGAACTCGACCTGGCCGAGGTTGCGTTACGCAAACGGCTCGCGGTGGCCCGGCGGGCAGCCAGCGTGACAGCCTCCGCCGCCTCTGGCGGGCCGAACAGCGACCATCCCATCAAGTAGGCCGCGATACTGAAAATTCGATCGCAAGATACGGAGTTGTTGCGATCGAATTCCGCCCTATGCTGTCAGCCTGTACTCAAGACATCAGCAGATAGGCCATGATGATGACAGCCGCGAATCTTTCTCCCTATACCACAGACGATGCCCGCTGGCTGGCGGTGCAGACCCGCGATTCGGCTGCGGACGGCCATTTCGTCTATGCCGTGCGCACCACCGGCATATATGGCCAGCCCAGCTCACCAGCTCGCCGGCCCAAGCGCCAGAACATCGAGTTCTTCGATTCGGCCGAAGCTGCCGAAGCCGCTGGTTACCGCCCCAGCCGACGTGCCCATCGCAACGGGGGCAGCGTAATCGCCGGGCGGGCCGCGCTGGTGGCACAGGCCTGCCGGTTGATCGAATCCTCGGAGTTACCACCCAAGCTGGAGGAGCTGGCCGCCCAGGCGGGCATGAGCTCCTACCACTTCCACCGGGTATTCAAGGCCGAAACGGGGCTGACGCCGAAGGCCTATGCCTCGGCCGAGCGGGCCCGCAAGCTGCGCGAGGAGCTGAGCGCGCCGAGCGGCTCGGTGACCGACGCGATCTACGGCGCCGGCTTCAACTCCAACAGTCGGTTCTACGCAGCAGCGGACCGGTTGCTGGGTATGCGCGCACGTGAGTACCGCGCCGGAGGCGCTGGTGCGGTGATTCACTTTGCGGTCGGCCAATGTTCACTGGGTGCAATTCTCGTCGCGCAAAGTCGGCGTGGCATTTGTGCCATCCTGTTGGGCGACGATCCGGATGCACTGTTGCGCAATCTACAGGATCAGTTCCCCAAGGCAGAACTTATCGGCGGCGATGAAGGTTTCGAGCAGTTGATCGCTCAGGTGGTCGGTTTCATCGAGGCCCCGTCGATCGGGCTCAATCTGCCGCTGGATGTGCGCGGCACCGCTTTCCAGGAGCGCGTATGGCAGGCACTGCGGGAGATTCCACCCGGCGAGACGGTGAGCTATGCACAAATCGCCGAACGTATCGACGCACCCAGGGCGGTGCGTGCCGTCGCCCAGGCCTGTGGTGCCAACCGTCTCGCCGTCGCCATTCCCTGCCACCGCGTCGTACGTCGCGATGGTGATATTTCCGGCTACCGCTGGGGCGTGGAGCGCAAGCGCGAACTGCTCCGGCGCGAAGCCAGTACCTGAACAGGATTTACCCCTCAGCAACGGCGTCGGCTACCTGCATCAGCGCCCGTCCAGCACCGCCTCGGTAGTCGGACGCGGTCCCAACAGCTCCAGCAAGGCATCCGGCCGCGGTAGCCCGTTGAGTTTCTGCAACAGCCCATCACTGCCCCTTGCCACAATACCTGGCGTACCACGAAAGCCCAGACCGACCATCAGCCTCTGATTGTCATCCAGGCGCTGCTGCGTCGCGGCAGAGACCGCCTTTGCCGGTGCAATGCCTCCATCGGCAAACCGGGTCTCGTTCTGTGTCAGCGCCGCTGTACTGTCCGCCGCATCGAGAATCGCCGCGGCCTTGGTTGCGCTATCGGCGCGCAGCATGCCGACCATGACGTGGCGCAACTGTACCTTGCCAGCGTCGACCCAGGGCCGTGCAGCCTGCCAGAACTGGTTGCAGTAGGGACAGTTCGGATCGCTGAAGGCGTAGACCACCCGCGGGGCGTCCAGTTCGCCATCCTGCACCCAGGCAGCCTTATCCAACTGCGCCCAGGTGCGCTCCGCCAGCGGCTGGGCGACCAGTTCCTGCAGCCGACCATCATCGATCCGACTGCCATCCGCCGCTATCCGTGTGCCGACAATGGCGCTGCCGTCGGGTGCGACATAGATGCCGATCGGCTGATCACCTGCTGCGCCGGCAAAGCCTCGCAGGCCATTGCCCACCTCGAACTCCTGGATAATATCGATGCCCTGTTCCTGCAACGACTGCAGCGCGGCAGGCTGCGCGCTGTCTTGCGCCTGACTGCAACCGGCCATAAGCACGGCGGTGATGCCGAAAATCCACGGGTAAGGTGTTGAGCGTAACAACATGATCATTCCTGCTCTTTGGTGGGGGTTGAAGACAACTGAAAGTGGCGACGCAGGGTATTGCGCAGGCTCGGCATGGTCAGTTCGCCCATGTGCGAGTCCACCAGGCGCCCCTCTGCATCGAAAAACAGCGTGGTCGGCAGGCCACGCGAACCGACCTCATGCATCGCCCGGGAAAACGGGTCCAGCAGCACATGCTCCAGCTCCAGCCCCTGCGCCGTCAGGAAATCGCCGACCTCCCCGGCGCTTTCCCCCTGATTGACCAGGACGAAGGCCACTTCCGGGTAATCGGACTGCGCCTGCTCCAGCACTGGCATTTCGCGCCGGCAGGGAGGGCACCAGGTCGCCCACAGGTTCAGCACTACCGGCTGGCCGGTGTAGCTGTCGAGCGCCACCGATTCGGAGTAATCGACATTGGTCAGTTGCAGCTTCGGCAGTGAAGGCGCCGCATGCTGCAACAGCAGCGGCAGGCTACCCACCGCGCCCCACAGCACCACGCCGGCCAGGATGCCGGTATAGACTGGCTTGCGCATTTGCGTCTGCGTGCGGGTTTTCCACCAGACCCAGGCAATGCCTACCAGCAAACCGGTCGGCCAGTGAAAGCCGCCATCCGCCACCGCCAGCATGCTGCGGGGTGCGGCCGAATATTCTTCCCACCAGAGCAGGATGAAAGCCCCCCGGCCAGCCAGCAGGCCGACCAGCAAGGCGTCCAGGATCAGGGCGGCGGCCACCTTTGCGCTGGCATCCGGCGTGCGCCGGGCCACCGGCCAGGCAACCAGACAGGCCAGTATCGCTGCCACGCCAACCACGACAACATCGATAGAGAACGGACCGACACTGATCATGGCTCCCCCACTGTATTCTGGGCGATCAGGATGACGGTCGGCGGGCGCAGCGCCTGCCACTGTCCCAGCCCCACATATCGTCGTAACAACAAACGCTACCCCTTGAATGATCCAGTTGCCCCCAAGATGCGGGAGCCCGATTAATCGAGAGTTAAGACAGCGTGCCGGTGCTACCGACTTGAGATCCGGTCCAGGGAAAAAGGCGCTTGCTTGACAGCCTTCTGGCAAATATATATCTTACGATGCATCTTATGACATGCCAGACGGCACTGGAGCCTATTGTGAACGGTAATGACAAGGACAGTGTGCGCAGACGGGGAAGCCACTTGACGCGTGGGCGCAAATTCAATGCAGACGAGTTGCAGCTCAAGCTGCTGTGGTTCCTGCGCGACTCCCCCGCCCACGGTTATGAACTCGCCAGGCGCTTCAACGACCTGTCGCGCGGCTATTACAACCCCAGCCCCGGTGTGTTGTATCCCGCGTTGGGGCAGTTGGAGACCCTGGGGCTGGCGCAGGTGGAACTGAGCGGTAAACGCAAGAACTACCGGATTACCGCAGCCGGCCTGGCGTATCTGCAGCAACACGCAGAACGCGCCCAGACGCTTATCGACATCCTGAAACATGCAGCGAAAAAAATGCTGTGGATGAGCCAGGCCAGTGAAAGCGAGGCAGCAGCGGCGGCAGCCACCGGCTGGCTGCCTGAGTTCATTCAGGCCCGCAAGACATTGCAGGCCGCCCTGTTGGCCCGGGGGGAAGCCGACCATAACGAGCAGCGACGCATCATTGCCATCTTGCAACGCGCGGCCAGCGATATCCGCCAACAAGCACCGACAGCGAACGATGAATCTTCCAACAACACTTGAGGCCTAATCATGACAACCGATCTCTTCAAACCACAGAAAGTACAGCATCCCATCAGAACCCGTCTGCTGGAGGTGAAGCGTGTTACCGAACTGAGCCCGGCCATGCGCCGTATCACCCTGACAGGCGACGACCTGGCCGGATTTCTCTCCGCCTCGTTCGATGATCACCTCAAGCTGCTGGTACCGGAAGCTCCCGGTGCCAAGCCCAACATACCGACCGTGGGACCGGCGGGTCTGACCTTTGCCGAGGGCAAGCCCAGACCCGAGATGCGTGATTACACACCCCGCCGCTACGATCCGGTCAGCAATGAACTGGATATCGATTTCGTCCTGCACCATGACGGGCCGGCGACCGAGTGGGCCAGCCATGCCGAACCAGGTCATTGGCTGGGCATAGCCGGACCGCGCGGCTCCTTCGTCATTCCCACCGTTTTCGACTGGCACCTGTTGCTCGGTGATGAAACGGCCATACCCGCCATTGCCCGCCGGCTGGAAGAACTGCCCGCTACCAGCAAGGCTATCGTGGTGATCAAGACGGCGAGAGAGGACGCCAGGATAGAACTTCATGGCCAGTGTGAACGGGATGTGCACTGGGTGAGCGAGACCGAGAACAGCCCCGCCGGCACGGGCGTATTTGAGTCCACCCTGCGCGATCTGACCCTGCCACAGGGCGAGGGGTATGTCTGGGCTGCCGGGGAATACAGCGATATCAAAGCGGTACGCCGCTATCTGGTCGAGGAGCGCGGCATCGACAAGAGCCGTATCCGTGCGGCAAGCTACTGGCGCAAGTCGGCAGCGAACAGCCACGAGCACTTCGACTGATCAGCAGACAGCAAAGGGCTGTGCATCGCAGCGAAACAGCGGCGCAGCCCCCTTTCCCCATCTGATCAAGAACACCAGCCGAGGGCCTGGAGGGTAGCGCCATCTTCATTGCTGTTGAGAGACAGTCCACTGTCGGAAAGGTGTGATATCCGTGAAGAGAGATTTTACCCAGGGCTCCGTACCCCGGAAGCTGTTGCTGTTCTCATTTCCCATCCTGTTGACCAACCTGCTGCAGGCCGCGATGCTGCTGATCAACGGCCTGTGGGTCGGCAACCTGCTGGGGAGCGCGGCCTTCGCCGCCGTCACCGTGGGCACGACGGTCATGGTCGTGGTACTGGCCTTCGTGATGGGCATGAACAATGCGACCCTGACAGTGTTTGCGCAGCTGAAGGGAGCGGAGAACCAGCAGGGTATACACGCCTATCTGAGCGCATTCACCATCCTCTTGGGCGGACTGTCCCTGCTCATTGGCCTGGCCGGTTATGTGTTTGCCGAGTCGCTGCTGGCACTGCTCAATACGCCAGCTTTGATCGCCGACTCTGCCCGTCAGTACCTGCAGATCACCTTCATTGGCACCCTGTTCCTGGTCGGCTACAACTTTATCGGCACCGTGCTGCGGGCATTCGGCGACAGCAAGACGCCGATGTATTTCGTGTTGCTGGCCACCGTTCTGGCCGCCGCGCTGACCCCGCTGTTCATCGCCGGGTTCAACATGGGCGTGTCTGGTGCCGCCTGGGCCACGGTGCTGGCGCAAGCGATGGCCTTCCTGTACAGCCTGCGGTATCTGGCAGGCAGGTCGGTGCAGTACAGCTTCAGACTGCAACGGCCCAGGCCGGAGGAGATAAAGACCATCCTGCAGTTGGGTGTGCCATCGGGTATCCAGATGATCGTCATCTATTCCGGCATGACGGTCATTCTCTCGCTGGTGAACAGCTTTGGCGCGGAGGTGGTGGCCGGGTTCGGTGCCGCACAACGACTGGACAACATCATCCTGTTGCCAGCCATCGCCCTGGGTTCCGCTGTCACTGCCATGGCCGCACAGAATATCGGGGCGCAGCAATGGACGCGGGTAGCACAGATTTCCCGGGCCGGCATTCTCTACAACCTGGTAATCATGTCGGTGGTCGCGGCCATCTTGTTCATCTGGGCACAGCCCCTGGTCCGATTATTTATCCGGGATGAGGACAGCGTGGCGTTTGGCGTCTCCTACCTGCGCACCATCGCCCTGTTCTATCCGTTCATCGGCCTGAATTTCATCCTCAACGGGGTGGTTCGCGGGGCCGGAGCGATGTTCCAGATTCTGGCCTTGAATATCATTTCACTGTGGCTGTTACGCGTGCCCCTGGCGTACTGGATGACCACCTTGTATGGGGAGGCGGGGATTGCCCTGGGGATAGGCATCAGCTTCTTCATCAGCAGCCTTTTCTCGATTGCCTATTACCGTTGGGGAGGCTGGCGGAGCAAGCAGCTGTTTGCCTGAAGCTCAGTCCTTTGCACTGGAAACGCGCGTCCCCGCTCTCCCCTGCAGAATCGCCAGAGCATCTTCCAGTCTGCCAATACCGCTGATCCCACCACCCTCGGCGAAGTCGGCAGCGGCGTTCATCTTGGGTCCCATGGAACCGGCAGGCAGATCCAGGGCACGCGCCTGATCTACGCTCAGATGCGATAGCGCTACGGCGCTATCCTTGCCGAAATCCCGGTATACGGCATCGACATCCGTCAGCAGCAACAGGGCATCTGCCTTGAGCTCCCGCGCCAGCAAGGCACTGGCGGCATCCTTGTCGATAACCGCCTCGACACCCAGGGTACTGCCATCCTCCAGCCGCACTACCGGAATCCCGCCTCCGCCGGCACAGATCACCACCACGCCCCGGTCCAGCAGCAGCTTGATCACCCGCATATCCGGGATTTCCAGTGGCTGCGGTGAGGGCACCACCCGTCGCCATTTGTCGCCATCTGCGGCGATATGCCAGCCGACAGCCCGGGCGCGGGACTCGGCTTCAGCCCGCTCGTACACCGGCCCGACGAACTTGGTCGGGTTATCGAATGCCGGGTCGTGTTGATCCACCACCACCTGGGTCAGCAAGGTGGCCACCGGCCGGTCATGCTCCAGGGCATTTTCCAGTTCCTGCTCGATGATGTAGCCGATCATCCCTTCGGTTTCCGCTCCAAGTACATCCAGGGGATAGGCTTCATCCGGCCGGTAGGTAGCACCCTGGAGGGCCAGCAGGCCCACCTGCGGCCCATTGCCGTGGGTGACCACCAGCTCATGCCCGGCCCGCACCAGGGCGGCCAGGGACTGGGCGGCTATCCGTACATTGGCACGCTGGACACTGGCGGTCAGCGGCTCACCGCGTTTCAGCAGGGCGTTACCACCCAGGGCGACGACGATCAGCATGTCAGACTCCCAGGGTGGCGACGAGTACCGCCTTGATGGTGTGCATGCGGTTTTCCGCCTGGTCGAAGACGATGGAAGCCGGACCTTCGAACACCTCTTCGGTAACCTCCATGGCATCGATACCGAATTTCTGCTGGATCTCCTTGCCGATGCTGGTTTCGGTATTGTGAAAGGCGGGCAGACAGTGCATGAAGCGCACGCGGGGGTTACCGGTCCGGGCCATCAGCGCGGCATTGACCTGATAGGGCAACAGCAGCTTGATCCGCTGTGCCCACTTTTCCTCGGGCTCACCCATGGACAGCCAGACATCGGTGTAGACGAAATCGACCCCGGCCACGGCGCTGTCCACGTCCTCGGTGATCATGATGCGGGCACCGGTAACCTGGGCAATCCGCTCTGCCTCCTGCTGGATGCCAGCGCCGGGCCAGCAGGCCCTGGGCGCACAGAGACGTACGTCCATCCCCATCTTGGCGCCGCCGATCAGCAGGCTGTCGCCCATGTTGTTGGCCGCATCACCGACAAACACATAAGCGACGTCACGCAGCGGTTTGTCGACATGCTCCTGCATGGTAAGCAGATCGGCGAGCACCTGGGTGGGGTGGAATTCATTGGTCAAGCCGTTGTATACCGGCACGCCTGCGTGCTGCGCCAGCTCCTCGACCACCGTCTGGGCAAAGCCCCGATATTCGATGGCATCGTATACCCGACCAAGCACTCTGGCGGTGTCCTTGACCGACTCCTTGTGACCGATATGGGTGCCGGTGGGGCCCAGATAGGTGACCCGCGCGCCCTGGTCGAAGGCCGCCACCTCGAATCCGACCCGGGTGCGGGTGGAGTCCTTCTCGAAGATCAGGGCAATGTCCTTGCCGCGCAGCAGCGGCACTTCGGTGCCCGCATACTTGGCTGCCTTCAGGTCGCTGGCCAGCTTGAGCAGGAAGCCGATTTCACGCGGCGTGAAATCGCGCAGGGTAAGGAAGTGTCGATTCTTCAGATTGAAAGCCATCTCCGTACCTCCCCGTCAGATCGCATCGCGAATGGTCGGGCAGCTCATGCAACGCCCGCCGCCCCTGCCCCGTCCCAGCTCGGCACCGGGTATTTTCAGCACTTCGATACCCGCCATTTCCAGAGCGGCGTTAGTGTCATCATTACGATCATAGCCAATCACCACCCCCGGGCTCAGGGCCAGCACGTTGTTGCCGTCATTCCATTGCTCACGCTCGCGTTCGGCAGGCGTGTCCCCGCCGGTAGGAACCACGACCAGCGAATCATAGCCCAGCACATCAGCTACCACGTCGAACAACGGGCGCGGGTCCTGGCGGAACGACAGGTGCTTGCCGCCCGTACCGGGGCGCAGGTCGTAGCAGATCATTTGATCGGCCATTTCCTTGAAGGTGGTCACCACGTTGCCGCCGCAGAAGGTGAACACTGTATCCAGGTGCATGGCGGATCGGGTCTTGGGAATCTGGCAGGCCACCACACGATTGACGGTGCCGCGCTCGAACAGGGCATTGGCCAACTGCCCGATCGCCTGGGGTGACGAGCGCTCGCCCATGCCCACCAGCACCGCGCCGTTGCCGACCGGCATGATGTCGCCCCCTTCCAGGGTGGCCAGGGCATGGTCCTTGAGCGGGTCGCCCCAGAGCACCTCGACCTTGCCGGCGAACAGCGGATGGAAGCGATAGATGGTCGCCATCAGCAGGGTTTCCGGCTTGCGGGCGCTCCAGTACATGGGGTTCAGGCTGACACCATCATAGATCCAGGCGCTGTTGTCGCGGGTGAAAAGGAAGTTCGGCAGCGGTGGCAGGACGAAGCCGGACGGCCCCAGATGGTTACCGAACAGGCCGCTCGGGTTGAACGGCAGGTCGCTCACCTGCAAGCCGCCGATGAGGAATTCTGCCAGTGTCCGGCCCGGCAGTTCATCCATCCAGGCCCTCAGGTCGGATACCATGCCGACGCCGATATGATCCCAGGTGATGCGCTGGTCAAGAAGCCATGCCCGCGCTTCGCCAATATCCAGGGTATCGGCCAGCAAGTCATTGACGTCCAGCACCTCCACCCCCCGTGCGCGCATCAGATTGGCGAACACATCGTGGTCCTTCTGCGCCTGTTTGACCCAGAACACGTCATCGAACAACAGCGCATCGCAATTGGTCGGCGTCAGTCTGCGATGGGCCAGGCCAGGGCGACAGACGATGACTTGTCGCAAAATGCCGGTTTCGGAGTGAACACCAAGTGCATGCCTAGTCATGTGAAGTCCTCAATTGCCAATGCATTACAGGAAGGCGCCGACGCTGATCACCAGCGTGATGAACAGCGTCAGGATCAGTAGCAGCGGCCAGATGAACACCAGCCAGCGGTCATAGGAGACACGCCCTATGGCGAGACCACCAACGACCACCGCAAAGGTCGGGTTGATCAGGTTGACCAGGCCGTTGGCCGACTGATAGGCCGTGACCACCAGATCCCGGCTGACATCGGCGAAGTCCGCCAGCGGCGCCAGGATCGGCATCGACAACACGGCAAGACCGGATGAGGATGGCACGAAGAAGCTCATGCCCACCTCGATCCAGAACATCAGGTTGATGAAGGCCAGTTCCGATACGCCGCCCAGGGTCGTTTCGGCACCATGCAGGATCGAGTCGGCGATCATGCCCTGCTCCATGATGACCACGATGCCCCGCGCCAGACCAACCACCAGGGCCACCCCAAGCAGGTCACGGGCACCGTCGACGAAACTGCCGGTCAGCCTCTTCTCGCCCAGCCGGGCGACCAGGCCAACGACGATGGCAGCGCCGAGGAACAGCGCGCCCATCTTGTCCATCCACCAGTCCTGGGAGGAAACACCCCAGATCATGACGATGAAGGTCAGGGCGAAGATCAACAGCACCAGTTTCTGCGTCAGGCTCAGGGCGATATCACCCTGCTGCTCCTCCGCCTGCAGAAAGAGTTTGCGATGGGCCTCACGCTGCCTGGCCACGACGGAGCGTGAAGGGTCGGCCTTGACCCGCTTGGCATAACGCATCACATAGGCTGCGCAGATGATCAGCCCCCCGATCAGCAGCACCAGGCGCAGCAGCATGCCGTCGGTAAAGGGGATATCCGCCGCATTGGATGCGATGACAGTGGCGAACGGGTTGATGGTCGAACCCAGCACACCGATACCGGCACCGATCAGAATCACCGCTACGCCAGTGACCGCATCGTAGCCGGCAGCGATGATGATCGGCACCAGAATGGCATAGAAGGCCAGTGTTTCCTCGGCCATGCCGTAGGTCGTACCGCCGAGGGCAAACAGCGTCATCAGGGTCGGGATCATCCAGATCTCTCGCCCCTCCAGATGCTGCATGGCACTGCGGATACCGGTATCGATGGCGCCAGTGGCGTTCACCACACCGAGAAAGCCACCCAGAAACAGCACGAACAGCGCCACATCAATGGCATTGGCGGCATAACTGTCGGGATCATAGAAGCCGGCGGTAGGTGCCAACATGATGTCGGTGAAGCCCTGGGGGTTGGGCTCTACCGTCTGATAGGTTCCGGGGACGGCCACTTCACGCCCGATCTCCTCGTTCATGCTGCGTTCGTACTGGCCCGCTGGAATGATCCAGGTCAGCGCAGCCACCAGAACGATCAACAACAACAGAATGGTGTAGGCGGTAGGAAACCGGGTTGCCAGATCCTGCTCCGGATCGGGTGCGGCGTTGTTTTCTTCAGTCATCGCAGTTTCTCCTGCCTTGGGCTTCACGAAACTACGAAGCCGGGGGATACATGCCAGTCAGTCCAGAAAGAATCACATCGGCAGAGTAGGCCTTGTGCATCCCGGAGGAACTGATATGGATCAATAGACAGAAGAAACAGCTGTCAGTGGAGCGAGCTCACAGCTTGAACTCCTGGTTCTGCAGCGGCACCGATGCTGACCATCCCAGTTCACGCTCGATACGCTCACGCAGCGCCTCGGACGCCCCCGGCTCGCCATGCACGATGAACACCTGCTGTGGTGGTCGCTGAAAGTTGGAGAGCCAGTGCATCAGTTCATCGCTGTCAGCATGGGCCGAGAGCATCGGCAACTCGGCGATCTCGGCATTCACCGGCATCCAGTGGCCGTAGATCTTCACCTCCCGCGCCCCTTCCAGCAGCTTGCGACCGCGGGTGCCGGCGGCCTGGAAGCCGGAGAACAACAGGGTATTGCGATGGTCGCCGCCAAAGGCGGCGATATGGTGCAACACTCGCCCACCGGTGGCCATGCCACTGGCAGAAATGATCACCTTGGGAAAGCGGTTGTTGGATAGCGCCTTGGATTCTTCAACATCGCGGATATAGTTGACCGCGCCGCAGGCCTCTGCACACTCCTGGGCAGTAAGCTTGTGCTCGTCCTGGTGTCGGCACAGCATCTCGGTCGCGCTGGTGGCCATGGGGCTGTCCAGATACACAGGTATGTTCTTCAGCCGACCACTTTGCCGCAGCTGCCACAGATCATAGATCAGCGCCTGTGCCCGGCCCACCGCGAACGCAGGTATCACCACGGTGCCACCGCGTCGTACGGTACGCTCGATCACCAGCGCCAACCCTTCGACCGGGTCGGACCTGTCATGCCTGCGGTTACCGTAGGTGGATTCGATGACGATGTAGTCGGCGTCGCTGACCGGTTCCGGGTCGTGCATGACCGCATCGTTGTAGCGCCCAAGATCACCGGAAAATACTACCCTCTTGCCACCGATATCGACCTGCACGGTCGCCGCGCCGAGAATGTGCCCGGCACGCCGCATCTGCACTTTTACCCCGCCGGGCAATTCGACTTCTCGATGCCAGGGTAGCTTCTTGAAGCGCTTGAGTGTGCGTTCGGCATCCACCACCCGGTACAGTGGCAGCGCCGGTTTGTGTTTGGAAAAACCCTTGCGGTTGGCAAACTCGGCATCCTTCTCCTGCAACCAGGCGCTGTCCAGCAGAATCAGCTCAGCCACATCACGGGTGGCCTCAGTAGCGTAGATATTGCCGTTGAAACCATCCAGCACCAGCCGGGGCAGATAGCCACAGTGATCCAGGTGGGCGTGGGTGAGCACCACGGCATCAATCGCATCCGGTGCCACCATCAGGCGCTGCCAGTTCAGTTCGCGCAGGTTCTTCAACCCCTGGAACAGACCGCAGTCGACGAGAATACGCGTGTCACCATGGGTCAGCAGGTGTTTGGAGCCGGTGACGGTGCCGGCACCGCCGAGACAGGTCAATGAAAGCATGGTCAGTGTCCTTGAGTTCAAGCCATACCACTGATGGCTTTACGAAAGCGTAGCAGCGAGCCGCCAAACATCACGCAACCGATTACCGCCAACGCCAGAAAAGGCTTCCACACCGTTTCAATACCGGCACCACGGTACAGGATGGCCTGGCCGACCTCGACAAAATGGGTGGTTGGTGCGACCAGCATGATGATCTGCACTATTTCCGGCATGCTCTCCCGGGGTGTGGTGCCACCGGAGAGCATTTCCAGCGGTATGATGGTCAGCATCATCAGCATGCCGAACTGCGGCATGTTGCGCGCCAGGGTGGCGAGGAAGATTCCCATCGAGGTGGTGGCGAACAGACACAGCGCAGCACCGGCGAAGAACAACGGCAGCGAGCCCTCCACCGGTACGCCGAGTATGCCGCGCACCACCAGATTCAGCGACAGCGCCGAGGCCACCAGTACCACCAGCGCCATCGACCAGACCTTGCCGAGCATGATCTCGGTCGGTGTGACCGGCATCACCAGCAGGTGCTCGATGGTGCCGTGTTCACGCTCACGGATCAGCGCCGCACCGGTGAGAATGATCGACAGCATGGTGATGTAGTTGACGACCTCCATCAGGCTGCCGAACCAGGCCTTTTCCAGTGACGGGTTGAAGCGCGCCCGCAGCACCAGGTCAACCGGGGGTTGGGCACTGCCGCGCTGACGCTGGATGAATTCGGTGATTTCCGCCATCACGATCTGCTGCACCGCCCCACTGCCGGTAAACGCCTGGCTCATGCGGGTGGCATCCACGTTCAGTTGAAGATCTGGGCTGCGGTTGGCCAGTACATCGCGCTGGAACCCCTGCGGGATGTACAGGGCGAAGGTATAGCGACCGGCGTCCATGCCGCTATCCATTTCGCCCATGCTGATCATCTGCGGGTCGGTGAAGTGCGGCGGATAGAAGGCGGATATGAGCTGCCGCGACAGCGCCGAATCATCTTCATCGACGATGGCGATGGGTGCCTTGTTCAGGGTTTCCGGCATGGCCTGGGCTGCCGTATAGACCCCTGCGGTGAACACATAGACGATCAGCACCAGCATCATCGGGTCACGCCACAGGCTCCACAGCTCCTTGACACCGAGGCGGTAGATATTGAGAAAGGATCGTGCGCTCATTTCAACGCTCCTGTTTCTTCAGCAGCATGATCGCCAGGCCCATGATCACCGGTACCGACAGCAGCATGGACCAGAACGCGCCGGTCAGATCCGACAACCCCAGGGCCTTGTTGAACACGCCACGACTGATGCTGACCATGTGCGTGGCCGGGTAGATTTCCCCAATCACCCGACCTGCCCCCTCCAGCGAGGATACCGGGTCGACCAGGCCGGAAAACTGAACCATCGGCACCATGGTGCCGATCATGGCGAAGAACATGGCGGCGATCTGGCTGCGGGTCACCGACGAAGCCAGCAGCCCCATCCCGGTGGCGACGAAGCTGAAGATCAGGGCACCCAATGCCAGGGTCAGAAAGCTGCCGCTGACCGGCACACCGAATAGGGTCACCGCCAGCAGCGTCATCAGCAGGAAGTTGAGCATCGCCAGGGCCACATAGGGCAATTGCTTGCCAAGCAGGAACTCGCTGCGGGTGACCGGGGTGACGTAGAAGTTGGTGATCGAGCCGGTTTCCTTTTCCCGCACCACCGCCAGCGCGGTCAGCATCGCCGGTAGCATCAGCAACAGCATGCAGATCACCGCCGGCACCATGGCCGGCAGGCTCTGTACGTCGGGATTGTAGCGAAAGCGGGTCTGGATATCGGCGCTGATCGGCACGCTACCGACACGCTGGCTGATCTGGCTGGTCAGCCAGTGCTGATGCATGCCCTGCACATAGCCCTTGAGTGTCTCGGCCCGCTGTGGCATGGCACCGTCCACCCAGGCGCCGATCTCGACCGGGCGCCCGGCCAGTGCGTCGCGGGCGAAGCCGTGGGGTATCTCGATGGCCAGCGACACCTCGCCACTGCGCATGCGCCGGTCCAGCTCCTGGTAGTCGATGAGCGGTGGTTGCTCGATGAAGTAACGCGAGCCCGACAGCTGCAGCGCATAATCACGGCTGAGACTGGTCTGGTCGCGATCCAGCACCGCATAGCGCAGGGCTTCCACATCCAGGCTGATACCGAAACCGATCACGCACATCAGCATCAGCGACCCGGCCAGCGCCAGGGTGGCACGGATCGGGTCACGCTGCAGTTCCAGGGTTTCCCGCCACAGGTAGCTGAGCATGCGTTGCAGGCTGAAAGCCCGGTGCCGTGCCGGTGTCGCCGGCGCAGCATCCGGTTGCCCAGCCTCCAACAGCTCGTCCTGGTCCTGGCTCCCGGCTCCGGCTTCTATCAGGTAGCCGATAAAGGCCTGCTCCAGGCTGTCGGCACCGCGCTTCTCCACCAGCCGGGCTGGCACATCACTATCCAGTACCTGACCCGCATGCATCATCGACATGCGATCACAGCGTTCGGCCTCGTTCATGAAGTGGGTGGACAGGAAGATGGTCACCTTGTCGCGCCGTGACAGCTCCACCAGCAAACGCCAGAAACCATCCCGCGCCACCGGATCAACGCCGGAGGTCGGCTCGTCCAGAATCAGCAGTTCCGGGCCATGCACCATGGCCACCGCCAGCGACAGGCGCTGACGCATGCCCAGCGGCAGATTAGCCGGCAGGCTGTCGATGGCATCACCCAGACCGAACCGGTCCACCATCTGCGCCACGCGCTGATCGATCTCCTGCTCCGGTACGGAAAACAGCCGGGCATGCAGCACCAGGTTCTGGCGCACGCTCAGTTCGCTGTACAGTGAGAAGGCCTGGGACATATAGCCGACCCGGCGTCGGGTCTCGATATCCTTCGGGCTCACCTCGGTACCGAACAGCCAGGCCTGCCCTTCGCTGGCTGGCAGCAGGCCGGTGAGCATCTTCATGGTGGTGGTCTTGCCACAGCCGTTGGAGCCGAGAAAGCCGAATATCTCGCCACGGCGGATGCGGAAGCTGACGTCCTTGACGGCAACGAAGTCGCCAAAGCGCAGCGTCAGGTTCTTCGCCTCGATGGCGATATCCTGCTCGTCCGCCTGCAGCGGCGGGATGATCACCGGCGCATGACCGCGCTTGCGCTCCTCCGGCAGCAGCGCAATGAAGGCGCTTTCCAGCGAGGTACTGGCGGTCTGTTCGAGCAACTGTGCCGGAGTGCCGGTGGCAAGCACCCGGCCATCATCCATGGCTACCAGCCAGTCGAAGCCCTGGGCTTCATCCATGTAGGCGGTAGCCACCATCACGCTCATGCCTGGGCGCTGCCGCCGAATGCGTGCGATCAGTTCCCAGAACTGCGCCCGCGCCAGCGGGTCCACCCCGGTGGTTGGCTCATCGAGGATCAGCAGGTCCGGATCATGGATCAGTGCACAACACAGCCCCAGCTTCTGCTTCATACCGCCGGACAGTTTGCCGGCAGGACGGTCGAGGAAGGAATGCAGGCCGGTGGCGTGGGTCAGCTCATCGATGCGGCGGCGCCGCTCCGAGGCATCATGGCCGAACAGGCGCGCGAAAAATTGCAGGTTTTCCTCCACCGACAGGGTCGGGTAGAGGTTGCGCCCCAGGCCCTGGGGCATATAGGCGATGCGTGGGCAGACCCGGCTGCGGTGCCGGCGCCCGGCCATGTCGCCACCCAGCACCAGAACCTGCCCTTGCTGGATGCGCCGCGAGCCGGATATCAGCGCCAGCAGACTGGACTTGCCCACCCCGTCGGGTCCGATCAGCCCCACCATGCAGCCTGAGGGTACGTCCAGGTCGATGCCGGCCAGCGCTTGGGTTTTGCCGTAGCGCAGACCGATGCCCAGCAGTTGGGCGACAGGATCAGTGGTCGGTTGCATGCGACAGGTTCAGCGCTTCGGGGATAGCCAGGAAATCGGGCCAGTCGGCCTCGGCATCCAGCTTGATCCAGGCCACGCCCGGCACGCCAGTCTTGACCTGCTCCAGGTACTTTTGCAACAGCTGCGGTGGTATCTGCGCGCGCACCCGGAACATCAGCTTCTGTCTTTCGCTGGCCGTTTCCACGGTCTTCGGGGTGAACTGCGCCTGGCTGGCAACGAAGGACACCCGCGCCGGCACCACGTAGTCCGGCGCCGTATCCAGCACCAGCCGTACTTCACTGCCCAGCGCCAGACGGCCGGCGGCCACTTCGGGTACGAAGAAGGTCATGTAGACATCCGCCAGGTCGAGCAGATTCAGCACCCGACCACCGGCACCCAGCACCTCGCCGGGTTGGGCCACCCGCACCTGTACCCGACCGGCACGCGGCGCCTTGAGCTCGCTGTCGGCCAGATCGGCATCGATGCGATTGATGGTCGCCTGCATCGCCCTGACCCGGGACTCGGCCCCGGTCTGCTGGGCTTTGGCTGCGGTCACGGCGGCCTGCGCCGCCAGCACCTGCGCTTTCGCCGCCGAGACCGCCGCCCGCACGCTGCGCGCCCGCGCCTGGTCATCATCGAATTCCTGCTGGGAGATGGCACCGTCACGGGCCAGGGTTTCGGTACGCACCAGACGCCGCTGCGCGGCATACAGCTCCGCCTCACGCTGCACCACCACCGCCTGCAGCGCGGTAACATCGCTTTCCCGCAGGCTGATCTGGGCGTTGGCCGCCGCGACCCCATGCACGGCTTCCTGGTAGGCGGCCAGCGCCTCTTCGCGCTGCGCCTCCAGCGTGTCGATCTGCATCCTTGCCAGTACCTGCCCGGCACTGACGAAATCGCCCTCGCGTACCAGTATTTCCTCGATCCGGCCCGGCAGCTTGGTGGCGATATCGATCTCGGTCGCCTCGATACGGCCATTGCCGCTGATAAAGCCTTCGCCAGGGCCCTGATCGAGGTATTGCGACCAACCGTACCAGCCCAGCAGGGCGAGCACGGCGACAACCGCAATGATCAGTACACGCTTGTCAGACAGGGAGGAAGAGGACATGGACAGTGACCTTGGACAGATGGATGACTCAAAGATAATCCAACCTGCCCTACCCTGCCGTGTCTCAGGTCAATTCAACCTCAATCTAGCTGACAATCCGCTCATCCGCTGTTACCTGCTGCCGGTCGCAGCACCGTCCGACTCGGCCTGCCGATAGCTGTCCGGCACCTGGAACCGCCGCAAGCGCAGGGCATTACCCAGCACGAACACGCTCGACAGGGCCATGGCGCCAGCAGCGAAGATCGGTGACAGCAATACACCGTAGGCCGGGTACAACACCCCGGCCGCCACCGGAATCAGCGCGGTATTGTAGGCAAAGGCCCAGAACAGGTTCTGGCGGATATTACCTATAGTCGCCTTCGACAGCGCGATGGCATTGGGCACGCCTTGCAGGTTGCCGGACATCAGCACCACATCGGCGGCTTCCATCGCCACATCGGTCCCGGTGCCGATAGCCAGGCCGACATCGGCCTCGGCCAGCGCCGGAGCATCATTGATGCCATCGCCGACAAACGCCAGTCGGCCATGCTCGGCCTTGAGGCGGCGCACCGCATCCACCTTGCCCTCGGGCAGTACCTCGGCCACCACCTCATCGATGCCCAGGCGCGCGGCAATGGCCCGCGCGGTACCTTGGTTGTCACCCGTGATCATCGCCACCTTGAGACCCAGCCGGTGCAACGCCTCGATCGCCGCCGGCGTGCTCAGCTTGATCGGATCAGCTACTGCGATGATCGCCGCCAGCTTGCCGTCGATTGCCGCGTACAGCGGCGATTTACCCTCGCTGCCGAGGCGTTCCGCCGTCTGCGCGAAGATCCCGACATCCAGCCCCAGCTCACGCATATAGCGGTCCGCGCCGACCTGCACCGGGATGCCCCCGGCGTTGGCTCGCACTCCCATGCCAGTGACCGACTCGAAGTCTTCCAACACGGGCAGTGTAATATCCTCCCGCTCCGCCGCTTCGACGATGGCGCGGGCAATCGGGTGTTCGGAGCGCGACTCCACCGCGGCGATACAGCCCAGCACCTGGATACGCTCGAAGCCTGCGGCCAGCTCCAGATCGGTGAGTACCGGACGGCCCTCGGTCAGGGTACCGGTCTTGTCCACCGCCACCACCGCCGCGTCCTTCAGCAATTGCAGAGCCTCCCCCTTGCGAAACAGCACGCCCAGCTCGGCACCACGGCCGGTACCGACCATGATCGAGGTCGGCGTGGCCAGGCCCATGGCACAGGGACAGGCAATGATCAGCACCGCCACCGCATTGACCAGCGCAAAGGTCAGCGCCGGTGACGGGCCGAATGCCAGCCACACCAGGAAGGTCAACAGCGCCGCGCCCATCACCGCCGGGACGAACCACATGGTGACCTTGTCCACCACCGCCTGGATCGGCAACTTGGATCCCTGGGCCTGTTCCACCAGCCGGATGATCTGCGCCAGCACCGTCTGCCCGCCCACCGCCGTGGCGCTGAGGGTGAAGGCCCCGGTCTGGTTGACCGTGCCACCGACCACCTCGCTGCCTGGCGACTTCTCCACCGGCACCGGTTCGCCCGTGATCATCGACTCATCGACGTAGCTGCGGCCCTCCAGCACCTGCCCATCGACCGGCACCCGTTCCCCCGGGCGCACCTCGACCACATCACCGGCCACCACCTCGCCCAGCGGAATATCCAGAATGCGGCCATCCCGCGAGACATGCGCGACCTTGGCCTGCAGCCCGACCAGCCGCTGGATCGCCTCCGAGGTGCGGCCTTTGGCCCGCGCCTCGAGGTAACGCCCGAGCAGGATCAGCGCCACGATCACCGCCGCCGCCTCGTAGTACACGTTGACCGTACCCTCTGGCAGCAGCTGCGGCATGAAGGTGGCCACCACCGAGTACAGATAGGCCGCCGAGGTGCCGACCGCCACCAGCGAGTTCATGTCCGGGGCCAGGCGCAGCAGCGCCGGGAAGCCCTGCATATAGAAGCGCCGACCGGGTATCAGCAGCACCAGCGTGGTCAGCACGAACTGCAGGTACCAGCTGCGCTGCATGCCGATACTATTCATCACCAGCTCATGCAGCGCCGGCACCATGTGCGAGCCCATTTCAATGACGAACACCGGCAGCGCCAACAGTGCGGCAATCAGCAGATCGCGTTGCAACAGCTCACGCTCGGCGTCCTTTCTCGCCACCGCCTCGGTATCGCCGCCCTGCCCGGCAGTCCGCACCACATGCGCCGGATATCCCGCCTTGGCGCTGGCAGCCAGTAGCGCATCGGCACTGGCAACACCCCGGATGCTGGCACGCTCTGTAGCCAGGTTGACGGTTGCCTCGGTCACACCGGGCACCGCCTTGAGCGCCCGTTCGACCCGACCGACACAGGAGGCGCAGGTCATGCCCTCCACTGCCAGCTCGATGCTGCTTGCCGGTACCTCATATCCGGCCTTCTCCACCGCCTGGACCAGCGCCGCCCTGTCGACCACGCCGGCGGGTTTGACATCGGCACGTTCGGTAGCCAGATTGACCACGACACTGCCAACGCCCTCCACCTTGGCAAGTGCCCGCTCCACTCGCCCGACACAGGAGGCACAGGTCATCCCCTCGATTGGCAGGGTAATGGTTGCGGTGCTGTTCCGACCGTCATCTTTAACCGGCACGCTCATTCTTGCCTCCTGGCACTGGTATGCAATATGGCTGGCAGCGTAGACCTTGCCATGATGGGAAGGTCAAGGCGAGGCGTATCAGGCTGTCAGGCGTCCTGGGCTGTCATGGCGGATCGTCGGCGTTATAAGATGGGCCATCAGTCATCAGCGGAGTCCGCCATGAAAACCCTGCCAGACCACCTGCGTTACACCACGGGCCACTGTCGCCTTGGCGGCCTGTTGCTGGCGGCCAGCGAGGCGGGCATTGCTGCGATCCTGCTGGGTGACGGGGACGAAGCGATGATCGCCGATCTGCAGCAGCGCTTCCCCACTGCGACGCTGGAACCGGACACGGCTGGATTGGACAAGGACATGCGGGCGCTGCTGCGCTATGTGGATCATCCGCTGGGCAAGCTGGACTTGCAGCAACCATTGGCTGCCCATGGCAGCGCGTTTCAGAAGAAGGTATGGGCCGAACTGGCCAAGGTACCTGCGGGCCAGACCATCACCTATGCCGAACTGGCCAGGCGCGTAGGCAACCCCGCCGCCGTGCGCGCGGTGGCGGGTGCCTGTGCGGCCAACCCGCTGGCCATCGTGGTGCCCTGCCATCGGGTATTGCGCAGTGACGGTGGGATTTCCGGTTACCGCTGGGGGGTGCAGCGCAAGCTGCAGTTGATCGAACTGGAACGCCAACTGGCCAGCGACGGCTGACCAGTTGGCCTGCCCTCAGAAGCAGTCTGCGGGCATATCCAGCGTGGAACGATCCGCCTGCCCCAGCACCTTGGCCAGCGCCAGCGGTTTCGGCAACTCATAACGAAGGAAGTACTCGCAGGTTCTGAGCTTGCCTTCGTAAAAGGCCCTGGGTCGATCACCGCCCTGCTGCAGACCGCGCAAGGCAGTCTGCGCCTGGCGCAGCCACATCCAGCCGACCACCACGTGACCGAAACACTCCATGTACAGGTAGGCATTGGCCAGGCCGCGTTCGGTATCCTCCCTGCGCACCGCCTGCAGTGACTCGGTCACCGCCTGCAGGGTATCCAGTGCTTCACCCAGCAGGCCGCTGGAGGCTTGCAGTTGCTCGATACCCGCGCAGGCTGCGATGGTCTCGCGGATATACTGGACCAGCGCCGTGTAGAAGCGGGCCTCCTGCATCGGCACCTTGCGGCCCAGCAGATCCTGCCCCTGAATGCCGTGGGTGCCTTCATGGATCGGGTTCAGACGGTTGTCACGGTAGAACTGCTCCACCGGGTATTCCCGGGTGTAGCCATAGCCGCCATGCACCTGAATCGCCAGGCTGTTGGCTTCGACGCAGAACTGCGAAGGCCAGGACTTGACGATGGGGATCAGCAGATCCAGCAGCCCCGCCGACTCCTCGCGCAGCAGCGGGTCCTCGGCGTATTTCTTCTCATCCGACAGCGTGGCGGCATACAGGCACAGCGACAACCCGCCCTCGACGAAGGCTTTCTGCGACAGCAGCATGCGGCGGATATCCGCGTGCTGGATCAATGGGATCATCGGACTCTGCGGGTCGCGCTCCTTGAGCGGACGCCCCTGGCGACGCTCGCGAGCGTACTCCAGTGCATGCAGGTAGCCGGTGTAGCCGAGCATCACCGAGCCCAGACCGACACCGATGCGCGCCTCGTTCATCATGTGGAACATCTGCGCCAGCCCCTGGTTCGGCTCCCCGACCAGATACCCCACTGCGCCGCCCTGCTCACCGAAGTTGAGCATGGTCGAGGTGGTACCGCGATAACCCATCTTGTGGATCAGGCCAGCCAGGGTCACATCATTGCGTTCACCCAGGCTGCCGTCCTCGTTGACCATGAACTTGGGCACGATGAACAGGGAAATACCTTTCACACCAGGCGGCGCATCCGGCAGTTTGGCCAGCACCAGATGCACGATATTCTCGCTCAGCTCGTGGTCCCCGGCGGAGATGAAGATCTTGTTGCCGCTGATGCGATAGCTGCCATCGCCGGCAGGTATCGCCCGGGTCTTGATATCGGCCAGCGAGGAGCCGGCCTGCGGCTCGGTCAGACACATGGTGCCGAAGAAGCGTCCGGCCATCATCGGCTCGGCAAAACGACGCTTATACTCCTCGCTGCCATGCGCCATGATCAGGTTGCAGGCGGCAATGGTCAGCCCGGCGTAGGCCTGGGTGCTGACGTTGGCGCCCTTGATCAGGCCGATGCAGGTCTGGGCGATCACCGAGGGCAGCTGCATGCCACCGCGCTCGTAATCCTGGGAAGCAGCCATCAGGCCGGTATCACGCAACACGGCCAGCGCCTCGGACACTTCCGGGCGGATCACCACCTTGCCGTTCTCGAAGCGCGGCTCGTCGCCGTCACACAGGTGATTATGCGGCGCGAAGGTTTCAGCGCCGACCTTGAGGGCCAGCTCGATCGCCGCATCGAAGGTATCGCGGCTGTGATCGGCATAGCGGGTGAATTCGGTAAAACGCTCGACATCCAGCAGCTCGTACAACAGAAAGGCGAGATCGTCGGTATTGATGATCTTCTGTGTCATGAAAAATGCTCCGGGTCAGCTTGAAACGAACAGGTTCAGCCAAAAGCAAAACCCGAGCAGGGCTCGGGTTCGCTTGCGGGTAGCAGCCTACAGTCTATTGCAGGATCAAACGATCTCGAACAGACCAGCAGCACCCTGACCACCACCGATGCACATGGTCACGACCACGTACTTGACGCCACGGCGCTTGCCTTCGATCAGTGCATGACCGGTCAGACGCGAGCCGGTGACCCCATAGGGGTGACCGATGGCGATGGAACCACCGTTGACGTTGAGGTTTTCCATCGGGATGCCCAGACGGTCGCGGCAGTACACCACCTGGGAGGCGAAGGCTTCGTTCAGCTCCCACAGGCCGATGTCGTCCATCTTCAGACCGTTACGCTCGAGCAGACGCGGAATGGCGAATACCGGACCGATACCCATCTCGTCCGGCTCGCAACCGGCGACGGCGAAACCACGGAAGATACCCATCGGCTCGATGTTCAGTTGCTCGGCAACCTTGCCGTTCATCACGGTGCACACCGAGGCGCCATCGGACAGTTGGCTGGCGTTACCGGCGGTGATGAAGTGCTCCGGACCCCGTACCGGGTTCAGCGAGGCCAGACCTTCCAGGGTGGTCTGCGGACGGTTGCACTCGTCACGAGTCAGGGTGACCTGCTGGTCGGTGACTTCGCCGGTCTCCTTGTTCTGCACCTTCATGCTGGTGGTGAAAGGTACGATCTCATCGTCGAACTTGCCGGACTCCTGGCCTGCGGCCACGCGCTGCTGGCTGATCAGCGAGTACTCGTCCTGGGATTCGCGGCTGACGTTGTAGCGCGCGGCCACGATATCGGCAGTCTCGATCATGGACAGGTACAGCTCGGGCTTGTTCTTCATGATCCATTCGTTGGTGCCACGGAACATGTTGATCTTGTCGTTCTGGCACAGGCTGATGGACTCGACGCCACCGGCTACGATCGCCGGGATCTTCTCGCTGACCACACGCTGGGCGGCAATGGCGATGGACTGCAGGCCGGAGCTGCAGAAACGGTTCAGCGACATGCCGGCGGTAGTGACCGGCAGACCGCCACGGATGGCCGCCAGACGCGCCATGTTCTTGCCCTGGGCGCCTTCATGGAAGGTCGCACCGAGGATCACGTCTTCAACCAGTGCAGGGTCGATACCGGCACGTTTGACCGCTTCTTCGATAACGAAGCCGGCCAGATCGACGCTGTGCGTGTCATTCAGCGCACCGCGGTAGGATTTGCCCAGGCCGGTACGGGCCGTGGATACGATTACTGCATCAGTCATGGTTCAGCTCCTGTTTTCAAGCCTGGCGCCCGAGGGCGCCGCGTATTACGTGATGACGGATCAGGCCGTCTGTTCCTGTTTCTCCCCCCAGGCGGCGAGTGTGTCACGCGCCTCGCGGTAGGGCTTGATACCCATCCACAGCAGCACCACGGCACCAATGGTGATGACGCTGGCTACCCAGAAAATCGAATAACGTATGGCCATGTCGTCCTGGAACACGTAGTCGGTTACCAGTGCCACCGCGGTCGGGCCGATGCCCAGGCCGATCAGGGTGATGACGAACAGATAGATCGCCGAGGCCTGGCCACGCATGGAGTTGGGCATTACTTCCTGGATCGCTGCCGGCGCAACACCAAACGGCATGGCCACGGTGAAGACATTGAAGAACATGACGATCCACAGCAGGGTCATATTGTCGATCAGGTAGACCACGTTGCACAGCAGCGTCAGCACCGCTGCCAGCAGGCCAACACGCATGTTCGAGTCATTGTAGCCACGACGGGACAGATAGTCGGACAGGCGTCCACCGAACACGATGCCCAGCGAGCCGGCGACCATGACCAGCGAACCGTAATAGATACCCACCTCGCCCGGAGTCAGGCCGTGGTTACGGATGAAGAAGGTCGGAATCCACGCCGAGGCGCCATAGGAGGCGAACGACAGGCAGGCAAAGCCGAAGTTATGACAGATTACCGCCTTGCGGATGCTTAGCAGGTAGGCGCCAACATCTTTCAGCGGCACCGCCACACCCGCACCCACGCCCTTGCGGCTCGGCTCGCGAATGGCCAGCAGCACCAGGCTGAACAGCGCACCGGCGGCACCCAGGACCAGGAAGATCATCTGCCAGGGCCGAACCGTACCCAGCAATGGCAGGACAACATCACCCCGGGCATTGGCCCAGGTAATGACGATACCGCCGAGCAGAAACGCCAGGCCGGCACCCAGATAGATTCCCATGGAGTAAACACTGATCGCGGTGGCGCGCTTTTCCGGCGGGAAGCTGTCAGCCATCAGCGAATAGGCCGCTGGCGACAGCGCTGCTTCACCGGCACCCACGCCAATGCGGAACACCACGAAGTGCCAGTACTGCTTGGCCAGACCGCAGGCAGCGGTCATCAGACTCCAGAACAGGATGCCCCAGGCAATCAGCCCACGGCGGCTGCGGGTATCGGCTACCCGCCCCAGCGGGATACCGGCAATGGTGTAGAAGATGGCGAAGGACAGGCCCATCAACAAGCTCATCTGCGTATCGGAAATACCCAGGTCGGCACGAATGGGCCCCACCAGCAGATTGAGAATCTGGCGGTCGATGAATGACAGCACATAGGCCATCAAAAGGATGGCAACGGTGAACCAGGCACGAGGCGTGGATGGATAGTTATTATTGTTCAGCACTGGGCTCTCCGATACGTCAGTGGACTCGTCGGAAGACTATCAGGTTCGCACTGCGAAAGTCGATTTCAAAAAACTCGCATCAGTAAAGAGGATGCGGAATTATCATTTTGAACTATGACGGTTTCCAATCATGACAAAAGCGGCCCTGATTTCCCGTTCCGGAGTCTTGATTAAAGGCGACTTTTGGCGCTTGAGAAAGGTGGGACTGACCGTTGGCAGGGGCAAATACCGGCTCTGTCGTCGAGCAGGCGCTGACAACCCGGTCGGGTGTAGCGCCCCGGTCTGCGCCCGGGGGCTACGCCGACCTGATCAGGCAGCGGCGCGCATGCCGCTGACCAGGAGGGACTGCAGGGTATCGGCACAGGTTTGCCGGCGCACCTGGTCGAACAGTGCCTGCGCTTCGGGGTAGTTGCGGGCCAGGAAGCCCAGCCATTGCTTGAGGCGACCCGGTGCATGACGATCAGCGACCCGCTCGCGTACCTGGACATAGAAGTCGACCAGCCAGGGTTGCAGCTCGGCCCAGCTCAGAGGTGCCACCGCCCCGCTCCGCTGCAGATCCTGGATGCTCAGACCCAGATCCGGGCACGCCACCAGTCCACGCCCGATCATTACCTGGCTGCAGCCGCTGACCTGGCGAATGCGCTGGTAGTCCTGCACATCCGCCACGTCACCGTTGGCGACCACCGGCACGCTCACGGTCTCACGCACGCGGGCCAGCCAGTCCCAGTGCGCCGGCGGCTTGTAGCCATCCATCTTGGTGCGGGCATGCACAGCAATTTCCGCAGCGCCCGCATCGGCCAGTGCCCGGGCGCACTCCAGCGTCTGACTGGTATCACTGTAGCCAAGACGCATTTTCGCGGTGACCGGTACATGCGCCGGCAGCGCGGCCCGCACCGCGGCAACGATCTGATACAGCGTCTGCGGCTCGCGCAGCAGGGTCGCGCCGCCGCGGTGACGGTTGACGGTCTTGGCCGGGCAGCCGAAGTTCAGGTCCACCGCCGGCGCACCCAGATCGGCCAACAGCGCCGCGTTATACCCCAGCCAGTGCGGATCGGAGCCGAGCAGTTGCGGATGCACCGGCACACCGGTGGCCGTCTTCCAGCCCTGCGCACTCTCCGGCACGATGCGCTGGATACTGCCGATATTCAGCGGCCCTTCGGTAACGCGGATGAACTCGCTGACGCAGCGGTCAATACCACCGATGCGGGTGAGAATATCGCGCAACGGCGCATCCACCAGCCCCTCCATCGGCGCCAGGATGATGCTGTGGTTCATGGCTCGATACCATGGCTGGCCAGCAATTCGAGCAGACCGGCTTCATCCATCACCGATACGCCCAGTTGCTCGGCCTTGGCCAGCTTGCTGCCCGCTCCCGGCCCGGCTACCACGCAATGGGTCTTGGCCGAAACGCTGCCGGCGACCTTGGCGCCGAGGCCTTCCAGATAGTCCTTGGCCACATCCCGGGAGAAACGCTCCAGGGTACCGGTCAATACCCAGGTCTGACCGCTCAGCGGCAGGTCGGCGGCCTGGGCCCTGGGGCTGTCCCAGTGCATGCCGAAGTCCTTCAACTGCTGCTCGATGCGTTCGACCCGCTCACGCTGCTGCGTATCCTGGAAATACTCGCGCAGGCTCTTGATCGCCTTCTCGTTGAGCCGCTCGACCTGCTTCAGGTCGAGCCAGTCAGCCTGCATGATCGCCTGCAGACTGCCGAAAGTACTGGCCAGACGCTCGGCTCCGGTGCTGGCCACCGAGGGGATCTCCAGCCGCGCCAGGAAGACTCCGAGGCTGACACTGGCGGCGAACTCCGGTGCCAGATCACCCTCTTCCTGCAACTGCACACCGCGCTCGAGCAACTGGCGAATCACCGTCTGGTTGTGCTCGTCCTCGAAGAACGCGGTGATCTCGTGGGCTACTTCCGCACCGATCTCCGGCAGGAACATCAGTACTTCAGCCAATGCTCGGCTGATACGCTCCAGGGTACCCAGAGCCCGGGCCAGCAGCTTGGCGGTTTCCTCGCCGACATCGGGAATCCCCAGCGCATAGATGAAGCGCGCCAGGCTCACCTGCTTGCTCTGTTGGATGGCCAGCAGCAGGTTGTTGGTCGATACCTCGGCAAAGCCCTCCAGGGTGATCACCTGCTCGTAGGTCAGGGCAAACAGGTCAGCAGGTGAGGCGATCATCTCCCGCTCGATCAGTTGCTCGACGATTTTCTCACCGAGACCGTCGATATCCAGCGCACGCCGGGACACGAAGTGGATGATCGCCTGCTTCAATTGTGCCTTGCATGCCAGCCGGCCGACGCAGCGATACACCGCCCCCTCGGTCACCGTCTGCTTGCCCCGCCCGCGCTTGACCAGTTGGGTGCGCTCCACCGCCGAACCGCATACCGGGCAATGCTCGGGGATATGGACCGGTCGGGCATCGGCCGGACGCAGGTCGGTGACAACCTGCATGACCTGGGGAATCACATCACCGGCGCGGCGGATGATCACCGTATCGCCGATCATCACGCCCAGGCGCTGCACCTCGTCCATATTGTGCAGCGTGGCATTGGACACGGTCACACCGGCCACCTGCACCGGCCGTAGCCGCGCCACCGGTGTGACCGCCCCGGTGCGCCCGACCTGGAACTCCACATCCAGCAGTTCGGTCATTTCTTCACTGGCGGGAAACTTGTGGGCGATGGCCCAGCGCGGCTCGCGGGCGCGAAAGCCCAGCTCACGCTGCCAGCCCAGGTCATTGACCTTGAATACCACACCGTCGATCTCATAGGGCAACGCATCGCGCCGCTCACCGATGTCACGGTAGTAAGCAAGGCATTCTTCGATACCCTCGACCAGCTTCATCTCACGGCTGATCAGCAAACCCCAGTCGCGCAGACGGTGCAGGATGCCGACCTGGGTATCCGGCAACTCACCCTCGAAGCGGCCGATGCCATAGCAGCAGAACTCCAGCGGACGCTGGGCGGTGATATTGGAATCCAACTGGCGCAGCGAACCGGCCGCGGCGTTGCGCGGATTGGCGAAGGTCTTGCCGCCGCTGTCCCGGGCGCTGTCGTTCAATCGCTCGAAGCCGGCCTTGGTCATGTAGACTTCACCACGCACTTCCAGCACCGACGGCCAGCCTTCACCGCGCAGCTTCAATGGAATATTGCGCACGGTACGCACGTTGGCGGTAATGTCCTCTCCAGTGGTGCCGTCGCCGCGGGTGGCGCCGCGCACCAGCATGCCATTCTCGTACAACAGGCTGATGGCCAGCCCGTCCAGCTTGGGCTCGCAGCAATACGCTACTGCCGCCCCGCCCCCCAGCAGATCGCCCTCCGGCAGGTCCAGACCGCGCCGCACCCGCCGGTCGAAATCCAGCATGTCGCTTTCTGCGAAGGCGTTGCCCAGGCTGAGCATGGGCACATCATGACGCACCTGACCGAAGGCCGATGAGGCCATGCCCCCGACCCGCTGGGTCGGCGAATCGGCAGTGATGATGTCGGGGTTGGCCTCCTCCAGCGCGCGCAGCTCGTTGAACAGGCGATCATATTCGGCGTCGGGCACGCTGGGCTCGTCGAGCACGTAGTAGCTGTAATTGTGCTGGTCGATCTGCTCACGCAGTTGCTTTGCGCGTAGCGCCGGGTCGGGAATCACGGTCATGGTTGGTCAAATCATCGGCGGTGGAACAAGGGCAGTGATTGTAGCAGGGAACCCATCAACGCTGGCGGCGAAGCATGGCTGCGGGGTGATAGCAGGACTGCTCATCGCGGCGAGGCGCCGCTCCCGGGAAAAGCAGTTGCCAGCGATTACGCCAGGCTCGGGTGGGGCAACGTTTGGTAGGAGCCCCGCTCCGGGGCGATAGCAAGACAACCCATCACTGCGAGGGGCCGCTCCTACAGAAAATAGTGCCCATGCCCCCGCAGGATGTTAGCGACGCAGGCCGAAGCGCTTGCGCTCGAACTCGGCGATACGCTGGCGATAATGCTCGATGGTCTGGGCGGTCAGCACGCTGCGGTTCTCGTCCTTCAGATCGCCACCCAGCTCCTGGGACAGCTTGCGGGCCGAGGCGATCATCAGGTCCAGCGCCTGTTTCGGGTGTCGCGGACCGGGCAGTCCCATGAAGAAGCTCACCGCCCGGACGTGGCTGTGGTCCAGCTCGTCCAGATCGAAGATGCCCGGTTTCAGCGCGTTGGCCATGGAAAACAGCACATCACCATTGCCGGTCATGCTTTCGTGGCGATGGAAGATATTCATGTCGCCATAGCGCAGGCCACTTTCCATGATGCTTTGCAGCATTGCTGCACCGGGGAACCCTTCTTCGCTGCGGGCCACCACGTTGATGATCAGTACTTCCTCGACCGGTGCTGGCTCATCGGCAGAGGGCGCAACGGCTTCGCTGGCCGTTTCGCTGGCAGTCATGATCGGTTCGGCACTCGGCTCACGCACCTTGCGTACACCGGGTTTCGGCTCGGAACGTGAGGCAGCCAGCGGCTCGGACCGGGGCTCGTCAAGATCCAGCCCCACCTGTTCCGGCTGCTGGGGTACGCCGGTGGCCACATCGATATCATCGACCAGGTCATCGCCGAAGGACGGTTCCTCGCGCTCGCCGCGGCCAATCACCCGCGCCGGCCCGAGCAGTTCATCATTGTCGGGCGCATCGGGCAGGTCCTTCAAATTGCGTTCGAGCTTGAAGCGTATGCGGGAGCGGCCACCCATACGCCGCCAGCCATCAAAAAGAATCCCCGCAATGACCAGAAGGCCGATGATGATTAGCCACTCACGCAAACCAAAATCCATGAATATGCTGTTCCCGTTATGCCGTAGACAATTAGGGGCATGTTGCTGAATAACATGCCCGGAATTCATGCGAGACAGTAACACGCCCGCCGCTGATTTTGCACCGGTCGATTCTACACTTCCGCCAGTGCTACCGCCTCTTCAACATTGACTGTGACAAGCCGGGAGCATCCTGGTTCATGCATAGTCACCCCCATCAGCTGGTCGGCCATTTCCATGGCGATCTTGTTGTGCGTAATGTAAATGAATTGCACCCGGCTCGACATCTCTTTCACCATCCGCGCATAACGTCCGACGTTGGCGTCATCCAATGGCGCGTCCACCTCGTCGAGCATGCAGAACGGCGCGGGATTGAGCTGGAATATCGAGAACACCAGAGCGATCGCCGTCAGCGCCTTCTCGCCGCCGGAGAGCAGGTGAATGGTACTGTTCTTCTTGCCCGGCGGGCGCGCCATGATGGTCACGCCGGTGTCCAGCAGATCATCGCCGGTCAGTTCCAGCCAGGCGCTTCCCCCACCGAAGACCTTGGGAAACAGATGCTGCAGTCCGCCGTTGACCTTGTCGAAGGTTTCCTTGAAGCGGCTGCGGGTCTCCTTGTCGATCTTGCGGATAACCTGCTCCAGGGTATCCAGCGCTTCCACCAGATCGGCATTCTGCGCGTCCAGATAGCGTTTGCGTTCGGACTGCTGCTCGTACTCCTCGATAGCCGCAAGGTTGATCGCGCCGAGCCGCTGGATCTGCCCATCCAGTCGCGCCAACTGCTGCTCCCACTCGGTTTCGCTGGCGCCTGATGGCAAGGTGGCGATCACACCCTGCAGGTCGTAACCGGCTTCCAGCAGTTGCTCCTCCAGCCCCTGGCGACGGGTCTGCATGTCACGCGCCAGCAAGCGCTGCTCATCCAGCTGGCTGCGCAACACCTGGGCCTGCTGTTCGGCCTGATGGCGACGGCGGTCCTGTTCGCGCATCTGCTGATCGACCTGTTCCAGGGCCTGCCGGGCAATGCCCAGATCCTGCTCGGCCTGCAACCGGCGCTCCAACAGCGCCTCCAGCTCGATCCGCTGATCGTCTTCCGGGCCCTGGGCCTCTTCGAGTGACATCTGCAGTTGCTCGCGGCGTTCGGCCAGACGCTCGGCCTGGCCCTGCAAGCGTTCCAGCCCCTGGCCAGTGGAGTCGAGTTGCGCGCGTACTGATTGCACCCGCAGAGCCAGCTGGTGAGCACGGTCCTTGTGCTGGCGCGACTGTTGCCGGGCATGCTCCAGTTGTTCACGCACCTGCTCGCGCTGCTGCAGCAGCGCTTCGCGGCGGGCAGTATCATCGGCCATGCGCTCCAATGCGTCCTGCAGGGTCAGACGCGCTTCCCCCAGTTGCTCCAGCTCGTCGCCACGCTGGGCCTTGATATCCTCCAGATCGGCCACGATGCGCTGACGCCGGGCATTGACCTGCTCCAGGCGCACTTGCTTGGCGGAGTTCTGCGCCTTGAGTTCGCCCTGCTCGCGCCCCAGGCGCGCCAGCCCCTGTTGCAGGGCGTCGCGCTGCAGCTCCAGTTGTCGAATACGCTCGCGCAACTCGGCCACCCGCCGCTCACCGGCATCGAGCTGGGCCTGCTGCTGCTCCAGGCTGGCCTGCAGCTGCTCCATTTCCTGCTGCCGGGCGAGCACACCCGCTTCCTGCTCGTCACCACCCTGAAAGCGCAGCCAATTCGGCCCCAGCCAGTGGCCTGCCGGGGTAACCACGGACTCATGGCTGGCCAGCGCGCCGCGCATGGCCAGCGCCTGCTGCAGGTCGGCGGCGATACGGATGCCACCGAGCCAGGGTGCCAGGTCCAGCGCCGAGTCGACCTTGCCCAGCAGACGGTCGGTTACCGTGACATTGCCGGCAGTCGCCGTCGATCGCTCTACCAGACGCAGATGGCCCTGCTGAAAGCTGTCGATCGGCGCCTGTAATTCATCCAGCGAGGCCAGGCTGACCGCTTGCAGGTCATCGGCCAGCACCACTTCCACGGCCCGCTCCCAACCGGACTCGACGCGCAACTGCGCGGCCAGCACCGCGGCGCGGTCCAGTCCCTGCTCCCGCAACCAGTCCTGTACGCCGGCGCCCTGGTCCAGCGCGGCCTGTTGCAATGCTTCCAACGAAGCCAGGCGGCCACCATGACGCTGGTACTCGCCCCGGCGAATATCCAGCTCCTGGTTCAGTGCGTTGAGCGTTTCGCGCTCCTGCTGCAGGGTATCGGTCAGATCATCCAGCTGCTGTTGGTCGGTTTCACTGCGCAGCTCCAGCTCGGCCAACTGTTCGGCCAGCTCGACCAACTCCTCGTCCAGCGAGCCAGCGGACAGCCCCGCCCGCTCATCCTCGAGGCGCTGGATACGGTCACCGAAGCGCTCCACGCTCTGCTCCAGGTGACGGATACGTGACTGCTCCACCTCGGCCTGCTGGCGTGGCGCACTGGCCTGCTGGTTGAATTCATCCCAGGCGCCCTGCCAATGCTGCATCCCCTCCTCGGCGGCCAGCATCTGTGCGGCGGTATCCTCCTCGGCGGCACCGGCCAGCTCCAGTTCCGGCTCGATGCGGGTCAGCTCGTCATTCAAGTCGGCCAACAGCGCCTGATCCTGGGTCAGATGGCTCTGCGCTTCCTGCCAGGCCTGCTCGGTCTGCTGCAGGTCCTCGCGCAATTGGCGCTGACGATCACGATTGAACTGCAGCGTCTGCTCGATGCGGCTGATCTCGGCCCCGATGCTGTAGTAGCGCGCCTGTACCTGATTGAAACTGTCGTTGAGCTCGCTGTGCTGGTCACGCTGCTTCTCGATCTCGCTGTCGGCGTTGCGTTGCTCGGCGATGATCGCCTCCAGCGCCACCTCCAGGCTGCGCACCTGCTGCTCGCGTTCGCTGGTGCGGGCGTCCAGGGTCTGCCAGCGCAGCGCCTGCAGTTGCGCCTTGAGCTGGCGCTCCTCGGCTTTGTAGGTCTTGTATTTCTCGGCGGCCTGAGCCTGACGGTGCAGATGCGCCAACTGCCGCTCCAGCTCTTCGCGCAGGTCGGTCAGGCGCTCGAGATTCTCATGGGTGCGACGGATGCGGTTTTCCGTCTCGCGGCGGCGCTCCTTGTATTTGGAAATGCCCGCCGCCTCTTCGATAAACAGACGCAACTCATCGGGCTTGGCCTCGATCAGCTTGGAGATCATGCCCTGCTCGATGATCGAATAGCTGCGCGGCCCCAGGCCGGTGCCCAGAAAGATATCGGTGATATCCCGGCGTCGGCATTTGGTCCCATTGAGAAAATACTGGTTTTGTGCTTCACGGGTTACTTTACGGCGAATGGATATCTCGTTATAGCCGGCATATTCGCCTTGTAAAGTGCCGTCACTGTTATCGAAGATCAGCTCGATAGACGCCTGCCCTACCGGCTTCCGGCTATTGGAGCCGTTGAAAATGACATCCGTCATCGACTCGCCGCGCAGGTTCTTGGCCGAGCTTTCACCCATCACCCAACGTACCGCATCGATGATATTGGACTTGCCGCAACCATTTGGCCCGACCACAGCCCCCATATTAGTAGGAAAGAAAACTGTGGTAGGATCCACGAAGGACTTGAATCCCGCCAGTTTGATGCACTTGAGTCGCATTGAAAAATGTCTGTCCCTTGCCGTTCGGTGAGTATCTGGCAGTCATCCGGCGGATTTGCAGAAATAAGAAACGTCCCTTTTACCTGTATTACTCCCTGAATAGAAGCCCCATGACCATGCATTGATATTCATTGCATGGGAAAGGCTCATTCGGTTGAGCAGGTTGCCAAGCAATAGGCTTTACTGGGGATTGGCAGTGCCGTGGCAAGCGCGCTGTTGCAAAGGTGAAGCAAAGTTAAAATTCGATATTGGATAAGAGAATGTCTGCCACGACAACAAACCAACCACTAGCTAACGGCTGGACCACCAGCCGAGTCATTGGCCTGATCGCCGGCGTTGTGCTGCTGGCCATGACCATTCTACTCCCCGCGCCGGAAGGCATGAGTGACGCAGCCTGGAAGGCCGCCGGCCTGATGATGCTGCTGGCTGCCTGGTGGGCCACCGAGGCGATTCCGATTCCGGCCACCTCGCTGGCACCGATCGTGTTGATCCCCGCTCTGGGCATCGGCACTATAAGCCAGGCCACAGCCCCCTATGCAAACCCGACCATCTTCCTGTTCATGGGTGGTTTTGTGCTGGGCCTGGCGATGCAACGCTGGAACCTGCACAAGCGTATCGCTCTCATGACGCTACTGGCGGTGGGCACCAAACCCAGCCATCAGATCGGCGGATTCATGATTGCCACCGGCTTTCTCAGCATGTGGGTAAGCAACACCGCCACCGCCATCATGATGCTGCCGATCGGCCTGTCGGTAGTCAGCATGTTTGAAAATGATGATCCAGTGGCAGTTCGCAAATACGCCACCGCGCTGCTGCTGGCCATCGCCTATGCGGCCAGCCTCGGCGGTATCGGTACCATCATTGGTACACCACCGAATGCGCTGCTGGTGGCCTACCTGGCTGACAACCATGACATTCACATTGGTTTCGGTCAGTGGATGCTGATCGGGGTGCCGATTTCAGTGCTGATGCTGATCACCGTGTGGTTCCTGTTGGCGCGCAAGGACTTCGGCCTCAAGGCCGAAAACAACAGCCGCGAATTGCTGCAGAAACAACTTGCCGACCTGGGGCCGATGAGCCGTGGCGAGAAAACCGTGGGCGTGGTATTCCTGCTGACCGCTGCCGCCTGGATCTTCCAACCGCTGCTGTCCAGCGCACTGATTCCCTGGCTGAACGACACCAGCATCGCTATTGCTTCAGCCATCATCATGTTCCTGATTCCAGTTGACCGTGAAAAAGGCAACCTGATGGACTGGGAGACTGCCTCGAAAATGCCCTGGGGTGTGCTGCTGCTGTTCGGTGGTGGTCTGTCCCTGGCCGCGGTGATCACTTCTTCCGGCCTGGCCGTCTGGATCGCCGAATCCCTTTCCGTGATAGGTACGCTGCCGACCCTGGCCATCGTGCTGGTCATTACCGCAGTGATCATATTCCTCACCGAGATCACCAGTAATACCGCAACCGCTGCAGCCTTCCTGCCGCTGATGGGCGCCCTGGCGATGGCTCAGGATGTGTCGCCGATCCTGTATGCCGTACCGGCCGCTGTTGCTGCCAGCTGTGCCTTCATGATGCCGGTGGCCACCCCACCGAATGCCATTGTATTCGGTACCGGCCATATGAAGATCACCGACATGATCTCCGCCGGTTTCAAGCTGAATATCGCTGGCGTTATCATCGTCGGCCTGTTGGCCTACTACCTGATGTTCCTGGTATTCGGAATCTGAGTTATTCCGACTGAGCAGTGCCGAGCCGCCGTCCCAGTGACGGCGGCTTTTTTATGGGAGATGCCCTGAGGCCTCAACTTCAGGCCCTGTTCTCGCGCCACATCATCCCTCAGCTCCCCCGTCATCCTTCTCACCCCCGTCATCCTTCGCGAAGGCGAAAGATCCACCGCCACTCCGAGTCAACCGGAACGGTGGATCCCCGGCCTCAGCTTTGGCTTCCTGCGCCGCTCCAATTCCTGCATCCATGCAGTCGTGCGTCGGGGATGACCAGGTAAGAGGACGATGGCAAGCGGACAGATGACGGGCTAGGTAAGCGAGAGAGCGAAGTGGTGGCGCGGTGGTGGGCAAGATGATGAACAGGGGTAAAGATGAGCAGATGCTGTTTCGTGAAACGGTTAGGGCTGGCGGGAGAGATATCCGGACATGAGAGAGTGGCAGTCGGATAGAGGCGCGCTCCATCCACAACCGGACCTTCTGCAGAAGCGCAGTATGCCAGCTTCTGCAGAAAGCCCAACTTGCGCCGAGATGGCGCCCGCAAATAGACCTGGCGCTTACAAAGCCCGGTCTATGCGCAGGACCAACTGCCCTTCTTGCTCACCCACCACCACCTCAACCGCTTCGGCTTCATGACTGGCCTGCATCACATCGCTGCTGGGGGATATGCGGGCACTCACCTGCAGCACCTGGCCCGGTTGCAGGGTGGTGCCGGGCATCAGGGCGTCGTTCGCATCCAGAACCACCTGCGCCGGCAGGCTCGCCTTGTCCAGGCGCTCGGCGAACAGCGGCATCGGCGGACCTTCCGGGTCGCGGGCGGAGACGAAGACCACCGCCTCATCGGGGAACTGTGCGGCCACTTCGTCGGCCAACTCTATGCGTACGCTGACCTGCGGCTGCTCGGCATCAACCACGGCATCCTCTGACGATGCCCCTGCCGATTGCTGCATGCGCTCACGGGCACGATCGATGCCGCCCTGGATCGCCCGGGCGCCGTCGCTGCCAGGCGCCATGCCGGCCTTCAGCCGTTCCCAGTAGGTAATGGCCCCGGCATACTCCCCGGACTCGAACGCGGCGATACCCAGCAGGCCCAGCGCGGTCGGCTCGAACGGGTTCAGCTCCAGGGCGCGATCCAGCGCTGCCACGGCTTCGGTATCGAGCTTGTTGGCATTGGCGAAGAACCGCGCCTGGGCCAGTTGAGCCAGCACTTCGGCGCGCTCGCCGATGCGCTGCAGGCTGTTGCCGAACGCCTCTACCGACTCGGCGGGACGCTGATCAGCCAGGTAGGCACGACCGAGCATGTACCAGACTTCGCCATTCTCCGGCTGGACTTCGGTGATGCGCTCCATGCGGTCGATATAGTCGGCCAGGCTGTCCGGCATCGGATTGTGCTCCATCTCCCGCAGCAGCGCCAAACCCGCCGGGTTGCCCCAGCTCATGTACAGGCCGATGACCACCAGTGGTAGCGCACCGGCGGCCAGGATCAGCGGCCAGGGCCCGCCACGGCGCAGCGGCCGGCGAGCCTCATCCGCCTTGGCGGTATCTTCGAGCAGCAGCTTGCCGGCTTCTTCCAGGGCCGTGGCATGCAGCTCGGGGGTCAGCTCGTTGGCGGCCAGCTGTGCATCCAGTTCGGCGACCCGCTCTTCATACAGGGCCACGTTGAGGCCGGTTCTGTCGACTCTCTTCTGGCCACGCAGCTTCCATACCGGCCAGACTACAACAAGCATGCCCGCCAGCATCAGCAGCGCGCCATACAACCAGAAATCTGTCATCAGTTATCTTCTTCTCTTTCCAGCAGGGATTGCAGGCGCCGTTGTTCGTCCTGGCTCAGGTGCTGTGCGGCTGATTCACGCAGCGCCCGCTGGCGACGACGCAGCAGAACGATCAAGACGATGACACCACCCAGCAGCAACGCCGCCGGGGCGAACCACAGCACCACGGTCGCCGGCGTCAACGCCGGCTTGTAGCGCACGAAGTCGCCATAGCGGCTGACCATGAAATCGATGATCTGGTCGTTGTCCTTGCCCTCGGTGAGCATGCGATGCACTTCACGGCGCAGGTCCATGGCAATCGGCGCATTGGAGTCGGCGATGTTCTGGTTCTGGCACTTCGGGCAGCGCAGCTCGTTGCTCAACTGATAGAAGCGCTCACGTTGCGCGTCGGTCTCGAACTCGTAGGTATCCACCGCGGCCATGGCAATGGGTGCCAGGGCCAACAGAAGGAACAGGCACCAGCGACGAATCATGGCTGTTCCCCCTCAAGCAGCGCCTGGTACCGCGGCCCGAGCTGGGTTTCCCAGACTCGCTCATCGACCACACCGACGAACTTGTAGCGGATGATGCCTTCGGCATCGATCAGGAAGGTTTCCGGCGCGCCATAGACACCCAGATCCAGCCCGAGACGGCCTTCGGTGTCGCTGATATTCAGTTGGTAGGGATCGTGGAACTCCTTGAGCCACTGTCGCGCATCGGCGGTGTTGTCCTTGTAGTTCACCCCGTAGATGACCACGCCCTGGTTGGACAGGCCGTTGAGCACCGGGTGCTCGACGCGGCAGGCGACGCACCAGGTAGCCCAGACGTTGACCAGCGCCGGCCGGCCGAGCAGGTCGGCCCGGGTCAGGGTCGGGCCACCCTCTTCCACTGCCGCCAGGCTGAACTCGGGGAATGGCTTGTCGATCAGTGCCGAGGGCAAGGTGCTCGGGTCGATGGCCAGATCCTGCTGGTTCTTCTTGTCGTTCAGGGTTTTCAGGAACAACGCCAGCAGCAGCAGGAACAGCACCAGCGGAATCAGCATCCAGGGTCTGCGCATCAGGCAACCTCCCCACTTGCCGCCTGCGGTGCGGTACGCCGCTGGCGCACCCGCAGACGATAACGTTTATCGCTGGCTGCCAGCAGACCACCGAGGGTCATCAGCAGGCCACCGCCCCAGATCCAGCGTACGAACGGCTTGATATGCACCCGAATGGCCCAAGCGCCATTTTCCAGCGGCTCACCCATGGCGACGAACAGGTCGCGGGTGAAGCCGGCCTGGATGCCGGCCTCGGTCATCGGCATGTTCTGTACCGTGTACAGGCGCTTTTCCGGGTTCAGCAGGGCAATCTGCCGGTCATTGCGATAGACCTCGATATGGCCCTTGTCGGAAATCCAGTTGGGACCTTCCCGGTGCGTAGCCCCGGTGAACAGGAAACTGTAACCGCCCAGCTCCAGGGTGTCGCCCGGGGCCATGCGCAGGTCGCGCTGGCTATCGAACAGGCTGGCGCCGACCACCCCGACGGCACATACGGCGATGCCGACATGCGCCAGGGTCATGCCCCAGTAGCTGCGCGACAGGCTACGTACCCCGCTCAGCAGGCCCTTGTGGCGCGACTTGTCGAGAATGTCGCGCACAGCGCTGCCGGTTACCCAGAACACCAGGAACAGCATGCTGCCGACCGCCAGGTGGTGATCACCGATCCACACCGCCAGCCCCACCGCGCCAATCGCCGAGAGGATCAGTACCCACTTGAGCTGACCGAACAGCCATTTCACCGGGGTATCCTTCCAGCGGCTGAGCATGCCCACGCCCAGCGCGAGCATCAGGATCGCCATCAGCGGCACGAACAACGCATTGAAATACGGAGGACCCACCGACACCATGGTGTCGGTCAGGGCGTCGAGCACCATCGGGTACAGGGTCCCGAGCAGCACCATCAGGGCTGCCACCACCAGGATCACGTTATTGATCAGCAGGAAGGTCTCCCGCGACCACAGGGCGAAGCCGATCTGACTCTTGACCACCGGCGCCCGCACCGCATACAGCGCCAGGGATCCGCCGACCACCACCAGCAGGAAGCCGAGGATGAACACGCCGCGCTCCGGGTCGGTAGCGAAGGCGTGGACCGAGGTCAGCACACCCGAGCGTACCAGGAAGGTACCGAGCAGGCTCAGGGAGAAGGCGGCGATCGCCAGCAATACCGTCCAGCTCTTGAACACCCCGCGTTTTTCCGTCACTGCCAGCGAGTGGATCAGTGCGGTCCCCACCAGCCAGGGCATGAAGGAGGCGTTCTCCACCGGGTCCCAGAACCACCAGCCACCCCAGCCCAGTTCGTAGTAGGCCCACCAGGAGCCGAGCACGATACCCAGGCCGAGGAACGCCCAGGCGACAATGGTCCAGGGCCGTGACCAGCGCGCCCAGGCCGCATCCAGGCGGCCGCCGAGCAGCGCGGCGATGGCGAAGGCGAAGGCCACCGAGAAACCGACATAACCCATGTACAGCATCGGCGGGTGCACGATCAGGCCGAAGTCCTGCAGCAACGGGTTCAGGTCGTTGCCATCCGCCGGGAAGTACGGCAACTGCCGATCGAAGGGGTTGGAGGTGGCCAGCATGAACCACAGGAAGCCGACGCTGATCATGCCCATCACCGCCAGTACCCGGCTGAGCATTTCCTCCGGCAGATCCCGGGAGAAGATCGCCACGGCGAAGGTCCAGGCAGCGAGAATCAGTGCCCACAGCAGTAGCGAGCCTTCATGGCCGCCCCATACCGCGCTCACGCGGTAGTACCAGGGCAGCGCTGAGTTGGAGTTCAGTGCCACATAGGTCACGCTGAAGTCATTGCTGACAAAGGCGTGCACCAGGCAGATGAAGGCGAACAGCACGAACAGGCACTGGGCGAATGCCGCCGGCTGGGCGAAGCCCATCGCCAGGGTATCGCCACGCCAGGCGCCATACAGCGGAACGGTTGCCTGCAGCAGCGCCAGTACCAGGGCGATGATCAGGGCGATCTGTCCAAGCTCGGGAATCATTCGGCCTCCGGGTCAGTTGGAGGACGGCGTATAGACGCCATCCACTTGCATGTGATCAACCTTTTTCAGCGCCTGGGCCACTTCCGGCGGCATGTACTCCTCGTCATGCTTGGCCAGAACCTCATCGGCGACCAGCATGCGGTTCTCGTTCAGCCGTCCCAGCGCCACTATGCCCTGCCCTTCGCGGAACAGGTCAGGCAGGATGCCGCTGTAGGACACCTGCACCTGCTCATTGCCATCGCTGACGGCAAACACCACTTCCAGGCTGTCGGGAGCACGTTGCAGGCTGCCGGCGACCACCATGCCGCCTGCGCGGATGCGCGCATCCTGCGGCGCCACGCCGGTGGCGATTTCAGTCGGCGTATAGAACAGGTTGATATTCTGCCGCAGTGCACCGAGAGCCAGGGCCACGGCGACGCCGACCCCGAACACGACCAACAGAATCAGCAACAGGCGTTTCTTGCGCTGCGGATGCATTACATCACCTCCCGACGGCGGCGGCGCGCCTCTTCATTGACCAGACGCCGACGGGCCAGCCACGGCTGCACCACGTTCAACGCCAATACGACCAGGGTTATGGCATAGGACGACCAGACATAGATGCCGTGTCCGCCCATATCCAGCATTTCATTCAGGCTGCTCATGACAGTTTCTCCAGCGTCTCGCGCACCCAGCGGGTCTTCTGCTCCCGGCGCAGGACCTCGAGGCGCATGCGCATCAGCAGGCTGACGGTGAACAGCGCATAGAAGCCCAGCACCATCAGCAGTAGCGGCAGCCACATTTCCATCGGCATGGCCGGCTTTTCGGTGACCTTGAAGGTGGCCGGCTGATGCAGGGTGTTCCACCAGTTCACCGAGTACTTGATGATCGGGATATTCACCGTGCCGACGATCGCCAGCACCGCCGTGGCCTTGGCCGAGGTCTCGCGGTTGCTGATCGCCTGACCCAGGGCGATGATGCCGAAGTACAGGAACAGCAGGATCAGCATGGAGGTCAGGCGCGCATCCCACACCCAGTAGGTGCCCCAGGTCGGCTTGCCCCAGATGGCACCGGTAAGCAGCGCAACAAAGGTCATCCAGGCGCCGATCGGTGCCGCGCACTTGAGCGCCACATCGGCCAGTTTCATGCGCCAGACCAGACTGACCACCCCGGCCACCGCCAGCATCATGTAGCAGGACTGGGCAACGAAGGCCGCCGGCACATGGATGTAGATGATCCGGAAGCTGTTGCCCTGCTGGTAGTCCTGGGGCGCGAAGAACAGCCCCCAGACACTGCCCACCAGCAGCAGCGCCACACCCGCCACGGCAAACCAGGGCAGCCAGCGGCCACTGATGTCATAGAACCACTTGGGCGAACCCAGCTTGTGGAAGAAACTCCAGTTCATGCGTTACCTGCTCGACCATTCATTCGCTTACTCCAATGCGCAGCCCGGCGGCGATGGCGATCGGCGCCAGGGTCAGTGCCAGCACCGCCAGACAGCCCAGCCACAGCGCAAACCCGGTGACCGGCATCCCCTGCAACGCCGCATCCATCGCCCCGGTGCCCAGAATCAGCACGGGGATGTACAACGGCAGGATCAGCAGCGCCAATAATACGCCACCGCTCTTCAGCCCCACCGTCAATGCCGCACCCACCGCGCCCAGCAGGCTGAGTATCGGCGTACCCAGCAGCAATGTCAGCGCCAACACCGGCAACGAGGATAGCGGCAGGGCCAGCATCAGCCCGAACAATGGTGCCAGCAGCACCATCGCCAGCCCCGACATCATCCAGTGATGCAATACCTTGACCAGCACCATCAGCGCCAGCGGATGGGGTGACAGCACCCACTGCTCCAGCGAACCATCTTCGTAGTCGCTGCGAAACAGGCCATCGAGCGACAGCAATGTCGCCAGCAATGCCGCCACCCAGATCACACCGGGCGCCATGCTGCGCAACATCGAGGGCTCGGGTCCAACCGCCAGAGGGAACAGGCTGACCACCAGCGCGAAGAACACCAACGGGTTGAGCAGATCCCCCGGGCGACGCCAGGCCAAGCGCCATTCCCGACAGAACAACAGCCAGACGATCTGCCGCATCAGTTCACCTGTCCCAGGTCCAGACAGCGCACCCCCGGTAGATGCTCAAGGCCGTGGTGGGTAGTCATGATCACCAGCCCGCCGCGGGCCGCATGCTGCAGGATGTGCGTCTCCAATGCGGCGACACCGGCCTTGTCGATGGCGGTAAAGGGTTCATCCAGAATCCACACCGGGTGCTGCTCCAGATACAGACGGGCCAGGGCCACGCGACGCTGCTGGCCAGCCGACAGGTTATGGCAGGGAACATCCTCGAAGCCACGCAAGCCGACCTGCTCCAGCGCCTGCCAGATATGATCGTTTTCCACCGGACGGCTCAGCGCGCACAACCAGGCCAGATTCTCCTCGGCAGTCAGCGCCCCCTTCACCGCCGGCGCATGACCGATATACAACCGCTGCTGCCGCCAGTTTTCCCGGCCGGTGCCGGAGAATACCGAGTCGCCACCGTAACGCATGTCGCCTGCAGAAGGTGGCAGCAGACCGGCCATGATCCGCAGCAGACTGGTCTTGCCGGAGCCGTTGGGCCCGGCCACCTGCAGCACCTCTCCCGGCTCGAGTTGCAGCGACAGCGACGCAAACAGCTCGCGCTGATCCCGCTCGCACGCCAGACTGTCCAGTTCAACAGGCAGTGGCTTCACCTTTACTCCAAACCAACAGAACGAATCACGGTTAACTCATGTTTATCAGTACGCTGCCGCTATACTGCATGGGCGTCAGGCACGCTATGTAATTGGCGCCATTATACATACGCCCCCTACCCTGAGGGTTCTGATTTACATCAATATGTGACACACATGACTCCGGATCTGAACCTGCCACCGATCACCGCCAACAGCCCCAGAACAGGGCCTTCCAGCCCGCCTGCTGCGGCTTCCGCGGTCGCCCTGGAGCTGCTGCGTCCGATTGCCGCAGCGACCCTGGCGCCGGGTGAAAGCGCTCGCGCCGAGGTGCTCGACAGCAAGGCCCAGGCCGGTCAATTCGAAATACTGTTACGCCTGGCCAGGGCCGGATCGCCGCCGGCCGACATCAGCGTACGCAGTCACCAGGCGCTGGAGCCGGGCAGCACTGCCACGGTGCAGTCGGTCAGCCCCACCCGCTTGCTGGCGGTCCTTGATGCCGCAGCGGGCCAGCCGGCAGCGCAGCGGCCGGTTACCAGTCTCGATCCGCAACTGTTTCCCCAGGGCAGTGTGGTACAGGCACGTATCGTCGACAGCCAGCAGTTGCAGAATGCCGGCGAGCAAGCGCGGTTTGCGATACTGGCCAGGATACTCCAGGGCCCGGCCTCCGGCACCCTGCTGAGCCTGGACAGCAGCCGCCCGGCGATACCCGGCAGCCTGCTCACCGCGGTGGTCGCCGCCGACGGCGCGCTGCAGGTCACCACCGCCAACGAGCAGATACGCCAGCTGGATCTGCTGCAGGGTATGCGTACCAGCCTGCAGGCACAGGCCCCGGCTGAACCCATGCTGCGCATGCTCGACAAGCTCGCGGCGCTGCCGGACCTGCCGCCATTGCTGCAGGCCAGCATGCGGCAGGTACTGGCGCATGTCGCCACCCCCGAACATCTGAGTACCACCGCCGGTGTAGCCCAGGCGATACGCCAGAGCGGCCTGTTTCTGGAAGCCAGCCTCGAACAGTTGCAACAAGCCTTGCGCAGCCCTGCCGGTAATGGCGGACCGGCCAGCCAGCCAGGTACCGAGCCGGCACCCGCAGGACAACTGCCGCCCTTGGCCCGACTGCTGCCCCTGCTGTCCAGCCTGGCCACCCCACCGGGCACCGAACCGCTGCCCGGCGCCGACTTCAAGGCCAGCCTGATGACCCTGCTGATCACCCTGCAGCAGCACCTGCCACCCGATGCCAGCAAGGCGCTGAGCCTGCCGCCCGGCCCGTGGCAGCAGGCACTGGCAGTGAAGCCCGGTCTGTTCCCGCTGCCCTCCCGGGCAGTACAGGCACTGAACGACGCCCCCGATCTGGGCAGCCTGCTACGCCTGACCGCCGCGCTGCTGTCACGCATCCAGCACCACCAGTTCCAGAGCCTGGGCCAGACCCAGACCTTCACCGACGGCAGCAGCCAGACGGTCTGGCAACTGGATCTGCCACTGCGCGATGGCCAGCAGTTCACCCAGGTGCAGATGCGCATCCAGCGCGATCAGGCGTCACCGGACAAACGCCACGCCGAACAGGCACCGCAATGGGAGATACGCCTGGCCTTCAACCTGGACCGGCTGGGCCCACTGCAGGCCATCACCCGCCTGTACAAGGGCCGGGTCAGCAGCGAGTTCTGGGCCGAGCAGGCCGCTACCCTGCAACTGGTCAACAATGAACTGGGGCAATTGCGCGACCGCCTGCTGACCCGCGGTCTGGAGATCGGCGAACTCAGTTGCCACCGCGGCAGCCCGCCGGAGCCACGCCAGACAGTACAACAACGCTGGATAGACGAGGTGACCTGAAATGAGCGAACAGCGCGAAGCCATCGCCCTGGTATATGAAGGCGGCACCGACGCCCCCAGCATCACCGCCAAGGGCGAAGGCGAACTGGCCGAACGCATCATCCAGTTGGCCATGGACTATGAAGTACCGATCTACGAGAACGCCGACCTGGCCAGCATGCTGACCCGCATGGAACTCGGCGACCAGATTCCCGAAGCGCTGTATCGCACCATCGCCGAGATCATCGCCTTCGCCTGGCACCTGAAGGGCAAAACGCCGGAGGGGTTTGTCCCTCCGGAGCATGGCTGACAGTTCCCTCTCTCCGAGGCGACCTTCATGTTCAAGCTGCGCTCGCCATAGGCAATAACTGTCCGGCTCAACGTCAGTTACGGAGCGGGCTTAAGCCTTACACAAGCTAAAAGTAGCCTCAATTCACATTCTTCCTCTTATCTTCGTGAGTTAATCCACACATCCAGCATCTTCCCTCCTCCGTACTTTGACGATTCCGCTCCCGCCCTTTACTAGTAAGCGTTCCTCTCATCTTGTTTAAAGGAAGATTCATGAAAAGGACGTTAATCGTGCTGTCGCTCAGCGGGCTGCTGACAGCCTGTCTGGACAGCAGCGGTGGCTCAAGTGGCAACTCCGAAGCCACTCCGCCGGTATCGACTCCCGCCATGGCCGCGCTGGAAGAAAGCGGCGAGATCCCCCGCCTCGACCGCAGCACCGATCTGGCCGGCCTCGATACCGACCAAGATGGCGTACGAGACGACATCCAGACCCATATCGACAGCCACTATACCGATCAGGCACAGCGCAACGCCGCGTTGCAGGCAGCTCGGGCCATGCAGGAAGTATTCTCCGTCGATCTCCACGACCTGGTTGCGGTGAAAGAAGTGAATCGCAGACTCGCCCGCGCCGATCACTGCATCTATTTGGTGTTTGAAGAAGGAAACGACAACAAGCCTGCAGCAGAGGTATCGCGCGAGCTGGAGGCTATTGCGACTAATACACGGGAACGGCTGGAACGCTATCTCGAGTTCAACAAGGCACTGGACGGCACTTCCTGGGCTATGCCGCGAGGAAATACCTGTGAATAGATTTCCACATTTTCCGGCATTTACCTCTCTGCTGCTGTTGCTGGCGAGCATACTGAGCAGCCCACTGCTGCAGGCTCAGAGCAATGAAGAAAGTAATATCTGCACCCAGCAAGGTATTGTATTCGCGTTCTTCAACGGTGTTCAGACGACTGTTCGCGAGGCTAACCGAGCCAATGGTGAATTCGCTCGGCTGCATGGCTACACAAACGATGACAACGAAGAGATCACTTACGAGACGCTGTATAACTACACCAACGGCTTTGAGGATTTCGTCGAAACCTTCCGGCAGCGCCTGCTTGAACAGGAAGACGAACTGCATGGGCGGTACGAGTTGTTCTTTGAAAGCCTGCGGGGCGACGGTCCCTGGTGGTCGGTTATTGGCAATGCCTTGCCTCATCTGCTGGATATTCGGGATGGCTGGATCGACTGGTATCAGGCTGCGGTTATCGAGCGCCTGACATCCTTCGTCGGTTCCCCGCCCACCGAGGTGAATTATGCCGAGCATAGGACTCGAATCGACAACTGGATACTGGAAGGCAAGAAGCTGCTATTCGTCGCTCATTCGCAAGGCAATCTGTTTGCCAATGCAGCCTTCGATCATGCCAGCCAACAGTTGCCAAGCGACGCGGTAAAACTGATTCACATCGCTCCCGCGTCTCCACGGCTCAATGGCGCACATACCCTCGCGGATCTCGATCTGGTGATCAATGCGCTCGAGGCTGTCGGCGCAGTAGCGCCTGTTACCGATAATATTCCGGGTTATCTCCTCCGACCTGCCGGCGTCAATGGGCAGAAGGACATTCTCGGCCACGGTTTGCTAGAAATCTATATAAATCAGCAACTGGCAATCGCTTCCCGGATCAGGACCCACATCGATAGTGCGCTCAACTCACTGGTAACACCACCGGCTGAAGCTTCTTCCGGGTTCTTCACCGCCACACTAACCTGGAATGGCAGCGGCGATGTCGACCTGCATGTCTACGAACCGGGCGGCGCCCATGTGTATTACGCCAGCATGGTAGGAGATGTGGGATATCTGGATGTCGATAATGTCGTTGCCAACGGCCCCGAGCATTACTTCGCCAGTTGTAATGCCGAGCAATTGCAGACAGGGACCTATAGCGTAGCCGTAGCCAACTATAGTCGCGCTGATGGCAGAACAGCCACAGTCCAGATAGCTTCCTGGGAGGATGGAGTGCTGGGCACGCAGGCCGTCACCCTGGGAGAGCCGACCTACTCGTCCCCTGCCTACCATTTGTTCAATGTCCAGGTCAGCCAGGACCCGGTGACGGGCAAATACCAGTTATCACTGCAGCGGTAATGATGGTGAAGAACACCCCCTGTTTTCTGCCAGGGGGCTGTTCGCATTGGCGCTTGACGTACCGCGGAGGCCGCGCCTACTTGTTGCCGTGCAGTTTCAGCATCAGCTCGGCTTCGCTGCGGGTCAGGCCGCAGGATTGCACGAGGTCATCCAGGCTGGCACCCATGCCTACCAGACGGCTGGCCTGATTGTAGGGCATGGTGTGCACATCCTGCTGCTCAAGGCGCTGCTGCTTGTTTTCCAGGTGGGTGATCTTTTCACGCAGGGTGATCAGTTCCTCGCCCATGCGGATATTGCTCTGCTGGTACTCGGCCAGTTTCTGCGCCAGCTTGTCCAGCCGGCCGTCGAGGCGGGCTTCCTGTTCCAGCTGGCGCTGCGCCAGGCGTCGCTGGGCCAGGATGCCGCCTATCATCGCGGCAACCAGCACGCCCAGCAGCAGGCCCAGCAGAAGCAACAGCGAGCGCTCATCCATGCGCGTCAGATATCCTGCAGCTCGGCCCACTCATCTTCGGTCATCATCTTTTCCAGATCGACCAGAATGAGCAGTTCATCATTCTTGTTGCTGACGCCCTGGATGAACTTGGCCGACTCGTCGGTGCCCACGTTCGGCGCGGTCTCGATCTCCGACTGGCGCAGATAGACCACCTCGGCCACGCTGTCGACCAGGATGCCAACCACCTGCCGGTCGGCCTCGATGATGACGATGCGGGTCTGGTCGGTGACCGGCGCCGGCTCCAGACCAAAGCGCTGGCGCGTGTCGATGACAGTGACGACGTTGCCGCGCAGGTTGATGATACCCAGCACATAGGAGGGCGCGCCGGGCACCGGTGCGATCTCGGAGTGACGCAGCACTTCCTGCACCTGCATCACATTGATGCCATAGGTTTCGTTATCCAGACGGAACGTCACCCATTGCAGGATCGGATCATCAGTGCTCTGTGCGGTGTTGTTTTTCATCGGTCTCGGTTCTCGATCTTGATGGTTCTCATCCTAATCGGGCACTGGCGTCTTTGCCAGCACCCGCAGCAATCAATTGGGCCAGCGCCTCTACATCCAGCAAGGCGCACATATGGTCGATCACGGTTCCAGCCAGCCACGGCCGCTTGCCCTGTCCCGAGCGCCATTTCACCTGCGCAGGATCCAGGCGGATCGACTGGCTCACACCATGTACCGCCATGCCCCAGTCGTACCCCTGCACGGAAATGACGAAGCGCAGGTCATCGCGCAGCTCGGGGCGGTAGCGCTCCGGCATGACCCAGCGCGCGGTATCCAGCACCTTGAGGTTGCCGGCCTGGGTCGGCAGGATACCGAGGAACCAGTCCGGCTGGCCGAACAGCGGCGTGATCGAGCCTTCCAGCGCGTGAATGGTGCCGAGGGAAACCAGCGGTACGGCCAGGGTCAGGCCGCCGACATCGAACAGCAGCGCCTCGAACGGTTGTTCACGCCAGGCGGGGACGGCTACCGGAGGCGCCGGCTGTTCAATCAGCGCCTCGACCGTTTCCTCCACCTGCACCTGTACCGGCTCTGGCTCCTTCACCGATACCACTTCCAGCACCGGCGCGGTTGGCAACGCCTCCATCTGCTCGGCTTCGGCCAGCGCCAGCTCCGCGGCCGCGTCCTGCAACAGCGCATCCAGATAGGACTGGATGGTCTGCTCGGGTACATAGTGCTGTACGGGCAAGGAGTCGTTCATGTATCGCCTGTGGTTCGGGTTGAGTCTGCAAGGCCGGCAGTTATCCGGTTCTGTTCAGGTTATCGGCAGCCGCGGGCCGATCATGAGGCCGCTTCAGGCCACCTCTTTCGGCTTAGGCAGAGCCTGCACCAGCAGATAGCGCAGCAACGCGCGGTAGGCCAGCACGCCGCGAGCATTGTTTTCCAGCCGCGATGGCACCACCCCGGCCAGGCTGGCATCGCGCAGCTTGGTGTCGATCGGAATATAGGCCTGCCACAACTGATCGGCGTAATCCTTGCGCAGCATGCGCAGGGTGCTCAGCGAGGCCTGGGTACGACGGTCGAACAGGGTTGGCACTATGGTGAACGGCAGAGCCTGGCGCCGCGAGCGGTTGACCATGTTCAGTGTGTGCACCATGCGCTCCAGCCCCTTCATGGCCAGGAACTCGGTCTGCACTGGCACCACCAGTTGTTCGCAGGCGGCCAATGCATTGATCATGGAGACCCCGAGCAGCGGCGGACTGTCGATGATGGCGAAATCGAATTCCCCGTGCAGTTGTGCCAGCGCCCGGGAGATGACCAGCCCGAAACCACCCTGGGCGGCTGACTGGCGCTCCAGGGTAGCCAGCGACGTACTGGAGGGTAGCAGGCGGATGTTTTCGTGCGAGGTCTCCAGCAGCAGCGCCGCAGCCAGCCCCGGCGGCACCTTGCCCTGATGCTGGAACAGATTGAACACGCTGCTGGTCAGGCGATCCGGATCATGGCCGAAATAGCTGGTCATCGAGCCATGCGGATCCAGATCGACCACCAGCACACGCTTGCCCTGGTCCGCCAGCAGACCGGCAAGCGCCACAGCCGAGGTGGTCTTCCCGACCCCGCCTTTCTGATTGGCTACTGCCCACACTCTCATGCCCTTCGCTCCCGCCACATTGCCGTTACACCCATTGTCAGCATCTGGTACACCAGCATCAGCCCGGCCCCGCGCCATCGCCGGTCTTGGCACGGGCCTGCCGCATCTCCTGCAGGCCGGCCGGCTCCTCCGGAGTACGCTCATGGCGCCGGTCGGTGTAGCGTGACACCAGCAGCACCACGCGCCGGTTGGCCCGGCGCCCGGCCGCGGTATGGTTGTCGGCCACCGGCCGATGTTCACCGTACCCCACCGCCGCCATTCGTCCGGCGTCGATGCCACCGGCACTGAGCATGCGCACGACACTGGCCGCCCGGGCCGCCGACAGCTCCCAGTTGGTCGGATACACCCGCGAACGGATCGGCACGTTGTCGGTAAACCCCTCGACGTGGATCGGGTTGTCATAGGGCGCCAGGATACCGGCGATCCTCTCGACGAGAACGAAGGCGCTGTCCAGCGGCAAGGCATCGCCGCTGGGGAACAGCAGACCCGAACTCAGTTCTATCTCGATCCACAACTCATTGGCATGCACCCGCAGATCGCCTATCGAAATCAGCTCGCCGAAAGCTTCCTGCATGGCTTCGGCGATGCTCTCCAACGGATCCTGCGCAGCGCTGCCAGCAGCCCCGCCCGTCGCCGAAGGCTGCTGCAACTCGGCAGGTGACTGGGGCGCTGGCGAACGCGGTGTCTCATTGCCGATCTGGATCGGGTCTACGGTTTTCGGTGCCTGACTGAACACACCGATCAGCGACTCGGTCAGCACCTTGTACTTGCCTTCATTGACCGAGGAAATCGAATACATGACCACGAAAAAGGCGAACAGCAGGGTAATGAAGTCGGCGTAGGACACCATCCAGCGTTCGTTGTTTTCATGTTCCTGTTCACGGCGACGACGCATGCTTCAGTCCAGGAAGCCCTCGAGCTTCATTTCGATGGAGCGTGGATTTTCCCCTTCGGCAATCGACAGCAGGCCTTCCAGGAGCATTTCCCGATAGCAGGACTGCTCCAGTACCACCGCCTTGAGCTTGTTGGCGATCGGCAGCAGCAACAGGTTGGCCAGCGCCACACCATAGATGGTCGCAACGAAGGCCACGGCAATACCGCTGCCAAGCATCGATGGGTCGGCCAGGTTGCCCATCACATGAATCAGGCCCATCACTGCGCCAATGATGCCAATGGTCGGGGCATAACCGCCCATGCTTTCGTAGACCCGGGCGGCGCGCAGGTCGTTGTTCTCGCGACTGACCAGCTCGACTTCCAGAATGCTGCGCAGGGTCTCGGTTTCGCAGCCATCGGCCAGCAGTTGCAAGCCCTTGCGGGCGAACAGGTCCGACTCCATGTCGGCAACGGCTTCCAACCCGAGCAGCCCATCCTTGCGTGCGATATTGCTCCAGTTGACCACTTGCCCGATACCTTCGCGCAATGGGGCCGGCGGAGCGAAGAATACCCAGCGGAACAGGGTCAGGGCACGTTTGAACACCGGCAGCGGGGTCTGGATGAATGCCGCTCCCAGGGTGCCGCCGAGCACGATCAATGCCGCCGGACCGTTCAGCAGCGCATTGATGTGTCCGCCTTCCAGGTAGTTGCCGCCGATGATGGCGACAAAGGCCAGGATCACGCCGATGATACTGAGAATATCCATCAGCCCAGCTCCGCCAGGTAGCGGCCGATCTCGTCGAGATCGTAGATGCCATCGGCCAGGTTGGCCTTGGCCACCGCCATCGGCATGCCATAGATCACGCAACTGGCCTCATCCTGAGCCCATACCGAGCTGCCGGCCTGCTTGAGCATGCGCGCCCCTTCCCGGCCATCGGCACCCATGCCGGTCAGCACGACGGCCAGCACCTTGTCCTGCAACACCTTGGCTGCCGAGCCGAAGGTGACATCGACACTGGGCTTGTAGTTGAGTCGCTCGTCCCCGGGCAGGATGCGCACCATGCCACGGCTGTCGAGCATCATCTGCTTGCCGCCGGGGGCCAGCAGGGCCACACCGGGGCGCAGGACGTCACCGTCTTCGGCTTCCTTGACGGTGATCCGGCAGAGCTTGTCCAGACGCTCGGCAAAGGCCTTGGTGAAGGCCCCCGGCATATGCTGGATCAGCAACAGTGGCGCCGGAAAACTGGCAGGCAGTTGGGTCAGCACCCGCTGCAGCGCCACCGGGCCGCCGGTCGAGGTGCCTATGGCCACCAGCTTGTAGCTGCGCTTGCGAGGTGCCGGGCTGCGCTTGGCCGGCTCAGGAGCCACAGACGCAGTCGCCGCTGCGCTCATTCGCGGTGTGCGGGCAGCGGGTGCAGCAGCAGAGGTCGGCGCGGCAACGGGGGTCGCAGGCGCACTGAAACCCAGCGAGCGGCGGTTGCTGCGCGCCAGTGCATGCACCCGGTCACACAGCATCTGCCGCACCTTGTCCGGGTTGCGCGAGATATCCTCGAAGTTCTTCGGCAGGTAGTCGGCGGCCCCGGCATCCAGTGCGTCCAGACTCACCCGCGCGCCCTCGTAGGTCAGCGAGGAGAACATCAACACCGGCGTCGGCTGGCGCTGCATGATCTGCCGCACCGCGGTGATGCCGTCCATCACCGGCATCTCGTAATCCATGGTGATCACGTCTGGATGCAGGGCCAGGGTCTGCTCCACCGCTTCCTTGCCATTGGTCGCGGTCCCCACCACCTTGATCTGCGGATCGGCACTGAGTATTTCAGTCACCCGGCGGCGAAAGAATCCCGAATCATCAACCACCAGAACCTTGACCACCCCTATCCTCCTAACCGCGCCGCGCGTAGCGTTTGAGCAACCCGGGAATATCCAGGATCAGCGCTATGCGCCCATCGCCGGTGATTGTCGCACCGGCCATCCCCGCCGTGCCATGCAACATACGACCCAGCGGCTTGATAACCACCTCTTCCTGGCCAACCAGCTGATCGACAACGAAGCCGACCCGTTGGGTGCCCACCGACACGATCACCACGCTGGCGGCGGAACGGTCGCTATTGCCCGCGGCACCCGGCATCAGCCAGCGCTTGAGCCAGAACAGCGGCAGCGCCTTGTCGCGCACCAGGATCACTTCCTGGCCATCCACCACATTGGTCCGTGACAGGTCCAGGCTGTAGATCTCGTTGACACTGACCAGCGGCAGGGCGAAAGCCTGGTCGCCGAGCATGACCATGAGGGTCGGCATGATGGCCAGGGTCAGCGGCACCTTGATGGCGATCTGCGTGCCCTTGCCCTTGGTCGACTCGATGCCGATGGTGCCATTGAGCTGGGCGATGCGGGTTCTGACCACATCCATGCCGACCCCGCGGCCGGATACATCGGATACTTCGGTCTTGGTCGAGAAGCCCGCTGCCAGGATCAGATTGAAGCATTCGCTCTCGCTCAGCCGCTCGGCGGCGTCGCGATCCATCATGCCCTTCTCCACTGCCTTGGCGCGTAGTACCTCGGGGTCCATGCCCCGCCCGTCATCGGTGATGGTCAGCAGGATGTGGTCACCTTCCTGGCGCGCAGCGAGCACCATCTCGCCAACCCGCGGCTTGCCTGCCGCCTCGCGCTCATCGGGCATCTCGATGCCGTGGTCGACCGAGTTGCGCACCAGGTGCACCAGCGGGTCGGCCAGCGCCTCGACCAGGTTCTTGTCCAGATCGGTGTCCTCGCCGATCAGCTCCAGGGTGATTTCCTTCTTCAGGTTGCGCGACAGGTCACGCACCACCCGTGGGAAACGACCGAACACCTTCTTGATCGGCTGCATGCGGGTCTTCATCACCGAGGCCTGCAGATCGGCAGTGACCACGTCCAGGTTGCCGACCGCCTTGGCCAGTTCCTCGTCGTCACTGCCCAGACCCAGGCGCACCAGCCGGTTGCGTACCAGCACCAGCTCGCCGACCATGTTCATGATCTCGTCGAGCCGAGCGGTGTCCACCCGTACCGTGGTTTCGGTGGCTGGCGCCTCGCTAGCGGGATCGGCCTTTTTCTCCGCGCGTGCCGCAGCAACCGGTGCGGCGGCCGGTTGGGGCTTGGGAGCAGGCGCGGGTTGCGGCTGGGCGCTGGCGACCGGCGCTGGGCTACTGGCGGCCGGTGTCGCCACCGCCCCGGTACCAGGGCCCTTGCCGGTGCCATGCAGCTCATCCAGCAGCGCTTCGAATTCGTCGTCGGTAATCAGCTCGGCGCTGGTGGTGGCATCGCTGGCGGTCGGTGCAGGCGGCGCATCGTCGCTGCTGCCCGGCCCCTTGCCGGTGCCATGCAACTGGTCCAGTAGCGCCTCGAACTCGTCATCGGTGATTTCATCACTGCCGACGGTCACCGCCTCGGCAGCCGTCGACGCCTCGTCCGGGGTCACGTGCAGCGCCTCGAGCAGCAGCTCGAACTCATCATCGGTGATATCCCCGGCCTCGGCTTCAGCGGGCTCGGAGGGGGCGACTGGTTGCAATGCAACAGCCTCGACTGCCTCAGCCACCATGGCCGGTTCGGCAGCGGCCGGCTGCGCCAGCGCCGAGAGCGCGGTCAGCAGTTGCGGCTCGGCGGGCGTGGGCTCATCGCCCTCGCGTACCTCGGCGAACATGTTGTTGATGGTATCCAGCGCCTGCAGCACCACATCCATCAGTTCGGCGTCGACCTGCCGTTCGCCCTTGCGCAGGATATCGAAGACGTTCTCGGCGATATGGCAGCAGGCGACCAGGGCGTCGAGTTGCAGGAAGCCGGCCCCACCCTTGACGGTATGGAAGCCACGGAAAATGGCATTGAGCAGATCGGTATCGCCTGGGCGGTTTTCCAATTCGACCAGCTGTTCCGACAGCAACTCCAGAATCTCCCCGGCTTCCACCAGAAAGTCCTGGAGAATCTCTTCATCCGCATCAAAGCTCATTCAGTGCTCCCTCAGACCACAGCCTCTAGAACCCCAGGCTCGACAGCAGGTCGTCAACCTCGTCCTGCCCCGATACCACATCATCCCTCTTATCGGCATGAATCTGCGGACCTTCACCCTGGGAGACAGGTTTTTTTGTCTCCGGGTCGGGGAGGTTGTGCTGAATGCCGGCCATGCGATCGACCTGCCCGGCCATGCGCACCAGATTCAGCAGGCTTTCCTCGACATCGTGCACCAGGTTGATCACGCGCTTGATCACCTGGCCGGTGAGATCCTGATAATCCTGGGCCATGAGAATATCGTTCAGATTGTTCGATACCTCACCGCTGTGCCGCTCGCTGCGCTCAAGAAAGGCGAGGATGTCCCGCGACAGCCCGCGGAATTCCTCGGCGCTCATTTCCCGGCGCTGCAAACGCTGCCACTCGGCCCGCAGGCTGGCGGCCTCCTGGCCCAGCTGAGCCACCACCGGAGCGCTGTTTTCCACCAGATCCATAGTGCGATTGGCGGCCTTGTCGGTCAGCCTGACCACATAGTCGAGGCGGTCCGAGGCGTCGGAAATCTTCGAGCTGTCGCAAGCATCGGAATCGAACGAACGCGCGGTATCGAGCTGGAAGCTGACGATCGAGTTGTGCAGCGCGCGCGTGAGCTTGCCGACTTCGTAATACAGGCCACGGTCGCGGGCCTGGTTGATCTCGTGTATGACCAGTACCGCCTCGCGGTAGTCCCCCTCTTCCAGGTGGTCCACCAACTTCCGGGCATTGTTCTTCAGCGAATGCTCGAACTCGTCGGCGGTTGTCTGGCCGGGATTGCTGCTTAATGCCATGTCCTGCCCCCGGGATTATCTGGTCTCGACCCGCTCAAAGACCTTTTCGATTTTTTCCTTGAGCGCCTGCGCGGTGAAGGGCTTGACCACATAGCCGTTCACCCCGGCCTGGGCCGCCTCGATGATCTGGTCGCGCTTGGCTTCAGCGGTGACCATGAGTACCGGCAGGTGCTTGAGCCGGTCATCGGCGCGCACTGCCCGCAGCAGGTCGATACCGCTCATGCCCGGCATGTTCCAGTCGGTCACCAGGAAATCGAAGTTGCCGCTCTGCAGCATCGGCAGCGCCGTGGTGCCATCGTCCGCCTCGGCCGTGTTGGTGAAGCCCAGGTCACGCAATAGATTCTTGATGATGCGCCTCATCGTCGAGAAATCATCGACGATGAGTATTTTCATGTTCTTGTCCAAGTCGACCTCCGTCCAAACCAGAAGAAGTGCAGCCAGGGTCTGTTCCACCCCAGACACTCCGCGAAACTGTTACTACCAATCTATTGCCAATGACCCATCAGGGATGGTGTGTCAATTCAACTGTCACGCCAGTCGGCCATGCGGGCGCGCAGGCGTGCGGCGCACTGGCTGTGCAACTGGCTGACCCTGGACTCGCTTACACCAAGCACCGCGCCGATCTCCTTGAGATTCAACTCCTCGTCGTAGTACAACGACAGCACCAGACGCTCCCGTTCAGGCAACTTGTCGATCGCATCGGCCAGGGCCTTGCGAAAGCGCTCATCCTCCAGCCCATCGAACGGCTCATGCTCGGCACCGACCTCGGTAGGCGCGCCAGCTTCCAGCAGGTCTTCAAAGCTGAACAGCTTGCTGCCAGCGGTATCATTGAGAATCGCGTAATAATCTTCGAGGCTCATGTCCAATTCGGCAGCAACCTCGTGATCTTTAGCGTCACGCCCCAATTTCGCTTCGACTGCGCGAATGGCACCACTGACCAGGCGGCTGTTGCGATGGACCGAGCGGGGGGCCCAGTCGCCCTTGCGCACATCATCGAGCATGGCGCCGCGGATACGGATACCCGCGTAGGTCTCGAAGCTGGCACCCTTGCCATGGTCGAATTTGCGGGAGGCTTCCAGCAGGCCGATCATGCCGGCCTGGATCAAATCCTCCACCTGCACACTGGCGGGCAAGCGGGCGAGCATGTGGTAGGCGATGCGCTTGACCAGCGGCGCGAACTGCTGCACCAGCCGGTCCTGCTCGCTGGTCGCACTCATTGCCCGTGCGTACATGCTGGCGCCACCGCCGGAAGCCACACTCATAGCGGTGTTCCGCTCCGCTGCACCAGGCGCTCGACGAAAAATTCAAGATGCCCTCGCGGGGTCGCTGGCAACGGCCAGGAATCGACCTTGCGGCCGATCGCGCGAATAGCCAGGGCCGCCTTGCAGCGCGGGAATACCTCGTACATGGCCCGTTGCTTCTGTGCCGCCTTGCGTACCGACTCGTCGTACGGCACCGCACCGACGTACTGCAATGCCACTTCCAGGAAGCGGTCGGTCACCTGCACCAGCTTGTTGAAGACGTTGTGGCCTTCCTGCGGGGTATGCACCATGTTCGCCAACACCCGGAAGCGGGTCACGCCATGGTCGCGATTGAGCAGCTTGATCAGGGCATAGGCGTCGGTGATCGAAGTCGGCTCGTCGCATACCACCACGATCACTTCCTGGGCGGCGCGCACGAAGCTGACCACCGAGTCGCCGATACCGGCAGCGGTATCGACCAGCAATACGTCCAGGTCATCGCCGATCTCGCTGAACGCCTGGATCAGGCCGGCATGCTCCCGCGGCCCGAGGTTGACCATGTCCGCCGCACCCGAGGCGGCCGGCACGATGCGGATGCCCCCCGGCCCGGCGACCATGACATCGCGCAGCTCGCAATTGCCCGCGAGCACATCCGCCAGCGTGGCCTTGGGTCGCAGCCCCAACTGCACGTCGACGTTGGCCAATCCGAGGTCGGCATCCATCAGCACCACACGACGGCCGAGCTCGGCCAGCGCCAGGGCAAGATTGACCGAAATATTGGTCTTGCCCACGCCGCCCTTGCCACCGGTCACTGCGATTACCTGAACCGAATGATTGCCCATCTATGCTGTCGCCCTTATCAAAATCGTTAACTTGCGCGCTGACTGTGAAGTATACCGGCAAAAACGTCGGCCATGGTCTGGTCCTCGGCCATCTCGTTGCCCGCCAGACCTACGGCACGACTGACCAGTTGATGGCCGACGCCGCGGGACAGGTCATCCGGGATGCGCTGGCCATCAGCCACATAGGCTACCGGGAGACCCTGCTCCATGGCCAGCCCGAGTGATTCACCCAGGGTGGCCGCCTCGTCGACCTTGGTCAGGATGCAGCCAGCCAGATTGCAGCAGCGGTAATTGTGCCACGCCGCCTTGAGCACCCGATACTGGCTGGTGGCCGCCAGTACCAGCAAGGTGCTGATGCGCGCACCCTGGGCCGCCAACTCGCTGAGCTGACCACGCAGTTGCGGGTCCTGCGCCTGCAGCCCGGCGGTATCCACCAGCACCAGACGCTTGTTGCCGAATTCGTTCAGCACCTCGCTCAGGCTGTTCTGCTCATCGACCACCCGTACCGGCACATTGAGAATGCGGCCCAGGGTACGCAGCTGTTCATGGGCGCCGATACGGTAGGTATCCATGGTTACCAGTGCGACATTCTGGCTGCCGTGCTTGAGTACATAACGCGCCGCCAGCTTGCCCAGGGTGGTGGTCTTGCCGGCGCCAGTCGGCCCGACCAGCGCTATCACCCCACCGCGCTCGATCAGTTCCTCGCGCATCACCGGAATACCCTGGGCCAGATGCGCCAGCAACAGACGCCAGGCCTGGCGTACGTCGGCCACATCAGCAACCTTGGCCAGCAATTCCTTGCACAGCTGCGCCGGCAGGCCGAGGTGCACCAGGCGCCGCCACAGGCTGGCCTGGCGCGGCTGCTGCTGGTTGACCTGGCCCCAGGCCAGGCCGCCCAGTTGCGATTCAAGCAGATCCCGCAGGCCGGCGATCTCCGCGCGCATCACATCCAGGCTATCAGCGGACGCAGCCGGGGCGAGTGCCGGCTGCGCCGGTGTTTCGGTGGCCGGTGCAGCCCGTTCGCTGTGCAGGCGCTGCAGCAGCTCGCGCGCTACGGACGAGCCCTGCTCGGCGGCCTGGCGCGTGCTGTCACCAAATAATTGACGGTTGACGCTGGGACCCTCGGAGGGGCGCTCGCCATCCTGCAGGCTGGCCCGGGCGCTGATGATGCGCTCCTGGGTTTTCTTCAGCTCCAGGTCCAGACCGGGGGTGGGTGGTGTCAGGCGCGGCGCTTCATAGTCCAGCGCCGCCGTCAGCTCGACACCCCCAGCGACCCGCCGGTTGGCGATGATGGACGCATCAGCGCCCATCTCATCGCGCACCAGCTTCATTGCCGAACGCATGTCTGCCGCAAAAAAACGTTTGACTCTCATGGCCTGATCTCACCCTGTGTAAATCAATTCTGTCCGACGGTGGCAACGATGGTGACCTGCTTGCTGTCCGGTATTTCCTGGTAGGACAGCACATGGGCGCCGGGGGCCGCGTAGCGCACGAACCGCGCCATCATGTTGCGGATCGGCCCGGCCACCAGCAGGATCGCCGGCTTGCCCTGCATTTCCTGGCGCTGAACCATGTCCGCCAGTGAACGCTGCAGCTTCTCCGCCATGCCCGGCTCCAGCAGAATGCCGTCATCATTGCCCTGCCCGGCCTTCTGCAGACTCTGTAGCAATATCTGTTCCAACCTTGGCTCCAGAGTGATCACCGGCAGCTCGGCGTCAAGCCCGACAATGCTTTGCACTATGGAGCGGGATAGCGCGATCCGCACCGCACCGATCAGGGCGCCAGTATCTTGACTCTTGCCCGACTGGTTGGCGATGGCCTCGGCGATGGTACGGATATCCCGCACCGGCACCTGCTCCTGCAGCAGACCCTGCAGTACCTTGAGCAATCCGGACAGCGAGATGATGCCCGGCACCAGCTCCTCGGCCAGCTTCGGCGAGGCCTTGGCCAGCACCTTCAACAGCTGCTGGACCTCCTCATGACCGAGCAGCTCATGGGAATGCTTGTACAGAATCTGGTTGAGGTGGGTAGCCACCACGGTACTGACGTCCACCACGGTGTAACCCAGCGACTGCGCCTGATCCTTCTGCGCCGGCTCGATCCACACCGCATCCAGCCCGAAGGCGGGGTCCTTGCCGGGAATGCCCTTGATCTCACCGAATACCTGGCCTGGGTTGATCGCCAGTTCGCGGTCGGCATACACCTCCGCCTCGGCCACGCCGACGCCCATCAGGGTGATGCGATAGACGTTGGGTGACAGATCCAGATTGTCGCGGATATGCACCGAGGGCATCAGAAAGCCCAGGTCCTGGGACAGCTTCTTGCGGATACCCTTGATCCGCGCCAGCAATTGCCCACCCTGGCTGCGATCCACCAGGGGGATCAGTCGATAACCGACTTCCAGGCCGACCATGTCCACCGGCGTCACGTCATCCCAGCCCAGTTCGCGGGTTTCCGGGCGTGGGGTGGCCGGCAACTGCGCCTTCTGCTCCTCGGCGGCCTGCTCCTCCTCGGCCTTGAGCCGCTGCCGGTTGGCAATGAAGTAGGCCCCCACAGCGGCCAGCGCACCCAGGCTGAGGAACGACAGATGCGGCATGCCGGGCACCAGCCCCATGACGATCATGATCGCCGCAGCGATACCCAGCGCCTTGGGCGAGGCGAACATCTGCCGCTTGACCTGCCCGCCCATGTCCTCGGAGGTGGAGACCCGGGTGACCATGATCGCCGCGGCGGTGGATAGCAGCAGCGACGGGATCTGCGCCACCAGACCGTCACCGATGGTCAGGATCACATAGATACGTCCGGCCTCGGCAAAACCCAGCCCATGCTGCCCTACCCCGATGATCAGGCCACCGATGACGTTGATGAACAGGATCAGCAGGCCGGCCACCGCATCGCCGCGCACGAACTTGCTGGCACCGTCCATCGAACCGTAGAAGTCCGCTTCCTGAGCCACTTCCAGACGCCGGGTCTTGGCTTCCGCCTGATCTATCAGGCCGGCATTGAGATCGGCGTCGATGGCCATCTGCTTGCCCGGCATGGCATCCAGGGTGAAACGCGCACTGACCTCGGAAATCCGCCCCGCGCCCTTGGTCACCACCACGAAGTTGATCACCATGAGGATGATGAACACCACCAGACCAACCACGAAATTGCCGCCGATCACCACCTCACCGAAGGCCTGGATCACCTTGCCGGCCGCATCCCCGCCTTCATGACCATGCAACAGCACCACCCGGGTCGAGGCCACGTTGAGCGCCAGACGCAGCAAGGTTGCCACCAGCAGGATGGTCGGGAACGCGGCGAAATCCAATGGCCGCAATGCATAGGCGCAGACCAGCAGCACCACCAGCGACAATGCGATATTGAAAGTGAAGAACACGTCCAGCAGAAACGGCGGCACCGGCAGCATCATCATGCCCAGCATCGCCAGCAGCAGAATCGGCACGCCCAGGCTGCCATGGCGCAGCCCCGCCAGGTTGCCACGCATGGAGTTGATGACTTGACTGTGATTGACGGCCATTACCCTGAGTGTCCCCGAAACAAAAAAATGACGAAAAAGTTCCCCAAGCAGCACTCAAGCAAGAACTGCGCCAGGTATTCAGCGAGCTGAGGCGGGTACAGCCTGCCCTCTCCTCACCCTCACACCTCACATCGTCATCCGGATGCGGAGGTCCACCCGGGACTATGCTCTGCAGCCCCGCAGGGTTAGCATGACCAACACATCCCGTTGTCCCGGAGCCAATATAATGACTTCTGCCGTACCGCTCTCGATCCTGGATCTCTGCCCCGTCACTCTCGGCTCGACCCCGGCCCAGGCGCTACACAACAGCCTGGGTCTGGCCCGTTTCGCCGAACAGGAGGGCTACCACCGCTTCTGGGTCGCCGAGCATCACAACATGACCGGCATCGCCAGCGCGGCCACCTCGGTGGTCATCGGTTACCTGGCCGCCGGCACCGAGCGCATCCGCGTCGGCTCGGGCGGCATCATGCTGCCGAACCACTCCCCGCTGCAGATCGCCGAACAGTTCGGCACCCTGGAGTCGCTCTATCCCGGGCGTATCGATCTGGGTCTGGGGCGCGCTCCGGGCACCGACATGGCCACCGCCCGTGCCCTGCGCCGCGGCCGCACCGATGGGGAAGACTTTCCACAGATGCTCGAGGAGCTGCGCTACTATTTCGCCGAACCGGAACCCGGCCAGCGGTTGGTGGCGGTGCCCGGCGCCGGCCTGAACGTCCCCATCTGGCTGCTCGGCTCCAGCACCTTCAGCGCCCAGCTGTCAGCCAGTCTCGGCCTGCCCTTTGCCTTCGCCGGCCAGTTTTCACCCGATTACATGATGGCCGCCATGCAGGGCTACCGTGACAACTTCCAGCCCTCGGCGGAGCTGGAACGACCACTTGCGATGCTCGGCATCAACGCCTTCGTCGCCGAAACCCGGGACGAGGCGCATTACCTGGCCAGCTCGCACCAGCAGTCCTTCCTCAACATGATTCGTGGCGAACGCGGGCAATTGCGCCCGCCAGTGGAAGACATGGATGCGTTGTGGCAACCCCATGAACGCCATCAGGTGCTCTCGACCCTGGCCGGGACCCTGATCGGCGATGAGCAGAGTGTCGCCCAGCAGATGGCCGATCTGCTCCAGCGCAGCGGCGCGGATGAACTGATCATCAACAGCCCCATCTATGATCAGGACAAGCGCCGCGACAGCTATCGCCGGCTGATGAAAGCCGCGCGCATCTGATTGCACTGGCAGACCAATAAAAAGCCGAACTTTGCCGCACCAGCCCTTTCCAAACTCATAACCACAGCTGTCAGCCCCCCACCAGTGCCGGGGCGCTGATGGCGTGTCCGGATACCTCGCGCAATGGCCAGCCGCAACACCAGCGTAACCGGCTGCGCCAACCGCCGACTGCCCTAATGATTCTCACCCGTCGGGAGCCATCGCATGACGCATATCCCCCGCACCCCCGCCTTCGACTGCAGCAAGGCCTTTCTCGACAACGGCTACCAGTTCATTTCCGAACGCTGCCGGGAATATGCCAGCGACATCTTCCAGACCCGCATCATGCTGCGTCCGGTGTACTGCGTGAGCGGCGAAGACGCGGCCCGGATGTTCTACGTACCCGGTCGCTTCACCCGCAACGGCGCCATGCCGCCGACCACCCTGTCACTGCTGCAGGATCATGGCAGCGTGCTGACGCTGGATGACGAGGAGCATGCCCGGCGCAAGGAAATGTTCATGGGGCTGATGGGCCCTGCCCGCCTGGCGCAACTGATGGAACTGTTCGAGGCGGAGTGGCGGCGGCGGATACCCGTCTGGCAGCGTCAGCCATCGGTGATATTGCAGGACGAGGTCGAGCAGGTTCTCTGCCGGAGTGTGTGCCAGTGGGTGGGCATCAGCCTGGACGAGGATGAGCTCAGACAGCGCACGGCCGAACTGACCGCGATGATCGAAGGCGCCGGCAGCATCGGACCGCGCAACTGGAAAGGCCAGTTGCTGCGCCAGCGTACCGAACGCTGGGCGCGCGAGCAGATCCGCGCTGCACGCGGCCTGTCTGGAGAAGACCGTCCGCATACGCCGCTGGAGGTCATCGCCCACCACACCGCACTGCACGGCCACCATCCGGATTACAAGACCGCCGCCGTGGAGTTGCTGAATCTGCTGCGTCCGGTGGTTGCGGTAGCGCGCTACATCACCTTCTCGGCCCTGGCCCTGCACCGGTATCCACAATACCGGGAACGCCTGGCCCATGCCGAACCGGGCCTGGCCGAGATGTTCGTTCAGGAGGTGCGCCGCTACTATCCATTCTTCCCGGTCGTCGGTGGTATCGCCCGGGAACCCTTCAGTTGGCGCGAGCATCAGTTCCAGGCTGGCGACTGGATACTGCTGGATCTGCACGGTACCAATCATGACCCGCGCCTCTGGCAGCAGCCACACGACTTTCATCCGGAGCAGTTCGCCAGTTGGGACAGAAGTCCATTCAACTTCATCCCCCAGGGCGGCGGCGAATACTCCCATGGTCACCGCTGCGCCGGCGAATGGCTGACCATCGAGCTACTCAAATCCGCCCTGCACCTGCTGACCACCAGCATGCGCTATGAAGTGCCAGCGCAGAACCTGGATATTTCCCTGTCCCGCATGCCGGCGACGATACACAGCCGCTTCATCATCAGCCAGGTACACCCCGCCGGCTCGGTACAATAGATTGCCGAACCGGGGCAAACCTGCGTAAAATGCGTCGCGCTGCGGGTGTAGCTCAATGGTAGAGCAGAAGCTTCCCAAGCTTACGACGAGGGTTCGATTCCCTTCACCCGCTCCATCAAGCCATGGAACTCGAATGGCTTCCTCATCTCTCCCCTGATTCAGTCCCGACAGCATGTAGAACTGCGCGGTCGGTAAGGCTCCATGATGACAGTTACAACCCGGCCCGACGATCCTTTCAGCGGCCGCCCCTTCATTGCCGCTCTGGCCATCGCAGCCCTGATGCTGGCAGCCGCCAACCTGCGTGGCGGCCTGGTGGTCGTAGGCCCCCTGGTGATGGAAATCCGCGACGCCCTCAACATCAATGCCAGCGCCTTCAGCCTGCTTACCACACTGCCGTTGCTGTGCTTTGGCGTGGTGTCCATTTGCGTACCCTGGCTGTCTCGACGCTGGGCTCCTCAACGATTGGCTATCGCCGGCCTGTTGGTGATAAGTCTGGGCGTCGCCCTGCGCCTGCTGGAGCAATACCCGCTGGTCATCCTCGGCACCCTGCTGCTGGGCTCGGCCATCGCCGTGCTCAACGTGCTGATCCCGGGCCTGGTCAAGTCCTTTTTCCCGCGGCAGGTAGGGCTGATGACCGGCCTGTATTCGGTCACCCTGAGCCTGGGAGCGGGTCTGGGGGTCTATCTGGCGGTGCCGCTGATGGAGCAGTTCGGCAGCTGGCGCTACCCGGTAGCCTTGTGGGCACTGCTGCCCCTGTTCTGCCTGCTGTTCTGGCTGCCCATGCTGCGGGTGAAAAGCGTGCAGAGGATCGGCAGCCGGACGCGGATCAGCCTGTGGCGAGACAAGGTGGCCTGGTCCATCACCCTGTTCATGGGACTGCAGTCCTTCTACTTCTACTCCATGGCCACCTGGTTGCCCAAGATACTGCTCGAGAGCGGCCTCGATGCCCACCAGGCCGGCACCGCCACCGCGCTCATCAACCTGGTGAGTATTCCCTTCAACCTGTTCGTGCCCATGCTGGCGGCCAGGATGCGTAACCAGCGCCTGCTGGTGCTGGGAACCTTCGTCACCTCCTTTGCCGGGTTGGCCGGCCTGTGGTGGCTGCCGTCAGCCGCGCTACTGTGGGCCTCGCTGATCGGTGTGGGATGCGGCTGCGCGCTCAGCCTGGCTCTGTCATTCTTCGTGTTGCGGGCCGCCAATCCGATCCAGGCCACGGCGCTGTCGGCCATGGCCCAGAGCATCGGCTACCTGCTGGCGGCGCTGGGGCCCTTCTCTCTCGGCCTGTTGCGCGATCTCAGCGGGGCCTGGCACTGGGCGCTGGGCACCCTGCTGGTATTGCAGCTGCTCCAACTCGGCTTTGGCTGGTATGCGGCCAGGCCAGTCAGTGTGATAGCGGATCAGGAACGCTAGGCGGCCCCCCAAGGAAGAGTTGAAGGAACACGATCACTTCAGCTGCAAGTCCTGCAGCGCTGCGGCAAGCTGTCGCCGCTCCGCATCCCGCAAGGTCTTGAGCGGGGCCGGCAGGCAGGGCTCTTCGGCATGACCAAGCAACTCGGCCGCAGTGGCCACCACCCGCAGGCTCCCGTGCCGGCGAAACAATGCCCAGATCAGTTCCAAACGCCCGGACAACTGGATGGCAGTAGAGCAGTCACCGGCCTGAGCAGCACGGGTGATATCTAGTACGGTGGTCGGGAACAATCCGCCGAGCGCCGAGTACCAGGCGTCGCACCCACCCAGCAATCCTGTCACCGCCGTGGCGTCTCCGCTGATACCCAAGGTCACGTGGGGCGGCAACAGTGCTCGCAGACGCTCAACCCGCGCGTGGACGGTGGCAATATCACCCAGCACCGGGGGAATCTTGATAGAGCACACATTCGGCAGTCTCGCAATGCTGGCATGCAGCTCATCGCTGAACTCAAAATGCGTGGTGGCGGGATTGTCATACACCACCAGGGGCACGGACAGGGCACCACTGACCGTTTCGTAAAGGCCGAAGACCTCGTCAGCAGTCAGCGGCTGGTAGGACATCGGCGCCAGCAATACCGCCCCGACCCCGGCCTGCTGCGCATCCTCGGCCAGCGCCAGCACCTCGGAGGTATTCAGCGCCGCGATACCGACCATCAGCGGCACACCACCGGCATGCTGCGCTGCCAGTTCGGCGACACGCCGACGCGCGTCGCGGTTCAGATACGCATAGTTGCCGGTCGAGCCCAGCACGCATATGGAGTCAACTCCTGCTACCGCAAGCCGCTCCATCAGCCGGGTGAATGCACTCTCGTCGATACGGCCATGCTGCAAAGGCGTCAAGGGAAAAGCACTAAGGCCGGTGAACATTGAACACTCCCGCTGAAAGTAGTCTGTCATGACGTTGCCAGGCAGACATTGCCAAACACCTCGGCAATGTTTACAAAATCTAGCACATAATCCATTATGTCCTAGGACAAAGTTAGGCCGAGACTTGAATAATGAGCACAGACGACAGCATCCCCTCCGGGGAGACCCCGCTTCTGCACGACCTGCACAACCGCTGGCCGCAAGCGGAATCGATAGAGGATTTCCAGCGTAACCTGGCCGCAGTCCATGCGCGCATTGCCGCAGCCTGTCAGCGGGTGGGCCGCGAGCCTGCAAGTGTGCGACTACTGCCCGTCAGCAAGACCAAGCCCGAGACCAGCCTGCGCCTGGCCCATGCCGCTGGATGTCAATGGTTCGGTGAGAACAAGCCCCAGGAGGCCTACCGAAAATGGGAGTCGATGCAGGAACTGAACGACGTGCGATGGTCAATCATCGGCCATCTGCAGACCAACAAGGCCAAGCTGGTAGCGCGCTTTGCCAGCGAGTTCCAGGCGTTGGACAGTCTGCGTGTGGCTGAGGCGCTGGAGCGGCGCCTGCAGATCGAAGGCCGGGCCCTGGATGTGTTCGTCCAGGTCAACACATCCGGCGAGGCCAGCAAGTTCGGCCTGCCTCCCGATGAGGTGGCGGCCTTCCTGGGCAGGTTGCCGGCATTCTCTGCACTGCGCGTACGCGGCCTGATGACGCTGGCAGTGCTCTCGGGCGAAGCCAGGCAAGTGCGCGAATGCTTTGTGCGGTTACGTAATCTGCGTGACCAGCTGCGCCAGGATGCCCCTGCTGGTATGTCTCTGGACGAACTGTCCATGGGGATGTCCGGGGACTTCCAGATTGCCATAGAGGAAGGCGCCACAGTGGTACGTGTCGGCCAGGCCATCTTTGGCGCACGTTCCACGCCCGATAGTCATTACTGGCCGGCTGCGACCGATACAGGGCCGGAACAGTGAGCCCAGCCTGCTCTCCAGAAGCCATACATGCCCCGCCAGCACCGACGACTGGCTGCTACTTGCATTCCATCATCCATCTTGCAGAGTGAAACCATGCAGATCCATCGACTCATCATCCACCGCAATGAAAGGCTGCTGGGCCATTTCGACTCCGACGTACCCTGGTCGCGGGAGGCCGTGCAGGATATTGCGGCACGCCTGCCGGAAGCGGACGGTTACCGACTCGAACTCCTTGTCGCCAGCGAGCAGCAGCGGGTACTGGAAAGCGGCCCCAACGGGGTACGTTTGCTATACAGCACCCCGCTATTCACCCCAACTTCCTTGCCGGAAAGCTCCTGAACATGCCTACAGCCTCTTCTTTCCTGATGCCTGTCTACACGCGCCAGCCGATATCCTTCGTTCGCGGTCTGGGCGCCACACTATGGGATGAGGATGGGATCGAGTACCTCGATGCCATCGCCGGCGTCGCCGTCACCAATATCGGCCACGCTCACCCGGAGGTCGCCAACGCGATTGCCGAGCAGGCCGGTCTGCTGCTGCACACCTCCAACATGTTCGGCATTCCCTGGCAGGAGCGCCTGAGCAGGCAGTTGTGCGAGCACTCTGGCATGCAGCGCGGCTTCTTCTGCAACTCCGGTGCGGAGGCCAACGAGACGGCTCTCAAGCTGGCGCGCCTGCATGCCAACAAGCAGGGCATATCCCAGCCCCAGGTGCTGGTGATGGAAAACAGCTTTCACGGCCGCACTTTCGCCACCCTGGCAGCCACTGGCAACCCCGCCGTGCATCGCGGCTTCGAGCCACTGATGCCCGGCTTCGTACGCCTGCCCTACAACGATACCGATGCCGTACGCCGGGCTGCCGATTGCATGCCGAACATCGTCGCTGTACTGGTCGAACCGGTGCAAGGCGAAGGTGGTGTACGGCCCGCCTCTCCCGCCTATCTGCAAGCGTTGCGTTCGCTCTGCGATGAACGAAACTGGTTACTTATGCTGGACGAGGTGCAGACCGGCATGGGGCGTACCGGTGCCTGGTTCGGCTTCCAGCACACCGGCGTGCTGCCTGACGTCATCACCCTGGCCAAGGGGCTGGGCAATGGTTTTCCCCTCGGTGCCTGCCTGGCCAGGGATCAAGCTGCTGCACTGCTGGCCCCCGGCAGCCACGGCTCCACCTTCGGCGGCAATCCGCTGGCCTGCCGGGTCGGCTGCGCCGTCATCGAGGTGATGGAACGCGAGCACCTACCCGAACGTGCCGCACGGCTGGGCGAGCGCCTGCTGCAGGGATTGCGTGCGAATCTGGACGGGTTGCCGGGCATCACCGATATCCGCGGGCTGGGGCTGATGGTCGGCATCGAGCTGGACAGACCATGCGATGATCTGGTGCACAAGGCACTGGTGCAGGAGCGCTTGCTGATCAGCGTAACCCGGGGCAGGACCATACGGCTGTTACCACCGCTGATTTGCAGCGAAGCGCAGATCGACGAAATCACCCGGCGCCTTACCCGATTGCTGCGCTGAGCATCGCCGGAAGGCCCTCAGCCGAGGCAGTCCCGGATATCCTCGGCCAGCTTTTGGCACTGTGCCGGCTCGATGTCGGCAATGGTGATCCGCAATCCTCGCACAGGTTCCTGGACCGAGAAGGTTTCGCCGTGGCGGATCAGCCAGCCCCGTCGGGCCAGGGCCAGGGCCACGGTCTGATCATCCGTCTGCAACGGAATCCATAGATTGAGGCCATCCGCCTGCTCCATGAAGTCGACACCCTGGTCATGCAGAGCGCTCTCCAATGCCTGGCGCCGTCTGGCATAGTCATCGCGCGCCTGACCCAGCAGCTCGATGGTCTCGGGGGTCGTGACCGCCACCTCGACCAGGTCCTGCAACAGATGGCTGACCCAGCCCGTTCCCGATGTCAGGCGCAGGCGCAACTGGCGGGCAGTCGCCCCGTCACAGGCAACCGCAGCCACCCGGATATCCGGCCCCAGGGCCTTGCTAAAGGACCTGATCAATGCCCAGCGGCTGGCATTGTGCGGAATCACCGAATGGTAAGGTGCGCTCGACAGCAGGGAGAAATGGTCATCCACGATCACCAGCACCTGCGGATACCGGGCCAGCACCCGCGACAATGCCCGGGCGCGCCTGGCGCTCAGGTTGCACCCGGTCGGGTTGTGCGCGCGTGGGGTCAGGATGACCGCCTGCACGCCCCTGGCCAATGCCTCCTCCAGTTCGTCCTCGCGCAGCCCTTGCCCATCAACAGGCACGCCAACAGGCTGCAACCCCATGCTGCGCAGCGTGTTGATGCTACTGAGAAAGCAGGGATTCTCCACCGCCACCTTGTCCCCGGCTACGAGGTAGGAACTGAGCAAGCGCTCGATGGCATCCACCGCACCATGCGCCAGCTCGACCTCGAATGATGCCGGACAATCCGGCTCGCACCACTGGCGGATATAGTCCGCCAGAGAGGCATTGACGGTAGGCTCCCCATAGAGCCGGGGTCTGTAAGGCCTGGCCCGCAGCGCAGCGGTCACATCCGGCAGCCAGGCAAGGTTGGGGTTGCCACTGGCCAGATCCGTCAGTGGCGTGCCTGGCAACGCCCCTTCCTGCTCACCGGACAGGAAGGGGTCACGGATAATCGTACCCAGGCGCCCCTGGGTGATGGCGATGCCCGCGGTGGCGAGTCGGCGGTAAGCTGCGGCAACGGTGTTCCGGTTGACTCCAAGCTCCACCGCCAGCTCCCGTACCGGCGGCAGGGATGCCCCCGGCGGCAACTGCTGGGACTGCACCAGCGCCCGCACAGACTCGAAGATCTGCGCAGCGGTCTTGCCGTGGATATTCATTCAGTCCTGCCGGCTTCGCAGCAGCGCCTTGCCCACCCACGACCGCGCGAACTGCCAGGCACAGCGCCCGTTGCGGTTACCGCGGGCCTGGGCCCAACGGATCGCTTCCTTCTGCAACTCCTCATCCCACTGCCACTCCAGGCCCAGCTCCTGCGCCATGCTGGTCAGCCAGTGGCGGACCACATCCAGATAATGGTCCTGGGTGAACGGATAGAAGGACACCCACAGGCCGAAGCGGTCCGACAGGGCGATCTTCTCCTCGATTGCCTCACCGGGATGCAACTCGCCATCCACCATGCTGGCACCAAGGTTGTCGCTGCGCTGCTCAGGCAGCAGGTGACGACGGTTGGACGTCGCATACAGCAGCAGGTTGTCCGGGGTGGCTTCCACCGAACCATCGAGCACGGTCTTCAGCGTCTTGTAGGCGCTGTCGCCAGCTTCGAAGGCCAGGTCGTCACAGAACAGCAGGAAGCGCCACGGCTGCTCGCTGATCTGCGCCACCAGCGCCGGCAGGTGCACCAGATCGCCCTTGTCGATCTCGATCAGGCGTAGGCCCTGATCGGCCCAGGTGGCCAGCAGCGCCCGTACCAGCGAGGACTTGCCAGTGCCCCGCGCGCCCCACAGCAAGGCGTTGTTGGCGGGCAGTCCCTTGACGAACTGCTCGGTGTTGGCTTCCAGCAGTTGTTTCTGCCGGTCCACCCCCACCAGGTCACTCAAACCATGCCCGGCGGTGATCTGCAACGGCTTGAGCCAGCCGCTGTCGCCCTGCCCGACCCAACGCGCCGCCTGCACCCTGCTCCAGTCTATCTGGGGCGCCACCGGTGGCAGATTCTGCTCATAGCGGTCGAGAAAACGGACAATGCGCTGCATGAAGTCGGCGGTACTGATATCGGACATGGATCATTTCCTGAAAGACGGGAAGGACAAGCTGTCACGCTTATGGAAGAGCAAAACCCATGACAGGTCAACCGCTTAGCGCTTATTGCCCAGACTGGCACGGTGACCGGCTCCGCTTTCAGCTGCGAGGCTCCAGGCGCAGGCACACCGAGTTGATGCAGTAACGCAGCCCGGTCGGCGGCGGGCCGTCGGGAAACACATGCCCCAGGTGGGCATCGCAGCGCGCGCACAGCACTTCGGTGCGGTGCATGCCATGGCTGTAGTCCTCCGTGGTAGTGACCGCCTCCTCGGTGACCGGAGCGTAGTAGCTGGGCCAGCCACAACCGGCATCGAACTGGGTATCGGTATCGAACAGGGGCGCATCGCAGCACACGCAATGGTACCGACCAGGCTCGCCCTTGCGGTGGAACTCGCCGGTAAACGGCCGCTCGGTACCCTTCAGACGGCATACCTGGTATTGCGTGTCGCTCAACTGTTCACGCCAGGCATCGTCCGTTTTGATCACTTTATCCATGATTTCCTCCACAAGGTTGTCGTTCGGGCTTTCTTCGCCGCAATCGCAGTCGTATCATGCTCGCTTTGCTTTTGCGGTCACAGCCCATTCTCATCAACCGATGATTTACAGGTAAGTATCATGCAGGTTAGCAAGTCCAACAAATTGGCCAATGTCTGCTACGACATTCGCGGGCCGGTCCTGCGCCATGCCAAGCGCCTCGAAGAGGAAGGTCACCGGATTCTCAAGCTGAACATTGGCAACCCGGCCCCTTTCGGTTTCGAAGCGCCCGAGGAAATCCTCCAGGACGTGATCCTCAACCTGCCCACTGCCCAGGGCTACAGTGACTCCAAGGGACTGTTCTCCGCGCGCAAGGCGGTGATGCACTACTGCCAGACCAAGCAGATCCAGGGTGTCGGCATCGAGGACATCTACCTGGGTAACGGTGTCTCCGAGCTGATCGTGATGGCCATGCAGGCGCTGCTGAACAACGGCGACGAAGTGCTGATCCCGGCCCCGGACTATCCGCTGTGGACCGCTGCGGTCAGCCTGTCCGGCGGCAAGCCGGTGCATTACCTGTGTGACGAGCAATCGGAGTGGTACCCGGATATCGAGGATATCCGCAGCAAGATCACTCCCAACACCAAGGCCATGGTACTGATCAACCCGAACAACCCCACCGGCTCGGTGTACCCGCGCGAGGTGCTGGAGCAACTGGCCGAGGTCGCCCGGGAACACAAGCTGCTGGTGCTGGCCGACGAGATCTACGACAAGATCCTCTACGACGGCGTCGAGCATGATTCCTTCGCCGCAGTGGCACCGGACCTGCTGTGCCTGACCTTCAACGGCCTGTCCAAATCCTACCGTGTGGCGGGCTTCCGTTCCGGCTGGATGATCATCAGCGGACCGAAGCAGCGCGCCGCCAGCTATATCGAGGGCCTGGAAATCCTGTCTTCGATGCGCCTGTGCGCCAACGTACCGTCGCAGCATGCGATCCAGACCGCGCTGGGCGGCTATCAGAGCATCAATGACCTGATCCTGCCCGGCGGCCGCCTGCTGGAGCAGCGTGACACCGCCTGGGAACTGCTCAACGAGATTCCCGGTGTCAGTTGCACCAAGCCCAAGGGCGCGCTCTACCTGTTCCCGAAGCTGGACCCCAAGGTCTACCCGATCCACAACGACGAGAAGATGGTGCTGGACCTGCTGCTGCAGGAGAAGATCCTGATCGTCCAGGGCACGGCGTTCAACTGGCCGTGGCCGGATCACTTCCGCATCGTCTCGCTGCCGCGCAAGGATGACCTGGAAATGGCCATCGGCCGAATCGCCAACTTCCTGCACGGCTACAAGCAATAGATTATCTTGCAGCCTGGGCACATGCCATCGCCCGGTGGTCCGGGGTGTAACGCCCCGTTCCGCGGTCGGGCGCTATGCCTGCTGCTCCCGGCGCGCTGAAACCTGCCGTCGAGCAGGCGCTCGACAACCCGGGGCTGCTGGAAGCAACTCAACCCGACACGCTTTGAAACAGACTGTCGATTGAATCCCGCGCCGCCAGCCCCAAATATACTCCCCAGGTATCCATAGGAGCTTCACTTAACATGATGCGTATTCTGCTTTTCCTGGCGACCAACCTTGCCATCGTCCTGGTTGCCAGCATTACCCTGAGCCTGCTTGGCGTCGGGAGTATCCATGACGGCCAGGGTGGGATGAACCTGACCGCGCTGTTGATCTTCTGTGCAGTGATCGGTTTCGCCGGTTCCTTCGTTTCCCTGTTCCTGTCCAAATGGATGGCCAAACGCAGTACCGGCACGCGGGTGATCACTCAACCGCAGACCCGTCAGGAGCAATGGCTGGTTGATACCGTGGCCGAACTGGCCAGAGATGCCAATATCGGCATGCCGGAAGTCGGTATCTTTCCGTCACGGGCGTCCAACGCCTTTGCCACCGGCTGGAACAAGAACGCTTCACTGGTAGCCGTGTCCGAGGGCATGCTGCAGCGTTTCAGCCCGAATGAAATCAAAGCGGTCATGGCCCATGAGATCGGCCACGTCGCTAACGGCGACATGGTCACTCTGACCCTGATCCAGGGTGTGGTGAACACCTTCGTGATGTTCTTTGCCCGCATCATCGGCAACTTCGTTGACCGTGCGGTGTTCAAGAACGAGGGCAGCGGCCCGGGTATCGGCTATTTTATCGCGACCATCTTCGCCGAAATAATCCTCGGTATCCTGGCCAGCATCATCGTCATGTGGTTCTCCCGTCAGCGTGAATTCCGCGCCGATGCGGCGGCGGCACAGCTGACCGGCAGCGGCAACATGATCGCCGCACTGGAACGACTGCGCGCCGAACAGGGCATCCCGGTGGAAATGCCCGGCGAAATGACCGCCTTCGGCATCAACGGCAACCTGAAGAACGGCTTGGCCGGCCTGCTGATGACCCATCCGCCGCTGGAGCAGCGCATCGCCGCCCTGCGCGCCGGCAACTATCGCTGAACAGCAGCCGAGCGGTAAATAGACCCCCGCCCTGCTGCGGGGGTTTTGCTTTTCAGCTTCTACTGCAGCTTAAGCAAGCAACTCCCTGATTCTATTGCGGTTGCGCTTGACCCTGGAGGACCGATCTCAGCATGACGGCCCGTACCAGAGGCCTGCAGCCGGCTCCAGACAAGGCTTTCCAGGATATTTTCTGTCATCCCGCAGTCACAAGACTGGTCTATGCTTTGCTTTGTGTCAGGCACCGCAGAGCTGCCGACACCTTACCCGATGAGAACTGATTTGGAGAAAATCCATGAGTCTACAGGTACAGCAGAAGCAGCGTTCCCTGACCGATCACCTGCCCCGCCCGTCTCTGCAGGCACGGGGCTATCTGGTGGATGAGCACGGTCGGGAGATTGCCATTACCGAACGCATGATCCAGCAAGCCTGTGAAGAACTGGACCAGCAATGGGTAGCGCCCCGTTCAGTCGCCAGCCGCTAACACGAAACCTGCCGCCAGCAGTCTCCGGGCCGCCTGCGGCTCGGACGCGGCGGTCCTGATACGCAGCAGATTGCATTCACGACGCAGGGGATAATCCTTGCGCAACCGATCGAACCCCTCCCGACTGGCCTGTTCCGACTCCGCCGCCCCCAGCATGGCGCGCAGCCGGGCATCGTCATCCCGCACGTCATATACCTGACGCAACGCCTTGGCCAGCAGCCAGTCCGGCGGCGCGCCAGGTTCCACCTGCCACTCCCCCGCCCCGGTACGCGGCGCCAGCTGTTCCAGGCTGAAACTCGCCGGCGCCTCGAGGAAACTGCACAGGGCCTGATAGACCTGCACGGTGCCACGCAACTTGCCGTCGAGACTGTAACCGGCGATATGCGGTGTCGCCAGCGCGCAGCGGGCCGCCAACCGCGGGTCGACCAGCGGCTCGGTTTCCCAGACGTCCAGCGCCACCAGCAGGTCATCGCGCTGCTGCAGCACCCGGTACAGGGCGATGTTGTCGATCACCGGTCCGCGGCTGCTGTTGATCAGCCAGGTACCGCGACGCAGCGCACGCAGGCGCTGCTCGTCGAGCAGATGGTGGGTGGCATGCGCACCACTGGAGGTCAGCGGCACATGGCAGCTGATCACATCACAGCGGCTGATCAGTTCATCCAGGGCGACAAACCCCTCCTCCCCTCGCTCCGCGCGGGGAGGATCGCAGAGCAGGCAATCGATGCCCAGCGCCTGCAGCGTGGTTGCCAGCCGGCTACCCACTTCACCGACGCCGACGATGCCGACGGTCCTGTCCTGCCAGGGCCTGGCGCTGCGCTCGGCCAATGTCAGCATGCAGCTCAGCACATACTCCACCACCCCACGGGCATTGCAGCCCGGGGCACTGGCAACCTCGATACCTGCCGCCGCCAGTCCCGGCAGGTCCAGGTGGTCGGTGCCAATGGTGCAGGTGCCGACGAAACGCACCGGCGTGCCGGCCAGCATCGCTGCGCTGACCCGGGTTACCGAACGCACCAGCAGCACATCCGCATCCTTCACCGAGGTGTGGTCGATCAGCCGTCCCGGCAGCCGGGTCAGGCGGCCGAATCCGGTGAGAAATTCATCCAGCAATGGAATGTTTTCGTCAGCGACTATGTGCATGACTCTGCTCCCAGGGTTTGACTTCATTGTCGGAAGGCATCCGCCATCTGTCCAGCCTGGCGCCGAGCGTGGCCGCTCACAGGTGATCGATGCAGAAGGCCTGGCTATCCAGTGCGGCGCCGGGACGGTAGTACTCCAGCAGCGCATCGACAAAGGCGGCCGCCCGCTGGGGGATACCGTTGTCCAGATAGTGCTGCACCTGCTCGATGACGCGCAGCTTGAATGGGGTGGAATCGGTGGCTTCGCCACTGAGGTTGTCCAGGCTGACCCGGAAGCTGTGGCCGGCCGCCTCGCAGAACAGCCACTCCAGCGCCTGCGGCTTGACCTCGACCTGCTCGAAGGCGCCCTGCTGTGCGCTGCTGCGGCCATCTGGTGCATACCAGTAGCCGAAGTCGACCAACTGCCGGCGGGCCTCTCCGGCCACACACCAATGGGCGATCTCATGCAACGCACTACGGTAGTAATCACGGGTGAAGACGATGCGATGCATCGACTCCTGCGCATCGGCCGGCAGGTAGATCGGCTCTGCTGCTCCGCCGACCAATCGGGTGTTGTACTGTGCGGCAAAACAGCCGGCGAACAGGCGGATCAGATCCTGGCAATCGTGTTTCATCGAGTGGTGGACAATACCCGGCAAATTGATAGGATGGGCTGCTTTTCCCAGATGCAGTAGCAGATGACTACCCAGGATACCCCCTCCCGTTGGCGCCGCAGTGTAACAGAATTGCGTGCGCTGATCTGGCTTGCGCTGCCGATCATCGCCGCGCAGATGTCGCACACCCTCATCGGTTTTGTGGACACGGCCATGGCCGGCCGGGTCAGTGCCGTGGACCTCGCCGCGGTGGCGTTGGGCAATTCGTTCTGGGTCCCGACCTTCCTGTTCCTGACCGGCGTACTGATGATCATCACCTCCAAGGTGGCCGCCAGCAGCGGTGCCGGCCGACCGGAGGACAGCGGACCGCTGGTGCGTCAGGGGCTCTGGCTGGGCCTGTGCCTGGGCATCCTCGCCGGGCTGGCGCTGTGCGCTGTGGAGCCGGCGCTGTACTGGGCGCAGGTCGATCCATCCTTGATGCCCAAGACAGTCGCCTATCTGCAGGCCGTAGCGCTGGGCTTTCCGGCCATCGGCATGTACCAGGCACTGCGCGGCCTCACCGATGGCATGTCACGTACCAAGCCGAGCATGGTAATCGGTTTTCTCGGCCTCATCCTCAACGTCCCGGTCAATTACGTGCTGATCTATGGCAAGCTCGGCTTCCCGGCCATGGGCGGGGTCGGCTGCGGCGTGGCCACCACCGTGGTGATGTGGTTCATGCTTGGCTGCATGCTGATCTACCTCAAGCGTTCCAGGATCTATGACGCCTGCCGCCTGTTCGAACGCTTCGAGTGGCCGCGCTGGACGGTGCAGCGCGGCCTCCTGAGCCTGGGCCTGCCGATCGGTATTTCGCTGTTTTCCGAAACCAGCATGTTCGCCCTGATCGCCCTGCTGATCGGCAGCCTGGGTGCCGTCGTGGTGGCCAGTCACCAGGTGACCCTGAACTTCACGTCACTGGTATTCATGGTGCCCTTCAGCCTGGGCCTGGCGATCACCGTGCGGGTAGGCCACAACCTCGGCATGCAGGGTGCCCGTGCCGGATTGTTCGCAGCCAAGGTCGGCATTGCCGTGTCACTGGTATTTGCCACCCTGGCGGCGGGCAGCATCTATCTGGCGGCGGATCTGCTGCCACACATCTATACCAACGACCCGCAGGTGCTGGCGCTGGCCACCAGTTTGCTGTTCTATGCCGCGCTGTATCAGTTCTCCGACTCGGTGCAGGTGGCCTGTGCCGGTGCGCTGCGTGGTTATCAGGACACCCGCATACCGATGCTGCTGACCATGGTCGCCTACTGGCTGATCGGACTGCCCAGCGGCTATGTGCTGGGACTGACCGACCTGCTCGGACCGGCGCAGGGGCCGGCGGGGTTCTGGAAGGGATTGATCATCGGGCTGACAGCCGCGGCGCTGTTCCTGTCGATCCGCCTGGCGGTGGTCGGTGGACGGCGCAAGCGCCAGTTCCCGCTGGACAGCAGTCACCTGCTGCGCAAGTGAGCCGTGATGGCGTCGTCAGTCGGCGCCGCCCTTGCGGATCAGGTAGCGGAACTCCCCTGCCACTTCCTGCTGCTCCAGTAACTGGTGGCCGAGGAAACTGCAGAAGCGCGGAATATCGCGCTGGGTCGACGGGTCCGTAGCCAGCACTTCCAGACATTCACCCGCCGGCAGGTCACGCACGGCATTGTGCAACAGCATGACCGGCTCCGGGCAGAACAGCCCGCGGGCATCGAGTTGTGCTGAAGGTGGGGATACGGCGTTACTCATGTACGGCTGGTCCTGTATTGCGATACGGGGATTATCCGCAAAAGCATTGGCTCTTACCAGTTACCGGGACCGGGACCGGGTCCGCATCGCAGCGGGCCGCCGCGATAAGACCGGCAGGCATCACGGACTATTGCACCCGGTAGCTACCCGCATGCAGCACCCGCACATGACAGGTGACTTCCTCGCGGTCCGTATACAGCTGCTTGCAGGCGATCGTCGCACGGATGTCAGCGGCATCCAGCGCATCCTGCACGTGCTCCAGACACTGCATGACTTCCCGGTAGCGCTGCTTCATCGGTAACTTGAAGTTGATGATCGCCTCACGGCACCAGCCGCGGGTCAGCCAGCGGGACAGTAGTGCGCTGCTGCGCGCTGGCTTGTCGACGATATCGCAGACCATCCACTGTACCGGCTTCTTCGGTTTGAACAGATAGCCATCGGCCTGCACATGCTCCACCTGGCCGCTGTCCATCAGGTTTTTGGCCATGGGGCCATTGTCCACCGCAGTGACCTTCATATGACGGTTGACCAGTTGCCAGGTCCAGCCGCCGGGTGCAGCGCCCAGATCCACCGCGGTCATGCCCGGCGCCAGCCGGCTATCCCACTCGTCACGCGGGATGAAATGATGCCAGGCCTCCTCCAGCTTGAGGGTCGAGCGGCTGGGCGCCTCGCGGGGGAATTTCAGGCGCGGGATACCCATCGGCCAGGCGGCGGCGTTGTTCGCCCAGGACCAGCCGACGAACAGCCGTTCGCCACTGTCGAAGAACACATGCAGGCGCGGCGCCTCGGCCTTGGCCGGACGCACGAAGCGGGTCTTGGTCAATGCGCTTTCCAGCGGGCGGCCAAGCTTCTTGGTCAGCGCCGCCAGCGCCTTGCCATCATTGGTGTCGGCGGTTTCCAGCCATAGCTGCGATGCGATCGGCCCCTTGGCACAGGCAGTGATGATCGGCGAGATGCGATCCTCTGCCGGCACCTCCAGCCAACTGCCCAGCGCCCATTGGCGGACGAAGATCAACTGGCGAAAATCCAGCTTGCGCATCAGCCTACCGGCATCTCCTTCTTCCGGGCAGACGAAACGCACCACGGCCGAGCCATCCGCGGTAACCGCATAGCCGGCAATCCCCTGCTCCCCTGCCAGCGCCTGCATTTCAGCGGCAGCCTCACTTTCAAAACCCGGACGGCAGTGCAATAACAATTCCTGCATGACAAACCCCTGCGCTGGTAAGGGGCGCTACTCTAACGCTGCCGAGGGGTATCAGGCCAGCGGCAGCTGCCCATCGGCAGAAATGTGCCCCGGCTTCGGGCCAGCACTGAATGAAACTCATCATATAAATGATAAACTTCGATTTCGCTCATGTTAGAGGCCGCCGCCATGTTAGAACTACGCCACCTGCGCACGCTTGTCACCCTCCGCGAGGCGGATAGCCTGGTGGAAGCCTCGGAGCGGCTGCATCTGACCCAGTCCGCCCTGTCCCACCAGCTCAAGGATCTGGAACAACGCCTGGGCACCACGCTGTTCGTGCGCAAGACCAAACCGGTACACTTCACCAGTGCCGGGCTACGCCTGCTGCGGCTGGCGGATAACCTGCTGCCGCAGGTGCGGCAGGCCGAACGCGACCTGCAACGTCTGTCCGGTGGCCAGGCCGGGCGCCTGCACATGGCCATCGAATGCCACAGCTGCTTCCAATGGCTGATGCCAACCATCGATCAGTTCCGCAATGCCTGGCCCGAGGTCGAAGTGGACTTTGCCTCGGGCTACTTCTTCGCTCCCCTGCCGGCACTGGCCCGGGGCGAGCTGGACCTGGTGGTGACCTCCGACCCGCAGGATATCGCCGGCATCAGCTATGTGCCGCTGTTCACCTACGAAGCGGTACTGGCGATCGGCAACCAGCATCCACTGACCAGCCGCAGCCATATCGAGCCCCGGGACCTGGCCAGCGAAACCCTGATCTGCTATCCGGTGGAGCGCAACCGGCTGGATATCTTCAGCCAGTTCCTCGACCCGGCCGGAGTCGAGCCCGCAGATGTACGCAACGCGGAGCTGACCATCATGATGATGCAACTGGTGGCCTCGGGGCGAGGCGTATGCTGCCTGCCGAACTGGGCCATCACCGAGTACCTGCAACGCGGCTATGTCAGCGCGCGGCGGCTGGGCAGCGAGGGACTGTTCGGTACGCTGTATGCCGCGGTACGGGAGGACATGCTGGATATGTCTTACATGCAGGATTTCCTGCTGACGGCCAAGGATATTTCCTTCGCCACGCTGGAAGGGGTAACGGCAAAGAACCTGGCTGGATAGAACGGAACACGGCGCCGTCATGCGTGCCGCTAACGAATACAAACGTCTCATGATGGCACTTAGACACACAAGCGAGACGACTCACTCAGAATGAGATCGCCGTCATGATGTCTCGATTTTCACCCTTATAGGCGAGTGTCGCCTTCATAAACAGAGTCTAGGGTTTGTCTCGAACTGGGCGTCGTAGCTGGGTGATCCGGGCTGCCCGTTCACTATCCCTATAAGAAACCAACAAGAGACTCGATCATGAAAGCACCTGCATTCAAGTTGACCAGCCTGGCCCTGGGCATGCTGCTATCCGCCAGCGCCCTGGCCGTCAACCCCGGCAGCCCCGATCCAGATACTGGCTCCGGCTTCCCCGGCGTCTCCGACTTTGCCGCCAGCGGCCCATTCTCGGTCACCAACAGCAACGTCAATACCACCTGTGCCGTGTACCGCCCGCGTACTCTGGGCGAAAACGGCCTGCGTCATCCGATCATCCTCTGGGGCAATGGTACCGGCAGCTCGCCAAGCACCTACAGCAACCTGCTGCAACACTGGGCCAGCCATGGCTTCGTCGTCGCGGCGGCGCGCACCTCCAATGCCGGCAGCGGCGAGCAGATGATCTCCTGCCTGGACTATCTGGTTGACCAGAATGGCCGCAGTACCGGCACTTTCGCCGGCAAGCTGGACGTCAACCGGGTCGCTACCGCTGGCCACTCCCAGGGTGGCGGCGGCAGCATCATGGCCGGTCAGGACAGCCGGATAACCGCGACCGCACCCTTCCAGCCCTACACCATCGGTCTCGGTCATCGCAGCTCATCGCAAAGCAACCAGAGCGGCCCGATGTTCCTGATGACGGGTGGCGGCGACACCATCGCCTCGCCCACCCTGAATGCCCTACCGGTATACAACCGCGCCAACGTACCGGTGTTCTGGGGCGAGCGCCGCTCGGTCAGCCACTTCGAGCCGGTGGGCAATGGCGGCGACTACCGGGGGCCATCCACAGCCTGGATGCGTTATCACCTGATGGACGATCAGAGCGCCGAAAGCCTGTTCTATGGCAGCAATTGCGGTCTGTGCAGCGACAGCCGTTGGGACGTGCGACGCAAAGGTATCAACTAGACCGCGCAGCGCGGACAGCAAGGCCGGCCACCCTGAGGGTGGCCGGCCTTTTTTCGTTACCCCATACCGTCTCGCTGATAGCAAGTCTGACTCATCAAGGAAACGGCTTGGCCGACCGAGCGGTCCTCTGCCATTCGGTCATGGACGGGACACTTTTATCCTTGGTATCATCCCGCTACTATTATATTTAAAAAGTACAATATGGAAGACGCCAATCCTATGAGCATGCAACCCACCCCCCTGTCCATGGCCCTGTCACAACGCAAATCCGACGAGCGAGCCACGCCGTTGAGCGCCTTTCGCATGGCGCGCCGCTGGTGGCTGGAAGGCCGTCGTCTGAACCTGTCGCTGCTGGCCGAAGAACTGGGGATTGGCCGCGCTACCCTGATGCGCTGGGTAGGCAACAAGGACCTGCTGATGGGCGAGATTCTCTGGTCGCTGTACAAGGGCATCTACGATCAGGCAATCGAGAAAGCGAGAATCGACCACCCGAAGCGCGGCATCGACTTTCTCGGACAGATCTACACCGACGTGAACGTGGCGCTGATCAATGCCAAACCCATGCATGATTTTCTCGCCGCCGAGCCGCAGTGGGGGCTGCAACTGCTGACCTCCAATGTCTCGGGATTGCAGCAACGTCTGATCGATGAGTGGGAAGCGCTGTTCGAGGAAGAGATCGAAGCCGGACGTATCAACCCGGAAATGGACGCCAACAGTCTGGCCTATTTCATCATCCGTATCGGCGAAGGCGCGATCTATTGCGACCTGATCTGCGGTCGTACACCTGACCCCGAGCGCGCCGGCCAGGCATTTCGCCTGCTGGTCAACGGCCACACCCGCTGAGCGGCGCAGTCAGCGCCGACGCAGCGGCCACTCTATGATGAAGCAGGCTCCACCCAGAGCCTGCGACCCCTCCGCCCGGGCCCGGCCGCCATGCCAGAACATGATGCGCCGCACGATCGACAACCCCAGACCATAGCCACCCGATGCACGCGTACGACTCAGGTCCATGCGCATGAACGGGGTGAAGATCTTTTCCCGGTAGGGCTCCGGGATGCCCGGCCCATCATCCTCGATGGAGATCCGGCACATGCCGTGTTGCACCCGAGTGGTGATCTTCACCTGGCTGCCGGCGTGGCGCATGGCATTGCTGACCAGATTGGTGATGGCCCGCTGCATGTAGCGTGGCTCGGCATCGATATGCCGCCCCAGGCCCCAGGAATTATCGATGTGCTCCAGATGGATGTTGGCATCGAGCGGCGCCAGCTCGGCCATGACATGCTCGACCATGCGCGGGATGTTGGTCCCTTTCATGGTGATCGCCGGAGCGCCCTGCTCCAGCCGCGCATAGGTGAGGATCTCATCGACCAGGCGGTCCAGCTCGCTGAGGTCGCCATCCATGCCTTCGATGAAACGCCTGCGGTCGTCGCCGGTCTGTGCGCTCTCGAGCATTTCCAGGCCAAAGCGCAGACGCGCGACCGGTGTGCGTAGCTCATGCGAGACCGCGCCCAGGGTCTCGCGCTGGATGCGCATCAGTCGCTGCAGGTGATCGGCCATTTCGTTGAAGGCCCGTGCCAGGCGGCCAACCGAATCAGGGCTATCCATATCCACCCGGAAATCCAGATTGCCACGACTGATATTCACCGCCGCGCTTTCCAGGGTCATCAACCGCCGCTCCAGCTGGCGCACCAGCAGATAGATCAGCAGGCCGGTGAGCATCAATGTCAGCAGCCCCATGATCATCAGCAACTCAGGCGGATAGGCACTCATCTGATACAGTGGCCCCAACTGCAGTATCCACTGGGTGCTGGGAATCTTCAGGTACAGCAGGATCGAATCGCCATCCGGCCCCAGGGCCATCACGGTGTCGCTTTCATCCAGCCGCCGCAGCTGGTCCGGATCCAGACCCGACTCGCGCACCCGACTCAATTGCAGCGGATAACCGAAGCCCTTTTGCCGGCGCAGCTGTTGCAGGCGCGCCGGCATATCCGACTCGGGACGGCGGATCAGTTCATCGGCAATCAGAAACAGCGTGGCACGGCCCAATTGCTCGGATACACGCTGAATATCGGCGGTCAGCACCGCCTCGCCCTGCATATCCACCAGCACCAGAACGCGGACTTCGTCATTGTCGGTGGGGCGCACCAGCACCCGGCCCTGGATCAGTTTCGACCAGGCGGCGGAGTCGAGCTGCAACTCGGGCAATGTCTGGATATGCAGCGGCACGCCCAGCAGCCGCTGCCATACGTTCATTACCTGCCGGCGTTCCGAGTCATCCATCGGCTGCAGGTTGTCAGCCATCAGCCGGAAGGTGCCGCTGGCGATACGTTCGCGGTAATCCTCGGCACGGATGCCATTGATCTGATGAATGGCGAGCAGTGCCAGCAGCGACACGGTGACCAGCACCAGCAGCATGCCGCCATAGATGCGCAGGAAGATCGAGTTCACGGCGTACCCGGTTCCGGCGCAACGAACAGGTAGCCCTTGCTGCGCACTGTCTTGATCAACCGTGGCATATCCGGATCATCACCGATCTTCGGACGAATGCGCGAGATGCGCACGTCAATGGAGCGGTCCTGGCCGTCGTATTCGATCCCGCGCAGAGCGACAAAGGTTTCCTCGCGGCTGAGAATGCGGCCGGCATTGCTGGCCAGCAACCACAGCAGATCGAACTCGGCACCGGTCAGGTCAATCAGTTCACCGTCCAGCCAGGCTTCACGCCGGGCGTTGTCGATGACCAGCGCACCAAAGGTCAGGCGCGTGCGCTGCTGCTCTGGCGTCTCCGCCTCGGTACGCCGCAGCAGGGCACGAATGCGTGCCAGCAACACCTGCGGACGCACCGGTTTGTTGACGAAGTCGTCGGCACCGGTTTCCAACCCCTGGATATGGTCCTGGTCGTCGCTGCGGGCGGTGAGCATCAGAATCGGCCGGGCAAACCCCGCCTCGCGCAGGCGCCGACATACCGACAGGCCATCCTCCCCCGGCAGCATCAGGTCAAGCACGACCAGCGATGGCGGATGGGCAAGGATTCGTTCGACAGCCCTGGCCCCATCGTCGATCAAATCGATCTGCAAGCCCTGGGACTGCAGAAACTCGCCAATCAGAGCGGCAAGCTTCGCATCATCTTCAACGATGACGATTCGTTCTTTCTCTGCGTGCATTCCGTTACCCTTGGGTTACTTCCGGAGGTGGCCGCAGATTGTATCATCAGCAATAAAAAAGGCCGGCACCTTGCCGACCTTTCATCTTGGAGCTGCAGAGCTGGATCAGGCCTTGTCGATCCGGTCCTTCAGATTTTCCTTCACCTTGCCCTTGACCTGCTGGGCTTCGCCCTTCCGTTCCTGCATGTGACCTTCGGCACGAGTACTCGGCTTGTCGCTGCTCTGCTTGACCTTGCCGACCATCTCGTTGGCCTTGCCTTTGATTTTGTCTGTGGTGCTACCCATGATCTGAACCTCGTATTGTCCGCTACAACTGTTTGGACAAGGCGAAGCGTTCAGATGTTGCATTTATTTCACCAGCAGTACCGGCACCGGCACATCGTGCACCACGCGAGTGGCGACCGACCCCATCACCAGATTGCCCAGGCTGCCCATGCCGCGGGTACCCATTACCACGGTAGTGCAGCCAAGGCGCTTCACCGCCGCGACCACTTCGGTAACCACATCGCCCACCACCTCATGGGTCTGGTGACTGATGGCCGCCGCCTGCAGCATTTGAACCGCCTCGGCATTGACCTTCTGCGCATGATTCATCGCACCCTTGCGCAGGTCATCGAGCATGGCCGCCGGCACATAGTTGCCATAGAGGTTGGGCTCGCGCTGCACGTTCAGCAGATGCACCTGGATATCTGGATAGGCCTTGGAAAACTCCACCAGGTATGCCACTGCCCGTTTGGCGGACTCCGAGCCGTCGAATGGAACCAATACGTTCTGCATAGCTACTCCCCTTGTTATCGTGCTGTTCTTTTCAGAGCATAGCTGCTAAAGCGCCGCCGCGCATTTGATCTGCGTCAACAGGACGCGGGAAAAGCCGACTTCGAGGGGAGCCGGCCTCAGGCGCGCGGCAGGGTCACACCGCGCTGGCCCTGGTACTTGCCGCCGCGATCCTTGTAGGACACTTCACAGTCCTCGTCGGATTCGAAGAACAGCATCTGTGCCACGCCTTCATTGGCGTAGATTTTCGCCGGCAGCGTGGTGGTGTTGGAGAACTCCAGGGTCACGTGGCCTTCCCACTCCGGCTCCAGCGGGGTGACGTTGACGATGATGCCGCAGCGCGCATAGGTGCTCTTGCCCAGGCAGATGGTCAGCACGTTGCGCGGAATACGGAAATACTCGACGGTGCGCGCCAGCGCGAAGGAGTTCGGCGGGATGATGCACACATCGCTCTTCACATCGACAAAGCTCTTTTCATCGAAGTGCTTGGGGTCCACCGTGGCCGAATGAATATTGGTGAACACCTTGAACTCGTCGGCGCAGCGCACATCGTAGCCGTAGCTGGACACTCCATAGGAAATCACCCGCTGACCTTCCTCGCCACGCACCTGGCGCTCGACAAAGGGTTCGATCATGCCGCATTCCTGCGACATGCGACGTATCCAACGATCCGATTTGATAGTCATGGGCGTGTTCTGATCCAAGCGTTAGAAAGACGCTGCATATTACCGGGTATTGAGCGGACACTAAAGCCCGCCGGTGGTCGTCGCACCACCGGCGTAGCGCAATGCTTCAATCGTCGCTGATACTGATCTCGGGCATCGCGGTCTGGTTGGCCTGGCCTGCGATCCGTGCCCCGACATGACGCGCCATATCCTGGTAGAGCAGGCTGATCTGGCATTCGGGCTCGGCAATCACTGTCGGCTTGCCGCCATCGGCCTGCTCGCGAATCATCAGGGATAGTGGCATGGAGCCCAGCAGGTCCACCCCGTATTCGTCCGACAGTCGCGTGCCGCCGCCTTCACCGAACAGGTGTTCGACGTGGCCGCAATTGGAACAGATGTGCACCGCCATGTTCTCCACCACGCCCAGCACCGGAATATTGACCTTGCGAAACATCTCGATGCCCTTGCGCGCATCCAGCAAGGCGATATCCTGCGGCGTGGTAACGATCACTGAGCCGGTGACCGGCACCTTCTGCGCCAGCGTCAATTGGATGTCGCCGGTGCCCGGTGGCATGTCGATCACCAGGTAATCCAGCTCGTCCCAGGCGGTCTGCGTCAGCAACTGCATCAGCGCCCCGGAGACCATGGGCCCGCGCCAGGCCATGGGTGTGTTGTCATCGGCGAGAAAAGCCATGGACATCACCTGCACGCCATGGGCCTGCGGTGCAACGAACCATTTCTGCTCCCGCACCTGCGGCCGGGTACCCGCGGGCAGGCCGAGCATCAGGCCCATGCTCGGACCATAGATATCCGCATCCAGCACACCGACGCGCGCCCCTTCGCGGGACAGCGCCAGGGCGAGGTTGACCGCGGTGGTGGACTTGCCTACCCCGCCCTTGCCGGAAGCGACGGCGATGATGTTCTTGACATTGGCCAGGGCCGGAATGCTGCCCTGGATGGGAGCGGCGTGAACTTCCCAACCCACCTGCACCGTGGCCGCCTCGACCCCCGCCACGTTCTCCACCGCCACGGTCAGCATCTGCGCAATACCACTGACGATATTGCCCGCCGCATATCCCAGGACGATATCGACACTGACCCGGCCACCATCGATCTGCAACGAGCGCAGGCAACCAGCGGCGAGGAGGTCGGTCTTGAGGTAAGGATCCTGATAACTGGCCAGGGCCTGTTCTACAGCGGTGCGGTCAATCTGGGTCATGGTATGCATCCAATGGAAACGAAATCCCCTTCATGCTACTGCCTGCGCTGCCGATTGACCACGCCAGGTACTGCTATTTCAGGGAGTTACCGATTCCGCAGCGTCATCGCTGGCGTTCCTGGTCTGGTCCCCTTCACCGGTCACCGGCGAGGTGCGCGTTTCAATGGAGTGAGTAGTATCGGTCGGTGCTATCGGCTCCTGCTCGGCGGGTCCTTCCTCCATATGCTGCTGCAACAGGGTCAGCAGGCGTCCCCCGCGGGCTCCGGCACTGTCCATGAGCCACTCGCGCATCGGCAGGCCGCGATCCTGGAAGGCCGCACGCTGCTCGGCGGTGAGATGGATGATCTCCACATCAGCGCTTTGCCCGATGGCCTCCAGCCACTTGGCATTGGTTGAGGCCTGGCGTTCATGGATATAAGGCACCAACTCCGCCACCGTCTCCTCGATGGCCTGCTCATGGTCGTCGGACAGATTGTCATACCAGTCGCCCTGCGCGACCAGAGTGGCGATGTGCTGCCCCTGCCGGGCCAGGATCAGATAGTCCTGTGATTGCGGCCATCCCGCCTGCTGCAGCCTGGACAGGGTCTGCACACTGCCATCGACCTGGTCCGTCTGCAGCGCCTCGGCTACTTCCTCGCCCGTCATGGTCACCGGGTTGGCGCCGTAGGCACTGTAGGTCTCGCGCAGCACCGGGTTGTCGGCCATGCCCAGGCTCAGGCCGGCAAGATCCTCGGGAGTGCGGACCGGTCGGTTCGCCGTCCACACCAGCCAACCCTCGGGCACCAGTGCCAGAGGCTGCAGCTCGTGCTCACGGTAGGCATCGACCAGATCGTGGTGCTTGCGAAACCCGTCGTCATTCAATATGCGTGTATTGCTCTGCTCATCCTCGCTCAGGGCAAACCCCAGGCTGAACAGCTGCGACTCGGGAACCACCTCGGTCAGGACATCCGAGGCGAGTGCCAGTTGCAGCGACCCATCCTGTAGCTGGGCCTGGATCTCGCCGAGACTGCCAAGCCGGCCATAGGGGAACAGGCGCACTTCGACTTCGCCGGCGGTCTTCTGGCTGATGATCTCGGCGAAGCGGTTGGCGTACTCGTACTGGAGGCTGTCGTCACCCTCTTCCAGGGCGAAGCGCCAGATTTCCACCTGACCGGTGGCCGGCTGTTCATCGGCCAGGGTTTGCGCCTTCTGCTGTTCGTTATCACCACAGGCCGCAAGCACCAGAGCGGCAGCACCTACCAGAGCATTACGCCATATCATGGAACTGTCCTCGCACATTGTCCTGATAAACATAATAAAAAGTAACACAGGATGGGACTGTGTCCATGTTATGGACAATGTAATCACCCGATATTCGCGATAATAATGTCGCCCGGTCGGAAGTGCTCAGCAGCAAAACCAGACTATTGTCCAAATTAAGGCTGCCGATAGCATAGGTTGAGAAGCAGTCATCGTTCTCGTGGATGCAAACAATTATAACGCTCCACACAGGGGCACCGAGGGAACCATGCAGGATATTTCTACCCCCACCTCCTCTCGAATCACTCCCGTCAGGCTGCCGGCCCTGCCTGCCGGAGGCGCGGCATTGTCTCTGACCGTCCTCATGCTGGGCGCGCTGTTGCTGTGGCAGAGTAGCGGCCTGGTCCAGCTGCTGGCAGTGGTGCTGAGCACCGTCTCGCTGCTGCTGGTGTGGCTGCTGACCTGCCAGCAACCACAGGCCTCATCACTGCTCACGCGACTCGATCAGGCCAATGCCTTGCAGATCGATCTATCAGCAACAGCCGAACATGCTGACTGCGCCAGCAGCCACGCGTTCGCCGGTTTCAGTGGTCGCCTGCGCAACATGCTGCTCGAATTGCAGCAGCAGAGCCTGAGTATTGCGCTGGCGTCGGCGAAGAACCGGGTTCTGGCCGAACGCACGGAAAACGAGGCAAAGGTGCAACAGCAACTGTCCGAGCTGATTTTCCAGGCCAGCGACCAGACCAGCAGTGCACTGCAGGATATTTCCGCCCGTACCAGCAACATCACCGGGATGACCGCGCGCAACCTGGATGGCGCCAGGGCCTCGCAGATGCAACTGACCGAGGCCTGCGACCGCATGCAGCAGATCAGCGAGGCGATGGCCAGCTTCAAGGGCAATATCGCGGCACTGGACGCCAGTTCGGCACAGATCCGCACGATACTCACCACGGTGCAGAATTTTTCTGCGCAGACCAATATGCTGGCGCTGAACGCAGCGATCGAGGCCGCCAGGGCCGGCGAGCAGGGTCGCGGGTTCGCGGTGGTCGCCGATGAGGTACGTAGCCTGTCGATCCAGGTTGGCGATGCGGCCGACCAGATCGACCAGCTGATGGAGCAGATGCTCGGCGCCATGACCGGTGCCGAGCAGCAGACCCGGCATATGCAGCAGCATTCCGATGACGCGGGTCAAGCGGTACGCGTGGCAGCCGAGCAGTTCGGCCAGATGGTCGAGGACTTTCAGCTGACCAACGACGACCTGCTGATGGTCAGTAGTGCACTGGAACAGCTATCGGTAGGTAATCAGGAAACCCATCAGCACAGCAGCGCCATCCGCGACAGCAGCCTGAGCATCAGCAACAACATGGCGCAGAATTTCGTGCTTGCTGACCACCAGCGCGATGACAGCAACCTGGTGCTGCAGACACTGAGCCTGTTCCGACTGGGCGAGGGCCGCCTGGAGCAGATCAGCGACATACTGCTGGGCCGTCGTGCCGAACTGGAAGCCGTGCTGGAGGAACTCGACCGGCGCGGCCTGGACATGTTCGACCGCCACTACCAGGCCATCGCCGAGCAGCCGGGCAAGCACCGGGTCAGCTGGACCGACCCCTTCCGCGAACTCGTGCAACCGCTGCTGGACGCATGGGACTGCGGCAGCAAGGATGGCATCCTCTATATGACCGCCATCGACGACCGCAGCTATATGGCTGCCGCCCGCACCGCCGCCTCGCAGCCGCTGAGCGGCGACCCACGCATGGACAGCATGCGCAGCACCCATATGCGCTTCACCATCGACAACCCGGTGGAACTGGAGAACCTGCGCAAGTGCACCTACATCAGCATGGGTACCTTCATCCTGCCGAATGGTCGGCCGATCTTCGTGCAGTTCGTCCCGCTGATGCTCAACGGCCGGCGCTGGGGCACCCTGACCGCAGGGATACTGCCCGCAGCACTGGGACTGCAATCATGATGAGCCAGACCATCGCACCAGGGCTCATGGGCGGCGCATGAAAGTCGCCGCCCGGTGCGCTGCCTGCCCGATCAGTTGCAACTGGTCCATGCCGCTGCTCTTCAATGGTTTGAAGTCATGGTCGCCGGACGCCAGCCAATTCACCTGGATCTGCTCGGACAGCTCATAACCCTCGACCTCTTCAGGCTTGCCGAAGGGGTCACGGGTCCCCTGCAGGATCAGCGTCGGAGTGCGCAACTGCGCCAGGTGCGCGGTACGCGGCTTGTCCGGTTTGCCCGGCGGATGAAAGGGATAACCAAAACAGATCAGGCCAGCGGCACCCAGTTCGTCAGCCAGCAGGCTGGCGACTCGCCCACCCATCGACTTGCCGCCGATGAACAGCGGCCCGGACAATGCCTGATAATGCAGCCGAAAACTGTCCTGCAACACCGGCATGGGGTTGGGCGGGCGTTTGCCGCCCGACTCCCGGCGGGAGGCCATATAGGGGAACTCGAAACGCAGCACCTTTATACCTTGTGCCGCCAGCGCCTCGGCCAGCAAATCGAGGTAATCGCTGTCCATTGGCGCTCCGGCACCGTGAGCCAGCAACAGGGTCGCCGCGTCCGGTCCGCCAGGGGACGTTTCAAGAAAGGATGGGGTCATGCGCTTCACTCCTGGTAACAGTGCCGCTGGTCAGTCCGGATCATTTTTTATGGACCAGCTTTTTTGGTCCGGCGCCTTGATTTCGGGCATGTGCGACATCATGCCACAGCGCGGTGGCGGAACCATCCCTTCACAGCTCCGACCCCTGGGCTTATCCTTTGCTCCCCGGTAATCCGGCCTGGGATGGGTATCGCCCCGGCCCCCGGGAAGGCCTGACGGAGCAGACGCGGAGGTGTATTGTTGCGGGCGCTTTTACCGGCGATTTCCTTTCCCCAACCATACGCTCTAACCGCCGAAACCCTTCGCCCGACCCTCCCGGCCACTGGCCATTACGTTGACATGTGTCATTGCAAACAATACGGGCATTCCTCATACTGCCGCCGCTTTGACCCCCTTTAACCTTTGCTATCCGTGGAATCTCTCGCATGAGCACAGCTACCACTCCGACAGCCTATAACTATAAGGTGGTACGTCAGTTCGCCGTCATGACGGTGGTCTGGGGTATCATTGGCATGGCTCTAGGTGTCTTCATTGCCGCCCAGCTGGTCTGGCCAGCCCTTAACTTTGACCTGCCCTGGACCAGCTTCGGACGCCTGCGCCCGCTGCACACCAACGCGGTCATCTTTGCCTTCGGCGGTTGTGCGCTGATGGGCACCTCGTTCTACGTGGTGCAGCGCACTACCCAGGCGCGCCTGTTCTCCGACCGCCTGGCGGCTTTCGTGTTCTGGGGTTGGCAGGCCGTCATCGTGCTTGCCGTGATCACCCTGCCGCTCGGCTATACCAGCACCAAGGAGTATGCGGAGCTGGAGTGGCCGATCGACATCCTGATCACAGTGGTGTGGGTAGCCTATGCCGTGGTGTTCTTCGGCACCATCGTCAAGCGCAAGATGAAGCACATCTACGTAGCCAACTGGTTCTACGGTGCCTTCATCATCACCATCGCCGTGCTGCACATCATCAACAACCTGGAAATGCCGGTCAGCATGTGGAAGTCCTATTCCATCTACGCCGGTGCGACCGATGCGATGATCCAGTGGTGGTATGGCCACAACGCGGTAGGCTTCTTCCTGACCGCCGGCTTCCTCGGCATGATGTACTACTTCGTGCCCAAGCAGACCGACCGTCCGGTGTATTCCTATCGTCTGTCGATCGTGCACTTCTGGGCGCTGATCGGCCTGTACATCTGGGCCGGCCCGCACCACCTGCACTACACCGCCCTGCCTGACTGGGCTCAGACCCTCGGCATGGTGATGTCGCTGATCCTGCTGGCACCTTCCTGGGGTGGCATGATCAACGGGATGATGACCCTGTCCGGCGCCTGGCACAAACTGCGCACCGACCCGATCCTGCGCTTCCTGGTAGTGGCCCTGGCGTTCTACGGCATGTCCACCTTCGAAGGCCCGATGATGGCGATCAAGACCGTCAACGCCCTGTCGCACTACACCGACTGGACCATCGGTCACGTACACGCCGGCGCTCTGGGCTGGGTTGCCATGATTTCCATCGGCGCCATCTACCACATGCTGCCAAAGGTGTTCGGCCGCGAGCAGATGTACAGCACTGGCCTGATCAACGCCCACTTCTGGCTGGCGACCATCGGTACCGTACTGTACATCGTCTCCATGTGGGTCAACGGCATCACCCAGGGTCTGATGTGGCGCGCAGTGAACGTCGACGGCACCCTGACCTACTCCTTCGTCGAAGCGCTGGAAGCCAGCCACCCGGGCTTCATCGTTCGCTGGATCGGCGGCCTGTTCTTCCTGATCGGCATGCTGCTGATGGCCTACAACAGCTGGCGCACCATCAGTGCCTCGAAGCCGGCCGAAGCCCAGTCTGCAGCCCAGATCGCCTGAGGATTTGATTGATGAGACAACATGAGATTGTTGAAAAGAACATAGGCCTGATGATCGTGCTGATCGTGATCGCGATCAGCTTCGGCGGCCTGACCCAGATCGTCCCGCTGTTCTTCCAGGACGAAACCACCCAGCCGGTGGAGGGCCTGCGTCCCTACACCGCGGTGGAGCTGGAAGGCCGTGACATCTACATCCGTGAAGGCTGCGTCAGCTGCCACTCGCAAATGATCCGTCCGTTCCGCTCGGAAACCGAGCGCTACGGCCATTACTCCGTCGCCGGCGAAAGCGTCTGGGAACACCCCTTCCTGTGGGGCTCCAAGCGTACTGGTCCGGACCTGGCCCGTGTCGGCGAGCGCTACTCCGACGACTGGCACCGCGCTCACCTGATCAACCCGCGTGACGTAGTGCCCGAGTCGAAGATGCCGTCCTATCCCTGGTTGCAGGAAAACGTGCTGACTGGCAAGCATACCGCCCGGAAAATGGAAGTCATGCGCAAGCTGGGCGTCCCATACACCGATGAAGACATTGCCGGCGCCACAGAAGCCGTCAAGGGCGTAGCTGAAATCGATGCCCTGATTGCCTATCTGCAGCACCTGGGCACTGTCATCTCCGACCGCCGGTAACTACCAATGGATATCAACACTCTCCGCGGCATCGCCACCATCTTCGCCATGGTGGCCTTTATCGGCGTCGTGATATGGGCCTACAGCTCATACAAGAAGAAGGATTTTGATGAAGCAGCGCAGTTGCCCTTCGCCGACGATGATGAAGACCAGAAAACGTGTGAGCAGCAGAAAGACACCCGGAGTAATGAAAAATGAGTAATTTCTGGAGTGGGTACATCATTGCCCTCACTGTCGTCTTCCTCGTCCTGATCACCTGGCTGCTGTTCGCCACACGCAAGGGTCAGCAGGTCGACCAGACTACCGAGACAACCGGCCACAACTATGACGGCATCGAAGAGTATGACAACCCGCTGCCGCGCTGGTGGTTCATGCTGTTCATCGCCACCCTGGTATTCAGCGTGATCTACCTGATCCTGTATCCGGGCATGGGTAAGTTCCCGGGCGTGCTGGGCTGGACCCAGGTCAACCAGTACGAGCGTGAAGTGACACGCGCCGAGGCGCAGTTCGCACCGATCTTCGCCAACTACAGCGAGATGTCGATCGCCGACGTGGCGCGGGATGAAGAGGCACGCCGCATTGGTCAACGCCTGTTCGCCACCAACTGCTCGGTATGTCACGGTTCCGATGCCCGTGGCGCCTTCGGCTTTCCGAACCTGACCGACAACGATTGGATCTGGGGTGGCGAGCCCGAGCAGATCATGACCACCCTGCGCCAGGGTCGTCAGGCTGCCATGCCCGCGTGGCTGGCAGTGATCGGCGAGGAAGGCGTGCGCAACACTGCAGGTTATGTACGCCACCTGGCAGGCCTGGAGTCCGAGGGTGTCGACCTGGAAGCCGGCAAGCAGGTGTTCAACACCAACTGTGTCGCCTGCCACGGCCCGGACGGCAAGGGTAACCCGCTGCTGGGCGCACCCAACCTGACCGACGACGTATGGCTGTATGGCTCCAGCATGCTGCAGGTCCAGCACACCATTCGTGCCGGCCGTAACGGCAACATGCCAGCCCAGGCTCACCTGGGTGACGACAAGCTGCACATGCTTGCCGCCTACGTTTACAGTCTTTCCCTGGAAGACAAGTAACACCCCCACGTGACGTCCTGTCGCATGGTACGCTCCGCCCGGTCAGGTTATCCTGATCGGGCGGAGTCGCATTACCCCCCTGACCAGCACTGCTCTGGCCAGGCGTCCCTTCTTATAACGATATGGCCAGCCTGATATGAGCGAGAAAATACCCGTTAAAGACGTATCCACGGAAAAGATAGAAACCATTGACCTGTATGCCAAGCGCGAGAATATTCACCCGCGCTCGTATCAGGGCTTTTTCAAGAACATCCGCCTGGCAGGTGTGGCAGCGCTGTTTCTGCTGTTCTTCGGAACAGTGTGGCTGAACGTCGATGGCCGTCAGGCGGTGCTGTGGGATCTTCCTGCCCGCCAGTTCCATATCTTCGGTGCCACCTTCCAGCCGCAGGACTTCTTTCTGTTGTCCTTCCTGCTGATCATCTGCGCCTTCGGCCTGTTCTTCATCACTACCTTCGCTGGTCGCGTGTGGTGCGGCTACACCTGCCCGCAAACTGTATGGACCTGGATATTCATGTGGGCCGAGCGCGTCACCGAGGGTGAGCGCAATGCCCGTATCAAGCTCGACGCGGCGCCGATGAGCATCAACAAACTGGCCCGGCGCAGCGCCAAGCATGCCCTGTGGATTGCCGTATCACTGGTCACGGCGCTGACCTTCGTCGGCTATTTCACGCCTATCCGCGGTCTGGTGGTGGACCTGGCTACCCTGCATCTGAATGGCTGGGCGGCGTTCTGGATCTTCTTCTTCACCGCCGCCACCTATATCAATGCCGGCTGGCTGCGCGAGCAGGTGTGCTTCTACATGTGCCCTTATGCACGCTTCCAGAGCGTGATGTTCGACAAGGACACCATGGTGGTCACCTATGACTACACCCGCGGCGAGAACCGTGGCCCGCGCAAGAAAGGCGCCGACCCGGCCGCACTCGGCCTGGGCGACTGCATCGACTGCACCATGTGCGTTCAGGTCTGCCCCACCGGTATCGACATCCGTGATGGCCTGCAGCACGAGTGCATCCAGTGTGCCGCCTGTATCGATGCCTGTGACGACATCATGGACAAGATGAACTACCCGCGCGGCCTGATCCGCTACACCACCGAGCACAATCTGGCCGGACAGAAGACCCGCATCCTGCGTCCACGCCTGATCGGCTATGGTGCAGCCCTGGCGATCATGATCGGCATGTTCATCTTCACCATCGGCAACCTGGCCCAGGTCAGTCTGGACGTACAGCGCGATCGAAATGTCCTGTATCGTGAAGCCCGTGGCGGCCATATCGAAAACGTGTACATAATCAAGGTCATGAACAAGGGCCAGCAGACCCGCACCTTCGACCTGAGCGTGGAAGGCCATCCGGAACTGCAACTGCAGATGAGCGCGGGCCGCCTGACCGTAGAGCCGAGCAGCCTGCTGCAGGTCCCGGTCAACGTACAGCTGGACCCAGCGTTCATGCAAGGCACCAACATGCCCATCACCTTCATCGTCACCGCAGCGGATGACACCGGCATCTCGGCCCAGTCCGAAAGCCGTTTCATGGGCCCTACAATCAGGTAATTTCATGCAACACGACGAGAACATTCCACCCTGGTACAAGCAGTTCTGGCCCTGGTTCCTGATCAGCATCCTGGTATTTGCCGTCGTCATCGGCCTGGGCCTGCTGTACGTCTCGCTGCTCAACCCGGACAGCATGGTGCGTGACAATTACTACAAGGAAGGTCGCGCCATCAACATGCACATGGGGCGCGACCACCGCGCACGGGAACTGGATCTGGCGGCGCAGTTCAGCGTCGATGAGCTGACCGGCGACGTCAGCCTGCAGCTGGATGGCAAGCTGGATCAACCGCCGCCCCGACTGCTGCTGGAGATCATCTCCCCGACCCACGCCGAGCGCGACCGCAGCGTGGAGCTGACGCAGATTTCCGGCAACCACTACACCGGCCAGCTGGAGCACAGCATCCGGGGTCGACACTACATCGACCTGAGCGATCCGGCGCTGCCGGCTGAAGACGGCTGGCGCCTGACCGGCGAAATAACCCTGGTCATGGGGCAACAGCACCAGCTTTCCGCCCGCTGAGCCATGGCCCACCCCACTCCCTGCTATCACTGCGGCGAGCCGGTTCCTGCCGGCTCCTCGTGGTGCGTCAGCATCCTCGGCCAGCAGCGCGCCATGTGCTGTCCCGGCTGTCAGGCCGTGGCCGAGGCGATCATCGCCGGCGGGCTGGAATCCTACTATTCCCACCGCACGGAAAACTCGATCAATCCCGAAGCCCTGCCACAGGCGCTGCAGGACGAACTGGAGATGCTCGACCGCAGCGATGTGCAGCAGCGCTATGTACGCAGCGAGGGTGATCAGCAACATATCCAGTTGCTCATCGAAGGCATTAGCTGCGCCGCCTGTGGCTGGCTGATCGAAAAGCGCCTGCGGCAGATGCCCGGGGTAGCCGAGGCCATCCTCAACCTGGGCAACAACCGGCTTACCCTCAGTTGGGACAGCACCGACACCAAGCTGTCCGCGCTGCTGGCCGAGCTCAAGCGCATCGGCTATGCCGCGCATCCCTACGAGCCGGACCAGGCCAGCGCACAGATCGCCCAGGAGAACCGCCGCTACCTGCGCCGCCTGGGGTTGGCCGGCCTGATGTTCATGCAGGTTATGATGGCCACCATGGCGCTATGGGACGGCTTCAACCAGGACCTGACCCCGGAAATGGCCGTCACCCTGCGCTGGGCAGCGCTGCTGATGACCACGCCAGTGGTGCTGTACAGCTGCATCCCGTTCTTCCGCGGCGGCTGGCGCGATCTGAAGAACCGCCGGCTGAGCATGGATGTCTCGGTCTCCCTGGCCATTGGCGCCACCTATCTGGCCGGCATCTGGGCCACCCTGACCAATTCCGGTGAAGTGTATTTCGACTCGGTAGTGATGTTCGCCTTCTTCCTGCTGGCCGGCCGCTATCTGGAGCGCCGGGCGCGCCAGCGAACGGTGGAAAGCACCGCCAAACTGGTCAACCTGCTGCCGCCGAGCACCCTGCGGGTGGATGACCAAGGGCGGACCCAGCGCATCATGCTCGACGAGGTACGCACCGGCGATCTGCTGGAGGTCAAGCCCGGGGAAAGCATTCCCGCCGATGGCATCATCACCCGTGGCGTCAGCAGCGTCGACGAATCGGCGCTCTCCGGGGAATACCTGCCACTGACCAAGCAACTCGGCGACCGGGTCACCGCCGGCACGCTGAACGTGGAAGGTCCATTGCAGATCCAGGTCAGCGCGATCGGCGAGCAGACTCGCCTGTCCGCCATTGTCCGGTTGCTGGACCGCGCCCAGTCGGACAAGCCGCGCCTGGCTCATCTGGCCGACCGCGTCGCACAGTACTTCCTGCTCACCGTGCTGCTGGCGATCGTCGTGGTCGGTGCCGCCTGGTGGTGGCTGGTCAGCGGCGACAAGGCCTTCTGGATCATCATCGCCATGTTGGTGGCCGCCTGCCCCTGCGCACTGTCACTGGCCACGCCCACCGCGCTGACCACCGCCACCGGCAGTCTGCACAAGCTCGGTCTGCTGATCACCCGCGGGCATGTGCTGGAGGGCCTGAACAAGGTCGACACGGTGATTCTCGACAAGACCGGCACCTTGACCGAAGGCCGCATGACCCTGGAGCGCATCCAGCCATTTGCCGGCCAGGATCCCGATCACGTACTGGAACTGGCGCGGGCGATCGAGTCGCATTCCGAGCATCCCATCGCCCGCGCCTTCGGGCGCAGTGCGCGGCAGGCTGACTCGGTCACCAGCCACCCGGGGCTGGGGCTGGAAGGCCTCTGTGAAGGGCGCCTGCTGCGTATCGGCAAGCCTGGATACGTGGCCCAACTGGGCAGTTGGGATGCCCCCGCTATCCCCGCAGAGCCCGGACAATGGCTGCTGCTGGGCGATGCACAGGGGCCGCTGGCCTGGTTCGTCCTCAATGACCGGCTGCGCCGGGATGCGCCGCAGCTTATCCAGTCGCTCAAGGCGCGCGGCCTGCGTGTGGTGCTGCTGTCCGGCGATCACACACCGGTGGTCGAGCGCATGGCGGGCGAGCTGGGCATCGCCGAGGCAATCGGCAATGCCACGCCGGCGGACAAGCTGGCCTTCGTCCAGCAACAGCAGGCCGCAGGTGCGACGGTGCTGATGCTCGGTGATGGCGTCAACGACGTGCCGGTACTGGCCAGTGCCAATATTTCCATCGCCATGGGCGAAGCCTCCGACCTGGCCAAGACCAGCGCCGATGCGGTACTACTCAGCAGCCAACTGCAGGTGCTGAGCGACGCCTTCGTGGTCGCCCGGCGCACCCGGCGCATCATGCTGCAGAACCTGTTCTGGGCCAGCGCCTATAATCTGGGGGCACTACCCCTGGCGGCACTCGGTCTGGTCACCCCGGCACTGGCTGCAGCCGGCATGTCCGCCAGCTCACTGCTGGTGGTACTCAACGCACTGCGCCTGAGTCGCCTGCCCCAGCATACCCGGCGCCCACGCAGTGCACCGCAGCCCGCCCCCATTCTGGAGCACAGCCCATGACCGTACTCTATATCCTGGTTCCGGTGGCCATCGTACTGGTGATCCTCGCCATCCTGGTGTTCAACTGGGCGGTCAATAGTGGCCAGTACGACGACCTGGACAGCCCGGCCCACAGCATTCTGTTCGATGAGGAAGACCCGGCTCACCTCGAGGCACAGCAACGGACAGAACAATCAAAGCCCGATGACCGCCAGCAGTCGCCGAATGACCAGGAGCCCAAAGCCTGAGCATGGAACTGCTGCCACTGTTTCTCACCGCCCTGGCCCTGGGCCTGCTTGGCGGCGGCCATTGCATCGGTATGTGCGGTGGGCTGATGGGCGCGCTGACCCTGGCCATCCCCGCCGATCAGCGCCAGGGCTGGCCCCTGTGGCGGGTGCTGCTGGGCTACAACTTCGGGCGCATCGCCAGCTATAGCGTGGCCGGCGCCCTGCTCGGCAGTCTCGGCTGGCTGATCCAGGATCTGGGCCTGGGTCAGGGCCTGCGCGTGCTGGCCGGCCTGCTGATGATCGCCATGGGCCTGTATCTGGCCAACTGGTGGGCAGGGCTGACCCGCATCGAACGTCTCGGGCGGGGGCTGTGGAAACACATCGAGCCCCGCGCCCGCAAGCTGCTCCCGGTGACCCGGCTGCCACAGGCAATCCTGCTCGGCTCACTATGGGGCTGGCTGCCCTGCGGCCTGGTCTACAGTACCCTGGTCTGGGCCAGCAGCCAGGGCGATGCGGTATTGTCCGCCGGCCTGATGGCGACCTTCGGCCTCGGCACGCTACCGACCCTGCTGGCCACCGGGCTGCTGGCCAACCGCATGATGGCGCTGTTGAGAAAACGCCTGGTACGCATCACCGCCGGCCTGATGATCATCCTGTTCGGCATCTGGACCATCCCCGGCCCGCACACCGCCTGGGTCATGGGCGGCCAGCATGGTACCCATGAGCATCCTGCAACGCCTCATTCCGGGCATTGATCGCCAACCGATGATAGAATCACGGTTTATCCGACGTATAGCCATTTCGGCCGCTCGCCGTCGACACTGAGGATTGAAACCGTCATGCCCAATGCCACACCTTTGCTTCACCGCGAGGCGCACTGCAAGGACTGCAGCCTGGCTTGTATGTGTCTGCCTATCTCTCTGCATGCCGATGAAATGGAAGCGCTCGACCGCATCGTCAAGCGCGGCCGCCCATTGAAGAAAGGCGAGGTGCTGTTTCGCCAGGGTGACGCGTTCAGTTCGATCTTCGCCCTGCGCAGCGGCGCGATAAAGACCTACAGCCTGTCCGACGAGGGCGATGAGCAGATCACCGGCTTTCATCTGGCCGGCGAGCTGATCGGCATGTCGGGCATGGATAGCGGTCAATATACGGTTACCGCCGTGGCCCTGGAAACCACCTCGGTGTGCGAGATCCCCTTCGATACCCTGGATGAGCTGACTGCGGTATTGCCGCAACTGCGCAAACAGTTGATGCGACTGATGAGCCGGGAGCTGCGTGAGGATCAGGATATGATGCTGTTGCTGTCGCGCAAGAATGCCGACCAGCGCATCGCCACCTTGCTGATCAACCTGTCGGCACGCTTTCGTGCACGCGGCTATTCGGCCAAGGCCTTCCGCCTCTCCATGTCGCGCAATGAGATCGGTAACTACCTGGGGCTGGCGGTGGAAACCGTGTCGCGGGTATTCACCCGCTTCCAGCAGCAGGGCCTGATCCTGGCCGACGGCAAGCAGATCGAGATCGTCGACTATATTCAGCTATGTGCCCTGGCCGGCGGCCAGAATGACTGAAGACCAAGGAACCGCTATCCATGATATTTGATGAATTCACGATCAAGTCGCTGATCCGACCGGTTCCGGGCTTCCCCCGGGAAGGTGTCACCTTCCGCGACATCACCCCGCTGTACCAGTCCCCCCGTGCGGTACGCATGGTCGCCGACAGCCTGATCCAGCGCTACGTCGAATCACCGGTGACCCATATCGGTGCCATCGATGCCCGCGGTTTCCTGATCGGCGCGGTGCTGGCTTACGAGTTGAACAAGCCCCTGGTACTGTTTCGCAAGGCCGGCAAGCTGCCCGCCGACTGCATCAGCGCCGCCTACAATACCGAATACGGCGAAGCCCATATCGAAGTGCACCGCGAGGCCCTGAGCGAAGGTGACCAGGTGTTGCTGCTCGATGACCTGATCGCCACCGGCGGCACCTTCCTCGCTGCCGCCCGATTGATCAGCGAGCTCGGTGCCGAGGTGTACGAGGCCGCTGCCATCATCGACCTGCCGGACCTTGGCGGATCACGTCTCATGCAGGATGCCGGGATCGCCACCTTCACCCTATGCGCCTTCGAAGAGAACGAGTAACCCGATGCCCGGCGAGGCCAGCGCGCCCGACCTGATCGCGCGGGGCACCCCTGCTTTTCGCCGCGCCAGCCTGGCGCTGGTACTCGCTTCGCTGGTGGTCTTCGGCAATCTCTACGTCATCCACCCGCTGCTGCCGCTGATCTCGCAGCAATACCAGGTCAGCACGCTGCAGGCGAGTAACGCCTTCACCCTGACCAGCCTGACCCTGGGGCTGTCGCTGCTGCTGCATGGCCCGCTATCCGATGCCTTCGGCCGCCGGGCACCCCTGATCATCGGCATGGCCGTCACTGCGCTTCTGACCCTGGGCATGGCCTTTGCTGGCAGCTTCACCACCCTGGTGTGGCTGCGCGCGGCACTCGGTATAGCCCTGGGCGTACTGCCGGCCACCGCCATCGCCTACCTCGGCGACAGCCTGCAGCGTACCGCGCTGGTCAGCGCTGTGGGACTGTATATCGGCGGCAATACCATCGGCGGTGCCGGCGGTCGCCTGCTCGGTGGCTTCATCGCCGACCATTTCGGCCTGCAGGCGGTATTCCTGATCGTCGGCTCCGGCAGCCTGCTGTGCACCCTCGCCGTGGCCCTGATGCTGCCTGCAGCCCGCGCCTTCCGTCCGCAACGGCTATCGCTGGGCAGCATCCTGGGCACCTTTGCCAGCCATCTGAGTAATAGCGCGCTGCTACCCGCCTATCTGATCGGCGGACTGAATTTCATGGTGTTCATCAACCTGTACACCTTCATCACCTTTCGCCTGAGCGCCGAACCCTGGCAGCTCGGCGCCGGCAGTCTCGGCCTGCTGTTTCTCACCTACCTGGCCGGCACCCTGTCGGCCAGCCTGTCCGGGCGTGTGGGCACCGCCCGGGCCACCCAGGGCATGGCCTGGGGTATCCTGCTGTTCATGGTCGGCTGCCTGGTCACCCTGACCGATCAGTTGTGGCTGATCATCGCCGGGTTGATCTGCAATGCTTTCGGCTTCTTCCTCACCCATTCGCTGGCCAACAGCTGGGTCAACCAGCATGCGGCGCATGGCAAGGCCAGCGCCTCCTCGCTGTATTCGGTGTTCTACTACCTCGGCGCGGCGGTCGGCCTCTATTACCTGGCGCCGTTCTGGCGGTTTGCCGGCTGGCCGGCGGTGGTTGCCGGCAGCCTGCTGATACTGGTACTCAACCTGGCACTGATCATCTATATGCGCCGCGGGCGATAGGACAACCGGCTGGACGTCGGCGGCTGGCTTACCTATCATCAGCAAATAGAACAACAAGCCAGTCCTGTCTCAGGATGTGACAAGCCAAGGAAATGTCGGCATGCCCATAGCCACACTGCCCCCGGATACCCGCCTGCTGCTCATCGACGATCATCAGATCTACCTCGATGGCCTGACCCTGACCCTGAACAAGCTCTGCCAGGGCATCACCCTGGACCATGCGCGCACCGCCGCAGAGGCTCAGGAGCAGGTCAGACAATATACCTATGACCTGATCCTGCTGGATCTGCATCTGCCCGACGGCAACGGCCTGGTATTGCTGGAGAAGCTGCGCGGCATCGACCCGCTGACCCCGGTGGCGATTCTCACCGGCAGCAACAACCCGAGCGATATGGATGCCGCCCTTCGCCTGGGCGCCGCCGGCTTCATCAGCAAGGCCGCCGATGGTCCGATGCTGGTCAGCGCGGCGCTGCGCCTGCTGTTCGGTGAACAGGTCCTGATCGCCGATGAGAACCAGCCACTGGATCGCCGGGCCAATGCCCGGGAGCTGGGTATCACGCCACGCCAGCTGGAGATACTCGATCTGCTCGCCGAGGGCCTGCCGAACAAGGTGATCTGCCAGCGTCTGTCGCTGTCAGAGGACACGGTCAAGACCCACCTGAAGGCGGTGTTCGCTGCCCTGGGGTGCCATAACCGTACCGAATGCGTCAACACCGCACGCCGACGGGGATTGATCAGTAGCAGCTAGACCAGGTCTGCTCCCGCCGCCTGCCCCGGCTGTCGGGCACCGAACAACAACGACTGCACGGTACGGCGCAAGCGTGCCGGCAGTACCGGCTTGTAGATAACCGCCACGTCAGCCTGCCGCGCTGCGTCTGCCAGCGGACTGCTGGTGTCGGCGGTGACCAGTGCCGCTGGCCCATCATACAGGCCAGCCTGGCGCAGGCTGGCGACCAGTTCGAGGCCATTCATCGGCCCCTCCAGATGGTAGTCGGTGAGCAGCAGGCCGGTTCCTGCGGTAACATCCGCGCCGGCCTGCAGCAATGTCGCGGCATCCGCATAGCAGTCCACCTCGCAGCCCCAGTGCCGCAGCAGCGTATCCATCGCCTCCCGGTTGACCATATCGTTCTCCACCAACAGCACACGGCCGTTGAGCGCAGCGCCACCAGGTGCCAGCCCCACCGCCGGTTGCGCCTGCCATTCCCCCAGCGGCACCTCGACCCAGAAACAGGCACCCTGCCCCGGCTCGGATACCACCCCGGAGGGGTATTCCAACAGGTGCTGCAGCTGACGGCAGATCGATAACCCCAACCCGACACCTTTCTCCAGCGTCCGCGCCGGATTGCGCAGCTGGGTGAACTCTTCGAATATCCGCTGCTGCTCGTCCCGATTCAGGCCGCAGCCATCATCCACCACCGCGATGTGCGCCTGCCCCCCGGTCTCGGTCACCCGCAGTTGCACCCGGCTGGCGCCGGCATGTACCAGCGCGTTGTTCAGATAATTACGCAACAGCCGTTCCAGCAATACCGGGTCGGTGTACACAGCACAGCGCTCCGGGCATTCGAGCTGCAGTTGAATACCGCGCTGCCGGGCACTGACCTCGACACTGTCGAGCAGGCGCCGCAGCCAGTCATGCAGGTTGATATGCCGCAGTTGCGGGCGCACCATGCCCATCGACAGCCGGGAGATATCCAGCAACGAATTGAGCATCGCCTGCAGCAACTGGGCCGACTCGGCGAGCCGGCCGATGGTCTTGCGGGTATCGGGTTCGACGACCTTCTCGTCCAGGTGCTGGATGAACAGCGACATGGCATGCAGCGGCTGGCGCAGGTCATGGCTGGCGGTAGCCAGAAAACGGGTCTTGCCCTGGCTTTCCCGCTCAGCACGCACCCGCGCCGCCTGCAGCAGTTGCTCGTTCAGGTAGGCGCTGCGCAACATGTGCTCATAGGCATAGGCACCGATGCTACTCATCAGGGTGAAACAACCGAGAAACAGCCCGGTACCCAGCACCGTCTGCCGGGATGCTCCCAGCAGAGCCTCGCCGATCAGGTAGCTGAACACGATGAACCAGGACCCGAGCACCGCGCGACGCGCCGGCAAGCCGAGCAGGAAGGAGCCTGACAGCAGAATCAGGTACAGACCGTCATGGGTCACCGGCACTCTCACCTGCTCCAGGCGGCACAACAGGATGACCATGGTCACCATCAGCCCGGTGCAGACATAGCCCAGCGTGGCGGTATTGAACGCCGAGCCCGGTTCCACGCTGCCGGCACGGTTGGAATACCACAGGCAGTAGCAGACCAGCAGCAGTACCGCCAGACGTACCGAGATGCTCAGGTAGTGCACCGACTCGGGCAGGAAGGCATAGTCCACCCAGATGAACAGCAACATGAACCCGAGGCTGGAAGCCGCCACCGGCCATACCCGGCTGCACATCTTGCGATGCAGATAGGACATGAACCCGACTTCCATGGAGGCGGGAAAACGCAAGCGCCCAAGGCGATGACGCTGGGCCAGCAGCGCTGGTTCGTCCAGCGGCGCGTCAGGGGCAGCGGCAGCTTCGACCATCATCTTCTTGTTGTCCTTCTGATTCGGCGCTCCGGCACAAGCCTACGCCGTTCCCGGCCTCCAGCCAATATCCTGCCCGGCAGATCTTCCCTCAGTACGCTTTGCTGATACCCCACCATCAGGCTGGTGCAACCCGGTTGACCGTGCCGAGTCGGCTCTGCATGCTAAAGTCCACAGCAGCTACCCACTCACTTTCACAGCGGAACCCTCACCATGCCCCAGACTGCCGATATCAACCGTCAGATCCTGCTCGCCTCCCGCCCGGTGGGCGCACCAACGCTCAATGACTTCAAGCTGGTCGAGAGCCCGTTGCCGAAACCCGGCCCTGGACAGATGCTGCTGCGCAATATCTGGATGTCACTGGACCCCTACATGCGCGGCCGCATGAGCGATGCCAAGTCCTATGCCGACCCGGTGGCAGTCGGCGGGGTGATGCCCTGCGGCGCGGTAAGCCGGGTACAGGAGTCCAACCTCGACGGGTTCGCGGCGGGGGATCTGGTGATGTGCTATACCGCCGGCTGGCAGGACTACAGCCTGTCCGACGGCAGCATGGTGTTCAAGCTCGATCCGAACATGGCCGAACCGTCACAGGCGCTCGGTGTGCTGGGCATGCCCGGCTTCACCGGCTACATGGGTCTGCTGGATATCGGCCAACCCAAGCCCGGCGAGACCGTGGTGGTGGCCGCGGCGACCGGACCGGTCGGCAGCGTGGTCGGCCAGGTGGCCAGGCTCAAGGGCTGCCGCGTGGTGGGTATTGCCGGCGGACCGGATAAATGCGCCTATGCGGTGGATGAGCTGGGCTTCGATGTGTGCCTGGACCACAAACTCGACAGCCTGGCGGATGACCTGGCCAATGCCTGCCCGGACGGCATCGACGTGTACTTCGAGAACGTCGGCGGCAAGGTATTCGACGCGGTCATGCCGCTGCTCAACCCGCATTCACGGGTGCCGGTCTGCGGGCTGATTGCACAGTACAATGCCACCGGCCTGCCGGATGGGCCGGACCGCCTGCCGCAACTGATGCGCCTGTTGCTGAGCCAACGCATCCGCATGCAGGCATTCATCATCTTCGACAACTACGGCCCGCATTACCCCGAGTTCCTGCAAACCATGACGCCCTGGGTCGCCGAGGGCAAGGTCAAGGTCAAGGAACACCGGGTCGAGGGTCTGGAAAATGCACCTCAGGCCTTCATCGGGCTGCTCGAAGGGCAGAACTTTGGCAAGATGGTGGTCAAGATAGCCGACTGAGACAACGCATGACTCCAGCGACAAAAGTGCTCGACAAGGCCAGGGTAAGCTACCAGCTGCATCGCTACGAGCACGACCCGCAGGCCGAATCCTATGGCGGCGAGGCCGCCGACAAGCTCGGCCTCGACCCGCGACAGGTATTCAAGACCCTGCTGGCCAGCACCGACAATGGCGAGTTGCTGGTAGCCGTGGTGCCGGTGGTCGGCCAGCTGGATCTGAAACTGCTGGCCAAGGCCGCCGGCGTCAAGAAAGTCAGCATGGCTGATCCCGCCGCCGCCCAACGCAGCACCGGCTACCTGCTCGGCGGCATCAGTCCCCTGGGGCAGAAGAAGGCACTGCGGACCTTCATCGACGACAGTGCTGGGGGGTGGCCGCAGATATTCGTCAGCGGCGGACGCCGAGGGCTGGAGATAGAGTTGCAGCCAGAGGATCTGGCACGCCAGACCCGCGCCACCTTCGCCGCCATTGGCCGTGGCGATTGACCCGCAAACCCGACACCAGAGGGGCAACGCCCATGCCGCAGCATCTTCTCGCCATCGACCAGGGCACCACCAGCAGCCGCGCCATGCTGTTCGATGCCCAGTGTCAGCCGGTCAGCGTCGCCCAGCAGGAGTTTCCCCAGCATTTCCCCCGTGATGGCTGGGTAGAGCACGATCCCGAGGCCATCTGGCAGAGCGTGCTCGATGTGGTGCGCAAGGTGCTGGAGCAGGCCGGGCTGGGTGCCGGCGACATCTGCGCCATCGGCATCACCAATCAACGGGAAACCACCCTGCTGTGGGACGCCAGCACCGGCGAGGCAGTCTATCCGGCGATCGTCTGGCAGGACCGGCGCACGGCCGCGTTCTGCGACCAGCTGCGGACCGACGGCCACGAGCAACTGGTCAGCCAGCGTACCGGGTTGTTGATCGATCCCTACTTCTCCGCCACCAAGCTGCGCTGGCTGCTGGATAACGTCCCGGGCGCGCGTGATCGTGCAGCGCGGGGCCAGTTGCGCTTCGGCACCGTCGACAGCTTTCTGCTGTGGCGCCTGACCGGTGGCAAGGTGCACCGCACCGACGCCACCAATGCCTCACGCACCATGCTGTTCAATATCCACAGCCAGCAATGGGATGAGGAGCTGCTGCAGCTGCTGGACATACCAGCCAGCCTGCTACCGGAGGTGCTGGACAACACCGCCGAGTTCGGCCACACCGATGCTGCATTGTTCGGCGCCAGCATCCCGATTGCCGCCATGGCCGGAGACCAGCAGGCCGCCCTGGTTGGCCAGGCCTGCTTCACCCCCGGCAGCGTCAAGAGCACCTATGGCACCGGTTGTTTCATGGTGATGAATACCGGTGAGACGCCAGTGCGGTCTTCCCACCGGTTGCTGACCACCATCGGCTACCGACTCGGCGGCCGTACCACCTATGCGCTGGAAGGCAGCATCTTCGTCGCCGGGGCAGCGATCCAGTGGTTGCGCGACGGTCTCAAGCTGATCAGTCATGCCGATGAAACCGAAGCCCTGGCCGAGCAGGTCGGTGATCAGAGCGGCGTCTATCTGGTGCCCGCCTTCACCGGCCTGGGCGCCCCCTATTGGGACCCGCAGGCGCGCGGAGCGATCTTCGGCCTGACCCGCGACACCGGCATCGCCGAGATCGTCACCGCCGGCCTGCAATCAGTGTGCTTCCAAACCCGCGATCTGCTGGAGGCGATGAATGCCGATGGTGCCATCGCCACTTCCTCATTGCGCGTTGATGGCGGCATGGTGGTCAACAACTGGATGGTGCAGGCCCTGGCCAATACCCTTGGCGTGCAAGTCGACCGTCCCCAGGTAACGGAAACCACAGCCCTCGGCGTCGCCTGTCTGGCTGGCCTGCAGCAGGGCCTGTTCAGCAGCCTGGATGACATTGCCCGGCACTGGGCCTGCGAGCGCAGCTTCACACCACTGATGCCAGCCCAGCGACGTGGGGAGCTGTATGCCGGCTGGTTGAATGCGGTACGGCGGGTGCGTGAGCCTGTTGGTGGGGAGCGGGTGGGGAAGTAGCTCCCCCTAACCCTCCGGCCCCTTACCCTGCTCCACCTCGACCACCACCACCTCCTCACCCAGCGGCTCCTGCAGCACCTCCTCGGCCGGCACGGCAACCACTTCATGCTCCTCCCGTGCCTCGGCGTACAGACTCCAGGCCGCGATGAACAGAGCGGCGATCAGCGGCCCGATAACGAATCCGTTAAGACCGAACAATGCCAGGCCGCCCAGGGTCGAAATCAGCACTACATAGTCCGGCAGCTTGGTATCCTTACCCACCAGGATCGGGCGCAGCACGTTGTCTGCCAGGCCGATGACCACCGCACCGAAGGCGGTCAGTACTGCTGCCTGCCAGATCGCGCCGGTGGCCAGGAAGTAGATTGCCACCGGCCCCCAGATCAGGCTCGCCCCCACCGCTGGCAGCAATGACAGCACGGCCATCAGCACACCCCACAACAGCGCCCCCTGCAGGCCAAGCACCCAGAATATGAAGCCCCCCAGGGCACCCTGTATCGCGGCCACGGCGATGTTGCCCTTGACCGTGGCCTTGACCACGGTGGTGAACTTGCTGAGCAGATGCTGCTTGTAGACTTCCCCCAGCGGGATGGCCCGGCGCACCCGGGCCGCCACTTGCCGGCCGTCACGCAGCAGGAAGAACAGCAGGTACAGCATGATGGCGAAGCCGATCAGGAACTGGAACGTGTTCTGTCCGATGCTGAATGCCTTGGTCGCCAGGAACTGACTGCCGGCCATGGCCCCCTCGGAAATACGCTCCTGTACCCCCGCCACATCAGTCAGGCCGAAGCGCTCCAGCAATTCACGAGCGAAACTCGGCAGCGCGTTGATGACCTGCTCCAGGTAACTGCCGAAATCCAGGGACCCGGTGCTGATACGCTGATAGACATTGGTCCCTTCCTGCACCAACGCACCGGCCAGCAGACTGACTGGCAGAATCACTATCACCAGGATGATCAGCAGCGTAACCGTCGCTGCCAGCCCCCGCCGCTGATTGAAGCGTGCTTCGAAGCCACGCTGCATCGGCTGGAAAATGATGGCCAGGATGGTGCCCCAGAACACGGCGCCGTAGAACGGCAGCATGATCATGACAAAAGCCACGGACACCAGCGCCAACAACAGCAGAAAACTCTTGTTCTCGAGATTCTCGTTAAACATGTCTATCCATTCTCGTCCAGGCGGGGTGAGGATTCTGGAGAATACCAGTCGCACATCAATGCAGGTAGCACAGCCCTGGAAAAGTTAAAACCCATCACACAGACCGTTGTCACAACCTGCGAGCAAGGCACTGCAGGAAATACGCGGGGCTGCGGCAGCAAGTAACGGGGAAACCGACGAAGCCTGGTGATGCCCCGCCAGGGACGAAGGAGCACAAAAAAGCCCTGACTCTTTCGAGTCAGGGCTTTGGTATTGGTCGGAGCGACTGGAATCGAACCAGCGACCTTCTCGTCCCGAACGAGACGCGCTACCAGGCTGCGCTACGCTCCGTGTTGGTGAGGCGGCATTTTACATAATCGTTGTTTTTTCACAAGAGGATTTTGAAAAAATCTTTTGCCGCCCGGTGCTTACGAGCTTATTCGGCCTTGGCAACAGCATCGGTGACCATGGTCTGCAGCTCGCCGGAATCGAACAGCTCCTGGATGATGTCGCTGCCACCAACCAGTTCACCGCTGATCCACAATTGCGGGAAAGTCGGCCAGTTGGCGTACTTGGGCAGCTCGGCGCGGATGTCCGGGTTCTGCAGGATGTCCACATAGGCGAATTTCTCGCCACAGCTCATCAATGCCTGCACGGCCCGCGCCGAGAAACCACACTGCGGTGCATTCGGTGCACCTTTCATGTAGATCAATACAGGGTGGCTGGAGATCTGGTCTTTGATTGTATCGATGGTGGTACTCATGGAGGTTCCTCGGTGGCGGTTGCTTGCCTTGGGGCGTAAAAACGATGCCCAGTGTACCGCAAAGCGCCTTGCCATGCCCAACGACGACGGGCCATTTGCCTTGCGGCAGATTTTCCCTATAAGATGCCCGCTTCTCACTTTTTCAGGTATGGCTTGTACCGGGCCGCCAGGTCACGGTAAGGGTCGCTATTTCCGGTCGATAGCCGATCGAAGCAACCAGGTAGCACAACATGACAGTACGGCATTTTCTTTCGTTGATGGATTGTTCCCAGGCAGAGTTGGCAGGACTGCTGAAACGCGGCACCGAGCTGAAGTCGCTGCACCGCCAGGGCGTCATTTACGAGCCGTTGAAGAACCGCGTGCTGGGCATGATCTTCGAGAAAGCATCGACGCGTACCCGGGTTTCCTTCGAAGCCGGCATGATCCAGCTGGGCGGCCAGGCCATTTTCCTGTCGCCACGCGATACCCAGCTGGGCCGCGGCGAAACAGTCGAAGACAGCGCCCGGGTCCTGTCGCGCATGTGCGATGCGGTGATGATCCGCACCTTCGCCCATGCCACCGTGGAAACCTTCTCCGCCTACTCCCAGGTACCGGTGATCAACGGTCTGAGCGATGACCTGCACCCTTGCCAGCTACTGGCGGACATGCAGACCTTCCTGGAACACCGCGGCAGTATCAAGGACAAGACCGTGGCCTGGATCGGCGATGGCAACAATATGTGCAACAGCTACATCCAGGCCGCCATCCAGTTCGACTTTCAGTTGCGCATCGCCTGCCCCGAAGGCTACGAGCCGGACCAGGCATTCCTCGACCAGGCCGGTGACCGGGTGACCCTGCTGCGCGATCCCGCCGCCGCAGTGGCCGGCGCCCACCTGATCAGCACCGATGTCTGGGCGTCCATGGGCCAGGAAGACGAGGCCCGGGATCGCCTGCAGCGCTTCGCGCCCTACCAGGTGACCTCGGCACTGCTGGACCTCGCCGACGAGTCGGTGATCTTCATGCACTGCCTGCCGGCCCATCGCGGCGAGGAAGTCTCCGCCGAACTGATGGATGACCCGCGCAGCGTGGTCTGGGACCAGGCGGAGAATCGTCTGCACGCGCAGAAGGCCCTGGTCGAATTCCTGCTGGTTGACTGACTGACGGTGACTGTCGATGTCCGACATTGTTCTGGAACTGAATAACCTCGCCTGCGGCTATGGCGGACACAAGATAGTCGATGACCTGAGCCTGCACCTGCGTGCCGGCGATATCGGCTGCCTGCTCGGCCCCTCGGGCTGCGGCAAGACCACGACCCTGCGCAGCATCGCCGGCTTCGAACCGATCACTGCCGGGGAGATCCGCCTGCTGGGCAAGGTATTGTCCAGCCCGACCCATACGGTACCGCCCGAGCAGCGCCGCATCGGCATGGTGTTTCAGGACTATGCCCTGTTCCCGCACCTGAACGTGGCGGAGAACATCGCCTTCGGCATCGCCAAGCATCCCGAGCGCAAGCGCATCGTCGATGAACTGCTGGCGCTGGTCAAACTCGACCGGCTGGGCAAGCGTTACCCCCATGAGCTGTCCGGTGGCCAGCAGCAGCGGGTAGCGCTGGCGCGTGCACTGGCGCCGGAACCCAAACTGCTGTTGCTGGATGAACCCTTCTCCAATCTGGATGGTGACCTGCGCCGGCGGCTGTCGGCCGAAGTACGGGACATCCTCAAGGCCCGGGGCACCAGCGCCTTGCTGGTCACCCATGATCAACACGAAGCCTTCGCCGTATGCGATCAGGTCGGTGTGCTGCGCGAAGGCCAGCTGCAACAATGGGATACGCCCTACAACCTCTACCATGAACCGGCCACGCCCTTTGTCGCCAGTTTCATCGGCCAGGGCTACTTCATTCGCGGCCAGTTGCTGACCCCGGATACGGTGCAGACCGAAGTTGGTGTCATCCGCGGCAACCGCGCCTATCAGTTGCCCGGCGGCAGTGCCGTGGATGTGCTGCTGCGCCCCGACGACATCGTCGGTCAGGAAGGCAGCAGCCAGACGGCGATCATCACCGGCAAGGTCTTTCTCGGCGCCACCACCCTGTACCGCCTGCAACTGCCAACCGGCAGCACCCTGGAAGCCATTTTCCCCAGCCATGACGATCACCTGCTGGGCGAGGAACTCGGCATCCGCGTAGCCGCCGACCACCTGGTGGTCTTCGCCGCCCAGGGCAGTGTCAATGTCAGCGCACAGCTGCCGCTGGAGCAGGTATTGCAGGACGGCAGCTCGGTCTGATGCCAGGCGGCTTGGCAACAGGCCAACAGCTCCGGATAATGGCGGCTTTCAAACCAGCCTGACGAGTCCCTTCATGCAGATCGCAAACAATTCGGTGGTCCAGTTCCACTACACCCTGTCCGACGCCAATGGCGAAATCGAAAGCTCCCGCCCGCACGAGCCGGTGCTCTATTTGCATGGCCAGCCGGGCCTGCTGGAAGGCCTGGTCGAGGCCATGGAAGGTCGCGAAGCCGGTGACAGCTTCAGCGTCGAGCTGCCGGTCGACAAGGCCTATGGTCCGCGCCAGGAAAACGCTACGCAAAAAGTCCAGATCAAGCATCTGCAGGGCGCAAGGAAATGGAAGCCGGGCATGCTGGCGGTGATCCACACCGAACAAGGCCCACGCCAGGTCAGCGTGGTCAAGGTTGGCCTGTCCCAGGCCGAGGTGGATACCAACCACCCCCTGGCCGGTCGCGACCTGAAGTTCGACGTGGAAATTCTCGCCGTGCGCCCGGCCACGGAAGAAGAACTGGCGCATGGTCACGCCCATGGCGCAGGTGGCCATCAACACTGAGGCCCTCCTTGCCAGCCCGGGCTGGCAAGCCCCGCTCCTCGGCTTGAAAAAACAACCCAAGCATTATTGACAGATAAAGTGTATTATGGTTGTTTTTTCAACCTCGAGGTGTACTCCATGTCGACAAAACCCGCCGTCAAGGCTGTAGCCAAACCCAAGACAGCTCCTGCCAAGCGCAAGGCCGACCCGGCCGTGGCGACCAGCGAATCCATCAACGATCAGATCTCCGCGTTCCTCGCCTCCGGGGGCAAGATCCAGAGCATTCCCAGCGGCACCAGTGGCCAGACCTATGGCAGCCCGCGCGCCGCCAAGCCAGCCAGCAAGACGCAGAAAGCCTGAGCCTGTTCAGGCTCTTACAGCAGCGGCACGCCTAGCGTCGATTGCTCCCCAGCAGTTGCAGATTCTCATCATATAGCGCGGTCAGCAGCGCAGTACCATCGGCGGCCACGCGAAAACCACCCCAACGCGCCTCCTCGTAGACGGCTGCGGTGCCTTCCTGAAAGAAGAACGCATTGGGACCGACACTCGCCTCGCGTCCATTCTGGCGAATGCGCATGGAGACCATGCCCGGCTCGCTGCTCGGCTCGTCCCCGGCGCCCGCCAGCACCGCACGCCCCTCGGCACCGACATGCAGATGCGCATAGTTCGGCCACTGGCCGTCCTCCCTGGGCAACTGCCCGTCGACCGCAAAGCGCAAGGCCATGTAATCACCCTGCATCAGCGAGCGCGGGTCCACGGGTGCCAGTTGCAGCAGCACCAGTTGCCCGTCGCGCAGGGTCCGTTCGTGCCCGGAGACAGTGTATGCCACCGCCACCACGATGAGCAGCCAGGCGGCGACGATGGCAATCCGGTCAGCCCTCATATCGACCTCCCCATTGGCGCAACAGCAACCAGCGCAACAGAAGCAGCACCAGTCCGGTTGCCACCAGCAGCATTGATTTGTGCAGCAAGGTGATGTGCAGACTGTAGTACAGGTCGCCCAGGTACAGGGTGGTACCGATCCCCACCAGCACACACCAGAAACGGTCGCTGGCCTGGAATACCGCCAGCCACAAGGCCGCTCCGACCAGCAGACCCGGTGCCTGGGCACAAAGCGCGACGACGATCACCACCGCTGCTGCGCAACCCAGCCGAAACGCCGGCTTCTCGCCGCGCACCAGCCAACTGACGGTTGCCAGCAACAGGAGGCCAGCACCGACGGGATAAAGCCACGTCAGCAGTTGCACGGTGCGATCATTCAGCAGCAGGCCCAGCAGATCGCCCCACCGCCCATGCCCGAGAATCGCCAATACCAGCGCCATCACCGTCGCCGCACCGGCGATGGCACGATACAGGGCTGCCCGCTTTCCAGCCCAGCCGCTACGCTGTAGCCACAGACAGATACCCAGCGCGGCCAGCAGCAGACCATACAATGACAGCAGCGCGTTGGCGCCGATCAGTACCGCCAGGCTGAACATGGCGATCAACGCGCAGACCAGCCGGTGGGCGCCATGGGCTGGTGGCAACAACATGCCGGCAGCCACCAGCAAGGCTCCCAGCGCCGGAAGGCGCTGCCCAGCTGCAGCCCATGGCTCCAGCTGTACCAGCGCGAACACCAGCAGCCCCTGCCCCACCAGCGACAACGCCAGCCCCAACTGCGCGGCGAACACGCCCGGCCGGCGCAACAACCAGATCGCCAGGGCCAGCAGCAGGCCGCCACTGATGGCGCTGGCCGGCGCGCTGTCATCGATAATGGTAATCAGCGAACTGCCGAGTAACAGCAACGCCGCCAGCCAGGCCGCCAGCCCCGAGAGCAAGGCCATGTACCAGGGTGCGGCATGCTCATCCCGGACACGCTCGACCGCCGGCGGGTCGAGTATCTGGCGCTGTTGCAACGCCTCGATCAGCCCCTGTTGCCATGCCCTGCTCATGCCTCGCCCTCCCGATACACCCGATGCAGCCAGACCGACGCCAGGGCACTGCTCAGCAGCATAAACAAGCCGAGCAGGTTGAACAGCGTAAAGCCATCGATACTGTCGAACAGCCGCGCCAGTCCTGCAGTCAGTACGCCGACCAGCGAATACAACAGCAACGCCAGCAGCAACAGGTCACGCCGCCCCCAGCGGTACAGCGGGATACCGATCAGCCAGACCACGCCTAACCCCCATAGCAGGTTGAGGTAGGTGCTTTCCCACCAGGCGATGCAGGCTCCCAGCGCCAGCGCACTGAGCAGCGCAAAACCGGCCAGACGCGACATGCTGCGACCGGGCTGTGACAGCAGGCGGCCCGCGAACAGCTCGAATACCAGCAACAGCAGCAGATTGCCAGCCGCTACGCCGAGCAGAGCCCGCGGGCTGGCCAGCGCCGCACCGAGCCAACTGTCATGCATGGCGAAATAGCGCAGCAGCGCCAGGTTGGCAATCGCCCAGAACAGCCCCCAGCATGCCGCCGAGCGCGACAGCAATACCCAGGGCAGCATGAGTACCGCCCAGGCAGTGAACAGTTGCCAGATGTCAGCGCCGGTCTGGTAGGTCTGCCCCACCAGCGCCAGCACCCCGCCGGTAGCCAGTGCCGCCCCAAGCAGAACGGCGCGGTACAGGACCGAGCCTGGTTGCAGCCACAAGGCCATGCCGGCGAAACCGGTCAGTGCACCGAGCGCCAGAGCCAGCTTGCCGAAGCGGTGCAGATCATCCCAGTTGAAGGCAAAGAAGAAGATCGCCCCCAGCGCCAGCAACAGACTGCCATACAGGGCCAGCAGCCGATCCAGCGCATGCTGCCACTCCCGCGCACTCGGCTGAGGCCGCTGGGGCGCCAGCGCCTGTTCCAGTTGGTGCGGCGTCAGCAAGCCCTGCTCCATCCAGGCCAGCAGTTGATCGCGCCGCCGCAATTCGTCCAGCATCTTCATCGGCTTCCCCCCAAACGCATACGCAAGCGCTCCGTGAACTCGGGCACGGCCAGGAACAGGTACAGACTGACCAGCACGTTGAGCAGCGACACCACCAGGAACAACTGCGGAATGGTGATCCCCACCACGCCCAGCATGAGCATGGCGAATATTGCGGAAATCACCATCAGCAGTGAATTGAGAATATTGTTTGCCGCGATCACCCGGGAGCGCTCATGGTTCTCTGTCCGGGCCTGAATCAGGGCGTATAGCGGCACGATGTAGAAACCACCGAACATACCCAGCCCCAGTATGCAGGTCATCACGCCCCAGGCCGCCGGCTGCATCAGCAACTGTGTCCAGCCCAGGTGCTCGACACCCACTTCGATATACCCGGCACCGGCCCACAACAACAACCCGAACAGCGTCAGGCCCGCCGCACCAAAAGGCACCAGCGTGAGGTTCACCGTCTTGCCCGCCAGCCGCTCACAGAGCAGCGAACCAGCGGCGATACCGATGGAGAATACCGCCAGGATCAGTGTCACGACGGTCTCATCGCCCTGAAGATAGTCACGGGTAAAGCCCGGAATCTGCGCCAGATAGGTCGCTCCGAGAAACCAGAACCAGGAGTTGGCCAGCAGCGAACGGGATACTGTCCGGGATTGCTGCACCAGCCCCAGGTGCAGAATACGCGCCGACTGGCGAAAGATATTCCAGTCCAGTCGCAACGCCGGCAGCGCGGCCGCCGTGCGCGGAATCACCATGCTGGCGCAGAACCCGAGCAGCGCCAGCCCGACCACCGACACCGAAACCCACCAGGCCCATTGCTCGCCGGCCATCAACAACCCGGCGAACAGGGTGCCACCGAGAATCGCCAGAAAGGTACCCATCTCCACCAGCGCATTGCCGCCGACCAGTTCCCGCTCCGCCAGGTGCAGCGGCAGGATCGAATACTTCACTGGGCCGAACAGCGCCGACTGCGAGCCCATGGCGAACAACACCGCCAGCATCAACGGCAGATGACCGATCAGCACACTGGCGGCGCCGGCCAGCATGATGATGATTTCGGCAAACTTGATCAGGCGGATCAGCGTGTGCTTGGGAAACTTCTCGCCGAACTGGCCGCCGAGCGCGGAAAACAGGAAAAACGGCAGGATGAACAGCAAGGCACTGAAGTTGATCAGCACGTTCGGATCGGCGCTGGTGCCGATCTTGAACAGGATGGCCAGCACCAGCGCCTGCTTGAATACATTATCGTTGAAGGCACCCAGAAACTGCGTGATGAAATACGGCAGGAACCGCCTGCTGCGCAACAAACCGAACTGGGACTGCCCCGCCATCGCTGTCATCCTCTTTGAATCCAAGCGCCGAAGGATGACAGCATAACGGAAGAATACGACACATTCTGCGCCAATAACCGTCTCAGGTCTTTTCTGCCTCCGCAGTCTGCAGACGCAGGTTGCGCCGCTCGATCCACGACTGAATGCGCTCCTGCCGATCGGAGGTCAGCGGATAACGGCGCGCCAGCATGAATGCGGCCATGTACATGAGTACCGGCCCGACGATGTAGAGCACACGCAGGGACATCAGCTGGCTCTCGTTGTGCACGGTCTGGGTAGCATCGAACCCGACCAGCGCCAGCAGGCCCAGCGACAGCCCCAGGCCAAGGGCCATGGCACTCTTCTGCGCCATACCGGACATGGCAAAGAACAGCCCGGTGCGATGCTCCTTGCTGCGCGCGGTATCCAGATCGACGATATCCGCCAGCATCGACAGCGGCAGGAACTGGAAGGCGGCAAAGCAGAAGCCCTTGACCGCGAACATGATGGCGAATGGCACCAACTGACCGGCCTGCAGAAAGAACATGCCGAGAATACTGAGGCTGGACACGGCGACCGCCACGCAGAAAGCATGGTGCTTGCCGATTCTGCGCCCCAATACCAGCCAGAACGGAATGCCGAGGATACCGATGCCGAAATACAGCAGGTACATCATGCCGATCTGCGCCTGGATCTGGATCACATGCTGCATGAAGAACACCGACATCGCATTGCGGAACGACTCACCGGTAATCACGATCAGCAGGATCAGCATCAGCCGTTTGAACGGACCGTTGTTCTTCATGATCCGCAGGCCCTTCTTCCAATCGGTCTTCTGTACTGACCGTGCTGGGGCCTCGCGTACCATGGTCACCACCAGGAATACGGTCAGCGGCAGCAGGATCAACAGCAACCATCCCATCCCAGCAAGGATGGGGCCGTAGCCGGTGCCGAGCTGCCCGTCCTTGCCGACCAGCCAGACCATGGCACGCATCACGGCACCATCGGTGTCCCCCGCCGCATAGCGCGCCCCCATGGCCTGTACTACCGCCGGGGCCAGCGCGGCGACGAACAGTCCCAACAGGACATAGCCCTCGCGCGATGCGGTCACCCGGCTGCGTTGATGATACAGCGGCGACAGTTCCGCCCCCCAGGCACCGTAGGGCAAGGTGACCATGGTCCAGCCCAGATACATCAATACGGTCCAGATCAGCAGATGCCACAGCCCTGCCCCGTCAGGCGGCATGAAGATCATCACGGTACTGACCAGCATGATCGGCGTACCCATCACCAGCCAGGGCTTGCGCCGGCCGAAGCGGGTCTGCCAGCGGTCGCTGAGCATGCCGATGAGCGGATCAGTGATCACATCGGAAAAGCGCGCGATGACCAGTACCAGCGCCATCAGCGCCATGTTCAGACCCATTTCCTGGGCATAGAAAGGCGGAAGGTAGACTGCCAGCGGATATCCGATGATAGCCAGGGGGATACCCACGGAACCGTGGATCAGGATGGTGGAACGTTTCAGAATTCCGGACTGACTCATCTATATGCCACTCCAATGAGATTGAGCGGGGATCGAGCCCCGCCTTGTTGTAGTTGTGCTCTCGCTGGCGCAGCAAGGGCCGAGCCAACCGCTTTTCTATCGCCGTTGCCTGGAGTCTATTCCATGTGGCTGGCCAATATTCATGCGACATTCCTGACGAATGTACCAAGGTATTGCCAGAGAACCGCATTGCCCGCATAGACCCCAGCGTCGGCGCGGGCTGCAGAGACTATAAAGTGCGAGGATGGCTGATATTCAGCTGACTGATGATCAAAAAAGAGCCTGCAGCCGAGCCGTTTATCCACCGGATGCGAATGGCACAGATAATTGTTTGACAATTATTCTCATTACAATTAGCTTATAGCCATTCTTGACCTGCTCCCGGAGTGCACCCATGTACGTATGTCTTTGCAAGGGAATTACCGACACCCAGATTCGCGATGCCGTGACTGATGGTGCCTGTAGTATGCGCGACCTGCGTGAGCGCCTGGACGTTGCCAGCCAATGTGGCAAATGTGGTCGGGACTGCAAGTCGATCCTTGGTGAATACCGCCAGGCTGCCGTGGCCAGTTTCGTCAATGCGGGGCAGTTCAGCGTAGCCTGAATGCGTATCGCATTCATCCGAGAAATGTTTCTATCTATTTGATTTGCAAGGGCGGATTTGACAGATGCCGCTCTCGGTAGCACACTCGGTGCATTGATCCCCCTGCACTGAGGAAAATCGTCATGAAAGGCGACGCACAGGCTATCCGTCATCTCAACATCTTGCTCGGTAATGAGCTGGTTGCCATCAACCAGTATTTCCTGCACGCGCGCATGCTGCAGGACTGGGGTCTGGACAAGCTCGGCGAGCATGAGTACAAAGAATCCATCGATGAAATGAAACATGCCGATGCGCTGACCCAGCGTATCCTGTTTCTCGAGGGTCTACCCAACCTCCAGGATCTCGGCAAGCTGATGATCGGCGAGAACACCCGCGAGATTCTCGAATGCGACCTGCGTCTGGAGATGAAGGGCATTCCCGATCTGAAGGCCGCCATCGCCTACTTCGAAAGCATTGGTGACTACGGCAGCCGCGATCTGGCCGAAAGCATTCTGGAATCGGAAGAAGAGCACGTCGACTGGCTGGAAACCCAGCTGAGCCTGATCGACAAGGTCGGCCTGGAAAACTACCAGCAGTCGCAGATCAGCAACTGAGCCCTGCCCTTCAAAGCCCCTTGGCGTAGAAATACGAAGAACAGGTTGCTCATCATGAGCAACCTGTTGAAGCACCGATTACGCGACGACCGTACGGTGCAGTACACGCTCATAACCTTCATAACCGCCGTTGGCCTTGTGCAGAACCGCACGGTTATCCCACATCACCACCATACCGGGCTTCCACCCATGGCTGTACTGGAATTCGGGGCGGGTCTGCCAGTTGTACAGCTCCATCAGAAGTTGATTCGCCTCATCCTCAGCCATGCCTTCAATACCGATGATGTACCCAATGCAGCCGAATAAGGTTTCTTCGCCAGTTTCCGGGTGCTTGCGGATGATCGGGTGAGCCTGGGTATCATAGGCGGACTCGGATGTCTTGATCTTGAACCCTCTCTGATTACCACTTTCCTTCTCTCCGTCGCCATAGGCCCCTGTGGGAGCATATGCTCTGCGCGCTGAATGGATGGCGTTCTTCCCCTCGATGCGGCTGCGAAGCTCCTGGGGCATCTCCTGCAGGGCCTTTTGCTGATTCACGAAGTCCGTATTTCCGCCATGGGGAGGAATGGTGATGCCGTACAGGATGGTAGCCGAAGGCGGATTCTTGCCAAAGCTCCAGTCAGTGTGCCAGGCATCAGCAAAAATTGGCGTGGTTTCGTCTGCGGTCCGACGCAATTCGATGATATTCGGGTTGTCGTCCAGTGATGCAATATAGGGATCGCCAGCGAATGAGCCGAAGTAGAGGCTAAAGCGTTCAAGGTCTGCATCGCTGATGTTCTGCCCGGTAAAAACCAGCACCTTATGTTTCAGCCAGGCTGCGCGCAGATCTTCAACCGTCGCCTTATCCAGGTCTTCAGAGAGATCCAAACCTGCTACTGTCGCTCCGCATGCACCTGACGTGGGTGTAATCGTGTAACTCATTTTTCTCTCCTGCCAAGGCCGTAGATAGAATTGTTTTAATTTGGACTGCTTTCTGCACCCTCACTGTAAGAGAGGGTGGAGCCGCATTCATTGAGAATCCACGCCATAAATTTGCATTTCATGCCACAATACCACTCATTATTTTGCATTTTCATTGACACCAGGAGAGTGGGGACGTGGATCATCGCCATATCAATAACCTCTGGGTCAACGAACTGCTGCTGGCTCTCTCTGACCTGGGAGTGGACATAGGTTTTTTAACCAAAGGGGTCAAGGGCATTCAAGGCAGGAGGCTTCTGGTTGGCGAGCAGTTGGACCTGGTGGAGGCCCGCACCTTGTGGCATCGAGCGGTGTCGACCTCTGACCGAGAGCACCTGGGGGTGGAAGTAGGCCGCCGTCTCAGCCCCCGTTCGTCAGGGCTGCTGTTTCCCCTGCTGCTTCACAGTCCTTCGGTCCGGACCGGGATGGAGCTTCTTGTTCGCTATCAAAGCTTGATTAGCGAAAACGGTCGATTCCGATTCGTTGAAGCGACAGAAAACAATGTCGTAGCGCTTGAATACCTTCCAGCTCAATCGTCTGTTGCCGTGCACCTGCAGCATGTACTGTCGGTGATAACCGCGACGCTGAAAAATATTTCGCTCATTTCTGCTGGTGGCACCAAGGCGCGCCTCTTGCATTTACCCGCAGGGGCAGAGGATGTGGAGGGGGTGGCCAGGATCCTGAAATGCCCTGCGGTGTCAGTAGGTGAGCGTTATATCGTCGAGTTGGATAATACAGCTATTGATGCTGTGATTACCGGGCGTGACGAACACCTGTATCAGCTGTTGCTAGGTTACGCAGACGGGCTATCCAGAGCGCAGCGCGTTGGACAGGGGTTCCTGGATCATGTCAAAAGCCACATGGATGGTAACGACTTGGTCAGGTTGGATATCGATACACTGGCAAAGGCAGTTGGATTCAAGAAACGAACGCTGCAGCGGCACCTTGATGAGCAAGGCACCAGCTTCCGTAAACTCAAGGAGGGGCTGCTGAAAGAGAAAGTTCTGGAACTGCTGGTGGTACAGCAATTACCTACCGAGCAGATTGTCGAGGTGCTTGGTTATGCTGACGTGAGTACCCTCCATCGTGCTTTCAAAGCATGGTTTGGAGTGACGCCAGGGCAATTCAAAAGTCAGATCGGTAGCTGAGCAGAAGGTGTCGATCAACCTGGATAGCTCAGCGAATAGCCATCCGGGCATAGCGGCAACCAGAATTCACTGTAGTCAGCCTACAGAAACGTACTCCACATACTGCGCCATCAGATTCGGGCGGCTGAAGGTATCGATCCTGTCCACCCTGGCGCGCATTGCCATCTGCGCTTCCTTGAAAGTGTTTTCGTCCATATCAATCCAGTACCGAGGATGGCGCCCGGTGGCTCGATCATGCTCCGCGGTGGTTGGGTCATTCTGGCGGTGTTCCTCGAACAATGGCGCGTCCGGTAAGGGATGGCTGATGTCCATATAGTTCTGGATGAAATCCCACAGGGCACAGAGCTGTTGGGTATTGCGATCCGGTGGCTGGATATCACCGAAGAAAATGCGGATATCCGAATAACGGTGTTCCAGGCTCAGCACATTCATCGGCAGACCCTGGCGATCCGGCGTGGTGTTGATATAGGCGTCGAACTCGTGGAAGGGAGCACGTTTTTCGTTCACCTGCTGTCGACGGTATTCGAACAGGGTAATCATGCCGGTGCGACGGTTGAGTTCCCATTTGGGGCCCTTGCCGGGTTTGGCCCAGAGCCGGGGGAATTTATGAATGACAACAGAGCCAAGGCCCCAAGCTGAGAGACCGGGTAATCCCATGCCCAGAAATAGGGCTCGATAACTCTGCAAGAAGTTTTCCAGAAAGCTTCCTTGCTCCAAGAAACCACTCGTAATCGCGGCAAAAAAGCCCAAAATTAGAAACATAAAAAAAAAGCCTTTTCCTAAAGCGGCTAGATAGATCCAAAACTGTGTTCTCCCTGCCCAAGGCGCATGACGATAATGCTCATGATCACAACGATCATGGAAGTCGATATGCTCCAGAGGCGCTGGCTTATAGGTGCCTTTCGCCCGTTGTTCTTCTCGTTCCCGCTTCTTCTGCTCTACCAGGCGCAATGCATCCGGACCGGGGGCCATAAAGGTATCT
>NZ_PCQD01000004.1:0-5909 GCF_002979975.1 Pseudomonas sp. MYb185 | reverse complement strand
GCCCTGGCGATCCGGCGTGGTGTTGATATAGGCGTCGAACTCGTGGAAGGGAGCACGTTTTTCGTTCACCTGCTGTCGACGGTATTCGAACAGGGTAATCATGCCGGTGCGACGGTTGAGTTCCCATTTGGGGCCCTTGCCGGGTTTGGCCCAGAGACGGGGGAACTTGTGGATGATAAGAGAGGCAAGCCCCCAAATTAATAGACATGGCATACCTATCACTATAAACAAGGCGTGGTAACTATCTATGAAGTTATCAAGAAATCCACCTCTGTCCATAAATCCGCTTGTAAGCGCTACAAGGAACCCTACGCATAAAAAAAGGAAGAGAAAGCCAAACTTCCCAAAGACATTCAGAAACAACCAAAACTGAGATCTTGTTGCCCAAGGTGCATGGCGATAATGCTCATGATCACAACGATCATGAAAGTCTATTTTTTCCATTGGCTTGGGCTTGTAGGTACCTTTAGCCTTCTGCTCCTCCCTGCGTTTATACTCTTCTTCCCAAAAGCGCAAACTTTGCGGCTCTGGCCGCATGAAAACTTCCGGCACTAACTCCTGAGTATTGCCCCAAGGTAAACGTCTTCCCATTATACGTTTCAACCCTGACCGAAACCTGGTTGCCAACGGGCCTTGCAGCTTGGCAGGTGAATAGGCTGTAGATGCGTATCTGGAGGACTCCATCAAACCTCAGCTCCTAAGGTGCCATGGGTCTCCTGATCGGCCCATAGTAGTTGTTTGGTTTTTCTGAAATTCGGCTCGGCGTACTGCGCAGGATCAACTGGCGCAACCTTTGGCCCAGGCGCAGGGAAAGCCCAGACAGTATCCTGGAGTTTATCTTCCAACCTGAGTTGCGCCCTGACTTCCCAGTGATATTCGTCAATCAGTTGATAGCCCCGGCCATTCTGGTGCGTATTGGCGGGCGTATTGACATATAACGCCACGGCATCTTTAGTTACATGCGTGAGCAGCGGTGTACTCTGACTGGGCACCAATCGCAGACTTGACTGATGACTGCTACCTTGGGGAGTCGGTGTAATGGATATTTCCCGTCGTGCCAGACAGCAGCGTACAATCTTGTCCGGACGGCCTAGCTGCGCTGCCAGCCCAAGGATATTGGAAGTCACTGTGATGCGAGTGTTGGCACGCCTCATTAGCCCTTCTGGCGAACTATCGCCGTCAATACGCGCTCGTGGATCATGATCCGGATTATTCTCAATCTGGATTCTTATCCCCGTCAGCAAACCCACCAGCCGATAGAAGGCTTGATCAGGCTCCTCCAGATAACGAGGCGTAGAGCCCAGGAAAGGCAACATATCCGCAACACTGCGCATCGTGCTGCTGAGAGTGCCTTCTTCACCGAAGATACTGCCGGCCAACCAGTCCTCAAAATCTGTATTACTGAAAAGAGCCACTACCGTAGCCCCTCCAATGAGCAGTGCCACAGCAACAATACCCACCAGCCCAAAGAGCACAGAGCCACTCATTAAAACCGCACCTACGCCCAAAAGCCCACCTACAGCCATCATGTAATGCCCCCATATAGCACTGTCAGACCAGCGATCAGCATGAATGGCATCAGATAAACTCAAACCCGCGAGAAGTAAACCTGCTGCAACTTGGCTCAGCAAGCGGCCTGTCACCTCTTTGGTGATATGCGCAGCAAGCCTTATACCGAAAATACTTTCCAAGCGCTGCTGAGAAAAGGTTAGTAATGGCCGGCTAGCAACTCTGTAGATGGACTGGCTCCCTGCTGTTTTACCAGTCAACGCTTCTATGGCGATCAAAAGATCAACAAATGCCGACAATACCCCTATTTTCTGTCTGAAGCCTGAGCGCTCTAATCCATTTTGCGCATACTCCTCCATAGCCACCCGCACATTCCAAACCTCCATCATCAACACCATCGCAGAAAAGGGCCTGCTGTTCAGCGTTCGATGAGCCAGACCATCACGGGCACGTCTGAGGTTGTCCGTTGCCAGTTGCAGGGAAGTTCCCAAATGGCTTGCCCTGCCCTGCGAGGCAACCAGTGCTGAGCCGGCCAGCGTCTCTTGATGAATAGCCTGGTTAAGTTGACTGAGAGCTTCAGCAGTTCGGCTGTTACGTGGAACGGCGAAGTAGACACCGCTTTCCGGTACTACCGGCATCCCGGTCCGGCGTGCGGAACGGGCATTGGTGGTTCCGAGTGGCCTGCCGCTGCCATCCAGATACTGCCCATACATGCGTGCCGCCGCGGCGCCAGGGTCCACCTCTGGTAGATCTTCCAGGCCGAACAGGTAGTAGTCACGGATACTGGCTTGGCCGAGGTTACCTGCACGTACAAAAACGGCACCTTCGAAGGCTCTGGGCATGGTTTGGCGCAGATGCTCCGCCTGCATGCCATGCAGCCTGATATTCACCGTTCTGGCCTGCGCACCCAGCGCGCTCCGGTGGAGGATTTGGCTTTGCCTGGCGTTGTCGATAGTCGCCTGTTGTCGCGCTTGGGTCTGGCGGCTGTCCACGACCTGATTGGCCAGATCGATCATGCGGTTCTCGGCAGCTTGCACGGCGCCGTTCAATATTTCATTGATCCGACTCAGCACCATCATGCCCTGTCTGGCGCCCAGTTGTAGGGTGAAACTGTCCTGCAGTGCGCCGCTTGCCATGAGTGCAGCCAGGGTGATGCCGTCCAGCGTTTGCGTTTCCTGATCTGGAGCATCCTTATCCTCCAGGCTGGCGAGGATGGTAGCCCGGAAACCTCCATCACCCTGGTTGGGTTCTTCCCCGGGTGCCTGGTAGGTGGTGAACAGTTGATCATCCCTGATCGCGGGCCAGAGCATGACGTGCAAGGGATGCCGGTCATTATTGGCGATGCTCTGAAGCAACTGCTGAGCTGGGTTACGGCCGCTGCGGTGCAGGCTAAGCCCCGTCACGGCATCGTGGATCTCGCCGCTGAATGCCAGCGGGCCCAGCTGGGCAGCGGGGGTTGCGATGCAGGCCAACAACCGGACAGCGAAGAACATGGCTGCCTGGTAATCGAATCCATCCAGACTGAGATGGTCGGCGATACATTGCTGGTACTGCGCTGTCTTCAAGGCCTCGGCCAATGCCTGTTGGGCGTTTTCCAGCAGCTTGCCTACATGGGCGCGCTCCATGGCAGCCGTGGCGATATTGATCTCGCGCTTGCCATCATCATTCAGCTTGCTCCGCAGGCTTCGGGACAAGGGGTTCAGGTTGCCCCCGATGCGCGAAGGCACGGCAAGGTTGTGCAGCAGTAATGCACTGGCATGGTGAGGGTGCTCCATCGCCAGTCGTGTGCAATCCTTCAGCAACTCCTGCAAGTTATCGATGCGGCTGGCCAGGTGCCGCATGCGGTGCATGGGGTCAGGCAGCAGAATCGCGTGCAACTGGCGCTGGCGTGCCGACTGGAGAGCATCATCCTGTACTTCCTGGGCAGCCCAGATGGCGGTGGTTTCTGCACTGCAGCCATCCTGACAGGCTGACCAGGCCTCGGATTCGAACTGGTCCGATGGCTCGAGGGACTCCCCCTTGCGCCATGTGTTCACGGTTTCGCGTGTTCTCGCGAGCGCCTGCTGCGGATAGTTGCCTGTCAGATCACATATCAGGCGGGCCGGTTGGTCGAGCAGCCACTCGTGGCCGGGTTGGCGTTGGCGCTGGGGCGCACACAGACTCAGCGGGAAAGCAAACAGCTCCATGCCGTGTCGTGCCAGGCTGGCGCTGGCCGAGGCGTTTGTACCATCGCCGGTAAAAGCATGCAGCATGGCCGAGCCATCCGGGCTGCCCGCCCAGCGCTTCATGAATCCGGCTTCGGAGATCAGCAGATCGGGGCTTCGGGTGCGCGGTTCCAGTCGCAGTTCATGACTTTCCAGGTAAGCCAATCGGGCCGCGCTCAGTTGCACCTCGGAAAACATCAGCTGTACAGGGACCGCTCTGCGACCATTCCATTGGGCGGGCAACCAGATATCTTCCAGTGCTACGCCGCTAGCCTCGCGCTTGCCCGGTACGAACCCCTTGCCTTCACGATAGCCGGCGACATCAATATCGTGAAAGCGTGTTCCGGCATCGGTGAAACGTACCTCCAGCTCTCGCCAGAGTTTCTGATGGTAGAAAACATAGATATAGCCACTGCGCACCAGAACCGGTACGCCCAGGTCAGAAGAGCACCGTATGCCGGGCAAGGCGCTGCAGGGGATGACGGGTACAATCTGGTTGAGTTGGGCATCTTCCTGACGGGGGGTGGAGCGCAACCCTCGGGTCAAAGGTAAGCGGATGGGGCCTCCCGCTTCGCTGGCAATTTCCAGCGCCAGTGATTCTCCAGACATTTCCGCCCAATCCCACACTTTCAGCAGGCTGGAAAAGGCTTCCCCGTTGACTTCCTCTTCCACGGCTGCAGCGGTCACAGTGGTCAGCGGCGCACCTGCTCCGTCGCAGATCACCAGCTTCTGGGTCTCCGGGTGCTGTTTGCCGACAATTTCGACGATGAACTTGTCCGGCTCACAAGCTGGCCCTCTATCAAGAATGCAGATCTTACCGCTCATGCGTAATGCCCTCCTGGCTCAGTACCCGGCCCGCCAGCCAGCTGTTCAGGGAAATCTCTTCGTCATGCCCCGCAGCCAACCCTGACTCGATCCAATCCAGCACCTGAACCATGCCATGGCCTGGATGGTCTTGTATCCAGCGCCAGGCGAAATGCTCCAGGCCTTGTTTCCTCATTCGCTGTAATTGTTCTTCACCCAGGATCAGCGGCGTATCCAGTTCCGTGGTGCGCCGGTCCTGTTCATTGGTCAGCACATGCCAACGCTGCGCTCCTTCCAGTTCGTCCGCCCAGGTACCACCAAACCAGACGATCTGATCAAGCGGTCCCATCCAGCGGGGCTGCATAACGCCTGTGCAGGTTGGCAATAGATAGCTGGCCACACGCGGGTCGTAATAACGCAGCAATAGCTGGCGCTGCTGAAAGCGCACCTCCAGCAAGCTGCGCAAGTGATACACAACCTCATCCCGTGGGGTAGCAGAAGTGATGAGCAAACCTGCCAGGCATGCCGGGTCACGTTTAAGTCTATCTACCAGGCCACCTGTGGCCACGAGCCTGAACAGAATGGGAGACTGGTTGACCTGTGGCGAAAAGACCGTGCCGTCGAACAGCCTGATCGGGTCAGGATCAGGCTCCTCTTGATAGAGGGTCGCAAGCAACAGCGGTTGCGGCTCCGCCAGCCAGTAGATATCGCCGGAGAGTAGTGGCATTTGCGCCGTAGGCTGATAACTCATGAGCCGATGCCGCTTGCCTTTCTGCATGGGCAGTCAGCCAGTGGGCATTGCGCAGGGGTTCCGCCTCGTGGCTTCTGGCACAGCTCGACAAACGGCATGCTGTCACGACTGGCTTCCTTGAGCCTGACAGACAATAGCCCGCCCGGCTCATCTGTTTCTGCCGCTACCGTGTCGCCTGGCAACCTGGGTGCGGCACCCGAGCCTTTGCCCGGACTACCGCCAGAGTTCATCTTCACGCTCGGCCCGACCAGGGTGACACCACTGGGGTCGAGCTTGACGAAGCTGCCACCGACCTTGAAGGTGATTTCGCTGCCGGCTTCCAGTACCACTTTCATGCCGCTGGACAGGTGGATTTCCTGTCCGGCCTCGATGAACTGACCCTGGCCCAGCTTGATGTGCTGGTTGTTGCCAACGGTCAGATGATCATCGGCCTTGACCTCGGTTTTTCTATCACCGTGGGTGGTGTGGTGCTCTTCGGCCAGATTCTCGGTGTAGCGGTTGGCTTCGATACGCTCATGACGTTCGTTGCCGACCCGGATTTTCTGGTCGTGCTGGATATTCTGATCCCAGTCGCGCTGGGCATGGATGAAGATCTGTTCCTCGCCGGCCCGGTCTTCGATACGCAGTTCGTTGAAGCCCTC
>NZ_PCQD01000030.1 GCF_002979975.1 Pseudomonas sp. MYb185 | reverse complement strand
GACATAGGTAACAAAACGTTCGGAGACATGGGTAACAGTTAATACTCTTCGGCATTACGTCCTCTTTGGAGATCGCTGATGCCTTGGCAAGAGATTACAACTGTGGACCTGCGTACTGAATTTATTGAATTGAGTCGCTGCGGCACGCTCTCGTTCAGCGAGCTATGCCGTCGCTATGGCATTAGCCGCAAGACGGGCTATAAGTGGGTGCGTCGTCATGAGGAACAGGGAGTTGAGGGGCTGCATGATCGGTCCCGGCGCCCCATACAGCAACCAGCACGGACCTCAGCAGAAACCGAAGACCTCATACTCGCTTGTCGCGATCGGTACCCGGCCTGGGGAGCGCGCAAGCTGCGTACTGTACTGGTGCGCGAGGGCCACCTGTGCTTGCCGGCACTGAGCACGATCACCGCGATTCTGCGCCGCCATGGGCGGCTGAACGCCCCAGCAGAACCCACTGCCTGCATCCGCTTCGAACATACTCATCCCAACGAACTGTGGCAAATGGACTTCAAGGGACACGTGCCAGTGGGCCAGCAGCGCTGCCATCCACTAACCGTGATCGATGACTGTTCCCGCTTCTCGCTCTGCCTCCACGCCTGCGGGAACGAGCAACGCCGGACGGTTCAGAGTGCGCTCCTCAGTACTTTCCGGCGATATGGCTTGCCTCAGCGCATGACCATGGAAAACGGTCCGCCGTGGGGAGCTGGTGGCGGTAATGGCCGCTTCTCACGGCTGACAGTATGGTTGATTGAGCAGGGCATCACTGTCAGCCATTCACGCCCTTACCATCCGCAAACCCAGGGCAAGGATGAGCGCTTCCATCGCACTCTCAAGGCAGAGTTGCTGGGGCGCAAACAGTTTGCGTCGCTGGGGCACTGCCAGCGCGCCTTCAACCGTTGGCGGCAGCAATACAATGAGGTACGTCCGCATGAAGCCTTGCAGCTACAGACACCGGCTTCACGCTACGAGCCCAGTCAGCGACGTTGGTTGGAGTATTTGCCACCGTATGAGTACGGGCCGATCGACGAGGTGCGCAAAGTTGCCTCAGACCAGAGCATCACCTTCCAGCGTTACGTGATCCTGGTCGGAGAGGGGTTTGTCGGCAAGTACATAGCGCTCAGACCAACCCTGGTCGACGGACAGTACACCCTGCATTTTTGCCATCAACAAATAGGACAAGTGGATCTGCGCAACCTAACAAAGCGAGTACGATAAGGACGGATCAAAGCGTTACCCATGTCTCCGAACATTCTGTAACCCATGTCCCCGGTCTATACA
>NZ_PCQD01000003.1 GCF_002979975.1 Pseudomonas sp. MYb185 | reverse complement strand
TCTCCGACCTGAAACCGTGCTGCCGTTCCGGGCCAGGGAGGCGCATTCTACAGGAGCCTAGCCCCTTGTCAACGCCTTCCTTTCAATCCGTTTTCACCGGCCTGTTCTGCCCGGACTGTCGTCCGAACCGCCCTGGCGGTGAAGAGGTGCGCATTATAGGCCTGCCAGATTTACCGTCAATACCTGTCGCAACATTTTTGTCATAAAAAACCCTGCTCGAAAGCAGGGTTCTGATCAGCACTACTTCAGAAGCAGTCTTCGACCGATTTCAGCGGGTAGTGCGCCGGGTACGGCAGTTGTGCAACACCGCTATCGACTGCGGCCTGGGCCACAGCAGCCGGCACCTTCTCGATCAGACGCACGTCCATCGGCTTGGGAATGATGTAGTCGCGACCAAACTCCAGGTTGATACCGCCGTAGGCTTCGGAAACGTAGTCCGGCACCGGCTCCTTGGCCAGTTCGCGGATGGCGTGCACCGCAGCCATCTTCATCTCTTCGTTGATACGTGTGGCACGCACATCCAGCGCACCACGGAAGATGAACGGGAAGCCAAGTACGTTGTTGACCTGGTTCGGGTAGTCGGAACGACCAGTGGCCATGATCACGTCGGGACGGGCAGCATGGGCCAGCTCGGGGCTGATCTCCGGATCCGGGTTGGAACAGGCGAATACCACGGGGTTTTCCGCCATCAGCTTCAGCTCGGCTGGTTGCAGCAGGTTCGGGCCGGACAGGCCGACAAACACGTCTGCGCCTTTCATCGCATCGGACAGGGTTCGCTTATCGGTTTCCGAAGCGAAGATCGCCTTGTACTCATTCAGATCGTCACGCCCGGCATGAATGACACCCTTGCGGTCGATCATGGAGATATTCTCGATGGCCGCACCCAGGCTGACCAGCAGCTTCATGCAGGCAACCGCGGCCGCACCGGCACCCAGACAGACGATCTTGGCGTCTTCCAGCTTCTTGTCGGCCAACTCCAGGGCATTGATCATGGCCGCCGCGGTGACGATGGCGGTGCCGTGCTGGTCGTCGTGGAATACCGGAATATCGCACTGCTCAATCAGCGCACGCTCGATCTCGAAGCACTCCGGCGCCTTGATATCTTCCAGGTTGATACCGCCAAAGGTGCAGGAAATGCGCTTGACGGTATCGATGAAGGCCTGCGGGCTTTCCGCCTCGACTTCGATATCGAAGACATCGACACCGGCAAAGCGCTTGAACAGCACACCCTTGCCTTCCATGACCGGCTTGGAGGCTATGGGCCCCAGATTGCCCAGACCCAGAATTGCGGTGCCATCGGAAATCACCGCCACCAGGTTGCCCTTGCCGGTGTATTTGAAGGCATTGTCCGGATCCTTGGCGATTTCACGCACAGGCTCTGCAACACCCGGACTGTAAGCCAGCGCCAGATCACGCGCAGTGGCAGTAGGCTTGGTCAGCTCGACGCTCAGCTTACCCGGACGCGGGTTGGCATGGTATTCGAGCGCATCAGTTCTCAGATCAGACATGATTACTTCTTCCGGTCAAGTGGCTTATTGCGAACGATCGAGAATACAGAAAAGCCCCACCCCTCACAAGATGATTCATGCCATCTTGCCAGCCGGCCAGTTGCAGCGATTCAAGGGCTTTTTCGGCGATTCGTTCCGATCATTCAAGATGGACCAGCCGCCATTCCAGCAGCGGCAGCATGAAACGCTTGTGCCCACGGCGAGACGACCCTCGATCCACCACCCAACCACGCACTTCCAGCTCCCGCCCGCGCCAGCTGGCAATGTCAGCGGCCCCGGGAAGGTCAACGGGCAGACGCAGCACCAGCGGCCCGTCCAGCTCCACCCAGGTGTGACGGCCGACCGTCTGTACCGTCACTATACGCCCACGAACCAGCTGGAAGCCGCCCTGGCTCACCTCGGACGCACGCTTGACCGGCACCTGCCGCCAGACACCCAGGCGCTGATGGCGTGCCTGCTGTTCCTGCCGCAGATGGCATTCCAGCAGCGCCAGATTGGGTGGAATGCCTACTGCAAAACCCAGCCCCCTGCTCAGCAGCTGCGCCTCTATATTGATACCCTGCGCATCGAACAGGTGCCCCAGGGTTCGGCCATAGCTGTCCCTGGCCTCCTGACCGACTACCAGACGCAGCCCGGCATCGCCGACCAACCGCTGCAATTCGGCCCTGGCCTTCTGCGCATAGGGTTCGGAAGGCGCACCACGGCGCCCGATTTCCGGCGTGTTGATACCGATCAACCGTACCCGCCGGCCATCGCCCAGCTCCAGCGTATCGCCATCGATGACACGACTGCTGACCACCTGTTCACCGACACCCGGCAGCGAGCAACTGTCGGCCAGCGTCGGCGTAGCCAGCAGCCAGGCAATAAAAAAGGCGCCCCAGAGGGGCGCCTTCTTCGAACCGGACAGTGCCATCAATGGCCTGCCTGATCTTACTTCTTGCTGCTGACAGCACCGAAACGCTGATTGAAGCGCTCGATACGGCCGCCGGTGTCGAGAACCTTCTGCTTGCCGGTGTAGAACGGGTGGCAGGCGGAGCAGACGTCCAGATAGATGCTTTTGCCCAGTGTGGAGCGAGTCTTGATGACATTGCCGCAACCACAGGTGGCTTCGATTTCTTCGTATGCAGGATGCAAATCAGCTTTCATGGGTGATTCCTCGGTTTTGTGTGCCGCCACCGGACCAACCTGATCAGGCACCGCACTGTGTGATTCTACCCGGCACCGAAACAATCGCATGGACCGGAAAATAGGCCGGCGATAATAACAGAATTCCGCCGCCACGCAAGCGTTACGGGTGTTCCCGCCAAGCGCTGCATATCCATTGCGGCGGATGCTAACATCAGCACTCAGCCAGACAAGGACACTCCCCGCCGTGCCAGCACCGATTCTCCAGGTTGCTCTGCCCTCCCCGCTGCGCCAGCTGTTCGATTATCGCGCACCGGCAAACGCACACCCGGACGAATTGCAGATCGGATTGCGGGTCAGGGTTCCCTTCGGCAATCGCGACCTGGTCGGCCTGATTGCCGCCATCACCGACCACTCCAGCGTTCCCGCAAACAAGCTCAAGCGCGCCAGCGAGTTGCTGGACCGCAGCCCCCTGCTACCCGACAGCCTCTGGCGTTTATGCGCCTGGACCGCCAACTATTACCAACACGGCCTGGGCGACACCCTGAGCAGCGCGCTGCCGGTGCTGCTGCGCCGTGGCGAGCCGGCGCTGGCGCGGCAGGATATGCTCTGGCAGCTGTTGCCCGGCGCCTATCCGGAGCATCCGGCGATCATTCGCGCACCGAAACAGAAGGAAGCGGTGCAGGCCCTGGCCAGGCATCCCCATGGCCTGTCCCACGCACTGATCAACCAGTGGGGCCTGACCCGCGACGCCCTGGAAGCACTCGAACGCAAGGGGCTGGTGCAGCGCATCAGCCAGTCGCCGCATCATGTCAGCGAGCCGCAACCTCTATTAAAGGAGCCGCCGCTGCAGCCCAACGCCGAGCAACAGACGGCACTGGATACCATTCTCGCCGCCGATGGCTTCCACGCCTGGCTGCTGGAAGGGGTAACTGGCAGCGGCAAGACCGAAATCTACCTGCAGGCCATTGAGCACTGCCTGCAGCAACAACGCCAGGCCCTGGTACTGATCCCCGAGATCGGCCTGACGCCGCAGACGCTGGAGCGCTTCCGCCGCCGCTTCAATGTGCCAGTGGTGATCCTGCACTCGGGCCTGAACGATCGCGAACGCCTGGATGCCTGGATTGCCGCCCGCGATGGTGAAGCAAGCATCGTCATAGGCACGCGCTCGGCCATTTTCACCCCGCTGGCACGCCCCGGCCTGATCATCGTCGACGAAGAGCATGACCTGTCCTATAAACAGCAGGATGGCCTGCGCTACAACGCACGGGATCTGGCGGTATATCGCGCGCATCTGGAGCAGGTCGGCATCATTCTGGGCTCAGCCACGCCGTCCTTCGAAAGCCTGCACAACGTACAGCGCGGGCGCTATCAACGCCTGCGCCTGACCCAGCGCGCCGGCAATGCCAGCCCGCCGCGCTTCCAATGCCTGGATATCCGCAGCCGGCCACTGGAAGGCGGCATGTCGCGCCCGCTGATCCAGTTGATGGGCGAGCACCTGCGCCAGGGTAATCAGGTACTGGTCTTCATCAATAGGCGCGGCTTCGCACCGACGTTGATGTGCCACGACTGCGGCTGGATGGCCGAGTGCCGGCGCTGCGATGCACGCATGACCCTGCACCAGTCGCCAGCGCAGTTGCACTGTCACCACTGCGGCAGTCAGCGCAGTGTCGACCGCAGTTGCCCGAAATGCCAGAGCCAGGACCTGCGGCCGCTCGGCGCCGGTACCGAGCGCACCGAGGAACATCTGCTCAGCTGCTTTCCGGACTTCCCCGTGCTGCGTATCGATCGTGACACCATGGCCCGCAAACAGGCCATGCAGAGCATGCTGGCTCGCATCCAGAGCGGCGAGCCGTGCCTGCTGGTCGGCACGCAGATGCTCGCCAAGGGGCACCACTTTCCCGATGTCACCCTGGTGGCCATCCTGGATGCCGATGGCGGCCTGTTCTCCACTGATTTCCGCGGCCCCGAACGCATGGCGCAGCAGATCATCCAGGTGGCCGGGCGCGCCGGGCGCGCGGACAAACCCGGCCAGGTAATGATCCAGACCCATATGGCCGAGCATCAACTGCTGCTGGATCTGACCGAGCATGACTATAGCCATTTCGCCGAGCGCGAACTGGCCGCACGCCAAGCTGCCCAACTGCCGCCCTACAGCTTCATGGCCCTGTTGCGTGCCGAATCCAACGCCACGGCGCAGACCAACCAGTTTCTCGACGCCGCCAGCGAACTGGCCGAACAACTGGCTGCCGACAACGGGCTCAGCGGCGTCGAACTACTCGGCCCGGTGCCCTCACCGATGGAGCGCCGCGCCGGGCGTCATCGCGCGCAACTGCTGGTCATGTCCGCCCAGCGCTCATCCCTGCATCAACTGCTGTACCTGTGGTTGCCGACACTGGAACAGCACCCGCTGGCCCGCCGCGTACGCTGGTCGATCGACGTGGATCCGCTGGACATGTTCTGACCTGCAGGACTGCTGCCTGCGCACCGCAACCGCCCCCTTCGGGCAGACGGATTTGGCAAGCGGACAGTTAAGTCGGATAATGCCGGGTTTTCCACAGGCCCTTGCCGGAACCCTCATTACCCATGAAAAACCTGATCAGCCAGTTGCTCGCCAGCGCCATCAGCACCCTGCAGACCCGCGGCGTGCTGCCCAGCGATATCAGCCCCAACATCCAGGTGGAGACCGCCCGCGACAAGAGCCACGGCGACTTCGCCAGCAACCTGGCGATGACCCTGGCCAAGCCCGCCGGCATGAAGCCCCGCGACCTGGCCGAGCAGATCATCGCCGCCCTGCCGCCGAGCGACGCCGTAGCGCAGGTGAGCATTGCCGGCCCCGGCTTCATCAACTTCTTCCAGGACCGCGACTGGCTGGCCGCCCAGCTACAGCAGGCGCTGGATGATCCGCAACTGAATGTCCCTGCAGCCGATCCTGCGCAACGCGTGGTGGTGGACTATTCCTCCCCCAACCTGGCCAAGGAAATGCACGTCGGCCACTTGCGCTCGACCATCATCGGCGATGCCATCGCGCGGGTGCTGGAGTTCCTCGGCCATACGGTGATCCGCCAGAACCACGTCGGCGACTGGGGCACCCAGTTCGGCATGCTGCTGGCCTATCTGGAAGAGAACCGCGTCGCCGCCGAGGCCGAGCTGGGCGACCTGGAGAACTTCTACCGCCAGGCCAAGAAGCGTTTCGACGACAGCCCCGAGTTCGCCGACCGCGCCCGTCAGCGTGTGGTGCAATTGCAGGCAGGCGACCCCGAGTGCCTGGCACTGTGGCACCGCTTCAACAGTATTTCCCTCGGTCACTGTCAGGCCGTCTACGACCGTCTCGGCGTCAGCCTGACGCCCGCCGATGTGCGCGGCGAAAGCGCCTACAACGATCAGCTCGCCGATGTGGTCGACAGCCTGCAACAGACCGGACTGCTGACCGAAAGCGAAGGTGCGCGCTGCGTGTTCCTCGATGAGTTCAGAAACAGTGAAGACAACCCCCTGCCGGTGATCGTGCAGAAGGCCGGCGGTGGCTACCTGTACGCCACCACCGACCTGGCCGCGATGCGCTACCGCCACCAGGTATTGCACGCCGACCGGGTGTTGTATTTCGTCGACCAGCGCCAGGCCCTGCATTTCCAGCAGGTGTTCGCGGTGGCGCGCAAGGCCGGTTTCGTACCGACGGAGATGCAGCTCGAGCACATGGGCTTCGGCACCATGAATGGCGCCGACGGCAAGCCGTTCAAGACCCGTGACGGCGGCACCGTGAAACTGGTCGACCTGCTCGAGGAAGCCGAGCAGCGCGCCTATGACCTGGTCAAGCAGAAGAACCCCGAGCTCGGCAGTGACGAGCTGCAGCAGATCGCCCGGGCAGTGGGCATCGGCGCGGTCAAGTATGCCGACCTGTCCAAGCACCGCAGCAGCGACTACAACTTCAACTTCGAGCAGATGCTCAGTTTCGAGGGCAACACCGCACCCTACCTGATGTACGCCTATACCCGGGTGGCCAGCGTGTTCCGCAAGATCGATCGCGACATGACACACCTGGATGACCTGGCACCGCTGGTGCTGCAGGAAGAGCCGGAAATCGACCTGGCCGCCCACCTGGCCCAGTTCGGCAACCTGCTGCAGTACGTCGCCCGGGAAGGCACCCCGCATTCGCTGTGTCATTATCTGTACGAGCTGGCCGGGCGCTTTTCCAGCTTCTATGAGAACTGCCCGATCCTGGCAGCGGCGGAGCCGGCCCAGCGGGACAGCCGTCTGCGTCTGGCGGCCCTGACTGGACGCACCCTGCGCCAAGGCCTTAACCTGCTCGGCATCACTACTCTGGAGCGCATGTAAGTCGCATGGCTAAAGCACGCAAAGCCCCCCGCCGCGGCGCCAGCCGCGCCCGGCCGAAGACCAGCCGACGTGTTCCCGCCTGGCTGATCGCCGTATGCGGAGCGGTGGTCGGCCTGTTCATCGCCTTTCTGTTCACCCTGGAGCCGGGCCGCGACAGCGTCAAGCGCGAGACCGTCACGCCCCAACCGGTCACCCCGGCGCCGGCCAAGCCCAAGGAGCAGAACCCCAGCTATGACTTCTACACCCTGCTGCCCGAGTCGGAAGTGGTAACGCCCAGATCCCGCCCGGAACCGCCACCACCGCCACCGCCGGCGGCCAAGCCACCGACGACCACCGCCAAGGCCGAGCCAACCACCCGCTACTATCTGCAGGCCGGCTCGTTCCGCCAGCGCAGCGAAGCGGACCGGGTACGGGCGCAGATCCTGCTGATGGGGCTGGATGCCCGCCTGGAAGATGCCAAACTGGCCAACGGTGAAGTCTGGCATCGAGTCCAGGTTGGCCCCTTTGCCGACCAGGCCAAGCTGACCCAGGCCGAGCAGACCCTGGCTGGCAACGGTTTCAACAACCTGCTCCGGCAACAGCGCAGCACTCCCTGACGGCAACCATACGCACTGACGGCAGCCAGCCGTCGGTGCACGCGCCCGGCTCCGCGCCGGCATCTTGAATTTCCCCTCCCCCATCCCCAGATAACAGCAACGACAGCGCGCACGCCGTGCTGCCCGCTATCAGAACAGCCAACAGGAGCTGCGCGTGACTACAATCGTTTCAGTACGCCGCCACGGCAAAGTAGTAATCGGTGGTGATGGCCAGGTCTCGCTGGGCAACACCGTCATGAAAGGCAATGCCCGCAAGGTCCGCCGCCTGTACCATGACCAGGTGATTGCCGGGTTCGCCGGCGGCACCGCCGATGCCTTCACCCTGTTCGAACATTTCGAAGCCCAGCTGGAAAAGCACCAGGGACATCTGGTCCGCGCCGCCGTGGAGATGGCTAAGGAATGGCGCACCGACCGCACCCTGCGTCGCCTCGAAGCACTACTGGCAGTAGCCAACAAGGAGGCCTCGCTGATCATCACCGGCAACGGCGATGTACTCGAGCCCGAAGAGGGCCTGATCGCCATCGGCTCCGGCGGCCCCTACGCCCAGTCGGCCGCCCGCGCCCTGTTGCGGCATACCGACCTGTCAGCCCGCGAGATCGTCGAATCCAGCCTCGGCATCGCCGGCGAGATCTGCATCTACACCAACCAGAATCAGACCATCGAGGAGCTGGACGCCAATACCTGAAGCGTCCGGAAGCAAACCACATGTCCATGACACCCCGCGAAATCGTCCATGAACTGGACCGTCACATCATTGGCCAGCAGGATGCCAAGCGCGCCGTGGCCATCGCCCTGCGCAACCGCTGGCGGCGCCAGCAGCTGCCCGAGGCGCTGCGCCATGAGGTGACGCCGAAGAATATCCTGATGATCGGTCCTACCGGCGTCGGCAAGACCGAAATCGCCCGCCGCCTGGCACGCCTGGCGCAGGCACCCTTCATCAAGGTCGAAGCCACCAAGTTTACCGAGGTGGGCTATGTCGGCCGCGATGTCGAGTCCATCATCCGCGACCTGGTCGATGCGGCATTGAAGATGCTCCGACAACAGGAGATCGCCAAGATGGGGCACCGTGCCGAGGATGCCGCCGAAGAGCGCATCCTCGACGCCCTGCTGCCGCCACCACGCCAGGGCACCAGCGATCAGCCGGCACGCGAGGACAACAGCACTCGCCAGCTGTTCCGCAAGCGCCTGCGCGAAGGCCAACTGGATGACAAGGAAATCGACATCGAAGTGGCCGACACGCCAACGGGCGTGGAAATCATGGCGCCGCCCGGCATGGAAGAGATGACCAGCCAGTTGCAGAACATGTTCTCCAGCTTCGGCAAGAACAAGCGCAAGACCCGCAAGCTCAAGGTCAGCGAAGCCTTCAAGCTGATTCGCGACGAGGAGGCGGCACGCCTGGTCAATGAGGAAGACCTGAAAGGCCGTGCCATCGAAGCGGTGGAGCAGAACGGTATCGTGTTCCTCGACGAGATCGACAAGGTCAGCAAGCGCGCCAACAGCGGCAGCGGTGCCGATGTCTCCCGAGAGGGTGTGCAGCGTGATCTGCTGCCGCTGATCGAAGGCTGCACGGTGAATACCAAGTTCGGCATGGTACGCACCGATCATATCCTGTTCATCGCCTCGGGCGCCTTCCACCTGACCAAGCCGTCGGACCTGATTCCGGAACTGCAGGGCCGCCTGCCGATTCGCGTCGAGCTCCAGTCGTTGTCGCCGGAGGACTTCAAGCGCATCCTGACCGAACCGGATGCCTCGCTCACCGAGCAGTACCGGGCCTTGCTGCAGACCGAGGGCCTGGAGCTGGAGTTCGCCGATGACGCCATCGTCCGCCTGGCCGAGATCGCCTGGCAGGTCAACGAGAAGACCGAGAACATCGGTGCCCGTCGCCTGCATACCGTGCTCGAACGTCTGCTGGAGGAAGTGTCGTTCAGCGCTGCGGATCTGGCATCCAAGCAGAACGGCGAGACGCTGGTGATCGATGCCGCCTACGTGGACCAGCATCTGGGCGAGCTGGCGGTCAACGAAGACCTGTCACGCTATATTCTGTAAACGACAACCCATAGGCCCGCCATGACCAGTCCAGTACCGAGCAAGATCAAGCTGCACAAGGCCTCCCGCATGCTGGAGCTGCAGTATGCCGATGGCCGCCGCTTCAGCCTGCCGGCAGAGTTCCTGCGCGTGCACTCCCCTTCGGCGGAGGTCCAGGGTCATGGCCGGCCGGTGCGGCAGACCGGCAAGCAGAATGTGGCGCTGGTCGGTGTCGAGCCGGCCGGCAACTATGCGCTCAAGCTGATATTCGATGATGGCCACGACAGCGGCCTGTTCAGTTGGGATTATCTATACCAGTTGGGCGAGCACCAGGAGCCACTGTGGCAGGAGTACCTGGAGCAGTTGCGCGCCGCCGGGGCCAGCCGCGATCCGGATGAGTCGGTGGTACGGATCATGCTCTAAGCGCAATCATCAGCAGACTTGCAACGCCCGCCGGAGCGATCCGGCGGGCGTTGTCGCTTACAGCTCCGGCGGGGTCCCGGGCGTGGCCTGGGTTGCCGGCGCTGGCGCCGACTGGCCGCGGGTCGCGGCCTTGGGTGCAGTGCTGCGGCGCCGGGCAGTGGTCTTGACCGCAGGCGTCGCTGCGCTCTTGGCCTGGGCCGCGGCACCACCGGCTTTCGGCTTGGCAGCCGGTTTGGTGGCTTTGCTGGCAGCAGGTTTGGCAGCAGCAGGGGCAGACTTGGCGGCGGGCTTGCTCGCCGTCGATGTCCGGGCCGCGCGCGCCGGCTTGGCCGCAGCGGCAGGCGCAGCAGACAACTGCTCCAGTGCCTTGGTCAGCTCATCAACCCGCGCTGCCAGCGCCTGCAGCTCGGCCTGACGGGCCAACCCCAGCCGCTCGACGGTGCTGGCCATGCGCTTGTCGAACATCTCCTCCAGCCCACCGAGCTTGTCGCTCATCTTGCTGCGGGCCTTGTCCACCTTGGCCCGCGCCGCTTCCAGAGAGTCCTTCTTGCCACGAGTACCCTTTCGACCAGCATCCGTCCTGGCCGCCTTCTCAGCCTCTTCGCCGTCGCGAATCAGCGCCTCGAACAACTTGCCGCCTTCCTTGCCAACCCGGGTATAGGCGCCGAGGCCGGCCAGCCAGATCTGCCGGGAATAGCCTTCCAGCCCGTCAATCCAGTTGTCCTTCTCGTCCCGTTTCTTCTTGTCCGCCATGAGCAACTCCTCGATGACCCGCTGTAGATGAGAAGCTCCAGCTTAGCAGAGTTCGTTGACCGCGCTATTGCGACAGATCAAGCCAGGTATCGGTTCAGCGCCTTCTCGATTTCGCCCTTGACCATGCCGGCCATCGGCGTGAGCATCATGCCCAGCTTGACCGCAACCCGTACGCTGTCCTCGCCGACCAGGATGCTGCCGTCCACACCGCTGCGCTTGAAGGTCAGCTCGTCATCCTGCCAACTGCACTGGGCGTCCAGCTTGGACGCCAGTTTATCTGCCATCTGCTGGGCACGCTCCTTCGCCGCGTCCTTGCCCAGGGAGTGCTCACGGGTGATCTCTACAGTTGCCATCTCTATCCCTTCCGCTGAAAAAACGCATAGCATGCCGGATACTGAGCCGGCATGCGACAGGCTGTCCTGCTTAAAGGTCCCTCGGGGTCGGCAAATATGGGTAGAATGACGGCTCAATTTGCCAAGGCAGATGCTTCCATGACAGACAAATCCAGTTCAGACCGCACTACCCACTTCGGCTTCCAGACCGTTTCCGAATCGGAAAAGGCCGGCAAGGTGGCCGAGGTCTTCCATTCGGTGGCGGCCAAGTATGACCTGATGAACGACCTCATGTCCGGCGGCATCCACCGCATCTGGAAGCGCTTCACCATCGAGCTGTCGGGCGTGCGCCCGGGCAACCGGGTGCTGGACATCGCCGGCGGCACCGGTGACCTGACGCGCAAGTTCTCCAGTCTGGTCGGGCCGACCGGTGAGGTGGTACTGGCGGATATCAACGCCTCCATGCTCAAGGTCGGCCGTGATCGCCTGCTGGACAAGGGTGTAGCCGGCAATGTGCGCTTCGTACAGGCCGATGCGGAAAAGCTGCCGTTCCCGGACAACCATTTCGACTGCATCACCATCGCCTTCGGCCTGCGCAACGTCACGCACAAGGAACAGGCCATCGCCTCGATGCTGCGGGTGCTCAAGCCCGGCGGGCGGCTGCTGGTACTGGAGTTCTCCAAGCCGGGCAACGAGCTGCTGTCCAAGGCCTACGACCAGTATTCCTTCACCATGCTGCCGCTGATGGGCCGGCTGATCACCGGCGATGCCGAGAGCTACCGTTATCTGGCCGAGTCCATCCGTATGCATCCGGATCAGGAAACCCTCAAGGGCATGATGGAAGAGGTCGGCTTTGCCCGGGTCACCTACCACAACATGACCGGCGGCATCGTCGCCCTGCACCGGGGTATCAAGCCCTGATGTCGAGCCGCCTTCTGCTGGCCGGGGTCGAGCGCAGCCTGGCGCTGGCCATCCATCAGGACCCGTTGACCGCCCAGCGGCTGGCCGCACTGCAAGGCCGCGTCATCCTGCTCCGCACCCGCCAGCCGGAGGCCTTGATCTACCTGCTACCGGGCCAGGGCGGCATCGAGCTGGTGCAGCACCATGAGGGCAACGTCGATTGCACGCTCAGCGCACCGGCCAGCTTGCTGACCCGCCTGGCACTGAGTAGCAACCGCCAGCAGTTGCTGTTGTCGCCGGAACTGGAACTCAGCGGCGACACCCAGGTGCTGGTGGAGCTGCAAAATATCTTTGCCGACCTGCAGATCGACGGCGAGGCCGCCCTGGCACGCTGGCTGGGGCCGGTCGCGGCCCATGCCGTCGGCGAACTTGCCCGCGGTGGACGCGATTGGCTCGGCGGCGCCCGCCACAGCCTGCAACAGAGCGTCGCCGACTACCTCACCGAAGAGGGTCGCCAATTGGTGGGACGCGCCGAAGCCGATGCCGCTGCGGCCCAGATTCACGAACTGCGCCTGTTGCTGGACCGGCTCGATGCCCGTGTGCAGCGCCTCATGCAGCCTGATACCGGACCCGACGACGCATGAACCTGACCGCCTTTCTGCGCCTGTTTCGCATCCTGCTGGTATTCACCCGCTACCGTCTGGACCAGTTGATCCAGCCGTTACCGCTGCCCTGGTATGGTCGTCTGCTGCTGCTCGGCCCCTGGAAGCTGTATCCGGCACCGCGCGACCTGACCCGCGGCGCGCGTCTGCGGCTGGCGCTGGAAAGCCTGGGCCCGGTGTTCATCAAATTCGGCCAGATCCTCTCTACCCGCCGCGACCTGCTGCCCGATGATATCGCCATCGAACTGGCGTTCCTGCAGGACAAGGTACCGCCGTTCCCTCCCGCGCAAGCCCGACAACGCATCGAGGAACAGCTGGGGCTGCCGATCGAGGCGGTGTTCGCCGAATTTTCCGACACGCCGCTGGCCTCCGCATCGGTAGCCCAGGTGCATGCCGCGTTGCTGCATGATGGCAGCGATGTCGTGGTCAAGGTGGTACGCCCCGGCATCGAAGATGTCATTCACCAGGATATCCAGTGGCTGTATCTGGCCGCCCGCAGCCTGGAGCGTGTGTCCCGCGAGGGCCGCCGACTGCGGCCGGTGGAAGTGGTGCGCGATTACGAACAGACCATCTTCGATGAGCTGGACCTGTACCGCGAGGCGGCCAACGCTTCCTTGCTGCGGCGCAACTTCCTCGACTCGCCGGTGCTCTATGTACCGAAGATCTACTGGGACTGGTGCCGCCACAAGGTACTGGTCATGGAACGCATCAATGGCATTGCGGTAACCGACCTGGAGGCGCTGAAGGCCCAGGGCACGGACATGAAGAAGCTTGCCGAGCGCGGGGTGGAAATCTTCTTTGCCCAGGTGTTCCGCGACAGCTTCTTCCATGCCGACATGCACCCGGGCAACATCTTCGTATCGCACCGCCATCCCCAGGAGCCGCAATACATCGCCATCGACTTCGGCATCGTCGGCAGCCTGACCCCGGAAGACCAGACCTATCTGGCGCGCAACCTGATGGCCTTCTTCAAGCGCGATTACCGCAGGGTGGCGCAGCTGCACATCGATTCCGGCTGGGTACCGCCGGAAACCCGGGTCAATGAATTCGAAGCGGCCATCCGCAGCGTGTGCGAGCCGATCTTCGAACGCCCGCTGAAAGACATCTCCTTCGGTCAGTTGCTGCTGCGCCTGTTCCAGACCGCCCGGCGCTTCAATATGGAAGTGCAGCCACAACTGGTACTGCTGCAGAAGACCCTGCTCAATATCGAGGGTCTGGGCCGCCAGCTGTATCCCGAACTGGATCTGTGGCGCACCGGCAAACCCTACCTAGAACGCTGGATGCGCGAACGCGCCGGCCCGCGTCATCAGTTGCAGAACCTGCGTCAGCACCTGGAGCGGATACCGCCGCTGCTGGAAACCACGCATCGGGCGCTGGACAACATCGCCCGACGGGATCACCATGCCCCTGCACGCCGCGCCGATGCCCTCGCCCTGCGCCTGATCGGCGCCGTACTGGTGGCGGTCGGCGCCAATGGCCTGGGTACCGACATGAACCTGTGGACCCAGACCCCGCCACTGTACTGGCTGCTGCTGGCAGCCGGCGGCTGGCTGGTGCTGCGGCGCTAGCGATATCCATACCCACGCCTGGCACAACGACGACATGACCGATACGCATACCGATACCGACTGGCTGGACTGCATCAAGTGGGATGCCGACGGCCTGATACCCGCCATCGCCCAGGATGCCGCCAGCGGCCGCGTGCTGATGGTCGCCTGGATGAACCGCGAGGCGCTGCAGTTGACCGCCCAGGAACAGCGCGCCGTGTACTGGTCGCGCTCACGCGGCAAACTGTGGCGCAAGGGCGAGGAGTCCGGGCATATCCAGGTGCTGCACGAGCTGCGGCTGGACTGCGATAACGACGTGATCATCATGCAGGTCGAGCAGCGCGGTGGCATTGCCTGCCACACCGGGCGGGAAAGTTGTTTCTACAAAGTTTTCAAGGATGGTCACTGGCAGGACAGTGATCCTGTCATCAAAGACCCGGAACATATCTATGAGCACAAGCATGAATGACACGCTCAGGCGCCTGGCCGAGGTGCTGGAGCAGCGCAAGCAGGCAGCGGCCGACAGTTCCTATGTCGCCAGCCTGCATGCCAAGGGCCTGAACAAGATCCTGGAAAAGGTCGGTGAGGAATGCACCGAGACCCTGCTGGCTGCCAAGGATTGCCAGCAGGGCGGTGACAAGAGCGAGCTGATTTATGAAACCGCCGATCTGTGGTTTCATACACTGGTCATGCTCAGTCACCTGGACCTCGGCCCGGATGATGTATTGAAAGAACTGGAACGGCGTTTCGACTTGTCCGGCCTGGCCGAGAAAGCAGCGCGAGCACATAAGTAGGGCTTTGCCCTGGAGGTTGAGATGGGTTTAGGTGGAATCAGTATCTGGCAACTGGCGATCATCCTGCTGATCGTGATCTTGTTATTCGGCACCAAGCGGCTCAAGGGCATCGGTGCCGACGTGGGCGAGGCGATCAAGGGCTTCCGCAAGTCGATGCACGAAGATGACAAGCCGTCGGTGGAAGAACACAAGGGCGAAACCCTGGACGTCAAACCCGAGCAGAAAACGGAATCCACTCAGCATAAGGACTGATCGTCCATGTTTGATATCGGTTTTCTGGAAATGGTGGTGATCGCGATCGTCGCCCTGCTGGTGCTGGGCCCCGAACGGCTGCCTGGCGCAGTGCGCATGGCCGGTCTGTACCTGGGCCGCATCAAGCGCAGCCTGGCGGATGTGCGCAGCCAGGTAGAACGGGAGATGGGCGCCGACGAAATCCGTCAGGCGCTGCACAACGAGAAGATCATGGCTGATCTGGCGAAGAAACCGGACGCTTCCAAGCCGGGCGCCTCCCATGTCAAGCGCGCCAGCCAGGCCGAGGGTGCGGAGCAGGCCGCGGCGTCTGTGCCGGAGCCTGCAGCACAGAACGCCGATGCGCCGCCGGCAGCGCCGGATGCAATTGCCACCAGTCCTGCCCCTTCATCCCATGACGATAATCCGGCCGCACCGAAATGAGCGACAAACTACCTGAGCAGGGTCCCGGCGGCGACATGCCGCTGATCGCCCACCTGACCGAGCTGCGCTCACGGTTGCTGCGCATCATAGTGATCTGGCTGCTGATTTTCGCCGGGTTGTTCTATTTCGCCAACGACCTCTACACCTTCATCTCCGAGCCGCTGCGAGTGTACCTGCCCGAAGGCACGAGCATGATCGCCACGGATGTGGCCTCACCGTTTCTCACGCCATTCAAGCTGGCGCTGATCAGCGCGCTGTTCCTGGCCATGCCCTTTGTCCTGCATCAGATCTGGGGCTTTATCGCGCCGGGGCTGTACAAGCATGAGAAGCGCATCGCCCTGCCACTGCTGGCCTCGAGCATCATCCTGTTCTATGCCGGCATGGCGTTCGCCTATTACGCGGTGTTCCCGCTGGTCTTCGGCTTCTTCACCAGCGTCGCCCCCGAGGGGGTGACGGTGATGACCGACATCAACAACTACCTCGACTTCGTGATGACGCTGTTCCTGGCCTTCGGCCTGGCCTTCGAAATCCCGGTCGCCACGGTACTGCTGGTACTTGCCGGGGTGGTGGATGTGGCCAAGCTCAAGCAGATTCGCCCTTACGTGATCATCGGCTGCTTCGTCATCGGCATGCTGTTGACCCCGCCCGACGTGATCTCCCAGACCATGCTGGCCGTCCCCATGTGGTTGCTGTACGAGGTCGGCATTCTGGCCAGCGGGCTGCTCAAGCCAGTGAACCGGGAAGCCGAAAGCCAGGACGACAGCCCCGGCGCATGAACCTGCTGCTGCTCGAAGAGCAAGACTTCATCGCGCCGCAGCGGGCTCGGCTCAGTGGCCGGCGCCTGCAGCATATGCTGGAGATTCAGCAGCTGGCAGTGGGTGACAGCCTGCGGGTCGGCCTGATCGATGGCCTGATGGGTGAAGGCCAGGTACTGTCGCTGGATGACCGCCACGCTGAACTGCAACTCAGGCTGACCCAACCACCGCCCGTCAAGCTGCCGCTGACCCTGCTGCTGGCCATGCCCAGGCCGAAGATGTTCCGCCGCATCCTGCAGCACTGCGCCACCCTCGGTGTGGGCGAGATCATCCTGCTGAACAGTTACCGGGTGGAAAAGAGCTTCTGGCAGACGCCCTTTCTGCAGCCGCAGCAAATCCGCGACAACCTGCTGCTGGGCCTCGAACAGGCCCGCGATACCGTACTGCCCACCGTGCGGATCGAGAAGCGTTTCAAACCCTTCGTCGAAGACCACCTGCCCGGCCTGATCGGCGACAGCCTGGGGCTGGTCGCCCACCCCGGCGACCATCCGCCCTGCCCGCGCCAGCACAGCGGCCCGATCACCCTGGCCATCGGTCCGGAAGGCGGCTGGATTCCCTATGAGGTGGACATGCTGGCCCGTGCTGGATTGCAGCCGGTGCAGATGGGCGAGCGCATCCTGCGGGTGGAAACCGCCGTGACCGCGCTGCTGGCCCGATTGTTCTAGCTGGCGCCCCAGAGCACCCGCTCATCGATATCCGCCAGCGTGCGGCAGCCGGTGAGGACCATCGCCATTTCCAGCTCGGTACGCAGAATGTGCAGCACATGGGCGACGCCTGACGGCCCGCCGACCGCCAGCGCCTGCATATAGGGACGGCCGACCAGCACCGCCTGGGCCCCCAGGGCCAGGGCCTTGAGGATGTCCGTGCCCCGGCGTATGCCGCCATCGACCAGCACCGGCACCGCGCCATCGACCGCCCGCACCACAGCGGGCAAGGCATCGATGCTCGCCGGTACGCCATCCAGCACACGCCCACCATGGTTGGAAACGATGATGCCATCCGCGCCATGGGCCAGCGCCTGGCGCGCGTCGTCCGGATTGAGCACGCCCTTGAGCAGGATCGGCAACCGGGTCAACCCACGCAGCCAGTCGAGGTCCTGCCAAGTGGGCGCCGCGGCCAGCAATGGGCTGCCGAACAGCGGGCTAGTGCCCGCCTGCGCCGTGTGCGGCGGCAAGCCGGCCATGCCCGCCAGATTGACCGTCTCGATATGCGCCGGCAGGGCGAAGCCGCTGCGCTGTTCACGGTTGCGCACACCACTGACCGGCGCATCCACGGTCAGCACCAGAGCCTGGTAGCCCGCCGCCTCCGCACGCCGTACCAGCGCCGCGGTGAACTCGCGGTCCGGCTGGATATACAACTGGAACCACAGCGGCGCATGGGCGGCCCTGGCGATCTCCTCCAACGCCACGCTGGCCTGGGTGCTGATCAGCATGCCGGCGCCCATCGCCGAGGCGCCGAGCAGCGTGGCCAGTTCGCCATCGGCATGCACCAGGCGCTGATGGGCCACCGGCGCCAGCATGATCGGATAGGCAAAATGCTGACCGAACAGGCTCAGTTCGGTACTGCCGCCGCGCATATCCCGCAATATACGGTTGCCGAGCCTGATCCGCGCATAGGCGGCGCGGTTGTCACGCAGCGTGGTTTCATCCGCTGCACCGCCGTTCAGCCAGCTCCAGGCGGCCGCGCTCATGTGCTGCCGGGACAGCTCGGCATAATCGTCCAGCGCCACCACATCGGCGGGTATCCGTTGCAGCGGCGGCAATCCATCGGTCATCTCCGGCTCCCGTTCAGGTGTTGGACCATTGGCGCAGCAGGTTGTGATAGACGCCGGTCAATTGCGCCAGCGCCGGATCGTCCGGCAACTTGAGCGTCAGGTTCTGTATGGCGTCATCCAGATTCAGCAGGATACCGCGCTGGCTATCCTCCCTGACCAGGCTCTGCACCCAGAAGAACGATGCCAGGCGCGCGCCACGGGTAACCGGCGTGACCCGGTGCAGGCTGGTGCCCGGATAGAGCACCATATCACCGGCCGGCAGCTTGACGCTGTGGCTGCCGTAGGTGTCCTCGATGATCAGTTCACCGCCATCGTATTGGTCCGGGTCGCAGAGAAACAGGGTCGCGGAAATATCCCCCCTGACCCGGTGCGGCGTGCCCGGCACGCTGAGCACCGCGCTGTCGATATGGTTGCCGTAATGGCCGCCGCCCTGATAGCGGTTGAAACGCGGCGGGAACACCTTGAGCGGCAGCGCCGTGGCCATGAAACGCGGGTTGCCGCCCAGGCGTTCGAGGATGAAATCGCCAATCTGCCGGCTGACCGGATGGTCCTGGTCCAGTTGCAGGTTGTGCTTGGCCTTCAATGCCTGATGCCCGGCGCTGACCCGGCCATCGGTCCAGTCCGCCTGCTCCAGAGCCTGGCGCACCTGGCACACCTGCTCCTTGCTCAGCAGATTGGGAATGATGTGCATCACGTCTGAGTATCTCCCTGCCATCCGGCCATAGTGGTCACCTCGAACCGCCTTGGCGGTCATTGTAGCGAAGTTCGTCAGCGCAGCCTTGGTCAAGGCCTTGAATCAAGGAACACTTCGTTCCGTTTGCGACAACAATCAATGTTAATTATTATCACTTCGATGTAGATTAGCAATGCATTCAATCTGCACATAACAACACAAATCCTTTCAGGAAAGAGCCAATGACCAGACACATCAAAAGCGCCAGGGCCTTGCGCGTTCATCCGCTTGCCACCGCCATCATCTGTGCCACAGGAGCCCTGACAGTCCTGCCGGCCCATGCCCAACAGAGCAGTAATGACGTGCTGCAACTGGAAGCAGCATCGGTAACCGGTAGCCAGACACCGCCCGCCGGCGTGGCATCCTCGCCCAAATTCACCGCGCCCTTGCTCGATACCCCGCAAACCGTGCAGGTGATCCCGCGGGAAGTCTTCATCCAGCAAGGCGCGCAGAGCCTCACTGATGTGCTCGGCAACACCCCCGGCATCAGCTTCAACGCCGGCGAGAATGGTTTTTCCACCAGCTCCAACAATTTCCAGCTGCGCGGCTTCGATACCAGCGGCAGCATCTTCGTCGATGGTGTACGCGACTCGGGCAGCCAGAACCGGGACATATTCAACGTCGAACAGGTGGAAGTGATCAAAGGCCCAGCGGCGGACAACGGCCGCGGCGGTCCCGGCGGCTATATCAACCAGGTCACCAAGACGCCCCAGTTGCAGAACTTCAACCAGGCCACCATCGGCTTCGGCTTCGACAGCTACGAGTCCGACAACCGCCTGCGTGCCACACTCGACAGCAACCATGTGATTGCCGATGACGTGGCCGTACGTGTCAACCTGTTATCCATGGACAGTGGCATGCCCGGGCGTGATCGCGCCGAGCAGACCAGCTTCGGCATCGCCCCATCGATCTCCTTCGGTCTGAATACGCCGACCCGCTTTACCCTGGCGTACCAGTATGTGAAGCACGAGGATGTGCCTGACTGGGGCGTACCCGCCGCGTTCATCAAGGGCATGAACAACTACGATTCGGCCACCAGCAAAAGCGATCGTGACAATTTCTATGGCCTGAAGTCCGATTATGACGACGCCGAGTCCTACGCGCTGATGGGTCGTATCGAACACGACTTCTCCGAAAACACCACCTTCAGCAACCAGTTGCGCTGGTCGCAGAACAAGCGCGATTCACGCTTCACCGTTCCCTTTGGCTACGACCCGGCAAGCCAGGAGGTCGCCACCCAGACCCAACGCTATGACCGCACCAACGTCACCCTGTCCAACCTGAGCAGCCTGGTTACTCGCTTCCAGACCGGCGGCCTGGAGCATACCCTGTCCACCGGACTGGAACTGAGCAGGGAAACCTCGGAGGCTGATCGCTACGGGACCAACGATGCAGGCAGTACCGACCTGTTCAATCCCGACCCTTCACGCTCCGGCTCCTGGAACCCCCAGGCGGACCAAGGCAACGAAGTGAAGATCGACACCGCCGCGGTATACGCCTACGACACCATCAAGCTGAACGAGCGTTGGCAAGTCACCGGCGGCCTGCGCGCCGAGCACTACAAGGCGAAGATCGACAGCACCAATGCCGACGGCACGCCACAGGGCCCGGCAGACGGCTACAAGGCTTCCGACACCACCCTCGGCGGCAAGCTCGGCCTGGTGTTCAAGCCGGCGGCTAACGGCTCTATCTACGCTTCGGTCGGCCTGTCCACCCTGCCGCCGGGTTCGTTCCTGTCCAACCCGGATATTTCCCGTACCGGTGACAATGCCTTCCCTGGCCTGGTCGGTCAGAACAATGACAAGGCCAAGACCCAGAAGGCGGTCAACTATGAGATCGGCACCAAATGGGAGCTGTTCGACCAGCGCCTGTCCGCCACTGCGGCGCTGTTCCACAGTGAACGCCGCAATGTCGCGATCAGTGGCAAGACCCCTGGCGACCCGGACAGCCCGACGGAATTGAAGGGCTACGGCAAGCAGATAATCCAGGGCCTGGAGTTGGGTCTGGCGGGCAAGATCACCCCGCAGTGGGATGTGTTCGGTGGCGTGGTGTTCCTCGACAGCGAGCGCAAGCACAGCGCCTATCTGGATGCCGCGCGGCGCGAAGCCAACCCGGGCGACTACGGCAGCTTCACCTCCACCCGTGGCGATGAACTGGCCTTCACCCCGGATACCAGCGCCAACCTGTGGACCACCTACCGGTTGCCAATCGGTCTGACCCTGGGTGCCGGCGCGCGCTATGTGAGCGAATCCTGGCTGGGTCGTCCGGATGATGCCGACCGCATCATCCCCAATGGCCAGTTCGGTAAGCTGCCGGACTACACCGTGTACAACGCGATGGTCGCCTATGAGGTCAACCCGAACATCCAGGTGCGGCTGAATATCGACAACATTACCGATGAGCTCTATGCGACCTCGGCCAACTGGCCCGGTACCCGGGTCGCCCTCGGCGCGCCACGCTCCTATCTGCTGAGCACCAGCGTCAGTTTCTAAGAGATAGTTTGATTGAAGATAAACGCCGGGCAGCTACTGCTGCCCGGCCTTATCCAGCAATATATCCTCCGCCAGATCCAGCCAACCCGGCCCTACCTCCACCCTGATATCCCGCGCGCCGACAGGCTCGCCGCATTCCGAGCAGACCGTCACCGGGCGCATCGGCTGGCCGCAGCCCCTGTGCACATGACGAATCGGCGCGCCGCGCTCATCGGCCATGTGCCGGTCACCCCAACTGACCAGCGCCATGATCGCCGGGTGCAGCTCCAGGCCGCGCTCGGTCAGCCGGTATTCTTCGCGCAGCGGCCGCTGCTGATAGGGCACCTTGGCCAGCACGCCGTATTCAACCAGCTTCTTCAGGCGATCGGCCAGTACGTGGCGGGTCACGCCGAGGCGCTTCTCGAACTCATCGAAACGCCGCACTCCGAGAAAGCAGTCGCGCAGCACCAGCAATGTCCAGCGGTCGCCGACCACGGCCAGCGTACGGGACAGGGAACAGGGCTGTTGGTCCAGCTCCTCCCAGCGCATAGGTCATCCTCCAATCAACAAACAGCCACAGGATAGCTTGACAAGTTCCAAAAAGAAACTGACTATATTTATCAGTTCTAAAAAAGAACCAACAACCAGGAGCCTACCATGTCCAGATCCCCTGTTGCTGTCGTCATCGGTGCCGGCGATGCCACCGGCGGCGCCATTGCCCGACGTTTCGCCCGCGAGGGCTTCGCACTGTGCATTACCCGTCGCCAGGCCGACAAACTGGCACCACTGGTCGAGAATATCGAGCAGGCCGGCGGCACGGCGCACGCCTTCGGCTGTGATGCCCGCAGCGAAGAGCAGATGGTCCAGCTGTTCAGTGACATCGAACGGGATATCGGGCCGATTGAAGTGGTGATCTTCAATATCGGCGCCAATGTGCACTTCAGCATCACCGAGACCACCGAGCGGGTGTACCGCAAGGTCTGGGAGATGGCCGCCCTGGCGGGTTTTCTCACCGGCCGCGAAGCCGCCAAGGTGATGCTGCCCCGTGGGCGCGGCACCATCATTTTCACCGGCGCCACCGCCTCGCTGCGCGGCGGCAAGGGCTTCAGCGCCTTCGCTGGCGCCAAGTTCGCCCTGCGTGCATTGGCCCAGAGCATGGCCCGCGAGCTGGGCCCACAGGGTATCCATGTCGCGCACCCGATCATCGACGGCGCCATCGACACCGCCTTCATCCGCGATAACTTCCCCGAACGCTACGCACTGAAGGATGAGGGTGGCATTCTCAATCCGGAGCATATCGCCGAGCAGTACTGGCAGTTGCATTGCCAGCCCCGTGACAGCTGGACCCACGAGCTGGATCTGCGGCCGTGGATGGAAACCTTCTGACCCTTCAACACTGGAGCAACAAGCATGAGCAAGCAGGTAGAGTTCTTCTTTGATGTGGGCAGCCCGGCCAGTTACCTGGCCTGGACACAGATCGGCGCCCTGGCTGAGCGCCACGGCGCCGAGGTGGTGTACCAGCCGATGTTGCTGGGCGGGGTATTCAAGGCCACCGGCAATGCCTCGCCGGCCACCATCCCGGCCAAAGGCCGCTATACCCGGGTGGACTTCCAGCGCTTTGCGCGGCGCTACGGCGTGCCGTTCCAGCACAACCCGTTCTTTCCGATCAATACCATGCAGCTGATGCGCGGCGCCGCCGCCTACCTCGGCACCGACCGCTTCTTGCCCTATGTCGAGGCGGTATTCCAGGCCATGTGGGTGGATGGCAAGGACATGGGCAGCCCGGAGGTAATCGCCGAGGTACTGGGCGGTGCCGGCTTCGATGTGACCGAGCTGCTGCAGAAGATCAACGACCCGGCGGTCAAGGACCGGCTGCGGCAGATCACCGAACGGGCCATCGAGCGCGGCGTGTTCGGTGCACCAACGCTGTTCGTCGGCGAGGAGATGTTCTTCGGGCAGGACCGGCTGGATTTTGTCGAACAGGTGTTGGCCGAAGCCAGATAAAAGACACCGCCCGGGCGTATCGAGCGCCTGCTCGACGCAGGCTCCTGCAGGGCTCCAGAGCCGCCGGCGTAGCGCAGGTGCGCTCAGGTTTCCAGCAGGATGGTCACCGGCCCGTCATTGACCAGGTGCACCTGCATGTCCGCACCGAAGCGTCCGGTGGCGACCTGCGACCAGCTCTGGCGAGCCTGCGTCAGCAGGTAATCGAACAGCTCGGTGGCCTGCTGGGGCGGGGCGGCGGTGGAGAACCCAGGGCGCAGGCCCTTGCGGGTGTCGGCAGCCAGGGTGAACTGCGAGACCAGCAGCAGCCCACCCTGGATATCCTGCACCGAGCAGTTCATGCGCCCTTCGGCATCGGCGAATACCCGGTAGTTGAGCAGTTTGTGCAGCAGCCGGTCGGCACTGGCCCGGTCATCCCGCGGCTCGATGCCGACCAGCACCAGCAGCCCCTGGTCGATCGCTCCGACAATCTCGCCGTCCACTTCCACGCGGGCCTGGCTGACCCGTTGCAACAACCCCTTCACCCTATTCCGCCTCCGGCTTGAGCTTGAGCAGGCGCTCCGCCATGCTCTGGGTAGCGCGCACCAGGGCGTCGGCAATACCTGCCTCCGAGGCTGAATGCCCCGCGTCCCGGATGATCTGCAGCTCACTGGCCGGCCAGACCTGATGCAGGGCATGGGCATTATCCAGCGGGCAGATCATGTCGTAGCGCCCATGCACGATGACGCCGGGAATATGTTCGATCCTGGGCATCTCGCGCAACAGTTGATCCGGCTGCAGAAACGCCTGGTTGATGAAGTAGTGGCACTCGATGCGAGCCATGGCCAGGGCCCGCCGGGCATCGGTGAAACGATCCACCACCTGGGGGCTGGGCCGTAGCGTGGCACAGCGCCCCTCCCAGCAGGACCAGGCCCTGGCGGCATGCATCTGGCAGATTTCGTCATCGCCGGTCAATCGCCGGTAATAGGCGGCGACCATGTCGCCGCGCTCCGCTTCGGGAATCAGCGACTGGTAGTCTTCCCAGTAGTCGGGGAAGATGCGGCTGGCGCCCTCCTGGTAGAACCAGTGGATATCCTGGTCACGGCACAGGAAGATGCCGCGTAGGATCATGCCCATGACCCGCTCGGGGTGGGCCTGGGCATAGGCCAGCGCCAGGGTCGAGCCCCAGGAGCCGCCGAACAGTACCCACTTGTCGATATGCAGATGTTCGCGCAGCGCTTCAAGATCCTCGATCAGCGCGGCGGTGGTGTTGTTCTCCAGGCTGGCATGGGGCGTGGAACGTCCTGCGCCGCGTTGGTCGAAGGTGATGATGCGGTAGATCGACGGGTCGAAGAAGCGTCGGCTCAGGTTGTCGCAGCCACCGCCCGGTCCTCCATGGATGAAGACCACCGGCAGGCCGTTTTCCTGCCCGCTTTCATCGACGTACAGCACATGGGGCGCCTCGACCGCCAGATCATGACGGGCGAAAGGTTTTATCTCCGGATACAGCAATTGCATGATCATACTCCCGGGTGGGCAGCCTCACGGCTGCCGCGGTGATGAGACAAGGCACGCCAGTCAGCCGCCGAAGGGCCGGACACCGATCAACGGCCCATGCAACCACAGGGCGAATATCACCCAGGCCAGCAGACCGACGACAACGGCGATGCCATCCCGGCTGACGCCGGCAGCCGGGTAGCGTACGCCAGCCAGCCGGTCACGGCGGCGCAGCACCACATACAGGGCCACAGCCCAGGCCAGAAAGCCGCCGAACAGCAACAGGTCGGCCAAGGTGCCGTTGGCGATCAAGTGCGCCAGGGCCCAGAACTTGACCCCCAGCAGCATCGGATGGCCGACCCGGGCCTTGATATGCGTGCCCGGCACATACGTCGCCGCCAGCAGGATAAAGGCGGGGATCGTCAGCAGCGCCGCCAGATGGCGGGTCCAGACCGGCGATACCCACAGCCAGGTGGGTGCCAGCCGCGCCTGCCCATATCCCCAGATGATCAACAGCAGGCCAACCACCGCCACCACCGAATACAGGCCCTTCCAGGCCCCCAGTCCGCGGCGCTCGACCTGGGTGGTACGCCAATCGGCGGCAAACAGGCGCGTGGAATGCACGCCGAGAAAGATCAGTAACCCCAGTACCAGTGCTATCACGTTTATCTCCTTGATTATTATCAGTTTTCCAGGCGGGCCTTGAATGATCCGTCGGCAGACCGCAACAGCAGTGCACCGGTCTCATCGAAATCAAAGCCCTGCAGGTTCTCCAGGTTACGCAGCACCCGCTGCTCCTGCTCCATCAGAGAGGGTGCGCAGGCCATTCTGGTGGTGGCCGTCTGGCCGATGCTCAGGCCCTCCCCGGTCAGTTGGTATTGTCCCATGTAGCTGTTGCAGGAGGCACGTCCGCTTACCCGGCCATCGGTCCAGAAATTCAGTGTCACCCGCGACCGGTCGATGATGCCGCCACCATTGATATCCTCGACCACCCATTCGCCCCCTTGCAGCAGGCGCGCCGGCTCACCACCGCACCCCTGCAGCGTGGCACCATCCACCTGCACACTGACCTGCTGCGGATAGGGCATGCCGCTCATGCTGTCGTGGCACAGCTGGTCGGTTACCTGAAGGCTGACCGGGTGTTCCTGGGTGCTGATCTGGCCGCGGGTATCACCGACGACATAGGGCTGGGCCGGCAGCTCGCCTTCGTTCAGCCGGTTCAGGCTCAGCATGCCGTGCTCCAGCGTCACCGACCAGAACGGCTCATTGCCGGAGGCGCGGTAGGGCTCGATGATCGCGCCGACAGGGGCGCACAACGGATACTCGGTACCCTGCAACACCAGCCAGGCCTGCTCGCCCTTGAACCACAGGCTGGTTTCCTCGTCAGTCTCGGCGACATAGCGCGCACCGGAGGCGCTGATCGCGCGGCGCAGCTCGAGCTGCTCACCATTGACTCGCATCTGCAGGTGTTCACCCTGGCCCTCGGCGGTGACCGGCAGGCGGCCACAGTGCAGCTCGGTAGAGAATGCGATCTCGCCAATGACGTCCTGCGCTGGTTGGTCAACCGCCTTGGTGCCACAACCAGCCAGGGTGGTCAGGGTGGCGGCCAGCGCCAGCGTCAAGGTCTTGGGGTACATAGTCATGTCCTCATCAAATAGGTCGGTAGAGTTGGTGCCGTTCAGAATGACGAACCCGGCTGGGACAGGAATACCAGCTCCTCGTCGGTGGAGGTTCGCCCCAGAATCTGATTACGGTGCGGGTAGCGGCCGAAGCGCCGCAGGATGTCCCGGTGCTGCACCTCGAAATCCAGGCTGCTTTCCATGCCGGGGGTACTGAACAGCTCCACTGCCCGCTCGTGGACCGGCAGCGACTCGCTGTGCATGAATGGCATGTACATGAAGCTGCGCTGTACTACCGGCAGGGCCAGGTCGGCACCGGCGGTGATGGCTTCTTGCGCCAGGACCAGCGCCATGCCGTCATAGGCGAAGGATTCAGGTCGGCCGCGGTGGATATTTCGCGAGAACTGGTCGAGCAGGATGATCTCGGCCAGCCGCCCCTGCGGTGTCGCACGCCAGCGCCACAATTCGGCGCCAGTCGCCTGCCGGTGCAGCATGCCGAAGCGTTGCTCGATCAACCGGTCCAATTGCTCATCCTTGGTCCACCACATCGCTGGTTCGAGCTGCGCGAACCAGAAATCGAGTATCTGCTGATGCATTGGCCTCTCCACTGGGTTGCTCGGCCCCAGTGTAATCAATCCGCGGCACCACCGCCCGTAAAACTCCGGCATCGGTCGATCGATCGGCTTTATCTGACCCGGCATGGCGCTAGCGCGCGCTTACTGTATAATCGCCGGCTCGCAGGAGAGAGGGGCAACCACCCCCGCCGAAGGCGCAAACTCCCATAATCGCTCAGGCACAGTTACTGCGAACCATATCAGGAAGCCTGACAGGCGCCGCCGAGGCGCTTTCCATGCGACCGTACCGCCAGCTGGAGAGAGGTTGCCCGAGCAACCCACCGAAGGGGCAAGCAGTCTGTGACTGCGTAAACTCTCAGGTAAAAGGACAGGGGGAGAGGCGACACAGTTCAGAGGAAACCTGTGTGCTTCTTTACGTCTATCTGATAGCCATCACCGCTGAAGCCATGTCCGGCGCGCTTGCCGCCGGCAGGCGCAACATGGATATGTTCGGGGTCGCCTTCATCGCCTTCATCACCGCCCTGGGCGGTGGTACGGTGCGCGACATGCTGCTGGGTAACTACCCGGTCACCTGGACCCAGCATCCCATGTACATCCACCTGACCATCTCCGCCGGCCTGCTGACCATGCTGGTGGCGCGCTACATGCACCGCCTGCACTCGATATTCCTGGTGCTCGATGCCATGGGGCTGATCGCCTTCACCGTGATCGGCTGCAACGTCGCCCTGCAGCTGGACTACAGTCCCACCGTGGTGATCATGGCCGGCATGACCACCGGTATCTTCGGCGGTATCCTGCGCGACCTGCTGTGCAACCGCACCCCCATGGTATTGCGCAAGGAGTTGTATGCCAGCGTATCCCTGGTGGTGGCGATTCTCTATCTGAGTCTGCGCCAATGGGGCATCAATGAGGACGTCAATCTGCTGGCTTCCTTCAGTTTCGGCCTGGCAGTACGCCTGGCGGCCATTCGCTGGTCCTGGTCACTGCCGGTATTTTCCTATGAGCCGGGACGTTGGAAGAACTGAACAGGGTGATGACACCAGGCCATACCTGCAGGGCAGCCATCCGGGCTTCGTCCTGCGCTGGGTCAGTGGCCTGCTCTTCCTGGTCGGCAGGCTGTTGATGCTGGTCCACAGCTGGCGTACGCTGCGTCAGTTCCATCCGTCTGCCGAGGTAGCACAACATGCCAGCTGAACTCCTGATGATGATCCTGTTCCTGATCGGTTTCTATATCGCCGTCAGCAAAACCCTGAACCGCTACAACGATACCGATCTGGAGCAGGCAGCATCGCTGGCACTGCTGGAAGAGCCACAACTGCCGCCGGACTCCCGGCGGTTCTGAATCAACCGTCCCTACGGCCTCCCTGACCGCCCCCATGGTCTACAGTGTTGAATGAAGCCGTGACAGTCAGGGCTTCCGATGCCTGAACAGGAGGACGTTCCCCATGAGTGATTCAAATAGAAAGCCGCCCACCGGCTCGACCACCGGTGCCGGCGCGCCGGCACCCAGCGATCGCAACTCGCTTACCATCGGTGCCGATGGTCCGATCATGCTGCATGATGTGCACTTTCTCGAGCAGATGGCGCACTTCAACCGGGAAAAAGTCCCTGAGCGCCAGCCGCATGCCAAGGGCGCGGGTGCCTTCGGTGTATTCGAAACCACCGAGAATGTCTCGGCCTACACCAAGGCCGCGCTGTTCCAACAGGGCAGCCAGACTGAAATGCTGGCCCGCTTCTCCACCGTCGCCGGCGAGATGGGCAGCCCGGATACCTGGCGCGACGTGCGTGGCTTTTCGCTGAAGTTCTATACCAGCGAAGGCAACTACGATCTGGTGGGCAACAACACGCCGATCTTCTTCGTACGTGACCCGATGAAGTTTCCACACTTCATCCGCAGCCAGAAACGCCTGCCCGACTCAGGCCTGCGCGACAACCACATGCAATGGGACTTCTGGACCAACAACCCCGAGTCGGCGCACCAGGTCACCTATCTGATGGGGGATCGGGGCCTGCCGCGTACCTGGCGGCACATGAACGGCTATGGCTCGCATACCTATATGTGGGTCAATGCCGCCGGCGAACGCTTCTGGGTGAAATACCACTTCCATACCGACCAGGGCATGGAGTTTTTCACCAATGCCGAGGCGGCCGATATGGCCGGCAAGGATGCGGACTACCATCGCCGTGACCTGTTCGAGGCCATCCAGCGCGGTGAGCACCCGAGCTGGACGCTGTCAGTGCAGGTGATGCCCTACGCCGAGGCGGCCAACTACCGCTTCAATCCCTTCGATCTGACCAAGATCTGGTCGCACAAGGATTACCCGCTGATCAAGGTGGGCAAGATGACGCTGAACCGCAATCCGGAGAACTTCTTCGCCCAGATCGAGCAGGCGGCCTTCTCTCCCGGCAACACGGTTCCCGGCATCGGCCTGTCTCCGGACAAGATGCTGCTGGGTCGCGCCTTCGCCTATAACGACGCCCAGCGCAACCGTATCGGCACCAACTTCCATCAGTTGCCGGTGAACCGACCCAAGGTACCGGTCAACACCTATATGTTCGATGGTCAGATGACCTACGAGCACAGCGGTAATGCCCCGGTGTATGTACCCAACAGCGGCGATCGCAGTTGGGCCGACAATACCGGCAAGATGGAGGATGGCTGGGAGGCGGACGGCGCCATGGTGCGCAGCGCCTATACCCTGCACCCGGAGGATGACGACTTCGGCCAGCCGGGCACCATGGTGCGCGAGGTGTTCGATGACGGGCAGCGCGACAGACTGGTCGAGCAGGTTGCTGGCAGTCTGCTCGGCGGGGTGCGCAGCCCGGTACTGGAGCGGGCCCTGGACTACTGGAAGAGTATCGACCCCGAGGTCGGGCGGCGTATCGAGGAGAAGGTACGCAGCGGCAGCGCGCCTGAACCAGCCGAGGGCATGGGTGAGGCCTGACCCCAGCCACGACTGATCAGGTCGGAAGCGGCGGAGCCTGCACTGGTGCAGGCTCCGCAGTACTCAGCCTATGAACCAGGGCAGCAGCAGCGCGGTCGCCAACCCCAGCAGGCTCATGCCCAACGCAGCGAAGGCGGCACATTCCCCACCCTCGCGCAGCGCGTGGGCGGTGCCTATGGCATGGGCATTCATGCCCAGGGTCAGGCCCCGGGCCGCGGGCGAATCGACTCGCGCCATCCGCAACAGCGGCGGCGCCATCACCGTACCTATCACCCCGGTCAGCATCACCAGTGCGGCGGTCATCGCCGCGTCACCACCGGCCTGTTCGGAAAGCAGCATGGCGATCGGCATGGTCACCGACTTGGGCGCCAGCGACATCAGCGTCACGAAGGGGGCGCCCAGCAGCCAGCCAAGCAACAGGGTCAGGGCGACGATCAGCACACCACCGACCAGCAGGGTGATCAGAATCGGCCACAACAGCAGGCGGATCCGCTGGCGCTGCTGATACAGGGGTACCGCCAGCGCCACCGTGGCCGGCCCCAGCAGCAGCGCGATCGGCTCCGCGGCCTCACGGTAGATGACATAGTCCATGTCCAGCAACCAGAGCATGGCAATCACCAGGGCCAGCGTCACTATCACCGGCTGCAGCAACAGCGAGCCGGTACGCCGCTGCACCCACAGCGAAGCCTGATAGGCGGCCACCGTCAACATCGGCGCGAATACCGGAATGGTTATCAGCAGAGCGAGCATCAGCGACCCTCCTGACGGCGTATCAACCATTGCAGCAACCAGCCACAGAAGGGGATGGCCACCAGCAGCGAGCCGACCAGCGCCAGCGTGATTGGCAGCCAATCCGCGAGCAGCCGGTCATGACTGAGCATGATGCCCGAGGCGGGTACCACCAGCAGCAGCGGCAGATAGCCCAGTAGCGCCGACGCGGTACGCTGCAGCGATTCAGGTACCTCACCCAGCACGATCAGGCCGAGCACCAGCAACACCATGCCGATGATCGGTCCCGGCAGCGCCGGCACCAGGAAATGACTGATCACGGCACCCACTACCTGCAGCGCCATCAACCACAACAAGGCTCCCAGATTCATGCCCGCCTCCGTTCATGCGCGCCGTGTCGCCCGCTTCGTTCGCACTCATCTTGCTGGTAATACATGTACCGTCAGCCTCAAGGCAAAATTGATCCGACCGCGCACTATGCAATATCAGTCAGGAAATGAACAGGATCAGATGCAGCCATAAAAACCATATCAGCAGTCATGCCAGGCCCCTCGCCCCGGTAGAAAACACCATACCGCCGTACCAGCCCAGTCTGCGACAATGCGTCGCCCCCAAAAGACGCGCCTTTGCGCCTGATATGGTTTTTTATTGAAAACCTGAGCCTGTTACATGGCAGCGCTACTGGCGATCATCCCCATCAGCCTGATTAACCACTGATGGGGTAGACCATGGGTGAGCGAATTCCCACCAAGATCATCGATGCCGCCATTGCACGCAATACGCCTGCAAGCGCCGGCGGCCCGATTCATACACGCGGCTTCAAGGGACGCTACCGACGGTTTCGCCTGCTCGGTACCGGCCTGCTGTTCCTGCTGTTCTTCGGCACCGCCTGGCTGAACTGGGATCAACGCCAGGCGGTGCTCTGGGATCTGGTCAGCCGCAAGTTCCATATCTTCGGTGCCACCTTCTGGCCGCAGGACCTGATCCTGCTGTCGGCGATCCTGATCATCGCCGCCTTCGGCCTGTTCTTCATCACCGTGGTCGCCGGGCGTATCTGGTGCGGCTACACCTGCCCGCAAAGCGTCTGGACCTGGATCTTCATGTGGGCGGAAAAGGTCACCGAAGGTGATCGCCACCAGCGTATCCGCCTGGATGCCGCACCCTGGTCGCTCGACAAACTGCTGCGACGCGGTGCCAAGCACGCCATCTGGCTGGCCGTGAGCCTGATCACGGCGCTGACCTTCATCGGTTATTTCGCGCCGATCCGCGAGCTGAGCAGCGATCTGCTGACCTTCAATCTGGGTGGCCAGGCGGCGTTCTGGCTGTTCTTCTTCACCGCCGCCACCTATATCAACGCCGGCTGGCTGCGCGAGAAGGTCTGCCGCGACATGTGTCCCTATGGACGCTTTCAGAGCGCGATGTTCGACCGTGATACGCTGGTCATCGCCTATGACGCCGAACGGGGCGAACAACGCGGGCCACGGCGCAAGGACAGCGAGCCTGCCGCCCTTGGTTTGGGCGATTGCATCGATTGCACCCTGTGCGTCCAGGTCTGCCCGACCGGCATCGATATCCGTGACGGCCTGCAGTACGAATGCATCGCCTGCGCCGCCTGCATCGATGCCTGTGACAGCATCATGGACCGGATGGGTTACGCACGCGGCCTGATCAGCTATACCTCTGAACGCGCCCAGCACGGCGGCCAGACCCGGTGGCTGCGTCCACGGCTGCTCGGCTATGGCAGCGTGCTGGCACTGATGATAGGCCTGTTCGTGGTGGCGCTGATGGAGCGCCCGCTGATGTCGCTGGACGTGACCCGGGATCGCACCATGTTCCGCGAGAACAACGCCGGCCAGCTGGAGAATAGCTACAGTCTCAAGGTGATCAACAAGCGCCAGCAGCCCGGTCACTACCAGTTGCGGCTGGACGCTCCGGCCGATCTGCAATTGTCAGCACCGGTCACCCTGCAGCTGGATGCGGAAGATATCCGTGATATTCCGCTGCGCGTCATCTGGACCGGGGAACAGCTGCCGGCCGCGCGTCAGCGGATCCGCTTCGTCCTTACGGCAATGGATGACAACAGCGTCCCGGTTGTGGCCGAATCAACCTTCCTGGCCCCGGTCAGGCGCTGACTCATCCACCGCGGAAATACCGATGAAACGCTATGAACGCCTGGCCGACAATATCGCCGATCTGATCCGCAATGGCATCCTGGCACCGGGGGAAAAGATCCCCTCGGTACGCCAGGCCAGCCAGAGCTACGGGGTCAGCCCGTCCACCGTGTTCCAGGCCTATTACCTGCTCGAAGACCGCGGCCTGATCCAGGCCAGGGCACGCTCCGGCTACTTTGTCCGCAGCCTGGCCGCGCTGCCGTTGCCAGAGCCGCAGCCCAGCCTGGCCCCACACCAGGCGACCGATGTGGATGTCAGTGAACTGGTGTTCTCGGTGCTGGGTTCGCTGAAGGATCCGCACACCGTGCCCTTCGGTTCGGCCTTTCCCAGCCCCGACCTGTTTCCCCTGGCCCGGCTGGCCCGCTCCATGGCGCACAGCCTGCGCAACCTGTCACCGCACGACATCATCGCCGACATGACCTCCGGCAACCCCGACCTGATGCGCCAGATCGCCCTGCGCTACATGGTCAGTGGGGTGATGTTGCCAATGGAAGAACTGGTCATCACCAATGGCGCGCTGGAGGCACTCAACCTGGCACTGCAGAGCGTGACCCAGGCCGGCGACCTGGTGGCCATCGAGTCACCCGCCTTCTATGCCTGCCTGCAGGTACTCGAACGCTTGCAGCTCAAGGCGGTGGAGATCCCGGTGCATCCGCGTGACGGGGTCGACCTGGGGGTACTGCGCGAGCGCCTGGGCAGCCTGCCGATCAAGGCCTGCTGGTTCATGAGCAGCTTCCAGAATCCGCTCGGCGCCAGCCTGGATGACAGTCGCAAACAGGAGCTCTACAACCTGCTGCGCCAGCACCAGGTACCGCTGATCGAAGATGACGTCTATGCCGACCTGTACTACGGCGAACGCCCACCCACGCCGATCAAGGGCCTGGATACCGATGGCCTGGTCATGCACTGTGGCTCCTTCTCCAAGACCCTGGCGCCGGGCTATCGCGTCGGCTGGGTCGCCGGCGGGCGTTTTACCGAGCGCATCGCCCGGCTCAAGCTGATGACCACCATTTCTCCCTCGGTACCGGCACAGGTGGCCATCGCCGATTATCTGCAGCACGGTGGCTACGACCGCCACCTGCGCAAGCTACGCCACGCCCTGGAACGCCAGCAGGATGCCATGCTCGCCTCAGCGGCCCGGCACTTCCCGAAAGGTACCCGGGTCACCCGCCCCAACGGCGGCTATTTCCTGTGGTTCGAGTTTCCCGAGCAGGTCGACTCGCTGCAGCTGTTCCGCCTGGCGCTGGCCCAGGGTATCAGCCTGGCCCCCGGCCCGATCTTCTCGGCCAGCCAGGGCTTTCGCCACTGCGCCCGACTGAATCATGGGCATGCCTGGGGCGCTGACAGTGAACAGGCGATGGAACTGCTGGGGCTTATGCTGCGCTCGTTCTGAGCGGCCCGCCCGGAAGGATCGGCTGAGCCAGCCTGGATGTCTGAGAGCCACACCCAGCGCCGGATTGACAAACAATCGTTCCTTCTATAGAACGTTCGATAAATAGAACGATTGCGAGCCCGCCATGGATAAACCCAGTCTCGATGCCCTCGGCCATCACCTCCAGCGCCTGCGCCAGCGCTGCGGCCTGTCGCTGTCCCAACTCGCCGCCGACGCCGGCATCGCCAAGTCCAACCTGTCACGCCTGGAACAGGGCAATGGTAATCCCACACTGGATACCATCTGGCGCCTGGCCGCGCGTTTGCAGGTCCCTTTCGGTGACCTGATAGCGCCCTTGAACGTGGCCGTTGAAGACGGTGGCGTCCAGGTGCGGTTGATCGACCAGGGCGACGGCGATCCACGGGTCGATGCCTACTGGATGAGCTGCGCGCCGAATACGCTGCGCAAGGCTGAGCCCCACTCCGCCGGTACCTGCGAGTCGATCACCGTGCTCAGCGGGCAACTGGAAATCGGCACGCACGACGGCAGCAGACCGTTGTCGGCGGGACAGAGCCACAGCTTCGCCGCCGACCAGCCACACCAGTACCGGACAGGCGAGGCCGGTGCCACGCTGCTGGTCGTCGTCATCTATGCCAGGGAAGGGGAAACCGCATGAATTCCAGGGTTACCCTTTCCGGCGCCAGCCCATGGCTGGCGGGCATGCGCGAGGCCATTCCGCTGCTGGGAGGCTATATCCCGGTGGCCATTTCCTTCGGGCTGATCGCGGTGCAGGCCAGCTTCAGCGTCTGGGAAGCCATCCTCATCTCGGTGCTGATCTATGCCGGCGCCTCGCAGTTCCTGTTCGTTGCCATGGTGGCATCTGGAGCACCGTTGTGGCTGGTGGTACTGATGACACTGCTGATCAATGCCCGGCATATGGTCTATGGACCGAACCTGGCTCAGTGGCTGCCCGCCAGCCGCGGGTGGCCATGGTTGATGCATGGCCTGACCGACCAGATCTTCGCCCTGGCCCATAGCCGCCTGCCGCAGCTGGCACCGAGCGAGCGCCTGGGCTGGTACACCGGCGCAGCGCTGCTGGCCTGGTTCAGCTGGATCGGCGGTACCGCACTGGGGGCCGTGGCCGGTCGGGAACTGACCCAGCGCTGGCCACTGCTCGGGGAGGTCATGCCCTTCGCCCTGCCGGCGCTGTTCCTGGTGCTGCTGGCACCGCGCTTCAACTCGCGGCCCTGGGCCATTGCCCTCGGCAGCACCAGCGTCATCGCGCTGTTGCTGACCCTCAATGGCTGGCCGAACGCGGCGATCCCGCTGGCGGCGGCCAGTGGTGCATTGCTGTTCCAGGCCCTGAGCAGCACCCGGGCAGGAGGCAAGCGACATGGGTAGCGCACTGTGGATCGCCATGCTGGCGGCGGCACTGGGTACGCTGCTCATGCGTCTGCTGCCACTACTGTGGATGCAACGCCACCTGGCCCGCCAGCGCGAGGACAGTGCTGTCGAGGCCATGCCCGGCTGGCTCAGCGTGCTCGGCCCTGCGATGATCGCCGCCATGTTCGGCGTATCGCTGGTACCGACCAGTCTCACGCTGTCTTCCTGGCTGGCTACCGCCTGCGGTGTACTGCTGACCCTGCTGGTCTGGTACCGGACCCGGTCGCTGGGCTGGCCAGTGTTCGCCGGCGTGGCGATGTACGGTGCGGTGAAGCTGCTGGCCACTATCGCCGCCTGAGCGGCGCAGCGGGGTCAGTCCTCCAGGTCGTCGCGTTCGGCGCTGGCATCCTCGCGGTTCCGGGCCCGCTGTCGGGGGCCGGCGCTGACCGCCGGGAAGCGCGCCGAGGCATAGCGCACCACCAGGATTGCCAGTGCCAGCAACAGTATCGCCCCCGACACCATGACCACGCCCCACCCCGGCTGATGGTTATGCGAGATATCGGAAATCAGCAGCCGGGTCAGTGCCGTGATCGCTACATAGATCATGAAGCGGATCGGCATATGGTTGGTCTTGAAATAGATACCGACCATCGCCGCCAGTTCCAGATAGATGAACAGCAGCAGAATGTCATCGACCGTGATCTGCCCCTTCTCGAGCATGCCGACAAAGGCCATCACCCCGCCCCAGGCCGTCACCACCCCGATGGCGAACAGCGCCAGGTAATGAAAGGCCTCCATCAGCAGGTTGCCCAACGAATCGGCCAACCCGTGCATGCTGTCACGCGTGCGCTTGATCTTGTTCATAGCCCCCTCCCCCGCGTCAGGCCGCGCCATGGAGTCACATGCCGCTCCCCCATGTCGCACACGGCCTCGACAGCTCAATGGATCAACACCCCGCGGTACGTTGCAGGCTGGCCTGCGCGCTGTCAATCCCCGGCTACCAGCCAAGCTGGTGTCCGGCAATGCCAGCTGTCGATATCAGTAAAGCCCAGCTGTTTTCTGCCGATACCCTGATGTGATCCCGATAACTGTCAAGGAACCGAATATGTCCTCCACCCGCTCTGCCTCTCTGGGATTCGGTGTCCGGCTGACGCTGATGATCGTCGGTCTGGTGCTGGCTGCGGTGCTGACAGTGACCAGCCTGGTATTCGTTTCCTACCGTGAGTCCTTTACCCGCGCCACGCTGGATGAATTGCAGGCGACCAGTGAGCTGAACGCCGCCTCCTTCGTCGATTGGGCGCTGGCGCGACAGGATGAGATGCGCTACCTGGCCAGCCTGGATGCGGCCCGCGATCTCGATGAGCGGCAACTGGAACATCTGCTCGAACGCATCGCCAGTGCCCAGGGCCACTACGATACGATCTTTTTCGTCGCTCCCAATGGCCGGGGCGTGGTCGGGGTGAGCTATGACGGACGTGCACAGGTCCTGAGCGCCGAAGAGGCCGAGGCCTTCGATGTGGCTGACCGCGACTGGTTCCGCGAGGCGATCAACGGTAACGACAGTTTTTCCCAGCCGGTCATCTCCCGGGCCACCGGCAACCGCGTCAGCACCGTGGCCATCCCGGTACGACGCGGCCAGCAGGTCGTCGGCGTGATACGCGGGGCAGTGAGGGTAGACACCATTCTCGACCGGGTCAGCGAACTGGCCCGTGCCGACGGGTCGGAGATCTTTCTGCTGGATGGTACCGGTGCGCCGGTCACCCCGGCGGCATCCCTGCGCAGCATGGAGCATCCGGTCAACAGCGAGGCCGGGCGCGCGATCGCCTCCGGGCGTAGCGGTGTGGGATTGTATGACAATGCCGCCGGGGTCAAGGTGGTCGGCAGCTACAGCTTCATTCCGCTGCTGGGCTGGGGGCTGGTGCTGGAGACCCAGCGGGCCGTGGCCCTGGCCGAAATCGATTCGATCTTCTGGACCCTGGTGCTGGTGACCCTAGTGATAATCGTCATCGCGGTGTTCGCCTGCCTGCTACTGGTGCGCTCGGTGGTACGTACGCTGGGCGGTGACCCGGAATATGCGGCAACTATCGTGCATCAGGTCGCCCAGGGTGATCTGACCGCGCATATCCAATTGAAGGCGGGCGACAGCACCAGTCTGCTGGCTTCCATCCATACCATGCAGGACAGCCTGCGGACCATGCTCGGCGAGGTCAGCCAGTACTCCGAACAGGTGGCGGCAGCCGCCACCGAGCTGGCTCAGGTCAATGAAGGGACCGAAGCCGGCATGCAGCACCAGACTACCCAGATCACCAGCGCGGCGGCGGCGATGAACGAGATGACCGCTACCGTCGAGGAAGTGGCGCGCAATACCTTGCGCGCCGCCGACAGCGCTCGCCAGGCGACCAATGATGCCAATCAGGGGCGCAGCGTGGTGGCAGACACGGTGGGTGCGATCAACCATCTGGCCAATGATATCGACAATGCCGTCGGCGTGGTCAGCGAGCTCAAGGGTGACAGTGACCGGATCGGCTCGGTATTGCAGGTGATCGAGAACATCGCCGAGCAGACCAACCTGCTGGCCCTGAATGCGGCCATCGAGGCGGCGCGGGCCGGCGAAAGCGGCCGGGGCTTTGCCGTAGTGGCGGACGAGGTGCGCTCCCTGGCCAGCCGCACCAAGGATTCGACCACCGAGATTCAGGCGACCATCGAGAAATTGCAGAGTGGTGCGGTGCGCGCCGAGAAGGTCATGCATGGCAGTCGCGAAAATGCACAGAATACCGTGGAGCGTATCGGCGAGACCGGCGAGTCGCTGGAGCGCATCGCCCACGGCGTACTGCTGATCGACGAGATGATGCAGCAGATCGCCAGCGCCGCCGAAGAGCAGAGCGCCACCGCCCGCGAGATCAACCAGAACATCCACGGTATCAATGATGTGGCGGAGCAGACCAGCCGCAGCGTGGGGCAATCGACCCAGGCCAGCGAATCGCTGGCGCAACTGGCCGAACAGCTGCGCTCACTGGTGCAGCAGTTCCGCGTATAAGGGCCACGGGGCTGGACCCTGTCCTGCGGAGCGCCCCCTACGGAAGCAGCACCGGTGCCAGGCGGCAGTCCCGGGATGCTGCTCCATTATCAGCGTAAAAGTCGGTTACAAGGGTCAGTAGGACTCAGAGGACTTCGAAGCGGTACAATGATCGCGCTCGATCAATACCCGGCTCATATACCTCGATATTATTGTGTTGCCTCAGCCCGATGGAGACTGTCGCTTCCCCAAAGGAAACCAGAATGCGCTTAACCAAAGATCATCTTTGGCCGCTGGTTGGTCTGATAGCTGTCATTTTCTCAATCTGGCTGCTGTATCACCAACTCCGTGATATCTCCATGGACGATGTACTGTTCAGCCTGCATGCCATTACGGTATCGCATTGGATTCTGGCGTTTTTCTGTACGGTGCTGGCCTTCACTGCGTTGACTGGCTACGATTCGTTGGCACTACGTCATCTCCATAAGCGCCTGCCTTTCCCTTTCGTTTTCGCCTGTTCCTTCACAACCTATTCGGTGGCGCACAATGTTGGCGCGTCCGTGCTGTCCGGCGCCATCATTCGTTATCGCGCCTATACCTCCAAAGGGCTGGAGGGTATCGAGGTAGGAGTACTGATCGCCTTATGCTCCATCACCTTTGCGCTGGCCTGCATCTTTTTGGGCGGTATCTCCCTGATGCTGAATCCCCAGCTACCGAGTTATTTCATATCCGATTTCCCGATCTGGGGCGGATATACGCTGGGAGCCTGCTTGCTGGCGATCATCACGCTGTATGTGTTTGGCAGCCTGCGCCAACTGAAACCGCTGCACATCCGCCGTTTCAAGGTTGAGTATCCACGACCCTCGATCGTGCTGGCCCAGTTGGTGATTGGCCCGCTGGAAGTGCTGGCGGCCGCCGGAATCATCTATTTTGCACTACCCGCCGAAAGCAACCCCGGCTACCTGATCGTGCTGGGCATTTTTGTAGCCTCTTTTTCCGCAGCCATGCTGTCCCATGCACCGGGTGGTCTCGGCGTGCTGGAAGTGCTGTTTTTCCTGGCACTGCCGAACATGGAGCCGGCAGACCTACTGGCAGCCCTGTTGGTATTCCGGTTTCTTTACCTGTTGATCCCGTTTGCCATATCGCTGGTATTGGTGCTGATGTTCGAGCGCTCACAATTGCTCGAACGCTTGAGAAAGGCGCGCCAGTTCATTCAGCCAGGTCATTGACCCCGTACTCTTCTCGAGCATCCATATAACGCTGGCATGGGAACTACCGGAAATCAAAAGCCCCCGAGGCGCTAACCATCGGGGGCTTTTTCAACACTGCTGCGGTGGACTCGATCAGCCCTTGGATGCCCGCTTGCGCTGGTTCTCGTCGAGAATCTTCTTGCGCAGACGGATCGACTTGGGCGTCACTTCAACCAGCTCATCATCGTCGATGAATTCCAGCGCCTGCTCCAGGGTGAACTTGATCGGCGGTACCAGGGCGATGACTTCATCCTTGCCAGAGGCACGCATGTTGTCGAGCTTCTTGCCCTTGGTGGGGTTGATCACCAGGTCGTTGTCGCGGCTGTGGATGCCGGCCAGCTGACCTTCGTAGATCTCCTGACCAGGCTCGAGGAACAGCTTGCCGCGGCTCTGCAGGGTTTCCAGCGAGTAGGTCAGCGCCTTGCCGGTGGCCATGGACACCAGTACACCGTTCTGACGGTGGCCTACGTCACCGCCTTTGATCGGTCCGTAGTGACTGAAGGTCGAGGTCAGGATACCGGTACCCGAGGTCATGGTCAGGAAGTTGTTGCGGAAGCCGATCAGGCCACGCGCCGGAATGGTGTATTCCAGGCGGATGCGGCCCTTGCCGTCCGGCGCCATGTTGGTCAGATCGCCCTTGCGCAGGCCCATCTGTTCCATCAGCGCACCCTGGTGCTGCTCTTCGATGTCGATGATGACGTTCTCGTAGGGCTCCTGCTTCTCGCCATCGACTTCCCTGATCACCACTTCCGGGCGGCCCACGGCCAGCTCGAAGCCTTCGCGGCGCATGGTTTCGATCAGTACCGACAGGTGCAGCTCACCACGACCGGAGACCTTGAACTTGTCCGCCGAGTCGCCTTCTTCGACACGCAGGGCGACGTTGTGCAGCAGTTCCTTCTCCAGACGTTCCTTGATGTTGCGGCTGGTGACGAACTTGCCTTCCTTGCCGGCGAACGGCGAGTCGTTGACCTGGAAGGTCATGGACACGGTGGGCTCGTCGACGGTCAGCGGCGGCAGCGCCTCGACGTTGTTCATGTCGCACAGGGTATCGGAGATGTACAGCTCGTCCATGCCGCTGACGCAGACGATATCACCGGCCTGGGCCTCGGCGACTTCGACACGCTGCAGGCCGGAGTGGCCCATGATCTTGAGAACACGGCCCTGGCGCTTCTTGCCATCGGCGCCGATGGCGATCACCGGGGTATTGGTCTTGACCTTGCCCCGGGCGATGCGGCCGACACCGATCACACCCAGGAAGCTGTTGTAGTCCAGCTGGGAAATCTGCATCTGGAACGGGCCGTCCAGATCGACGTTGGGCGCCGGCACGTGGTCGACGATGGCCTGGAACAGCGCATCCATGTTGTCTTCCAGGTTTTCGTGGTCCAGACCGGACAGACCATTCAGGGCGCTGGCGTAGACGATCGGGAAGTCCAGCTGCTCCTCGGTGGCACCAAGGTTGTCGAACAGGTCGAAGATCTGGTCCACCACCCAGTCAGGGCGTGCGCCGGGGCGGTCGATCTTGTTGACCACCACGATCGGGTTGAGGCCGGCCTGGAACGCCTTCTGGGTCACGAAGCGGGTCTGCGGCATGGGGCCGTCGATGGAGTCGACTACCAGCAGTACGCAGTCGACCATGCTCATGACGCGCTCGACTTCACCGCCGAAGTCGGCGTGACCGGGGGTGTCGACGATATTGATGTCGTAGTCCTTCCACTTCAGCGCGGTGTTCTTCGCCAGGATGGTGATACCACGTTCCTTTTCCTGGTCGTTGCTGTCCATGACCCGCTCGTTCTCGAGCTCCTTGCGATCCAATGTACCGGACAGACGCAGCAGCTTGTCGACCAGCGTGGTCTTGCCGTGGTCAACGTGGGCAATGATGGCGATATTACGGAGATTCTCGATCACGGGGGGCATCCTGGATTGCGCAGCGACAGGCGTACCTGTCTAAAAAAGAGGCAGGCATTATACAGACACTGAGATGACAGTGTATGTTTTTTGTACGAAATGGCGCGACCGCCGACTGATTCAGCTTCTGGGCAGTCGCAAAACCCTGACATTGTCATGCCCGCGATCCAGCAGATACTGGGCATGCAACTGGCTCATTACACCCTTTTCGCAGTAAAGAAGATAGGCACGAGCGTCATCCAGCTCGGCGAAGCGACTGTTCAACTGGTAGAAGGGCACCTTGAGTACTTCTATCCCCTCCAGCACCAGCGGGTTGGCTTCCTCTTCATCCGGATGGCGGATATCCAGCACCACCTGGCCGGCCAGCGCCTGCTCTACCGTCTCGACTTGCGAGCCTTCCATGTCCAGCTCCAGATCGCAGCAATCGGTGGAGGTGGCCTGCTCGATGGCCTCGTCCAGTACGCTGAAATCGAAGCCGGCCTCGGCGGCGGCGACCTTCCGGGCGTTGGTGTGGATGTCCGGACTCACCGAAATCACCCCGCAGTACTCCGGCATGCTGCTGGAGAAGGCCTCGGTGCCGATGCGCCGGGCGGTGCGGATGATCTCGGTCTTGCTGGTGGTGATCAGCGGGCGCAGCACCAGCATGTCGCTGACCTGGTCGATGGCCGCCAGGTTCGGCAGCGTCTGGCTGGAAACCTGGGCGATGGCCTCGCCGGTGACCAGTGCCTGGAACCCGCGACGCGCGGCGATACGGTTGGCGGCACGCAGCATCATGCGCTTGAGCACCACGCCCATCTGGCTGTTGTCGACGTTCTGCAGGATCTCCGCAACCACGCCCTCAAATGGAACACTGATGAACCGCAGACGGTGACTGGCCGCATAACGCTCCCACAAATAGTGCGCGACCTGGCGCACACCCAGCTCATGGGCACGCCCACCGAGGTTGAAGAACACGAAGTGCGGCAGGATACCGCGCTGCAGCATCTGGTAGCTGGCGACGGTAGAGTCGAAACCGCCGGACATCAGGCTCAGTACCGGCTCCATGGTCCCTAACGGGAAGCCACCGAGCCCCTCATGCCGGGCCTGGATCAGGAATACGCGCTGCTGGCGGATCTCCAGTTGCACCTGTACTTCCGGGTCCGTCAGTGATACCCCGGCGGCACCGGTCTGCTCCATCAGGCGGGAGCCGATCTGGCGATTCACGTCGGTAGAGGAAAACGGGTGTTTGCCTATCCGCTTGCAACGCACGGCAAAGGTGCGGCCGCGCAGTTGCTCGGCAAAGCGCTCGAGGCACAGCTCGGCCAGTTCATCCAGGCTGCCCAGGGGATACTCGCGCACCTCGTGGATGTGATTGATGCCGGGTGTGTTGCAAAGCCGCTCGATGACCCTCGCCTGCAGCGCCGGATCATCTCCAGTGACCACTTCGAGGCTGTCCCAGTTGCCGTTGATGCGCAGCTCCGGATCAATCGGCTTCAGCAGCACCTTGAGATTCTTGCGTAGCTGGCTGACAAAGCGCTTGCGCACCTGCGGCGATTTGATGGTGATCTCGGCGAAGAACTTGATAATCAGTTTCATAGGAACAATTCAGCGGTCGGCGGGGCGAAAGCGGCGCATTATACCTGCGCTGGCCGGCAACTGCCCGGATTACCGACAAGCGCTTCAATATGGTGCACAACAGCTGTTCCACGCACCCATTAAGTGCGCGATAATGGGCGCCATTCCCTACGGTGGTCGCTCGACTTCGGTGCAACAAGGGGTTTCAGCGGCTTGGCGATAATGGCACACCTTTTGCTCGTTATTGTTCGGACGAATGAACCGGCGGAACGTATCGAGCTCCGCATGAACATAGTAGATAGCGCCAGGCCATCACCTGGACCATGATTTCTTCTGGAGAACAGCATGTCGAAAGCGATTCAACTGATCAATGAATTTGACGTGAAGTGGGTTGACCTGCGCTTCACCGACACCAAGGGCAAGCAGCAGCATGTGACCATGCCCGCCCGCGATGTCAACGAGGACTTCTTCGAAGAAGGCAAGATGTTCGATGGCTCCTCCATCGCCGGCTGGAAGGGCATTGAAGCTTCCGACATGATTCTCATGCCTGATGACAACACCGCCGTGCTCGACCCCTTCACCGAAGAGCCGACCCTGATCCTGGTCTGCGACATCATCGAGCCTTCCACCATGCAGCGCTACGAGCGCGACCCGCGCAGCATCGCCCGGCTGGCCGAGGAGTACCTGAAATCCACCGGCATCGGCGACACCGCGTTCTTCGGCCCGGAGCCGGAGTTCTTCGTGTTTGACGAAGTGAAGTTCAAGTCCGACATCTCCGGCTCGATGTTCAAGATCTATTCCGAGCAGGCCTCGTGGAACACCGACTCGTCCTTCGAGACCGGTAACAAGGGTCACCGTCCGGGTGTCAAGGGTGGTTACTTCCCGGTGCCGCCGGTCGACCACGACCACGAAATCCGTACCGCCATGTGTAACGCACTGGAGGAGATGGGTCAGGTCGTGGAAGTCCACCACCACGAAGTGGCTACCGCTGGCCAGAACGAGATCGGCGTGCAGTTCAACACCCTGGTAGCCAAGGCTGACGAGGTGCAGAACCTGAAGTACGTCGTGCACAACGTTGCCGATGCCTACGGCAAGACCGCTACCTTCATGCCCAAGCCGCTGTACGGCGACAATGGCTCCGGCATGCACGTGCACATGTCGATCAGCAAGGATGGCAAGAACACCTTCTCCGGTGAAGGCTATGCCGGCCTGTCCGATACCGCCCTGTATTTCATCGGCGGCATCATCAAGCACGGCAAGGCGCTGAATGCCTTTACCAACCCGTCGACCAACTCCTACAAGCGTCTGGTACCCGGTTTTGAAGCACCGGTGATGCTGGCCTACTCGGCCCGCAACCGCTCCGCCTCGATCCGCATCCCCTACGTCAACAGCCCGAAAGCCCGCCGCATCGAGGCGCGCTTCCCGGACCCGGCTGCCAACCCCTACCTGGCCTTTGCCGCCCTGCTGATGGCCGGCCTGGACGGTATCCAGAACAAGATCCACCCTGGCGATGCTGCTGACAAGAACCTGTATGACCTGCCGCCGGAAGAGGCCAAGGAAATCCCACAGGTGTGCGGTAGCCTGAAAGAAGCGCTGGAATCACTGGATGCTGACCGCTCCTTCCTGACCAAGGGCGGCGTGTTTACCGACACCTTCATCGATGCCTTCATCGAGCTGAAAGCTGCCGAGGAGATCAAGGTACGTACCTTCGTCCACCCGCTGGAATACGACCTGTACTACAGCGTCTGATCCTGGCTGCGGTATGAGCAAAGGCGCCCCCAGGGGCGCCTTTGTCTTTTCTGCGGCCTAGCCAAGCGAACCCTGTCGCACTCTGCACTCCCTGTCACTTGCCACAACAGCGATTGAGTGCAACGCTTAGGCAATCTTCGAAGGAGTGAATATCATGTTCCGGTTACCACTGCCCGCGCTGTGCGCGTTGCTGTTGCTGGCCAGCCCCGCTGGGGCGCAGATCTATTCCTGGACCGACGCGCAAGGCAACCGCGTCTACTCCGATCAACCCAGGGAAGGCGCCAGCACCATAGAACTGGGACCGACCAATGTGGTGGCGCCGCCACCCGCCTCTGCCCCGGCCAGCAGCAGTCGCGGCAATGATGCACAGGTACGTGAAAACTTCTATCGCCAGTTGAGCATCACCAGCCCGGCACATGACAGCGCCATCCGCAGCAACGAGGGCGACCTGACCCTGACCATCGCCACCGACCCGCCGCTCAGCGGCAGCCATCTGTTGAAAGTGGCCATCGACGGCGCACTGAACCCGACCGGCGTGCCCGGCAATGGCGCAGCCACCCAGCAGCTGACCGTGCACAACATCGACCGCGGCAGCCATGAGATTGCGGTAGTGGTGGTCAATGCACGGGGCGAGGAACTGCAACGCAGCGCGCCGATCACCGTGCACCTGCAACGCACCTCCCTCAACCAGCCAGGCCGCGGTGGCGCCAATCAAGCACCCAAGGCCCCCGCCGCGCCGCGCGCGCCGAATGTTCCGCGCCCGGGAGCGGGCACGGGTAACTGACTGCAGCATGGCATGCGCACCATTTTGGTGCACATGCACTCTTTTCGTGCCATAGTATTTTGCATATCGATCCGCTCCGCTGACGATTGGACCAAACAGCACCGTGCGGGACCACCGCCGCTGCTGGCTGAGCAGTGCCAATGCCATGGTTGCACCAACCCGTCTGGCAATCTGTAGCGATCTGGTGCGCTTCTTGCAACTGCTCCGTTATCACCGTCGCTTCCATGCCGTGGATAAATGCCTATGCTGCCTGAGCAATTCCTGCGCCAGATATTGGACAACCTGACCACCGCGGTGCTGTTGCTGGACAGCGCACTGCGGGTCAACTACATGAACCCGGCAGCCGAGATGCTGCTGGAAGTCAGCGGCCAACGGGTCAATGGTCAGCATGTCACCAGTCTGTTCAGTGATTCGGTGGGGTCGTTGCAATCGCTGCGCAATACCGTCAGCACCGGCCACCCCTTCACCAAGCGCGAAGCGCAGTTGCAACTGGGCAACGGCCAGTGCCTGATGGCGGATTATTCGGTCACCCCGGTCAACGCCCTGGAGCGCAACTGGATACTGCTGGAAATCCTGCCCCGCGACCGCCTGCTGCGCATCACCAAGGAGGAGGCGCAGCTATCCAAGCAGGAAGTCACCCGGGTCCTGGTACGCGGGCTGGCCCATGAGATCAAGAACCCACTGGGGGGGATTCGCGGGGCGGCGCAGTTGCTGGCACGCGAGCTACCCGAAGCGGCGCTGCACGACTATACCGACGTGATCATCCAGGAGGTCGACCGCCTGAGCAATCTGGTCGACCGCATGCTCGGCCCCTATCAGCCGCCCACACTGTCGCGTATCAACATCCATGAAATCACCGAGCACGTCTGCAGCCTGGTGCAGGCCGAGGCCCACGGCCAGTTGCAGATCCAGCGCGACTACGACCCCAGCATTCCGGATCTGATGGGGGATCGCGAACAGCTGATCCAGGCGCTACTCAATATCATGCGCAATGCGATGCAGGCGATCCTTTCCGAGCGCAACGCCAGCGATGGCTCGATCACCCTGCGCACCCGCACGCTGCGCCAGTTCACCATCGGCGCCCGCCGCCACCGCCTGGTCTGCCGCCTGGAGATCATCGACAACGGCCCCGGGATCGCCCCGGGGATCGTCGACAGCATCTTCTATCCGATGGTCAGCGGGCGTGCCGATGGCACCGGGCTCGGCCTGTCGATCACCCAGAACATCATTACCCGGCACCATGGCCTGATCGAGTGTGAGAGCGTGCCGGGCTGCACCACCTTCACCTTGTTTCTGCCGCTGCCAACCACCTCCGGGGAGGAAGAATGAGCCAAACCGCCAATGTCTGGATCGTGGATGACGACCGCTCCATCCGCTGGGTACTGGAAAAAGCCCTGCAACAGGACGGCATGCAACCGGTGTGCTTCGACAACGCCGACAGCGCCCTGGCCCGACTGCGTCGTCAGCAGCGCCCGGACGTGCTGATCAGCGACATCCGCATGCCCGGCACCAGCGGGCTGGAGCTGCTATCGAACATCCGCGAGCTGCAGCCGAAGCTGCCGGTGATCATCATGACCGCGCACTCCGACCTGGACAGCGCGGTGGCCTCCTACCAGGGTGGTGCCTTCGAGTACCTGCCCAAACCCTTCGACGTCGACGAGGCGGTGGCGCTGGTGCGTCGCGCCCTGGCCCATACCCACGAGCAGGAAGCCGACGAGCCGGGCAACGGGCTGGCACACACACCGGAGATCATCGGCGAGGCGCCAGCGATGCAGGAGGTATTCCGCGCCATCGGCCGCTTGTCGCATTCCAATATCACCGTGCTGATCAATGGGGAATCGGGAACCGGCAAGGAACTGGTAGCCCAGGCCCTGCACCGGCACAGTCCGCGGGCACGCAGCCCGTTCATTGCGCTGAACATGGCCGCCATCCCCCGCGAGCTGATGGAATCGGAGCTGTTCGGCCATGAGAAAGGCGCCTTCACCGGCGCCGCCGTGCAGCGCCGCGGTCGTTTCGAGCAGGCCGACGGCGGCACCCTGTTCCTCGACGAGATCGGCGACATGCCTGCCGAAACCCAGACCCGGCTACTGCGGGTACTGGCCGACGGCGAATTCTACCGGGTCGGTGGCCATGCCCCGATCAAGGTCGACGTGCGTATCATCGCCGCCACCCACCAGGACCTGGAGGCGCTGGTGCAGGCGGGCAAGTTCCGCGAGGATCTGTTCCACCGCCTCAACGTCATCCGCATTCATATCCCCAAGCTGGCTGAACGTCGGGAGGACATCCCAGTCCTGGCGCAGCATTTTCTCGCCCGTGCCGCACGGGAGCTGGCGGTGGAGCCCAAGGTGCTCAAACCGCAGACCCAGCAATACCTCAGCGCCCTGCCCTGGCCTGGCAACGTGCGCCAGCTGGAGAACACCTGCCGCTGGATCACAGTGATGGCTTCCAGTCGCGAGGTGCTGACCGAGGACCTGCCGCCGGAGCTGCTCAGTCAGCACCAGCCTGGTGCAGGCGATGGCGATTGGGAGCAACAACTGCGCAATTGGGCCGACCAGCAACTGACCCGCGGCGTCACCCAGCTGCTGGATCAGGCAGTGCCGGCGTTCGAGCGCGTGATGATCGAAACCGCCCTCAAGCACAGCGCTGGCAGACGCCGGGATGCCGCGCAGTTGCTGGGCTGGGGCCGTAATACCCTGACCCGCAAGATCAAGGAACTGGGGCTGAATGTCGAGGCCTCGGACGAGGATGAAACCGAATGATCATGCCGTTGCCATAAAAATGGCATGGTTACTGCTTAGTCTGTAGTGGGTGTATTTGGGGTGACTTCGGTTCAGGCAGGCTGGAGTCGCCTTTTTTTATAGCCCTTTCCCGACTATTTTCATGCGGCCCTCCCGGTTACACTCCCCGGGTTTTCCTGCCTGCGGATAGCCCGTCATGTTTCATATCGCTCTGCTCGAGCCCGAGATCCCACCCAATACCGGCAATATCATTCGCCTGTGTGCCAATACCGGTTGCCAGTTGCATCTGATCGAACCGTTGGGGTTCGAGCTGGACGACAAGCGACTGCGTCGCGCCGGGCTGGATTACCATGAGTACGCGCCGGTGCAGACCCATGCCGATCTGGCCAGTTGCCTGGCCAGCGTGCGCCCGAACCGGGTGTTCGCGCTCAGCACCAAGGGTCGGCAATGCTACAGCGAGGTGCACTACCAGCCGGGAGATCTGTTCCTGTTCGGCCCGGAGAGCCGCGGCCTGCCGGCAGAGGTGCGCGAGGGGTTGCCCGCCGAACAGGTGCTGCGCATTCCCATGCATCCGGGCAATCGCAGCCTGAACCTGTCCAACAGCGCGGCGGTGCTGGTCTATGAGGCGTGGCGCCAGCAGGGGTTTGCCGGTGAGGGTTGAACCCCGTCATTGCGAGGAGCAGGGGCGGCCATCCGCCGACGGGGCAATCCAGCGCCCATCAGCCACTCCGAGCTCATGGATTGCCACGCCCTACGGGCTCGCAATGACGGGATGGCGAGGGATCAACGGGTCTTGATCACCACCTTGCCCACCGCCTGCCGGGTAGACAGTGCGGTCAACGCCGTTTCGTACTGATCCAGCTCGAAGGTCTGGGAGACCAGCGGCTTGAGCTTGCCTTCACTGAACCAGCTGAACAGCTGGCGGAAGTTGTCGAGGTTGGCCTGCGGCTCGCGGGTGGCGAAGGCACCCCAGAACACACCGACCACCGCAGCGCCCTTGAGCAGCGCCAGGTTGACCGGCAGCTCGGGAATGCGGCCACTGGCGAAGCCGACCACCAGCAGACGGCCCTTCCAGTTGATGCAGCGCATGCACTGGTCGAACAGGTCGCCACCGACCGGATCGTAGATCACGTCGGCACCCTGGCCACCGGTCAGTGCCTTGATCTTTTCCTTGAAGTCACCCTCGCTGTAGTTGACCAGCTCGTCGGCGCCGGCCTGGCGCGCAACTTCCAGCTTCTCGTCAGTGGAGGCGGCGGCGATCACCCGGGCGCCCATGGCCTTGCCGATTTCCACGGCGGCCAGGCCGACACCACCGGAGGCGCCGAGTACCAGCAGGGTTTCGCCCGGCTGCAGGTTGCCACGCTGGACCAGCGCATGCATGGAGGTGCCGTAGGTCATACTGAAGCCAGCGGCGGTCACATAGTCCATATCGGTGGGCATCGGCAGCACGCGGCCGGCATCGGTCGCCACTTTCTCGGCGAAACTGCCATAGCCGGTCAGGCCCATGACCCGATCGCCCGGCTTGAGATGCTTGACCTTGGCGCCGACGCTGGCGACCACACCCGCCGCTTCGCCACCCGGCGAGAAGGGGAACGCCGGCTTGACCTGATACTTGCCTTCGATGATCAGCGTATCGGGAAAGTTGACCCCGGCGGCATGCACGTCGATGACCACTTCGTTGTCCTTGGCCACCGGATCGGTGGTGTCTTCCAGCGACAGGCTGCTGGCGGGACCGTAGGCTTTGCACAGTACGGCTTTCATGATGGCTCCTCGATTGGATTTTCCACAGTCTAGCTGCGCCCACCGCAGCCGGGTCAATCACCATACCGGTGATTGATCGGCCTGCATAAGACAAGTAGCTGCCGGCGCCAGAGAAGCCTCGCCGGTCGCCGTCACTGACTCAGGTAGCGCGCCACGTAGGTATCGAAGTCGATACTGTCGGACTCCTCCAGCGCCGCCTGATCGGCCAGTGACTGGCGGGCGACCGCAGCGAACGCCTGCTGCTGCGGTTCGTCCAGGGGCCGCGACAGGAAGTGCTCGCGATGCCTCTCGGACTGCGCCAGGGCGAAGCGGAAGAAGCTCTCGCCCCGTTCGCCGATCGCCGCCAGCACCCGCGCCGAGGGCGTCAATGCCGGGTCCTGCAGTTTGGCGCGCTGCAGTTGCAGGCTGTCGCTGTAGGCGCTGGTCTGCTGCGCGCTGTCCAGCAGGCTGGCGCAGGCGGTGATATTGTCCAGCAGGTGCTCGCCCCACTCGGTCAGGGTGCACACCTGCCCCTTGCGATTCAGTTGCAGGCCCGGCTCGCGGCCACGCTTGACCGTCAAGGCAAAGTTCTCGTCACTCAGCTGGCATTCCGCCTCGGACATCGCCGGACTGTCGGCCAGCGCGCAGAACAGCAGGAAGCTGTCGAGGAAGTATGCGGTGCTCGGCTCGATACCCATCGGCGCGAAGGGATCGATATCCAGGCAGCGCACCTCGACATACTCCACACCACGGGCCGCCAGCGCATGCACCGGCTTCTCCCCGCTGCGGGTCACCCGCTTGGGCCGGATCGAGCTGTAGAACTCGTTTTCGATCTGCAGCAGGTTGGTATTGAGCTGCTGCCACTGGCCGTCGGCATCATGGGTGCCGATGGCGGCATAGGGTGGGTACGGCAGGCTGATGGCTTTCTGCATGCTGGAGATGTAGCTTTCCAGGCTGTTGTAGCAGACGTTGAGACCGGCCTGGGCATCGTTGTTGTAGCCCAGATCGCTCATCCGCAGGCTGGTGGCGTACGGCAGATACAGGCTCTTGTCGCCCAGCGGCTCGAGCTGGTGGTCGCGCCCCTGCAGGAAGCTGGCACACAGCGCCGGCGAGGCGCCGAACAGGTACATCAGCAGCCAGGCATAGCGGCGGAAATTGCGGATCAGCGCCACATAGCGCTCGGACTGGTAGTCCTGGGCGTTACGCGCATCGCCATCCTGCTGCTGCAACGCCTGCCACAGCGCCGGAGCCAGGGAGAAGTTGTAGTGAATGCCGGCAATGCACTGCATGGGCTTGCCATAGCGCACCGCCAGACCACGCCGGTATACATGCTTGAGCATGCCGACGTTGGAGCTGCCGTACCAGGCGATGGGGATATCCTCGTCGCGGGCCGGCAGCAGGCAGGGCATGGACTCGGTCCACAGCAGCTCATCACCCAGCTGGCCATAGGCGAAGCGGTGAATATCGTCCAGCTGACCGAACAGGTCGCCAATGTCGCGGCTCACCGGGGTGATCAGCTCGACCAGCGCCTCGGAATAGTCGGTAGTGATGGTCGGGTGGGTCAGCGCCGATCCCCAGGCCAGTGGATGCGGTTGCTGTGACAGGGCGCCACGCGCGTCGATACGCAGGCTTTCCTTCTCGATACCGTGCATGCAGTCACGCAGGCCGTCACGCAGTGACGGTTGCGCCAGCAGGTCGAGGCGTTGCTTCAACAGTGGTGACAAGCGCGTCACTCCTCAGACAATGAAAACGATCAGCCCGGCAAGCGCCGGTTCAAATACGGGCGAAAGTACCGAGGCACTTGGCCGCCAGCGCGCCGTCCTGCCACACCTCGCCATCGACCACCATGGTCCGCGTGCCGGCATGCACCACCTTGGCCCGGCACTCCAGTACCCCGCCGGTGATCGCCAGCGTGTAGTTGATCTTGCACTCAATGGTAGCGGTTGATTCATGCGCGTCCAGCAGGGCATAGACCGCCGCGCCCATGGTCGAATCCAGCAGCGAGAAGGTCACGCCACCATGCACCCGTCCGCCGGCGTTGAAATGCGATGGGTCGATCTCCAGGCGCATGCAGCAGCCTTCCCGGTCCAGGCTCACCAACTCCAGCCCCAGCAGTTGGGTGAAGGCGCTCATGCGACTGTCCTTGATGTCCTGCAGTTTCGGGTGTTCACTCATGGTGCGTCACTTCCTGAGATTCTTGGCGTTGGCGAACAGGTTGGCAAACGTACCACCAGGCTGCGCCCCGGAGCCAGCCTGGTTTTTCTCCGCACGCGGCTGGCGCGGTCGATTGCGCTCGTTGGCCGGTGCCCCGGAGCGCGCTCCACTGGCAGCGCCAGGCTGGTCGCCCATGCGCATGGTCAGGCTGATGCGCTGGCGCGGAATGTCCACCTCGAGCACCTTGACCTTGACGATATCGCCGGCCTTGACCACGTCGCGCGGGTCCTTGACGAAGCTGTCGGCGAGCATGGAGATATGCACCAGCCCGTCCTGATGCACACCGATATCGACGAAGGCACCGAAGTTGGCGACGTTGCTGACCACGCCCTCGAGAATCATGCCCGGCTCCAGGTCGCTGATCTTCTCCACTCCCTCCTGGAAGGCCGCGGCCTTGAATTCCGGGCGCGGGTCACGGCCGGGCTTGTCCAGCTCGCTGAGGATGTCGGTGATGGTCGGGATACCGAAATGCTCGTCGGTATAGCGGGCCGGGTCGAGCTTGCGCAGGAACGCCGAGTCACCGATCAGGCTGCGGATATCGCGTCCGGTCTGCTCGGCGATGCGGTTGACCAGCGGGTAGGCTTCGGGGTGCACCGCCGAGGCGTCCAGCGGATTGCTGCCGTTCATCACCCGCAGAAAACCCGCCGCCTGTTCGAAGGTCTTCTCGCCCAACCGGCTGACCTTGAGCAGTTCGCGGCGGCTGCCGAAGGCACCATGCTGGTCGCGGTAGTCGACGATGTTCTGGGCGATGCTCGGGTTCAAGCCGGAGACCCGGGTCAGCAGCGCCGCCGAGGCGGTATTCAGATCCACCCCCACGGCGTTCACGCAGTCCTCGACCACCGCATCCAGGCTGCGTGCCAGCTTCACCTGGGATACATCATGCTGGTACTGGCCAACGCCGATGGCCTTGGGCTCGATCTTCACCAGTTCGGCCAGCGGGTCCTGCAGCCGGCGGCCGATGGATACCGCGCCGCGGTAGGTTACATCCAGATCGGGGAATTCCCGGGCTGCCAGCTCGGAAGCGGAGTACACCGAGGCGCCGGCTTCGGAGACGGTGATCTTCTGCATCTTCAGTTCCGGGCAGAGCTTGAGCAGATCGCCCGCCAGCTTGTCGCTCTCCCGCGAGGCGGTGCCGTTGCCGATGGCGATCAGGTTGACCTGATGCTTCTTGCACAGGGCCGCCAGCACCGCCAGCGACTGATCCCACTGGTTGCGCGGCGCATGCGGAAAGATGGTCGCGGTGTCCACCAGCTTGCCGGTGGCATCGATCACCGCCAGCTTGACCCCGGTGCGCAGGCCGGGGTCCATGGCCAGGGTCACCCGCGGTCCGGCGGGTGCCGCCAGCAGCAGGTCCTTGAGGTTGCTGGCGAACACGCGAATGGCTTCATCTTCCGCCGCTTCGCGCAGTTCACCGAGCAGTTCGGTTTCCATGTACCCGAGCAGCTTGACGCGCCAGGTCCAGCGCACCACCTCGCCCAGCCACTTGTCCGCCGCGCGGCCCTGGTTGCTGATGCCGACGGTCTCGGCGATCAGCCCCTCGCAGGGGTGGGTGGCGGTGGCCGGTGCGTCCGGCTCGGCCAGTTCCAGGGCAATGCTCAGCACGCCCTCGTTACGTCCGCGCAGGATCGCCAGCGCGCGATGCGACGGTACGTTGCGCAGCGGCTCGTCGTATTCGAAGTAGTCGCGGAACTTGGCGCCCTCCTGCTCCTTGCCGGCGACCAGCCGCGAGACCACCCGGCCATCCTGGCGCAGCGTCTGGCGCAGGCGTTCGAGCAACCGGGCATCCTCGCTGAAACGCTCCATGAGAATGTACTTGGCACCGTCCAGCGCCGCCTTGACGTCGGCCACGCCCTTGTCCGCATCGATGAAACCGCTCGCCAACTGTTCAGGGTCCAGTGCCGGATCGGCATACAGCTGCTCGGCCAGCGGCCCAAGGCCGGCTTCCAGGGCGATCTGGCCCTTGGTGCGGCGCTTGGGCTTGTAGGGCAGATACAGGTCTTCCAGCACGGTCTTGGTCTCGGCCTGGCGAATATCGCGCTCCAGCTCGGGGGTCAGTTTGCCCTGCTCGTCGATACTCGCCAGAATGCTCTTGCGGCGATCCTCGAGCTCACGCAGGTAGCGCAGGCGTTCTTCCAGGTGGCGCAGCTGCGTATCATCCAGACTGCCGGTCACTTCCTTGCGGTAGCGGGAGATGAAGGGCACGCTGGCGCCCTCGTCGAGCAGGGCGACGGTGGCGACAACCTGTTCGGGGCGCACCGCCAGTTCGGTGGCAATACGCGAGGCAATACTGTCCATGGTCTGTATCCACATCAGTTATCTCAAGCGCGGCAGTATAACCGAGTCGCCGTGATGGATTGCAGATCTCACCCGGCAAAACCTGTTGGCGCTCTGGCTCACTCCCTTTAGCGCTGGCGGCAGCGGCAACGAACATCTGCCAAACGGGTGATGGTGTAAATAGCCAATTGAGGGAATTGCGATCCCGAACCGCTAGCGTAGAGGTGTCACCTGGCCGCCGCGAAACCTCTTGTAACAATGGCCGACTCCCTGTACCACTGGCATCAGCGACAATTACATCCTTCGATAAAGACGGTGCTGCGAATGACCAATACTGAAGGCGAAAAGATTCTGATCGTGGACGACGACGCCCGGCTGCGTCGCCTGCTGGAACGTTTTCTCAGCGAGCAGGGGTACCGTGTCCGCACTGTGGAGGACACCGTGCAGATGGACCGCCTGCTGGATCGCGAATTGTATTCGCTGATCGTGCTGGACCTGATGCTGCCCGGCGAAGATGGCCTCAAGGCCTGCGAGCGGCTGCGCGAACGTGGCACCACCACGCCGATCATCATGCTTACCGCCAAGGGTGATGAAACCAGCCGCATCCAGGGCCTGGAGCTGGGTGCCGACGACTATCTGCCCAAGCCGTTCAACCCGCGTGAACTGGTCGCCCGCATCAAGGCTGTACTGCGCCGCCAGGCGCCGCAGATTCCCGGCGCACCCACCACCGAGGACAACGAGGTCACCTTCGGCGATTTCGTGCTCAGCCTGTCCACCCGCGAACTGCGCCGTGGCGAGGAAGTACACATGCTGACCTCGGGTGAGTTCTCCGTGCTCAAGGCGCTGGTGCACCATCCACGGGTACCGCTGACCCGGGACAAGCTCATGCAACTGGCCCGAGGCCGCGAGTGGGATGCGCTGGAGCGCTCCATCGACGTGCAGATCTCCCGGCTGCGGCGGCTGCTCGAGCCCGATCCCTCCAAGCCCCGCTACATCCAGACCGTGTGGGGCGTAGGTTATGTGTTCGTACCGGATGGCCAGCAGCAGTGAAAGGAGGCCCCGGCTGGCATCCCATGCTGCCGCGCAGCTTCTTCGCCCGCACCCTGCTGCTGGTCCTGCTGACCCTGATGTTCTCCAAGATCCTCACCCTGGTGTACCTGGTGAGCAACGAGGACCTGCTGGTCGACCGCCAGTACAGCCACGGTACCGCCATGCTGGTGCATGCCTACTGGGCCAGCGGCCCCGAGGCGCGGGCTGACCTGGAGAACATCACCGGTCTGGAACTGGTACACCAGAGCCAGGTGCCGACCGGGGAAATTCACTGGCCCTATTCCGGGGTGTTCACCAATCAGCTGCGCGACGAACTGGGCGACCGGACCCAGATCCGCGTGCAGACCCAGGAGCAGCCGGCGATCTGGGTGCATCAGCCCAGCTATGGCGAGCAATGGCTCAAGGTACCCTTGTATGCCCACCCGCTGCGTGGCCAGCGGGTCTGGCTGGTGGTCAGTTGGCTGACGCTGATCGTCATGCTGTCCACCGCCGCCGCCTGGATCTTCGTGCGCCAGCTCAACTATCCGCTGAAAACCCTGGAACAGGCCGCCCAGCGCATCGGCCAGGGTCACAGCGTGCGCCTGCTGGATACCAGCGGCCCGACCGAGATCGCCGAGGTCTACCGCGCCTTCAACCAGATGGCGCAGGATGTCGAGCAGGCCAGCAGCGATCGCGCCCTGCTGCTGGCTGGGGTCTCCCATGACCTGCGCACACCGCTGACGCGCATGCGCCTGTCCACCGAACTGATGTCCAACGCCGAGCCGGAGCTGACCGAGGGCATGATCCGCGATATCGAGGACATGGATGCCATTCTCGACCAGTTCATGGCCTATATCCGTGACGGTAGCGCCGAGCCATGTGAGTCCTGCGACCTGAATGAACTGATTCGCGAGGTGGTGACACCGGTCAACGCTGGCGAGCAGCTGGTTCGCCTGTGCCTGGAACCGGTGCCGGAGCTGGCACTGCGCCGCCTGTCAATCAAGCGCCTGCTGACCAACCTGATCGAGAACGCGCTGAACCATGGCGGCACCGGTGTGGAAATTTCCACCCATCTGGAACGCAGCGCGATCCAGCCCAGCGTGGTGGTCAGCGTGCTGGACCGTGGCCCGGGCATCGATCAGAGTGAAGGAGAAGACCTGTTCACCCCCTTCATTCGCGGCGACCGGGCGCGCTCGACCAAGGGCACCGGCCTGGGGCTGGCCATCGTCAAGCGTATCGCCGACAGCCACGGCATCAGCGTGCAATTGCTCAACCGCAGTGGCGGTGGCACCGAGGCGCGCCTGCGCTTTCCGGTGCCGACGCTTTAAGACACCGCCGGGTACTCGTGGAAGGCCGGGGCCATCCCGACCGGCAGCGTGTCCGTCGACTGCGCTGGTCGAGATGGAACTCGACCTTCCATAAACCGGGGTGTGAGAATGTTCAGCCCTGCAATACACCGGCCTGTTCCAGCACCTGCTCGATGGCTACCAGATCGGGAATCAGCAGAATGTCCGCCTCATCGGCCAGCCTCACCGGCTGGCTGATGAACTCGCTGGGCGCGCCGGCTGGCTCGATTTCGCCACGCAGCACCTTCTTCGAACGTGGGATACCCGGTATCCGCATGCCTATGAAGCTCACACCTTCGCGCGCCCCCACCGCGTTGAGAACCAGGGTGCGCGATGCCTGCGACTCGCTTGCCGGTGGCTGGCCCAGCAGTACCGCAGGGTCGATCAGCGGTACCTTCTGGTCGCGCCAGCTGGTCCAGCCGAGGAACCATGCCGGCCCACCGCTCGCCACCTGACTCAGGCGGTACCCGGCCAACTCGGCCACCGCCACGTTGGGCAGCAGCAGCGACTGCCCGGCCAGGGGAATGATCAGGCCGTTGAGGCTTTCCAATGCATCTGACATACCATGAATCCTCTTGATCTAGGGTCTATTCGAGCCATTGGCACATGGCGATGGCCAGCTCTTCGGGTGACCCTTCACGACTGCTGTAGCCGGCACGCTGCACCGCCTGCGGCATGGTCGCGCAGGCCGCGCTGTCGGCGCTCTGGGTCCATATCTCCATGCCCTGGCGGCGCATCCGCCCGCAGGCCTCCACACCGTCCTCACCCATGCCACTGAAGATGATCGCCCCGCAACTCGGCGCGAAGGCCGCAGCCAGTTCATCCAGCAGGGTTTCGATCGCCGGCTGGTAAGCCCCCGGCCAAGCCTGGTCCTGCATGCACAGCTGCCCCTGGGGACCGAAGCTGAGCGTCTGGGCAATCGGCGCCACCAGCACCTCGCCAGGCTGCAACAGGCTGCCCTCGACACAGTTGCGGATGTGCCAGGTGTTCTCGCGACCGAGTATGCGTGGCAGCTGCTGCTCGAAGCCGGCATCGATATGCTGCGCGTAGACGAAGGCGATCGGCAACTGCGCCGGCAGCGCATCGAGGAAGCGCTTGACCGCCGCCGGTCCACCCAGCGAGGCACCGAGCAGCCATACGCAACAGCGCGTCTGCGGCGGTTGCACTGGCGTAGACGGCAGGCTCGGCAACACCACCGGCTCGCCGAGCAGCGCACACAGCTTGCCGAACAACCGGCGCTGCCAGCGTACATGATCCTCATGCTGCGGCGGCGGTATTTCACCGGCGCCAAATAGCACCGGTACCGGGCTGTGCTCGAGCAGCCAGTCCACCAGCGGCGACTCCTCAGCGATGTCCAGCAACCACAGGTCGGTCATCACCGCGGCCAGCTGTGCCGGCTCCAGGCGTGCCGGCGGGCTATCGAATACCACCCGGTAGCCAAAACCCTGCACCACCTGCGCCAGGCTGCTGCGCCCATTGCTGCAGGCTACCAGCAGCGCCACCGACGGTGCCGGCGTGTCACTCACGGCGATGGACCAGCGTGCCGATCAACTCCAGCAGTTGGGCTTCCTGGTAGGGTTTGCCCAGGTATTCATTGACTCCGAGACTGCGTGCCCGCTCGCGGTGCTTCTCACCGGTACGCGAGGTGATCATGATGATCGGCAGATCCTTCAGCCGGTCGTCATGGCGCACCAGGGTGGCCACTTCGAAGCCGTCCATGCGCGGCATTTCGATATCCAGCAGCATGATGTCCGGCTGCAGGTCCTGCAGCCGGGCGATGGCCTCGACACCGTCCTTGGCCGTGACCACCTCCATGCCGTGCCGCTCCAGCAGGCGACTGGTGACCTTGCGCACGGTGATAGAGTCATCCACCACCATCACCAGGGTCGAGCGCCGGCTCTGTGGCACCATGGCTCGCTCGGCAGCCAGCATCTGCTGCGAATGCAGCGCCTGCTGGGCCCGGATCACCGCCAGCAGATCCAGAATCACCACCACACGGCCATCCCCGAGGATGGTCGCCCCGGAAATGCCGGGCACCACGGCAAACTGCTTGCCGAGGCTTTTCACCACGATTTCCCGCGAGCCGGCCAGCGAGTCGACCTGCACCGCGACACTGTGCTCGGCGCCGCGCACCAGGATCACCGGCAGCGGCAGGCTGTGGCCACTGAGCCGGGGCTGCTGACCGGTGACCAGCAGGTCGCCGAGGTAACGCAGATCATACTGCTTGCCGGCATATTCGAAGGGCGGCGCATCCGGCGCGTAGTAGGCCTCCAGTTCGTATCCCGAGACCCGCACGATACCCTCGATGGTATTCAGCGGAATGGCGTACAGGTCATCGCCGGAATACACCATCAGCGCCCGGTTCACCGACACGGTGAATGGCAGGCGAATGATGAAGGTGGTACCGGCCCCCGACTCGGTGGACAGCGTCATGCTGCCACCCAGTTGCTTGATCTCGGCATTGACCACGTCCATGCCGACCCCGCGCCCGGAGATCTGCGTGACCCGCTGGGCGGTACTGAAGCCAGCCTCGAGGATGAATTGCAGCACCTCCTGGTCGGTCAACTGGGCATCGGCATCCATCAGGCCGCGTTCAACAGCCTTGCTACGCACCGCATCCAGGTCGACACCGCGACCGTCATCGGCCAGCCGGATGACGATCTCGCTGCCTTCGCGATGCAGCTCCAGGCTGATGCGGCCGCTCTCGGCCTTGCCCTGCTCGGCACGCAGTGCCGGCACTTCGATGCCGTGGTCGACGGCGTTGCGCAGCATGTGTTCGAGCGGCCCCATCATGCGTTCGAGCACGCTGCGGTCCATTTCCCCTTCAGCATTGCCCACCGCCAGGGTGACCTGCTTGCCCAACTCCGCAGATACCTGCCGCACCACCCGGCGCAACCGCGGCAGCAGGCGCTCGAAGGGCACCATGCGCGTGCGCATCAGGCCTTCCTGCAGCTCGGTATTGACCCGCGCCTGCTGCAACAGCAGGGTTTCCGCATCCCGGCTCTTGGTCGCCAGCGTCTCCTTGAGATCGAACATGTCCGAGGCCGACTCGAACAGCGAGCGGGACAGCTGCTGCAACTGGGAATAACGGTCCATCTCCAGCGGATCGAAATCCTCGTAGGCCTGTTCGATTTCCTCCTGGTGGCGCGACAGGATCTGCGCCTGGGTTTCCATGTCCAGGCGCCGCAGCTGGTCACGCACCCGCTCGATGGTGCTTTCCATATCAGTCAGCGTCTGGCTGATGTCGCTGACCTGCTGCTCGATACGGCCACGGAAAATCGACGTCTCGCCGGCCAGATTGACCAGTTCCTCGAGCAGACCGGCCGGTACCTTGATGGTTTCCTGCACCGCGGCGCGACTGCTGGCGGTGGCCGTCGGCTGATCGCCCGCCATTGCCTGCTGCAGGATGGCCCGCACCTCGGCCAGGGTCTGCTCCGGCGCTGCGGCGACCGGCGTTTCGACAGCCACATCCGGCGCCAGCGATACTGCCGCTGGCAATGCCCAATCCGCGGCCGGAAAGCTGTGCCCCACGGCCAGCTGTTCCAGCGCTGCCAGCAACTCGGCAAACGCGTCGCTCAAGCTATCGAACTGGTCGGGAGCAGTTTGTTGCAGCGCGGTTTCCAGTTGCCGCGCCTGTTCGGCCAAAGCATTCTGGTCAGCCAGGCGGGCACTGCCCTTGAAGGTCTGGATGCGGTGTAACAGATCCTGCACCGCCTGCGGCTCAGCCTCACCGCGTGTCAGCAGCTCGGTGCAGGGCTGCAGCAGTTCTCGGGCCTCTTCGAGGAACATGCCCAGCATGCCTGATACCGGGGTAGTCGCCAGCGGCATAGGTGCCTCGACGGCTGCAGCAACGACGGGTTCGGCGGGAGCCTCGCTGGGTAGTCGCGGAGGCCGGTCCGGCTCGGCGCGGAAGTCGCGAATCGTGCGGATCAGTGCCATGCCATCGCTGATCGAGCGCCCGGCGATGATGCCCTCGACCATCTCAGCCAGGCCATCCTGACAGGCCAGCAGTAGTTCCGGCAGCCCTTCCAGCATCTGGAAGCGATGCGTTGCCAGGCCCTCATAGAGGAACTCCAGCTCATGGGCCAGATCGCCCACCGGGCGGATTTCCGCCATCCGTGCGCCGCCCTTGAGGGTATGCAGGTCGCGCAGCAGCGCGTGCAGCGGCGCGTCATCGGCAGTGTCGGTCAACCAGTGCTGCAGGCTGGCTGCGGACGTATCGAGTATTTCCTGGGCTTCCTCGAGGAAGATATCCACCAGTTCGGTATCGGCACCCGCATCGCCGGGATGCCATCTGCCCTCGTCATTGTCAGCGCTGGCTGCGAGCGGCGACGCAGCGGCAAGCGCAGGGCTGTCGATGGTATGGGTAAACAGGGCTTGCAGTGCCTCCAGCTCGGCGGTCGCCGGCTGGATATGCTGATGCGCCGCGACCTGATCCATCATGCCGATCAGCCGCTCGTGTGCGTCAACCAGGCAGGCGGCTACCTCCTCACTGAACGGCAAACGCTGGCCCAACAATGCTTCATGTACATCCTCCAGCCCCTGGCACAGCTCATCGATCGGTGCCAGCTCGACCTCCACCGCCACCTCCGCCAGCGCACGCAGCGCGCGGGCCACAGCGGCATGTTCAAGCCTGGCTGGCCCTTGGCCCAGCTCGTCTGCCGCATCCAGCAGCAGTTCTATGCCTTCGGTCAGGAAGATCGACAGCAGATCGGTATCGCTGGTGCCGTCGAGCTGCGAGCGACTGCTGTCGCGCTTCTCCAGAGCATCGCGGTGGATCGTTTCGAGCCGCTGCAGGAAGGCCTCGGTGCCATTGATCGGCTGATCCGCTTGATCCTGCGCCAGCCAACCCTGCAGCATGCTCACCGCATCGCCGAGCAGTTCGACCAGGGGCTGGTCGGCCGGAATCAGGTTGGCCTTGAAGTCCTTGGCCAGCTTCTCCAGCGGCGTCGCCAGACTGGCGATGGGTTGGATACCGGCCATGTGGGCACTGCCCTTGAGCGTATGCAAGGCACGCTGCAGGGCATCGCTCAGCGGGCATGGCAGCCCCTGCGCGCATTTGTCGATAAAGGCGCTGATCTGCTCGATATGCGTCTGGGTTTCGGCACGGAAGATCTTCAGCAGCAGCGGGTCCAGCTCCGCTTGCGTCACCGGCTGTGGTAGTTCGCTATCGGTAGCGGACGCCTCGGTGGGCGTCGACAGCACTGGCTGGGGTTCCGGTTGCGCCTCGGCAGGCTCTGGATAGCCGGCCAGCGGCTCGTCGATCGACGCCGGCTCGATATCGGTCTGTTCGCTCGGCTCGGGCGCATGCAGCTCCTCGAGTTCCGGCAACGGCGGCAATTCGGAGGTAACCTCGATATCGACTGTTGACTCCGGCTCGCTCGACGCCAGCTCCCCGAACGGCAGATCGACAGCGACGCTCTCCTCCTGCAGTTCCAGCTCGACAGGCAGTTCACCACGGGATAGAGCCTCAGCCTGGCTGGCCAGGCGTTCGACCTCGGGCAGCGACTGCTGACGATCAGCGGCGAAGTCCTCCAGCAGCGACGGTATCAGTTCGCGTGCCGCATTGACCACACCAAACACCAACGGGCTTGCCACCACATTGCCATCGATCACGCGGTTGAGCATGTTCTCCACCGCCCAGGCCAGCTCGGCCAGCACGCCGGCCTTGACCATGCGACCGCTACCCTTGAGGGTGTGAAAGCCACGCCGCACCTCGGTGCGCGCCGCGCTGTCGTCGGGATTGGCCTGCCAGCGGGGAGTACATTCATCGAGGGTTTCCAAGACCTCACCGACTTCCTCGATGAAGATTTCCAGCAGTTCGGGATCGATCTCATCATCATTGCCGTAGTCGACCACTGGCGCCGGTGCCGGGGCCGGCGCAGCCGTCTCCACCACCGCTTCCTCCTCCAGCACCGCAGCCAGATCGGCCGGGGCATAACCGAGCAGCGCCAGGCGCTCCTCGGCTACCGCGAGAATGCTGTCACCTCGATCGGTATTGTCCTCGGCGACCCGCTCAAGGTAGTAGTCGATACTGGTGATCACATCCGCCAGGGCATCCAGCGCTTCCCAGTCAGGCACTCGCCGCTCGCGGATCAGTTGCCGGCTCAGGTACAGCCGGCACGCGGCCACGGCGTCGGCCGCACGCTGCAGCGGCAACATGGCGAGCCCGCCACGGACGCTGTTGAGCAATTCGTCGACCGGTTCCAGCTGGCTGTAGTCCCATTGCCCGGCAATGAAGGCATTGATCGCTTCGCGCGTATGCTCCAGGGCATTGCGCGCCTCGAATACCACCTGCTGCTGGACCTGCAGCATCTCCTGGGCACTGGCCAACTGACGGACCGGGCTGCCCTCCGCACTGGCGTCGGTGGCGGAGCGCTCCATGGCGAAAATGCCGTGCATGCTGGCTTCGACATACAGCATGCCGCCAGCGATTTCCATCAACTGGGCATCGGTGGGTGAGGTGGAGGCCGACGCCAGTTGCTCGACCCGCTCGATCTGTTCCTGCAGCACCCGTCGCGGCTGGCCCAGGCCGAGTACCGCCAGGGTATCGGCAATTCGCTTCATGTTCGGCAACAGCGTGCCGAGCTCATCCGAGTGCCGCTCGCTGCTGCGCACGAACAGGTCGAGGCGCTCCTTGACCTGCAACAGCTCCTCGTTCAAAGCCAGTGCCACCGATTGCATGGTGCCGCGGTCAGGGCCGACCAGGCGACTGTCGCTGGGCTGCTCCTGCGGCTCGCCATCGACCCACAGGGCATGCAGCTGGTAGTGCTGTTTCAGCGCTTCGAGGCGTGGACTGTTGCCACCACTCTTGGCCACATAGAACAGCAGGTTGCGCAGCAGCTCGGGCGCAGGTGCGCGCTGGCTGATTGCCGCAGGATCGTCCAGCAACTGGCGCAACTCGCGGTCGGCCTGACGCAGCAACTGGCGAATGGCAGCCCCGTTATCGATACTGCCGTGCTCGAGACCTTCGGCAACCCCGGCGAAGATAGCCCACAACTCGGCAAGGCGGGTGCCCTGGAACAGTTGCTCCAGCCGGGCGAATACCCGCCCCAGTTGCTGGCTGCTGCGCTGCACATCCTGTTCCCGAATGATCGCCGCGTGGGCGATCTGCATGGCCTGGCGCAACTTGCGCAGCTGCAACACTGCCTGTTCGCTGGTGAAGTCGATCTGCTGGCCGCCACCGGTATCCTGAGCGGCTTTGAGCTCGGGACTGAACAGGGCGTTCTCCGACAGCAGCTTTTCGCCCCGCGCCGTGCGCATGTCGTTCAGCAGCGGCAAGAGCAGCAGCGGCAGATCGCGCCGCCCGCGCTGCACCCGATCGAGGTAGGCCGGCATCTGCAGAATCGCCTGCATCAGTACTTCCAGGGCCTCGGACTCCCGGCTGCAGCTACCGTGCATCAGCGCCTGGGCGAGCTTCTCCATTTCCTCGGCCAGCAACGCCGCACCGTAGAATTCCACCATCTGCAAGGTGCCATGGACCTGATGAATATAGGTCAGGCAAAAACGCAGGCGCGTCGTATCCCCGGGGTTGTCGACAAAGGCTTCCAGTGCCTGACGCGCTTGGCTCAGCGTCTCGGAAATTTCGCCTTTAACCCAGTCGAGGGCGACATAATCATGCCGATCACCCATAGTCACTCCAGACATTCCATGCTGCTCCGACGCCTGTAGGCCTGCACCCGATCATCGGCTACCGGCTCAAGCAAGGGATTGTTCCAGTCCATTATTTCACCCGGTCCGATGACCAGCATGCCGCCCGGTGCCAACCGCATTGCCAACTGGTTGAGCAGGTCACGACGGCGCCAGCGCCGGAAGTAGATGAGCAGGTTCTGGCAGAAAATGATATCCAGGTCCCGGATCGGGGCCTGGGCCAGTTCCAGGATGTTCAGACGAGTGAAGCACACCCGGTCACGCAGCACCGGTGCCACCTGATACTGTCCATCCTGCAGTTGTTCCAGCCACTGGCCGGCTTCGGCCTCGTTCAACCCGCCCAGGCGGCGTGCGCAATAACGGCCGAGGCGCGCCTGATCCAGTGCGCGCTGGCTGATATCGGTAGCCCAGATGCCGTAGTCACGTCGGCTCTGACCGACCTGCGCCAGCGCCTGTTCCATGATGATCGCCAGGGAATAGGCCTCCTCGCCACTGGCACAGCCGACACTCCAGCACTGCAGCGGTCGTGCGCTGCCGGGCAGGCGCTGATGAAGAAACTGCGCCACGCAATCGAAGGAGGCACGGTGACGCATGAAACTGGTCTCGCGTACCGTCAGCCACTCGATCAGCGCGGCCCACTCCAGCGCCCCACTGATGCCCTGGGTCACATGTTCGTAATAGGCCTGATAGTCACGAATGCCCAGCTCGCGCATGCGCGAGCCGAGACTGGTCTGCAGGTAAGCCTGGCGCTGCTGGCTGACGCAGACGCCGGTACGCTGCTCAAGCAATGCCTGCCACTGACGGAATTGTTGTCCGTCCATGTCTGGCAACTGCTCCAATGACCAGTGTGGCGTTCTCTGCACTATGCGACCCTCGCGGTGCCATTATCGGAGCGGCCATCCAGCCGCCTCCTTGCGCTGCGCTCAGCCCTGCCCTGGCAGGGTGAAGCCATCCACCGACTGACGCATGCTCTCGGCCAGCTTGGCCAGCTCACCAATGCTGCGTGCCGTGGTGGAGGTACCCGTCGAGGTCTGCGAGGTGATCTCCTGGATCACGTTCATGGTGTTGGAGATATGACCCGCCGAGGACGCCTGTTGCCGTGCCGCGTTGGAAATGTTCTGGATCAGCGCCGCCAGGCTGGTGGATACCTTCTCGATTTCCTCCAGGGCAACCCCGGCATCCTGGGTCAGACGTGCACCGGTGACCACTTCCGAAGTGGTCTGCTCCATGGAGATCACCGCCTCGTTGGTATCGGTCTGAATGGTCTTCACCAGCGCCTCGATCTGCTTGGTCGCCGCCGAAGAACGTTCCGCCAGGCGCTGTACCTCGTCGGCTACCACCGCGAAGCCCCGGCCGGCGTCACCGGCCATGGAGGCCTGGATCGCCGCGTTGAGGGCCAGGATGTTGGTCTGGTCGGCGATGTCGTTGATCAGGCTGACGATGTCACCAATCTCCTGGGACGACTCACCCAGGCGCTTGATCCGCTTGGAGGTGTCCTGGATCTGCTCGCGGATCACGTCCATGCCGGCAATGGTGCTCTGCACCACCTCGTTGCCCTTGTTGGCGATGGCTACCGAGCGCTCCGCTACCGCGGCGGACTCGGAGGCGTTGGCCGATACCTGGTCGATGGACACCGCCATCTCGTTCACCGCCGCCGAGGCGCCGGCGATTTCCTGGGCCTGGTGCTCGGAGGCTTCGGCCAGGTGCATGGCCGTACCCTGGGTTTCCTGGGCCGCGGCGGCTACCTGCAGGGCAGTATGGTTGATGGTTTCCACCAGTGCGCGCAGTTGGTCGATGGAGTAGTTGATGGAGTCGGCGATGGCCCCGGTGAAGTCCTCGGTTACCGTAGCCTCCGCCGTCAGGTCACCATCGGCGAGGTCGGCGATCTCATCGAGCAGACGCAGAATCGCCGCCTGGTTGCGCTCGTTGGTGGCAGCGGTCTCGGCCAGACGCTGGCGGGTTTCACGGGTCATCTGCACACCGATCAGCAGAATGCTGGCCAGCGCGATGAGACCCAGCAGATAGCCGAGCAGGGTGTTGACCCAGCGCGCGTCGCTACGCTGTTCGAAAGCCGCGGACAGGTCCGATACGTTGTCCAGCAGCACCTGCGAATCGGTGAAGATGCTGTTTGCCGCCGAACGCACCTGGTACAACTCCGGTGAGGTCAACAGGATCTGGTCCACCGACTCGGCGACGAAGCCGAACAGGTCGGCGATTTCCTGCAGCCGGCCCACCGCATCGGGGTCGGTCACCTGGCTGACGCCGATCACCTCGTTGCCGTGCAGCATGCCTTCCAGTACCCGGCCGAACAGGCTGGCATCACGACCGAAGCTGTCCGCCGCCAATACTGCATCATCATCACCGGTCAGTACCCGGTTCACCGAACCCAGGATACGTTCGGCCAGCAGTGACTGGCGCTGGGCGATGGACACCTGGTCGGCCGGCGCGCCGCTCTCGATCAGCACGTCGACCACATCCTCGTACTCGATCTGCAGCTGCGGTACGGTGTCGGACAGGGTCGCGGCCACCTCGTGCAGCGACAGTACCGTGTTCTGGCTGTTGAGAATGGCGTCGGCATTGCCACGTACCTTGTCCCAGTCGGCCTGGGCCCGTGCCAGTGGCTCCTGCAGCGTGTCCGGTGTCGGCGGCAGGCCGGTTTCCTCGCGCCCATCGGTCAGGTAGCCCCAGCGCTGCTCGAAGTCGTTGCGCGCCTCCAGCAGCAGGCCGAAGGCTTCCCGGGTGCCAGTGGCCGCTTCGGTCGCCGACTTGGATATCTGCTGGGACAGTACCCGCAGTTCCCCGGAGTGGCCGATGTATTCGGTATCGTAGGAACTCTGCACGTTCACATAGACGAAGTTGATGAACAGCAGGATCAACGACAGGATCAGCGCGGCGAACAGGCCACTGATCGTACGGTTGCTGCGCAAAGTGGACAGTATGTTGGTATCAAGCTTTTTCATTTTCTGGCCCCTACCTGGCCTACCGCATGCTTCTTGAAGTCCTGAGTTGTTGCGTACCGGGCTGGTGCCGGGCCGCCCCTGCCGATCAGATCGCCACGTCAAGGAACGCCTGGTCGCGCGCCAATGCCCGGAAATTGAATATCAGTGATATCTGCTCCCCGGTATAGGCACCCACCACAAATGGCCCGAATCGTTCCGCAAGGGCAGGCACCGAGGTGGTAAAGCTGCTTACTGGAAAATGCTGCATGCCGAACAGTTCATCGACCAGCAGACCGACGAACAGATCGTCACGGTCGAGCACCAGCACCCGGCGCTGCTTGCGCGGCGCGCTGGCCGTGGCACCGAAGAAGTGGCTCAGATCGATGATCGGCAGAAGCCGGCCACGTACGTTGGCTACCCCTCTGACCCAGGACTTGACCCTGGGCAGGGCGGTATAACGCGGCTCATGGAGAATCTCGCTGACCTCGCCCATGGCTGCCACCATGGTCTGGCCAGCCAGACTGAAACCGACCCCGCTCCAGGTCTCGGCCACGGCGGTCTGCGCCGGCAGGCCGCTGGCCAGCTGGCGACAACGCGCCGCCAACTGCTGGAGAAGGTCAAAAGGATGTATTGTCTCTGACATGCCGTCCCTGTTGTCATTGTGCGCCGCTGCCCGCGGCGCTGCCGGTCAGTGGCCGAGCACTGACTTCACGGTCTGGATCAGCGTGGCTTCCTCGACCGGCTTGGTCAGGTAATCCCTCGCGCCCTGGCGCTTGCCCCAGACCTTGTCGGTTTCCTGATCCTTGGTGGTGACGATGATGACCGGGATGCTCACGGTTTCCGGATCCTTGGTCAGCTGCCGGGTGGCCTGGAAGCCATTGAGCCCCGGCATGACGATATCCATCAGCACGACATCGGGCTTTTCCTGGCGAGCCAGCGCCACACCGTCGGCACCGTTTTCCGCCTTGAGCACTTCGAAGCCGTGTTTTTCCAGCATGCCGCTGAGCTTGTACAACTCGGTCGGCGAATCATCCACTACTAATATGCGAGCCATTTTTCCCCCTGGATATTCAAATTGTGCCGGCGGACCCTCAGGTCTCCATCGATCCGGCCAGGTGCTTTTCCGACTGCGGAACATGGGCACGGATAGCGCCCAGCAACTCTTCCTTGCTGAATGGCTTGGTCAGATACTGATCGGAACCGACGATACGCCCCTTGGCCTTGTCGAACAGCCCGTCCTTGCTGGACAGCATGATCACAGGCGTGGAGCGGAACGCAGTGTTGTTCTTGATCAAGGCGCAGGTCTGATAGCCGTCGAGGCGCGGCATCATGATGTCGACGAAGATGATATCGGGGTGGTTGTCAGCGATCTTGGCCAGGGCATCAAAGCCGTCGACGGCAGTGATGACGTTGCATCCGACCTTTTTCAGCAGCGTTTCCGCCGTACGCCGAATGGTCTTGCTGTCATCAATCACCATGACCTTCAGGCTCTCGAAATTTTCTTCCATAAACACAGCCCTTGTTATATACGGCGGTCAGTTGCAGGGCGGTCAGGCGCTGCCCGAGACCGACCAATTCCATTTCTGGCTACTTTTAGCATAGATTTCCCAGGCAATCCATAAAGCCTTCTCAGCGTTGAGACATCCTGCGACTTCGGTCATCCTTTCATCGTTACCGGGGCAAAGGGTACACTGCCAGCACTTCTCAAACATGACAGTGACCTATTCCCATGAGCATTCGCATTGGTATCGTCATGGATCCGATCAGCGCGATCCATTACAAGAAGGACAGCTCCCTGGCCATGCTCCTGGCAGCCCAGCAGCGCGGCTGGGAGCTCAACTACATGGAACCCCAGGACCTCTACCTGCAGGACGGCCAGGCCATGGCCGGCATTCGCCCGCTGGAGGTATTCGCCGACCCGCAATGCTGGTACCGGCTCGGCACCGAGCAGCAACAGCCGCTCGAGCAGCTCGATGTGATCCTGATGCGCAAGGATCCGCCGTTCGACAATGAATTCCTCTATGCCACGCACATCCTCGAAGCGGCCGAGCGTGCCGGCGTACTGGTGGTCAACCGCCCCGCCAGCCTGCGCGACTGCAACGAGAAACTGTTCGCCACGCGCTTCCCGCAATGCTGCCCACCGAACACGGTTTCACGTCGCGCCGACATTCTGCGCGCTTTCATCAGTCAGCACAGTGACGTGATTCTCAAACCGCTGGACGGCATGGGCGGCTCGATGATCTTCCGCGTTCGCCAGGACGATCCGAACATCAGTGTCATCATCGAGACGCTGACCGAACATGGCCAGCAGCAGATCATGGCCCAGCGCTACCTGCCTGCCATCAAGGAAGGTGACAAGCGCATCCTGATGATCGATGGCGAGCCGGTACCTTATTGCCTGGCGCGCATTCCGCAGGCCGGCGAGACCCGCGGCAACCTGGCCGCCGGCGGACGTGGCGAAGCCCGGCCATTGAGCGAACGCGACCGCTGGATCGCCGCCGAGGTCGGTCCCGAACTGCGTCGGCGGGGCCTGCTGTTCGTCGGCCTGGATGTGATCGGCGACTACCTGACGGAGATCAATGTGACCAGCCCGACCTGCATCCGCGAGATCGATGCCGCCTACGATACCGATATCGGGGGGCAATTGATGGATGCCATCGAGCAACAGCTCAAAGCGCGACACAGTGCGTAGACTTTTTTTCCGGACAGGGGCAGACTGCATGCCAGTTTGTCTCGTCTATGGATAGCATGAATACAGCAGCAGCGACGCCGCCATTACCCGCTCGTCCGGTCGCACCGGCCATAGAGCCCAGGGACCGCCTCGGGTTCACCCTGTTTCTGGCGGCCGTGCTGCATGCCCTGGTCATTCTCGGCATCACCTTCGAACTGCCCAGCCCCAGCGAGCTGTCCAAGAGTCTGGAAATCACCCTGGCCAGCCAGCCCACCGAGGAAAAGCCGGACAACCCCGACTATCTGGCGCAATTCAACCAGCAAGGTAGCGGCACGCTGGATGACAAGGCCGCGCCCAGCACGCCCGAGCAGAGCGTCTTCCAGGACAGCGAGATCAATGAGGTGGCGCCGGTCGAACAGGCCGCCCCACCACCCGAGCCCAGCGCCCCGGAAAAGGTCGTCACCACCACCGCCCCTGCTCCGGACAAGGTCCCGACCAGGCCGGCCGAACCCGATCCACTGGACACACCGGCACCGAGTCAGCGTTTCGACATGTCGCGACTGTCGGAAGAGATCGCCAGCCTGGAGGCGCAGCTCGCCGAAGAGCGCCAGCAATATGCCAAGCGTCCGCGGGTCCACCGCATCAATGCCGCTTCCACCATGCAGGACAAGGGGGCCTATTACAAGGACGCCTGGCGGCGCAAGGTGGAGCGCATCGGCAACCAGAACTACCCGGCCGAAGCCCGCAGCCAAGGCATCTACGGCAACCTGCGGCTACTGGTGGCGATCAATCGCGACGGCTCCCTGCGCGACGTGCAGATCCTCGAATCCTCCGGCCACCGGGTGCTGGACAATGCCGCGCTGCGTATCGTCCGCCTGGCGGCGCCCTATGCGCCCTTCACCGGCGAGTTGATGGACATCGATGTGCTGGAGATCATCCGCACCTGGCGCTTCGAACCGGGCGATCGCATTTCCAGTTTCTAAACGCTCCCGACCGCCCTCTTGCTCTTGCCCTCCGCGCCCGTCCACCCAATACTATGCGCCATGACCCAGACCTTACCCAGCTACCTGAAACATCATTTCCTGCTCGCCATGCCGCACATGGAGGACCCGCGCTTCGCGCATACCCTGATCTATCTGTGCGAGCACAACGAGGAAGGCGCCATGGGACTGGTGATCAACCGGCCCAGCGGCCTGAACCTCGGTGACGTACTGGAGCAGACTTCACCCGAGCTGAGCGTACCGCTGGAGGTGGGTGGGCGCACGGTATTCAATGGTGGGCCGGTGCAGAGCGAACGCGGCTTCGTGCTGCACCGCGGCCCGCAACAATGGGAGTCGAGCCTGAACCTGGGCCCGCTGCAACTGACCACCTCACGGGATATCCTGGTGGACATGAGTCGTGGCCAGGGCCCCAGCGAATCCTTCGTTGCCCTCGGCTACGCCGGCTGGGAAGCCGGCCAGCTGGAGCGCGAGCTGGTCGACAACGTCTGGCTCAGTTGCCCGGCCGACTATCGCATCCTGTTCGAAGTGGACGCCGAACAGCGCCTGGAGGCCGCCGCGCGCAGCCTGGGTATCGATCTCAACCTGCTCACCAGCCAGACGGGCCACGCCTGATGGGCAGCACTCCCCAGCGCGTGCTCGGTTTCGATTACGGTACCCGCCAGATCGGCGTGGCCGTCGGCCAGACCCTCACCGGCAATGCCCGCCCACTCAAGGAACTGCGTGCCCGCGATGGCATACCCGACTGGGAGCAGATCGCTGCGCTGCTGCGGGAGTGGCAGCCCGACGCCCTGGTGGTCGGGCTGCCACTGAACATGGATGGCACCCCGAGCGAGATGAGCGCCCGTGCGGAGAAGTTCGCCCGCCGTCTGCATGGCCGCTTCCACCTGCCGGTGCACTATGTGGACGAGCGCCTGTCCACTTTCGAAGCCAAACAAACCCTACGCGACAGCGGACGGGGCACACCAGCCAGCTATCGGGACAACCCGGTCGACAGCCTGGCCGCCGCCCTGTTGCTGGAAACCTGGCTGGCCAGCCAGATCAAGGAGACATGATGAGCGCACTGCCTGAAGTCGACCCGTTGCTGCAACGCATGGGCGAGGAACTGACCGCCTGGCTGGACCGCACCCAGCGTACCGACCCGGCGGTGGTCGGCATCCATACCGGCGGCGCCTGGATAGCCGAACGCCTGCGCGACCAGTTCCTGCCCGACGCGCCGCTGGGCACGCTGGATATTGCCTTCTATCGCGATGACTTCGCCCAGATCGGCCTGCAACCCGGGGTACGACCATCGGAACTGCCGTTCAGCGTGGATGACCGCCATCTGGTACTGGTCGACGATGTGCTGATGACCGGCCGTACCATCCGGGCCGCCCTCAACGAGCTGTTCGATTATGGCCGGCCGGCCTCGGTGACTCTGGTCACGCTGGTGGATATCGAGTCCCGGGAGTTGCCGATCCGCGCCGATATCCTCGGCGCCAGCCTGGTGCTGCCGCCCGGCCAGCGGGTAAAATTGACCGGCCCCACGCCGCTGCAACTGATCCTGAACCCCGTAGCCAAGCCATGAGAGCCCAATGAGCCTGAAATCCAGCCAACTGCAACTCAATCAACAGGGCCAGCTGCGCCATTTCCTTGGCATCGACGGGCTCTCCCGGGAACTGCTGACCGAGATCCTCGATACAGCTGACTCCTTCCTCGAAGTCGGCGAACGGGCGGTGAAGAAAGTCCCGCTGCTGCGCGGCAAGACCGTGTGCAACGTGTTCTTCGAGAACTCCACACGTACCCGCAGCACCTTCGAGCTGGCCGCCAAGCGGTTATCCGCCGACGTACTCAACCTGGATATCCAGACCTCCTCGACCAGCAAGGGTGAAACCCTGTACGACACCCTGCGCAACCTGGAAGCCATGGCGGCGGACATGTTCGTGGTACGCCATGGCAATTCCGGCGCGGCGCACTTCATCGCCGGCAATGTCTGCCCCGAGGTCGCCATCATCAATGCCGGTGACGGCAACCATGCGCACCCGACCCAGGCAATGCTCGACATGCTGACCATCCGCCGCCATCAGGCGCCGTTCGAGCAGCTGTCGGTGGCCATCGTCGGCGATATCATGCATTCGCGGGTGGCACGCTCGAACATGGAGGCACTGCGCATCCTCGGTTGCCCGGACATCCGCGTGATCGCCCCGCGTACCCTGCTGCCGGAGGGTATCGAGCAGTATGGCGTGCGGGTGTTCAATGACCTGCGGGTGGGACTGCGCGATGTCGATGTGGTGATCATGCTGCGCCTGCAGAAGGAGCGCATGCAGAGCGGCCTGCTGCCCAGCGAAGGCGAGTTCTATCGCCAGTACGGCCTGACCAGCGACAGCCTGGCATTGGCCAGACCCGATGCCCTGGTCATGCATCCGGGGCCGATCAACCGTGGGGTGGAGATCGAATCGGCGGTGGCTGACGGGCCGCAGTCGGTGATTCTCAAGCAGGTGACCTACGGCATTGCCGTGCGCATGGCCGTGATGTCCATGGCCATGGCCGGCCAGACCACCCAGCGCCAGTCCAGACAGGGAGCACAGTAAGCATGCGGATAACCATTGCCGGCGCCCGGGTTATCGACCCTGCCAGTCAGTTCGACCAGATCACCGACCTGCACATCGATGCCGGCCAGATCCATGCCCTGGGCAGCGCGCCCGAGGGTTTCATCGCCGCCCAGACCATCGATGCCCGTGGCCTGATCGCCTGCCCCGGCCTGGTGGACCTGAATGTCAGCCTGCGCGAGCCCGGCTTCGGTCGCAAGGGCAATATCGCCAGTGAGACCCGCGCTGCCGCGGTCGGCGGGGTGACCAGCCTGTGCTGCCCACCCGACAGCCGCCCGGTGCTGGACACCCCGGCGGTCGCCGAGCTGATTCTCGACCGCTGCGAGCGCGCCGGCCAGACCCGGGTGTTCCCCATCGGTGCCCTGACCAAGGGCCTCGAGGGTGAACAGCTGAGCGAGCTGGTGGCCCTGCGCGATGCCGGCTGCGTGGCTTTCACCCAGGGGCTGGCGCCGGTCAAGAGCAACCGTATCCTGCGCCGCGCACTGGAATATGCCGCCGGTTTCGACCTGCCGGTGATCTTCACCCCGCAGGATCCGGCGCTGGCCGAAGGCGGCGTCGCCCACGAAGGCCCGACCGCCGCCCGCCTCGGGCTGCCGGGCATTCCCGAGACCGCGGAGACCGTCGCCCTGGCGCGGGATCTGCTGCTGATCGAGCAGACCGGTGTGCGTGCGCATTTCAGCGGCCTGAGCAGTGCCCGCGCCATCGGCATGCTGGCCGATGCCCAGGCCCGCGGCCTGCCGGTCACCGCCGATGTGGCCATGTACCAGTTGCTGCTGTGCGATGAAGACCTGGACGGCTACTCCAGCCTGCTGCATGTGATGCCGCCGCTGCGCAGCAGCAGCGACCGTCGCGCTCTGCGTCAGGCGGTGCAGGAAGGTGTGATCCAGGCCATCGCCTCCCATCACCAGCCCCATGAGCCGGAAGCCAAGCGGGTGCCGTTCGCCGCCTCGGCCCCCGGCATCAGCAGCGTCGAAATCATGCTGCCCTTGGCCCTGACCCTGGTTGCCGATGGCCTGCTGGAACTGCCCGCGGTGCTGGCACGACTGACCAGTGGCCCGGCGACCGCGCTCGGCCTGCCAGCCGGACGCATCGCTGTCGGTGACCGTGCCGATCTGGTGCTGTTCGACCCGGCCGGCACCACCGAGATCGGCACCCACTGGCTGTCGAAGGGCGACAATTGCCCGTTCCTCGGCCAGGCTGCCCCCGGCTGCCTCAGCCATACCATCTGCAATGGGCAACTGGTATTCCAGGCCTGAGGGTGAACGTCCATGGCAGCGTTCGGTCTGCGCGGCAAGTCTCTTCTGGCGCTTCTGCTGGCCTGCCTGCTGGCACTGCTGCCAGCCGGCCTGATCGGCTGGCAGATAGTGCAGAAGGTGCACGGGCACTTCGCTGAAGCCTTTGCCGGCAATATCACCCAACTCAACCGGGAGAGGATCTACGCACCGATCTCCCGCGAACTGGCGCTGGCCCTGCGCTTCGCGCGCTCGGAAATCACCCGCCAATGGCTACTCGACGAGCAGGATCCGGCCAAGCGGGAGCTGTTCTTCCGCGAAGCCGAAGGCTACCGCCGGGACTTCCGCGACCATGCCTATTTCATCGCTCCACTGGACTCACGCAATTACTATTTCAACAGCGATGAGGAAACCTTCAGCGCCGAGGCACGCTATCGGATCGATGCCAGTGATCCGGCCAACGCCTGGTTCAGCGCCTCCCTGGCCACTACCGACAATTACAACCTGAACGTCGACCACAACCCGCAGCTGAACACCACCCGGCTGTGGCTGAACATCCTGGTGCGCGATGCTGACGGCTCGCCCCTGGCGCTGGCCGGCTCGGGACTGGACCTGTCCAGCTTCATCAGCGAGTTCATCACCAGCAAGCAGCCCGGCGTCACGCCCATGATCCTGGATCGCAACGGTGCCATCCAGGCACATCAGGATCCTTCGCTCATCGCACTCAATTCCGGCGCCGACCGGCAGGCACAACCGGCCACCATGCTGTACAGCCTGCTCGATGGCGCTGCGGCCGTGAGTGCTCTGCAGCAGGCGCTGGCACAGGCCGAAGACAACCCCGGCAGTCTGCAGCTGCTGAGCCTGCCGCTACAGGGCCGTGAGCAGTTGCTGACCCTGACCTACGTGCCCGAACTGAACTGGCATATCGCCAATGCCATCGACCTGAGCACCGCCAATATCATCGGCGGCCAGTGGCTGTGGCCGCTGCTACTGGTATTGGTACTGATGCTGCTGGCCTTGACCCTGGTGTTTGCCATCGGTATCGAGCGCCTGCTGCTGCGCCCGCTGGAACAACTGCGGCACAGCGCCCAGGCGCTGGCTGCGGGGAACTATGATGTGCGTCTGCCCAGTACCCGTGACGACGAGATCGGCGAGTTGAGCGATGCCTTCGCGGTGATGGTGGACAAGGTGCGCAGCCACACCCGGGATCTGGAAAGCCGGGTGCAGGAGCGCACCCACAAGCTGGAGCAGGCCAACCGCGACATGGCCAGCGCCCACCGGAAGATCAGCGACTCCATCGACTATGCCAGTCTGATCCAGCGCTCCATCCTGCCGGATCGGCCACTGCTCGATACCCTGGGTGACGGCCATGCCGTACTCTGGCGCCCCCGTGATGTGGTCGGCGGCGATTTCTATCTGTTCCGTGAGCTGGCCGAGCAGCAATACCTGCTGGGCGTGGTCGACTGTGCTGGTCATGGTGTGCCCGGCGCGCTGATGACCATGCTGGCCCACGCCGCGCTGAGTCAGGCGATCGGTGAATGCCCCGCCGACGACCCGGCGGCCATGCTGCAGCGCAGCGACGAAATCCTGCGCGGCATGCTCAGCGACACTCCGCAATTCCGCTCGCTGGCCACCAGCATGGATGCCGGCCTGGTGTGTGTCGATATGCAGGCACGCCAGATTCACTTCTCCGGCGCCAAGATCAGCCTCTACTACAGCGATGGCGAGCAGGTCGAACGCCTGCCCGGTGGGCGCCGCGCGCTGGCTGACAAACGGGTCGGGGAATATCACAACGCCCAGGTGGCGCTGCACGACAACCGGACCTTCTATCTGTGTACCGACGGCTTTCTCGATCAGGCCGGTGGTGATCAGGGCTTCGGCTTCGGCAACAACCGTTTCGCCGACATGCTGCGCCGGCATGCATCGTTGCCACTGGCCGAGCAGAAGAATATCTTCAGCGACACCCTGGCCCGGTACCAGGGGGATTACCTGCAACGCGACGATATTACCATGCTACTCTTCCGCTTCGATTGAAGCTGCCGCCATCAGGAGTCGTCAAGCCCATGCTCGATCTTTACGCCATGCGCGAACAATTCAGCCAACAGCAGATCATGCTGTGCTTCAATGGCCCGATTTCCCGCAGCCTGCTGGAGGAAATCGGTAATGCCCTGCGTAACTATCTGGCGGCGGAACACGCTCACCCATCGGCCTCCATGGATGTGTTCGCGGTGTATATCGAAATGACCCAGAACATTCGCCATTACATGACCCAGCGCGACTGGAGCGAGCAGGATGCCAGTGCCACCGTGGTGGTATCACGCAATACCGAAGGCCGCTATGTGGTCTCGGCCGGCAACCTGGTCGAACAGGCCGACGGCGAATACCTGGTCAACAGCATCAACGCCCTGACCGGCCTGGACAAGGCCGAGCTCAAGGGTCTGTACAAGGAACAATTGCGCCGGCCGCGCGGTCAGGCATCGACCACCGGCGCCGGCCTTGGCCTGATCGACATTGCGCGCAAGTCGTCGGAACCGCTGCAGGCCTCTCTGCGCCCTGCCGAGGCGGGGCGCGCCTTCTTCAGCCTGCGCGCTGTCATCTGAACCGAGTGACCGAATCATGATTGATCTGCACATCCCGGCAACGCAGTCGACCCCGAAAATTCACACCGAGCATGCCCAGGGCAGGCTGGTGATGCAGGGTGACTCCTACCCCGAGAACTCCTATGAGCTGTTCAACCAGGTCTTCGAGTGGATCGAGGGTTTCCTGGCCGAGCAGCCACCCCGGGCACTGAACCTGGAGCTGCACCTGCTGTATCTGAACACCAGCAGCATCAAGGCGATGATGGAGATCTTCGATCTGCTGCAAGCGGCGCATGACCGTCAGCATCCGGTCAAGGTCAGCTGGTTCTATGATGCCCGCAACGAGCGGGTCGCCGAGCTTGCCGAAGAATTCAAGGAAGACTGCAGCTTCCCCTTCGATATCCTGGCGATAGCGCGGAGCGCGCCGTGACCACCTCCGGGTACGACCTGGAGCAGCGTCTGATCAGCCTGCTGCAGGACACCGCAGCGGACAATCCGCTGCACCAGCCGCTGGCCGAGCTGTGGCAGACACACCAGGACCTGGTCTACCGACTGGAACGCATCACACGGATTTCCGATGCCTACCAGAGCCTGGCCAAGGAACGGGAAGTGTCGCTGGTCAGCCGCATCGACAAGCAACTGCGTCAGCTGGAAAAGATCGTGCGTATTTCCGATCGTTACCAGCACATGATGCAGGATCTGAATATCGCCCTGCAGGAAGCGGCCAGCCATGACGTTCTCACCGGCCTGCCCAACCGCCGTCTGCTGACCGAGCGTCTACGCGAGGCAAGCGAGCTGCACCGGCGCCATGGCCGCCCGTTCAGCCTGGCGATGATCGATATCGATCACTTCAAGAGCATCAATGATCGGTTCGGCCATGAAACCGGTGATAGCGTGATCATCGAGGTGGCCAGGGTGCTGGATGCCGAAGTACGTGAGCAGGATACCTGCGGACGCTGGGGCGGGGAGGAGTTTCTGCTGCTGTTGCCGGAGACCGATGCCCAGGCGGCCGCCCTGCTGGGCGAACGCCTGCGCCACGCCGTCGAGCAGCTCGCCATACGCCACCAGGATGAGCCCATCCGGGTCACGGCGAGCATCGGCATCGCCGGCCACGTCGACGTCAACAGCTATTCGGAAACCATCAACCATGCCGACAGCGCATTGCTGCAGGCCAAGCGAGCTGGTCGCAACCAGTGCATGGCCTACCCAGCCACCCGGGTGACCACCCCCTCCTGATCAACGCCGGTAGTGCTCTTCCTCGTCGCCCTGGATGGACAACGAGTGCTCCTCGCGCATCAGGTATTTGCCGTCGGTTTCCGAGCCCAGCTTGATCAGCAGGCGCAAGTCGTTGGCCGAGTCGGCATGCAACAGCGCATCCTCGTAGGTGATCTCGCCCTGGCTGTAGAGCTTGTACAGCGCCTGGTCGAAGGTCTGCATGCCCAGCTCGTTGGAACGCGCCATCAATGGCTTGAGCTCATGCACCTCGCCCTTGCGGATCATGTCCGCCGCCAGCGGCGTATTCAGCATCACCTCGATGGCGGCGCGACGGCCCTTGCCATCCGGGGTCGGAATCAGTTGCTGGGCGACCAGCGCCTTGAGGTTGAGTGACAGGTCCATCCAGACCTGCTGGTGCATGTCGGCCGGGAAGAAGTGGATGATCCGGTCCAGCGCCTGGTTGGCGTTGTTGGCGTGCAGGGTGGCCAGACACAGGTGGCCGGTTTCGGCGAAGGCCAGCGCGTGTTCCATGGTTTCGCGGGTCCGCACCTCACCGATCAGGATCACGTCGGGAGCCTGACGCAGGGTGTTCTTCAGCGCCACCTCGAAGGAATCGGTATCGATACCCACCTCGCGCTGGGTGACGATGCAGTTCTGGTGCTGGTGGATGAACTCGATAGGGTCCTCGATGGAGATGATGTGGCCGCTGGAGTTCTTGTTGCGGTAGCCGATCATCGAGGCCAGCGAGGTGGACTTACCGGTACCGGTGGCGCCGACGAAGATCACCAGCCCGCGCTTGGTCATCGCCAGCTTCTTGAGAATCTCAGGCAGCCGCAGCTCTTCCATGGTCGGAATGTTGACCTCGATGCGGCGCAGCACCATGCCCACCAGGTTGCGCTGGTAGAAGGCGCTGACGCGGAAACGGCCGATACCCCGCGCACTGATGGCGAAGTTGCACTCCTTCTGCTCGGCGAATTCCCGGCGCTGGGCCTCGGACATCACCCCCAGCACGGTTTCCCGGGTCTGCTCGGGGGACAGCGGGGTCTTGGTCACCGGCAGGATCTTGCCGTGCACTTTCATGCTCGGCGCCACACCGGCGGTAATGAACAGGTCGGACGCGCCTTTCTCGACCATCAGTCGCAGCAGCTTTTCGAACTCCATAATTTCCTCGTCTCGGGGCGCGCTCCGGCACCCCCGTTGCGCCTATCAGAGGCTTTCGCCAGCCTTGGCCTTTTCACGTGCCGCCTCGCGGGTCACCAGTCCGCGGGATACCAGGTTCTTGAGGCACATATCCAGCGTCTGCATGCCGATATTGCCCCCGGTCTGGATCGCCGAGTACATCTGCGCGACCTTGTCCTCGCGGATCAGGTTACGGATCGCCGGGGTGCCGATCATGATCTCATGGGCGGCCACCCGGCCACCGCCGATCTTCTTCAGCAGGGTCTGGGAGATCACCGCCTGCAGCGATTCGGAGAGCATGGAGCGGACCATGGCCTTCTCCTCGCCGGGGAACACGTCGACCACCCGGTCGATGGTCTTGGCCGCCGAGGTGGTGTGCAGGGTGCCGAACACCAGGTGACCGGTTTCCGCGGCGGTCAGCGCCAGGCGGATGGTCTCCAGGTCGCGCATCTCGCCCACCAGGATGATGTCCGGGTCTTCGCGCAGCGCCGACCGCAGCGCCTCGGAAAAGCCCAGGGTATCGCGATGCACCTCGCGCTGGTTGACCAGGCATTTCTTCGACTCGTGGACGAATTCGATCGGGTCCTCGATGGTGAGGATGTGCTGGTACTTGGTGCAGTTCAGATAGTCGAGCATGGCCGCCAGGGTGGTCGACTTGCCGGAGCCGGTCGGCCCGGTGACCAGCACCAGCCCGCGGGGCACATCGGTAATCTTCCTGAACACATCGCCCATGCCCAGCTCTTCCATGGTCAGCACCTTGGAAGGAATGGTCCGGAATACCGCGCCGGCACCACGGTTCTGGTTGAAGGCGTTGACCCGGAAGCGGGCCACGCCGGGCACCTCGAAGGAGAAGTCGGTTTCGAGGAACTCTTCGAAATCCTTGCGCTGCTTGTCATTCATGATGTCATAGATCAGCGCGTGTACCTGTTTGTGCTCCAGTGCCGGTACGTTGATCCGGCGCACATCGCCATCCACTCGAATCATGGGCGGCAATCCGGCCGACAGGTGCAAGTCCGACGCGCCCTGTTTGGCGCTGAAGGCTAACAGCTCGGTTATATCCATAGGGTTCCCCATTGCAACCTGCGAGCATGTAGAATGCACCGCAGGTCGGTTCCATTGGCAAGGTAAATAACGTCCGTAATGTCCACGATAGCAGAGAATATTGCAAACGTTCGTGAGCGCATTTTGTGTGCTGCGCACGCTGCCGGACGCGATCCGCAGAGCATTACCCTGATGGCCGTGAGCAAGACCCGCCCGGCCAGCGCCATCCGCCAGGCGCATGCCGCAGGCGTGCAGCATATCGGCGAGAACTACCTGCAGGAGGCGCTGAGCAAGATCGCCGAGCTGCAGGATCTGCCGCTGACCTGGCATTTCATCGGCCCGATCCAGTCGAACAAGACCCGCGCCATCGCCGAGCACTTCGACTGGGTGCACAGCATCGACCGGCTGAAGATCGCCCAGCGCCTGTCCGCGCAGCGCCCGGCCCATCTGCCGCCGTTGAATGTCTGCCTGCAGGTCAATATCAGCGATGAAGACAGCAAGGCCGGCGTGCCCGTGGCCGAGCTGGACGCCCTGGCCCGCGAGGTGACGGACCTGCCCGGCCTGCGCCTGCGCGGGCTGATGGCGATTCCGGCCCCGGCCGCAGACAGCGAGGCCCGGCGCCGACCGTTGCGTGCCCTGCGTGAGGCCATGGCGGCGCTGGCGCTGCCGCTGGATACCCTGTCCATGGGCATGAGCGATGACCTGGACGAAGCGATTGCCGAAGGCGCCACTATGGTACGCATCGGCAGCGCGCTGTTCGGCGCCCGCGACTATTCCACTTCCCCTTTCGAAGGATGATTCACATGACAGCTCCGCGCATCGGATTCATCGGCGCCGGCAACATGGCCACCAGCCTGATCGGCGGCATGCTGCAGGGCAGCTTCAAGCCGAACCAGGTCATGGCCAGCGACCGCAGTGACGAACAACTGCAGCGGCTCAGCCGCCAGTTCGGCATCCATACCAGCACCGACAATGCCGACCTGGCCCGCGATTGCGATGTGCTGGTACTGGCGGTCAAGCCCCAGGTGTTACAGGCGGTGTGCCGTGCGCTGCCTGCCGAGCGCAAGGCCGGCCAGTTGGTGGTCTCCATCGCCGCCGGCATCACCTGCAGCAGCCTGGCCAGCTGGCTCGGCGCGGACACACCTCTGGTGCGCTGCATGCCCAACACCCCGGCGCTGCGAGGCCAGGGTGTCAGCGGCCTGTTTGCAGTGACGCAGGTCAGCGGCGAGCAGAAGAAGCTCACCGAAAACATCATGAATGCCGTGGGTATCAGCCTGTGGCTGGAGCAGGAAGAACAGATCGACGCGGTGACCGCGGTGTCCGGCAGTGGTCCGGCGTATTTCTTCTATCTGATGGAAGCCATGACCAGCGCCGGCGAACAACTGGGCCTGCCCCGGGAAGTCGCCGAGCGCCTGACGCTGTTCACCGCCCTCGGTGCCGCGGACATGGCGGTGCACAGCGATGTGGATACCGCCGAGCTGCGCCGCCGGGTGACCTCGCCGGGCGGCACCACGGAACAGGCCATCAACAGCTTTGCCCGGGATGACCTGCCCGGCATGGTGGCCCGTGCGATGCAGGCGGCCGCCGCACGCTCCGCCGAATTGTCCAAAGAACTCGCCTGAGGAGATGTCATGACCGGACTGAATATGGCTGCTGTGTATGTGGTGCAGACACTGGGCAGCCTGTATCTGTTGATCGTGCTGCTGCGCTTCATCCTGCAACTGGTGCGTGCCGATTTCTACAACCCCATCTCGCAGTTCATCGTGCGTGCCACCCAACCGCTGCTGCAGCCGCTGCGCCGGGTGATTCCGGGGTTCGCCGGGATCGATGTGCCCTCGCTGGTGCTGGCACTGGTGGTGCAGGTGATCGTGATGTCGATCATCATCAAACTGATGGGCTATGCGCTACCGGCCGTACTGCAATTGCTGGTGTGGTCGCTGGTCGGCATCACCGCGCTGTTCCTGAAGATCTTCTTCTTTGCGCTGATCATCAGTGTGATCCTGTCCTGGGTCGCCCCGCAGAGTCACAACCCCGCCGTGCTCCTGGTATTCCAGCTGTGCGAGCCGGTGCTGGCACCGATCCGCCGCTTCCTGCCATCCATGGGCGGCCTGGATCTGTCGCCGATCTTCGCCTTCATCGCGCTGAACCTGCTGGACATGCTGTTGATCACCAACCTGGCGATTGCCACCGGCATGCCCAGGGGCCTGACCCTGGCACTGTGAGCCATGGCCGACTTCTATAACTGGCGTGGCGCCGATCTGGTTCTCGACTGTCATCTGCAACCCGGCGCCCGAACCATCGGCTTTGCCGGGCAGCATGGGCAGCGCCTGAAGATCCGCATCAGCGCCCCGCCGGTGGACGGCAAGGCCAACAACATGCTGATGGAATTTCTGGCCGCCGAGTTCGGTGTCGGCAAGCGCCAGGTCAGTCTGCTCAGCGGCCAGCAGAGCCGGCAGAAGCGGCTGCTGATCGAAGCGCCACAGCGGCTGCCGGACGGGCTGGGCATAATCCGGCCTTGATATTGCGTCCGGCAGGTACGCTCTTTAGACTGACGCCTCGATTATTGGCCCAACGCCCGATAACAGCGGCCAATCCACACAGGAAATGAAAAACCCCATGTCCAGATTCCCTGCTGATTCCGTCGGCCTGGTCTCGCCGCAGCGCCAGACCTTCACGGAGCCCTTGCAGCTGGCCTGCGGACGGACCCTGCCGCAGTACGAGCTGGTCTATGAAACCTATGGTCAGCTCAATGCCAGCCGCAGCAATGCGGTGCTGGTATGCCATGCGCTGTCCGGCCACCATCACGCCGCCGGCTATCACAGCGAGGACGATCGCAAGCCCGGCTGGTGGGATGCCTGTATCGGCCCCGGCAAGGCCATCGACACCAACCGTTTCTTTGTCGTCAGCCTGAACAACCTCGGCGGCTGCCATGGCTCGACCGGCCCATCCAGCATCGACCCCGAGACCGGCAAGACCTACGGCGGCAAGTTCCCGATGATCGTGGTCGAGGACTGGGTCAACAGCCAGGCACAACTGGCCGACCACCTGGGTATCGACTGCTGGGCGGCGGTGGTCGGCGGCAGCCTCGGGGGCATGCAGGCGCTGCAGTGGGCCATTCACTATCCCGAACGCCTGCGCCATTGCGTGGCCATCGCCACCGCCTCCAAGCTGTCGGCGCAGAACATCGCCTTCAACGAAGTGGCGCGCCAGGCGATCATCACCGACCCGGACTTCCATGAGGGCGATTATGCCGCCTTCGGCGTGATTCCCAAGCGCGGGCTCGGCCTGGCGCGCATGGTCGGGCATATCACCTACCTGTCCGATGATGCCATGGGCCAGAAGTTCGGCCGCGAGCTGCGCAGCGAGCGCCTCAACTACGATATCAGCAGCGTCGAGTTCCAGGTGGAAAGCTACCTGCGCTACCAGGGCCAGGAGTTTTCCGAGCGCTTCGACGCCAACACCTATCTGCTGATGACCAAGGCGCTGGATTACTACGATCCGGCCCAGGCCACTGGCGGCGATCTGGCCAGGGCACTGGAGCCGCTCAGCGCCCGTTGCCTGGTGATCTCCTTCAGCACCGACTGGCGCTTCCCGCCGGCACGCTCGCGGGAGCTGGCCAATGCATTGATGGCCGCGCGCAAGGAGGTCAGCTACCTGGAAGTCGAGGCGGCCCAGGGGCATGACGCCTTCCTGCTGCCGATCCCCCGCTATATCCAGGCCCTGAGCAGCTACATGAACCGTATCGAGGTGGACGCATGACCCTGCGCGCTGATCTGCAGATCATTCAGAAGTGGATCGAGCCCGGCAGCCGTGTACTCGACCTTGGCTGCGGTGAAGGTGAGTTGCTGCATTACCTGCAGAACAATCGGCAGGTGCGCGGCTATGGCCTGGAAATCGACCCGGACAACATCAATGCCTGCATCAACAAGGGCGTGAACGTCATCGAAAAGGACCTTGACCAGGACCTGGACAACTTCGAGGACCACAGCTTCGATACCGTGGTCATGACCCAGGCGCTGCAGGCGGTGCATTATCCGGACCGCATTCTCGAGGACATGCTGCGCATCGGTCGCGAGGCGATCCTGACCTTCCCCAACTTCGGCCACTGGCGCTGCCGGCTGTACCTTGGGACCAAGGGACGCATGCCGGTTTCCGAGTTCATGCCCTACACTTGGTACAACACCCCGAACATCCACTTCTGCACCTTCAAGGATTTTGAAAACCTGTGCCACGAACGCTCGGTACGCATCCTTGATCGTCTGGTGGTGGACCAGACCCATCGCAGCAGCAGGCTGAGCGCCATGTGGCCCAACCTGCTCGGCGAAGTCGCCATTTACCGTGTCACGCGCTGACAAGGAGTCATCATGTTACGCACTCTGTTCGCCGGCCTGCTGATGCTCGCCGCCACCGTCGTCACCGCCCAGCAGGGCCCAGCCCAGAACCCGCAGCGCTTTGGCGATCTGCTGGTGCATCACAACACCTTCAACAGCTCCTACCTGCAACCGGAAATAGCCGCCGCTGCCGGCCTGCAACGCGGTCCCCGGCAGGGTGTGGTGAATATCGCCGTGCAACGACTGACCGACGAGGGCCTGAAAGTGGTCGACGCCAAGGTCGAAGGCACGGTGAAGAATCTGATTCAACAGGCCACCCCGCTGAAATTCATCCGCCTGCAGGAACAGGACGCCATCTACTTCGTCGCCAACTACTCGGCGGGCCAGCGGGGCCTGCTGCAGTTCGAGATACGGGTGCAGGCGGAAGAAGGTGCGCCAGTGCATACCGTGCGCTTCCAGCAGGAGTTCCATCCGGATGAGTGACAACGCATTGCCTTTCAGCCAACTGGTCCTGGCCAGCAACAACCCCGGCAAACTCAAGGAACTGCAGGCCATGCTCGGCGCGCATATCGACGTACTGCCGCAGAGCCAGTTCATCGGCGAGGAAGCCGAGGAAACCGGCCTGAGCTTCGTCGAGAATGCCATCCTCAAGGCCCGTCACGCAGCCCGCGCCTCGGGTCTGCCGGCGCTGGCGGATGATTCCGGACTGGCAGTGGATATCCTCGGCGGCGCACCGGGCATCTACTCGGCACGTTATGCCGATGGCCAGGGCGATGCCGCCAACAACGCCAAGCTGCTGGATGCCCTGCGCGATGTGCCGGATACGCAGCGCGGCGCGCGCTTCATCTGCGCCCTGGCCCTGGTACGGCATGCCGACGATCCGGTACCGATCATCTGCGAAGGCGCCTGGGAAGGTCGTATCCTGCATGCGCCCCAGGGCGAACACGGGTTCGGCTATGACCCGCTGTTCCTGGTGCCCGAGCAGGGTGTCTCCAGCGCGGAACTGCCGCCGGAGCAGAAGAACCAGCTCAGTCACCGCGCCCGCGCCATGCAGCTGCTGCGCGCCCGGCTGGGGCTGGTCTGATCAATTCCATGACCCTGCCGCCGCTGGCCGCCTATGTGCACATCCCCTGGTGCGTGCGCAAATGTCCGTATTGCGACTTCAACTCGCATACCAGCGACAGCGGCCTGCCGGAAGATGACTATATCGCTGCGCTGATCGCCGACCTGGATCAGGACCTGCCGTACGCGCAAGGACGTGAACTGGTATCGATCTTCTTCGGCGGCGGCACTCCCAGCCTGTTTTCCGCCGCCAGCCTGGAGCGGCTGCTGCAGGCGATGCAGCAACGGCTGCGCTTTGCCGCAGATATCGAGATCACCCTGGAAGCCAACCCCGGCACCTTCGAACAGGCCAAGTTCAAGGACTACCGCAGCGCCGGTATCAATCGCCTGTCGATCGGTATCCAGAGCTTCAATCCGCAGCACCTCAAGGCGCTGGGACGCATCCACGATGACCGTGAGGCATTGGCGGCGGTGGACATGGCCCGCCGCGCCGGCTTCGACAACCTCAACCTGGACCTGATGCACGGGCTGCCGGGCCAGTCGCTGGAGCAGGCCCGGGCCGATATCGACCAGGCCATCGCACTGGGACCGGAACATCTGTCCTGGTACCAACTGACACTGGAACCCAACACGGTGTTCTACAGTCGTCCGCCGGTGCTGCCGGAAGAGGAAACCCTGTGGGATATCCAGGAGGCCGGGCAGGCACGGCTGGCCGAGGCCGGTTATACCCAGTACGAGATATCCGCCTATGCCCGTGATGGCCGCCGCGCCCGGCACAATCTCAACTACTGGCAATACGGCGACTTTCTCGGCATCGGCGCCGGTGCCCACGGCAAGCTGAGCCACGCCGATGGCCGCGTCGAACGCTACTGGAAGACCCGCCAGCCCAGGGACTACCTGAATCCAGACAAGGCATTTCGCGCCGGCAACAAGATACTGAAGGCAGACGAGCTGCCCTTCGACTTCCTGATGAACGCCCTGCGCCTGGTCGACGGAGTACCCACCGCCTGGTACCCCGAGCGCACCGGCCAGCCCGTCGAGGCCATGGCCCCGCTGCTGGACCAGGCCGTCCAGCGCGGCCTGCTGCAACCCTGGCAACAGCAACTGCGCCCCACCGAACAGGGCCGGTTGTTTCTCAACGATCTGCTGGAGATGTTTCTCTGACACAGTTGCCGGGTCGGGCGAAATATCGCTCTCTGCAACGTCATCCTTCACCCCGTCGTCGCGCAGGCGCACGACAACCCGAGATCATCGGCGCCTACCAGCTCGGGGTGTAGCGCCCCGGTCCGCGTTCGGGCGCAACGCCCTACACCTGGGGTGTAGCGCGCCTGCGCTACGCCATGCGGCCCAGCGGTCCACGCTGTCGTCGCGCAGGGGCGCGACAACCCGGGCTCGCGGCCATAGGCAAGTATTCACACCACCAACCTGCCCCGCCTGTACTTGCCGCTCGACGCTCAGCCCCCTACAGTGACTGCTCAGCCATCCCCTTTCGCGACCACGAGGTGTCCATGTCCCCGTTCAGCTTCGCCACCACCGCCCGCATCCTCTGCGAAACCGGCGCCGCCAGCCGTCTGGCGCAACTATGCCGGGAGCGGGATGCGCAGCGGGTAATGCTCGTCACCGACCCCGGCATCACCCAGCTGGGCCTGCTGGACGATATCCTGCCGGGCTTCGCCGAGACCGGCATGAGTGTGGAAGTGTTCGACCAGGTGGTCGCCGATCCGCCGGAAGAGGTAGTGTTCGCCGCCGTGCATCAGGCGCAGGCGATGAATGCGCAGTTGATCATCGGCTTCGGCGGTGGCAGCTCGATGGATGTGGCCAAGTTGGTCGCCCTGCTGGCCCACCCACATGCCACCCAGAGCCTGACCGAGATCTATGGTGTGGAAAATGCCCGAGGGCAACGGCTGCCGCTGATCCAGGTACCGACCACCGCCGGCACCGGCTCGGAAGTCACCCAGATCGCCATTATCACCACCGGCGCCACCACCAAGACCGGTGTCGTCTCGCCACTGCTGCTGCCGGATCTGGCGGTACTGGACGCGGAACTGACCCTCGGCCTGCCGCCGGCGGTCACCGCCGCCACCGGGATCGATGCCATGGTGCACGCCATCGAGGCCTACACCAGCAAACTGAAGAAGAACCCGCTGTCCGACATGCTGGCCCGCGAAGCCCTGCGCCTGCTGGCCGGCAACCTGGACGAGGCGGTGCACAACGGCAGCAACCGCGAGGCACGCCAGGCCATGCTGCTCGGCTCACTGCTGGCCGGCCAGGCGTTTGCCAACGCCCCGGTGGCGGCGGTACATGCGCTGGCCTACCCGCTGGGCGGGCATTTCCATATTCCCCATGGACTGTCCAACGCCCTGGTGCTGCCCAGCGTGATTGCCTTCAACGCACCGGCGGCCGAAGCCCTGTATGCTGAACTGGCACCGCTGCTGGTGCCCGACTGCCCGCCTGGTGACGCCGCCAGCCTGACCGACCAGTTGATCACCGCCCTGGCGCAACTGAGCCCGCGCTGCAACCTGCCCAGCCGCCTGCGCGATGCCGGCGTGCCGGAGGACAGTCTGGAAATGCTGGCCCGGGAGGCGATGCTGCAGCAGCGGTTGCTGGTGAACAATCCAAGGGAAGTGACCGAGGCCGATGCGCTGGCTATCTACCGACAGGCGTATTGATCCACAGCAGGTATCAACCCAGGGCAGCTCGATGGCGACCCCGTCGAGTTCCATCTCGACCAATAGAGTCACCCGCAACACCGCTGGCCGGGATGGAACCCGGCCCTCCACTGACGCCGAGAACCATTGCATGACGACCAAACCCCAGCGCAGCGACTACCCCTACCTGCACCCGATCACCACCCGCTGGCACGACAACGATATCTATGGCCATATCAACAATGTCACCTACTACGCGTTCTTCGACAGCGCGGTGAACAGCTGGCTGATCAACGAGGGCGGGCTGGATATCCATCACGGGGAGAAGGTGGCGTTTGTGGTGAGTTCCGGCTGCGATTATTTCCAGCCGGTGGCCTTCCCCGAGCAGATCGAGATCGGTGTGCGCGTGGCCAGGCTGGGCAGCAGCTCGGTGCACTACGAACTGGCACTGTTCAAGTCCGGGGTGGCCGAGGCCTGTGCGGCCGGGCGCTTCGTGCATGTGTTCGTCGAACGCGCCGGCAACCGCGCCTGCCCGATACCACCGGGGCCGCGCGCGGCGCTGGAACGCCTGCTGGTCAGCGACTGATTATTCGAAGGGCCGCTCATCCCACCAGGGATAGAAGTTCGGACGATCCTTGCTCGGACGCAGCTTGAATTCCGGGGCGCGCTTTTCCAGGAAGGAACGCACGCCCTCCTTGGCATCCTCCGACTCACCCATGAAGGCAATCGCCCGGGAGTCGACCTTGTGCGCTTCCATCGGGTGATCGGCACCGAGCATGCGCCAGATCATCTGACGGTTGAGCAGCGCCGACATCGGCGCGGTGTTATCGGCAATTTCCCGGGCCAGCGCGTAGGCCGCCGGCAGCAGCTCATCCGGCTCGTGGATGCTGCGGACCAGACCGCCCCTGAGTGCTTCCTCGGCACCGAATACGCGACCGGTATAGACCCATTCGGCAGCCTGCATCGGACCGACAAGACGCGGCAGGAACCAGCTAGAGCAGGCCTCCATGGTGATGCCGCGGCGGGCGAAGACGAAGCCGAACTTGGCGTTGGTCGAGGCCAGGCGGATATCCATCGGCAGGGTCATGGTCACCCCGACGCCCACCGCCGCGCCGTTGAACGCGCCGATCACCGGCTTGGTGCATTCGTAGATGCGCAGCGATACGGTACCGCCGCCGTCACGCAGATCGGCGCCTTCCGGCTGGTCGGTACGGGTGTGGCGGTTGAAGGTGTCCCCGCCCTTCTCCAGGTCGGCACCTGCACAGAAAGCGCGCCCGGCACCGGTAACGATGATCACCCGCACATTGTCATCGGCGTCGGCAGCATCGAAGGCGGCGATCAGCTCGCGGCGCATCGGTCCGTTGAAGGCGTTCATCCGCTCGGGGCGGTTGAGGGTCAGGGTGAGGACATTGTCCTGCACCTGGTAGTCGAGGGTTTCGAATTGCATGACGGGCTCCGCAGCAGATTGGTGTTCTGAACAGAAGCCAGTGTAGGAAGCTGGGCCGGTGGCGGCCATTACTCTTGGTGGTTGCTATGGGGGATCATAGGTACGGCGGATAGAGCAGGATTACAGGCAAAAGAGATAACGTCATTGCGAGCCCGCAGGGCGTGGCAATCCATGGCTCGGTGCCACTGGCCCGCGCTGGATTGCCGCGTCGCTACCGCGACTCGCAATGACGTTGGGATTACCGTCGTGACTCAATCAACCCGCTCGAACTTCAGGTCCCATACCCCATGCCCCAACCGCTCGCCGCGCTTCTCGAACTTGGTGATCGGCCGCTCGTCCGGGCGCGGAATGAAGGTGCCATCGGCAGCCTGGTTGCGGTAACCGGGCGCAGCGCTCATCACTTCCAGCATCTGCTCGGCGTAGTGCTCCCAGTCGGTGGCCATGTGCAGCACACCACCGACCTTCAGCTTGCGTCGTACCAGCTCGGCAAAGGCCGGCTGCACGATGCGCCGCTTGTTGTGTTTCTTCTTGTGCCAGGGGTCGGGGAAGAACAGCAGCAGGCGATCCAGGCTGGCGTCGGGAATCGCCTGATTCAGCACTTCGATGGCATCGCAGTCGTAGACCCGCACATTCTGCAGCCCGGCATTCAGCACGCCATTGAGCAGCGCGCCGACACCGGGGCGATGTACCTCGATACCGATAAAATCCTGCTCTGGCGCCGCCTGAGCCATTTCCAGCAGGGAATGACCCATGCCGAAGCCGATCTCCAGGGTACGCGGCGCCTGACGACCAAATACCTGGTCGAGATCCAGCAAGCCGTCGGCCAGGGTCAGGCCGAACCGCGGCCAGCCCTTCTCGACGCCACGCTGCTGGCCCTCGGTCATGCGTCCGGCGCGCATCACGAAACTGCGGATGGTACGCCGCGGCTGGCCGTCGCCGTCCTGATGTTGCTCTACCGGGGTATCGTTCACGTCACTCATTGCCGACAAAGGTACCTTCCAGCGGTGAAGAGGCGGCTGCGTACAGGCGGCGCGGCATGCGCCCGGCCAGGTAGGCGCCACGGCCAGCGAGTACCGCATGCTTCATGGCCTCGGCCATCAGCACCGGCTTCTGCGCACCGGCAATCGCGGTATTCATCAGCACCCCGGCACAACCCAGCTCCATGGCGATGGTCGCATCCGAAGCGGTACCGACGCCGGCATCCACCAGCACCGGCACGGTGGCTTCTTCGAGGATGATACGCAGGTTATAGGGGTTGCAGATGCCCAGCCCGGAACCGATCAGACCGGCCAGCGGCATCACCGCCACGCAGCCGATCTCGGCCAGTTGACGGGCAATGATCGGGTCGTCGCTGGTGTACACCATCACATCGAAACCGTCCTTGACCAGCACCTCGGCGGCCTTGATGGTTTCCACCACGTTGGGGAACAGGGTCTTCTGATCGGCCAGCACTTCCAGCTTGACCAGATTGCGCCCGTCCAGCAGCTCGCGGGCCAGACGGCAGGTGCGTACCGCGTCCTCGGCGGTGAAACAGCCGGCGGTATTCGGCAGGATGGTGTAACGATCCGGCGGGATCACATCGAGCAGGTTGGGCTCGCCGGGATTCTGACCGATATTGGTACGGCGGATGGCCACGGTGACGATCTCCGCACCGGAAGCCTCGATCGCTGTCCGGGTCTCTTCCATATCCTTGTATTTGCCGGTACCCACCAGCAGGCGGGAACGGTAACGCACGCCAGCTATTTCCAGGGCGTCTTGCTGAATATCTGTCATGGTCTTCTCCGCTGGGCCAGGGGAGCTGGCGCCTGTCGCGCTCTAGCCGCCACCGATGGCGTGGACGATTTCGACTCGGTCACCGTCGTTCAGACGTGTGTCGGCATACTGGCTACGCGGCACGATCTCCAGATTCAGCTCGATGGCCAGTCGCTTGCCGGTCAATCCCAGCCGCTCGACCAGATCGGCCACGCTGATGGAGGAATCGAGGGGATGGGCTTCGCCATTCAGTTGGATCTGCATGGAACAACTCGATGAAGGGTGAATCGGGTGCCAATGATAGCCTGAAATGGCCTGTCCTGACCATTGCCTGCGGTGCCCAGGGCAGTGGTCAGACCGAACGCCAAGCCGCCAGGCCGAAGCACACCCAGGCCGCCAGAAAGCTGACTCCACCGATGGGCGTGATGATGCCCAGCTTGCCGATGCCACTGAGAGCCAGGGCGTACAGGCTGCCGGAAAACAGCACTATCCCCAGCACAAACAACCCGCCGGATACCTTGAACAGCATGCTGTCCGGCCAACGCAACAGCAGCAGCGCCACCCCGATCAGCGCAGCGGTATGCCACAGCTGGTACTGCACGCCGGTCTGAAACACCCCCAGCAGATTCTCCGGCAGGCGCCCGCGCAGCGCATGCGCGGCAAAGGCGCCCAGCGCCACACCGGTAAACCCACTCAGCGCCGCCAGCAACAACAGGATTCTGCTCATCACCATCTCTCCAGGGAATTATCCAGTGGTTCCTTTATACTGCGGTAGATTCTATACCACTCCGCAGACAGGCCCGGCATTGAAGACCATCCTGCGCAAAACCGCCAAATGGCTGCTGATACTCCTGCTTGTCAGCCTGCTCCCCGTGATCCTGCTGCGCTGGGTACCGGTGCCCGGCTCGATGCTGATGATCGAGCGCTGGCTGGAGTCACGCAGCAGCGACCAGCCATTCGAGCTGCAACAACGTTGGACGCCCTACCGGGAGCTGCCCGACAACATCAAGATGGCGGTCATTGCCGCCGAAGATCAGCACTTTGCCCAGCATCACGGCTTCGACCTCAAGGCCATCCGCGCGGCCATGCAGCACAACCAGCGCGGCGGCAATCTGCGCGGCGCCAGTACCCTCAGCCAGCAAGTGGCCAAGAACCTGTTCCTGTGGTCAGGCCGCAGCTGGCCGCGCAAGGCGCTGGAAGCCTGGTTCACCCTGGCCATCGAAACCCTGTGGTCCAAGCAGCGCATCCTCGAGGTATACCTGAATATCGTCGAATGGGATGACGGCGTGTTCGGCATCAACGCCGCAGCCCGGCATCACTTTGGCGTGGCACCGGGCGTACTGTCCGACCAGCAGGCGGCACAATTGGCCGCCGTGCTGCCCAACCCCCGCCGTTGGAGCGCCGCCAGCCCACCGCCACATGCGCTGCAACGCAGCCAGTGGATTCGGCAACAGGCCCGGCAGCTCGGTGGTGCGCACTACCTGCGGCAGATGGAAGCCAGGCAGTCCTGGCCGCAGTGGCTGAGCCCGACGAACTGGAAGCAACGACTGAGTGAATGATCGGCGCCCGGTCAATCATCAGCCGTTAACGCATCCAGCCGCTGGGCCAGACTGCCACTGGACAACTCACCAAGACGAACGTCCTCCATGAGCCCTTCGGCATTGAAAAACAGGGTTACCGGCAGGCCCCGGTGAGCAAGCAGGTGTCCCATTTCCATACCCCGATCCAGCAGCACATTGTCCAGCTCCAGCCGATCACGCTGCAGGAAGTTGCGCACCGTATCGGCATCCTCACCCTGGTTGAGAAACACAAAGTGCACCTCCGGGTGCTGCTGCTGAGCCTGCTGCAGCATCGGCATTTCCCGGCGGCAGGGCGGGCACCAGCTGGCCCACAGATTGATCACCGTCGGCTTGCCCGCAAAGCCGGGCAGGGACACCGCTTCACCATTGAGCGCGGTCACCGGCAAGGCGGGAAGCGGGCGGTTCGCGCTGGTCGGCAACGCCGCCAACGCTACCACCAACAATACCCCCAGGCTGAGGGCAGACATGCCCTTGACGATGGGCTTGGCTATCGCTGGGCGCCGGTATGCGAGCAGCAGCGTAGAACCCCAGACTGCCGCCAGGCCCCACCAGGCATTCCAGCCCCCATCCCGGATATCCAGCAGGCTCATGGGCTCGGCCAGATAGGCATCGGCATAACTGAGGACAAACCCCAGCCGGGCGCCCACCAGACCCGCCACCAGCACCAGCCAGACCTGCACCTCAGCCTTCACTCCGGCACGCCTGGCGCCCCGTCCTGCAATCCACAGCGCCCAGACAAGCCGCGATCAGCACCAGCAGTGCGTTCAACGGAATGGCGAGCGGCCCCATGGGTATGAATATGTTCATCAGCGGTATCCCTTGTTCTGTGACCCGCGTCAGGGTAAACCAGCCGGCACCTCTACCGGCCTCTGCATACCAGTAAAGTTGTTCCTGAATGATTCCTTGGCCTGCTCGGACATGCGCCGCCAGCAGCCACTCGACCGTGAGCGCCAAAGCCGCAGTTGCTCGGACTCCTCGAAACGCTCGATCAGGCTGGCCCAGTAACGCGACTCCGGCAGCACCGCCACCGACAACAGCGGCTTGCCAGCACCAGCGCAAACCACCATGCTGACAAGCTGGCATCCACAGGCACTATCAGCACCATGCGCATCCATCTGCTCAGCGACCTGCATAATGAAGTCCGCCCATTTCAACCCTCAACCTGCGAGGCTGACGTGGTAGTCCTGGCTGGCGATATTGATCTGGGCACCCGTGGCCTGGACTGGGCCAGGCAACAGTTTCCGGGGCCGGTACTCTACATTCCCGGCAACCACGAATACTACGGCGGCCATCTACAACGCACCCTTGCCGAGCTGCGAGCGGCAGCAGACGAGCAGATCCGGGTGTTGGATGGTGATGAGCTGATCATCGGTTCGGTACGCTTTCTCGGCACCACGCTGTGGACCGACTTCAACGCCACCGGCAACGCTCCTCTGGTCAGCGTAGCCGCCCGTCAGGCCGTCCACGATTACCGGTTCATCAGGAGCCGGGACAACCAATTGATCCAGCCCGAAGACACCATCGCCCTGGCCGAGCGCAACCGCCGCTGGCTGCAGCACAAGCTGGAACAGCCGTTTACCGGCAAGACGGTGGTCATCAGCCACCATGCGCCGCTGATGCAGTCCCTGCATGGCAACCCCGCCTCGGGCAACCTGCTGGATGCGGCCTTTGCCAATGATTGGATCGAACTGCTCGGCCCGCCGGTCGACCTCTGGCTGCATGGCCCCAGCCACCATGCGGTCGACTATCGGTTCCGTGGTACCAGGGTGGTCAGCAACCCCAGGGGTTACCCCCACGAAGACACCGGCTTTGACCCGCAACGGGTACTGGAACCCTGACAATCCCGCGCAATCGGTAGCAACCCAAGGTCACCGGTGCCCGGCCAGCCAGTCCCGCAGCTCGCTGGGCAGCAGGCCGGTCCAGCGCCGTAGCGAACGGCGGAAGTTGGCCCGGTCATTGAAGTTGAGGTAGTCGGCCACTTCGTCGCTGGTATAGCCACGGCTCTGGTAGAGCTCCAGTGCCACGCTGGAGCGCGCCTGATCCAGTTGCTCCTGAAAATGCGTGCCGTGCTTCTGCAGTTTGCGCTTGAGCGTTGCCGGGCTCATGCCGAAGGATTCCGCCACCCCTTCCAGGCGCAGCGGCTGGCGAATCTGCGCCAGCAGATGGTCATGCAGGCTGTCCAGCAGACTCTGCGCCGCCGGTAATGCGGCGAGCATGGTCAAGCCTTCCTGTTCGGCAACCCGACCGGCAGTCGCCGAGGCGCCCGCCCAGGGCTGGTGCAGGTATTCCCGGGGTAGGCACATCTGGTTCAACGGACTGTCGAAACGCAGTTGCTCGCCCAGATGCACCCAGTACTGCTCGATATAGCGCGGCTGCGAATGCATCAGGTGGAATGACCAGGGCAGCCGCTGGCCGGACAACCACTGGCAGACACCCGTCAGCGCCGCCATGCCGGCCTCGATCAGAAACATGCCTTGCCCGCTGACGCCGAAGCTGTCGCCCCAGTCCAGCCACACATGCTGCTCGTCCACCCGTAAGCGCAGGCGCAGCAAGGGCCACAGCAGCGGCTGCAAACGCACCAGCCGCTCCAATGCCTCCAGCAGGTTGGTGGCATGGCGCAGGGCGTGGCTGGCTGCGCCGTAGTGGCCGGGCAGCCACTGCTGACCAAGCAGGAAGCTGGTGTCATCGGCTTGCATCTGCTGCTGTACATTGGTGATCAGGCGCAGGAACTGCAGTGGGCTGATCAACCGATTACCGGCAAGAATGTCCTCATGGAACAGCCCGGTACCCTGCAGCAGCCGGTGTACGTTGACTCCCCGGCCGAGGGCCAGATCAATCAGACTGGCAGGCTGATAGTGCGCCGGAATGAAGCGCGTATCGCACTCCAGCCACCCCTCTGCCCGCTCGCTCCTATCCATACTGCACCGTCAGATGCTGCTTGGCCCGGGCCATGGCGATATTCAGCCGTTGCAGCAGGGTTTCGGTGTCCTCGTCGCGGGCCATCAACGCCACCACCGTGGCGGACAGCTCGATACGCTCACCCTGACGGCTGCTCTTGTAGGCCAGGCTGCGCACCGCCAGGCTCATTTCCCCGGCCAGCAGTTGCGCCTGACGCTCTCCGGTATGCGGCAGGATCACCGCGAATCGATCCCCGGCCAGGCGACACAACAGGTCATGCTGGCGCAGGTTGAGCAGCAGCAATTGGGTCAACACCTGCAGCAAACGATCCCCTTCGGCGTGGCCATACTCCCTGTTTATCCTGGAGAAGGCATCCAGATCCAGCATGATGACCGACAATGGCTGCCGCGCATCATTCGCCTCGCCCAACGCCAACTGCAATTGCGCCCGCAGATAGTTGGCATCCCCCAGTGGCGTCAGTTTGTCGAACTGACGGTGTTCACGGAACAGCCGCTCCCGGTTGCGCATCTGCTCATTGATCGCCAATTGTTCGCGGTGCCAGTGAAAAATACCCAAGGTCAGCAGGATAAAACCAACCGGCATGGGTCCGGATTCCAGCCAGCCGTCCCAGTTGACCGCGGCAGGCAGGGCGATGAATTCGTCTACGGTATCCATGAACAGACTGAAAAACAGACAACCCAGCCCCGTGAACAACAGATCGGTCACATAGCCAGCCGGTCGGCTCTTGAGCAGCAGCCCGATCCACACCAGTATCAGTACTGCCGAGCCGCCCTCCCCGGCCACATCCAGCCAGTCCCAGGCCGAGACCGGTTTGATCTCGCCCGACAAGAGGTGCAGCATCAGCCCGAGATTGGCGGCGATCAGCAGTGCCGTCAGCTTTATGCGATGGGTGGCGAGCATGAATGTCATGGTGGTTCTCCGTTCATGCCCGCCAGCTAAGCAGTTCCATGTGACAATGCCGTTGCACCGACTGGGGTCATATCAGCTCAGCGAGCAGTGCCCATGCATGCCACTTTCTCGGCCATCTTCTGCTGCTTCCTCCTCATTTCGCGTCTTCCTGGCGGATGACGGCTGAAGGAAGGCCGAACAGAAGGGTCAAATCAGCTCAAGAACAGCTATTTACCTCTTATATCCCGCCTTTTTGTGGCTGTTGACGACAACATGGTCACATAACTGACATCTACCCCACCTAACTTGCCTCCCCATAAAGCCCGCACGGGCCGCTTTTCCAGGGGAGGATCAATCCATGTCCGCAGTACACTCCACCATCCGCCACGGCGGATTCCGCCTCAGCGCTCTGGCGCTGGCCATTGCTGTCAGTACGCCGCTGTACGTCCAGGCGCAACAACCGGAAGTGGTCGATGTGATCGGCCAGGCGGCGCAGCTGGAGCAGGCGCTGGACGACCAGCGCCGCGCCAATACCATCAAGAGCGTGGTGCACGCCGATGCCATCGGCCAGTTGCCGGACGACAATGCCGCTGAGGCACTGCAGCGTATTCCCGGCCTGTCGGTCGAGCGCGACCAGGGTGAAGGCCGCTTCGTGCGGGTACGCGGTCTGGGTTCGGATCTTAACAGCGTGACCATCAACGGCACCCTGGTACCGGCACCGGAGAGTGACCGCCGGGCCGTCGCCATGGATGTGCTACCCAGCGAGCTGGTGCAGTCGCTGTCGGTGGTCAAGACCCTGACGCCGGACATGGATGCCAACTCGCTGGGTGGCACCATCGAGGTGGAAAGCCTGTCGGCCTTCGACCATGACGGCCTGTTCTACAGCCTGAGTGCCGAGGGCAGCCATGACGAGAACACTGGCAAAAACAGTCCCAAGCTGTCCGGCGCCTTCAGCAACCGCTTCAGTATCGGTGACGGTGTGGACAACTTCGGCATCGCTGCGGCCCTGAGCTGGCAGGAGCGCAAGTTCGGCTCGGACAACGTGGAAACCGGCGGTGCCTGGGATTTCGATGACGGCGCCCGGCTGGAAGAACTGGAGCAGCGCCGCTACGACATCACCCGCGAGCGTACCGGCCTGGGCCTGAATCTGGATTACCGCCCGGACGAGCACAGCGAGGTCTGGTTCCGCAGCCTCTACAGCCGTTACAAGGACGATGAGGTGCGCCAGGGCCTGGTAACCGAGTTCGCCGACCCGCAACTGCCCGGCGAGCTGGGTGATGCCGAGGTCAGCCGCGAACTCAAGGCCCGCGAGGAGACCCAGGAGGTCCAGAGCTTCGTGTTCGGCGGCAAGCGCCAGCTCGGCGACTGGGGCATCAGCGCCCAGGCCGGCTACAGCAAGGCCGGCGAAGACAGCCCCGGAGGCATCGGCAATGCCGCCTTCGAAGGCAATGATGATTTCAGCAATATCGGCTACGACAGCACGCGCAAGCCGCGGCTGCGCGCCGGGCAGGATCATTACGACCCGAACAACTTCACCCTGACCGAGGTGGAATGGGAAAAGCAGCGCACCACCGATACCGAGAAGAACATCAAGCTCGACCTGACCCGCGACTTTCAGTTGAGCGGTCTGCCCTCGCAGTTGGCCTTTGGCGGCAAGCTCAGCCGCCGGGAAAAGGACAACGACCTCGACGTCTGGGTCTATGAGGACTTCGATGAGCTGGGTTTCAGCGACGATCAACTGAATCTGTCGCGCTTCAGCCGTGGCACCGCCGACTACGGCCTGGGCCGCTTCGGGCCGCGTATTTCCGATCGCGCAGTGAAAGATCTGATCAGCGGCCTGGATCGGGCCGACTTCTACGATGAGGAAGAGTCGCGCATAAACGACTTCACCATCGAGGAGGACATCAATGCCGCCTATGTGATGAATACCCTGGATATCGACGACCTGCGCATCATCGCCGGCCTGCGTTACGAAGGCACACGCATGAAGGCCCGGGGCACCGGACTGGACCAGGGCGAGTTCGTCGCCAACGACACCAGCAAGAAATATGACCACTGGCTGCCGGGCCTGCACGCCATCTATCAGCTCAACGACAAGACCCAGATCCGCGCCGCCTGGACCAACAGCGTAGTGCGGCCGACCTTCGGCCAGATATTCCCCGGCTTCGTGCTGGATGACGACGAAGCGGAGTTCGGCAACCCCGATCTCAAGCCGCTGGAGTCGGCCAACTTCGATCTCGGCATCGAGCACTACATGGGTCGTGCCGGTGCGGTATCGGCCTTCGTGTTCTACAAGGACATCGACAACTTCATCTATACCGCCGACGTCGCCGGCACTGGTGAATACGCTGGCTTCAGCGAAGCCATCACCTCAGTCAACGGTGACAGCGCCAAGGTCTATGGTCTGGAACTGGCCTACTCGCAGAAGTTCAGCTGGCTGCCCGCACCCTGGAACGGGCTGCTGGTCAACGCCAACACCACCTTCACCCGGTCCGACGCCGATATCGAACAGTTCGACCCGGAGCTGGGCGCCATGCGCAGCCGCAGCATCCGCCTGCCCGGCCAGTCCGACATCACCGGCAACCTGACCCTGGGCTGGGAGAGTGACCAGCTCAGCCTGCGCCTGTCGGCCAACTACAAGTCCGACTACCTGGATGAAGTGGGCGACGTGCTGGATGCCCGTTACGACTACAAGGTGGATGACCAGCTGTTCGTCGATTTCAGCGCCAGCTACTTCCTGCGCGACAACCTGCAGCTGTTCTTCGAGGCGCAGAACCTGACCGACGAATCCTATTACGTTTACACCGGCAAGCGCCGCTACAACGCCCAGTACGAGGAATACGGCCCCAGCTACAAGGTCGGCCTGACCCTTACCCACTTCTGACCCGGACGGGCGGCGGGCCAGGCCTGCCGTTCAGCCCAGACTTCTTATCAGTACGGAATACTTCATGCATCGATATCCCCTGAACCCCCTCGCAGCGCTGGTCCTGTCCGGGCTGTTGCTGGGTTGCTCCAAGGCCGACTCCAGCAATGTGCCCACAGCGGACACTGCTCACACCGCGAGCAAGGTTGAACTGCAAGCCTGGCAGCCGAGCCATGCCGCACGGGCCGAGTCCTGGCAATTGCTGGGCAACGACCAACGTCTGGCCGCCGATGCCGAGGGCCTCTGGTTACTGGATGCCGGCGGTAATCGCCTGGCCCAGCACCCCGGCAATTTCTACAGCCTGGATGTGCGCCAGCAAAACGATCAATTGCTGATCGCTACCACCGCGACCGCCAGCCAGCAGCCCACCCTGCTGCGCACCGATACCAGTAACCTGCGGCTGCGTCAGCAGCTGATACTGCCTGCTACGACCTACCGCATCGAGAACCTCTGCCTGTATCGGGACGAGTCGCACAACCTGCATCTGTTTGTGGTCGGCGAGGAAGGCATGGGTGACCAGTGGCTGGTCGGCAACGACAACCGCCTGCTCGACACCGCCGCCCATGTACGCAGCCTGCGCCTGCCGCCGGAAAGCGAGCACTGCGCAGTGGATGACCAGCAGCACCTGCTGTACATCAGCGAGGAAAGCGTCGGTATCTGGGCCTATGGCGCCCATCCCGAGGCCGAACAGAGCCGTCAACCGGTGGATATGGTCGCGCCCTTCGGCGGACTGCAGGACATGGTCGCCGGGCTGGCTGCAATACCCGGCGGGCTGCTGGCACTGGACGCCGATGCCCGCCAGTTGCACCGCTATCGCCTGACCGGGGATAGCTGGGACAGTCTCGAACCAATCGCGCTGGACGGCACCGTTGAACCGGAGCGGATCGCCGTGCGTACCGCCAACCAGCAGAGCGAATTGCTGCTGGTTGATGGTGACGACGGCCAGCTCTACCAGACCCGTATCGCCTGGCCGGGCAGCGCCCACACCAGCGATGCCGATATCCCTGTGCTGCTGCCAACGGTACAGACCGACCCGATTCCCAGCCCCGGCGATGCCGCCGACGACCCGGCGATCTGGCTGCACCCCGGCGATCCGGCTGCCTCCCGCGTGCTGGGCACCGACAAACGCAATGGCCTGGCGGTCTACGACCTGAATGGCCGGCAGTTGCAATACCTGGCCGTCGGTCGCCTGAACAACGTCGATGTGCGCCACGGTTTCCAGCTGGGCGAGCAACGGGTCGATCTGGCTGTGGCCAGCAACCGCGACCATAACAGTCTGCAGGTATTTGCCATCGATCCGGCCAGCGGCCAGTTGCGCGAGCTGGGCCAGATCGCCACCCCGCTGCAGGACATCTACGGCCTGTGCATGGGCAGCGCCCCCGACGGCAGCCTGTATGCCATTGCCAATGACAAGGACGGCCGCTTCCTGCAGTACCGCCTGAACGGCAGCAATGGCGAGATCAGCGCTGAGCTGGTACGCGAGTTCGCCGTGGCCACCCAGCCCGAAGGCTGCGTGGTCGATGACCTGCGCCAGCGCCTGTTTATCGGCGAGGAAGGCGAAGCGGTGTGGGCGCTGGATGCCGGCGCCGATGCTTCCACCGAGATGACCCGGGTAATCGGCATCGGTGGCCCGATCAAGGCGGATATCGAAGGCCTGGCCATCTATCAGCACCCCGAGCATCCCTATCTGGTGATTTCCAGCCAGGGCAACGGCAGCTATGCGGTGCTCGATGCCGAACCGCCCTACCAACTGCGCGGCAGCTTCCGCATCGGCCTCAACAGCCGGCTGGGCATTGATGGCGTGTCCGAAACCGACGGCCTGGAAGTCACCTCCGTCAATCTCGGCGGCCAATGGAGCCAGGGCATGCTGATGGTGCAGGACGGCCGCAAGCGCATGCCCGAAGGTAACCAGAACTACAAATACGTGCCCTGGCAAAGCATCGCCGACGCACTGCAATTGGACTGAATGAGAGAACCCACCATGCCTACCGATATAGCAACCATGCCAACCACCGCCCACAGCATGTCCCCCTGGTCACTGATCGCCGAAGCCAGCCTGCTGGTGCAATTGGTGATGCTGATCCTGGTGCTCGCCTCGCTGACCTCCTGGTTCCTGATCATCCAGCGCAGCAGCCTGATGGGTGCCGCCAGGCGCTCCCTGGGCCGCTTCGAGCAGAGCTTCTGGAACAAGGGCACCGACCTCAGCAAGCTGTATCAGGAACAATCGCAGGACAGTGACGGCGTACAGGGCATCTTCCATGCTGGCTACCGAGAGTTCGCCCACCTGCGCGAGCAGGAAAGCGAGCCGGAAGCGGTGATGGAAGGCGTGCAGCGGGCCATGCGTGTGGCCATCTCCCGGGAGGAGGAGCGGCTGGAAAAACACCTGCCGTTTCTCGCCACGGTCGGCTCGGTCAGCCCCTATATCGGCCTGTTCGGCACCGTGTGGGGCATCATGAATTCCTTTATCGGCCTGTCCCAGACCGAGCAGGCAACGCTGGCCGCCGTCGCACCCGGTATCGCCGAAGCGCTGATCGCCACCGCCATCGGCCTGTTCGCCGCCATTCCCGCGGTGATCGCCTACAACCGCTTTGCCGCCCGCAGCGAGGGCCTGATCAGCCGCTACTACACCTTCGCCGAGGAGTTCTCCAGCATTCTGCACCGGCGGCTGCACAACCGGGCGGGGAACTGAACCATGCGCCCGGCCCGTAGAAAGCTCCGGCCCAATGCGGAGATGAATGTGGTGCCCTATATCGACGTGATGCTGGTGCTGCTGGTGATCTTCATGGTCACCGCGCCCATGCTCACCCAGGGTATCCAGATCGAACTGCCGAAGGTCGCCAGTGAAGCCCTGCCCAACGATGACCCGCTGAATATCGTCACCCTGTCGATCGATGAGGCGGGGCATTACCACTGGAACGAGGGCGATACCGTCGATACCGAGCAGTACAGCGACAGCAGCGAGTCGCTGGAGGAGATGCGCCAGCGCATCAGCGCGCTGGTCGCCGCCAGACCCGAGACCCAGGTATTTATCCGTGCCGACCGCCACGCCGATTACGGTCTGGTGATCGAAGGCATGGCCGCCCTGCAGCAGGGCGGCATCAGCCGCCTGGGTCTGATCACCGAGGCACCGTAACCGCATGACTGAGCTGATGCAAAACACACCCCCCGCAGGCCGCCCATCGCGCAAGGTGGAAGGCTGGCTGCTGCCGGCTCTGGCCACCGGCCTGCTGCATGGCGCTGCCGCACTGATGCTGTGGCACAGCTGGTCACCGGAAGCCCCAGCCACCTCGCCACGAACCGTCATGATCACCCAGTTGGTCACCCTGCCCAGCCCGGCCCCGGAGCCGCCCGCGCCGGTACCGGAACCCGAGCCAGTGGCGGCAGCAGCACCACCGCCGCCACCCGAACCGCAGGTCGATCAGGGTGCCATCGCCCGCAAACGGCTGGAACAACAGCAGCAGCGCGAACGCGAGGAACAGCACCGACTCGCCGAGCAGCGCCGGGAACAGCAACGCCAGCAGGAGCGGGAAGAACAGGCCCGGCGCGAGCAACAGGCGCGTGAACTGGCCGAACAGCGTGCCCACGAGGAACAGCAACGGCTGGCTGCCGCCGCCGAAGCCCACGCCCTGGCCGAGGCCGAGGCCGCCCGCCGCGCCGCTGAAGCCGCCGCCATCGCCCAGTACCAACCCATCAGCAAACAGCCACCGAGCTATCCGCGCCGGGCGCTGGATCGTGGGCTGGAGGGTGATTGCATGGTGAGCTACACGGTCACCCGCGATGGCCGGGTAACAGATCCGCAGGTAGTCGAGGGTGCCTGTGATGACCCGCTGTTCGAGCGGCCATCACTGGCCGCAGCCAAAAGCTTCCGCTACCAACCTCGGCTGGTCAACGGTCAGCCGGTGGACGTGCCCGGAATACGCAACACCTTCCGCTATCGCATTCAATGACGAGCAGAACATGAGACAGGAACATCAGCATTACCACGCCGACCTCGAAGCGGTTGACGACCGCAGGCTCAATCCCAGCCAGGCCGCCGATCTGGATAGCGTGATCAACCGCAGCCGCCGGCAGGTACTCAAGGGCGGGCTGGCACTGGCCGCCTTCGGCCTGTTCGCAGGCATGCTGCCCGGCTGCCAACGCAGCCCCGGCACGCCGACTGCCGCCCCGTTGATGGGATTTTCCGGCGTCGCGGCACAGACCTCGGCGAAGTTCGATCAGGTGCTGGTAGCCGACGGTTATACCGCCCGCCCGTTCTTCAGCTGGGGCGACGCGGTGCTGGACAGCGCCCCGGCCTGGCTGGATGACGCCTCCCAGGACTGGCAGGCGCAGCTGCTGCAGGCCGGTGACAACCACGACGGCATGCACTTCTTCCCCTTCGAGGAGGCGCCCAACGAGCATGGCCTGCTGGTAATCAACCACGAATACATCAACCCGACCCTGCATACCAATGGCTTCACTTTCACTGAGCTGGATGATGGCCGCCGCCAGCGCCCGGTCGATCAGGTTCGCAAGGAGCAGGCCGCGCATGGTGTCAGCGTGCTGGAAATCCGCCGCGACGCCAACGGCCACTGGCAGCGGGTGCCCGGTTCGCGCCTGCACCGGCGCATCAGCGCCCTGACCCCCATGGCCATCCGCGGCCCGCTGGCCGGCGACCCGCGCATGCGCACCGCCAGTGACCCCAGCGGCACCGAGATACTGGGCACCCTGAACAACTGCTCCATGGGCGTCACCCCCTGGGGTACCTACCTGACCTGCGAAGAGAATTTCCACAACTACTTCGTCAACCGCAACGCCGTCGATCACGCCACCCGCCCCACGCACCAGCGCTACGGCATCGGCCAGGGTCAGCACAGCGCCTATTACGCCTGGGAGTCGGTGGATCGCCGCTTCGACGCCACCCCCGACCCGACACAGGACCATCTGGGCTACGTCAACGAACCCCACCGCTTCGGCTGGGTAGTCGAAATCGACCCCTTCGACCCCGACAGCAAACCGATCAAGCGCACCGCCATGGGCCGGCTGGGCCGCGAATGCGCGGTAGTTTCGCTGGGCGATGACGGGCGTATGGCGGTGTATTCCGGTGACGATGCCCGTGGCGAATACGTGTGGAAGTTTGTCCCCGACGCTCGCCACGACCTGGCCAATCCGCAGGCCAGTCGCAATCTGCTGGACAGCGGCACCCTGTATGCCGCCCGTTTTGATGAAGACGGCACGGGTAGATGGCTGCCGCTGATCTGGGGCGAAAACGGCCTGACCCCGGACAACGGCTTTGCCGACCAGCAGGACGTGCTGCTCAACGCCCGCGGCGCCGCCGACCAGCTCGGCGCCACGCCGATGGACCGCCCCGAGTGGGTCGCGGTACACCCTGACAGCCGTGAGGTCTATGTCAGCCTGACCAATAACCATGAGCGCGGCAGCCGCTTCCCGCTGGATGCCGCCAACCCCCGGCCCGACAACCAGCACGGCCAGATCGTCCGCTGGCGCGAAGCCGGTGCCGACCCGGCCGCCATACATTTCGAGTGGGACGTGTTTCTGCTTGCCGGTGACCAGCCGGGCGCGCTCGACGCCGCCGGCCAGCCGCTGCCGGACAACCTGATCGGCAGTGTCCAGGGCGACATCTTTTCCTCGCCCGACGGTTTGGCCTTCGATGCCGCCGGGCGGCTGTGGATCCAGACCGACTCCGACGAGCAGGCCGCCCATACGGTCAACACCGGCTGCAACCAGTTGCTCTGCGCCGACCCGCAGACCCGTGAAGTGCGGCGCTTTCTGGTCGGCCCACGGGGCGCGGAAATCACCGGCATCACCTGGACGCCGGACTACCGCACTCTATGGATCAACATCCAGCACCCCGGTATCAGTTACCCCGCCAGCGACGGCCACAGCCGTCCGCGATCCACCACGCTGGTCATTACCCATGACCAGGGCAAGGTGATCGGCAGCTGACGACGCCATGCGCTATCGCCCCTTGATCTTCTCCGCCCCTGCCAATGGATTGCTTCAGCGCTATGCGCTTCGCAATGACGATGGGTAATCACGCTCATGAGTCACATCTCCCGTCATTGCGAGCTCGAAGGGCGCGGCAATCCAGCGCGCGCCCAATTGCACCAACGTCAAGTCACCTACAACAAGGAACGACCATGAAACTCCGCATCCTGCTACCCACCTGCCTGCTGCTGGCCAGCAGTGCACTGGCTCCCGTACTGGCCAGTGCCGCCGAGCCGGTACTGCGCTTCGCCATCCTCGGCGACGGCGAGCCCAAGCCCAAGGCCGAATTCCCCGGCCTCGCCGCCGCCGTCGGCCATGTCAATCACCTGACCGATACGCTCGACCTGAACTTCGTCATCGGCGTCGGTGACATCGCCCACAAGGGCACCGAGCTGCAATACGAGGCCGCCACGCCGGTGCTGCAACGCCTGAGCCTGCCGTTCTATCCGATCATGGGCAACGAAGAGCATGGCTCCACCGTCGAGCGCTACATGACCTACGCCCAGCGCTGGAATGAAGGCAAGGCCGAGATCCCCGGCCCCAGCTATGTCATGGAGTTCGAGCGGCTGGCCGTGGTCATGGCCTCGCCGGATGAAGGGCGCGACTTCAACGACCAGGGCGTGGCCTGGGTCAGGCAGCAGATCCAGCAGCTCAACCCCAAACCGGTACTGCTGGTGGTCCACAGCGCACCCGCCGGCATCTTCCCGGAGAACGCCGACAAGGGCATCCACCACCCCGGCTTCGCCGAGGTCAGCGCCCAGCCCAACCTGATCGCCATGATCTCCAGCGACCTGCACATGGACATGGATCGCACCGAGCACTCAAAACAGATCGACGGCGTTCACTACCTGCATATCCCCGCCCTGGAACGCACCAAGATCCCCGACGAAGATCACCATGTACCCATGTTCCGGGTACTTTCGGTGATGGATGATGACCAGGTGATCGTGGATACCTACCAGGTCGGAATGGACGGTCCGCTGCAGCGGCATGATTACCGCTTCAGTCTGAAGCGGTAAGCGAAGCACTAAGCAGACCGGGCAGCAATGGCCCGGGGTGTAGCGCGCCTGCGCTACACCAGCCTCCGCGCCACTGCCCCCTTCTGGTACTCACTGACCACCACCAGCTGATCATCCTGGCAGTGCATCAAGATCGACTCTGCCCCGTAGGTCTCGTCCTCGTGGATCACCAGCTCCAACAGGTCGCCCCAGAGCAGGGCGGCTTCCAGGTCGGCGGGCTGGTCGTCGATCCAGAGTTCGCCGGTCAGTTGCTGGTAGCGTTGCTCCAGCTCGAGGCGGTAACGGGTGCCATCGGCGCGCTGCCAGTGCCAGTGGCCTGCCACCTGGGCCGGGACTATCCAGAGATACAGGGCGTCGCTCTTGAAGGCGATCTTGCGGTCCGCTTTCCAGTCGCCCATGTCGAAGGCGTGGGAGACGATGCGGGTGCCGGGGCGCAGTTCGGTGAGCAGGCGCGGGCGCAATTCCAGATTGACGGTGTGCAGCAGATACATGGTCACCACGGTGGCCGGGGCGAAGTCGACCTCGAACAGGTCATCCTGGATGAAGCAGACCCGGTCCTCGACGCCCATCTGCGCGGCGTAGGCCTGCGCCAATGCCACGCGCCCGGCGTCGATTTCCACACCAACCGCGCGGGCACCATGCTCCAGAGCGGCGGCCACCGGGATACGGCCATCCCCCGAGCCAAGGTCATAGAGCACATCGTCGGCATCCACCGCGCCCATTTCCAGCATGGCCTTGACCACGCTTTCATGGGTCGGGACGAAGGGTACGTCGAGGTTCATGCCCAGCTCGTCAAACTGGTCATCAATGGATAAATCGCTAAACAAGGTCCGCTCCGGTTATGAAATGATGCCTATCAGCATGCCTGATCGGCTGCGGCAAAGCGATTTTTGTCCCTGGCCGGAGCCGGTGAATCTACCGGGCAATGACCAGCGGATGGCCCCTTTCAGGGTGGCGCTGCACCAGCACGTCGATGCCGAACACCCGATGCAGGGCCTCCGGCTGCAGCACTTGCTCGGGCGAACCGCTGGCCTGCACCCTGCCGTCACCAAGCAGCAGCAACTGGTCGCAATATCGCGCAGCCAGATTCAGGTCATGCAGGATAACCAGCACGCTGGCACCGTGGTCGGCGAAGCGGCGCACCGCATCTAGCACGCTGAGCTGGTGCAGCGGATCGAGCATCGAGGTGGGTTCATCCAGCAGCAAGACCTGACCATCGGCGCCCGGCCACAGCTGCGCCAGGACCCGCGCCAGATGCACGCGCTGGCGCTCGCCGCCGGAGAGCTGCAGATAGTTGCGCCCGCCCAGGTGGCTGGCATCCACCGCACCCAGGACCTGCTCGACAATCTGCTGATCGACTGCCAGGCCGGTGTCATGCGGCATGCGGCCCATGCGTACCACCTGTTCAACATTGAAACCGAAGCTGAGGCTGGAACTCTGTGGCAGCACCGCCAGCCGTTGCGCCCGTTGCCGGCCCTGCCAGCGTTCAAGCGGCTGCCCCTCCAACAGTACCTCTCCGGCACCCGGTGCCAGCTCGCCGCTGAGCATAGCCAGCAGGCTGCTCTTGCCGGCACCATTGGGGCCAAGCACACCCAGCACCTGCCCCGACTGCAAGGCCAGGGTCACCTCGCTCAGCACCCTGCGCCCGCCACGGCTCAGGCTCAGCCCGTTGGCCTGCAACATCAGCTGCGGCTCCGTATCAGTAGGTAGAGAAAGAAGGGGGCGCCGATCAGCGCGGTGACGATGCCGATCGGCATTTCCGCCGGCGCCACCAGCAGCCGCGCCGCCAAGTCGGCGAACAGCAACAGGGCACCACCGGCCAGCGCCGATGCCGGCAGCAACAGGCGATGATCGGGGCCGACCAGCAGGCGCATCAGGTGCGGCACCACCAGCCCGACAAAGCCGATCAGGCCGGCCGCGGCCACCGCCGCGCCGACGCCCAGGGCAGTACACAGGATCAGCTCACGCTTGATGCGCTCGACCTCGAAACCCAGGTGCCGCGCTTCTGACTCGCCGAGCAGCATGGCATTCAACGCATCGGCCCGACGCGGCAGCCACAGTGCCACGCCCAGCGCCACCAGCAGCAGCGGCCACAGCCGTGCATAGCTGGCACCATTCAGACTGCCGAGGTTCCAGAAGGTCAGCGCGCGCAGGGTGGCGTCGTCGGCCAGGTAGGTCATCAGGCCGATCACCGCGCCAGCCAGCGCGGTCAACGCCACGCCGGCCAGCAACATGGTGGCCACCTGGGTCTGGCCGTCGCGGCGACCCAGGCGGTAGACCAGGGCGGTGACCAGCAGACCGCCGGCGAAGGCCGCCGCAGACAGTACATAAGGCTCGATGGAAACCGGCAGCGTCACCCAGCGGGCCACACCCACGATCACCAGTGCCGCACCCAGTGCCGCGCCGCTGGCCACGCCGATCAGCCCGGGGTCGGCCAGCGGATTGCGGAACAGGCCCTGCATGGCGACACCGGTCAGCGCCAGCACCGCGCCCACCATCAGCCCCAGCAGGGTGCGCGGCAAGCGAATCTGACCGATGATCAATTCGGCCTGGGGCACTTCCGGCGAGCCCAGGCCGAGCATGCCGAACAGCACGCGCAGGGTATCGGTCAGCGGCAGGTTGACCGGCCCCAGCGCCAGGGACAGCCAGATGGCCAGCAGCAACATGGCTGCCAGCGCCGCAAACAGCCAGCGCGGAACCAGCGCCGGGTTCATCGGCGCGCGTCGGCGCTGAGGGGTTGCAGATCCGGGTAGAAGGTCTGCGCCAACTGCTCCAGGGTCGCCGGCAGGCGCGGCCCGAGACCACCGGTCAGCAAGGTCGGATCAAGGGTCAGCAGATGGCCCTCGCGTACCACCCGGCTGTGGGCCAGTGCCGGGTTCTGCGCCAGCAGCGCCTGCTGCATCTCGGTACCGCGCAGCTGGCGGTCGGTGACCACCAGCCAATCGGCATCCAATGCCGCCAGCGCTTCGCTGGACAGGGTCTTGTAGCCTTCATGGCCAGCCAGATTGCGGGCGCCGGCCTGGTCCAGCAGCCAGTCAGCCAGGGTGCCGCGCCCCGCCACCAGCGGATTGCTGCCACCCTGGCCAATCAGCAACAGCACACCCGGCGCCTCGGTATGCGCCTGTATCGCGCTGATCTGCTGCTGCAAGTGGCCCAGCCGCTGACGGTAATCGTCCAGTGCCGCCTGCGCCCGCTGCGGCTCGCCCAGCAGTTCACCCAAGCGCTGCAGATTGTCTTCCAGCACCGCCAGGTCACTGGCGGCGGACAGTTGCTCGATGCGCACCCCGGCGTTCTGCAACTGACTGAGCACCGGCGGTGGACCCATTTCCTCGGTTCCCAGCAAGAGATCCGGTGTCAGGGTCAGCACACCCTCGGCGGACAGCTGGCGTTGATAGCCGACACTGGGCAATGCCGCCAGCGATGCCGGATGCTGGCTGGTGGTATCCACCCCCACCAGCCGCTGCTCGCCACCCAGCGCCACGACCCATTCGGTGGCCGCGCCACCGGCGCTGACCCAGCGCTGCGGCAGCTCCGCAGCCAGCGCATTCAGACTCAGCAACAGGCCAGCACACAGACCGGCAAGGGTGTATTCAAGGCGCATCGACGTTCATGCCTCCACGGCTGCGGTGCTTTCCGCCAGGGTGCGCCAGGCTTCCAGCTCCGTCTGGCCGGGTTTGCGCAGGCCGAACATCTGTAGAATCAGCTCACCCTCGGTATCGAATGCTTCCCAGCTGGTGATCACGCCATCGGCGCTGGGCTTGCGGACACGCCACAGCTGCGTCACCCCTGCCATGTCCAGATGCAGGTTGAAGTCCGGATCCAGCACATTGAACCAGTCACCGCTCCAGCGCAGCGTCTGGATCGGGCCAGAGTGAATCTGGATACAGTGCCGGTTGCCGACAAATACCATCACCGGCAGTTGCTGCGCCGCCGCTTCGCCCATCATCTGCGGCAGGGCCTGCGGACTCAGCGGCTCGGCCCATTGCCGGCCGGCCAGGCGCAGCGCCTGCAGTCGTCCCACCTGATACCTGCCAAGCAGGGCATGGAAGTGGTGTACATCCTTGAGCTGTGCCCAGCCCTGGCGCAGGCCCTCGACATCCACCGTATTATCGGCCCGCTCGACAGCACCGGCGGGCAGCGGCGACAGAGCATCCGGCGGCAACTGCGTTGGCTCGGCAAAGCGCGCCAGCAACCGGCCCCAGGCATCCAGGTCGCTGTCAACGGTGAGAAACACCTTGTGTACCGCAACGCCGTGCTGGTCGAATACCTGCAGACTGCGTTGCATGCCATGTGTGGTGTCCTGTTCGACGGCGAACAGGCTATGCCAGCCGGACAGGAACAGGCGCAGGTCGATGTCCGCCGAGATTACCAATCCCATCTTGCCATTGCCTGCCAGGGTCACCTCACGGTAGATACCCTGGCGCTCGTGCACACAGTGCTCGTTGCGGGTCAGCACCATGACCCGGCCCAGATCTGCGAGCGCCGGCAGCAGCTCGCTCCACTCAGGACGCAGCCGCAGGGTATCGATGCCCAGCCGGCTGGCAATCAGTTCGGCTTCGCTGACCGCCAGTTGCCTGGCCGCCTCGCGGGCACGCAGCCGGGGGTGCTGTTGCAACAGTCGTTGCCAGGCGCTGAACAGGTTGGCCTGAAGAGGTGGGAGGCAGAGGGCCAGGTTCATGATGAGGTTCCTGTGAATGCCGGAAAGACAGATATTGAGAACCATTTGCATTTGAAAGTCAACTTGTTCCATGCTTGACCGGCGACGGGGCTGGCAACTTTCATCGCCGCGTGCTACATATTTCACATCAACCTAAATTAGAATAGTCTAATATAAAGCGAAAACCGATCCCAGGTAGCTCATGGCCAACACAGAACTCACAACCGTTACGGAAAGACGCAACACCCCCGTGCTGATGGCCGCCCAGGCGCTGGGCGGAGCCTCGCCACCGATCATCATTTCCCTCGGCGGGCTGGTCGGCCAGCAGTTGTCCGAGGCCCCGGAACTGGCAACCCTGCCAGTCAGCCTGTTCAACCTCGGCCTGGCATTGTCGACCATCCCGGCCGGCATGCTGATCCGCCGCCTCGGCCACCGGGCCGCCTATACGCTGGGGGCGCTTCTCGGTTGCCTGGCCGGCCTGGTTGCCGCACTGGGCATATTCCAGGGCAACTTCGCGCTGTTCTGCACCGGCACCGCGGTGGCCGGCTTCTATGCCGCCTGTGTACAGAGTTACCGGTTCGCCGCCAGCGATACCGCGGCGCCCAGTCATCGTGCCCAGGCGATCTCGCGCATCATGATCGGCGGTCTGGTAGCAGCCATCATCGGCCCCCAGGTGGTGATCTGGACCCGCGATGCCTTCGCCAGCGCACCCTTTGCCGGCAGCTTTCTCGGCCAGGCGGCTCTGGCCCTGCTGGCGCTGCCGTTATTCCTGATGCTGCGCAATCCGCCGCGCCAAACCGCGGTCGCCGGCGAGACGGGACGTGATCTGCGGAGCATTGCCCGTACCCCGCAGTTCATCGTCGCTGCGGCAGCCGGGGTGGTGTCCTACGGTCTGATGGCCTTCATCATGACTGCCGCGCCCATGGCCATGGTCGGGCATGGCTTCCATGCTGGCGAAGCCGCGCTCGGCATTCAGTGGCATATCCTGGCGATGTTCGGTCCGAGTTTCATCACTGGCCGCCTGATTGCCCGCTTCGGCAAGATCCGCATCACCGGGTTCGGGTTGCTGTTGATCGCGGTCTCCGGGCTGGTCGCCGTCGCGGGACAGGAGCTGATGCACTTCTGGGGTTCACTGATCCTGCTTGGGGTCGGCTGGAATTTCGGTTTCATCGGTGCCACCGCCCTGCTCACCGACGCCTATACGCCGGCGGAAAGATCCAAGACCCAGTCACTGAATGATTTTCTGGTATTCGGCACCGTCGCCCTGGCCTCCTTTGGCTCGGGCGGGCTGCTGACCAGCTCCGGCTGGAATACCATCAACTGGCTGATGCTGCCGGTGGTGGCCGCTGTGCTGCTGTTGCTGGTCTGGCTCGGCCGGGTGCAGAACAATGGCGCTACCGGTCTGGCGGAGGGTGCGTAGCCGCCTGGGCGTGATGATCGCGACCCGGTCGTGTTCGGGGTGTAGCGCGCCGGCGCTACGCCTGCGGTGAGGTGATGGGTGCCATGCAAACGCTGTCGTCGCGCAGGGGCGCGACAACCCGGTAACGCGACCCGGCCATCTCTTAATGTTTCCTTAATCTTGCCGGACAGATCATATGGCGTGCCGATCTGATCCGCGCGCGCAAGACGCGATATCTCGCCATATCGCTCCATATCCCCTCTTCTCTTCAGTGCGGCCCCGACCATGCCCGCGGTCCCGGCAGCGCTTCAGGAGTCTATTGCATGAGTAAACGACAAACCGGGCTGGCAATTCTCGGGGCATGCCTGTTGGCCTGCAGCATCGGCCTCGCTGCCGACCCCGGCGTTGCCGATCCCGTACAAGGCCAAGCAGCTGCGGCGGTATGTGCCAGTTGTCATCAGGCCGACGGCAGTGGCATGAATATCCCCGGTGCCGAATCCTGGCCCCGCCTCGCCGGCCTGGACGCCACCTATCTGGCCAAGCAGATAGAGGATTTCAAATCGGGCCAGCGCAGCAGTCCCACCATGCAGGCATTCGCCCAGATGCTCACTGATGAGCAGATCCCACACGTCGCCGCCTGGTTCGCCAGTCTGCCCGCCCCGAGTCTGTCAGCGGCCGAACCCTATTCTCCCGAGCTGCTGGAGCGCGGCCGACTGTTGGCCACCGAGGGTGACTGGGATAACTACCTGGTGCCTTGTTCCAGTTGCCATGGCCCCGACAACCTGGGTGCCGGCTCGGTGTTTCCGGCCATCGCTGGGCAACATCCGGCCTATATCCGCGATCAGCTGCTGAACTGGCAGCAGGGTAGCCGTCAGAACGATCCGCAACAGCTGATGGCCACCGTCGCTGCGCGCATGAGTGCGGACGATATCCAGGCCGTCGCGGCCTGGCTGTCGACCCAGCCGGGTACGCCCGAACAGAAACCGGAATAGGAGGTCCGCATGACTATTTTCCGACTACCTGCCACCAAGGTGCGGCATTACCTGCTGGCGACGCTGACCGGCATTCTGACTGGCGTTATCCCGCTTGCCCAGGCCGAGCTGTCCGAGGAGTCCAGACGCATTCTGGCCAACATGGCGCCTGGCGCTCCCGCACCGGTGGAAGGCGATTTCGTGCATATTCCCCCCACGCTGGACGAACTGCAAGCCTCCGCGCTACACCCGGAATTGAAGAAGGTCATCCTGCGCGGCCACGATATCTTCACCAACACCCAGCAATATCGCGGGCAATATGTGTATAACGAGCTGAACTGCGACAGCTGCCACCTTGGCGCGGGTCGGCTGCCGTTCTCCGGGCCGGTATGGCCGGCGGCGGTCACCCTGCCGGACTACCGGCCCAAGAATGATCACGTCAACAATCTCGAAGAACGCATCGCCGGCTGTTTCTCCTATTCGATGAATGGCCAGCCGCCGGCCTACGGCAGTGACGAGATGCTGGCGCTGTCCAGCTATATCCAGTGGCTGGCCAAGGGTGTACCCATGTACCAGCCGGGCGCCAGCATGTACGGCCGCGGCTACCCGCGATTGGCCGATGCCGCCGAGCAACCTGACTATCATCGTGGCGAGAACATCTATCAGGACCGCTGTTCGGTCTGTCACGGCGACGATGGCGCTGGTCTGAACACCCGGGGCAAGGTGGTATTTCCTGCACTCTGGGGCGACGAATCCTATAACTGGGGAGCCGGCATCAGCCGGGTGTTCACGCTCGCCTCCTTCATCAGGCACAACATGCCGTTGGGCCAGCCCAACACCCTGAGCGAGCAGGAAGCCTGGGACGTGGCGTACTATGTCAATGCCCAGGAACGCCCTCAGGACCCGAGATACACCGGTGATGTGAAGGAAACCCGCGAACGTTATGGCGAAACCTTCCACAAGCACAGCCTGTATGGCCTCGAGGTGGGAGGACGACTGCTGGGCGACCATGACAATGTCGGCAACAAGGACTTTCTCAAGCCCGAGGCGCTGCGCTCGCGCTCGTTCGACTGAGAGAGCACGGAGCAGGGGGCGGCGGCCGCCTCCCCCTCCGTTCAGGCCATGACCCGCCACGATAACCAGTAGAATGCCATGGGCGGGGCGCGGTCCCCGGCAGCTTTCAGGATCGGGGCAGGAGTGACAATGCATGTATTGCTGATCGAAGATAACGCGCTGGTAGCCAGTGGCATCTGTGCCGGTCTCCAGTTGCATGGCTATTCGGTGACCCGGGTCCATACCGCGGGCTCTGCCGACAGCGTATTGCGCTCCACCCATGTGGACCTGGCGATTCTCGATCTGGGTCTGCCGGATGAGGATGGCCTGTCCCTGCTGCGCCGCTGGCGCGCCTCCGGGCAGGACCTGCCCATCCTCGTACTCACTGCCCGGGATGCCGTGGCCCACCGCATTCAAGGCCTGCAGGACGGCGCCGACGACTACCTGACCAAGCCCTTTGATCTGGATGAGCTGTGCGCTCGCCTGCAGGCCCTGCTGCGACGTGCCGGTGGCCGCGCCGTCCGCGAGCTGGTCTGGCGTAACGTGCGTATCCTTCCCGATCAGGGCCAGGCCTGGTGCGCGGGTATTCCCGTCAGCCTGTCGCGGCGCGAGCTCGCCCTGCTGCAGGTGTTCTGCCAGTACCCCCGGCAGATTCTCAGCAACACCCAGCTCGAGGACAGTCTCTACGGTCTGGAGATGAACATCGAGAGCAATGCCCTGAGTGTGCATATTCATCATCTGCGCCGCAAACTGGGCCAGGACATCATCGAAACCGTTCGCGGCCAGGGCTACCGGCTGGGCACGGCGGAGCCCGGGGGATGACTCTCAGGCTGCGGTTGCTGCTCGCCATCGGCATCTCCCTCACCCTGCTGTGGAGCCTGGTGGCCGGCTGGCTGTTCATGGATATGCGCCGGGAGCTGCAAGCGGTGCTGGACAACCGCTTGCAAGCCTCCGCGCGCATGGTCGCCGGCCTGATCGAACAGATGCCGGTTGACGTGCTGGATGTCGATACCAGTCAGGCGCAGATCGATATTGCCACCCTGGACGGCCTGGCCTGCGAGGTCAGCATCATGCGCGGCCAGATCACCAGCAAGACCCTGGTGCGGACCCAGGGTGGCCCGGACATGAGCGATACCCAGCCCGGCTTCGGCACCTACCGGCGCAACGGCAACCTCTGGCGCGTCTATGTGCTGGAGCAGGGCGACCTGCGTATCGCCACAGCGGACCGGATGAATGTGCGCGATACCCTGCTGCAGGGCCTGGCCCTGTCCTTCGGGCTGCCATTTGCCATCGCCCTGGTGGGCAGCCTGCTATTGTCCTGGCGGGCCATCGGCAAGGGCTTGCAACCCTTCGATCGCATCCGTGCCCTGCTGGCAGGACGCGATCCGGGCGACCTTTCCCCACTGCCGACAGTCAGTGCGCCACCCGATCTGCAACCGCTGGTCGATACCATCCATGATCTGCTGCAGAGGGTGGCGGGTGCCATCCTGCGGGAACGCCAGTTCACCGACGATGCCGCCCACGAATTGCGTACTCCCCTGACTGCCATCAAGACCCACCTGCAGGTCGCCCGGCTGGCAATCGCCCAGGGCAGGGAAGGCGGTCTGGTACAGGACTCCCTGGCATCCGCCGAACAGGGTGCCGTGTATCTGCAGGAAACACTGGATCAGTTGCTGTTGCTTGCGCGCCTGGACAGCCAGCAGGAACCGACCGAGCCACAGCTCGCTGACGTGACCGCAGCCGCCAGGCAGGCCGGTGCGGAGCTGACCGCCATTGGCCTGGATGCCGATACGCGCATTCGCCTGGTCCAACGGACCAACGCTCCCTTGAGCGCTGCCATTCCCCACTCGCTGATGGTGGCCACCCTGCGCAATCTGCTCGACAACGCCCTGCGCTACTCCCCTTCCTCCACCCCGGTCGACATCGACCTGTCCCAGGATGGCGCGCACATCCGCATCGCCGTGCAGGATCAGGGCCCGGGCATTGCCGATGATCAGATAGCCAAGGTGACCGAACGCTTCTGGCGGGCACAGCGCGATGACTTCGGCAGCGGATTGGGGCTGTCCATCGTGCGCCTGATCGTGGACCGGCATCAGGGCACCCTGGCCCTGAGCAACCGCAGCGGTGGCGGACTGACAGCGGAAGTGGTCCTGCCCTGCGCGGGACCCGCGCAGCTGAACTCCCCGGGCTGACGGCCCGACAGGCGGTCACCAGCGCCTGCCGCTGGCCAGCTCAGATATGCCGCGCGCCCTGGCGCAGCATCCGGGCCAGATGGCAGTTGGGCTTGCCGTCGCAGCCCAGGCACATGCTCCGGGCCGTGCACAATTCGCGGTCGGCTGCCTGCACGGTATGGCCGGAGGTCAACAGATAGCGGACCAGCGTCATCAATCGTTTCATTATCCTGCTCCTTGGGCTGGGGTCAGTCACAGGCTAGAAGCGCATGCCCGGTGCGGCCTTGATCGGTATCAAGCAGCACCATTATCGCGACCAACGGCACACCGCAGCCAAATCCCACACGATTCGACCGGACATTATGTCGCAGGCTGAAATGATCTCGGTCAAATTCACACACCCCGATTACGCACATAATCGAGACCATCAATCGACAGTTCGATGATTGGAGAACACGATGGCTGCGGCGGTGGGTTTACTGCGCTCCGGCACCCCGGGTATGGCTGGGGCCAATACGGCATCTGGCCAGCGCTGCGCCCTGATCCTGCTGGTCTGTCTGGCCCTGCTGAGCCCCCTGCTCCAGGCCGGACCGGATGAGCAGCGCCAGCGTCAGCTCGATAACCTGCTGTTGCAGGACTGCGGCTCCTGCCACGGCCTGCGCATGACCGGCGGGCTGGGCCCGGCGCTGACCCGCCAGGCACTGGCCGACAAGCCCCGCGACAGCCTGATTGCCACCGTGGCCCATGGCCGCCCCGGTACCGCCATGCCCGGCTGGAATGCCCTGCTCGATGAGCAGGATATCGCCTGGCTGGTCGACCGCCTGCTGCAAGGATACCCCCGCCCATGAAACGCCCGCTGCTATCCCTGGCCATCGCCGCCCTGCTGCTTGGCGGCTGCGCCCACTCGCCCCAGCCCCTGCCACTGCGCGGCACCGGCGATCTGGGCGTGGTGGTGGAACGCGCCACCGGCACCCTGCAACTGATCGAAAGCAGCACCCGCACCAGCCTGGCCCGCATCGACGGGCTGGGTGACCTGTCCCACGCCTCGGTGGTGTTCTCCCGCGACCAGCGCTACGCCTATGTGTTCGGTCGCGACGGCGGTCTGACCAAGGTCGACCTGCTGCTGCAGAAGGTGGAGCAGCGGGTGATCCAGGCCGGCAACAGCATCGGCGGGGCCATCAGCAGTGACGGCTCGCTGATCGCCGTGGGCAACTATGAGCCGGGCGGGGTGCGGGTGTTCGATGCCCAAAGCCTGGAGCTGATCGCCGATATCCCCGCCACACCGCTGGCTGATGGCAGCGCCAACTCGCGGGTGGTCGGTGTCACCGACGTGCCCGGCCGGCGTTTCATCTACAGCCTGTTCGATACCGGGGAGACCTGGCTGCTGGATTTCAGCCAGGGCAACCAGCCGGCCACTACCCGCTTCGAAAACATCGGCAAGCAGCCTTATGACGCCCTGCTCACACCCGAGGGCCGCTATTACATCGCCGGGCTGTTCGGTGAGGACGGCATGGCGCTGATCGACCTCTGGCACCCGGAGCGGGGCGTGACGCGCATTCTCGACGGTTACGGCCGCGGCCAGCAGAAACTGCCGGTGTACAAGATGCCGCATCTGGAAGGCTGGACCCTGGCCGGCGACCAGGCCTTCGTGCCCGCCGTCGGTCAGCACCAGGTATTGGTGATGGACAGCAGCAACTGGCAGCAGACCGGTGCCATCGATGTCGCCGGCCAGCCGATCTTCGTCATGGCCAGACCGGATGCGCGGCAGATCTGGGTCAACTTCGCCCACCCGGACAACCATCAGGTGCAGGTGATCGATAGCGAAACCCATGAGGTCATCGCCACCCTGGAGCCGGGCCCGGCGGTATTGCACATGGAGTTCACCCCGCGTGGCGACCAGTTGTGGCTGTCGGTACGTGACGGTGGCGAAATCCAGGTATGGGATCCCTACACGCTGAAGAAGATCACCAGCCTGCCGGCCGAAAGCCCCAGCGGCATCTTCTTCAGCAGCCGCGCACATGCGACCGGCCTATAGGGAGCCGTCCAGATGATCAACATGACCAGTCACGTCCTCATCCCATCATTGCGAATCCGGACCCCGGCGAGGCAGGCAAATACCGTTCCGGCTGTACCACACCAGCGTCATTGCGAGCACAGCGCGGCAACCCAGTGGGTGCCGGATACTCCGGGTATATGGATTGCCACGCCCTGCGGGCTCGCAATGACGCTAATGGCGTACAGGACAAGAGGGGACTGACATGCAACTGAACGACCTGAGCCAGCGCCTGATCGAACGCTACCAGCACCAGCTGCCGCTGTGCGCCGAGCCCTGGCAGGCCATGGCCGAGGAACTGGGCTGCAGCGAGGCCGAGGTGCTTGATTGTCTGCGCCGACTGGATGACGGCGGGGTGCTGTCCCGGGTCGGGCCGGTATTCGAACACAGCCGCGCCGGGGCCAGTACCCTGGTGGCACTGGCGGTACCACCGGAGCGACTGGAGCAGGTAGCCGAGCTGGTCAACCGCTATCCCGAGGTCAATCACAACTACCTGCGCGAGCATGACTACAACCTGTGGTTCGTACTCACCGGCCCGGACCGGCAGGCATTGGAGCGCTGCCTGGAAGATATCCAGCACAGCACCGGCCTGGCACCACTGGACCTGCCCATGCGCCGGGCCTATCGCATCGACCTGGGCTTTCCGCTGGAGGATGCGCCATGACCGGACTCTGCGCCAGCCAGCAGCTCGCCCTGCGTCGTCAGCTGGAACGTGGCCTGCCGCTGACCACCCGCCCTTACCGGCATATAGCCGAACAGCTCGGTGCCAGCGAGCAGGCAGTACTGGATCAGGTGAACCAATGGAATACCGAGGGCCTGTTCCGCCGCTTCGGGCTGGTGGTGCACCATCGGGCGCTGGGCTTTCGTGCCAATGCCATGCTGGTGCTGGACATTCCCGATCAGGCGGTCGACGCCATCGGCGAACAGCTCAGCAGCGCACCCGGCATCAACCTGTGCTACCAGCGGCCCCGCCGTCTGCCGCACTGGCCGTTCAACCTGTTCTGCATGGTGCATGGCCGCGAGCGGGCAGCGGTGCAGGCGCATATCGAGCGCTTGCTGGAGCGCTACGAGCTGGACCATCTGCCGCACCGGCTGCTGTTCAGCACCCGCGCCTTCAAGCAGCGCGGTGGCCGCTTCACCCCGGCGGCGGAGGTGGCCCATGGATGAGCTTGACCGGCGTCTGATCAATCGCCTGCAACATGGCCTGCCATTGGTGCCACAGCCCTGGCAAACGCTGGCCGAGGAGCTGGGCAGCCGACCCGAGGCCCTGCTGGCACGTACCCAGGCACTGCTGGACGACGGCACCCTGACCCGCTTCGGCCCGATGTTCGATATCGAACGTTTGAACGGAGCCTTCACCCTGGCCGCGCTGTCGGTGCCGGAGGCGCGTTTCGAAACGGTCGCCACGCAGCTGCACGCCCTGCCCGAAGTGGCCCACAACTACCGCCGCGAGCATGACTGGAACATGTGGTTCGTACTGGCCTGTGAAAGCCCCAGGGAGATCGACGCCAGTATCCAGCGCATCGAGGCCATGACCGGCCTGCCGGTACTCAACCTGCCCAAGGAGGAGACCTACCATGTCGGCCTGCATCTGCCCGTCTGACGCCGAACTGGCCAGGCGCCTGATCGAACTCACCCAGGCCGGCCTGCCGCTGGTGGCCGAGCCCTGGGCGTGGATCGCCGAGCGTCTCGGCATCAGCACCGAAGACACCCTGGCGCTACTGCAACGATTGCAGGCGGATGGCGCCATCCGCCGCATCGCCGCGGTGCCCAACCACTACCGCCTCGGCTACCGGCACAACGGCATGACCGTATGGGATGTGGACGATGCGCACATGGATGAACTCGGCCCGCTGATCGGCGCCCAGCCCTTCGTCAGCCACTGCTACCGCCGTCCGCGCCGGGAAGGCTGGTGCTACAACCTGTTCGCCATGGTGCATGGCCGCAACGCCGAGGACATCGCCGCCGACCGCCAGCGCATCCGTGAGCTGCTCGGCGATGCCTGCCGCGCCGACGACATGCTGGTCAGCAGCCGCATATTGAAGAAAACCGGGCTGCGGCTGCAGAAAGCCGAGAACCCACCGTCCCGTCAAACCGTCGAGCCAGACCCACTGGATTCTCCGCCTTCGCGGAGAATGACGACAGTGGTGGCATCACCTCAGGAGGCATCCTCATGCTCAGAATAAGCCACTACCTGCGCGCCCTCGCCGACCCCAGATTGCGTGTGCTCGGTGCCCGCGGCACACCCGGCAGCCGCCCGCCGGTGGTGATCTGGAACCTGCTGCGGCGCTGCAACCTGACCTGCAAGCACTGCTACGCCACCTCCGCCGACAGCGAATTCCGCGACGAGCTGGACACCACCGAGGCGCTGCGGGTGATCGATGATCTGCATGAGGCCGGGGTGCGGGTGCTGATCCTGTCCGGCGGCGAGCCGCTGCTGCGCGAGGACATCTTCCAGCTGTCCAGCTACGCCCGGGAAAAAGGCTTCTTCGTCGCCCTGTCGACCAATGGCACGCTGATCAACGAAGACAATATCGAGCAGATCGTCGCTGCCCGCTACGACTATGTGGGCATCAGCATCGACGGCCTGCAGGCGGTGCATGATGAGTGGCGCCAGCTCAAGGGCAGCTTCAGCGCCTCGATGCATGCCATCGACCTGTGCCGCCAGCACCACATCCGCGTCGGTCTGCGCACCACCCTGACCCAGCATAATTACCCGCAGATGCCGGCGCTGCTGGAACTGATGCGCGAGCATGACGTGCAGAAGTTCTATCTGTCGCACCTGAACTACAGCGGTCGCGGCAAGCGCAGCCGCAAGGCCGATGCCCACCATGTGATGACCAGGGACGTACTGGATCAACTGTTCGAGCAGGCCTGGGCTGACGTACAGCAGGGCCGCGAGACCGACTTCGTCACCGGCAACAACGATGCCGATGCCATCGCCCTGCTGCAGTGGGCCCAACGGCGCATTCCCCAGCATGCGCCACGGCTGGAGCAGATGCTGCGCGCCTGGGGCGGCAACGCCTCGGGCAGTGGCATCGCCAATATCGACAACACCGGCAACGTACACCCGGATACCTACTGGTGGCAGCACAGCGTCGGCAATATCCGCCAGCGTAGTTTCAGGGATATCTGGCTGGACGCCCCCGACCCGCTGCTGCTGCAGCTGCGCCAGCATCCCCGCGCAGTGGGCGGGCGCTGCGGCCAGTGTCAGTGGCTGCCCATCTGCAACGGCAATACCCGTACCCGCGCCTGGGCCAGCGGCGATCTGTGGGGCGAGGACCCCGGCTGCTATCTGAGTGACAGGGAGATCGGCCTGCACCCGCCCCAATCCATCCCCTGCGTAATGGTGACTGACCATGCATGACCAACCTCCAGAAGGCCCGGCAGTACGCCTGACCCACGATTGCTTCCCCGCTTCGCTGGGCGCCACCCTGGCCCCAGGCGAAGTCGCCCTGGTCGGGGCCGGCCCCGGCGACCCCGGCCTGCTCACCCTGCGCGCCTGGAGCCTGTTGCAGCAGGCCGACGTGGTGGTCCATGACCGGCTGGTAAGCCCGGCGGTGCTGGAGCTGATTCCACCCCGTTGCGAACGCCGTTTCGTCGGCAAGACCAGCGGCTACCACAGCCTGCCTCAGGAACAGATCAACCAGTTGCTGGCCGAGCTGGCACTGCAGCAACACCGCGTGGTGCGACTCAAGGGCGGCGATCCGTTCATCTTCGGGCGCGGTGCCGAGGAGCTGGAACATCTGCTGGCGCACGGCATCGACTGCCAGGTGGTACCCGGCATCACCGCCGCCTCCGGCTGCAGCACCTATGCCGGCATCCCGCTGACCCACCGCGATCATGCCCAGTCCTGCCAGTTCATCACCGGCCATCTGCAACAGGACGGCGCCCTCTGCCTGCCCTGGCAGAGCCTGGCCAGCGGTGGCCAGACCCTGGTGTTCTATATGGGACTGGCCAGCCTCGGGGAGATTTCCCGGCAGTTGATCGCCGCCGGCCTGCCCGCCGACACCCCCGCCGCGCTGATCGGCAATGGTACCCGTCACGATCAGCAGGTGGTGCACGGCACTCTGCGCCAGCTCGAGCGGCTGGCCCGCGAACACCGGTTGGGCGCACCGACGCTGACCGTCATCGGCCAGGTGGTCGGACTGTTCCGGCAGCACCGGTTGAGCCATCCGGCCCGCCTCGGCGCCCAACCCGAACAGTTGCCACGGGAGGCACTGGCATGCGTCTGATCGCTTCCCTGCTGCTGGCGGCAAGCCTGCCGGTCGGGGTGCTGGCCAACGCCTCCAGCGCACCGGATGCCACAGCGCTGTACCAGGCCCAGTGCCAGAGCTGCCACGGTCTCAACCGCCTGGGTGGCACCGGCCCGGCGTTGCTTCCGGAAAGCCTCGGGCGGATCAAACCCGAGGAAGTCCGCAACGTCATCCATGATGGGCGCCCGGCCAGCCAGATGGCCGCCTATGGCGAGCTGCTCGGCAGCGATGAGATCGATGCGCTGGTCGGCTATCTGTACCGCCCGGCGGAGGTCGCACCGACCTGGAGTGAGGCCGATGTCCGCGCCAGCCACCGCATCCTGGCCGATGTCAGCCAGTTGCCGGACAGCCCACAGCATGGCGCCGATCCCCTCAACCTGTTCGTCGTGGTCGAGGCTGGCAATCACCATGTGCGCATTCTCGACGGCGACCGTTTCGAGGAACTGGCCAACTTCCCTTCGCACTTCGCCCTGCACGGCGGCCCCAAGTTCTCGCCGGATGGCCGCTTCGTCTACTTCGCCTCCCGCGATGGCTGGGTCAGCAAATACGACCTGCACAACCTGACCATGATCGCCGAGGTACGCGCCGGGTTGAACACCCGCAACCTGGCGGTCAGCAGTGATGGCCGCTGGGTGATGGTGGGCAATTACCTGCCCGGCAACCTGGTGGTGCTGGATGCCGAGGACCTGTCGCTGGTAAAACCCATCGAAGCCCTCGGCAACGATGGCACCCCGTCGCGGGTCAGCGCGGTCTATACCGCCCCTCAGCGCGACAGCTTCGTGGTGGCACTCAAGGATGTGAAAGAGGTCTGGGAGCTGTCCTGGGCCGGCACGCCGGATTTCGTACCGCGACGCATCCTGGCGGCGGACTATCTGGACGATTTCTCCTTCACCCCGGACTACCGCTACCTGCTGGCCACCTCACGCCAGGCCAAGGGTGGCCAGGTGATCGACCTGGATACCGGCGAGGCGCTCACCGATATCCCGCTGCCGGGCATGCCGCACCTGGGCTCGGGCATCTACTGGCAGCAGGACGGCCGCTGGGTGTTCGCCACACCCAATATCAGCCAGGGGCTGATCTCGGTCCTGGATCTGGCGACCTGGGAACTGGTCACGGAGATCCCTACCGAAGGGCCGGGCTTCTTCATGCGCAGCCACGAGAACTCGAAGTACGCCTGGACCGATGTGTTCTTCGGCCCCAACAACGACGCCATTCACCTGATCGACAAGCAGACCCTGAAGGTAGCCCATACCCTGCGCCCGGTGCCCGGCAAGAATGCCGCTCACGTGGAGTTCACCCAGGATGGCAGATACCTGCTGCTGAGTGTCTGGGACACCGATGGTGCGCTGCTGGTGATCGACAGCGAGACCCTGGAGGAGATCAAGCGCATCCCGATGAACAAGCCCTCGGGCAAGTACAACGTCGGCAACAAGATCGGCTTTGCCGAGGGCACCTCGCATTGAGCACATGTATCCTGTTCAGCGCGGCTACTCGGCCAGAAACCCTCGCAGGTGCGCCATGAACGCCTCGGGTTGATGATGGTGCAGGTTATGCCCAGCCTTCTCTATCGTCACCACCTTCGCCTGGGCAAAGTGCCGGGCACGGCCATCCTGTTGCGGGTTCGATGCCCAGCTTTCGGCGCCATACATCAGCAGCACCGGGCATTCGATGGCCTGCCATAGATCAGCGGGCTCGACCGAGGCCACCTCCGCCGCGCCCGAACCGCGTATACGGTGGTCGTACTTCCAGCGCCACTGCCTATCTCCGGTGGGCTTGAGCCCATGGTGGCAGACGTATTCGGCCAGTTCCCGGTGCAGGCGCGGATCATGCTCCATCAGCCGTTGCACCGCCGCCGCCACACTGGGATAGCGGCTGGGCCCACGCTGATCCAGCTCGCGCACCTTGTCGACCCATTCGCGCAACTGCTGACGCCGCGACTTTTCATCCCGCTTGGCGCGCGCCTCGGGCGAGAACCCCAGGCCCTCGATGACGCACAACCGGGTGACGCACTCCGGAAACAGCGCGGTGTAATGGATGGCGATATTGCCACCCAGGGAGTGCGCCACCAGGGTGGCCGGACGGTTGCCCAGCGCGGCCACCAGCGCGGCGATATCCGGCACGAAATCGGGGATGGCGTAGGCCCCGCCAGTGCTCCAGTCGCTGTCGCCATGGCCGCGCAGATCCGGCACCACGACCTGCCAATCGGCACTCAGCTGCTGCGCCAACGGATCCCAGACCCGCGCGTGCTCCAGCCCGCCATGCAGCAGGACCAGCAGCGGCGCCCCGGTATTGCCCCAATCCAGATAATGCAGACGCAGCCCACGGGAATGATAGAAACGGCTCTGCGGCGTACCCAGTTCGACATCTGACATGACTATTCCTCAAACCCTTCCAGCACGATCTTGCCAATGGTATGCCCTGCGGCGATGGCCTGATGCGCCTGGCGCAGATTGGCGGCATTGATGTGGCCGTAATGCGCCGTGCCCATGGGGCGTATCGCGCCGCCATCGAGCAGCCTGGCAATCTGGTTGAGGATCTCATGCTGACGCTGCATGTCGGCGGTCTGGAACATCGAGCGGGTGAACATCGACTCCCAGTGGATGGAAATGCTCTTGGCCTTGAACGGGCGCAAGTCCAGCGGCTCCGGGTCATCGATGATACCCAGCCGACCCTGCGGCGCCATGACCTCGGCCAGCGCCGCCCACACCTCGGCACTGGTATGGGTGGAGAAGGCGAAGTCCACCGGCCCCACGCCCAGCCCATTGATCTGCGCCACCAGCGGCTTGCTGTGATCGATCACATGCTGAGCCCCCAGATCACGCACCCATTGTGCGCTCTGCTCCCGGGAGGCGCTGGCAATCACCGTAGCGCCGGCATGGCGGGCCAGTTGGATGGCGGCCGATGGCACGCCACCGGCACCGCCGAGTACCAGCAGCACCGGAGCATTGTCCGGGGTTGCCGACTCGGGCATGCCGAGCCGGTCGAACAGCATCTCGAATGCGGTCAGCGTCACCAACGGTACCGATGCCGCAGCGGCATGATCCAGCTGGCGGGGCTTGTGACCGACGATACGCTCGTCCACCAGCTGGTACTGCGCATTGGAGCCCTGGCGATCCACGGCACCGGCATAGAACACCTCATCACCCGGCTTGAACAGCGTCACCTCCGGGCCCACCACCTCCACCACGCCCGAGGCGTCATAACCCAGCACCCTCGGTTGCTGTGGTGTCGCGGCAAAGCTCAGGTGGCTTTTGACATCCCGTGGGTTGACCGACACCGCTGCGATGCGTACCAGCAGATCGCGCGCGCCCGGCTCCGGTCTTGGTAGTTGTAGATCAAGCAACGCATCCGCATGCTCGATCGGCAACTGCTCGATATAGCCCACCGCTTTCATTGCACCACCTCCGTTCACATGTCGACTGAGTATAGGTCTTGAACCCTCAGGATCCCGCAGCACCGCAGATCGGTTACACTCGACCCGGCAACGGAGCAACATCCTGCCCCGACCTGTGCAGACCCGCAACGAGAATATGAAGATGATCAAGAAGAGCTTCTGCCTTACCCTGACCCTTGCCCTCGGCCTGAGCGCCGGCGCCGTCCATGCCTTCAGCCTCGGCGACGCCGCCAAGCTGACCTCGGCGATTGCCGCCCCCGACTCCGCCACTGCCCAGTCCGCCGAGCTGGTGACCCGCCTGACCGACCTCAATGTCAGCTCGGAACAGGCCGTCGGTGGCACCAGCGCCCTGCTGAGTCTGGCCAAGAACCAGTTGCCCAGCACGGATTACAGCCAGTTGCTGAGCAGCGTACCGGCACTGAGCAATCTGGCCGGTAATGACCTGGGCAATCAGGTCGGAGCCGTCAGCGGTCTGCTGGGCAAGACCAACCCGCTGGCCAAAAGTGCCGCGCAGAGCGAAATGCACAGCCTGACCGACGTCGGCAACGCCTTCTCCGCACTGGGCATGGATGCCAGCATGGTCAGTCAGTTCGCCCCGACACTGCTGCAATTCATCGGCAACCAGGGTGTCGGCCAGCCGCTGCTCGGTACCCTGACCAGCCTGTGGACAGGCCAGCCCGCCGGTTGAGGGTTTGAAGGACCGGGTTCCACCCCGGCTCCAGTTTCCTCATTCCCGGCCAGGGTCAGGACGGGCACAGCCTCCGGTATAGCGCAGACGCGCGACACTTCCCCGTACACCCGACGCCGGGTTGGCGAGCGCCTGCTCGCCGACAGTGTGCCTGCCGGTAACACCACTGGCATAGCACCCGACGCGGACCGGGGCGCCACATTCCGATTCCAAGCCGCTCCACACAAAAAACCCCGGTGGCAGAGGTTGATCTGCCAGCCGGGGTTGGAATGATGGTTCCCACGCTGAGCATGGGAACGGTTGGGGTGGATCAGTCAATCAGGATGTTCTGTACCTCCAGCTTCACTTCGGAACCGTTGTGCATAGCGGTGTAGGTGGTGAATGCACCATTATCAACACCCGCGCCCCAATCCCCTGCAAGCCCTACCGAATCCTCCTCATCCCCGAAGATCTGCAGCGTATTGCGGTCATCTGTCATGGCGAAAACATCTTCAATGCTCAGATTCTCGATTCGGTTCTCGCCGTCGATACTCAGGTCGATGATTTCGATATTGCGCAGGTGGGCTGCCAGCTCATCACCGTCCAAGCTCTCACCGAAACGCAGCTGCACGGTATCATCACCGCCACGCCCGTTAAGGATTCCCTGACCGGTCCAGAGCAGCTCATCAGCGCCCGACGTACCAAACTGGGCGGTGATGTTGGTGGTAACCGCAACCCCATCCCAGTCATCGTCAGTACCGTGCGTCCAATCCGATGGATCGACGCCGGCAACAGGCTGGCCTGTGCTTGCATCATATTCCTCGGTCCGGGCACGTACCTGCAGGTTGTTGATATCGCCCGCTGCCTGGACGAAGCCCAGTTGGTCTATCTCACCCTGGGTAAGGCCAGAGATGGTGTAGACATCGTTCACCTCATCGTATTCGACTCGATCCATGATCAGGTCTCCACCGACGTAGATGGCAGCGTGCTCACCCAGCCCTTTCAACTCAACCGTTGCCCGCTCTACGGACTCATCCGTAGCACCGGCCTTTCGCAGATCCTCGAAGCGGGCATTGAGGTTGAGACCGATGATCTCCCCCTCCCTGCCGAAGCTCGGCGTCGGAGCTATGGTCAGGCCATTGGCGACCGGCTCCACGGTTACGGAGAAGGTCTGTGAGTCGGTCCGCTCTTCTGACAGCGCACCTTCACCACTGATGACTACCAACTCCAGGTCCTCCAGGGTTCCGCTCCAGTTCTTCGGCGGCAGGATGGCAATGTAGTTCGGCAGATTACCGTCATCATCCAACTCCAACAGCCAGGTGTTGGTGCCCTCTCCCCCGGCGTTGTTGGCCAGCTCTGCCAACTCCGCCGAGGCGGCATCGTCACCGACGAAGACCAGGAAGTCATTGGGCAGGTTCTTCAGCAGAACAGCCAGCACGCTTTCCGAGCCATCGTCGTCTACCAGCCCACTACCAGTGACATTCAGCTGGATAGCCTCTTCCTTGCCGCCCGCCGTGGCAGGCTCATTGCCGACCACATCCGCCACGGCAAAGTCATAGCCACTGTTGACCGGGTTGATGCTGCCATCCTGGGTGGTCGTGGTGCGGACAGTATTGTCAGCGCCGGCCTCCCGGCCGACAACAGTGGCCTCGAGGGTGATATCGCCGCTGACATGCGGACCGGCAGGACGATAGGTCAGGTCGACGGTGTTGTCGCTATCCACATCAATGACGTAGTAAATGCCATCGGGTACTCCATCGACGCCCTCCACCTGCTCGGTCGCCAGCGGATTACCATCACTGTCCAGCAACTGTCCGCCAGCCATCCCGGCTGGCTCATTCAGTGTCAGGTACAGCTTGCCGTCGATCAGCGTCCAGTTCGGATCATCCGCCGAGTTGCTGACGTCGATATGGATGGCAAGATCCTGCCCTTCCTCAACCGCATCCATGGTGATGGTGATATCTGCCTCATCCGTCACCGGCTCCACCTCTTGTTCCACCCTGATGCTGTCCTGGGCGCGCGCACCGGATGGCGTATGGGTGGTCAGAGTGGCGTTATAGTCAAACGAGCCCTGATTATGGTTGAAGTCCGCCGGCGGTGTTACCGTGATGTTCTCCAGCAACGCCTGCAACTCGGCATCACCACCGGTACCGGACGCACTCCATACCTCCTGGCCATCGACCACGGTTCGCGTCATGCCGCTCACCTCGGTACCCGGTGGCAGGTCGGTCAGAGTGACGGTAAAGCCGCTGTCAACCACGCCCGTGTCATCGATCGAAGCCTCGATGGCCTGGTCGAGAGTGAAGGCAATATCCTCGGTCGGCTCGAAATCGGTCTGCTCCCATGTGACGATGATGGCAGGATCGTCGGGATCGCCTTCGGGGAAAGTCGTCGTCAGGGTTACATTCTGGCTTGCCCGTGTTTCCTGGCCATTACCGGCATCTTCGGTAACCACGGTGACGCCAATCTCGTGATCTTCCAATCCTCCTGCACTGCCATGCACCTGCAACCGGATATCCAGTTGCTGGGTACCATTGAAACTGCCAGCCGTAGGTATGAGTACCCAGGTGCCATCGCCAACGTAGTCAACGTCATAGTCCCCAGTAGCCACGACCACCACACCATCCGGCACGTTGTCCAGGATGACGCGGGTCAGCTGTTCACTGCCATCATAGTCACTGCCGGTATTACCGATATTGAGGTTGATGGTGGTATTGCCAGCCCCGTTCATGCTTATGTCAGCATCGGGAATGGCCAGCGTCACCTGATCGGTAATGGGGTTGACCGTGACATTGTAGGTATCACCGGTGCCCTCGCTGACATCCGCCATACCATCGTTGCCCCGATCGGTGATCACATAATGCACGCCAAACGACGCATCACCGTGCCAGTTTTCCCGGCCCTGCGCATAGATATTGTCGATGGCATCCCCGCTCAGCTTGTAGTAACCGTCCTCCAGCACGATGTGCGGGTTAGTGACATCAGCTGCCGCATCGGCCAGGGACTGGCCGCCCTGACCGTAGGTCAGGATCAGATCGTCGAGGCCGGCAAGATCGCTGGCATTGATCCACACCTCACTCAACACCTCATCAGTATCGCCATTGCGATGCTGAATACTGAAGTCCAGCCTGCTGCTGGCGTCTTCATCCAGAGAAGCCCCGAGGTTGATGGTGGCCTCCGGCGACGGACTGACCCGGACCTCGACCTGGTGCTGTTTGGTCAGCGAGTCGCCGTCATTCTCCGTTGTCACCGAAGACAGCTCGAAGCTCTGGATACCATTGAAGTTGGGCGGCGTAACCAGCTTGGCGTTGGCCAACTGGTCCTTGGTCAGCGACCACTCACGGCCGGTGCCGGTACCCCCCATAAAGGTACCGCCCTCGATACTGAAGCCCTCCGGCAGACCGCTGACCTTGAAGGTCAGCACCTCGGAAGTGTCGTTATCCTTCAGTTCTGCGCTGATGATCAGGTCCGTCAGTGCAATACCGCCATTGGCATCCACATCCGCTTCGGTGAAGGGCTCGACGCCGGGGTCATCGTAATCGATGAGTTCGATTTCCGCCGGATCGGCGACACCTTTAGGTGCGACTTTGATGTCCAGCGAATGGGGATCCGATTTGCTTATGTAAGGCGAATCAGGATCATCGGGCACCTCCAGCGTGTCGACCGAACGGGCTGTTACCTTCAGGTCGAACTCCTCGTTGGAATCCAACGGCGCCTGAATTTCCATGGCACCACCCTTCTCTGGATCGAAGTCGGCGAACTCAACTTTCCAGGTACCATCACCGTTATCGGTAACGGTAATACCCGCATCGATCAGGGCCTGATCATCAACGCTCTCGGCAGTAATCTCATGGCCGTCGTACCACAGGGTAGCCCCGTCCGGAATGCCATCGATATCCACCTCGAAGGTTTCCGATGGATCAGATGATTTCGGGCGGATGGACAAAGGCATGCGCTCATCCTCATTGCCTTCCACCCGCGCCGTGACGGTGGCGGTGACGGTATCGGCCCTGGGTGCGATCAGGACGTTGGTCAGCCAGGCCTCCCCACTGATCTGGGTATCGGCACGACTTTCATCACCCGGATAGTCCTCATCAAAGTCCACGGTCTTGGCCTGGACCCTGATTTCGAACATACCGGAGAAGTGGGGGGCTGCCTTGAATTGCAGGGTATCCAGGTACTCCAGAGGCACTTCGACGGGGCTGACACCATCAAAGATCTCGCTGTACTCACCGTTCGGCCCCCAGCGGAACTCCGAGCCGCTGGCATCGGCCTGACTACCATCGCCCGCGATCAGGTTTGGAGTCAGCAGGGCGAAGGTTTCCTCGCTGCCACTACCGACTGTACCGCCATTCTCCAGCCCTCGACCATCTTCGTTACTCCAATCGTCCTTCAGGTTGAAGTCGGCCTCCTGGCCCAGCATGAACCACTCATCTTCCGCGCCGGGCGTGGTGTAGTCACGGCCATCGGTCATGGTCAGGTCGGGCTGCCCGTTACCATCCGTGTCCCGATCGGCATTGCCAATATCCTCGACCCGCTCCCCTTTGGGTGTTACCTCTACCGTGATGGTCAGATCACGATAATCCGTATCAGACACCGGGTCGCCATCAACAGTATTGGTGTCTGTACTGGTTACCCGGACGACGATATCCTCATCCTTGCTGCTATGGGCTGGTGGCAAGACAGTGAAGTCGCCCAGCACCTCCTCCAAGTCTGTGCCGTTCGGAGAGGTGATGATGTAGGGATCAGCCGTTGTGCCAGTGCCTGTCATCGCCCAATCAGTACCCTGGCCCGCAGGCAGCTCAACCAGCGTCCAGCCATCGGGCAGGCTGAACTCAACCTCGGTGATGATTTCACTACCGGTGCCGGTATCGGTAACGCGAACATGCTGCAGGAAGGCCACCGCCATATCTTCTTCGGTGGTGACATCATCGGCTGTCACATCACCGCCCTGTGGATTGACTCGGAGATTGAAGTAAACCGAATCCGAGATCTGGGTTCCTACCGGGTTCGGACCATCATCGTCCTGATCCTGCGCATGCAGGGTGACCCGCACACCGTCAAGATCACCACTGAAGTCCGCCGGCGGCTCGATCACGATATCCGGCAGGCTGGGTGATGCACCGTTGTAGCTATTGGGAATCTCGACCGACACCGACTGGTCAGGCGTTGTAATCAACACGCCATCGACAGTCCAACCCACCGGCACCCCTGAGACCTCGAACCAGCGCTGCTCACTGCCATCGGTATCAGCGCCGCTGTTGCCATCCCCTGTCTCATCAAGCGTGATCTGCAGATAGTCCTTCAGATTGATGGAACCGTCTTCATCGAAAGCGGGCAGAGTCACTGCGTTAGCTATCGAATCCGCATCCACATAATTGTCATCGCCATTGTGGATTGTCAGGTCGATGCCGTCAGTCACGGCCTGGACATTGACGGTCACGCTGACGGTCGATTCGGCACCAGCAATCGGGTCGCCATTCACATCCACCGTCAATGGATTACCCGACTCGTCCACCTCATGGCTGGTCACGCTGACGTCAACGGTGAAGTTCGCACTGCTTTCCGCCGGGGGCAGCACCCCCAGCGCCTCGTATTGCGCGGTGGTGAGCGTCAATGTGCCGGTAGCACCATTGAAGTGCGGGCCATCTACATTGTCGCTGATAACAATGGTGATCGAGCCACTGCTATCAAAGCTGTGCAGGACGCTATTGCTATCGGTGCCATCCAGCAATTGCGCACCCGCCGGGAAGCCGCTGAGCGTAATTGGTCCCAGGCGTTCGGGGTTGTCGCCTGGCGTACCAGACCCATTCCGGTCAGTGTCGTCAGTCGTCTCCGGAGCATTCAGACCCAGGCCGATCGCAACGTCCTCATCCGTGGTCACCGAGGAGGCATCCACGGTCAGCTCCGGCGCATCCGCCACCGGAATGACATTGACGATCACCTTGGTCGTCACGTTGCCGGTGTGATCTTCGGCGACCGTGACGTAGAACTCGTCCGGATTATCGTGGTTGCTGTAGTCGTCCAGCGGTGTATAGGTGATCCGACCATCCTCATGGACAGTGACGGTGCCATGACCCACGTCGTAATCTGTGTTACTGCCATTGGGTGTGCCAGGAATAGCAGGCCCACCATCAGTCGTACTGATGGTGATGTTGTCCGGGCGTGCATCGGCCGAGGTGGTGAAGGGGCCATGGGACTGGTCTTCGAGCATGCTGATCTCGATTTCCGTCCGCGGGTTGTCATCCACCACTTCGACCACAAAGCTGCCACTGGCACGGTCGCCATCACCGTCGATCGCCTCGTAGTCAAAGGTCAGCTCATGATTCTGGTCAGAATCCCGGTGCAACATCGAGCCTTGCAGCTCGAAGCGGTAGCTGGCCTGACCGCTACCATCGACCGCCAGGGTAACGGTAAATATTGACTGCCCGCCACGGGTTGCGGTGATGGTGTCACCGTCGATGTCAAGATCGATATTGTCGTTGCCGCTGGCATCCAGCCAGGCGCGCAGTACCGCTTGATCAGCGGAGAATACCAGCGCGCCCTGTCCATCTGCACCGAAGTCCACATTCAGGTCGGCCTCGGCCACCGTGGAAAGGTCATCGGTCCCCTCCCCACTACCGGTCGGCAGATAGGCTTCATCTACCTCACCGGGCGCAGGTGCCGCACCGATGCTCGGACCATCATCCCTGAAACTGAAACGCCCACCGATATCCACCGAGGCAGCATCGGTATCGCCGTCACCATCAGTCGCGGTGGCGGTCAGCTTGAGGCTGCCGTCAGGCAGGCGGATTACGTCGTCATGGTCGTTCGGGTTGGTGTGGTGCAGGGGTCGAGTCTGCGTCAGGGTAACGTTGCCGTTGCCATCAACCGAGATGGTAAAGGCCGCCGGACCGATATCATCACCTACATGGCCCGTTACGGTCAGACCATCAGAGGATTCCACCAGAACAATCGGGTCACCAGTTTCGGTATCCACCAGGCCAGTTGCGGCAGTATCCACTTCCAGGGTGTAGACCAGACCATCCCCGTTATCACCATCCGCACCGAAGTGCTCGTTGAAGGCACCGGAGAAGTCAGCCGAGGCTGAAGTACCCATGCTGGTTTCATCCACCTGCACCTCGCCCAGCGCGTTACCGGTCAGGGTGACGCTGGGTATATCGTCGATGATGGTGATGATGACGGTGTTGGTGACCGTATTACCGTACTGATCTCTGGCGGTATAGGTGAATTCGTCGATTTCATCTTCGCCATCAATATCCTCGGTGCGACTAGTCAGGGTATAGCTGTAGCTGCCATCGGCATTGATGGTCAGGGTGCCAATACCGCTTGATTGATCACCTACGCTGCTCGGGTCCACAGTCCAGCCATCAGCCAGATTCAGACTGCCACCGGTGGTTTCCTTGTCCGAAGAAGAGTCGGAACCAGCGGAGAGGCCTGCTTCGTCGACAGTGCCGGTGGTATCACGCGAGATGCCGGTTACATCGTTCACATTGATGGTCAGGGTGGTCTCAACCAGATCCCCATCGGCATCACGGACGGTGTAAGTGAACACATCCTGCTCGTCGCCAGTCACTGCATTGGCGTTGGACTGATAGGTGTAGCTACCATCGGCATTGAGCGTCAGGGTACCGTAGGTCCCATTGATGGAAGTGCCCACGTTCCCGTTTTCTACCGGCCCACCCGTGCCGCTCACCACACCAACCACGGCATTGCCGTTGTCATGCCAGCCATCCGCACCGGCGTCGTCGTTGCCGAGCACATCGCCGCTTACGCTGCCTCCCTCGGTGACGGTTTCCTCGTCAGGTCGAGCGGTCGGTACGTCATCGACAATATTGATGACCAGGTTACCCGCTGGTGCCGCATCGCCATCCTGATCGGTGATTTCCACCGGGAAGCTGACCGAGGTGTTATCACCATCGGTCGTGCCTTCGAGCGTATAGCTGTAGTGGATACTGCCCTTGCCGGTGACCGGATCGTACTCGTAGCGGGCAGTCAGGCTTCCATCGGGACCTGTCGTGGAGAAGGTCTGATCGGTCTCGGTCAGGGTATGCCCACCCAGGCTGACAGTGCCGAGCCCATCCGCCGAGTTGAACTCGATGCTGCCACTGGTGGTGGCGCGACCGGGAATATTGTCCGAACCATCGGGCAGGCCGGACTCGTACACGGTGGTGCTGCCACTGCCTGCCGCGGGAATATCCACCGCAGGTGCACTGTCGGCGATGTTGATGGTCAGTTCGGCACTGGCGGTATCGCCATCGCCATCGGTGATGGTGTAGGTGAATACGTCCTGCACATCACCCGGCGTACCGGGGTTGCGCTGGTAGCTGTAGCTGCCGTCGGAATGGATGGTCAGCTTGCCGTAGTCGCCATCGATAACCAGGTTGCCGGTACCCGGTACCGCTGTCTCACTGGTGTCGCTTTCATGCCCGACGCCAGTAACCCTGGCACCGTCAGCCCCCTCGGTATCGTTGGTGAGGACGTTGCCGTTCTCTACCAGCTCGAATTCACCGGCTGCGACCTCGGCGGTGTCGTTAACGGCGGTAGGCACATCATCCACTACCTGGATGGTCAGGGTGCCGTTGACGGTTTCGTTGCCGGCATCGGTGACGCTCAGCGGAATATCCAGCAGTACGGCGTCATCGCCTTGGGCACTGTGAGTGCGCTCACCGGTCAGGGTGTAGGTGTATTGCAGTGTGCCGGAGGTCGGTACGCCGCCCACCAGATCACCACCGGTGAAGCCAGTCAGCACCAAGGTGCCGCCTTCGACCGGGATGGCTGCCGATGGGTTGCCCACGCTCAGATCCTGCAGTTCGACCAGGGTGAAGCTCCGCCCACCAATGGTGATGCTGGCAAGACCATCATCTGCACTGATCTGGATGCTGCCGGAAGTGATATGGCTGCCATCACCCGCCGTGGAACCACCCGCCAAGCCGCTTTCCTGTACGGTGTTATGGCCGTCGATAGCACCGTTGCCGTTGTCATCCGCTGGTACAATGCTCGGTGCGCCATCGGTATGACCGTCGATGGTGATGGTCAACTTGGCGGTATCGCTGTCGCCGTCTGCATCGGTCAGGGTGTAAGTGAACTCCTCGGCCAGCGTCTGGCCGGTCTTGAGCTTGTTGACCTCGGCATTCTCGTTGTTCAGCACATACTCATAGCTGCCGTCCGGCTCGATGGTCAGGGTACCGTACTCGCCTTCGATCACCAGAACGCCGTTGGGATCACTGTCATCGACCGGGTTGCCGCTGGTGCTGCTGATATCGGTGACCGTAGCGCCATCGGCGCCTTTGGTATCGGCGACACCACCATCTGGGTCACCTTCGATAACATTACCGGTTACCGATGGGCCATCCTCGGTGATGCTGCGGGTGTCGTCATTGGCTTGCGGTACGTCATCCACGATCCGCACTGACAGGGTGTCATTGACAGAGTCACCGTCCCGGTCAGTCAGAACAACCGGGATATCGTCGAACAGCTCGGTATCGCTGCTGCTCTGGTCATGGTGTTCCCGGTCGGTCAGGGTGTATTCGTAGGTGATACGTCCAGTGGCCGGGTCGTAGCCAGTGATTTCCAGAGTATGGCCCTGCGGTGTAGTGACCGTGGTGGTGCTGGTCAGGACGCCATTGGCGATAACGGTAACGCCACCCACAGTGAGGCTACCAATGCCATCGGGCGAGCTGATAGTGAAGTCACCGGTTTTGGTCAGTTGCGCGCTGTCCGGTGCGCTGCCATCAGCCAGATGTTTCTCTTCAAAGGTCAGCTCGCCGCCATTCAGTTTCGGTGTCAGGTCGCTGATGGTCGGCGTGGCATCGCCGATATTGATGGTCAGCGTGGCGGTGTCATCGTCGCCATCACTGTCGGTCAGGGTGTAGCTGAATACATCCTGCACACCGCCGGGAGTGCCGGGGTTGCGCTGGTAGCTGTAGCTGCCGTCGGCTTCGACGGTCAGCACACCATATTGGCCATTGATGGTCGTGGTGGAGCCATCGGTCGATACCGCTACCGGTGTTCCAGCCGGCTCTCCGACAGGGGTATTGACCACGCTGGTTACCGTCGCACCATCGGCCCCCTCGGTATCCTTGCCTGCGCCACCCAGGCCGCCATTGATCAGCTCTCCGGTAACTTCGGCATAGCTGCCGGCCGGGACGCTGTTGACGTCATCCTCCGCTACCGGCGCATCGTCGATGATATTGATGGTCACGGTGTTAGTGACGGTGTTGCCATTGGCGTCCGTGGTGACATAGGTAAAGCTGTCGGTGGTGGTGTTGCCACTGGTATTGCCCGTCAGGATATAGGTGTAGCTGCCATCCTGGTCGATGGTGAAGGTGCCGTGGGTGCTGGTGCCGCTGTCAGGCACGACTTCCAGACCGGGCGGCAGGATGACCTGGCCGGTGGTGGTATGGCTGTTATCGCCCTCGGTGGAGCCGCCAGCCAGGCCGCTCTCGTTAACACTGTCGTTCGGCGTGATGATGGGTGGCAGGCTGACATCCGTTACGTTGATGGTCAGCGTGGTATGGGACAGGTCACCATCGTCGTCACGTACGGTGTAGGTAAATATATCCACTTCATCGCCAGTCACAGCGTCAGCGGTGGATATGTACTCATAGCTGCCGTCGGCATTCAGGACCAGGTAGCCATACTGGCCATCGATCCGACCACCAACGCCGCCACTGCTGTTGGCATTGGTGTCACCCGCAGCCACACCGACCACGGCACCGGTGCCGGCCCAGCCATCGGCACCGGCGGTATCGTTTGCCAGTACACCGTTGTCGGCGTCCACAGTGAGAGTCTCGCCTTCGGTAACAGTGCCGTTGTCGGGGGCGGCGGTGGGAGTATCGTCGATGATATTGATGATCAGCGTGCCATCGGCCTCATCGCCACCGGCATCGATGACGGTCAGCGGAATCTGCTCGCTGTTGTTGCGACCAACGGTCGGGTCTGCCGGATCAGCCGGGGTGTTCTGCACCTCTTCCAGCTCGTAGCTGAACTTGAGCTCACCCTCGGTCGGCACACCACCGACCCGGTCAGCCGGATCAACCACGAACTCGGTCAGGATCAGCTTGCCCTCGGGAGTGTCGATCTCGATATGGGTATCGGGATCAGCCGGGTCCAGCGCTTCCAGCTGGGCCAGGCTGACAGACGTGCCACCGATAACCAGGCTGCCCAGGCCATCGGGCGCGGTAATGGTGATGCTGCCATCGGTGATATGACTGCCGCTGCTATCCCCGTTCATCAGGCCGCGCTCGTATACGGTGGCGTGGCCGTTGGTCAGGAAGTCATTCGGATCATCATCATTGCCATCTTCCGGCGTGATGGTCGGTGCGCCATCGGTGTTGCCGTTGATGGTGATGGTCAGGGTGGTGCTATCGGCATCACCGTCACTGTCGGTGATGGTGTAGGTGAACACGTCCTGGGGCGTATCGCCATCCTTGAGCGCATTGACCTTGGCGCTGTCGTGCAGCTCGTAGGTGTAGTCCCCATTCGGCAGGATGGTCAGGGTGCCGTATTCACCGTCAATCACCAGGGTCCCGCCGGCATTGCTGGCGGTATTGCCCGGCTCGTTGTTGCTGCTGACATTGGTGACAGTGGTGATATCCGCACCGATCTCATCCTCGCCGGCACCGGGATCGGTGATCAGGTTGCCGCTCAGCGGTGAGCCATCCTCGTCGATACTGCCAATGTCCGGGTTGGCGGCGGGCGCGGTATCGGTGATGAGGATCTCCAGGTCAGACGGAGCAGAAGTATCGCCACCCCTGTCAGTCACGGTGATCGGGAAGCTGTCGGTGACGCTGTTATCACCGCCGCTGTGATCCTTGCTGTTGCCCGTCTGCTGGTATTCGTAGCTGACTTTGCCGGTGACCGGGTCATAGCCAGTCAGGGTCAGAGTGCCTTCAGCACCCGGGATGCTAACTGGTGCCGTGGTCAGGTCGGCCAGCCCGGCTTCTGTGATGGTTGTGCCAGCAACGCTGATCGACTCCAGGCCATCCGGCGCAGTGACGGTGAACTCGCCGGTCACCGGTGCGGTGGCGTCCTCGGCAATGCTGTTGTGACCGACCTCAAGACCGTTGTGATCGGTGATACTCACGCCCGGTACGCCATCGGTACGACCGTTGATGGTGATGGCCAGCTCAGCGCTGTCGCTATCGCCGTCCCCGTCAGTCAAGGTATAGGTGAACACTTCCCGCAGGTCGTCGCCATCCTTGAGACCGTTAACGTCAGGGTGGTTGTTGTCCAGCTCGTAGGTGTAGAAGCCATCCGGGCGGATGGTCAGGGTGCCGTACTGGCCTTCGATTACCAGGTCACCATTGGGCAAGGTGATCATGCTGTTGCCGGTCGCGGCGTTGCCGATCTCGGTAACCGTCGCACCGTCGGCACCTTGGGTATCAGCCTCGTCACCTGTCGAAGCACTGGGGCCACCGATGACGTTGCCGCTTACCGCAAGCTCATCTTCGGTGATGGCGTTTTCGTCATTTACTGCCACCGGCTCATCGTCGATGATCTCGATGATCACGGTGTTGGTGACGGTGTTGCCATTGGCGTCCGTACTGACGTAGGTAAAGCTGTCGGTGGTGTTATCCCCCGAGGTGTTCCCGGTCAGGGTATAGGTGTAGCTGCCATCCTGGTCGATGGTGAAGGTGCCATGCTCCGTGGTGCCGCTGCCGGGTATGACTTCCAGGCCCGGCGACAGGGTAACCTGTCCAGTGGCGATGTGATCATCATCCCCTTCGCTGGTCCCTCCCACCAGGCCACTTTCGTTGACACTGGTGGTCGTATTCTCCGGATTCAGGCTGACATCGGATACGTTGATAGTCAGCGTGGTATGGGACAGGTCACCATCACCATCACGCACGGTGTAGGTGAATACGTCCACCGCATCAGCGGTAGTCGCATCGGCGGTCGATACGTAGGCATAGCTGCCATCGGCATTCAGGATCAGATAACCATATTGGCCATCGATTCTGCCGCCGACACCGCCACTGCTGTTGGCATTGGTGTCACCCGCAGCTACACCAACCACGGCACCGGTGCCAGCCCAGCCATCGGCACCGGAGGTATCGTTATCCAATACGCCATCGGCGGCGTTCACCGTAAGGGTGGCGCCTTCGATGACATTGCCGATGTCGGCAACAGCAGTCGGTACGTCATCCATCACCTGGATGGTCAGGGTACCGTTGGCTGTTTCGTTGCCGGCATCGGTGACGCTCAGCGGAATATCCAGCAGCAGCGATTGGTCCTCACCGCCGCTGTGGGTACGCTCACCAGTCAGGGTGTAACTGTATTCCAATGTGCCGGAAGTCGGTACGCCACCCACCAGGTCACCACCGGTAAAGCCGGTCAGCACCAGGATGCCACCGTCGACCGGGATGGCTGCCGATGGGCTGGAGCTCAGATCTTGCAGTTCAGCCAGGGTGAAGCTCTGACCGCCAATGGTGATGCTGGCCAGGCCGTCACCGGCGCTGATCTGGATGGCACCATCGACGATATTGCTGTCATCACCCGCCGTGGAGCCACCTGCCAGACCGCTTTCCTGTACGGTGTTGTGGCCATTGATAGCGCCATTACCGTTGACATCATCCGGAGTGATGCTCGGCGTACCGTCGGTGTTGCCGTTGATGGTGATGGTCAGCCTGGCGGTATCGCTGTCGCCATCCGCATCGGTCAGCGTGTAGGTGAACTCCTCGGTCAGCGTCTCGCCGGCCTTGAGTTTGTTGACCTCGGCACTGTCGTTGTTCAGCTCATAGGTATAGCTGCCGTCCGGCTCGATGGTCAGAGTGCCATACTCGCCTTCGATCACCAGAATGCCGCTGGGGTCGCTGTCATCGACCGGGTTGCCGCTGGTACTGCTGATATCGGTCACCGTGGCGCCGTCGGCGCCTTCAGTATCCGCCTCATCACCTGCAGACGCACCAGAACCACCGATGACGTTGCCGCTTACCGCAAGCTCATCTTCGGTGATGGCGTTGACGTCATCCTCGGCCACCGGCACATCATCGATGATGTTGATCACCAAGTCGCCGGTACCGGTGCCACCACCGGCATCGGTAACCTCCAGCGGAATGGTCTCGGTGCTGTTGCGGCCCGCATCCGGATCAGCCGGATCGGCTGGGGTGGTCTGCACCTCTTCCAGCTCGTAGGTGAACTGCAGTTCACCCTGGGTCGGTACCCCACCCACGGCGTCGGTGACATCGAAGCCGGTCAGGGTCAGCTTGCCCTGGGGAGTATCGATCTCGATATGGGTGCTGGGATCAGTGGGATCCAGCGCTGCCAGTTGGGTCAGGTCGACCGGTACACCACCGATAGTGATGCTCTCCAGACCATCGGGGGCGCTGATGGTCACGCTACCATCGTTGATATGACTGCTATCGCTACCGGTCAGGCCGCGCTCATGTACGGTGACATGGCCCTGGGTAGTGATATCGACCGGCACATCCGGACCATTGACATCCTCAGGTACGATGGTCGGTGCGCCGTCGGTACGGCCGTTGATGGTGATGGTCAGATCAGCAGTGTCACTGTCACCGTCGCCGTCAGTCAGGGTGTAGGTGAATACATCCTGCAAATCATCGCCGTCTCTGAGAGCGTTGACGTCGGGGTGATCATTGTTCAGTTCATAAGTGTAGAAGCCGTCCGGGCGGATGGTCAGGGTGCCGTACTCGCCTTCGATCACCAGGTCGCCGTTGGGCAATGCGGTCATGTTATTGCCGGTCGCTGCGTTGCCGATATCGGTAACCGTAGCGCCGTCAGCCCCTTCGGTATCGGCCTCGTCGCCTACCGATGCACTGGGGCCACCGATGACATTACCGGTCACCAACAGCTCATCTTCGGTAATGGCGTTTTCGTCACCCACTGCCACCGGCACATCGTCAATGATATTGATCACCAGATTGCCGGTACCGGCGCCACCACCGGCATCGGTAACCTCTAGCGGAATGGTCTCGGTGCTGTTGCGGCCCGCATCCGGATCAGCCGGATCGGCTGGGGTGGTCTGCACCTCTTCCAGCTCGTAGGTGAACTGCAGTTCACCCTGGGTCGGTACCCCACCCACGGCGTCGGTGACGTCGAAGCCGGTCAGGGTCAGCTTGCCCTGGGGAGTATCGATCTCGATATGGGTGCTGGGATCAGTGGGGTCCAGCGCTGCCAGTTGGGTCAGATCGACCGGTACACCACCGATAGTGATGCTCTCCAAACCATCGGGTGCGCTGATGGTCACGCTGCCATCGTTGATATGGCTGCTATCGCTGCCGGTCAGGCCGCGCTCATGTACAGTGACATGGCCCTGGGTAGTAATATCGGCCGGCACCTCCGGACCATTGACATCCTCGGGTACGATGGTCGGTGCGCCGTCGGTATTACCATTGATGGTGATGGTCAGCGTGGCGGTATCGCTGTCGCCATCCGTGTCGGTCAGGGTATAGGTGAACTCCTCGGTCAGCGTCTCGCCGACCTTGAGTTTGTTGACCTCGGCACTGTCGTTGTTCAGCTCATAGGTATAGCTGCCGTCCGGCTCGATGGTCAGGGTGCCGTACTCGCCCTCGATCACCAGGATGCCGCTGGGGTCACTGTCATCGACCGGGTTGCCGCTGGTACTGCTGATATCGGTTACCGTGGCGCCATCGGCACCCTGCGTGTCGGCTACATCATTGGCTGAGCCGCCAGTGATGACATTGCCAGCGATGGACAGGTCATCTTCGGTGATGGCATTGGCATCATCCATGGCTGTCGGCGCATCGTCGATGATCCGAATCACCAGGTCCTGACTGTCACTGTCGCTATCACGGTCATTGACGGTGATCCTGATGGTGTCGTCGGTCGACTCACCATCGCCCGCCGTATTGTCCGGAGCACTGGTCAGGGTGTATTCGTAATCAACGGTGATGGTGCCATCAGCGTTCAGGGTATAACCATTGAGTAGCAGTTCACCGTATTCGGTGGTGATGGACTGGCTGTTGTTGCCCAGGTCTTCGACCTCGGCCTTTCTCAGAATCAGGGTGTTGCCAGCCACCTCGAAGGTAATGGCGGCAGTGTCATCCAGGCCATCCAGTGCGCTCAGGGTGAAGCTGGATTCGACACGGGTATCAGCAACATCTGTAGCCGAGCCGCCGTGCAGGCCGCTTTCGAACACCATATGGTCGTTGACATTGCCACGTGCCGGGTCATTCGGGTCGGCTGGGTCATTGACCACCGGGTAGTTGGGGTCGGTCGGATCGGTCGGGTCCGGTACCTTCACCGTGACATCATCGTTGCTGCCGTTGATGGTGATGGTCAGCTTCGCATCGCTGCTGTCGTTGTCACCGTCGGTCAGGGTGTAGCTGAACACCTCCTCCAGCGCTTCATTCTCGCCAAGCCCCTGAATAGCCAGATTGGTGTTATCCAGTTCGTAGCTATAGGAACCGTCCGGGCTGATAGTCAGAGTGCCGTACTGGCCCTCTATCACCAGGTCGCCGTTGGGCTGCAGGATCGAGCTATTGGCCGTTACATTATCGCTGGTGATGCCGGTGATCTCGGCACCATCGGCGCCCAGAATATCGGCCACGTCGCCTGTCGAGCCATTGGCAATGACGTTGCCGGTTACCGGCGCGGTGACATCTTCAGTGATGCTGTTGCTGTCGTCACGGGCTGCCGGTGCATCGTCGACGATCTTGATGCTCAGGGTGGCCTCGTCGGTGCTGCCATCGATATCGGTGACGCGAATACCGATTTCATCACGGCTGTCGTCACCGCTTACCTGCGGGGCACGTTCCAGGGTGTACTGGTAGTCGATGGTGATGGTGCCATCGGCATTCTCGGTGTAGCCGTTGAGTTCCAGCTTGCCGTACTGGGTATCCAGTACCTGATAGCTGTTGCCCAGTTGTTCAAGCTGCTCCCTGCCCAGGTTCAGGGTACGAGTCTCGCCATTGATATTGGTGTAGGTCAGTACCACCGCGCCGCTGTTGCCCAGGCCGTCCGGGGCGGTCAGGGTGAAGCTGGACTCGACCTTGAGGTCATCCGCCTCCGGTGCCGAACCATTGGCCAGGCCGCTTTCGAATACCACATGATCGTTGACGTTGCCGTCGGCGATAGTGGCATCATCGACTATGGGCACATCCACATCGACCGGGTCATCGGTGGGAGTCACGGTAATGTTCAGCTCAGCCGTATCGATACCACCCTCCCCATCGCTGACGGTGTAGGTCACGGTGGGAACATCGCCATGCCAGTTTGGCTCGGGGACGAAGTGGTAGCTGCCGTCATCGTTGAGCAGCAGTTCGCCTACATCGAGAATGACGGCGATCTCACCGGCATTGTAGGTCTGCCCCTCCACGGTGAACTCGACGACGGTCAGTTGCTCATCGCCATCCGGGTCGCTGTCGTTGGCCAACACGCCATTGGCGGCATCGACGTGCAACGGGGTGTCTTCCAGTGTGGTGTTGGTGTCGTTCTCAGCTACCGGCGGCGGATTACCAACGGTCCAGGTGAAGGTCGCATCAGTACTGTTGCCAGCCTCATCGGTCACGGTGATGGTGACGCCGTATTGGCCATCGGCCTGGCCATCGCTGTCGCTGTCTCGCTGGCTGGCGGAATGGTCGATGGTGCCGCTGATAACACCGGTTACCGGGTCGATGCTCAAGCCTGTGGGCAGGCCAGCAGCGCTGTAGGTCAGGCTCGTGCCGCTGATTGCATCATTGAAATAGGTGCTGATATCCAGACTGATCTGGTCCGCATCCATGTCGTTCTGGTCGACGATGAGCGTAGCGACCGGGGGCAGGTTGTCCACCGGCTTGCTGTCGGTATCGGTACCGGAGTTACCCGCCGGATCGGTGATGGTGGCGGTGACCGGGACTTCGGTGTCGCCCGGCGCTACCGGCACCTGAACGGTGACACCATTATCCAGATCGTCCTGGGTGACCGGACGTTCGAGCAGAACGTTGCCATCCTTGTCGGTGACCACCAGCGTATCGCCTACTTCCACGGTCGGGCCGGGGGTGACCAGGGCCGGCACCGTACCGTCGGGGCCAATTTCTTCTTCGTTGTACACACCGTCCGGGCCGGCGCCCTGCAGTTCGACCGTCACCGTGGGTACGATATTATCCACCGGCTTGTTGTCGGTATCGGTACCGCTGTTACCCGCCGGGTCGGTGATGGTGGCGGTAACCGGTACTTCGGTGTCGCCGGGGGATACCGGCACCTGAACGGTGACACCATTATCCAGGTCGTCCTGGGTGACGGGGCGGTTCCACAGGATATTGCCATCCTTGTCGGTGACCACCAACGTATCGCCCACTTCCACGGTCGGGCCGGGAATGACCAGCGCCGGCACGGTGCCGTCCGGACCGATCTCTTCCTCGTTATACACACCGTCCGGACCTGCGCCCTGCAGTTCGACGCTGACGGTGGGTACGGTGTTGTCCACCGGCTTGTTGTCGGTATCGGTACCGCTGTTACCCGCCGGGTCAGTAATGGTGGCGGTGACCGGGATCTCGGTGTCGCCCGGCGCTACCGGCACCTGGACGATGACACCGTTGTCCAGGTCATCCTGGGTTACCGGGCGCTCCAACAGGATATTGCCGTCCTTGTCGGTGACTACCAGATTGTCGCCTACCTCTACGGTCGGGCCGGGGGTGACCAGGGCCGGCACCGTACCATCCGGGCCAATTTCTTCTTCGTTGTACACCCCGTCCGGGCCAGCGCCCTGCAGTTCGACCGTCACCGTGGGTACGATATTATCCACCGGCTTGTTGTCGGTATCGGTACCGCTGTTACCCGCCGGGTCGGTGATGGTGGCGGTAACCGGTACTTCGGTGTCGCCGGGGGATACCGGCACCTGAACGGTGACACCATTATCCAGGTCGTCCTGGGTGACCGGACGTTCGAGCAGGACGTTGCCGTCCTTGTCGGTCACCTTGAGGACGTCGCCGATTTCGACCTTGTCGTCCAAGGTCACTTCCGCCGGCACGGTACCGTCCGGGCCGATCTCTTCCTCGTTGTACACACCATCCGGGCCGGCACCCTGCAGCTCGACGCTGACACCGGGCACATCGTTATCCACCAGCTTGTCATCACGGTCAGTGCCGGTGAAGCCCTGGGGTGTGGTGACGGTGGCTTCGACCGTGACGTTGCGATCGCCTGGCTCAACCGGTACTTCGACGGTGACGCCGTCGCGCAGGTCTTCGGCGGTAACCGGGCGGTCGAGCAGGATATTACCCTTGCCATCCTTGATCACCAACTGATCGCCTTCGCGTACCCGATCGTCGAGGGTCACCTCGGCGGGGACGGTGCCATCCGGGCCGATCTCTTCTTCGTTGTACACGCCGTCGGGGCCGGCGCCCTGCAATTCGATGCTGAGACCGGGTTTGCGGGCAGCCGGGCCGGTTTCATGGCGCTCATCGCCTCCGCGATGCTCGCGCCACTCATCCGGCATGAAGCCGCGGTCGGGCAGGCTCATGCCCAGCGGGCGCAGCACTTCCTGGATACGGGCGACGGTCAGTGGCGTGATGCCGTCGGCTTCGATGATTTCGTTGATGCGCACCAACTGGACGAAGTTGTGGCCTTCCGGCTCGCCGCTTGCCTGTGCGGGCTGGGCCTGGGGCTGCCCGCGATCTTCAGCTGCCGGGCGTGGTGTCGAGGGTGGCAGCTCGGCCTGGGCCGCCTCAGCCGCCTCGCCTACGGTCTGCTGCTGTTCACCGAGGAAGGTCAGGACCTGGTTGTCGCCGAAATCGAGATCGACCCGGGCGCCCGGCTCGGTGATCAGCATTTCATCGCCGCGCAGGCGATCACCGACCTTGATCTCACGACGTTCACCATCGGCAGCTACAGCCCAGGCACGGCCAGTCAGGTTTACCACGGTTGCCAAAGTGTTCATAACGACCTCGATCACGGATATCAATGCGGCGTTAGCCGACGGTTACAATAGGGTTCAGCGCTCGCTCAAGGCATTGGCCTTGGCGCGCAGCAGGGGTTTAAGCAGGTACGACAGAATGCTTTTCTTGCCGGTCATGATGTCCAGCTGTGCGGTCATGCCGGGGATCACCGACAGCCGTTCGATGAACTCGCTGTCGGTGGTCATGGCCCGCACCAGGTAATAGGTGTTGTCGCGCTCGTCGGTAATGGTGTCGGCGCTGATATGCTGCAGGGTCGCGGATACCCCGCCGTAGATGGAAAAGTCATAGGCGTGCAGCTTGATGGTTGCCGGCAACCCCGGCCGCAGGAAGGCGATGTCCTTGGGTGCGATCTTCGCTTCCACCAGCAGGCGGTCGTCGGCGGGAACGATTTCGATCACCGTGGAGCCCGGCTGCACCACGCCACCGATGGTGTTGTACAACAGCCGCTGCACAGTACCGCTGACCGGCGAGCGGATCTCCGCATGCTTGACCCGGTCGGCCAGGCCGTCGACGTTCTGGCTCAGACTGTTGAGTTCAGCGCTGGCCTGGCTCAGCTCGGCACGCCACTGGTTGCGCATGCTCAGCTCCACTTCGGCCTGGCGCGCTTCGGCCTCCTGGATGCCGGCCTCGGCCTGGCGGGAACGGGCCGCTGCCGAGCGCCGCTCGCCGTCCGCGGCGGCCTGGTCCCGCTCCAGACGCAGGATGTCGATTTCCGAGACGGCGCCGGAGGCCAGCAGCGGCCGGGTGACATTCAGCTCCTGGCTGGACATGCGGTAGGCCTGTTCGGCGGCGCGCAACCGGGCCTGGGCCTCGCTGAGTTCCTGGCGCCGCTGGGCGTGCTGTTCCCGGGCAACCGACAGCCGTTGCTCCAGTTCACCGATGCTGGCGTAGTAGTAGTTTTCTTCCTGCACCAACACCTGCTGCTGTGCCGGGGTGAGGCTGTCATCCATGATCGCCCCATAGGGCTGGTCGTTGATCAGGGCACGCAATCGCGCGACCTTGGCACGCAGGGCAAAGGCGCGCACGCTGCCTTCCTGGAAGTTGGCGACGAAGCGGGTCGGGTCGATCCGCACCAGCACATCACCCCGCGCCACCTGCTCGCCTTCGCTGACCAGTACCTCCTGCACCACGCCACCGTCCATCGATTGCACGATCTGCAGCTGCTGGGAGGGAATCACCTTGCCTTCGCCCCGGGTCACTTCGTCCACCTTGGCCAGCGCAGCCCAGACCAGCAACAGCACACAGATCAGCGCGATCACATACAGCAGGCCACGGGCGCGGAACACCTGCTGCGCCTCGATCGCCTGTTCGGCATCGACCTGCCAGTTGCCGGACTGGCGGCCAAAGGCGGCAAACAGGGGCGCGAACAGCCGGTCGACCCCCGGCTTGCCCACGGCACCCACAGCAGACAACTGCTCAAGGCGCTCGAAGCTGCGCTGCTCGACAAGCTTGTTTTCGACGCTGCTGACGATGTTCTGCTCGCTCATGGTGCCGCTCTCGCGATGCTGCCCTGCTCCAGCGCCTGTATCACCTTCTGTTTCGGGCCATCGGCAATGATCTGTCCGGCATCCATGACGATCAGCCGGTCGACCATGTCCAGCAGGCTGGTGCGGTGGGTGATCAGCAGCAGGGTCCGGCCCTGGCTGAACTGGGCCAGGGATTTACGCACGTGGTTCTCCAGCACGCTGTCCATGGAGCTGGTGGGCTCATCGAGCAGCAGTATGCTGCTGTTACCCATCACCGCACGGGCGACCGCCACAGCCTGACGCTGACCGCCGGACAGACGGCTGCCCCGCTCGCCCACCGGCATCGACAGGCCGTCGGCGTGGGCACCGACCAGCGCCTTGAGCCCGGCGAGATTGATCGCTTCGTGCAGCCGTTCGTTGCTCGGCCGCTCCACCCCCAGGGTGATGTTGTCGTAGACGCTGCCACTGAGCAGCTGCACTTCCTGGGGCATGTAGCCGATACTGCGGCGCAGCTCGGCGGGGTCGATCTGCTCCAGATGCACCCCATCGACCAGCACCTGGCCCGAGGTGGGCCGGTACAGGCCGAGGATGATCTTTTCCAGCGTGGTCTTGCCGGAGCCGACACAGCCGAGAATGCCGACCCGCTCACCCGCGCGGATATGCAGGGAGACGCCATTCAGCGCGCTGCGCTGTTCATCCGGGTAGCTGAAACTGACATTGCGCAGTTCGATCTCGCCGCGCAGGCGCGGGCGGCTGATGATCTGCTTGCCGGGCGTGCGTTCCTGCTCGTTGCCCATGATCTGTTCCAGCGAACCCAGCGCAGTGGCTGCCTGGTAATACTGGGTCAGCAGCGAGGCGGTCTGGGAGACCGGTGCCATGGCCCGCGATGAGAGCATGTAGGCGGCGATCAGGGCACCCTGACTCATCTGACCATCGATCACCAGATACACCCCGACGATGATCATGCTGACCGCAACCAGTTGCTGGATCCAGGAGGCCAGCGCGCCGACCGAGACGCCCAGCATGCGCTGCTTGCCGGAGCAGCCGGAGAGGAAGCGGGTGGCTTGCTCCCAGCGCGCCTGCATGCGGCTGGTGGCGTTGAAGCTCTTCAGCGTTTCCATCGCATCCAGGCTTTCGATCAGGCCGGCGTTGCGCTGGGCGCTGGCCTGGCTGGAGGTCTCGCTCAGTTGCCGCATCCTGGCCTGCACCGACAGGGCGTAGAGCACGATCAGCGCCGCACCTACCAGTACCGGAATGGCCATGACCCAGGAGATCAGCATGATGATCAGGACGAACAGCAGGAAGAACGGCAGGTCGACCAGCGCCGTCACCGTCATCGAGCCGATGAACGAGCGCACCGACTCGAAGGATTGCACATTGGCGGCGAAGGAGCCGACCGACGCCGGGCGGTGCTCCAGGCGCATGCCCAGAATCCGCCGCATGATACGCGCCGACAGCTTGATATCGGCGCGGCTGGCGGCCAGCTCGACGAACCAGCTGCGCAGCAGGCGCAGGACCAGATCGGCGCAGACCACGATGGCGGCACCAATGGCCAGCACCCAAAGCGTATCGGTGGCCTGGTTGGGCACCACCCGGTCATACACGTTCATCACGAACAGCGGCATGGCCAGGGCGAACAGGTTGATGAACAACGCAGCCAGCAGGATATCGCGGTACACCGGGCGGTTGGTGCGGATCACGCTCCAGAACCAGTGCCCACGGCTGTCATCCTCGGCATCCAGGATAATGTCGCCATCGGCGGCGCGGAATGCCGGTCGGCAGTAGATCACCAGACCGGTGTAACTGTCGTTGAACTCCTTCAGCGCCAGCTGTTGCGGCTGCATGTCCAGCTCCGGCAGCAGGACATCGACCGTACCGGCCTGCAGGTCGAGCTGCTGCACCACACAGGCGCGATTGTCCTTGAGCAACACGACACAGGGCAGCAGCATGCGGTTGAGCTTGCCCAGCGGCTGCCGGGCGAGCCGGGCTACCAGCCCGACCCGCTGCGCCGCCTCGGCAAATAGCGAAGGCGACAGGCGACCTTCCACCAGCGCAAGGCCATCGACGATGGCATCACGACTGGTGACAGTTCCATGCCGGCCAGCCAGCCATGACAGGCAGGCTGCCAGTGCATCGTCAGGCGCTGTATCCATGTTCAGCTCGAAGACTCCTCAGCCGATAGTGCATTCCATGTGGCGCGCGCCAGTGACTCCGTGCCTGTGGATTGCTTCACCGCTTCGCGGTTCGCAATGACGAGGTGGAATGCCCTGGTCCATGCCTTCTCATCCTCATCCGTCATTGCGGACCCGCAGGGCGTGGCAATCCATGGGATGTATGCCGGTGACGCCGCGCCTGTGGATTGCTTCACCGCTGCGCGGTTCGCAATGACGGTGTTTGCGAGACTCCTACTCGGCGCGATTGATGTGCAGCTCGACCCGACGGTTCTCGGCACGACCCTCAGCGGTATTATTGCTGGCGACAGGACGATCAGCCCCGGCCCCGGCAACGCTGATGATGGCTCGGTCGATGCCCTGTTCGATCAGGAATTCACGCACCGATACCGCCCGCGCCAGCGACAGGTCGCGGTTGAGGCTGGCCGAGCCGGTGCTGTCGGTATGGCCGACGATGCTGATCGAGCGCAGCGCGCCCTGCTCCTGTACGCGCTGCAACAGGTTCTGCAGACGGGCTTCGGTGCCGCCACGGATGGCCGCGCTGCCGACATCGAACAGCGCATCGCCACTCAGGTTGACCACCTGCTGGGCCCGTTGCGGTTGCAGGTACTGGTCGATATCCAGCACACCACCGGCCACCACTTCGCAGTAGCGGCTGGCCGAGTCATACGCCGGGGTGGCACGCAGGTCTTCCAGCGGCGGGATGGTCTCGTTGGACAGCGACAGGGTGTTCAGCAGCTCACCCATGCTGTGCAGGGTGTACAGGCGGGCGATCTGCAGGTCGTACTGGCCATTGCTGTAGGCCCGTTCGGCCTGGAACGCCTCGTTCTCGGAGTCGAGCACGTCCAGCAGCGAGCGACGACCGATATCGAACTGTTCGCGATAGGCCACCAGTACCGCACTGGAGGCGGCGCGGTGCTGGTCCAGCGACGGCAGGCGGCTCTGCAGGTTGAGTATGTCGCCATAGGCGATGGTCGCGGTCTGGCGCAGGTCCACGCAGGTCTTGTCGCGCAGGCTCTCGGCCTGGTTGATGCGCTGCCAGGCGGCACGCTCGGCGGCGCGGTCACTGCCACCACGGTACAGGTTGTAGCGGGCCCGCAACTCGACGATGCTTTCGTCGCCATAGGAGCGCGGATCGGTCCGGTTGTCGAAGCTGTTGTTGTTCTTGTAGGTGCCGTGGCGCAGGCCCAGCTCCAGCGTCGGATAGCGGTTGGCCTTGGTTTCCCGCAGGGCGGCCTGGGTCACCTCGGTATTTTCGAAGGCGGCATACAGCGCCGGGTTGTTGGCGTAGACGGTACGCAGCACCTGCCCCAGCTCACCCGGTACGCGGGCACCAGGTACCTCGTAAGGCTGCAGCTCGTCGGCCGGCAGCTGTCCTACCAGGCGCTGGTAACGCGCGGTGACACTCTGCAGGTTGGCCACTTCGGTCATCAGATTGGAGCGCGCCAGCGACAGGCGGCCCTCGATCTGCTGCAGGTCGGCACGGTTGCTGACCCCACGTTCGGCGCGCTGGCCGATATGCTCATGCACACGCTGGTGGTTGGCCAGGTTGTCCTGTGCCAGCTTGACCAGCTCGCGGTGCCGCAGCACGTCGAAGTAGGCTTCACTGGCTTCCAGGGCCTTGGTCTCGGCTTCATCGAGCAGCTCGTAGTAGCGCACCCGGCTGGTGTGATCAGCCTTGGCCAGGCGGTTGCGCACACCGAAGCCGTCGAACAGCATCTGCGTCAGCGAGACTTCAGCGTAGTTGCGGGAATAATCACTGCGGTTGTCGAATTCTCGGTTGGCCTGGCCTACCGATGCATTCAGGTCGATCGTCGGCAGGTATCCACCGAATACTTCCCGCCGGTCCTCGGTCGAGGCGTAGAAAGCATCCAGCCGCGAGCGCAACTCGGGATTGGTATCCAGGGTGCTCTGGACGACAGACAACAGATCGGTATTCTGCTCCGTCGCCGAAGCCATCATGGGGGCCATGCCGAGGCAAACTGCAAGTGCCAGACGGACGAAGGGAATTTCCTTATGCATGCTTTCCTCTCAATAGACTCGGGTTTCGTTTTCTGTCATCGATGACCCAGCGGTCAGGCTGTCGCCAAGCGCCGGCATTAAATCAAAAAGGCCGCTCCCCCATTTTTGGCGGAGCGGATAAAACGTTTGCCAGGACTCTTTTCCCGCAGATTTCCTGTTGCATAGCGATGCAGCCTGGCGGGTCATTGCTGCTTCAGCCTGCGAACCTGGTTACGAAAGGCACTAGGTGTCTGGCCCGTGCGTTCGCGAAAAGCAGTGGCGAAGTTCGCAGCGCTGCGAAAACCGATCAGATCGGCGATGTCCTGGATACTGGCGTTACTGTTGGCCAGCAGTTCCTGACTCTTGCGCAGTCGCTCGGCGCGGATATAGGCGTATACGGTCATGTCTAGATAGCGTCGAAAGATCGCCGTCAACTTCTTGGCATGGGTACCAACCAGGCGGGCCATGTCAGCCAGCGCTGGTGGCGAGTCAAGCCGCTGGTCGATAAGACGCATGGCAGCGCGCAGGACTGTCTCGTCGGCATCCTTGAGGACCGTGCCGGTCGGCTCGCTCTGCCACTCGGCACGATTCGCTTTGCGCGCCAGGTGAATGCAGATCCGTGCCATGACCTCCTCCGGAACAAAAGGCTGAGTCAGGTAGTCTGCTGCTCCCAGGGCAAAGCCCTGCAGGCGCTCATCCACAGTCGAAGCCGCACTGAGAAAAATGATCGGGGTACTGCGGGTAGGGGGCGCTTCGCGCAACAGTCGACACAATGCAAAACCATCCATTTTCGGCATCTGTACATTGAGCAGTATCAGCTCGGGCGCCAGCGCCTGAGCACGCTGCAATCCCTGGCGTGATGCCGTTGCCATGGACAGACGCACCCCGGCGGCCTGCAACTGGTTCAATAAGACACGCAGCTCTTCCGGTCGGGGATGTATCACCAGGATATGGGAGTCTCGCAGAGCGGCAACACTACTCATTGACCCGTCCCTAAGTCATAAACGATAAAAATTTGACGTAAGCAGACAAGCAGTCACGCTTGCCTGTCGTAATTTTGTCGATTGTTCCACAAGAAATGAGGAGGAATCTTTGATAGAAGGCCTTAAGCCTTTGGTTCAGGGGATGAATCTATGACAACGAAGCGAGAAACCGCACTTTGATCCGCCGGCATACTCACAGATCGATACGAAGCCGCAGTGACCAGGTGCGTGGCGCGCCCATGGCCGCGCCGTAGTCACCGCTGCCCGTAAGGGCATAGATGCTGGAGATGTAGTCCTTGTTCAATGCATTGTGCAGCAACAGACTGGTCTGCCAGCGGCCAGGGCGTGCGATTCCGGAATACAGATCCAGCAGGCCGCGCGCACCGATCTCGCTGCCGACCCCACGCTCCAGCGTGCCATCGTAGCCGCTGCGCCAGTGATAATTGCCGCCGGCATGCCACTCCAGACCGGCAGGTAGCGACCATAGCTGCTCCAGCCCCGTGGCCAGATTCCATTGCGGCGCGTTGAACAGGCGCTTGCCGGACAGGTCACAGAACAGCCCGGCACTGCCGGGTGGACAGGGCGCATTCTCGACATCCCGATAGCGACTGTCATTCCAGGCCAGTGCCAGATGCAGGCTCAGATCCGGCGCCGCCAACCACCGTGAGTCCAGCTCAACCCCGCGCGAGCGCACCTTGCCGATATTCATCAGATTATTGCGCTGGCGGTTAAGCAACGAACCGGGGTCATAGGTGATAGCCTGGTAGTCACGCACTTGCGTCTGGTACAGCGTCAGACCGACCACACCGCGTCCCTGGGACAACCTGCGCCGCAACTCGAATTCCACCCCGCTAGCCCGCTCAGCCGCGAATACCGGCTCCACCAGTTGGCCGGTGGGCTCGGCATTGATACCCCCGGCCTTGTAGCTGCTGGCCAGGCGCAGGCGTGCTTGCAATGCCGCATCCAGTTGCCGGATCAACTCCAGATGCCCACTGGCATGCCGGTCCCGCAGGCTCTCGCGATGCGAGGCAGGACGTCCAAGCACGGCTTCGCGCAGTCCCGGGCCGATCTGTTGCGAGAGGCTGTCGTCAGGCAGCTCCGGCAGATCCAGCCGCCGACGGGTACTTCCCTGCTTGCGCTCGTTACTCAGACGCAGCCCGGCACTGACCACCAGCTGTGGAGTCCATTGCCAGTCCAACTGACCATACAGGGCATGGGTGGTGGCCTGCTGGCGTGAACTCAGCGTCGAGCCCGCACCGTCCAATATGGCGTCATTGATCATCTCTGGCGATAACCCGGCTCCAGCAGCAATCCCTGCGGCAAACCAGTCCGCCGCCTGCGGGCCGGTACGCATCCAGCCGTTGGCCTCCATCCGCTGGTACAAGCCGTGGTACCCGGCGATGAATGTGAGCTGTTGGTTGAGCTGGCCGGTCAGGCGAAACTCCTGGCTGAGCTGGTCATGCTTCAAGTGCTGGCCGCCCTGCGAGGCGATATCCAGGTCGATGCCATCCATATCCAGCTGCAGGGCATAGTCCCAGTCCCGCCAACCGGTGATGGAAGCCAGCCGATAGCCATCCTCGAAGCGGTAATCGGCATGCAGGGTCATTGCCCGCTGCACGACGTCCGAGCGATTCAGCCCATCTATTGCCACCTCCCGGCTACCGGGGTCGATGCGCGGTAGTGGATAGCCGATGAACGCCGCGCTGGCGCGGGATGCACGGCTGGCATCCACATAGGGAAAAGCGCAGCAGCGCTCCCGCTCACGGGCATGCTCGGCCAGCAGGCGCAACTGCAGCCGGTCGCCGGGACGCCACAGCAACTGCCCACGCAGGCCATCACGATCCTCGTCGTTCTCCTTGCCGCCACCATGCCGGTTGTCGATGGAGCCGTCCCGCTGACGCTGATAGAAGGTGAGCCGCCCTGCCAGCACCTTGTCCAGCAACGGCCCAGTGACATGTCCACCATAGTACTGCTGGCCATACTCACCCAGGTGGGCCTGCACCGCCGCGCCGGCACGCCACTGCGGCGCGCGGTTGATCACATGGACTACCCCGGCGCTACTGTTCTTGCCATACAGGGTACCCTGTGGCCCACGCAGCACCTCGATCCGTTCAACATCACCCAGGTCGGCCTGGAACAGACTCTGACGGCCAAGGTAGACGCCGTCTGCATACAGCCCGACGCTGCTTTCCATACCATTATTGAAGGATGCCGAACCCAACCCACGCATGCTGAAACCAGTCAGGCGGGTGGTCGCCGAGCTCATTTGCAGCACCGCCATTCTGCGGCTGAGCATCTCGCCCGTGGTGTAGGCCGGGCCTTGCAGATCGTCGGCGTATATCACATCACGGTCCGCCATCTGCGGCCAGTCGATATCCAGCTCACGACCCTCGGCGTGGCTGTCCGGCAATCTCAGGGCAGCGTCCTGCGCGGCTAACGTGGCTGCCGGCGGCAGCCACAGCAGGATACCGAGCAGCGACTCAATCCGGCGCATGCTGCGGTTCGCCTTGCTGGCGGCGAAAGGCGCTTGGCGTCATCCCCGTTCGCTCTCGAAAGGCGGTGGCAAAGTTGGCGGCACTGCGGAAGCCGACCAGATCAGCGATATCCTGGATGCTCAGATGACTGTCGGCCAACAGTTGCTGACTCTTGCGCAAACGCTCCTCACGAATGAAGGCGAAAACCGTCATGCCCAGGTACTGCCGAAAGATGGCGGACAGTTTCTTATCGTGGGTGCCAACCTGCCGAGCAATATCGGACAAACCCGGCGGAGCTTCCAGCTGCTGGGCAATCAGGCGCATGGCGGCGTGCAGTGCCGTCTGGTCAGGATCCTGATGGCTTGCCTCGGCACCATCAGGCTCAGGTTCGCCCCCGCTGTCCCGTCGCATCCGTTGCACATGGATACGGATGCGCGCCAGCACTTCTTCAGACACGAATGGCTTGATGACGTAATCCACACCACCCAATGTCAGCCCCTGCAATCGCTGCTCGATGGCTGACGCCGAGGTGAGGAAGATAATGGGTATTTCCCTGGTCAGTGGCGCCTCCTGCAACAGGCGGCATACGGCGAACCCGTCCATCTGCGACATGTGCACATCCAGCAGGATCAGGTCCGGGCGCAGCGCCTGGACGCGCTGGACCGCCTGGCGCGGCTCGGTTATCACGGAAAGGCGTATACCCGCTGATCGAATCAGATTCGATAATGGCTTGAGTGCTTCCGGGCAGTCATCGATGATCAGGACATGGATATCCTGGGCTGGCGCTGATTGGCTCATTGATACAGCGTGTCCTTGTTACCTGCGAACGCTCGCCCTGCCCTGGCTCGTCGAATTCCTGCGCCGGGTCGGGTACCTGGCTCAGGGTACTGCCAATCAAGCGCAGCAGTCTATCGGTCCGAGCTGGCTTCAGGACGCAGACGTCGAATGCCAGGTGCTGGTATTCCTCAGGTGGGCGCGGTGGCGAAGCCGAGTGCAGGATCACCAGTAGATCGGGTCGGTACTGCCGGATCCAGTCCAGCAGCACCCAGCCAGTGAACAGGGGCATGTATTGATCACAGAGCACCAGGTCAGGCGTCCCCTCGGCCAGCCACCCCAGGGCCTCATCGACACTGCTACAGGCCTGCACATCATACCCGTAGCCAGACAACAGCTCGTAGAGCATTTCCCGGCTGATGTCGGCATCATCCACCACCAGGATCCGCTTGCTCTCACCGTTCATGCAGGGCAAATGGCTTTCCTCCATGACGGTATCCAGTTCCTGCTCTGCCGCCAGCTCCAGTTGCAGGCTGAAGCTGAACAGACTTCCGCCATGGGCGGAGCGGGCAATGAGCAAGCGAGAATCCATCCGTTCCAGCATCTGTCGGACAATGTACAGGCCCAATCCGGTGCCCTCGTGCTGCTTCGCGTTGCTGGCGCGATGGAAAGGCTCGGTCAGCCGGGTCATCTCCTCCAGAGGAATCCCGATGCCACTGTCTGCCACACTGAAGTCGAGTGACACCTGTCCCTCCTCGCCCTGGATACCTCGGCTGACGCGGAACTCGATGGTACCGTTGCGGGTGAACTTGCCGGCATTGGCCAGCAGATTGACCAGCACCTGTCGCAACCGCCGGAAATCGGCATTGACCAGTAGCGGCAGATCATCCGCGAACAGGCAGCTGAAGTGATTGTGGTTGCGCTGGGCCAGAAAGTGCCCGATTTCCTCGATTTCCCGCAGGAAGCCGAACAGATAGCCTGGCGCGATCAGCAGCTCCATGTGCTGCAGCTCGCTGCGGGAAAATTCCAGCAACTCGTCGATCAGCTCCAGCTGCAGCCGGGCATGTTGCTCGATATGCCGGGCATGCTCCTGCTCTTGCCCGTCACCCTGGATCTTCCGGGCACTGTCGAGGATGCCCTGCATAGGGGTACGCAAGTCATGACTGATACGCGCCAGCAGATGATTCTGTGCCGACAGGGCATCACGCAGCTGGCTGGTACGTACCGCCACGGTATGCTCAAGCCGCTCTTTTTCGGTCTGCTTCAGCTGGTCGATATCCAGCAGCGCCTGCTGCTCGCGGGTACGCCCCACCCGGACCTGGCTCACCAGGGTATACACCAGCAGCAATGCACCCGGCAGCGCGGAGATCGAATACCAGCTGTATTCATAGGGCGACAATTCCCACCACTTCAGCACGAAGCCGGCCTGTATCAGCACCTGCACAGCAAGTAGCACCGGCAACAGGTAGCAGAACCAGTTATAGGGCAGCCGGTGGCGATATCCTACCCAGGCCATGGTCAGCATGATCAGCGCGGAAACGCCGCTGATCGCCCAGCTCAGCATATTGCTCAGCACACCCCCATCCCACAGTATCTGCGCCAGCCCGTACAGCACCAGCACAGCCTGCCAGCCGGTAACCAGCCGACCACACCAGAGCGGCAACCGGCGCACCTGCAGCAGCAGGCGCAGATAGCCGAGCACCGCCACCCCCATGGCGGCACGCACCAGAATGATCAGATTCCTGTCCAGTTCCGGAGCGTCAGGCCACAGATGCACGAATCCGTAACCGGTGCGCAACCCAACGAAGACCACATACAGCAACACTGCGGTAGCATGGGCGAACAACAGCGGCCAGTGATAGATGATACCCACGGCCAGGCTCAGCACCACCAGCAGCCCGACCAGACCGAAGACCACGCCATCGGCGGTACTTTCAGCCACGCGAGCACTCAGCAGGCCATCCCAGGACAGTAGCATCGGTTGCATGGCCACTGGCGGCCGGTTGTCCATGCGCAGGATGAAGGTGCGTGTCTGGCCCGCTGGCAGCTGCAGTTCGAAGGCCGGCAGGCGCAGCGGCGAATCCCAGCTGCTCAATGGCCAGTCGGCACCGGCCAGTCGTTGCTGCCACTCTCCTTCCTGGTGCTGGAACAGCCGCATGTCGCGGGCGCGAGGCGCACCGGGGAACAGCCACATGCTGCAATCCGCAGTGCTCGCGTTGGACACCTCCAAGCGCAGCCATAACGCCGCACTGGCCAGGTCAGGCCGCAGATGGAGCAACGCCATCGAGCCCAACTCCGCAGAGGAGGCTTCCAGGAACTCATCCAGCGTATAGTCGCCGCGGGCATCTTCGTATACCTGCAGCCATGGCTGCAGGATGATGCGCTCGGTCTGACACGACTCCAGTTGCAGCGCCTGGGCTGGGGCCAGGGTGGGCAACCAGAAAAGCAAGAGAAGCCACGATATTGCTGAGGGCGACGGCATAAGGGGAACCTCATGAATGCGCCCTGGAACCCGGCGCATCCATGGCTCCCGTCACGGCAAGCGAGCCGGCAGGCGCTGCTATACCGCGAATGATACCGCAATATCACAGCCCGCTACCTGAAGCCATTCGGGTCAGGGTGAACCATAATTGACAGCATGGCCGGGCATTTGCCCCTATATAATGGCAATATGATGCCACTGCCTGACCTTCTGGACTGGCCAGAAAACACCTGTTCGGACCTCGACATGATCGAATACAGCAAGAAGCAGTTTCTGGTGGTGGATGATTTCACCGATTTCCGTTCGGCCCTCACCGGCATGCTGCGGCAGATGGGCGTCGATGACATCGATGCGGCGACCAGCGGCGAGGAAGCCCTGGCGCTGTGCCGCAAGAAACACTACGACGTCATCCTGCATGACTACAACCTGGGCAAGGGCAAGAATGGCCAGCAGGTGCTGGAGGAGCTGCACCATGATCGACTGCTCAGTCCGCACTGCGTCTTCATCATCATTTCCGCCGAGAGCAGCCAGGCCATGGTCATGGCGGCGCTGGAGTGCGAGCCGGACAGCTACCTGACCAAGCCCTTCAACCTGGCCAGTCTGCAGCAACGCCTGGATCGGCTGATCACCATGAAGAGCGTGCTACGACCGATACTGGAGGCGCAGTGGCAGGAGGATTGGAGTGGTGTGCTGGAGGCCTGCACCAGCATCATCGCCAGTCACCCGCGCTATGCACCGCATTGCCGCCGACATCAGGTTGCCGCCCTCGCCGCCCTGGGCCGCCGCGAGGAGCAGGCCAGATTATTGCAGATGCTGATCAGCGAGCGCCCGCTACCCTGGGCGCTGGTCGCACTGGCCGATCTGTGGCGCGAAAACGGCCAGCTGGAGCAGGCCCAGGCGTTATATCTGGACGGCATCCGCCAGTTTCCGATGATTCCGGCGCTGTATGACGGCCTGGCCGCCACCGAGCTGGCCCTGGGTAATCCGGAGGAGGCCCAGCAGCAGTTGCAGCAGGGCCTGCGCATCTCGCCCCACTCGTTGCGGCGACAGGAGCGCATGGGCGAGCTGGCGCAGCGCAACCATGATCATGAGCAGGCGGCACGGGCCTTTCGTCATGCGGTGGAGCTGGGCCGCAACTCGCTGTTCCGCAACCCGGAGAACCACCTGAACCTGGTTTCCAACCTGCAGGCCCAGGCGGGTGACAGCCTGCTCGGCCAACGCGTACTGGGGGAAATTCGCCAGACCCTCGGCGAACTGGACCGCACCTGGCGGGATGATCCCGCACTGGCCGTGCGCTCACGTCTGGCCCAAGCCGAAACCCTGGACATGGCCGGGCAACCCGCCGAAGCACGCCGGCTGGCCGAGCAGGCGGTGGCCCAGCTGGCCGAGCTGGAGGGTTTTTTCACTGCCCCTGCCGCGCTTCAGGTGGCCGAACAATTGCGCGCACTGGGCCAGGCGCAGCAGGCCGACAGCGTTCTGGGCACCTGCGCGGAAATGTATGGCGATGATCCGCAGGTCATGACCGAGATCGCCACCCGTACCGATGACCCGGCGATTCTCGCAGCCGGTTCCCAGGCACTGGAGTGGAACCACCAGGCCATTCTCCTCTATCAGCAGAAGCAATTTCCGGAAGCCTTGCAGCTGTTCCGCCAGGCACTGGCCAGCCAGCCGCGCAATATCAGTTTCGCGCTGAACACCGCCCAGTCGCTGTTGCGCCTGCTGGCCCGGCAACCCGCCGGAGAATCCATGGAACAACCCTCAGCGCAACTGAAAGAGGAGTGCCGCGCCTGCCTGCAACAGGCCAGCCACATGCCGGCCAGCGATCACCGGCAGGAGCGCTACCATAAACTCCGTGAGCGACTGGAGGCACTATGAACAACGACGATCAGGGGCTGGACTTTTCCACCGTGCTGGCCTCCACCGTGCATGATATGAAGAACTCCCTGAGCCTGCTGATGCAGAGCTGGAATCAGTGGCTAGAGCGGTTGCCGCCGGAGCTGGCCCAGTCCGGCGAGCGCGGCGTGATCGAGTACGAGGCGCTGCGCCTCAATGGCATGCTCATGCAGATGCTCGGTCTGTACAAGCTGCAGATCAACCAGTTGCCGCTGCGCCCGGACTGGGTGGAGGTGGAAGACCTGCTTCAGGAGCAACTGGCACGCCATGCGGAAATTCTGCAGGCGCGCGATATCCGCAGCAGCTGCAGTGTGGAGGGCGCCGGACTGTTCTTCCTGGATGCCGAGCTGATCGGCTCGGTGATCGGCAATGTGCTCAACAACTCCATCCGCTACACCCGCTCGGCCATCCATCTGCATGCGGCCCTGCGCGATGGCATGCTGCTGCTCACGGTGAATGATGACGGCTGCGGCTATCCCGCCGACATGCTGGGACGCTATGGCAACGGCACCCAGGATGCCGACGTCACCAACGGCAGCACCGGTCTGGGACTGTATTTCGGCCAGTGCATCGCCAGTCTGCACCAGCGTGATGGCCAGCACGGCTATATCGAGCTGGGCAACGGCGGGGAGCTGGGTGGTGGGGAGTTTCGTCTGTACCTGCCTTGAGGACGCGCGCTCTGACTTATAACCCATCAACACCGTGGGTTCTGACAGTTCCGCAGTTGCCCGGCACATGCTTAGCTTGTGCGCTACACAATTACAAAGACCGTCTGCACGGAGTCCCCTGCGTATGTTCGAGCGTCATTACGCCGTCTGGCCCGACCTGGTGCCGCCTTTTCTCGAGTTGCCGGCCACCAGCCTGTATTCCAACCTCAGTGTGTCCGCGCTGCGCTATCCGCACCATCCGGCGATCATCTACTACGGCACGACCCTGACCTATGCCGAGCTGGAACGGCAGGCCGAGGCGCTGGCCGGCTATCTGCAGCGCGCCGGGGTGCAGGCCGGCGACCGGGTATTGCTGTACATGCAGAACAGCCCGCAGTTCGTCATCGGCTTCTATGCCATCCTGCGTGCCAATGCGGTGGTGGTACCGGTCAACCCGATGAACCGCAGGGCCGAGCTGGAGTATCTGATCGCCGATACCGAGGCGCAGGTGGCCCTGTGCGGCCGCGAGCTGCTGGACAATATCAGCGAGCTGCTGGGCACCAACGGGCTGCGTGAGGTGGTGGTCAGCGCCTATGCCGAGTATGTGCGCGAACCGACCGATCTGGCTCTGCCCGAGGTGGTGACGATGGCCGGCGAGTTGCCCGATCTCGCCGGTCTGACCGCATGGCAACAGGCACTCGATGCAGCCTACGAGCCGGGACCACTGACCACAGGCCCGGATGATCTGTGCGTGATTCCCTACAGTTCGGGCACCACCGGCAACCCCAAGGGTTGCGCCCATACCCACCACAGCGCCATGGCCACTACGGTGTATCCGTCGGTATGGGGCAATAGTCAGCATAATGGCGTGCAACTGGTCTCGGTACCCATGTTCCACGTCACCGGCATGCAGGTGTGCATGAATGCCGCCATCTACCTGGGCGCCACCCAGGTGATCATGACCCGCTGGGATCGCCGCACCGCTGCACAATTGATCGAACGCCACGGCATCACCGCCTGGCGCAATATCCCGACCATGGTGGTGGACCTGCTGTCCGACCCGGAGATCGACCAATACGACCTGAGCAGCCTGCAGGCCATCGGTGGTGGCGGTGCGGCCATGCCCGCCGCCATCGCGGCCAAGCTGGAAGGCAAGATGGGCCTGCGCTATTCCGAGGGTTATGGCCTGTCGGAAACCCTCAGCGCCACTCACATGAACCCGCCACTTGCACCCAAGCCGCAGTGCCTGGGCATCCCGATCATCGGTGTGGATTCACGGGTGGTCGATGTGGAGACCCTGCAGGAACTCGGCGTGGGCGAGGTCGGCGAGATCATCCTGCATGGCGAGCAGGTGTTCCAGGGTTACTGGCGCCAGCCGGAAGCGACCGAGGCGGCCTTTATCGAGCTGGACGGCAAACGCTTCTTCCGCTCCGGTGATCTGGGCTACTACGACGAGGAGGGCTATTTCTTTCTGGTCGACCGGGTCAAGCGCATGATCAACGCCTCCGGCTACAAGGTCTGGCCGGCGGAAGTGGAGTCGCTGCTGTACGGCCATCCGGCGGTGCAGGAAGTGTGCGTGATATCGGTGCCGGACGAGCGGCGCGGTGAGACGGTCAAGGCCGTGGTGGTGCTGGCGGCAGGTCATGAAGGTGCCTGCGCCGACGACATCATCACCTGGTGCCAGGCCAATATGTCAGCCTACAAGTGCCCGAAGCTGGTGCAGTTTGTGGACACCCTGCCCAAGTCGCCCGCCGGCAAGATCATGTGGCGGGCGTTGCAGGAGCAGGAGTGGGCGAAGGGCTGACAGCGCAACCCCGGCGCGCCGCACCACCGTCTGTTGGCGGGGGTGTAGCGCCCCGGTCGTCGAGCGGGTGCTCGACAACCCGACAAATCAATGGTCATCGCAGCCCGAGGCTCCCGCCTCGGTATGCCTCAGTCGGCGATATGCACCAGCTGCTTGCCGAAGTTCCTGCCCTTGAGCATGCCCTTGAACGCCTCGACGGCATTCTCCAGCCCTTCGGCCACCGTCTCGCGGTACTTGATGTTGCCGCTGGCGACCTGCTCGGCCAGCAGGGTGGTAACTTCCTGGTGGCGGTCCTGCCATTCGGTGACCAGGAAGAAACGGTGCTCCGGCGGGTTCTCCAGCTTGCCGAAGATATGGAACGGGGTTTCCACCTTGCTCGCGTCCTCGGCGTTATAGGCCGACACATAGCCACAGATCGGCACCCGCGAACCGGGATTGAGCAGCTTGGCCACCGCGCGGCTGACATCACCGCCAACGTTCTCGAAATACACATCGATGCCGTTCGGGCAGGCTGCCGCCAGATCCGCTTCCAGGTTGCCGGCCTTGTAGTCGACACAGGCATCGAAGCCCAGCTCCTCGACCACGAAGCGGCATTTATCCTCACCGCCAGCCACCCCGACCACCCGGCAACCCAGCTGCTTGGCGGTCTGTCCGACCACGGTGCCGACCGGGCCGGAAGCCGCCGCTACCACCACGGTTTCACCGGCCTTGGGCTTGCCGACATACACCAGCCCGCAGTAGCCGGTACGCCCCGGCATGCCGGCCACACCCAGGTAGGCCTGCAGCGGCACGCCACGGGGCTCGATCTTGTAGATCATCGGTGCGTCACCCGGCACGATGCAGTACTCCTGCCAGCCGGAGTAGCAGGTAACCAGATCACCCTCGCTGTAATTCGATGATTTCGATTCGATCACCCGGCCCACGCTTTCGCCGACGATGACCTCACCGATGCCGATGGGGTCCATGTAGCCCTTGGCGTCGTTCATGCGCGGGCGCATGTAGGGGTCCAGCGACAGCCACAGGGTCTTGATCAGTACCTCGCCGTCGCGCAGCTCACGCACCGGGGATTCCGCCAGGACCAGATCACCATCGCGTATTTCTCCCTGGGGGCGCCGCTCAAGAATTATTTTTCGATTGATTAGGGCAGACATGTTCAAGGCCTCTCAGCAGTGAATGGATGGGGACGTCGTCCCGCTCCATCCGAGCATAAACCACTATGCAGACAGGACCTGCCTTTATTCATGGCAATGATCAACTGTCAGCAGTCACCAGCAACACAGCTCCGTACTCGTCATTGCGAGGAGCGCAGCGGTGAAGCAATCCAGAGGCACGGAGTCGCCGGCATACGCCCCGTGGATTGCCACGCCCTTCGGGCTCGCAATGACGTTGCTTGTGACACGACGGCACGGTGTTAGTTACTCCCCCTCTTCCAGCAGATACTGGTCCTTCAAACGCACATAGTTGGCTGCAGTGTAGGGGAAGAACGCGCGTTCCTTGTCACTCAAGGGCCGCACTTCCTTGGCCGGGCTGCCCATATACAGATAGCCACTGCGCAGGGTCTTGTTGGCCGGTACCAGGCTGCCGGCACCGAGAATCACCTCATCCTCGATAACGGCACCGTCCATGACGATGCTGCCCATGCCGATCAGGATGCGGCTGCCGACCGTGCAGCCATGCAGCAGCACCTTGTGGCCAATGGTCACGTCGTCACCGATGATCAGCGGATAGCCATCGGGGTTGAACGGTCCGGCATGGGTGATATGCAGCACGCTGCCGTCCTGCACACTGGTGCGTGCACCGATGCGGATGCGATGCATATCGCCACGGATCACCGCCATCGGCCATACCGAGCAGTCATCACCCAGCTCCACATCACCCAGCACCACGGCGCTGGCATCCACCAACACGCGCTCGCCCAGTTGCGGGGTCTTGCCCGCGAATCGGCGTATATTCATCACTCACCCCTTGAATTGATCGGCGGTCGCCATCATCTATTCGGTAATTGTGTCCCGGCCTGCGCCGGGTGCCAATGCCCCCTTGGTCCGATACCATGGTGTCATTGTACGAACCCACGCTATTCAGGAAACCCCGCCATGTCCAATCCGCTGTTGCAATCCTATGACCTGCCCCCGTTCAGCTCGATCCAGCCGGACCAGGTCAAACCGGCCATCGAGCAGATCATTGCGGACAGTCGGGCGCAGCTGGAAACACTGCTGGGCAATCCGCCGGCGCAGTGGAACTGGGCCAGCCTGATCGAGCCACTGGATGAGATGGGCGAACGCCTGAGCCGCGCCTGGTCACCAGTGAGCCACCTGAACGCGGTAATGAACAGTGCCGAGCTGCGTGATGCCTATAATGCCTGCCTGCCGTTGCTGAGCCAGTTTTCCACCGAGATGGGCCAGAATCAGGCGCTGTATGCCGCCTACCGCCAGTTGGCCGACAGCGACAGCTTCGCTGAACTGGACCCGGCGCAGCAGACCATCATCGAACACGCACTGCGCGACTTCCGCCTGTCCGGCATCGCCCTGCCCGCCGAGCAGCAGAAGCGTTATGGCGAGCTGCAGATGCGCCTGTCGGAGTTGCAGAGCCGTTTTTCCAACCAGTTGATGGATGCGACCCAGGCCTGGACCAAGCACATCACCGATGCCAGCCAGCTCGATGGTCTGCCCGAATCGGCACTGGCCCAGGCGCAGCAGGCGGCACAGGCCAGGGAGCTGGACGGCTGGCTGATCACCCTGGAGTTCCCCAGCTACTATGCGGTGATGACCTATGCCAATGACCGCGCCCTGCGTGAGGAAATTTACACCGCCTACTGCACCCGTGCTTCGGACCAGGGTCCGCTGGCCGGTGAGCATGACAACGGCCCGCTGATCGCGGAGATTCTGCAGCTGCGTCAGGAGCTGGCCAGCCTGCTGGGCTTCGCCAACTACGCCGAGCTGTCGCTGGCTACCAAGATGGCCGACAGCACCGACCAGGTATTGGGCTTCCTGCGTGACCTGGGCCAGCGCAGCCGCGCGTTCGCCGAGGCCGACCTGCAGGCACTGCGCGAATTCGCCGCGAGCAAAGGCTGCAGCGAGCTGCAGAGCTGGGATACCGGCTATTACGCCGAGCAGTTGCGCCAGCACCGCTATGCCGTGTCCCAGGAAGAGCTGCGCCCCTGGTTCCCGGTGAATCGGGTACTGCAGGGCATGTTCGATATCGTTGGCCGGCTGTATGGCATCGAGCTGCGTGAGGTCGCCGAGTTCGAGCGCTGGCATGCCGATGCGCGGCTGTTCGAGGTGCTCGAGGGCGGTCAGGTAATCGGCCGCTTCTTCCTCGACCTGTATGCCCGCAGCAACAAGCGTGGCGGCGCCTGGATGGATGGCGCCCGCGACCGCCGGCGCCTGCCGGGCGGCGAGCTGCAACGGCCAATCGCCTACCTGGTGTGCAACTTCACCCCGGCCATTGGCGATCAGCCGGCGCTGCTGACCCATGACGAGGTCACCACGCTGTTCCACGAATTCGGCCATGGCCTGCACCACCTGCTGACCCGGGTCGACTACCCAGCCGCCTCAGGCATCAATGGCGTGGCCTGGGATGCGGTGGAGCTGCCCAGCCAGTTCATGGAGAACTGGTGCTGGGAGCCAGAAGGCCTGGCGCTGATTTCCGGCCACCATGAAACCGGCGAGCCGCTGCCTGCAGAGCTGCTGAACAAGATGCTGGCGGCGCGCAACTTCCAGTCCGGCCTGGGCATGCTGCGCCAGATCGAGTTCTCGCTGTTCGACTTCGAATTGCACGCCCAGTCCGACCGCAGTGCGCGGGAGGTACTGCAGGCCGTGCGCGATGAGGTTTCGGTGATGCCGCCACCGGCGTTCAACCGCTTCGAGAACGGCTTCGCACATATCTTCGCTGGCGGCTATGCCGCGGGTTACTACAGCTATAAATGGGCAGAAGTGCTATCGGCCGATGCCTTCTCCCGGTTCGAGGAGGAAGGCATCTTCAATGCCGAGACCGGCCGCTCCTTCCGGGACAGCATCCTGGCACGCGGCGGCAGCCGTGAACCCATGGAGTTGTTCGTCGCCTTCCGCGGACGCGAGCCATCGGTGGACGCACTGCTGCGCCATAGCGGCCTGAGCGAGGAGCAAGCGGCATGAACGAGCCGAACGAGCCGGTAAAACGCTTTATCGCCGGGGCTGTGTGCCCGGCGTGCAGCAGGATGGATACCATCCGCATGTATCAGCAGGATGGCATAGCCCACCGCGAGTGCGTGGAGTGTGGCTATGCCGACAGCCTCGACGAGCGCGGCAACTCGGTGCCCAGGGAAGTACCGACCCGGGTAACCGTGCAGCCATCGAGCAAACCGTCGGCCACCTCGCATGTGGCGCAGTTCTATCCGAATCCGAAGCTGAAGAAGAAGGACAGCTGAGTTTTCCGGCGGGTTCGCTACCCTCCGTCATTGCGAACCGCACAGCAGTGAAGCAATCCACAAGCACGGCGTCACCGGCATACGCCCCCTGGATTGCCGCGCCCTGCGGGCTCGCAATGACGGATGAGAAGGCATGGGACAACGGCCTCCACCTCGTCATTGCGAACCGCACAGCGGTGAAGCAATCCATAGACACGGCTTAGCCGGTATACCCCTGCTGGATTGCCACGCCCTGTGGGCTCGCAATGACGGTATATGCCTGATGAAAGTGGCGTGGGCCTGCCACACCGCTCACCGCAATGCGTCTCCCGGCAGGCGCTAGAGATTATCCCGCCAGGTCAGACCTACCCCCAGCTCCTCGGCCATGTTCGGCCAGCGGCGCCACACTTCATGCCGGTCCTGCTCGCCGACACCGTCCTTGTAGGCCAGAAAAGCCGGACTCTGGAATATCTCCTCCGGTAGCAGCCCCGCGACAGCCTCGTACACCGCTGCATCCAGTTGGTTGGCATACTCCTCACCGAGCAATTCATGCACGATCAGGTTCGCGCGGGTGTTGTTCATCGGGATCAACGACTCACCACCATGGGCGACGTAGCGGTCATTCACCTCCTCGACCAGACGATGGGCCAGGTATGCCTCATCGAGCAGCAACAGTAGGCCGCTCTGGGTTTCGGTGATTTCCGGCGGTCGCAGGAAGAACTCCTCGGCTACCTTCAGTACCGGAATCAGCTGCGGGCGCAGCTTGGCATGGTTGGCCACCGATTGCGCCGCCTCGAGCATGTCCGGCACCCGCTCGACATAGGCCTGGATGAAGTTGAACAGCGTGGTAGCGGCATCATCGCGCGTGCGGATGGTACGGTGCAGCTGGGGCAGCTTCCCCTCCAGCCAGTTGCGCAGATCCTCATCATTGCTTTCATCTTCGCGAGCGGTCCTGACCCGCTCACGCAATTCGGATATTTTCATTAGGCACTCCGGTATTGGTGAGTCAGGCGGCTCACCAGAAAAGGCATTGGATTGGCTGGAATTCAAGCTAGCAGAGTGCCTGCATATCGTCAAAGTGACACGACGGCGAGCCGAATGGACAACTCGCAAGGGTCGGCCCGGGCCGCTGATTCGGAGCCAATTTCTTACATATTCAGCCCAATAACCCCTTGACAATTTAATGAGAAATTAGACTCAAGAGGATTGCCATGATCGCCTTCAGGTCTATACTCGACTCTGTCTGGTGCAGCTTTGGAGGCGCACCGACGGGTGATAAAAACAATAAATAAGGGGAAACCGGGATGTTGCGACATGCACACACCTGGCTGGGTGGCCTGTTTCTGATTGCACTCGGCGGGAATGCCAGCGCGAGCTGGACCGTTAACATGAGTCCGGGGGCAACGGAAGTCAGCCGCTCGGTCTTCGACCTGCACATGACCATCTTCTGGATCTCGGTGGTCATCGGTGCCATTGTCTTCGGCGTGATGTTCTGGTCGATGTTCATGCACCGCCGCTCCAGAGGCGCGGTAGCTGCCAAGTTCCATGAGAACCTCACCGTCGAGCTCCTCTGGACGATCATTCCGCTACTGATCCTGGTCGGCATGGCGATACCGGCGACCAAGACGCTGATCGACATCTATGACACTGAAGATGCCGACCTGGACATCATGATCACCGGTTATCAGTGGCGCTGGCAGTACAACTATCTGGGCGAAGACGTCAGCTTCATGAGCAACCTGGCGACCCCGCGCGACCAGATCGCCAACCAGGCCGCCAAGGGCGAACACTACCTGCTGGAAGTGGACGAGCCGATGGTGGTTCCCACCGGCCAGAAGGTGCGCCTGCTGATCACCGCAGCCGATGTCATCCACTCCTGGTGGGTGCCGGCGCTGGCGGTGAAGAAGGACGCCATTCCCGGTTTCGTCAATGAAGCCTGGACCCGCATCGACGAACCCGGCATCTACCGTGGCCAGTGCACCGAGCTGTGCGGCCGCGACCATGCCTTCATGCCCATCGTGGTGGATGCCCGCACGCCCGAGGACTATGCCGCCTGGCTGGCCGAGAAGAAGGCCGCCGCCGCTGCCGAGGCCGAACTGACCAGCAAGGAATGGACCCTGGATGAGCTGATGGAACGCGGCCAGCGCATCTACACCAGTACCTGCGTGGCCTGTCACCAGGCCAACGGCGAAGGCCTGCCGCCGATGTTCCCGGCGCTCAAGGGCAGTGACATGGTGCTCAACGATGTGACCGCGCACATCAATGTAGTAGTCAACGGCGTGCCCGGTACCTCCATGGCCGCCTTCGGCCGGCAGCTGTCGGAAGTGGATATCGCCGCCGTCATCACCTATGAACGCAACGCCTGGGGCAATGAGACCGGCGAGGTGGTGGCACCCATCGATATCCTCAACTTCAAGAACAGCCAATAAGGAGACCTGTCATGAGTGCAGTGATCGACAATCATCACGGCGACCATGCCCACGGTCCGGCCAAGGGCTTGATGCGTTGGGTACTGACCACCAACCACAAGGATATCGGCTCGATGTACCTGTGGTTCAGCTTCGCCATGTTCCTGCTCGGCGGTACGCTGGCCATGGTCATCCGTGCCGAACTGTTCCAGCCCGGCCTGCAACTGGTGCAGCCGGAGTTCTTCAACCAGATGACCACCATGCACGGCCTGATCATGGTGTTCGGTGCAGTGATGCCGGCCTTCGTCGGGCTGGCCAACTGGATGGTACCGCTGATGATCGGCGCGCCGGACATGGCCCTGCCGCGGATGAACAACTTCAGCTTCTGGCTGCTGCCGGCGGCCTTCGGGCTGCTGATCTCGACCCTGTTCATGGAGGGCGGCGGGCCCAACTTCGGCTGGACCTTCTACGCCCCGCTGTCCACCACCTACGGACCGGAAAGCACCACCTTCTTCATCTTCGCCATCCACCTGGCGGGCATCAGTTCGATCATGGGGGCGATCAACATCATCGCCACCATTCTCAACATGCGCGCGCCGGGCATGACCCTGATGAAGATGCCGATGTTCGTCTGGACCTGGCTGATCACCGCCTTCCTGCTGATCGCGGTGATGCCGGTGTTGGCCGGGGTGGTGACCATGATGCTGATGGACATCCACTTCGGTACCAGTTTCTTCAATGCCGCCGGTGGCGGTGACCCGGTGCTGTTCCAGCATGTGTTCTGGTTCTTCGGCCACCCCGAGGTGTACATCATGATCCTGCCGGCCTTCGGCGCGGTGAGCATGATCATCCCGGCATTCGCCCGCAAACCGCTGTTCGGCTATACCTCCATGGTCTATGCCACCGGCGCGATCGCCTTCCTGTCCTTCACGGTGTGGGCGCACCACATGTTCACCGTCGGCATTCCGCTGACCGGCGAGCTGTTCTTCATGTACGCCACCATGCTGATCGCAGTGCCTACCGGGGTAAAGGTGTTCAACTGGGCGACCACCATGTTCCGCGGCTCGCTGAGCTTCGAAACCCCGATGCTGTTCGCGGTGGCATTCGTCATCCTGTTCACCATCGGCGGCTTCTCCGGGTTGATGCTGGCCATCGCCCCGGCGGACTTCCAGTACCACGACACCTACTTCGTGGTGGCGCACTTCCACTATGTGCTGGTGCCCGGCGCGATCTTCGGTATCTTCGCCTCGGCCTACTACTGGTTACCGAAGTGGACCGGGTACATGTATGACGAGGTGCTCGGCAAGACTCACTTCTGGATGTCCTTCATCGGCATGAACCTGGCGTTCTTCCCGATGCACTTCGTCGGTCTGGCCGGCATGCCACGGCGGATTCCCGACTACAACATGATGTTCGCCAACTTCAACATGGTGTCATCGGTCGGTGCCTTCATGTTCGGCGCCACCCAGCTGCTGTTCCTGTTCATCGTCATCAAATGCATTCGCGGCGGCAAACGGGCCCCGGCCAAGCCCTGGGATGGCGCCGAAGGTCTGGAGTGGACGGTGCCGTCACCGGCGCCCTATCACACCTTCACCACACCGCCGGAAGTGAAATAGAGGGGAGGTTGCCATGAGCGAGGAAGGTCTGAGCACCACGAGCCTGATCAAGCGTCTGTTGTTGCTGGTCGTCGGCATGTTCGCCTTCGGCTTTCTGCTGGTACCCATCTACGACGTGATGTGCCAGGCCTTCGGCATCAACGGCAAGACCGCCGGCGCAGCCTGGCAGGGCCAGGAGCAGGCGGTGGACATGCAGCGCGAGGTGCGCGTGCAATTCGTCTCCAGCAATGCCGAGGGTATGCGCTGGTCGTTCGGCCCCGAGGGCAACGAGATCGTGCTGCATCCCGGGGAAACCCACAGCATGAACTTCCTCGCCCACAACCCCACCGACCGGGTCATGGTGGCCCAGGCCATTCCCAGCGTGGCGCCATCCCGGGCGGCGGCATTCTTCCACAAGACCGAATGTTTCTGCTTCACCCAGCAGGTGCTGCAGCCGGGTGAAAGTATCGAAATGCCGGTGCGCTTCATTGTCGATCCGGCGCTGCCGGCGGACGTACGCCGCCTGACGCTGGCCTATACCCTGTTTGATGTGACCGAACGCATGGCGCCCAGCCTCGATCTGGCCGCCATACACAGCAACTGAATGCGGCTGCCGATAAGGAGAACAACAGATGGCAAGTCATGAAAAGCATGAGCTGTACTACGTACCCGAACAGAGCAAATGGCCGATAGTCGGCTCCATCGGGCTGCTGGTGTCGGTATTCGGTGCCGGCACCCTGATGAATGGTCTGAGCAGCGGCTCGGGTGCCTCACCGGGCCAATACATCCTGTATGCCGGCCTGCTGATCCTGGTCTGGATGTTCTTCGGCTGGTTCGGCAACGTCATTCGCGAAAGCCACCAGGGCCTGTACAGCAAGCAGATGGACCGCTCGTTCCGCATGGGCATGACCTGGTTCATCTTCTCCGAGGTGATGTTCTTCGCCGCCTTCTTCGGCGCGCTGTTCTATGTGCGCATCCTGGCCGGCCCCTGGCTGGACGGGGTCGGTGAAAAGGGCTCGAGCAGCATGCTGTGGCCGGAATTCAATTTCTCCTGGCCGCTGGTCAACAACCCCGACCCCGGTGCCTTCCCCGGCCCGCAGGAAACCATCAGCCCCTGGCAGTTGCCGCTGATCAATACCCTGCTGCTGGTCACCTCCAGCGTGACCCTGACCCTGGCCCACCATGCCCTGCGTGCCAGCAAACGCAAGGCACTGAAGAACTGGCTGCTGCTGACTGTGGTGCTGGGGGTGATCTTCCTCGGCCTGCAGCTGGCCGAGTATGTGCACGCCTACAATGACCTGGGGCTGACCCTGCATTCCGGCATCTACGGCTCGACCTTCTTCATGCTCACCGGCTTCCATGGCTTCCACGTGACCATGGGCGCGATCATTCTCACGGTCATGCTGATCCGTGTGCACAAGGGGCATTTCACCCCGGACAATCACTTCGGCTTCGAGGCTGCGGCGTGGTACTGGCACTTCGTCGACGTGGTCTGGGTGGCGTTGTTCATCTTCGTCTACGTGCTATGAGCCGGATGCTCCGTGGTCAGTGCAACCACGGGGCGCCCCACTGCAGTTGCCCGGACCACAGCCCCCAGGCGATCAGCACCACTACCAGCACGGTCAGGCTGATACGCACGGTCAGGGCGCTGAGCAAACGGCCACCAGAGCTGGCGTCACGCAGGAACAGCGCACCACTGAACAGACTGGCAACGATGGCGGCCAACAACAGCACGATGATGATTTTCAACCACATAAGCGATGTCCATGTTCAACAGAGTGTCCTGCAGTATAGACCTGGCCTGGAAGCCGGCACATGACCAGCGAACTGACTGAGCCCATGCCGCGCCTGCACCGCTTCGCACCCGGCTGGCCGCTATGGGTGTTCACCCTGGCATTGCTGCCGGTGCTGCTCGGCCTGGGCGTCTGGCAGCTGGACCGCGCCGAGCAGAAGCGCCAGCTGCAGGCGCAGATCGACCGCCATCAGCAGATGCCGGCCGTGCCGCTGACAGCAGTCGACCCCGGGGCCGATCTGGCCTGGCAACCGCTGCTGCTGACCGGCCGGCTGGATACCCGCCACATCTGGCTGCTGGACAACCGCACCCGCGACGGGCAGGCCGGCGTCGAGGTGCTGCAGGTGTTCCATGACAGCGCCAGCGATCAACAGCTGCTGATCAACCGTGGCTGGCTGCCGTGGCCGGATCGTCGGCGGTTGCCGGCGGTGCCCACGCCCCAGGGCAATATGCAGTTGCAGGTCGAAGTGCTGCCCGAGGCAACCGGCGGCTTCACCCTGGCCAGCCCCGAGAGCAGCAGCTGGCCGAAACTGGTCGCCACCATCGATCTGCCGGCTTTCGCCGAACAGGCCGGGATAGCGCTGCAACCCTGGATGGCCCGGCTAACGCCGGGCAGCCAGGGCGCCCTGCGACTCGACTGGCCGCCGCTGCCGATGAGCGCCAGCAAGCATACCGGCTACGCCGTGCAGTGGTTCGCGCTGGCGGCCGCGCTGCTGATACTGTTTATCTGGGCCGGTCTGCGGCCCGACACCGGGGGGAACAACGAGCATGATGAGCATGACTGAACACCCAGCGAACAACACCGGATCACGCGGCCAGCTCAAGCTGCTGGCCATTGTCGCGGTGGTGGTGGGGCCGATCCTGATCGCCTGGCTGATGGTCAAGCTGCAGATCGGCATCCCGCAGTCCCAGACCAACCATACCTCCCTGGTCGAGCCGGCGCTGACCGTGCAGGACTGGCAGCTGGAGCTGGAGCCGGTTGGCTATGGTGCCCCCTGGCGGCTGCTGGTCACCGCACCGGGACAATGCACCGATGCCTGCCTGGCGCTGGTGTACGAGGCGCGGCAGATCCATATCGCCACCGGGCGCGAAGCCGATCGCGTGGAGCATGTGCTCGCCGTTGGCCAGCCAGTCTCCGGCGAACTTGCCAGCCGCCTGCAGCAGGAGTATCCCCAGCTGCAGCAGTTACCGCTGGAGCCGGGACCCTATCGGCACAGTCTCGGCGCCCACCCGGCGGACTGGCAGCAGGGCCCGCAACTCTGGGTCATCGACCCGCTCGGCCGGGTGGTATTGCACCGCGACCCGGACAACCCCGGCAAGCACCTGCTGGATGACCTGCGCCACCTGTTGAAACTGTCCAAGATAGGTTGATCGAGTATGCGTAAACCTGGATTCCTGTTTGCCGTCTGCGCCCTGCTGCTGGGCTTTGTGGTGGTGGTGCTGGGCGCCTACACCCGGCTGGTGCATGCCGGGCTGGGTTGCCCCGACTGGCCCGGTTGCTATGGCTTTCTCAGCGTGCCACGCAGCGATACGGCCATCGAGCTGGCACAGCTGCGCTTCCCCGATGATCCGGTCGAGGCTTTCAAGGCCTGGGCGGAAATGATCCACCGCTATGCCGCCGGGCTGCTGGGCCTGGCCATCCTCGGCCTGGCGCTGCTGGCCCTCAGACTGCGTGGCCGTGACGGCTACCCGCTGAAGCTGCCGCTGGGCCTGCTGGCGCTGGTCATCTGCCAGGCGCTGTTCGGCATGTGGACGGTCACCTTGAAGCTGTGGCCGCAGGTGGTGACCGCCCATCTGCTCGGCGGCTTCGCCACCCTCAGCCTGCTGTTTCTGCTGTGCCTGAGACTGTCCGGCCGCCTGCCGGCGGATGTCGGCCTGAGCGCCCTGCGCCCGCTGGCCCGTGCGGTGTTAGTAGTGGTGATTGTGCAGATCGCCCTCGGCGGCTGGGTCAGCAGCAACTATGCTGCGGTGGCCTGTGTCGACCTGCCGACCTGTCATGGTGAGTGGTGGCCGGAGATGGACTTTGCCGCCGGTTTCAACATTTTCCAGGAAATCGGCCCCAATTACCTGGGTGGCATGCTCTATGGCGAAGGTCGCACGGCCATCCATTTCACCCACCGGGTCGGCGCGCTGGTCACCACCCTGATCACCCTGCTGCTGGCCTGGCGGCTGTACCGCGCCGGTCTCACCGCTACCGCCGCCTGGCTGACGCTGGTGCTGCTGACCCAGGTCAGCCTGGGCATCACCAACGTACTGGCGCACCTGCCGCTGCCCGTGGCAGTGGCGCATAACGCCGTGGGTGCCCTGCTGCTGTTGAGCATGGTGCTGGTGAACTATCAGTTGCGCCCGGCCGTGATCCGGGTGAACAGAAAGAGTACCGGTGGTGTCGGACATTGGACACCGGTCTGATGGCCGGATCGAGTGAACATCGACCTGGTGGCTGGCCAGTCACCAGGTCCTGACACATACTGGGTCAAAGCAATAACAATAAGCGCCCAAGGCGCGGGGGATACGTATGACGACCATGACCAGAACCGCACGGGCTGTCGCTGGCTGGCACGACTACCTGGAACTGACCAAGCCCAAGGTGGTGGCGCTGATGATCATCACCTCGGCCATCGGCATGCTGCTGTCCACACCCGGGGCGGTACCCTGGCAGGTGCTGCTGCTGGGTAACCTGGGCATCGCCCTGTGCGCCGGCTCGGCAGCGGCGATCAACCATGTGGTGGACCGCCGGATCGACATACACATGGCCCGCACCCAGCGCCGGCCACTGGCCCAGGGTCGGGTCAACCCGATCCACGCCCTGCTGTTCGCCCTGGTCCTCGGGGTTGCCGGCATGGCCATCCTGCTGCACTGGATCAATGCCCTGACCGCCTGGCTGACCCTCGGCTCGCTGCTCGGCTACGCGGTGATCTATACCTCCTTCCTCAAGCGCGCGACTCCGCAGAATATCGTTATCGGCGGGCTGGCCGGCGCCGCTCCGCCCCTGCTCGGCTGGACTGCGGTCACCGGCCGGGTGGATGCCGAAGCACTGCTGCTGGTGCTGATCATCTTCGCCTGGACGCCGCCGCATTTCTGGGCGCTGGCGATCCATCGCAAGGCCGAATATGCCAAGGTCGCCATTCCGATGCTGCCGGTCACCCATGGCGAGCAGTACACCAAGCTGCATATTCTGCTGTATACCTTTATCCTGCTTGCCGTCAGCCTGCTGCCCTATGTGATCCACATGAGCGGTACGCTTTATCTGATCGTCGCCCTGGGTCTGGGCCTGCGCTTCATCGATTGGGCCTGGGCGCTGTACCGTGACAGCCGCAAGCACGCGGCGATCAAGACCTTCAAGTTTTCACTGTGGTACCTGCTGTGGCTGTTCGTCGCCCTGCTGGTCGATCATTACGCAGGAGCAGCCGGATGGCTTTGAGTGGGGTACAGAAAACCGTTCTGGTAACGGTGGCAGTAGTGGCGCTGGTGATTGGCGCCACGGTGAACAAGATCATGCGCCCGGCGCCGCTGGACCAGGCGCAGCTTGCCCAGTCCGGGGTTTTCCTGTTCGATGCGCCGCGGCAGATCCCCGATATCCAGCTGACCGCGGCCACCGGCCAGGCCTGGGGCAAGGCGGACCTGCAAGGACAGTGGAACCTGCTGTTCTTCGGCTATACCTTCTGCCCGGACATCTGCCCCACCACCATGGCCGAGCTGCGTCAGCTCACCCATGCCCTGCCCGCAGAAGACCGCGAGCAACTGCAGGTGACCATGATCAGCGTCGACCCCAACCGCGATACCCCCGAGCAGATGAGCAGCTATCTGCAGTTCTTCAATGCCGGCTTCACTGGCGCCACCGGCGACCCGGTCGAGCTGGCCAAATTTGCCCAGGCGTTGTCAGTCGCCTATATCGAACCGGATACCAGCGAGGACAACTACCTGGTAGACCATAGCGGCCAGGTGGTGATCGTCGACCCCCAGGGCCGCTACGTCGGCTTCATCCGCCCACCGCTGCGGCCCACCGAGCTGGGCCAGTTGCTGCCGCGCATCATGGCCCGGCAATAAGCGACTGAGAATGGGTGTAGTTATGCTTAACGCTAGCACTTGAATACGCATAACCCATTGTAATCACTGGTGTTTTACAAAAGGTTAACTGGCCATTGCAGCGACTTTCCGGCACAATTGCCGGATTCAACCGAACCTTACCCATCGAGGTGGCGTCATGCAAGGGCATCCAGATATCGTCAATTACCTGAACGAACTGCTGCGCGGCGAGCTGGGCGCTCGCGACCAGTACTTCCTGCACTCGCGGCTGTACGAGGATCTGGGTTACAGCAAGCTGTACGAACGCATCAACCATGAGATGGAAGAAGAGACCCAGCATGCCGATGCCCTGCTGCGCCGCATCCTGTTCCTCGAAGGCAAGCCGGACATGCGCCCCTCCCCCATCCAGCCCGGTTACAACGTGCCCGACATGCTGGCCGCCGACCTGAAGCTGGAGTATGAAGTGCGCGCCGCCCTGGCCAAGGGTATCGCCCTGTGCGAGAAGCACGGCGACTACCCGAGCCGCGACATGCTCGTCGCCCAGCTCAAGGACACCGAGGAAGACCACGCCTACTGGCTGGAGAAGCAGCTCGGACTGATCAAGATGGTCGGCCTGGAAAACTACCTGCAGGCGCAGATCTGAGTCCCACTCTCTCTATCCCGTCACTGCCGGCGCGGCACCAGCAGTGACAGCATGAACAGCGCGGCCGCGCTCACCACGATCGACGGCCCGGCCGGGGTATCCAGGTTCCACGACAGCGCCAAGCCACCCAGCACCGCCAGGCATCCCAGGCAACTGGCACCCAGGGCCATCTGCTCCGGGGTGTGGGCGTGGCGCTGGGCCGCCGCCGGCGGGATGATCAGCAGCGAGGTGATCAGCAGCACCCCGACCACCTTCATCGCCACCGCGATGACGATGGCGATCAGCAGCATCAACCCCAGACGGATACCACTCACCGGCAGCCCTTCCACCCGCGCCAGTTCCTCGTGCACGGTCACCGACAGCAGTGGGCGCCACAGCCAGGCCAGCAGCAGCATGACGATCACCAGGCCACCGAGCATCCAGCCCAGATCGGCCGAGGTGATCGCCAGCAGATCGCCGAACAGGTACGCCAGCAGGTCCACCCGCACGCTTTCGGTCAGCGCCAGCACCACCAGCCCCAGCGACAGGGTACTGTGCGCCAGAATACCCAGCAGCGTATCGCTGGCCAGCCATTTGCGGTTCTGCATGGCTACCAGCAATACCGCCAGCAGCACGCAGCCAGCGGTCACCGCCAGTGTCAGGTTGATCTGCAGCAGCATGCCCAGCGCCACGCCGAGCAACGCGGAGTGCGCCAGGGTATCGCCGAAATAGGCCATGCGCCGCCACACCACGAAGGAACCCAACGGGCCCGCCACCAGCGCCAGGCCAAGCCCCGCCAGCAATGCGTAAAGAAGAAAGTCAGGCATGGTTGCAGGAAGATCCGTCCGGGTGGTGATGGGCAGTGTCGATGACTTCGCCGTGCATGTCGTGGCTATGGTCGTGATGGTGGTTGTAGATTGCCAGGGCACTGGCCTGCTCGCCGAACAGCGCAACGAACGCCGGATCGGCGCTGACCTGCTCCGGCCGGCCGGAGCAGCACACATGGCGATTGAGGCAGACCACGGTATTGGTGGTGGCCATCACCAGGTGCAGGTCGTGAGACACCATCAGCACCCCGCAGCCGTAGCGATCACGCAGGCGGGTGATCAACTGGTACAGCTCGATCTGGCCATTGACGTCCACGCCCTGTACCGGCTCGTCCAGCACCAGCAGGTCTGGCTGGCGCAACAGCGCCCGGGCCAGCAGAATGCGCTGCAATTCGCCACCGGAGACCTGCTGCAGCGGCCGCTGCGCCAGGTGTTCGGCGCCCACTTCCCCCAGCGCCTGCAATGCGGCGGTGCGCTTGACGCCCGGCGCCAACAGCAGGAAACGCAGCACGGTCAGAGGCAGGGTAGCGTCGACCTGCAGCTTCTGCGGCATGTAGCCGATGCGCAGCCGCGGCTGGCGGTGCACTTCGCCGCTGTCAGCCTTGAGCAAGCCGAGCACAATGCGCACCAGGCTGGTCTTGCCGGCACCATTGGGGCCGATCAGCGTGACGATCTCGCCGCGCTGCACCTGCAGGGTGATATCTTCGAGAATGGCATTGCCATGCCGACGCAGACCAACCTGGCTCAGGCTGAGCAGGGTGTCGCTCATGCCGCCTCCCGGCAATGGGCGCACAGCCCGGCGATTTCCACGGTTTCCGCTTCGACGGCAAAACCCATCCGCTGTGCGACCTCGGCAATCGCCGGGTGGATCAGCGTCTGCTCCAGCTCGATCGCCACCCGGCAATTGCGGCAGATGAGAAAGTGGCCCTGGTGGGTATGTTCCGGACTGGCGCAGCCAATGAAAGCGTTCAGCGAGGCGATGCGGTGCACCAGACCATGCTCCTGGAGAAAATCCAGGGCGCGGTACACGGTCGGCGGTGCCGGGCGGCGGTCATCCTCGCGCGCCAGGGTATCCAGAAGATCATAGGCCCCCAGCGGCCGATGGCTCTGCCAGACCAGCTCCAGCACCCGCTTGCGCAAGGGAGTGAGTCGCGCCCCGGCGCGCTCGCAGACCTGCTCGGCGGCGGCCAGCGCATCGCTGACACACTGGCTGTGGTCGTGCGGGCAATGGGGATCGTCCGGCGAAACGGATGTATTCATGCTGGCCCTATAGCGGTTTTGTCGATGGCTGTTATTATATAACAATTCCCCACCCCGAGGTATCATCGATGTTTCTGCGTTTCCTGCTTACCCTGGTCTGCGGGCTTGGCCTGTCCTTTTCCGTCGCCGCGGCCACGCCCAGCGTGCTGACCACCATCAAGCCGCTGCAGCTGATCGCTGCCGCCGTGCTGGATGGGATTGCCGAGCCCGAGGTACTGCTACCCCCTGCCGCCTCACCGCACAATTACGCCCTGCGCCCCTCCGACCGACGGCAGATCGCCGCCGCCGATCGCCTGTACTGGGTGGGGCCGGAGCTGGAGCGCTTCCTGCAGCGGCTGCTGGACAACCAGCCCGCCGCCCGCCGCCTGGACCAGATTCCCGGGCTGACGCTGCGCAGCTACGGCGACCACCCGCACGCCACTGACCATGGCCATGACCATGCTGCCCATAGTCATGACGGCCACGAGCATGACGACCATGACCACGCGCCCGGCACCCTCGATCCGCATATCTGGCTGTCGACCGACAATGCCCAGCGCATCGCCCTATGGATGGCCGAGGATCTGGGGCAGTTGTACCCTGAGCATCAGCAGCGTCTGCAGCACAACGCAGTACAGTTCAGCCAGCGCCTCGAGCAGTTGCACACCCAGCTGCAACAACGCCTGCAGCCACTGACCGATAAGCCCTACTTCGTCTTTCATGATGCCTACGGCTATCTGGAAGACAGCATCGGCATCCACCCGCGCGGCGTCTTCACCCTGTCGGTGGAGGTCCAGCCCGGTGCCCGGCATACTCAGGCCCTGCGTCAGCAACTGACCGCCGCCGGCCCCAGCTGCGTGTTCCGCGAACCGCAGTTCCCCGCCGACCGCATCGCCACGCTCAGCGCCGGCCTGCCGGTACGCAATGCCGAACTCGACCCGCTGGGCATCGCTGTCACACCGGGCCCGGCAGGCTATGAACAACTGTTGAACACCTTGGGTACAACCCTGGCCGAGTGCCTGGAACAACTCTGAGCACTTCCCGAAACCGCTGACCCGCTACGGGGCAACACCCTCGCCCCTGTTACCCTCCGGTCAGCGGCCTGCCGCGCTTCCCTCTGCTACCAGTTCTCCCGGAAAGGCTCAGGGTTGCGCGGCTGCATTATCCAGAATTGCATCCAGCAACCCTGGAAAGCGGCTTTCCATATCTTCACGGCGCAGCGAATTCATATGCGTAGTGCCCACGCCATAGGTGCATACCAGCCCGGAGTCGCGCAGCACCCGAAAATGATGCGACATGCTCGATTTGGGCCGTCCGCCATCCAGCTCGCCGCAACTGGCTTCGGCCACCTGCGCCAGGTGCCGCACTATTTCCAGGCGCACCGGATCACTGAGCGCGTACAGCACGCGCTCCAATACAAAATCACCGGGACTGGGGTGTTTGAAGGGTCTCATGGGTTCGAATTCTACACAGGGGTTTACCTTTGATCCATTGTTCGAATATTATCGAACAACTGAAATAACTTCCTACAGGAAATCACCCATGTCTGCGCTGTTCCAGCCCTTCACCCTCAAGGACATCACCCTCCGCAACCGGATTGCCGTACCGCCCATGTGCCAGTACTCGGCCGTCGATGGCCGGGTAAATGACTGGCATCTCGCCAACTACGCCGGCATGGCCCGGGGCGGTGCCGGCCTGGTCATCGTCGAAGCTACCGCCGTGGCCCCGGAAGGCCGCATCACCCCGGACTGCGCCGGGATCTGGAACGATGATCTGGCCCAGGCGTTCATCCCTACCGTGCGGGCCATCAAGCAGCACGGGGCGGTACCGGGCATCCAGATCGCCCATGCCGGACGCAAGGCCAGCGCCAACCGTCCGTGGGACGGTGATGACCACATCGCCGATGACGACCCACGCGGCTGGCAGACCATCGCGCCCTCCGCCATCGCCTTCGGCAACCACCTGGACAAGCAACCCAGGGAAATGACCCTGGACGATATCGCCCGGGTGCGCGATGACTTCGTCGCCGCTGCCAGGCGCGCCCATGAGGTCGGCTTCGAATGGCTGGAACTGCATTTCGCCCACGGCTACCTGGCGCAGAGCTTCTTTTCCGCGCATTCCAATCAGCGTACCGATGCCTACGGCGGCAATTACGAGAACCGCAGCCGTTTCCTGCGCGAGACCTTCGCCGCGGTGCGTGAGGTGTGGCCGGCACATCTGCCGCTGACCATGCGCTTTGGCGTGCTGGAATTCGACGGGAATGACGAGCGGACCCTGAACGAGTCCATCGACCTGAGCAAACGTCTGAAGGATGCCGGTCTGGACATGATGAGCGTCAGCATCGGCTTCAATACACCCGAGGCACAGATCCCCTGGGCCCCGGCCTTCATGGGGCCGATTGCCGAGCGCGTGCGCCGGGAAGTAGGTATTCCGGTGTCTTCCGCCTGGGGCTTCGGTGAGCCGCATATCGCCGAGAAGGCCGTGCAGGATGGGCAGCTCGATGTGGTAATGGTTGGCAAGGCACACCTGGCCAACCCGCACTGGGCGTACCAGGCCGCCCGCGAGCTGAAGATCGACCGCGCTTCCTGGACCCTGCCGGCACCCTATGCCCATTGGCTGGCGCGCTACTGAGCGGAACCGCAGCCGCGGTAGTCGTCTCTTCGCACGAAGGTCGGGATCCATCCCGGCCTTCGCTGCTTTCTCTCCAGCGCGGGTCGCGCGCTGATCTCGCTATGCCGGTAACATTTTCCACCGACAAATACATGGTGTTTTAACCGCCGGATGCCATAATTTAGCCATCATTGGCCGGGCATCTCGAGGTACCCTGACCCCACATGCAAACCCACATGCCCACCATGTTCCTGATGGTGATTGTCGTCAGCCTCACCATGGCCAGCTGTACTGCGGCCCTGTGGCGGCGGCAACAGCCGGAAGGCCTCGGCTACTGGACGCTGGCCCTGACCCTGCATGGCGTGACGTTCATTCTGTACAGCCTGCGTGGCGTGGCGCCTGATTACCTCACCGTGGTGCTCGCCAACCTCCTGCTGATCTGCGTGTTTTCCCTGTTCAGCGAGGCCATGTTGCAGTTTCAGCAGCAACGCATGCACCGACTATGGCTGTGGTGGCCGGCACTGGTGGTGGCACCGGCAGTCCTGCTGACACCCGACTCCCAGGCGGCACGGGTGGTGGTGGTAGCGGTACTGAGCGTATATCAGGCAACCCTGCTGCTGACGATCATGCTCAGGCATCGGGCGCGGACGGTGGGCCGTGGCCAGTACTTCGTGATGGCCGCGGCGCTGCTGGGGATTGCGACCATGAGCTACCGCGCCATCGGCACCGCGCTGGGTATGGCGCCGATGCTGCAGATCACCAGCTCCACGCCGATCCAGATGGCGACCTACCTGGTCTCCTGCATTGTCATGATTCTCGCCAGCATGGGCCTGGTGCTGATGACCAAGGAGCGCACCGATGCCCAGAACCGCACCCTGGCCATGCATGACGAGTTGACCGGCCTGCCCAACCGGCGCTACTCGATGGAGGTGCTGAACCGATTGTTGGCGGCACTGAATCGCGGTCGACAACCTCTGAGCCTGCTGATGCTGGATATCGACCACTTCAAGCGCATCAACGACAACCACGGTCATCTGGTCGGTGACCGTGCGCTGAAACAGCTGGCTGGCGCCCTGCGCTCGCGTCTGCGGACCCAGGATCATGCCGGCCGTCTGGGCGGTGAGGAATTTCTGGTGATACTGCCCAACACCTCCGCCGCCGGGGCCCGGGAGGTGGCCGAGACCCTGCGCCGGAGCGTGGAGCAGCTCACTTCGGACATCAACGAGCACAGCCCGCTGAACATGACCATCAGCATCAGCATCGGCATCTGCACCCTGCAGCCCAAGACCCAGCTAAGCCCGCTGGACGCCATAGAACTGGCGGACCAGGCCCTGTACCGGGCCAAGCAGAATGGCCGCAACCGGGTCGAGGCGGCGGCTTGAACGGGCGCGCCGGCAGATCTGACCACTACAGCGCCAGCGGCAATCCCACGGCTACCTGCCGATGGCACTCCAGCAGCCGCCGGAAGTGCTCCGGCTCCTTGATCAGTACACCACTGTGCTCGGCGTGCCGGTCGGCCGCCAGCTGACGTGACAACCAGAAGCGCAAGGCAGCCACGCGCAACAGATCGGGCCAGTTTTCCGCCTCCAGCGCAGTGAAGCGGCGCTGGCTGGCGTAGCCGGCCAGCAGCGCCTCGGCACGTCGTGAGTCCAGCCCGCCATCATCTGCCAGACACCAGTCGTTGACGCAGATGGCGACGTCGTACAGGGCCCAGCCGCTGAAGGCATTGTAGAAGTCGATCAGCCCGGTAAGGTGGTGGCCCTCGAACAGCACGTTGTCGCGGAACAGATCGCCATGCAACATGGCCTCGGGAAGGGCGGGCCGCTCCCGCTGCAGACGCTCCAGCACATCCAGGGCGGATTGCAGCAGTTGCCGGGCCCCAGGCTCGCTGCGCTGGAGCAGCCCTGTGGCCTCGCGGCTCATCCATTCCAGGCCTCGGTCGCTGCGCCGCTGCAGGCCGCTGTCGGCGCTGGCCTTGTGCAACCGCGCCAGCATCTGGCCGAGCGCCAGGCAATGACTGGGATCGCTATGCTCGACATGCCGGCCCGGCAGCCGCGGCTGCAGCAGTGCAGGGCGCTGATTGAGCTGCTGCAGGGCCTGGCCATCACGGTCACGGATGGCATAGGGCACCGGCAGGTCGGCCCGCTGCAGACGGTCGAGCAGCTCAATGAGAAAGGGCAGGTCGGCGACCGGGCCCCGCTCGATCAGCGTCAGCACATACTCGCCCTGCTCGGTGGCAACAAAGAAGTTGCTGTTCTCGGTGCCGCCAGCGATACCGCGGTGGTCGATCAGCCGGCCCAGCTCGAAGCGGTCGAGGAAGACCTCCAGCTGCGCCCGGTCGACCGGTGTGAATACCGACATGTCAGCCCCTTACCACTCGAAGATTTTCCATGAGGGAATGCGCAGGCCATTGGGCTGATCAGAGCGAGCGAAGTTGCCATCATCATCCACCGCCACCAGGAAGTACGGCGCACCGTTCTTCGGGGTTACCTTGATGGCATAGAGAAAGCCGTTCACCCGGTACTCTTCGATGGTGCGGTCACCCTCCTGGCGGATGGTCACGTCCGGCTCGCCGGTCAGCGGTTCTTCCTGCGCCAGCACGGTGAAACTGGCGACCAATATCAGTGCAGCCAACCCGCGGCCGATTATGCGTGTCATGTTAACCTTGTCCTTTAGTGGAATGACGGTAACCTCATTCTAGCCTCTTTTATTCCTGGAAACGCTGACCTGACGCATGACTGACTCTATCGCCCCGCTGATCCTCGTTGATGGCTCCTCCTATTTGTACCGGGCCTTCCATGCGCTGCCGCCGCTGACCACCTCCACCGGCAACCCCACCGGCGCGGTCAAGGGCGTACTCAACATGCTCAAGAGCCTGCGCAAGCAGTACCCGGACAGCCCCTTCGCGGTGGTGTTCGATGCCAAGGGGCCGACCTTCCGTGATGCGCTGTTCGAGGACTACAAATCGCACCGCCCCCCCATGCCGGATGACCTGCGCGCCCAGATCGAGCCGCTGCATGCCTGCGTCAAGGCGCTGGGACTGCCGCTGCTGTGCGTCGATGGCGTCGAGGCCGATGACGTGATCGGTACCCTGGCCCGACATAGCGCCGCAGCCGGCTGCCCGGTGGTGATTTCCACCGGCGACAAGGACATGGCGCAACTGGTCGACGGGCACATCACCCTGGTCAACACCATGACAGGCACGGTGATGGACGCCGACGGCGTGCGCGAGAAGTTCGGCATCGGTCCGGAGCTGATCATCGACTTCCTGGCGCTGATGGGCGACAAGGTGGATAACATCCCCGGTGTGCCCGGGGTCGGCGAGAAGACCGCGCTGGGCCTGCTGACCGGCCTGGGCGGCGGCATGGACGTGATCTATGCCAACCTGGACAAGATACCGGAACTGCCGATTCGCGGCGCCAAGAAGCTGCCGGAGAAACTGCTGGAACACAAGGACATGGCCTACCTGTCCCATGAGCTGGCGACCATCAAGGTGGATGTCGAGCTGGAGGTGAAGGTCGATGCGCTGATGCCAACGACGGCCGACCGCGATACCCTGATCGAACTCTACCGCACCCTGGAATTCAAGGCCTGGCTCGACGAGTTGTTGCGCGAAGCCAAGGCCGCCGGGGATGCTGTGGAAGCACCGGGGCAGGCGGTCAGCGTCGAAGCGCAGTACGAAACCATTCTCGACCAGGCGCGCCTGGACCACTGGCTGCAGCGCCTGCGCGAAGCCCCGCTGTTCGCCTTCGACACCGAGACCACCAGCATCTATGCCCAGCAGGCCGAGCTGGTCGGGGTGTCCTTCGCCATCGATCCGCATCAGGCCGCCTACGTACCGCTGGCGCACAGCTACATGGGGGTGCCCGAACAGCTCGACCGGGACCAGGTGCTGGCGGCGCTCAAACCGCTGCTGGAAGACCCGCACAAACCCAAGATCGCCCAGCACGCCAAGTACGACATGAACGTGCTGGCCCATTACGACATCCACGTCCAGGGTGTGGCCTTCGACACCATGCTCGAATCCTACGTGCTGGATTCGACCGCTACCCGCCACGACATGGACAGCCTGGCGCTGAAATACCTGGGCATTGGCACAGTGCGTTTCGAGGACATCGCCGGCAAGGGCGCCAAGCAGCTGACTTTCGACCAGATCGCCCTGGAACAGGCCGCCCCCTATGCCGCCGAGGATGCCGACATCACCCTGCGCCTGCATCAGGCCCTGTGGCCGAAACTGCAGGAAATCGCCCCCCTGGCCCAGGTTCTGCAGCAGATCGAGATGCCACTGATGCCGGTACTGGCGCGCATTGAGCGTACCGGGACACTGGTCGATGCCAAGCTGCTGGGCGAACACAGCCGTGAACTCGGCGACAAGCTGGTGGCGCTGGAACGCCAGGCCTTCGCGCTGGCCGGCGAGGAATTCAACCTTGGCTCACCCAAGCAACTGTGCGTGATCCTGTACGAGAAGCAGGGCCTGCCGGTGCTGTCCAAGACGGCCAAGGGTCAGCCATCCACCGCCGAATCGGTGCTCGCCGAACTGGCCGAGCAGGGCTATGAGCTGCCCCAGGTACTCATGCAGTACCGCACCCTGAGCAAGCTCAAGAGCACCTATACCGACCGCCTGCCGGAGCAGATCAACCCCCGCACCGGGCGTATCCATACCAGCTATCATCAGGCAGTCACCGCCACCGGCCGGCTGTCCTCGTCGGACCCGAACCTGCAGAACATCCCGATCCGCAGCGCCGAGGGCCGCCGTATCCGCCAGGCCTTCATCGCGCCGCCGGGCTACAAGATCATGGCTGCCGACTATTCGCAGATCGAACTGCGCATCATGGCCCATCTGGCCCAGGATGAGGGCCTGCTGGAGGCCTTCCGCCAGGGACTGGATGTGCACCGCGCCACAGCCGCCGAGGTCTTCGACGTGGCGCTGGACGAGGTCAGCAGCGACCAGCGCCGCAGCGCCAAGGCGATCAACTTCGGCCTGATCTACGGCATGAGCGCCTTCGGCCTGGCCAAACAGATCGGCGTCGACCGCAAGCAGTCGCAGGCCTATATCGATCGCTATTTCACCCGCTACCCCGGCGTATTGCGCTACATGGAAGACACCCGCGCCCAGGCCGCCGAACAGGGCTTCGTCGAAACCCTGTTCGGCCGACGCCTGTACCTGCCGGAAATCCACTCGAAGAACCAGGCCATGCGCAAGGGCGCCGAACGTACCGCGATCAACGCCCCGATGCAGGGCACCGCCGCCGATATCATCAAGCGTGCGATGATCGAAGTGGACCGCTGGCTGAGCGAGTCGGGACTGGACGCCCGCGTGGTCATGCAGGTGCATGATGAACTGGTATTGGAGGTGCACGAGGACCTGCTTGAACAGGTCGGCGAAGGGCTGCGCCAGCGCATGAGCGCCGCCGCCGAGCTGGATGTGCCGCTGGTGGTGGAAACCGGCGTTGGCGACAACTGGGATGAGGCGCATTGATGACGCTCAGCGGCGCCATACCGGTAGCGAAAATTATTTTCGCAGGTTTGGGAACTTCCCCGGAAACCACCCGGTCAGAGACTATGAATGGCCAGTCAAGCCCTTCATGCTCCTTAGATGTGATTTAGTGTTGGCAGAATACCGGGCATCCCTTTCCTAGCACAGCCCGGTTGTTGAACCCCGAACCTTCCCTCCCCATAGAAGTTCGGGGTTTTTTTTGCCTGTCATTCCGTTTCTGGCAAAAGCAGGTTACTTCACGCCAAAGGCTTTCATGAAGGTCGTCACCGCCAGCTGTACCCACTGATCTATCTGCGCTGATGACGGCTGAGCCTCGGGATGCATGAGCAGCTCTATCTGCCCCTCGCCGCGCACCATGCTGATAAACAGGCCCGCCGCCGCCTCAACCCCGACAGCCTGGACATCTATCTCGCCAGCCTGCGCCGCTTCGCTCACCCGAGCAGCCACCATGGATGTCACGCTGCGCGGGCCCGCCAGAAAGAAGCGCCGTCCCAGTTCGGGCAAGCGTGGCGCCTCTGCTCCGACAACGCGAAACAATGCGATACCCCCGGGCGACAGGACAACCTGCAGATAAGTCCGGCCAATATCGGTCAGCGTCTTGGTGAGGTTTCCAGGTGATATCTCGATGGCCTGGATTGCCGTGGTCATTGCGGCGCATTGCTGCTCGATGACAGCCACAAACAGGGCTTCCTTGTTTGGGAAGCAGCTGTACATCGTGGCTTTCGAAACACCCGCCTCGCGCTGGATCATATCGGTGGTGGCCGCACTGAAACCGTGACTGAAAAACACCGTTCTGGCGGCCGCCAATACAGCCTGCTCCTTGCTGTTCTGCTCTGCGTTGGTCATGGGGGCGCAACTCCATAGTTGAACGATGGCACAAGTATACCGATCGGTTCTTTAGTTATTCAACATATGGCATGAGAAAGCCCAAACCAGCATTATATTGACGATATCCTTTCAAAACCCTACAGTACCGATCGGTACTATTCCGCATCGAACCGATAACTCCCAGCGTGGTATTCACCCGAGGATGACCATGACCCACCCTTGTTCAGACCAGGGAGCCCGCTATTTCCGGCGGAACCAGCAAGCTGCCGAGGCGTCGGCATGAGTAGTGCCGCACCCGCCGCTGCCGCCGCGCCCGCTTTCAATAGCCGACTGGTTGTTGGCTTGTTGGGTATATTGGTGGCTGCCATGATGGCTGGCCTGGTCAACCGGGTTCCAGGGCTGGCGCTGGTGGACGTGCAGGGCGGGCTGGGCTTCGCGCGGGATGATATTTCCTGGCTGACCACCGCCTTCTCCGCTGGCGAACTGGCCGCGATGCCTTTCGCCGCCTGGTTCGCCATCACCCTGTCGATGCGCCGTTTCCTGATAAGCATGCTGGTCGTGTCGCTGGTACTGTCCGTCGTCGTTCCCGCGGTACACAACTTGCCCCTGTTGCTGCTGCTGCGCGCCTCGCAGGGCATCTTCGCTGGTGCACTGATTCCGACTTTGATGATGGCCGCCTTGCGCTTCCTGCCGGCGCCCATTCGGCTGCATGCCCTGGCACTGTTTGCGATGACGGCCACTTTCTCACCCAATATCGCCTTCTGGCTGGCGGCATTGTCAGTGGAGCACTTCGCAGACTGGCGATGGGTATATTGGCATGCGATTCCGCTACAACTGCTGGCCATCGCCATGATTGCCTGGGGCATGCCAGGCATGCCGGCGATGCTGCACAGGCTGAAGCAGGCCAACTGGTTTGGCCTGCTGCTGGGCATGCCGGGACTGATGCTGATTGTGGTTGGCATCGATCAGGGAGTACGGCTTGACTGGTTCAACTCGCCGATCATTGTTGCCGCGCTGTTGGTCGGACCGGTATTCACCGCCCTGTACCTGACCAGCGAGTGGCTGCACCCGGCTCCTTTCGTGCGCTTCGACTCGCTCAGCCGCCGTAACATTGGGCTCGGGCTCATCGCCCTGCTGGTGCTGATGGTGGGCATGTCCACCGCCGTCAACCTGCCAACCAACATACTCGGGCGACTGCACGGGTTTCGCATTGAGCAAAGCGCCACGCTGGGGCTGATGGTAGGCCTGCCGCAACTGGTGCTGGGCTCGTGCGTGGCGTTGTTGCTGTATCAACGTCGGGTGGACGCCCGCCATGTCTTTGCCACGGGCCTGGCCTGCATGGCAGGAGCCTGCTGGTTCGCCTCGGGCATCACCAGCGAATGGATGGTACCGCAGTTTCGCTGGGCCACTGTGCTGCATATCGTCGGACAACCCATGGCCATGGTCTCGATGCTGTTTCTGATGGTCAGCGTCGTCCAGCCCATGGAAGGGCCGTTCTTTGCCGGCCTGGTGAATATCGTGCGCGTGCTCAGCGGTATTCTTGGTGGCGCACTCACCGGCCAGATGATGACGGTACGAGGTCAGTTTCATGCCGAAACGCTGATCGACAGCGCGGCCCGGACACCCTTCGGACTGCCTCATTCCGGCCTCTCCAGCGACCAGCTGCAGGCAATCATTACCCAACAGGCGGATACCCTCGCTGCCGCCGATACCTTCCGGCTGATAGGCCTGCTGGTGCTGCTGCTGATCCCCGTGGTTCTCAGGTTCAAATACGTTCCTGCTCCCCAACTATAGGAAATCCTTGATGGTCATGAGAATACGCCCCGCCTATGCAATAGGGCTGCTTGCAGTAATCACACTGGTTGGTGCCTTTGTGGTGCTGAATCGACATGAATCCAGCGCCGACTCGCAAACGACGGATGATGCCTATGTAAAGGCGGACTTCACCGTTATCGTGCCGGAAGTCGCCGGCGTGATCACCCATGTCCTGGTTGAAGACAATCAGCCAGTGCGGGCCGGTGAACCACTGGTGCGTATCGATCAACGCCGCCTGCGCATCGAGCTTGATGCGGCGAATGCCGGCATTGCCAGAGCCCAGGCCAACATGGATAGCCTGAACTCGCAGATATCACGTCAGCAGAGCGTCATTGCGCAGGCCCAGGCTGCGGTCAACGCCTCCAATGCCACCCTCAAGCTGGCGAAGGCCGATCTGCAGCGGTTCACCAACCTGGCACGGGATGGTTCAGGCACCGTTCAGGCCCAGCAGCAGGCCGAAGCGCAAACAGACGTAGCACAGGCGGCATTGGCCCGCGACCTCGCTGGGCTGAACTCAGCGAAACAGCAAACCGCCATTCTCAAGGCTGCGCTGGAGGAAGCCCAGGCGGCGCTAGCCTCCGCCCAGGCGGAGAAATCCGCCGCAGAACTCAATCTATCCCATGCCGACCTCGTTGCCCCGGTGTCCGGCGTGGTCACCCAACGCCGGGCGCGGGTCGGTGGCTACGTACATGTGGGTGATCCGCTGCTGACGCTGGTGCCACTGGACGCCATCTATATCGAAGCCAGCTTTCGGGAAACCCAGCTGGCGCGCATACAGGTCGGGCAACCGGTAAGCATCGCCGTAGACGCCCTGCCCGGCATAGCACTCAAGGGCCAGGTGGCAAGCCTCGGCCCGGCCAGCGGCGTGAGCCTGTCTGCCATACCGTCGCACAATGCGACGGGCAACTTCACCAAGATAGTGCAGCGCCTGCCGGTGCGCATTCAATTGCAGGAGGGGCAGCAGGATGCTCAGCGGCTGCGTGTCGGCATGTCCGTACGGCCCAGCGTGAACGTCAGCACCGTATCAAGCGCAGAGTCGCAACCACAGGCGCTGGCCGGAGCACAGGCTGGAATCGGCGGATGACACCCACCATTTGAAAGCAGGGGACAAGGAGTGCAGAAAGGCTACCAGATCGCCAGTGGAGTTCGGCACCCCTGGGGAAGGGCTTGAGCCTCTTGCCTGTCCCCCTTCAGCCCGTCATTCAGTGGCTTGCGGATGATCCCCGGCAGCTTCCTCCAGCTCGGCGGGAAACAGCCAGCTGTCCAGCACGGCATGTGCCTCGTCGATGCCCTGGCGCTTGGGCGAGGAGAACAACTGTACACTGGCGCGGTTGCCGAACTCCTTGCGCACCGTGCTCTGCACCTTGAGCAATACGCCCTTGGCCGCGCCGAAGGACAGCTTGTCCGTCTTGCTCAGCAGGATGTGCGCCGGCAGACCGGCGACGTTGGCCCAGTCCAGCATCATGCGGTCGAATGCCGACAGCGGATGGCGGATATCCATCACCAGCACCACCCCGGCCAGCGACTGGCGGCTGGTCAGATAGGCATCCAGATGCTGCTTCCAGTGTTCCTTCAGCTCCAGCGGCACCTTGGCGTAGCCGTAGCCGGGCAGGTCCACCAGACGACGATGCTCATCCAGAGCGAAGAAGTTGATCAGCTGGGTACGCCCCGGGGTTTTCGAGGTGCGCGCCAGGCGGGCATGGGTGAGCGTGTTCAGCGCACTGGACTTGCCAGCGTTGGAGCGACCGGCGAAGGCCACTTCCAGCCCTTGGTCGGCGGGGCACTGGTCCACCTGGCTGGCGCTTTTGATGAAGCTGGCGGTCTGGCAGAGAATGGCGAGGGGTGTAGCTGAGGGCATGGAATATCCGGTCTGTGTGGGGTAGGGTCTGTTCCCGTCAGCGGCTAGCTTAGTATATAATGCCGCGGTTTTATATCGTGACAGTGCACTGCGACAGTATGACCATTGCACTGCCTCCGGTCGGCGGCTAGCATGGGCGCTTATTTGTGCCGGAGTGCCAGTGGTCTGTCGGCAACAGCATGCGAGGCGGCCTGCCCATAACGCGGTCATCAAGACCGGACGCAGACCAGCCCTGTTATTTTTTAGCCGTAATTGGATTAGCCGATGAATAAATTACTTGTAAGTCTGGTGTTATCCCTCGGTGTGGCCGGTTCGGCCCATGCGCTGCAGGGTGATGCCGCTGCCGGTCAGGGCAAGGTGGCGCTGTGCACAGCCTGTCATGGTGCAGATGGTAACAGCCAGATGCCGAACTGGCCCAAACTGGCTGGCCAGGGGGAGCGCTACCTGATCAAGCAGATGACCGATATCAAGGAAGGCACACGCCCGGTTCCCGAGATGACCGGCATGCTCGACAGCTTCAGTGAGCAGGACCTGGCCGATATCGCTGCCCACTTCTCTTCGCAGACCCTGGCCGGCGGCGTTGCCAGCCCGGATCTGGTCGAGCGTGGTGAAGCCATCTACCGCGGCGGCGACCTGGCTACCGGCCTGCCGGCCTGCACCGGATGCCACTCCCCGACCGGCCAGGGCAACGCGCCAGCCGCCTATCCGCATCTGGCAGGCCAGCATGCTGCCTATACCGTCAAGCAGCTGACCGACTTCCGCGAAGGCGACCGCACCAACGATGGTGATGCGACGATCATGCAGACCATTGCCTCGCGCCTGAGCAACAAGGATATCCAGGCGGTTGCCGACTACATCCAGGGTCTGCGTTGATCCCGGAGTGGAACTGCAACAGCTGGTGATAAAAAAAGGGTGGCTACGGTCACCCTTTTTTGCGACTGTTGAAAACCCAGGCGGCGAGCGAAACATGGCCGGCCGGGGAACCTTTTTGCCATCATGATGGCCTGAATGACACAGAAATCCTGTCTGGAGAGACACATGCGTACGTTGTTGACTATCGGGTTGGTCTGGCTGCTGGGCAGCCTGTCACTGGTCCAGGCCCAGACCAGCCAGTATCAGGCTGGTGTCCACTATGTCGAACTGCCGTCGGCAGCACCGACCCAGGAGCCGGGCAAGATCGAAGTAGCCGAACTGTTTTCCTATGGCTGCGGTCATTGCTTCACCTTCGAGCCGATTATCGGCCAGTGGAAGCAAGGCCTGGCTGATGATGCCTACTTCCGTCCGGTTCCCGCCTTCTTCGGTGGTGCCTGGGATACTCTCGGCCAGCTGTTCTACACTCTGGAGAGCATGGACAAACTGGACGAAACCCACGCCGCCGTGTTCCAGGCCATTCACAACCAGGGCCAGCGCCTGACCGATGTCAGTGCCATGACCAAGCTGCTCGGCCAGTATGGAATTGACGAGGATGAGTTCCGCAAGACCTGGGACTCTGCTGGCGTGACGTTGAAGATCAATCAGGCCAAGCGCCTGACGCGGGCCTACCGCGCCACGGGTGTACCGACTCTGATCGTCAACGGCAAGTACCGGATCGAGGGCAGCATGGCCGGTAGCTTCGAGGAAATGCTGAAAATCGCTGATTATCTGGTGGAACAGGAACGTCCCTGACCGAGGATGCAGTAATGATTGCGACGGGTAATATTCCATGGCGGCGCTCTACACAAGGTTCTATGGCGCCCGCCTGCATGCAGACCAACCCGAACTGGGCTTGCAGTGACGACGCACCGGCGCTGCCGGATGTGTTGCGCCTGCTCAGCTTCAATATCCAGGTCGGCATCAACACCCAGCGTTATCATCACTATCTGACCCGTGGCTGGCAGCATCTGCTGCCCCACGCCCGGCGCCAGCAGACCCTGGGCCAGATCGCCCAGCTGCTGAACGATTTCGACGTGGTGGCATTGCAGGAAGTCGACGGCGGCAGCCTGCGCTCCGGCTTCATCAACCAGGTCGAGCACCTGGCCAGGGAAAGCCAGTTTCCCTACTGGTATCAACAGCTGAACCGCAATCTGGGGCGCTTTGCCCAGCATTCCAACGGTTTTCTCAGTCGCTTCCAGCCGCAACTGCTGGAAGACCACAAGCTGCCCGGCATGCTGCCCGGCCGCGGCGCTATCCTGACCAGCTTCGGCCAGGGGCCGGACAGCCTGCTGGTGGTGATGATGCACCTGGCGCTGAGTACCCGTACCCGCGCCAGCCAGTTGGCCTATATTCGCGAACGCATCGCCGACCACGCCCACGTGGTGCTGATGGGGGACATGAACACCCATGCCGAGGACCTGCTGGAGCGCTCGCCACTGAGCGGCAGCAAGCTGCACACCGCAAGCCTGCCCGGTACCTACCCGAGCTGGAAACCGGCACGGGTGCTGGACCACATCCTGCTCAGCCCCAGCCTGAGCATCGAGCAGGTGGACGTGCTGCCGCAACCGATCTCCGACCATCTGCCCGTATCCATGCATATTCGCCTGCCCGCAAGCATGTGCAGCCTGCCACCCGCCGCCAAGCAATAATGCACCGCCGGTTGCCAAACCAGCTCGGCTATCTCGGACTGCTGCTCATCTACCTGGTGCTGGCGGGCTGCAGCCGTGGCCTGCAGATCGATACCAGCCACACGGCGCGGGGCCAGGACAGCCGCGTGCAGTACGTGATCCTGCACTACACCTCCTCCAACTCGGCACGGGCACTCAACACCCTGACGCTGGGTGAGGTCAGCAGCCATTACCTGATCGACAGCAACCCACCGGTGATCTACCGGCTGGTCGACGAGGACCGCCGCGCCTGGCATGCCGGCGACAGCAGCTGGCAGGGCCGCACCTGGCTGAACGCCAGTTCCATCGGTATCGAGATCGTGCATCCCGGCTATCGGGACACACCGCAGGGTCGCCACTGGTATCCCTGGGACCCGCAGCAGATCGAGCGGCTGATCCCGCTGTTGCAGGACATTCTGCAGCGCCATGACCTGCCACCGGAGCGGGTCATCGGCCATAGCGATATCGCCCCCCAGCGCAAGCTCGACCCCGGCCCGCTGTTTCCCTGGCAGCAGTTGGCCGCCGCGGGCGTGTCGATCTGGCCGGACGCCGCCCGTGTCACCCAGTATGAACATCTGCTGGCTGGGCAGGCACCGCCACTGGCCTGGTTCGACGCCACCCTGCAGCGGTTTGGCTACAGCACGGCCAGTGCACCGGGGCAGACCGATGCCCTGCGCAACGTCATCGCCGCCTTCCAGATGCGCTTTCGACCGGCCCGGCATGACGGCCTGCCGGATGCGCAGACCGCCGCCATTCTTGCCGCACTGGTCCCGGAAAGCTTCGCCGAGATCAGCCGTTTCACCGATCTGGCTGAACCGGCCGTCCATTTCACCCCACCGTAACCAGGGATAGTCCGACACATGCTCAATGGAATCTGGCTGAGCTTCTTCCTCGCCGCCTTCACCGCCGCCCTGTGGCAGTGGCTGGGGCTCGGTGATGGCGAGGTGTTCAGCCGCCTGGTGGCGGCGCTATTCGATATGGCGCGGCTCAGCGTCGAGATCGTGCTGGTGCTGGTCGGGACCATGACCCTGTGGCTGGGCCTTCTGGCGATCGCCGAGAAAGCCGGGCTGATCCGCCTGCTGGCCCGGGTGCTGGACCCGCTGTTCCGTCGGCTGATGCCGGGCGTGCCCAGCGGCCACCCGGCGCTGGGGCATATCAGCATGAACTTCGCCGCCAATATCCTCGGCCTGGATAACGCCGCCACCCCGATCGGCATCAAGGCCATGCACTCGCTGCAGGAACTCAACCCGCAAAAGGACACCGCGACCAACGCGCAGATCCTGTTCCTGGTGCTCAACAGCTCGTCGCTGACCCTGCTGCCGGTGACCGTGTTCATGTACCGCGCGCAGCAGGGTGCCACTGATCCCACCCTGGTGTTCCTGCCGATCCTGCTGGCCACCACCGCCTCCAGCCTGGTCGGGCTGCTGGCGGTGGCGTTCATGCAGCGCCTGCGCCTGCATGACCCGGTGGTGCTGGCCTACCTGCTGGCCGGTGCCGTCGGCATGGGCCTGCTGCTGACCAGCCTGGCCGGTATGTCGGCCCAGGCGCTGGCGGCGACCTCCTCCCTGGTCGGCAACCTGACCCTGTTCGGTATCATCATCCTGTTCCTCGGCGTCGCCGCGCTGCGCAGGGTGCCGGTGTACGACACCTTTATCGCCGGGGCCAAGGAAGGCTTCAGCTTCACCATCTCGCTGCTGCCGTTCCTGATCGCCATGCTGGTAGCCATCGGCGTACTGCGCGCCAGCGGGGTGCTGGATGCCGGGCTGGAAGGCATCCGCTGGATGATCGACGGCCTGGGCTGGGATACCCGTTTCATCGACGCGCTGCCAACGGCCTTCATGAAGCCGCTGTCCGGCAGCGGGGCGCGGGCGATGATGATCGAGACCATGGACACCTTCGGCGTCGACAGCTTCCCGGCGCTGCTGGCAGCGACCTTCCAGGGCAGCACCGAGACCACCTTCTACGTGCTGGCGGTGTACTTCGGCGCCGTCGGTATCACCCGTATCCGCCACGGCCTGGGCTGCGCGCTGATTTCGGATCTGGCCGGCATGCTCACCGCCATTGGTGTGTGCTATTGGTTCTTCGGCTGAGCCAGCCTGCTAAGCTGTGTTGCAGGCCCACGATCGGAATCCATCATGCCTGCACCGCGCTTCGACCAGTTGCACCGCCACACCGGACCCTACTTCGTCGCCCTGGGCGGCGCCGGCATGTTCGGTGCCAATCTCTACCTGTACGGCTCCGCAGGACAATGGATCGGCATCGATTGCGGGCTGGCCCTGGAGTCCACAGCCAGCGGTGACAACCGCGTCTCGGTGCCCAGCCTCACGGCCCTGGAAAAGCACGACATCAAGCTCAGCGCGTTGCTGATCACCCATGGCCACGAGGATCACATCGGCGCCATCCCGCACCTGTGGCGCCAACTCGGTTGTCCGCTATACACCAGCCCCTTCACCGCGCAGCTGATCCGCAGCAAGCTGCCGCAGCACCTGGACTGGCCGGCGCTGCATGAGATCCGGCCGCTGCAGCCGATCGGCCTGGATGCCTTTCAGGCCGAGTGGATTCCCGTCACCCATTCGATTCCCGAGTCCCATGGCATCCTGCTGCAGGTGGCTGGGCGCCGGCTCTACCACAGCGGGGACTGGAAGCTCGATGCCCAGCCGCTGGTCGGCGAGGTCACCGCCGAGGGCCGCTTGCGGGCCATCGGCCGGGAAGGCGTGGATGTCCTGATCGGCGATTCGACCAACGCGCCGGGCGGTGGCGCCAGCCGCTCCGAGGCGGCGGTGCAGGATGGTCTCTCGGACGCCATCCGCCCTCGGGCCGGGCGAGTGGTGGTCACCTGCTTCGCCAGCAACCTGGCGCGACTGCACAGCCTGGCGCTGATCGCCTTCGATACCGGCCGCTACGCCGGGCTGCTCGGCCGCAGCCTGCGGAGCATGCACGGTGTCGGCCGCGCCCACGGCTACCTGCAGGCGCGGCCGGGGTTCATCGATCCCTGGGAACTGGGCTTTCTGCCACCCCAGCAGCAACTGTGGATCTGCACCGGCAGCCAGGGCGAGCCGATGGCGGCCCTCGGTCGCCTGGCCGCAGGTAGTCATCCGCAGCTGACGCTGGAGGCCGGTGATACCGTGCTGTTCTCCTCGCGGCTGATTCCCGGCAACGAACTGCCACTCGAGCGCATCAAGAGCCAGCTGAAGGGGCAGGGCGTGCATATCATCGATGATGACATGGCGCCGATCCATGCCTCCGGGCACCCACCGCAGGATGACCTGCGCGAGCTGTATGGCTGGCTACGCCCGCGCTATCTGTTGCCGGTGCACGGCGAACCCTACCATCAGCAGGCACACCTGGATTTCGCCCGGCGCCTGGGTATCGGCGGGCTGGTGCCGGCCAATGGCGAGCTGATCGACCTCAGCGGCCAGCCGTGCCGCGTCGCCGAGCTGCCCTGGGCACTGCGGGAAGTGGAGCGCAACGGATGATGGACTTCCGGCAGCGCCTCGACACCCTGTTCAATCTGCGCCGTGGGGAGGGTGTTCCGGTACTGCTGGCGGTACTGTTCTTCTTCTGCGTGCTCACCGCACTGATGATCCTGCGCCCGGCGCGCGATGCGCTGGGCATGCAGCGCGGCATCGAGGCGGTGCGCTGGCTGTTCATCGGCACCGCGCTGGTCACCCTGCTGGCCAATCCGCTGTTCGGCTGGTTGGTGAGCCGTTTTCAGCGATTGCAGTTCATTGCCGCCACCTATGTGTTCTTCGCCCTCAGCCTGGTCGGCTTTCACCTGCTGCTGGTACTGACGCCGCAGGCGGTCGGGGAGATCAGCGGTCAGGTGTTCTATGTCTGGTTCAGTGTATTCAATCTGTTCGCCACCATGTTGTTCTGGGCGCTGATGGCGGATCGTTTCACTCTGGAACAAAGCAAGCGGCTGTTCGCACTGATCGCGGTGGGCGGTACGCTGGGGGCGATCTTCGGTCCCTGGCTGGCGTCGCTGCTGGCCACCCCACTGGGCACTCCGGCACTGCTGCTGGTCTCGGCCGGATTTCTGCTACTGGCGCTGGTGGCAGCCTGGGCGGTGGCGCGCAGCCAACCGCGGCATGCCGGGTCGGCGACCGAACAGCAGGCGGTAATCGGTGGCAGCGCCTGGCAGGGCCTCAAGGCGGTGTTCCGCTCACGCTACCTGCTGGGCATTGCCGGCTACGTGATCTGCATGACGCTGATGGCCACACTGCTGTATTTCACCCGACTGCAGATGGTCGCCGCCCTCGGTGACGATATGGACATGCGCACCACGATTTTTGCCCGCATCGACCTGCTTACCCAACTGGCCACTCTGGTGCTGCAGGCGCTGATCGCCGGGCGGGTGATGAAGCGCTTCGGCGTACACGTGACCCTCATGTTGCTGCCGCTGACCGTGATGCTGGGTTTCATCGGTCTGGCCATGGTCGGTACCCTGGCGGTGCTGATCCTGTTCGAGGCAGCGTTCCGGGCGATCCAGCGGGCGCTGACCCGGCCAGCACGCGAGACGCTCTACACTGTGGTCAGCCGCGAGGACAAGTACAAGTCCAAGGCTTTCATCGATACCTTCGGCTACCGTGGCGGCGATGTGCTTGGCGCCCAGCTCGAAGGGCTGCTCGGGCGGCTGGGCATGGGCCTGGCCGGTCTGGCCAGCGTTGCCATCCCGCTGGCACTGGCCTGGGCGGCCCTGGGCCTGTGGCTGGGCCGCGCCCAGCAGCGCCTCGCCGCCGAACAGGCAGCCGCGCTGCCTGCAACCCCGGAGCATGCGCCGAATCCACCTTCCGCGAACAGGAGACAACAACAATGATGACACGACGCGATTACCTCAAACTCTGTGCCGCCACCGGCGTGGCACTGGCCATCAACCCCCGGTTGCTGCTGGCTGATAACAGCCCGCGCAACCTCATTACCCGAACCATTCCCGGCACCAGCGAGCAGTTGCCGGTGGTCGGGCTGGGCAGCTCGGCGTCCTTCTCACAGATCGCCGGCGAGGGCGATACCGCCACTGTGCGGGAGATCCTGCAGACCCTGGTGCAGCACGGCGGCAGCGTGTTCGACACCGCACCCAGCTATGGCGCGGCGGAGCGGGTGGCTGCCGAGATAGCACGGGAAACCGAGCTCAATGAGAAACTGTTCTGGGCCACCAAGGTCAACGTGGCCGGGCGCGGTGGTGGTAGCACCGACCCGGCGGCGGCCCGGGCGCAGATCGAGCAATCCTTCGACTGGCTGGGCAAACCGGAAATGGACCTGATCCAGGTGCATAACCTGGGCGATGTACCCACCCAGCTGGGCTTGCTCAAGGAATACCGCGATGCCGGCCGCCTGCGTTATATCGGCGTGACCACCACCTTCGCCGAGCAGTACGAGGAACTCGAGCGACTGATGCGCAGTGAACCGCTGGACTTCATCGGTATCGACTACGCCATCGACCATCGCGTCATGGAGCAGCGCATCCTGCCGCTGGCGCAGGAACGCGAGATCGGCGTGCTGGTATATCTGCCGTTCGGGCGCACCCGGCTGTGGCAACTGGTGGAGGGGCATAGCCTGCCGGACTGGGCCGCCGACTACGATATCGCCAGTTGGGGGCAGTTCTTCCTCAAGTTCGTCATCGCCCACCCGGCGGTCACCGCTGCCACGCCGGCCACCAGCCAGGTTCGGCATCTGGTTGATAACCTGGGCGCGGCGACAGGACGACTGCCTGATGAGGAAGGGCGCCAGCGCATGATCGCGCATATCGAGTCGCTGTGATAACAACCCGGCATTTCATTAACGAGCCAAACCTGGTTTCTGACATAGGGATTTCCTTATGTCAGAAACCAGGTGCTTAACTGATATAGTGGTTGCCTGCCCAGCCCAATCTGACATAGCATGCCTGCTATATCAAAAAACTCTCAGTTTCTGACATATGAACCTTTCAGATTTCAACGCAGGCCGCTACGAGCAGCGCTACGAATACAAGGCCTTTCTACCCGAGCCTCTCTGTCATGAATGGATCATCGCTGATCCTGAGCTGATGGATCTGCTGGGGCGAGCCGACCGCGCCCTGGGCGAACTGAACGCCTTCAGCCAGTTGATTCCCGATATCGATTTCTTCATTCGCATGTATGTAGCGAAGGAAGCCACCCAGTCCAGCCGTATCGAAGGCACCCAAACCAATATCGAGGATGCCTTCAAGAATATTGATGACCTTAAACCGGAAGAGCGGGATGACTGGTCGGAGGTACAGAACTACATCCGGGCGATCAACTTCGCCATCGGCGCTTTGGAGGCATTGCCCCTGTCAATACGTCTGCTGCGGCAAACCCATGCCGAGCTGATGCAAGGTGTGCGTGGCGAGCACAAACTGCCGGGCGAATTCCGCACCAGCCAGAACTGGATTGGCGTAAGCCTGAAACACGCTGCCTTTGTCCCACCCCACCATGAGCATGTGCCCGCGCTGATGGGCGATCTGGAAAAGTTTCTACATGCACAACATTTTTTTGTGCATCCGCTGGTACGCATTGCCATTGCCCATTATCAGTTTGAAACCATCCACCCTTTCCTGGACGGCAATGGCCGCCTGGGGAGGCTGATGATTTCTCTCTACCTGGCATCCGAAGGACTGCTGCACAAACCAGCCCTGTATCTGTCGGACTATTTCGAGCGCAACAAGAGCAGTTATGTAGATCATCTGATGGCTGTACGCCACGGCAACCACCTGCGCGAATGGCTGATCTTCTTTCTGTTTGGCGTGGAAGAAACCGCACGCGCCTCGGCCTCGGTATTCCGCGCCATTATCGACCTGAAACAACGTATCGAACGAGAAGTACTACCGCGCTTCGGCACCCGCCGCCAGGACAATGCCCATGACCTGATGCGCCATCTGTATGCTCAGCCGATCATGGATGTGAAATGGGTCTCGGATGTGATCGGTGTCTCCACCAATACGGCAGCAACCCTGATCAGCGACCTAGTGTCCTTCGGCGTATTGGTTGAAATCACCGGCCAGCGCCGCAACCGCTTGTTTGCTTTCAACGACTATCTGCGACTGTTTAGCTCACCCTAGAAGGCTGCTGGGCATCCAGGCCATAGGTAGGCCCGCGACCTGTAGCGAAGCACCACCGGACAAGCTGCTGGCCAACAGCCGACGCCATAGCAGCGCCGCCAGGATCAGCAGCTCTACTCCTTGAGCTTCTGCCACAGCATGCCCAGCGCCAGCAGCGGCGCCCGCAGCCGCTGGCCGCCGGGGAAGGTCATGTGCGGCACCTGGCTGAACAGGTCGAAGCCGCGGCTGGCCTGGCCAGTCATGGCCTCACCGAGGATGCGCGCGGCCAGGTGGGTGGCATTGAGCCCGTGGCCGGAGTAGGCCTGGGCATAGAACACATTGGGCTGGTCGGGCAGCCGACCGATCTGTGGCAGGCGGTTGGCGCCGATACCGATCATGCCACCCCACTGATAGTCGATGCGGGTGTGCTCCAGTTGTGGAAACACCTTGAGCATCTTCGGTCGCATATAGGCGGCGATGTCCGCCGGGTCGCGGCCCGAATAGTGGCAGGCACCGCCGAACAGCAGACGCCGGTCGGCTGACAGCCGGTAGTAGTCCAGCGCCACGCGCTGGTCACACAGTGCCATGTTCTGCGGGATCAGTTGCTGCGCCAGCGCCGGGGCCAGCGGCTCGGTGGCGATGATATAGCTGCCGGCCGCGATCACCCGGCCCGCCAGTTGCGGCTGGATGCCGCTGTGGTAGGCATTGCAGCCGAGCATCAGCTGGGCGGCGCGCACCCGGCCATGCTCGGTGTGCACGGTGATGGTCGGACCGTAGTCGATGGCGGTGACCATGGAGCGTTCGAACAGGCGCACACCCAGCGACTGCGCCGCGACTGCTTCGCCCAGGGCCAGGTTGAGCGGATGCAGGTGCCCCGACCCCATGTCGATCATGCCGCCGACATAGCGATCGGAACCGACCACGCTGTGCATCTGATCCGGCTCGACGATCTTCAGCTCATGCCCATAGCCCAGCGCCAGTAGTTCCTCGCGGTCGGCCCGGAAATCGTCGAGATGCCGCGGCTTGTTCGCCAGGTCGCAATAACCCCAGGTCAGATCGCAATCGATGCCGAACTGTTCGATACGCTGGCGCACCATCTGCACCGCCTCGATACCCATCAGCTTGAGTTCGCGCACGCCCTGCTCGCCGAGCACCCCGGCAAACTGGTCCAGATCATGCCCGACCCCGCGGATCAGTTGCCCGCCATTGCGTCCGCTGGCGCCCCAGCCGATGCGCCGCCCCTCCAGCAGAACCACCGACAGCCCGCGCTGGGCCAGCTCGATGGCGGTATTGAGGCCGGTGAAACCGCCACCGACGATGCACACATCCGCCTGCTCGTCGCCCTGCAACATGGGATAGTCCGCGTCGGCCTTGCGCGAGGCCAGATAGTAGGAGTTGGGGTAATCGGCAGTGTGTATGGCTTGATGCGACATGGGAAATCCGTTGGCTGGCTGTGCAAGGAGCAGGATAGCGGCATTTGCGCCACGGCAGAAGGCGGCTGCGCCCTGCCTATGGGGGTTGAGCCGACCAATGCCGTCGGTTTTTGCCGATATAATTTGATATTCTTGCCGCCGGCGCCCGCCGCCATGCAATTTTCCCGTTCCCGACAGCCCGTTTTCTCTGTGGATTGACCATGCGCCCAGCCCATGCCCTGATTGATTTGTCCGCCCTGCGTCACAATTACCACCTGGCCAGAAGCCTGACCGGCTGCCGCGCGCTGGCAGTGGTTAAGGCCAACGCCTATGGGCATGGTGCGCTGGAGTGTGCCGCCGCGCTGGCTGACGATGTCGATGGCTTTGCCGTGTCCGCCATCGAAGAGGCGCTGGTGCTGCGCGAGGCCGGCCATCGCCAGCCGATCGTGCTGCTGGAGGGCTGGTTCGAGGCTGCCGAGCTGGAGCTGATCTGCCGCCATGAGCTGTGGCCGGTGGTGCATCATCACGGGCAGTTGGCCGATCTGGAGCAGGCCGATCTGCGCCAGCCGCTGCATGTCTGGCTCAAGCTCGACAGTGGCATGCACCGTACTGGTTTCAGCGCCGGGGAGTATCCCGCCATCTGGCAGCGGCTGCAGGGCAACAGCAAGGTTGCCAGCCTGACCAAGATCACCCATTTTTCCCGTGCCGACGAGCCGGAGACCGGGCGTACCGAGCAGCAGATGGAAACCTTCCTGCAAGCCACCGATGGTCTGCAAGGCCCGGCCAGCCTGAGCAATTCGGCCGGCGTGCTGGCCTGGCCCGGTGCCCATGGTGACTGGGTGCGGCCGGGCATCATGCTCTACGGCTCCAGCCCGTTCGGCTTCGAGCAGCCCCAGGCCACCCAGCTGCGCCCGGTGATGCAGCTGGATTCACGGGTGATCGCGGTGCACCAGATTGCCGCCGGCGAACCCATTGGCTACGGCTCGCGCTTCGTTACCCAGCGTCCCAGCCGTATCGGCGTGGTCGCCATGGGCTATGCCGACGGCTACCCACGGCACGCCCCGGATGGTACGCCGGTACTGGTGGACGGCCAGCGCACCTGCATCAGCGGCCGGGTGTCGATGGACATGCTGACCATCGACCTCACCGACCTGCCCGCCAGCGGCCTCGGCAGCCCGGTCCGGCTGTGGGGCGAGGGCCTGGATGCCGGCGAGGTGGCGAGCCATGCCGGTACCATTTCCTATCAATTGTTCTGCAATCTCAATCGGGTACCCCGGCACTATCGGGATTGAAGAGCAGGGCGGGCGCGTTGAAGATAATGCACAGCCGTGCAACAATGTGCCCCACCTGATACCCCCTACCGTTGCCTTTTCGCGAGGATTCCGACCTTGGATGTTGGTGCCCGACTGAAGTCCATCCGCAAACTCAAGGGCCTGTCCCAGCGTGAGCTGGCCAAACGCGCCGGCGTCACCAACAGCACCATTTCCATGATCGAGAAGAACAGCGTCAGCCCCTCGGTGAGCTCACTGAAGAAGGTGCTGGCCGGTATTCCCATGTCGCTGGTGGAGTTCTTTTCGCTGGAAGCGGCGGCGAGTCAGCCGCGCAAGGTGGTATATCGTGCCGATGAGCTGCTGGATATCGGCAGCAATGAGGTGATCATGCAGCTGGTGGGCAAGGATCATCCGGATCGCAGCCTGTCATTCCTGCGCGAAATCTACCCACCCGCCGCCGACACCGGCCCGGACATGCTGCGGCATGAAGGAGAGGAGGCCGGTATGGTAGTGCGCGGGCGGCTGGAACTCACGGTCGGTGAGGAAGTACATACCCTCGCCACTGGCGACAGCTACTACTTCGAGAGCAGCCAGCCGCACCGCTTCAACAATCCCTTCGACGAACCCTGCGAACTGCTCAGCGCCACCACCCCGGCCAACTTCTGAACTCAGTAGTTGGGCGGGTAGTTGCTGAGAACACGCGCTGCCCGCTCATGCATTTCCTGACTGCGCTCGGCTGGCGACATGCGATCGCGGACAATCTTGCTGTCACTGCCACGCCAGACCAGCCGGCCATCGGCGGCATCCAGCAGATCGATCTGCAGGGTCATGACCTGGTAGTCGACGGTCCGCGTCTGGCTGTAGCCCGGGCCGCCCCAGTAGGGTCCCCAGTAGCCCCAACCACCGCCATAATGGGTAGTGACATTGTCCCGCCGGGTTTCCAGTACCACTGAGGCGCGTACCTTCAGATCGGCGGAAGCGGCATCCTGCGCCGGACGCAGGCCACGCACATCCAACTGCCCGCTGACCGCTTCCTCGACCCGCTGGGTGGTCAGATCACTGGCCAGACGTGGATCGTTGTTCGGGGCGTAGGTCACTGGCGGGTCAGCCCAGCTCCAGGTCTGATACTGGTTGAAATCCCGGCTCACGTCGAAATCCGCGCGTGGGCCCGTGGCCTGACAGGCGCCCAGTACCACCAGCAGCGACAACAGCATCAATGAACGCAACATGGCAACCTCTGCTGTATTGGTGGATATATGGAATCAGACTGCCGTGGCAGTTGATGGTTCTATGCTACGCCGGCGAGAACGGCAATAACAGCTCGAAGCGTGCGCCCTCGCCCGGATGCGAAAACACGCTGATCCGCCCACCGTGCAACTGCACGATTTCCCGGCACAACGCCAGCCCCAGACCAACCCCGCCGCGGCTGCGACCGATCTGCACGAAGGGCTCGAATACCCGGGCCTGCTGGCCGTAAGGGATGCCTTCGCCTTCATCCTCGACCGCCAGCAGCAGTTGCTCGTCCTGTTTGGTGGCGGACAGCCGCACCCGGTCGCCCGACTGGCTGTGGCGGATAGCGTTGCTCAACAGATTGTCCAGCACCCGCTCGATCTGCAGCCGGTCAAGCAGGGCCGGTGGCAGCCCCTCGGCGCAGTCCAGTTGCAGGCTCAGACCGCGTTCCCGGGCCCGGTCGACAAAGCGCTCGCGGGCCTGGACCAGCAGATCCGCGGCATCGCATGGGCTGCGTTCCAGGGTCTGCAGACCATTCTGGTAGCGGGAAAAATCCAGCAGTTCGTTGATCAGCCGCACCAACCGGTGCATTTCCTCATCCACCGTGCGCAGCAGGTCATCCTCGCGGGACCCGGGGGCGAACTGCAGACGCTCCAGCAACAGGGCGAAGGCCATGTGCATGCCGGCCACCGGGGTGCGCAGTTCATGGGAAGCACGCAGCACGAACTCACTGCGGATGCGCTCGAAGGCGCGCTGCTCGGTGACATCATGCAACACCATGACCATGCCCAGCAGACGCCCACCGGTATGACTGACCGGGGTGATGCTGTAGGTCAGCAGCCGCGCGGTGCCGTGCACATCCACCTGCAGATCGCCCAGCACCCCGGACTGGGCCTGCCCGCGCGCCACCTGCCACAACTGCTCGTCCAGCTCCGGGCGCTGCAGTGCCTGCCCGGCGGTCAGGCCCAACTGGCTGGCATCGCAGCCCAGCTGGCGGCCGGCCACCGGGTTGAAGTGCTGCAGCCGACCACTGCGATCGAACAGCAGCAGACCGTCATCGATACTGTCGAGCACCGCCTGCAGGCGCCGCTGCTCCGCCAGCAACGCCTCCACATCGCTGTCACGGAACTGTTGCAGCGCCGTCGCCATCAGGCCGAAACGGCGGCTCAGGGTGGTCAGCTCGGCCACCGTGGTGACCGGCAGGGTGACCTTGAAGTCGCCCTTGCCGATCAGGTCCGCCGCCTCGGCCAGCGCCTCGATCGGCCGCCCGAAACGCTGCGCGCTGCTGTGCGCGGTGACCAGCCCCAGCACCAGCACCGCCGCCCCGACCAGCCCGAGCAAGCCGGCAATCAGCCAGGCACGCTCACGGGCATGCTGCTCGCCGGCACGCAACTGCGCCAGGTACTGCTTGAGCAGGCTGTCGATATGGTCATGGATGGTACTGAACCGATGGCTGAATTCGTCACTGCCGAGGATTTGCTGGCGCACCGCCAGCGGCTCGGCCAGCAGATCCTCGAATGCCGAATAGGCCTCGCTCAGTCGTTCCAGCACCTGGCGCTCGGCCACGCTGGGCATGTCCTGTGTGGCCCGTCGCAGCCAGTCATCGAAGCGCTGATCGGAGGCACGGATCGCCGACAGGTCCAGCTCCTCGGCCAGTAGCAGCGCTACCTGGCGATTCAGTTCCTGGCTCAGACCCATGGCCGCATCGATGCTGCCCAGGCTGTTGATCACCGTCTGGTTCTGCGCGCGGGTCAGGTGCAGAACGCTGAAGATCCCCAGCAGCAGGCCGATCAGCGCCACCGTGAGCAGCGCGCCGCTACTGAGAAACAGCCGGCTGCGCAGCTTCACAGGCCAAGCTGCTTGCGCTTGCGGTACAGCGTGGAAGCATCGATGCCGAGGGTCCGTGCGGCCTGCTCCAGCGTCTCGCTGCTGCCCAGCACCGCAGTGATATGCGCTCGCTCGAGCTCCTCAAGGCTGAGCTGGGCACCCGCCCGCGGCACACTGTCGGTCAGCGGCACATCCAGGCCCAGATGACTGAGCTCGACCCGCTCGGCGGTGCAGATGATGCTGGCACGCTCGATCACATTGCGCAGCTCGCGGATATTGCCGGGCCAGCGACAGCTCTGCAGCGCGGCCAGCGCCTCGTCGCTGAAACCCCGGGCCGGGCGCGCGTAATCGCTGACAAAGCGCGCGAGAAAGCCTTCAGCCAGGGCAGCGATGTCCTCGGCGCGTTCGCGCAGCGGCGGCAGGGTCAGGGTGATGACATTCAGGCGGTACAGCAGGTCCTCGCGGAACTGGCCTTCGCCGACCATCTCCTGCAGATTGCGGTTGGTCGCCGAGAGAATCCGTACATCGGCCTGACGGGTCAGCGGGTCACCGACCCGTTCGTATTGCCGATCCTGGATGAAGCGCAGCAGTTTCGGTTGCAGGGGCAGCGGGAAATCGCCGATCTCATCCAGAAACAGCGTACCGCCATCGGCCTGGCTGACCCGCCCCAGGGTATTCTCGGTGGCGCCGGTAAAGGCCCCGCGGGCATGGCCGAACAGCTCACTCTCCATCAGCTCGGCGCTCAATGACGGACAGTTGATGGTCACACAGGGACGCTGGCTGCGCGCGCTCCAGCCATGGATGGCGCGGGCGAGTTCCCCCTTGCCGGTACCCGATTCCCCGAGAATGAGAATGTTGGCATCGGTATCGGCCACCTGCCGGGCAGTGTCCAGCACTGCCATCATCATCGGGCAATCGGAATCGAGCGTTGCCGCCACGGCCGGCGCCTCCTGCTCCAGCGCTTGCAGCCGGGCCGCCATGCGACTGGTCTCCAGCTGCCGCGCGGCGGCCAGACGCAGTTGCTCGGGGCTGCAGGGTTTCACCAGGTAGTCCGCGGCACCGGCCTGCATGGCATTGACCGCCGTATCCACCGCCGAATGCGCGGTCACTATCACCACCCGCATCCAGGGCGCCTGCACGCGCAGGCGCGCTAGCACCTCCAGGCCATTGTCGGCACCGAGGCGCAGGTCGAGAAAGCACAGATCGAAGACCTGACTCTGGATCAGCGCTTCGGCGTGGGCCGCGCTGGCGGCGCTGGCCACCTCGTAGCCCTGGTCTTCCAGGCAATAGCGAAAGGTACGCAGGATGGCCGGTTCGTCATCGACCAACAGTATGCGCCCGTCTGTAGCATCAGTGATTGGCATTGCCCGCTCCGTTGATGGCCTGTGAATGATTAGTCAGCGGCGAACCGGGCAAGTTGCACGATGATTTTTCCGCGCTTCTTGCATTGTGCACAGCCACGCCCCTGGGACATCGACACAACCAATTGAAAAATATGGGATTTCTTTTTTACACGAAGCTGGCACGGCAGCTGCAACGCTCTACCCTGAGCGGTTACCGCTAGAAAAGAAGGAGTCATGCAATGCATACATTGAAGAAACTCGCTATGGCCACCGCGACCGCTGGTGTCCTGGCCCTGAGCCCGATCGCCGCGCATGCCGCTGATGGCGACCTCAGCCGGCAGTTGACTGAAGCGCGTCAGGAAGGATCGGTGTGGACTGCCTTTGCACTGAACCGGCACCTGAGCCCCTTCAGCATCGATGTGGAGATCGAAAACGGCGTCGCCATCCTGACCGGCGAAGTCGAGTCCGAGGTGGACCGCGACCTGGCCGAACAGGTGGCGCTGGGTGTGGATGGCGTGAGAGAGGTCGACAACCAGCTGCAGGTAGCTGGGGAAGAGGTGGAGCGCAGTGCCGATGGCAGCGATGGCCGGGCCTTTTCCACACGTTTCAATGATGCAACCACCACGGCCACGGTGAAGTCCAAACTGCTATGGAACCGCAATACCGAAGGCCTGGATATCAATGTCACTACCCGCGATGGCGTAGTCACTCTGGAGGGCCGCGCCGATTCGGACGCTGCCAGTGAACTGGCCGAGCGCCTGGCGCGCAATACCGAGGGTGTACGTCAGGTCGACAACAAATTGAACGTCAGTGCCGAGGGCGGCACCAGTGACAGGGCCAAGGCCCGCGTGGATGATGCCGGCGGCGCGATCAGCGATACCTGGATCACCAGCAAGGTGAAATCCAGCTTCCTGTTCAGCAGCAATCTCGACGGCCTGGATATTTCCGTGGAAACCAAGAGTGGCCAGGTAACCCTGAGCGGTCAGGTCGCCACTGATGCAGAGAAGTCCCTGGCGGTCGAGACTGCCGAGAACATCCGCGGCGTGCGCGGGGTCAATGCCGATGCACTGAGGGTCGGCGGCAGGGAGAGCTAGATCGGTGCTGAAGCACTGAAGCGCTATTCCATCAACCGAGGAGAACTACCATGCTGAGTTGGGCCATTACCTTCCTGATCATCGCCATCATCGCTGCGGTACTGGGCTTCGGTGGCATTGCCGGCACCGCCACAGGTATCGCCAAGATCCTGTTCATCGTATTCCTGGTGCTGTTCATCGTGTCCTTCATCATGGGGCGTCGCCCCAAGCTATAGGTCACTCAACCGCAGCGCGAAACTCATACCGGCCACTCATGTGGCCGGTTCGCCTTCCGGAAACCGCACGCTGACCAGCAGACCGCCCAGTTCACCCTGCTCCAGGCTGATCTCGGCCCGGTGCGCACGACAGATCTCGCCGACGATGGACAACCCCAGGCCACTGCCTTCACCACCCTGACGGTAAAAACGTTCGAATACGCGGGCACGCTCGGTTTCCGGGATGCCCGGGCCGGTATCCTCGACTTCCAGACGGGCCGGTGATGTCAGGCGCAGCACGATCTGTCCACCCGCCGGAGTGTGCGCCAGCGCATTGTCGATCAGATTGCCCAGCAGTTCCTGCAGCAGGGTCGGCTCGCCCCATACGGTAAAGGGCTGCGACACGTCCAGCGCCAGTTCGACGCCGCGTCCATAGGCCAGCGGCACCATGGCCATGGCCACCTCCTGCACCAGTGGCTGCATGGCGATACGCTCGGCGCTGCCATCGGCCACTGCCCGGGCGCCGCGCTCGATACGTGCCATGGACAGCAGCCGGTTGGCCAGCGCAATGGTGCGGTCGGCGCTCAGCTCGGCATCCTGCAACGCCTGGCGCCACTGCTCCGGCCGCGTGGAACGCAAACCGAATTCGATACGCGCCTTGAGCGCCGACAGCGGCGTGCGCAACTCGTGGGACGCTTCGGCGATAAAGTCGCGCTGACGTTCGAAGTTCTCCTTGAGCTGGCTGGTGAAGTGGTTGATGGCGTCCACCAACGGGCTGATTTCCCGTTGCAGCCCCTCGGTGCTGATCGGGCTCAGATCATCGCTGCGCCGCCTGGCCACCTCTTCCTTGACCCGCCGCAGCGGCCCCAGTGCCGCGTTCACCGTCAGCCAGACCAACAGCAGGGCGCTGATGCTGAGCACGCTGAGATTGATCAGCGAACGCTGCAACAGGTGGCGCGCCATGCCCTCACGGGCATTCAGCGTTTCCGCCACGCGGATCTCCGCCATGCCGTGCTCATCGCCCACGCTGACCGGCTGCAGCAGGCTGACCACGCGCACCTCGGTGTCACGGTAGCGGCCATCGTAGAAGCGGGCCAGCGCCGGATAGTCACGGGTCATGGGTACGCCTTGCGGCGGCGCCGGCAGGTCCTCGTAGCCGGAAACCGAGACCCCCTGCCGATCCAGCACCTGATAGTACAGCCGCCCGGTGATGTCATAGGCAAAGTTGTCCAGGGCGATATAGGGCACCTCGACGGACAGTCGACCCTCGGCATCGAACAGCCGCTCGGCAATGCTCCGTGCCGAGGATAGCAGCGAGCGGTCATAGGCGGTATCGGCGGCCTCCCGGGCATTCCAGTAGGCGCTGATCGCTGCCAGTACCAGCAGCAGGCTGAGCATCAGCGCCAGCCGCACCATCAACCGCCGGCGCAGGCTGCCGGCGCTGCGCCGGCTCATTCGGCGACTTCCAGCAGATAGCCCAGGCCACGGAAGGTGACGATGCGCACACTGCTGCCATCGAGCTTGCGCCGCAGCCGGGAAATGTAGATCTCGATCGCCTCCGGGCTGGCATCCTGATCCAGGCCGAAGACCTTGCTGGCCAGTTGCTCCTTGTTCAGCAGCCGTCCCGGCCGGCTGATCAGGTTTTCCAGAACCGCATGCTCGCGTGAAGGCAGTTGCAGGGGCGCATCGTCCAGGGTGAAGCGGCGGTCAGTCAGGTCATAGACCAGCGGCCCGCAGCGTTGCTGGCGCTCACCACCCATCAGGCTGCGGCGCAGCAGGGCGTTGACCCGGGCCTCCAGCTCGCTGAGCTCGAAGGGCTTGGCCAGGTAGTCGTCGGCACCCAGATTGAGGCCGCGTACCCGGTCGCTGACCTCGCCGCGCGCGGTCAGGATCAGCACCGCCAGGGTCTGGCGCCGCTCACGCAGCTGACGCAGCACTTCGAAGCCGTCCATCCGCGGCAGACCGACATCGAGAATGGCCAGGGCGTAGTCCTCGCTGCGCAACGCCAGGTCGGCAGCCACCCCGTCATGCAGCGTGTCCACCGTCAAACCGCCCGCCTTGAGCGCGCGGGTCAGGCTGTCAGCCAGCTCCGGATCGTCTTCCACCAGCAGAATACGCACCGGCCCGTTCCTCCCTAAGATCGTTTAACCGAGTTTACACCGCCAGTCGCGCTACAGCAGTGGCAAGTTTCGATGACAGGTTGATGAAAGGTTTCCACATTAGGCTGCGGAACCTTACACCGAATACCACCCGATTCAGAGAGAGCGCACAGCGCTCCGTACAACAAGAACAATGGAGAAGCTGATGCCAGTCAGTTCCACAACCCTGATGTTACGTGCTGCCCCTTTGACACTGCTGCTCTGCCTGCCGCTGGCGCAGGCCCAGTCCGCCGACGGCTTCCTGGCCGGCAGCAAGGCCAGTCTGGAAATGCGCAACATCTATTACAACCGCGACTTTCGCGAGGGCACCGGCCAGTCCAAGCGCGACGAATGGGCCCAGGGCTTTCTGCTCAACCTGCAGTCGGGCTATACCCGCGGCCCGATCGGCTTCGGCCTGGATGCCCAGGGACTGCTGGGCGTCAAGCTGGACTCCAGCCCGGACCGCACCGGCACCGGCCTGCTGCCAACCCACGATGACGGTCGCGCGGCCGATGAATACAGCAAGCTGGGGCTGACCGCCAAGGTGCGTATGTCGCAGTCGCAGTTGCGCGTCGGCCACCTGATGCCCTCGTTGCCAACCCTGAAGCCGAACAACAGTCGCATCCTGCCACAGACCTTCCAGGGCGGCATGCTGGAGATCGGCGAGATGGAGAACCTGGGTCTGTCGCTGGGGCGGCTGACCAGGACCAGACTGCGCGAATCCTCGAATACCGAGGATATCGCACTCAACAGCAAGAACAGCCGCTTCGCCGGCGTGACTGCTGATCATTTTCAATGGGTGGGGGCGGACTACCAGTTCACTCCCAGCCTGGCGGGCAGTTATCACCTGGCACAACTGGATGACATCTACCGCCAACACGTCATGGCTCTGACGCACCGCCGGGCGTTCGGCCCCGGCAGCTTGAGCGCCGAGCTGCGCCTGGCACTGTCCGATGAGCAGGGCGCTGCGCGCGCCGGCAGCATCGACAACCAGGCCTGGCAGGGTGTGCTGGGTTACGGCCAGGCGGGGCACAAGCTTGCCCTGTCGTTGCAGAAGATGCGCGGGGACAATGCCTTTCCGTACATCGATGGCAGCAACCCCAACCTGGTCAACTTCGTGCAGGTCAATGATTTTGCCGAAGCCGGCCAGCGTTCCTGGCAGCTGCGTTACGACTATGACTTCGCCAGGCTGGACATCCCCGGTCTGACGTTCATGACCCGCTATACCAGCGGAGACCAGGCCAAGCTCGCCGCCGGTGGGCAGGGCAAGGACTGGGAGCGCAATATCGAGCTGCAATACATTGTGCAGAGCGGTGCGCTGAAAAATGTCGGGCTGCGCTGGCGTAATGCGACCTATCGCTCCAGCTATGCCCGCGACCTGGATGAAAACCGGCTGATCGTCAGCTATACGCTGCCGATCCGCTGAACCTAGCCTGATTGCTATTCTGATAACCTCCGAAGAGGAACTGCGACATGAAAACATCTCTGCGCACAGTACTGCTCGCCGTGGCCTGCCTGGGTCTGGCGGCCCCTGCCATGGCCGATGAGCCACGGCGCCCGGAATGTATCGCTCCGGCCTCGCCGGGCGGTGGCTTCGACCTGACCTGCAAGCTGGCGCAGAGCGCACTGCTGGACGGCAAATACATCAGCAAACCCATGCGGGTGACCTACATGCCCGGCGGCATCGGCGCGGTGGCCTATAACGCGGTGGTCGCCCAACGCGCCGCCGAGGAAGGCACCATTACCGCCTTCTCCAGTGGCTCGCTGTTGAACCTGGCACAGGGCAAGTTCGGTCGTTACGACGAAAGCGCGGTGAAGTGGCTGGCTGCCTTCGGTACCAGCTATGGCGCCATTGCCGTGCGTGCCGACTCGGAGTTCAAGACCCTGGATGACCTGGCCGCTGCGCTCAAGGCCGACCCGGGCAAGGTGGTCATCGGTTCCGGCGGCACCGTCGGCAGCCAGGACTGGATGCAGACTGCATTGATCGCCCGCGCTGCCGGTGTCGATCCGCGCAAGCTGCGCTATGTCGCGATGGAAGGCGGTGGCGAGCTGGTGACCTCACTGCTCGGCGGGCATATCCATGTGGCCAGCACCGACATTTCCGACTCCATGCCGCATATCGAAAGCGGTGATATTCGCCTTCTCGCGGTGATGGCCGAGGAGCGCCTGCCGGGTGAGCTCAGCGAACAGATCCCCACCGCCAAGGAACAGGGCTATGACGTTACCTGGCCGGTGATCCGCGGTTTCTACATGGGGCCGAAGGTGAGCGACGAGAAATTCGCCTGGTGGAAAGACGTCTTCGACAAGATGATGGCCTCCGAGGAGTTCGCCGAGCTGCGCGAAAGCCGCGAGTTGTATCCCTTCGCCATGAGCGGTGACGAGCTGGACGCCTATGTGAAACAACAGGTCAACGACTACAAGGCACTGGCTGCCGAGTTCGGTCTGACCCGCTGATCGGTTGGCGCGGGCTGGCGTCCTGCCGGCCCGCCTGCGTGAGGATTCCCGTTATGTACCAACGTCTGTTTACCGGCTTTCTGCTGGTGGCCTGTGTCGTGCTCGGCTGGATGGCCTGGGGGCTGGAAGCACCCTTCTCCTACGAACCGGTCGGCCCGCGTGCCTACCCGCTGCTGCTGCTGGGCCTGATGGCCGCCGGTGCACTGCTGCTGTTCATCAAGCCGGCGCTGGAAGGTGGCGACTCGGCGGAGGCGCCGCTGCCGCCGATCATGATACCCAAGCTGCTGTTGTGCCTGGCGCTGCTGCTGGCACTGGCAGCCCTGTTCGAACGCCTGGGCTTCGTGCTGAGCAGCATCGCCTTCGCCTATGGCATGTGCCGCCTGTTCGGTGGCCGCAACCTGCAGGCCATCGTGGTCGCAGTAGTGTTGGGGCTGGGCCTGTACTTCCTCTTCGATCGCATTCTGGATGTGCCGCTGCCGCTCGGTGTGCTGGCCGCCCTGGAGAACTGATATGGATACGCTGCACTATCTGGGACAGGGCTTCGGTGTCGCCCTGAGCCCGAACAACCTGCTGACCGCCCTGGCCGGCACCACCATAGGTACCATCGTCGGCCTGCTGCCGGGGCTGGGTCCGATCAATGGCGTGGCGCTGCTGATTCCGGTGGCCTTTGCCCTCGGCCTGCCGCCGGAAACCGCACTGATCCTGCTCGCAGCGGTGTACCTGGGCTGCGAGTATGGCGGCCGGATCTCCTCGATCCTGCTGAACATTCCCGGCGAAGCCTCCGCCGTCATGACCACCCTGGACGGCTATCCGCTGGCGCGCCAGGGCAAGGCCGGTATCGCCCTGTCGATCTCCGCCTGGAGCTCGTTCATCGGCGGCTTCATCGCCACCGTCGGGGTAGTGATCTTCGCTCCGTTGCTGGCCACCTGGGCGGTATCCTTCGGCCCCGCCGAGTATTTCATGCTGATGGTGTTCGCCACCGCCTGCCTGGCCGGCATGGCTGGTGACAAACCGGTAAAGACCGCGGTGGCAGTACTCATCGGGTTGATGCTGTCGTGCGTCGGCATCGACGCCAACAGCGGCGTGTACCGCTTCACCTTCGGTAGCCTGGGGCTGTCCGACGGCATCCAGTTCGTGGTGCTGGTACTGGGGCTGTTCAGCATCAGCGAGATCCTAACCCTGCTGGAACGCACCCACCATGGCCAGAAGGCGATCAAGGCCAGCGGGCGCATGCTGTTCAACGCGAAGGAAGGCGCCTCGGTGTTCGCCACCAACCTGCGCAGCGGTGTGCTGGGCTTCGTCTTCGGTATCCTGCCGGGGGCCGGTGCGACGCTGGCCAGCGCCATGGCCTACATGACCGAAAAGCGCCTGGCGAGCAAGGATAACCGCTTCGGTAACGGTGACCTGCGCGGTCTGGCCGCTCCGGAAACCGCCAACAGTGCCTCGGCCTGCGGTTCCATGGTGCCGATGCTGACCCTGGGCGTACCCGGCTCCGGTACCACTGCGGTGATGATGGGTGCATTGACCCTGTACAACATCACTCCCGGCCCGCTGCTGTTCCAGAACCAGCCGGACCTGGTGTGGGGCCTGATCGCCTCGCTGTTCATCGCCAACGTCATCCTGATCGTGATGAACGTACCGATGATCAAGGTGTTCACCCGCGTCCTCGAAGTGCCGAACTGGACGCTGGTCCCGGCGATCGCCATCATCACCTCGATCGGTGTGTATGCGGTACATGCCACCACCTTCGACCTGTTCCTGATGATCGGCATCGGTGTGTTCGGCTACATCCTGCGCAAGCTGGACTTCCCGCTATCCGGGGTACTGCTGGGCTTCATCCTCGGCGGGCTGATGGAAAGCAACCTGCGCCGTGCGCTGTCGATCTCCAACGGCGACCTCAGTGTGCTGTGGGGCAGTCCGATCAGCATGACCCTGTGGGCGCTGGTGGCCTTCATCGTGGCCCTGCCGTTCTGGCGTGCCTGGCGCGCCCGCAAGCGTGCTCCTGCACTCCAGCCCGATGCCTGAGGGCAATCCCCTGAAGTACCTGGCAGCCCCGCTCGCGGGGCTGCTCGGCGGCTGGCTTGCCAGCCTGATCCATCTCCCCCTTCCCTGGATAACCGGCTCGCTGCTGGCCGTCATCCTGGTGCGCTGCAGCGGCTGGCTGGTCAATGAACTGCCTGGCGGTCGCCGGGCCGGCCAGTGGCTGGTCGCCAGCGCCATCGGCCTGCACTTCACCGCCCCGGTATTCGAGCAGATGCTCGGGCATCTCTGGCTGATCCTGCTCGGCGCCCTGCTCACCTGCCTGCTCAGCCTGCCGGGTATCATGCTGCTACGCCGCCATGGCGTGGATCGACCCACCGCGTTCTTCGCCAGCATGCCCGGCGGCGCCAGCGAGATGGTGTCATTCGGGCTGCGCCATGGCGCCAACCCCGCGCGGGTGGCCGCCGCCCATAGCCTGCGGGTACTGCTGGTGGTGCTGACCATCCCGGCCATCTTCACCTGGAGCCTGCCGCCCACAGAGGCCCCGGCAGTGGTTGCCAGCGACTGGAACTGGCTGCTGGTACTGATGCCACTGGGATTGCTGGCGGCGCTGCTGTGGCGGCGCCTGGGGCAGCCCAACCCGTGGATGCTCGGCCCGCTGCTGTGCTGCGCCAGCGCCAGCGTGCTGTTCGATCTGGAAGTGGCACTGCCGCCTGCCGCCAGTGCCATCGGCCAATGGCTGATCGGCAGCGCCCTGGGTTGCCATTTCGACCGCAGCTTCTTCCGCAGCGCACCGGCCTTCCTGCTGCGCGTGCTGCTGTTCAGCCTGTGCGCCATGCTGATCGCCGCCGGCACTGCCTGGCTGCTCGGCCAGGCCACCCAGCTGGAAGCGGCCGGCCTGATGCTGGGCATGATGCCTGGCGGTATCACCGAGCTGTGCCTGACCGCCGAGGCGCTGCAGCTGTCGGTGGCACTGGTCACTGCCTTGCAGGTGGCACGGCTGTTTCTGGTGATGTTTCTCGCCGAGCCGCTGTTTCGCCTGTGGCAGCGCCGGCAACCCCTGTGTCAGGAATCCTGAGTGTCATGCCCGTCCACACCGGGCAGAGGCTTTGTAACTGCGACTTTCAGCCCCTTGCCCGGCTCGCTATCCAGCGTTTAGCCTTGTCGCCCCATCTTTCACAAGGAGCGCTGTTGCCGTGCGGATGACTGTCTGGGATCTGCCCCTGCGATTGTTTCACTGGCTGCTGGTGCTGTGTGTCGCCGGCGCCCTGCTGACCATCAACCTGGGCGCCAGCTGGATCGACTGCCATGGCCGCTTCGGCCTGGCGGTGGTCGGGCTGATCGCCTTCCGGCTGGCCTGGGGCGTGCTCGGCTCGACCCATTCGCGCTTTGCCAGCTTCTTTCCCACCCCGGCGGCCATCGGCCGTTACTGCCGGGGCCAGTGGCAGGGGTTGGGACACAATCCGCTCGGGGCACTGTCAGTGTATGCCCTGCTCGGGCTGTTCGCCTTCCAGGCCGTCAGTGGCCTGTTCGCCAGTGACGAGATCGCCTTCAGCGGGCCGCTGACCCGCGCTGTTTCCTCGAGCACGGTCAGCACCCTGAGCAGTTGGCATCGGCAGACCGAACTGTGGCTGTACCTGCTGGTCGGCCTGCACATACTGGCGATCATCGCCTACCGGCTGCGCGGCAAGCGTCTTGTCGGACCGATGATCCATGGCAAGGTAGAGGTGGATAATGCGGCACCGGCGCCGCGGGGCGGAGGCGTGCTGGCGTTTGTCGTCGCCGTGCTGATCGCACTGGCCGTGGTATGGCTGGCCAACGGCGGCTGGATTCCGACACCACCCCCAGCGCCGGCACCTGCCTGGTGAGTCTGTGCGGGCAGCGCCCGCACAGTTGACGGCTTACTTCTGGCGATACTTGTCGTGGCAGGACTTGCAGGTCTGGCCCACTTCACCGAAGGCAACGCGAATCGCCGCCTGATCGCCGCTGGCGGCGGCACTGGCCAGGTTGCCGGTGGTTTCATTCAGACGCGCGGAAATGTTTGCCACGTCATCGAAATTGTCGAACATCTCCGGCTTGACCCGGGTAGCCTGGGAGCCGACCTGCTTGTCGGTGCCCGGTCCATACAGCGCACCCATGCCGGAATTGGCGATGGCGGCCAGGGTATTGGCCGCCGCCGCGACCTGGGCCTGGTTGTAGGCCACGCTCTGGTCGATCACCTGGGCCTTGATCTTGCCCATGTTCCAGGACATGTAGCTGTAGCCGGCCTGGCGCAGCTTGATCTGATCTTCCGGGGACACCACCTCGGCCTGGGCGGATAGGCTGAGGCTCAGCACTGCGGCACTCAGCGCACCGGCTAGCACGGATTTCATCACGTAATACTCCTTGTCTGTAGATATTCGGGCAGCCCCAGGCTGCCGCCCCGTTGTATAACGGCGGACAGGAGAAAATACCAGTGGCCAATAGTATCAAGCTGTTTGCGGCGGCGGTTCGGTACTCGGCCGCTTCACCTCGCTGAGGGTGTTGAAGGCGATATGCGTGCTGGGGAATACCTCGGAGACCTGCTGCTCGATCCAGTCGGTGTCTTCCAGTTGATCCATCACCGGCCCCTTGACCTCGGCCAGGTGGATATTGATGTCCTTCTCCCGCAACCCCTCGCTCAACTCGGACAGCATGTCCAGGCCGGTACTGTCGATATGGTTGACCGCCGACAGGATCAGCAGCAACTCGCGGGTATCCGGGTAGTCGCGCAGGGCCTGCAGGATCGCCCGCTCGATAGCCTTGGTGTTGGCGAAGAAGATGTTCTCGTCGATGCGGATGGCCAGCAGCTGCGGCTCGGTTTCCACCAGGTGGCGCTGGGTATTGCGGAAATAGTGGGTGCCCGGCACCCGCCCGACCACCGCCACATGTGGCCGGCTGCCGCGCCACAGCTGGGTGACGATCGACAGGCCCACACCGAGCACGATACCGCCCTCGACCCCCAGCAACAGTACCCCGGCGGCGGTACAGACCAGTGTCAGCCCCTCGCGCCGGTCGTAGCGCCAGGCGCGTCGCAGGCTGGCAATATCGATCAGTGGCGCCACCGCCACCAGGATCACCACCGCCAGCACCACCAGCGGCAACCAGGCGAACAGCGGCGCGATGGTCAGCAGCATCAGGCCGATCACCAGTGCCGAGACGATACCCGCCAGCGGTGTGTTGGCGCCGGCCTCGACGTTGACCCCGGAGCGGGAGAACCCACCGCATACGGCAAAGCCGCCGGTCAGCGCCGAGCCGACGTTGGCCGTGCCCAATGCCAGCAGCTCGCGGTCCGGGTCGATGCTCTGACGCTTGCGCCGCGCCAGTGACTGGGCGATGGAGACACTCTCGACGAAGCTGACCAGGCTGATCAGCGCCGCCGGCAGCAACAGCGCACGCAGGGTGGACATATCCGGAGTGGACCATACCAGCGATGGCAGACCCGCCGGCAGGCTGCCAACCACCGGCACGCCCCGCGCGCCCAGATCCCAGCCGATGGTCACCAGCAGCCCGATCAGCACCACCAGGATCGGTGCCAACCGCGCCAGCAGCCGCGCAGCGGAGGCGCTCAGGCCCAGGCGTTGCAGGTGCCCGGCCAGCAGGCTGCGGGCATACAGCAGCCCGGCCAGGGCCAGCAGCCCCATGCCCAGCACCAGACTATTGACCGGCTGCCAGGCCGCCAGCAACTCGGTCGGGGAATTCGGCAGGCTGGCCAGACCGAGCAGGTGTGGCAACTGGCTGAGTACGATGAGAATGGATGCGCCACTGATGAAGCCACTGATCACCGGGTGGCTGAGAAAGTTGGCCAGAAAGCCCATGCGCAGCAGACCGAGAATGAACAGCAGGATCCCCGACAGCAGCGCCAGCCAGATCGCCAACTGCAGATAGTGCTCGCTGCCGATGGTCGCCAGCGGTGCCAACAGCGCGGCGGTCATCAAGGCGGTGACCGCCACCGGGCCGACCGACATGCTCATGCTGGTACCGAACAGGGCATAACCGAGCAACGGCAGCAGGCTGGCATACAGGCCGATCTGCACTGGCAAGCCGGCCAGCATGGCGTAGGCCATGCTCTGCGGAATGATCATGACCGCGGTGACCACACCTGCCACCAGGTCGCCGCTGAGCCAGGCCAACCGGTAGTGACGCAGCCAGGCCAGCAGTTCCTCGCCACCGGGCGGTTGCAGACGGGGATTATCGCGTGTCAATCGACTACCCGCCCGTGCCTGACCCGCCGTTGCCTATCGCTCCATAGCCGATGCCCCACGCAGAAATCCCCCCAAGCTGTACAGGAAACGACGCCGTCCGCGCGGCGCAACTGAGCACAGTGTAGCGCCAGCCACCCGGCGACGCACCGGGTGCGGCCGGCAGCGCCAGGTGCTGACAGACTGATCGGCCGATATTCAGTGCGGCCAGCACACTGGAGCCCGGGCGGCGGATCGCCGATACTCGGGGAAAACAACCGATGGATGGAGAATGGCATGAACCAGCAACGCTTTGATCTGACCGGCAAGACCGCCCTGGTAACCGGTGCCTCCAGTGGCCTCGGCGCGCACTTTGCGAAGGTGCTGGCCGGGGCCGGTGCACGGGTGGTGGTCACCGCCCGGCGCATCGAGCGGTTGCAGGCGCTGGTCGACGAGCTGCAGGAACAGGGCAAGCAAGCAATCGCCCTGCCGATGGACGTGACCGACGCCGACAGCGTCGGCCGTGCCTTCGATCAGGCGGAGCAGCAGTGGGGGCTGGTGGACATCCTGGTCAACAATGCCGGTATCGGCGATCCGGTGATGTTCCTGAACATGACCGAGGGCAACTGGCGCAGCATGATCGATACCAACCTGGACGGTGCCTGGCGCGTCGCCCACCGCGCCAGTCTGGCCATGGCCAAGGCCGGGCAGGGTGGTTGCGTGGTCAATATCGCCTCCATCCTCGGTCTGCGCGTCGGTACCGCGCTCAGCCACTATGCGGTGGCCAAGGCCGGCGTGGTGCAACTGACCAAGGCCATGGCCATGGAGCTGGCGCGCAACGACATCCGCGTCAACGCCATCGCTCCCGGCTACTTCCGCACCGAGATGAACGGTGACTACTTCGACACCGCCAAGGGCCAGGAATACATCCGCAGCAAGGTGCCGATGCGCCGCCTCGGGCGTCTGGAGGAGTTGGATGGCGCCCTGTTGCTGCTGGCCAGTGAAGCCGGCTCGTTTATTACCGGCTCCATCATCAATGTGGATGGCGGGCACCTGAACAACAGTCTCTGAGTGCACCCGGCGTCCTACAGCTGGGACCGCAGCCACTCCGCCAACCGCCGGGCCTTGTCCTGGGGTTGGCGCTCGGGTACCCACAGCGCCAACTGGCTGGGGGTATCCACAAAGCCCCAGGGGGCCAGCAGCCGGCCTGCGGCGATATCATCGGCGACCAGCAGGCGTGGCGCGATGGCCACGCCCAGTCCGGACAGGGCCGCCTCCAGCAGATAATACAGGTGCTCGAAATCCTGGCCCCGCTGCAGGCTGTGCGTATCCAACGCATTGGCCTTGGCCCAATCCGACCAGGCCCGCGGACGTGACAGGGTGTGCAGCAGGGCTTCCTCCTGCAGCACCGCAGGCGGTTGCTCCAGCAGGGCCGCGGCCCGCGCATAGCGCGGGCTGAATACCGGGCCGATCGATTCACGCAACAGCGGATACACCTGCATGTCCGCCGGCCACGGCGGTTCGGCGAACAGCAGCGTGGCGCTGGTGCCCGGCCGGCGCGGATCGAGTTCACCTTCGCTGGCCGACAGGTGCAGGTTCAGTTCCGGCAGCTGCCGATTCAGCCGGTCCAGCCGCGGGATGAACCAGCGCGCCAGCAGGCTGCCGGGACAGGCCAGCAGAAAGGGCGCCCGCGTCTCATCCTGGCTGATGCGGGCACAGGCCTCGCGCAGGGTATCGAAAGCCTCGCGGCTGGCGTCACGCAGCTGCCGCCCGGCGGTAGTGAGCTGGATGCCGCGTCCGGCCTTGGCAAACAGCGCCACCCCCAGCTCTTCCTCCAGGCTGCGCAGCTGACGACTGACCGCACCATGGGTCACGTGCAGCTCATCCGCTGCTTTACTCACACTTTCCAGGCGTGCGGCCACGTCAAAGGCACGTAAAGCGTTCAATGATGGCAGTTCACGGCCCATGGAATGGTTACCTTTTCTCACATATGCAACACATCTTATCGATTTTTATTGGCCGGTGCCCGTCCTATCGTAATGGCCTACACAGGAGGTCATGCCCATGCACCATTCCACCACCCACTACAGCCAGGGCGCCGATGCCAGGGGTCATTTCGGCCAGTTCGGCGGACGCTTCGTCGCCGAATCCCTGATGCCACTGATCCTCGAACTGGAACGCCAGTTCAATGCCGCCATGGCGGAGCCCGGCTTTCTCGCCGAACTGGATCGCTTTCAGGCCGAGTTCGTCGGCCGGCCCAGCCCACTGTATTTCGCCGAGCGTCTGACCGAGCTGTACGGCGGCGCGCGTATCTACTTCAAGCGTGAAGAGCTGAACCACACCGGCGCGCACAAGATCAACAACTGCATCGGCCAGATCCTGCTGGCGCGGCGCATGGGCAAGACCCGGATCATCGCCGAAACCGGTGCCGGCATGCACGGTGTGGCCACCGCCACCGTGGCCGCGCGTTTCGGCCTGGAGTGCGTGGTCTACATGGGCGCCACCGATATCCAGCGCCAGCATGACAACGTGGCGCGGATGCGCCTGCTCGGTGCCCGCATCGTGCCGGTCACCAGCGGTACCGGCACCCTCAAGGATGCGATGAACGAGGCCCTGCGCGACTGGGTGACCCATATCGACAACACCTTCTACCTGATCGGTACCGTCGCCGGTCCGCATCCCTATCCGAGCATGGTGCGCGAATTCCAGGCGGTGATCGGTCGCGAAACCCGGGAACAGATGCTGGTGCGCGAAGGGCGATTGCCGGACAGCCTGGTGGCCTGCATCGGCGGCGGCTCCAATGCCATGGGGCTGTTCCATGCGTTTCTGGATGATGCCGGGGTGCAGATGATCGGCGTCGAGGCGGCGGGCGAAGGCCTGCATAGCGGCAAGCATGCCGCCAGCCTGCAGGGCGGCTCGCCCGGCGTGCTGCATGGCAATCGCACCTATCTGCTGCAGGATGACGACGGTCAGATCAGCGACGCACATTCGGTATCCGCCGGCCTCGACTACCCGGGGATCGGACCGGAACACGCCTGGCTGCATGAGCAGGGCCGGGTCGAATACGCCGCCATCGATGATCGGCAAGCGCTGGCAGCCTTCCATGTCTGCTGCCGCCAGGAGGGCATCATCCCCGCCCTGGAAACCGCCCACGCCCTGGCCGAAGTGGCCAGGCGCGCGCCGCAGCTGCCGCCAGAGCACCTGATGGTGGTCTGCCTGTCCGGCCGCGGCGACAAGGACATGCCCACCGTGTTGCGTCTTATGGAGGAACAGGCATGAGCTGCCGCATGCACCAGCGTTTCACCGAATTGAACCGGAGCGGCCGGGCCGCGCTGGTGACCTATATCTGCGCCGGCGATCCGGATCACGACACCAGCCTGGCGCTGCTGAAACAGCTGCCGGCGGCCGGTACCGACATCATCGAACTGGGCATGCCCTTCAGCGACCCCATGGCCGATGGCCCGACCATCCAGGCCGCGGCCCTGCGGGCATTGCAGACGGGCCAGACGCTGCGCAAGACGCTGGACATGGTGCGCCAGTTCCGCACCGAGGATCACACCACGCCGCTGGTGCTGATGGGCTACTACAACCCCATCCATCACTATGGCCCCGGTGCCTTCATCCGCGATGCCAACGATGCCGGCGTGGATGCGCTGCTGATCGTCGATCTGCCCGCCGAACACGATGATGAACTCGGCCCCGGTGCCCGGGCGCTGGGGATGCACATCATCCGCATGGCGACCCCCACCACCGATGCCGAGCGCCTGCCGGCGGTACTGGATGGTGCCGGTGGTTTCCTCTACTACGTTTCCCACAATGGCGTCACCGGTATCGGCGCCGCGGACAATCAACAGGTCAGCACAGCGCTGGCGCGCATCCGTGAACACACCAGCCTGCCGGTGTGCGTCGGCTTTGGTGTGCGCACACCCGCCCAGGCTGCGGCGCTGGGCCGGGATGCCGCCGGCGTGGTGGTGGGATCGGCGCTGGTGGAAAAGCTGGCGGAGCAGGGCGTGGAACCGGCGCTGGGCTTGGTCCGTGAGCTGGCAGCAGCGCTGAAAATCCGCTAGGTTGAGGGGAGTCGGATGCCAGGAGGGCACTCATGAAACTATCTCTGCTCGGATGGTGCGCCATTCTGGGGCTGGCTGCCGGCCTGCTCGGCCCAGCCCAGGCCTCGATGCGCTGCGGCACAGAACTGATTGATACCGGGGCGTTGCTGGAGGACGTGTTGAAGTACTGCGGCGAGCCACAGCAGCGCTCGCTCGAGGAACCGGTGGATGAACATGGCTATTTGATCCGCGGCGCGGTCGCCGTGGAACAATGGCGCTACGGGCCAGACAATGGCATGTACCGCTATTTGCGCTTTCTCGATGGCCGACTGGTGGAAATCCGCGCCCGTCGGTATTGAGTCAGTGGCAGTGCTGGCCGCTAACCCAGGTCGCCGGGATGAAACCCGGCCCACCGTGCAACCACGTCAGCGCAGCGCTGCCAGCACCGGCGTCGTATCCGGGCGTACCCCGCGCCAGAGCAGGAAGGCTTCCGCCGCCTGTTCCACCAGCATGCCCAGCCCGTCGATGCAGCGCGCCGCGCCCTGCTGCGCCGCCCAGCGGTTGAACACCGTGGCCTCGCTGGCGTACATCATGTCGTAGCACCAGGTGTGGCCAGGGCGGATCAGACTCGGCGAGATCGGCGGCAGCTGACCGTCGAGGCTGGCCGAGGTGGCGTTGATGATCAGATCCACCGACTCCTCGATCCATTCGAAGCCGGCGGCGCTGATCGGCCCCTGATCCTTGAACAGCATGGCCAACTGTTCGGCCTTCTCCACCGTGCGGTTGACCACGCACAACTGCGCCGGATGCGCCTGCAGCAATGGCTGGATCACCCCCCGCGCCGCGCCACCGGCACCGATCAGCAGAATGCGCTTGCCGGCCAGCGCCAGCCCGGCGTTGTGTTGGATATCCCGTACCAGGCCTCTGCCATCGGTGTTGTCGCCCAGCAGGCGGCCATCGTCCAGGCGCTGGATGGTATTCACCGCCCCGGCCAGCGCTGCGGCGGGCGTGTGGTTGTCGACCAGTGCCCAGGCCTGCTCCTTGAAGGGTACGGTGACGTTGACGCCCCGCCCACCCTGGTGCAGGAACTCGCGCAGGGTGCCGGCAAAGTCATCCAGCGGTGCCAGCAGCGCCTGGTAGCTCAGTTGCTCGCCGGTCTGCCGGGCGAACATGCCGTGGATCAGCGGGGATTTGCTGTGGCCGATCGGATTGCCGATCACGGCATAACGGTCCATCAGTCGACCTCCTTCAACCAGTCACGCGGCGGCAGGAACTCGTCGACCAAGCGCGCTTCGGCCGTGTCGGGCTCCGGCTGCCAGTTGTAGCCCCAGCGCACGGTCGGCGGCAGGGACATGAGGATGGACTCGGTACGCCCGCCGGACTGCAGGCCGAACAGGGTGCCGCGGTCCCAGACCAGATTGAATTCCACGTAACGCCCCCGGCGATATTCCTGGAAGGCCTTCTGCTGTTCGGTCCAGGCTGTGTGTCGGCGGCGTTCGATGATCGGCAGATAGGCCTCCAGATAGGCATCGCCAATGGCGCGCATGAAGGCGAAGCAGCGCTCGAAGCCCCACTCGTTCAGGTCATCGAAGAACAGCCCGCCGATCCCCCGCGCTTCCTGGCGATGCTTGAGGTAGAAATACTCGTCGCACCACTGCTTGTAGCGCGGATAGACCTCCTCGCCAAAGGGCGCGCAGGCGTCCCGAGCCACCCGGTGCCAGTGGATGCAGTCTTCCTCGGTGGCATAGTAGGGCGTCAGGTCGAAACCGCCACCGAACCACCAGACCGGATCGGCACCCTCCTTCTCGGCAACGAAGAAGCGCACGTTGGCGTGGGAAGTCGGCACATGGGGATTGTCCGGGTGCATCACCAGCGACACACCCAAGGCCTGAAAGCCGCGCCCGGCCAGCTCCGGTCGATGGGCGGTAGCCGAGGGCGGCATGCCGTCGCCATACACATGGGAGAAGCCGACACCGCCCTTTTCCAGCAACGCCCCCTGCTCGATGATCCGCGAACGGCCACCGCCGCCGCCCGGCCGCTGCCAGTCATCCTCGCTGAAGGTCGCGCCGCCGTCGGCCAGCGCCAGAGCCGCGCAGATACGATCCTGCAGGCTCATCAGATAGTCCTTGACGGCGGTGATGTCGTTGGCGTCGGGGATGGATTTCACGGGTACCTCTCAGGCGGGACGAATGACGGAATCGGTTTGCAGGTCTCTGATCATACTGGGATTGCGCTGCAGACCCAAAACGCCGGGCACCACATCATCCAGCTCGCCATGGAAATACTGTTCCACGCGCAGCCGCGAACGCGCCGGCGGACGCCCCGCCGGGTTGGCCGAGGTCGAGATCAATGGCCCACAGGCGGCACACAGTTGGCGCACCAGCGGATGATCGCTGACACGCAGGGCCACGGTGGCGTGATCACCGGTGACCCACGGTGGCAGCCGGCCCTGGTGCGAAACCAGCCAGGTATTGGGCCCCGGCCAGGACAGCTGCAGCTTGGCCAGTTGGCTGCGGGGCAGGTCCCAGAGCAGGAAGTCGAATTGCTGCATGTCACCGGCGATCAGGATCAGGCCCTTTTCCACCGGGCGCTGCTTGAGCCACAACACCCGCTCTACCGCTGCGGCCTGCCATGGATTGCAGCCCAACCCCCATACCGCCTCGGTCGGGTAGGCGATCACGCCCCCGGACTGCAGCACCCTTCGTATCTGCCCCAACCGCCAGCCTGCCAGCATATTGCGCCCCTTTGATTTTCGAGAAGCGACATTAGCCGAGCCAGCCTTCCGGCTCAAGGTCAGAGATCACCGGTGCGGCAATATCCCTGCGCGGTGTGCTGCACGTGGCCGTCCAGTTCGAGCTCCATCAGCCCCTGCAGCACCTGGTGGATCGGCAGCTCACTGTGACAGGCCAGCCAGTCGGCGGTGACCGGATCGTGACCGAGCCAGCGCCACAGCGGGTGACTGACCTGGCGGGTGACCGCAGCTGGCCCGCTTGCCGCCAGAGCCGCCTGCAGGGGCAGCTGCAGGACCTGAAATACATCCTGCACGGTCTCCACCAGGGTGGCGCCATCGCGCAGCAGGCGATGGCAGCCGCGGGCCTGCGGGTTGTGGATCGAGCCAGGCATGGCAAACACCTCGCGGTCCTGCTCCATGGCCAGCCGGGCGGTGATCAGCGAGCCGCTGTTGAGACTGGCCTCGACCACCAGGGTGCCCAGACTCAGGCCGCTGATGATGCGGTTGCGCAGCGGGAACAACCCGGCGTGGGGGCTGGTGTGCGGCAACTGCTCGGAGACCAGCGCTCCGCCCGCAGCCACTATGCTGTCGGCCAGCCGGCGGTGCCGGCGCGGATAGCAATTATCCAGCCCGGTACCCCACACGGCGATGGTCTGCCCGCCGCCATCCAGCGCGCCCTGATGGCAGGCGCCGTCGATACCCAGTGCCATGCCGCTGGTCACCGTCAGGCCATTTTCCGCGAAGCTGCGGGCAAAGGCGCGGGCGGTGGCCGCGCCATGCGGGCCGGGATGACGGGTGCCGACCATGGCGATCTGCGGATCGACCAGCAGCGCCGGATCGCCGCGCACGAACAGCGCCAGTGGCGGGTCGCTGATTTCCCGCAGCAGCGGAGGATAGTCAGGACTGTCGAGGGTCAGCAGATGGCAGCCCGGCTGCTCCAGCCAGGTCAGGCTCTGCTCGATGCCCTGCAGCACCCGGCTGTCGCCCCGGCATTGCAGGATGCTGTGCTGCAGGCGCGCAGGCAGCCCCAGGCTGCCAAGCGTCAGCAGATCGGCGTGCAGCAACGCCGGCGGGTCGGCTACCAGCTCAAGCAGTTGCCGGCGCGCGGCCGGGCCCAGCCCGTCGAGCAGGCTCAGAGCCAGCCAGGCCTGCCGGCGGTCGCTCGGGTCGAAGGACATGGATCAGGGGCTCGGCAACAACGGGGAGGAAAAGCGAGAACAGCACAGCGGCGCCACCCCGGGTGGCGCCGCCGATCATCAGGGATTGCGGACCTTGTCCAGGATCGCCAGCTGGCGCTGGGCATTGAGCACGATGCCGTAACTCATGCGCTCATAGACCCGGAATACCATCAGCAGGCCGGCACGTTCATCGGGCAACTGCACGCGCTCGTTCTGGATGCGGTCGCGGACGGTTTCACCGGTCTTGTAGATGGCCAGGACGTTGCCTTCCTCCAGATTGTCGCGCGCCCCCTTGTTCAGGATGACCACATCGTACTGGCCGATCTGGGTCACGCCATTGGGAACATCCAGGATCAGGCCTTCGATCTCGTCCTGCGGATCGCTGGGGAAGAAGGTCGAGGCGACGGCGCGCTCTTCGGTTTCCAGCAGGCGATCACCGATGCGTACTTCCTGGCGGCTGCGGCTGACCATCAGCGTGGTGATGTCGCGCTCGGTGGCCAGCACCTCGGCGTTGCCGATTTCCTGGGCATGGATACCGAGGAAATCACCGTTCTGCGGGTCGCTATAGGCCTTGCCGCGGCGGTACAGGCCATAGGCCGGGACGTCGTCATTCACCTCGCCGCGGGCATACACGCGGTTACCGGCACCGGCTACCACGCTTTCCGCTTCGCCACCGATGACATAGGGCGCCGCTTCCAGTTCCGACTCGTCTTCCATGATGCGACCGGCATTCAGGAAGGCGTTGATCGCCTCCAGCGGGATGGTGGGGATGGCTTCAGCCATGGGGGTGCTGCGTACGCTGGGTGACAACTTGATGGTGCCACCCTGGCCGCGGTTGACCGTCAGGCGTGGCTGGCCGTCAATGTAGACCAGCGAGATGACGTCGCCAGGGTAGATCAGATGGGGGTTGTTGATCTGCGGGTTGGCGTGCCAGATTTCCGGCCATTTCCAGGGCAGGGTGAGGAAACGACCGGCAATTCCCCACAGGGTATCGCCCTTGACTACTTCGTAACGTTGCGGGTGGTTTTCCCTGAACACCGACTCCTGTGCCTGTACCAGAATGCTCACCGAGAGCAGTACCAGGCCGAGTAATGTTTTCCTCATGACACGAATCCCTTTATTATAGAGGCCAGCACCCAGGTCCCACACCCTCCGGCGTGCGGACCAGCTATACTTCCAAGCTGCTCGCATATTAGCAGCACCTTACAGATCAGTTCTACAAGTGCATCACAAACCGACATGGCCATATTGAATATTCTAGAATTTCCCGATCCGCGGCTGCGTACCATCGCCAAGCCGGTGGAAGTGGTGGATGAACGCATCCGGCAACTGGTCGATGACATGTTCGAGACCATGTATGACGCACCCGGGATCGGCCTGGCGGCGACCCAGGTCAACGTGCATGAACGCGTCATCGTCATCGACCTGTCGGAAGAGCACGACCAGCCGCTGGTGTTCATCAACCCAGAGCTGGAAACGCTGACCGAGGATCTCGAAGAAATGCAGGAAGGCTGTCTCTCGGTGCCCGGCTTCTATGAGACGGTCACCCGCCCCGAGCGGGTCCGGGTCAATGCCCTGGGCCGCGATGGCGAAGCCTTCGAGATGATCTGCGAGGGCCTGCTGGCGGTATGCATCCAGCATGAGTGCGACCACCTGAACGGCAAGCTGTTCGTGGATTACCTGTCCAACCTCAAGCGTGACCGCATCCGCAAGAAGCTGGAAAAGCTCCACAAGGCGCAGGCCAACGCCTGAGCCTGTGCCAGACCCGAAGGCTTGCTGCGGCAAGCCTTTTTCTTTACCCGGACGACACCTCGGCAGGCGCTTGCCGAGCCGACAAGGCAGCATTGCATGAACAGCTCTGATCTACGCATCGTTTTCGCCGGTACCCCGGAATTTGCCGCCGCGCACCTGCAGGCGCTGTTGCATGCCGGCTTGAATATCGTCGCGGTGTACAGCCAGCCGGACCGGCCCGCCGGGCGCGGCCACAAGCTGACCCCGAGTGCGGTCAAGCAACTGGCCCTGCAGCATGACCTGCCGGTATACCAGCCGCAGACCCTGCGCGCCACCGAGGCCCAGGCCGAGCTGGCGGCGCTGCAGCCGGACCTGCTGGTGGTGGTCGCCTACGGGCTGATCCTGCCGCAGGCGGTGCTGGACATCCCGCGCCTGGGTTGCATCAACAGCCATGCCTCGCTGCTGCCGCGCTGGCGCGGTGCGGCGCCGATCCAGCGCGCCATCGAAGCCGGCGACAGCGAAACCGGTGTCACCGTGATGCGCATGGAAGCCGGACTGGATACCGGCCCGATGCTGCTCAAGAGCCACACCCCGATCAGCGCCGGGGATACCGGCGGCAGCCTGCATGACCGGCTCGCCGAGCTGGGCCCGCCGGCGGTGCTCGAAGCCATCGACGGGCTGGCCGCCGGCACCCTGCAGGGCGAGGTGCAGGACGACAGCCTGGCCACCTATGCACACAAGCTGGGCAAGACCGATGCGCGGATCGACTGGTCACGCCCGGCAGTACAACTGGCGTACATGATCCGCGCGTTCAATCCCTGGCCGCTGGCCCATGCCCGCTGGCAGGACCAGCCGCTCAAGGTCTGGACCGCCGAGGTCGAAGCCGGCCAGGGCCAGCCCGGCGAAATCCTCGATTGCAGCAAGCAGGGTCTGCTGGTGGCCTGTGGCGAGCAGGCACTGCGCCTGACCCGGCTGCAACTGCCCGGCGGCAAGCCGCTGGCGTTCACCGATCTGTATAACGCCCGCCGCGACCAGTTCATCCCCGGTCAGTCGCTGGCGAACGGCCAATGAGCCCGCGCCTGGCCGCAGCCAATGCGCTGGCCGCCGTCATCGCTGGCAAGGCCTCGCTGGGCAGCAGTCTGCCGCCGCAACTGGCGCATGTCGCCGCGCGGGACCAGGCGCTGACCCGCGAGCTGGCCCTGGGTACCGCACGGTGGTTTCCACGCCTGCAGGGACTGGCCGACCATCTGCTGCAAAAGCCCCTCAAGGCGGCCGACCGCGACCTGCAGGCGCTGTTGCTGGTTGGCATCTACCAACTGCTGTACACCCGCGTTCCCGCGCATGCGGCGATTGGCGAGACGGTCGCTGTCGCGGTCAGCATGAAGAAGGCCTGGGCCAAGGGCATGCTCAACGCGGTGCTGCGTCGGGTGCAGCGCGAAGGCGCCGAGCTGCTGGCCGAGCTGGAACATGACCCGGTGATCCGGGTGGCGCATCCGCGCTGGCTGCAGAAGAGCCTGAAGCAGGCCTGGCCGGCGCACTGGGAAACGCTGTGCGCCGCGAACAACCTGCATCCGCCGATGACCCTGCGGGTCAACCGCCGCCAGGGCAACCGTGACGCCTATCTGGCGCGGTTGCAGGCGGCCGGGATGGAAGCTCTGGCCTGCCCGTTCAGCGCCGACGGCGTGACCCTGGCCCAGCCCTGCGATGTACAGCAATTGCCCGGCTTCGCCGACGGCGCTGCCAGCGTACAGGACGAAGCGGCACAGCTGGCGGCGCCGTTGCTCGAGCTCCAACCCGGCCAGCGGGTACTGGATGCCTGCTGCGCCCCCGGCGGCAAGACCTGCCACATTCTCGAACTGCAGCCCGAGCTGCGTGAACTGGTGGCCCTGGACCTGGAGCCGGCGCGTCTGGAACGGGTGCGCGATAACCTGCAGCGCCTGGGGCTGGGCGCCACGCTCAAGGCCGCCGATGGCCGCGACCTGGAAGCCTGGTGGGATGGCCAGCCGTTCCAGCGCATCCTGCTGGATGCGCCCTGCTCGGCCACCGGGGTGATTCGCCGGCACCCGGACATCAAGCTCACCCGCCAGCCGGAGGATATCGCCGCGCTGGCCACGCTGCAGGGCGAGTTGCTTGACCGGTTGTGGCAGACACTGGCGGTCGGCGGCATCCTGGTGTACGCCACCTGCTCGGTATTGCCGCAGGAAAACAGCCAGGTGATCGAGGCCTTCCTCGACCGCCAGTCCGGTGCCCGCCAGTTGCCCATTGGCGGCGGCTTCGGCCTGGAGCAGCCCTGCGGTCGGCAACTGCTGCCCCAGCCGGGCGGGCATGACGGTTTCTATCTGGCCAAGCTGCTGAAACTGGATAACGGCACGCTGATGCGAGACAACAGGACCAGTCCATGAAGATCATCATTCTCGGCGCGGGGCAGGTCGGTGGCAGCCTGGCTGCCGAGCTGGCCAGCGAGGCCAACGACATCACCGTGGTGGATACCGATGCGGTACGCCTGCGCGCCCTGGGTGACCGTCTGGACATTCGCACGGTACAGGGGCGCGGCTCACACCCGACCATCCTGCGCCAGGCTGGCGCCGATGACGCAGACATGCTGATCGCGGTGACCAGCAGCGACGAGACCAACATGGTTGCCTGCCAGGTGGCCTATACCCTGTTCCGTACCCCGACCAAGATCGCCCGCATCCGCGAGTCGGCCTATCTGATCCGCAGTGAGCTGTTCAGCAACGAGGCCATTCCGGTGGATGTGCTGATCAGCCCGGAACAGGCGGTGACCACCTATATCAAGCGGCTGATCCAGCATCCCGGCGCGCTGCAGGTACTGGACTTCGCTGGCGGCAAGGTGCAGCTGGTGGCAGTACGCGCCTATTACGGTGGCCCGCTGGTCGGCCAGGAGCTGCGCTACCTGCGCCAGCACATGCCGAGCGTGGACACCCGGGTGGCGGCAATCTTCCGCCGCGACCGGCCGATCACACCCCAGGGTGACACCATCATCGAAGCGGATGACGAGGTGTTCTTCATCGCCGCCTCGCAGGATATACGCACGGTGATGAGTGAGCTGCGCCGGGTGGAAAAGCGCAACAAGACCATCATGATCGCCGGCGGTGGCAATATCGGCGAGCGCCTGGCCGAAGCCATCGAGACCCGCTACCGGGTGAAGATCATCGAGAACAACCGCGCCCGCGCCGACTACCTGTCGCAGAATCTGGACCAAGCCATCGTGCTGTACGGCAGCGCCTCGGACCGTGAGCTGCTGGTCGATGAGAATATCGAGGAGGTCGATATCTTCATCGCCGTGACCAACGATGACGAGGCCAACATCATGTCGTCGATGCTGGCCAAACGGCTTGGAGCGCGTCGGGTAATGGCGCTGATCAACAACCCGGCCTATGTCGATCTGGTGCAGGGCGGGCAGATCGATATCGCCATCTCGCCGTCGCAAGCCACCATAGGCACGCTGCTGGCCCACGTGCGCCGGGGCGACATCGTCAATGTGTATTCCCTGCGCCGGGGCGCCGCCGAGGCCATCGAGGTGATCGCCCACGGCGATGCGCGTTCCTCCAAGGTGGTCGGCAAGGCGATCAGCGATATCAAGCTGCCGCCGGGTACCACCATCGGCGCCGTGGTACGCAATGAGCAAGTGCTGATCGCTCATGACAGTACCGTGATCGAGTCCGATGACCATGTGATCCTGTTCGTCATCGACAAGAAGCACATCCGCGATGTCGAGCGGTTATTCCAGGTCGGGCTGACCTTCCTCTAACCCTTTCTCGGCCAGGTAGCGCAGCGCATGCAGTATTCCCAGATCCAGCGCATCATCGGCATCCTGCTGATGCTGTTCTCCACCAGCATGCTGCTGCCGGCGGCGGTGGGCCTGTACTACGGCGAGCATGCGCGCGAGGCCTTCCTGATCGGCTTCGCCATTACCCTGAGCGTCGGCTGCCTGGTCTGGCTACCGGTACGCAAGCGACGCAACGAGCTGCGCACCCGCGATGGCTACCTGATCACGGTACTGTTCTGGCTGGTACTGGGGCTGTTCGGTGCGGTGCCGCTGTACCTGCTGGACATGCCCGACCTGACGGTGGCCGATGCGGTGTTCGAGTCCTTCTCCGGGCTGACCACCACCGGTGCCACGGTGATCACCGGGCTGGATACACTGCCGCGCTCGCTGCTGTTCTATCGCCAGCAGCTGCAGTGGTTCGGCGGCATGGGCATCATCGTGCTGGCGGTGGCCATCTTGCCCTTGCTGGGGGTCGGCGGCATGCAACTGTACCGCGCGGAAATGCCCGGCCCGCTGAAGGACAACAAGCTGACCCCGCGCATCGCCGAAACCGCCAAGGTGCTGTGGTTCATCTACAGTGGCCTGACCCTGGCCTGCGCCAGTGCCTACTGGCTGGCCGGCATGTCGCTGTTCGATGCCGTCGGCCACAGCTTCTCCACCGTGGCCATCGGCGGCTTCTCCACCCACGATGCCAGCATCGGTTACTACAACAGTCCGGCCATCGAGATGATCTGCCTGGTGTTCATGGTGCTGTCGGGGATCAACTTCGCCCTGCATTTCACCGTCTGGCGGTTCCGCTCGATCCAGAGCTACTGGCAGGATCCGGAATGCCGTACCTACCTGATGATTCTGCTCGGCCTGTTCATCATCAGCGCCAGCCTGCTGATCTTCTACCAGTATTACGATGTAGCGTCGTCGATCCGCTTCGCCGCCTTCCAGACCGTTTCCATCGCCACCACCACCGGCTTCACCGTGACCGATTTCGCCGCCTGGCCCTCGGTGCTGCCGTTCATGCTGCTGTATGCCAGTTTCGCCGGCGCCTGCGCCGGCTCCACCGGCGGCGGCATGAAGGTGATTCGCGTACTGCTGGTGTTCAAGCAGGGGGTACGCGAGATCAAGCGCCTGCTGCACACCAATGGGGTGTTCCCGGTCAAGCTGGGCAACCGCCCGGTGGGCGACCGGGTGGTGGAGGCGGTATGGGGCTTCTGCTCGGTATACGTGTTCACCTTCGCCGTGCTGTTTCTGCTGCTGCTCGGCACCGAACTGGACTTCGTCACCGCCTTCTCGGCGCTGACCGCCTGCATGAACAACCTCGGCCCGGGGCTGGGCGATGTGGCCGCGCACTATGGCGAGTTGAGTGCTACGGTGAAATGGATTCTCAGCTTCGCCATGCTGCTCGGCCGGCTGGAAGTGTTCACCCTGCTGGTGCTACTGACGCCGATGTTCTGGCGACGCTAAGCAGCGCCTGGCCGCCGTATCAGAGCAACGACAGGGTGTAATTGAGGATCACCCGGTTTTCGTCGAACTCGCTGGTACTGAAGTCGCTGCGGATGCTGGAATTGCGCCAGCGCAGCGACAGGTTGCGAAACATGCCGCTCTGCACGGTATACGCCAGTTCCGATTCACGCACCCACTCATTGCCATCGCTGATGGTCGCGGTATCCACCTGGTCACCGCTGATGTAGCGGCTCATGAAGCTCAGGCCAGGCACCCCGGTCGCAACGAAGTCATAGTCATAGCGCAGCTGCCAGGAACGTTCACCGGCATGGTCGAAACTGGCGTTATAGCTGTCATTGGCCAGGGTGCCACCACTGGTGCCGTTGACCCGCATCCAGTCGCTGTCACCGCTGACCTTCTGCAATCCCAGATACAGGGTATGGCCGCTGCGACTGGCCGACAGCAACGCCGACCAGGTGCGGTTGTCCAGCTTGCCGGCCTTCTCGCTACCGTCCTCGCTGCCGCGGAAATACCCCAGGTTGGCCGTCAGCAGCCACTCACCGAGCGGCTGGCTGTGGCGCAGCTGCAGGTATTGCTGGCGGTAGATATCCTTGAGCTGAGCATGCCATAGGCCGACCAGACTGCGCTCGGCATTGAAGCGGTACTCGCCGCCGGCGAAATTGAAACGGTCCGAGGTGGCACCGCCGTACATCAGGTCTTCCATGCTGCCATCGTTGCGCGGGCTGTTGCCCCGAAACTGTCCGGCGTACAGCGTCAGGTCATCGATCTGTTCGGAGGTCAGCTGGGCGCCCTGGAAGCTCTGGGGTAACGAGCGGCCATCGTCGGAGCGCAGGATCGGCAGCACCGGTACCCACTCGCCGGCCTTGAGTTCGGTGCGCGAGAGCCGCGCCTTGCCGGCCACGCCCAGGCGGCCGAAGTCATCCGCTGGATGCCCACCATCATGCACTGGCAGCAGACTGGTGTTGGTGGTGCCGCGACCGCCGTCGAGCTTCCGTGAATACAGTCCCAGCACGTCCACTCCCAAGCCCAGCGTGCCACGGGTATAACCGGAGCGGGCATCGAGGATGAAGCTCTGGGTCCATTCCTCGGCCTTGCTCTGTGGATGGGCCGAATTGGCGAAGTCCCGGTGCAGGTAGAAGTTGCGCAGGTGGAGGCTGGCCTGCGCATCCTCGATGAAGCCATCGGCCTGGACACACAGCGGCAGGCCGAACAGGCTGGCACTGAACAGTACCGGCAGCGCCAGCGGGCGCGCAGGGGTGGCGGATCTGGTCATTGGATCGTTCCTGTGGGGTGAGTCGACGCAGCACCGATCCCAGAAGCCTAGTCGAGAAAAGCCAGCCCGGCCCCCTCGCCTGGAATGACCCGCTGGACCACCATACGCAGCACCGGGGCTTCGAATGGCATGTCCTGCACCTGGCCACTGACCTCCGTGCCTGGCGGCAGGTCGGCCAGTTGCGGATTCTCGACGAACACGCCGCCATCGGACAGGTCACGGGTCTGGCCATACACGTCACCCAGATCCGCATGACGGATACGGATTCGGCACTTCATCATCGTCCTTGGATACTGGCGCTTGTTGCTCATGGGCTGCGCTCCTTTTCAGTACTGGTTCAGTACCACTTCTTCTCGCCAGCGGGGCGTTTCTTGAAACGCTTCATGCTCCACATGTACTGGCTGGGCCAACGCCGTACGTAGCTCTCGATGGTCGCGCTCATTGCCGCCACCGCCTCGGTCTCATCGGTACTGTACAGCGCCTGCGGCGCGCGCTCGACGATGACCTTGAAGCCGCTGTGATCGGGCAGACGCACACAGTGCAGGAACACCCCGTTGGCCGCACCGCCCTTGAGCAGGCCGGGCACGAACTTGCTGGTCAGCGCCTGCACCCCGCAAAAAGGCACGAACACACCACTCTTGAGCGCCGGCTCCGGGTCCGCCGGGATGCCCACGGCACCGCCTCGGCGCACCTCGCGCATCACACTGATGATGCCCTCGCGGGTGGAAGCGGCGACCTTGTTACCGAGCTGGGTGCGCTGTTTTTGCAACAGTTCATCCACCGCCTTCTGCTTGGGTGGTCGATAGAAGATGATAGGCGAGCATTTCAGGCAATACCAATGGTTGAGCACTTCCCAGTTGCCCAGGTGGCTGGTGATGCCGACCAGCCCCTTGCCCTCGGCCAGCGCCTCATCGAGCAGATGTTCACCCTCGACTTCCTTGATCAGGCCCACGGTTTTCTGCGGGCTCCACATCCAGGCACAGGCGCTTTCGGCGAAACTGCGGCCGATATTGACCAGGGTCTCGCCGAGCAGTTGCTCCCGCTCGGCAGCGGACAGCTCGGGAAAACAATGGTCGAAGTTGATGCGCACCACCTCGCGCGAGCGGTTCGGCAGCTTCCACATCAGCCAGCCCACAGCCGCGCCCAGGCGCTGCGCGATGCCGAACGGCAACAATGCAAACAACCTGAGAAACCCCACCACAATCGCGCCCTTGAGCCTTTCCACTCACCACTCTCCAACCTGAAAAACGGCCATTGTAGCCTGCGCACGGGCATCAGCCCACCGACGGCTGACAACTCCATAGCTCCACCACCGGACGCTGCGGGCTCGGCGGTCCCAGCCAGTCGGCCAGCGGCCGGCAGCCAGCGTCGCTGCATAGCTGATAATCACCCGCCGCCGCGGCACTGCTGCGCCCCAGCCGCAGCGGCTGCAATGGCGGCAGTTGCGGTCGGTAGTGCCAACTGCCATCGCGCAGCACGGCCTCATCGGGAATCTCCATGCCAGCGCCGCTGCCGCGTACCCGCGCCTCGCGCAGCAGCAAGCCGGTGGGGCTGAGCTGATAGTCCTCCTCCCAGCGGATCTTCTCGACGCTGTGCTGCCAGGCCAGGGTGAACTCGGCCAGCGGCAGCTGCGCCCAGATCACCCCGGCCAGACCGAGGCACAATGCGTTCATGCCGGGCTCAGTACGCGCCGTGCCCGCCACCAGTGCTGCGCGAGAAAGAGCACACCCAGGACGAAGCCCAGCTCATCGGTGACCGGCATGGCCAGGATCATCAGCGCGCCGGCGATAAAACCGAGCGGCGCTTCCCACCAGCGCAGGCGTTGCATCAGGTAACCGGTGAAGACGATGCCCCACAGGCCGATGGCGAAGGCCGCCTTGATCAGCATGTACAGCACCGCCAGCCAATCCCCACCCTGCATCATCAGCGCTGGACTGTAGACCGCCATGAAAGGCACAACGAAGCCGGCTATCGCAATGCGCACTGCCCAGAGGCTGATCTTCAGCCCGCTTTCCCGGGCGATCGGCGCCGCTGCAAAGCAGGCCAGGGCCACCGGCGGGGTGAGATCGGCCATGATGCCGAAATAGAATACGAACATGTGCGAGACGATCAGCGGCACGCCCAAATCCAGCAGCGCCGGCGCGGCGATGGAGCTGGTGATGATGTAGTTGGGAATGGTCGGAATACCCATGCCCAGTACCAGACAGGTGAGCATGGTCAGCAGCAGCGACAGGAACAGGCTGTCCTGACCGATGGCCAGGATGTAGCCGGCAAAGGTCGAGGCCACCCCGGTCAGCGAGACGATGCCGATGATCACCCCCACCAGCGCGCAGGCGATACCCACCGGCACCGCGTGGCGTGCGCCTTCTACCAGCGCATGCAGGCAGATACGCAGCGTATCGCGCCCACCCTTGACGAACCAGCAGGCCGCCACCAGCACACCGATGACGCCGAAGATCACCCCTATGCCGAGCTGGAAGAAGCCGGCACAGAGAATCCCCAGCGCAACCCAGAACACCACCCGTAGCACAGTGGATGGCAGCCGCAGGATCAGCGCCGAGCCGAGAATGACGATGGCGGTCAATGCCAGGCCCACGGTACCGGCGAACATGGGTGTACGTCCGGAGAACAGCAGCCAGACCAGTATGGCCAGCGGGATCAGCAGGAACCAGCGCTGCCTGACCGCATCCCAGGCGTTGGGGCATTCGTCCTTCGGCAGCCCGTCGAGCTTCGAGCGCTTGGCCTCCAGATGCACCATCCAGAATACCGAACCAAAATACAACAGCGCCGGTAGCAGCGCCGCCTTGGCCACCTCGACATAGGGCACGTTGATGGTTTCGGCCATGATGAAGGCCACCGCCCCCATCACCGGTGGCATGATCTGGCTGCCCATGCTCGCCGTGGCCTCGACGCCGCCGGCAAAGGCCGGTTTGTAGCCGAAGCGTTTCATCAGCGGAATGGTGAACTGGCCGGTGGTTACCACGTTGGCCACCCCGGAGCCGGTGATGGTGCCCATCAATGCCGACGAGACCACCGATACCTTGGCCGGGCCACCGGCCCGGTGGCCGAACAGGCCCATGGCGAAATCGGTGAACAGCCGGATCATGCCAGCCTGCTCCAGGAACGAACCGAATAGGATGAACAGGAAGATATAGGTGGCCGAGACGTAGGTCGGTGTGCCGTACAAACCCTCGGTGCCGAACGACAGTTGATTGACCAGCTGATCCAGCCCGTACCCCCGGTGCGCCAGCTCACCGGGCAGATGATTGCCGAACATTCCATAGGCCAGAAACAACCCGCAGATGATCGGTAGAGCAATGCCCATCACTCGCCGCGCCGCCTCGAACACCAGCACGATCAGCACCAGACCGACCACCATGTCCATGCTGGTCAGATCGCCGGAGCGCTGGATCAGATCCGCCTCGAAATACCACTGGTAGAAGAAGGTCGCCATGCCCGCCAGCGCCAGTACCCAGGCCAGCGGTTGCCAGGGCCGTGCGGAACCACGCAGGGGATAACTCAGGTAGACCAGCATCAACAGAAAGCCCACGTGCCCGGCCCGCATCACCTGGGTGGACACGGGATGAAAGGCAGCGGTGATGATCTGGTAACAGGAAAACAGCAGCGCCACATAGAACAGCGCTCTGGGCCATTCGGCGGGGCTCGCATGGAGCCCCTGATATTCACTCATGGGCTACTCCCCTGTCGCCGGTTATTGCAGAACGCCTGCTTCCTTGTAAAACCGCTCGGCGCCCGGATGCAGGGGGATCGGCAGATTCTGCGCCGCACTCTCCAGCTTGATCGCCTTGGCCGCAGCATGGGCATTGCCCAGCGCAGCCAGGTTATCGAAGATCAGCTTGGTCATCTGGTAGGCGACCTCCTCATCGACATTTTCATGGCTGACCAGGATATTGTTAATGCCGACAGTGGCCACATCCTCGTCCTGACCGTCATAGGTGCCGGCCGGAATTACCCCAGGCTGGTAGGCCGGGTTATCGATTTTCTGCACCACGTCCTCGGGAATCGCCACGAAGGTTACCGGCATGGTGCTGGCCAGATCGCGAATCGCCGCCATGCCCAGACCGGAGGACTGCAGGGTGGCGTCGAGCTGCCGGTTCTTGATCAGTTCGACGGATTCGGCATAGGGCAGAAACTCGACCCGACGCATGTCCTTGTAGCTCAGCCCGGCGGCGGCGAAGATCGCCCGGGCGTTGAGTTCGGTGCCGGATTTGGGCGCGCCGACGGAGATGCGCTTGCCCTTGAGATCCTCCAGGGTCTTGATGCCGGATTCCGCGCTGGCCACCACCTGAATGTAGTTGTTGTAGGTACCGGCAATAGCCCGCAACCGCGTGAGTGGCGCCTTGAAGCCAGCATCTTCCACACCATCCCAGGCATCGGCGACCGAATCGCCGAGGGCAAAGGCGAGCTCACCGCGACCGGCCTGCAACAGATTGAGGTTTTCCACCGAGGCCTTGGTCGCCTGCACCGCGGGCCGGGCACCGTCGATCTGGCCATACAGCTGCGAGATGGCGACACCGATCGGGTAGTACACCCCACTGGTGCCGCCAGTGAGCACGTTGATGTAGGTCGGCGCAGCAAATACAGCGGTGGTGGCGGTCAGCGCCGCGGCGGCGGCCAGCAGGCCCAGTCGTTTGGTCAGTTGCATGGATATTCTCCATCGTTATTGTTGTTTGACGGCAGCAGTTCCGCCGGCCAGTTCGGCGTAGCGGAAACAAGCCAGAGTATGGTCCATAACCATGCCGGTCGCCTGCATGAATGCATAACAGATCGTCGGCCCGACAAAACTGAAGCCGACCTTGCGCAGCGCCTTGCTCATGGCCTGGGCCTCGGGCGTGATGGCCGGCACCTCAGCATGACTGGCGAAGCGATTGATCAATGGCCGGCCTTCGACGAACTGCCAGAGCCAGGCGGCCGGGTCGGTCTGCTCGGTCAGCGCCAGCCAGGCCCGGGCATTCTGCCGCGCCGCGTGCACCTTCAGCCGATTGCGAATGATGCCGGGATCCTGCATCAGCGCCTGCAGATCGGCATCGGTCTGCGCCGCCATGAACCCGGCATCGAAGCCGTGATAGACCTGCCGATAGCGCTCACGCTTCTTCAGGATAGTGATCCACGACAACCCCGCCTGAAAGCCATCGAGCAACAGCTTCTCGAACAGTCGCCCGGCATCGTACTCCGGTACGCCCCATTCATGATCGTGGTAGGACTGATAGATCGGGTCGCTGGAACACCACTGGCAGCGCGGCAGCGAAGGGATGACAGACGTATCGAGTGACATGCTTTACCTCGGTCCTCGGGGTACGGGTTTGCCTGATGTTATACCTTCAGATAGCTCGAATACCAAACCAAAGAGGGGGCCAGCAATCATGATCTGGCGCCCCTCTCCGCTGTGCGGGAGAGGGGCGCAGGACAGGGAATGGCGGGATCAGTATCTGCGGTTGCGCAGCATGGCCCGGGTGTTGTCATCCAGCGGCAGCGCATAGTCGTGCACCGCCAGCACCACGTTGGTGCCCGGTTGAACCACCTTGAGATTGACGAACACGAAGTCCTTGCTGTCACCGTAGGTGCCAACGATCACCGCCTGAGCGGAATGCTGGCTGGCCAGTTCCTGGACCTCGCGGGTCAACATCATCTCACCCTGGTTCTGCAGCACGTATACGCTGTTGGCGAATTTCATCTCCACCATGTGGTAATCAGCCTGGGTGAAACGCGCCGACACCTGCTCGGACACCAGGCGACCAAGCGTTGAAGAACGCTCCAGCGCATCGATATTCACCAGGGTGGCGATCAGCATGTTGCTGCCGCCGAGCTTGCCGTTCAACTGCCCCAGCAATGCCTCGGCGGCCTGGTGGTTGGCGGGAATGAAGGGATTGTTGCGGGCGTCGGCGTAGCTGGGGCCCTTCTGTGTCGGGGCGCAGCCAGCCAGCAGGCTCAGGGATAGCAACAGTGATACCAGGATTCCGGGCTTCATCACTTACCCCCCTGACCGGCAGGATCTTCAGCCCGCTGGCGCACAAAGCGAATCGGCGGTACTGGTGACCATGCTGGACAATCTTCAGGAAGATGATCGCCAGTTCATCGTTGGCACGATCAAACGCTTCTGTCGCCTGAGCAGCCGCAAGCGCCGCTTATAAATAGGCGATTTGCTTTCATGGCGAAGCCATGGAGTAAGATGGGGCTTCCTGTTCAGCCTGGAAGAGATAATGCCCAGAAACGTCGTCAATGTTTCCGTCACCCCCCGGGGCAGTCTGGAGATCCTGTCCCAGCGTGAAGTCCAGAAGTTGAGTGAAGTCGGCTCGGGGAGCACCTATCAGCTGTTCCGCCAGTGCGCGCTGGCAATCCTCAATACCGGTGCGCGGGTCGACAACGCCAAGACCATCCTCGAGGCCTATGCCGATTTCGAGGTGCATATCCACCAGCTCGATCGCGGGGTCAGCCTGGAGCTGCGCAATGCACCGGCCGATGCCTTCGTCGATGGACACATGATTTCCAGTACCCGGGAGATGTTGTTCAGCGCCCTGCGCGACATCGTCTATACCGAAAGCGAGCTGCGCAACAAGCGCGCGGATCTGGCCAGTTCCAATGGCATCACCGATTACGTCTTCCATCTGCTGCGCAATGCCCGGGCGCTGACTCCCGGTGTCGAGCCGAAGATGGTGGTGTGCTGGGGTGGCCACTCGATCGATTCCGAGGAATACAAGTACAGCAAGAAGGTCGGCCATGAGCTGGGCCTGCGCAACCTGAACATCTGTACCGGCTGCGGGCCGGGGGTGATGAAGGGGCCGATGAAGGGCGCGACCATCGCCCACGCCAAGCAGCGGGTACTCGATGGCCGGTATCTGGGGCTGACCGAGCCGGGGATCATCGCCGCCGAGGCGCCGAACCCGATCGTCAATGAACTGGTCATCCTGCCGGATATCGAAAAACGGCTGGAAGCATTCATTCGCGTGGGGCATGGCATCATCATCTTCCCCGGCGGGGTGGGTACCGCCGAGGAGTTTCTCTATCTGCTGGGTATCCTGCTGCATCCGGACAATGCCGAACTGCCGTTCCCGCTGATCCTGGCCGGCCCCGAGAGCGCGACCGCCTACCTGCAACAGCTGCACGAGTTCGTCGGTGCCACCCTCGGTCCACAGGCCCAGGCGCGCTATGAGATCATCATCGAGAACCCGGCACTGGTGGCACGCAAGATGAAGCAGGGGCTGGCCGAGGTGGAACACTTCCGCCGCGAGCGCAACGACGCCTTCCACTTCAACTGGCTGCTGCAGATCGAGGAAGGCTTCCAGCATCCCTTCGATCCGACCCATGAAAACATGGCCGCGCTGCAATTGCGGCGCACTACCCCGCCGCATGAGCTGGCCGCCAACCTGCGCCGCGCGTTTTCCGGGATCGTGGCTGGCAACGTCAAGGACCACGGCATCCGGCGGATCGAGCAGTACGGTCCCTATGAAATCCATGGCGATCCGGAAATCATGCAACCTTTGGGCGCGCTGCTGCAGTCCTTCGTTGACCAGCAGCGCATGAAGCTGCCCAACGGCACCGCCTACCAGCCGTGCTACCGGGTCATCAGTTGAACTCTGCGCTCCGCCCCTGGGGCGGAGCGACCCTCTCCAGCGCACGCACCGGCGACAAATAGCCGGCCATGCTGTATGCCGTCCCGCCGGGATTGTATACTTCGCCCTTTCTTCACAGTTGACCGGTGAAAAACGTGACTCAGACAAATCCTGCTGCCCAGACCTTCCAGGGCCTGATCCTTGCGCTGCAAAGCTACTGGGCGGAACAGGGCTGCGTACTGCTACAGCCCTATGACATGGAGGTGGGCGCCGGAACCTTTCATACCGCGACCTTCCTGCGCTCGATTGGCCCGGAAATCTGGAACGCGGCCTATGTCCAGCCCAGCCGTCGCCCGGCCGATGGTCGCTATGGCGAGAACCCCAACCGCCTGCAGCACTACTACCAGTTCCAGGTGGTGCTCAAGCCGAACCCGGACAATATCCAGGAGCTGTACCTGGATTCGCTGCGGCACATAGGTATCGATCCGCTGGTGCACGATATCCGCTTCGTCGAGGACAACTGGGAATCGCCCACCCTGGGCGCCTGGGGTCTGGGTTGGGAGGTCTGGCTCAACGGCATGGAGGTCACCCAGTTCACCTATTTCCAGCAGGTCGGCGGCGTCGAGTGCTATCCGGTCACTGGTGAGATCACCTACGGCCTGGAGCGCCTGGCCATGTACCTGCAGGGCGTGGACTCGGTCTACGACCTGGTCTATTCCGATGGCCCGTTCGGCAAGGTCACCTACGGCGACGTGTTCCACCAGAACGAGGTGGAGCAGTCGACCTACAACTTCGAGCACGCCAACGTCGACAAGCTGTTCGAGCTGTTCAGCTTCTACGAGAGCGAAGCCAACCGGCTGACCGAGGCCGAGCTGCCGCTACCGGCCTACGAGATGGTGATGAAGGCCTCGCACACCTTCAACCTGCTGGATGCACGGCGGGCCATCTCGGTGACCGAGCGCCAGCGCTATATCCTGCGCGTGCGCGCCCTGGCCCGCTCGATCGCCCACAGCTATCTGCATGCCCGCGCCAAGCTCGGCTTCCCCATGGCCAGCCCCGAATTGCGTGACGAAGTACTGGCCAAACTGAAGGAGGCCGAATGATGCAGGCACAGGATTTTCTGGTTGAACTGGGCACCGAAGAGTTGCCACCCAAGGCATTGAAACAGCTCGCCGAAGCCTTTCTCGCGGGCGTCGAAAAGGGCCTGGCCGATGCCGGCCTGGGCTATCGGTCGGCCCGCTATTACGCCGCCCCCCGACGCCTGGCGGTACTGGTCGAGCAACTGGCCACCGAGCAACCCGATCGCACCAGCCAGATGGATGGTCCGCCGCTGCAGGCGGCCTTCACCGCCGATGGCCAACCGACCCCGGCGGCACTGGGCTTTGCCCGGAAGTGCGGCGTCGAGCTGAGCGAGCTGGATCAGAGCGGCCCGCGCCTGCGGCATGTGCAAACCATCCCTGGCCAACCTGCCAGCGCACTGCTGCCGGGCATCGTCGACAGCGCCCTGGCGGCACTGCCGATTCCCAAGCGCATGCGCTGGGGCGCCGGCAAGACCGAGTTCGTGCGTCCGACCCAGTGGCTGGTGATGCTGCAGGGCGAGCAACTGATCCCCTGCCGGATTCTCTCGCAGCAGGCCGGCCACCATTCCTACGGGCACCGCTTCCACCATCCGCAGCAGGTGGAAATCGGCACCCCGGCCAGCTACGCCGATGACCTGCGCAAGGCGCATGTGATCGCCGACTTCGCCGAACGCCGCGAGCTGATCCGCCAGCGCGTCGCCGAACTGGCTGCCGAGCAGCAGGGCACCGCGATTGTTCCCGATGACCTGCTGGACGAGGTGACCGCGCTGGTCGAGTGGCCGGTGCCGCTGGTGTGCAGCTTCGAGGAACGCTTCCTCGACGTGCCGCAGGAGGCGCTGATCTCCACCATGCAGGACAACCAGAAGTATTTCTGCCTGCTGGATGCCAACGGCAAGCTGCTGCCACGCTTCATCACCGTGGCCAACATCGAGAGCAACGACCCGGCGCAGATCATTGCCGGTAACGAGAAGGTGGTACGCCCACGCCTAACCGATGCCGAGTTTTTCTTCCAGCAGGACCAGAAGCACCCGCTGGAACGCAACAACCAGCGCCTGGCCAATGTGGTATTCCAGGCTGAACTGGGCAGCGTGTATGACAAGGCCCTGCGGGTGTCCAGCCTGGCGGCCTTCATCGCCGAGTGCATCGGTGGTGAACCGGCCAATGCCGCCCGCGCCGGTCTGCTGAGCAAGTGCGACCTGGCCAGTGAGATGGTCGGTGAATTCCCGGAATTACAGGGTATCGCCGGTTATTACTATGCGAAGCACGACGGCGAAGCCGAGGACGTGGCGCTGGCGCTGAACGAGCAGTACATGCCACGCGGTGCTGGCGCCGAGCTGCCGGGCACCCTGACCGGCGCCGCAGTGGCGCTGGCCGACAAGCTCGACACCCTGGCGGGCATCTTCGGTATCGGCATGCTGCCCACCGGCAGCAAGGACCCCTACGCCCTGCGCCGCGCCGCCCTCGGCGTGCTGCGCATTCTGATCGAGAAGCGCCTGGAACTGGATCTGCACACCGCGCTGCAGACCGCGGTCAACCAGTATGGTACGACCGTGAAGAGCGAAGGTCTGGTCGACCAGGTGCAGGACTTCATCTTCGACCGCCTGCGCGCGCGCTACGAGGACGAGGGCATCGATGTGGCCGTGTACCAGTCGGTGCGCGCCGTGCATCCCGACTCACCGCTGGACTTCGACCAGCGTGTGCAGGCGGTACAGGCGTTCCGCCGGCTGCCCGAAGCCGACACACTGGCGGCTGCCAACAAGCGGGTATCGAACATCCTGGCTAAGGCCGATGTGGCGGTGCCCGCCGACATCGATCCGGCCTTGCTCGGCGAAGCGGCGGAACAGGCGCTGGCCAAGGCCGTACAGGCGGCTGAGAGCGCCGTAACGCCCTTGGCAGCAGATCGTCAGTACCGGGCCACCCTGGAGCATCTGGCAGCCCTGCGCGAGCCGGTAGACGCCTTCTTCGACCAGGTGCTGGTGAATGCGGAGGATCCGCAGGTCAAGGCCAACCGCTATGCGCTGCTGGCCCGCCTGCGCGGCCTGTTCCTCGGTGTCGCCGATATTTCGCTGCTCGGATGAAGCTGATCATTCTCGACCGCGACGGGGTCATCAATGAGGACTCCGACGCCTTCGTCAAATCAGTGGATGAGTGGATCCCGCTGCCGGGTTCGATCGAGGCTATCGCCCGCCTGAGCCAGGCTGGCTGGACAGTGGCTGTCGCCACCAACCAGTCCGGCCTGGCCCGCGGCTACTTCACCGAACAGACGCTGGAGGCCATGCACCAGCGTCTGCGCGAGCTGGTAGCGGAGCAGGGTGGCCGGGTGGATCTGATCCGCCATTGTCCGCATGGCCCGGACGATGGCTGCGATTGCCGCAAGCCGCTGTCCGGTCTGTTCCGGCAGATCGCCACGCATTACCGCATATCCCTCGATGGCGTGCCGACCGTCGGTGACAGCCTGCGCGATCTGCAGGCTGGCGTCGCAGTCGGCTGCCAACCCTATCTGGTGCGTACCGGCAAGGGCCAGGTGACGGAATCCAAGCCGCTGCCCGCCGGTACTCGTGTGTTCGATGACCTGGCCGCCGTGGCCAGTCACCTGCTGGAAATCTGACCCATGTCCGTACTGATGGTCCTGCGTGTCACCCTGTTCTACCTGCTGCTGTCTTCCAGCGCCATGATCTGGGGCATGTTGATGCTGCTGATCGGGCCGTTCCTATCCTATCGCACCCGCTACAAAGTGGTGCTGGAATGGTGGTGCCGGATGGCCATCTGGCTGACCGAGCATCTGGTCGGCATCCGCTATGAGGTCAGCGGACAGGAGAACATCCCCGATCAGGCAGGGGTGATCCTGTCCAACCACCAAAGCACCTGGGAAACCTTCTTCCTGCAGCAGATCTTCCGGCCGCAGACCCAGTTGATCAAGAAGGAACTGCTGTACGTACCCTTCTTCGGCTGGGCCTTCGCCCTGCTCAAGCCCATTGCCATCAACCGCAGCAAGGCGCGCAGCTCCCTGCAGCAGCTCAACCGCATCGGTGGCGAGCGGCTGCGTGACGGGGTATGGGTACTGGTGTTCCCCGAGGGTACCCGGGTACTGCCGGGCCAACCGATCAAGTTCACCCGTGGCGGCAGCGCCCTGGCCTGTGCCAATAACGCCCCGGTGGTGCCGGTGGCGCACAATGCCGGCGAGTTCTGGCCGCGGCATGGCTGGGGCAAGCGCCCGGGCACGGTGCAGGTGAAGATCGGGCCGGCGATCTATCCCAAGGGCCAGGACCCGCGCTCCATCGTCGAGGTCAACCGCCAGGCCGAGGCCTGGGTACAGCAGGCCATGCGGGAAATGCAGGCTGGCTGAGCTATCCTGACCACCCACCCTGTCAGGACGCTATCTGCATATGGATGTATTCCGCTATCTCCATGCCCTGTCCGAGCGTAACGGCTCGGACCTGTTCTTCAGCGTCGGCGCGCCGGTCACGCTCAAGCGCGAAGGCCAGTACCATCGCCTGGAAGAACGCGCACTGGCCCCCGGCTCGGTCAAGCAACTGGCCTATCAGCTGATGAGTCAGAAGCAGATCGCCGAGTTCGAACGCACGCTGGAAATGAACCTGGCCGTGGGTGTGCCCAATGCCGGTCGCTTCCGTATCAACGTGTATTACCAGCGTGGCGAAGTGGCCATGGTGGTGCGGCATATCAGTCACCAGATCCCGCGCATTGCCGAGCTGGGCCTGCCGGCCGAGCTGGAGAAGCTGGTGATGCTCGATCGCGGGCTGATCCTGGTGGTCGGCGCGGCCGGCTCCGGCAAATCGACCTCCCTGGCGTCCATGCTCGACTACCGTGCGGCCCACCGCGCCGGGCATATCGTCTGCATCGAGGATCCCATCGAGTTCCTGCACCGCCATCAGCTGTCGATCATCGACCAGCGTGAGGTGGGGCTGGATACCCTGAGTTTCTCCGAGGCGCTGCGCAACGTACTGCGCGAGTCGCCGGATGTGATCATGATCGGCGAGATCCGCGATCTGGAGACCATGCAGCACGCCTTGCACTACAGTGATACCGGACACCTGGTACTGGCCACGCTGCACGCTACAAACGCCTCACAGGCGGTCGAGCGCATGGTCAACATGTTCCCCAAGGAAGCCCGCAACCAGGTACTGGGCGATATCGCCATGAACCTGGCAGCAGTGATCGGTCAGCGGCTGGTGCCAGGTCTGCAGAAGAAGCGTGTGGCCGCCGTGGAACTGCTGCTGCGCACGCCCTATATCGTCGACCTGATCGGGCGCGATGAACTGGACGAGGTCAAGTCGGCGATGAGCCGCAGCGCCGAACTGGGCCTGCAGACCTTCGATCAGCACTTGTACGAGTTGCTGCAGTCAGGTGCGATCAGCCTGGATGAAGCACTCAAGCACGCCGACTCGCGCACCGACCTGACCCTCAGGGCACGCCTGGAGAAGGGCTTCAGCTATGAGGAGAACGAGATGAAGGTGTTGCGGGACGGTGATCTGACGGATGATTTTCGCTGAGGGAAGCCAGAAGTCAGTGATGATGACGCGACCATCCAATACCTACCGGCAACACCAGGCCCCTCGCTGGCCATCTGTTACTGATCGGCTTGATTGGCACCGATTGCACTTGTTGTAAACCGGCCTGCGCATAGAATCAATGGGCAAACCAACAATGAAAGCCAAACCCCTGATGAAGACATGATTCTCGAAGCCACACCCTCGTTTTCAATTTCGCGCGAACATTTCGCGACGATTGTTAGCGCACTGAAAAGAACGCTTTCAGGAACGCAGATGCTTGCTGCTTCGAGACTGATTGCTGCTTCGCTGGACGGTTCTGGTCAGGGTCGGTTACCGCTTCCTATCCTGGATGCGCTGATGTCTGATCTCCGACAGGCTGCCGAGGATCCGCTTTTACTGGTCAAAGCGTACCGCAAGCTGAACTATGGCTCGGACCTTTTGCGCAAGACCTATCTTGCGAGCGCGTTGACCCGTCGTGATGCGTTGAGGCTAATGTGTCGTTATTTTCAAGTTAATACCCAGGGCGTCAATATCTCATTACATGACGGGCTCGAGAACATACTGCGAGTTGATACCGTTTATCAACATGATACGGCGGATGCGCAGCGCGAAGCGATTGTCTATGGTCTCGTCAGAACCATGCAAAGCTTGGGCATAACCAATATCCAGCATATTACGCTCGGTTCGCAATCAATCACGTCGCTTCGCGAATTCGACACTCTCTTCCCCGCGCCAGTCCGCCTCGGAGAACCCGGCCAAGCGACCATTTTCATTTCTCCGGAAGGCCTGGATGACTTGCTTGGATGGCGCCCCTGTTCCGTCGAAATCATCGCCAAACGGGAGCGGCAGCTACTTCGGCTGGACTCAAGGTCCGATTGGAGTGAGTCCGTAAGCGCCTTATTACCGCTACTTTGCCGCCAGGGTGAAGCGAATATCGACCAGTGTGCCGAGTTGCTCGCTGTTAGCCGTAGAACCTTGCAACGCCATATCAAGGAAGACGGTGCCGTCTTCCGCGACTTGTTGGAGTTAGCACGAAAAGACCAAGCAAAGGCTTACCTCGCTCAGCATTACATTATTGATGAGGTTGCCCTGCTTCTCGGCTATCGCCAATCCTCACAATTCTATCGGGCATTCCGCCAGTGGTTCGATTGTTCCCCGACTGACTATCGCCACGCCGCAGCAACCCTTATTGCCCCACCGTAGAACCCTAATCGAGATATAAATGACCAAGACTCTACTTCGCAGCACATTGCTGTCTATCGCTATCGGCTTGCCATTAAACCAAGCCGTGGCCGATTCACTCACCGATAAAGTGATCACCAATGCCGCACGACACGAGCAGCAGGCCATCGCCTGGCGGCATGACATTCATCAACATCCGGAACTAGGCAATCAGGAAACGCGTACCGCAGGCGTGATCGCTGAACATCTTCGAAACTTGGGTATGACAGTTGAGACTGGCATAGGTACCACCGGTGTGGTCGGGTTGCTTGAAGGGGGGAAGCCAGGGCCAACCATAGCCTTGCGCGCCGACATGGACGCCCTTCCGGTGCTGGAAAAGACGGGCTTACCCTATGCCTCGAAAGTTGAGCAGGATTATCAGGGCAAGAGCATGCCTGTGATGCACGCTTGCGGTCATGATGCACATGTAGCAATTCTAATGGCAGTCGCCTCGAATTTAGCAGCGGTCAGGAACGAACTGCCCGGCAGCATCAAGTTCATATTCCAGCCTGCCGAAGAAGGCCCGAGCGATTATATCTATGACGGGAAGCGCTACTTTGGCGCGCGTCAACTCGTTGAAGAAGGCGTCCTGGAAAACCCTTCCGTGGAGGCAATCTTCGGTCTTCACGTCACGTCTATGGCACCTACTGGGACAATCGGCTATCGCAGCGGGCCGATCATGGCCAGTAGCGGCGATTTGCATATTACCGTTACCGGCAAACAGACCCACGGCGCTCAACCATGGAATGGAGTAGACCCGATCGTTGCAAGCGCGCAAATCATCACCGGCCTACAAACGGTGGTAAGCCGACGGACGAATATCATGCCCGCACCAGCGGTGGTCACTATCGGTACCATTGAGGGCGGCACCCGCCACAACATCATTCCAGACGAAGTAAAAATGACCGGCACTGTGCGCACCTTCGACGACGAAGTGCAGCAGCAGATCAATGCCGACATCAAACAAACCGCGGAACATATAGCGCTGGCCTCTGGCGCGCAAGCTCACGTCTCGGTCATCGAAAACTACGCCACAACCGTGAACGACCCGAATCTAACCCAGCGAATGCTGCCAACGCTGCAAAAAGTCAGTAGCGGCCGGGTTTTTCCATCTCCGCTGGTTACCGGCTCGGAGGACTTTTCATACTACGCGCAGAAAGTACCTGGTCTGTTCTTCTTTCTTGGCGTCACCCCATCCCGTCACATGGGACAGGCCGCGCCAAACCATTCACCAGAATTTGTGATAGACGACCAGGCGTTGATCGTCGGCATCAAAGCCCTGTCGGCGCTGACGACCGATTACCTCACAACTGCGACAGAATAGCAGTGTTCGGCCAGACCACGCCTTATCCAACGGGGCGGCGCAATGATAAGGAATATGCACGCCTGGAATGATGCTGGGCTCGTGGCACAGCTCCGGCACGGCCCTACTTGAGCACGGCAATGATCTGGCTGTCGGTAAAGCGGGACTTCTTCATGGAACCTCCTCGGGAAAGCGTACGAGAAAATTCCACTTCTGGCGTCAGCTAAATGGCGAGGGGATTACCAGCTGAGCTGATTTACCGTCAGTCCTGGCGTAGCCGAGAAGCAGTGGAAATCGCAACATTGAAGTGGGTTCACTGGTTTAACCACCAGCGCCTACTGGGTTCGATCGGATATATACCACCGGCAGAAGCTGAGGCACACTTCTACCAGCAACAATCCGGTCAGACCATGGCGGCCTGACTTAAACGAGATGGCCTCCATAAAACCCGGTGTGATTCACTCTGGTACCTACAGACCCTGATTCAACGCCCGCTCGATATTCTGGAACCAGGAAGTTTTGAATGCCTCATCGGAAGCATACAACTTGTACAGTTCAAGCTCTTCCTTTCGCCGTTTCAGCATCACATCCTTCAGCATCTGCTCCAGTGCGAGGTTACGGCTGTAGGGGTCCTGATTGTCGCCATATTTGGCAGGGTAGTCGGGATGGGTGCGGATGCTTTCGAGAATATTGATGAACTTCACACGTTGCTCTTCCGGCGTAGCGCTCCAGCCCTGGAACCACCGCTCATTGAAGCTGCGGATAATCTCATCGAGGGGGTCAGCCTGTTCTTCGCCGCCATGCCCGCCGCGTGGATTGGGGTTCTGTGGGTCGAGTACAGCCTCTGAATCATCCAGCCCTATGGCGTGGCCCAGCTTGGTGCGTTCCAGTCCGTAGGTAGACAAGTCAACGGACTCCAACAACTCATCCAGTTCATCCTGGCTAGGATCTACGATCTTGAGCTTCGGCACCAAGAACTTGAGAAACCAGAAGAGCTTTTCCCACGCGAGAATTTCGAATGCCATGATTGACGCCACCTGTCCGTAGATCTTCACGAACTGCTTGGCCTTGATCTTGTAGTCGATCTTTTCCTTGTCTTCGAGCTCCAGTTCGAAATTGAAGCGCTCGGCAGCCGTATCAATCAGGGGGCTGAGCTTCTGGGCATCCTCGCCGTCAAAGAAACGTGTACAGAACTCTTCAACCTCGCACCATTCGTAGATCCCCGTGTCATCCAGGGTGTCTTTCAACTCATGCAGAACTTGAACGTCAGTCGCCCCTGAAAGGGTTGTGACAGTAAAGAAGGGATCAAAGGCCTTCTTGATGTCATCAGGCGAGTTGAAGAAGTCGAGCACGAAAAGGTCTTCGGTACGCTTACCCAGCTTCGGGGCTGAACGGTTCAAGCGCGACAGCGCCTGCACCGCCAATACTGACTGCAACTTCTTGTCGACGTACATGGCGCAAAGCTTCGGCTGGTCGAAGCCCGTGAGGTACTTGTTCGCCACGATCAGCAGCCGGACGCTGTTCTCGACCTTCTGACCGTGTAACTTCATCGGCCTGCCCTGATCGTCGTAGCCATCGAAGTAGAAGCGGGTCTTGTCCTCGGGGAAGCCGTTCATCTCGGCTTCTGTGTACTTGATGCCATCAACCTCCTTCTCACCGGAGAATGCCACCAGCGCCTTGAAGGGATTGCCACGCTTTTCCAGTTCCTTCTTCACCGCCTTGTAATAGCGAATCGCGGCTTCGATGTTCTGGGTAATGACCATGCCCTTGGCCTTGCCGCGCAGCCGCTTGGTGTTCACTACGTTCTCGATGAAGTGCTCCACCATCACTTCGGCTTTGGTGTTGATCGTCTGCTGACTGCGCTCGACGAAGGCCCGGAGCTTCTTCTGCGCCTTCGCAGTATCGAACAGGGGGTTGTCCTCGATCGACTTCTGAATCTCGTAGTAGCTCTTGTAGGTGGTGTAGTTGGCCAGCACGTCGAGGATGAAACCCTCCTCGATCGCCTGCTTCATGCTGTACAGGTGAAACGCCCTGAAGGTGCTATCCGGCTGCTGCACGCCAAACTTTTCCAGGGTGGTGTTCTTTGGTGTAGCAGTAAAGGCAAAGTAGGAGGCATTACCGCGCATCTTGCGCGCCTGCATGGCAGCCAGAATCTTGTCCTGCGGGTCGTCCTCGTCCGGGTCCTCTCCGCCACCCATGGCCTGATTCATGGTGTTATGGGCCAGGCCACTCTGGCCGCTGTGGGCTTCGTCAATGATCACGGCAAAGCGCTTGTCACTCAGGTCGGCTATGCCATCGATGATGAAGGGAAACTTCTGAATCGTAGTGATGATGATCTTCTTGCCGTTCTCCAGTGCCGCTTTCAGATCGGCTGAGCGCAGTGCTGGGGCAACGATGTTTTTCACCTCTGAGAAATCACGGATGTTGTCGCGTAGCTGCTTGTCCAGCAGGCGGCGGTCCGTCACCACGATCACGCTGTCGAACAACGGTGTATCCAGCGCTCGTGCTCCAGGTACATCGAGTAGCTGTGGGTAAGTCTCGATCAGCTGATAAGCCACCCAAGTGATGCTGTTGGATTTGCCCGACCCGGCAGAGTGCTGGATCAGATAGCTTTGCCCCACACCATTCTCGGCGGCGTGACTGAGCAGGCTCCGTACCACATCAAGCTGATGGTAGCGGGGAAATATCAGCGTCTTCTTGGCCAGCGGGGCGGTCTTGTCACCCTCCAGCAATACAAAGTGCTGGATGATTCCGGCCAGGCTGACCGGTTGGAACACCTCTTCCCACAGATAAGCCGTCTTGTGGCCGTTAGGGTTCGGCGGGTTACCGGCACCTTCGTTGTGGCCCTTATTGAACGGCAGGAACCAGGTGGAGCCGCCTGCCAGCTTGGTGGTCATCCAGACTTCGTCGGTGTCGGCGGTCATGTGCACCAGGGTACGACCAAATTGCAGCAACGGCTGCGTGGCGTCCCGATCACGGTACTGCTTCTGTCCGTGATAACGGGCACTCTGGTTGGTCCAGGCGTTCTTCAGCTCCAGGGTGATGATCGGCAGGCCGTTAAGGAACAGCACCATGTCCACCGACTCATTCGGGTTCGCCTGGCTGTGATGCACCTGCCGGGTCACGCTCCAGATATTGGCGGTAAAGTTGTCGTGGACCTTCTGTGCAGAGCTGGCCAGCGGAGCGGGGTACATGAGGGCAAAGTGCGCGTCCTCAACCGGCAGTCCCTTTTTCAGCAGATGCAGCAGGCCCCGGCGTTTCAGCAACCTGTCGAGCTGACCGAGGATCTTGGCCTGCCAATCGGCGGGGTTGCGGGCCTTGAGCTTGTCCAGCGCCTTGCCCTGGGTGGTTTTCAGAAACTCCCAGAACAGGCGGGTATCCAGCGCCAAAGCAGCGTCGAAGTCGGAGGGCAGGCCCAGACGGAAGGGTGAGAGGCCATAGGGCGCGGGTGCCTCGGCGGTACCCTCACTGGTCGTTCCGGTCAGATGCCGTTCGATGGCCTGTTCCAGTGCGATCTCCTTGGTATTACTGACCATCATCTACCCCCATCCTCATAGTTTCACCAGCATCGATTCTGCCAACAGCGCCTGGGCCATAGTCACTTTCCCCTTACAGCCGCCTTATGTTTTATGGCTAATTCCTGTTCGATTTGCTCAATACTCGGCAGGCTGGTTTGCAGGTTTTCCGGTAGGGACTCTACCAGCCGGTATTCGGCGATCCCCATGGGTTGCTGGTTGTCTGTAAGTGCATATTCTGCCACCACTTCGTTTTTGTCCTTGCACAGCAGCATACCGATGGTGGGATTATCGGCTTCGTGTTTTACCTGCTTGTTGACAGCTGTCATGTAAAAGCCCAGCTGGCCGAGATGCGCCGGCTTGAACTTGCCGGTCTTGAGCTCAATCACCACGTAGCAGCGCAGCTTCAGGTGATAAAACAGCAGATCAAGGTAAAAGTCTTCGCCGCCCACGTTTACCAGTACCTGTTTGCCGACATAGGCAAAGCCCGCGCCCAGCTCCAGCAGAAAACGGGTGATGTGCTGCACCAGCGCATCTTCGATGGCACGCTCCTGCGCCTCCTCACCCAACCCCAGAAAGTCGAGCCGGTAGGGGTCTTTCAGGGATTCGCGGGCCAGATCGGACAAGGGCGCAGGCAAGCGCTCGGCAAAATTGCTGATGGCCTTGCCATGGCGCTCGATGGCCCGGGTTTCGATCTGCATCACCAACACATTGCGTGACCAGTTGTTTTCAATGGCTTTGGCCGCATACCAGAGGCGCTCGTCCGGGCTGTTGAGCTTGTCCAGCAACACGACGTTATGTCCCCAGGGCAATTGTGCAACAGCCTGTTGCACAATTTCAGCGTCCGGCCAGCTTTCGGCAAACGCACGCATGTATTTCAGGTTTCTGGGGGACAGCCCCTTCATCTCGGGAAAGGCGGTACGCAGGTCGTGTGACAGGCGATCAATTACCTTGGCACCCCAGCCCTGGCGGGCCTGATTATCCAGAATATCCCGGCCAAGGCCCCAATACAGCAACACCATCTCCCTGTTTACCGCCCGCGCTGCCCGTTGCTGGGCGTTGTGGATGCGGGTTTTCAGCTCGTTGAGCCAATGGCCGTACTCTTCCGGCATGGTTTGGAGGGACGCAGGCGCTGCTTTTTTATCTGGCATGGCTTACTGGCTCCCGGTTACCGACCGTCTTCCGTGACCTTGATCTTGCCAGTGACGGCGGCGTTGATCAGGGTTGTTTTATATTCCTTGAGGGCGGTGATTTGGTCTCGCTTGATTGAGATGGCCTTGTCGACCTTGTGCGAAACAGCCCCAGCGTAGTGGTTTATCTGTTGCTGCTCTGCCTTGGGCGGCACAATGGTTAAGAGATCGCGAAAATCATCCCAGTAGAGGCGCTTTCTGAAGTCCGTTATGCCTTTCGAGTTTGCGTCCATCTGCCAGATAAACGCAGGCGTGCGATACAACAGTTCAAAGTAATCACCTGCCATAGCGTCAATAGGGCGGGCAACCACATAGGCAGGGCTAACCATGCCATGTGTATGGACGGCACCAATCCCGCCTTGCCAGGCGCGCATCATGTTATAGGCGATGTCTCCCGGCAAAACCTCCTTGTATGCGGTTCGGTCTTCAATTTTGATGATAGAGCGAATGTTCTCTTCTGCGGACAATTCTTCTCGGGAGACGCCGCTATGAATCGAAACAGAGAGAACCGGCAGATTGGCGTTGCCTGAATTTTTTGTTTCACGGAAAAGGGTGAAGTTGCGCTGTATCGACCAATGCGCTGGAATCTTACCAATCCAGTCAATGCCGCTGTCCTTCATGGGGGCGTCGGGGTTCAGACCGCGGGTTACGGCCTGTTGAATCAGGATCTGCCTGCGCTCGTGCAAGAGCTTGATCTGCTCCTCCTTGATTCGCACCGCCTCGTCGATCTTGGCGAGTTTTTGATCCAAAAATGCCGCAATAGCGCGTTGTTCGTTTGCTTCTGGAATGGGCAGGCGCAGGTATTTGAAATCGTCATACGAAAGATTCTGCCGCAGGCCAGACCCTAGCGCGTAGAAAACCTTCTTCACATCATATGAGTGCAAGAGGTAGTGCATGTACTTTGGAGAAATGTCTTCCTTGGGTCTTAGATTGATGTAAGCGGAGGTGATGATCCCAAGATCATGCGCCAACCCCGTACGAAGGCTCGTCACGTCATTCTGAAGATCCGTACCTCGAATAATGATGTCGCCAGGGTGAACAATTTGATAGGTCTCAAAGCTTTCTGGTACCAACCCAGTTAACTTGTCTTGGTCTCTCACGATGACCTTGCCGTAACTGAGGGAAAGCACTGTGCTTTCCTTCATCCCGGCGTTTTTTTCCTTGCTCTCGTAGAGACATTGACGCCCTGGTTCAACAGACCAAGAAACCGGCACTTTTCCGATCCACTCGATACCGCTGTTCTTGTATCTCTCATAGCTAGGATAAGCCGCAACACTCATTCCACCAGCTCCAACTTAGTCGCAACCTCAACCCCCAAAATATCCGCAATCAACCCATCAGCTTTTTCCTCCAGCGCCAGGATATCCCGCGTTACCTCTTCCAGACTGCGCAGCGGTTTGTGGCGATAGAAGTATTTGTTGAAGCTGATCTCGTAGCCGATCTTCACGCTGTCGAGGTTGATCCAGGCATCTTCGACGTGGGGTTTCACCTCAGCAAGGAAGTAGCGGTGGATGCTGTCTTTCAGCGGTATGCTTTCCGCATCGCGCAGCTCGGTGGCGGTTTCAAAGGTCAGGTAGCTGCCATCGGGCTGGCGATACCAACCGAAGCCCGCCAGATCATCGATGGTGCAGCCCAGATGGTCGGTCAGTTCTTCCAGATCGCTGGCGGACAGCTTGTGGCGCTTGTCGATAACCTTTTCGGCGGTGTCGTCATACCAGCTGACGGCATTGAAGATGGCGTTCTTGTCGCTCGCTGAGAGCTTGAGCTTGCGGGCCTTCATGGCCTTGTTTACGCGGTCACGGAACTGGTTGAAGTCGGCAGTCTCTTCGGTGCCGATATCGCCCATCAGGTCGGTGGCGGCCTCCAGCAGGTCGCGCAGCTTCTGCCAGTATTTGCTATCGGTCAGCTTGCTGCGCTGCTTTGCGTTAAGGGTAATGCCCTGATCTTCGCACCACTGGGTGATGGCTTTGGTTTGTTCCTTGAGCAAGCCGGGGGCATAGACCTGTTCGCCGTGCTCGGCCCAGAGCCATTCCATCGGTTCGCGCAGAGACTTGTCGAAGCGCAGCGGCGCAAGGCGTTCTGTGCTGAAAGCGGCGCAGCGGCGGTCGGGACGCTCGATGGTGACCTTGTAGAACCCGAAATCCGCGTTGTCGAATACCTTCGCGGCGATGCCCACGGGGTCATTATTGGCATCCATGGCCCGCTCGATGGGTGCAAAATCGAGATGAGCATCGGTGATCTGCTGCACGTGCTCATCGGAGAACTCACAGTTCTTATCACCCAGGTTCTTGCGTAGCTTGCGGTACAACAAGTTGGCGTCGATCAATTGCACGCGCCCCTTGCGGGCCTCGGGTTTGGCGTTGGTCAGCAGCCAGATGTAGGTGGTGATGCCGGTGTTGTAGAACAGGTTGTTCGGCAGCTGGATGATGGTATCCAGCATGTCGTTTTCAATGATGTAGCGGCGGATATTGGACTCGCCGCTGCCCGCATCGCCGGTAAACAGGCTGGAGCCATTGTGAATGGACGCGATACGCGAGCCGAGCGGGCTGGCGGTAACCGGCTTCATCTTGCTGACCATTTCCATCAAAAACAGCAGCTGACCGTCGGAGCTGCGCGGGGTGGCATCGACGGTTTCCTTCTTGCCCCAGTAGTCGGTCAACTCCACCTGGAAGCGCGAGTCGATGACATCCTTGCCGTCCTTGATGTACTTAACCTCGCTGTTCCAGCTCTTGCCATAGGGCGGGTTAGAGAGCATGAAGTCGAAGCGGTGGGCGGCGAACTCATCGGTGGAGAGGGTCGAGCCAACGCGGATGTTCTCGGGGTCGTTGCCCTTGATCATCATGTCCGATTTGCAGATCGCGTAGGTCTCGTCGTTGATCTCCTTGCCGTACAGGTAGACGTCGCCCTGGGCGTGGATCGGGCCGTCGGGGTCTTTGATGTAGTTCTGCGACTCGGTAAGCATGCCGCCGCTGCCACAGGCGGGGTCATAGATGGTCATGACCGGGGGCAGCCGATCCTTGATCGGGTCGAACACCAGGTGGGTCATCAGGTGAATCACCTCGCGGGGGGTGAAATGCTCCCCGGCTTCCTCGTTGTTCTCTTCGTTGAACTTGCGAATCAGCTCTTCAAACACATAGCCCATGCCCAGGTTGGACAACGCCGGAAGTATGTTGCCCTCCGGGTCTTCGACGTCATGGGGTGTGAGGTTGATGTAGGGCGAGATGAAGTTCTCGATAACGTCGAGCAGAACCTGCTTGTCCGCCATGTGGCGCATCTGCTCAAGCAGCTTGAAGCGGCGGATGATCTCTTTGACGTTACTACTGAAGCCGCCAAGATAATCTTCAATATTGGCCAGCAGGATCTGCTGGTTATTGGTGGCCGTACTGTGCAGCTTTTTCAATGTCCACTGGCTGGTGTTGTAGAACACGTAACCGGATGCCGCCCGCAGTGGCTCGTCGTCCAGCTCGATCTCTCCCATCTCCTCCTTTTGGTAACGCACCTCCTCCAGCACGGCGCCCTTGGTCGGCTCCAGCAGGGTGTCCAAGCGGCGCAACACCACCATAGGCAGGATGACATCCCGGTATTTGCCGCGTACGTAGACATCACGGAGGCAGTCGTCGGCGATTCGCCAGATGAAGGAAACGAGTTTGTTGTGGGTGCTGTGATTCATGGTTGGTAATTAATTCGCCTGGATGAATGTCTCGGAATCTTGAGCCGAGCCTAATAAGGGAGAGGGCTTTTGACCTAGTTTGCCTTAAATTCTATAGCTATGTCAGATGGTGAGCAGGACACTGTCCTGTGTGTCCTGTGGATCTGCCTGAAAACCACCCCAACAACGATACATGCCCGCTGCGACAGAATGAGACGCCCAAACAGAAAGGCCCGATAGTCTCCTATCGGGCCTTTCTGTTTGCTACCTGGATCAGCCGCTTAACTTTGACTGACCGTTTAACTTTGCGTGAACCCAGTTACTTTGCATGAGATGCCCAATAACTTTGACGACCTACACCTGGGATCACACATCCAGGTTGGACACCGCCAGCGCATTACGCTCGATAAACTCGCGGCGCGGTTCCACATGGTCGCCCATCAGGGTGTTGAAGATCTGGTCCGCGGCAATCGCATCGTCGATGTTGACCTGCAGCATGCGGCGGTTTTCCGGGTCCATGGTGGTTTCCCACAGCTGGTCGGCGTTCATCTCGCCCAGTCCCTTGTAGCGCTGGATGGTATGACGGCGAGCGGTTTCGTTCATCATCCACTCCATGCCTTCCTTGAAGAACTTGATCGGTTTCTTCTTCTCGCCACGCTGCATGTAGGCACCGTCTTCCAGCAGGCTCTGCAGCTTCTCACCGAGGTCAGCCATGGTGCGGTAGTCGTTACTGGCAAACAGATCGCGGTTGAAGGTGACATAGCTGGTCAGGCCATGGGACAGGGTTTCCACTTCCGGCAGCCATAGCTGACGCTCCTTGTCCTCACGCAGGCTGACCTTATATTCCTGGCCGGAGCGCTCGCCATCCTTGACCATTTTCTCAAATGAAATCAACCAGTTATCCATCTTCGCCTTGTCTGCCAGATCTTCCTTCGACAGGCGCGGCAGATAGATCAGGTGCTCCATCAATTCCTGCGGATACAGACGGCCCAGGCGTTTGAGGGTTTTCATCACGTCGCGGTATTCATTGACCAGACGCTCCAGCCCTTCGCCGGTGATGCCCGGTGCATGTTCGTTGACGTACAGGTAGGAATCCTCCAGCGCGGATTGGGTCAGGTAGTCCTCCAGCGCGTCGTCATCCTTGAGGTACTGTTCCTGCTTGCCTTTCTTGATCTTGTACAGCGGCGGCTGGGCGATATAGATATAGCCTTTCTCGATCAGCTCCGGCATCTGACGGAAGAAGAAAGTCAGCAGCAGGGTACGGATGTGCGCGCCGTCGACGTCAGCATCGGTCATGATGATGATGTTGTGGTAGCGCAGCTTGTCGATGTTGAACTCTTCGCGACCGATGCCACACCCCAATGCGGTAATCAGCGTGCCCACTTCCTGGGATGACAGCATGCGATCGAAACGAGCTTTTTCGACGTTGAGGATCTTGCCCTTGAGCGGCAGGATCGCCTGGGTCTTGCGGTTACGTCCCTGCTTGGCAGAGCCGCCCGCGGAGTCTCCTTCCACTATGTAGAGTTCGGAAAGGGCGGGGTCCTTTTCCTGGCAGTCGGCCAGCTTGCCCGGCAACCCGGCGATATCCAGTGCGCCCTTGCGGCGGGTCATTTCCCGCGCCTTGCGCGCCGCCTCACGAGCCCGTGCAGCATCGATCATCTTGCCGACTACGGCTTTGGCTTCGTTGGGCTTCTCCAGCAGATAGTCGCTGAAGAACTTGTTCATTTCCTGCTCGACAGCAGTCTTCACTTCCGAGGAAACCAGCTTGTCCTTGGTCTGCGAGGAGAACTTCGGATCCGGCACCTTCACCGAAATGATCGCGGTCAGACCTTCCCGGGCGTCATCGCCGGAGGTGCTGACCTTCATCTTCTTCAGCAGGCCTTCCTGTTCGATGTAGTTGTTCAGCGAGCGGGTGAGGGCACCGCGGTAGCCGGCCAGGTGGGTACCACCGTCACGCTGGGGGATGTTATTGGTGAAACACAACAGGCTTTCATTGAAGCTGTCGTTCCACTGCATGGCCACTTCCACACCAATGCCATCGTCACGTTGCACATTGAAGTGAAATACCGAGTTGATCGTGGACTTGTTCACGTTGAGGTATTCAACGAAGGCACGCAGACCACCTTCATAACGGAACAGTTCGCGCTTGCCGGCGCGTTCATCGATCAGATGGATACCCACCCCGGAGTTGAGGAAGGACAGCTCACGCAAGCGCTTGGCGAGAATATCCCAGCTGAAACTGATGCTGGTGAAGGTTTCCGCCGAGGGTTTGAAGTGAATCTGGGTACCCGTGCTGTCGGTATCGCCAATCGGCTCCAGAGGCGCCTGTGGCACGCCGTGGCGGTAGGTCTGCTCCCATACCTTGCCACCCCGACGAATCGTCATCACCAGCTCTTCAGAGAGGGCGTTGACCACAGACACACCCACGCCGTGCAAGCCGCCGGACACCTTGTAACTGTTGTCGTCGAACTTACCACCGGCGTGCAGCACGGTCATGATCACCTCGGCCGCCGAGACTCCCTCTTCGTGGATGTCTGTCGGGATGCCGCGGCCGTTATCCTGCACCGTGATGGATTCATCGGTATGGATGGTGATGGTGATATCCGTGCAGTGCCCCGCGAGAGCCTCGTCAATGGAATTATCCACCACCTCGAACACCATGTGGTGCAGGCCGGTTCCGTCGTCGGTGTCACCGATATACATGCCGGGGCGTTTACGCACCGCATCAAGGCCTTTGAGTACCTTGATACTTGATGAATCGTAAGCTTTTTGTTCGGTCATTTCACAATCACTCCCAGACGTTATTCGGTCTGCACAATATGTCCATGTTCCACGTGGAACATTGACAGAGGTGTATCGTTTTTCCAGCAATCACGCATCTGTTCCGCTTCCACACAACTGACGAAGACCTGACATTGCAGATCTTCCAGCAAAGTGCAGAGCGCCTTACGGTGGTGCTCATCCAGCTCAGAGGGCAGATCATCCACCAGAAAAATGCACTCCTGATGGGTTCCGTTTTCCTTCAGCAGATATCCCTGCGCAATCTTCAGCGCACATACCACCAGCTTCTGCTGGCCCCTGGATAGAATATCGACCGCGTTCATTCCCTTGATACGCAGCCGCAAATCAGCGCGCTGCGGCCCGGATTGGGTATATCCCAATTGACTGTCACGATCGAACTGGTCATCCAGTACCCGAGCCAGGTCTTTTTCCTTGTCCCAGCCCCGGTAATAACTGAGGGTAAGATCATCGAGCGGCACCAGCCGGGATAGGATGTCTTCAAACACCGGCTTCAAACGCTGCAGATAGGATTGCCTGAACACATCGATCCGTTCCCCGGCCGCGATCAGCTCTGATTCCCAAGGGACCAGCATCGAACGTTGTATTCTACCACGTCGCAGCAGGCTATTACGTTGTTTGAGACTTTTTTGCAACCGTTGCCATGCGGGAAGAAACTGATGTTCCACGTGGAACACTCCCCAGTCGAGATACTGGCGACGCTGTTTGGGTGCACCTTCCAGCAACCTGAAGCTGTCAGGATTGATCAGTTGCAATGGCAGTGTCTCTGCCAGCTGGGCAATACTGCGTACGGTCTGACCATCGATGCGAATCTGATAATCCGCCTGCTTGCTACGGGTGATCCCCATGGAACTGGTAACGCCCGCTTTCAGCCCCACCTCCGCAAACACCGTGCAGGCATCCAACCCGTGTTGGATAACCGGTTGTAATCGAGTGCTGCGAAAGGAGCGGGCCAGGCCGAGGATATGGATGGCTTCCAACAGGCTGGATTTACCACTGCCGTTGGCGCCGAAGATAAGGTTGATGCGAGGGGAAGGGTGGAGAGTCACCGGGTGCAGATTGCGCACTCCGGTGACGGTAAGTCTCTTGAGCGGCATATAGCTCAGAGACGCATAGGCATGACAACGTAGAGACTGTCGTCCGATTCGGATTCCTGAATCAGCGCGCTGCTATTGGCATCGGACAGAATCATCTTGATCTGCTCGTTGCTCAATACGTTCATCACGTCCAGCAGGTAACTGACGTTGAAGCCGATTTCCAGCGGTGCGCCGGAATAATCCACTACCGCATCCTCTTCCGCCTCTTCCTGCTCCGGGTTGTTGGCCTGGATCTTCAGCAGCGCGTCGCTGAGCATCAGGCGGATACCGCGGTACTTCTCGTTGGACAGGATGGCGGTACGGCTGAAGGCATTACGCAGGGACTGACGATCGGCCAGTACCACCTTGTCACCACCACGCGGCAGTACACGCTCGTAGTCCGGGAACTTGCCATCCACCAGCTTGGAGGTGAAGGTGAAATCGCCGGTGGTGGCACGGATATGATGGGTGCCCAGTACGATGTTGATCAGGTCGTCAGCCTCGCCCAGCAGGCGCGCCAGTTCCAGGATGCCCTTGCGCGGCACGATCAACTGGTACTTTTCCTGATAGTCGATATTGGCGTCCACGGTGCACATCGCCATGCGGTGCCCATCGGTGGCCACAGCGCGCAGCTGGCCCTGGTTGATTTCCAGCAGCATGCCGTTCAGGTAATAACGAACATCCTGCTGCGCCATGGCGAAACCGGTACGCTCGATCAGGCGACGCAGCTTGTTCTGGTTGATGGCGAAGCTCATGGCACCGGCGCCGTCTTCCACATTCGGGAAGTCGGTGGCAGGCAGGGTAGCCAGCGTGAAGCGGCTGCGGCCAGCCTTGAGAATGGCCTTGCCTTCCTCGACACGGAAATTGATGGCTGCTTCATCCGGCAGGGATTTGCAGATATCCATCAGCTTGCGCGCGGGCACGGTAATCTCACCGGGCTCGGCTGCTTCTTCCAGATTGATCCGACCGATAAGTTCGACCTCAAGGTCGGTACCGGTCAGCGACAGCGTGTTTCCATCAACTACCATGAGAACATTGGACAGTACCGGCAGCGTCTGCCGGCGCTCGACGACACCTGCCACCAGTTGCAGTGGCTTCAACAGGGCTTCGCGCTGGATGGTAAATTGCATTGTCTTCCTTCGACCTCGTGCAGGTTTGGCAATTTGCTTGGCACACACGCTCAGGTGGTCAGTGTCCGTAGCAGGTTTTTGTAATCTTCGCGGATATCCGCATCAATTTCACGCAATTCTGCGATCTTTCGTGTGGCGTGCAGCACAGTTGTATGATCCCGTCCGCCAAAGGCATCGCCGATTTCCGGCAGGCTGTGGTTGGTCAGTTCCTTGGACAGGGCCATTGCCACCTGACGTGGCCGCGCAACCGAGCGCGAGCGCCGCTTGGACAAAATGTCCGCGATCTTGATCTTGTAGTATTCGGCGACGGTGCGCTGAATATTGTCGATGCTGACCAGCTTGTCCTGCAGTGCAAGAAGATCCTTGAGCGATTCGCGAATCAGCTCGATGGTGATATCCCGTCCCATGAAGTGGGCACTGGCGATCACACGCTTGAGCGCACCTTCCAGCTCACGCACGTTGGAGCGGATGCGCTGGGCGATAAAGAAGGCGGCATCGTGGGGCAGATCGATGCGCGATTGCTCGGCCTTCTTCATCAGGATCGCGACCCGCGTCTCCAGCTCCGGCGGTTCCACCGCCACGGTCAGTCCCCAGCCAAAACGCGATTTAAGGCGCTCTTCCAGACCGTCAATTTCCTTGGGATAGCGATCGCTGGTCAGGATGACCTGCTGGCCACCTTCCAGCAAGGCATTGAAAGTATGGAAGAATTCCTCTTGCGAGCGTTCCTTCTTGGCAAAGAACTGGATGTCATCGATCAGCAACGCATCGACCGAACGGTAATAGCGCTTGAAGTCGTTGATGGCGTTCATCTGCAACGCCTTGACCATGTCGGCGACAAAACGCTCGGAATGCAGATAGACGATCTTGGCCGCCGGGTTCTTCTTCAACAGGTGGTTGCCCACCGCATGCATGAGGTGAGTCTTGCCCAGACCGACGCCGCCATACAGGAACAGCGGGTTATAGCCATGCTTGGGATTATCCGCCACCTGCCAGGCCGCAGCCCGGGCCAGTTGGTTGGATTTACCCTCGACGAAGTTCTCGAAGGTGAAGCTGCGATTCAGATAGCTGGTGTGCTTGACCACCGGATTGCTGGCCTGGTCGGCCCGCTGCGGAGCCCGCGGCTCCTCTTCATCTATCTTGTCGTAGGATCTGGGCTCGGGTTGAAAGCCCTGGGTCTGACTCGATGAGCGCGGCGCTGGCGGCGGGGCCTGGTAGGGCTCCTCGGAGCGAGCAGCCGGAGGCGGCGTCATCACCGGCGCAGCTGCTGCGGGGGGAGCCGCCGCAGTGCTGCGCCGACTGCCTATCAACAGCGACACCAGAGGCGCCTGCCCCTGGGAAAGATCATCCAGCAATTCCTGGATGCGGTTCAGGTACTTATCGTTGACCCAGTCCAGCACAAAGCGGTTCGGTGCGTACAAGCGCAGCTCTGCATTATCGCCTTCCACTTGCAGGGGACGAATCCAGGTATTGAACTGCTGGGATGGAAGCTCATCACGCAAAAAGTCTATGCATTGCTGCCAGAGTACAACAGACACTAAATCCCCCGACGTCAAGCCTGCACGGCTCGAGTTGCTTGATGAAAGATTCGCGCAGGACAGCCTACCGGCTAGCCTGCGAAAACACTGTGCATTCTAGCCTTTCCCCCCTCACTTATCCACACGCAAGCATGCCCGGGTGAGCCGGCGTGAGAAATCCTCGGCTGACAGCTTTTCGTCCGTCTGGCAACTGCTTTTTTTCAGCAAACCCTTGCAAGACGGGCCTCATGAGCCCTGTGGACAAAGTCTGTATCAGGGTGTTGGCAAGCCACGTACGAAACCGGGGATAATTCCGGCTGTGGATATCCGTCCCGCTTATCCACAGCCGGAGCACAGCAACAGGCCCGCCCCGCTCACAACTTACCCACTGCCTTTCTGTCGGCTGAAACGGGCGGGATGACAGCCGTTGCCAGGGTTATCCACAGAAAACGGCTGCACCATTAAGATCTACATAAGTAATCTTTTAAAAATCTTTCTCTTTGTATTCTTGTTTATCTGCCTGGGGAATAATTCAAATTGACCTGCGGCCCCTTCTTCTCTAGAATTCCCGATCCCTTGAAAGGGCTTAGCGGCTCTGTCGTGAATTACTCAGGTATCTGAAGATGAAAAGAACTTTCCAACCCAGCGTTTTGAAGCGCAAGCGCAACCACGGTTTCCGTGCTCGTATGGCTACCAAGAACGGCCGTGCCGTTCTGGCTCGTCGTCGTGCCAAAGGCCGTAAACAGCTGTCAGCTTAAGACCGGAACTACAGGTGGATCTCGGATTCGGTCCTGAACACCGGCTATTGACGCCCGCACAGTTCAAGAACGTATTCGATGGAGCTACCTGTAAGGCCTCAGGCCCCAACATTCTGCTGCTGGCCCGGCATAACGGTCAGCCACATGCACGGTTGGGGTTGGTCATTGCCAAGAAAAATGTCCGGCATGCGGTCGATCGGAACAAGATCAAACGCATTGCCCGCGAGTCCTTCAGACATCACTGTGCTGAACTGGACAACCTGGATATTGTCGTCCTGGCCCGCAAGGGCCTGGGCGAGCTTGACAATGCTGCGCTGCACGCCCTGTTCAAGGACATGTGGCGCCGGCTAAGCAAGGCCGCTGACAAGTACAATCGCTCCCGCAATTCCGGATCCCCATCATCCAATGCGTAGTCTCGCGCTCGGACTGATCAAGGTTTACCGTTACGCTATCAGTCCGCTGATGGCCAGTCATTGTCGTTTCTACCCATCCTGTTCCTGCTACGCCCAGGAAGCCATCGAACAGCATGGTTTTCTCAAGGGCAGTCTGCTCAGTGCACGGCGCCTGTCCCGCTGTCATCCCTGGAACCCGGGTGGCTATGATCCTGTACCACTTCAGAACAACCGTTCTTCTCAGATGGCCAATAAACCATGAACATGCAACGAAACATCCTCATAGCTGCCTTGCTCGTGATTACCTATCTCATGGTGCTGCAGTGGAACAATGACTACGGTCAGGGTGCGCCGCTGCCGGCCAGCGAAACCGAGATGAACGCCGCCAGCGGTGATCTGCCATCGCTGCCGGCCAGCGATGGCGGGGATGACGATGTCCCCCAGGCTGTCGAGCCCGGTACCAACGACATTCCGACCACCCCGGTGCAGACTCCTGCCGCCTCGAGTGGCCTGATCCGGGTGGAAACCGATACCCTGCATCTGCTGATCAACCCGCTGGGTGGCGATATCGTTTCGCTGTCGCTGCCGGAATATCCGATGCGCAAGGATCGTCCGGACCTGCCATTCCAGTTGCTGGAGCAGAGCAACAATCGCACCTATGTCGCCCAGAGCGGGCTGGCCGGTCGCAATGGTCCGGATGCCCGGGCCAATGGTCGTCCGCTGTACAGCACCGAGCAGACCAGCTATCGCCTGGACGAAGGCAGCGAGCAACTGACCGTCGACCTGCATTTCAGCGAGAACAACGTCAACTACATCAAGCGTTTCACCTTTACCCGTGGTGATTACCTGATCGATGTGGATTACCTGATCGACAACCAGAGCGACGCGGCCTGGAACGGCAGCCTGTTCGGCCAGATCAAGCGCGACAGAAGCGGCGATCCCTCCAGTTCCAGCGCCACCGGCATGGCCACCTTCCTGGGTGCCGCCTACTGGAGTGCCGACGGGTCCTACACCAAGCTGAAAACCAAGGACATGGACAAGGCCAATCTGCGCGAAAGCGTGGATGGCGGCTGGGCGGCCTGGCTGCAGCACTATTTCGTCAGCGCCTGGATTCCCAATGCCGAACAGCAACATGTCTACCAGACCCGCAAGGACAGCCAGGGCAACTATATCGTCGGCTTCGTCAGCCCGGCGGTGAACCTGTCGGCCGGCGAGCAGGCGACCATCAGTGCCGATTTCTATGCCGGTCCGAAACTGCAGGATCGTCTGAAGGCCATCTCCCCCGGCCTGGAACTGACCGTCGACTACGGCTTCCTGTGGTGGATCGCCCAGCCGCTGTTCTGGGTGCTGAGCCTGATCCACAGTGTGGTCGGCAACTGGGGTTGGAGCATCATCCTGCTGACCATCCTGATCAAGCTGGTGTTCTTCCCGCTGTCGGCAACCAGCTACCGCTCCATGGCCAACATGCGCCGGGTCGCACCCAAGCTGCAGGCACTGCGTGAGCAGTACGGCGATGACCGGCAGAAAATGTCCCAGGGCATGATGGAGCTGTACAAGAAGGAAAAGATCAACCCGCTCGGTGGCTGCCTGCCGATCCTGGTGCAGATGCCGGTGTTCATCGCCCTGTACTGGACCCTTATGGAAAGCGTCGAGATGCGCCAGGCACCGTGGCTGGGCTGGATCACCGACCTGTCGCTGAAGGATCCCTACTTCATCCTGCCGATCCTGATGGGCGCGAGCATGTTCATCCAGCAGCAGCTCAACCCGACCCCGCCGGACCCGATGCAGGCCAAGGTGATGAAGATGCTGCCGATCATCTTCACCTTCTTCTTCCTGTGGTTCCCGGCCGGTCTGGTACTGTACTGGGTGGTCAACAACATCCTGTCGATCGCGCAACAGTGGTACATTACCCGGCAGATCGAAGGCGCCGCGGCGAAGGACTGATCGCCCTCGCCAGCGCAGACGCAAACGCCCCGATATCGGGGCGTTTTGCTATCCCGCTTCCGCCAATTACTGCAGGACAACCTCATGAGCCGCCCGTACCACGCCGATACCATCGCCGCCATCGCCACTCCGCCGGGCCAGGGTGGGGTCGGCATCGTGCGGATTTCCGGTCCCGCTGCAATGCAGATCGCCCAGCAGATCAGCCGCATCACGCCCACCCCGCGGCACGCGCATTACGGCGCCTTTCAGCATGGCGACAGGGTGCTCGACCAGGGCCTGACCCTGTACTTTCCCGGCCCGCATTCCTTTACCGGCGAAGATGTGCTGGAACTGCACGGCCACGGCGGCCCGGTGGTCATGGACATGCTGCTCAAGGCTTGCCTGGATGGCGGTGCGCGACTGGCTCGCCCCGGTGAATTCAGCGAACGGGCGTTTCTCAATGACAAGCTGGACCTGGCCCAGGCCGAAGCCATTGCCGACCTGATCGAGGCCAGCTCCGAGCAGGCTGCGCGCAATGCCGTGCAATCGCTGCAGGGCGCTTTCTCCCAGCGGGTGCAGGCGCTGACCGAAGCGCTGATCGGGTTGCGCATCTATGTCGAAGCAGCGATCGACTTTCCCGAGGAAGAAATCGACTTTCTTGCCGATGGTCATGTGCTCAGCCAGCTGCAGCAGGTCCAGGTACAGCTGGGCCAGGTGCAGCGGGAAGCCGGCCAGGGCGCACTACTGCGTGACGGCATGAACGTAGTCATCGCCGGGCGGCCGAATGCCGGCAAGTCCAGCCTGCTCAACGCCCTGGCCGGCAAGGACAGCGCCATCGTCACCGATATCGCCGGCACCACCCGGGATATCCTGCGTGAACATATCCACATCGACGGCATGCCTCTGCATATCATCGACACCGCCGGCCTGCGCGACACCGATGATGTGGTGGAGAAGATCGGTGTACAGCGGGCCATGGCCGCCATCGCCGAAGCCGACCGCATCCTGCTGGTGGTCGATGCCAGCCAACCGGAAGCGCGCCATCCGGACCGCCTGTGGCCGGAATTCCTCGACCAGCATCCCGATCCGGCGAAAATCACCCTGATCTACAACAAGGTCGATCTCAGCGGCGAAACGGTCGGCCTGCAGGCCGCTGCCGATGGCAGCGTCAGCCTGCACCTCAGCGCCCGCAGCGGCGAGGGCATCGAGCTGCTGCGCGAACACCTGAAAACCTGCATGGGCTTCGAACAGACCGCAGAAAGCCTGTTCAGCGCCCGCCGCCGTCACCTCGACGCGCTACAGCGCGCCGCCGACTTCCTCCAGCATGGCCACGACCAGTTGACCCTGGCCGGCGCCGGCGAGCTGCTCGCCGAAGACCTGCGCATGGCGCAGCAGGCGCTGGGAGAGATTACCGGGGAGTTCAGTGCGGATGATCTGCTGGGGCGGATTTTTTCGAGTTTCTGCATCGGCAAGTGAGGCTCAGCATTCACATTCCCCGCCGATAACACAGTAACCGTCCGCGAAACGGTGGCTTTTCCCCTTCGCTGAACGCCATCCGCGTTTCCGTCAGCTGGAACCCCAGTGCCTGTAGCAAGCGGCTGAACTGGTTGCGGTAGCCGCGCCCGGGGCAGGTGATCAGGACCTTCGCCCGAGGAGCGGCGATACGCCTTATCAGCCCGGCAAGCATATCCGCATGATTGCGTTCATAAAGAATGTCGCTGCCGACGATGAGGTCGAAGTGCCCTACATCCTCATGCCCATCGGTCCACGGCAGATCGAGATAGGGAATGGCTGGCAGATGGTTGAGCGCAGCGTTGTAGTCGAGAAAGGATTCGCTCAGTGGATGGTGATCGCTGGCGGTCACATCGGCACCCCGCCGCTGCAGTACCAGGCTGGGCAACCCCAGGCCGCAACCGATTTCCAGAATGCGGAGATTGTGGATATCGATTTGCTTGACCGCCCTGGCCAGCGCCTGGCTGGCCGGCCACAGCTGACCGAACAGACTCCAACTGGCCGAGCAGATGCCGGCACGTGCGGCCTGCCCGCCGGGGTCGGCATATTGCATATGATTGCTCAGCGCACGGATTTGCCACTGATGGGCACCCACGCGCACGTCCAGTTTCCGGGTTTCGTAACCGGGCATAAATACCTCCTGTAGATCTGACCTGCTGCGCCGGCCCTGGCGATAAATCGATTGGTCAGATGACGATCCAACATACTGCTTCCAGATAATTATTGCCATGTATGCCGAATCGAGTGGGTCGACCGGCAGTGGTTGCAGACTTTTTCGCTGAATAAACCCTGTGCACAACTGGCCCTGAGCCCGGTCCATAAGCCTGTGAGTAAGCGGAGGTGGAAACCCGCTGTGGATAAGACGCCGGTTTATACACAGGAACACAACCCATCCCGACACTGGCTATGCCCAGCTCGAGCACAGGCTTATGCTTTTGCCAATGCAATGATTTAATTGGGAAAAATTCACTTATACACAGAAAAAGCCGCCCTCATTTACAGCATTAACATAAAGCTTTTCATATATTTTCTTTCTTATATGTATCTGAAAGGCAGTACGACGGCGGGCGGGCCAAGCTGTTCAAAAAATGTTCAACCAGTGCTGCAATTTTTCTGCTCTGCGCCTATAATCAGCCCCTTTTCCCGACGTCCGGCTCAGCCCGGGCAACGAGGTGTATGGTGGATTTTCCGGATCGTTTTGACGTGATCGTGGTAGGTGGCGGCCATGCCGGTACCGAGGCTGCGCTGGCTGCCGCCCGCATGGGGGTGAAGACCCTGCTGCTCAGCCATAACGTCGAGACCCTGGGCCAGATGAGCTGCAATCCGGCCATCGGTGGTATCGGCAAGAGTCATCTGGTCAAGGAGATCGATGCCTTGGGCGGTGCCATGGCCAAGGCCACCGACAAGGCCGGCATCCAGTTCCGCGTGCTCAACAGCCGCAAGGGGCCGGCGGTGCGTGCTACTCGCGCCCAGGCTGATCGCGTGCTGTACAAGGCGGCGATCCGTCATACCCTGGAAAACCAGCCCAACCTGTGGATATTCCAGCAGGCCTGTGACGACCTGATCGTCGAGCAGGATCAGGTCCGCGGTGTGGTAACCCAGATGGGCCTGCGCTTTCCTGCCGACAACGTGGTACTGACCGCTGGGACCTTCCTCGGTGGTGTGATTCATATCGGTCTGGATAACTACTCCGGCGGTCGTGCCGGCGATCCCCCGGCCATTGCCCTGGCCCGGCGTCTGCGCGAGTTGCCGCTGCGGGTGGATCGCCTGAAGACCGGCACCCCGCCGCGTATCGATGGGCGCAGTGTGGATTTCTCGAAGATGACCGCCCAGCCGGGTGATACACCGATCCCGGTGATGTCCTTCACCGGTAGCGCCGATGAGCATCCCGAGCAGGTCAACTGCTGGATCACCCATACCAACGAGCGCACCCACGAGATCATTCGCAACAATCTCGATCGCTCGCCGATGTATACCGGAGTGATCGAAGGCGTCGGCCCACGCTACTGCCCGTCGATCGAGGACAAGATCCACCGGTTCGCCGACAAGGATCAGCACCAGGTGTTCATCGAGCCGGAAGGCCTGACCACCCACGAGCTGTACCCCAACGGCATTTCCACCTCCTTGCCGTTCGATGTGCAGCTGCAGATCGTGCGTTCGATCCGTGGCATGGAGAATGCGCACATCCTGCGTCCCGGCTATGCCATCGAATACGATTACTTCAACCCGCAGGACCTGAAGTACTCGCTGGAAACCAAGGTCATCGGTGGGCTGTTCTTCGCCGGCCAGATCAATGGCACCACCGGTTACGAAGAGGCCGGAGCACAGGGACTGCTGGCCGGGCTGAATGCCGCCCGTCGTGCCCAGGGGCTGGACAGCTGGTGCCCGCGTCGTGACGAGGCCTACATCGGCGTGCTGGTGGATGACCTGATCACCATGGGCACCCGTGAGCCCTACCGCATGTTCACTTCCCGTGCCGAATACCGCCTGGTACTGCGCGAGGACAATGCCGATCTGCGTCTGACCGGGAAAGGCCGCGAACTGGGGCTGGTGGATGATGCCCGCTGGGCCGCCTTCAGTGCCAAGCGCGAAGCCATCGAGGCGGAACAGCTGCGCCTGCGCTCCACCTGGGTGCAGCCGACCAGCGAGGCGGGCAAGGCTTTTGCCGCGCATTTCGCTACCCCGCTTACCAGGGAATACAACCTGCTGGATCTGCTGCGCCGTCCCGAGGTCGACTACCAGACCCTCACCCAGTTGACCGGCGTCGCGGAGATTCCCGCCGATGCCGCCGAGCAGGTGGAAATCCATACCAAGTACGCCGGCTACATCGAGCGGCAGCAGGATGAGATCGACAAGCTGCGGCAGAATGAGCAGACGCTGCTGCCGGAGGATCTGGACTATGCCGCGCTGAATGGCCTGTCCAAGGAGATCAGCCAGAAGCTGGCGAGCATCCGTCCGCAGACCCTCGGCCAGGCTTCACGCATTCCCGGGGTGACCCCGGCGGCGATCAGCCTGCTGCTGATCCATCTGAAAAAGCGCAATGCGCTGACCGACGGAAAACTGGCTCAGGAGGCATGACAGGCATGGTTGATCACGCCGGGCAACTCGCCCGTGGCGCGCAGCAAATGGATGTTGCGCTCAGCGCTGGGCAGGCCGAGCAATTGCTGGCTTACATGGCACTGCTGAACAAGTGGAACAAGGCCTACAACCTGACCGCCGTGCGCGATCCGGATGAAATGGTCAGCCGTCACCTGCTCGACAGCCTGAGCATTCTGCCGTTCGTCGCTGACGGCCGCTGGCTGGATGTGGGCAGTGGCGGCGGCATGCCCGGCGTGATCCTGGCGATCATGCGCCCGGACAGCCAGTTCACCCTGCTTGACAGCAATGGCAAGAAGACCCGTTTTCTCACCCAGGTCAAGCTGGAGCTGGGGCTGGACAACCTGCAGGTGGTCAACAGTCGGGTAGAGGCGTTTACCCCCGAGCAGGCATTTGACGGTATAGTGTCCCGGGCATTCAGTTCGCTGGCCGACTTCACCAGCCTGACCCGGCATCTGAGTACATCCGATACGCACTGGCTGGCGATGAAGGGGCTGTATCCGGAGTCCGAACTGCAGGCGCTGGCCGATGATTTCACGGTGATCACCAGTGAAGAATTAGCGGTCCCCGGTTGCCAGGCCAGCCGGCATCTGCTGATACTGCGACGCACGGCACAAGGTTAACCGAGAGGAGATCGTAGTGGGCAAGGTACTGGCAATTGCCAACCAGAAAGGCGGCGTCGGCAAGACCACCACCACGGTGAATCTGGCCGCCTCGCTGGCCGCGACCAAACGCAAGGTGCTACTGATCGACCTCGACCCCCAGGGCAACGCGACCATGGGCAGCGGTGTCGACAAGTCGCAGTTGGAGTTCTCGGTATACGAACTGCTCACCGATCGCTGCAATCTCGAGCAGGCGTTGCGGCGTTCCGAGGAAGGCGGCTATGACCTGCTGCCGGCCAATGCCGACCTGACCGCCGCCGAAGTCGAACTGCTGGAACTGAAAATGAAGGAAAGCCGGTTGCGCTATGCGCTGGCCAACGTGCGTGACAAGTACGACTTCATTCTCATCGACTGTCCGCCATCGCTGAACATGCTGACGGTGAATGCACTGGTTGCCGCCGATGGCGTGATCATTCCCATGCAGTGCGAATACTATGCGCTGGAGGGGCTGTCGGCGCTGGTCAACACCATTCAACGCATCGGCTCGGTGCTCAATCCCGCATTGCAGATCGAAGGTCTGCTGCGGACCATGTACGATCCACGCAACAGCCTGACCCGCGAAGTATCCGAGCAATTGAGCAGTCATTTCGGCGATCGCCTGTACCAGACGGTGATCCCGCGCAACGTGCGCCTGGCCGAAGCGCCGAGCTACGGTGTGCCGGTACTGGCCTACGACAAGCAATCACGTGGCGCTGTCGCCTATCTGGCATTGGCCGGGGAACTGGTCAGGCGTACGCGCAAGGCGGCCAAGCAGGCTTCGGCTGTAAACGATTAATCGGAAAAAGGACAGGACAGGCATGGCGGTCAAGAAACGCGGCTTGGGACGGGGGTTGGACGCACTGCTGGGACAGACCAACACCAACGAAAAGACCGAAGGCAGTCAGGATCAGCAATTGCGTGATCTGCCAGTCGATCTGATCCAGCGTGGCAAATACCAGCCGCGCCGTGACATGGATCCCCAGGCGCTGGAAGAACTGGCCAGTTCGATCCGGGCCCAGGGCGTGATGCAGCCGATCGTGGTGCGGCCGATCGCCGGGGAACGCTACGAGATCATCGCCGGGGAACGGCGCTGGCGGGCTACCCAGCAGGCCGGTCTGGACAGTATTCCGGCAGTGATCCGCGAGGTACCGGACGAAGCGGCCATCGCCATGGCGCTGATCGAGAACATCCAGCGCGAAGACCTCAATCCGATCGAGGAAGCCATCGCCCTGCAGCGTCTGCAGCAGGAGTTCGAGCTGACCCAGCAGCAGGTCGCCGACGCGGTGGGCAAATCCCGGGTGACCATCACCAACCTGCTGCGGCTGATGTCGTTGCCGGACGAAGTGAAACTGCTGCTCGAGCGCGGCGACATCGAAATGGGCCATGCCCGTGCCCTGCTCGGTCTGCCGGCCGACCAGCAGACCGAAGCTGCCCGCCAGGTGGTAGCACGCGGCTTGACCGTTCGTCAGACCGAGGCGTTGGTGCGGCAGTGGCTGAATCCGCGCCGGGAGGCCGGCGCCATTCGCGGCAATCCGGACATAGAGCGGCTGCAGCAGGATCTGGCCGAGCGCATCGGTGCCGAAGTGAAGATCCAGCATGGGGCCAAGGGCAAGGGTCGGTTGGTCATCAGCTACAACTCGCTGGATGAACTCGACGGCGTGCTCATGCACATTAAGTAACAACTGCGACATTGCGGCGCACCAGAGAAATCAACCGCTGTAGTTGAATCGACTACATAATCCACCTATACTCCTCGCGCTATTTTGACTGGGCAAAATGCACCAGTGTGTTGCAGAAAACGCGGTTGAAGTTGACGGGAACGCCATGAGGGTCGGAATGGACGCAAGAACGCCCAACAAGTCCCCCTTTCATCGAACCCCGGCCTTCCCAGTGCTTTTTCTGCAACTGTTCGTGACCTTGGCAGTAGCGCTCGCCCTGTGGTTCTTCCGGGGCTGGATAGCCGGCTACTCAGGGTTGTTGGGTGGACTCGTGGCGCTGATTCCCAACAGTTATTTCGCCTTCCGGGTGTATCGCTACAGCGGTGCCCGTTCGGCCCGCGCCATCGTCGGAGAGTTTTACTCCGGTGAGGCAGGCAAACTGATATTGACGGCCGTACTGTTCATTGCAGTGTGGCTCGGCGTGAAACCGCTGGATGTGGCGGCCGTATTCGGCGGCTACCTGGCGGTGCTGGCCATAGGAGCCAGCGCACTGCTGATCGTCAGAGGCTTTCCAAAGCATTAGTGTCTGAGGCAAATATGGCAACTACATCAGCTGAATATATTCAGCACCACTTGCAAAACCTGACCTACGGCAAGCTGCCGGCAGGTACCCAGCGCGCAGACGGCAGTGTGGTCGAAGAAGCGACCTGGACCTTTGCCAGGAGCGGCGCTGAAGCCGCAGACATGGGCTTCATGGCCTTTCATGTCGACACCCTGGGCTGGTCGGTATTGATGGGGCTGATCTTCATTGGCCTGTTCCGCTTCGTTGCCAGCCGTGCCACCGTCGATACCCCCGGTGGCCTGCAGAACTTCGTCGAAATGATCGTGGAATTCGTCCAGGGTATCGTCAAGGACACCTTCCATGGTCGCAACGCGCTGATTGCTCCCCTGGCCCTGACCATCTTCGTCTGGGTGTTCCTGATGAACTCCCTGAAGTGGATTCCGGTGGACTATATCCCGCAGTTGGCTGCCCTGTTCGGCCAGTACGTGCTGGGCATGGATCCCCATGACGTCTACTTCAAGATCGTGCCGACCACCGATCCCAATGGGACCTTCGGTATTTCCATCGCGGTATTCGCGCTGATCATCTTCTATAGCATCAAGATCAAGGGCGTGGGTGGTTTTGCCCGGGAACTGAGCCTGACCCCGTTCAATCACTGGGCGCTGATTCCCTTCAACCTGTTCCTGGAGATTCTCGGCCTGCTGACCAAGCCGCTAAGTCTGGCACTGCGTCTGTTCGGTAACATGTATGCCGGTGAAGTAGTGTTCATCCTGATTGCACTTTTGCCCTTCTACGTGCAATGGGCGCTGAACGTGCCGTGGGCAATCTTCCACATTCTGGTAATTCCGCTGCAGGCCTTCATCTTCATGGTGCTGACTGTGGTGTATCTGAGTGCTGCCCATGAGGATCATCATTAAGCAGCCGGACCCTTGTTCAACCAACGATAAACTTGAACTTCAACTTTGATCTTAGGAGTAATTATGGAACTCGTTATCATCGCAGCCGCTATCATGATCGGTCTGGGCGCCCTGGGTACCGGCATCGGTTTCGCCATCCTCGGCGGCAAGCTGCTGGAATCCACCGCTCGTCAGCCTGAGCTGGGTCCGCAACTGCAAACCAAAACCTTCCTGATGGCCGGTCTGCTCGACGCCGTGCCGATGATCGGTGTTGGTATCGCGATGTACCTGATCTTCGTTGTTGCCCCTGGTGTTGCCGGTTAATCGACTGGTAGCGATGTACGGCAGGGCGCAGGTCCTGCCGCGTCGATGTCATCCCCAGGAATCAACGAAATAGCACGAGGTAAATCGCTGTGAATATTAATCTGACGCTGTTCGGTCAAACGATTGCCTTCGCTATTTTTGTCTGGTTTACCATGAAGTTCGTATGGCCGCCGGTTACCCGCGCCATGCAGGAACGCCAGAAAAAAATCGCCGAAGGCCTGGATGCGGCTGGCCGCGCCCAGCGCGACCTGGGTCTGGCCCAGGAAAAAGCTGCCCAGACCCTGCGTGAGACCAAGGAACAGGCTGCCCAGATCATCGAGCAGGCCAACAAGGGTGCCAACCTCATCGTCGAGGAAGCCAAAGAGCAGGCACGTTCCGAAGGTGAACGTCTGATTGCAGCCGCCAAGGCTGAAATCGAGCAGGAAGTGAATCGCGCCAGGGATCAACTCCGGGCCCAGGTTGCCACACTGGCAATCAAGGGTGCCGAGCAGATCCTGGAGTCCGAAGTGGATTCCGCGGCCCACAGTGAGCTGGTCAACAAACTGGCCTCACAACTCTAAGCGAGGCGAGCATGGCTACAATCACTACGCTAGCTCGGCCTTACGCAAAAGCGGCTTTCGAGTTTGCTACTTCTGCTGCTGCCCTGGATGCCTGGTCAGGCATGCTGGCTCTGACAGCCGCTGTAGTTGCCGATCCGGTTTTTGTCGAGAGGATGGGTGATCCGGCATTGACCCGCGAGCGCAAGGCCGATGATCTGCTTCTGGTGTGCGAAGGTCGTATTACTCCCGAGTTCGGCAACTTTGTCCGGACTCTGGCCGAGAACGATCGTCTGCTCCTGATCCCGGATATCGCCGAGCTCTATGAGCAATACAAGGCGGAACACGATCGCAGTATCACAGTCGAGGTGGAATCCGCCTTCGAGCTGACTGACGATCAACAGAAAACGCTGGCAACCGCTTTAACCAAGCGGTTAGACCGCACAGTAACTCCTCATGTGACCATCAACCCGGCCCTCATTGGCGGTGTGTTGATTCGTGCGGGTGACCTGGTCATCGACGGTTCGGTCCGCGGCAAGCTTGCAAAGCTGGCCGAGGCGTTGAAATCCTGATTTGAGGGACATGGCATGCAGCAACTGAATCCTTCCGAAATTAGCGAAATAATCAAGCAGCGCATCGAGAAGCTCGATGTGAACACCCAGGCCCGTAATGTTGGCACCATCGTCAGCGTTTCTGACGGTATCGTGCGCATCCACGGCCTGGCCGACGTAATGTACGGGGAAATGATCGAGTTCCCCGGCGCCGTCTACGGTATGGCTCTGAACCTGGAGCAGGACTCCGTCGGTGCCGTTATCCTGGGTAACTACCTGACCCTGGCCGAAGGTATGGAAGCCAAGTGCACCGGCCGCATCCTGGAAGTTCCGGTAGGTCCGGAACTGCTGGGTCGTGTGGTTGACGCCCTGGGTAACCCGATCGATGGCAAGGGCCCGATCAACGCCCAACTGACTGATGCGGTTGAAAAGGTAGCGCCTGGCGTTATCTGGCGTAAGTCCGTTGACCAGCCGGTTCAGACTGGCTACAAGTCGGTCGACGCGATGATCCCGATCGGTCGTGGCCAGCGTGAGCTGATCATCGGCGACCGCCAGATCGGTAAGACCGCCATGGCGATCGACGCGATCATCAACCAGAAAGACAGCGGCATCAAATGTGTCTACGTCGCGGTTGGTCAGAAGCAGTCGACCATCGCCAACGTGGTGCGCAAGCTGGAAGAGCATGGCGCCCTGTCCAACACCATCATCGTCGCCGCTTCCGCTTCCGAATCCGCAGCCCTGCAGTTCCTGGCTCCGTATTCCGGTTGCACCATGGGTGAGTTCTTCCGTGACCGTGGCGAAGATGCCCTGATCGTATTCGACGACCTGTCCAAGCAGGCTGTTGCCTATCGTCAGATCTCCCTGCTGCTGCGTCGTCCGCCGGGCCGTGAAGCCTATCCCGGTGACGTGTTCTATCTCCACAGCCGTCTGCTGGAGCGCGCATCCCGCGTATCCGAAGAATATGTCGAGAAGTTCACCAACGGTGAAGTGAAAGGCAAGACCGGTTCCCTGACCGCGCTGCCGATCATCGAAACCCAGGCCGGTGACGTATCCGCGTTCGTTCCGACCAACGTGATCTCCATCACCGACGGTCAGATCTTCCTCGAGTCCGACCTGTTCAACTCGGGCATCCGCCCGGCGGTCAACGCCGGTGTGTCGGTATCCCGCGTAGGTGGTTCGGCACAGACCAAGATCATCAAGAAGCTGTCCGGTGGTATTCGTACCGCGCTGGCCCAGTATCGTGAGCTGGCGGCGTTCGCCCAGTTCGCTTCCGATCTGGACGAAGCGACCCGCAAGCAGCTGGAGCATGGTCAGCGTGTGACCGAGCTGATGAAGCAGAAGCAGTACGCTCCGATGTCGGTCGGCGAGATGGCGATCAGCCTGTACGCTGCCGAGAAGGGCTTCCTGACCGACGTCGAAATCAACAAGATTGGCGCGTTCGAGACTGCTCTGCTGGCCTGGTTCAAGCGTGAGAAGGCCGACCTGCTCGCCAAGATCAACGAGAAGGGCGACTACAACGACGAGATCGAAGCCGGTATCAAGTCTGGCATCGAGAACTTCAAGGCGACCCAAAGCTGGTAAGCCGAGGGCGGGATACGGCGTTGCCGTGTCCCGCTTCGTGCGATACGGCCACGGGCTAACCTGAAAGGTGTGACATGGCAGGCGCAAAAGAGATTCGCGGTAAAATTTCGAGTATCAAAAGTACTCAGAAGATCACCAGCGCCATGGAAAAGGTGGCGGTCAGCAAGATGCGCAAGGCACAGCAGCGCATGGCGACCAGCCGTCCCTACGCTGAGCGGATTCGTCAGGTGATTGGCCATCTGGCCAATGCCAACCCCGAATATCGCCACCCCTTCATGCAGGAGCGTGAAGTCAAACGGGTTGGTTATATCGTGGTCAGCACGGATCGTGGTCTTTGCGGTGGCTTGAACACCAACCTGTTCAAGGCACTGGTAACAAACATGAAAGAGTGGCGTGACCGTAACGTCGAAACCGAGCTGTGCGTGATCGGCAGCAAGGGTGCTGCGTTTTTCCGCAGCTACGGTGGCAATGTCGTCGCGGCAATCAGCAATCTGGGTGAGCAGCCGGCGTTGAACGACCTCATCGGCAGCGTCAAGGTCATGCTTGACGGCTACCACGAGGGTCGTATCGATCGTCTGTACCTGGTCTCCAACGAGTTCGTCAATACCATGGTGCAGAAGCCCAAGGTCGAGCAACTGATTCCTCTGGTGGCATCGGATACTGAGGAGCTGCAGGAGCGCTGGGACTACGTATACGAGCCGGATGCCCAGGGACTGCTGGATGGTCTGCTGAAGCGGTACATCGAATCACAGGTGTATCAGGCTGTCGTCGAGAACAGTGCCAGCGAACAGGCGGCACGGATGATCGCGATGAAGAATGCGACTGACAATGCGGGCGATATCATCGATAGCCTGCAGCTGATCTACAACAAGGCACGTCAGGCTGCGATCACCCAGGAAATTTCGGAAATCGTCGGCGGCGCCGCCGCGGTTTAATGCGGTCGGCAAGACGAAACGGTTTCATACCACTTAGAGGAACCTACAATGAGTAGCGGACGTATCGTTCAAATCATCGGTGCCGTCATCGACGTGGAATTTCCGCGCGATCAGGTGCCGAACGTCTATGACGCGCTGAAAGTCGTCGGCGCGGAAACCACCCTGGAAGTCCAGCAGCAGCTGGGTGACGGCATTGTCCGTTCCATCGCCATGGGTAGCACCGAAGGTCTCAAGCGTGGCCTGGATGTGAACAACACCGGCAGCGCCATTGCCGTACCGGTAGGCGCGGGCACCCTGGGCCGTATCATGAACGTCCTGGGCGAGCCGATCGACGAAGCCGGTCCGGTTGCCTGCGACGAGCAGTGGGGCATCCACCGTGCGGCGCCCAGCTATGCTGACCAGGCCGGCGGCACCGATCTGCTGGAAACCGGCATCAAGGTCATCGACCTGGTCTGCCCCTTCGCCAAAGGCGGCAAGGTAGGCCTGTTCGGCGGCGCCGGTGTGGGCAAGACCGTGAACATGATGGAGCTGATCAACAACATCGCCAAGGCGCACAGCGGTCTGTCCGTGTTCGCCGGTGTTGGTGAGCGTACTCGTGAAGGTAACGACTTCTACCACGAGATGAAGGACTCCAACGTTCTGGACAAGGTAGCGATGGTCTACGGTCAGATGAACGAGCCGCCGGGCAACCGTCTGCGCGTGGCACTGACCGGCCTGACCATGGCCGAGAAGTTCCGTGAGGAAGGCAAGGACGTTCTGCTGTTCATCGACAACATCTACCGTTACACCCTGGCCGGTACCGAAGTATCCGCACTGCTGGGTCGTATGCCGTCCGCGGTGGGCTACCAGCCGACCCTGGCCGAGGAGATGGGTGTTCTGCAGGAGCGTATCACCTCCACCAAGACCGGTTCGATCACCTCCATCCAGGCCGTATACGTACCTGCGGATGACTTGACCGACCCGTCCCCGGCCACCACCTTCGCTCACCTTGACGCGACCGTGGTACTGAGCCGTGACATCGCTTCCCTGGGTATCTACCCTGCGGTTGACCCGCTGGACTCCACCAGCCGTTCGCTGGATCCGCTGGTCATCGGTCAGGAGCACTATGATGTCACCCGTGGTGTGCAGTACGTGCTGCAGCGCTACAAGGAACTGAAGGACATCATCGCGATCCTGGGTATGGACGAGCTGTCCGAGGAAGACAAGCAACTGGTAGCGCGCGCTCGTAAGATCCAGCGCTTCCTGTCGCAGCCCTTCCACGTGGCCGAGGTCTTCACCGGTGCGCCCGGCAAGTACGTCTCCCTGAAGGAAACCATCCGTGGCTTCCAGGGCATTCTGAACGGTGACTACGATCACCTGCCGGAGCAGGCTTTCTACATGGTCGGCACCATCGACGAAGCGGTAGAGAAAGCGAGCAAAATGTAATGGGCCGCGCCCGCTTCGGCGGGCGCAGAACCGAGGCAACTTGAATGGCTATGACAGTGCACTGCGATATCGTTAGCGCGGAAGAAGAGCTGTTTTCCGGTCTGGTCGAGATGGTCGTGGCACATGGCAACATGGGTGACATCGGCGTTCTGCCCGGTCACACACCGTTGCTGACCGATCTCAAGCCGGGCCCGGTTCGGGTGATCAAGCAGGACAAGTCCGAAGAGGTGTTCTACATCTCCGGTGGCTTCCTGGAAGTTCAGCCGAGCATGGTCAAGGTGCTTGCCGACACGGCCATCCGTGCTGGCGACATTGACCAGGTAGCTGCAGAAGAAGCGAAAAAGGCCGCAGAAAAGGCTCTCAACGAGAAAGGCGCCGAGTTCGACTACGGTTCGGCCTCCGCCCGTCTCGCCGAAGCCGCAGCCCAATTGCGGACTGTGCAGGAACTGCGCAAGAAATACGGCGGACCGGCGCTCAATCGCTGAGTCAATCGATGAAAAAGGCAGCTGCGGCTGCCTTTTTTGTGGGCGCCCGCCAGGGCGTGGCAAATCATGGGTATGGCGCGGTCGGGTAGCACTGGATTGCCGCGTCACTGCGTTCCTCGCAATGACGGTGCGGAGTAAAGCCACCCCACCCAGAGCGCCGCCTTTCCCGTATCATTGCGAGCCAAAAGAGTGGACATGGAACGGTCGGGTAGTACTGGATTGCCGCGTCACTGCGTTCCTCGCAATGACGGTGCGAGGTGAAGCCATCCACACAGAACGCCCCTTTCCCCCTCGTCATTGCGAGCCCGAAGGGCGTGGCAATCCATAGGCTCGGTGTAGCTGGTGGCACTGAACTTGCGCGCCGTCGCTGTGAGCTTCTATCATCCCCATCCACGTTATTTTCCAGGATCTGCTTTCCATGAATCTGCACGTAGTCATTCTCGCCGCCGGACAGGGCACCCGCATGCGTTCTTCCCTTCCCAAGGTACTGCACCCGGTAGCGGGCAAGCCGATGCTGGAGCATGTGATCGACAGTGCACGGGCACTGTTGCCGCAGGGGATTCATGTGGTCATCGGCCACGGTGCCGAGCGGGTGCGGCAGACGCTGGATGCAGCCGACCTGAACTGGGTGCTGCAGAGCGAACAGCTGGGTACCGGGCATGCGGTGGCCCAGGCGTTACCGCATATCAATGATGCCGATCAGGTGCTGGTGCTCTACGGTGATGTGCCGCTGCTGCAGGTGGAGACCCTGCGTGCGCTGGTGGAACAGGCCGGTAGCCAGGCGTTGGGCATGCTGACGGTACTGATGCAGGATCCCACTGGCTACGGCCGCATCATCCGCGACCAGTCCGGGCAGGTGCAGGCCATCGTCGAGCAGAAGGACGCCAGCGCCGAGCAGTTGCTGATCAACGAGGGCAATACCGGCATCATGGTATTGCCGGGCAGCCAGGCGGCTGGCTGGTTGTCGAGCCTGTCCAACAACAATGCCCAGGGCGAGTATTACCTGACCGATGTGGTGGCGCTGGCGGTAAGCCAGGCGGTACCGGTGCAGGTGGCCCAGGCTGGCGATGAGCTGGAAGTCATGGGCGCCAACAACCGTCAGCAGCTGGCGGTACTGGAGCGCGGTTGGCAGTGCCGTGAGGCCGAGCGGTTGATGACCCAGGGCGCGTCCCTGGCCGATCCGGCACGCCTGGACGTGCGCGGTGAGGTCAGCATCGGCCGCGATATCAGCATCGACGTCAACGTGATACTGGAAGGCCGGGTGGTGATCGAGGATGACGTGATCATCGGGCCGCATTGCGTGATCAAGGACTCGGTGATCAAGAGCGGCAGTGTGATCAAGGCGTTCAGCCACCTGGAGGGTGCCGAGGTCGGTGCCGATTGCGATGTCGGACCCTATGCGCGCCTGCGGCCGGGCACGGTCTTGCACACCGGGGCCAAGGTCGGCAACTTCGTCGAAACCAAGAAGACCGTGGTCGGTGCCGGTTCGAAGATCAATCACCTGTCCTATGTCGGTGATGCCGAGGTGGGCAGGAATGCGAATATCGGTGCCGGTACCATCACCTGCAACTATGACGGCGTGAACAAGTTCGTTACCCGCATCGGTGACGGCGCCTTCATCGGCTCCAATACCGCGTTGGTAGCCCCGGTAGCGGTCGGCAACCAGGCGACCACGGCGGCCGGTTCGACCATTACCCAGGACATTCCCGATGCCACTCTGGCCGTGGCCCGGGCACGCCAGCGCAACGTGGAGGGCTGGAAGCGCCCGGTCAAGCAAGCCAAGCCGGAGTAACAGGCAAACTCCCCTGCTGTGTCCTATAGTGGTTTGAGTCTTGACCGCTGGACACAGGAGAGGACGGATGTTTGCGCAATTTTCCGAAACATTGGGCACGCTTGCATTGCCCCTGCGAGTGATTGTCAAGGGCGGCCCCACGCTCGATCTGGCCCCCAACCCCCGTGTTACCCTGCAGATCAACGATCTGGGTCTACTGCAGGAAATGCAGAAGCCGACGCTGGACAAGCTCGGCGAGGCCTATATCGATCAGCGGCTGGATATCCAGGGCAACATCATGGATGTCATCGAGGTCGCCGATCGCCTGAGCAAGGGGCTGATCGGCGACTCGCCGGCCCCGCCGGTCGAGCGTACCGAGCATGACAAGCAGATGGACGCCGAGGCGATTTCCTACCACTACGACCTGTCCAATGATTTCTACGCCCTGTGGCTGGATCCGCAGATGGTCTATTCCTGTGGGTACTTCCACAGCCCCGAGGACAGCCTGGCCACGGCGCAGACCCAGAAGCTCGATCATCTGTGCCGCAAGCTGCGGCTCAAACCCGGTGAGCGGCTGCTGGATGTCGGCTGTGGCTGGGGTGGCCTGGCCCGGCATGCGGCACGCTTCTACGGCGTGCAGGTGCATGGCATCACCCTGAGCAAGGCGCAGTTGCAACTGGCCCAGGCACGCAGCGAGGCGGCGGGAGTGTCGGAGCGGGTCACCCTGGAGCTGCTCGACTATCGCGACCTGCCCGGCCGGGAGGATTTCGACAAGGTGGTCAGCGTCGGCATGTTCGAGCATGTCGGGCATGCCAATCTCGCCGACTACTTCCGCATCCTTTATCAACAGGTCAAGCCGGGTGGGCTGGTGATGAACCACGGCATCACCGCCAAGTACGTCGATGGGCGTCAGGTTGGCCAGGGTGCGGGCAAGTTCATCGGCCGTTATGTGTTTCCCCATGGGGAGCTGCCGCATCTGTCGATGGCGATCGCACGCATGAGCGACCAAGGCTTCGAAGTGCTGGATGTCGAAGGGTTGCGCCTGCACTATGCGCGCACGCTGGAGCACTGGAGCAGCAACCTGGAACAGCATCTGGAGCAGGCCAGCCAGTACGTATCGGACAAGGCGCTGCGCATCTGGCGTATCTACCTGGCAGGGTGTGCCTATGGCTTCCGTCGTAACTGGATGAATATTCACCAGATTCTGGCGGTCAAACCTTTCGCCGATGGTAGTCATCACGTACCCTGGACCCGCGAGGATATATACCGGCAATAAACGGCGTGCAGTAACATGGTCTATCGGAATCTACTCAAGGAAAAGCTCTGATGCAGGGTCGCTATGCACGTTGGGGGCTGGCTTTAGGTCTGGGGGCAATGCTGCCGGCGCAGGCACAGACGCTGGTACAGGCCAGTCTGGCCGGGCAACCCTACCAACTGGAGTTGGTGGCCGACCCGGACAGCCGCCGCCAGGGCCTGATGGGGCGTACCGAGTTGGCCTCGGGCACCGGCATGCTGTTCGATTTCCCCGAGGGTACCCGGCCAGCGATCTGGATGCGCAACATGCAGATCTCGCTGGACCTGCTGTTCGTTGATCACCAGGCCCGGCTGGTCCAGGTGTTTGCCGAGGTGCCGCCCTGCGACGCCCCGCCCTGCGCCATCTATGAGGCCGAGCGGCCGCTGCGTTTCGTCATCGAAGTGCCACCGGGTACCGCCGGGCAGCTCGGCCTGCAACCCGGCGATCAGCTGGATCTGGGCGAGCAGCCGGCGCAGCCGGCACCGCGCTACTGACGCCTATCGGCTCAGGGCGTGCGCCACTGCCCCTGGCTGAACTGCTCGCAGTAGGCCTGCAGCACCGGCTGGTCCCCCGGCTCGCTGTAGTAGTGGATGGCCTGACGGTAGGCCACTCCCTCACTCTGCGCATTGTCGCAGATGCCATAGGCACCCTCGGGACACTGTTCCACAAAGCTGATATCGAAGCTGCGTTCGGCAATCTGCGGCTGGCAGAAACTGTCCTCGAACAGTTGCGGCGGGATACTGATGTTCTGCTGGCACATGCGGATCGGTACCTGGTCATCATTGGATTCGATCAGGCAGGCCGCCGCCAGCGACCCGGTGCTGATACCGAGCAGGATGAGCAAGGCCATGATGCGCTTCATGAAGACGATCCCTGTGGGCAAAGGGCTTTACCTTAATCCCTCTGCACGACGTCCCGCAAGTCGCGTTCGAGGCGTTCGGCATCCGGTTGTCCGGTGCAGATCAGCTCGATGCGACTGTCCCGTCGCCAGGCGCTCTGCAGCCAGGCGACGGGTGCTCCGGGCAGCGCATTGAAGCTCAGCCAGCCGACATCGGTATGCACGATGCCCTTGGCCCGCAACCAGGGAAAGCGCCCCAGCCAGTTTTCCAGTCGCTCGCGGCAGAAGCGTTGGGTGGGATGCAGCTGCCAACCGAGGCTGTAGTGCCCATCCTGTTGACCCTCCTGGCGTAGCCAGTGATCCTCCGAACGCCACAGCACCGGTATGGGCAGTGAGCGCTGGGGTTCCGGCAGCGCTGCGCTGGCGGCTGATGTGCTGACGGTGGGCAGTTGCGCGAAGGCCAGCCTGCCGTGCTCGCACCAGTGCAGCGGTACCGCTGGCAACTGGTCGGTGAGACGTTGCCGTTGCGGCGGCTCAAGGCCGGCAGACTTGTTCATCAGCAGCAGGCCGGCCTGCGGTAGCGCCTCCCACTGGGCTTGCGGTAGTGACTCGCCGGTAACCATCGCCGCAGCATCCAGCACCATGACCAATGGCTGCAGCGCCAACACCCCTTGCCAGGGGGGCGCCGCCAGCTGCTGCAGCAGAGCGGTAGGGTGGCCCAGGCCCGACGCTTCGATAAACAGCCGCTGCGGTCGGGCGCGGCGCAACAACCGGCCCAGGCCCACCTGGAACGGCAGGCCGTTGACGCAGCACAGGCAGCCCCCGGGGATCTCCGCCAGTTTTACCCCGGTGTCGCTGTCATCTTCCAGCAGTGCCGCATCGATGCCCACCTGGCCGAACTCGTTGATCAGCACTGCCCAGGTTTCATCCGCCGGACGCTGCGCCAACAACTGGCGCAGCAGGCTGGTCTTGCCCGCGCCCAACGGGCCGGCAAGCAAATGGGTGGGAATCTGTTGAAGCATGGTGTCGTTTGTTCCACGTGGAACGAAAAGTAATATCAGATCCGAGACTAATAACCGACTACTGTAGGTAGTGCACGTTATCCCGCGGCCCGTCCGGGGGCTCGCCCGGGAACGGGTGCGGTGCCAGTTCGATCTTCAGCAGAATATCACCATGCAGCTCGACGAAGCCCTCGTAGCGGCGCTCTCCGGTCACGGTGAATTCGAAGCCGTAGCGGCGCTTGACCCCCGGTCGCCCATGCCGGCCACGGCCCAGGCGCAGGCGAGTCAACGCCACGCTCTCATCCAGCAGCTGGACGCCGGCCTGGCGGCAGTGCTGGCGTGCGATACGCAGGGCGCGGTCGCGCAGGCCCATACCGCGCCAGATCCAGGCGCCGATGCCGGCCGCCAGCAGCATCAGTGCAACGTGGCCCAGGTCAAGCATGGCGCTGTTCCACTGACAGCACTTCGATGCGGTCGGCGCCGGGATAGTGCCAGCGTACATCGATATCCCAGAACTGCACGCCATACTGGCGTGTCGCATCGGGCCGCTGGTAGGCCGGCTTGGGGTCCTGCGCCAGGCACTGCTCGACCAGCTCGACCACCGGTTGCTGCAGGCGTTGCGCCTGGGTCCGGGCCTGGTGCAGGGCATCCGGCGTCCAGCTTACCGGCAATAGCGCGGGCGCAGCATCGGCCAGGCTGTTGTGCGCATCATCCAGCGCATCGGCATAGGGCACATAGGGTTTGATATCCAGCACCGGGGTGCCATCCAGCAGATCGATACCGGAGATGTGCAGCCGGCCGGGCTGTACCGCATCGAGTCTGACCACCGACTGGCCGATCGGGTTGGGACGGTGCGTGGCGCGGCTGGCGAATACGCCGATCCGCCGGTTGCCACCCAGTCGTGGTGGGCGTACCCGCAGATGCTGCTGGCCATGGCCGGCAGCATGGAAGACGAACAGCAACCACAGATGACTGACGCCTTCCAGGCCTTCCACGGCTTCGGCCTTGTCATAGGGCGGGAACAGTTCGAGCACACCGCTGGCTGCCGGTGCCAGACGCGGTTGGCGAGGTATGGCGAATTTCTCGGCAAAGCAGGAATGCACCACACCAATCGGCTCGAAGCTATAGGACATTATGGATTCCGGATCAATGGCGGTATCGACTCAGGGTTATCCAGCAATACGAAGTGGCTGCCGTCAGGCACCTCGATGATCTGCAGGTTCTCCGCTTGCCGGGCACTGTCGAGCATGGCCTTGCTGGCGAGTACCCGATCCTTGCCCGGTACCAGCACTGCCCCGCGGCGTACGTGGCGATAGATATCCATATCGGTGCTGCGCATCCAGGCCGACAGGTCGCCGAGGTTGGTCATCAACACGCCGCTGTGCTGCGGATTGAACGGCAGAGCCATGATCAGTTCGCGCTTGTGCGGATCGTGCAGTGGACCCCAGGCCGGATTGGACAGGGTGATGCCCGGCTTGCGCTGCCATAGTAGATGAAGCAGGGGCAGCAGCCAATGGGCAATCCGGGGCGCTGGCCGATACAGCCGGCCCTGTGGCAGTACCGGCGCCTCCAGTATCACTTCCACCGGAGTGAACAGCTCGGGGCGCTGACGGGCCGCTTCCAGGGTAACCGCCGCGCCGCGGGAGTGGCCATGCACGCGGATGGTGTCGGTGCTGGCCAGATGTTCCAGCGCCAGGTTCAGCACCCGGGCGTCGCCGGCGATGGTGCCGCTGCGTTCACTCGACGCCTGGGCCCAGGGCGCGGATTGAAAGGTGGGAGAGCACAGCGGCAGATGGTAGCCGGCGCTGCCGATCATGATCAGCTCGATGCCGGGATCCTGGTAATAGCGAGTGAAATACAGTGGGTTTTCCAGAAAGCCATGCATGACCACCACAGTGCATTCCGGATTCTGCACCTGACGGCGGATGATCCAGGCTTCGCCGACTCGATACACATCAGCGGCCATGCTGACCTGTTGCCGGAGCGGTACCTTGCGTACCAGCAGCCAGCGGTAGAGATACCAGCCCGCCAGCAGGACCAGCCCCAACCAACCTATCAATTCCCCCATCACGCCCTCCATTGCATGCTCTGACAAAGGGGACCGAGCTTAGCCTAACGCCCGTGCCAGAGCGCTCACCCGTGTGGGCGATAGTGCGGTTGGTTATTCGCCCTGATACAGCCGCACCTGGTCGGCCCGCATCCGGTAGCTGGCATCGGCCAGCTCATTGCTGGTCTGATCGATCTGCAACTGGCCGGTCAACCACAATGGCTGGTAGATATCCTCGATGGCGAAGCCGGCGGGATAGTCGACCAGGACGATCTGGTTCGGTGGCGGCGGCGGCACATGGATGCAGGCACCGGCGTAGGGCACCAGGAAGAAGCTGATGTAGCGACCACGTTCATCGGTCTCCAGCGGGACCGGATAGCCACCCAACTGCACCTGCTGGCCATGCATGGCCTCGACCACCCGGGTCGAGTACATCACTTCGGGGAGATCGCGATCGTCGGCACGCAGGTTGCTGGTGAAGTCACCGGGTATCTCCTCGCCCCAGTCATGGCTGATTTCCGGCATGTCGAGCATGGCCTGGTAATCCTCCTCGGGCAGCAGGTCCAGCCAGTCGACCACCCGCGGCGCCGCCTGCAGCAGCAGGGGGCAGAGCAGCACGGCAGCCAGCAGCAGGCGCAGCATCAGTCGATCAGCGCCTGGACTTCGGTGATACGCGATTGCAGCACCGCCGCATCGGCACAACGCAGGGTGGCATGGCCGACCTTGCGTCCGGCCTTGAATGCCTTGCCGTAGTGATGCAGGTGGCAATCGGGAATCGCCGTGACCCTGGCTACCGGCGGTACTTCGCCGATGAAGTTGAGCATGGCGCTTTCACCGAGCTTGGCGGTCGAGCCCAGCGGTAGCCCGGCGATGGCCCGCAGATGGTTCTCGAACTGGCTGCACTCGGCACCTTCGATGGTCCAGTGCCCGGAGTTATGCACCCGCGGCGCGATCTCGTTGGCCTTCAGGCCACCATCGACTTCGAAGAACTCGAACGCCAGCACACCGACGTAGTTGAGCTTGTCCAGCACCCGGCCGGCATAGTTTTCCGCCTGGGCCTGCAATGCATGTCCACTGCTGGCCACTGACAGGCGCAGAATGCCCTGCTCATGGCTGTTGTGCACCAGCGGGTAGAAGCGGGTATCGCCATCGCGGCCACGTACAGCGATCAGCGAGACCTCGCCGGTGAAGGGCACGAAGCCTTCCAGAATGCATGGCACGCTGCCCAGTTCGGCGAAGGCACCGATCACGTCCTCGGGTTGGCGCAGCAGTTTCTGGCCCTTGCCATCGTAGCCCAGGGTGCGGGTTTTCATGACCGCCGGCAGGCCGATGCTCTGCACCGCAGTATCCAGGTCGGCCTGGGACTGGATATCGGCGAAGGCCGGCGTGGGAATGCCCAGTTCCTGGAACATGGACTTCTCGAACCAGCGGTCCCGGGCAATGCGCAGCGACTCGGCATTGGGAAACACCGGTACGTACTGGGACAGGAAGGCCACGGTTTCCGCCGGTACGCTTTCGAACTCGAAGGTCACCACATCAGCGTCTTCGGCCAGCCGGCGCAGTTGCTCGCGGTCGTCATAGTCGGCGCACAGGTGTTCACCGAGGGCCGCGGCGCAGGCGTCGGGGGCTGGATCGAGGAAGGCGAACTGCTGACCCAGCGGGGTGCCGGCCAGGGCCAGCATGCGTCCGAGTTGACCACCGCCGATGATACCGATTTTCATGAGTGCTCCCTCAAGCCTGACGTGGATCCGGATTGTCCAGCACGGTCTCGGTCTGCCGCGTGCGGAAGTCCTTCAGCGCCTGATGATACTGCGGATGCTTGGCCCCGAGAATGCTGGCGGCCAGCAGGGCGGCATTGACCGCGCCGGCCTTGCCGATGGCCAGGGTGGCGACCGGCACACCCGCGGGCATCTGCACGATGGACAGCAGCGAGTCGACGCCCGACAGCATGGAAGACTGTACCGGCACGCCGAGTACCGGCAGGTGGGTCTTGGCCGCGCACATGCCCGGCAGGTGCGCGGCGCCGCCGGCACCGGCGATGATCACCTCGATGCCACGTTCTTCGGCCTGGGCTGCGTAATCGAACAGCAGATCGGGGGTGCGGTGGGCGGATACCACCTTCACTTCGTGGGGGATGCCCAACTGCTCCAGCATGTCTGCCGTGTGGCTCAGGGTGGACCAGTCGGACTTGGAGCCCATGATCACGCCAACCAGTGCGGTCATTTTCGTGCCTCTTGATGACGAAAAACAAAGCCACGCGTAGGCGTGGCTCGAAAAGAATGCAGGCCAAGTGGCCATGATCCGGCGATTATAACCCAAAGCGGACGGCGGACCATCCGGCGTTCGTCAGTAACGGGGACGTGGTGTCGCCATCGGTAATGGACCATCACCGATCCGGCGGAACTCGCCCTTCTCGGTATCATAGGCGCGGATCTGGCTGGTTTCGATATCGTACACCCAGCCGTGGATGAACATTTCACCGCGTGCCAGGCGCGATGCTACCGAGGGGTGGGTGGCCAGGTGACCGAGCTGGGCAACGACGTTTTCCTCGGTGAGAATGCCCAGGGTATCGCCATCGACACAGCCGCAGTTTTCCTGCACCACTATCTTGGCCACTTCCGAATGTTGCAGCCAGGATTTTACCGTGGGCATACCTTTCAACTGGGCTGGATCGAGCACGGCTTTCATGGCACCGCAGTCGGAATGACCGCAGATGATGATGTGCTTGACGCCCAGGGCAACCACCGCATATTCGATGGCGGTGGACACACCACCGAGCATCTGGCCGTAGGGCGGCACGACGTTACCGACGTTACGGGTGACGAACAGATCACCGGGCGAACTCTGGGTGATCAGTTCGGGCACCACGCGCGAGTCGGCACAGGTAATGAACATCGCCTTGGGGGTCTGTTCGAAGGCAAGTTTTCTGAACAGTTCTTCCTGCTGGGGGTACACCTCTTCATGGAAGTGCATATAGCCTTCAACGATCTGTTGCAGGGCATCATCAGCACTTTTCAGTTTTTTGTAGGGCATGGCTTACGCTCGCTGGTTCGGTATGAGCGGGGAGCCTGTCGGCTCCCCGCTATGCTCAGGCCTCGATCTCGATCAGGATTTCGCCGGGATTGACGCGGTCGCCCTTGGCCACATGCACAGCCTTGACGGTTCCGTCGATCGCGGCCTGGATCTCGCTCTCCATCTTCATCGCTTCGCTGACCAGCACCGCCTGTCCGGCCTTGACCTTGTCACCTTCGGCGACCAGCACATCGACCACGTTGCCCGGCATGCTGGTGGTGACATGACCCGGCTGGGTGGCGCGCTGTCGGGCCTTGCCACCGGCGCCGCCAACGAACTGATTGAGCTCCTCGAGGACCACTTCTTCCGGCATGCCATCCACACTCAGGTAGAAATGGCGGGTGCCGTCACCTTTGACGCCCACACCGGTGATATCGATACGGTAACTTTCGCCATGCACATCAATCATGAACTCGGTGGCCACACCTTCGGCGGCGGCCGGCCGGTTGTCACCATCGGGAATCGGCAGCAGCACTTCCGGTTCCAGGGTGCCGGCGGCGCGTTCTTCGAGGAACTTGCGCCCGATATCCGGGAACATGGCGAAGGTCAGCACGTCCTCCTCGCTCTTGGCCAGGGTGCCGATTTCCGTGCGCAGGCGGTCCATCTCCGGCTTGAGCAGGTCTGCCGGACGCACATCGATGACATCCTCGTCGCCGATGCCGCGTACCTGCAGTTCCGGGTTGATGGTGCCAGGTGCCTGGCCGTAGCGGCCCTGCAGATACAGTTTCACCTCGTTGGTGATGGTCTTGTAGCGTTCGCCGGCCAGTACGTTGAACACCGCCTGGGTACCGACGATCTGCGAGGTCGGGGTGACCAGCGGCGGGTAGCCGAGGTCCTCGCGCACCCGCGGGATCTCGTCGAACACGTCCTGGATGCGATTCAGCGCACCCTGCTCCTTCAACTGGTTGGCCAGGTTGGACATCATGCCGCCCGGCACCTGGTTGACCTGCACCCGGGTATCCACACCGGTGAAGGGGCTCTCGAACTGGTGGTACTTCTTGCGTACCTCGTGGAAGTACATGCTGATGTCCTGGATCAGCTCCAGGTCCAGGCCGGTGTCGTAGGGCGTACCCTTGAGCGCAGCGACCATGGACTCGGTGCCCGGGTGGCTGGTACCCCAGGCCATGGAGCCGATGGCGGTATCGATATTGTCGGCACCGCACTCGATGGCCTTGAGCTGGCACATGGCGGCCAGACCGGCGGTATCGTGCGAGTGGATGAACACCGGCAGGCTGGTGGCCGCCTTCAGCGCCTCGACCAGTTCACCGGTGGCGAACGGCGTGAGCAGCCCGGCCATGTCCTTGATCGCGAGGGAGTCCACGCCCATGGCTTCCAGCGTCTGGGCCTGCTCGACGAACAGCTCGACGGTATGCACCGGGCTGGTGGTGTAGCAGATGGTGCCCTGGGCATGCTTGCCGGCCGCCTTGACCGCGGAGATGGCGGTGCGCAGGTTGCGCACATCGTTCATCGCATCGAAGATGCGGAACACGTCGATGCCATTGACCGCTGCCTTGGCGACAAAGGCGCGTACCACATCGTCGCTGTAGTGGCGGTAGCCGAGCAGGTTCTGGCCACGCAGCAGCATCTGCAGGCGGGTGTTGGGCAGCGCGGCACGCAGCTGGCGCAGGCGCTCCCAGGGATCTTCCTTGAGGAAGCGCACACAGCTGTCGAAGGTGGCGCCGCCCCAGACTTCCAGCGACCAGTAGCCGACCTGGTCCAGCTTCGGGCAGATCGGCAGCATGTCTTCGGTGCGCATGCGGGTGGCCAGCAGGGACTGGTGGGCATCGCGCAGGATGGTATCGGTAACGTTGATGCGTTTCTTGCTCATGGTGCGTTCCTCATCAGCGGCAAGCGTCTGGCTTGCGGCTCAAATCAAAGACCGGCGTAGGCGGCGATGGCGCCCGCGATGGCCAGGGCCAATGCCTCGGGTTTGTTCTTGGTCGAATAGTCGGTCAGCTCGGGATGGGTATCGACAAAGCTGGTATCGAACACACCGCTGCGGAAATCCGGGTTCTTCAGAATCTCCTGGTAGTACAGCTCGGTGGTCTTCACCCCGTGCAGGTGCATGTCGTCCAGTGCCCGGTAACCACGATCCATGGCATCTTCCCAGTTGCTCGCCCAGACGATCAGCTTCAGGCACATGGAATCGTAGTAGGGCGGAATGGTGTAACCGGTGTAGATCGCCGTATCCACCCGCACCCCGGGGCCGCCCGGTGCGTAATAGCGGGTGATCTTGCCGAAGGACGGCAGGAAGTCGTTCTTCGGGTCCTCGGCGTTGATGCGGAACTGGATTGCATAGCCGCGATGCTCGATATCCTCCTGCTTCATCGACAGCGGCAGGCCCGAGGCGATGCGGATCTGTTCGCGGACGATGTCGATCCCGGTGATCTGCTCGGTGATGGTGTGCTCCACCTGCACCCGGGTGTTCATCTCCATGAAGTAGACTTCATTGTCGGCCAGCAGGAACTCGACGGTACCCGCGTTCTCATAGCCGACCGCCTGTGCTGCGCGCACCGCCAGATCGCCGATATAGGCACGCTGTTCAGGGGTCAGCTGCGGGCTGGGAGCGATCTCGATCAACTTCTGGTTGCGCCGCTGGATCGAGCAGTCGCGCTCGAACAGGTGCACGGTGTTGCCGAAACTGTCGGCCAGGATCTGCGCTTCGATGTGCTTGGGGTTGACGATGCACTTTTCCAGGAACACATCGGCGCTGCCGAAGGCCTTGGTCGCCTCGGAAATCACCCGTGGCCAGGCCTGTTCCAGCTCTTCCTTGCTGTTGCAGCGGCGGATACCGCGCCCGCCACCGCCGGAGGTGGCCTTGAGCATGACCGGATAACCGACGCGGTCAGCTTCGCTCAGGGCTTCCTGCAGGTCCTGCAGGTTGCCTTCGGTGCCTGGGGTGACCGGCACTCCGGCGGCGATCATGCTGCGGCGCGCTTCGGTCTTGTCGCCCATGCGGCTGATGACCTCGGCGGACGGACCGATGAACTTGATCCCCCGTTCGCTGCAGATGCGCGCCAGTTCGGCGTTCTCCGACAGGAAGCCATACCCCGGGTGCAGCGCGTCGCAGCCGGTTTCCACCGCCAGGTTGACCAGTTGCCGGGCATTCAGATAACCGGCCAGCGGATCGCTACCGACGTTATAGGATTCATCGGCACGTTTGACGTGCAGGGCGTAACGGTCTGCATCCGAGTGGATGGCCACGGAGCGAATGCCCATTTCCGCGCAGGCGCGGACAATGCGTACGGCAATCTCGCCCCGGTTGGCAATCAGGATTTTCTTGATCACAGCCTTTCCTCTATTGGGTGATCGGAGGTGCATCAAACATACAACCGCAGTACAAATGATTAAAAATGAATAATTATTGGATTAGCCATAAGTAATAACTAATATGTGGTGAATTCATCATCAGCAGGTGCAAGAAATGCGTAAGGAACTGCAGCGCATGACGCTGCGCCAACTGCAGGTATTCCGCAGTCTGTGCGCCAATCTGTCCTATAGCCGCACGGCCGAGGAAATGGCCCTGACCCAACCGGCGGTGAGTCTGCAGATGCGCCAGCTGGAAGAACTGGTAGGTCAGCCGCTGTTCGAATACGTGGGTCGCAAGCTGTACCTGACCGACGCCGCCAACAGTCTGCTGGCGGCCAGCGGCGATATCTTCAACCGCCTGGAAATCCTCGACATGCAGCTGTCCGCGTTGCAGGGCACCCTGCATGGCGAACTGCGCCTGGCGGTGGCCAGCAGCATCCAGTATCTGACCCCGCATCTGCTGGCGGCTTTTCGCCAGCGTTATCCCCAGGTCAGCTTTCGGTTGGAGGTCAGCACCCGCTCCGAGGTGATCCGCCGGCTGCGGGACAACCTCGATGACGTGGTGCTGATGGGCATGGTGCCAGCGGATCGGGCGCTGGATTTCTTCCCGTTCCTGAACAACCCGGTAATCGCCGTGGCGGCACCGGACCATCCACTGGTCGGTCGCCAGAAGCTCAATCTGGCCGAGCTGGAGTCGCATATGGTGCTGCTGCGTGAGGTCGGCTCGGGGGTGCGCAAGGCCTGTGACGAGTTTTTCCAGCAAAAGCGTGTGCATCTGCAGCAGATGATGCAGATGGGCTCGGGCGAGACGGTGGTGCAGTCGGCAATCGCCGGCCTGGGTATCGGCCTGGTCTCGGCGCATAGCGCCTCGGCCTGGCTACGTAATGGACAACTGGCGCGGCTGGACTTCACTGACCTGCCATTGTTTCGCAGCTGGTGCGCTGTACATGCCCGGGGTAAGCGACTCAGTCCGGTGGCAGAGGCATTTCTCAGCTTCCTGCGTGACGAGCGGGCGCTGGTCAAGCGCTTGGCGGAGCCTTTTGGCTAGGTTTCATTTACCTCCAGTGCCCCAGGCTGCCTAATTCGTCATACTTGCTAACAGTTTCGAAACGGCTGTGCTTGAATGTTCCATTAGCTAGCTGCAACGCTCCCTGACTGACAATAGGAAATACGATAATGGGTCTGGTCCTGATTCTGATCGCGCTGATTGTCTTTATCATCCTGGCGACAACCCGCCTCAAACTGCATCCGTTCCTGGCCCTGCTCGCTGCCGCACTGCTGGCCGGATTCGCCTACCAGCTGCCGACCCTGGAGATCGCCGGGCATATCGCTCGCGGCTTTGGCGGTATCCTCGGCTACATCGGTATCGTGATCGCCTTCGGTACCATCATCGGTGTGATCCTGGAGCGCAGTGGCGCTGCCATCACCATGGCGGAAACGGTGATTCGCGTGCTGGGCGAACGCTTTCCCACGCTGACCATGTCGATCATCGGCTATCTGGTGTCGATCCCGGTGTTCTGCGACTCCGGCTATGTCATTCTCAACTCCTTGAAGAACGCCCTGGCCGCACGGATGAAGGTGTCGGTGGTGGCAATGAGCGTGGCCCTGGCCACCGGCCTGTACGCCACCCACACCTTCGTGCCGCCGACCCCCGGCCCGATTGCCGCGGCCGGCAACCTGGGTCTGGAATCGCGATTGGGTCTGGTGATCCTGATCGGTCTGCTGGTGGCCTTCGTTACCGCCATGGCCGGGATGCTGTGGGCCAACCGTTTCATCGGCAAGGACATCGAGCTGGAAGACGATGGTGCACCGATCATGGACAGCAATGACTATCAGGCGATGCGCGACAGCTATGGCGTATTGCCGAGCCCGGCCAAGGCCTTTGCACCGATCTTCGTGCCGATTGCCCTGATCTGCCTGGGTACCGTGGCGGCGCTGCCGGCCCGTCCGTTGGGCGAAGGCTGGCTGTATACCCTGATCGCCTTCCTCGGTCAGCCAATCTTCGCCCTGGCCATCGGTCTGGGGTTGGCCTGCACCCTGCTCAAGTCGGACAACAAGCGTCAGGAGTTCCATGACCGGATCGCGGAGGGCATTGTCGCCGCGGCGCCGATCCTGTTGATCACCGGCGCTGGGGGCGCCTTCGGTACGATCCTCAGTGCCACCCCGCTGGGCGATTATCTGGGTCAGACGCTGTCGTCGTTGGGCATCGGCCTGTTCATGCCCTTCGTCGTCGCCGCCGCGCTGAAGACCGCCCAGGGCTCGACCACGGTGTCGCTGGTGACCACTTCGGCACTGGTTGCACCCATGCTCGGTCAATTGGGACTGGACAGCGAAATGGGTCGGGTACTGACGGTCATGGCCATTGGCTCGGGGGCCATGACCGTATCCCACGCCAATGACAGCTTCTTCTGGGTAGTGACCCAGTTCAGCCGCATGAAGGTGGCTACCGCCTATCAGGCGCAGACCATGGCCACGCTGATCCAGGGTGTGGTGGGCATCATCACCGTATGGCTGCTGAGTCTGGTGCTGCTGTGATGAAACTGGTGATCGCGCCCGACTCGTTCAAGGAAAGCCTCAGTGCCCAGCAGGTCGCCAGTGCCATCGCCCAGGGCTGGCAAACGGTCTACCCACAGGCCGACATCCGCCTGTGCCCGATGGCCGATGGCGGTGAGGGCACCGTCGATGCGGTACTGGCTGCCACCGGCGGAGAGCGTCGTGAACTCACCGTGCGCGGCCCGCTGGGCCAGCCGGTGCAGGCGCACTGGGGCTGGCTGGAGGATGGCCAGGCGGTGATCGAGATGGCCGCCGCCAGCGGCCTGCACTGGGTCGAGCCGACGCTGCGTGATGCCCGCATCACCACCAGCTACGGCACCGGCGAGTTGATACTCGCGGCGCTGGATGCCGGCGCCCGGCGCATCATTCTCGGTATCGGCGGCAGTGCCACCAACGATGGCGGTGCCGGGGTGCTGGAAGCATTGGGCGTACGCCTGCTGGACGGCCACGGTCGACCACTGGCCGCCGGTGGTGCTGCCCTGGCCAATCTGCAGCGCCTCGAACTGGACGGACTGGACCCGCGCCTGGCAGGTGTCGAAGTGCTGGTGGCTGCGGATGTGGATAATCCGCTGTGCGGCCCGCGCGGCGCATCCCATGTATTCGGCCCGCAGAAGGGGGCCAATCCTGAACAGGTAGAAGAGCTGGACCGCGCACTCGGGCATTTTGCCGATGTGATGGCTGCCGCGCTGGGCGAGGATGTGCGCGAGCTACCGGGTGTCGGTGCCGCTGGCGGCCTGGGCTTTGCCGCCAAGGCGGTACTGGGTGCAGCGTTTCGGCCGGGTATCGAGCTGGTGGCCGAGCTGTCCGGTCTGGCCGAGGCAGTGCAGGGGGCGGATCTGGTGATTACCGGCGAAGGCCGTCTGGATGGCCAGAGCCTGCACGGCAAGACCCCGGTGGGCGTGGCGCGCATCGCCAAGGCTGCCGGAGTGCCGGTGATCGCCCTGGCCGGCAGCCTCGGCGAGGGGTATCAGAGGCTGTACGACGCTGGTATCGACGCCGCCTTCAGCCTGACGCCGGGCCCACTCAGTCTGGAGCAGGCCTGCCGTGATGCGGCGGTGGAGCTGGCCGCGCGGGCGGCCGACCTGGCGCGCTTCTGGCGCCTGGCAGCCAGGTAACAATCAGGCAAAAAAAGCCCGGCGCTGAGGCCGGGCAAAGTGCATAACTGCGGAGAGTACCTGTGCTACATGCCCAACCATTCGGGCAGGCCCAGGGATATGAAGGGCACGTAGGTAACCAGTATCAGGAACGCCAGCATCACCAGCAGCCATGGCGATACCGCCTTGATGGTGCGGGTCAGCGGCATGCCGGTGACCGCCGAGGTGACGAACAGGTTGAGTCCGGTCGGTGGCGTGATCAGGCCGATCTCCATGTTCACCACCATGATGATACCCAGGTGGATCGGGTCGATGCCCAGCTGCATGGCAATCGGGAACAGGATCGGCGCCAGGATCAGGATAATCGCCGACGGCTCCATGAAGGTGCCGGCGACCAGCAGCACGATGTTGACCACGATGAGGAACTCGATGGGGCTGAAGCCCTGCTCCACCACCCAGGCGGTGATCGACTGCGGGATCTGCTCGGTGGTCAGCACATGGGCGAAGAGCATGGCGTTGGCGATGATGAACATCAGCACCACGCTGAGCTTGCCGGCCTCGACCACCGTCCTGGGGCACTGGCGGAAGGTCATGTCCCGGTGGATGAAGATCGCCACGAAGGCCGCATAGATCGCCGCGACCGCTGCGGCCTCGGTGGGCGTGAACATGCCCGAGTAGATACCGCCGAGGATGATCACGATCAGCAGCAGGCCCCAGATGGCGCGGCGTCCGGTGCGTAGCACTTCCTGGAAGGAGGCGCGCGGCAGTGCTGGCATGTCCTTGACGTGGGCGAGGATGTAGATGGTCACCATCAGGAACACGCCGAGCAGCAGGCCCGGCACCACACCGGCCATGAACAGCTTGCCGACCGAGGTCTCGGTGGCGGTGGCATACACCACCATGACGATCGACGGTGGGATCAGGATGCCCAGGGTACCGGCGTTACAGACGATACCGGCGGCGAAGTCCTGCTTGTAGCCGGAGCGCACCATGCCGGCGATGACGATGGAGCCCACGGCGGCCACGGTGGCCGGCGAGGAGCCACTCAACGCGGCGAACAGCATGCAGGCCATGATCGCGGCGATGGCCAGGCCGCCCTTGATGTGGCCGACGCAGGCGTTGGCGAAGTCGATCAGCCGGTGGGCCACGCCGCCGGTGGTCATGAAGGCGCCCGCCAGCAGGAAGAACGGAATTGCCATCAGGGTGTAGTGCTCGCTGCTTTCGAACAGCTTGATCGCCAGTGATCGTACCGAGTCGTTGCTGAACATCAGGATGGTCATGGCCCCGGACAGACCGAGGGAAATCGCCACCGGGATGCCGATGAACATCAGCGCGAACAGGGCGATGAACAGGAATGCAATGGTCATGGTTTGGTCCCCTCGGCCTTGTTTTCTGTGGCGAGTTTCAGGGCATCTTCGGCTTCGCCGTGGCCGCCCAGGCCCAATTGCTGATTGCGCAGGATGCGCACGAACACCTGAAGGAAACGCAGGAACATCAGGCCGAAACCGATGGGCACGATCATCACGATATGCCACTGCATGACGCCGAAGCGATCGAGGTCTTCGGCACCGATGCCGGCGCGCAGCAGTGCGGCTACCCATTCCTCACTGGAGTAGGCCATCAGCGCGCAGTAGGCGAGACAGATACCGACGGCGATCAGGGCGACGGCTTTCTGCGCTCCCAGGGTGAAATTGCGTACCAGCAGGTCGACACCGATGTGCGCGCCAAGACGCACACCCCAGGCCAGGCCGATGAAGATCAGCCAGCCGAACATGGCCTTGGACAGGGCGATGCTCCAGGTCATTTCCTGGGCAAGATAGAGAATGCCATCGCCGATCGAGAACAGCGCATCCTCGGCGAACGGAATCGTGTCGGCGAGGGAATAGAACACCGAATAGAGGTTGTTGAGTAGCACGTAGATGAAGGTGACCAGTGTCATTCCCGCAAGCAGGATGCACACCAGGACCTCCTCCAACTGGTTCCAGGCACGAGCGACAGGGTTCATGCGGGGTCTCCGTCAGGGGAACGGTCAATAAAAGAGAGGGGCTAAGCCCGTGAGCCTGCGGCGCTGCGTGCAGTCCTGACGCAGCGCCGCCCGACCGGTTTCAGTCGGCCTGGTTGGACCGTTCGGCGGCCTGGATCAGCTCGGCACCGATCTGGCCTTCGAACTTCTTCCACACCGGGCGCATGGCATCGCGCCACAGCTCACGTTGCTCGGGAGTGAGGTCGATGACCTCGGTGGTGCCGGCCGCGAGAATGCGCTGCTTGTCACCCTGGTTCAGCTCCTCGGCCTGTTTGTTCACTTCCACCGTGACTTCGGCGAGGATCGCGCTCAGTTCATTGCGGATATCTTCAGGCAGACCATCCCAGAACTTGGTGTTGGTGATCACCATGTAGTCCAGCACGCCGTGGTTGGACTCGGTGATGTACTTCTGCACTTCGTGCATCTTCTGGCTGTAGATGTTCGAGTAGGGGTTCTCGGCACCGTTGACCACACCAGTCTGCAGGCCCTGGTAGACCTCGGCGAAGCTCATCTTGCGCGGTGCGGCGCGCAGTGCCTTGAATTGCTCGTCGAGCACGGCGGAGGCCTGTACGCGGAACTTCAGGCCGCGGGCGTCCTTGGGTTCATGCAGCGCCTTGTTGGCCGACAGCTGTTTCATGCCGTTGTGCCAGTAGCCAAGGCCGGTAATGCCCTTGTCCGCCATGGAGGTCAGCAGTGCCAGGCCTTCCGGGCTTTGCTGGAAGCGATCGACGGCCTCGATGTCGTCGAACAGGAACGGCAGGTCGAAGATCTGGATCTGCTTGGTGTAATGCTCGAACTTGGCCAGCGACGGGGCGATGATCTGCACGTCGCCGAGCAGCAGCGCTTCCATTTCCTTGCCGTCGCCGAACAACGAGGAGTTCGGGTAGACCTGAACGGTCACCTGGCCGGGCAGACGCTCTTCGACCAGCTTCTTGAACAGCAGTGCGCCCTGGCCCTTGGGCGTATGCTCGGCAACCACGTGGGAGAACTTGATGGAGATGGGAGCGGCCTGGACCAGGCCAGCCAAGCTCAGCGTCAGGGCGCAAGCCAGCGCCTTGGCAGTCAGTTTGAACATGTGAATGCTTCCTCTTGTTTTTAGTGGCATCTGGCGCCGTGGCGCCGAACCGTTAAGGGCGAACGAGGCTGGGTTCAGGCGCCCTGTCGAAAAATGGCAGTCGACGATGCTGGTGGCCTGAACGGACTCGCTGATGTCGCCCGGTCAAAGCTAAGAGCAAGGGATGTGCCAGTCCGCCGTTGGTGGCGCGGGAAAGCCTGGAGAAAAGCCGCCAGGCCAGGCAGCATCAGGCCTGGCGTGATGCGGTGGTATTGGCCGGGGGCGGTGCGATAAAGCGTGGACGCCGGGCTGTTTGGCGGGAACCCGCCGGTCAGTCGAGGTCTTCTGGCGAGCTTCCGCCAGCCGGCGCGAAGTTCAGTCCATGCTTGCGCAGTTTGTCGTGCAGGGTCTTGCGCGGAATGCCGAGGGCCTCGGCCAGGCTACGCAGGGAGTTGTGCGGACGCCCCAGTTCGGCGGCGATCAGGGCGCGCTCGAAGGCCTCCACCTGTTCACCCAGGTTGCCACTCAGCGTGGCACTGTCGGCCAGGCCATCCTGCCCGGGTTCCAGTTCGAGGTCCAGGCCCAGGGCGAAGCGTTCGGCGGCGTTCTGCAGTTCGCGCACATTGCCCGGCCAGGCATGGCGCAGCAGCATGGCGCGCTGGCCGGCCTGCAGCTCGCGGTCCGGCAGGCCATGGCGGGTGCTGGCGCCGGTAGCGAAATGCTGGAACAACAGCAGTGGGTCTTCATCGCGCTCACGCAGCGGCGGAATACGCAGCGGTGCGACGTTCAGCCGGTAGTACAGATCGGCGCGGAAGCGGCCCTGGTCGGCGGCCTGGCGCAGGTCTTCCTTGGTCGCGGCAATCACGCGGATATCCAGCGCGATCGACTGGTTGCCGCCGAGGCGCTCGACCACCCGTTCCTGCAACAGGCGCAGCAGCTTGACCTGCACCTCCAGGCTCATGCTCTCGATCTCGTCGAGGAACAGGGTGCCGCCGTTGGCGAACTCGAACTTGCCGATACGGCGCTTCGAAGCACCGGTGAAGGCCCCCGGCTCGTGACCGAACAGCTCGCTTTCCACCACCGACTCGGCCAGGGCGCCGGCATTGATGGCGACGAAGGGGCCGTTGCGACGGCTGGACAGGTCGTGCAGGGCGCGGGCCACCACTTCCTTGCCGGTGCCGGTCTCGCCGAGGATCAGCACATCGCTGTTGATCCCGGCCAGGGCGCCTATCTGCTCGTGCAGGCGGCGCATGGCCGGTGACTGGCCGATCAGCCGGGCGGTCAGTTCCTGGCGGTCGGCCAGCGCCAGGCGCAGGCTGCGGTTGTCCAGCACCAGTTGGCGCAGGGCCAGGGCGCGGCGCACGCTGTCGAGCAGGGTGTCGTTGGCGAAGGGCTTTTCCAGGAAGTCGTAGGCGCCGGCGCGCATGGCCTGGACCGCCAGCGGTACGTCGCCGTGGCCGGTGATCAGCAGTACCGGCAGCTCGGCGTCCTGCTCATGCAGCTGTTGCAGCAGTTGCAGACCGTCGAGGCCGGGCATGCGGATATCGCTGACCAGCACGCCGGGCCAGTCACGCGGAATGCGCGCGGCCAGGCCTCTGGCGTCGCCAAGGCTGAGCACCTTGAGTCCGGCCAGGTCGAGGGTCTGGCTGAGCGCCTGGCGCAGGTGGGCGTCGTCGTCGATCAGCACCACCTGGATAGAGTTGCCGATACTGCTGTCGCTGGTCATGGTCAGAGATCCTCGGTGGGCTGGAGATTGACACCCGGGCTGGCCAGGCGCAGACGCAGGGTCAGCAGCGCGCCGCCGTCCGGATGATTGGCCAGCAGCAGTTCGCCGCCCAAGGCGCGCATCAGGGTCTCGCAGATGGACAGGCCGAGGCCCAGGCCCTGGGCGCTGGTCTTGGTGGTGAAGAACGGCTCGCGGGCGTGGGCCAGGGCATCGTCGGAAAAACCGGGGCCGTTGTCGTGCAGCAGCAGGTGGATGTGCTCGCCCTGCTGCTCGGTGCTGATCCAGATACGCCGCGGTGGCGCCTTCTCGCTCAGGGCGTCGAGGGCATTGGCGAGCAGGTTGCCGAGCACCTGGCGCAGGCGCGTCTCGCCGGCCTGGACCCAGATGGTCGCCTCCGGCAGGTCGCGGTTCAGTTCCACGTCCAGCTCCCGGCGGCGCTTGGCCAGCAGCGCCAGGGTGTCATCCAGTGCCGGTTGCAGGGCGACCCGTTCCGGGGCATGGCGATCACGGCGGGCGAAGGCACGCAGGTGGGAGATGATCGACGCCATGCGTCCGGTCAGCTCGCTGATCAGTCCGAGGTTGGTGCGGGCATCGTCGGCGCGCTGGTGGTCGAGCAGGGTGGCGGCGTTTTCCGCATAGCTGCGGATCGCCGCCAGCGGCTGGTTGAGTTCGTGGCTGATGCTGGCGCTCATGGTACCCAATGCTGACAGCTTGCCGGCCTGCACCAGTTCGTCCTGGGCGCGCACCAGCTCCTGCTGGGCCTGTTCGCGTTCCAGCACCTCCTGCTTGAGCCGGTCGTTGAGCTGCTCCAGGTCGAGGGTGCGTTCCAGGACGCGTTGCTCCAGTTCGGCGCGGGCACGGGCGTCGAGGGCAATGCGTTCGAGATAGTGGCGGCGGCGCAGTATCAGCAGGCTGAACAGCAGCAGCAGTACCAGCAAGGTGGCGCCGCCCACCGCCAGAGCGGTGCGCACCGGGCGGTCGAGCAGCAGCCGCGGCGCCATGATACTGACCGTCCAGCCGGTTTCCGGCAGATGGCTGTTCTGCACCAGCCAGGCGCCCGGGTCGAGTGGCAGCGGTCGTGGCGACTGGGTCGGATAGGGCTGGTTGGCGGCAATGCCGGCGCGTTCGTCCTCGCTCAGCGGGCGGCTGGCATGGAAGCGCCACTCGGGGCGCGAGGTGAGGATGACCACGCCATTGCTGTCGGTAACCATCAACTGCTCGGGGGTGCTGCCCCACAGGGTTTCGGTATGGTCGAGATCGACCTTGACCACCAGCACACCGATCTTGCGCTCCTGTTCGTGCACCGCGTAGGCGAAGTAGTAGCCGCGCTTGCCGGAGGTGGTGCCGAGGCCGAAGAACTGTCCCAACTGGCCGGACAGCGCCTCGCGGAAATAGGGGCGGAAGTCGAAGTTGCCGCCGACGAAGGTATCGGGCTGGTCCCAGTTGGAGGCGGCCAGGGTGTGGCCCTCGGGGTTCAGCAGATAGATCACATCGGCACCGGTCTGCTCGCGGATCTGCGCCAGCAACCGGTTGGCCTGCTGCAGCGTCGGGGTATCCTCGGGGGCATGCAGGGCGGCGCGCAGATCCGGCAGGTCACCGAGGATCTGCGGCAGTACCTCGAAGCGGCGCAGGGTGCCGAGCAGGTTGGCGATGTACAGATCGAGGGTCTGGCGGTTCTGTTCGATCAGCACACCGCGGTAGTAGCGCTCGGCCAGATGCTGCACCGGCCACAGCAACGGCGCCAGCAGTAGCGCCAATAGCACCAGGCTGCGCCAGCGCGGGCGGTGCGGATTCTTGGTTGCCGGGGCATGCGAGGGAAGAGTCTGGTCCATCGCTGCATTATGCACGTTTGCGGCGCTGGTAAAGAGCCCCTCCCACATCTCGGCGCCAGCTCCTCGGCTCAGGCGCTGGTGTTGAGAACGCCCTTCAGCAGCGCAAGCCACGCTTCCCGGTGCGGGTGTCCGGCATCCGAGTCAGAGCGTGGGCCGGGACAGCGTGCCATGGCCATGGCGGCCCAGCAGTTCCGGGAAGTCGCGCAACTGGGTATTCAGTGCCTGGGCTTCGCGGTAGTCTTCGATGGCTCGTCGATAGGCCATGCGTTTCTTGTCTTGCTGCCGGCGACGCTCGTTGCGCACGCTTTTTACGGATTCACCTGCAAAGTCTGGATCAAAAGCCATGCTGCAGCCTCCTGAAACAGTGGATGGTTGGGCACATCCATCATGGAGGACCACAGGTGACCGGCTGATGACAGTCCTGCGGCGATTTGGTGTCAGCGTTCAGCGCTTGCTGGGTGGCGTCGAAATGACCCTGCGTCGCTCTGCCGCAGGAGACAAGGCTGGCAATAATTGCGAACAATTATCATTAATTGTATGGTCTTGCTTCTGCCCCTGTCGGGCCCTGCCAAGGAGGATCAACCATGCAGACTTCATTTCGCCTGTTCGCCGGTATCATCGCTCTCAGCCTGAGTGCCGCGGGCTGGGCTCAATCTGCTGAGCGCCCTGCCCACTTCAAGGGGGAGCCGGCGGATACCCTGGAGCAAGCGGTAACCAACCTCAGCGAGTACAACGCCAAACTCGATGCGCTGCTGGCAAAGGATGAGCTGACGCCGATGGATCTGCATGAGGTCCATCAACTGACCTATACCCTGGAGAACGCGCTGCACAAGATCCAGGCAGAGCTGGAACAGACCGCGGAAGTACTCGAAGAGGTGCATGTCGCCTCGGAGACCAACCAGCCCGAGACCGTCAAGACACGTGGCCAGGTTTACCTGGAAACCACCCGCCTACTGGTGAAGTGAGCTGACCGCAGCCGCTTATCCTGTCCCTGCGCAACGCCCGCGACCCATGGTCGAGCAGGCGGCGCGGGGCTTGTCGCTCAGTTGAGCACGCCCTGGCTGCGCAGGTAATCATCGTAGCTGCCGCTGAAGTCGGTCACCCCATCGGCGGACAGCTCGATGATCCGGGTGGCCAGTGAGCTGACGAACTCGCGGTCGTGGCTGACGAAGATCAGCGTGCCGGGGTAGTTGTCCAGCGCCAGGTTCAGGGCCTCGATGGATTCCATGTCCAGGTGGTTGGTCGGCTCGTCCATGAGCATCACGTTGGCACGCTTGAGGATCAGCTTGCCGAACAGCATGCGACCCTGCTCGCCACCGGAAATCACCTTCACCGACTTGAGAATGTCATCGTTGGAAAACAGCATGCGGCCGAGGGTGCCGCGTACCAGCTGTTCGCCACCCTGGGTCCACTGCGCCATCCACTCGAACAGCGTGCAGTCATATTTGAAGTCATCGGCGTGGTCCTGGGCAAAATAGCCGATGTCCGCGCTTTCGGCCCATTTCACCTCGCCGGCCATCGGCTGCATGTCATTGACCAGGGTACGCAACAGGGTGGTCTTGCCGATACCGTTGGGACCGATGATGGCTACCCGCTCGCCGGCTTCGATCTGCAGGCTGAGGTTCTTGAACAGCACTTCACCATCGTAACCCTGGCTGACCTTCTCCAGAGTCACCGCCTGGCGATGCAGCTTCTTGTGCTGATCGAAGCGGATGAACGGGCTGACCCGGCTCGAGGGTTTGACTTCATCCAGCTGGATCTTGTCGATCTGCTTGGCCCGGCTGGTGGCCTGTTTGGCCTTGGACGCATTGGCCGAGAAGCGGCTGACGAACTGCTGCAGTTCGGCGATCTGGGCCTTCTTCTTGGCATTGTCCGACAACAGGCGCTCGCGGGCCTGGGTGGCGGCGGTCATGTACTCGTCATAGTTGCCGGGGAACAGGCGCAGTTCACCGTAGTCCAGATCCGCCATGTGCGTGCACACGCTGTTGAGGAAGTGGCGGTCGTGGGAAATGATGATCATGGTGCTGCTGCGGGTCTTGAGAATATCCTCGAGCCAACGGATGGTATTGATATCCAGGTGGTTGGTGGGCTCGTCGAGCAGCAGCACATCGGGATCGGAAAACAGCGCCTGGGCCAGCAGTACCCGCAGCTTCCAGCCGGGCGCGACCTCGCTCATCGGGCCGAAGTGCTGATCCAGCGGGATACCCAGCCCCAGCAGCAGCTCGCCGGCGCGGGACTCGGCGGTATAGCCGTCCATCTCGGCGAATTCGGTTTCCAGCTCGGCCACCGCCATACCGTCTTCTTCGCTCATTTCCGCCAGCGAATAGATGCGATCGCGCTCGGCCTTTACCCGCCACAGCTCTTCATGACCCATGATCACGGTGTCGATGACACTGAACTCTTCGTAGGCGAACTGGTTCTGACGCAGCTTACCCAGGCGCACGTTCTGCTCCAGCATGACCTGACCGCCGGAGGGCTCCAGTTCGCCGCCGAGGATTTTCATGAAGGTCGACTTGCCGCAGCCGTTGGCACCGATCAGGCCGTAACGGTTGCCGTTGCCGAATTTGACGGAAACGTTTTCGAACAGCGGCTTGGCGCCGAATTGCATGGTGATGTTGGCGGTGGAGATCAAGGAAATATCCTGCGGGAAGAAAAAGGGTGGAGTCCGCACTGAATGGCGGCGGCGCATTGTACTGGCTATGGGGAGTGAGTAACAGCGGTGGGCGAGGGGCGCGGATGGATGGTGCGGGCCGGCCTGGTCAGGATTTCGACGGTAAAGTACGCACGACAGCCCGGGGCCGGCCTATAATGCACGGGAATATCTTCCCATAAATGACCAGGTTGACGGAGAACGCCCGGAGAACATGAAAAAACTCATCAAAGCCTTGCTTGCCATAAGTGTGTCGCTGGCAGTGATACTTGCACTCTTCCTTTACTGGCCGTTGTATCAGCGCGCCGCACCACCGGCGGAAAACGAAGAGCCGGTGGACGTGGTGCTGATCGGTGGCGGCATCATGAGTGTGACCCTGGCGACCTATCTGCAGGAACTGGCGCCGGAATGGAACGTACACCTGTTCGAACGTATGGACGACGTGGCGCTGGAAAGCTCCAACGGTTGGAACAATGCCGGTACCGGCCACGCCGGTTTTGCCGAGCTGAACTACACCGTCGAGCTGGAAGACGGCACCATCGAAACCAGCCGGGCGGTCAATATTGCCGAGCAGTTCGAAGTCTCGCGGCAGTTCTGGGCGCATCAGGTCGAGCAGGGCCGCCTGTCCACGCCGTCCGACTTCATCAACCCGACCCCGCACATGAGTTTCGTCTGGGGTGACGACAACATCGAGTTCCTGCGCAAGCGCCATGCGGCGATGATCAAGAACCCGTTGTTCTACGGCATGGAGTATTCCGAAGATCCCCAGCAGATCAGCCAGTGGGCACCGCTGCTGATGGAAGGTCGCGACCCGGCCCAGAAAGTGGCAGCCACCTATATGCCGCTGGGTATCGACGTCAATTTCGGAGTAATCACCAGTCAGTTGACCGAGTCGCTGCAGCGCAGCCCCCACTTCCACCTGCAACTGAGCCATGAGGTACGTGGCCTGGATCAGAACGATGACAAGACCTGGAACGTCACCGTTCATGACCTCAAGACAGACACCGAGCGTACCATCAAGTCGCGCTTCGTCTTTATCGGTGCCGGTGGCGCGGCGTTGAAGCTGCTGCAATTGTCTGGTATTCCCGAGTCACGTAACTATGGCGGTTTTCCGGTGGGCGGCCAGTTCCTGGCCTTCGAAGCACCCGAGATCACCGCCCGTCATGACGTGAAAGCCTACGGCAAGGCCGAAGCCGGTTCGCCGCCGATGTCGGTACCGCACCTGGACGCGCGCAAGCTGGATGGCAAACCGGTGGTGCTGTTCGGGCCATTCGCGCTGCAGAGCACCAAGTTTCTCAAGGACGGTTCCTGGTTCGACCTGTTCTCCTCGGTCAACCACAACAACTTCGCGGGCATGCTGAGTGTCGGCAGTCAGAATCTGGATCTGGTCAAGTACCTGGTGCAGCAGGCCAGCCTGAGCGATGAGGATCGTCATGCCGAACTGCTCAAATATTTCCCCGAGGCCAACCCCGAGGACTGGAAGCTGGTCACCGCGGGGCAACGTGTGCAGATAATCAAGCGTGACCCGCAGAAAGGCACCACCCTGCAGTTTGGTACCGAGGTGGTCAGTGACGCCGATGGCACCATCGCTGCTCTGCTGGGCGCGTCGCCAGGTGCGTCCACCTCGCCGCCGATCATGCTGAACGTGCTGGCCAAGGCCTTCCCGGAGCAGATGGCCGCTGGCTGGGAAGCCCGTCTGAATGAGATCATTCCCTCCTACGGACGCACCCTCAACGACAGCCCGGCGCTGACCAATGAAATCCGTCGCCACACCAGCCAGGCTCTGCAACTGCCCTATCTGGAAGTGCCGGAGCAGTCTGGTAACGCTCCTACCCCCGTAGCGGTGGAAACAGCCGCGGCGGAAGAAGGTGACAACAGGGAACTGCAGGCGCTGTAACAGCAACAGATTGCGTCTGCGGAATCAGGTTGGACCAATCGGTGTAACCTGATTCCGGGCTCCTGACATTCAGAATAACCGTTCCCGGACCTCTTCTGCTTCGGCAGAAGGCCGTGATCGCTGCCCCACCAATGTCGCAGCGCCACTCGAGCGCGTGACGTGGTATGGTTCCTGCCCGGATTTCCGCAATCCTTCGCTTGGCCCGTGGCTTTCGTTCCCCCAGGGAACGTCTCTACAAGCGCATTACCCCCTTTCGGCTCCAGATCAAGAGATATGACCATGCACAACGCCAGTCACCACGAGATGCGCAACGCCTTCCGTGCTCTGCTTGCCAGCTCCAGCTGCTTCCACACTGCCTCGGTGTTCGATCCCCTGTCGGCCCGCATCGCCGCCGACCTGGGATTCGAAGTTGGTATCCTCGGTGGCTCGGTTGCCTCCCTGCAGGTGCTGGCCGCCCCGGACCTGGCCCTGATCACGCTCAGCGAGTTTGCCGAACAGGCGACCCGTATCGGCCGCGTGGCGCGCCTGCCGGTGATCGCTGATGCCGACCACGGCTACGGCAACGCCCTCAACGCCATGCGTACGGTGATCGAACTGGAGCGTGCCGGGGTTGCCGCGCTGACGCTGGAAGATACGCTGCTGCCGGCCCAGTTCGGCCGCAAGTCGTATGACCTGATCAGCGTCGAGGAGGGTGTCGGCAAGTTGCAGGCGGCCCGGCAAGCGCGCAATGACAACGCGCTGGCGATCATCGCTCGCACCCACGCCGGGGTGCAGTCGCTGCCTGAGGTCATTCAGCGCACCCGTGCCTACCAGGAGGCGGGCGCCGATGGCATCTGCCTGGTCGGGGTGGAGGACTTCAGCCACCTGGAAGCCATCGCCGAGGACCTGCGCATACCGCTGATGCTGGTCACCTACGGTAATCCGCAGTTGCGCGACGATGCGCGTCTGGCCGGCCTGGGCGTGCGCATCGTGGTGAATGGACACGGCGCCTACTTCGCGGCGATCAAGGCGACCTACGACAGCCTGCGCGAGCAACGCGGCATCGCCATCGGCAACGGCCTCAGCGCCTCGGAACTGGCGACCAGGTACACCTGCCCCGATGAGTACATTGCCTGGGCAGGGCAATACATGGATGTGAAGGAGTGATCAGGCCGGGGATCATTCAGGGTGGGGTTGTGGCGAACGCCTCGGCCAGATAATCGATCATCACCCGTACCTTGGCCGGCGGCCTGCGGTCGGGTGGATAGAGCACATGAATACCGCCCAGCGCCACCACCGGCTTGTCCAGCTCCAGCAGCACCAGCTCGCCCCGCTGCAATGCCTCGCCGACGATGAAGTGTGGCTGATAGATGATGCCCTGTCCGGCCACCGCGGCGGCCAGCAGGGCATCGCCATTGTTGGCCAGCAGATCGCCATTGACCGGCACGCGCAGCTCACCCTGGCTACCGAAGGCCCAGTGCCGACTGTCCTGCATGGCCGATAGCGTATAACTCAGGCAGTTGTGCTGGGCCAGCTCGCCGACCGTGCGCGGCACGCCACGGCGGTCCAGGTAATCCGCAGCGGCGCACACCATCATGCAGCTGTCGCCCAGTTGCCGGCTCTGCAGGGGGCTGTCGGCCAACCGACCGATACGGATCGCCAGATCCCAGCTGCCAGCGATCAGGTCCAGTTGCGCATCGCTCAGACCCAGCTCGACCTTGACCTCCGGATGCCGATGACTGAAGGCCGGAATCAGTGGCGCAACGAAGCGGCTGCCAAAGGACAACGGCACATTCATGCGCAGCAAGCCACTGGCCTTGACCCGTTGCGAGGTGGCCGCCGCTTCGGCTTCGTCGATCTCGGGCAGGATGCGCTGGCAGGCTTCCAGATAGTTGCTGCCTGCCTCGGTCAGGCTCAAGCGGCGGGTCGTGCGGTGGAACAGCTTGACCCCCAGTCGCGCCTCGAGCGCATTCACATGCTTGGTCGCCATGGCCGGGGACATGCCCAGATGACGAGCGGCGGCGGACAGGCTGCCGGCACTGGCAGCGCGGACAAAAACGCGCATGCTGGTTACGCGATCCATGGAGTACTTCCTACTATTGGTAACAAGTGTTAGTGCATTCTAGTCGGTTCTCTTACTGGGAGGTGGTATCCATACTGTTCAGCATGACATCGTTAGAGGGTATTCACATGCACAGTGACAAGCGGGCCAATGCCAGCCATGACACCCGCCAGCCGGTACTCTTCATCCCCCACGGTGGCGGACCGTGTTTCTTCATGGACTGGAATCCGGCCGATACCTGGCAGGGCATGGCCAGCTTTCTCAAGGGCGTGGCGGCCACGCTGCCGCAGCGCCCGCGGGCCATCGTCCTGGTTTCGGCGCATTGGCTGGAGCCGCAGTTCAGCGTGACCGGGCATGCCCGGCCCGAACTGATCTATGACTATTACGGCTTCCCGCCGCACACCTACGAGCTGACCTATCCGGCGCCCGGCGAGCCGCAACTGGCGGAGCAGGTGGCCCGCCTGCTGAACGCTGAGGGGATGCCGGCGCAGGTGAATGCCGAGCGCGGCTTCGACCACGGGGTATTCATTCCGCTGAAGTTGATGTTCCCGGCAGCGGATATCCCGGTGATCCAGTTGTCGCTGCGCCGGGACATGGAGCCGCAGGCACACCTGCAGGCCGGTCGCGCGCTGGCCGCGCTGCGGGATGAGAACGTGCTGATCGTGGGCAGCGGCATGAGCTTTCACAATATGCGCGCCTACGGCGATAGCCGCTTCTCGGCCATCTCCGATGAATTCGACGGGTGGCTGACCCATGCGGTGCAAAGCCCGGCGGCAGAGCGTGAACGCCTGTTGCAGGACTGGGCCAGCGCGCCCCAGGCCCGCCTCTGCCACCCGCCGGGTGGTGAAGAGCACCTGATTCCGCTGCTGGTGGCCGCCGGTGCGGGGGGTGAAGTAGCGGGTCAACGTATCTATTCGGAGCGGGTCATGCAGACCACGCTTTCCGCCTATCGCTTCGGCTGAAAGCCGACAACCAGCAGGAGACCACAGCATGATTATTGATCTTTCAGGTAAAACCGCCATCGTCACCGGCTCCACCGGGGGTATTGGCCTGGCGATTGCCACTGGTCTGGCCCGCGCTGGCGCCCAGGTGACCCTGGTCGGTCGTGAGCAGGCGCGGGTTGATGCGGCCGTGGCGCAGGTGCGCAGCGCCGCTGGCCGGGATGATGCCCAGGGCGTGGTCTGTGACCCCGGCACTGCAGCGGGTTGCGAGGCGTTGATTGCCGCGCAGCCGCAGGCGGATATCCTGATCAACAACCTGGGCATCTATGGCGCGCGGGAGTTCTTCGATATCGACGACACGCTGTGGGAGCAGTTCTTCCAGGTCAACGTACTCAGCGGTGTGCGCCTGGCCCGGCATTATGCCCAGGGTATGCGTGAGCGTGGCTGGGGCCGGATCCAGTTCATTTCCAGCGAGTCGGCGTTGAACATCCCCACCGAGATGGTGCACTACGGCGTCAGCAAGACCGCGCTGCAGGGCCTGTCCCGTGGCCTGGCCAAGGTACTGGCGGGCACCGGCGTGACGGTCAATACCATCTTGCCGGGGCCGACCCGTACCGAGGGTGCGATTCAGATGATGGCGGATCTGGCTGCCGAGCGCGGCGTATCCGTCGACGAGATGGAAGCCCTGTTCCTCAAGGAGAATCGCCCCTCGACATTGCTGCAGCGCTTCGCCAGTCCCGAGGAGGTGGCCAACCTCTGCGTCTACGCCGCTTCGCCCCAGGCCAGCGCCACGACCGGCTCGGCACTGCGGGTCGAAGGCGGTATCGTGGAAAGCATTGCCTGATAGACGGGACGGGTGATGCCCGCAGTCATCACACATATTCGGATACACATGCCGGAGCGGCTGATGAACCGCTTGTGCAAACATGGTGGCAATGGGTCTCCCGCCGGCCTTGGGGAGCAGCGGCGCAGTAGCGCACTCTGAGCATGGCGGATTGAAAACGAGGAGCAGGACATGAAGGGTGATTCAAAAGAACGTTACGGCAGTATTTCCCGGTTTTTCCACTGGGCAATGGCCTTGCTGATCGGTTGGCAGGTGCTGAAATTCTTCGACCGCATCAACGACGGCGAGCACTGGGTCGGCCAGACCCTGGTGCCCTGGCATATTTCCATAGGAACACTGCTGTTGGTGCTGGTGTTGCTGCGCATCATCTGGGCAGCGAAACAGAAGGACCGTCGTCCCGAGCAGGACCCGGCCACAGCGCTGCTGGTCAAGGCCGGCCACTTCCTGTTGTACGCGGGCATGCTCATGATGCCGATCACAGGCCTCCTCTACATGATCGGCAACGGCTATGGCTGGACCCCTTTCGGCGTTCAACTGGTCGCCAGGGGTGGCGAGATTCCCTGGATGGCGAGTATCGGCAGCCTGCATTCGCCGATCGCCTGGTTGCTGCTGGTGATGATCGTCGGCCATATCGGAATCGCCCTGCTGCACCATTTCGTGAAGAAGGATGGTGTGCTGCGGCGCATGGTCTGACCGAGCGGATCGTTGCGCCCCCTTCCGGGGGCGCAACGCATTCAGCAGCCAGCCCGGGAGTCAGGCTTCAGTGATCGGCTCGTCCACCTTGGCGGCGCCGGTCGGGGTGCGCGTGGCCAGCACCTGGTCGATACGGTAGCTGTCCACGTCCACCACCTCGAAGGTATATCCGCCCCAGGTCACGCTGTCGGTACGTCGCGGTACCCGGCGCAGCATGGTCATCAGGAAGCCGGCGATGGTTTCGTAGCCTTCCTCGTGGGGAATATGCTCGATCTCCAATGCCCGGCGCACGTCCTGGATCGGCGTGATACCGTCGATCAGCCAGGAGTTGTCGTCCCGGCGCACGATCTGCTCCTCGTACCACGGCGGTACCAGGTCGCCCATCACGATGCTCATCACATCGTTCACGGTGATCAGTCCCACCACCAGACTGTACTCATTGACGATCAGCGCGAAATCCTCGCCGGCCAGGCGAAACTGCTTGAGTAGTTCGGCCAGCGTCAACCGGTCCGGCACCACCAGCGGTTTGTGCAGCAGGGCCGGGTCGCCGAGGGAAATCGGCTCGTTATGCAGCACCCGCTTGAACAGATCCTTCATCGACACGTAGCCGATGATGTGGTCGATGTCGCCATCGCACACCGGGTAGGCGGAATGCGGGGCGTCGGCGATGCGCGTGCGGATCAGGGCATCGGAGTCGTCGACCAGGAAATAGACGATTTCATCCCGGTTGCTCATCGCGCTGGGCAGGGTGCGGGTATCCAGCTCGAAGATGTTCTCGATGGCCTGCTGCTCACCGGGTGCCAGCAGGCCGGAGCGTGCCCCGGCCTCGGTCATGGCCAGGATGTCCTCAGGGGTGATGCTGTCATCGCGGCGGGCGGGCAGATGCAGCAGGTTGATCAGCGCGCTGACCAGCCGCGAGTAGAACCACACCAGCGGATGCAGCAGCAGATTGAGCAACCGCATCGGGCCGACGGAGAACATCGCCAGCGGTTCCGGCATGGCCATGGCCACCTGTTTGGGAATCAGGTCGGTGGCGATGATGAACAACGAAGTGAGCACGATGAACGACATCGCGAAGCCCAGCGTGGTGGCGAGCCCGGGTTCCAGCAGCATGGCGAATAGCTGACTGAACAGCGGCGTTAGAAAGCGTTCGCCGACGATGCCACCGAGGATCGCCAGGGCGTTGATCGAGATCTGTACTACGGTCAGGTAGTTGCCGGGATTTTTCTGCACACCGATTACCCGCAGCGCGGCAGCGCTGCCCCCATCGGCCAGCTTGCGCAATTTCAGCGGACGCGAGGCGGCCAGGGCTATCTCGGCGATGGAGAAGAACGCACCGAACAGGATGATCAGCGCGAGTAACAGCAGGCTTTGAGTGAAGCTCATGACAATCTATGCAATGGGGATAATCCCGGCAGATTAGCACGCCTAGGGCCGCACGCGCAGTGCAACCGGGCCGGGACGCTGGATAAACCCGCTGGCCGAGCGGCCCGAGTGGGTCAATAATGGGGCATATCCCAACCCGGCGTAGCTCAACCATCTCCAGCGAGGCTCCTCCTTGGCTTCCAGTCTGCTCGCACTGCTCGATGATATTGCCACCTTGCTTGACGATGTATCCCTGATGAGCAAGGTGGCGGCCAAGAAAACCGCCGGGGTCCTGGGTGATGATCTGGCACTCAATGCCCAGCAGGTGTCCGGGGTCACGGCTGACCGGGAGTTGCCGGTGGTCTGGGCCGTGGCCAAGGGCTCGTTTCGCAACAAGCTGATCCTGGTGCCGGCCGCCTTGCTGATCAGCGCCCTTATCCCCTGGCTGATCACCCCGCTGCTGATGTGCGGCGGTGCCTTCCTCTGTTACGAGGGCTTCGAGAAGCTGGCTCATCGCTTCCTGCATGATGATACCGAGCGCCGCCAGCAGAAGCTGGAGGCGCTTTCCAACCCTTCGATAGATATCGTCAGCTACGAAAGGAAGAAGATCGGCGGTGCGGTGCGCACCGACTTTATCCTCTCGGCGGAAATCATCGCCATCACCCTGGGCACCGTCGCCGCGGTGGCCTTCACTACCCAGGTGCTGGTCCTGATCATCGTTGCCGTGGCGGTGACTATCGGGGTCTACGGCCTGGTGGCAGGCATCGTCAAGCTCGATGACCTGGGCCTGCTGCTGCACAAGCGTGACAGCAGCACCAGCCAGCGCATTGGCAGCGGCATTCTCTGGCTGGCGCCGTGGCTGATGAAAACCCTGTCGGTGGTTGGCACCGCGGCCATGTTCCTGGTCGGCGGTGGCATTCTCACCCATGGCTTCCATGCCATCAGCCACTGGATCGAGGACACCGCCGAACACACGCTGGAGCTACCCTGGATCGGCTCGGTGCTGGGTGGCCTGATGCCGACGCTGATGTCGGCCGCCTTCGGGATCCTTGCTGGTGGGCTGATCTTTGCGGTGGTAACGGTGGGAGGACGGTTGTTCAGCAAGGAGACTGCTGGTCCTGAATAAATCCTGAACGACGGGCTTTTTGCTGTGTCGCATGCATAGGTATGTGTTCATTGCAGGAGACAAGCATGAAACCCCAGACTTGGCTGATTTTGGCCGCGGCATTGTCCATTGGCGCGGCCCAGGCTGCATCGCAGGACGTCACCATCAACCTGGTCGATGCCGAAGGCGCGCAGCAGGACATCGGCACCATCACCATCAGCGAAACCGACCACGGCCTGTTGTTTACCCCCGCGCTGACTTCCTTGCCAGCAGGGGTACACGGTTTTCATGTGCACCAGAACGGCAGCTGCGACCCCGCGGAGAAGGACGGCAAGATGAGTGCCGCCGAAGCAGCGGGCGGTCATTACGATCCGGAGCAGACCGGCAAGCATCTGGGCCCCTATGCCGATGGTCATCTCGGCGATCTGCCGGCGCTGTATGTGAACGCCGATGGCTCGGCGGACTATCCGGTGCTGGCGCCGCGGATCAGCAAGCTCGCCGATATCCAGGGTCGCGCATTGATGATTCATGCCGGCGGTGACAACCATGCGGACCACCCCGAACCGCTGGGCGGTGGCGGCAGCCGTGTGGCCTGTGGGGTGATCTGATAACTGCGCGGGGCGCCTCGCGTCCCGCTGCACACGGGAGGCCGGTATGCATCTCGAAGGTTCATGTCACTGTGGCGCGGTGCACTTCAGTCTGGACAGCGCCCAGCCCTATCCCTACCAGCGCTGTTATTGCTCAATCTGCCGCAAGACCCAGGGCGGTGGCGGCTATGCCGTGAATATCGGTGGTGACGCGGGCAGCCTGCAAGTCAGCGGGCGCGAGTCGATCTCCGTCTACCATGCGCGGATGCGCCAGCCGGATGGCAGCGTGGAGATCAGTAGCGGCGAGCGGCACTTCTGCCGCGAGTGCGGCAGTGCGCTATGGGTCTACAGCCCGGAATGGCCGGAACTGGTGCACCCCTTCGCCTCGGCGATCGATACGGAGCTGCCGAGACCGCCGCAGTACACCCACCTGATGCTGGGCTCCAAGGCCGGTTGGGTGGAAGTGCAGGTCGCAGCGGGAGATCGCCAGTTCGATGGCTATCCGGAGGAGTCGCTGGCCGAGTGGCATGAGCGGCTGCGGTTGACCCGCTGAGGGTTTCCCCTGGGGTGTAGCGCGCCTGCGCTACGCCGGGGGCCCGGTGGTTGCTGGGGACTGCCGTCGAGCAGGCGCTCGACAACCCATGTCAATGCAATACCAAGCGCTTCATCCAGTCCAGCAACACCATCGGCAGCAGTTCCGGGCGTGGCAGCAGCGCGTACTGGTGGGCGCCGAAGATGCGGGGCAGGTAGGCTGACGCGTGGCGGTCGATGGTCAGGCAGAACGTCGAGACGCCCTGCAGGGTGGCTTCGGTAACGGCCTGGCGCATGTCTTCGACGCCGTATTGTCCCTCGTAGATGTCCTTGTCGTTCGGCTTGCCGTCGGACAATACCAGCAGCAGCCGGTGGCTGGCCGGTTGTCGCAGCAGGTCGCTGCTGGCGTGGCGGATGGCGGCGCCGGCGCGGGTGTAATGTTCCGGCTCCAGGGAGCTGATGCGCAGCGCCACGTCGTTGCTGAAGCCCTCCTCGAAGGACTTGATCTGGCGCACGATCACCGCATCCGGCCCCTCCCCGGAGAAGGCCTGCACCGACCAGGGCTCGCCCATGCCGTCCAGGGCGATGCTCACCAGCAGCAGCGCCTCGCGTTCGACATCGATGATGCGACGGTTGGCCGATACCCAGCTGTCGGTCGAGCCGCTGATGTCGATCAGCAGGGTGACGGCCAGATCCCGTTCGGCGGTGCGACGACTCTGGTACAGCGCCTCGGACAAGGCACCGCCGGCGCGAAAATCGGTGTAGCTGTCGATATAGGCCTGCAGATCGATATCATCGCCATCCAGTTGCTTGCGCCGGGTGATGCGCTGGGCGCTGAGCATTTCGAAGCGGCGGCGGATCTGGTTGAGCAGTGCGCGATGGGTCTGCAGGGTGGCGTCCACCCACTGTTGCGAGCCTGGCAGGTTGGGCAGCACATGCAATGTCGTGCCGGGCTGGCGGTAGGCCTGGATGCGGTAGTCCCATTCCGGATAACGCAATCCCCGCTGCTCGCGGATGGCGGTTTTCAGCTGCATGGCGGTATTGGTATCTGGCGGGTCATCGGAGATCAGCACTTCCTTCGGTCGCCCAGGGGTCGATACCAGTCGTGCTTCGGGCAGCTCGGAGAGCATGTCGCCGTATTCATCGGCGCTGATATCCTCGTCCCGGTCCACCGGTCGGTTCAGGCCCAGCGGGTCTTCGGCATGCTGGTGCGGCTCGTCGGCCTGCACCATGAAGATGCCTGCATCGGCCTGGTCTTCCTCGTCCTCCTTCGCCTTGCGTACCTCGGGACGGCGCAGCAGTCTGGCGCTGCGGGTTGGCATGGCGTTGGGCTCAGGCGTGTCCGCTGGGTCGCTGGCGGGCAGTTCGCTGCTGTCGGTGGCCAGGGGCGGGCGCAGTTCTCCGGTCCACCAGTCCTTGAGCAGCGGTGCGGTCCCAGCGGCGCGGTCCTGTCCTGCCAGGCCGAGTTGGCGCAGCAGGTCTGCGGCAAGTTGCGCCGATTGCTGGGCTGAGGAGCTGGGTGGTAGCGCCTCCGCAAGCATGCCGGCCGGTGCCTGCAACAGCTGCCGCAGCAGTTTCTCCAGCGGCTGGCGGGCGTGGGAGAAGGTGTTCAGGGGTGGCCGTCGCTGCAATGCATGCTGGCGCAGCCGGGTGAGACTGGCGCCGATGCCGGGCAGGGCCTGCAGTAGATCGGCATCCGCCGCCCAGGCCTCCAGCAGCAGGTAGGCATCGGCCAGCAGCTCCGGCCAGGCTGGGTCGAGCGACTCGGCACTGCCACGCCGGGCGCGCATCGCCTGCTGCAGCGCCATCACCCGGTACAGCTCGTTCCCCTGCTCGATCTGCTGGATACCGGAATCGGCTGGCAGCCACAGCCGCTGACCATTGGTAGCCGGCACCGGCTGCTGCAGCCAGGGAAACTGACTGCGCCGGAACAGCCGCGATAGCAGGGTCGGACGTGGCGGTAGCTGGGCGATACGGATCGGATAGCTACGCCCGGTCAATGCGGTGATCAGCAGATCGAGGCGTGGGGCAATGTCCACCAGCAGTGCTGTGGGTGGGGCTGCGGGTGGTGGGCGATAACGCAGCCACAGCTTGCGCGCATAGATGGTCGCGTGGCGCGCCGCGTCACTGACCAGCTCCTCTGCTTCAGCCATGGCTGGGCCTAGACAAAGGTGGCGTCGACCAGGTCGCGCAGGGCGCCGACCATCGAGGGCTCGTCGGACAATGGCGAGACGATGGCCGCATAGCAGGCTTCGCGCAGGTCGATGCCGGAGACCATCAGCGCCCCGGCGGCAATCAGCAGACGGGTGCTGGGCACCTCGGCCAGGCCGCGGTCGCGCAGGTGTCGGATGCGCCCGGCCAGGGCCACCAGGCCGTTGGCGGTGGCCGGGTCGATGCCGCTCTCGTGCTGCACGATACGCGCTTCATGCTCGGCTGCCGGAAAATCCAGATCCATGGCGACGAAGCGCTGCCGGGTGCTGGGCTTGAGGTCCTTGAGCATGCGCTGGTAGCCGGGGTTGTAGGACACCACCAGTTGGAAGCCGGGTGCGGCCAGAAGGGTTTCGCCGGTCTTGTCGATCGGCAGCATGCGCCTGTGATCGGTCAGGGCATGCAGTACCACCACGGTGTCCTGACGCGCCTCCACCACCTCATCCAGATAGCAGATGGCGCCCTCGCGTACGGCGCGGGTCAGCGGTCCGTCCTGCCAGACGGTGCCATTGTGCTGGATCAGGAAGCGCCCGATCAGGTCGCTGGCGGCCAGATCGTCATGGCAGGGAATGGTGATCAGCGGTCGGTTCAGCTTCCAGGCCATGTATTCGATGAAGCGCGTCTTGCCGCAACCGGTCGGCCCCTTGAGCATCACCGCCAGGTTGCGTGCATGGCACTGTTCGAACAACCTGACCTCGTTGCCGGAGGGGTGATACCAGGGCTCGTCTGCAGCCTGGCGAGCCAGACTGTGTACCGCTTCACCGGCTCCCACCTCAGACCACCCGTCCAACGGCAACCTCGTTGTCGGTCACGTCCGGCTCGCTGACCTCGAAGCGCGGTCGGTAGCGGAAGAAGTCGAAGATATACAGCCCGACCCCGGTGGCGAACAGCGTGCCGCAGATGATCAGCATGACGAAATGGATCTGGATCTTCAGCTGGGCGTCCAGATACCCCATGCCCATGATGCGTTCCAGGTACACCTGGCCGATACCGGCGGTGGCGAAGGACAGCGTCATGCCGAACATGCCACCCAGTTGCAGCCAGAATGCCCAATAGCCGATCGAGCTGCCCCGTTCAGTGCGGCCATGGGTCAGCGATGGCAGGGCGTAGCTGATCATCGCCAGCACGATCATCGCATAGGCGCCATAGAAGGCGGCGTGCCCGTGCATGGCGGTGATCAGGGTGCCATGGGTCCATTTGTTGACACTCGGCCAGGTGTGCGCCAGCCCCAGCAGGCCGGCCCCGAACAGGGTGAAGATGGCGCTGCCCAGGGTCCAGTGCAGGGCCAGCACGTTGGGGTGTGACAGGCCCGAGCGGCGCATGGCGCCATAGGCGTACACCGCCATGCCGACGATCGCCAGTGGTTCCAGCGCGCTGAAGAATCCGCCGATCGGCAGCCAGTAGTAGGGTACGCCGACCCAGTAGTAATGGTGCGCGGTGCCGAGGATACCGGCCAAAAATACCAGCCCGACGATCACGTACAGCCACTTCTCCATGACCTCGCGGTCGGCCCCGGACAGGCGGATCAGCAGATAGGCGAGAAAGGCGCCCATGATCATCATCCACACCCCCTCGACCCACAGGTGGATGGTCCACCAGCGGTAGAAGATCGACACCGTGTAGTTCTCGTAATGCAGCAGCGCCGGAAAGAACAGCACCGCCGAGCTGACCAGGCCCAGTACCAGCACTCCTTCGGTGGTAGTGAAGCGGCCGGATTTCCTGATCGTCATGCCGATGTTGTAGAGAAAGATCAGCATGCAGATGACGATCACGATCTTGTGCGGCAGTGGCTGTTCCAGCAACTTGTTGCCGGTGCCGTAGCGGAACAGGTAACCGATGACCGCGGTCACGCCCATCAGCGTCCACAGGATCAGCTGAATGTAGGCCAGCTTGACGCTGTGCAGCTCGGTGCGTGATTCATCGGGTATCAGCCAGTAGGTGGCACCCATGAAGCCGGTCAACACCCAGACGATCAACAGGTTGGTATGGATCACCTTGGTTACGTCGAAGGGCAGGATGTACAGCAGCGGATCGGGCCCCAGGTACTTGGTCGCCGACAGCAGACCGAACACCAGTTGCAGGCCGAACAGCACCATTGCCACGGCGAAGTACCAATAGGCGACTGACTGGGACTTGTAGCGCATTGTCGTTCTCCGTCAAATCCGCATTTATTTGAGCGTGGCAAGGAAGGCGACCAACTGCTCGATTTCTTCTTCGCTCAGGCTCTCACCGTAGGTATTCGGCATGAAGGACACGCCGTTGGCCGAGTACATGCCACCGCTACTGAGGTGGGCGCTGGGCTCGACAATGGACTCTCTCAGATAGCCTTCGATATCGCTGGCCTGGCCCCGATAGTCGTCCGCCCCCACCAGCAATTCGGCACGGGTAGCCACGCCCGCCAGGCTGGGGCCGGCCCCATCGGCGCCGGGTGCCAGCGAATGGCAGGCGACACAGCCGGGCACCGCGGTACGGAACACGTTTTCACCCAGGGCGCGGATATCGTTGTCCGGGCTCACCGGGCGCACGCCGACCGAGGTCGATCCGCTCTGCACAGTGGCCACATCGCCGGCGCCCCCGGAGCCGGCCACCGCGGTAAATCCACCGGTGACCAGAATCGGCCGCGGCGGCCAGCCCTGGTTGTCGACCTTGCTGACCCAGTCGAGGAACTGGATCAGGTCAGTGATCTCCTCCTCGCTGAGGTTCTGCTGCGGCATCAGCCGGCGGTGGCGTTGCTCATCATAGAACTGGGAGGGATCGCGCATATAGGCCTGCAGGTAGGCCTCGCCGCGGTGCTGGGTGATCTTGGTCAGGTCGGGAGCGTAATAGGCGCCCTCGCCGAACAGGGTGTGGCAATTGATGCAGTTGTACTTGTGCCACACGTCCTTGCCGTGGGTGACCTGCGGGGTGATGGCGTCGGCATTGGTCAGCTTGGGAAACTGGCGATGACTGTCGAGCGTCAGCCCAAGGAACACGACGGCGGCCACGATGGTCGAGGCCCATGCGAAGATTCTGGCTTGCCTGTTGTTCATGGTTGCGCCTCGTCAGACATTAATGCCTGTCCAGTGCAAAACGGTCATGGTGAACGCATAAAGGGCGGCGATCAGCATCAATGCGAGAACGACAAAACTCAGGATGCGTACCGGCTTGTACAGGTTTTTCAACTGCATACCGTGTCCTCCCTGATCAGGGTGTCATGTTCGGCTTATGTCGAATGCCCTTACAGGATAGACGGTATTTCCGATTTTGCAGGTCGGTATGCAACAGGCAAGCGCAGCAGTGGTCGGCGGCTGGTGTCAGTCGCGGTAGAACACCTGTACTAGATGCCAGCCGAACTGGGTCTTGACCGGCCCGTGGATGACCTTCAGCGGTTTCTTGAAGATGATCTGGTCGATGGCGCGCACCATCTGCCCGGGCCGCACCTCGCCCAGATCCCCGCCACGCTTGCGCGAGGGGCAGGTGGAATGCTTGCGGGCCAGCATGTCGAATGCCGCACCCGCGGCCAGCTGTTGCTTCAATTGCGCAGCTTCGGCTTCGGTCTTGACCAGAATGTGGCGTGCCATGGCGACAGGCATGGGGGAGTTCCTCGCTGGGCCGTCAGTCCTGGATATCGCTGGTGCGCTGCATGGCCTTGTTCGACAGGCGCAAGCCGCGCAGGCTGCGCTTGACGTTCTTCAGGTGGTTGACCAGCTCTGGTCCGCGACGCATGGCCATGCCCATGGCCAGCACATCGATTACCACCAGGTGGGCGATACGGGATGACAGCGGAGTGTAGATATCGGTATCTTCAGTGACATCGATGGGAATGTGGATGCGCCCCAGCTCGGCCAGCGGCGTATTACTCGGGCACAGGCTGATCAGCGTGGCGCCGGCTTCCACCACCAACGACGCGGAGTGCAGCAGGTCCTTGGTCCGCCCGGTCTGGGAAATGGCTACGGCCACATCATAGGGTCCCAGGGTGACCGCCGACATGGCCTGCATGTGCGGGTCGGAGTAGGCGGCGGTGGATACCTGCAGGCGGAAGAACTTGTGCTGGGCATCGCTGGCTACCGCACCGGAGGCGCCGAAGCCGTAGAACTCCACCCGGCGGGCCTCGGCCATGGCCAGGATGGCCTGCTCCATGGCATCGGCATCCAGACGTTCGCGCACGTCTATCAGGGTGGCCAGGGTGGTATCGAAGATCTTCTGCGACAGGTCGGCAATGCTGTCGTCCTCGCTGATCGAGAACTGCCCGAAGCTGGCGCCGGCCGCCAGGCTCTGCGCCAGCTTGAGTTTCAGATCCTGGAAGCCGCTACAGCCGATGGCCCGACAGAAGCGCACGATGGTGGGCTCGCTGACGCCGACCTCACGGGCCAGGTCGGCCATCGACGAGTGCATCACCTGTGCGGCGTTGGTGAGAACGTGGTCGGCAACCTTCAGCTCCGACTTGCGGAGTGTCTGGCGGTTACCGGCGATATGCTGGAGCAAGTTCACGTGGGCTTCATGATAGTCTGCGGTACGGGAGTCGTGATGTTGTGTAGTTATACTACAAAAACCTCCTGCCCGCTTTTCCAAGGAGAACTTTAAGTGTCTGTGCGATACGGTAATGCCTGCGATATCGTGGTTTTCGGCGGCACGGGGGACCTGGCCATGCGCAAGCTGCTGCCGGCCCTGTTCTATCTGCACCGCGATCGCCATCTGCACCCGGACACCCGCATCCTGTCGCTGGCCCGCGCCCGGCACGATACCGACGACTATCGCAAGCTGGTACGCCGGCACGTCAGCCAACACGTGGCCAAGGCCGATTTCGATGATGCGAGCTGGGCCAGCTTTGCCGAGCGGCTCGATTACATGGTCCTGAACGTCAGCCAGCGTACCGAATTCGCCAATCTGGCCAAACGGCTGGGTGATCACCCCGGGCGGGTGCGGGTGTTCTATCTGGCGACGTTGCCGGACCTGTTCGCGCCGGCGGCGCTGCACCTGCATTCGGCCGGTCTGGTGAATGCCGAGGCGCGCATCGTGCTGGAGAAGCCGCTGGGCGAAAGCCTGCGCACCGCCAATCAGATCAACGACTGCATCAGCAGCGTATTCGACGAGTCCCGGGTGTTTCGTATCGACCACTTCCTCGGCAAGGAAGCGGTACAGAATCTCCTGGCGCTGCGCTTCGGCAATGCGCTGTTCGAGCCGCTATGGCGCAACGGGCATATCGACCATGTGCAGATCAGCGTGCTGGAAACCGTGGGTGTGGAAAACCGCGGTGCCTATTACGACCGGGCCGGGGCCATGCGCGACATGCTGCAGAACCACCTGTTGCAGCTGCTGTGCCTGGTAGCCATGGAAGCGCCGGTGCACTTCGAGCCGGAGGCGGTACGCAACGAAAAGCTCAAGATCCTCGAAGCCCTGCGGCCGATCACCGGCATGGATGTGCAGGACCAGACCGTGCGCGGGCAGTACTCCAAGGGCAAGCGTGCCGGGGAAGTGCTGCCGGCCTACTATTTCGAGAAAAGCGTCGATCACGACAGCAATACCGAAACCTTCGTCGCGCTCAAGGCCGAGATCGACAACTGGCGTTGGGCCGGCGTGCCCTTCTATCTGCGTACCGGCAAGTCCCTGGCGCAGCGCAAGTCGGAAATCGTCATCCAGTTCAAATCCGTGCCGCATCGGCTGTTTCCCGGCAATACCCCGGTCGGCAACCGCCTGGTGATCCGCCTGCAGCCCGATGAAAGCATCAGCCTGTCGCTGATGGCCAAGTCCCCGGGGCGTGGCATGGCGCTGCAGGAGGTGGACCTGGACCTGCACTTCGACGAGGCCTTCAAGCGCCGGCGCTGGGATGCCTACGAGCGGCTGCTGCTGGATGTGATCCAGGGGGATGCCACGCTGTTCATGCGCCGCGACGAGATCGAGGCAGCCTGGCGCTGGGTGGACCCGATCATCCGTGGCTGGCGCGAGGTCTATCGCTCACCGAAACGCTACGCCGCCGGCAGCTGGGGCCCAGAGGCGGCGGACAGCCTGCTCGAGCGCGCCGGGCATGTCTGGTTCGACGAGCGTTAGGGAGGGGGCAGCACCGAGGATACCGACATACGCCACCCCTAGGGCGTGGGCATGGATAACTTGCCGCTCCCCTGGCGCTGTTGCAGCAGCCGGGTGAAGGCCTCGGCCGAGACCGGCTTGCTGACCAGATAGCCCTGTACTTCATCGCAACCCTGGTTGCGCAGGAACACCAGCTGGCTTTCCTTTTCCACGCCTTCGGCCACCACCCGCAGGTTCATGCTGTGGGCCATGGCCACGATGGCCCGTACGATGGCCGCATCGCGGGGCTGCTCATCCAGTTCGCCGATGAAGCTGCGGTCGATCTTCAGGCTGTGGATGGGAAAACGCTTGAGGTAGGCCAGCGACGAATAGCCGGTACCGAAGTCATCCACCGACAACTCCACCCCCAACTGCTGCAGCGCGGCGATATTCTCCGCCACGGTTTCGCTGTGTTCCAGCAGCATGCTCTCGGTCAGTTCCAGCTCCAGCAGGCTGGCGGGCAGTGCAGTCTGCTGCAGGATCGTGGCTACCTCGGCGGCGAAGCGCGGCTGGCGCAACTGCTGGACCGACATGTTGACCGCCACCCGTATCGGTGCCGGACCGTCGTGCAGCCAGTGGCTGGCCTGCTGGCAGGCCTGGCGCAGCACCAGCTCGCCAAGCGGCAGGATCAGGCCGGTCTCCTCGGCCATGGCGATGAACTCCGCCGGTGCCAGCATGCCGCGGGTCGGATGCTGCCAGCGTACCAGTGCCTCGGCGCTGCCGATGCTGTTGGACGCCAGATGCAGCTTGGGCTGGTACTGGATCTGCAGCTGGTCTTCGGTGATCGCCTTGCGTAGTTCGTTTTCCAGGCGCAGGCGATCGATATTGCGTGTCGGCAGATCCGCGGAATAGAACTGGAAGCAATTGCCGCCCAGGTGCTTGGCATGCTGCATGGCCTGATTGGCCTGGTTGATCAGCTGCAGGCTGTTGCGCGCCGCATCGGGGAAGTGACTGATGCCGATGGAAGCGGAAACGATCAGCTCGTTGCTGCCAATCTGGATCGGCTCGCCGAGTACCTTCAGCAGGCGGCTGGCCAGCTCCGCCAGGGCGGTGGAGGGCAGATCCTGCTTCACCACCACGAACTCATCGGCGGACAGACGCGCCAGGATGAAGGCATTGGGCAGCATCTGGTTCAGACGGTCGGCCACCTGGCACAGCAGTGCATCGGCCTGGACATGGCCCAGGGTGTCGTTGATGTACTTGAAACGGTCCAGGTCGATGTGCAGCAGGGCCAGTCCGTGGCCCTGGGCGCGGGCCTGCCCGGTGGCCTCGGCCAGCTTGCGGGTGAACTGGCTGCGGTTGGCCAGATGGGTCAGCGGATCGTGATCGGTGAGATAGCGCAGCTGTTCCTCGGTCTTGCGGCTGATGGTCTGGTCGGCGAAGAAGCCCACATAGTGCGTTATTTCGCCCTGCTCATCGCGCACCACCGCCAATTGCAGCCACTGCGGGTAGCGTTCGCCACTGCGCCTCTGCTCGATCACCTCGCCCTCCCAACGGTCATGGTTGCGCAGCGCTGCATGCAGGCGGGCATAGGTATCGAGCGTTGCCGGGTCGTTGCTTCTGCTCAGCAAGGAGGTGCCGATCACATCCTGGGCGGGGTAGCCGGTGATCACGCTGAATGCCTGGTTCACCGCCAGCACCTTCTGCTGCGGATCGAGGATGAAGATACCGTCGGAGGTGGCCTCGAACACCGTTGCCGCCAGACGCTCCTGCTCATGCTGGTGCCGGCGGGCGGTGATGTCGCGGCGGGTGCCGATCATGCGCAGCGCGCGGCGGGCGCCGTCACGTTCCACCGCGCGGCCATTGTCCTCGACCCAGACCCAGCGCCCATCCTGATGCTTGACGCGGTATTCGACGCAGTAGGGCGTGGCATGCTTGAAATGGCTGATCAACGCATCGCGTACGCGCTCGACATCATCCGGATGCACCCGCGGCTTGAGCCCGCCGGTCATGGTCAACTGGGTCTCGGGCAGGCCGAAGATCTCCAGCAGGTGGGAGTGGTGCACGATGTCGGTGCGCAGATCCCAGTCCCACAGACCCAGCGCACTGGCCTCCAGCGCCATGCTCAGGCGAGCCTGGGTCTGCTGCAACTCGGTAGTGCGCTGGGCGACCCGATGCTCCAGCGCATCATGGCTGTTGCGCAATTGCTGCTCGGCCTGCCGGCGGTGCTGGATTTCCCCGCTCAGCTGGATGTTCAGCGCCTCGGCCTGCTGACGCGCCTCATCCAGGCGGTACAACAGCGCCTCGTTGCGCCGGTTGCTGCGCAGGGTATGGGTGACCGAGCGGTTGATGAAGGCCGCGGCCAGCAGTATGCAACTGAACAGGGTGACGCCCATCAGGCCCCAGTAGGGGCTGCTGCTGTCGTCCTGCAGCAGCAGGAACACGGTCGGCAGCAGCCAGCTCGGCAGGGCGAAGGTCAGGAAGGCGCTGAAACGGTGCGCGTAGATGATGCTTACGCACAGCACCACGCCGCTGGTGACGGCATAGGCGCTGGCCTGCAGGTTGAAGGTATCCACGGGTACCAGCAGGATATGCACCAGCCCCATGGCCAGCCCGGACATGGCATTACCGATATAGAAGGTTGCCAGCCAGTGTGGTTGCAGACGCTGTTCGGCACTGCAGCGATAATAGCAGCGGGCCAGGCGGATGCGCAGCAGCGTCAGCAGGCAGACCACCACCAGCCAGCTCAGCGCCAGCGGGTGTGACGCATGCTCCCAGACCAGCGCGGTGACCACGCCGGCGGCGAGCATGACCAGCCACTGTGGCAGGCGGGAATATTCGAATAGCAGATCGCGCTGATGCAGGCGCTGGCTGGCCACGGCGTCCAGGCGTTTTCCACTGGGGCTCATGCTACCGCGCACCCGCGTCGCTGCGTGATATCCGTTGTTGTCATGCCTCTTCCATGTGCGTAGCGATCCGTCGGCAAACCATACACCAGAGCGCCGATCCGGCACAGCCCCAACCGGGTACAAATGCGCGGCGGACCGGTTGCAGTCTCTGTTCCTTTCGGCTTGGCCTGGGGCACGGTAGAATGCTGCCGATGGATATCTCTCATTTGCTCAATTCGCTCAACGACGCCCAGCGCCAGGCGGTCACCGCCACCCCCGGCCAGCAACTGGTGCTGGCTGGCGCCGGCTCCGGCAAGACCCGGGTGCTGGTACACCGTATCGCCTGGCTGGTGGAGGTGGAAAAGGCCTCGCCCTGGAGCATCCTCTCGGTCACCTTCACCAACAAGGCGGCTGCCGAGATGCGCCAGCGCATCGAGCAACTGCTCGGCATCTCGCCCCAGGGCATGTGGGTCGGCACCTTCCACGGCCTGGCCCATCGCCTGCTGCGCGCCCACTGGCGCGAGGCCGGTCTGGCCGAGCAATTCCAGATTCTCGACAGCGACGACCAGCTGCGGCTGGTCAAGCGGGTGATCCGCGAGCTGGGGCTGGACGAGAACCAGTGGGCGCCGCGCCAGGCGCAGTGGTGGATCAACGGCCAGAAGGACGAGGGCCTGCGCCCGCAGCATATCCAGGCTGCCGGTGACCTGTTCCTGACCACCATGCTGCGCATCTACCAGGCCTACGAGGAGGCCTGCGCCCGCGCCGGGGTGGTCGATTTCGCCGAACTGCTGCTGCGTTCGCTGGAATTGTGGCGCGACAACCAGCCGCTGCGTGAACAATACCAGGCGCGCTTCCGCCACCTGCTGGTCGACGAGTTCCAGGATACCAACGCGGTGCAGTACGCCTGGCTGCGACTGATTGCCGGCAACAGCCCGAGCCTGATGGTGGTCGGCGACGACGACCAGTCGATCTACGGCTGGCGCGGCGCGCGCATCGAGAACATCCAGCAGTTCCAGCAGGACTACCCGGCTGCCGAGCTGATCCGCCTGGAACAGAACTACCGTTCCACCGCCACCATCCTCAAGGCCGCCAACGCTCTGATCACCCATAATGCCGGGCGCATGGGCAAGGAACTGTGGACCGACGGTAACGATGGCGAAGCCATTGCCCTGTATGCCGGCTTCAACGAGCAGGATGAAGCGCGCTTCATCGTCGACCGTATCAGCGAGGCGGTCGGTGAGGGGCTGAGCCGCAGCGAGATCGCCATCCTCTATCGCTCCAACGCCCAGTCCCGGGTGCTGGAGGAGGCCCTGTTGCGCGCCGCCATCCCCTATCGTATCTATGGTGGCCAGCGCTTCTTCGAGCGGGCCGAGATCAAGAACGCCATGGCCTACATGCGCCTGATCGCCAACCGTGGTGATGACGGCGCGCTGGAACGCATCATCAACGTGCCGACCCGCGGCATCGGCGACAAGACCGTCGAGGCCCTGCGTCAGCACGCCCGCCAGCAGGACGTCTCGCTGTGGCAGGCCGGTTGCGACCTGCTCGACAACAAGGGCCTGCCGGGTCGCGCCGCCAACGCCGTGCAGACCTTCATGCAATTGATCGAGCAACTCGCCGAGCGGGTCGAGGGCGTGCCGTTGTACAGCATGGCCCAGCAGGTCATCGAACACAGTGGCCTGCTGGCCTTCCACGAGAATGAGAAGGGCGAGAAGGCCCAGGCCCGGGTGGAAAACCTCGAGGAACTGGTCTCCGCTGCCCGCGCCTTCGAGAACGACATGGCCGACGAGGAGGAAGACGGCGATACCCTGCTGGCCTTCCTCGCCCACGCCTCACTGGAAGCCGGTGAAACCCAGGCCGACCGTTTCGAGGACAGCGTCCAGCTGATGACCCTGCACAGTGCCAAGGGTCTGGAATTCCCGCTGGTGTTCCTCGCGGGCATGGAGGAGGGGCTGTTCCCGCACAAGATGAGCCTGGAAGAACCGGGCCGCCTGGAAGAGGAACGCCGCCTGGCCTACGTCGGCATCACCCGTGCCATGCAGCAGTTGATCATCACCTGGGCGGAAACCCGCCGGCTGTACGGCAGCGAAACCTTCAACAAGGTCTCGCGCTTCGTTCGCGAAGTGCCCGCCGAGCTGATCCGCGAGGTGCGCCTGGGCAACACGGTCAGCCGTCCCTTCGGTCCCGCCAAGGGCAAGGGCAGCATGTTCGCCCAGGAAGCCACCGAGAGCACCGGCTTCGCCCTCGGCCAGCGGGTCATGCACTCGCTGTTCGGCGAGGGCGTGGTGCTCAACTACGAGGGCCAGGGCGCCCAGGCACGCATCCAGGTGAACTTCGATGATGAAGGCAGCAAGTGGCTGATGGTGAGTTACGCCAAGCTGGAGGCGATCTAACGCTTCCTATACACCGATCCTGCGACAGGTACGGGGCCGAGTTCCAGCTCGGCCAGCCGTGCATTCTGCAGCCCCGGCGGGGTGTAGCGCCCCGGTGCTACGCCTGCGGACGGGCCGTCGAGCCTCATCTTGACTCACCGCGCTGCCGGTACTTGACCCAGATCAGCTCCATGTTGCGGGAACTGACCTAATCTGTAGTGGATTCTGTGCAATACAGAAGGCTGTTCCCTATCCACTGTCAGGAGCGACTCCCATGGCTGAGATGATGAGGGCGGCAATATTTGTCGAGCCCGGACGTATCGAACTGGCTGACAAGCCCATCCCCGACGTCGGTCCCAACGACGCGCTGATTCGCATTACCACGACCACCATCTGCGGCACGGATATCCATATTCTCAAGGGTGAATATCCCGTGGCCAAGGGTTTGACCGTCGGTCATGAGCCGGTGGGCGTGATCGAGAAACTCGGCAGCGCCGTGCAAGGCTACCAGGAAGGCCAGCGCGTGATTGCCGGGGCCATCTGCCCGAACTTCAATTCCTATGCCGCCCAGGATGGGGTGGCATCGCAGGATGGCAGCTATCTGACCGCCGATGGCCGCTGTGGCTGTCATGGCTACAAGGCCACCGCTGGCTGGCGCTTCGGCAACCTGATCGATGGTACCCAGGCCGAGTACGTGCTGGTGCCCGATGCCCAGGCCAACCTGGCGCCGATCCCCGATGGCCTGACCGATGAGCAGGTGCTGATGTGCCCGGACATCATGTCCACCGGCTTCAAGGGCGCGGAAAATGCCAATATCCGCATCGGTGATACCGTGGTGATCTTCGCCCAGGGCCCGATCGGCCTGTGCGCCACCGCTGGCGCGCGGCTGCTGGGTGCGACCACCATCATCGCGGTGGACGGCAATGACCACCGTCTCGGCATCGCCCAGCAGTTGGGTGCCGATATCACCCTAAACTTCCGTAACGGCGATGTGGTCGAGGAGGTGATGAAGCTCACCGGCGGGCGTGGCGCGGACTCGTCCATCGAAGCCCTGGGTACCCAGCAGACCTTCAGTCAGTCGCTGCAGGTACTCAAACCCGGCGGCACATTGTCCAGTCTGGGGGTGTACTCCGAGGATCTGAGCATTCCGCTGGGTGCCTTTGCCGCTGGGCTGGGCGATCACCGCATCAACACCGCACTCTGTCCCGGCGGCAAGGAACGCATGCGCCGGTTGATGAACGTAGTGGCGTCCAGCCGGCTGGACCTGGGGGTGCTGGTGACCCACGAGTACGGTCTGGACAAGATCGTCGACGCCTATGACCTGTTCGCCAACCAGCGCGATGGTGTGCTCAAGGTTGCCATCAAGCCGTGAGTGGTAGGTGGGGCCGCTCGCATCGACCCCCACCTGAGTTCGACTAGCGAACCTTGGCCGCCAGCGCGCCGGGGGTCATGCCCAGTTGCTGGCGAAAGGCGGCGATGAAGGCCGAGGTGGAGTCGTAGCCGCAGGCCAGGGCCACATCGGTCACGCTGTGGCCCTGGTCCAGCAGCGGCAGGGCATGCAGCAGGCGTAGCCGCTGGTACCAGGCGCGAAAGCTGATACCGGTTTCACGCAGGAATATCCGCGACAGGGTCTTTTCCGAGAGACCCAGCTCGCGGCTCCAGTGCTGCAGGCTGACGCTGTGCTCCGGGTTGCGATACAGCCGTTCACAGGGGGCTTGCAGCCGCGGGTCGCTTGGCCAAGGCAGGAACAGGCCGGTTTGCGGCGCCACCCGCAATTGATCCAGCAGCACCTCGACCAGCCGAGCATCCGGGCCATCGATCGCGTACTCGGCCGGCACCTCGCCAAAGGCGCTGATCAGCTCGCGCAGCAGCGGGGTGATTTCCAGCACCACGCAGTGATCCTCCGCCCACTCCACCACGTGCGGCTCCAGATACAGGCTGCGCATCTCGGTGCGCGGTGAGCTGAGCACGGCATGGGGTACATCCGGCGGCACCAGGATCGCCCGCTGCGGTGGGGCAAGAAAGCGCCCGCTGGCGGTGTGCACCGACAGCACACCATGGGTGGCATAGGACAGCTGGGCCCAGGGATGGCTGTGCCAGTCGGTGGCTGCCGGCCGCGACAGCGACTCGACCCGGGCGAACAGCGGACGGGGCAGATGCTGCATCTGTGGTACCGGACGGTGGACGGGACTGTTGTGTCCGTTTCTCGACATTGAGGGCCCTGATCGCGTTAGCCAGAAAGTTTGCCCGACAGTAGACTCAAGCGTCCATCAGCGCAAGCTGCCTGTTGCCCAAGGAGATCGTTGCCATGGCTCGCCCTCGTTTTATTCCCGACAACTTCACCCTCTGTCTGATCGCCGTGATGGTGGCGGCGAGCGTGCTGCCGGTCCGGGATCAGGTGGCGGTAGTGTTCGGCTGGATCACCAACCTGGCGATTGCGCTGCTGTTCTTCATGCACGGCGCCAAGCTGTCGCGCGAAGCGATCTGGGCCGGTGCCACCCATTGGCGCCTGCACCTGGTGGTATTCAGTTGTACCTTCATCATGTTCCCGCTGCTCGGGCTGGCACTCAAGCCAGTGCTGGCACCGATGATGGGGCATGAGCTGTACCTGGGCATGCTGTTCCTGTGTGCCTTGCCGGCCACGGTGCAATCGGCGATTGCCTTTACCTCCCTGGCCCGGGGCAACGTCGCGGCGGCGGTGTGCAGCGCGGCCACCTCGAGCCTGCTGGGTATCTTCGTCACCCCGCTGCTGGTCATGCTGCTGCTCGGTGCCGATGCCGGCAGCGGCGACACCCTGGGCGCGATCGGCCAGATCACCGTGCAGCTGCTGTTGCCGTTCATCGCCGGGCAGATCGCCCGCCGCTGGATCGGTAGCTGGGTCGAACAGAACAAGACCTGGCTGAAGAACGTGGATCAGGGCTCCATCCTGCTGGTGGTCTACGGCGCGTTCAGCGCGGCGGTGGTCGAAGGGTTGTGGCACAGCATCCCGCTGTTGCAACTGGGTGGCCTGGTGGTGGCCTGCTGCATACTGCTGGCGGTGGTACTGCTGCTGGTCGAGATGCTGGCGCGGCGGATGGGGTTCAGTATCGAGGATCGCATCACCATCCTGTTCGCCGGCTCGAAGAAGAGCCTGGCCACCGGCGTACCCATGGCCCAGGTGCTGTTCGTCGGCGGCTCCATGGGCGCGATGATCCTGCCGCTGATGGTGTTCCACCAGATCCAGTTGATGGTCTGCGCGGTGCTGGCCGAGCGTTATGCCCGCCGCCCCGAAGCGCCGGAGGCGGCGGTGGAAAGCACCTGACAGCGATGCCGGGGCAGGCTCGCGGTGGTCTGCCCTTCCGTCATCCTCCGTACGCTACTATTTGCCTATCGAATGGTTATCATGCTCAGTGCATAGTGCCCGCGTCAGCGTCGGGTCGAGAGGTATACATTGGTAAAGGCGACTACGGAACTGCATCAACTCGATAGATCATTGGTCTGGTCGGGGTTCAAGCAACTGGCGCCGATTTCCCTGTTCGTGATCGTCTTCGGCGCCGCTTTCGGGCTGGCCGCAGCGCAGGTCGGGTTGAGTGACTCGACCATCATCGGCATGAGCACGCTGGTATTTGCCGGCGCCTCCCAGTTCGCGGTGCTGGATCTGTGGGGCACGCAGATGCCGCTGTTCACCATGATGCTCACGGTGTTCGCCATCAACGCCCGCCACCTGCTGATGGGCGCCACCCTGTATCCCTGGCTGCGCCACCTGCCAGCGCCGCAGCGCTATGGCGTGATGTTGACCGCATCGGATGCCAACTGGGCCATGTCCATGCAGGCATTCAGTCGCGGCGAGCCGGGGTTGGGGTTGCTGTTGGGCGGTGGTCTGGCGCTCTGGTCGTTCTGGATAGTCGGCACCTGGCTTGGCATCCATTTTGGCAACGCCATCAGTGATCCGGCGAGCCTGGGTCTGGATATGGTCATGGGCTGCTTCCTGCTGGCCATGGTGGTGGGCGGCGAAAGAAACCTGCGGATGCTGGTCATCTGGAGCATTGCCGCCATCGCTTCGCTGTTGGCGTACTGGTACCTGCCGGAAAACAGCCATGTCGTGGTGGGCGCGCTGGCGGGCGGCATGGCCGGCATGATCCGCGGGGGCAAGCAGCGATGAACATCAGCACCACAGGTACCGGGGCGCTGGTCATCGTCCTGGTCATGGCCCTGGTGACACTGGCAACCCGCTGGGGTGGGGTGTATGTGATGTCCTTCGTGCCCATCAGTGACCGGGTGACGCGGTTCATTCAGGCCATGTCCGGGTCGGTGCTGGTGGCACTGCTCGCGCCCCTGGCGGTCAGTGGGGACAATGGGGCACGGCTGGCGTTGCTGACCACCGCAACCATCATGCTGCTGCTGCGCAAACCCTTGCCCGCCATCGCTGCTGGCATAGTCGCAGCGGCGTTGGTCAGGCATTTCTAGGCGGTGTATTGCTTTCACCGGCTGACCGGCTATGGTATCTGCCACCTGTAAAATCTTTTCAAATCAGAGAGATAAAGATGGCCTTCAGCTTCGACCAGCTTTACCAGGCGTGCCAGAGCGAGTGGGACGCCTATATTCAGCATGACTTCGTCCGGCAACTGGGCGACGGCACCCTGGCCGCCGATGCCTTCCGTCACTACCTGAAGCAGGACTATCTGTTCCTTATCCAGTTCGCCCGCGCCTTCGCCCTGGCCGCCTACAAAAGCCCCACCCTGGAGGACCTGCGCCAGGCCAAGGCCGGCCTGGAGGCGATAGTGGATCTGGAGCTGGGGCTGCACATCCAGTACTGCCAGCAGTGGGGTATTTCCGAGCAGGAGCTGCAGGCGCTGCCCGAGGCCCGCGCGACCATGGCCTACACCCGCTACGTGCTGGATACCGGCAACCGCGGCGACCTGCTGGACCTGCACGTGGCGCTGGCCCCCTGCCTGGTGGGTTATGGGCAGGTCGCCCAATGGCTGAACAGCCGCAGTGAAACCCAGCGCGGGGAAAACAACCCCTACGAGGCCTGGATCAGCATGTACGAAAGCGAGGAATTCCAGAACGCCACCGCCGCGGAAATCGACTGGCTGAACCGCGAACTGGCGGATGTCTCACCACGCCGTTTCGAGCAATTGGTGCGCATCTTCCGTGATGCTACCCGGCTGGAGATTGATTTCTGGGATATGGGGTTGAATCAGCGGATGTGAGTCACGGGGACTGAGCTGCTTGCGCAGCTCAGTGTGGCTCTCCATGCTGGTGAGGCAAACAAGACGTCATCACTGGCTTTGAGGACTAGGGCCAGTTGACTGGACGAGAGACCGAACGAATGTGGTTGGGATCTGGATCTGATATGGCTCATTAAGCGCAGGGCGGAGCACGATTGCCTCGCCGAACGACCAAACTACATGGACGTTTCGCAACGTACAGTCTTCAGCAATCCCTAGTTCGCTAAGGTCGCGGTGGCAGAACACCGGATCGAGGATGATCATCTCCGCGTCGTATGCTCCGAGCCCCAGGCTCTTGATCGTTTTTTCAGGAACCGTAGTGAGCAAGCCGCTGTAGCCAGCCAGGAGTAGCCCAAAAAACAGGCCGAAATAGATTGCCGCACTCCAGCTCGCAAAATGCGCCATCGAACAGATCGACACCATAATGGCGATGACCAAGGGAATCGCCCACAGGATCGGGTAATGCCAGCTGTTGTTCAGCTTATCTATGATCGGCAAACTGCTCTGCAAGATGGTCGAGAGCAAGACAACAAAAATCATAAGCGCTATATAGCTCGACCAACCGTAATGGAAGAAACTCCAGGGAGGCAGGTCGAGCCGGATCTGCAGGGCAATGCCGAAGCCCAGCGCGACGAGGATGGGCCATAGCAGAACGGTCATCGTGAAAAGGCTCGGCTCAAGTAGTATTGCTGTCACCATGCCGAGGCCGACCAGGCTAAAAGGTCCAAAATACGCCAGCATTACAAGTTGTCGAACAGCTTTTGTGCGCGCACCTTCCGAGTAGCGCATCGCATAGACAACTTCTTCCTTGACCTTCTTCGTATTGAGAAACCAGTGGAAAAGAGCAGCACCGGGAGCGACCATCGTAAAAACCACTCCACCAACAATGGCGAAGCCAATGCATGCTGCCGCCAACAGTAACGACGAGAATTGGAACAGATCGAAGCTGGGATAAAAGTGGTTTCGGTAGAAGTACAGTAAAAAGATGCCGAACCCGGAGAGCGGCGGCAGTATTTTCGTGAGCAGAGACCCATATGCCCGGAGAAAGACGGGAGATGTCTTGAGCAGGACATCAATTGCATCCTCGCTTGGCGGGCGATCGCTCCACTTCTGCATATGGCTTCCTTGCTGATGTGCGTAGAGGGATCATATCCGCAACCAGGGCTGTTGGGCTATCCTGGTGGCACCGCAACGAGACGAGAAAGGAGTCCGTTTTGTCCAATGTGCGCTGGACAGCCGATGAACTCAAATTGGCTTTCTACCTATATTGCCAGCTTCCCTTTGGGCGCCTTCATAAAGGCAACCCGGACATCATTCGCCTGGCAAACAGACTCGGCAGGACATCATCATCGGTAGCGATGAAACTCGTCAACTTCGCCAGCCTGGATCCAGCGATCACCGGAACGGGAAGAAAGGGTCTATCCGGCGCCTCGAAACTTGATCGTGCCATCTGGGAGCAATTTCAGAACGATTGGCAAAGCCTGGTAGATGAGTGCAGCGTGCTACTCGCCACGTCGGATGACGTCTCGACAACTGATGACCCCAACGTCGCTGAAGCCGCTGCCGACTATTTCGGTGAAACCCGGGAAGCGCAGGTTCGCATACGAATTCGGCAGAGCTTCTTTCGAAAAGCGGTCCTGGCGAGCTACGGTGCGAAGTGCTGCATGTCTGGCTTGAGCGAACCGCGACTGCTCCTGGCGAGCCATATCGTCCCTTGGCGTGTCGACGAAGCGAACAGACTGAACCCGGCTAACGGACTGTGTCTTTCAGCGCTGCACGACCGGGCGTTCGATCAGGGACTTATCGCTTTATCTGATGAGTTCACTGTGATGGTGAGTGATCGACTGAAGGGGCGTGCTGATTCGTTTGCTCAGTCGACGCTGGTGGCAATTGAGGGCAATGAAATTGTGTTGCCTGAACGGTTTGCGCCTGATGGTGGGTTGGTTAGATGGCATCGAGAGAATGTGTTTGTTGGGTAAACGGTAGGGGCTGCTATCGGCCAGAAGCGGTCATCGAGCGCCTCCAGACTCAGAAAGTGAGCCAACTGTGCTGCCGGCGGCTTGCTTGACATAACCATGTCATCGTATAGCCACCACAGAAAGGAGCCAGCGATGTTCGAGCCGCAGACTTGTTGTAGGAAAGATATCAGATAATATGGGACGAAAGGATGGAGGCGTCTTTCCAGGTAGTCACGCCAAGCCAGATATTTCATAAGGGATAGTGCATGAGCATAGACATGTACCGGCGCCAAGTAATTCAGATTCGGTCTGGCATTGCTAGATTGACGGAACAAAAAGCGCGAGAAGTGCAAAAGGCAGCGGACGCGGGTAAGAAATCACTTGCTGCACAATCCGCAGCGACCAAAGCTACTTCTACGTCAACATTGCAGACCAAGCTGCGTGAAGCTAGTCGGCACGCCGATGACCAAGCCAAGCATGAGCGTGAGGCTGCGAAGATAGAGAAAAAAATCGCAGACGAACAGAGGAAGCTCGTAGGTGCTCAAAAGCGGCTGGATAATGAGGAGGCAAAAGCGTTCAAGAAAAGGAATGATGAGCAGAAGCGACAGCAAGCTGCTCAGCAGCAGCAGTTCCGTGCTGTGGAATCTAGCTTGACACACCACGAACTGCTTCATCGTGAAACTATTGCACGTGTAGATCGGCTGAGCGCTTTACCGGAGGAAATTGTGGTTGCGTTCTTCGCTACTGATCCTGCGACAGCTTCTGATCGACGACTCCTTCTGGATGAGGAGGTTAGAGAAATACAGCATAAAATCCGCCTTTCAGACCATCGCGATGCAGTCAAATTGGAGTCACGTTGGGCATTGCGATCCGGCGATATATTGCAGTACATGAACGAACTGGAGCCGACGATCGTTCACTTTAGCGGGCACGGTACTAACCAGGACGAACTGGTTTTGCAGGATCGCAACGGTGATGCAGCTTTTATTTCTCTCGCTAGCATTGTTAACACTTTTGAGCTCTATGACTCAGTTCGGCTCGTGTTCTTTAACACCTGTCACTCATACAACCAAGCGGCCGCATGCACGCAGTATGTGGATGCGGCAATTGGAATGAATCAGACAATTGGGGACACAGCAGCACGGGTATTTTCCGCGCAGTTTTATTCCGCAATTGGCTTCGGCAAGTCAATTCCCAACGCCTTTAAACAAGCTAAAAACGCTTTGATGCTTGAGGGCATTCCGGAAGAATCAACCCCAGAGCTTCACGTACGAACGGGTGTTGACGAGACTGACTTAGTGCTGGTTAAACCAAAATCTTAACGGCTATTCGGCGACTGGTGCTCGACATTGCTCGGCTTAACATTAAATAGGTTTAGCCACGACTGGCTGCTTCGACCGAATTGGGACGATGCCTGCTGTAGTCGTTCCTGAATGCTGGCCGGCCACTTCCGCATAGCGACGGTCCAAAGCTGGGCCGTCGCTATCGGCTAGGAGCTGCCATCGGGGAATCACTAAAGATCTTGAATCAAGGCGTACAACTGAATCGAGCGTAATCTAGCCAAACCTATCGCTGAACCATTGCTGTACTCCGGATAAGCAGGAGTTAGGCTCCTTACTAAACCTAATCGGAATAGGTAGTGGAAGAAGTAATTTATAGAAGGCCTATATTGTCTATGGATCAAGCTATCTCAATAAAAAACCTTAATTACCTACTCAAGGGAGATCGGGAGAAGGGAGGGAATCTTGAAGAGCGATTTATTCCTGCTGCCTTCGATATAAGAACCAAACTCTACAAGCTGAATAATCTTCGTTCACTTTCACGGTACCGCTTACGTACTGGAAAAATAACCCCCGCCTTTTATGATAAGCGTATATCACGCTTGGCTATTGTTATAGAAAAGCGTAAAGCTGAGCACGCACGCTTGATTGACTCTGAGCTTGAGCGAGCCTCTAAGATTATCGGCAGCAAAGAATTCAGAATAAATTTGGCTCTCTTGCCAGCTACAGTTGGCGGGAAAAGAGTTTACGGAGTCGGAGATAGCTTAGATCAGATTCTCGCTGTCAAGTTTGTTCAGAGAATGCTCAAGTCTCTATATGATATTCGCATGCCGTCACGTGACACTCTAACTAGCCAAGTAAAGTCGTTAGCTTTGGATGATGTGCCAAAGTACATAATAAGGTCGGATGTGGAGTCGTTTTATGAGTCTGTCAGGCACAAGGAGTTACTCGATGGAATCCATCAGTCTCCGGAATTGTCGGTGCTGATTAAAAGAATTTTGACACGACTTATGAAAGACTATGTCGCCATTTCTGGCGATGATAATGGTCTACCGCGAGGCATAGGAATTAGCGCCTATCTATCTGAGATATATCTGTCTAGCATTGATACTGAAATCAGACAGCAAGATGATTTGTTTTATTATGCCAGGTACGTCGATGATATGGTGCTAATGTATGCCCCACACCGAAAAGAGCTCGCGACGAAATATTTAGGTACCCTCCGTAACATACTCCACGAAAAAGGGCTCAAGCTTAACAACAAAACGAAAGTGATTGACCTGCTTGAGGAGCAAAAAGGAAAGTTTGATTATTTGGGCTACACATTTGATGTTTCCAGTAGCACCCCAGGTGTGCGATTGAGCAAAAGGAAGTTTGATAAGTACAAATCACGCATCGAGAAAGCTTTCACAGATTACTCAAAAAAATGCGCGTTTATTCCAAAAAAAGCGGCTGAAGAATTGATGCTTCGGTGTCTTTTTCTAACCGGAAATATGCGTTTATTTAACAGGAAAAGTAACGCCTTTATCGGCATATACTTTAGCAACAAGTATATAACTGATACTGATCAGCTCTCCGGGCTAGACCAGTTCTATCGTAACAAGATCGCAGGCGTTGCTAGTCCATCACTAAAGAGAAAACTTTCGAAATTGTCCTTTGAAAAAGGATTCACGGAGAAATTGTTCAGAAATTTTGACTCTAAGCAGCTTTCAGAGCTTTCGCGAGGATGGAAGCATGTCTAGAAAAAAAGCTTTGTCTATAAATTTCCCAGTCGAAAGGGTTGTGTTGTCTGATGTGCTCCCGTACGAGGTTCCGATAGTTTTTTCAAATAGATATTTCTACAGATTTCTATGTGATCACACTATCAAATTTCACAAGAATAAGATTTCTTGGAACTATATTGATGAGGTGCTAGACAATCTTGTGAAGATGGTGCTGGGAATCCAAAATACTAAGCTTGTTAGACATGTTACTGAGGATTGCAGAACTATCTCTATAGTTGATCTGGATAAAACAGACTTTGTCCATACTATTCCCTTCGTCTTCTCTACTACGCATAAGCAGGATCAGTTGCGGCAGTTATCACTGATGCACCCCAAGGGACAGTTACTGGTGGTGGATTTCTATGACCAGTTCAAAGACTTGATGATTTATTATACCGGTCGAAGTGAGTTCAGTCTACGATCACCAAGACGAATTGCCGGGTGCACTTATATCAACTTTCGCTCGCAAATAGAGCGGCAGGACAAATCTGATTCACTAGTAGAAGTAGATGGTGAAAACTATGAGAACTTAAAGTCATTTTTTGTATATGAACGATTCAGTAATGTTTTTAAATTCTACGAATCCAGGGAGCACCTCCGTAGCGAGCGTGACTTCAGAAACCTCACTAAATTCGATATTTCAGGGTGCTTCGATAGCATTTACACGCACTCACTAGCCTGGGCGGTGTATGGTAAGGGCTTCGCAAAGCAAAACCTTAAAGCCATATTAGGGTCGTTCGCAGGAAAGTTTGATTCGCTGATGCAGAAGCTGAACCATAACGAAACAAATGGAATACTTATCGGCCCTGAGGTGTCAAGAATTTTTGCAGAGATAATTCTTCAGGCGGTTGATGTCGAAATTTCCGGGAAGCTTCTTGAAAAGGGATATATTCATAACTCAGATTTCAAGATTTATCGTTACGTAGATGACTATTTTGTCTTCTACAATAGCGACGAAGTCTGCCATCAAATAAAAATGACACTTCAGGAAAGCCTGAAGCTATACAAGCTATCTCTAAATAAAGGAAAGGAGGAGACTCTATCTCGCCCCATAATCACACCAATTTCTATCGCAAAAAAACATATATCTGATCTTTTTGATCGTACGCTTACATACGAAATATCTCCTGTGATCAAGGACGGAGAAACGCTACCAAGGGGGGAGATTTATATTGGAAGGTCTTCACTGATAACTGACTTCAAGTCCATTTTGGCGACCTCTGGGGTCAACTATGGCGAGATTCTAAATTACTCGCTATCAATTGTTGAGCGGAAAGTCGGATCTTTGATTGACGCCTACAAAAAAATTGAGAAAGTCGACGGCACGGATAAGAGCTTTTCAAAGTCAATGGAAGCCCTTCTAAGCTTTGTGTTCTTTATCTACGCGGTATCGCCGAAAGTTAATACAACCATCAAAATTTGTCGCATATGTCAGCGCGTTCTTTCGTTTTACAAGACTGAGCCAATAGGGTTGAGTTACGGAGCCTTAATTTCTCAGGTAATATACGAAAGATGCCGAAGCGTTGTAGGTCACAACTCGAATGGCAATAGTGCAAAAATTGAGACTATGTACCTCTTGGTTTTAATGCGTCAATTGGGCAAGAACTATCGCATAGATGAAAGCGTTCTGGGATATAGTTTTGGCTTTGAGATTTTAGATGGTCAGTATGAAGCGAGATCTAGTCTAGATTATTTTTCCATAGTTACTTTGCTCTTCTATATTGAGAATAAGTCTCGCTACTCACTTCTCAGAAGAGCTTTGGAAAAACATGTATTGGAGATATTCAGCTTGAAGGAGGACTCGCTGGTAGGTGACTCTGAGATGGTGCATTTAGCGTTAGACCTTACGGTGTGCCCCTTTGTGAGTGACGAGACTAAAACGAGAATCTTACAAATGTATGGTTTACCTGCTAATAATTTGTTGAGAATTCAGAAATATAGCGAATTCTGGTTCACTAAATGGGGAGATTTCGATTTTTCCAAAGAGCTAGACGCCAAGGTCAGCCAGGAAGTATACTGACGAAGATGCATCACGCACATAGAAGACCGTTTGCGGTCGCACACACCAGCATCATGGCTAGGTTGTTCTATGCACGAAAGCCTTGCCTCGTTGAATCCTCGTGAGTTCTCCGGTCTTGACTCCTCCACTTTCCTAATAGCTTAGGCCTACCAGGAAAGTGGAGGAAGCTCGATCATCTTTGCCTTGCAATGACGACTTATTGACTCGAGCCATATACTTGGACGGCTTTCAGCACTCTTATGTTACAACGTCCGCTTCTGGCCGGAAGCAGTCTTTCGGGGAGGAAAATCGTATTATTTCCTTCAACTGGCCATGAAAATAGCTGCCTCCCGTACGATATACCTGCGTTCGGGTAATAGCCTACACCGCTTCTTTCTACTGATCCTCTCAGCAAGACTAGCGCTAGTGTATTGATCGCGCCGACCTCGATATCAATGCCACTCATTACATGCTGGTGGAAACAACTGTTCGTTTGCCTACCTCACCGCTTCCGACTCCTCACAGGACTGAACCGCCCCCACCTTAGGCTCCCCAACCGCATACTCCTTGGGAAACCGCCGTATCAACAGCGTTAAACCAAACCCCACCGACAGCACCACAAAGGTAAAGCTGAAAGCCGCAGTGAACCCCCCGGCGGTTTCAATCAACCAGCCGGCGATGGCAGGTCCGAGAAATTGGCCGAAGGCGAAGAAGACGGTGGCGAAACTGAACGCGATGGGGATGTAGCGAGGCGCTACTTGATCCGTAGCGCTGGTCTGGATCAGCGCAAACAAGCCGTTGACCGAGGCGCCCATCACCAGGAAGTGGAAGAAGAAGTAGGGCAGGGTCTGCCCGATGATCGGCAATGCCACGGCCACGAGCACCAGGAATATGCACATGGCCAGCGCGTTGCCTCGGCCCCAGAAGTCAGACAACCAACCCCATAGCGGGCCCCCGATGATGGACAGCAGGCCCATCATTGCCATATAGCGTCCTGCAATGGTTTCGCTGTGGCCGCTTTCAACCATGAAACTGATCATGAACACGGTCTGGACGATATAGCCCAGGCCGATGATGCCGTAGGTGGTCGCCACGATCAGTACCCGGGGGTTGCGGTAGATTCGCCACTTCACCTCCGACGGCAGGTGGCCAGCCGCTCTGGCTTTAGGTGCGGGGGGATTGCGTACAAACAGGCCGATCATGACCGCGACAAACAGGGCAGCGGCGGCAAACACGCCCCAGCTGACCCGCCAGCCCTGATCGCCAAACACGTCGAACAGGAAGGGCACCAGGACACCGGATACCAGAATACTGATACCGACGCCGCTGGTCATGTAGCCGATGACCAGCCCGCGCTGCTCTGGAAACCAGGTCGCCAGCAGCGCCACCATGGGCGCGAACGCGAAGGCGGTACCGAATCCCAGTAACCCCATGAGGAACATCACCAGCCAGAAGGGGGTAGCAACAGCCAGGCCCAGGAAACCCACCGTCACCGTAAGCATGCCAAACATGACCGAGGCCTTCGCTCCCCAGCGGGCTGCGGCCAGGCCGCCGGCCATGACAAAGCAGACATAGCACAGGGCAGTCACCGTGCTGAGAATCCCTGCCTGCTGGTAGGACAGGCCAAGGTCTGCGCGCATCGCCGGCAGGATGATGCCGTAGGCCAGGCGGGCAAACCCGATCACGACCAGGGACGTAAGGGTGCCGCACAGTACGGTAATTGCCATGTTCGGGCGGTTGGGGTTCTGAGACATCGGAGCTCTCTTGTTATCTGACGCTTCGCAGCGGCTCAGGGTAGCAGCTTTCCGCTGGGGTGGCCGAGTAGGTCCCCACAGCCCACCTGAACCCATCCCACCCCTTCGCTGTCCATAATTGTGGCTGCACACCATTCAGCCTGACCCACGTTGCCCCCGGCGCGTGACTGGTGCTTAACAATAATGCTGGAGTTCATTATGAGTCTGAAACTGAAATCAGTATTGCTCGGAATGATGGTTCTGTTCATGGCCGGCTGTAACACCATGGAAGGCGCAGGCAGGGATATTCAGCGCGGTGGCGAGGCGATCGAGGACAAGGCGCAGGACAGATAGTACGCAAGTTGCCTGGCCGCCCGCCCGGGTGGCCGGTAACTGATGCCCCGATAAACCTGCTGAATATCCCGCCAATCTGGTGTTTGCCCGCATCGCCATGGACCGCCTACACTCAGTCGACATTGCAAGAGGCACGCCCGCTGCGTGCTGCCAACTCGACTCGGCAGGTATCCATGAAAACCAGAATCACAGAACTCTTCGGTATCGAGCATCCGATCATCCAGGGCGGCATGCACCACGTCGGTTATGCCGAACTCGCCGCGGCGGTGGCCAATGCCGGCGGCTTGGGCATCATCACTGCGCTGACCCAGCCCAGCCCCGAGGCGCTGGCCGAGGAAATCCGCCGCTGCCGGGAAATGACCGACAAGCCCTTCGGCGTCAACCTGACCTTTCTGCCCTCGGTCAAGCAGCCGGATTATCCGGGCTATATCGAGGCGATCATCAGGGGTGGCGTCAAGGCGGTGGAAACCGCCGGCAACAACCCACAGAAATGGCTGCCGATCCTCAAGGAAAACGGCATCAAGGTGATCCACAAGTGCACCGCGGTACGTCATGCCCTCAAGGCCGAGGCCATCGGTTGCGACGCGGTGAGCGTGGACGGTTTCGAGTGCGGTGGTCATCCCGGCGAGGATGACGTGCCCAACTTCATTCTGCTGCCGCGTGCCGCCGAAGAACTGAAGATTCCCTTCGTCGCCTCCGGCGGCATGGCCGACGGCCGCTCGCTGGCCGCCGCCCTGGCGCTGGGTGCCGAGGGCATGAACATGGGTACGCGCTTCATCGCCACCCAGGAAGCGCCGGTACACGAGAACGTCAAGCAGGCCATCGTCGCGGCCAGCGAGCTGGATACCCGGCTGGTCATGCGCCCGCTGCGCAACACCGAGCGGGTGATGAACAACGCTGCCGTCGAGCGCCTGCTGGAGAAGGAAAAGCGCCTGGGTGCGTCCATCAAGTTCGAGGATATCGTCGAGGAAGTCGCCGGTGTCTACCCGCGCATCATGAAGACCGGTGAGATGGATGCCGGTGCCTGGTCCTGCGGCATGGTCGCCGGTCTGATCCATGACATCCCCACCGTGCAGCAACTGATCGACCGCATCATGGCTGAGGCCGAAGGCATCATTCGCGAGCGGCTGACCAAGATGCTCAACGGCTGAGAAGGAAGCTAGACATGAGTTTCGACACTCCTCTTTATATATGTGGCCCGCTGCGGGAACCCAAGCAGATGCTGGCGGACCAGGAATACAGCGGCCACAGCTCGATCCACGATGACGATATGGCGGAAAAGCTCGGCTTTCGTGCCGGGCCGATCGAAGGGCCGACCCATTTCAGCCAGTTCGTGCCGCTGCTGGCCGAGATCTGGGGCCAGGCGTGGTTCGAGCGCGGCTGCTTCTCCGCGCACTTCCAGAACATGGTGGTGGAGGGTGAGCAGGTGCGTGCCTTCGTCGAACGGCCAGCGCCAGGCGCTACCCGGGTACGTTGCTGGGCGGAGAAGGCCGATGGCACACCCGTGCTGGAAGCCAGTGCCAGCCTGGGACCGGATGATGGTCCCACCCTGCTGGACGAGCGCATGGCCAGACTCCGGCCGCCGGAGAAGCTGGTGATTCTTGCCGATCTGCAGGTGGGCATGAAAGGCGCTGAGGATGAGCAGGTGCGCATGGATGCCGACCAGCATATGGGCAATCTGTATCCCTTCTCGCTGAACCAGAAACTGGAACGCATCACCGAGAACTCGCCCTGGTATTCGACCGCGGAGGGTTCACCCTGGGGTCGCGCGATCATCCCGCTGGAGATGGTCAGCGTGCTGGCCGAGTACAGCAGCAAGCAGGCTGCGTTCCCGGTCAAGCAGCCGGTGGTCGGGTTGTTTGCCGATCAGGAAATCCGCATGATCGACGGGCCGCTGTTCGTGGGTGAGGATTATCTGATTCGTCGGGAAGTGGTGGCGCTGTCGGAAAGCAAGCGCACCGAGTCGTACTGGATACGGACGCGCATCTACTCTGCCGATGGCAATCAGTTGAAGGCGGAAATGCTGCTCAACCACGCCACGCTCAAGCATTCCTACGCGGGTTATCCGCAGTAGGCGCAGGCGGGCAGTGTCGGTTGGCATTCCTGCGATGTTGCCGGGAGTGCCGTGGGTCGAGATGGAACTCGACCCTCCAGGGCTGGGGCGTAGCACGTGTTGAACGGAGCTCGACGACCCGTAGGGATCAGCTCGGAATGACCCGCGTCCGCCCACGGTCATCGATGGCGACGAAGACGAAGGTGGCTTCGGTCACCTTGCGGCTTTCATCATGGCTGTGGTCGTCGCTCCAGACCTCGACCAGGATGGTGATCGAGCTGCGGCCGATGTCCTGCACCTGGCAATGGAAGCCGAGCTGGGCGCCGACCGGTACCGGTACCATGAAGCCCATGCGGTCGATGGCCACGGTGGCTACCCGGCCGCGGGCGATGCGGCAGGCGGTGCTGGTGCCGGCAATGTCCATCTGACCTACCAGCCAGCCGCCGTAGATGTCACCGAAGCTGTTGCAGTCGCGTGGCAGGGCGGTGATTTTGAGTGCCAATTCCCCCCTTGGCACCGGGTCTTGATCTAAGTCTTGCATGAACTACTCTGGATGATGTTGTAGTTGTTGTGCGTGCTGGATAAACAGCGGTGATTGTCGTTGACAACACGAGCCCGCGTATCTTAAGGGATTGCACGGGGTCGCTCAATGCTGAAACAGGTAAAAGTCTGGCAAAGAATATAGCGGCACAACGACAGTTGTTTTTAATCTGATTGTCATAATCCTTGAATAGAGTTGTCACATCGACTGCAGATACTGGGTCGCGTGTTGCTAACACTACCTCACCAGGAGAAAGACATGAAAATGAAGCGACTGTGCGCCGCTATTGCTGTTGCCGCTGCCGGGATGGCCGCAGGCAGCAGTTTTGCCGATGTTGATCCGAGTCTGAAGAGCTATGAGCGTGTTGGCGGTGTGTCCGGCAACCTGTCCAGCGTTGGTTCCGACTCACTGGCCAACATGATGACCCTGTGGGCTGAAGAGTTCAAACGCCACTACCCGAACGTCAACGTGCAGATCCAGGCCGCCGGTTCTTCCACTGCGCCGCCGGCACTGACCGAAGGCACCTCCAGCCTGGCGCCGATGAGCCGCAAGATGAAGGACAGCGAGCTGCAGGCCTTCGAGGAAAAGTTCGGCTACAAGCCGGTCGAGATTCCTGTCGCCATCGACGCGCTGGCGGTATTTGCGCACAAGGACAACCCGATCAAGGGCCTGACCATGGCTGAGCTGGACGCGGTGTTCTCTTCCACCCGTCTGTGCGGCCATGACAGCAACATCACCACCTGGGGCCAGGCTGGTCTGGAAGGTCAGTGGGCCAACCGCGACATCCAGCTGTACGGTCGCAACTCGGTTTCCGGCACCTACGGTTACTTCAAGGAAGAGGCCCTGTGCAAGGGTGACTTCAAGAACGGTGTGAACGAGCAGCCCGGTTCCGCTTCCGTGGTGCAGTCGATCAGCCAGTCGCTGAACGCCATTGGCTACTCCGGTATTGGCTACCGCACTTCCAGCGTGCGCACCGTACCGCTGGCCGCCGCCGAAGGTGAAGAGTTCGTCGACGCTACCGCGGAAAACGCCATTTCCGGCAAGTATCCGCTGTCGCGCTTCCTGTATGTCTACGTGAACAAGGCGCCGAACCGCGAGCTGGCGCCCCTGGAGCGTGAATTCGTCAAGCTGATGCTGTCGAAGGAAGGCCAGGAAGTGGTATTCAAGGACGGCTATGTGCCGATGCCCAAGCGTGTAGTGGACAAGGTCTACGAAGAGCTTGGCATGTAAGCGAAGGATTGCCGAGGGCATGGATCGCCCGGCCCCAGGGGTGTGCCTCGTGCACACCCCTTTTTTTGCCTTGGTTCTGTAATTAATCTGTCATATTGACCCTGTAGGGTGTGCGGCCATGACTATGCAATCACCACCCAAAGAGACCCGCATCGACTTTGATACCAAAGCGATGCAACGCCACCGCAAGGTACGTCACTTCAAGGATCACTTCACCCGCTGGTATGTGGCGGTCGGTGGCCTGGGTGTGATTGCTGCTATCTTGCTGATCTTCCTCTATCTGCTGTCCGAGGTGCTGCCGCTGTTCAGCGGGGCTGACCTGGAAGAGCGCACCCGCTATCAGCCGGCATGGACCGTCGACAGTGGTGCACCCTTGCTGCTGGCGATGGAGGAGCAGGCCGAGGTTGCCGTGCGCCTGGGCGACAGCGGCCAGCTGGCATTCTTCCGCACCGCCGACGGTTCACTGATCAGTGAACAGCAGTTGCCGATCCCTGCCGGTGTGCAGATCACCAGTTTCAATATGGAAAGCCCCACCTCCCGGCAGTTCGTGGTGGGTCTGAGCAACGGCCAGGTCATCATTGGCCGTCACGACTACCGGGTCACCTACCCGGACGACAGACGGCTGATCACGCCTTCGCTGGCGTTCCCCTACGGTAGCGAGCCGCTGACCCTGGACGAACAGGGCCGCGCCCTGGACAGCGTGACCATGCGCGTCAGTGGCGACAACATGGCGCTGGTCGGCAGCGTCGGCCGTGAACTCATCTATGTCCGCATCAGCAGCAGCGAGAACCTGATGACCGGTGAGGTCAGCATGGATCGCCGGCAGATTCCGCTGGCGCCGGTCAGCGGCGATATCCAGAAGATCCTGGTCGACCCGCTGTTGCAATGGATGTACGTATTCAACGGCGATCAGTACGTCAACGTCTATTCGCTGCGCCAGGAAGGCAATCTGCTGGAGCGTTATGCGGTGGTCGAAGGGGCCGGCCGCAAGGTGACCTCGGCCAACCTGCTGCTGGGCGGCATCTCGCTGATCATCGGTGACAACCAGGGCAACCTGGCCCAGTGGTTCATGGTCCGTGGCGAAGGCACCTCGAAACTGACCCACGTACGCAGCTTCGGTGAGCAGAGGGGCAATGCGATCAGTGACATCCGCGCCGAGGAGCGGCGCAAGGTGTTCCTCGCCGCTGACGACAAGGGCCGGCTGGGCTTCTACAACACCACCGCGCACCAGAACCTGATGGTACGGGCGGTGGATGAGAAACCGGTGTCGGCCTACAGTATCGGGCCGCGTGCCGGTGATCTGCTGGTCGAGCACGCCGATGGCCAGATCAGTGTCTGGAAGGTGGACAATCCGCACCCGGAAATCTCCTGGTCGGCGCTGTGGGGCAAGGTCTGGTATGAAAGCTATCCCGAGCCCGACTACATCTGGCAGTCGAGCTCCGGCACCACCGAGTTCGAACCCAAGCTGAGCCTGTCGCCGCTGACCTTCGGTACCCTCAAGGCCGCCTTCTACGCGATGATCCTGGCGACCCCGCTGGCGATTGCCGCAGCCGTGTATACCGCCTATTTCATGGCCCCGGCCATGCGCCGCAAGGTCAAGCCGGTGATCGAGCTGATGGAGGCACTGCCGACGGTCATTCTCGGCTTTCTCGCCGGGCTGTGGCTGGCACCATTCCTTGAGGCCAATCTGCCGGGGGTGGTCAGTCTGTTGATACTGACGCCGATCGCCTTCCTGGCTTTCGCCTTCGCCTGGAGCAAGATGCCGGAGAAGGTACGCTTCATGGTGCCCGATGGCTGGGAGGCATTGCTGCTGGTACCGGTGCTGCTGGTCATCGGCTGGCTGTGCTTCCACATGAGCATCTATCTCGAGGCCTGGTTCTTCGGCGGTGACATGCGGGTGTTCCTGACCCACGAGATGGGCATCAACTTCGACCAGCGCAACGCCCTGGTGGTTGGCCTGGCGATGGGCTTTGCGGTGATCCCGACGATCTTCTCGATCGCCGAGGACGCGATCTTCAGCGTACCCCGTCACCTGACCCAGGGTTCGCTGGCGCTGGGGGCCACGCCCTGGCAGACCATGAGTCGGGTGGTGATCCTCACCGCCAGTCCGGGGATCTTCTCGGCGGTGATGATCGGCATGGGCCGCGCGGTGGGCGAGACCATGATCGTGCTGATGGCCACCGGTAATACCGCGATCATGGATATGAACATCTTCGAGGGTATGCGCACCCTGTCGGCCAACATCGCGGTGGAGATGCCCGAGTCCGAGGTCGGCAGTACGCACTACCGGGTGCTGTTCCTGGCTGCGCTGGTGCTGCTGAGTTTCACCTTCGTGATGAACACCTTGGCCGAACTGATCCGTCAGCGCCTGCGTAAGAAATACGCATCGCTCTAAGGCCCACGGACAACAGGAATCAACACAGTGAAACAGAATACTTTCAAAGCCTGGTGCAAAAGCGGCAATCCGTGGATCTGGATGAACGCCGGTGCCGTGTCGATCGCGGTGGTCATGACCATCGGTCTGCTGCTGCTGATCGCCGTGCGCGGCCTGAGCCACTTCTGGCCGTCGGATGTGATCGAGGCGGAATACCGCATTCCCGGTCAGGAAGCGCTGGTCATCATGGGCGAGGTCAACTCCCGCGAGGAGGTGCCCACCGCGCGCCTGGCCGGCGCTGGCCTGCCGGTGGACCCGGAGCGCGACGGCTTCATGGAGCGCGAGCTGATCAAGGTCGGTAACCGTGACCTGTATGGCGCGGACTTCCGCTGGATCGTCGGTGAATGGCTGGAAGACATCCGCACCCCGGAAGACGTCATCGTCATCGAGCGGCGGGAATGGGGCAACTTCTATGGTTACCTGGTGGATGTGCGGCAGAACGGCGAGGTCGTCGCCCAGGGCGCTGACGCCTGGCCGGCACTGCAGCAGGCAGTCGATCGGGCGCTGGCCATCCATGGGGATATCCAGCATCTGGAAAAGCAGGAGATCGGCCGCATCAACGCCGGTCTGGAGCGCCTGCGCCTGCGGGAGCGGGGCTATGAACTGCGCAACGAGCTGACCCCAGAACGCGAGGCCGAGCTGGGTGCCGAGCGTACCGCGTTGAACAACGAGTATGCCGAACTGGAACGGCACCTGATGGAGCTGTACCAGGAGTTCAACCGCGACAGCCTGATGGCGCGGGTGCCGGATGGCCGCGAGAAGGAAATCAGCCTGGGCAAGGTGGTGCGGGTATTCCAGCCCAACAGTATGGGCGTGATGCAGAAGACCGGGCACTACTTCGCCAAGCTGTGGGAGTTCGTCAGCGATGAGCCGCGCGAGGCCAATACCGAGGGTGGCGTATTCCCGGCGATCTTCGGCACCGTGATGATGGTGCTGATCATGTCCGTGGTGGTCACCCCGTTCGGCGTGCTGGCAGCGGTGTATCTGCGGGAATATGCCAAGCAGGGCCTGGTCACCCGGGTGATCCGTATCGCGGTGAACAACCTGGCCGGGGTACCTTCGATCGTCTATGGCGTGTTCGGCCTGGGCTTCTTCATCTACTTTCTCGGCGGCAGCATCGATTCGCTGTTCTTCCCCGAGGCGTTGCCGGCACCGACCTTCGGTACCGGCGGCATGCTGTGGGCCTCGCTGACCCTGGCGCTGCTCACCGTGCCGGTGGTGATCGTGTCCACCGAGGAAGGGCTGACGCGTATTCCGCGTTCGCTGCGCGAGGGCTCGCTGGCCCTGGGCGCGACCAAGTCGGAAACGCTGTGGAAGATCATTCTGCCAATGTCCAGCCCGGCGATGATGACCGGTCTGATCCTGGCGGTGGCCCGCGCCGCCGGTGAGGTGGCCCCGCTGATGCTGGTGGGTGTGGTCAAGCTGGCGCCGTCGCTGGCGGTGGATGGCAACTATCCCTACCTGCATCTGGACCAGAAATTCATGCACCTGGGCTTCCATATCTACGATGTCGGCTTCCAGAGTCCCAACGTCGAAGCGGCGCGCCCGTTGGTATACGCCACGGCACTGCTGCTGGTAGGCGTGATTGCCACTTTGAACTTCTCGGCGGTAGCGATACGTAACCATCTGCGCGAAAAATACAAAGCGCTGGAAAACTGATCGTCTCAACCTTTACGACGCGGATACAGATTATGTCCAATAGCAGCAAAACCCATGCAATGGATATGAGCGCCCTGGGGCGCTCGCAGCAGCAGGAGCTGAGCATGGATCAGGAAACCATCGCCCTCGATGTGCCTGGCCTGAGCCTGTTCTATGGCAGCAAGCAAGCCCTGTTCGATGTCAGCATCCAGATCCCGCGCAACCGGGTGACGGCCTTCATCGGTCCCTCCGGCTGCGGCAAGTCGACCCTGCTGCGCTGTTTCAACCGGATGAACGACCTGGTCGACGGTTGCCGCGTCGAGGGCGAGATCCTGCTCGATGGCAAGGATATCTTCGCCAAGGGTGTGAACGTCTCCAACCTGCGGCGTCGGGTGGGCATGGTATTCCAGAAACCCAACCCATTCCCCAAGTCGATCTACGAGAACGTCGCCTACGGCCTGCGCATTCAGGGCGTGAACAGCAAGCGCACCCTGGACGAGGTGGTGGAATGGGCGCTCAAGGGCGCGGCGCTGTGGGATGAGGTCAAGGATCGCCTGCATGAGTCGGCCCTGGGGTTGTCCGGTGGTCAGCAGCAGCGTCTGGTGATTGCCCGCACCATCGCCGTGGAGCCGGAAGTGCTGCTGCTCGACGAGCCGGCCTCGGCGCTGGATCCGATCTCCACCCTGAAGATCGAGGAACTGATCAACGAGCTGAAGGAAAAGTTCACCATCGTCATCGTCACCCACAACATGCAGCAGGCCGCGCGCGTATCGGATTACACTGCCTTCATGTACATGGGCGAGCTGGTCGAGTTCGGCGATACCAATACGCTGTTCACCAACCCGACGAAGAAACAGACCGAAGACTACATTACCGGCCGCTACGGCTAGATAGGGCCTGTTGACGTTTCATTTACCACCGCGCCGGCGCCTGTTTTTGCGCGAGGCAAGGCGCGAGGAGAGAAATTTGGTCATTCCAAATGAACGACGAGTAACGCAGCATCGCGCAAAAACAGGCCCGGCCCTCCGGGTTGCGCATCAAATCTCGCCATGCGTCGTTGTGGGACTTGGCAAGGGAATACCATTCCCTGCGTCCCACGCCTAGCTTGGCGAGATTTGATGCAGCAACGCGGTGGTAAATGAAACGTCAACAGGCCCTTTGGGGAGAGTCGCCATGAATAAAGACATAGACAGCTTCACGCAGCATATTTCCCAGCAGTTCAACGAGGAGCTGGAGTCGTTGCGCACACGCCTGCTGGAGATGGGCGGCCTGGTGGAGAAGCAGGTGCATGACGCGGTGACCGCGCTGATCGAGGCCGATGGTCAACTGGCGGAAAAGGTGCGTGAGAACGACAAAGCCACCAACGCCATGGAGCGTCAGATCGACGAGGAATGCATGCGCATTCTGGCCCGTCGCCAGCCGGCGGCCAGCGACCTGCGCCTGGTGGTCAATATCAGCAAGATCATCGTCGATCTGGAGCGCATCGGCGATGAAGCCTCGAAGATCGCCCGGCGCGCGCTGCATCTGATCGAAGAAGGTCAGGCACCACGGGGTTATGTGGAATGCCGGCATATCGGCTATCACGTGCACAAGATGGTGCAGCAGTCGCTGGACTCCTTCGCCCGCTACGACAGCCAGCAGGCGCTGGAAGTGGCTCGGGAAGACAAGATCGTCGATCAGGAATACAAGACCGCCATGCGTGAGATGGTCACCTACATGATGGAAGACCCGCGCTCGATCAGCCGGGTGCTGAACATCCTCTGGGTGCTGCGTTCACTGGAGCGGGTCGGCGACCATGCGCGTAACGTGGCCGAGCATGTGATCCACATGGTCGAAGGCACCAACGTGCGGCATCTGGGCCTCAAGCGTATGGCAGAGCAGGTGCAGAAGAACGGCCAGGGCCAGGGCCAGGCGCCGGACGCCGACTGAGGCGTTGCGCCACGCGTCTGGCTGGGGGTGTAGCGCCCCTGCGCTACGCCAGCTCCCAGCAGGCAGGGATTTGTCTCGACAACCCGGCAGGGTGAGAGCGGTGCCCGCAAACGAAAACACCCCGAACATCCATGATCTTCGGGGTGTTTCTATTTGGACCTGTGCGCTGATTATTTCAGGGTCAGGATCCACTCGGCCAGTTGAGTGGCCTCTTCATCGGTTACCTGATTCGGCGGCATGGGGATGGGGCCCCAGACACCGCTGGAGCCGTTCTTGATATGGCCGGCCAACAGTTCGACGGCACCCTCTTCACCCGCATGCTTGGCCGCCACTTCCTTCAGCGACGGGCCAACCAGCTTGGCATCGACACTGTGACAGGCGATGCACGGCTTGCTCTTGAACAGAGCTTCATCGGCGGACACCGCGTGAGCTGCTGTCAGGGCGGCTGCGGCAACCAAAGGCAACAAATAGAATTTCATGGTGTATCCTCGAAAGGCTAAACGGAAAGCAGCTCCTGCTTTTTTTATGCACGGCTCGTTGCGGCAGGTATGGCTACAAAATGGCCTACTAATGGCCTTATTTCAAGTGACAATTCGCCACACAGAATATGTGTGGAGATTCAGTATCGATATTTGAGTATGGTGTGATACATAAATAGAATACGTCCAACGTGGTCGCTCCAGTGAATCCGAGCGACTCAGATCACCCCTTGAGTATTGGAGATTATATGGAAATCGCTTCCTATAACAATAACTGGAGCTATCCGACCAACGTGCGCGTTGGCGCCGGGCGCCTGCGCGAGCTGGCGCAGTGCTGCAAGCAGCTGGGCATGCAGGCGCCGCTGTTGATCACCGATCCGGGGCTGGCGGCATTGCCGGTGGTCGAGCAGGCCATGCAGATCTGTCGGGAAGGCGGGTTGCAGATCGGCCTGTTCAGCGCGGTGAAGGGCAACCCCACGGGCAGCAACGTTGCCGATGGCGTCGCTGCGCTCAAGGCCGGTCAGCATGACGGCGTGATCGCCTTTGGCGGCGGCTCGGCCATCGATGCGGCCAAGGCGGTGGCACTGGTCGCCCGGCAGAGCTGTTCGCTGTGGGAAGCGCGCAATCCGGCCAATGTGGATGCCAGCCTGATGCTGCCGGTCGTGGCCGTGCCCACCACCGCCGGTACCGGCTCGGAAGTAGGTAACGCCTCGGTGATCACCGACGAGGAAAATCACACCAAGCGCATCATCTTCCATCCGCGCATGCTGCCGGCCACCGTCATTCTCGATCCCGAGCTGACCATCGGCCTGCCGCCCAAGCTGACCGCGGCCACCGGCATGGATGCCTTGGCGCACAACCTGGAAGCCTTCCTGGCACCGACCTTCCACCCGATGGCCGAGGGCATCGCCCTGGAAGGCATGCGCCTGGTCAAGGAATACCTGCCCCGTGCCGTACGTAACGGCAACGACGTGGATGCCCGCCTGCAGATGCTGGTGGCCTCCAGCATGGGGGCAACGGCATTCCAGCGTGGCCTGGGCGCAATTCACGCGGTATCGCACAGTGTCGGTGCGCTGTACGACTCGCACCACGGTTTGCTCAACGCCATCGTCATGCCCTACGTGATGCAGGCCAACCGCCCGGTGATCGAGGCGGAAATGGCCCGCGCCGCCCGCTACCTGGGCCTGCCGCATACCGACTACAACGGCATGCTGGACTGGGTTCTGGATCTGCGTGCCGAACTGGAGCTGCCGCACACCCTGGCGGAAATCGGCGTGGACGATTCCCAGGCGGTGCTGATCGGTGAAATGTCCGCCAAGGACATTACCGCCCGCACCAACGCCCGCCCGCTGGATGCCGCCGAGTACCAGCAGCTGTTCCTCAACGCCCTGACCGGCAAGCTCTGAGCTTGTCGGTGATGTCGCCGTCATTGCGAGCCCGAAGGGCGCGGCAATCCATGGGGGCCGGTGACTCCGTGTCTGTGGATTGCTTCACCGCGTTGCGGTTCGCAATGACGGAATCTCTCGCAAGTTACAGGTGGTGCTGCGTTGAATGAGCAGCATCGTGCTGGGTTTCTGCCATCACTCTGGGCTAAGCTTGCGCAGTAACCGACAGAGAGAGATTCCATGGCGAGTGTGTCCGTGCTGGTCGTCGATGACGCACCCTTCATCCGCGACCTGATCAAGAAAGCCCTGCGCAGTCATCTCCCCGGCCTGCAGATCGAGGAAGCGGTCAATGGCAGCAAGGCGCGACAGTTGCTCAGTCGGGTCGCCTTCGACCTGGTGCTGTGCGATTGGGAAATGCCGGAGCTCAGTGGTCTGGAGCTGCTGCAGTGGTTCCGCGCCCAGCCCGGGCAGGAGAAGACCCCGTTCATCATGGTCACCAGCCGCGGCGACCGCGACAACGTGGTGCAGGCCATCCAGGCCGGCGTCAGCGACTATGTCGGCAAGCCGTTCAGCAACGAACAACTGATTTCCAAGGTCAGCAAGGCGCTGCAGCGTACCGGCAAGCTGAAGCAGTTGCGCAGCCGCAGTCTGCAGGCCAGCACCGGCCATGCCATGGAGTCGGTCAATACGCTGCTGGCCGGACGCAAGCCGACACCAGCCCCAGTCACCCCGACGGCGCCGCCTGTGTCAGCGCAGGCCGATAGCCGTGCCAGCACCTCACGTTCCAGCGCCCGGGCGCAGTTGCGCGTCGCCGGACAGCAGTTCGCCTGTGTGATCCGCAGTCTGAGCCTGCGTGATGCACGGCTGGTGGTGCGCCGCAGCGAGCGCCTGCCCAGCGTATTCGAGAGCGCGGTGCTGGATCTGGAGCAGCAGGACGAGCAGGAAGTGGCGCGCATCAATGGCTATGTGCACACGGTGGCGGCGCTCGAGGAGCGCATGGACTGCGAATGGCTGCTGGTGACGCTGAAATTCGTCGATCAGGACCCGGCCAAGCTGGAACGCCTGTCGCTGCTGATCGCCGCCGCCGAGCACTGACCGGGCTGCCGCCCGGCGTATGTTCAGATCAAGCGTTCGGCGGGGAACACGCAGCTGAAGGTGCTGCCCTGGCCGAGGGTGCTGGTGATCTGCAGCTCGCCCTGGTGGCGCATCAATACATGCTTGACGATAGCCAGGCCCAGACCGGTGCCGCCGGTGGTGCTGTTGCGGCTGGAGTCGACGCGGTAGAAGCGTTCGGTGAGCCGGTGCAGGTGCTCCTGGGCGATGCCCGGGCCGTTGTCCGATACGCTCAGGCGTGCGCCGCGGTCATCCTGGGACCAACTGATATGGATCTGGCCGCCGTCCTGGGTGTATTTCACCGCGTTGTACACCAGGTTGGAGATGGCGCTGCGCAACTCGGTTTCCAGGCCCATGATACGGGCCTGGGTGGTGCACTCGAGGGTGATGTTGTGCTGCCGTTCACCGGACAGGGCCAGGGCATCCTTGCGGATGCCGGGTAGCATCAGGTCGATGTTCACCGGTTTTTCCTCGGCACGCGCCTCGGAGGTTTCCAGACGTGACAGCATCAGCAGGTCGTTGAGCAGGCTCTGCATGCGCCGGGCCTGCTGCTGCATCTGATGCAACGGGCGCAGCCAGCGTGGATTGCTGCCATCATCGCTGTCGATCATGGTTTCCAGATAGCCGACCACCACCGTCAGCGGCGTGCGCAGTTCGTGGGAAACGTTGGCGACGAAATCCTTGCGCATCTGTTCGAGGTTGTGCAGCCGGGTCACATCGCGCACCAGCATCAGCCGCTCGCCATTGCCGTAGCGGGTGATGTTGTATTGCAGCCAGGTGCTGATATTGAGCGGCGAGGGGATATCCAGTGGTTCCCGGTAACTGCCCCGGTCGAAATACTCGACGAAGCGCGGGTCGCGCAGCAGGTTATGCACATGCTGACCGCTGTCATCCGGGGCGCGCAGACCGAGCAGGCGCTCGGCGGAGTGGTTCCACCATTCCAGATGCCCGTCCTTGTCGAGTACCACCACCGCGTCGCTGAGCGCCGCAGTGGAGGTCTGGATGCGTTCGATGACCGATTGCAGGCGGGCTCGCGCCCGCTTGTCACGGCGCTGCATGTGGTAGATGCCATCGAAGATCTCGCCCCACATACCGGTGGTTTCCGGTGGCGGATCACCAGGGCGGTTGTGCAGCCAGTGCTGGAAACGCTGCATCTGGTACAGCGTCCAGCCCAGATAGCCACTCAGGCCGATGACCAGCGCCCAGGCCGGTTGCCCCAGCGCCAGACCTGCCAGCAGGCAGGCCAGTAGCAGCCAGAACAGCCTGCCGATGATTACCCGGAACCAGTTTACTTCCACCTGTGTCGTCCTAGGGGTCTGTTGCCGTTTGCTCGCCAAGCCGATGCGGTCACGGGGTAGGGGCTGTCAGCCTTTGGTGGAAAAACGATAACCGGTACCGCGCACGGTCTGCACCAGACCCTCGTAGCTCGGGCCCAGCGCCTTGCGCAGGCGACGAATGTGCACATCCACGGTGCGTTCTTCCACATAGACATTGCCACCCCACACCTGATCCAGCAGTTGACCACGAGTATAGGCGCGCTCCTGGTGGGTCATGAAGAACTGCAGCAGGCGGTATTCGGTCGGGCCGATTTCGGCCGGCTTGTCGTCGATGGTGACCCGGTGGCTGACCGGGTCCAGGTGCAGGCCATCGATCTCGATCGGCGCTTCGTCATCCACCGGGCCGGCGCGGCGCAGTACCGCCTTGAGGCGGGCCACCAGCTCGCGGGGGGAGAACGGCTTGGTGATGTAGTCATCGGCGCCGACTTCCAGACCCTGGATCTTGTTGTCCTCCTCACCCTTGGCGGTGAGCATGATGATCGGGATATCGCTGGTCAGGTCATCACGCTTGAGGCGGCGGGCCAGCTCGATGCCGGTGGTACCCGGCAACATCCAGTCCAGCAGGATCAGGTCCGGCTTGGCATCGATGATGCTGGCGTGGGCCTGCTGGGTGTTTTCTGCTTCAAGGCAGTGGTATCCGGCCATCTCCAGCGCAACGGCAATCATTTCCCGAATCGGGGCTTCGTCGTCTACGATCAGTATGGTCTTGTCTGCCATGGTGCTCCGTCCAGTTGCAGTGTCTGACAGGCAACGATTAGATAACACTTTTGTTGCAGTTGTATGACTGCCTGGTTCTAGCCGAAGCGGTAATCCAGCAGCAGCCCGGCAAAAACCAGCAGGCCGCTCCAATGGTTGGACAGAAACGCGGTCAGACAGGCCTGCGGTTCGCGCTCGCGGATCAGCCACTGCTGCCAGGCGAAGCTCAGCAGCATCGCCAGTAGTCCCAGGTAGTAATAGCCGCCCAGTGCGAAGCGGCTGCCGACCAGCACCAGGCACAACAGCGTCAGCCCCTGCAGCAGGCCGATGATCAGCCGGTCGGCCTCGCCGAACAGGATGGCGGTGGACTTGACGCCGATGACCAGGTCGTCCGGCCGGTCGCACATGGCGTACTCGGTATCATAGGCCACGGTCCACAGCAGATTGGCGATATACAGCAGCCACAGTGCCGGCGGCAATTCACCGGTCTGCGCGGCGAAGGCCATGGGGATGGCCATCGAGTAGGCGGCGCCGAGCACCACCTGGGGATAGAAGGTGAAGCGCTTGCAGAACGGATACACGGTGGCCAGCGCCACGGCTACCAGCGCCAGCTTGAAGGTCAGCAGGTTGGTGAACAGCAACAGCGAGGCGCTGAGCGCCACCAGAATGGCGAACACCACCAGGGTTTCCCGGGCGCTGACCTTGCCGGTGGCCAGCGGTCGGTTGCGGGTGCGGCTCACATGCCCGTCGACCTTGCGATCGGCGAAGTCGTTGATCGCGCAACCGGCCGAGCGCATCAGCAGCACCCCGGCGGCGAACACCGCCAGCAACAGCGGACTCGGGAAACCGCCGGCCGCCAGCCACAGGGCGCAGAGGGTCGGCCAGAGCAGCAGATAGGTGCCGATGGGACGGTCAAGGCGCATCAGCTGAATGAAGTCGATGGCGCGTGGATGCAGGCGGGACAGGGGTTTTATCAACAGGCCAGACACGACAGTCTCCAAAACAAGGGGTGGATCAGGCGGCCGGAGGCCAGCCGGGGAGAAACACTTCGCAAACCAGCAACTGCAGGCGCTCACTGGCGAACAGCGAGCGTCGTGCCCAGCAGCCCTCGGCTCGCTGTTGTGCGGGTAGCCAGGCTGCCGGATAACGGCTGATCTCGATCGGTTCGCGGCGAATGCGCGGGTCGCTGAACAGCAGTTCGCCGAGGCTGCGGTTGCCGAGATTCTCCAGATGCACGCCGGCGGCATTGAAGGCTTGCAGGTCGGCCACGGTACGTGCGAAGACCCGTGGGGCGCCGGCCGTATGCAGCAGCACCTCACGGATCCATACCGGATGCCCGCTGGCCAGCCCGAGGGCGGCAGCCTCATCGGCACGTGCCGGCTGCTGGCTCTCGCCCAGCACCTGCACCCGGAAATCATCGCGCCCCGCGGCAATCAGCCGTTGGGTCAGCGACCCCTCGCCACTCAGCCAGTCGAGCAGTGCGCCATGGGGGGTATCGGGATGTGCGGTGGGCGGGTGCCAATCGGGAGTGTGCATGGAACTGTCTGTCGCTGTCTCAGTGTTTCGAAGTGCAGAGGGTAGCATGATTGTGCGGCATTGCCCCGCTGAGGGCCTTGCTGTTGGCCGCAATCAACGCTTTGCGGTAGTCTCGGGCGTTGAGGTTTTCCGTTCAGTTGCAGGTGATCCGGGATGGGCCGATGAGAAAGTGGCAGTGCATTGTATGTGGCTTCATCTATGACGAGGCCGAGGGTTGGCCGGATGACGGCATCGCGCCGGGCACCCGCTGGGAAGACGTGCCGGACGACTGGCAGTGCCCCGATTGCGGGGTCGGCAAGGACGATTTCGAGCTGATTACCCTGGACTGAAGCGGGGCGCGAGGCGAAGCGGATCCGTCGCATTGCTCACGGGTGAGGCAGGATGGCCAAATGCTTTTATCTGCCGGTGGCGGGGAATGCCCTCGGCGGTAAGCGGAGCGGCAATGGTCGCGGCGCTCAACTCAGACAATGAGACACTCTTGGCTTTTTCCAATAAATAGGCGATAACAGGGCCTGTCAGCCCGGATTTTGGCTGGCGCTGGCGTTCGAGTCGTGCCATGCTGAGCGGGCTCTGACAGTCTTGGGCCAGGCAAGGCGGGCTGTCGCGAAGAAGCATCGTTGCAGCAGGCAGCGAAAAACAAAAACAACACATAGTGAGGCTTTATATGCGTAAACCGGAACTCGCAGCGGCTATTGCCGACAAGGCTGACCTGAGCAAGGACCAGGCAAGCCGTGCGCTCAACGCGATTCTCGATGAAATCACCCAGGCCCTGAGCCGCAAGGATACCGTCACCCTGGTCGGGTTTGGCACCTTCCTGCAGCGTCATCGCGGTGCCCGGACCGGCAAGAACCCGCAGACCGGTGAGCCAGTCAAGATCAAGGCCAGCAACACCGTCGCCTTCAAACCCGGCAAGGGACTGAAAGACTCTGTCAATTGATCCACCGGCCGGGGGCCGGCAGGCCCCCGGTAGCTAGCGCTTGGTTCTCAGCGGTTGAAGCCGAGCTGATATTCGTTCACCAGCTTGCGTAGCGCATCCCGCGCATCCAGCACCTTGTCCACCGCCTGATCCGCTGTTTCCCGGGTCATCCCCAGTCGCTGCAGCAGCGCATCGGGTATGCTCAGTGACGGCCCGTCTCCCAGTTCCCGCTCACGCAGCAGAGCCAGGCTCAGATATACCAGGTTGGCATACAGATGGTGCTCCCCTTGATAGTCGGGGTCATGCTGATGACGGATGGCGGTGGAGATTTCCGCCGGCATGTCCCAGTAGCGCATCAGCCAGCTGCCGATCTGGTCCCGGTTGACGCCGAGCAGGTGCTGGTCCAGCAGCCAGGCCGGCACATGCGGGTTGGCCTCCATATGCCGGCAGATCAACTTGAAGTAGGGCGGGAAGATATACGCCAGCAGTAGATAGCCGAAGTTGTGCAGCAGGCCGGCCAGGTAGTTCAGGCCCAGCTCCGGGCGCTGCTCGCGCGGCATGGCCTTGGCCAGGCCCTCGATCGCAGCGGCGGTATAGATCGCCTGTTCCCAGTACGGCGTGGTGCGTTCCGGCGCATCCTTGGGCAGGCTGAAGGTCTTGCCCAGGGACAGGCCGACCGACAGGTTCATCACCAGATCGAAGCCCAGCACGCGGGTGATGGCATCCTCCACCGAGCGGATCTTGCCGGGGGCAGCATAGAACGAGGAGGACGCCCAGCTGACCACCTGCGCCGCCAGGCTGGGATCGGTTTCCACCACATCGGTGAGCTGCTCGACGGTGGCGTCGGGGTTCACCCGCAATTTCATGATCCGCTGCGCGGTGCTGGACAGCGGCGGGATCTCGATGGTTTCCTCGAGCCGCTGGCGCATGCGCAGCGCAGTGAAATTCTTCACCGCCAGGTTGATGTCCTGCTGGTCCTGCTCGGGATCCTCGGCACTGCATTCGATGCCCGCCAGCGGAACCGCAAAGGTGGCCGCGGTGGCGGACGCCGCCAGCCGGCCAATGGCATCGCTGTCCAGCTCCAGACACCAGCCGGGCAGGCCGCTGGGCATCCATACCCGGGACTGGGCCAGCAGTTGCTGTTCGATGAAACAGGGCGCTTCCACCAGCATCGGCAGGCCGGGCAGGTAAGTCAGCTGATGGCGGGCGAGGATATCCTGCAACTGCTGATCGCGTACCGGTTGCAGCTGGCGCCCGGTAACCTGGGCGAGGACGCTCAGATCCAGCAGGTGATCGGCGGGAATCAACGTCAGTAGCATGCCGTCGTCATCGCACAACAGACACACCTGCACCTGCTGGGCGGTGGGGCCGGCCTGGTGCTGCGAGCGCAGCTGATAGGCGATGGCCTGGCGCTGCAGTTGCTTTTCCAATAGGTCGGGCAGGCTGGCGCTGGCTGACGTGGCTGCTGGAGTGGTCATCAGATGATTCCTTGTCCGGAGAGTCCGAAGTATGGCGTTTGCAGCGATCTTAGCAGTTTTTGCCTGCGGCGCCTGTTTCATACCTGGGCGAATTGCTGCCCCTCGGCCAGCCAGCGGTCGATGATCGCGCCGACCCGTTCCGGATGGTGGCGGGCCAGGCTTGCGGCGGCTTCCTGTACCTGTGGCAGCAGGTCGGCGTCGCGTACCAGATCGGCCACACGAAATTGCACCAGCCCGGTCTGGCGGGTGCCGAGTACCTCGCCGGGGCCGCGCAGCTCCAGGTCCTTTTCGGCGATGACGAAACCGTCCGAGCTTTCACGCATGATGCCCAGGCGCTCCCGGCCGAGGGCCGACAGCGGCGCGTGATACAGCAGCACGCAGTGGCTGGCGGTGCTGCCACGACCGACCCGGCCGCGTAACTGGTGCAGTTGCGCCAGCCCCAGGCGTTCGGGGTTCTCGATGATCATCAGGCTGGCGTTGGGCACATCCACGCCGACTTCGATCACCGTGGTGGCGACCAGCAGATGCAGGTCGCCTTCCTTGAACGCCTGCATGATCTCGGCCTTCTCGGTGGCCTTCATGCGCCCATGGATCAGGCCGATGGACAGTTCCGGCAGGTGCTCGCAGAGATTCTGCCAGGTCACTTCCGCAGCCTGGGCCTGCAGTTGTTCGGATTCCTCGATCAGGGTGCATACCCAGTATGCCTGGCGCCCCTCGGCGCACCCGGCGCGCACCCGCTCGATGACCTCGTCGCGGCGGCTGTCGGACACCAGCACGGTGTTGATCGGGGTGCGCCCGGGCGGCAGCTCATCGAGGATCGAGGTGTCCAGATCGGCGTAGGCGCTCATCGCCAGGGTGCGGGGGATCGGCGTGGCGGTCATGATCAACTGATGCGGCGAGAAGCGTCCGGCGGCGCCCTTGTCGCGCAGCGCCAGGCGTTGCTGTACACCGAAGCGATGTTGCTCGTCGATGATCGCCAGCCCCAGATTGTGAAACCGCACCTCGTCCTGGAACAGCGCGTGCGTGCCGACCACCATGGCCGCCTCGCCGGTGGCGATCATCTGCAACTGGTTGGCGCGGGCCTTGCCCTTGAGCTTGCCGGCCATCCAGGCCACGGAAATGCCCAGTGCGGCGAACCAGCGCTGGAAATTGTTGAAATGCTGCTCGGCGAGGATCTCGGTCGGTGCCATCAAGGCTACCTGCCAGCCGGCTTCCAGCGCCTGCAGCGCGGCCAGTGCCGCGACCACCGTCTTGCCGGCACCGACATCGCCCTGCACCAGGCGCAGCATGGGGCGGGGCTGCTGCAGGTCGACGCGGATCTCCTCGGCCACCCGCTGCTGGGCACCGGTCAACGCAAAGCCCAACTGACGGACATAGGCCTGCGCCAATTCCCCGCTAGCCTGCATTACCGGAGCCCGGTACCGACGCACCTCGGCGCGCAGGCGCAGCATGGTCAGCTGATGGGCCAGCAGCTCCTCGAAGGCCAGCCGGTGCTGGGCCCAATGGCGGCCCTCCTCCAGCGCCTGCAGATCGACATCCGGCGGCGGCCGGTGCAGGGTGCGGATGGCCTCGCGCAGCGGTGGCAGTTGATATTGTTCGGTCAGCTCCGGTGCCAGCAGGTCCGGCAGGCTGTTGCCCTGGTCCAGCCAGGCCAGCGCCGCTTCGCTGAGGCTGCGCAAACGCTGTTGCGACAGTCCCTCGGTGGCCGGGTAGATCGGCGTCAGGGTGGTGGCTACCGGGGCCGGTTGCGCGCTATCGAGGCTCTGCATCTCCGGGTGGTAGATTTCCAGCCCGGACGCACCGGGCCGCACTTCCCCGTAGCAGCGCCACTGACTGCCGCGCTGCAGGTTGGCCTTGAGCGCGGCGGAGAAATAGTAGAAACGCAGGCTGAGGGTGCCACTGCCATCCTGGAGGCGGCACAGCAGGCTGCGCCTTCGCCCCATCACCACGTCCGCACCCAGTATCGTGCCTTCGATGACCGCATCCATGCCTGGGCGCAGGGCGCCGATCGGGGTCACCTGGGTGCGGTCCTGATAGCGCAGTGGCAGGTGGAACAGCACATCCTGCACACTGTTCAGGCCGAGGCGGCCGAGCTTGTCCGCCAGCGCCGGGCCGACGCCCTTGAACACCGTCAGTGGTGTGCGTTCAAGCTGCAGCGACATGCTGTGATCAGGCCTGTTGCTTGTCGGCGGGGGCGCCGACCGAACACAGACGGATCGAGTCGCTGAGAATCTGCACCGCACGCGGCCGCGGGAAGCTGGCGCGCCAGGCGATGGCCACGGTCCGGTACGGCACCGGCGACTTGAATTGCTTGGTCAGCAGCAGGTCGGAGCTGTAGTAGCGATCATCGGCGGCCGACATCGGCAGCACCGTCATGCCCATGCCGGAGGCGACCATGTGACGTATGGTTTCCAGCGAGCTGGACTCGATGGTGGTGTGCTTGCTCGGCTCGTCGTTGCGGCGGGTGGTGGGGCAGGCTTCCAGTACCTGATCGCGGAAACAATGGCCTTCACCCAGCAGCAGCAGGCGGTCATCGTCCAGATCATCCAGGCTGACGTGGTCGCGTTCGGCCCAGGGATGGTCCGCCGGAATCAGCAGGCTGAACGGCTCGTCGTACAGGGGTCTGGTCAGGATGTCCGGCTCGTTGAACGGCAGTGCGACGATGATCGCATCGAGTTCGCCGTTGCGCAGCTTGTCGCGCAGCACGTGGGTGTAGTTTTCCTCGATGTACAGCGGCATCTCCGGCGCCACCCGGTGCAGCTGGGGAATCAGGTGCGGGAACAGATAGGGCCCGATGGTGTAGATGGCACCGACCTTGAGCGGCGCCGACAGCTGGTTCTTGCCGGCACTGGCCAGTTCGCGGATGGCCATGGCCTCTTCCAGTACGCGCTGGGCCTGGGCGACGATCTTCTCGCCCACCGGGGTGACGCGTACCGCGCTCTTGGTGCGCTCGAAGAGCATGATGCCCAGCTCCTCCTCGAGCTTCTTCACACCGACACTCAGGGTCGGCTGGGAAACGTGGCAGCGCTCGGCGGCATGGCCGAAGTGCTGTTCCTGGGCCAGGGTGACGATGTAACGAAGTTCGGTCAGGGTCATGTCGTATACTGCTCGCGAAAGTTTCAGCAAGCATAGCGGGTTGGTTGATAGAGGAAAACAATCAGGATGAAACATCTGGTTATTGTGGGCTGTGGCGACCTCGGCACGGCGCTGGCGCTACGGATGCAACAGCATGGCTGGCAGGTCAGTGGCGTGCGCCGGGACCCGTCGGGGTTACCCGAGGGGCTGAATCGCATCGCCGCCGATGTGACCGTCGCCGACCGGCCGGCCGAGTGGCCGGCCAAAGTGGACTACCTGGTGTATTGCCCGGCGGCCGGGCGGCGCGATGCCGAGTTGTACCGCAGGTTGTATATCGAGGGCTTGCAGCATGTACTGGGCTGGCTCGGCAGCCGCCGGCAGCCGCCGCGCCACCTGCTGCAGGTGTCCAGCACCGCGGTGTATGGCCAGAGCGATGGCGAGTGGGTGACCGAGAACAGTGCGGCGCTGGCCGCCACGCCTACCGCGCCGCTGCTGATCGAGGCCGAGGACGTGGCGCTGCGCAGTGGCATTGCTGCGTCCGTGGTGCGGCTGGCGGGTATCTACGGGCCGGGCCGCACCCGGCTGATCGAACAGGTGCGCAATGGCCTGCATGTACCCCAGGTCCCCGAGCAATACACCAACCGTATCCATCGTGATGACGCCGCCGGGCTGCTCGAGCACCTGCTGCTGCAGGCCGACCAGGGCGAGTTGCTGGCTCCCTGTTACCTGGGCGTGGACGATGAGCCGGCGCCATTGCATGAGGTCGCGCAGTGGTTGGCGGAGCAGTTGGGAGTGGAGCTGCTGGCAGAAGGGGCAACGGCTAACCGGGTGGGCAGCAAGCGGTGCAGTAATGAATTGGCTCGGGAATCGGGCTGGGCGCCGCAGTATCCGAGTTATCGGGAGGGTTACGCGAGCATGCTCGCGTAACAAACTCCATCATGGCGAATCCACGTAACCAACACTGTCATTCATTGTGAGCGAAGCGCGGCAATCCAGAGCTCACCCGCAGCACCGAGTCCATGGATTGCCACGTCGCTGCGCTCCTCGCAATGACGGGCGTAGCGCGGGCTTGATAGGAAGCATCGGTGACAGCCCGCAGTGCGGGCCACACCCTGAAGATTCAGCCGACGACCAGGATGCCGTCCATTTCCACCGGCACGCCCTTGGGCAGGGCGGCCACGCCGATGGCGGCGCGGGCCGGGTAGGGCTGCTCGAAGTAACGACCCATGATCTCGTTGACCTTGGCGAAGTTGTTCAGGTCGGTCAGGAAGATGTTCAGCTTGACGATGTCCTGCAGCTTGCCGCCAGCGGCTTCGGCCACCAGTGCCAGGTTGTCGAATACCCGGCAGACCTGGGCTTCGAAGCCCTCGACCACTTCCATGGTCTGCGGGTCCAGCGGGATCTGTCCGGACAGATACACGGTATTGCCGACCTTGATCGCCTGGGAGTAGGTGCCGATCGCGGCGGGAGCGTGTTCGCTGGTGATGACTTGCTTGTTCATGAATGTCTCCATTGGTTCAGTTCTTCAAGCGGGTGATCCGCATGACCCCTTGCAGGGCGCGAATACGCTTGATCAGTTGTGACAGGTGCAGGCGACCGCGTACCCGCAGTACCAGCTGCACTACGCTGACCCTGCCGTCGCGTTCGTCCACGCTGATCTTGTCGATGCTGGCATCGGCGACCGTGATGCTGGTGGCCAGCTGGGCGATGATGCCGCGCTGATGTTCCAGTTCGACCCGCAGTTCCACGGTAAATTCGCCACTGACATTCTTATCCCAGGTCAGTTGCAGAATCTTGTCACTGTTGCCGCGATGCTCGGCCAGGTTGTTGCAGGTCTCCTGGTGGATGACCATGCCCTTGCCGGTGGTGATGAAGCCGACGATGGGGTCGCCCGGGATCGGGTTGCAGCAGCGGGCGAAGCTGACCACCAGGCCTTCGGTGCCGCGGATCGCCAGCGGCTTCTCTTCGCTGCTGGGCTGCTGCTGTACCACCGCATCGTTCCTGATGGTCTCGGCCTCGGCCGGGGTGTCACTGGCCAGCAGGCGGCGGGCGGTGACGTAGGCCATGCGGTTGCCCAGGCCGATATCGGCCAGCAGGTCTTCCAGCGTGGCCATGCCGCAATCGCTGAGGATGCGCTGGATGCGCTGCTCGGGAATCTGTTCCAGGCTGGTATCGAAGCTGACCAGTACCTTGTCCAGCAGCCGCTCGCCGAGGGCGATGGATTCGGAATGACGCTGGTGCTTGAGTAGGTGGCGGATATTGCTGCGCGCCTTGCCGGTGATCACGAAGCTCAGCCACGCCGGGTTCGGCCGGGCACCGGGGGCGGTGATGATTTCCACGGTCTGGCCGCTTTCCAACGGCTCGGACAGCGGCGCCAGGCGCCGGTTGATGCGGCAGGCGATGCAGCTGTTGCCCACATCGGTATGCACGGCATAGGCGAAATCGACCGGGGTGGAACCCTTGGGCAGCTCCATGATGCGGCCCTTGGGGGTGAAAATGTAGACCTCATCGGGGAACAGGTCGATCTTGACGTTCTCGATGAACTCCAGGGAGTTGCCCGCCCGTTGCTGCAGTTCGAGCACGCCCTTGAGCCATTGCCGGGTGCGCGCATGATGGCCGTTGATCACCTCGTCCTTGGACTTGTACACCCAGTGCGCGGCGATCCCGTTGTTGGCCATGTCTTCCATTTCCTCGGTGCGGATCTGGATCTCGATCGGCACCCCGTGCATACCGAACAGCGTGGTATGCAGGGACTGGTAGCCGTTGGCCTTGGGAATCGCGATGTAGTCCTTGAAGCGGCCGGGGAACGGCTTGTACAGGCTGTGCACGGCGCCCAGAACGCGGTAACAGGTATCGGCCCGGTCGACGATGATACGGAACGCGTAGACGTCCATGATCTCGTTGAACGCCTTACGCTTCTCGCGCATTTTCTGGTAGATGCCGTACAGATGCTTCTCGCGGCCCAGCACCTTGCCCTGCAGCCCCTCGCGCTCGAGACAGGCTTCCAGCGATTCGAGGATCTTGTTCAGCAGTTCCTTGCGGTTGCCCCGCGCATCGCGCACGGCCTGGGCGATCATCCGCGAGCGCATCGGGTACATGGCGCTGAAGCCCAGGTCCTCGAACTCGGTGCTCAGGCTGTGCATGCCCAGGCGGTTGGCGATCGGGGCATAGATTTCCAGGGTTTCCCGGGCGATGCGGCGGCGCTTTTCCGGCTTCAACGCACCCAGGGTACGCATGTTGTGCAGCCGGTCGGCCAGCTTGACCAGGATTACCCGGATATCCCGGGCCATGGCCAGGGCCATCTTCTGGAAGTTCTCGGCCTGGGCCTCGGCCTTGGTCTCGAAGGTCATCTGGGTCAGCTTGCTGACCCCGTCGACCAGGTCCGCCACGGTATCGCCGAACTGGGTGACCAGGGCTTCCTTGGGGATGCCGGTATCCTCGATGACGTCGTGCAGCATGGCGGCCATCAGGCTCTGATGGTCCATGTGCATGTCAGCGAGGATATTGGCTACCGCCAGCGGGTGGGTGACGTAGGGCTCGCCACTGCGGCGGGTCTGGCCGTCATGCGCCTGCTCCGCGTAGAAGTAGGCGCGTCGTACCAGATTGACCTGCTCGGGCTCGAGATAATGATCGAGCCGCTCGGCAAATACTTCTATACCGGACATGCAACCCTCCTGCACCCTGCTGGGTGAGCACTCTGAATGAGGTTGCATGGCCATCGCAATAGCGTTACTCCGGCAGTTCGGTTTCCAGCGAGTACAGCGGCTCCTGCTGATCACGCAGGGCTTCTTCCGCCAGGATCTCGTTGGTAATCAAACCTTCGGCGATTTCGCGCAGGGCGACGACGGTCGGCTTGTCGTTCTCCCATGCAACCTTGGGTTCCTTGCCGCCAGTGGCGATCTGACGCGAGCGCTTGGTGGCCAGCATGACCAGCTCAAAGCGGTTGTCTACATTTTCCAGGCAGTCTTCAACAGTGACGCGGGCCATGGTGATACTCCGAAACGGCGGATGATAATGAAATCGGGGAGCGCTTGATCCAACGCGGGACCGAGTAGTTTACTGGTTTACCGGTCAGTCTGACAACAGGGCGGTCAGCAAGGGGTGGTGCAGGTCCTGCTGATGGGCCTGGGTCAGGCGGCCGCAGCGCAATATCGATTTCATGTCATCCAGCGCGGTATGGAAGTCGTCGTTGATGACAATATAGTCATATTCCACGTAATGGCTCATTTCGTCCACCGCCTGGGCCATGCGTCCGGCGATCACCTCGTCGGCATCCTGGCCGCGATTGCTCAGCCGCTCCTGCAGCGCCTTGCGGCTGGGTGGCAGGATGAAGATCGAGCGCGCCTGGGGCAGGGCGTGGCGTACCTGCTGCGCGCCCTGCCAGTCGATCTCCAGAATCAGGTCGTGGCCGGCCGCCAGGGTCTGCTCCACGGTGCGCTGGGAGGTGCCGTAGAGGTTGCCGAAAACCTCCGCATGCTCAAGAAAATCCCCCTCACCGACCTGCTGCAGGAACTGCTCGCGGCTGGTGAAGTGATAGTTGACCCCATCCAGCTCGCCGGGGCGCATGGGCCGGGTGGTATGGGAGATCGACACCCGCAGGGTCTCGATCTGCTCGATCAGCGCCTTGACCAGGCTGGTCTTGCCCGCACCGGAGGGGGCGGAAACGATGTACAGGGTGCCGGTGGCTTGGGTCATGAGTCATTCCTGGTGAGGGTCAGCATGGGGCGCAGTATAAAACCAATAGCCGGCGCCGTCATGGCGACGGCGCAGTGGGACGGGCTTCGCGCTCGGGCGAGGCGTCCTCGAAGTGATTGACCTGGCGCAGGGTGCGGAACGCCGCGGCCCAGCCGGCGACCACGCCCAGGGTGCAGAGCGCCCCGATCAGCGCGGCGGGCACGGCACCGAACCAGGCGGCGCTGGTGCCGGCGCGGAAATTGCCCAGCTCGTTGGAGGAGCCGATGAACAGCATGTTTACCGCATTCACGCGTCCACGCATGGCGTCGGGGGTGGAGAACTGGATCAGCGCCGAACGGATGTACACGCTGACCATGTCCGCGGCCCCGGCTACCAGCAGCGCGGCAAACGACAGCCAGAACAGCGTCGACAGCGCGAATACCAGGTTGGCCACGCCGAACAGCGCCACGGCGATGAACATGGTACTGCCGACGTTGCGGTTGAACGGTTTGGCGCTCAGGTACAGCCCGACGCAGATTTCACCAACGGCCATGGCGCTGCGCAGGATGCCCAGGCCCTCGGGCCCGACATGCAACACATCGCTGGCATAGATCGGCAGCAGGGCAACCACCCCGCCCAGCAGCACCGCAAACAGGTCCAGGGAAATGGTGCCGAGAATGATCGGCCGTGTGCGGATGAAGTGCAGCCCGGCGGTGAAGCGCTTCCAGCCGGACGTCTCGGTGATCTGCATGGCCTCGGCGTACAGCACCGGCACCCGACTGAGCAGGGCCAGCCCGCCGGCGAAGCACACCAGGCACACCGCATAGGTCAGTTCACCGCCGCCGATGGCATACAGCACGCCGCCCAGCACCGGGCCGAGGATGGTCGCGGTACGCATGATGGTGCTGTTGGCGGCAATCGCCTGGGCCAACTGGTCGCGCGGCACGATCTGCGGCAGCAGGCTCTGCAGCGCCGGACCGATGAACGCCCGCGAGCAACCGTACAGTACCAGGGCGCCATAGAACCAGGCAGGATTGTGCTCGCCATGCACCGACAGCCACAGCAGGATGCCGCTGCACACCGCGGCGCCTATCCAGGACAGGCCGAGAATCAGCTTGCGGCTGTAACGGTCGATCAGATCGCCAGCCGGCATCAGCAGAAACAGCATGGGCAGGAACTGCGCCAGCCCGACCCAGGCCAGTGACAGCGGATCGCCGGTGATCTCGTAGATCTGCCAGGCCACCACGATGGCCTGGATCTGCATGGCGAACACCGCCAGCAGGCGGGCGATGACAAAGGGCATGAAGCCCGGCTGACGATAGACGTTCAAGCGGATGCTGGATCGGGACAAGGTGACATCTTCGGTGCGGATGGATAAGCCGGCCATGATAGCAGCCCGGCCCCATGTCGTCAGTCCTGTCCCGCCGCCAGTTCCCTCACCCGTCATCCTTCGCGCAGGCGAAGGATCCGCAGGCACCTAGCACCAGCCTAGAGCTCCCCGTCCATTGCCATGCGCACATACTCGGGGTTGAAGCGCAGCTGCACATTGCCGGTATCGCCCAGGGTGGAGCCATCGGCGAACTCCATGCCGATCACGTCGGCACTGGGTGCTCCGTTGCCCAGCAGGCCCTTGTCGAAGGAGAACAGCCGTACCTTGTCCATGGTCTGGCGCAGCGCCGAGTCGGTAGCGAAGGCGTAGGTGTCCGCCGGCGAGTAGAACAGCATGGTTTCCGTGAGCTGGGCGTCAAACCCCGCCAGGTCGGTACCGGCGCGCTCGGCCATGAAGGTGCGTGCGCTTCTGGCCTGTTCGCTGTCGCCGGTCATCAGCTCCAGGGTCTCGAACCAGGCTCCCACCAGCGCCTTGCCCAGCTCCGGGTTGGCCGCCAGTGTCTTGGTGTTGACCGCCATCATGTCGATGATCTCGCCGGGGATCTGGGTGGAGTCGAATACCGAGACAGCATCGGGATGCTGCGCCTTGATCATGCTCAACTGCGGATTCCAGACTGCGACGGCGGTGACATCCGGAGTCACGAACGACGACACGGCGTCGGCATCCGAGGTGTTCATCACGCGGACGTCGCGCTCGGCCATGCCATTCATCTCCAGGGCGCGCGCCAGCAGATAGTGCGAGACCGACAGCTCGACCAGATTGACCTGGCGCCCGCGCAGGTCCTCCATGCTGTTGCCGTTCTTCAGCACAATGGCGTCATTGCCGTTCGAATAGTCGCCCAGGATCAGGCCAGTGGTGTCCACGCCGCTGGCCGCTGGAATGGTCAGTGCGTCCATGTTGGTCATGGCGCAGGCATCGAAGGCGCCGGTGGTGTACTGGTTGATCGACTCGATATAGTCGTTGAACTGCACTATCTCGATATCGATTCCGTACTTGTCCGCCCATTTATCGATGATGCCGTACTCATCGGCGTAGGCCCAGGGCATCCAGCCGGCATAGATGGACCAGGCGACCTTGAAGCTGTCCTTTTTCTCGGCGCCGATGGCGGCGGTGGCGAAGCACAGGCTGGCAGCGGCAACGGCCAGTAGTTGTCTGAATGATACTTTGAAGGTTGTCATACGCACCTCGTGGGTCGTTATAGTGTGGTAAAGGCAGTACTGCGTCGGCTCAGTAATGGGGCTCGGTGTAGCGAGTCAGGGTTGGGGACTCCTCGTCGTACCAGTGGGCCGCCGTAGCGTTGGATTCGGTGTGCTGGGGGAATGCCAGTTCGGGTTCGAGGGTATCGATGACGAAACGCCGCTCGCAGGCCACGCCCGCGACCGTCAATCGCTGAATCAGCAGCTGTCGATCCGCCGCATACTCGAAACCATCGAGGGCGCAGAGCGGCTGGCCGGTGCGGCCGGGGCTGGTCGACAGGGTGACTTCGAAGCCGTGTTGCAACGAGCCGTGGGCTACCGAGGTTTCAAAGTCGAACAGCGCCGCCAGGCGCTGTGCATCGCCAGCCGTACGGCGGACCTCCTCGCCTAGCGACTGACTCGTTGTCTGCAGCTCGGCGCCGCGGCCCAGCACCAGGGCGGCGTGATCGCCGCTGATGATCAGGCCGCCGCCGCGGTGGCGCACCACATCGCGTTCCAGGTCGATCTCCTCCAGCAGTCGCAGGCCGATCAGCGGGCCCGGGGCCGATGGCTGCAGGCGCCAGTCCTCGACATAGGCGCCGCTTGGCGCGAATTCGATCATGCAATTGCCGATACGCTGCAGCAGGGCTGGCTCCGGCCAGCGATTGTGCAGCTGCAATGAGGTAGCCGAGTGCCAGCCGAGGGTGCGTCCGTCCCATGCCGACATGGCCTGCCAGCCTTCGTAATCAGCCAGCACCTGCAGTTCCTCCCGGGAGTACTGCGCCCATGCCCGGGCTGGTACCTGCTCCGCTTCGAGTGGCAAGCGCAGATCGATGGTGAAGTGACGGCTCTGCAACCAGCAGACATGGGTCTTGCTGTCTGTTTCACCGTTGGCGAAGCTGATCGACCGGCGCTTGTAGAAGCCCAGCATCCAGTCCGGCACCCCTCCGGTGGCACGCTGCGGATAGTGGGCCAGCAGTTCTTCCAGAGTCATGCGCAGGCTCCCTTGGCTGTTGCCTGATGGCCAAATGAGGACAGGCCGAGCGCGCCTTCTGGCAGCGACACTTCGCCCGCGGCGACGCGCTTCTTCAGATAAGCGAAGGTCTGGGCTGTTTGGGCAAACAGGTGGTCGCCGCAGCGGATCGGTTGGTAGCGCGGCGGATTGGTTTCGCTCAACAACGAGGGAACCGGCTCGATCAGGGTGTCGTAATCGCAGGCGCAGAACAGCGGAAAGGAGTAGCGCTCTTCGGTGACCTTGCGCACCCGATGCGCGGTCGCAACATAGGCGCCGTTGCTCAGCACTTCGAGCATGTCACCGATATTGATGACGAAAGCATCCTCGAGCAGCGGCACATCGATCCACTCCCCTGCGCCGTTCAGCACCTCCAGGCCGGGTGCGGTTGGCAGCAGGATGGTGAAGCACTCGTAGTCGGTATGGGCGCCAATGCCCGGCCGGTCGACCTGGATATCGGCCGTCGCCGGGTAATGGATCAGCCGCAACTGGCTGGGTGGGGCGCTGAGATGCTGGCTGAAGGTGTCCTCCGGCAGTTCCAGGGCCAGTGCGAAGCCTCTGAACAGGCGCTCCCCCAGTGCCAGCGCGGCGTCATAGTAAGCCCGGATGTCTTCCTGGAAACCCGGCAGGCTGGGCCATTGGTTCGGCCCGAGCATCGGTCGTCTGCCATGGCTCGGAAGATAGTCATAGCCTATGTCATAGGTTTCCTTGTGGTCGATCACGCCGGGTTGGAACTGTTCTTCCCCCTCGGGAACATAGCCACTGTGGTTGCTGGAGTTGCCGATATAGTCCCGCATCTTGCGTTCCCGCGGCTGGGCAAAGTATTCCCGGGTGCGGGCGAGCAGACGCTCGATCTGCTGGGGCGCGATGCCATGCCCGGTGACATAGAGAAATCCCGCCTGCCTGGCCGCCTCGCCCAGCTCCCGGGCGACGGCCCGGCGCTCGGCGATCGCACTGGAGGCCAGCCCGGAGATATCGACCACGGGCAGCGTCTTGAATGCCGTATGGGTAGGAGAGGAACGGGTTTGCTGTGACGCCATGAAAACCTCCGGATTGGATAATCGAGATGTCATCTGGTCGTCCAGATATCCTTACAGTCTTCGGTTGGCCTCTGTCCATGAGACTGCCCGGGCCGTCCCGGAACAGGCCTGCGGACGCCGGGCACGATGTCCGGGTGACCGCAGGTACAGGGAGCCAAGCAATACTCGTACCAGTCGCCCCTGAGCAGGCTGCAGACCCCATCGCTCTGATCTTTGCGGCAATGCGCGGCGTGTCCGGTGTCAGGCATGGTGCAAGCCGTGCCCCGATTCTGGGCGTCGCCGCCCTGCGATAGTGCGTTTTCCCCTTCAGATGCCCCCTATGCCTGTGCTCGCAGTGCAACGTCAGAACCGGCTGGCGCACCGCAGCGAGGGCGTTTGCTCCTGCCTCTCGATCAGCTGGCATGGCTGTTGCTAGGGCTTGAAGGCGGGAAGCTACGATTCAAGGATGAAAATACAGTATCGAAATAGCTGACTAGGGTTCCGGCTCGCTGGCGCGAGTGGCTGGTCCGAGAGTTGGCGACCTCCATGAGGTTACACGGCGGGACAAAAGCCCGGGAGATTTGCGTAATGAACACGCAGCTACCCGTCGTCTGCCTAATCTGGAGGGTTTTACATGTCCCACTCTGCAACCCGGTCGCTGCCTGCCGCGCTTTTCAGAACCTCGATGGACCCTGCTGCCCTCAGTGATACAGGGAGGGCTGCCCCATGCGGTTGATCAATATCAGACCCGGCAAGCCGGTGCGCTTGTCGCTGCTGCTTCTGCCATTCCTGCTGCTGGCGCTGATTTACCTGTCCTATTCGGCCAAGCGGCTGGAAGCCAATCCGAATGACAAACTGTTGCCCAGCCCCTCGCAGATGGTGGAGGCGATCGATCGGCTGGCCTTCCAGCCTGATCGGCGCAGTGGTGACTACCTGTTCTGGCAGGATACCGCGTCCAGTCTCAAACGCATCTCCATCGGCCTGGGCATCAGCGCCTTGCTTGCCCTGTGTCTGGGCCTGACCACCGGCACCCTGCCACTGTTCAGTGCACCGCTGTCGCCGCTGCTGGCGGTGTTATCCATGGTGCCGTCACTGGCCCTGCTACCGATCCTGTTCATCGTGTTTGGCCTCGGCGAGCTATCCAAGATAGTGCTCATCGTCATTGGCATCACCCCGCTCATTGCCCGGGACCTTGAACAGCGGGCACGGGAAATCCCCACCGAGCTGCTGGTAAAGGCGCAGACCCTGGGCGCCAATACCTGGACGCTGATCCTGCGCGTGGTGCTGCCACAACTGATGCCACGCCTGCTTATCAGCCTGCGTCTGGTGCTGGGATCGGCCTGGCTGTTCCTGATTGCCGCCGAAGCCATCGCCTCTACCGACGGTCTCGGCTACCGCATCTTTCTGGGGCGCCGCTACATGTCGATGGACGTGATTCTTCCCTATGTCGCCTGGATCACCCTGCTGGCCTGGTCGATGGATTACGGCCTGCGTCAGCTGACCCGGTTGGCTTTCCCCTGGTACGAAGGAGCCAAATGATGACCGATACCAGTCCTCTCGAGACCGCCGCTCCCGCCGTGCCGTTCATACAGGTGAAGAATGTCTGGCAGGAATACGGTGATCAGGTGGTCCTCGAACAGCTCAACCTGGACATCAACGAAGGGGAGTTCTGCACCCTGGTGGGTGCCTCCGGCTGCGGGAAGTCGACCTTCCTGCGCATATTGCTCGGCCAGGAACGCCCGAGCCGGGGCGAAATCCTGCTGGACGGCCAGCCACTAGCGCACGAGCCGGATGCCAGCCGCGGCGTGGTCTTCCAGCGTTACTCGGTACTGCCCCATCTCTCGGTACTGAACAATGTGGCGCTGGGGCTGGCGCTGTCGCGCTCCCCGGTACTTGGCCGCCTGTTCGGTCGTGCCCGCCGCGACGCCAACGAGCAGGCCGCCGCGATCCTGCAGAAAGTCGGGCTTGGCCAGTCCCTGAACAAGTACCCGGCGCAACTCTCCGGCGGCATGCAGCAACGGCTGGCCATCGCCCAGGCATTGATCATGAAGCCCCGGGTGCTGCTGCTCGACGAACCGTTTGGCGCCCTGGATCCAGGCATCCGCAAGGACATGCATGCGCTGCTGCTGGAGCTGTGGCAGGAAACCACGCTGACCGTGTTCATGGTCACCCACGATCTGTCCGAAGGCTTCACCCTGGGTACCCGGCTAATGGTATTCGACAAGCCGCGGATCGACCCCGACGCGCCGAACGCCTATGGCGCCCGTGTTACCTACGACATCGCGCTCAACAGCGACCGGCAGTTGAATCGGGCCGCTATCGAGGCATTACCCAAACACATCGCCGGCGACCAGACTGCCGCGTAAGGAGCTGACCATGAATGCCGATCTGGCGCTGCGTTCCACCCTGTACGAAGAAACCGTCCCTGGTGGCGGACACACCTCCTTCGTACTCAAGCGCGGCCAATTGCTACGGATCACCGATATCGAGGGCGGGGCCAATGTCAGCCTGATGCTGCTCAATGCCAACGAGAAAAGCGAGCGGCTGAGTCTGCCCGACACCCTCAAGGGCCAGCATACCGCCCGGCTCACCGCCGGCCACTGCCTGTATTCGGACATGGGCCGCGTGCTGGCTGCGATCACCGCCGATACCTGCGGCTGGCATGACAGCTTAGGTGGCGTGCTCAATGCCCGGGAGGTCGAGGAAAAGTATGGCCAAGGCCGCTATCAGGAGCTGCGTAACGGCTTCCATCGCAACGGCCATGACAACCTGCTGGTGGAAATGGGCAAGTGGAATCTGAATCAGCAGGACCTGCTGATGACTCTCAACCTGTTCAGCCGGGTCAGCGTCGATGCCGAGGGGAGCTTCCAGTTCGAGTCGGGTAACTCCAGTGCCAACGATTACATCGAGTTGTATGCCCCGATGGACACGCTGGTGGTCCTGACCGCCCTGCAGCACCCGATGGACCCGAATCCGCAGTACGCGCCGAAGCCGGTGCTGTTGACCTGGCAGCAGGTCGCCAGTGACGGTATTACCGTCCTGTGCCGCACCGCGCGGCCGGAAAACGGCCGCGGTTTCCACAACACCGAACGACTGTATATCTGAGGGCTGCCAGGATGATACTGACGCAAAGCCAGAAACAGCCGGAAGCAGCCAGCTTTCGTGCAACCATTCCCGCTGGAGAACCCTACCTGTTCGAGATCAGGGCCGGACAGACATTGCGCCTGCTCGACCTGGAGGGCAACCAGGCGGTGGACACGCTGTTCTTCAGCGCCGCCAATCCGCGCGAGCGTTTCGACCCGCAACGCACCCTGCGCCAGCAGAATCGGGTCTACCTCAGCACCGGTACGGTGCTGTATTCCAATCTCGGCAATCCACTGCTGACCATCGTCGCGGATACCTGCGGCCGGCACGACACGCTGGGCGGCGCCTGTGCGCAGGAGAGCAATACGGTGCGTTATGCGCTGGACAAGCGCTACATGCACAGCTGCCGGGACAACTTCCTGCGTGCCGCCCTCGGTGACGGCCGCCTGGACAAGCGCGACATCGGCGCCAACATCAACTTCTTCATGAATGTGCCGGTGACGCCCGAGGGTGGACTGACATTCGAGGATGGCATCTCCGCCCCGGGAAAATATGTCGAGCTGCTGGCGCACATGGACATCATCGTGCTGATTTCCAACTGCCCGCAATTGAACAACCCCTGCAACGCCTACAACCCGACCCCGGCCGAAGTCCTGGTGTGGGACTGAGTCGGCACTCTCCCTTGTGTAACCACCAGCCACGGACGACCGTGGCGCAGACGAAAAAAGCGGGACGGCCCGCCAACCCTGTCGAGGGAAAACTGCCATGTTCGACAAACTGCTGATCGCCAACCGTGGTGCCATTGCCTGCCGCATCCTGCGCACACTGCGCACGCTCGATGTCGGAAGCGTCGCCGTGTATGCCGACGCCGATGCCACCAGTCTGCATATATCCCAGGCGGACGAGGCATACGGTCTCGGTGAAGGAGCGGCGAGCCAGACCTATCTGGCAGTAGACAAGATCCTGGATATCGCCCGCACCACCGGCGCCGGAGCCATTCACCCGGGCTACGGCTTTCTGTCCGAGAATGCCGCCTTTGCCGAAGCCTGCGAAGCGGCCGGGATTGCCTTCGTCGGCCCCACGCCCGAACAGCTGCGACTGTTCGGCCTGAAGCACACCGCGCGTGCCCTGGCCAGGGAACATGGCATCCCGATGCTGGAAGGCACCGGCTTGCTGGAGAATATCGACGCCGCACTGCAGGCCGGCGAACAGGTCGGCTACCCGGTGATGCTCAAGAGCACCGCTGGCGGCGGCGGGATCGGCATGCGTGTCTGCAACAGCGCGCAGGAGCTGGCCGATGCGTTCGAGGCGGTCAAGCGGTTGGGGCAGAACAACTTCAGCGATTCAGGCGTATTCATCGAAAAATACATACAGCGCGCCCGTCACCTTGAAGTCCAGGTATTCGGCGACGGCAACGGTGAAGTGCTGGCGTTGGGCGTGCGCGATTGCTCGGTGCAGCGGCGCAATCAGAAGGTGCTGGAGGAGACGCCGGCACCCAACCTGCCGACCGGCATGGCCGAGGCACTCTGCGCCGCTGCAATCAAGCTGACCAGGGCGGTGCGGTACCGCAGCGCCGGGACCGTGGAATTCGTTTACGACAGCGAGGCCGAGCAGTTCTATTTTCTGGAAGTGAATACCCGTCTGCAGGTAGAGCACGGCGTAACCGAACAGGTCTGGGGCGTGGATCTGGTGCGCTGGATGGTCGAGCTTGCCGCCGGAGAGCTGCCGCCCCTGACCGAACTGGCCGCGGCGCTCGCCCCCCAGGGGCATGCGATTCAGGCGCGCGTCTATGCAGAGGACCCGGGCCGCGACTTCCAACCGAGTCCGGGCCTGCTGACGGCAGTGGCGTTCCCCCCGGCTGACGGCAAACAGCTGCGCATCGATACCTGGGTCGAAAGCGGGTGCGAGATACCGGCCTGGTTCGATCCGATGATTGCCAAGGTCATCAGCTGGGCGCCAGACCGGGAAGCCGCCAGACAGGCACTGGGCGAAGCGCTGCAGGAGACCCTGCTGTACGGCGTGGAATGCAATCGCGACTACCTGCGGCAGATTCTCCATGCCACCCCCTTCGCCAGCGGTGAACCCTGGACCCGTTGCCTGGAGCAGATGGTCTATCGGGCAGACACGGTCGAGGTGCTGAGTGCGGGTACGCAGAGCACCGTGCAGGATTTTCCTGGTCGCCTGGGTTACTGGGCTGTGGGCGTGCCACCCTCTGGTCCAATGGACAGCCGTGCGCTGCGCCTGGGCAACCGCTTGCTTGGCAATCCCGAGGGCGCGGCGGCCGTGGAAATCACCATGAGCGGGCCTGTGCTGCGGTTCAATACCGATGCGGTGGTTGCGGTGACCGGCGCCGTCATCGGGTTGAAGATCGACGAGGTCGAGCAGCCGATGGCGACTGCCATTCTGGTCAAGGCCGGCAGCACACTCAGCTGCGGCAGCATTGCCGGCGCTGGCGCGCGGAGTTACCTGTGTGTGCGGGGAGGGGTGGTGGTGCCGGATTATCTCGGCAGCAAGAGCACCTTTACCCTTGGTCAGTTCGGCGGCCACGGTGGCCGTGCCCTGCGCGCCGGGGATGTACTGCATCTGCCCCGGCTGGAGGACGCCAGCCATGGCGCGAGCCTGTTGCCGGCGCAATACAGTGATCTGGCCGAGGTGCGCGAGATCCGGGTGATCTATGGGCCGCACGGCGCGCCGGAATACTTTACCGAGGGCTATATCCAGACCTTCTTCGCTACCGACTGGGAGGTGCACTTCAACTCCAGCCGCACGGGTGTCCGGCTGATCGGGCCAAAACCCGAATGGGTGCGTGACAGCGGCGGCGAAGCCGGGCTGCACCCCTCCAACATCCATGACAACCCCTACGCCATCGGTGCCGTGGACTTCACCGGTGACATGCCGGTGATTCTCGGCCCGGATGGCCCGAGCCTGGGTGGTTTCGTCTGTCCGGTGACCATCATCGAGGCCGACCTCTGGCAGCTCGGCCAGCTCAAGGCCGGTGACAGGGTGCGCTTTGTCGCTGTCGAGATCGATACTGCCCGCCAGCTGGCGCAGGCGCTCAACCAGGAATGCGCCAGCCTGGTCGCGCCTGCGGTACCGGTCTCAGTGAAACCGGTGGTGCCGACACTGACTTCGCCGATCGTGCTCGATATCGGCGAGGCCGACAAGCGCCTGGTGGCGCGCCTGTCGGGGGATACTCACCTATTGCTGGAGATAGGTGCGGCGGAGCTCGACCTGGTGCTGCGATTCCGTGGGCATGCGCTGATGCAGGCCCTGGAGAACGAAGGCCTGGCGGGTGTCATTGACCTCACCCCGGGCATCCGCTCGCTGCAGGTGCACTATCAACCGGAAAGGCTGCCGCTGGCGACGCTGCTGGATAGCATCACCGCTCTCTGGGATCGGGTGTGCGCCACCAGCGACCTCAAGGTGCCGTCGCGTATCGTTCATCTGCCCCTGTCGTGGGACGATCCTGCCTGCCAGCTGGCGATCGAGAAATACATGACCACGGTGCGCAGGGACGCCCCCTGGTGCCCCAGCAACCTGGAGTTCATCCGCCGCATCAACGACCTGCCGAACCTGGATGAGGTACAGCGCACGGTCTTCGCCGCCAGCTATCTGGTGATGGGGCTGGGCGATGTCTATCTCGGTGCGCCAGTGGCAACCCCACTGGACCCGCGGCACCGCCTGGTGACCACCAAGTACAACCCGGCGCGCACCTGGACCGCGGAGAACTCGGTGGGCATCGGCGGCGCCTACATGTGTGTATACGGTATGGAAGGCCCCGGGGGCTACCAGTTCGTCGGTCGTACCCTGCAGATGTGGAACCGCTACCGCGATGTCGCGGCCTTTGCCGGCAAGCCCTGGCTGTTACGCTTCTTCGACCAGATCCGCTTCTACCCGGTCTCGGCCGAAGAACTGCTGCGCATCCGGCGCGACTTCCCGCTGGGCCGGTTCGAGCTGGCCATCGAGCAGAGCGAGTTGTGCCTGGCGGATTACCAGGCCTTCCTCGAACGCGAGGCGGAAGGCATTGCCAGCTTCCGCCATCAGCAACGCGCTGCCTTCGCCGCCGAGCGCCAGCGCTGGATCGAGTCCGGCCAGGCGAACTACGAAAGCGAGGAAGCGGCACCCGAGCAGAGCGAGGACAAGCCGCTGGCGAGCGGGCAGTACAGCATCGAAAGCCATATCGCCGGGAATCTCTGGCAGGTTCAGGTACAAGCCGGCGCGCAGGTCGAGGCGGGGGATGTGCTGGTCATCCTCGAGTCGATGAAGATGGAAATTCCGCTGACCGCACCCTGTGCCGGCGTGGTGCGCGAGGTGCATGTGCAACCGGGCTCGCCGGTTCGCGCTGGTCAGCGGGTGGTGGTGCTGGAGCAGGCCTGAGCCGCTTTCAAACACATCCCCATGCCAGCAGGCTGATTCCACTGCGCTTTCAAGCGTGTGTGCTGTGTTTTCGGAGCCTGCCTCCGGATTAATCTGAGTCCGTAGTGATACGGTGTATCGACCTGGATGCACATCCAGACACCATAGGTTGTGCTAAACTCTGCACGAAGCGGACGATTCATTCGTTTCGTGCGTTTCGTCCGAAGCGCATGGTTTTATAATGTTGGGGTTTAGTGGGAGACGATGGCCATGAACCTAATGACAGCGAACGAAGCAAAAGCTCGGTTTGGTGAGGTGTTGCTGAAGGCTCAGCGAGAGCCGGTACACATCAGCAAGCATGGCAAGCCGGTGGCAGTACTGGTTGCAGCTGAGGACTATGTCAGCAGTGAGGAATTGAAGCTGGAGCTGCTACAGCTGAGAGCGGAGCGCGCCAAGGAGCAGATTGCGGCTGGAGAGACAATTGATGGCGGGGAGTTCTTTGATCAGTTGCTGCAGGGAAGCGATGACTGATGGCGTTTGGCTTTCGTTTAACACGTGATGCACAACAAGACCTGAAGGCTATCCGCCGTTATACAGTGAATACCTGGGGGCAGGAGCAATCCAGAAAGTACCTGCAGGGCGCGAGGGAAGCCATGGAGCTATTAGCCGAGTTTCCCGGTCAGGGGTTGGTCAGGCTGGATGTGGGTGAAGGGGTGTTCAGTTTTCCGTATGGTAGTCACATGCTCTACTACCGGTTGGAAAAGAAGCAGCTAGTGATATTTGCTATGCTGCATCAGCGGATGGTGCCAACGGAGCATCTGCAGGGGCGCTGAAAATGTTGTGCCTTCATGCCAGTCTGCAAACAGGTCATCCACGCTGCGAATGGAGTCGTGCTTGGCCCGTGGTTTTGCGACAAGAGGATCGATGCCTTCACGGTGTTGCTTCATCTTGAGTGCAGCCTCCAATAAGCCCGACCGGCTTTAGGCACTACCAGATAAAGACCTCCACCATCTGCAAAGCTCCCAGGCGGGTCCTTGGGTTATGGTCGCGTGTGGACGGTTGTGGGGACTACTCGATATTCTGCACCTGCTCCCTCATCTGCTCGATATACACCTTCAGATCCACCGCCGCCTGGGTGCTGCGTACATCGATGGCCTTGGAGCCCAGGGTGTTGGCCTCGCGGTTGAATTCCTGCATGAGGAAATCCAGGCGCCGGCCCATGGCGGCGTTGCTGGTGAGCACGTTGCGGGTTTCGCTGATGTGGGTGGTGAGGCGGTCGAGCTCTTCGGCGACGTCGATCTTCTGTGCCAGCATCACCAGTTCCTGTTCCAGGCGGGTATTGTCCAGTTCCAGTCTGGCTTCATTGAAGCGGTCGATGAGCTTCTGCCGGTGGGCGTCCAGCAGGGTCGGCATCATCTCGCGCAGGGTGGCGACCCGTTCGGCCATGTTGTCCAGACGCTCCTCGATCAGGGCGCGCAATTCGGCACCTTCCCGGGCGCGGCTTTCCTTGAGCTGCTCCAACGCCTGATTGAACAGCTGGTCGGCCTGTTTGACCAGCTGTGACTGTTCCTGCTCGGCGCCGGTCAGTACGCCGGGCCAGGCCAGCAGTTCCAGCGGGTTGATCGGCGCCGGGCTGGGGAGCTGGCTGCCGATCTGCCCGGCGGCGGCAATCAGTTGCGCGACCAGCGGCTGGTTCAGGCTCAGGCCCTGGCTGGTATCGGTGGTAGGGTTGAAGCGCAGGGTGCATTCGACCTTGCCACGCGCCAGCTGTTTACGCAGGCGTTCGCGCAGTGGGCCTTCCAGTTCGCGGAAGGCTTCGGGCAGGCGCAGGGTGGCTTCCAGGTAACGATGGTTGACCGAGCGCAGTTCCCACGCCAGGTTGCCCTGGTCGGTGCTGAGTTCGCTGCGGGCGAAAGCCGTCATGCTGTAAACCATCGATAAACCCCTTACTCTCTGAATGTGTCTTTTTATCAGGCGGGCATTGTACTCCGTCCACTGATGCGGGGGTACAGTGGCTGTTGTTAGCCATGACGGGCCCGTATAATCGCGGCTCACACATGCAGTACAAGGATCTTGAAAATGAAACGACCCAGCGGCCGCGCAGCAGCCCAGATGCGTCAGGTAACCCTGACCCGCCATTACACCCGGCATGCCGAAGGTTCGGTGCTGGTCGAATTCGGTGATACCAAGGTCATCTGTACCGCCAGTGTCGAGGCCGGCGTACCACGTTTTCTGCGCGGCACCGGGCAGGGCTGGATCACTGCCGAGTACGGCATGCTGCCCCGGGCGACCGGTGAGCGCATGCAGCGTGAGGCGAGCAAGGGCAAGCAGGGCGGTCGCACCCTGGAAATCCAGCGGCTGATCGGCCGTTCGCTGCGCGCGGCGGTGGATCTGAAAAGCCTGGGCGAGAACACCATCTATATCGACTGCGATGTGATTCAGGCCGACGGCGGCACGCGCACGGCGTCCATCACCGGCGCCTGTGTGGCTCTGGTGGATGCCTTGCGGGCGATGAAGCAGCGCGGTGCGATCAAGAAAATGCCTGCGGTACAGATGATCGCCGCGATCTCGGTCGGTATTTACCAGGGCGTGCCGGTGCTGGATCTGGATTACCCGGAAGACTCCGCGGCCGGTACCGACCTGAACGTGGTGATGACCGACCAGGGCGGCTTTATCGAGGTGCAGGGCACCGCCGAGGCAGCGCCCTTTACCCCAGAGGAGCTGACGGCGATGCTGGAGCTGGCGCGCAACGGCATCACTGACCTGTTCGCGCAACAGTTGGCTGCACTGGAAGACTGAGTTCCCGTTGTTCGGCTATTCTCAACAGGACCAACAACATGAGGAGTGCAGGATATGGTGGACATTGATCAATCCCGCATCGAGGTGACAGAGCCTGATCGTGACGCACGGATGTGGGCGATGATCGCGCATCTGGCGGGATTCCTGGGGTATTTCCTGCCGGTGATCGGCAGCCTGATCGGTCCGCTGATCATCTGGCAGCTGAAGAAGGATCTGCATCCCTATGTGGATGAGCAGGGCAAGGAAGCACTCAACTTCCAGATTACCGTGCTGATTGCCGCACTGGTCTGCCTGTTGCTGATGCTGGTGGCGATCGGCTTCGTGTTGATCGGGGTGGTTGTGGTCGGCGCCGTGGTGCTGATGATCATCGCTGCCATCAAGGCCAATGAAGGGGTGCCCTACCGTTATCCGTTCTGCTTGCGGCTGATCAAGTAACTCCGGGCTGGCTGCCCTTGGGTAGCCAGCCTCCTGCTCCATACTCCCCCGGTTACCCTCTGCATGCTGCTGCCACGCAGGGCAGTGTCGTGTGCGTGATTGAATAAAGCCTTCTGCGCCGATTGACGTTGGCGTGAGGAGCGGCTACCTTCTTATAGTAAATGCTAATCATTCTTATTTAAGAAGGTGATTTGCCGGGTCGTGCCCTCGGCAGTTCACCCAGGCGAGAGGGGCTCAGCATGCTCGGGTTCGATGATCTGTCAGACGAAACGTCACTCAGTCCACGGCTGGCTGCGGTGTGCCGGCAGTACGCCGAGCTGGCTGTCCTGGGCTGTGACGATGAACAGTGGAGCTATGAGCGGCTGGCCGGACGTGCGGCGCATATCGCTCAGCAACTGGCCGGGTGCGGCATGCGGGCCGGGGACCGGGTGGGGTTGTACCTGGATCGCTCGCCTGAGCTGCTGGCAGCAGTGCTCGCCTGCATCCGCGCCGGACTCTGTTTCGTGCCATTGGAACCGGAGCTGCCGCTGTCGCGATTGAACAGGGCAGCGCGGCAGGCGCGGGTGCGTCTGGTCCTGGCGACCACACCGTTGCATCGCGTCTTTGCCATGCCGGTGCATGTCCTGCGGCCGGGGTGGTGCGCACCGCAGGGCTGGCCTGAACAGGACGATGACCTGCCGGCCTGCCTGCTGTTGCGCCATGAAGGGGATGAACAGCGGCAGGGCAGGGTGATTGCGCGCGGGGCACTGGCCCTGTTTCTGCAGGAAACCTGCGAGCGTATCGAGGCCTGCACCGGCAGCCGCTGGCTGTTCACGACGGTCCTCGACGATACCGCTGCGCTGCTCGAGATGCTCGGGCCGCTGTGGGTCGGGGGCTATCTGGAGATTGCCCCCGCGCGCCTGCATCGTGAGCCGCAAGCCCTGGCGGCGCTGCTGCGGCGGCGACCGGATATCAATACCTTGCAGGGTGATGGGCCGTTCTGGCGTCGGTTGCTCGGGGCCGGCTGGTGTGGTCACCGCGGAATGCTGGCGCTGTGCAGCGATGCGCAACTGGATGGCGCGCTGGACGAGCAACGCCGGCGTTGCGGCTTTCGTATCGAGTTGATGGATTTACCAACCGACCTGAGCTACCCAGCAGCCTGGCTGCCGAGCTACGGCACTCCGGCCGGCGCCAGCCGGGTGGGTTATGTGGACATGGTCGCAGCGGGCCACCCCCGCGTCCTGCTGCGCCGACCGCTGTCGCCAGCGGTCGCGCCCGGCTAGCCGATCTTTCCGGGATGTAGCGCCCCGGTCCGCGTTCGGGCGCTGCGCCAAGCGGTCTGCCACAGCCCCGGCCCTGTCGTCGCGCAGGGGCGCGACAACCCGACGTCACCCGATAACCTGCCTGCTGTCAGTGGCCTCGCCCGGCTAGCCGGCTGCGGCATCGTGCTGTTTGGGGTGTAGCGCCCCGGTCCGCGTTCGGGCGCTACGCCAAGCGGTCTGCCGCAGCTCCGGCCCTGCATCGCGCAGGGGCGCGACAACCCGACGTCACCCGATAACCTGCCTGCTGTCAGTGGCCTCGCCCGGCTAGCCGGCTGCGGCATCGTGCTGTTTGGGGTGTAGCGCCCCGGTCCGCGTTCGGGCGCTACGCCAAGCGGCCTGCCGCAGCCCCGGCCCTGTCGTCGCGCAGGGGCGCGACAACCCGACGTCACTGGTTGGCTTTGGCAACCTGCGCCTGGTCGCCGAGGATCAGTATTTCTATATCCTCGATGACCTGCTCTGCCGCCAGCGGGCCAAAGGAGGAAGTCCATACGGAGCCATCCACTGCATGGTAATGGCCGCTCTTGATGGCGCCGAGCTGTTGATACATGGGTGTTTTCTCGGCCTGGCGCAGGGCATCCACGGCCTCGCCGACCGGCGCCAGGGTACCGATTACCATCCAGTCTCCATCGAGCACGTCCAGTGATTCCAGGCTCAACGGCATGGAGTGGGTCGGGCCGGGTTGCTGCTGCTGGGGTGGCCGGACCAGGCCAAGGTCCTTGGCAATGGTGCTGGCGAAGGAGTCACGCAGCATGAAGGCCGGCCCCTTGGGGTTCCAGCGCACGATGCTGATGCTCTCGCCCTGATGCTCCTTGAGCCGTTCGCGGCCCTGGGCGGCCCGCTCTTCATAGCGCTCCAGTAATTGCTGGCCCTCGGCTTCCTGGTTGAGGATATTGGCCACCCGCAGGGTGGAGTCCCGCCAGGGTTCGCCCTGGGTGTAGGACACTGCTGTCGGGGCTATCTCGTTCAGAATGGCCAGTTGCTCGGGAGTGACCGGGCCGGTGAGGATCAGATCCGGTTCGAGCTCGAGCAGGGTTTCCAGGTTGGGATTGGCCAGCAGCCCGAGGGAACGGGTCTGTTCGGTGAGCCGCCCCTGCAGATAGCGTGGCGGTGCGGTCTGGCCGCGACCGTCGGTGGTGCCCACCGGAGTGATCCCCAGCGCCAGCGCTACGTCCAGATCCACCTCGCTGAGGGTGACGATACGTTGCGGCTGGTCCGGGACCATGATCTGGTTGCCCATGGCGTCTTCGACCTGGCGCGCCTCGGCCAGTGCGCCGAGGCTGGCGAGACCGGCCAGCAGGAATAGCGCATAGCGCCAGGTGGTTGCTTTGATCATTGGGCGATCCTGTGCAATGTGGGTTGGGAAGAAGCGACCATGGTACTCCATGATGATATTGGTAACCATTATCATTATGGGGCATTTTGTCTCACCTTGTATCGTCCGGCGCTAGCTGGCCTTGGCTGCGCTGTCCGCTGAGAGAGGCCGTCGTCGCGGCACGATCACCGGTGCGCCGTCACCCGGCGCGGCGAGAATGTCCACGCTGGTACTGTAGAGGCGGTCGACTAGATCCTTGGTGATCACCTCCCGGGCCGGGCCCATGGCGGCGATGCGGCCGGCATCCAGGGCGATCAGTTCATCGCAGTAGCGCGCTGCCATGCCCAGATCATGGATGACCAGCAATACCGTGCGGTTCTCGCCGGTGATCTGGCGGATGGACTCCATCACCTCGGTTTGCAGGCCGATATCCAGCGCGCTGGTGGGTTCGTCGAGCAGGATCAGGTCGGTATTCTGCGCCAGAACCATGCCCAGCCAGGCACGTTGTGCCTGGCCACCGGACAGCGACGAGGCGATGCGCTGCCAGATCGGGCCGAGCTGCATCAGCTCGCGCGCCCGGGCCACCTGGCGGGCATCCTCGTCACTCCACTGGCTGAACCAGCCCTGATGCGGGTGGCGACCATATTGCACCAGTTGTTCGACGCGGATGCCATCGGCCATCACCGGACGCTGCGGCAGAAAGGCCAACTGGCGGGCCAGGGACTTGGTGGAGAAGCTGCCCAGCGGCTGACCATGGATATCCACCTCGCCCTGTTGCAGCGGTAACTGGCCGGCCAGCAGCCTGAGCAGGGTGGACTTGCCGCTGCCATTGGGCCCGACGATGCCTACCAGCTTGCCCCTGGGCAGGGTGAAGGAAATGTCGTGCAGGACGCCTTTCTCGTGATAGCCAAATTGCAGATTGCGCGCATGCAGTACTGTCATCAGTCGGACCACTGTCTGTCTTTGATCAGGAGGAAGAGCAGCAGGAAGCCGCCCAGGATGCGGGTCATGATCCCGGTGGGAATCTCATTGGGCTGGGCCAGCACGCGCACCAGGATGTCACTGCCCAGCAGCAACACCGCGCCGCACACCGCCGCCAGCCAGATCGGCGCCAGATTGTCCCGGGCCAGCCAGGAGGCGAGGATCGGTGCGGCCATGGCGATGAACACCACCGGCCCGCCGATGGCGGTGCCCAGTGAGGCGATCAGGATCGCCAGCCCGAGGATGCCCAGCTGGATCGGGGGCACGTTGACGCCCAGGCTGCGCGCTGTGGCATCGCCGAAGCGCAACAGCGCCAGCGGCCGGTTGATCAGGGCCATCGCCGGGCACAGCAGCAACAGGATCAGCACGATGGGATTGATCGCCTGATAGCTGGCATGGGCGAAGTGGCCCATGGTCCAGAAATAGATGCTGGTCAGATGGCTCAGCGGCTGGGTGGACATGGCGAACTCGCCCAGCGCATTGAACAGCTCGGAGATGGCGATGCCGATGACGATGAACAGGTAACCCTGTTCCCCTGGCCGCTGGCACAACACGAACAGCGCCGCGGCGGCCAGTGCCGCGCCCAGCGGTGAGGCCCACCACGGCCAGGCGCCCAGGGTCAGATAGATGGCGAACACGATGACCGCCAGCGAGGCGCCCTCGTTGACCCCGACCATGTCCGGGGTCGCCAGCCGGTTGCGTACCAGGGTCTGGATCAGGCAGCCGGCCATGCCCATGGCCAGCCCCGCCACTATCACCCCGGCGACCCGCGGCAGGCGGATCTTGTACAGCATGATTTCCTGCAGCTTGCTGCCGTTGCCGGTCAGCGTGAGCACCACGTCGCGTACGCCCATGTTGCCGGAGCCGAGGCTGACCGACAGCACGAACATCAGCAGCAGGGCACAGAGCATCAAGAGTGTCATCAGCCAGGTGCGCCGGTGCAGCAGCAGGGTGGCGCGCCCCAGTTGCAGGCGCCAGACACCAGTGGGAAGGACGGTATTCATGGTCATTTCACCGACAGCAGGGAACGGAAGCCGCCGCGCAGCACGATGGCGATCAGGGCCGGCGCGCCGATCACCGCCAGCAGCGTACCGACCGGCATCTCGTAGGGCTGGATTGCCCAGCGTGCCAGAATATCTGCACCCAGCAGAAACAGAATGCCGAACAGTGCGGAGAACAGCATCTGCTTGATCAGTGCCACCGGCTCGACCAGGCGACCGCAGTAGGCGGCCAGAAAGCCGATAAAGCCGATCGGGCCGGCGATCGAAATGGCGCAGGCGGTGAACAGGGTGGAGGCTACCAGTACGCCGATGCGCACCCGGGTGGTCTGGATACCCAGCGCCTTGGCCTGGGCGTCGCCCATCTGCATCAGCGTCAATTGCCGACAGAGCATGACCGCCAGGGCCAGGGCGACCAGCACCACCGGGGTGATCGCGCCGACGGCATCCAGCTCCGAGGCCGACAGCGACCCCAGGTTCCAGAAGCGGAACTGCTCCAGTGCGGTCTGGTTGGCCAGCAGCAGATAGTTGGAGATACCGCCGAATACGGCGCTGAGCGCCACCCCGGCGAGGATCAGTTTCAGCGGGCTGGCCTGGCCCAGCATCAGGCCGATGCCCAGCACCACCAGGTTGCCGAGCAGGGCGCCGGCGCTGGCCCAGACCAGATAACCCCAGGTCGACTCGACACCGAAGAAGATCAGCCCCAGCACCAGCCCCATTACCGCCCCGGCATTGACGCCGAGCAGGCCCGGCTCGGCCAGCGGATTGCGCGTGGCGCTCTGCAGCAGGGTAGCGGCGACCGCCAGGCTGGCGCCGACCACCAGCGCGGCCAGGGTGCGCGGCAGGCGCAGGGTGTTGATCACCATGGCCAGCTTGTCATCGGCCAGCCTGGTCGGGTCGCCGTGCAGATAGCCCAGAACCTCTGTTGCCCCGTAGACCCCGGCGCCGGTGGTCATGGACAACATGAGCAGGACCAGGAGGAACGCCGTACCACCAGCCAGGACGGTCCACTGATAGGTAGGCAGGTTGATCGCGGATTTTGCCATTGCTCTGTAATTGCATCCTCAACCGCACCGATCAAGCCGGTGCTGGCTGCATCACTGATTGTCAGAAAGCTGGCCGGGCCCCGGGAGTGTCAGAGGCGAAGGGGAGGCGTCGGCCCGCTTGGTTTTGGATCGCAGTGCCGGTGCTGGAGGATGCGGCGCAACGCCTGCAGGCCCGGTGACCGGTGGTGGAATTGTTATGATAATGGGAAGCGATATCAGTCGCTATCATACGCCTCCGTGCCACCATTGTCGCCCCCCTGTAGGGGTAGATAATGGTCGGGCGGTGGCTTCTACGGCTGGTTACTCCGTGCCAGGTGGATTGCTTCACCGCTTTGCGGTTCGCAATGACGGGAGGAGTGAGGTGTCCATTGCCCAGGTCTTCTCATCCGTCATTGCGAGCCCGAAGGGCATGGCAATCCATGGGGCGTCAGCGCAGGCGCAGTGGCAGGCTGGTGTAGCCGCTGGAAGGATAGATCGCCAGAGTGGCGGGTTGTTCGGTAAGCAAGCTGAGCTTGCGGCTGTGCTGCAGCAGGCTGCGCATGACGATCACCAGTTCCATGCGGGCCAGGGGCGCGCCGGGGCAGACATGGATGCCTGCGCCATACAGCAGGTTCTGTGCCGGGTCGCGCTCCAGCGAGAAGGTATCCGGCTCGGGAAACACCTGCGGGTCGCGATTGGCGGCGATCCAGTTGAGAGTGATGCGCTGCTCGGCAGCGATCTGGCGCCCGCCGATCTGCACTGGGCAGGTCGTGCGCCGGCGGTTATCCACCAGCGGCCCGTGGATGCGCAGTATTTCATCATTGGCCTGCCACAGCAGCCCGGGGTCGCTGCGCAACTGCTGCTGCACGTTGGGGTGGGCTGCCAGGAACTGCGCGAGGATGCCCACCGAGGCGGCGATGGTGCCGATTTCACCGACCGTCCAGTTGCGCAGGATGCTGGTGATCTCCTGATCATTCAGTGGTCGACCATTGATTCGCTCATGCAGAAGAGCACTGGTCAGGTCATCCCCGGGGGTGGCGTCGGCCCCTCGGCGGACGGCCAGCAATTCGGCGATCAAGGCCTCGAACTCGGCCGCCAGCGTGCCCAGCAAGGTGCGGTCGCGCAGCAGGGTGGCCTGGTTGTTGCGCCTGGCCCAGTCGATCAGCGGCTCCTGCAGGGTCAGTGGCCAGCCCATGAAGGCACACTGGATGCGCAGGGCGAAAGGCTGGGCGAACTCGGCCATCAGTTCGATCTGATCGCGGTGCAGGGCGGTGGTTGCCAGATCCTCGGCGATCTCCCGGCATACCGGCTCGAACAGCGCCATGCGCTCGGCGCTGAAATAGGGCTCGATAATGGCGCGGTAGGCGGTGTGCTGCGGCGGGTCCATGCCATTGGGTACGGAAATATGCCGGGACACCCGGTTGCTGAAGCTGTGGTGATCGAGCAGGACGCGGCTGACATCGGCGTGGCGGAACAGGCTCCACTGGGCATAGTCGCTGTAGGCGACCGGGCATTGTTCGCGCATATGGTCGTAGGCGGCGCGCTGGTCACGCAATACGGCGTCGGATTGGGGAGCCCAATCCTGTTTCGGGGAGTTGGACATAGGCGTTTCCACGGGAATGCCGCACCGGCAGGGCGGGCAGGCTGTTCATATAGGAATGGGTGTTATCAAGTACGGTTCAATTTAGCACGGCAAGGGGTGATCAGTATTTGATCGCTATCAAGAACGCCGGAGAATCAGGGGCAGGGAATCGCGGCGGCAAGCAGGGGCCGCCGCGACAATACGGCGTCAGATGCTCAGCACCCAATCGTAGTCGATGATCACCGGAGCGTGCTCGGAGAAGCGCACCTTGCGCGGGATGCTGGCGTGTTTGACGAAGCGCCGCAGGCCGGGAGTGAGAATCTGATAGTCGAAGCGCAGCCCCAGGTTCAGATCCTGGGCCTGTTCGCTGTCGGGCCACCAGCTGTACAGGTCCGATTCGCGGGTGACTTCACGCAGGGCATCGACATAGCCGAGGCTGCCGAAGATCTCATCCATCCACGCCCGCTCTGGTGCCATGAAGCCCGGCTGGTGCTGGCAGTCGCGCCAGTTCTTCACGTCCAGCTTCAGGTGTGCGGTGTGCAGCGAGCCGCAATAGATGAACTCGCGGCGCTTGCGGCGCTGCTTGTGCAGGTAGGTGGTGAAGTCGTTCATGAACTTGAATTTCTGGTTCAGACTGACGTCACCGTCGCGACCCGATGGCAGCAGCAGGCAACCGATGCTGACCTTGTCGAAATCCGCCTGGATATAGCGACCATAACGATCGGCCAGCTCGAAGCCCAGGCCCATGATGATGGCCTTGGGCGCGGTTTTGGTATAGATGGCCACGCCGCCCTGGCTGGGCACTTCGGCTTCGAAGCAGTATTGCCAGTAGCCTTCGATCCAATAGGGGTCCTGTTCCAGCTCGGGAGCGGTAACACGTATGTCCTGAAGGCAGATGACGTCCGCATCCTGCGTGCGCAGCCAGTCAAACAGCCCCCGGGCCGCAGCGGCCTCGACACCGTTGACATTCAGACTGATGATTCGCATACATGGCTCCCTCAAAAACGTGCGTGTATGATACCCGAGCTGAAGCGGTTTTTGTTAACGACGAGGGTAATAGATGCACGAATATCAGTGGGAATTCATTCGGTTTGCGCTGGACCGGAACGTGTTGCGCTTTGGCGAGTTTACCCTCAAGTCGGGTCGCACCAGTCCCTACTTCTTCAACGCCGGCCTGTTCAATACCGGCAGCGCGCTGGCTCGGCTGGGACGCTACTATGCCCAGGCGCTGATTCACAGCGGCCCGAAGGACGTCGACATGCTCTTCGGCCCGGCCTACAAGGGCATCCCGCTGGCAGCCGCTACCGCTGTTTCCCTGGCTGACAGCTTTGATGTCGATCTGCCATACTGCTTCAATCGCAAGGAGGCCAAGGACCATGGTGAAGGTGGTTCGCTGGTCGGGGCGCCGCTGGAGGGTCGGGTGGTGATCGTCGATGACGTGATCACCGCCGGTACCGCGATCCGCGAGGTGATGCAGATCATCCAGGCCGCCGGGGCCGAAGCGGCGGCGGTGATGGTGGCGCTGGATCGGCAGGAGCGCGGCAAGGGTGAGCTGTCGGCGATCCAGGAAGTCGAGCGTGATTTCGGCATCCCGGTCGTCAGCATCGTCTCGCTGACGCAGATCCTGGCCTTCCTTGAGGATGATGCGCAACTGCGCAAACATCTGCCTGCGGTGCAGGCGTATCGCGAGCAGTACGGCATCTGATCGGGAGGCCGTCAACAGTCAGGACAGGGTGGTCCCGTTATGCAGAAAAGGATTGGATACCAGGCATTGGCAATGCTGCTCGGTGGTGTGGCTATTGGTGCTGACGCTTCCGAGCTGTATCGCTATATCAATGACAAGGGCGTCACGGTGCTGGACCGTAGCGTACCGCCGCAGTATGTCAGCCGCGGCTATGAGGTGCTGGACAGCGATGGCCGGGTCAAGCAGGTGGTGCCGGCCGCGCCGACCCGCGAGGAGCTGGAGGCAGCGCGTGCCGCCGAGCTCGAACAGCGGCGCCGCAACAGTGCCGATGAAACCCTGCTGCGTCTGTATTCCAGCCTGGCGGATCTGGACCGCGCCCATGGCCGGCAGATCCAGCAGATCGAGAACCTGATCGCCACCGCCGACGCCGGCCTGCTGACCCTGCAGGCCCAGCGCGATGATCTGCAGAGTCGCGCCGCCGCGCAGGAGCGTGCCGGCCGCGAGGTGGACCGGCAGTTGCTGCAGCAATTGCAGGAGATCGAGTCGGAACAGCGCCGCCTGCAGCGTCAGATCACCAGCAACCGCAAGGAAATAGATACGGTCAATGGCGCCTTTGCCGAGCGCCGCCAGCGCCTGTCGCAGCTGCTGGCTGACTGATTTCGTTCCACGTATCGCTGAAAGGTGTGCTGAACCTGCGTTGCGCCTGTCGCTGGGAGCAGCTTGACTTGCCTGCCATGGTTATCTTTACACCGGTTTGTTGGGCGCGGCGATCTTATTGTCCTGAGCCAGTCGGGTCGTCTGCGGATCCAGCGCCAGCAGCGCTTCATACTTGCTGAGGAAAACCTGCCCCCCAAGCTGTCGAGAAACTGTGAGCGGCGCAGCTGATCCATCACCGGCCTCTTCACTTCTGACAGGTGTAGCTGGATATGCTCATCCCGCAGCCGTTCGCATATGGCCGGCAGGAACATTGTCCACCACGCTGACACCGGCGTCAGGGTACTGCTGGTGCCGAACAGGGCATACTGCAGCAGGGGCAGCATGCTGGTATAGAGCCCGGAGCATGGCGTAGGCCAGGCTCTGGGGGATCAGCATCAGGGGCACGATGATTACCGTCATTGCATCCTGACCGGAGAGGCTGCGGTTGTAGCGTCGCAGCCAGTGGGTGCAGGGTAGACTGCGGGACAGGCGATCAGTTGTCATCGAACCTTCAAGCCTGGGTCAGGCCCATGAGTCCATGACTCAGGCTGGCGACCCGGTCAAAACCGGTTTCCTGCAGAATGGTCACCGCCAATGCCGAGCGGCGGCCTGAGCGACACAGGGTAACCACCGGCATGTCGCTGGGCACTTCCGCCGTTCGCTCACGCAGCTGGTCGAGAGGAATATGGATATCCACCAGCTTGCTGGAGAGACTGCAGTCGGTCGCTTCTTCATTCAAGCGCACATCCAGCACGGTGACTCTGTCCAGGTGATGTTGCAGCCAATCGGCATCGATCTCCGGCACGCCGCCGTAGGTCATGCGGATGTCCGCCCAGTCGGGAACGGCAGGGACTTTGCCGTCCTCCGGGCAGCCGCTGCGCATGTTGGCCGGTACCGCTTCGTCAATCAGCTTCGGATGGGGCAGGCGCATGGCATGCATGAACTCGATGAAGTCAGTCTCGCTCGCTCCATTACCCACTCGCACATTGAAGGCCTTTTCTTCACCGATGCTGCTCACGGTGCGGCCTTGGTAATCGTGGCCAGGATAGACCAGGCAGGTATCCGGTAGCATGAACAGCTTCTGGGTAAGAGAGTGATACAGCTTCTCGGCACTGCCCTGCTGGAAGTCACTGCGGCCACAGCCGCGGATCAGCAGCGCATCACCGGTGAACACCATTGATGGGTCATCCAGCCTGTAGCTCATGCAGCCGTTGGTGTGCCCGGGGGTGGCAATGGCAAGCAGGGAGATGCCGGCGACGCCGAAGCTCTGGCCATCATCCAATGGCTGGTCAACATGCTCAGCGCCTATGGCCCTGGCCGAGGCAATGCGGCATCCGGTTTTCTGCTTCAGCAGCCAGGCCGCAGTGACATGGTCGGCGTGGGCATGGGTGTCGACCACCAAGACCAGTTTCAGCCCGAGTTCGTTGATCAATGCCAGGTCGCGTCCCGCCTGGCTGAATACCGGGTCAATCAGCAGCGCTTCACGATGTTCTTCATCAGCGAGCAGATAGGTGTAGGTGGATGAAGTGGTATCGAACAGTTGCCGGAAAATCATCTTGTATCCTCGCTGAATATGAATAAGGCATTTTTCAACGCTATCTAATTTAGATTTGTCTTATGCTGTTTGTAAGTCGCCGGCGGAATGGGAAAGCGCGGTACCCGGCTCATCGGTCTGCAGTCACACTATTCCGATCTCCAGTTTCTGGCGATCAGCTGTACCACGCTGGCCATGCCGGTATGCAGGCTGCCTTCGATCACCTCGCGCTCCAATTCCCGGCACAGCAGCAGTTTGCAGCCGGGAAACTCCCCCAGCGAGTTTCTCTGCATCGAGCAGCATATCGGGATCCTTCGGGCCGCCGGTGTTGCGCGAGAGCTGGGCCTGGCTGAGCACCGGTCTGGTCAATATCTGTGCATGCTCGGCTAGGAACAGGTTGGGCGCCATAGACGAACTCATCACTGGCGTAGCGTTGATCCCACATATGCCTACTCCGATGGGCGGTGATGGCCGGCGCGACGCAGCGCCTGCGCCCAGCCGGCAATGCTGTACAGCATCAGGGTAGTACCGACCAGTCCCAGACCGAAGATCAGCCCGATCAGCAGCCAGTCCGCCGGACCACCGGCGTCGGTGAAGCCGGAGGAGGACACCCTGGCCATCAGCACCAGTGCCAGCCCGCCGCCGAGCAGTCCGACCGTCTGGCTGTAGAACATGCGGCTGGCTACCAGGCGGCGTTCACGCAGCAGTAGGGCGATAAATGCCAGCGGCGGGATGATGCCGAGGATGATCAGCAGCCACAGCAGCGGTGCACCAAGCATTTCCTGAAATACTGCCAGCAGCACGATAGGGTCGAGTTCACTCATGGTTCGGTCTCCTCCGGCTGCTCAGGCGCGACCGCGCAGCATGCTGATATAAGTGGGTTTGAGTCCCATGGTCTTCATTACCCAGCTGACCCACAGCTCCTCCGGCGGTGCTACAAGGCCGGGGAACGAGGGCATCAGATTGTTCTCGTAGTCGAACTCGATCAGCATCGCCTGGCCCAGCCGGGTGATCAGCGGGCAGGAGGTATATCCGGTATACAGCGCATCAGTGGGCTTGTCGCTGATGTCCGCCAGCAGGTGTTCGATGGCCACCGGCACCTGCCATTTGACGCTGGCGGCGGTCTTGCCTTTGGGAACCCCGGCGATATCGCCGATGCCGAATACGTTGGGGTAGCGTACATGGCGCAGGGTGCCGCGATCGACCTCCATCCAGCCCTCATTGGCCCAGGCGCCGGTCTGCCAGGGTAGCGGGCTGTTGCGCACCACGTCCGGGGCCTTCATCGGCGGGATGACGTTGATGAAGTCATATTCCAGCTGCACCTTACCCTGCGGGCTGCTGAAGGTGGCAATGCGCCGGTCCAGATCAATGGCCTGCAGGGTGCGGTCGTAATTCATCTGAATGTTGCGCTCGCGGTACAGCATGCGCACCTTTTCCGAGACGATAGGCACGCTGAACAGCGCTTGGTTGTTGGAGTTGTAGATCACCTGCGAATGGGCGCGGGTGCCGCGCCGGGTCAGGTAGTCCTCGACGATGAAGGTGTATTTCAGCGGCGCGCCGGCACACTTCATCTCGGTATCCGGGCGCTGGAGCACCGCCACCCCGCCACGGTCGGCAAACCGCGACATTTCCAGCCAGGTGGCATGCGCACCCTGTGGGCTGTGATAGATACTGCCCATGCCGTTGCTGCCGATGCGGCGGACATCCATGCCATCAATCGCGGCGTAATCCAGTTGCATGCCACAGGCGACAAACAGGAAGTCATAGTCCAGACGCAGCGCCGACTCGGTGGTGACCCGGTTGCTTTCCGGGTCAATCTCGGCGACCGGCTCGACCACCAGCCTGACTCCCTCGGGCACGTAGTCGGCAGTGCGTGACACCGGGTAGTCAACTGGCTTGATACCGGCAGCCACCAGTGTGAAACCAGGTTGGTAGAAGTGTTCCCGACGCGCGTCGACCAGCGTGATGTCGGCGCCTTCGAGGCTTGCGGTCAGCCGCGAGGCCAGCGCCAGCCCGGCGGCACCGGCACCGACGATGACAATACGTGCCGAGCTCCTGAACTTCTGAGGTGCCGCATTGGCGGTGGACAGCGGCAACAGCAGGGCGCCAGTACCGAGCGTGCCTAGCTGTAGAAAGCGGCGCCGAGTCAAAGAGTTGTTGTCGTTGTAGCTCATGGCTGTGCTTCTCCCTGCATCCGAGTCAGGCATGCTTATCTTAAATATTAGCAATATCTAATTTAGAATCAACTGAAATATGGCGCCCGCTTAGGTTGTGCGCTTGCTTTGTTTATTAGATTTATCTAAATTAGTTATGCCTTAAGTTTGTGGTGATGCAATCGCTGTGTGGCTGGGAGGTGGTATGCGTAGAGTGGCAGGTGTTGTGCTGGGTTGCTTGTTGGCGGCCCAGATTCAGGCAGTTGAAATCGGCGTTCAGGCGGCGGACGTGCAGGCCCGGCTGGCAGCGGGAGAGGGTGATTTTCTATTTGTCGATGTGCGTGATCCCGTGGAGATCATGTTCACCGGCTTCACCGACAGCGTGCATGTGAACATTCCCTATCTGATTGTGGATCGCAACTCATGGAACGGGGAGCGGGACATCTTCCAACTGGAGCGCAATCCGCGCTTCGTCGTCGAGATTGCTGCCGAACTGGAGCGTCGTGGCCTGCCAGCGGACGCGCAGATCATCACCCTGTGCCGCTCCGGTAGCGAGCGCGGTGAACCCAGTGCCCGGTATCTGCGTGACAACGGCTTTGCCAATGCCCGCTATGTGATTCATGGCTTCCAGGGCGACAGCATCAAGGATGGCGAGCGGGCAGGCTTTCGTCTGCTGAACGGCTGGCAGAACTCGGGGCTGCCCTGGAGCCCGAAGATGAACCCGGACAAGATCTACAGACCCTGAAATCCGGAAATGGGAGGTAAAGATGAAAAAAGTAATTGGAGCGCTGGTGTTACTGGGCGCAAGCTCTGGACTGCTGGCCGAAGCAAGGCCGGTGACCGTCATCCTGAGTGATGTCAGTGGCATGACTCAGGGCATGGCGATGGTGCTGGCGAACCAGATGCAGGAGCAGGGCGCGCAGGTGGATATTCTGTTGTGCGACAAGGCAGGCGACCTGGCGCTGAAAGAGGCAGGAGGCGAGCCGCTGAAGCCGAACGATGTCACGCCGGCCCAGTTGCTTTCCGCGGCGCTGAGCAAGGGTGCTACAGCTGCGGTCTGCGCCTTGTACCTGCCCAACAGTGGTCATGCCAGGGAGGCATTGAAAGACGGTGTTGGCGTGGCGACGCCCGATGCGATGGCACGCAGCCTGCTGGAAGATAACCGCAAGGTGTTCGGTTTCTGAGCCCGGCTTGGTGTCTGGCTCGTTACAATCTGCTGAGGGACGGAATCATGCAAGTGAACATTGGAAGTCTTGACCGCTTACTGCGCATCGTAGCCGGTTTGGCGTTGATCGGGCTGAGCCTGTTCGGGGTAATCGGCTGGTGGGGTTGGCTGGGGCTGATTCTGGTGGTGACCGGTTTTATCCGTTTCTGTCCGGGCTATTGGTTGTTGAAGATCAACACCGGCAAGCGTCGATAGGGGGCTGACATGAGCTTGAAAACCATCAAGGTACAGGGGCGGTTGGGCGAGGGGTTCGCCGTCGAGGTCGAGTGCGGGGCTCATCATGTGGTCATGGACCAGCCCAGGTCGGCATTCGGCAATGATGCCGGGCCGACCCCGCTGGAAATGATTCTGGCGGCACTGGCGGGATGTTTCGGCACCATCGGTCGCTTTCTCGCGCACCAGCGCAGGATCGAGTTGCGGAGCATGCGCTTCGCTATTGAGGCCGACTATGACCCCAACGGGCTGCTAGGGCGTGACGCCAATACCCGGCCGGGCTTTCAGGCGTTACGCCTGCAGGTGGAGATCGATGCGGACTTGACCAGGGCGCAAAAGGAGGAGTTCCTGCAGGAAGTGGAGCGGCGCTGCCCGCTGGCGGACAATCTGCTGCACGGCACCCGTTTGCAGAGTGAGTTGGCTGGCAGTTGAGGCAGGTGCGGGCGGGCATTGCCCGCCGTCGCACAGCAAACCAGGGATATGTGAACGGGGTGTAGCGCGCCGGCGCTACGCCGACGGACTTGTAGCCGCCGCGAACCGTCGGCGAGCAGGCGCTCGCCAACCCGTGGTGCTGAGCTGCGTCCTCGCGGCGAATACCCCTCAGCTACGACTGGCGTCCTCCGGAGCAGTGGCTTCGTAGCGCAGGATGGCATCGCGGAAGGCCGCGCCTATGGGTTGGGGGCGGCGGGTTGCCATGTCCGCGTGGACGTAGACAATCTCTCCCCTGACCAGCAACTCCTGACCTCGGTAGATGCCGAGCAGAAACTGCAGGCTGCTGTTGCCCAGTCTGGCAATCCGTACATGGATGTCCAGCAGATCATCGAACATGGCCGGGGCCTGGTAATCCAGCACGGTACGCACGGCGAAGAAGTCGCTGCCGAGAATATCGGGGTTGTCACTGGCCTGGCGCAGGGCGCGGAAGTATTCGGTGATGCCCACGTCCGCATAGTTCAGGTAATGCCCGTTGAACACGATGCTCTGGGGGTCAACCTCGGCCCAGCGCACGCGTAGCGGGCAACTGAAGCGGAAGTCACTCTGTTGCATGGCATTCATTCCTGTTGCTGATTGGTGATCAGGGTGCCAACGCCGGTGTCGGTGAAGATTTCCAGCAGCACTGCATTGGGTACCCGGCCATCGACGATGATGGCGCTGCCCACGCCGCCCTGGACCGCATCCAGCGCGCAGCGGATCTTCGGCAGCATGCCGCCATAGATGGTGCCGTCGGCGATCAGCTCGTCGACCTGGGCGGTGGTCAGGCCGGTCAGCACCTTGCCCTGCTTGTCCATCAGCCCGGCGATGTTGGTCAGCAGCATGAGCTTCTCCGCACCCAGCGCCTCGGCGACCTTGCCGGCGACCAGGTCGGCGTTGATGTTGTAGGACACTCCGTCATCGCCGACCCCGATCGGGGCGATCACCGGGATATAGTCATCGGAAATCAACCGGTTGATCAGGTTCACATTGACCTCGGTCACCTCGCCGACATGGCCGATGTCGATGATCTCGGGCTTGTCCATGCCTGGCGTGCGGCGACTGACCTTGAGCTTGCGCGCGCGGATCAGGTTGGCATCCTTGCCGGTCAGGCCCAGGGCCTGGCCACCGTGCTGGTTGATCAGGTTGACGATGTTCTTGTTGACCTGGCCGCCGAGCACCATCTCCACCACATCCATGGTGGCGCTGTCGGTGACGCGCATGCCCTCGATGAACTCGCTGGCGATGTTCAGGCGCTTGAGCAGATCACCGATCTGCGGCCCGCCGCCATGCACCACCACCGGATTGATGCCGACGGTCTTCATCAGCACGATGTCCTTGGCGAAGCTGGCTTGCAGCTCTTCGCTCTCCATGGCGTTGCCGCCGTACTTGATGACGATGGTCTTGCCGGTAAAGCGCTGGATGTACGGCAGCGCCTCGGTCAGGATGCGGGATACCTGGGTAGCGGCGTCACGACTCAACATGATGGTTCTTCTCTCCTGGTCAGAATCTCTGTGCCGCCGGCAGGCCGGTCATCACAGGTTGTTCAGTTCAAGGTCAGGGGCCACGGCGGCCAGCTGACTGCGAAACAATTGACGGATGCGCTCCAGCCCGGCGGCACTGTCGGCCTCGAAGCGCAGCACCAGCACCGGTGTGGTGTTGGAGGCGCGTACCAGGCCCCAGCCATCGGGATAGTCGACGCGGATGCCGTCGATACTGGTAATACGTGCCTGCTCGCCCCAGTCCGCGTTGTGCTGCAGTGCCTCGATCAGGGCGAACTTGCGTTGTTCGCCTACCGTCAGGTTGATCTCCGGCGTATTCAGGCCGGTCGGATAGCGACCGAACAGGGTGTTGATGCCATCGCGATCCACGGCCAGCATGGAGATCAGCTCCAGCAGCCGGGCGGCGGCGTACAGGCCATCGTCGAAGCCGTACCAGCGTTCCTGGAAGAACACATGGCCGCTCATTTCGCCACCGAGCAGCGCCTGGGTCTCGCGCATCTTGGCCTTGATCATCGAATGGCCGGACTTCCACATCACCGGGCGCCCACCCAGACGGCTGATCAGTTGCGGTAGCTGGCGGGTGCACTTGACGTCGAATACGATGTCGGCACCCGGGTTGCGAGTCACTATATCCTCGGCGAACAGCATCAACAGGCGGTCGGGGCAGATAACCTCCCCGGTGGGCGTGACCACGCCGAGGCGGTCGGCATCGCCATCGAAGGCGATACCCAGGTCGGCGTTGTGCTGTTTGACGATCAGGATCAGGTCCTGCAGGTTCTCGAGCTTGCCCGGGTCAGGATGGTGGTTGGGGAAGCTGCCGTCGACCTCGCAGTACAGCGGGATGACATCGCAGCCGAGCTGGTCGATCAGGGTCTGGGCAATCACCCCACCCACACCGTTACCGCAGTCCACCACCACCTTCAGCGGGCGCGCCAGCAGCACGTCATCAACGATGCGCTGGCAGTAGCTGTCGAGAATATCCAGTGTGGTGCAGCTGCCGTTGCCCTGGTGCAGGGTATTTTCCCGCAGGCGCTGGTGCAGTGCGGTGATGCGTGCGCCGGAGAGCGTCTGGCCGGCGATGACGATCTTCAGGCCATTGTAATCCGGCGGGTTGTGGCTGCCGGTGAGCATTACCCCGGAGGTCGCATCGGTGGTATGGGTGGCGTAGTACAGCACCGGGGTAGGCACCATGCCCAGGTCCACCACCAGGCAACCGCTGTCGCACAGTCCGCGAACGAGTTGGCTCATCAGCTCCGGGCCGGACAGGCGCCCGTCGCGGGCCACCGCCACCTGGGGCTGGCCGGCATCCAGCGACTCGCTGCCGATGGCGCGGCCCAGCCAGTAGACGTAGTCAGCGGTCAGGGTGCGGCCCACCACACCGCGTATGTCGTAGGCGCGGAAGATTTCCGCTGGCAGATCGGGGATACCGGTCTCCGGCTCCTCGGCCAGCTCGTCGAGGATGTCGATATCCAGTACGTCTTCCAGCGGCGGCAGCTCCTGCACGGGGGCAACCGGTGTCGCAACCGGTGTGGCTGCCGGGGCACTGGGCTGCCGCGGCGGGTTCTGGCTGGCGCGGTTGGCCAACTGCATGATGCTCTGCGCCACGGGCTCCAGCGGGCCCAGTTGCAGACCGGCCGCCTTGTGCCCCCGGGTCAGTTGCTGCAAGGTTTCGGTATCGGCGGTCAGCGCCTTGCTCCAGCTGCGTTGCAGGAGCAGCAGGCTGGCCAGTGCACCGGCCATGGCCAGCAATATGGCTGCTGCCAGCAGCAGGGGGTTGGGTGCACCTGCACCCATAGCCGCACCACCACGGAACTCGATGCTCCAGGCCGGGTTATCGGTGCTCAGCTGTAGCGCCTGGGCCTGCCCGCTGCCTGTCTGGTACAGGGTTTGCGCCGGTGCGCCGGGGAAGCGCTGGATCAATGAGACCTGGCCGGCATCGACCGGCAGTTGTGGCAGTACCGCAGTCAGCCGCTGCAGGTCGAACACCGCCAGCAGGGTGCCGCCGATCGGCGCCGTAGGCGAGGCGCGCAGGGGCTGGACCGCGTACAGCCGCCAGTTGTCGCCGACTCGATGGGCCTCCGCCGGCACCGGCAGGCCACGCTCGGCGCGGCGGATCATGTCCAGCGCGGCAAAGCTCAGTGGTGCCTGCTCATCATCGGTTATCCGTGCGGTGCCTGGCAGGTGGGTGTAGATCGCCAGGTTGTCGGCGAACTGGTAATGCAGCAGACGGTCCAGGGTTGCACTGCCGCCCTGCTGCAGGGTGACCTGCAGTTGCGGGTTGGCAGCGACCCGGGCCAGATCGGCATCGATGCGTGCCAGGCTGCGGTTGAGGGCGCTCTGCTGCTGGCTGGCATAGGCACTGCCCAGTTCCTGACGGTAGTTCTCCGCGGCCGGCGCGAACAGCAGCAGCCACAACAGCGCCAGCGCGGCGGCCAGGCCGGCGAGCATCAGCAGCAGCGGGACCAGGGTTCCGGGCAGGCCGTTGGGTGGGCGATTCAGGTTGGGTTTCTTCAGTTTCATGTCTGGTTCTTGCCTCCGTGCAATCCAGTCTTCAATCAGTGGCTGCCGGTATGTCCGAATCCGCCTGCGCCACGCTGACTGTCATCGAATTCGCTGACAATCTGCAGGGACGCCTGCACCACCGGCACCAGAACCATCTGCGCGATGCGTTCGCCCGGTTCGATGGTGAAGGACTGCTGGCCGCGGTTCCAGCAGGACACCATCAGCTCCCCCTGGTAGTCCGAGTCGATCAGGCCGACCAGGTTGCCCAGCACGATGCCGTGCTTGTGGCCCAGCCCGGAGCGCGGCAGGATCATGGCCGCCAGGCCCGGGTCGGCGATATGGATCGCCAGCCCGGTGGGCAGCAGGGTGGTCTGGCCCGGTTCCAGGGTCAGTGGTGCGTTGAGCAGGGCGCGCAGATCCAGCCCGGCGGAGCCTTCGGTGGCGTAGGCGGGCAGCGGCCATTGCTGGCCGAGGCGGGGGTCAAGGATCCGGGCTTGCAGAGCGTGCATGGTATTTCCTCAGGCTGGGGAGTTCAGACGGTTGGCGATGAAGGCGATGATCTGCCGGGCCAGCTTGTGCTTGCTGGCGCGCGGCAGCGGCTGCGGGGTCAGGCTGCGATCGATCAGGGTCACGGCGTTGTCATCGGAGTTGAAGCCGATCCCCGGCTGGCTGACGTCATTGGCGATGATCAGGTCCAGGTTCTTGCGGGTGAGCTTGTCACTGGCGTAACCGAGCACATCATCGGTCTCGGCGGCGAAGCCGACGCACCAGGGGCGCTGCGCATGCGTGGCCAGGGTGGCGAGGATGTCCGGGTTGCGCACCAGTTGCAGGGTCATGCCGGCGTCGCTGGCCGTGTCCTTCTTCAGTTTGCCGGATGCGCAGCTGGCCGGCCGGTAGTCGGCCACCGCCGCCGAGGCGATGAACAGGTCCGCCGGCAGGGCCGCCTCGCAGGCGGCCAGCATGTCGGCGGCACTGACCACATCGATGCGGTCGACCCTGGCCGGGGTGGGCAGGTTGACCGGACCGGCCACCAGGGTGACCCGGGCGCCAGCTTCGGCCGCGGCTTCGGCCAGGGCAAAACCCATCTTGCCGGAGCTGTGATTGGAGATGTAGCGCACTGGGTCGATCGCCTCGCGGGTCGGTCCGGCGTTGATCAGTACATGGCGGCCGCTGAGCAGACCGCGCTCGAAGCACTCGGCGCAGCGTGCGGCGATGTCGGTGGGTTCGAGCATGCGCCCGGGGCCGATATCACCGCAGGCCTGCTCGCCGGCGGCGGGCCCGAAGACCCTGATCTCGCGCTGCAGCAGGGTTTGCAGGTTGGCCTGGGTCGCCGAGTCCCGCCACATGGCCTGGTTCATCGCCGGGGCCAGGGCGACCGGCGCATCGGTGGCCAGCACCAGGGTGGTCAGCAGGTCGTCGCCGCGGCCATTGGCCAGGCGTGCCATCAGGTCGGCGGTGGCCGGGGCGATCAGCACCAGGTCGGCCCAGCGCGCCAGTTCGATATGGCCCATGGCGGCCTCAGCGGCGGGGTCCAGCAGGTCACCATGCACCGGATTGCCGGATAGCGCCTGCAGCGTCAGTGGGGTAATGAATTCATGCGCTGCGCGGGTCATCACCACCCGCACATCGGCCCCGGCATCCTTCAGCCGGCGTACCAGCTCAGCGCTTTTATAGGCGGCGATGCCGCCGCTGATTCCGAGAACTACCTGCTTGTTGAGCAACCGCTGCATCATCGACTCCGGCCCACGGCAGCGCTGCCCATCAGCGCGCCTGGCAAATGGCGTTAACGATAGCATATGCCGACCCCGTCACGCCCCTCCCATGCGCCACTCGCCCGCTGAGGTGGGTGAGCCTATACTCCGCGCTTTGCCGCACGAAAGGGAAGTACGTGCCCACTTGACCGCAAGGAGCACCTGCCATGCCCATCACCGACTGGCCGGCGGCTGAACGGCCCCGTGAAAAACTGCTGTTGCAAGGCGCAGCCGCGTTGTCCGATGCAGAGCTGCTGGCGATCTTCCTGCGCACCGGGCTGCCGGGGCGCAGTGCGGTGGATCTGGCCCGCGAGCTGTTGCAGGGCTTCGGCAGTCTGCGTGCGCTGCTGCAGGCGGACCAGCAGGATTTCTGCCGCCACCCGGGGCTGGGGCCGGCCAAGTTCGCGCAATTGCAGGCGGTGATGGAAATGGCCCGGCGGCATCTGTTCGAGGAGCTCAAGCGCGGCGATGCGCTGACCTCGCCGGGGGCGGTACGCGATTACCTGCGCAGCCGGCTGATGGCATTACCGCATGAGGTCTTCGCCTGCCTGTATCTGGACAACCAGCATCGGGTCATCGCCTTCGAGGAACTGTTTCGCGGCACGCTGGACAGTGCCAGCGTATATCCGCGGGAGGTCATCAAGCGCGCACTGGCGCACAATGCCGCCGCGCTGATCCTGACCCACAACCATCCGTCGGGTATCGCCGAGCCCAGTCAGGCCGATCTGCAATTGACCCGGCGCCTGAAGGAATCGCTGGCGCTGGTGGACATACGGGTTCTGGACCACCTGGTGGTGGGTGACGGTGATCCGGTTTCCTTTGCCGAGCGCGGGCTTTTATAGGGTTTGTACATGGAAAATCGTTGCCTGGGGGCGCGCATTTTGGTATAAAGCTCCGCTCTTCTCGGGGCTGCACCTGTAATCTGCGCATTACAGTGGAGCGTTAATGGTTGCCCCGGCTGGAAAACAGATTCTTTTTATGACTTCCAACCAGTTCGGGTTGGGCAAGTGGTTGGAGAGGGTTAACCATGTCTCGAGTATGTCAAGTGACCGGCAAAGGCCCGGTGACTGGGAACAATGTTTCCCACGCTAACAACAAAACCAAGCGTCGTTTTCTGCCTAACCTGCAGCACCACCGCTTCTGGGTAGAATCCGAAAAGCGTTTTGTCCGTCTGCGCACTACCGCCAAGGGCATGCGCATCATCGACAAGCGTGGAATTGATGCCGTTCTGGCCGAGATTCGCGCCCGCGGCGAAAAAATCTAAGGAGCAGTGTCATGCGTGAATTGATTCGTCTGATCTCCTCTGCCGGTACTGGTCATTTCTACACTACCGACAAGAACAAGCGTACTACTCCGGACAAGATCGAAATCAAGAAATTCGATCCGGTTGTTCGCAAGCACGTGATCTACAAGGAAGGCAAGATCAAGTAAGATCTGCCTGACTGACAAAAAAACCCGCTACGGCGGGTTTTTTTGTGGAAGATGGACCTCGGGTCGAGTGGCCCATCCACGCGCATAGTGTTCATGCCTCCTGTCGCACCAAGGCTGGTGAACGCCGCAAGGATGGTCGGCGGCTGTCTTGTTGGGACAAACCTGCTTGGCTAGTGGCGACGGCGCGATCCTTGACTTGCTGGCGGGCTCTCATTGAAGTTGCCTGGCATAGACTACCAGCCGCAAATGCCGGTCTTCGTCGATGGTCAGCGAGGTGTGCTCGAAGGCTTCGGTCCGGCCGTCGATGGTCAGCTGACGTACACCGCTACAGGGAGCATGCACTTCATGTTGGTGCCACCATGTCTTGAACTCCGGAGAAACCCGCTCCAGTTCATCCACCAGTTCGTGAATATCCGCTTCCTGTGTTGCACGAGTGAAATCACGGCGAAAGCCTGACAGCATTTGCGGCGCTTGTTCCTCCCAACAGTCAAAGCGTTTGTGCAGTAGCGGATCGGTAAACAGCAGCCAAAGCATGTTGCGCCGCTCAGGCGGGTGTGCGTCGAAACCGAAAAGCTCATCGGCGCGTGCATTGAAGCCCAGCACGTCCCAGCGCAGGTTGAGCACGTAGGCCGGGTGCGGCAGGTCATGCATCAGGCGTCGCACCAGCGGTGGCAATACGCACCAGGTCTTGCCCGGTTCGACTGGTGGTCGTTCATGAGCCAGCAGGAACAGGTGCCGGCGCTCGGCGGCATCGAGTTTGAACACCCGCGCAAGGTTGTCCAGAAACGTCGCCGATACTCCAATGTCGCGTCCCTGTTCCAGCCAGGTGTACCAGGTCAGACCTACCCCCGCGAGTGCAGCAACTTCCTCGCGTCGTAGCCCGGGTGTCCGCCGCCGTGTACCGCTGGGTAAGCCCACGTCGGTGGGTGATAGGCGTTCGCGGCGCGCCCGCAGGAAGGCGGCCAGGTCATGACGGGTTCTTTCCAGGGTTCGCATAGATTTATCGGATTACTTTCAGTAATAGCATAAATGGTTAAATTGTAATTGTTTAAAAAGGGTTTGAGAATGATCGCCTCTTTACTCTGGATGCGCAATATGAACTCAAATACCTGTTCTCCGGCGTTGCCAGCGCACGCCGTCAGTGGCCCACCCTGGCTCGGCTTGTCCGTGCTTTTGTTGGCGGGCTTTGTCACGATCTTCGATCTGTTCGTGGTCAATGTGGCCATCCCTAGCATGCAAGCCGACCTGGGGGCCAGCTTTGCGCAGATCGGCTTCATTGTGGCCGGCTACGAGCTGGCCTTCGGGGTACTGTTGATCACCGGAGGCCGGTTGGGTGATCTATTCGGACGCCGTCGTCTGTTCGTCATCGGTATCGCCGGATTCACGCTGGCCTCGGCGTTATGTGGACTTGCACCTACTGCCGGCTTCTTGATCGGCGCGAGGGTATTGCAAGGGCTGGCAGCCGCCTTGCTGTTCCCCCAGGTTTATGCCTCCATTCGAGTCAACTTTGATGGCAACGATAGCCGACGTGCTTTCGGATTGCTGGGCATGACGCTGGGCTTGGCCGCTATCGCCGGCCAAGTGCTGGGTGGATGGTTAGTGCATGCAGATCTGTTCGGGCTGGGATGGCGCAACATCTTTCTGATCAATGTGCCGATCGGTTTGTTTGCCATTGCGGCAGCACGCTACATTCCCGAATCCAGGGCACCGCAGCATTCGGCCTTGGACTGGCCAGGCGTTCTGCTGGTGAGTGCTGGGCTGACCTTGCTTCTGGTGCTCTTGATTGAAGGGCCGGGACAGGACTGGCCCGCCTGGAGTCTGTGGGGGCTGGTAGCGTCAGTTCTGTTTCTGGTGACTTTCTATCGCCAGCAGGAGACAAGGCGACAGTCAGGTTTTCTTCCATTGGTGGATATGCGTTTGATGGGGCAGCGCCGATTTTCGGTAGGCGCGCTGTTGGTACTGCTGATCTATTCCACATCCAGCTCCTTCTTTCTATGCTTTGCATTGTTGCTGCAGTCTGGTCTGGGACTTGATCCCTTCGTGGCGGGCAGTATCTTTGCACCTTGCAGCGTGGGTTTCGTAGCAGCCTCACTGGCTGCACCGCGTTTGGTTGCTCGCTGGGGCACTAATGCCATCGTGGCGGGTGCGCTGGTTTATGCCATCTCGGTTGGGCTGCTGATTATACAGGTGCAGATGGCAGGTGCAGAACTGGTGCCAACGCGGCTGATAGCTGTGTTGGTTGTGGTCGGGGTGGGACAGGGCCTCATCATGACACCGCTGCTGAACCTGGTGCTGGGGTTCGTGGAAGAAGCGCAGGCCGGCATGGCCTCGGGCGTAATCTCGACCGTGCAACAAGTTGGTGCCGCACTGGGAGTAGCCGTGGTGGGCATCCTGTTCAGTACGGCATTGGCGGCCAGTGATGGTGTGGTAGGGCAGGTAGGCCAGTACGCTTCGGCCTTTGTTGCAGGGATGCTCTACAACTTGGGCGCAGCGCTGTTGGTTTGCATGTTGTTGATGATGCTGGTCCGAGTACAGCGCACCCCGAATTAATGGGAGGGTATGGTCAATGGCACTTCGTCACCTGCGCTACTTCCTTGCAGGTGACGTATCCCGTTGTTTTCTTTGTGGCTCGCCCCCTTTCCTTGACGGTTACCGCAACGACAGCGCCTTAAATCAGCGCTCCCCACCCACCGCAAAGTTGGGCATGCTGTTCACGGGCTGGGAAAACTCAAAGGGAATGGACACGGTGTTCAGGCCGACATTCTTCTGCACCACGAAGTGCAGGTGTGGCCCGGTGCTGTTGCCTGTATTGCCCGACAATGCCAGCAGCTCACCGTCCCTGACCCGCTGCCCTTCACGGACATTGACCGAACCCTGCTTCAGGTGCAGGTAGACGCCCATGGTGCCGTCATCATGCAGCACCCGCACGAAGTTGCCGGCGGGGTTGGTGCCGCGGCCACTCTGCTGGTTCTCGGTCTTGACCACCAGCCCGCCGCGGGCGGCGACGATCGGAGTGCCGACCGGCATGGCGATATCCACGGCGTAACGACCTTTCGGTCCGGTATGGCTGTAGCGTCCACCCGGACCCTGGGTCATGCGGAAGGGGCCGCCGCGCCAGGGTAGTGGGTAGGCCAGGGGACTGTGCTCGGAACGCGGGTCGCCCAGGGCGTAGCGCAGCCTGTGTTGGTAGCGGGGAGTGCCCTTGCCGTCCGGGACCAGAGTCAGCAGGCGAATCTGGCCGCGGGGTGGCAGTACCCAACGTACCGGTTTTGCGGGTACGCCGAGCACATGTTCGGCAGAGGTGATTTCCAGCTCGACTTCGACCGGGGCATACAGATCGTTCTTCACCACCAGGGTGTCGCCGCCGGCGTGCTCGCGCGTCGTGACATAGACCTGGCGGTCGTTGTTCTCGACCATATTGTCGCTGAACACGAAGACCTTGGCGCCCTGGACGCGCTGGTCGGTGTAGGTGACCACACCGTTGGCATCAGTGTATTTGTAGATCGTCGAGCCCAGCAGGGCCGGGCTGGCCAGCAGCAGGGCAATCCCCATGAGGTAGGTACGCATCCGTTGCAACCATTGAAGTCATGACAGAGCGCCAAGGATAAACCCTGGCGCCCGGTAAAGCGACCCATCTGCTGGCTTTGGGCCCACCGCTCGTCACTGGCCGGGAGTTACCCGCCATATGGTATTGGCCAGGTCATCGGCGACGATCAGCGCACCACTCGGGTCCACGGTCACGCCGACCGGTCGCCCACGGGTCTTGCCATCTTCGCCACGAAAGCCATAGAGGAAGTCAATCGGCTCCCCAGTGGGTCGGCCATTGCTGAACGGCACGAACACCACCTTGTAGCCGACCGGCTCCTTGCGGTTCCAGCTGCCATGCTCACCAACGAACACGCCGTCGGCGAAATCCGCTCCCATCGCCGGGGTGGAGAAATCCAGGCCCAGTGCGGCGACGTGGGAACCCAGGCTGTAGTCGGGTGTGATCGACGTGGCTACCTTGTCAGGGTCCTGCGGTTTGACCCGCGGGTCCACATTCTGCCCCCAATAGGCGTATGGCCATCCGTAGAAGCCACCCTCGCGCACCGAGGTCAGGTAATCGGGCACCAGGTCCGGTCCCAGTTCGTCGCGCTCATTGACCACTGCCCACAATTGACCGGTACCCGGCTGGACGGCCAGCGCCGTAGGGTTGCGCAGCCCGGTGGCATAGGGTTTGTAGGTACCGGTCAACGGATCTATCTGCCACACCAGGGCCCGATCGACCTCCGCTTCCATGCCGCGTTCGGTGATATTGCTGTTGGAGCCGATACCGACATACAGGTAGCGTCCATCGGCGCTGGCGGTCATCGCCTTGGTCCAGTGATGATTGATGGCCGATGGCAGGTCGGTGACCTTGTCTGGTGGGCCATTGGCGCGGGTCTGGCCTTCCTCGTAATCAAAACGTACCAGGGCATCCTGGTTGGCGACATACAGATTGTTGTCGATCAGGGCCAGCCCATAGGGCGCGTTGAGATCCTCTGCGAAAACCGTCTGCTCTTCATAGACGCCATCGCCATCGCTGTCACGCAGCAGTGTCAGGCGATTGCCGCTTTCGACCGTGGTATTGCCCTTGGCCTTGATCTTGCCGGCGATCACGTCCTTGGGCTTGAGCTTGGCTGCGTTGCCGCCCCTGCCTTCGGCCACCAGAATATCGCCATTGGGCAGCACCAGCGTCTGGCGTGGAATCTTCAGGTCGGTGGCGATGGCGGTGACCGTGTAATTCGGTGGCACCTGTGGCAGTTGATCACCCCACTCGGCTGGTTTGGCGATGGTCATGCTCGGCAGCAGGCCGCGTTGCATATCCGGAAGGTCGGGGTTGGCACCGTAGAGTTGCTTCGGCTCGGAGTCACCGCAGGCCGCCAGCACGACGGAGACGGCGATGATCGACAGGAGGTTGGCAGTCTTCATTCTCTACCTCCCACATGCACGCTGCAGAAGCCGACCCAGGTAGCGGCGCAGGCCAGCACCATCACGATTACCGACAGGATCAGGGCGGCGGGCATGATCGCCCAGGCGTCCTTTGCATGTACCAGGGCATTGATGAAGCCGAGTATCCAGGTGGCCACCAGCAGAACAAGATACAGGAGAGGGCGCCCATGCCGGCGTTCGGTGCGGGCCAGACCGGCGATGGCGCACAACACTGCCAGGCCGCAGAAAACCAGCGCTCCGGCAATCAGCCAGGAAGCGAAGTTGCTCCACTGTATCTGGTAGCTGGAGGCGTAGGCGATATCGCTGAGCAGAGCGCCGAGAAACAGCGGAATGGTGCCGGCGAGCAATACCGCATGCAGCGGGTGCAGCGCGCCTGGATAGGTTCTCACTACGGTTGCAGTCACAGGAAAGTCCTCGTTGCTGGTCAGGCGAGAGGCTGTGCCCGAGGCGGCGCGCCAATGGCGCGTTACGCTTTATGGAATGGGAGCACAACGGCGTTATTCCACTGCAGTATAGTGCAGGGCGGTCAACTGGCTAGCGAGGCGGGAGCGGCTGAAAGCAGCCCGCAGCGGCATTCGCAGCGGGCTTGGGTATCAGTGGGAGGAGAGTGCCGGCTGCAGGGTATAGGTACGCAGATGCGCGGCGAAATCCTCCAGCACGCGGATGCGGGTGGCCTCGGCCTGGGTGCACCAGTCCTTCAAGGCATTCGCCATGTCATGGCCATTGCTGCTGGTGCGGTTCCAGATCTGCTGCAGCGCCAGCCGCTTCTCATAGATGATGCGCAGCGACTGGCTCTGTTCCAGAATGCTCTGGATCCTGGCCTCCTGCTGCGGTGCCAGCAGACTGGTTTCCTTGCTCAGCAGACGCTTGGCACGGCGGAACAGATGGCGCACAGAGTCGTCCACCCGCTGCATCTCCAGCCGGACCAGTGGCTGGATGACGGTCTTGCGATACTGCGCCATGATCTGGAAGCGGTTGTTCAGGATCGCCCGGGCGGTATCCAGATCCAGTGTCTGCTTGCCCTCGATACGATGCGGCACAGGCGCGACACGGCGCACCTTCGCCAACCGCAGCAGGCTGAACAGACGAATCCACATCCAGCCGATATCGAACTCCCAGGTCTTCACCGACAGCTTGGCCGAGTTCGGATAGGTATGGTGGTTGTTGTGCAGCTCTTCACCGCCGATCAGAATGCCCCAGGGCACAATATTGGTCGCCGCATCCTTGCACTCGAAGTTGCGGTAGCCCACCGCATGCCCCAGGCCATTCACCACGCCGGCAGCCCACAGCGGAATCCAGATCATCTGTATTGCCCACACGGTCAGCCCCAGCACGCCGAACAGTGCCAGATTGATCAACAGCATGAGCACGATGCCGGTATTGCGATAACGCCCATACAGATTGCGTTCGACCCAGTCATCGGGGCAGTTCTTGCCATAGATGCGCAGCGTTTCCTCGTTCTTCGCCTCCGCCATATACAGCTCCGCGCCCTTGCACAGCACGGTGGCCAGGCCCTTCTGTACCGGACTGTGGGGATCCTCCGGCGTCTCGCACTTGGCGTGATGCTTGCGATGAATGGCGGTCCACTCCCGGGTGTTCATGCTGGTCGTCAGCCACAGCCAGAAACGGAAGAAATGCTTCAGCGCCGGATGCAGCTCCAGCGAGCGATGTGCCGAATAACGATGCAGATACACCGTCACAGCGACGATGGTGATATGCGTCAGCATCAGGATAATGGCCAGCAATTGCCAGCCGGAAGGATCAAGTAGACCGTTGTACCACATGAACCGGAACCTCTATGGAGACAGCGGGAAACATCAGGAGCTTGCCGCCTGAGTATGAATGACTTGCTGCAAACTGACATGACCGCAGGTCGATTGGAAGATGAGGCGGGGGGAGGAATTGCTACGGGATGTTATGCGGGAAATGTACCTGACCTTTACTTCCGGGGAAATGTACCTGGTACGAATGGCACCAACACCGTCATCCTCGGCGCAGGCCGAGGATCCAGGGTTCCGGCTGACTCGGAGTGGCCGGTGAATCCTTCGCCTTCGGGTCAGATTGCCCCGTGTGGCCCGAGCACCTCCCTGCGGGCAATCTGTTGGCCGAAGGCGGCTGCCTTTGTACGCCAGATCAAGGCTGTTTCCGAGCATTGCTCAACGCCAGTACCTTTCTCATACATGCTGCTCAGGTAGTGCATGGCGTCGGCATGGTTCTGGGCAATGGCCAGGTGGAAGTAGTGCAAGGCAAAGTCGTAGAACTCCTGCTCCAGGAATAACAGAGCCAGATCGTTCTGCGCATTGCTGTCGCCCTGGTCAGCCAGGGCCAGCAGGGCATAGTCATCGGTATCCGGGTCGCCATTACCGGGCATCAGTTTGAAAAAAAACTGGTCAGCCACCTCCTCAATCAGGATCATTGTCCTGCCTCCTGCCTCCTGCCTCCTGCCTCCTGCCGACTGAGCTTGCCCTCGCGCAAATGGCGCCAGAGAGTGCGTTTGGACACTTTCATGAGTGCTGCTGCTGTGTCTATGGTAATGGCCGGCTTGGTGTGCATGTGCCCTCTCCAGAACGGTTGATTTGTATTCTAACATTACCCAGCTGTGACACCGGTACCATGTCGTACTTGTGGTGTGACATTTCCGGGTTTGTCACACTCGGAGTGTGACAGCTGGATGTTTTGTCATACCGGAAGTGTGACATTCCCGGATTGGAACAGCTGTCATTGTTGCCAGAACCCAAAAAATGAATGCCCTTGATATAACTAGGCAAGGGTAGTGCCAGAAGACAGATAACCCCTGAAAAGCCTGAGCCGCAAAGGTTACAGCAGCCAATTTTATTGATGAGTCGGCCATGTTTTTCTTTTCAGCGCCAGAACGAATTTTGCGTTGGCATACAAGTTGCTCCAGTCCCTGTAGGTATACCGGTGACGGACCACCTGAAACCGGGCCTGAACTTCAATTATGGAGAAACAAAATGAAGAGCATGCAGAAGGGCTTTACCCTTATTGAACTGATGATCGTCGTGGCGATTATTGGTATTTTGGCTGCGATTGCGTTGCCGGCTTATCAGGATTATACCGTTCGTGCGCGGGTTTCTGAAGCTATGGGGTTTGCTGCTGCGTTGAAAACGGTAGTTGCAGAAAATGCTGTGAACGGAAATAGTGATCTTTCAGTCGGGGCGTCAGGGCCTGGTATTGATAGTGAAGCTGCTACTGATAATGTTACAAGCGTTGCAGTGAACGGGACTAATGGTCAAATTACTCTTACTACAACAGCTAAAGCTGGTGGCGGTACAATTATTTTTGTGCCCACGTCTAGTGGCGGTAGTGCTTTAGCTGCTGGGACTATCCCTACAACAGCGATTTCTTGGGCTTGCACAACCGGTACTTTGGCAACTAAGTATCGTCCAGCAGAGTGCCGCGCTGCAGGTGGTGGTTCTACTGGCGGCTAATATCCTGAATATGGATAAAAAACGCCCTGCACCTGCGGGGCGTTTTCTTTTATAGCACCTGTTCTGGCTCCACTGCGGATATACAACATGTTTTTTTCCATCGTAGCCCTTTGTTGCTACTCCCTGTTGATATTGTTGGCTGGTGGTCTGGAACTTGCCGATACATGGCATTGGTGGATTGCCAGGTTGATTGTAATGCTGGCTTTTGCTGCTGGCCTTGTTGCCCATGGGTATTGCACCAGGGCTTTGCGCCCGTTACCTGAGCTGGCAGGTGAGGCTGGCGAACTGAAGGCTAAGGTGCTGGCCGTGCGCCTTTGTCTATTGGCGTTGATTGTATTTTCAACCTTGATGGGTCAGCTGTTTGGCAATTGGTCTGCGACTACTTTTAATCTGGACTATCTCCTGTTTGTGCCTCTGTTGCTGGTTTGTGCGCCCTATTACGTGCGCTGGGCAGAGTCCATTGCGCCTGCAGGCTGTGATGGCTATGCCCGTCTCGGGCAGTTTGTTTTGCGTCAACGCAGCTGGCAATGGGCTGAGCAGAAAGAGCTGTTGCTGGCCTGGCTGGTCAAGCTGATCTTTATCCCGCTGATGTATTCCTGGCTGATGATGGCAACCGAGAGTCTATTGGCTTTTCGTTGGTCATTGAAGCCCGCCACTCTGATCAGCGGCTTGTACATGTATGGCCTGGCCATTGATCTGCTGGTTGCCACAGCAGGTTATCTGTTTGCCAGTCGCATACTGGGCAATGCGGTAATCAGTACCGATAAAAGCTGGAGCGGCTGGCTGGTATGTTTGTTGTGCTATCCGCCGCTGATCTGGGTCTTTCAACAGATCAAGCAGCAGACTAATGAGTTGGTCTGGACTGACTGGCTACAGCTGGAGCAATCCCTGTTCTGGTTCTGGTCCGCAGCGATAACGCTGACCTGGTTGGTGTACTGGCTATCTACCCTGCATTTTGGTCTGCGCTTCGCCAATCTGAGCTGGCGGGGCCTGGTCAATACGGGACCCTATCGCTGGGTCAGGCATCCAGCCTATTTATCCAAAAACCTGTACTGGTGGCTGTATTTGGTGCCCTTTTATGGCGTTGCCAGTGGTTATGAGCTGGCGCGTAACCTGCTCGGCTTGTGCTTTGTCAGCCTGGTGTATTTTCTACGAGCCTATACCGAGGAAAGGCACTTGATGCAGTTTGCCGAATACCGTGATTATGTGGAGCATATCCGCAACCATGGCCTGGTTGCACGTGTGAAGCGCTGGTGTGGTTTGCATGTATAAAAGCCGAACAGCATTGTTGCTGGTAATGTTGATTGTTGTGTCCGGCTGGTGGGGAGTTCAACATTGGCACGGCTACATTCTCTGGCCGGGACAATGTAATGACGATGTGCCTGAGCGGTTTGCGGAGCTGGTTACACTAGCCCGACAGCAGGGCTATCCCGGTTTTCAGTTATCACTGCAAGCACAGGATGGCAGCAGGCTGGATTGCGCTGCTGGTCAGGCTGGGCCGGGAATCAGCTTAAAACCCATGCAACTGGATTACAGAATCCGTTATGCCAGCTTGAGTAAAATGTTTACTGCGGTGGTCAGCCAGCAATTGATTGCCGAAGAACGCTTACAGCCGGATGGCTATCTGCTGGATTATCTCGACATCGATTTCGTGGTGTGGGATGAACGCATCAAGCAAATTACTATTGGGCAACTTTTGCGGCATACCGCCGGGTTTGATCGCAGTCTGACGTCCGACCCCATGCTGGAGAGTGAGCCTTGGTGCCCGTTTCGGCTTGAGGGGCTGGGTCAGCTGGTTCTGGATCATGAGCCGGGTAGCCGTTATGCCTACTCCAATTTGGGTTACTGTTTGCTGGGGCAGGTCATTGAACGAATAGAAGGCAAGCCGTTGCAGGATGTTTTTGTTGAGCGGATTTTTGCACCGGCATCAGTTACGACGGTACAGCCTTCCCGCAAGGGAGTGTTCGCAAAGGATGAGGTGGCATATCGTTTTCAGGAGCCTGAGTACAGGCAACAGCTGACAGCCATGCCATACGACAGCATGCTGGCTACCGGGGCGTGGTCAGGTACTGCTGCGGATTTTTTGCAGTTGATGTCGGCAGCTTTTGTTGAAGGAAAAACATTGAGTGGGCTGAGCAGACGGCAGTTACTGGAGGTTGAAGACAAGTGTGACACCAGTCAGTGGAGACACTGTCATGGCAGTGCTTTCCATACTTATCAGTCAGCAGCTGATATGGCCAACTTCTACTGGCGTGATGGCAGCCTGCCGGGTGTGACCAGCTTTGCCGGACTGAGCGGCGGCGGGCAACTGGTGGTGTTTATTGCCAACAGCCGACCATATAACTGGATTCCTGCCAATGATCGGCTGGGATTATTTTTATATCAGAATTTTGTGTGGCATAGGGATGACTGATTCTATGGAAGGTTGGGGGAAATGTCGCTTTAACGGAGTTTCCCTGATGATGGGCTTGCGGGAGGCCATGAAAGTCAGCGCTTGATGCCGTCAAACAGCGCATCGAGCGCTGCAGCTGATTCGATGGCGATGCCTTTGCCGCGATCCAGTTGGTCCGCGCGGGCTTTCAGTTGCTTGCGCAAGCGCGCCAGGTTCAGCTCGTGAATCTAGTCTTCATGAGTGTCGATGAAACGCAGTGCTTCACGAATGACTTCGCTGGCGTTGTTGTACAAGCCGGATTCCACTTTGGCCTTGATGCGAGATTCCAGCTCTGGGGTAGGGATCCATGCATGGCGATCTCTCGATATGAACATCTCGCAGAAAGGCAGGACTTGCATACAGATATTGTCCATGTTTGCACGTTTGAGAGAAGGTTGCTGTTTTGATGATCTGGAATTTGTCGCGTGTCGGGCATGGGCACCGAATCGCGTCCGAATGTCGCTCCCGCAGCGCTGCCGCTAGGCAAGCCCCCCATAATATGGATAATGCGTGACCATCCCGTTACAGCTCCGTGAGCTGGTGGCGGGTCTCTCACACTAAATACAACAGCATCTATGGCATCCAAAATGACCAAGTACAAACTGAGCGCCATTGCATTGGCCCTGATGACCTCCGTTCCCGCACTCGCTGCCAGCCAGGCGGATTCCAATGGTTTTGTCGAAGACAGCAGTCTCGATCTGTTCCTGCGTAATGCCTACATGAACCGTGACTACCGAAACGGTGATCAGGACAAGGCCGAGTGGGGCCAGGCTGGTGTGCTGACCTTCACCTCTGGTTTCACCCGTGGCACCGTAGGCGTGGGCGTAGACGCTTTTGGTATGTATGGCGTACGTCTGGATAGCGGTCGTGGTCGCGCTGGCGCTGGTGGTATCGACTTCTTCATGGTTGACAACAACGGTGATGTAGAGAAAGACGTGGCCCATGCCGGTGCTGCGGTCAAGGCGCGTTTCTCCAAGACAGTCCTGGCCTATGGTGACCAGCGTCCATCGCTGCCGGTGCTGAGCCATGACGACAGCCGCCTGCTGCCGGAGACCTATACCGGTACCATGATCACTTCCAATGAGATCGATGGTTTGACCGTGCATGCCGGCCGCTTCAATGCTCAGCATCGCAAGAGTGACGAAGGTCGCGACAGTGGCGAACTGAAGTCCATCGATGTACTGGGTGGTAGCTACCAGTTCAATGATAATATCCGTGGTGCACTGTATGCCTCGGATGTGGAAGATGTACTCAAGCGCCAGTATGTGAACCTGAACTACATCCGTCCGCTGAATCAGGGCGACACACTGACGCTGGATTTCAGCGGCTACCGCACCAAGCAGGACAAGGAGTTCGATACCCGGGGCGACCGGAACAATCTCTGGAGCCTGTCCGCCAACTATGCCACCGGTGCGCATGACTTCACCCTCGCCTACCAGCGCAGCAGCGGTGATACCGGTTACAACTACGGCTTCTACCAGAGCGAAGGTGCGGTCGGCGACGGCGGCACCACCATCTGGGTGGCCAACTCCTTCTGGTCTGACTTCAATGCTGAAGACGAGCGCTCCTGGCAGCTGGGCTATGGTCTGGACTTCACCCAGTTTGGTATTCCGGGTCTGAGCTATAACTTCGCTTATGTTCACGGTACTGACATCAGTATCCGTGATTCTGTCACCAATGTTCGCGAAGCTGACAGCGCCAGCGAGCGTGAAATCTTCAACCAGCTGAAGTATGTGGTGCAGAGCGGTGCGGCCAAGGATATGAGTGTTCGTCTGCGCAGCTCGGTACTGCGTGCTTCGAACAGCTATACCCAGGACGGCAACGAAGTGCGCATCTTCGTCGACTTCCCGATGAATATCTTCTAAGCAGTTCCCCCTGCAGGGTATAGCGCCATTCGGCGCTGTACCCTGTCACCTCTTCAATCCAGCTCAGATGCGACCGGTGGCAGGTTCTTGAATGCCGCCAGTGCCCGCGCTCGGCTCTCCGCCAGGTCGATGATCGGGGCAGGGTAGCCGCACAGCATCCGGGAAATGGCTGATGGATCATGGATATCATGCTGGTCCAGTTCACGCAGCTCCGGTAGCCAGTGCTTGATGAAGCGTCCCGATGGGTCGAAGCGCTGCGACTGGGTGATCGGATTGAACAGGCGGAACCAGGGCACCGCGTCGGTGCCAGTGGAGGCGCTCCATTGCCAGCCGCCGTTGTTCGCCGCCAGATCACCATCGATCAGATGCTGCATGAAGTAACGCTCGCCCTCGCGCCAGTCGATCAGCAGGTTCTTGCTCAGGAACATGGCTACTACCATGCGCAGACGGTTGTGCATCCAGCCGGTGGCCAGCAACTGGCGCATGGCGGCATCGATCAGGGGGAAGCCGGTACGTCCCTCCTGCCAAGCGGTCAGTTCATTCGGTGCATCACGCCAGGGTACCGCTTCGGTATGCGGGCGGAACGCCCGGTGCCGGGATACTCGCGGATAGCCGAGGAGAATGTGCTTGTAGAATTCCCGCCAGAGCAATTCGTCGATCCAGGTGGTCACTCCGGCACTGCCGCTATCGAACTCGCCCTGATTGGTCATCAGCGCGGCGTGCAGGCATTGGCGTGGCGACAGTACACCAGCGGTCAGATAGGGCGATAGTTGACTGGTGCCGGGTTCGGCTGGCAGGTCGCGTTGTTCGGCATATTCATGCAGCCGGTCATCGACAAACCGCTGCAGGCGTTTTCGTGCTGTCTGCTCGCCCGCAGGCCACAGATTGCGCAGTGACTCGTCCGGGATGGGAAAGCCCGCCACGCTAGTGGGTATCGGGTCGGCGCTGATCGCGGTAGCGGGCTGCGCCTGTGGCGGAGCAAGGCAGCGGGGTGGCGCCAGTTGCAATTGCTGCAGGCAGGCTTTGCGGAACTGGCTGAACACCTTGAAATAGCTGCCCGAGCGTGTCAGCAAGCTGCCGGGGCGAAACAGTAACTGATCCAGATATACTCGGAATCCCACCTCCTCTTCTGCCAGTCGCCTGGCTACGGCCTCATCCCTTGCGGCTTCATCGGTGCCGTATTCTTCATTGGCGTGCACCATGGCGATGCGGTATTGGTGACAGACCTGGGCCAGCACTGCTGGTGCCGACTCCCAGGTGTCCGCCGTGCGGATCAAAAGCGGTACGTTCAACTGCCCGAGCTCACCAGCCAGCACCTGCAAGTTGCGCAGGCGGAAGTCGATCTTGGCTGGCGCCTCGTCATGGGCTTGCCATTGGCGGGGACTGAGCAGGAACAGCGCCAAGGCTGGTCCCTGTTCCAGTGCGGCGGTCAAGGCGGTATTGTCGTGCACACGCAGGTCGTTGCGAAACCAGATCATTTGCATGGTGAATCTCGATGGCTGCTCAGCGCTAGTGGATACGGCAGTGTCACTCGGTGCTACAAGGTCGCCAGAATGCCAGGAGAGTGGGGGATCGACAATTCATCCCCCGGCGTGCATTGTGTCCGCCCGCAAGGCTGGTGCGGTGGTTGGTGTTTTATATATGCCGGGAGGTGGAATGTCTATCGGGGTAGTCCTGTCGGTAACGGCATCGGTGCTGTTTGGGGGCTTGTATTATTTCTCCACACTGCTGGCGCCGCTGGACGGCGAGCAGATCTTCGGTTGGCGCATGCTGCTGACCTTTCCCTTCGTCACCCTGTTCATGCTGCTGGGCGGCTATTGGTCGCTGGCCCGGGAGTTGGCGGCGCGCATACGCCGGCGTCCGGTGTTGCTGCTGGTACAGCTGCTGAGTGCATTGCTGGTCGGTCTGCAGCTGTGGCTGTTCATGTGGGCACCGGTCAATGGCCGGGCGCTGGAGGTCTCGCTGGGCTACTTCCTGCTGCCGCTGAGCATGGTCCTGGCGGGGTATCTGGTCTTTCGCGAGCATCCCTCGCGCCTGCAGCAACTGGCCATCGTCTGCGCCATGCTGGGGGTCGGCCATGCATTGCTGCAGGCTGGCACCGTTGCCTGGGAGACGCTGCTGGTCGCCCTGGGGTATCCGGCCTACTTCATCCTGCGCCGGGCAACGGGGACCGACAACCTGGGTGGTTTCTGGTTCGACATGTTGTTGCTGCTGCCGGTTGCCGCCTGGTTCGCCTGGGCTGGCGGCACGGCGCCAGGATTGTTCGGCGAGTTCCCCCGGCTGTATCCGCTGGTGGCGTTGCTCGGCGCCTTCAGCGCTATGGCGCTGGTCGCCTACATTCTTGCCAGCCGGCTGCTGACCTTCACTCTGTTCGGTCTGCTGGGCTATGTGGAACCGGTACTGCTGGTGGTAGTGGCGCTGCTGCTGGGCGAGAGCATCGCGCCGGATGAATGGCTGACCTATATCCCGATCTGGCTGGCGGTGGGTGTGCTGGTGTTCGAGGGGCTGCGCCATCTGCGCCGCAGCCGCAGGGCTCTGGCGCTACCGGCGAGTGAGGAGCAGGACCTGCGCTGAGGCGCCGTTGCCGCGGCGAAACCTGACCTATACTGCTGACGAGCGCACCTGCGCCGTCATCGTCACCAGCCCATCCGGTTGGTGGCGGGGAAGACTGGCCACAAGCCGGCCGTCCATCTTGGTCAGGAGGATAGCTATGCCTTTATCCGTACGGATTCCCTACACCCGTTATCTTGATGATCGCGGCCAGGCGCTGGGTGAACTGCCTGGCTGGGTCGATGATCCCGAACTGTTGCTCGAGCTGTACCGCCAGATGAATCTGGTCCGCGTATTCGATCAGAAATGCATTGCCCTGCAGCGTACCGGCCAGATCGGCACCTACGCTTCGACCCTGGGGCAGGAGGCCGTCGGCACCGCGCTGGGCCGGGCGATGACGGCCGAAGATGTGCTGATTCCCTATTACCGTGACACCGCGGTGCAGCTGCAGCGCGGTGTCGAGATGCAGGACATTCTGCTGTACTGGGGCGGTGACGAGCGCGGTAGTGCCTGGTCGACACCGACCGCCGCCGAGGATTTCCCTATCTGTGTGCCCATTGCCACCCAGGCCTGCCATGCCTGTGGTGTCGCTTCGGCCTTCCGCATCCGCCAGCAGCCACGGGTGGCGGTGACCACCTGTGGCGATGGGGCCACCAGCAAGGGCGATTTTCTGGAAAGCCTCAATCTCGCCGGGGTCTGGCAACTGCCGCTGGTGTTCGTGGTGAACAACAACCAGTGGGCCATCTCGGTACCGCGCAGTCTGCAATCGGCCGCACCGACCCTGGCGCACAAGGCATTGGCGGCGGGGATTCCCGGCGAGCAGGTGGATGGCAACGATGTGCTGGCGGTGTACGACCGTATCAGCGCTGCCATCGAGCGTGCCCGGGCCGGCAAGGGCCCGACGCTGGTGGAGTGCGTGACCTACCGACTGGGTGATCACACCACCTCGGATGATGCCAGTCGTTACCGTCCCGCCGAGGAACTGAGCGAGGCCTGGAAGCATGAGCCCATCGGCCGGTTGCAGCGGTTCCTGCATCAGCAGCAGCTGTGGGACGAGCGCCGTGAGCAGGCCCTGCAGCAGGAGCTGGGCGAGCGTGTCAACGCGGCGGTAGAGCAGTTCCGTGCCATACCTGAGGCTGATCCTGGGGCCGCCTTCGACTATCTGTACCAGCAGTTGCCCGCCTGTTACGGCGAGCAGCGCGATGCACTGCTGGCGCGGGCCGCGACGATGACAGGAGGCGAACATGGCTGAGCAATCTACCCTGTGCATGGTCGAGGCGATCAACCTGGCGCTGCACCGGGCCATGGCCGACGACCCCGATGTGGTGGTGCTGGGCGAGGACGTGGGCCCCAACGGCGGGGTATTTCGCGCCACGGTCGGGCTGCATGAGCGCTTCGGCTTTCGGCGGGTGATGGATACGCCGCTGGCCGAGACCCTGATCACCGGCATCACGGTGGGCATGGCGGCCCAGGGCCTGAAGCCGGTGGCCGAGATCCAGTTCATGGGCTTCATCTACGCCGGTATGGAGCATCTGATTTCCCACGCCAGTCGCCTGCGTAGCCGCACCCGTGGACGGCTCAGCTGCCCCATGGTACTGCGCACACCCCATGGCGGTGGCATTCATGCCCCCGAACACCATGGGGAAAGCACCGAAGCCATGCTGGCGCACGTGCCGGGACTGCGGGTGGTGGTGCCGTCCTCTCCGCGGCGGGCCTATGGCCTGTTGCTGGCAGCGATCGCCGATCCCGATCCGGTGATCTTCCTGGAGCCGTCGCGGCTGTATCGCTCGGTGCGTCAGGTGGTCGAGGATGACGGCCAGGTGCTGCCGCTGGATACCTGTTTCACCCTACGCGAAGGGCAGGATCTGACCCTGGTCAGTTGGGGCGCGGCGCTCAAGGAAACACTGGAGGCGGCCGGTCGGCTGGCGGAGCAGGGCATCGACTGCGAGGTCATCGATGTCGCCACGCTCAAACCGCTGGATACCGCCACCATCCTCGCCTCGGTCAGCAAGACCGGCCGCTGCGTCATCGTGCATGAGGCGGCGCGCAGTTACGGTCCTGGTGCGGAGATTGCCGCCGTGGTGCAGGAGCAGCTGTTCCATGTGCTGCATGCGCCGGTGCAGCGGGTCACCGGCTTCGACTGCGTGATTCCCTATGCACGGCAGGAAATGGCCTACCTGCCGGATGTCGACAGTATCTGTGAGGCCGCCTATCGAACCATGGGGGATCAGCCATGAAGCAATTCAAGTTGCCCGATCTGGGTGAGGGCCTGCAGGAAGCGGAGATCGTCGAATGGCATGTCAAGGCGGGGGACAGCGTGGAGCTGGACCAACTGCTGGTCTCGGTGGAAACCGCCAAGGCCATTGTCGAGGTACCTTCACCGCGGGCCGGGGTGATCGGCCGCTGCTTCGGTGAAGCGGGGGATCTGCTGCATGTCGGCGAACCGCTGGTGGAGTTCGAGGGGGAGGCCGAGGACAGCGGTACCGTGGTCGGCAATCTCGGTCAGGCCAGCGGCCAAAGCGACCTTGCCGCCGACGACTTCATCATCGGTGCCGCTGGTTCCAGCCGCGACGCCTGGGCAGTACGCGCCTCGCCGCAGGCGCGCAAGCTGGCCGAGCGTATGGGTGTGGCACTGGATGGTCTACCCGGTAGCGGCAGTGGCGGGTTGATCACCGATGCCGATGTACAGCGCGCCGCGGTGGCCAAACCGACTACCGGGGAAGCCCTGCGCAGCGTGCGCCGGACCATGGCCAAGAACATGGCCCGGGCGCATGCCGAGGTGGTACCGGTGACCATCGTCGAGGATGCCGACCTGCATCGCTGGCCCGACGGTGCGCGTGATCCCATGGTGCGTCTGGCGCGGGCCATCGCCCGTGCCTGTCAGGCCGAGCCGGCGCTCAACGTGGCCTTCGACGGCGCGCGTCTGAGCGTGACCCGTCATCAGCACATCGACCTCGGCGTGGCGGTGGATACCCCCGACGGGCTGTTCGTGCCGGTATTGCGGGATCTGGCCAACCGCGATGCCGAGGATCTGCGCCAGGGGTTGGCGCGGCTGCGTGCGGACGTGCTGAATCGCTCGATTCCACCACGCGAGCTGATGGGCGCAACCATCACCCTGTCCAACTACGGCACCCTGTTCGGACGCTATGCCAGCCCGGTGATAGTGCCACCACAGGTGGCGATCATCGGTGCCGGAGTGATCCGCGACCAGGTAGTGGCCTGGGACGGACAGCCGGCGATACATCCGGTGCTGCCGGTGTCGCTCACGGTGGACCACCGCGCCGTCACTGGCGGCGAGGCGGCGCGCTTTCTCAAGGTATTGGTCGAGGATCTGCAGGCAGCCGATTAGGGGCACAGCCCCTGGACGCTACAGGGCGCAGATGCAGTTGCGCCCGGCGGCCTTGGCCTTGTACATGCGCTTGTCGGCCAGGGTCAGCAGTTGCTGGGGCACCTCGATGTGGTCGAAGTAGCGCTCGGCCAGGCCGATACTGGCGGTCAGCGGGGTACCGTCCGGACGCTGGCCCAGTCCGGTGGCCTGCAGCCGTTCCAGGGCCTGGCGGGCGCGGGTCATGTCGGTGTCGGGCATGATCAGCAGGAACTCCTCGCCGCCCCAGCGCACCAGGCTGTCGGAGCTGCGCATGCAGTCCTGGATATGCAGGCTGGCCGCACGCAGGGCATCATCGCCGGTGGCGTGGCCGAAGGTATCGTTGATCTGCTTGAAGTGGTCCAGATCGATGAACGCCAGCGACAGGGCGCTGTTGTTGCGCAGGCTGGTGTTCCACTGTACCTGCAGGATCTCCTCGCCACTGTTGCGGCTGAACACGCCGGTCAGGTCATCGCGGATCGCCTGGCGCAGCAGCGCCATCATGAATGCCAGCTGGCTCATGCAGGCCAGGCCGGTGACCCCGGCTATCAGGATCAGCAGCCAGAAGGCGCCGACGAAGGACGGCCAGTTCAGTGTTGACCAGTTCAGGTAGCCGGCCACGGCCTGGGCCAGCAGCAACACCATGGCGATCAGCAGGTTCTCCAGCAGCGTCAAGGGAAACAAGGCCAGGCCGGCCATCAACACGAACGGCAGGAAAGCGTAGCCGGCAGCGACCGCGGCGGGCATGTCGACCAGCTCGTAATGCGCCAGCAGGGTGTGCGAACTGACATAGAACAGGGTGGGAATGGCGAACAGGATGAACATGGCCAGGTAGGCATCGGTCATGCGTCCACGCTCGCGATAGAACAGCAGCAGGCTGAAGAACGCCAGGCACACCACCAGCCGCAATCCCAGCAGTTGGCTCCATAAAGGGTAGGGAAAGACAATCAGATCGACCACCGCCCACAGGGGGGTGAGCAGAGCGAACAGCAGGGCGAACAGGCGGACCCGGTCGACGATCAGTCCGGCCCGGTGGCGGCTGACCAGCAGCGAGTGGTGGAAGGGGATCAGCAGTTTCAGCCGTTCATGGGGTTCCAGCTCGGCAGGCAACAGCGAGTTGAGGCGACGGCGCAGCAGGTCGGCAAAGGGCAGCATGGGTGCTCGGGTAATGTCGTTATGATATTGATGGCAAATTATAATGTGTCTCGGCGACCGCTGCTGACGCAAGTCAAGAATGCATGCAATTTGATCTCGGCCAAGAGTCTGCAGCGATTTTTCCCCTACACTGCGGGCAGTCCACCTGGGAAACCATACCGGGTTGGCTTGGCGGGATCTCTGTGACTTCCTGTCACATGCTTTCTCCAGGCCGGCCGTGGGATCATCCGGGTTGTTACCGGCTCCACGGGGGCCATGTCGTCGTTGATCAAGGATGGGCTGGTGGTACGTAAGCGGCTTTCGACACTGAGTATCCGGCTTGGCCTGTTCGCCATGCTGATGATTCATGTCGGCCCGTTGTACTCGGCGCTGCAACTGGCGCAGGCGGCTGCGCGGAGCAGCGAGCATCATCAGCATGCCGGGCACGGAGACGCTTCCTCCGCCTATGCCCATCATCGCGCGGCGTCGGGCAGCGCACCGGACTGGCTGGCAGCGCTGGAGCTGTGTGGCTACTGCGAGCTCCTGACCCTCAGTCCGCCATTGACGCTGTCGCTCAAGCTGATTCTGCCCCGGCACGAGCCGGAGCGTTTCCTGGCACTGCCCGCCGCGCCGCTACTGCCGATATGGCGCCGCAGTGCGGGGTATGCCCGCGCCCCTCCCGCAACCTTCCACTGCTGATGTCCGCCGCCGTGTCCGCACGGCCATACAAACCATTGAAGTGGAAATTTACCCATGTCCCGACCTATTCGTGGCCATCAGGCGCGCGTGTGCCTGTCCGATTCCTTTTCCCTGCGGCCCGCTCGCCTGCGCTGGCAGGCTGCCCATGCCGCTTTGTTGATCACCGTTGCCAGCGGCGTGCTGGCGAGTGAGCAGCATGACTCCCATTCGCATCAGCTTGATCAACTGTTGCTGCCGCCGCGGGTCATCACCGCGGTGCAACAGGACTCACCGCTGACCATCATCACCAACCCGAAGCAGGCCCGCCAGCCGATCCCGGCCAGCGATGGGGCGGATTATCTGAAGACCATCCCCGGTTTCTCCGCGGTCCGTGGGGGTGGTAGCAACAGCGATCCGGTACTGCGCGGCATGTTCGGCTCGCGGCTGAAACTGCTGACCAATGGTGGCGAGATGCTCGGCGCCTGCCCGTCGCGCATGGATGCGCCATCCTCCTATATCGCTCCGCAGAACTTCGATCAACTGACCGTGATCAAGGGGCCGCAGACGGTTGCCTGGGGCCCCGGAGCCTCAGCTGGCACGGTGTTGTTCGAGCGTCTGCCGGAGAGTTTCGACGAGCCCGGTAGCCGGCTGGATGCCAGCGTCGTAGCCGGTTCCAACACCCGGCGCGATGTGCAGGTGGATGGCGCCATCGGCAGCCGTGATGGCTACCTGCGCCTGAGCGGCAACCGCTCCCGCTCCGGCGATTACAAGGACGGCAATGGCGACCGTATCCCGTCGCGCTGGAACAAGTGGAATACCGATCTGGCCCTGGGCTGGACGCCGGATGACGACACGCTGCTGGAGTTCAGCGTCGGTGCCGGTGATGGCGAGGCGCGCTATGCCGGGCGCGGCATGGATGGCTCGCAGTTCGAGCGCGAAAGCCTCGGCCTGCGTTTCGAGAAGCGGTTCAACGGTGGCGCGCTGCGGGAGCTGGAGGCACGTCTGTATTACAACTATGCCGATCACGTGATGGACAACTACAGCCTGCGCACCCCCTCGGGGATGATGCCGCAGCCGATGGCATCGAACGTCGACCGCCGCACCCTGGGAGCACGGCTGGCATCAACCTGGGCATGGGATGATCTGGAGTTGTTGGCGGGTGCCGACGCCCAGCGCAATACCCATCGTACCCGCAGCGGCATGGGGGTGGATGCCTACCGGGACCAGCCCTGGAACAAGGATGCCGCCTTCAGCCAGATCGGTGTGTTCTCCGAGCTGACCTGGTCACGCCGGGAGCACCAGCGGCTGATTGGCGGCATGCGCCTGGACCAGCATCATGTCGAGGACTTCCGCGCCACCGTCAGCGGCGGCATGCACGGCGGCCATGCCATGCCCAACCCCACCGCTGGTGATACCCGCCGCGAAACCCTGCCTGCCGCTTTCCTGCGGCTGGAGCAGGACCTGTCCAGTCTGCCGGCCACCGCCTATGTCGGCATCGGGCATGTGCAGCGCTTCCCGGATTACTGGGAGCTGTTCTCGCCCAGGCAGGCAGTCGGTGCGGTCAATGCCTTTGACGGCGTCGATCCGGAGCGCACCACCCAGCTGGATGTCGGGCTGCAGTATCAGCGTGACGGCCTGCAGGCCTGGGTCTCCGGGTATGCTGGCGTGGTGCGGGATTTCATCCTGTTCGACTACAGCGGCATGGCCAGCAGCGCCGACAATATCGACGCGCGCATCATGGGCGCTGAAACCGGCGTGGCCTGGGAACTGACCGACAACTGGCAGACCGATGCCAGTCTGGCCTGGGCCTGGGGTCGCAACCGCAGCGACGGTGAGGCATTGCCGCAGATGCCACCGCTGGATGCCCGCTTCAACCTGACCTACGCGCGGGACAACTGGAGTGCCGGTGCGCTTTGGCGGGTAGTGGCGGCGCAGAGCCGCACAGCCCAGGACAAGGGCAATGTCACTGGTCGGGATATTGGCGATTCGGCGGGGTTCGGCGTGCTGTCGCTGAACGCCGCCTATCGTTTCACCGATGAGGTGACCGTCAGTGCCGGGGTGGATAATCTGCTGGACAAGGCCTACGCCGAGCATCTCAACCTGGCCGGCAATGCCGGCTTCGGCTTCCCGGCCGATGCGCGGTTCAACGAGCCGGGCCGCACGCTGTGGGCCAAGCTGGATCTAAGCTTCTGATACGCCGCTGATCGCGCCGAGGCGGCGCTCCCACACAGCCCCGGGGTGTAGCGCGCTCGCGCTACGCCTGGGGTTTGCAGGGACGCCGGTGGGGGCCTCCGGTCAGTAGAACACCACCAGCAGCGCGATACCGAGGATGATCCGGTAGATCACGAAGGGTTGCATGCCGATGCGCTTGATGAACACCAGGAAGTAGTGGATGCAGAGGAAGGCGCTCACGGCCGACACCAGTATCCCCAGGGCCATCGCGCCCCATTCCACTGGTACCTGGGCTTCCACCAGGTCCTTGGTCTTGAGCAGACAAGCCAGCAGGATCACCGGGATCGACAGCAGGAAGGAGAAGCGCGAAGCGGCTTCACGGCTCAGCCCCAGCAGCAGCGCGGCGGTGATGGTGACGCCTGCGCGGGAGGTGCCGGGGAACAACGCCAGTGCCTGGGCGCAGCCGATGATCAGCACATCCTTCCAGGTCATCTGGTTCACCAGGCGGTTGCCGCGGAAGCGCCAGTCGGCCCAACCCAGCAGCAGGCCGAATACCACCAGGCCAATGGCAAGATAGAAGGGCGAGCGCAGATACAGCTCGATCTCATCCTTGAACGCCAGGCCGGCCAGCCCCACCGGAATGGTGGCGAAGATCACCCCCCAGGCCAGACGTGCATCATCATCCAGCTTGCGGGTAGCCAGTGATTGCGTCCAACTGCTGGTCATGTTGATCAGGTCGCGGCGGAAATACAGCAGCACCGCGAACAGGCTGCCGAAGTGCAGCGCGACATCGAACGCCAGGCCCTGATCCGGCCAGCCGGTGAGGGCGGGAACCAGGATCAGGTGGGCTGAGCTGGAGACAGGCAGAAACTCGGTCAAGCCCTGGAGCAGGGCCAACACCACAACTTGCAACCAATCCATTTTATTACGGAGCTCCGTGGTCAGAGGAAAAACAGCGCTGGGCAAGCGCGCAAGTAAACCATGAACTGACCAACTGAGCGAATATTTACGTGGGCTGTTCAGCTACCGGTCAGCTAACCGGCAGGTAACGCAGCAGCAACGCTTTATTCACATCGATACCGTCCGGTTTGGGAATGCGCACTATATGGCCAGTGCCAGGCGCAACCTCGGTCGGCTGCCCGTGGCGATCCAGCAGTGAGTGCAAAGCGAAGCTATGATTGCCGGAAGGGCTCATGAGTTCCAGCTGGTCACCCAATGCGAAGCGATTTTTTACTTCGATACTCAGCCAGTCGCCCAGATCCTCCAGTACCTCGCCGACAAACTGGTGCCGCAGCATACTGGAACTGCCCCGCTCATAGTTCTGATAGACCCCCGGCGGGTGGCGGCGATAGAAGCCCTCGGTGTAGCCGCGGTTGGCCAGGCTTTCCAGGTCGTCCATCAGCCCCAGGTCGAAGGGACGTCCGGCCACGGCGTCATCGATCGCCCGCCGGTAGGTCTGCACGGTACGGGCGACATAGAAATACGACTTGGTGCGTCCCTCGATCTTCAGCGAATGCATACCCATGTCGACGAAGCGCTGTACGTGCTGCACGGCGCGCAGGTCCTTGGAGTTCATGATGTAGGTACCGTGCTCGTCCTCCTCGATGGCCATCTGCTCGTCCGGCTTGTCGCTCTGGTTGAGCAGATAGACCGGTTGCGGCTGCACCTCCTGGACCAGCGGTTCGACGTTGCCCTCGGCGGTCTCCTGCGCCGGCTGCAGGTCGTATTTCCAGCGGCAGGCGTTGGTACAGGCGCCCTGGTTGGCATCGCGGTGATTGAAATAGCCGGATAGCAGGCAGCGGCCGGAATAGGCGATGCACAGCGCGCCGTGCACGAACACCTCCAGCTGCATGTCCGGGCACTGGCGGCGTACTTCCTCGATCTCGTCCAGCGACAGCTCGCGGGACAGGATCACCCGCTCCAGGCCCTGTTGCTGCCAGAACTTCACCGTTGCCCAGTTGGTGGCATTGGCCTGCACCGACAGATGCACCGGCAGCTGTGGCCAGCGCTCGCGTACCAGCATGATCAGCCCGGGATCGGACATGATCAGCGCGTCCGGTCCCATCGCCACGATCTCTTCCAGGTCGCGGATGTAGGTGGCCACCTTGCTGTTGTGCGCGGCGATGTTGCTCGCCAGGTAGAACTTCTTGCCCAGCGCGTGCGCCTCGGCAATCGCTTCGGCCAGCACCGCCGGGTTGTGGAAGTCATTCTCGCGTACACGCAGGCTGTAGCGCGGCTGGCCGGCATAGACCGCATCGGCGCCATAGGCGAAGGCATAACGCATGGCTTTGAGGGTGCCGGCCGGGGCCAGCAGTTCGGGGGCTTGGGGCATGGGGACGATCCTGTTTACAAGACAAGAAAGCCGCGGAGGATAGCGGCATGCGTCGGGCCAGACATTGACCGAAGTCACGCCAGCGACCAACAGCTGCCCGGGGCGACCGGCAGGAGGTCATGCCGGGTCCGAGCTGACTTGGAAGGTATCGGACAGCTGCTGCAGGCGCGTGGCTGTTTCCTGCACCTGCCTTGAGTTGTAGCGCAGGGTCTGGATGACCTCAGCCAGTGCCTGGGTAGTCTGGGCGACCTGGCCTGCCTGTCGCCCATGCTCCTTGCTATTGGTATCCATGGCCGCAATGACGCCGAACAGCGTCTCCACCGTCTGGTGCAATAGATCATTATCATCCGAGGCATTGTTGGCGCGCTGGAGTTGCTCATCGACATCGGCCACGCCTTGCTCCATCAGGGTGATCGCGCCACGGGTGGCATCGCGAATCGAGGTGATGCCCCGGCTGATCGCTTCCGCGGCACTGGCGGTACGTGAGGCGAGCGCGCGTACCTCACCGGCGACGACGGCAAAGCCGCGGCCGTTCTCCCCGGCGCGCGCCGCCTCGATGGCCGCATTCAGCGCCAGCAGGTTGGTCTGCGCGGTGATATCGGTAATCAGCGACACCATGCCGACGATCTCGCTGGATCGTTGATCGAGCATTTGCACGCTGTGCGCCGAGCTTTCGACGATATCGCGGATCTTCTGCGTGCCGGCACTAACCGTTTCCAGGCGCATACGTGCCGACTCGACCACGCGCTCCATGGTCTGCTTCATCTCCCGGGCGGTACCGGAGGCATCGTTTACCGTTTGCAGCTGCGCTTCGATCATGCCGAGCATGTGCGAGATGGTCAGTGTGACTTCCTCGGCGGTGGTGCTGGCGTCCTGGTTGTGAGCGAGCATATGTTCGCTGTTGTGCACCGCATGCCGGCTGGCCTGCTTGAGCCGCCCGACGATGGTATCGAGACTGTCGATGAAGCTGTTCACCCAGCGCCCCAGCTCGCCGGTTTCATCCGGTACCAGGCGAGTGGTATCCAGGCGCTGGCACAGGTTGCCTTCGCCTTCGGCAATGTTGCGTACGATCTCGGTCATGCGCCCCACGCGCCGTGCCAGCTTCTGCGTGCCGTTGCGCCAGAACCACCAGGCCGACCCTGTGATGACCGCAAGGTTGACCAGGATGGCCACAGACGGAGCGACAGCGTACCAACTGAGCCCGATCTGGGTGCCGGCGATCAGTACCATCAGCAGCAGGAACTGTTTCATCAGGGCGTAGCTGAGCGAGCGATAGCGGTAGACCTCTTCAAGATCGGCCTCGCACATCATGCCCCAGAGGTCCGGCGAGCCGGGCAGGCAGAAGGTGACGCCTTTGCCGATCACCGGTATGTGCCGGTAGTCCGAGTAGCCGGGGTAGCAAACGAAGGTGTTCTCGCCCCGGCGGATGGTTTCGCGCACGCCGGGATGCAACTGGCCGGTTGCCGGGTCGGTAAAGCGTATCTCGAACTCGGTATGCTCGCTGACGCTGACGGTGCCCCAGGCGGTTGGAATACCCTCCTTGAGGTTGCTGCCATGGCTGAAGGTATTGTCCTCGAAGCGTGAACGCGACAGCGCCCGACCCGGCTCGATGGTGGGATCGAAGCGCGCCTCGGCCATGAATATGTAGTTGTCACCGGACTCATGATAGATATGACCCGCTTCGCGCTGGATCAGGTCGCCCAGGACATCATTGGGAATGCGTGCACATATACATCCGCCCGCCGCCAGCGGCTGGTAGAACATCAGCGTGACGGCGTCATGGAAACTGGAGGTCGACGGTCCCAGGGTATCGGTGCGCCGGTCTATATAGGGACCGTGCAGGAATCGTTGCTGCAGGCCGGCGCGGACCGCGCGGGGATCAGGCGACCCGGGCAAGGGGCCGGGCGCACTGCTTTGGAGCACCTGCCCCTGTGCCTCAAGCACGAACAGCTCGGTGGCGTCCGGCATTTTATGCATCAGGTGTTGCAGGGTTTCGCGACTGACTTCAGCAGGGCGCTCGCCGATGGCCTGGCCGATGCCCTCCAGGATCGCCCACTGGTTGTCGCACCATTGCTGGAGCAGGCGTACCCGGGTGGATGCCAGGCTGGCGAAGATATCTTCGAGCTGGGCGTAGCGGTTCGTATTCACTTTGCAGGCCCAGCCCATGCGAAGCTTTCCGGTAGCGCCGAACCAGGGCAGCCAGCCGCGCTCGGCCTGGTTCAGATCCATGTTGTGACTGAGAAGGGTCACCGGTATTTCCTTTTTGCTGAAGAAGACTTGTTGCTCAGCAAAAATTGGACCCGGTATCGCCCAGCGCAGGCGTGGCGCCGGTTGTGGTGGCTCTGAGGGGAAGTGCAGGGGCGACTGCAGTGTCATCATGGTGCGAAATAGCCACTCCATGGCGATGATGCCCTGTTTTGGTGCGCAGCCTGGATGGCTGGCAATAAAAAACCCGGTCACAGGGACCGGGTTCTCATTACCGCAAGGCCAGCCTTACAGCTTGCCAGCCAGCTCCGGCACCGCCTCGAACAGGTCAGCCACCAGACCGTAGTCGGCCACCTGGAAGATCGGCGCTTCCTCGTCCTTGTTGATCGCAACAATGACCTTGGAGTCCTTCATACCCGCCAGATGCTG